>NZ_CP128996.1:4800000-7174656 GCF_030644265.1 Pseudomonas sp. OVF7 | reverse complement strand
GGGGATTCCTTAAGTTGGCTGGGCTGCAGCAGTGCGTGAATTGCGGCGTTGGCGACGAACCATCTCGCCGGCCAGGGCCAGGTAGGCAATCGCACCACGCGATGTTTTGTCGTATGCCAAAGCCGGCATGCCGTAGCTTGGCGCTTCGGCCAGACGGATATTGCGCGGGATCACGGTGTCGTACAGTTGCTCGCCAAAGTGTTCCTTGAGCTGCGCCGAAACATCGTTCATCAGGCTCAAGCGCGGGTCGAACATGGTCCGCAGCAAGCCTTCGATCTGCAGGTTCGGGTTCAGCAACTCGGCGATACGCTTGATGTTATCCACAAGGTCGCTCAACCCTTCCAGTGCGTAGTACTCGCACTGCATGGGGATAATTACCCCATCGGCAGCCACCAAAGCGTTGAGCGTGAGCATCGACAGCGACGGCGGACAGTCGATCAGGATGTAGTCGTAATTCTCGCGGATCGGCGCCAAGGCACTGCGCAAGCGGCTTTCTTTCATCTGCATTTCCAACAGCACGACTTCCGCCGCGGTCAAATCGCGGTTGGCCGGCAGCAGTTGATAACCGCCATGCTCGGAGTAGTGCATGGCCTGGGCGAGGTCGCACTCACCAATCAGCAAGTCGTAGACCGAGTTTTCCAGGCCGTGTTTATCCACACCGCTACCCATGGTGGCGTTGCCCTGTGGATCGAGATCGATCAACAGCACCCGGCGCTTTGTCGCGACCAGGGATGCTGCGAGGTTGATGCAGGTGGTGGTTTTGCCCACGCCACCTTTCTGGTTCGCTATCGCGAATACCTTAGCCATTCTTGCTTGTGTTCCCAATCATGCCGTGCGGCGCAGTATCAGCAGATGGCGTTGGCCTTGGCAACCGGGTACGGCCAAGGCGTGTTCGCTATCGAGGTGGAAGTCTGCCGGCAATGCTAACAGCTCGTCGCTTGGATGAACGCCCTTCATTGCCAGCCAACGGGTTTCGCGGTCGCCCAGGTGGCGGGTCCAGTTGCAGAAGTTCTCCATGCTGCTGAATGCCCGGGAAACAATTCCGTTGAAAGGCTGCTCAGGCGTGAAGGCTTCAACGCGACTGTGGATAACTTGCAGGTTATCCAGCTTGAGTTCGAGTTTGACCTGGGTCAGGAAGCGGGTTTTCTTGCCGTTGCTGTCCAGGCAGGTCACTTGGGACTCGGGAAACAGGATGGCCAACGGGATGCCCGGCATGCCGCCGCCACTGCCAACGTCCAACCAGCGACCATTTTCGATGAACGGCATCACGCTCAAGCTGTCGAGCAAGTGACGGGACACCATTTCGTCGGGATCACGCACGGCGGTCAGGTTGTAAGCCTTGTTCCATTTGATCAACAGGGCCAGGTAGCCCAACAGCAATTCGTGCTGGACCGGGGTCAGGTCGACGCCCAACTGGTGTGCACCTGTGGATAACTCTTCGGCGTGTTGCGAGGTGACCAACGAACTCAAGCGCTTTGCTCCAACTGACGGCCCGCGCCGCGTTTTTTCAAATGAATCATCAACAGCGAAATGGCTGCCGGGGTTACGCCAGGGATACGTGACGCCTGGCCCAGGGTTTCCGGCCGAGTTATCCCCAGCTTGCTTTGAATTTCCTTCGACAACCCGGAAATCCCGGTGTAATCGATATCCACAGGCAGCTTGGTGTCTTCACTGGCGCGCAAGCGGGCGATCTCGTCCTGCTGGCGGTCAATGTAACCGGCGTATTTGGTCTTGATTTCGACCTGCTCGGCGACCTGCGGATCTTCTGCGCCCTGCCCGGTCACTTCGACCAGACCAGCGTAGTCGATTTCCGGACGGGACAGCAGGTTCAGCAAGTTGTATTCGTGGGTCAGCGGCGTGCCGAATTTTTCAGCAATCGCATCGCCCTGCTCGGTGCCCGGGCGGACCCAGGTGCTTTTCAGGCGCTGCTCTTCCAACGCGATGCTTTCGCGTTTTTTGCAGAAGGCTGCCCAGCGTGCGTCATCGACCAGGCCCAGTTCGCGACCTTTTTCGGTCAGGCGCAGGTCGGCGTTGTCTTCGCGCAGGATCAGGCGATATTCCGCCCGGGACGTGAACATCCGGTACGGTTCCTGGGTGCCCAGGGTAATCAGGTCGTCGACCAATACACCGATGTACGCCTCATCGCGACGCGGGCACCAGCTGTCTTTACCCTGGGCACGCAATGCAGCGTTGGTTCCGGCCAGCAAACCTTGGGCACCAGCTTCTTCATAACCGGTGGTGCCGTTGATTTGTCCGGCAAAGAACAAACCGCCGATCACTTTGGTTTCCAGGCTGTACTTCAGGTCACGCGGGTCGAAGTAGTCGTACTCGATGGCGTAGCCCGGGCGCACGATGTGTGCGTTTTCCATGCCGCGAATCGATTGCACGATCTGGATTTGCACGTCGAACGGCAGTGATGTGGAAATACCGTTCGGGTACAGCTCATGGGTGGTCAAGCCTTCGGGCTCGATGAAGACCTGATGGCTTTCCTTGTCGGCAAAACGGTGGATCTTGTCTTCGATCGATGGGCAGTAACGCGGGCCAATGCCTTCGATCACCCCGGAATACATCGGCGAACGGTCGAGATTCGCCGCGATGATTTCGTGGGTACGGGCATTGGTGTGGGTAATCCAGCAGCTGACCTGTTTCGGATGCTGCTCCTTGGAGCCCATGAACGACATGACCGGAATCGGCGTATCCCCAGCTTGCTCGGTCATCACTGAGAAATCCACGGAACGCCCGTCGATACGCGGCGGAGTTCCGGTTTTCAAGCGACCGACCCGCAGTGGCAATTCACGTAGACGTTGGGCCAGGGCAATCGACGGAGGATCACCGGCGCGGCCGCCGGAATAGTTCTGCATGCCTATGTGGATAAGTCCGCCGAGGAAGGTACCGGTGGTCAACACCACGGATTCCGCGAAGAAACGCAGGCCCATCTGGGTGACGACACCACGTACCTGGTCTTGCTCGACGATCAGGTCATCGGCGGCCTGTTGAAATATCCACAGGTTCGGCTGGTTTTCCAGGGTTTCGCGAACCGCTGCTTTGTACAGGATGCGGTCGGCTTGAGCCCGTGTGGCACGCACGGCCGGGCCTTTGCGGCTATTGAGCACGCGAAATTGAATGCCACCCTTGTCGGTAGCCATGGCCATCACGCCGCCAAGGGCGTCGATTTCCTTGACCAGATGGCTTTTGCCGATCCCACCGATGGCAGGGTTGCAACTCATCGCACCGAGGGTTTCCACGTTGTGCGTCAGCAACAGGGTTTTTACGCCCATGCGTGCTGACGCCAGTGCTGCCTCGGTACCGGCATGACCGCCGCCGATGACGATCACTTCAAAACGGGAAGGGAAATCCACCACGCACCTCGTGCCTGCTTATGTAGGTAATTAGGAATTGATTGGTTGAGCTGGTTTTAGAGCTTTGGCGGCAAGTATAGGGACTTAGCCCTCCCTAAAGAACCCTTTGCACAAAATTTAACCAGCTGTGGATGAATCAAAGACAATAGAAATTAAAAGAGAGAAGTTTATTAAATCTTTGTTTTTATGTTTATTTCTACTGAGGCACCTTTCTGTGGATAGATCTCTACAGGCCTTTATTTTCGTTATGTACAGCGCTTTAAAAGTCTGTGGTCATGTGCCCATGAGGGGCTTGGATAAGTGCTTTAAGCCTGTGGATTAAACAGATGGTTATCCACAGGCGGGTTTTAGCCCAGGTTTCGAGCCCTGTTATCAACCGAGCACAGGGGCGGTTATTCACAGGGCTTAATCCACAGAAATGGGAGCACTGAAGCAAATTGCGCGCACGCGGAGGCCACCCACGACCTGGTTATGCATAGAGAAAGGAGGAAATCGGGGTACGCGAAAGAAACAGACAGGCGCGAATGGCCTGTCTGTGGAAAACGAAAGACTATTTACCGATGCAGAAGCTGGAAAAAATCCGTCCCAGCAAATCATCCGAGCTGAATGCCCCCGTGATTTCGCCCAACAGCTGTTGGGCCTGGCGTAGATCCTCAGCCAGCAGCTCCCCTGCCCCCGCCAAGGTCAGCTGTGCCCGACCGTGTTCCAAGGCCGCGCTGGCATGACGCAACGCCTCCAGGTGCCTGCGACGGGCGCTGAAGCTGCTTTCTGAAGTCTGTTCGTAACCCATGCAGGCCTTGAGGTGGTCACGCAGCAGCTCCAGGCCGTCCCCGGCCGACTTCGCACTCAGACTTATGGTGACGTGGCCATCGTCACTGGTTTCCATGGCAATGGCTTCCCCTGTGAGGTCAGCCTTATTGCGGATCAAGGTAACTTTGGCCGGGTCTGGCCGTTGTTCAAGGAATTCCGGCCACAGCGCAAAAGGATCAACAGCTTCAGGTGCGGTGGCATCCACCACCAGCAGTACCCGATCCGCTTCGCCGATGGCCTTGAGCGCCCGTTCTACGCCGATCTTTTCCACCTGGTCGTCTGTATCACGCAGCCCGGCGGTATCGACCACATGCAAGGGCATACCGTCGATGTGGATATGTTCGCGCAGGATATCCCGTGTGGTACCGGCAATCTCGGTGACGATCGCCGCTTCACGCCCCGCCAGGGCATTGAGCAAGCTGGATTTACCGGCATTGGGTCGACCGGCAATCACCACGGTCATGCCGTCACGCAGCAAGGCGCCTTGCCCGGCTTCGCGCAGTACTGTGGATAATTCATCGCGGACCTTGTCCAGCATCGCCAATACATGGCCATCGGCAAGGAAGTCGATTTCCTCTTCCGGAAAATCAATCGCCGCTTCCACGTAGATACGCAGGCTGATCAGTTGCTCGGTCAAGTTATGCACACGCAGGGAAAACGCCCCCTGCAGCGAGCGCAATGCATTGCGCGCAGCCTGTGCAGAACTGGCCTCGATCAAGTCGGCTATCGCTTCGGCCTGCGCTAGGTCGAGCTTGTCGTTGAGGAATGCCCGCTCGCTGAATTCTCCCGGGCGCGCCAGGCGACAACCCAGTTGCAGGCAGCGTTGCAGCAACATATCCAGGACGATCGGGCCACCGTGTCCTTGCAATTCGAGGACATCTTCGCCGGTAAAGGAATTAGGGCCTGGGAAATAAAGTGCCAAGCCTTCGTCCAATACCCCGTTATCCGCATCCAGGAAGGGGCCGTAATGGGCGTAGCGAGGCTTGAGTTCACGACCACTGATGGCTTTGGCGGCAATGCCGGCGAGCGGCCCGGAAATTCGAACGATACCGACACCGCCGCGACCTTGAGCGGTAGCGACAGCAGCGATGGTTTCACGAGGAGCGCTCATCAGCAGGTTCCAGAACAAAAGTGACGGAAAGCAAAACGCCCCACTAGGGGGCGTCTTGAGTGGTTATCCACAGAGTAAGTTACGCCGCGGCTTTTTTGGTAGCCGCTTCGATCTTACGTGTGATGTACCACTGTTGAGAGATCGACAACACGTTGTTGACCACCCAGTACAGCACCAGGCCAGCTGGGAACCACAGGAAGAAGAAGGTGAAGATGATTGGCATCATTTTCATTACCTTGGCCTGCATCGGATCCGGCGGCGTTGGGTTCAAGCGCTGCTGGATAAACATGGTCGCGCCCATGATGATCGGCAGGATAAAGAACGGGTCTTTGATCGACAGGTCAGTTATCCACAGCATGAACGGAGCCTGGCGCATTTCCACGCTTTCCAGGAGTACCCAGTACAGCGAAAGGAATACTGGCATTTGTACCAGAATCGGCAAGCATCCACCCAGCGGGTTGATCTTCTCTTTCTTGTACAACTCCATCATGGCCTGCGACATTTTCTGCCGGTCGTCACCATGTTGTTCTTTCAGCGCGGCCAATTTAGGGGCCACGGCACGCATGCGCGCCATCGACTTGTAGCTGGCGGCCGACAGTGGGAAGAAGATCCCCTTGATCAGCATCGTCAGGAAGATGATCGAGAAGCCCCAGTTGCCGACGATGCTGTGGATATGTTGCAGCAGCCAGAAGATCGGCTGGGCAATAAACCACAGGATGCCGTAATCCACAGTCAGTTCCAGGCCTGGGGATAACTCTTTCAGTACTGCCTGGCTTTTCGGGCCGGCATACAAGGTAGCGCTGGTTTCAGCCTTGGCGCCTGGAGCGACGGTCAACGCCGGGCCAGTAAAGCCAATGATGTAGTTGCCCTGGCTGTCCTTGCGGGTTTGCACCAGGTTGGCTTCACCCTTGTTCGGAATCCATGCGGTCACGAAGTAGTGTTGCAGCCAGGCAACCCAGCCACCTTGAACGGTTTCTTTCAGCGCGCCCTTGTCGATATCTTTCATCGACACTTTTTTGTACGGCTCGTTACTTGTCCACAGGGCGGCGCCCAGGTAAGTCGCGGTGCCGGTGGCGGTGCTGGAAGACGGATCGGAACTGCCATCACGCTTGAGCTGGGCAAACAGGTTGCCGCTCCACGGTTTGTCGCTTTCGTTGTCGATCAGGTAAGTGACCTTCAAGTCGTACAAACCACGGGTGAAGCTGAAACGCTTGATGTAGTTGACGCCATCGAGGCTGAATTTCAGGTCAACGTTCAACTGGTTTTGGCCATCAGCCAGTTGATAAGTTTTCTGTTCGGTCGAATAAACCGGACGACCGGTAGCACGAGCATCCGGACCGTTGGTGCCAGTCAGGCCGCTTTGTGCCAGATAAACGCGTTCGCCGCCGTTATCGAACAGCTGGAACGGAACATCCGGATGGTCTTGGCGACGTGGATAAAGCGGCAGCTTCAGCTGGGCGATATCACCACCTTGTGGATCGATAGCCAGGTCGAGCACATCCGTTTTGACGTGGATGAGGTCTTTATTGGTGACTACTGGCGTTTCTACAGGGGCGCTTGTCTCGCCATTCGCGCTGGGAACATCGGCACTCGCGGACGCATTGTTACCCAGCGGGGTGTCCGGAATAGCCGGCGCAGCCTGATTGGTAGCAACATTCTGAGTCGGCAGGGCAGCTTGGCCATAGTCCTGGTTCCACTTAAGAACCATGACGTAGGACACGATTGCCAGGGCGACGATCAGGATCGTGCGTTTAATATCCATGATTACTCGGCCATCGAAGAAGAACGGGAGGTAGGGATAGGTGGAACCGGGTCATAACCACCGGGATTCCACGGATGACAGCGGCCTAAACGACGAAAGGCCAGCCAGCCACCGCGCAGAAGACCATGATTTTCTATGGCCTCTAACGCGTAGCAGGAACAACTGGGGTAGAAACGACAGTGGTTGGCCATCAGAGGACTAATGGCATAACGGTAAAACTGGATCGGAACGAGCGCCAGTTTACGCATCAAGGCTGTCTACCCCTACAGTTTCGGTGCTGACTGCTGGTGCTGGCTTGTGGGTACGCGCCAAACGTTTCCAGAGCTTGCCGAAATGCTGAATCAATTCGGGGTTTTCTACGTCCCCCAAGCCTTTGCGCGCGACGATAACAATATCCCAACCAACCAGAGTGTCCTGGTGGAGGCGAAACGATTCGCGCATCAGACGCTTGAGGCGATTGCGCTCAACGGAGAGCTTTACGCTCTTCTTGCCGATCACCAACCCGAGACGGGGGTGATCCAGATCGTTGTTACGCGCAAGGAGCAGGAGATTTTTCCCCGGAACCTTGCCGGTAGGGGAGTCAAAGACTGCCTTGAAGTGCCGGGGGGTAAGCAGGCGCTTTTCCCGACTGAAGTCCTGACTCACCACCAGTACCGGATTATCAAACTGCCAGACGCGCACGACCTTTGGCGCGGCGACGCGACAGGACAGCACGGCCGTTCTTGGTGGCCATGCGAGCACGGAAGCCGTGGGTACGGGCGCGTTTGATGGTGCTTGGTTGGAAAGTACGTTTCATGGCGTTGTTACCTGGTTCGTCCACAACGGGCCGGAATGGCCCCCGTTTTAAGAGACCGGCGATTCTAGAGAAAGCAAGCCTCTAGGTCAATTTCCAACCAGCTTTTCCTTTAATTAGATCTTTGCACGTATCCAGGCCTTTTCTGTCCGCCTGGCTTCCATGGGCAATGCCATAGATATAAAAATAAAGAAGGAAGTTATTTAAAGCTTTTCTGTAAAGCTTATAAAAGCTAGGGAAGCGTTCGTCTGTGGATAACTGCCTTGAGGCCATATTCCACGTGATGTACAGAGAATGACAACACGGGGGAGAAACGGTGCTCTGCCTGTGCTGCGCTGTCGGATAAGCTGTGTGTGGAATGGGTTGTTATCCACAGGCCGGTTACCCACAGACTTTCGACCCCACTTGTACAACGGGCTTAGGTGCGCTTATCCACAGAGCTTATGCACAGACCATCTGTCGCCTTCTTTACGGTTAAGGCATTGATTTTGGCTGGTGTGTGAGCAACCTACATGTGGATAAGTGGGCGGCTGGCCGCTACAATGGCGGCTGTTTTTGCCTCACCGGCTTTCAACTTAGGGGATATCCGTGTCAGTGGAACTTTGGCAGCAGTGCGTGGAGCTTTTGCGCGATGAGCTGCCTGCCCAGCAATTCAACACCTGGATCCGTCCGCTACAGGTCGAAGCCGAAGGCGACGAGTTGCGTGTCTACGCACCCAATCGTTTTGTTCTCGACTGGGTCAACGAGAAGTACCTGAGCCGCGTTCTCGAATTGCTCGATGAGCATGGCAATGGCCTCGCGCCCGTGCTCTCCTTATTAATAGGCAGCAAACGCAGCTCGGCGCCTCGCGCTGCGCCGAATGCGCCGTTGGCAGCGAGTGCCTCGCAGGCACAGTCCGCTGTCGCGCCTGTTAATAACTCGCCAGCACCGGTTGCTCCGACGCCTTCAAAATCCTCGTCGCAGAAAAACGCGCCTATAAATGAAGAGCCGTCCCGCGACAGCTTCGACCCAATGGCAGGTGCCAGCTCGCAGCAGGCCCCGGTTCGCGCGGAACAGCGCACTGTGCAGGTGGAAGGCGCGCTCAAGCACACCAGCTACTTGAACCGCACCTTTACCTTCGAGAACTTCGTCGAAGGTAAATCCAACCAGCTGGCCCGGGCGGCCGCCTGGCAAGTGGCCGATAACCCCAAGCATGGTTACAACCCACTCTTCCTTTATGGTGGCGTTGGCTTGGGTAAGACTCACTTGATGCACGCTGTGGGTAACCATCTATTAAAGAAGAACCCGAATGCCAAGGTCGTGTACCTGCACTCGGAGCGCTTCGTGGCTGATATGGTCAAGGCCCTGCAGCTCAATGCGATCAACGAGTTCAAGCGGTTCTACCGTTCCGTTGATGCCTTGTTGATCGATGACATTCAATTCTTCGCCCGCAAGGAACGTTCCCAGGAAGAGTTCTTTCACACCTTCAACGCCCTGCTCGAAGGCGGCCAGCAGGTCATCCTGACCAGCGACCGTTATCCGAAGGAAATCGAAGGCCTGGAAGAACGCCTGAAGTCGCGCTTTGGTTGGGGCCTGACCGTTGCGGTAGAGCCGCCGGAGCTGGAAACCCGCGTAGCGATCCTGATGAAAAAGGCTGACCAGGCGAAGGTCGACCTGCCCCACGACGCCGCATTCTTCATTGCCCAACGCATTCGCTCCAACGTGCGTGAGCTGGAAGGCGCGCTCAAGCGGGTGATCGCACACTCGCACTTCATGGGCCGCGACATCACCATCGAGTTGATTCGCGAATCCTTGAAAGACCTGCTGGCACTCCAGGACAAGCTGGTTAGTGTGGATAACATCCAGCGCACCGTGGCGGAGTACTACAAGATCAAGATTTCCGACCTGCTGTCCAAGCGCCGCTCGCGCTCGGTGGCTCGTCCGCGTCAGGTGGCTATGGCACTCTCCAAGGAGTTGACCAACCACAGCCTGCCGGAAATCGGTGATGTGTTTGGCGGTCGCGACCACACCACAGTCTTGCACGCGTGCCGCAAAATCAACGAACTTAAGGAATCCGACGCGGATATTCGCGAGGACTACAAGAACCTGCTGCGTACACTGACTACGTGATGACACCAGCGCAGCTTATTAAGGCAAGGGACTAGACCATGCATTTCACCATTCAACGCGAAGCCCTGTTGAAACCCCTGCAACTGGTCGCAGGCGTCGTCGAGCGCCGACAGACCTTGCCGGTGCTCTCCAACGTATTGCTGGTTGTCGAAGGCCAGCAGTTGTCCTTGACCGGTACCGACCTGGAAGTCGAGCTGGTGGGGCGCGTCCAGCTCGAAGAACCCGCCGAACCTGGCGAGATCACCGTGCCCGCGCGCAAGCTGATGGACATCTGTAAGAGCCTGCCCAACGATGCGCTGATAGACATCAAGGTTGATGAGCAGAAGCTGGTGGTCAAGGCCGGTCGCAGCCGTTTTACGCTGTCTACCTTGCCAGCCAATGATTTCCCCACCGTTGAAGAAGGCCCTGGCTCGCTGACCTGCAGCCTGGAGCAAAGCAAGCTGCGCCGTTTGATCGAGCGCACCAGCTTCGCGATGGCCCAGCAGGACGTGCGTTACTACCTCAACGGCATGCTGCTGGAAGTGTCGGAAGGCATCATCCGTGCCGTGGCCACCGACGGTCATCGTCTGGCAATGTGCTCGATGCGTGCTGATATCGGTCAGCCGGACCGTCACCAGGTGATCGTGCCGCGTAAAGGTATCCTTGAATTGGCACGTTTGCTGACCGAACCGGATGGCAACGTCAGCATTGTCCTGGGCCAGCATCACATCCGCGCGACCACGGGGGAGTTCACCTTCACCTCCAAGCTGGTTGACGGCAAGTTCCCGGATTACGAGCGTGTGCTGCCTAAAGGCGGTGACAAGCTGGTCATCGGCGATCGTCAGGCCCTGCGTGAAGCCTTCAGCCGTACCGCGATTCTGTCGAACGAGAAGTACCGCGGTATCCGCCTGCAATTGGCCAACGGCCAGTTGAAGATCCAGGCCAATAACCCGGAGCAGGAAGAAGCGGAAGAAGAAGTGGGCGTCGACTACAACGGCGGTTCGCTGGAAATCGGCTTCAACGTGAGCTACTTGCTTGATGTGCTGGGCGTGATGACCACGGAACAGGTGCGCCTGATCCTGTCGGACTCCAACAGTAGTGCCCTGGTGCAAGAATCCGATAACGACGACTCGGCTTACGTTGTTATGCCGATGCGCCTGTAATCATGCTCAGCAGAAGCTAGATGTCCCTCAGTCGCGTCTCGGTCACCGCGGTGCGCAATCTGCACCCGGTGACCTTCTCCCCCTCCCCACGCATCAATATCCTCCATGGCGCCAACGGCAGTGGCAAAACCAGCGTGCTGGAGGCCATCCATTTGCTGGGGCTCGCCCGTTCATTCCGCAGTGCTCGACTGTTGCCGGTGATTCAATACGAACAACTGGCGTGCACAGTGTTTGGCCAAGTTGAATTGGCTGAAGGTGGGCACAGCAGCTTGGGGATCTCCCGCGATCGTGGCGGGGAGTTTCAAATTCGCATTGATGGGCAAAATGCTCGCAGTGCGGCGCAACTGGCGGAAATCCTGCCGCTGCAATTGATCAACCCAGACAGTTTCCGTTTATTAGAAGGCGCACCGAAGATCCGGCGTCAGTTCCTCGATTGGGGAGTGTTCCACGTGGAACCGCGATTCATGGCCACGTGGCAGCGCCTGCAGAAGGCCCTGCGGCAGCGGAACTCATGGCTGCGGCATGGTACACTTGACGCCGCTTCGCAAGCGGCCTGGGACCGGGAACTGTGCCTGGCCAGCGACGAAATTGATGAATACCGCCGCGCCTATATCAAAGCCTTGAAACCAGTCTTTGAGCAGACCTTGAGTGAGTTGTTGGATCTCGAGGGGCTGACGCTGAGTTACTACCGTGGTTGGGACAAAGAGCGCGAGCTGAGTGCAGTGCTCGCCACGTCCTTGCAGCGGGATCAGCAAATCGGCCATACCCAGGCCGGACCCCAACGGGCTGATTTGCGCCTTAGATTAGGCGCACACAATGCCGCGGACATCTTGTCCCGTGGTCAGCAGAAGTTGGTGGTGTGTGCTTTACGGATCGCCCAGGGGCATCTCGTTAGCCAGGCCAGGCGTGGCCAGTGTATTTATCTGGTGGATGACTTGCCGTCCGAACTCGACGAGCAACACCGCCTCGCGTTATGCCGTTTGTTAGAAGAATTACGCTGCCAGGTTTTTATCACCTGTGTAGACCACGAATTATTGAGGGAAGGCTGGCAGACGGAAACGCCAGTCGCTTTGTTCCACGTGGAACAAGGCCGTATCACCCAGACCCACGACCATCGGGAGTGAAGGCATGAGCGAAGAAAACACGTACGACTCGACCAGCATTAAAGTGCTGAAAGGTTTGGATGCCGTACGCAAACGTCCCGGTATGTACATTGGCGACACCGATGATGGTAGCGGTCTGCACCACATGGTGTTCGAGGTGGTCGACAACTCCATCGACGAAGCTCTGGCCGGTCACTGCGACGACATCAGCATCATCATCCACCCGGATGAGTCCATCACCGTGCGCGATAACGGTCGTGGCATTCCGGTAGATGTGCACAAAGAAGAAGGCGTATCGGCGGCAGAGGTCATCATGACCGTGCTCCACGCCGGCGGTAAGTTCGACGACAACTCTTATAAAGTCTCCGGTGGTTTGCACGGTGTGGGTGTGTCGGTAGTGAACGCTCTGTCTGAAGAGCTGATCCTTACTGTTCGCCGTAGCGGCAAGATTTGGGAACAGACCTACGTCCACGGTGTGCCACAAGAACCAATGAAAATTGTTGGCGACAGTGAGTCCACCGGTACCCAGATTCATTTCAAGCCTTCGGCTGACACCTTCAAGAATATCCACTTCAGCTGGGACATCCTGGCCAAGCGTATTCGTGAACTGTCCTTCCTCAACTCCGGTGTTGGCATCGTCCTCAAGGATGAGCGCAGCGGCAAGGAAGAGCTGTTCAAGTACGAAGGTGGTCTGCGTGCATTCGTTGAATACCTGAACACCAACAAGACTGCGGTCAACCAGGTGTTCCATTTCAACATCCAGCGTGAAGACGGCATCGGCGTGGAAATCGCGTTGCAGTGGAACGACAGCTTCAACGAGAACCTGTTGTGCTTTACCAACAACATTCCACAGCGCGACGGTGGTACTCACCTGGTGGGTTTCCGTTCTGCGCTGACGCGCAACCTGAATACTTATATCGAAGCTGAAGGCCTGGCGAAGAAACACAAAGTCGCCACTACCGGTGATGACGCCCGTGAAGGCTTGACCGCAATTATCTCGGTAAAAGTGCCGGACCCTAAGTTCAGCTCCCAGACCAAGGACAAGCTGGTGTCTTCCGAAGTGAAGACAGCAGTGGAACAGGAGATGGGCAAATACTTCTCCGACTTCCTGCTGGAAAACCCGAACGAAGCCAAGCTGGTTGTCGGCAAGATGATCGATGCGGCACGTGCCCGTGAAGCGGCGCGTAAGGCCCGTGAGATGACTCGTCGTAAAGGCGCGTTGGATATCGCCGGCTTGCCCGGCAAACTGGCTGACTGCCAGGAGAAGGACCCTGCCCTTTCCGAACTGTACCTGGTGGAAGGTGACTCTGCTGGCGGTTCCGCCAAGCAGGGTCGTAACCGTCGCACCCAGGCCATCCTGCCGTTGAAGGGTAAGATCCTCAACGTTGAGAAAGCCCGCTTCGACAAGATGATTTCCTCCCAGGAAGTCGGCACCTTGATCACAGCCTTGGGCTGCGGTATTGGTCGCGAGGAATACAACATCGACAAGCTGCGTTACCACAACATCATCATCATGACCGATGCTGACGTCGACGGTTCGCACATCCGTACCCTGCTGCTGACCTTCTTCTTCCGTCAGTTGCCGGAGTTGATCGAGCGCGGCTACATCTACATCGCCCAGCCGCCACTGTACAAAGTGAAAAAAGGCAAGCAAGAGCAATACATCAAAGACGACGACGCCATGGAAGAGTACATGACGCAGTCGGCCCTGGAAGACGCGAGCCTGCACTTGAACGACGAAGCACCGGGTATTTCCGGTGAGGCGTTGGAGCGTCTGGTAAACGACTTCCGCATGGTGATGAAGACCCTCAAGCGTTTGTCGCGCCTGTACCCTCAGGAGCTGACCGAGCACTTCATCTACCTGCCGGCTGTGAGCCTGGAGCAGCTGGGCGATCATGCCCACATGCAGGAATGGCTGGCTCAGTACGAGGTGCGCCTGCGCACCGTCGAGAAGTCTGGCCTGGTGTACAAGGCCAGCCTGCGTGAAGACCGTGAACGTAACGTTTGGCTGCCAGAGGTCGAGCTGATCTCCCACGGCCTGTCGAACTACGTCACCTTCAACCGCGACTTCTTCGGCAGCAATGACTACAAGACCGTGGTAACCCTGGGCGCGCAACTGAGCACCCTGCTGGACGACGGTGCTTATATTCAACGTGGCGAACGCAAGAAGCAGGTCAAGGAATTCAAGGAAGCCCTCGACTGGCTGATGGCTGAAAGCACCAAGCGCCACACCATCCAGCGATACAAAGGTCTGGGCGAGATGAACCCGGATCAACTGTGGGAAACCACCATGGACCCAGCTCAGCGCCGCATGCTGCGTGTGACCATCGAAGACGCCATTGGCGCAGACCAGATCTTCAACACCCTGATGGGTGATGCGGTCGAGCCACGTCGTGACTTCATCGAAAGCAATGCCCTGGCGGTGTCCAACCTGGACTTCTGATCAGGTGGAGGTTCTCAGAATAAATGAGAACTTTCACAAATAGATGACTCAAGCTTGTCAGCTCAACTGACTGAAAAAGCCAACGTTTTTAAACGTTGGCTTTTTTGTCTTTAAAAACAGAGATTTTTAGCGCTGTTGTAGTTATCGGCAGCGGGGCCAATTCGGTGGTGACGCCATCACAGGGTTCAGGTAACAGAACGTCTCAAACTTCCCAACGCTCGGTCACCAACTGTCAATGAATTGTTCCAGCTCAATGATTTCCCGCTGCAGTCAGGCTACCCTTGCCTAGCGGCAGTAATCCCAATACCGATCACTGGTCTGGCAAGTTACCAAGCAGTAGCAGCACTACCCATGTGTCATGAGTGCGTCCGAAAGTGATAGTCGGCGCAGATAGAGCGTAACAAGGTCAATTCAAGGAGAATGACAGTGAAGTGGATGGATGACCTGTTACACACGATCGACAATGCCCAAACTGAAGCTGAATTGTTGGACCGGATCGTAAGCACTGCAAGACACCTAGGGTTCGACTATTGCGCCTATGGGATCCGAATACCTATACCCGTCACCCGCCCTGCGGTCGTGATGAGCAACAATTTTCAGCCTTCGTGGCGACAACGCTATGCCCAGTGCGAATACATTGCCGTGGACCCGACAGTGCAACACTGCACGAAATCGACGATACCGATTGTCTGGGACGAGCAAATAACCCAGCAAACCCCGCAGATGTGGGAGGAAGCCCGCGCAGCCGGACTGGTCCATGGTTGGGCTCAATCCTGTCTGGACGGCCGCGGCAGCGGCGGCATGCTGACACTGGCGCGCCCCAGCGACGCTATTACTGCGCAAGAGCTCGCATCCAATCAAAAATACATGCGGTTTTTGGTGAATGTCGCCCATCAGGGGTTCTTGCGAGTGCTGACACCGCAGTGGCAATTACCGCAGGAAAAATCGCTGTCGCGGCGCGAATGTGAAGTCCTTAAGTGGGCGGCCGACGGCAAGACTGCCTACGAGATCGGTTTGATCCTCTCGCTATCGCGGGAAACCATCAAGTTTCACCTGCGCAATGCAGGCTCGAAACTGGGTGTCCATAACTGCACCGCTACCGTAGTGCGCGCCACTACACTGGGCTTGCTCGTCTGAGACACCACTCATGTGTGCACCGCTGAAGCGTTAACGGCGCCGAGTGAGAACAACAACAATAATACTCGCACGTTGAAGACGCACCTGCCCAAAAGAGCAGTACCTAAGCATTCGATTATTCTGCTGAATTATCCCTCGATTATTTGCCGAGGGTTCCTCATGTATATGACCACGGGTACGCGCCTTACATTACCGATAGAACTGTGGCAGGCCCTGCTGCGATATCGCTATCGCGTATTTGTCGAGAAACTTGGATGGCATCTGGACTGTGCGATCGGTGAGGAGCTGGATCAATTCGATCGCGACGACACGGTATACGTGATCGCCCATCAAGGCCCGCGCATCGTCGGCGTAGCGCGGCTGCTGCCCACACACAAGCCCTATCTGCTGGGAGAAGTGTTTCCCCAGGTGCTCGGCGACCAGGCACTCCCTCATTCGGCGGACATCTGGGAAATCTCCCGTTTTGCTGCCGTCGACCTGCAGCAACAGACCTTCACTGGCCATTCAATGTCATCGCCGAACGCCGTGGCGCTGCTGCACGAAGTGCTCAAGGTCGCGGCTCGCCACGAGGTTCGCCAATTGATCACGGTATCTCCGCCCGGGATCGCCCGATTATTGCGCAAAGCGGGCTTCGACGCTCATTGCGGGGAAAAGCTGACCGTGATCGAAGGGCAAAAGATCATGGCCAACTGGATCAGGGTACCGCCCAGCCTTGTTGATCGAGAAGTGGCCTGAAGCACTACGAATGGCCTGCCGCTGCCGGCAAATTGGGCAAGCCGCCTCCCCAAAAGGTTAGGTTACAACTTCAGGCCCCTGTTCTTAAATAGCGCTGCATCGGCATTTCAACCATATAAAGGACATGGGCCCTACATGAAAAAAGTCATTGTCATTTCGGGGCATCCGGATCTCTCGGTTTCCCGCGTCAATATCGCGATCATGAGCAAGATCAGCCATCGTGGCGTCAAGGTCCATAGCCTGTCCTGCGCGGTAACGCCCACCGGGTTCGATGTTCGTGCAGAGCAGGCGTTGCTCGATGCCCATGACCGCATCGTGTTGCTGTTTCCGTTGTATTGGTATTCCTGCCCGGCAATCATGAAACAGTGGATCGATGAAGTGTTCACCCCCGGCTATGCCTACGCACGCGGCGGTGACAAGCTCAAGAACAAGGAGTTCATGATCGTCACCACAGTGGGGGCGCCATCCACAGGCTACCGCGCTGGCGGGTTCAACCGTTACACACTGGATGAATTGCTCAGGCCTTTGCAGCAGACGGTGGCGTACGTCAAAGGTATCTACCTGCCTGTCGTCGGGGTTTACGAATCGGTATTCATCGACGACGAATCAATCGACGTCATCGCTCAGAATGTCGCCGAACAGGTCATTGAGGACCAGGCATCCGCCGACCAGCTCTACGAAAACATGCTATTGCAGGCCGAGCAGGCGCAAATCGCCCTGCTGCAATAAGGTGTCATCCATCATGAAGACGCCAAACGCCCAGATCCCACCGTGCGCCAGCCTGGTGGCCGAGCACCATGAGCTAGGTTTTCTGCATTCGGCCAGCGCGATCATCGACACCGAATCCACGGTATTCGAACTGTATTGCCTGATGACGGCCGCGACGCCCGCCTGGCTCAAAGGTGCGTTCAGGCTGCGCGACAGCATCTCGCAGCACTTTCACGTCGAGAAGATCGGCGGGTTCTCGGGCGTCACACCAGAGTGCGTCCCGACGGTCGGCGAAAAGCTCGATTTCTTCACCATCGAGGCCCTCAGCGCACACAAGCTGGTACTGACCTCACGCGATACCCATCTGGCGGTCATGGTCTCGATCGATACAACACTCACGCAACCGCGTTGCCTGCATATCACCACCTCCGTCAAGACCTTCAATACTTTCGGCCGCCTCTACATGCTGCCGGTGGCGCCGGTACATGGGCCCATCATTAAGCTTTTGCTGTCCCGTCTCCCCCTACATTCCCCAATTCGCTCACTTGGAGATCGCAACCCATGAACTGCGCAGACTTGATTGACCCCCATCTGTTGCACAAAGACAGCCCCAAGGATGTCCTGATCGCTCGACCAAGGCTGATTCTGCCCAGTTTTCTCAGTACTACGATTGGTGCAGAAATACTGGCTGGCAACGCGCAGGATCAGGCCCTGTTCGAGGCGCTGTACAGTGCGCAAGATGGCCAGTATGTGCTGCGCTATCTGCCCTTGAAAATCAGTGCGGAACAGGCGAGCACACTCTCCACCTTCGAGATCCGCCTGACTGATTTCTATACCGAGTGCGGCGACCACTTCATCCTCACGGCTGAATTCATCCCCCTGCAGGCCCAACGCTACCTTGCCCAGCATTTTCAGGGCGGTGATGCCGAAATACCGTCCGACCAGGTATTACGCATGATCGAGTGCCTTGAAGCGCTCGCGCAGTGGGATAAGGCCAGGCAGGGGTCTTATCTGTTGATCAATGACACCAAGAATTACTACTTCTATAACAAGCAGCACGAACATGTGCCGGGCCTGATGTTGATCGAGGTGGCCAGGCAAGCCATGTACTACTACGTCTACAACTACTTGGGGCACCGGCGCGGCGCAGTTTCCATTTCCATCGAAGACTTGCGCATTTCCTTCAATGCCTACACCGAATCGGCCTATGAAGTCGAAATCGTGGTGCAGCAGGCCCAGGGCCTCAGGCGATCACAACCCAAGTCCATCGACAAGTGCGCGAACTTCTATCAGAACGGTCGGCTGGTGTCGCGTCTTTGGCTGCAAGGCGCAGTGATCAAGTTACCGCTGTTCAAACGCATGCGCTCGTTGAACTACCCTCAGGATCATTGGTTTACCCCTTCCGATCGCTTGCCCAAGAACATCCTCGTGCATCACGCCGATAGCGTGTTGCAAGCCAGGCTGAGCCTGCTCTCGGTACTGGGAGTGCTGGTGACTCATCAAGCCGGGGCCATCGATTGGAGCACGGTCAGTACCGTATCGCTCTACATCGAAGGGGGTGGTTTCCTCAGCCTGCCAGTTGCTTCGACCTGCTCCACCGGCGAATCCGACCAGCGGGTGCTGGTGTTCGGTAAGTTGTCCAAGGACCAGGCCAGCGAACTCCGTGAAACGATCAAGTGCCACTGCTTCTTTGCCGGGCAGATGCGATGGGCCGCGGCCTCTTCACCAGCCCCTCTGGCCCACGAGCAAATCGTGGCATGAGGATCGTTCGCCCATGAGCTATGAGCTTTCACAACGCCCACTGGTGATCGGTAAGAGCGTTTCGCTGAAAAACCGATTGTATTTCGCCCCGATGGGCATCGACCTGGCCACCTCGGACGGTTCGCTGTCCGAAGAAATGCTCACTTTCTATCAACATGTGATCGACGGTGGCTGCGCCATGGTGGTACTGGGCAACTCCTCCATAGCGCCCTCCACGCGCCTGCATGCGCGAGGCCTGTGCCTGCACAGCGATGCCAACCTGGAAAAGCTCGCGCCGCTGGTGGAGTACGGCCACCAGCGGGACTGTCCGGTGGTGGTGCAACTTCAGCATTACGGAGCCCAAGGTGGCACGCAGATCAGCGGCCAACCGCTGCTTTGCCCGAGCCGCAGTGCGTTATCCGGTAGCAGCGGTGCCGATCTGTTGGTAGAGATGAGTGTCGAGGACATCGACGCTGTCTGCGATCAGTTTGCCCAAGCGGCTCTGCGTGCCAGACAGGCCGGCGCCAAAATGGTCCAGCTCCAGGCATCCAACGGCTATCTGCTGAGCAGTTTTCTATCGCCCTGGACCAACCATCGGCGTGACGCCTATGGCGCCAGCCCGCTCAAGCGAGCGCGGTTCCTGCTGGAAGTCATCGACCGCATTCATAGGGTTACCGCTGGAGACCTGGAGGTTTCCGTGCGCCTGGGCATCGATGATTGTCTGGGCACCAGCGGGCAGCAACCGGAACTGCTCGAGGACGTAGTGGCTGCCCTGGCGGACGCCGGGACGTCGGCAATCATGTGCTCGATCACCATCAAGGAAACCTTCCGCTACATGCTTTCTGCCCATCCTGAGATTCAGCGACAGTTCGTCGAAGGGGTGCGGCTGATCAAGTCGTTCACCTCGCTCCCGGTCGGCTATGCCGGTTTCATTGGCTCGCTGCAGGAGGCAGAAGATCAACTGCGGCTGGGTCACTGTGATCTGGTCGGCATGAGCCGAGCCCTTTTTGCCGATAACGACCTGATCAGCAAGTCGCTCGCCGGCCATGAGGATCAGGTCCAGCAATGCCGGTTTGACGGTAACTGCTTTCGAGACAAGAGCAATCCGCAACTCGATCGGGTGTATTGCTGCGTGAATGAGCATTACAAGCGGCCCGCTCACATCCATTACGGGAATCAATAACATGGAATTTCAAGACAAGAACGTCGTCATCACCGGCGGAGCAAGCGGTATCGGCCTAGCCGTGGCAAAGCAACTGGCCGGAGCGGGCGCGCGGCTGTTCCTGATGAGCAGAAACGAGCAAAAGGCTGCCGCCGCTCTGGAGATACTCGGGGCTTCGGCGCAGTTCATCTTTTGCGATGTAGCGTCGGAAACTTCAGTAGCCGAGGCCTTCGCGAAGGTGGCTGGCGAGGTTGATCAGTTGCACTACGCCATCAACAACGCAGGCATTACCGCCCCCTACGCGCCGATCGCGACAATCCAGCCGCAGGACTGGAACAGGGTCATCCACACCAACCTGAACGGCCCCCTTTACTGCCTGCAAAAAGAACTGGCATTGATCAGCCAGTACCCCGATGGAGCGATCGTCAACGTGTCCTCGTGCGCTGGCGTGATGCCGATGGCCAATCAGGCGGCCTACGTCGCCAGCAAGACAGCGCTCAATGCCTTGACGCAGGTCGCCGCCATGGAGAATGCCTGCGACAGCGATTCCGGCTTTGCCGTGCGCGTCAACGCCGTAGCGCCCGGGCCGACACTGGGAGGTATGAACTCTCCGGAACGGCTGGCTGCCCATCCGGAAAACACCCAGCGCAAGCGTGACGTGACGGCCATGAAGCGCTTTGCCCAGCCAGAGGAAATCGCCGATGCGATCATGTTTTTGCTGAGCAAGAGATCCAGCTATATCACCGGCACAGTGCTCAGCGCCGATGGCGGCTATCACATCGGCAAATTCTAGGGGTAATCATGGCTAGCATATTGATCACCGGTGTAAGCACCGGTATCGGCAACGCCCTGGCACGCTATTACCTGGCCAGGGGCGACGAGGTGCTCGCGGTGTCACGAAATCCTGCGGCCAATATCCCGCCACAGGAGCACTTCCACTTTATGCGGTGCGATTTGACCGATATCGAGCGCGCACCGGCAATCTTGCAGACGTTGCTATCGCGTACCCCTGCCCCGGTAGAGACCGTCTACCTGAATGCGGGACGGTTCGGCGGCGCGCCCCAACTGGCCACGCAGACCTCGATGCAGGAGTTCAATAGCGTCTTGGCGCTCAACCTGGGCGCCGTAAAAATGGTCCTGGACATTATGCTGAGTGCGACGCCGCCCCCCAGTACGGTGGTCTTTTCATCATCGATTTCGGCACTGCGCCAACGTGCGGGGATGCTCTCATATTCCGTATCCAAGGCAGCGTTGAATGCTCTGGCAAAAATCTATCAATTGGAAAACCCACACACATTCTTTGCCGTTCTGGGGCTCTGCAACGTCCAGACGACTGTGGCACGGACCATCATGGCGGCGGATGAGCGTTTCAGCGATCTTGTCGCGCTGCGGCAACGAGCGGCAGTTCCCGGCTACATCGTC
The DNA here is from genome assembly GCF_030644265.1 of Pseudomonas sp. OVF7. Taxonomy (NCBI): domain Bacteria; kingdom Pseudomonadati; phylum Pseudomonadota; class Gammaproteobacteria; order Pseudomonadales; family Pseudomonadaceae; genus Pseudomonas; species Pseudomonas sp. OVF7. The sequence goes on along the minus strand of NZ_CP128996.1, from coordinate 7,153,120 downwards.
GACGCCGACTCCCGCGCTGGGCATATTGTCCAGGTTTTGGCCGAGCGCCATCGTAATGGACTGAAATCGGGAGAGTTCCAAGAAATTCGCGACTTGCTGAACCAACCACTCAAGGAGGAGAACCCGCAATGACCCAATCCACACATGAGAAAATCGTACGCGTTGGCGCTATATACGACATTCTTGCAATGGCCCCATTCGCCTTGCCGATGGTGTCCGTCTGGGCCTATTCAATGATCCAATGGGTCGACCAACAACTGGGCTTCAACAGCCGCTTCTCGACGCTCGACCCCACGGCCATGTTCCTGCTCAACATCGGCGCCTGGGCATACCTTGTGTGGGGCTTTGTGCGTTGGCGAGCCCCCACACGCGAACATGCCCGTCTCAGCGCCTTGCTGCGCGTGATCGTCGTGGTACTGCAGGTATTGGCCGTCAGCGGTGGCGCTTCGCCTTTCTTGCTGGTGCTGGGTGTCGTTCAACTGTTGCTGGCGGTACTGGAGTTTTCCCACAGATTATTCGAGCGCAACGTCGCCAAACCCACCCGAGAAGGGGCCCGTTCTTACTGATGGTTGGCGCCGATGCCGAGTTGACCCAGTTGCCGAGATTTCACCGATCGGTCAATCCCGGGGTCGGCATCAACACGACAATCCTGTTGGAACCGAGAACGGCCTGGACTGCTCAGGCCGTTTTTTAAAATGCTCCACGTGGAACATCGTGATTTTCAGCGTTGAGTCGCCGGCGCCACACTCTCCAATCGATACCCATACCCATAGATGGTCAACAGCTGCCAACCCCGGTCGGCCGTCAGGCCAAGCTTGTTACGCAGCCGATAGATATGCGTATCCAACGGTCTTGAAGAGACCATTTCCTCATGGCTCCAGAACCGCTCATAGAGGTACTCTCGGGAAAGCGGCCGTGCCAGGTTGGCAAACAAGCAACTGGCCAATCGGTACTCGCGTTCGGTCAGGTTGATTGGTTTGCCCGCACGGGTAACGGTGAGTTCGGCGTCATCGAAGGTCAGGTCGTTGAAGCTTTGTACTTCGTTGTTCGCGGACTTCTGAAAACCATGCCGACGCAAAACGGCGGTGACTCGCGCTTTGAGCTCATTGGGTCGAAAGGGTTTGCTGACGTAATCATCGGCGCCGCTGTTGAGCGCAGTGACAATATCGCTCTCGGCATCACGGCTGGTCAGCATGATGACCGCGGGGGGCGCTTCCATGTGTTCGCGTGTCCAGCGCAGTATCGCGATGCCACTGATATCAGGCAATTGCCAGTCGAGTATCAGCAGGTCAAAAGTTTCGCGGCGCAGTTGGCGCAGCAGGTCTTCACCGCGTTCGAAGCAATGCAGAGACCAGGGCTGTTCCGTGATACTGGGGATTTGTCGCAGTGTCTGTTCCACCCGCCGCAGTTCAGCGGGTTCGTCATCCAGTATTGCGACACGCATGTCGAAGGTCCTTTCTTCTAATATTAGGCAGCCGACGGCCTTGGATATATGGCACATACTGCACAGTTGCCGGCCTCTGAATCTGAAGAATTGTGGTCAGATTCAACGCCCCCTTGGAACTCTCGGTACGCTGATATCAAAGGGCCGTTAAGCCATTGAAAGTCCTCGATACCCAGGTGGGAAAGATACCGGCTCCCGATCGTAAGTAAAAGGATCAGCCGACAGGTACGCTGCCGCCAACACCTGCGCGTTGATGTCAGATGCCTTCTGGAACCCATACCTTAATGAGCACCATGACCCTCTCTCCCCGCGCGACGCGCCGTACCCTCCCCGCCCTGTTGATCCTGGTAGCTTCGGCCAGCGCCGGTGCCAAGACGCGTCCCCCCTACCTCGAAGATGATTTTCTTTGCCGTGCGCAACCTTTGCCGGCCGTCGTCCAGCATGTCACCGGGGATGCCTGGAAACTCGACCCGCGAGGCAAGGCGATGCCTTTGCAGGAAGGCATGACCATCGATGAGCAGGAGGGTGTGAAGACATCGGCGTCGGCGTTTGTCAGCCTGTCGTTGGGGGATGGCTCGCGGCTGGTGCTGCCCTCCAGTTCCCAGGTGCGCTTGCGCCTGGTCGAGAAGCGGTCGATTCCGCAGGTCATACTCGAACAAGGCCAGGTTGAAGCGTATGTGATCAAGCGAGCCAGTGATTACGACCGGTTCCAGATCATCACCCCTGTCGGGGTGTTGGGTGTGCGAGGCACGCACTTTCGAGTACGTGATGACGGTGAACAGTCCATGCTGGAGGTGCTTGATGGTCAGGTGGCGGTCAATCGCGCCCTGAAAACCGCGCCTGCCGAAGCAGAGGTCAAGGTCGATGGCCGGCAAGGCCTGCTGTTCAAGCAACAAGGTGATCTTCACCCCGTTGAGTTACTGTCCGCGCCCAGGCTTATCGGCCAGGATGGGCAGAAAGGTGATGCGCCGGTCTGGCGTTTGTACCTGCGACCGTTGCCCGGTGCCCGGCGGTATCGCGCCCAAGTGGCGACTGATAAAGCCTTTATGAACATCCAGCAGGAAAACTTTTCCAGTGAGCCGAAAATGAGCTTCACTGGGCTCAAGGCATCGTTCTATCACGTTCGTGTATCGGCGTATGACGAGCATGGCCTGGAAGGAGAAACCGGGGTCTATGACATCTTCTACTACCCGCCCGCCACGCAGGCGCAGGCTTCCGGTGGCTGACCAATGATGTTCTGGCGCAAGGCCGAGAAACGCCAACCCACCCATGCCCAACGCCTGTTCCACGGGTTGGTCCGCGAGTGGTTGTGGATCGGTTTACTGTTGCTGCCGATCACGGCCTATCTGTCCTTGAGCCCCGGCCTCGCCCTGAACAATCCGTTGTATGACAGCCTGCGCCGTCTTACCCCCTTACCCGTTGACCCACGCATCTTGCTGGTAACAATTGATGACGCGAGCTTGAAAAAGCTCGGCCAATGGCCCTGGCCACGCAGCTTGCACGCCGACTTGATCGATCGCCTGAGTGCCGCGCAACCGGCAGGCATTCTGTTTGATGTGATCTTCAGCGAGCCCGGCAACGCTGCCAACGACAAACGCCTGGCCGAGGCAGTGTGCAACGCGGGGAATGTGCTGTTGCCACTGGTGCGCGAGGGCACCGCCAGCTACAGCGAGCCAGGGGAGCAGATGCTGCCGCTGCTCAAATGCGCCAAGGGGGTTGGGCATATTAATGTTGAGGCGGACAGCGACGGCGTGGTGCGCAGCCTGTACATGCGTGAAGGACCGCCCGCAGCCACCGCCGCGCAGTTGGCGTGGTTGGCGTACCAGTTGAGCGGCGAAGCCCAGGCCATGCCGGGGGAGCCCCAGGATTCAAGTGCTCAAACGTGGCATCGCGAGCACGCCATCCGTATCCCTTTCATCGCGCCGCACACTCATTTTCCCAGCGTGTCCTACGTCAGCGTATTACACGGTGAAGTCCCTTCCGAACTGCTACGTAATCGCCTGATCCTGGTGGGGGCTACCGCTTCGGGGATGGGGGACCGGTTCGTCACACCCCTCTCCTCCACCGTGGGCACGACCGCGGGGGTGGAGATCCAGGCCAACGTGCTCAATGGCTTGCTGCAAGGGCGCAGCATTGTCGATCTGCCTGGCTGGTTGGCGGCAACGATGGCGACGTTCCTGGTGGCGTTGTTGCTCGGCCTGCTGCTGTACCGGCCGCGCTATGCATTGTGGATGACGCTGGGCTGCATGGCGGTTGCGCTGCTCGGTTCCTGGGCGTTGTTACGCCTGGGGCACTGGTGGTCGCCGGCAGCCTGCCTGATTGGCCTGCTGCTGAGTTACCTGATCTGGAATTGGCGCCGCCTGAGTGTGATCCTCGCCTATTTCGGCTGGGAACTGGCGCGGCTGGATAACGAACCCAAAGTACTGCCCGAACGCCGTCGTGCGCCGGCCAGCAAGGGGGATGTGTTGCAGGCGCGCATCTTCGCCCTTGAGCAAGCTGTCGGTCGTACGCGGGACACTCGCCGCTTTATGGCCGATGGCCTGGAGTGCCTGCCGGTGGCGACGCTGATCACCGACCCCAAAGGCAACATCCTGCTGGCTAACCGCATCGCCCGCGATGTGTTCGGTAATGACCTGGTCAGCGAAAACCTTCTCGAACAACTCGCTGACCTGGGGTATCCACCGTTGCATAACGGCGTGCGACCCGCGCTTGCGGCGCTCGAACTCGTCGAGTTCCGCGACATTCATCAACGCAGCCTGCGAATGGAACTTGCGCCGCTGTTGCCCGCCGACGGTGACGTCGCACTCGGATGGCTACTGAGCCTGACAGACCTGAGTAAGGAACGTGAGGCCCAGCAGCACCGCGAGACGATGCTGCGCTTCCTCTCTCACGACTTGCGCGCACCCCACTCGGCGATCCTCGCGCTGTTGGATGTGCACAATGGTGAGTCGCCCGTATTCGCCCAGATCGAGCAACAGGTTCGACGCGCCTTGAGCCTCACCGAGTCCTTCGTGCAATTGGCCAAGGCGGAAGCTGACGGCTACCAATTCCAGCCGACGCTGTTCGCCATGCTGGTGATGGATGCCTTCGACCAGGTGGCGCTGATTGCGCAGCTCAAGGGCATTCACTTGGTCCATGACCTCGACGAGGCGGACGAAGGCATGGTTTCAGCCGATCAATCGTTGCTCACGCGTTCGTTGTTCAACGTGCTGGAGAATGCGATCAAGTATTCCCCGTCCGGTACCACGGTAAGGTTGAGACACAGCAGCGCACAAGGCTGGTTGGAATGCCGCATCAGCGACCAGGGCCCGGGGATTGCCGCTGAAGATTTACCCGAGCTGTTCAGCCAGTATCGGCGCTTCGAGTCCGCCCAAGGCAGTGAAGGTCTTGGATTGGGGCTGACCATGGTCAAGGCCGTTGTAGAGCGCCATGGTGGCCTTATCAGGTGTGAAAGCGTGGTAGGCAAAGGCACCACATTCAGCCTGCAACTGCCCTTGTTGGAAGACTGACCCACGTACTATTCGGCTGTGTATAAAAAACCGGTCTCAAGGACCGGTTTTTTACTGCGCAAAAAACTTATGCACGTTTTTATGGATTTTATGATGCAGGGAAATATGTAATTAAATCAGGTTGTTAGACGGTAAAAATGCCAATTTGCCAACAATCCGTACACAGGTTATCCACAGAACCTCAAATCACCGGCGTCTCGACCACCACCGGCTCCGGTGGCAGCGAACCCATGGCGCGTTGCTGGGCTTCGTTCCACGCGGCAGCGCGGTCATTCAGCGCGGCAATGGCCCGCGGCCCTTCCCCCTCGGCGTACATAGGTTCGCCAATCACCACGGTGATAGTTCCAGCACGCTTGGCCCAACCGGTCTTTGGCCAGAACTTGCCGGCGTTGTGGGCAATGGGCAACACAGGCAGGTGGGCATTGACCGCCAACGCGGTGCCGCCCCGGGAGAACTTGCCGACGGTACCGTAGGGCACGCGTGTACCTTCCGGAAAGATCAGCACCCACACACCGTCCTTGAGCAACTCATCACCCTTCTTGGCCACGTGCTTGAGTGCGGCCTTGGGGTTGTCACGGTCGATGGCGATCGGCCGCAACATGGCCATGGCCCAGCCGAAGAACGGCACGTACAGCAGTTCACGCTTGAGCACCTGGCTCAGGGGCGAGAAGTACGCCGACAGGAAGAATGTCTCCCAGGTGCTCTGGTGGTTCGACAGAATCACGCAAGGCTGGTCCGGGACGTTTTCCGCGCCCTTGACCTCGAAACGGATGTTCAGGAACACCTTGGTCAGCCACAACGCACAGCGGCACCAATAGACGTTGATGAAGCGATAGCGCGCCTTGAACGGCAGGAAGGGCGCGATAAAAAAGCTCAGGGTGCACCAGAGAAACGAGCTGGTGCCCAACAGCAGGTAAAAGAAGAAGGTTCTGATGGCCTGCAAAATCGACATGGCGGCATTTACCGTTGCGGGACAACGCCCGCCTGTTAAAAGCGCACTCCCGAACAGTCCTTGGTCAGGAAGTCGAGGGCGGCTAGTTGTTGATAAGTTCTGCGGCAACCGCCGCCAGATCGTCAAAAATCAAGGTGCCTACCGGCAGGTTTTTCGCCTGGGTCTTTTCGCCTTTCCCGGTCTTAACCAAAACTGGCTGAGAGTCGACGGCTTTGGCCGCCTCCAGGTCACCGAGGCTGTCCCCGACGAACCATAGCCCAGCCAGGGGCACGTTGTAATGTTCTGCAATGGTTTTCAGCATGCCAGGCTTGGGTTTGCGGCAATCGCAGCCCTCATCCGGCCCGTGGGGGCAGTACACCACCAGCCCCACCTCACCGCCCTGCTCGGCCACCAATGTGCGCAAGCGCGCGTGCATGGCGTCCAGTGTGGCGATGTCGTAATAGCCGCGGGCGATGCCGGACTGGTTGGTGGCAATGGCCACCGTCCAGCCGGCTTTGCTCAACTGCGCGATGGCCTCGATCGAACCGGGCAATGGAATCCATTCCGCCACCGACTTGATGTAAGCGTCGGAGTCGTAATTGATGACTCCGTCCCGATCGAGAATCAGCAGTTTCAACATGATCAGCCCAGTACGGAAATGTCAGCGATGTTGATGAACAGGCCGCGCAGACGCGCCAGCATGGCGTAGCGGTTTTTCCGCACGCCAGCATCTTCGGCATTGATCATCACCGCTTCGAAGAACGCGTCCACCGGCTCACGCAAGGTGGCCAGGCGTGCCAGGGCTTCGGCGTAGTTACGTTCGGCGATCAGCGGCTTCACCGCGTTTTCGGCCTTGGCGATAGCCGAGTTCAACGAAAACTCCTTGGCATCGGCGAACAGGCCAGGGTCGACATCGGCGTTGCCCAGGCCTTCGGCCTTGCTCAGCAGGTTCGATACACGCTTGTTCACGGCGGCCAGGGCATCGGCTTCCGGCAGCTTGCGGAACGCTTGTACGGCCTGTACGCGTTGGTCGAAGTCCAGCGCCGAACCCGGTTGCAGGGCACGTACCGACAGGTACACCGAAACGTCCACGCCTTCATCTTCGTAACGCGCACGCAGGCGGTCGAATACGAATTCGAGTACCTGTTCAGCCAGGCCGGTTTGCTTGACCTTGCCACCAAACTGGCCGACAGCGAACACCACGGCCTGGGTCAGGTCGAGGTCGAGCTTCTTGTCGATCAGGATCCGTAGCACGCCCAGCGCCGCCCGGCGCAGGGCATAGGGGTCTTTGCTGCCAGTAGGCAGCATGCCGATACCGAAGATACCCACCAGGGTGTCGAGTTTGTCGGCGATGGCCACGGCCGCACCGGTCAGGGTGGTCGGCAACTCGGCGCCAGCACCGCGCGGCATGTACTGCTCGTTCAGTGCCAGGGCGACATCGTCCGGCTCGCCGTCATTGAGGGCGTAGTAGTAACCGGCAACGCCTTGCATCTCCGGAAACTCGCCCACCATCTCGGTGGCCAGGTCGCACTTGGACAGCAGGCCGGCACGCGCGGCCCATGCCGCGTCACCCCCAATGCGCGGGGCAATGTAGGCCGCCAGCTTGGAAACCCGTACGGCTTTGTCGTAGACGCTGCCGAGTTTTTCCTGGAACACCACGTTTTGCAGGCGCAGGTTGAAGTCTTCGAGCTTCTGCTTCTTGTCTTGCTTGAAGAAGAACTCGGCGTCGGTCAGGCGCGGGCGCACGACTTTCTCGTTACCGGCGATGATCTGCTGCGGGTCCTTGCTCTCGATGTTGGCCACGGTGATAAAGCGCGGCAACAATTTGCCGTCCACGTCCAGCAGGCAGAAGTACTTCTGGTTGTCCTGCATGGTGGTGATCAGCGCTTCCTGCGGCACGTCGAGGAAGCGTTCCTCGAACGAGCACACCAGCGGCACCGGCCATTCAACCAGGGCGGTCACTTCGTCGAGCAGGTTTGGCGGCACGATGGCAGTACCTTCCTGCAGGCGGGCCAGCTCTTCGGTGCGCTTGCTGATCAGCTCGCGACGCTCATTGGCATCCGCCAGCACGTACGCTGCACGCAGGTCATCGAGGTAGTTGGCCGGCGCGGTGATACGTACGCTTTGCGGGTGGTGGAAGCGGTGACCACGGGAATCGCGGCCGGCTTTCTGGGCAAGGATGGTGCAGTCGATGACCTGGTCACCGAGCAGCATCACCAGCCACTGGGTCGGGCGCACGAACTCTTCCTTGCGTGCCCCCCAGCGCATGCGCTTAGGGATCGGCAGGTCGTTGAGGGAGTCTTCAACGATCGTCGGCAACAGGCTGGCGGTCGGCTTGCCCTTGATGACCTGGCTGAAACGCAGTTTCGGGCCGCTCTGGTCGATCTCGCTCAGCTCGACGCCACACTTCTTGGCGAAGCCCAGTGCGGCTTGCGTCGGGTTGCCTTCGGCGTCGAAAGCCGCCTGGCGTGGCGGGCCGTCGAGGTTGATGCTGCGGTCCGGCTGCTGGGTTTCCAGCGCGGTCAGCAACACGGCCAGGCGACGTGGCGCGGCGTAGACTTTTTTCGCGGCAAACTTCAGGCCGGCGGTCTGCAGGCCCTTTTCGATACCGGCCAGGAACGCATCGGCCAGGGTGTTCAATGCCTTGGGTGGCAGCTCTTCGGTGCCCAGTTCAACCAGGAAATCTTGAGCACTCATTGTGCAGCCTCCAGCTTAGCCAACACTTCATCACGCAGGTCCGGGGTTGCCATCGGGAAGCCCAGCTTGGCGCGTGCCAGCAGGTAGGCTTGGGCGACGGAACGCGCCAGGGTGCGTACACGCAGGATGTATTGCTGACGCGCGGTTACCGAGATGGCACGGCGGGCGTCCAGCAGGTTGAAGGTATGGGAGGCCTTCAACACCATTTCATAGCTCGGCAACGGCAGCGGCTGATCCAGTTCGATCAGGCGCTTGGCTTCGCTTTCATAGAAGTCGAACAGTTCGAACAGCTTCTCGACGTTGGCATGTTCGAAGTTATAGGTCGACTGCTCCACTTCGTTCTGGTGGAACACATCGCCGTAAGTCACTTTGCCGAACGGGCCGTCAGCCCACACCAGGTCGTAGACCGAGTCCACGCCTTGCAGGTACATGGCCAGGCGTTCAAGACCGTAGGTGATCTCGCCGGTCACCGGGTAGCACTCGATGCCGCCCGCTTGCTGGAAGTAGGTGAACTGCGTCACTTCCATGCCGTTGAGCCAGACTTCCCAGCCCAGGCCCCAGGCGCCCAGGGTTGGCGACTCCCAGTTGTCTTCGACGAAACGGATGTCGTGGACCAGCGGGTCCAGGCCGACATGTTTCAGCGAGCCCAGGTACAGCTCCTGGAAGTTGTCCGGGTTCGGCTTCAGTACCACCTGGAACTGGTAGTAGTGCTGCAGACGGTTCGGGTTCTCGCCGTAGCGGCCGTCAGTCGGGCGACGACTGGGCTGCACATAAGCGGCGTTCCAGGTTTCCGGGCCGATGGCCCGCAGGAAGGTAGCGGTGTGGAAAGTGCCGGCGCCTACTTCCATATCGTAGGGCTGAAGTACCACACAACCTTGCTCGGCCCAGTATTGCTGGAGGGCGAGGATCAAGTCTTGGAAGGTACGCACGGCTGGCGTAGGCTGGCTCACGAAATTCACCTGTTACTTGGGCTGCGATTTAAAGAGCGGGAGTATACCCGATTCGGCCGCGCCACCATCCCCTGGAGCCTTATGCCACGCTGCTTTTGGTGTTCTGAAGATCCGCTGTACATGGCTTATCACGATCAGGAGTGGGGAACGCCGCTGCGCGACGCGCAGGTTTTGTTCGAGTTGCTTTTGCTCGAAGGGTTCCAGGCGGGCCTTTCCTGGATCACCGTTTTACGCAAACGCGAGCATTATCGAAAGGTCTTGTTCGGTTTTGATGCGCAGCGGTTGGCGCGCCTGACCGACGCTGAGATCGAAGCGTTGATGCTCGACCCAGGCATTGTGCGCAATCGCTTGAAGCTCAACGCGACCCGCCGAAATGCCGCGGCCTGGCTGGCGCTGGAGGACCCCGTGGGATTGCTCTGGTCGTTTGTCGGCGGCGTGCCCAAGATCAATCATTTCAAGGACCGCAACGAAGTCCCGGCGATTACGCCGGAGGCTGAGGCCATGAGCCGTGCCCTGAAAAAAGCCGGTTTCACCTTTGTCGGCCCGACCATTTGCTACGCGTTCATGCAGGCTTCAGGCATGGTCATGGACCACACCCAGGACTGTGACCGTTACGCGGACCTGGCCAACGCCGGTTAGAATGCGCGCTTTGCGCACTACACACGATCAGGAGTGACCTGTGGAAAAGTTTAAAGGCGCCTTGCTGGTAGGCGCTCTTCGGTTGTTTGCCCTGCTGCCTTGGCGCGCGGTGCAAGCCGTGGGTTCGGCCATTGGCTGGATCATGTGGAAAACCCCCAACCGCTCCCGCGACACGGTGCGGATCAACCTCTCCAAGTGCTTCCCGGACATGGACCCGGCCGAACGCGAGCGCCTGGTGGGCCGCAGCCTGATGGACATCGGCAAGTCCTTGACCGAAAGCGCCTGCGCCTGGATCTGGCCGGCGCAGCGTTCCATCGACCTGGTGCGCGAGGTCGAGGGCCTGGAAGTGCTGCATGAAGCCCTGGCCTCAGGCAAAGGTGTAGTCGGTATCACCAGCCACCTGGGCAATTGGGAAGTGTTGAACCATTTCTATTGCAGCCAGTGCAAACCGATCATTTTCTACCGCCCGCCCAAGCTCAAGGCCGTGGACGACTTATTACGCAAGCAGCGCGTGCAACTGGGGAACCGCGTGGCCGCCTCCACCAAGGAAGGCATCCTCAGTGTGATCAAGGAAGTGCGCAAAGGTGGCCAGGTGGGCATCCCCGCCGACCCTGAACCGGCGGAATCCGCCGGGATCTTCGTGCCGTTCTTCGCTACGCAGGCGCTGACCAGCAAGTTCGTGCCGAACATGCTCGCCGGCCATAAGGCCGTCGGTGTGTTCCTGCATGCGCTGCGCCTGCCGGATGGCTCGGGCTACAAAGTGATTCTGGAAGCGGCGCCGGAAGACATGTACAGCACCGACACTGCTACGTCCTGCGCGGCGATGAGCAAGGTGGTGGAGCGTTACGTCGGCGCCTACCCAAGCCAGTACATGTGGAGCATGAAACGCTTCAAGAAACGCCCGCCGGGTGAGGCGCGGTGGTACTGACCCAGCGCTGACCCAAGGCCAATACAAAACCAAATGTGGGAGGGGGTAAGCCCCCTCCCACATTTGAGTTCCGCTCAAGCCTGGCGGTCGAGTTTTTTCAGGAATACCGCCATCTCTTTTTCGGCCTGTTTGTCGCCATGGGCCTGTGCCGCTTCAATGCCCTTCTCCCAGGCCTGTCGTGCAGCCGGATGATTGCCCAATCCGGCGTAAGACTTGCCCAGCAGCTTCCACGCCGCTGAATACTTCGGATCGAACTCGACACACTTGTGCAAATGCTCCGCCGCCTTGGCGTTGTCCTTCAAGTCCAGATAGCCCTTGCCCAGCCCAAAGCGCAGCAGCGCGTTATCCACACCCTTGGCGAGCATTTTTTCCAGGGATTCGAGCATGTCGGTCACTCCGGTTAATCAGAAAAAGCTCAACCCCACGTGGAACAGCTTCTCCACATCGCGGATATGTTTCTTATCCACCAGGAACAGGATCACATGGTCCCCGGTGGCGATCATCGTGTCGTCGTGGGCGATGATCACTTCTTCATCCCGAATGATCGCGCCGATGGTCGTGCCCGGTGGCAGGCCGATATCCCGAATGGCTTTGCCAATCACTTTGCTCGACTTCGAATCCCCGTGGGCAATCGCCTCGATGGCTTCCGCGGCGCCTCGGCGCAGGGAGTGCACGCTGACGATATCGCCACGGCGCACATGGGCAAGCAAGGTGCCGATAGTGGCCAGCTGCGGGCTGATAGCGATGTCGATATCGCCGCCCTGGATCAGGTCGACGTAGGCCGGGTTGTTGATGATGGTCATCACCTTCTTGGCCCCCAGCCTTTTGGCCAGCAGTGAAGACATGATGTTGGCTTCATCATCGTTGGTCAGGGCCAGGAAGATATCGGCGTCGGCAATGTTTTCTTCCATCAACAGGTCGCGGTCCGAGGCGCTGCCTTGCAGGACCACGGTGCTGTCGAGGGTGTCGGACAAATGCCGGCAGCGTGCCGGGCTCATCTCGATGATTTTTACCTGGTAGCGGCTCTCGATCGCCTCGGCCAAGCGCTCGCCGATCTGCCCGCCACCGGCGATGACGATGCGTTTATACGTCTCGTCGAGCCGACGCATTTCGCTCATCACCGCACGAATATTGGCTTTGGCGGCGATGAAGAAAACTTCGTCATCGGCTTCGATCACCGTATCGCCTTGGGGCAGGATCGGCCGGTCACGGCGGAAAATCGCCGCCACGCGGGTTTCCACATTCGGCATGTGTTCGCGCAGCTGGCGCAGTTGCTGGCCCACCAGCGGGCCACCGTAGTAAGCCTTCACCGCGACCAGTTGCGCCTTGCCGTCGGCGAAGTCGATGACCTGCAAGGCGCCAGGAATTTCGATCAGGCGCTTGATGTAGTGAGTCACCACTTGTTCGGGGCTGATCAACACGTCCACCGGGATCGCATCATTGTCGAACAGGCCGGCGCGGGTCAGGTACGCAGCTTCGCGAACACGGGCGATCTTGGTCGGGGTATGGAACAGGGTGTGGGCGACCTGGCAGGCGACCATATTGGTCTCGTCGCTGTTGGTGACGGCGACCAGCATGTCGGCATCGTCGGCACCCGCCTGACGCAGCACCGTAGGAAACGATGCACGGCCCTGCACAGTACGAATATCCAGGCGGTCGCCCAGGTTACGCAGGCGCTCGGCATCGGTGTCGACCACGGTGATGTCGTTGGCTTCGCTGGCCAAGTGTTCGGCCAACGTGCCACCGACCTGCCCTGCCCCGAGGATGATGATTTTCATCCGGTCACTCCCTTAAACCCATTCAGCCGCGTGCGGCGGCAATCTTGATCAGTTTGGCGTAGTAGAAGCCATCGTGTCCGCCTTGCTGTGCAAGCAGTTGGCGGCCATGGGGCTGCTTGATGCCGGCGCTCGTGGCGAGGTCCAGTTCGCGCGCACCGCTGGTGCGCGCAAGGAAGGCCTCGATGACCTCGGTGTTTTCGGTGGGCAACGTAGAGCAGGTGGCGTAGAGCAGGATGCCGCCGACCTCCAGGGTCGGCCACAGGGCGTCGAGCAGTTCGCCTTGCAGCACGGCCAGGGCGGCGATGTCGTCGGGTTGACGGGTGAGCTTGATGTCCGGATGGCGGCGGATCACACCGGTGGCGGAACACGGCGCGTCGAGCAGGATGCGCTGGAACGGTTTGCCGTCCCACCAGGTGGCGGTGTCGCGGCCGTCGGCGGCGATCAGTTCGGCGCTGAGCCCAAGGCGTGCGAGGTTTTCGCATACGCGCACCAGGCGCTTGGCTTCAAGATCGACAGCTACTACACCGGCCAGGTCCTTTTCAACTTCGAGGATGTGACATGTCTTACCGCCTGGAGCACAGCAGGCGTCCAGCACGCGTTGGCCGGGAGCCAGGTCGAGCAGGTCGGCGGCCAGTTGCGCGGCTTCGTCCTGGACGCTGATCCAGCCTTCGGCGAAACCCGGCAGGCTGCGCACGTCGGTGGCCGCTTCCAGCACAATGCCGTCGGTGCTGTACACGCATGGCGTGGCGTTGATGCCTGCGTTCGTCAGCAATTGCAGATACGCATCACGGCTGTGATGGCGACGGTTGACCCGCAGGATCATCGGCGGGTGCGCATTGTTGGCCGCGCAGATGGCTTCCCATTGCTCAGGCCAGAAGGCTTTCAGGGATTTCTGTAGCCAGCGCGGGTGTGCGGTGCGCACCACCGGGTCATGCTCCAGCTCGGCCAGCAGCGCTTCGCTTTCGCGTTGGGCGCGGCGCAGTACGGCGTTGAGCAGGGCCTTGGCCCAGGGTTTTTTCAGTTTGTCGGCGCAACCAACGGTTTCACCGATGGCTGCGTGGGCCGGCACGCGGGTATAGAGCAACTGATAGAGGCCCACCAACAGCAGCGCCTCCACATCGGCATCGGCCGCCTTGAAGGGCTTTTGCAGCAGCTTGGCCGCCAGCGCCGACAAGCGTGGCTGCCAGCGCGCGGTGCCAAAGGCCAGGTCCTGGGTGAAACCGCGATCACGGTCTTCGACCTTATCCAGCTGGGTGGGCAGCGAACTGTTCAGCGAAGCCTTGCCGTTGAGCACGGCGGCCAGGGCCTTGGCGGCGGCCAGACGCGGGTTCATTGGGCTACCGCCCCGAGGATCGTGCCCAGGGAAAATTTCTCACGGCGACTGTTGTACAAATCGCTGAAATTCAGCGCCTTGCCACCTGGCAATTGCAGGCGGGTCAGGCACAGTGCCTGCTCACCGCAGGCGACCAACAAGCCCTCTTTGCTGGCGCCGATGATTTCACCGGGGGCGCCTTTGCCGTTGGCCAGGGTGGCGGCCAGGACTTTCAAGGCTTCGCCACTGAGTGTGCTGTGGCAGATCGGCCACGGATTGAACGCACGCACCAGGCGCTCCAGCTCTACAGCCGGGCGGTTCCAGTCGATGCGGGCTTCGTCCTTGTTCAGCTTGTGGGCGTAGGTGGCCAGGCTGTCGTCCTGCACCTCACCCTGCAGGGTTCCGGCAGCGAGACCGGCAATGGCCTGGATCACGGCGGGCGGGCCCATCTCGGCGAGGCGGTCGTGCAGGCTGCCACCCGTGTCTGCGGCCGTGATCGGGGTGGTGACTTTGAGCAGCATCGGGCCGGTGTCCAAACCCGCCTCCATGCGCATCACGGTCACGCCGCTCTCGCTGTCGCCCGCTTCCACGGCGCGCTGGATCGGCGCGGCGCCGCGCCAGCGTGGCAGCAGCGAGGCATGGCTATTGATGCAACCGAGGCGCGGGATATCCAGCACCACCTGCGGCAAGATCAAGCCATAGGCCACCACCACCAGCAGGTCCGGTTTCAGCGCGGCCAGTTCGGCCTGGGCATCGGCGTTACGCAGGGTTGGCGGTTGCAGCACGGGGATGTTGTGCTCGAGCGCCAATTGCTTGACCGGGCTCGGCATCAGTTTTTGCCCGCGCCCGGCCGGGCGATCCGGCTGGGTGTACACCGCGACGATGTCATAAGGGCTGGCGAGCAGCGCCTTGAGGTGTTCGGCGGCGAATTCAGGGGTACCGGCAAAAACAATGCGCAGTGGCTCGGTCATGGGCGTTCTCGGTTAAAAGCAGTCACAAAAGAAAAAGGCTTGCCGCAGCAAGCCTTTGGAAGAAGGGCATCAAGCTTGCTGGCGATGCTTTTTTTCCAGCTTTTTCTTGATCCGGTCACGTTTGAGCGTGGACAGGTAATCGACAAACAGCTTGCCGTTGAGGTGGTCGCATTCGTGCTGGATGCACACCGCGAGGAGGCCTTCGGCGACCAGCTCGTAGGGGTTGCCGTCGCGGTCCAGGGCCTTGATCTTCACGCGCAGCGGGCGCTCGACGTTCTCATAGAACTCCGGCACCGACAGGCAGCCTTCCTGGTATTCGCCCATCTCGTCGGTCAGCGGCTCGAATTCGGGGTTGATGAACACCCGTGGCTCGCTGCGATCTTCCGACAGGTCCATGACCACGACACGCTGATGCACATTGACCTGGGTGGCGGCGAGGCCAATGCCCGGGGCTTCATACATTGTTTCAAACATGTCATCGACCAACTGACGAACCTTGTCGTCCACTACGGCCACCGGTTTGGCGATCGTGCGCAGGCGCGAGTCGGGGAATTCGAGGATGTTCAAAATAGCCATAAGCGTAATTGCTGCACATGTGAGGTAGAGGCAAATCGGCGTCGGGACGGACCCAGGCAGCCGGTGTGAAACGTTCGAAAGCCGCGAAGGCCAAGGCATTTCACGCGAACGCACATAATAAAGGAGATTCACCCCATGAGGAAATCGCTGCTCGTCTTACTGCTGTGGGCCCCCTTCGCAATGGCCTTGCTGCCACCGTCCGGCCAGCGCCTGGACCCCGCCACGCAACAGGCCATCCAGCGTTTTTTGTTACATAACCGTATTCTCGATTCGCCCCAGGACCTGGACAACGCGCCGTACATTGTCGCGGCAGACGCGGGGCGAGTGTTGGGCGCCAGTGGCGAGCGCGTGCATGCCAGGGGCGACCTGGATCCGACCCAGCCCAGCTATGGGATCTTTCGCCGGGGCAAGGTCTACACCGACCCCCAAACCCAGGAATGGCTGGGTATCAATGCCGACGATATCGGCACCGCACGCTTCATGATGGCCGGCGACCTCACCACCCTGGCTGTGCAACGGGTGACCCAGGAAGTGCGCCCCGGCGACCGCCTGCTGCGCAACCAGCCACCCGTTGAACTGGCCAACCTGGAGACGCCAACGGCGACGCCCTTTATCCAGGGGCAAATCATCGATATTCCCAAGGCCGTGAGCCAGATTGGCGTGCTGGACGCCGTGACCTTGAACAGAGGCCGCCGCGATGGTCTGGTCGAAGGCCATCTGCTAACGGTGATCAAAGCCGGTGCCAGCGTACGCGACGTCCTGACGGGCGCATCCGTGACACTTCCCGATGAGCGCGCCGGCACCCTGCTGGTGTTTCGCACCTATGAAAAGCTCAGTTATGGCTTGGTCCTCAGCGCTTCGCGTTCATTGGCCGTGATGGACCGTTTCGAGACTGCCCGTCAAACGCAATAAATAGCCTGCTAAATAAGTTACCAACAGAGTTATCCACAGCTTGTTCCGGTCAAGGATGATCCGATGTTTCCGATAAACCGCAGTGAAATTTCCCCGTCCGAACTGGAAGCGCGACTGCGCTTGCACAGGTTGCCGGAACTGGGTCCAAAGCGTTTTCGCCTATTGATCGAGGCATTCGGCTGCGCCTCGAAGGCGCTCAGCGCGCCCGCCAGTGCCTGGCGTTCCCTGGGGTTGCCGGCCATCAGTGGCGATGCCCGGCGGAGCCACGAAGTCCGCGATGGTGCCAGTGCGGCATTGGCGTGGCTGGGGCACCCGGCCCAGCATTTGCTGATGTGGGACCAACCTGAGTACCCCGCCCTGCTTGCCGAGATCGACGATGCACCGCCGCTGTTATTCGTTGCTGGCGACCCTTTTATCCTGGAAAAACCACAGCTGGCCGTGGTCGGCAGCCGCCGCGCTTCGCGCCCTGGAATGGACACTGCCGCCGCCTTTTCCCGCAGCCTGGCGAGCGCCGGTTTTGTCATCACCAGTGGCCTGGCCCTGGGCATTGACGGTGCGGCGCATCAAGCGGCATTGGATGTTGGTGGGCAGACAATTGGCGTGCTGGGCACCGGGCTCGAAAACTTTTATCCACAGCGCCACCGACGGCTCGCGGCGGCGATGATTGCCCAGGGCAGTGCCGTGGTTTCCGAGTTTCCACTCGATGCCGCGCCCCAGGCCGGTAATTTCCCTCGGCGCAACCGCATTATCAGCGGCCTGTCCCTCGGTGTGCTGGTGGTGGAAGCCAGCATGGCCAGCGGTTCGCTGATCACCGCACGGCTGGCGGCCGAACAAGGGCGCGAGGTGTATGCGATCCCGGGCTCCATCCACCATCCCGGGGCCAAGGGGTGTCACCAGTTGATCCGCGACGGCGCGGTGCTGGTGGAAACCATCGAGCACATCCTCGAAGGTTTGCGCGGCTGGCAGGCGTTGTCGCGCCCCGCGCCGATGCCGGTCACTCATCCGCTGGTGGCGTTGCTGCATGCGGCGCCCCACACCAGCGAAGCCTTGGCGATTGCCAGCGGGCGCCCCTTGCCAGAGCTACTGGCTACCCTGACCGAGCTGGAGCTGGAAGGTCAGGTGATCTGTGAAAGTGGGCGCTGGCTCGCGCGCTGCTAGGTTTTGTAACGAAGATCGGTAAACTGCGCAGAGCTTTAGTCCGGAGAGTGAGCAATGGTCAACAGGTGGCGTGTGCTGGAAGCCGCACGAGAAATTCGCGCAGGCGCGGTGATTGCCTATCCAACCGAGGCGGTCTGGGGCCTGGGCTGTGATCCGTGGAACGAAGACGCAGTGGACCGACTGCTGGCGATCAAGAACCGTTCGGTGGACAAGGGCCTGATCCTGGTGGCGGACACTATCCGCCAGTTCGATTTTCTCTTCGAAGATTTCCCGCAGGAATGGATCGACCGCATGGCCAGCACCTGGCCGGGGCCGAATACCTGGCTGGTACCCCACCAGGATTTGCTGCCGGAGTGGGTCACGGGTGTGCATGACACCGTGGCGTTGCGGGTCAGCGATCATCCGTTGGTGCGGGATTTGTGCGCGCTGGTGGGCCCGCTGATCTCGACCTCGGCCAACCCCCAAGGGCGCCCGGCGGCGCGTACGCGGATCCGGGTGGAGCAGTATTTCCGTGGCCAGGTCGACCTGGTATTGGGGGGCGCCCTGGGTGGGCGCAAGAACCCCAGCTTGATTCGCGATTTGGCGACCGGTGAGGTGGTGCGGCCTTCTTGAGACCTCGTCGCGGCCATCGGGAGCAAGCCCCCTCCCACATTTGACCGTGGTGTCATGACGGACAGGGTTCAAATGTGGGAGAGGGCTCGCCCTCGAAGAGGCCCTCAAGGCAACAGAATGGTCGACCCCGTGGTGCGCCGCGCCGACAACTCGGTCTGGGCCTTCGCCGCCTCCGCCAGCGGGAAGCGCTGGTTGATATCAATGCGCACCTTGCCGCTCTTGATCATCGAAAACAGATCATCCGCCATCACCTGCAGGTTCGCCGGATTGTTGGCGTAGGTCGCCAGGGTTGGCCGCGTCACGTACAGCGAGCCTTTGGCTGCGAGTATCCCCAGGTTCACCCCATCCACCGCGCCCGAGGCATTGCCAAAGCTCACCACCAGACCGCGTGGCGCCACGCTGTCCAATGAGGTCAGCCATGTGTCCTTGCCGACGCCGTCGTACACCACGGGCACCTTTTTGCCGTCGGTCAATTCCAGCACGCGTTGTGCGACGTTTTCCTTGCTGTAGTCGATGGTCTCCCAGGCGCCCAGGGATTTGGCCAGTGCGGCTTTCTCCGGCGAGCTGACGGTACCGATCAGCTTCACACCCAGGGCCTTGGCCCATTGGCACGCCAGGGAACCCACGCCACCGGCAGCGGCGTGGAACAGGATGGTTTCGCCCCCCTTCAACTCATAGGTCTGGCGCAGCAGATACTGCACGGTCAGGCCTTTGAGCATGGCGCCGGCGGCCTGTTCGAAGCTGATGTCGTCCGGCAGGTGCACCAGGTTGGCGGCGGGCAGCACGTGCAATTCGCTGTAGGCGCCGAGTGGGCCACTGCCGTAGGCCACGCGGTCACCGACCTTGAATTGGGTGACCTCACTGCCCACCGCATCGACGATACCCGCGCCTTCCGCACCCAGTCCCGATGGCAGGGCCGGCGGCGTATACAACCCGCTGCGGTAGTAAGTGTCGATGAAGTTCAGGCCAATGGCTTTGTTAAGCACTCGAACCTGCTGCGGTCCTGGCTCAGCCGGCGTGTAGTCCACATATTCAAGTACTTCAGGGCCGCCGTGGGCGCTGAACTGGATTCTTTTGGCCATCTGCACTTCTCCTGAGGTCGAAATCGCGTAGCCCCCTATCGGACTCCTAAGCTTGATCTTCGTCAACAGCGACGCACCTAAGTGCAGTGGTATGCAGGTGCAGTGGTATCCTGTGCGCCCATTTGCCGCCGACGCCGCATGGCCTCGCGTAGCTTTGCCCGATTCAAGGTGATGCCATGACTACCCGCACCGAGGCTGTAAAAGCCTACCTGCTTGACCTGCAAGACCGCATTTGCAGCGCCCTGGAAACCTTCGAGGCGGACACTCGTTTTATCGAAGACGCCTGGACCCGGCCAGCCGGCGGCGGCGGTCGCACCCGTGTGATCGAAAACGGTTCGGTGATCGAAAAAGGCGGCGTCAATTTTTCCCACGTGTTTGGCAGCGGCCTGCCACCGTCCGCCAGCGCGCACCGCCCCGAGCTGGCCGGTCGCGGTTTTGAGGCCCTGGGCGTATCGCTGGTGATCCACCCGCACAACCCTCATGTGCCGACTTCCCATGCCAACGTGCGTTTCTTCATCGCCGAAAAAGAAGGCGAAGAACCGGTGTGGTGGTTTGGTGGCGGTTTTGACCTCACGCCCTACTACGGCAACGAAGAAGATTGCATCCACTGGCACCGCGTCGCCGAGCAGGCCTGTGCGCCGTTTGGCCCGGATGTGTATTCACGCTACAAAGCCTGGTGTGACACCTACTTCCATATCAAGCATCGCAACGAACCGCGCGGCATTGGCGGCCTGTTCTTCGATGACTTGAACGAATGGGACTTCGACACCTGCTTCGCTTTTATCCGCGCCATCGGCGACGCCTACATCGATGCGTACCTGCCCATTGTGCAGCGTCGCAAAGCCATGGCTTATACCGCGCAACAACGTGAATTCCAGGAATTCCGCCGTGGTCGCTACGTGGAGTTCAACCTGGTCTACGACCGCGGCACCCTGTTCGGCCTGCAATCGGGTGGGCGTACCGAATCGATCCTCATGTCGCTGCCGCCGCAAGTGCGCTGGAGCTACGACTGGAAAGCCGAGGCCGGCAGCGAAGAAGCGCGCCTTACCGATTACTTCCTGCAAGACCGCGACTGGCTCGGCGTTGCTACGCCTAAGGCGGCGGTTTGATGGATCGTTATGTGGTGTTTGGCAACCCCATCGGCCACAGCAAGTCGCCGTTGATTCACCGCATGTTCGCCGAGCAGACCGGCGAGCAACTGGACTACAGCAGCTTGCTCGCGCCGCTGGAGGATTTCATCGGTTGTGCCCGTGAGTTTTTCCAGCATGGCCGTGGTGCCAACGTCACCGTACCGTTCAAGGAGGACGCCTACCGCCTGGCCGACACCCTGACCGAGCGCGCCGAGCGTGCCGGCGCGGTGAACACCTTGAGCAAGCTGGCCGATGGCAGCTTGCTGGGCGATAACACGGATGGCGCCGGCCTGGTGCGCGACCTGACGGTCAACGCCGGGTTGAGCCTGCAAGGTAAACGCATCCTGTTGCTCGGCGCCGGTGGTGCGGTACGTGGCGCATTGGAGCCATTGCTGGCCGAGCGACCTGCCTCATTGATCATCGCCAACCGCACGGTGGAAAAAGCTGAAATGCTCGCCGAATTGTTCGACGACCTGGGCCCGGTGTCTGCCAGTGGTTTCGATTGGCTGCGTGAGCCGGTGGACGTGATCATCAATGCCACGTCCGCCAGCCTGTCAGGCGATGTACCGCCGATTGCCAGTAGTTTGATCGAGCCGGGCAAGACGTTTTGCTACGACATGATGTACGCCAAGGAACCGACCGCGTTCTGCCACTGGGCCACCCAACAGGGCGCGGCAGTGGCGATGGATGGCCTGGGCATGTTGGTGGAGCAGGCGGCGGAAGCGTTCTTCCTGTGGCGTGGTGTGCGGCCGGATTCGGCGCCGGTGTTGGCCGAGTTGCGCCGCCAGTTGGCCTGACACTCAACAAACTGTGGGAGGGGGCAAGCCCCATCCCACCTGTTTAACCGTATTCAGTCTTCAAAATGGATGGGGCATTGGTCGGCCCCTTCCAGTTTTTTCAACTCCTCCACCACCTGCGGCCTGGCGCGGCGCAGTGTCAGGCTACGCCCCAGCCCTCTTAAGCGACGCGCCTCCTGGTGCAGCATCTCCACCCCGGAATAGTCGATAAAGTTGATCTGCTGCGCCTCGATCACTACCCGTACACCCTGCAAGCTTTGCAAGCGCACTTGCAGGTAATGGCTGGCGCCAAAGAAAATCGACCCGCCGACGCGCAACACATCTTCGTCCCCGTCACGCCATTGTTGAACCCGTGGCTGGGACGTGCGCTTGAGGTAGAAAAACAACGACGCCAACACCCCCGCATAAATCGCCGTTTGTAACTCCAGAAGCAAGGTGGCGACGCAGGTCAGGCTCATCACTACGAATTCTGCCCGGCTCACGCGGAACAACGCGCGAATACCCCGACGATCCACCAGGCCCCAGGAAATCAGCAAGATGCTGGCGGCCATGCTTGGGATCGGAATATGCGCGATCAGTGCGGCGCCGAACAGCGCAAACAAGGCCACCCATAAGGCGGAAAACACCCCTGCCAACGGCGAACAGGCGCCCGCCTCATAGCTGAGGCCAGAGCGGGTGAAGGAACCGGCTGACAAATACCCGGAGAAAAATCCACCAACGATATTGGATAAACCCTGCGCACGAACTTCCTGGTTGGCATCGAGCAGTTGTTGCGAGCGAGCTGACAGCGAACGGGCAATCGACAGGCTGGTCACCAGCCCCAGCATGCCCACCGCAACGGCGCTGGGCAGCAGGCGCAGGATCATGTCCGGATCCAGCGGCAACGGGCTGAACGGCGGCAGTTTGCCGATGAACGCGCTGACCCGCGCCACATGCCCGAACATCCCCGGCCACAGCCATGCCGCCAGGCTACCCAAGGCCAGCGCGATCAGCAGCGTTGGCCAGCGAGGCACAAGGTATTTGAGCAACGCGCCCACCAGCAAAGTGCCGAGCCCGAGGGCGAGCGATGCGTGGTCCCATTCGCCGCTATGGTGGATCAGTGCGAGCAGGCTATTGATTGCCGTGGCCTGGCTCGGCAAATCCAGGCCCAGCAGGTTAGGCAACTGCCCCAGGGCAATCACCACGGCGGCGCCCAGGGTGAAACCCAGCACCACCGAATGCGAGACGAAGTTCACCAGCGCGCCAAAGCGCAGCATGCCCAGCAACCACTGGAACAGCCCGGCCAGGAATGTCAGCAACAGGATCAGGGTGATGTAGTCCTGAGACCCGGGCACGGCCAACGGGCTGACGCTGGCGTACAGCACAATGGAAATCGCCGCCGTAGGGCCACAGATCAAGTGCCAGGACGAGCCCCAGAGGCAGGCGATCAGTACCGGGATAATTGCGGCGTACAGGCCGTATTCGGCGGGAAGACCGGCAATGAGGGCGTAGGCAATCGACTGCGGCAAGGCGAGGACGGCGCCGCTGAGCCCGACCATCGCGTCCCGACCGACGCTGGCTCGGGTTTGACGCGGCAGCCAGCTCAGGAAGGGGAAGAGTGTGTGGCGGTTGGGCCTGTGCATCGCAAACTCGGATAGAAAGGTTCGGGGCAGATTATCAGGTTGTGGCGAGCGGACTTGTTGTGGTGATCGGGCTTGTTGTGGCGAGCGGGCTTGCCCCGCGTTGGGGCGCGAAGCGGCCCCAAAACCAGACGCTCCAGATCCCACGGTTAGGATTGCGCGGCCTTCACTGGGGCTGCTGCGCAGCCCAACGCGGGGCAAGCCCGCTCGCCACAACAAGCCCGATCACCACAACAAGCTCGTTTGCCACAGAAAGTCAGCTTGTCAGAGCAAGCAAGCCTGTCACGAGGCCCCTCTCCAAAGGGCGGAGGTGTCATCTAGAGTTTGGCTTTTACCGCTGGCAACGCATCCTGGCCATCCACGGTTTTCACGCCATCGAGCCACTTTTCCAGCACTGCCGGGTTGGTCTTGAGCCACGTCTTCGCCGCATCCGCGTTGCTGACCTTGTTGTTGACTACCTCAGCCATGATGCTGTTCTCCATCTCCTGGGTGAAACTCAGGTTGGTCAGCAGCTTTCCAACATTCGGGCAGGCTTGTGCATACCCTTTACGGGTCAGGGTATACACGCTGCCGGTGTCACCGAAGTATTTCTCGCCGCCTTTGAGGTAGTGCATTTTCAACTGCACGTTCATCGGGTGTGGTGTCCAGCCGAGGAAGGTGACGAAGCGTTGTTTCTTCACGGCCCGTGACACTTCGGCGAGCATTGCCTGTTCGCTGGACTCGATCAGCTTCCACTGGCCCAGCTCGAAGTCATTCTTCTTGATGATTTCCTGCAACGAGATATTGGCCGGCGCACCGGAGCCGATCCCGTAGATCTTCTTGTCGAACTTGTCGGCAAATTTGTTCAGGTCGGCAAAGTCATGCACCCCGGCGTCCCACACATAGTCCGGCACGGCGAGGGTGAACTCGGTACCGTCGAGGTTTTTCGCCAGTTGCACCACCTCGCCATTGGCCACGAACTTGTCATAGAAGCCCTGCTGCGCCGGCATCCAGTTACCCAGGAACACATCCACCTGGCCGTCCTTGAGCCCGCCAAAGGTAATCGGCACCGCCAGGGTGTCGACCTTGACCTTGTAGCCCATGCCGTTCAACAGAAAACCAGTGATGGCATTGGTGGCGGCAATGTCGCTCCAGCCCGGATCGGCCATTTTTACCGTGTCACAGCTGGTGTCCGCATACGCATTGGCGCTACTCAGCACCAACATGCCCACTACCGCAGTCAACTTTTGCATGGCCTTCCCTCTGTCTATTTATTAGTTTGGCAGGGTTGTGGATAACGTGCCTTGCGCTCCAGGTCATCGAGGTCGATATGGTTGCGCATGTATTGCTGACTGGCGTCGACCAGTGGCTGGTGATCCCAGCTCTTCAGCTTGCCTTGGGTCAGCGCCTCGAACACCAGGCGACGACGGCGTTGGCTGGCGAGCACCTGCTGGTGGATCGCCGGGATGTCCCATTTGGCCCGCGCTTCACTCAAAAACGCCTCGAACAGTGGTCGGTGTTCCGGTGACTGGCTGAGGTCTTCCCGCTCGTGCGGGTCGTTTTGCACATCGAACAGTAAGCACGGGTCGTCTTCGCTGTAGATGAATTTGTACGCGCCACGGCGAATCATCATCAGCGGGCTGATGGTGCCTTCGGCCATATATTCGCCGAACACTTCGTCATGCCCGCCCTTGCCCTGTAAGTGCGGGACCAGTGAGCGGCCATCCAGCGGCAAGCGCGCGTCCAGTTCGCCACCGGCCAGTTCCACCAGGGTTGGCAGCAGGTCGGCGGTGGAGACAGCCTGGGTCACGCGACCCGCCGCGAACTGCCCCGGTGCACTGACCAGCAGCGGCACGCGCGCGGCCATTTCAAACCAGTGCATTTTGTACCAGAGGCCGCGCTCGCCAAGCATGTCGCCATGGTCGCCGGAGAAGACGATGATCGTATCGTCGGCCAGGCCGGTGTCTTCCAGGGTTTGCAGGAGCTTGCCGACATTGCTGTCGATGTAGCTGCATGCGCCGAAATAAGCACGGCGCGCGTCGCGGATCTTGTCTACCGGCAGCGGCTTGTCCCACAGGTCGTAGACCTTGAGCAGGCGTTGGGAGTGCGGGTCGAGATCGGCCTGGGCGGGCGTCGCAGGCAAAGGGATGTCGCTGTCGTCGTACAGGTCCCAGAACGGCTTGGGAATGGTGTACGGGTCGTGAGGATGGGTCATCGACACGGTCAGGCAGAACGGCTGGTCACCGGCCTCGCGGATATGGTCGAACAGGTACTGCTGGGCCTTGAACACCACCTCTTCATCGAAATCCAGCTGGTTGGTACGCACACACGGGCCGGCTTGCAGCACCGATGACATGTTGTGGTACCAGGTGGGTCGTACGTCGGGTTCGTCCCAGTTCACCGCCCAGCCATAGTCGGCCGGGTAGATGTCGCTGGTCAGGCGCTCTTCGTAGCCGTGCAACTGGTCCGGGCCGCAGAAATGCATCTTGCCCGACAACGCGGTGCGGTAGCCCAGGCGACGCAGGTAGTGGGCGTAGGTCGGCACATCGGCGGGAAAATCGGCCGCGTTGTCATAGGCGCCAATCTTGCTCGGCAACTGGCCGCTGACCAGGGTAAAGCGCGACGGTGCACACAGCGGGCTGTTGCAATAGGCGGCGTCGAACACCACGCCTTGCGCCGCGAGGCGGCTCAGGTTCGGCAGTTTGATCGGGGAAGATCCGTAGAACGGAAGCAGCGGCGCGGCCATTTGATCGGCCATGATGAAAAGAATGTTCTTGCGCTTCATGGGTCTTCGGCATTCCATAGGCGGTGTTTATGCGAATGAGCATGCAGCCCATGCAGAATGGGGTAAAGCCCATGAAAGGCAATGTCTAGGATAAGCACAGCTTATGTATGAAGCCCTCGGCGATGTATCCCTCGACCTGCTGCGTGCGTTCGAGGCGGCGGCGCGCCATCGCAGCTTTACTGCTGCCGCGGTAGAGCTGGGCACTACCCAGCCCGCCATCAGCCAACAGATCAAGCGTCTCGAAGAACAACTGGCGATCCGCCTGTTTGATCGCATCTACCGTGGCATCGAACTGACCGATGCCGGCGCCCTGCTGTTCGAGCATGTGCAAGGCGGTTTGCAAGCCATCAATCACGGCCTGAGCGTGATCACCCAGCAGGACCAGCATGAAGTGCTGCAAGTGGCCACCGACTTCGCCTTCGCCGCCTACTGGCTGATGCCGCGCCTGCATCGCTTCCACGCGGCCAACCCCCAGGTGGATGTGAGCCTGGTCACCAGTGAGCGCAACCATGCGACCCTGCGTAGCGACATCGACGTGGCAGTGTTATTCGGCGATGGCCGTTTCAAGCAGGGCGACAGCCTGTGGCTGTTCAACGAAGAAGTGTTCCCCGTGTGCAGCCCGCAGTGGCTCAGGGACCAGGCCACGCCATTGACGGTGCAGAATTTGCCGGACTATCCCCTGCTGCACCTGCGCCAGGAAAACAACAGCCAATGGTTCGACTGGAGCGGCGTGTTTCGCGAGCTGGGCATTACCCGGGCTCCGACCCCTGGCCAATTGCGCTTTGATAACTACACCCTGCTGATCCAGGCGGCGATTGCTGGCCAGGGAGTGGCCATCGGCTGGCGTCACCTGGTCGATAACCTGCTGGAACAGAAGTGGCTGTGCCGGCCGATCAGCGACACGGTGATCTCGCGCTTCGGCTATTACGTGGTGCAACCCCAGCGCAAACGTCGGGGCCAATTGGTGGAGCGTTTTGTCGACTGGTTGCTGGCGGAACAGGCGAGCAGCGCACAGTCGTTGACCGGGCTGGCCCTGCCGTCGATTGCGGTCTAGGATTTGCCGCACATTGGACGCGGATTTCGCCATGCAACGTATCAAGGGCTATCACGCCCATGTCTACTTCGACGCCAGCACCCTTGACCAGGCGCGCCAGTTCTGTGAGGACGCCGCCAGGCTGTTCCCGCTGCACATGGGCCGTGTGCATGAGCGGCCGGTCGGCCCGCACCCGGACTGGAGCTGCCAACTGGCGTTCGACCCGGAATACATCGGTGTGGTGCTGCCGTGGCTGGCGCTCAATCGCAATGGCCTGGTGGTGTTCCTGCACCCGGACACCGGCAATGACCTGAAGGACCACACCGACTACGCGATCTGGATGGGCGCGATGCGCGAGCTGGATCTGTCGGGTTTTTAACTTCCCTTCCCCGATAAACCGATTTCTTCCTGCTTGTTACCAGGCGCGGAAGTCTCGGGATTCACATTGCCTTGTCTCACTATATGGGACTGATATTTATATATTGAGATATTCGCCAGCATAGGTTTATATTCGCCCATCTGCTTTTTTCAGCACCCACTCATTTCAGGTGAAGCGATGCAGGCGCAATTGATCGCGCTCGACTGGGGGACCAGCTCCCTTCGTGCTTATAAACTTGGCCCGGCTGGCGTCGTGCTCGAACAGCGCTCGCTGGCGTTCGGGATCATGCACTTGCCTGTTGAGCCACGGGACATCGCTGGCACACGCTGCAGCAATGGCTTCGAGTTGGCATTCGATGCCGCCTGCGGTGATTGGCTCGATGCTCAACCGACCCTTGCGGTCATTGCCTGTGGCATGGTCGGCAGCGCCCAGGGCTGGAGCGAGGCGGCCTATCGCAATACCCCTGTCGATGTCGCCAGCCTGGGCCAGGCATTGCACCGCGTACGCAGCCTGCGCGGGGTGGATGTGTATATCGTGCCCGGCGTTATCGAACAGGTCGGCTTGCCCAATGTGATGCGCGGCGAAGAAACCCAGGTGCTGGGCGTGCTGCAACACCTGCGGGCCGGTGGTGAGTTATTGATCGGCCTGCCCGGCAGCCATTCCAAATGGGTCGAGGTCGCCGACGGCTGCATCACCCACTTCGACACCTTCATGACCGGCGAGCTGTTCGCGGTGCTGAGCAAGCACAGCATTCTCGGCCGCACCCAGAAGACCCCCGAGCATTTCCAGGCCGACGCCTTCGACCGAGGCGTGCAGGTTGCGCGCTCGTCGGACGGCCAGCGCGGGGTGCTGTCGACCTTGTTCAGTGCACGCACCCTGGGGCTGACCGCCGAACTCGGCGCCGAGCAGCAACCCGATTACCTCTCCGGCCTGCTGATCGGTCATGAACTCGCTGGCTTGCCGGCTGGCGCCAAACACACGCCGATCATCCTGGTCGGTGCCGCGCCACTCTGTGCCCGCTATCAACGCGCCCTCGCGCTCTGCGACTTCGCCCACGTCAGCCTGGCGCAGGAAGCCACCGAGCGCGGCCTATGGCAACTGGCGCTGGCGGCCGGGCTCATTCAACCTGCCCTGGAGGCCTGACATGCTCAAGCAAGCACTTGCACACAACGGTTTGATCGCCATCCTGCGCGGCCTGCGCCCAGACGAAGCCGAGGCGGTCGGCCAGGTGCTGTACGAGGCCGGGTTCCGGGTAATCGAAGTTCCGCTCAACTCACCCGACCCTTACACCAGCATCCGCACCCTGCGCGACAGCCTGCCCGACGATTGCCTGATCGGCGCCGGCACGGTGTTGACGCCCGAGCAGGTCGAGCAGGTCAAGGCCGCCGGCGGCCAGGTGATCGTGATGCCGCACAGCGATGCCAAGGTGCTGCGCGCCGCGAAAGCCGCGGGCCTGTACCTGTCGCCCGGCGTTGCCACCCCGACCGAGGCGTTCGCCGCGCTGGCCGAAGGTGCGGATGTGTTGAAGCTGTTCCCGGCCGAGCAAATGGGGCCGGCGGTGATCAAGGCGTGGCTGGCGGTCTTGCCGGCGGGCACGCTGTTGCTGCCGGTAGGTGGCGTGACCCCGGACAACATGCAGGTGTATTTCGACGCAGGCGCCAGGGGCTTTGGCCTCGGCTCGGGGTTGTTCAAGCCGGGCATGTCCGTGGACCAGGTGGCGAGCAGTGCCCAAGCCTATGTCGCGGCCTGGAACGCGCTGAATTGATGCCCTGAACTGATCGCAAGCTTTGCGCCTTGGCGCTGCATCGACAAGAGAGATAAGAAGATGAAAATCACCAAACTGACGACCTTTATCGTTCCACCGCGCTGGTGCTTCCTCAAGATTGAAACCGACCAAGGCGTGACCGGCTGGGGCGAACCTGTGGTCGAAGGCCGCGCCCACACCGTGGCGGCGGCGGTCGAGGAACTGTCCGATTACCTGATCGGCAAGGACCCACGCAATATCGAAGACATCTGGACCGTGCTCTACCGCGGCGGCTTCTATCGCGGTGGCGCCGTGCACATGAGCGCCTTGGCCGGCATCGATCAGGCGCTGTGGGACATCAAGGGCAAAGCCCTGGGAGTGTCGGTCAGCGACCTGCTGGGCGGTCAGGTGCGCGACAAGATCCGCGTGTATTCATGGATCGGCGGCGATCGCCCCGCCGACACCGCTCGCGCCGCCAAAGAAGCCGTGGCCCGTGGCTTCACTGCGGTGAAAATGAACGGCACCGAAGAATTGCAGTTCGTCGACAGCTTTGAAAAGGTCGACCTGGCCCTGGCCAACGTCGCCGCCGTGCGCGATGCCGTGGGCCCTAACGTGGGCATTGGCGTCGACTTCCATGGCCGCGTGCACAAGCCCATGGCCAAGGTGCTGATGAAGGAACTGGATCCGTACAAACTGATGTTTATCGAAGAGCCGGTGCTCAGCGAAAACTATGAAGCGCTGAAAGAACTCGCACCGCTGACCAGCACGCCGATTGCCCTGGGCGAGCGCCTGTTCTCGCGTTGGGACTTCAAGCGTGTGCTCAGCGAAGGCTATGTCGACATCATCCAGCCGGACGCTTCCCATGCCGGCGGTATTACTGAAACCCGCAAGATCGCCAACATGGCCGAAGCCTACGACGTGGCCCTGGCCCTGCACTGCCCGTTGGGCCCGATAGCCCTCGCGGCGTGCCTGCAACTGGACGCGGTTTGCTACAACGCGTTTATCCAAGAGCAGAGCCTGGGCATTCACTACAACGAGAGCAACGACCTGCTCGACTACGTGCGCGATCCGGGCGTGTTCGACTATGACCAGGGCTTCGTGAAGATCCCCAACGGGCCGGGCCTGGGCATCGAGATCAACGAGGAATACGTGATCGAGCGCGCGGCCATCGGCCACCGCTGGCGCAACCCCATCTGGCGTCATGCCGATGGCAGCTTTGCCGAGTGGTAACAGCCTCTGACTGAATCAATGCGATCAAAAAATGTGGGAGGGGGCTTGCCCCCGATTGCAGTCTGCCTGCTATGGATGTGCTAGCTGACACACCGCTATCGGGGGCAAGCCCCCTCCCACATGTTGATCCGATTTCTTCAGTCAGCTCAGTTTCAGTCCTCAATAAACATAAGAAGAGGCAACCCCCCATGCACCCTGAATCCTTCACCGGGCAGGCTTCTTTAGTCACGCCTACCAGAAAGCGTTTTTTCATCATGGTGCTGCTGTTTATCACCGTGGTGATCAACTACCTCGACCGCAGCAACCTGTCGATTGCCGCCCCGGCGTTGACCAGCGAGCTGGGCATCGACCCGGTGCATGTCGGGTTGATTTTCTCCGCGTTCGGCTGGACTTACGCCGCCATGCAGATCCCCGGCGGCTGGTTGGTCGACCGCGTGCCGCCGCGCATTCTCTACACGGCGGCCCTGCTGCTGTGGTCGATTGCCACCGTGATGCTGGGCTTCGCCGCCAGCTTTATCGCGCTGTTCGTCCTGCGCATGGCGGTGGGTGCCCTGGAAGCCCCGGCGTATCCCATCAACAGCCGCGTGGTCACTACCTGGTTTCCTGAGCGTGAGCGGGCCACTGCGATTGGCGTCTATACCTCCGGGCAATTTGTAGGGCTGGCGTTCCTCACGCCGGTATTGGCCTGGCTGCAGCACGCATTCGGCTGGCATATGGTGTTTGTAGCCACCGGTGGCGTGGGCATTCTGTGGGCGCTGGTTTGGTACGCGGTGTATCGCGAGCCTAAGGATTTTAAAGGCGCCAACGTGGCCGAGATCGAGCTGATCCGTGAAGGCGGCGGTTTGGTGGATATGCAGGCGAAAGCGGTCAAGGCACCGTTCAGTTGGGTTGACCTGGGGATTGTGCTGAGCAAGCGCAAACTCTGGGGCATCTACCTCGGCCAGTTCTGCCTGAACTCCACGCTGTGGTTCTTCCTGACCTGGTTCCCGACCTACCTGGTGAAATATCGCGGCATGGACTTCATCAAGTCCGGCCTGCTCGCGTCGTTGCCATTCCTGGCGGCGTTCGTGGGTGTGCTGTGTTCCGGGATTTTCTCCGACTGGCTGATTCGCCGGGGGGCGTCGGTAGGGTTTGCACGCAAATTGCCGATCATTGGCGGGCTGCTGATTTCCACGGCGATCATTGGCGCCAACTATGTGGATTCGACGGCGTGGGTGATTGCGTTCCTGGCGGTGGCGTTCTTTGGCAATGGCTTGGCGTCGATTACCTGGTCGCTGGTGTCGACCCTGGCACCTGCGCGCTTGTTGGGGCTGACCGGTGGGGTATTTAACTTCATCGGCAACCTGGCGGCGATTGCCACACCGATCGTAATTGGCTTCCTGGCCAGCGGCGATTCGTTTGCACCGGCGATTACCTACATCGCGGTGCTGGCGTTGCTTGGGGCACTTTCCTACATATTGCTCGTAGGCAAAGTCGAACGCATCGAGCTTTAACACAACCGTTTAACTGTAGGAGCGAGGGGGACGCCTAGTTCTTGCTCGCGAAAAACGTCCTGACGACGCGCTCATCCAGAATGCCCGCGTTATCGTTGACGATCTTCGCGAGCAAGAACTAGGCGTCCCCCTCGCTCCTACAGTGGGCTGTGGAAAGGCTTAGTTGAGCACACCGTCCAGAATCTCGTAGACGATGCCTGTCCCTACGGCAATCAGCACCACATCCGGCCCCGAACGGCGCCATTCATAACCTGGGTAGACCGGCAGGCGTGCCAGGGCGCGGTTGTCCAGGCGTTCGCCGTAGTACCCACGGGGTAGCGGCTGACCGCGTACCAGGCGCACGTTGGGCGGTGGCGGCGCGCCCCGGGAGAACTGGCCGTGGTTGTCATGGATGATCTGGCGCACGGGGCCGAAGTCCCGGGGCGGGCCGCCACGTCGATCGTCCGGTGGGCCCCGATGGTCATCGCCACGCTGCTCGTGCTGGCCTTGCGGGCCGCCACGGTCGTCATCGCGCTGGTCGGGCGGTGCGGCGTGCACCAGGGCGCTGGCGCCAAGCACCAGCACACCAAGACCGGCAATCACGGATTTAGGCATTTTCATCGGGTATTCCTCAGGGCACACATACAAAAAAAGGGATCTCGGACGAGGTTCGAAATCCCTTGGTCTTGCTGTTTAGGCCGTGATTGCGCGCGTTGATTCCTCTGTATCAGGAACTTTACCTCTGGCTACATGGCGTTTACTTACGGGCGTTACGGACACCTTCCGACAGCGCCGCGCACAGGCTCAATACCCCATCGATCGCTTGTTGATCGTTGCTGGCGTTGGCGATGTGATCGATCAGGGCTGAGCCCACCACTACACCATCGGCCAGGCGCGCGATGGCCGCGGCTTGTTCCGGCGTGCGGATACCAAAACCGATACTGATCGGCAGGTCGGTATGCCGACGCAGGCGGGTCACGGCTTCTTCGACGTGTTCCAGGGTGGCGGCGCCAGCCCCCGTCACACCGGCCACGGACACGTAGTACACAAAGCCCGAGCTGCCGTTGAGAACGGTGGGCAGGCGCACGTCGTCGGTGGTCGGCGTGGTCAGGCGGATAAAGTCGATGCCTGCTGCCTGAGCCGGGTCGCACAGCTCACCGTTATGCTCAGGCGGCATGTCGACCACGATCAGGCCGTCCACACCGGCTTCCTTGGCGTCGGCAATAAACTTCGGCACCCCATATTTGTGGATCGGGTTGAAGTAACCCATCAGCACCAGCGGAGTGTCGTGGTTGTCTTTACGGAACTCACGCACCATCTGCAGGGTTTTCACCAGATTCTGCTTGGCCTCAAGTGCACGGATGTTGGCCAGTTGGATGGCGGGGCCGTCGGCCATCGGGTCGGTGAACGGCATGCCCAGTTCGATGACATCGGCGCCGGCAGCCGGCAAACCCTTGAGAATCGCCAGGGAGGTGTCATAACCCGGGTCGCCAGCGGTGACGAAGGTCACCAAGGCGGCGCGGTTTTGTTCCTTGAGTTGCGCAAAGCGAGTGTGCAGGCGGCTCATTTAGTGTTTCTCCTGCTGGGACTGTTCCATGTGGTGCATCACGGTCTGCATGTCTTTGTCGCCACGGCCGGACAGGTTGACCACCATCAGGTGATCCTTGGGCAGGGTTGGCGCACGCTTGAACACTTCGGCCAGGGCGTGGGCGCTTTCCAGGGCGGGGATGATCCCTTCCAGGCGGCAGCATTTGTGGAAGGCGTCGAGCGCTTCGTGGTCGGTCACCGAGGTGTACTGGACGCGGCCGATGTCGTGCAACCAGGCGTGTTCAGGGCCGATGCCGGGGTAGTCGAGGCCGGCGGAAATCGAGTGGGCGTCGATGATCTGGCCGTCGTCGTCCTGCAACAGGAACGTGCGGTTGCCGTGCAGCACGCCCGGTACGCCGCCGTTGAGGCTGGCGGCATGCATGCCGGTTTCGATGCCGTGGCCGGCCGCTTCGACGCCGATGATTTCGACGCTGGTGTCATCCAGGAAGGGGTGGAACAGGCCCATCGCGTTGGAGCCGCCACCGATGCATGCCACCAGGCTGTCGGGCAGGCGGCCTTCCTGGGCTTGCAGTTGGGTACGGGTTTCCTTGCCTATCACGGCCTGGAAATCACGCACCATCGCCGGGTAGGGGTGCGGGCCGGCCACGGTGCCGATCAGGTAGAAGGTGTCGTCGACGTTGGTGACCCAGTCGCGCAGGGCTTCGTTCATCGCGTCTTTCAGGGTGCCGGTGCCGGCGACCACCGGGATCACCTCAGCGCCCAGCAGTTTCATGCGGAACACGTTGGCCTGCTGGCGCTCGATGTCGGTAGTGCCCATGTAGATCACGCATTGCAGGCCGAAGCGCGCGGCCACGGTGGCGGTGGCCACGCCGTGCATGCCGGCGCCGGTCTCGGCGATGATGCGTTTCTTGCCCATGCGCCGCGCCAGCAGGATCTGGCCAATGCAGTTGTTGATCTTGTGCGCGCCGGTGTGGTTCAGCTCTTCGCGCTTGAGGTAGATCTTGGCGCCGCCGCAGAACTCAGTCAGGCGCTCGGCGAAGTACAGCGGGCTTGGACGGCCCACGTAGTCGCGCTGGAAGTAGGCCAATTCCTCATTGAACGCCGGATCAATCTTGGCCGCTTCGTATTCGCGGGCCAGGTCGAGGATCAACGGCATCAGGGTTTCGGCCACGTAGCGGCCGCCGAATGCGCCGAACAGGCCATTGGCGTCGGGGCCGTTGCGCAGATCGGTCTGGGACTGAGTCATGGGGCGCTCCTGGAAAGAAGGTGTGTAAGAAACAATGACGGCCACTCTACCCCTGACGCCTGACGCTGAAAACCGATAAGATCGACGCAACCTGTCAGGAAAACTCACAGATGAGCCGAGACCTTCCCCCCCTTAATGCCTTGCGCGCATTCGAAGCCACTGCCCGCCTCAACAGCGTCAGCCAGGCAGCCGAGCAGTTGCATGTGACCCACGGTGCGGTCAGCCGTCAGCTGAAAGTGCTGGAGGAACATTTGGGTGTCAGCCTGTTCGTCAAGGATGGACGCGGCCTCAAACTCACAGATGCCGGTGTTCGCCTGCGGGATGCGAGTGCCGAGGCGTTCGAGCGGTTGCGGGATGTGTGCGCCGAACTCACGCAAAGCAGCGCCGATGCCCCGTTCGTGCTCGGCTGTTCCGGCAGTTTGCTGGCGCGCTGGTTCATTCCTCGCTTGGGCCGTTTGAATGCCGACCTGCCCGACTTGCGCCTGCATTTGTCGGCCGGCGAAGGCGATCTCGACCCGCGGCGGCCCGGGCTGGACGCCCTATTGGTATTTGCCGAGCCACCGTGGCCGGCGGATATGCAGGTGTATGAGCTGGCCAGCGAGCGCATCGGCCCGGTAATGAGCCCGCGTTTCGCCGGTTACGAGCGCTTGCGCCAAGCGCCCGCCTCGGCGCTGTGCGGTGAAGCACTGTTGCACACCACCTCGCGCCCGCAAGCCTGGCCGAGTTGGGCGCAGCAGTACGGCATCGAGCCAGGAGCATTGAAGCTCGGGCAAGGGTTTGAGCATTTGTATTATTTGCTGGAGGCGGCAGTGGCTGGGCTGGGGGTGGCGATTGCGCCGCAACCGCTGGTGGCAGAGGACCTGCGAGCGGGTCGCCTGGTAGCGCCGTGGGGGTTCAGTGAAACCCCGGCGCACCTGGCATTGTGGCTGCCCAAGCGCGCCGCAGACGGGCGCGCTCGGCAGCTGGCGCAGTGGCTCAAGGCTGAGCTGTTGCGCCAACCGGGCTAGCCGGCGTATCAGTCACCGCGCTTGCACAGCAGGTAAGCCGCCAGCAGGCCCAGTGCGCCAACGGCAACGCCGGCGGTGGTCCATGGGTGCTCTTGTGCGTAGTCGCGGGTGGCGACACCGGTTTCGCGGATTTTGACTTTGCTTTCTTCGTAGGCGTCGCTGATCAGGTGGCGCGAGTGCTTAAGGGCATTCTCGGCGTTGCTTTTCAGGGCCTTCAGGGTTTTGCGCGACTCATCGGACGCATCATCCTTGAGGCTCTCAAGGGACTTGAGCAGGCTCGAAATCTCGGCTTCCATGCTTTCCAGCGACGCTTTGCGTAAAGAAGTGTTGGCCATGTGGACTCTCCTGAAGTGATTGAGTGGCGTGTGTAGATACCGACTGCGCCGGTTTCAGAAAGTGCAGTAAATCTGAACTTTCAGGCCGTAATGGTCGCCAGAAGCAGTATGAACATTGACTGCTAGGCTTTATTGACCATTCTCAGGAGAAACCCCATGTCTGATCACCACACCTACAAGAAAGTCGAATTGGTCGGCTCGTCGACCACCAGCATCGAAGATGCGATCAACAACGCCCTGGCCGAAGCCAGCAAGAGCATCAAGCACTTGGAGTGGTTCGAGGTGACGGAAACCCGTGGCCATATCAAGGACGGCAAGGCCGCGCACTTCCAGGTGACGCTGAAGGTGGGGTTCCGAATTGCCAGTAGTTGATCGAGTCGGTTGAACTTGCCGGCTGGCCGATTGCCATAACCTGCGCTACAAACAATGGGGGCCGATGCGACAAGCATCGGCATGCTCTTTTCGATCAGCGCAAGGAAAGTAACGGATGAAGAAGTTCCTGTTGGCGGTAGGTTTGTTGAGCATGGCGGGCACAGCCCTGGCGGCGGGCAAGCCTTGTGAAGAGCTGAAAAGCGAGATTGCAGCAAAGTTGGATGCGAAAGGCGTTCAGCATTATTCGCTGGAAGTGGTGGATAAAGGCGCCTCGTCCGAAAAAGTGGTCGGCACCTGCGAAGGTGGCACCAAGGAAATCGTCTACAAGCGCGGTTAATCCCGTGCTCCGGACATAAAAAACCGACGCAGGTGCGTCGGTTTT
The DNA here is from genome assembly GCF_030644265.1 of Pseudomonas sp. OVF7. Classification (NCBI taxonomy): domain Bacteria; kingdom Pseudomonadati; phylum Pseudomonadota; class Gammaproteobacteria; order Pseudomonadales; family Pseudomonadaceae; genus Pseudomonas; species Pseudomonas sp. OVF7. Next base: position 7,116,563 of record NZ_CP128996.1, on the reverse strand, counting down.
TTTTTCGCCTGGGGTTTAGCCCTTCATCAACTGCGCCAGCAGTTCGTAGGAATGAATCCGGTCGGCGTGCTCGTACAGGTCGCAGGTGAAGATCAATTCGTCGGCGCCGGTCTGTTCGATCAACACCTCCAGTTTGGCGCGGATCTTCGCCGGGCTGCCCACCATCGCCAGGCCGAGGAAGCTGCCGACCGCGTCTTTTTCATGGGGCAGCCACAGGCCATCCATGGTTTTCACCGGTGGGCGCTGCACCAGGCTCTGCCCGCGCATCAGCGCCAGGATGCGCTGGTACACCGAAGTGGCCAGGTAATCGGCTTGCTCATCCGCATCCGCGGCCACCAGCGGAATGCCGAGCATCACGTAGGGCTTGTCGAGCACGGCGGAAGGCTTGAAGTGGTTGCGGTACACGCGAATCGCCTCATGCATCAGGCGTGGTGCGAAATGGGAGGCGAAGGCGTAGGGCAAACCGCGCTCCCCCGCCAGTTGCGCGCTGAACAGGCTGGAACCCAGCAGCCAGACCGGCACGTTGGTACCGGTGCCCGGTACGGCGATCACCCGTTGGTCGGGGGTGCGTGGGCCCAGGTAGGCCATCAGTTCGGCCACATCTTCCGGGAAGTCGTCGGCGCTGCCGGAGCGCTCACGGCGCAGGGCACGGGCGGTCATTTGGTCGGAGCCGGGAGCGCGGCCCAGGCCCAGGTCGATACGACCGGGGTAGAGGCTTTCCAGGGTGCCGAACTGCTCGGCGATCACCAGCGGCGCGTGGTTGGGCAGCATCACGCCACCGGAGCCGACGCGGATGGTCGAGGTGCCACCGGCCAGGTAGCCCAGCAGTACCGAGGTCGCCGAACTGGCGATACCGTCCATATTGTGGTGTTCCGCCACCCAGAAACGGTGGTAGCCGAATTTTTCCACGTGCTGGGCCAGGTCCAGGGAGTTGCGCAGTGACTGCGCCGGACTGCCGTTGGCCCGTACGGGCACCAGGTCGAGGGTTGAGAACTTCACGTCGGACAGCGATTTCATAAGCCTGCTTCTCCAAATGGGGGGCGCAGGCTTTTTAGACGAACCAAAACCTGCCGCTTCATGTGCATGTTCTATGCAATGAGGGCATATACCCGAGATTCAATAGCGAGGGTGAAATTTCCTACTAAATTGCTAGGTTTCTCCGACAAGATGAACTTTGCAGGGGCGACTATCCTCAGAACCCTTACTGACGCAAAACCACGTTCGAGGAGACAGCTATGAGTATCGTTAAAAAAGCATCCGCGCATTGGGAAGGTGATCTGAAGACTGGCTTGGGTTCCATTTCTACGGAAACCGGCGTACTGCGCGAAGCGCCCTACGGCTTCAAGGCCCGTTTCGAAGGCGGCAAGGGCACCAACCCTGAAGAACTGATTGGTGCGGCCCACGCCGGCTGTTTCTCCATGGCCTTTTCCATGATCCTGGGCGACGCCGGGCTCAAGGCTGACAGCATCGACACCCAGGCCGAAGTGACCCTGGACCAGGTCGAGGGCGGCTTTGCGATCACCGCCGTGCACCTGGTGCTCAAGGCCAAGATCCCCGGCGCCAGCCAGGCGCAGTTCGATGAATTGAGCAAAAAGGCCAAGGAAGGGTGCCCGGTGTCCAAGGTGCTGAATGCGAAAATCAGCCTGGATGCCACGCTGGTCAACTGACACCGTCTTAAAAATGTGAGAGGGGCAAGCCCCCTCCCACATTCAGTTGTGCGTTAAATCAGAACTCGTGTTTCCCCGATGTGGTCCTATAGCCTATGCAGCCTTAGGCGCACACCCGTGCGCATGCATTCAGGGAGCTTCACACATGAAACGTTTTGCCTTGGCGATCATCTGCGCTGCGCTGGCCACATCGGCCGTGGCCGCTCCAAAAGATTGTGAAGAGCTCAGGAAAGAGATCGAAGTGAATATCCAGGCCAAGGCGATTCCGTCCTACACCCTGGAAATCATCACCGCCGAAGAAGCCAAGAATCATGACAGCGCGATGATTGTCGGTACGTGCGAAAACGGCACCAAGCGCATCCTCTATCAGAAAAATAACGACTGATCACAGGCAGTTGACGCTGCGTTCTTCAGCCAGCAATTGGCGAGCGGCGTTATACAGCCGGATATTCGGCGTGAAGGCCAATGAGCGCCCTTCCAGGCGATAACGTTGGCCGGCCTCGAAATGGTCATACTGCAGGGTGATGAAACAGGTACGGTCGCTCGTTTGCCCAAAGCCATTGAGGCTGCCGCCGGTCGGCACCTCGAAATCAAAGCGCACCATCAACTCATGACTGCCCGGCGGCACCTGGAAGAAGCGTCCGTCCGGAAGGTTCTTGCCGTCCAGTCGCTGGGCCATCACCAGTTTTGCGCCCGGTGTCGGCGTGGCGAAATCGACCCAGGCCTGTTTGGGGTCGACCGGCGGGATGGGCGTCGAGGCACAGGCGCTGAGAAACAGGGCGGCGACGGTAAGCAATAGCGGACGCATGGCAGGCACTCAACGAAAGAAAAGGTATGAGCCCGCTGCCGATGGCAACAGACTCCCCATGAGTATAAACATGCCCAGGCATGGAAAAATTCCGTGCTGGCGCGATAGGCTGGCGAGCAAATTACCCAGGAGCAGTCGGGGCATGGTCAGGCGTTTTCTTCCGGGGTTGTTGGTGGGGCTGCTCAGCGGTTGCTCCAGTGTCAGTTATTACAGCCAGTTGGCGAGTGGCCAGTGGCAGTTGTTGCAGGCCCGGGAGCCGGTGGCGCAGGTCATTGCTGATCCCTCTCGCCCGCAATCATTGCGTGACCGCCTTGCACAAGCGCAGAAGGCCCGCACCTTCGCCAGCCTGCATCTGCACCTGCCCGACAATCAGAGCTACCGCCTGTACGCCGATATTGGCCGGCCCTATGTCGTGTGGAATGTCTTCGCCACCGAGGAATTTTCCCTCTCCCCCCAGAACCATTGCTTCCCCATTGCAGGCTGCGTGGCCTATCGCGGCTATTACAGCCAGGGCGCGGCACGGGGCGAGGCGGCGTTGCTCAAGCAACAGGGCATGGATGTATCGATCGGAGGGGTCGAGGCCTATTCCACCTTGGGCTGGTTCAATGACCCGATCATGAGTTCAATGATGAATTGGGGGGACGAGCGCCTGGCCACGTTGATCTTCCATGAGCTCGCGCACCAGCGCTTCTATGTGAAGGACGACACCGAATTCAATGAGTCCTTTGCCAACTTCGTCGAACAGGAAGGCACGCGACAATGGCGCGCCGCCCGTGGCCTGGCGCCTTTGAGCGATGCAGCGTTGCAACAGCGCGATCAGTTTATCCGCCTGATTCTTGATACCCGCAAACGCCTGGAGGCCTTGTACGCACAGCCGTTGTCGGCTGCGTTGATGAGGCGGGCCAAAGCGGCGGAATTTGAGCGCTTGCGCAGTGACTACCAGCGCATGCGCGACAGCCAGTGGGGCGGCGACAAGCGTTATGACGCCTGGATCAACCAACCCATGAACAACGCGCGGTTGTTGCCGTTCGGGCTGTATGACCAATGGGTGCCGGCGTTTGCCGCGTTGTTTCGGCAGGAAGGCGGGGATTGGCTGAAGTTCTATGCGGCGGTGGAGACGCTGGGCGAGTTGCCGGTGGGGGAGCGCAAGGCTGCGTTGAGGCAGTTGGAAGGGGGTTGATCTGTAAGGCCTCATCGGGGCATAGGTATCTACACAACTTAGGCTCAACGCTGCCCCCCCGGCAGACAGGGCTGTTGTGGCGAGCGGGCTTGCCCCGCGTTGGGCTGCGAAGCAGCCCCACTAAGATCACCGCGCTGTTTCAGATAGACCGCGGACTGAGGTTTTAGGGCTGCTGCGCAGCCCAACGCGGGGCAAGCCCGCTCGCCACAGGGAGAGTTCTCAAGGTCTGAAAGTTGCGTAGATACCCATGCTCATCGGGGGCAAGCCCCCTCCCACATTTGATCGGCGAACTTGCCTCCGATGGCGGTCTCAGGGCCGCTGCAAAAACGCCTGATGCATCTGCGCCAACGTCTCAAAATGCCAGGTCGGCGCCTCAGCATTCAACTCTTCGAAACTACCAAACCCATAACCGACGGCCGCCGAATCCAGCCCATTGCTGCGTGCGCCGATCAGATCATGCTTGCGATCACCGATCATCAGGGTGGTGGCCGGGTCCAGCCCCTCCTCGCTGATCAGGTGGGCGATCAGCTCGACCTTGTTGGTGCGCGTGCCGTCCAACTCGCTGCCGTAGATCACCTTGAAATGTTTGGCAAAATCGAAATGCCGCGCAATTTCGCGAGCAAACACCCACGGTTTGGACGTGGCCACGTACAGTTGGCGTCCCTGGCCGTTCAATTCTTCCAGCAACGGCATAACCCCGTCGAACACCCGGTTTTCATACAGCCCGGTGACCTTGAAGCGCTCACGGTAGAAATTCACCGCCTCCCACGCCTTCGCCTCGTCGAAACCGTAGAACTGCATGAACGCTTGCAGCAACGGCGGGCCGATAAAGTGTTCCAGTTTGGTCAAGTCAGGCTCATCGATCCCCAGTTTGCCGAGGGCGTACTGGATCGAACGGGTGATGCCTTCGCGTGGGTCGGTCAGGGTGCCGTCGAGGTCGAATAAAACGGTCGGATAGTGCAGGTTCACTGGTCGAACCCCTCTGCCAGGTGCAGGTCTTTGAGCTTTACGTAGTTCGCGGCGCTGTAGGTAAAAAAGGCGCGCTCCTTGTCCGTCAGCGGGCGAATTTGCTTGACCGGGCTGCCGACATACAAAAAACCGCTGTCCAGTTTTTTGCCCGGTGGCACCAGGCTGCCAGCGCCGATGATCACATCGTCCTCCACTACCGCGCCGTCCATCACGATGCTGCCCATGCCGATCAGGATACGGCTGCCCACGGTGCAGCCATGCAGCATGACTTTGTGGGCGATGGTCACGTCGTCGCCGATCAGCAGTGGGAAACCCTCCGGGTTGAACGGCCCCGCGTGCGTGATGTGCAGTACGCAACCATCCTGCACGCTGGTACGCGCACCGATGCGGATGCGGTGCATGTCGCCACGGATCACGGTCAGCGGCCAAACGGAGCTGTCGGTGCCGATTTCGACATCGCCGATCACCACTGCCGAAACGTCGACAAAAGCCCCGGCGCCCAGGGTTGGCGTGTGGTTCTGATAGGTGCGAAGGGTCACGATAGCCTCTCTCTCTTCTGCTGATAGCTGCGGTGGGCGTTGATTGTAATTAAGATGGCCCCATCTTTGTCTTACCCGTTTCTTCAGCCAAGGTGCCAACCGTGAGCGCGAACAACCCTCTTTTGCAGTCCTACGACCTGCCGCCGTTCTCGGCGATCCGTGCCGAGCACGTGCAGCCGGCCATTGAACAGATCCTCGCGGACAACCGTGTTGCCATCGAAGGCATCCTGCAAAGCCAGGGGAAAAATCCGACATGGGCCGGCCTGGTCCTGGCCATGGACGAACTCAACGACCGCCTGGGCGCCGCCTGGAGCCCGGTCAGCCACTTGAATGCCGTATGCAACAGCGCCGAACTGCGTGAAGCCTACGAGGCATGCCTGCCGGCATTGAGTGCCTATTCGACCGAGATGGGCCAGAACCGTGAACTGTTCCAGGCTTATGAAGCGCTGGCCAACAGCCCGGAAGCCGCCGGTTTCGACGTGGCGCAAAAAACTATCCTGGAACACTCCCTGCGCGATTTCCGCCTCTCGGGTATCGATTTGCCGCCCGAGCAGCAAAAACGTTATGCCGAAGTGCAGAGCAAACTCTCCGAACTGGGCAGCAAATTTTCCAACCAACTGCTGGATGCCACCCAGGCCTGGACCAAGCACATCACCGATGAAGCCACGCTCGCCGGCCTGACCGACTCGGCCAAGGCGCAGATGGCCGCCGCTGCCCAGGCCAAAGGCCTCGACGGCTGGTTGATCACCCTGGAGTTCCCCAGCTATTACGCGGTGATGACCTACGCCCAGGACCGCGCCCTGCGTGAAGAAGTCTACGCCGCCTACTGCACCCGGGCGTCGGACCAAGGCCCGAATGCCGGTCAGAACGATAACGGCCCGGTGATGGAACAGATCCTCGACCTGCGCCAGGAACTGGCCAAGCTGCTGGGTTTCGCTTCGTTCTCCGAACTGAGCCTGGCCACCAAGATGGCCGAGTCCAGCGACCAGGTGTTGAGTTTCCTGCGTGACCTGGCCAAACGCAGCAAGCCGTTTGCCGCCCAGGACCTTCAACAGCTCAAGGCCTACGCCGCTGAACAAGGCTGCGCTGACTTGCAAAGCTGGGACAGCGGGTTCTACGGCGAAAAACTGCGTGAGCAACGCTACAGCGTGTCCCAGGAAGCCCTGCGCGCCTACTTCCCGATCGACAAAGTGCTCAGCGGCCTGTTCGCCATCGTGCAGCGCCTGTACGGCATTGAAATCGCCGAACAGAAAGGCTTCGACACCTGGCACCCGGACGTGCGCCTGTTCGAAATCAAGGAGAACGGCCAGCATGTCGGTCGCTTCTTCTTCGACCTGTACGCCCGCGCCAACAAGCGTGGCGGTGCCTGGATGGACGGCGCGCGTGACCGCCGTCGTACCATCGACGGTGTGCTGCAGAGCCCGGTGGCCAACCTGGTGTGCAACTTCACCCCGGCCGACAGCGGCAAGCCGGCCCTGCTGACCCACGATGAAGTGACCACCCTGTTCCACGAATTCGGCCACGGCCTGCATCACCTGCTGACCCGCGTTGAGCACGCCGGCGTTTCCGGCATCAACGGCGTGGCCTGGGATGCGGTGGAGTTACCGAGCCAGTTCATGGAAAACTGGTGCTGGGAGCCGGAAGGCTTGGCGTTGATCTCCGGCCACTATGAAACCGGTGAGCCGCTGCCCCAGGACCTGCTGGAAAAAATGCTGGCGGCAAAGAACTTCCAGTCCGGCCTGATGATGGTGCGACAGTTGGAGTTCTCGTTGTTCGACTTCGAATTGCATGCGACACATGGCGACGGACGCAGTGTGGCGCAGGTGCTCGAAGGGGTGCGCGACGAGGTCTCGGTGATGCGTCCACCCGCCTACAACCGTTTCCCCAACAGCTTTGCGCACATTTTTGCTGGCGGTTATGCCGCGGGTTACTACAGCTACAAGTGGGCTGAGGTGCTGTCGGCCGACGCCTTCTCCAAGTTCGAAGAAGAAGGCGTGCTCAATGCCGAGACCGGCCGCGCATTCCGCGAAGCCATCCTGGCCCGTGGCGGCTCCCAGGAGCCGATGGTGCTGTTCGTCGACTTCCGCGGACGCGCGCCGTCGATTGACGCACTCTTGCGCCACAGCGGCCTGAGCGAGGGCGCGGCAGCATGAGTGACGGGCCTGTGATCACCAAGAAGCAATTTATCGCCGGGGCGGTTTGCCCGGCGTGCAGCGAGCCGGACAAGCTCAAGATGTGGACCGAGGACAGCGTCCCGCACCGCGAATGCGTGGCTTGCGGGTATACCGATACGCTGAATGATCAAGGTTTGTCGGTGCCCAAGGAGTTGGGCACGCGGGTCAATACGTCGGCGTTGAAAGCGCCGGATCCGAAGGTGCAGGCGGTACAGTTTTTTCCTAATCCGAAGCTGAAGAAAGACTGACGCACCCACGCAAGCCCCTGTAGGAACGAGCTTGCTCGCGAAAAACGCGAGGACGCCGCGGGCATTCAGGATACCCGCGGCGTCGTTGAGGCTCTTCGCGAGCTTGCGCCTACAGTTTTTCCTCTGGCTTGCCGGAGGTCGTAATCCAATCCTTCATCGAACACAGGGCAAAGGCGCTGGTGCTGCAATCGCCCTTCGCCAAGGCTGTGCGCAACTTGTCGATATCGGCTTTCATCATGTAGCGAATGCCATCCTTGAAGCCGTTGCTGGTACCGAACCCGCCCAGGGTCATTTCGTTCAACGCCTCTTCCTTGCTCCATCCCTGAACCACGACGCGATACATCGCCGCCATCAGGCCGGTGCGGTCCGAGCCGTGCTTGCAGTGCATGAGCACCGGGCCATTGGCCTGGGCCTCCTGGATCGCGCGGAGCGCTGCCAGCACGTCGGTGTCATCGACATGGTTGGTGCGATAAGCCAACTGCACCTGCCGGATGCCAGGGGCCTTGAGCCAGCTGGCGTCGGATTCCGGCAGGAAGTTGATCACGGTGCCGATCTTGAGTTTTTCCAGCAGGGGCGCCGCGTTGCTGTCCGGCAGCGCGCTGCGGTAGAGCGTGGGTGTCATCTGGTGCAGGTTGTACTGGTCGCCCACGGGTTGCGCCCACTCCGGCGAACGGATGGACGAGTTTTCATCGGCGTGGGCGTGAGCCGTGGCGAACAAGGCCATGAATGCAAGACCAAGGGCTGGCAGTAATTGTGGCTTGAACATGGGCGACGTGACCGAATGGGGGAAGTAGGTTGATGGCGCCCAGAGTCGATGAACAGGGGTCAACAGGGCGTGAGGCGGCTGTCAAAGAATCGTGAAGCAATGTTCTTTTCTTGATGAACCGATTCTCCTGATCCTTAGCCTGCTATCATTTGTAACTATTGATTGCCGCTGCGTTCTATCTCCTTGGATCGGTTGGATCCAACTTGCTGCCGCTAACTTCAAGCTGCTCCCTAGAAGCCGCTGATAAACCCGTGACCCCATGATGAGGTGCCCCATGTCTGATCAAGATCAAGACAACCCCCGGCGTGACTTCCTGCGCAAATCCTTGACCTTGATCCCGGTGGTCACGGTTGCCAGCACCGGCCTTGGCGGTTCGATGCTGATGGCTACGCCCGAGCCTGCCCAGGCCGCGCCGGCCCAGCCTGCGGCCAGCGGCAAGGCCTATGAGCCGAGCTATTTCACCGCTGAAGAGTGGGCGTTTATCAACGCTGCTGTCGCGCGCCTGATTCCCGCCGATGCACAAGGCCCGGGCGCCCTGGAAGCGGGCGCGCCGGAATACATCGACCGTCAGATGAACACGCCTTACGCCAGCGGCGCACTGTGGTTCATGCAAGGGCCGTTCAACGCCGATGCCGCGCCGGAGATGGGCTGGCAAAGCAAATTGGTGCCCAAAGAGATCTACCGACTGGGTATTGCCGCCACGGATGCCTGGTCGAAAGCGTTCAACGGGAAGGTTTTTGCCGCGCAAGACAGCGCTACCCAGGACGATATGCTCCACCGTCTGGAAGCCGGCGGCAGCGAAGTGAACGCGCATTTCGACGCGGTACCGCCGAAGATGTTTTTCAACCTGCTGCTGCAAAACACCAAGGAAGGGTTCTTCTGCGACCCGATCCACGGCGGCAACAAGGGCATGGTCGGCTGGACCATGATCGGCTTCCCCGGCGCGCGCGCCGACTTCATGGATTGGGTGGAACGCAACGAGCAATACCCCTTCCCGGCTGTTTCCATTCGCGGCGAGAGGGCATAAACGTGGCGACCATCATGAAGAAAGTGGATGCGGTGATCGTCGGCTTCGGCTGGACCGGCGCGATCATGGCCAAGGAGCTGACGGAAGCTGGCCTGAATGTGGTCGCGCTGGAGCGCGGCCCGATGCAGGACACCTATCCGGATGGCAACTATCCCCAGGTCATCGATGAACTGACCTACAGCGTGCGAAAAAAACTCTTCCAGGACATTTCCAAGGAGACGGTGACGATTCGCCATAGCGTGAACGACATCGCCCTGCCCAACCGTCAATTGGGGGCATTCCTGCCGGGCAATGGCGTGGGCGGTGCCGGCCTGCATTGGTCAGGCGTGCATTTTCGCGTCGACCCTATCGAGTTGCGCATGCGCAGCCATTACGAAGAGCGCTATGGGAAGAACTTCATTCCCAAGGACATGACCATCCAGGACTTCGGCGTCAGCTACGAAGAGCTGGAACCGTTCTTCGACTATGCGGAAAAAGTCTTCGGCACCTCTGGCCAGGCCTGGACCGTCAAAGGCCAGTTGGTCGGCGAAGGCCGTGGCGGCAACCCCTACGCGCCCGACCGCTCCAACCCGTTCCCGCTGGAAGCGCAAAAAAATACCGTGTCGGCCCAACTGTTCCAGAAGGCCGCCACCAGCGTAGGTTATAAACCCTACAACCTGCCGTCAGCCAACACTTCGGGGCCCTACACCAACCCCTATGGCGCACAGATGGGCCCGTGCAACTTCTGCGGTTTTTGCAGTGGCTACGTGTGCTACATGTATTCCAAGGCGTCACCGAACGTGAACATCCTGCCGGCACTGCGCCAGGTGCCTAACTTCGAACTGCGGCCCAACTCCCATGTGCTCAAGGTCAACCTCGACAGCACCAAGAGCAAGGCCACCGGCGTGACCTATATCGACGCCCAGGGCCGGGAATGCGAGCAACCGGCGGACCTGGTGATCCTCGGCGCGTTCCAGTTCCACAACGTGCGCCTGATGCTGTTGTCCGGTATCGGCAAGCCCTACGACCCGGTGACCAACGAAGGCGTGGTGGGTCGCAACTTCGCCTATCAGAACATGGCTACCATCAAGGCGTTCTTCGACAAGGACACCCACACCAACAACTTCATCGGGGCTGGTGGCAATGGCGTGGCCATCGACGACTTCAATGCGGATAACTTCGACCACGGGCCTCATGGCTTTGTCGGGGGCTCGCCGATGTGGGTCAACCAGGCCGGCAGCCGGCCGATCGCCGGCACCTCCAACCCTCCGGGCACTCCGGCCTGGGGCAGCGCCTGGAAACGCGCTACGGCTGATTACTACACCCACCAGGTGTCGATGGACGCCCACGGCGCCCATCAATCCTACCGGGGGAACTACCTGGATCTGGACCCGGTGTACCGCGATGCCTACGGCCTGCCGCTGCTGCGCATGACGTTCGACTGGCAGGAAAACGACATCAAGATGAACCGCTTCATGGTCGAGAAAATGGGCAAGATTGCCGAAGCGATGAACCCCAAGGCCATTGCCGTGTTGGGCAAGAAGGTCGGGGAGCATTTCAATACCGCGTCGTACCAGACCACCCACCTTAACGGTGGCGCGATCATGGGCACCGACCCGAAAACCAGCGCTTTGAACCGCTACCTGCAGTGCTGGGATGTCCACAACGTATTTGTCCCGGGTGCGTCCGCGTTCCCACAAGGCCTGGGTTACAACCCCACAGGCCTGGTGGCAGCGCTGACCTATTGGTCGGCCCGGGCGATCCGCGAGCAGTACCTGAAAAACCCCGGCCCGCTGGTTCAGGCATAAGGAGCGATGACCATGAAAGCACTTGTTATCGCCTCCCTGGCGTTGCTCAGCAGCTGTTCGGTAAGCGCAGCCGAAACCGACCTGATCCAGCAGGGCGAATACCTGGCCCGCGCCGGAGACTGCGTGGCCTGCCACACGGCCAAGGGTGGTAAACCGTTCGCGGGCGGCCTGCCGATGGAGACCCCCATTGGTGTGATCTATTCCACCAACATCACCCCGGACCAGACCGGCCTGGGTGGCTACAGCTTCGAGGACTTCGACAAGGCCGTGCGCCATGGCGTCGCCAAGAGTGGTAGTACGCTTTACCCGGCGATGCCCTACCCGTCTTACGCCCGTGTCAGCGAGAGCGATATGCGGGCGTTGTATGCGTACTTCATGAAAGGCGTGGAGCCCGTCGCGCAGGAGAACAAAGACAGCGACATTCCTTGGCCGCTGAGCATGCGCTGGCCGCTGGCGGCGTGGCGTTGGATGTTCGCGCCTGAGGTGGCGCACGACCAGGCGGCGGGTGCTGACCCGGTGATCAGCCGGGGTGCCTATCTGGTGGAAGGGCTTGGCCACTGCGGCGCGTGCCATACGCCGCGTGCCCTGACCATGCAGGAAAAAGCCCTGAGTGCCACTGACGGCAACGCGTTCCTGTCCGGCAGTGCGCCGCTGGAAGGCTGGATCGCCAAGAGCCTGCGCGGCGACCACAAGGACGGCCTCGGCAGCTGGAGCGAGGCGCAACTGGTGCAATTCCTCAAGACTGGCCGCAGTGATCGCAGTGCCGTGTTTGGTGGCATGAGCGATGTGGTCGTCCACAGCATGCAGTACATGTCGCAAGACGACCTGACTGCTATCGCCCGCTATCTCAAGAGCCTGCCTGCGGTAGATCCCAACGACGCACCGCACCAGTACGACAAGCAGGTGGCTGAAGCGCTATGGAAAGGTGATGACAGCAAGCCGGGCGCGTCGGTGTACATCGACAACTGCGCGGCCTGTCACCGTACCGACGGCCATGGTTATACGCGGGTGTTCCCGGCGCTGGCGGGTAACCCGGTGTTGCAGACGGCGGATGCCACGTCGCTGATCAACATTGTGTTGAACGGTGGGACCTTGCCGGCAACGCACACAGCGCCGTCCACCTTCACCATGCCGGCGTTCGCCTGGAGGCTGTCGGACCAGGAAGTGGCGGATGTGGTCAGTTTCGTGCGGGGTAGCTGGGGTAATAAAGGTGTTGCAACAAGTGCTGCGCAAGTTGCGGAGTTGCGTAAAAAACAGGGCGATAAGAACTAAATAAGTTCGGGTGTCGCGCGCCCAACTTATATAGGGTGATTTATATAAGTTGGGCGTTTTCTATTTCTTGGAACGCTTCGTTTAATTTGACTTTCGCTGGCAGGTCTTCGCGAAGGCATTGGCCATAGTCAGGAAAATTGCCTTGTCTTCGTTATCGAAGTCGCCGTCATTGTCCAGGTCCGTTGGGCTGGAGGTCGTGTCGTAATGCCCATCTTTCTTGGATGAAGAGGCATACATAGCGTACGAAAGATCCCCATTGGTAAAACGCTCGAGTAAGATTTCCGGGCTGTTATCTTTCTCAAAGTCTTCACAAGTCAAACGTATTTCGTCCTGAGACATACTTGGATCCTTTTGGTGTTTATTAAGTTGGGACAGGATCATAAGTGCATGCTGAAAGCTTAATCCATGAACTAAGTGTGGCGATTTGTTACTTGAAAGCTCACATGTAATACCTTGCACTTACACATGTAAGTAAATTGCCTGGCGACTTCCTGCCCAACGGTGCTGGCGCGAAACGTCGGGTTGAAATACTGTATGTAGATACAGTATTGAGGTATGCCCATGAATTCCCCCCTACCGCCCCGTGGCCGGGGCACGGCCACCAACCTGCACAACCGCTTTGCGCCCACCGCCAGCGTGGCCGAGGACGACGGTTGGTACCAGGAAGTGCCGCCGACCCAGGGCACCGAAGTGCGCATCGAGACGGCCAAGACCATCATCACCCGCAACAACTCGCCAGACCTGCCGTTCGATCGCTCGATCAACCCGTATCGTGGCTGCGAGCATGGCTGCATCTACTGCTATGCGCGACCCAGCCATGCCTATTGGGACCTGTCGCCAGGGCTGGATTTCGAGACCAAGCTGATTGCCAAGAGCAACGCGGCCGAGGTACTGGAGCAGCAACTGTCCAAACCGGGTTACGTGTGCGCGCCGATCAACCTGGGCTCCAATACCGATCCATACCAACCCATTGAGCGCGAATACAAGATCACCCGGCAAACCCTTGAAGTGCTGCTGCGTTATCGGCATCCGGTGACCATCATCACCAAGGGCTCGCTGATCCTGCGCGATCTTGACCTGCTGACCGAACTGGCCCGGCAGCGGCTGGTGGCGGTGATGATCAGCCTCACCAGCCTGGATGACGAGCTCAAGCGCATCCTGGAGCCGCGCACGGCAGCGCCCAAGGCGCGGTTGCGGGCGATCCGGGTGATGCGCGAGGCCGGTATCCCGGTGGGGGTGTTGTGCTCGCCGATGATCCCGATGATCAATGACAGCGAGCTCGAAAGCCTGTTGGCCGAGGCCCACGCCGCGGGTGCGCAAAGTGCGGCCTACATGATGTTGCGCTTGCCGTTGGAGGTGGCGCCTTTGTTCGAGGAATGGTTGGCGGCGCATTACCCGCAGCGCGCGGCCCATGTGATGAGCCTGGTGCGCCAGGTGCGCGGCGGCGAGGTGTATGACAGCCGGTTCGGCGTGCGCATGCGGGGCGAGGGGCCGTTCGCCGATCTGCTGGCGCAACGTTTTGCCAAGGCGATCAAGCGCCTGGGCCTCAATCGTCGGGAAGGCTTTAATCTCGATTGCACGGCGTTCTGCCCACCGGGCAGACAAATGGTGTTGTTGTAGAATGATAAAGAAGAATGCACTCTTCCTGTAGGAATAGTCGCGTTTTGACATCACTGAAACCCGCGATCTAGAGCGGTTCATTCAGTTTGAGTTAAGTTTTGGCGGTTACCTTGTTCAGCGAGTGACTGATGAGTCGGCGCCTATCATTGTGGGATTTTTCAACTAATCCACTGAACGCGCGTCGAACTGACCTGACAACTCCCCTGCATTAATCAAGAGGATGAATCATGAGTGACAAGGATAAACAGCCGTTGGCTGCGTCGGCTTCAGCCCCTCAGGTGGCGGAATCCGCCGATGCAGCGCTAAAGCATATCGTTGACGGCTTTTTGCATTTCCATCACGACGTCTTCCCCCAGCAGGAAGAACTCTTCAAGAAACTCGCCACGGCCCAGAGCCCACGGGCGATGTTCATTACCTGCGCCGACTCGCGCATCGTGCCCGAGCTGATCACCCAAAGCTCCCCCGGCGACCTGTTCGTGACCCGTAACGTCGGCAACGTGGTGCCACCCTACGGGCAGATGAACGGCGGCGTTTCCACCGCCATCGAGTACGCGGTGCTTGCCCTGGGCGTGCAGCACATCATCGTATGCGGGCACTCCGACTGTGGCGCGATGCGCGCGGTGCTCAACCCCCAGAGCCTGGAGAAGATGCCGACGGTCAAGGCCTGGTTGCGTCATGCCGAGGTCGCCAAGGCCATGGTCCACGACAACTGCGACTGCGCCAATGAAGGCGAGAGCATGAAAGTGCTGACCGAAGAAAACGTCATCGCCCAGTTGCAACATTTGCGTACCCATCCTTCCGTGGCTTCGCGCATGGCCAATGGTCATTTGTTTATCCATGGCTGGATCTACGACATCGAGACCAGCGAAATCCGGGCCTACGATGCGGAACAGTCGGCATTCCGACCCTTGAACGGCACCGAGCCGATTCCATCCGCGACGCCTAAAGCGCGCTTCTAACACACTTCCCTGCCGGGTAAAGCGGTGGCTGCCATGGATGCAGCCAGGCTTTGCCGCGCCCGGCGAATGCCTCGGGAGAGTCATCATGCGTGCTGCTCAATTGAAAGCTGTATTGCCACGGGAGCTCCTCGCCTCCGTGGTTGTGTTTCTGGTTGCCCTGCCCTTGTGCATGGGGATCGCGATCGCTTCCGGCATGCCACCGGCCAAGGGCCTGATCACCGGGATTATCGGTGGCCTGGTGGTGGGCTGGATGGCGGGGTCACCGCTGCAGGTCAGCGGCCCGGCAGCGGGCTTGGCGGTGCTGGTATTCGAACTGGTGCGCCAGCACGGCATGGCGATGCTTGGGCCGATCCTGTTGCTGGCGGGCTTCCTGCAACTGGTGGCCGGGCGCTTGCGCCTGGGCTGCTGGTTCCGTGTCACGGCGCCGGCGGTGGTCTACGGCATGCTGGCGGGGATCGGTGTGCTGATTGTGCTATCGCAGATTCATGTGATGCTCGATGGCGCGCCCAAGCCCTCGGGGCTGGATAACCTGGTGGGTTTCCCGGCAGCCTTGGGCGAGGCGATTCCAACCCTGGGTGGCGGGCTCGGCTGGCAGGCCGGCCTGCTCGGTTTATCCACCATGCTGGTGATGTACCTGTGGGACAAATTCCGCCCGCAGACGCTGCGGTTTGTGCCGGGGGCCTTGCTGGGCGTGGGGCTGGCCACGGTCGCCAGCCTGGTGCTGGCGTTGCAGGTCAAGCGTGTGGAAGTGCCGGAAAACCTCGCCGACGCCATCGACTGGCTGCGGCCCGGCGACCTGCTGAACCTGGCTGATCCGCAGTTGTTGATTGCTGCGTTCGCCGTTGCGTTTATTGCCAGTGCCGAGACCCTGCTCTCTGCGGCAGCCGTCGACCGCATGCACAGCGGCCAGCGTTCTGACTTCGATAAGGAGCTGTCTGCCCAGGGCGTGGGCAACATGCTCTGTGGCCTGGTCGGCGCCCTGCCGATGACTGGCGTGATCGTGCGCAGTTCGGCGAACGTGCAGGCGGGTGCCACCACACGCCTGTCGGCGATGCTCCATGGCGTATGGCTGCTGGGGTTCGTGTTGCTGCTGTCGAGCGTGCTGCAGAGCATTCCTGTGGCGAGCCTCGCGGGCGTACTGGTGTACACCGGGATCAAGCTGGTGGATATCAAGGCATTTCGGGCTCTGGGGCGTTATGGGCGTATGCCGATGTTTACCTATGCGGCCACGGCGTTGGCGATCATCTTCACCGACCTGCTGACCGGTGTGCTGGTGGGCTTCGGGCTGACGTTGGTCAAGCTGGCATTCAAGGCTTCGCGCCTGAAAATCAGCTTGGTCGACCTGCCCCGGGACGGTGAAATGGAACTGCGCCTGGTTGGGGCGGCGACCTTCCTGAAAGTGCCGGCGTTGACCCAGGTACTGTCGACCGTGCCTGCCGGGACCCTGCTGCATGTGCCGCTGAGTAACCTCAGCTATATCGACCATTCCTGCCTGGAGCTGCTGGAGGAATGGGGTCGGGCCAACGCGGCCAAGGGCTCGAAGCTGATGATCGAGGCACGCGGGTTGAAGCGCCGGTTGGAAGGCCGGGTCAGGACGACGACGGGGATAGGTTCGGCGCCATCGATCGGCTGAGGGAACCGGATCAAAACGTGGGAGGGGGCAAGTCCTAATGCCGGTCAGTTAAGGCTTTTTTGTAGGAGCGAGGGGGACGCCTAGTTCTTGCTCGCGAAGAACTCACAGGCGCCGCGTTGATTCAGGAAGCACGCGTTATCGTTGACGTTTCTCGCGAGCAAGAACTAGGCGTCCCCCTCGCTCCTACAGAAGGCGATGTACGCTTAGCGTCAGCCTGAAAGTTTAAGCCGGCTGATCCAACGCCAACTCAACCCCCAGCTTGCGGGACAGGCACGGCCAGCGTTTCCACGCGGCTTCCGTGTACGGGCTTTTCAGCTGTTCGCGATAAGCCTCGACTGACTCCAGCGCAAAGCTGTCTTCGTTGAGCATTTCATCCACTGCCAGGTGCACCGCTTCGTCCAGCTGGTTGGCGAATGCTTCGCCGATCAACTGATGGGCAATCACGTTAGCCACGGTGGTATCTGCCGGAATCAGTGGCTGGCCAAAATGCTTGATATACAGATCATTGACTTCTTCAACCAGGCGATGAGCCAGGTAGGCCTCGTCCAACAGGCCGTCGAGTCCTTCATGGCCAGCCAGGATCGCGGGCGGTTGCAGGAAGAATTGTTCGGCGATCTTCAATACTGGCTTGATCTGGCTCTCGATACCGGCTTCGCGGGCCACATCGTTGGCGGCGTCCAGCAAGTCGGGGACAAGTTCGATGTAAGCCGTGACAAAGCGGGTCATGACAATGTTGCGATCGCCGTCAGCCAGGGAGATGGCCGAATGCAGGTGCGGCAATTGTTTTTCCAGCTGCTGGGCAAGCTGGCCAGTGCGGGCTTCATGTTGATGGGCATGGGAAATCTGCTCGCGCAATGCGGCGGTGTTCATGAAAGCTCCAGTGATGCAGGCGTTGGGAATAGGGAGAGCATAAGGTAGCTCGTTTATACGAGATCCTAAGACGCATTTGTCATAATTATTTCATGGTTATGCGTCCACGTTATATCGAATTGCCATCGTTTGTCGGATAAACGATTCCGCCCCCGGTTTTATTGGCTTTGGCGGTTCATTTTCGCTCATTTGCCCCTACACATTGCGGGGTTGCAGACCCTGTCTATACTCGGGTTTGTACGCAATTAGCTGATGACGCCAGACTGCATAAGCAGGTGAGGCTAAGCGGTTGTAAGCAGTATGGAAGCCGCTCCCTTCGACGCAGGTGCAAACCGGCGGGATAACAAGAACGATAAGGGGAACCCGCAATGACGCGACATCCACACGTTTGGATGGGCCTTCTGTTGTGGTCAGTATTCGGTCAGGCGCACGCCGCCTGGACAACGAATATGGCGCCAGGGGCGACTGAAGTCAGTCACGCTGTGTTCGACCTGCACATGACCATTTTCTGGATCTGTGTGGTAATCGGCATTGTTGTGTTTGGCGCAATGTTCTGGTCGATGATCCTCCACCGCCGCTCTACGGGCCAGGTCGCGGCCAAATTCCACGAAAGCACGACCGTGGAAATCCTCTGGACCGTGGTGCCCTTGCTGATCCTGGTGGCCATGGCCATTCCGGCGACCAAGACGCTGATCAACATCTACGACAGCAGTGAATCGGATATCGATATCCAGGTCACTGGCTACCAGTGGAAGTGGCATTACAAATACCTGGGCCAGGACGTGGAGTTCTTCAGCAACCTGGCCACGCCCGCCGAGCAGATCCACAACCAGGCGACCAAGGGCGAACACTACCTGCTGGAGGTCGATCAGCCGTTGGTACTGCCGGTGGGGGCCAAGGTGCGCTTCCTGGTGACGGCCGCCGACGTGATCCATTCCTGGTGGGTGCCGGCCTTTGCGGTCAAGCGCGACGCCATCCCCGGGTTCGTCAACGAGGCCTGGACCCGTATCGAGAAGCCCGGCATCTATCGTGGCCAATGCGCTGAACTGTGCGGCAAGGACCACGGTTTCATGCCGATCGTGGTCGAGGTCAAGTCCAAGGCCGACTACGACACCTGGCTCGGCGAACGCAAGGCCGAAGCCGCCAAGCTCAAGGAGCTGACCTCCAAGGAGTGGACGCTTGAAGAGCTGGTGGCCCGTGGCGATAAGGTCTACCACACCACCTGCGTGGCCTGTCATCAGGCCGAAGGCCAGGGCCTGCCGCCAATGTTCCCGGCGCTCAAGGGCTCGCCGATTGCCACCGGCGCCAAGGAAGACCACCTGCACCGCGTCTATTTCGGCAAGCCCGGCACCGCCATGGCGGCGTTCGGCAAGCAACTGTCCGAGGTGGATATCGCTGCGGTTGTGACCTACGAGCGCAACGCCTGGGGTAACAACAAAGGCGACATGGTCACGCCTAAAGACGTGCTGGCCATCAAGCAGGCGGAAAGCAAATGACTTCATTCATTGCATATGCCCCGAACCGCCCCGCCCACTCGCTTGCAGGAGAACGGCCATGAGCGCTGTGATCGATGACCATGGCCACGCCGGTGACCATGCCCACGGCCCCGCCAAGGGTTTGATGCGCTGGGTGCTGACCACCAACCACAAAGATATCGGCACCATGTACCTGTGGTTTGCCTTCACCATGTTCCTGTTGGGCGGCTCGTTTGCCATGGTGATCCGTGCCGAGCTGTTCCAGCCCGGCCTGCAGATCGTGGAGCCTGCGTTCTTCAACCAGATGACCACCATGCACGGCTTGATCATGGTGTTCGGTGCGGTGATGCCGGCGTTTGTCGGCCTGGCCAACTGGATGATCCCGCTGATGATCGGCGCGCCGGACATGGCCCTGCCGCGCATGAACAACTTCAGCTTCTGGCTGCTGCCGGCGGCGTTCCTGCTGCTGGTTTCGACCCTGTTCACTCCGGGCGGTGGGCCAAACTTCGGCTGGACCTTCTACGCCCCGCTATCCACCACCTACGCGCCAGAAAGCGTGACGTTCTTCATCTTTGCCATCCACTTGATGGGCATCAGTTCGATCATGGGCGCGATCAACGTGGTCGCCACCATCCTCAACCTGCGCGCACCCGGCATGACCCTGATGAAAATGCCGTTGTTCGTCTGGACCTGGCTGATCACCGCCTTCCTGCTGATCGCGGTGATGCCGGTGCTGGCGGGCTGTGTGACCATGATGCTGATGGATATTCACTTCGGCACCAGCTTCTTCAGTGCGGCCGGCGGTGGTGATCCGGTGCTGTTCCAGCATGTGTTCTGGTTCTTCGGCCACCCCGAGGTGTACATCATGATCCTGCCGGCGTTCGGTGCCGTCAGCTCGATCATCCCGACCTTCTCGCGCAAGCCGTTGTTCGGCTACACGTCGATGGTGTACGCCACGGCGAGTATCGCGTTCCTGTCGTTTATCGTGTGGGCGCACCATATGTTCGTGGTGGGTATTCCGTTGGTGGGCGAACTGTTCTTCATGTACGCGACCCTGCTGATTGCCGTGCCCACGGGCGTGAAGGTGTTCAACTGGGTCAGCACCATGTGGCAAGGCTCGCTGACGTTCGAAACACCGATGCTGTTCGCGGTGGCGTTCGTGATCCTGTTCACCATCGGCGGCTTCTCCGGGCTGATGCTGGCGATTGCCCCGGCGGATTTCCAGTACCACGACACCTACTTCGTGGTGGCGCATTTCCATTACGTACTGGTGCCCGGTGCGATCTTCGGCATCTTCGCCTCGGCCTACTACTGGCTGCCGAAATGGACTGGCCACATGTACGACGAAACCCTGGGCAAGCTGCATTTCTGGTTGTCTTTCGTGGGCATGAACATGGCGTTCTTCCCGATGCACTTCGTGGGACTGGCCGGCATGCCGCGCCGGGTGCCGGACTACAACCTGCAATTTGCCGACTTCAACATGGTCTCGTCGATTGGCGCGTTCATGTTTGGCGCCACGCAGATCTTCTTCCTGTTTATCGTGATCAAGTGCATCCGTGGCGGCCCGCCGGCGCCGGCCAAGCCGTGGGATGGCGCCGAAGGCCTGGAGTGGAGCGTGCCCTCGCCCGCGCCGTACCACACCTTCACCACGCCACCGGAGGTCAAATGAACAGGTCCACGATGATCCCCTGTGGGAAGGGGTTTGCCCCCGATGGCGGTGTGTCCGCTGACATCATCCTTGGTTGTAAAACAGCCATTGGGGGCAAGCCCCCACCCACATTGACCTCATTCACGCTGGGTGGGCGACATGGCTGACTCCGTACCGCTCAAGCGCCTGGTCACCCGCCTGCTGATCCTGGTGGTGGCGATGTTTGCCTTCGGCTTTGCCCTGGTGCCGATCTACGACGTGATGTGCAAGGCGTTCGGTATCAACGGCAAGACGGCCGGGCAATACGAGGGCGAACAGATTGTCGACCCTGCGCGGCAGGTGCGGGTGCAGTTCCTGTCCACCAATGCCATCGACATGGTCTGGGAGTTCCACTCCAAGGCAGACGAGGTGGTGGTCAATCCCGGTGCTGTGACGGAGATGCTGTTCGTGGCCTACAACCCCACTGACAAACCGATGACGGCCCAGGCGGTGCCGAGTATTTCCCCGGCCGAAGCGGCGATGTACTTCCACAAGACCGAATGTTTTTGCTTCACCCAGCAAGTGCTGCAGCCAGGCCAGCGTATCGAGATGCCAGTACGCTTCATCGTCGATCGCGATATGCCCAAGGATGTGAAGCATTTGACCCTGGCGTACACGCTGTTCGATATCACTGCGCGCCAACCACCGGTGGCTGTCCATAGCGGCGGCTAGCTACTGTTTGCCCGCTTAATCAGGAGAACGAATACATGTCGACTCATGATACGTACTACGTACCGGCGCAAAGCAAATGGCCGATAATTGCCACCCTTGGCATGCTGGTCACCGTGTATGGCCTGGCCGTGTGGTTCAACGATCTGAAGGCCGCCCGCCCGGAATCCCACGGCCCGTGGATCTTTTTCGTCGGTGGTCTGCTGCTGGCCTACATGCTGTTCGGCTGGTTTGGTGCGGTGATCAAGGAAAGCCGTGCCGGGCTGTACAGCGCGCAGATGGATCGCTCGTTTCGTTGGGGCATGACCTGGTTCATCTTTTCCGAGGTGATGTTTTTTATCGCGTTCTTCGGCGCGTTGTTTTATGTGCGGCACATGTCCGGGCCTTGGTTGGGCGGCGAAGGTCATAAGGGCATCGCGCACATGCTGTGGCCGAACTTCGAGTTCACCTGGCCGTTGCTCAATAACCCTGATCCCAAGCTGTATCCCGCGCCCGAGGGCACCATCAGCCCGTGGGGCCTGCCGCTGGTCAACACCATCCTGCTGGTGAGCTCCAGCGTGACCATCACCATTGCCCACCATGCCTTGCGTAAAGGGCACCGTGGCGCGCTGAAGCTCTGGTTGGCGATCACCGTACTGTTGGGGTTGGGATTTCTCGGGTTCCAGGCCGAGGAATACATCCATGCCTATAAAGAGCTGGGCCTGACCCTGGGCTCGGGCGTGTACGGCGCGACCTTCTTCATGCTCACGGGCTTTCACGGCGCCCACGTGACCATCGGCACCATCATTTTGTTTGTGATGCTGATGCGCATCCTGCGCGGGCACTTCAATGCCGAGCACCAGTTCGGTTTCGAGGCGGCCAGTTGGTATTGGCACTTTGTGGATGTGGTGTGGATCGGGCTGTTTTTCTTCGTCTATGTGCTGTGAGGCGACTTACCAAGGCGCGTGAGACACCAGTTGGCCGCTGAAAAAGCCCCAGGCGATCAATGCCACGGTGATCACGGCCAGTACGACACGCACGGTCAAGGCAGTGACGAGGCGGTTGGAGTTGCCCTCGTCCTTGACCAGAAAGAACAAGCCACTGAACAGGCTCACGACGGTCGCGATCAGCATCAGGGCAATGGCGGCTTTGAGCATGGTCTGGTTCCTGGCTTCGGTGGGCATTGAGGGGATGGGCGGGCAATGAAAACAAGTATAGCCAGCGCCATGAAACGCTTTCGTCCAGGTATCGCGCCGACCTTGGTGGTGATGGTTCTGCTGCCGTTGATGGTGGGCTTGGGTTTCTGGCAACTGTCGCGCGGCCATGAGAAGCAGTTGCTGGTGGACAGCTATGCCGAACGCCGCGCGGCTGAGCCGATCAGCAGTGTGCAGCTCGCTGACATGGCCGACCCGGCCTTTCGCCGCGTGCATCTGCGCGGGCAATTCGATGCCGAGCACAGTGTGTTGCTGGATAACCGCATGCGCGACGGGAAGGCCGGTGTCGAGTTACTGCAACCCTTTCATGACCAGGCCAGCGGCCTGTGGCTGTTGCTCAATCGCGGTTGGTTGCCGTGGCCGGATCGGCGCACCCTTCCCGCCTTCACCACACCCGACCAGCCTTTGAATCTCGACGCCTGGGTGTATGTCGCGCCCGGCGAAACATTCCAGTTGCATGCAGACCCCACGACCGCGCAATGGCCGCGCCTGTTGACCGCGCTGCACCCCGCTGCGCTATGGGCTGAGCTCGGACGCAGCGGTTTTGCCTACGAACTGCGCACCGAAGCCGGCCCCGGTACGTACGAAACCACCTGGCCCATCGTTGCGATGGGCCCGGAGAAACACCTGGCCTACGCGGTGCAGTGGTTCGCCATGGCGCTGGCGCTACTGGCGCTTTACCTCTACCTCGGATGGCACACCACAAAGGAGAAGCCCCATGGGAACGGCCATGAATCCACCCAACATGTCTGAGGTGCCTGATCGGCGCAAAGGCCGCTGGCAACTGATGCTGATCCTGCTGATGGTGATCGGCCCCATGGCGCTGGCCACCTTTATGTACAAACTGCAGTTCTGGGTGCCGGACAGTCGCAGCTATCACGGGGAACTGATCGGTAATGGTCAGACCCGCGCCGATATTGGCGTGCAGGCCGATGAACAGCGCTGGCAGTTGCTGGTGACCGCGCCCGCCGCCTGCGCCGCCGATTGCCAGCAACTGGTGTACCTCGCGCGCCAATTGCAGATCGGCCTGGGGCGCGATGCGTCGCGCGCCAGCCATGCCCTGGCCAGTGCACAGCCGGTCGGTGCCGACTATGACGCCAAGTTGAAGGTCGAATACCCGCAATTGCAGCGCTACTCGCTGGATCTCTCGACGTTCACCAAAAACGCCGCCGCACCGGGCGACGCGCAACTGTGGATCGTCGACCCCCACGGCAACCTGGTGCTGCGCTACGACGCCAAGGTCAAGGGCAAGGACTTGCTCAACGACCTGCGCCACCTGTTGAAACTGTCGAACATCGGATAAGGGCATCGTCATGGCCAAACCTGGATTTCGCCTCGCGTTGTTTGCCACCTTGCTGGCACTGATCGTTGTGCTGCTCGGCGCCTATACCCGCCTCACACACGCCGGCCTGGGTTGTCCGGATTGGCCGGGTTGCTACGGCTTTATCAGCGTGCCGCAAAGCGAGGCCCAGTTGGCCCATGCCGAACTGCATTTCCCTGATACGCCGGTGGAGGCGGAAAAGGGCTGGAGCGAGATGGTCCACCGTTACTTTGCTGGCACCCTGGGCGTGCTGATCGTGTTGCTGGCGGCGCGCGCCTGGAGCCATCGGCGTGATCCGGGCCAGCCGGTGAAGTTGCCGCTGTTTTTATTGGCGGTGGTGTTTGCCCAGGCGGCGTTTGGCATGTGGACGGTCACGTTGAAACTCTGGCCGCAAGTCGTGACCGGACATTTGTTGGGCGGCTTCGCAACCTTGAGTCTGTTGTTCCTGCTGACCCTGCGGCTGTCCGGCGTGCTGCCCGCGCTGATCGTGCCCAGGCGCCTGCAATATTGGGCGACCGCGGGGTTGGTGCTGGTCATCGCGCAGATTGCGCTCGGCGGCTGGGTCAGCTCCAACTACGCAGCGGTGGCTTGTATCGATCTGCCCACCTGCCATGGCCAGTGGTGGCCGGCGGCGGACTTTGCCAATGGTTTTCACCTCACCCAGCATATCGGTCCCAATTATCTCGGCGGGCAGCTCGACAGCGACGCGCGCACCGCCATTCACCTGACCCACCGCGTGGGTGCGGTGCTGGTCACCCTGGTTCTGTTGGGCTTGGCCTGGCAGCTGCGCGTCGTCGGCATGACCCGGCTCGCGGGGCTGTTGCTGATCGCTTTGGCGGCGCAAATCAGCCTGGGCCTGAGCAACGTGTATTTCCACCTGCCGCTGCCGGTTGCAGTCGCTCACAATGCTGGCGGCGCAGCATTGTTGCTGACCCTGGTATTGGTCAATTACCACGCCCGCACCAGCCTGGTTCGGGTGCGTCATCAACTGCCGTTCGGCTGGCGCTTCCTTCCGCGCAAGCCGATATCCGGCCTCACCACCCTTAAAGGAGAGATGCCATGGCGACCTTGATCGGCGCGCGTCACGGCCAGGCAGTCTGGCGCGACTACCTGGAACTGACCAAACCGAAAGTGGTGGTGCTGATGCTCATCACCTCCCTGGTGGGCATGTTCCTCGCCACCCGTGCAGGGGTGCCGTGGACGGTGTTGGTGTTCGGCAACCTGGGCATTGCCCTGTGTGCCGGCGGCGCGGCGGCGGTCAACCATGTGGTGGATCGACGGATTGATGCGGTGATGGCCCGCACCCACAAGCGGCCGATGGCGGAAGGGCGCGTGTCGCCTATTGCGGCATTGGCTTTTGCGTTGTTTCTGGCGGTTGCAGGGCTCGCGCTGTTGCTGGCCTTCACCAACCCGCTGGCGGCCTGGTTGACGCTGGCCTCTCTGCTCGGCTACGCGGTGATCTACACCGGTTTTCTCAAGCGTGCGACCCCGCAGAATATCGTGATTGGCGGCCTGGCCGGCGCCGCTCCGCCGCTGTTGGGATGGGTTGCGGTCACCGGCCATATCAGCGCCGAACCGTTGCTGCTGGTGCTGATCATCTTTGCCTGGACCCCGCCGCATTTCTGGGCCCTGGCCATTCATCGCAAAGAGGAGTACGCCAAGGCCGATATCCCGATGCTGCCGGTTACCCATGGTGAGCACTACACCAAGGTGCATATCCTGCTCTACACCTTCGCGCTGCTGGCGGTGAGCTTGATGCCCTATGTGATCCATATGAGCGGCCTGCTCTACCTGGCGTGCGCGCTGGTTTTGGGCGCACGCTTTCTGCAATGGGCCTGGGTGCTGTACCGTGGCGCTCAGCCGCACGCGGCGATCAACACCTTCAAGTACTCTATCTGGTACTTGTTCCTGCTGTTTATCGCCCTGCTCGTAGATCACTACTTACTGTTGAACCTATGACTCGAACTCAAAAAACTGTCTTCATTCTGGTGGCCATTGTCGCGTTGATCATGGGCCTGACCGTCAACAAGGTGCTCTCGGGCAAGGGCCAGGGTGACCCCACCGCCTTGATCGACGCAGGTATCATCCTGCTGCCGCAAAGCCGCCAGCTGCCGTCGGTGAGCATGACTAACCAGGAAGGCCAGCCGGTGCTGGTCAATGAGTTGAAAGGCAAGTGGAGCCTGCTGTTCTTCGGCTACACCTTCTGCCCGGACATCTGCCCCACCACGCTCGCCCAACTGCGCCAGATCAAGAGCGAGCTGCCCAAGGAGGCTGTGGATAAGTTGC
The DNA here is from genome assembly GCF_030644265.1 of Pseudomonas sp. OVF7. Lineage (NCBI taxonomy): Bacteria > Pseudomonadati > Pseudomonadota > Gammaproteobacteria > Pseudomonadales > Pseudomonadaceae > Pseudomonas > Pseudomonas sp. OVF7. The sequence continues at coordinate 7,090,413 of NZ_CP128996.1, read as the reverse complement.
AGGTGATCCTGGTCAGTGTCGACCCGAACCGCGATACACCGACCCAGCTCAAACAGTACTTGGGCTACTTCGACCCGCAGTTCCAGGGCTTGACCGGCGCGAATGTGGACGATGTGCAGAAGGTGTCGAATGCGGTGAGCATTCCGTTCATTCCGGCGGATACCAGCAAGCCCAACTACACCGTCGACCACAGCGGTAACCTCGCGCTGATTGGCCCGGATGGCACCCAGCGTGGCTTTATCCGCGCGCCGCTGAACAACCAGAAGCTGGTGGCGCAGTTGCCGGGGTTGTTGCAGCGCAAGTAACAGGTAATACAAAACACATGTGGGAGGGGGCTTGCCCCGATGGCGGAGTATCAGTCGCTGCATCAGCTGGCTGATCTGCCGCCATCGGGGGCAAGCCCCCTCCCACATTTTTTGATCTTCAGAGTGTTGGAGACCGAGTCGGATCAGAACGCCGGCAGGATTGCGCCTTTGTACTTCTCTTGGATGAACTGCTTCACCTCAGGCGTGTGCAGGGCGGCAACCAGCTTTTTCACGGCGTCCGAATCCTTGTTGTCTTCGCGGGTTACCAGGATGTTCACGTAAGGCGAGTCATTGCCTTCGATCACCAGGGCGTCCTTGGATGGGTCCAGCTTGGCTTCCAGCGCGTAGTTGGTGTTGATCAGCGCCAGGTCGACCTGGGTCAGCACGCGCGGCAGGGTGGCGGCTTCCAGTTCACGGAACTTGAGTTTTTTCGGGTTGCCGGTGATGTCCTTGATGGTCGACAGGATGTTGGTCGGGTCCTTCAGGGTGATCAGGTTGTGCTTGGCCAGCAGCAACAGCGCGCGGCCGCCATTGGTGGCGTCGTTCGGGATCACTACGTTGGCGCCGTCCGGCAGGTCTTCCAGCTTTTTGTACTTGCTCGAGTAAGCACCCAGGGGCTCCAGGTGCACGGCGCCGACGCTCACCAGCTGAGTGCCCTTGGCTTTGTTGAACTCATCAAGGTACGGCTGGTGCTGGAAGAAGTTTGCGTCCAGGCGTTTTTCAGCCACTTGCACGTTGGGCTGCACGTAGTCGGTGAAGACTTTGACTTGCAGATCCACGCCCTCTTTGGCGAGTGCAGGCTTCACGAATTCGAGGATTTCCGCATGGGGTACCGGCGACGCAGCGACAGTAATTGTCTCGGCGTGGGCGGAAAACGCGGCAACGGCGGCGAAAGCAACCAGTAGTTTTTTCATCCAGCAAGCTCCTTGTTCGGGCATGTGCCGGCGGGGGCCGGCAATGGCCGTTATTTTCGAGAAAAGTGCACCACCAGCTTGTCGCCGACGGTTTGCAGAATTTGCACCAGAACCAACAGCATCACCACGGTGACCACCATCACGTCGGTTTGGAAACGCTGGTAACCGAAGCGGATCGCCAAGTCACCCAAGCCACCGGCGCCGACCACACCGGCCATGGCGGTGTAGGACACCAATGTAATCGCCGTCACCGTGATCGCCGCGAAAATGCCGGGGCGGGCTTCGGGCAGCAGGGCGTTGGTAATGATCTGACGCGTGCTGGCGCCCATGGACTGGGTGGCTTCGATGATGCCGCGGTCGACTTCGCGCAAGGCGGTTTCCACCAGCCGTGCAAAAAATGGCGTTGCCCCGACGACGAGTGGCGGGATAGCGCCGGCCACGCCCAGCGATGTGCCGGTGATCAGTACCGTGAACGGGATCATCACGATCAACAGGATGATGAACGGCAGCGAACGCAGGATGTTCACGATCAGCGACAGCAGCGCGTATACACCTTTTTGTTCGAACAACTGGCGCGGGCTGCACAGGAACAACAGCACGCCCAGTGGCAGGCCGAGAAGCACAGTGAAGAACAGCGAGCCAAATAACATGATCATGGTGTCGCCGGTGGCGAGCCAGATTTCGGACCAGTCGATATTGGCGAAGAAACTCAACAGGACTTCCATTAGCGCAGGACCTCCATGTGGACGTCTGCGGCGGTGAAGCGCGCAAAGGCCGCTTCCATGTCGCCGCCGGTGACGGCGAGGGTCAGTTGCCCGTAGGGGATGTCTTTGATGCGGTCGATACGCCCGGCAAGGATGCTGTAGTCCACCCCCGTTTCGCGAGCGACGGTACCCAGCAGCGGCGCGTAGGTCGCTTCGCCCTGGAATGTCAGGCGCACGATACGGCCTGGTACATGGGCGAAGTCATCGCGCTGCTCGCCTTCATCGACCTGCTCGGCTTCCTGCACGAAGCGCTTGGTGGTCGCGTGCTTGGGGTGCAGGAACACATCGGCCACCGAGCCTTGCTCGACGATCACGCCGGCGTCCATCACGGCGACCTGGTCGCACACGCGGCGGATCACATCCATTTCATGGGTGATCAGCACGATGGTCAGTTTCAACTCGCGGTTGATCTGGGCCAGCAATTGCAGGACCGAGGCGGTGGTCTGCGGGTCGAGGGCGCTGGTGGCTTCGTCGCACAGCAGAATCTTGGGTTTGGTCGCCAGGGCGCGGGCGATACCGACGCGCTGCTTCTGGCCGCCGGACAGCTGCGCCGGGTATTTCCTGGCATGGTCCGACAGCCCGACACGAGCGAGCAATTCGGCCACGCGCTGGTCGATTTCCCTGCGGGACAATTCGCCGGCCAGGGTCAGCGGCAGTGCCACGTTGTCGGCAACGGTCTTGGAGGCCAGCAGATTGAAGTGCTGGAAGATCATCCCGACCTGCTGGCGGAAACGACGCAGGCCGTTGGCGTCCAGGGCCGTGACTTCTTCACCGTCGACATTGATCTGGCCGCCGCTGGGTTCTTCCAGGCGGTTGATCAGGCGCAGCAGGGTGCTTTTACCCGCACCCGAATGGCCGATCAGGCCAAACACCTGGCCGTTCTCTACGCGCAGGCTGGTGGGGTGCAGTGCGGGGATATCCTTACCGGCGACGCGGTAGGTTTTATGGACGTTATGAAACTCGATCACGTAGCGAACCTTGTGGGGCGCATGGAAAAGGGATCAGCGGTTAGCCGGGCGCGCATTTTAGCCTGTCCGTATAGCGTTTCTTAGCATTTATTTCGCATTCATCCAGCGATTTGGCAATAACGCGATCAAAGGTCATAAAAAAGGAACGGTACAAAACTGCGTCAGTCACTACTTAAGCAACGCGATTTCCCAGGTGCCGTGCCTGGGGTTTTGCTCAAACGAGCCGGGGACCGCTCTGGCCACTTTGAATAAGGAGTTTTGTCTGATGAGTACCAAGAAGCCAGCTACCCCGCCGAAGAGTGAACTCGCGGGCACCGATACCCTGGACCGTGGCAACACCAACGCCAAGCTGCAGGCCCTGGAGGCGTTCCGTTCCGACGCGACCGGCCAGGCGCTGCGTACCAACCAAGGCGTAAGGATTTCCGATAACCAGAACACGTTGAAAGTCGGCGCCCGCGGCCCGTCGCTGCTGGAAGACTTCATCATGCGTGAGAAAATCACGCACTTCGATCACGAACGTATCCCGGAGCGCATCGTGCATGCCCGTGGTACGGGCGCCCATGGGTATTTCCAGACCTATGCAAACCATTCAGCGCTGAGTAAGGCTGGCTTCCTGCGGAACCCCGAGCATAAAACCCCGGTGTTCGTGCGCTTTTCTACGGTGCAGGGCCCGCGTGGTTCGGGCGATACCGTGCGCGACGTGCGGGGCTTTGCCGTGAAGTTCTTCACCGACGAAGGCAACTTCGACCTGGTGGGCAACAACATGCCGGTATTTTTCATCCAGGATGCGATCAAGTTTCCCGACTTTGTGCACGCGGTAAAACCTGAGCCGCACAACGAGATTCCTACCGGCGGCTCGGCGCACGATACGTTTTGGGATTTTGTCTCGCTGCAGCCGGAGTCGGCACACATGGTGCTGTGGGCAATGTCCGACCGTGCCATTCCAAAAAGCCTGCGCGCCATGCAGGGGTTCGGTATTCATACCTTCCGCTTGATCAATATCGAAGGTAAGTCGAGCTTCGTGAAATTCCACTGGCATCCAAATGTCGGCACCTGCTCGCTGGTGTGGGACGAGGCGCAAAAGCTAGCCGGTAAAGACACCGACTACCACCGCCGCGACCTGTGGGAAGCCATCGAAAGTGGCGATTACCCTGAGTGGGAGCTGGGTGTACAAATCGTCGCCGAAGAAGATGAGCATAAGTTCGACTTCGACCTGCTGGACCCGACCAAGATCATCCCCGAGGAGCTGGTGCCCATCACCCCGCTGGGCAAGATGGTGCTTAACCGCAATCCGGACAACTTCTTTGCTGAAGTCGAGCAAGTTGCGTTCTGCCCTGGCCATATCGTCCCAGGCATCGACTTCACCAACGACCCGTTGCTGCAAGGCCGTCTGTTTTCCTACACGGATACCCAGATCAGCCGACTGGGAGGGCCGAACTTCCATGAGCTGCCGATCAACCGGCCGGTAGTGCCTTTCCATAATGGTCAACGCGACGCCCAGCATCGCACGGTGATCGACAAGGGCCGTGCGGCCTACGAGCCCAACTCGATTGACGGCGGCTGGCCCAAAGAAACCCCGGCAGCTGCTCAGGATGGCGGTTTTGAGACCTACTATGAGCGGGTCGACGCGAACAAGGTCCGCGAACGCAGTGAGTCGTTTGGCGATCACTTTTCCCAAGCCACGCTGTTCTTCAACAGCATGAGCCACCATGAGAAAGAGCACATCATCGCGGCCTACAGCTTCGAGTTGGGTAAGGTGGAGCGTGAGTTTATCCGTGCGCGCCAGGTCAACGAGATTCTGGCCAATATCGATCTGGAACTGGCCAAGCGCGTGGCGCAGAACCTCGGTTTGCCGGCGCCGACCAAGGGCACGGTACCGCCACGCAAGACGTCATTGAAAGAGTCGCCGGCGCTGAGCCAGGTGAACCTGCTGTCGGGCGATATCAAGACGCGCAAAGTGGCGATCCTTGCCGCTGATGGCGTGGATGGCACAGCGATTGATGCGCTGAAGAAGGCGCTGGAAGCTGAGGGTGCCCATGCCAAGCTGTTGGGGCCGACTTCGGCGCCGGTGAAGACGGCTGATGGCAAGCGCCTGAAGGTGGATGCGTCGATGGAAGGCATGCCGTCCATTGCGTTTGATGCGGTGTTCGTGCCTGGCGGGAAAGACTCGGTGAAAGCCTTGAGCGGTGATGGTGTGGCGTTGCACTTCCTGCTGGAAGCCTACAAGCATCTGAAAGCGATCACGGTGGCCAGTGACGCGAAGCCATTGCTGGATTTGCTCAAGCTTGAGGCGGATGCGGGGTTGATCGTTGGTTCGGATGCGAAAGCGTTCAAGGCGTTTTTTGCCGCGATTGCCCAGCATCGGGTTTGGGATCGTGAGCCGAAGGCCAAGGCGATCCCGGCCTGATTTTTTGGTTGTTTGTTAGATCGTCATCGGGGGCAAGCGCCCTCCCACATTTGAAATGTATTCCAAATGTGGGAGGGCGCTTGCCCCCGATGCGTCATTCCGCCTTACGCGGAGTCAGCACAACCTGCGCCGAGATGTTCTTCAGAATCTGCCGTTGAATCTTCAGGTCATACCCCGAATCAATCCGCTTCACCCGTTTGGTCAGTAGCGTGGCCAGCCATGGGTAATCCTGGGTGCGCGGCACCTGGAGGCTGACTTCACACTGGTAATTCACGACATCGGTAGCGATGGCGTCCAGTTGATGGCGCAGTTCTTCGATATCGGTGAGGTTCAGCGCTACGGTAGTGCTTTGGGCGGACGGGTCGATGACCTTGGCGGCGGGTTTGGTTTCGGCGGCTTTCAGGGCGGCCTCGGCTTTGTCCAGCTCGGCTTTGCGGGCGTGGGTGATGGCGCTGTTTACCCCACCCGTCAGCGCCGGGGCCTTGGGCATCAATGCACGGGCGCGGCTCAGGGCGGTGGCGGCGGCGTTGACATCGCCTTTTTGCAATACGATTTGACTGCGTTGCAGATAGGCTTCGGCCAATTGGCGCTGGTACGCCTCCAGCGCTGGGTCGTTGGGCGACTCGGCCTGCAATGCGGCGAGCTGGTCTTCGGCGGTGGCCAGCTCACTGCTGGCGAGGTTTTGCTCCAGCTGTGCGATGGCCGCAGCGCGCGCGTCAGGCGCCTCGGGGGCGGCGGGCGGTGTGCTTTGACAGGCGCCCAGCAGCAGGGAAAATGCGGCAAGGAGCAGATAACGGGAGGTGAACGGCTTCATTCCTGCGACTCTCTATTTGCGCAAAAAGCGAGCAAGTCTACACCCCTCGACGGGGCAGGACAAAACTCAGCAGAAACAGGGCGGCGGCCGTGACCACAATCGACGGTCCTGCCGGGGTGTCCTTGAACCAGGACAGCGCCAGGCCCCCGCATACCGCAAGCATCCCCAACAGGCTGGCGCCGAGCGCCATCTGCTCCGGTGAACGGGCGTGACGCTGGGCGGCGGCTGCGGGGATGATCAGCAGCGATGTGATCAACAATACGCCGACAATCTTCATCGCGACAGCGATCACCACTGCGATCAACAACATCAGCGCCATGCGCAGAGCGGGGACGGGCAAGCCTTCGACGGTGGCCAGCTCCTCATGCACGGTGATCGCCAGCAGTGGCCGCCACAGGCTCACCAGCAGCACCAGCACGGCTGCGCTGCCGCCGAGGATCCAGGCCAGGTCGGTTGGGCTGATTGCCAGCAAGTCACCGAACAGGTAGGCCATCAGGTCGATGCGCACTTCATGCATGAAGCTCAGCACCACCAGGCCCAGGGACAGCGTACTCGGCGCCAGGATGCCCAGCAGCGTGTCGGAGGCCAGCGGTTGGCGCTGTTGCAGGGTCACGAGCAGTACCGCCAGCAGCAGGCAGCCTGCCGTCACGGCGATGGTTGGGCTGACGTCCAGCAGGAAACCCATGGCTACGCCCAGCAGCGCGGCATGCGACAACGTGTCGCCGAAGTAAGCCATGCGCCGCCAGACCACGAACGAACCCAGGGGGCCCGCCACCAGCGCCAGAGCCAAGCCTGCCAGCAGGGCGTAGAGCAGAAAATCAGCCATGCTTGCAGCTATCTCCATGAACGTGGGTGTGAGGTGTCGCGGGATCGTCGACCACGGCGCCATGCAGGTCATGGGCGTGGTCGTGATGGTGGTGGTAGATCGCCAGGCTCTGTGCGTTCTTGCCGAACAGTTCGACAAACGCCGGATCGCCGCTGACCTGTTCCGGGTGGCCGGAGCAGCACACATGACGGTTGAGGCACACCACCTGGTCAGTGGTACTCATCACCAGGTGCAGGTCGTGGGAAACCATCAGCACACCGCAGCCATGGCGGTCGCGCAGGCGGGTGATCAGGCTGTACAGCTCGGCCTGGCCAGCGACGTCGACGCCTTGTACCGGCTCATCGAGCACCAGCAGTTCAGGCTCGCGCAACAGGGCGCGGGCCAGCAAGACGCGCTGCATTTCGCCCCCGGAGATGCTTTGCACCGGGCTGTCGATCACGTGTTCAGCGCCGACTTCCTTGAGCGCCGCCTGCGCGCGGGTGCGGTCCACGCCGGGTACCAGGCGCAGGAAACGCAGCACGGACAATGGCAGCGTTGGGTCCACATGCAGTTTTTGTGGCATATAGCCGACGCGCAGCTTGGGCTTGCGCCACACGCTGCCAGTGTCGGGCTTGAGCAGGCCGAGGACAGCGCGCACCAGGGTAGTCTTGCCGGCGCCATTGGGGCCGATCAGGGTGACGATCTGCCCCGGCTCCACACTCAGTGCGATGTTATCCAGCACGTTTTGCCCGGCGAACGTGACCCCGACCTGCTCCAGGCGGATTAGCGCATTGCTCATCAAGCCCCCTGACAACCGGAGCAGAGACCGACGACTTCGACGGTTTGCCCTTCCACCTTGAAGCCGACATCGGCGGAACTCGTGATAATGGCGTCGCTGATGCTTTTTTGTTCAAGCTCGATGGCGGCGTGGCACTTGCGGCAGATCAGGAACTGGCCCTGGTGGGCGTGTTCCGGGTGATTGCAGCCGACAAAGGCGTTGAGCGAGGCAATGCGGTGTACCAGGCCGTTGTCCAGCAGGAAGTCCAGTGCGCGATACACCGTGGGCGGCGCGGCGCGGCGCCCGTCCTGCTCGCTGAGCACGCCGAGAATGTCGTAGGCGCCCAGTGGCTTGTGGCTTTGCCACACCAGCTCCAGCACCCGCCGGCGCAAAGCAGTCAGGCGCAAGCCCTTCTGTGCGCACAGGGTATCGGCTTCCGACAGCGCGGTATGCACGCAGTGAGAGTGGTCGTGGGGACGGCTGGCAAGCGGTGTTATAGGCATGAGCGGCGACAGACATTTGATAGAGACGTTATTATGTTACCCGTTCCTACGCCATTGAGTGGTCATCGTGTCCCGACTTTTTCCCGTTTTTGTCGTATTTGCCGCCAGTTTGTTCATTGCCGGTGCCGCTCAGGCCGAGGTCAAGGTGCTGACCAGCATCAAGCCGCTGCAACTGATCGCCGCGGCTGTGCAGGAGGGTGTGGCCATTCCAGAGGTGCTGCTGCCGCCAGGCGCGTCGCCCCATAACTACGCCTTGCGCCCATCCGACGTACGGCGTGTGCAATCGGTGGACTTGCTCTATTGGATCGGCCCGGACATGGAAAGCTTCCTGCCCCGCGTGCTCAAGGGCCGTACGGCGGCAACCGTGGCGGTGCAGGACCTGCCGGGCATGAAATTGCGTCGTTTCGCCGAAGATAGCCATTCTCACGCCGATGATGCTGACGAACATGACCACGATCACCGCCCGGGCAGCCTGGATGCACATTTGTGGCTGTCGACCGTCAACGCGCGGGTCATCGCCGCGCGCATGGCTGCGGACCTCAGCGCCGTTGACCCGGAGAATGCCGAGCGTTATCAGAGCAACGTGAAAGCGTTTGATGGCCGCCTGGATGCTTTGGACGCGCGCCTGAAAGCGCGTATGGCAGGCGTCAGTGCCAAACCTTACTTCGTGTTCCACGAGGCCTTCGACTACTTTGAAGACGCTTATGGGCTCAAGCACGCCGGTGTGTTCAGCGTCGCGGCCGAAGTGCAACCCGGCGCCCAGCACGTGGCGGCGATGCGTACGCGTTTGCAGGAAGTCGGTAAGACCTGCGTGTTCAGTGAACCACCCTTGCGCCCGCGCCTTGCCGAGACCTTGGTGGCCGGTTTGCCGGTGAAACTGGCGGAACTGGATGCACTGGGCGGCTACACCCCGGCGTCGGCCCAGGGTTACGAGCAGGTGTTGGATAAGTTGGGGAATGACCTGGCAGGTTGCCTGGAGTCGTTGTAAGCCTCAACCAAGATCAAATGTGGGAGGGGGCAGGCCCCTTCCACATTTTTGACCGGGTGGGTCCTTAGAGCGCGAATGGCAGGTGGACGGTGACCTGCTGGCGTTGCGCCAACCGATGCTCGAACTCGGCGGGATCGTGGATCAACACATCTTGCCCGGCAAAGGATTCCGCGGCGATCAGTCGCGACAGCCAGAACCGCACGCAGGCCACGCGCAACATGGTCGGCCACAACTCGGCCTCCTTGGCGGTGAACGGCCGTAGCCCTGCGTAGGCACCCAGCAGCGCACGGGCACGTTGCCCATCTATCACGCCGTCGGCATCCGAACACCAGTCATTCAGGGCGATCGCCACGTCGTACAACATTGGCCCCGAACAGGCGTTATAGAAGTCGATCAAGCCCGTCAGGTGCGTGCCTTCGAACATCGCGTTGTCACGGAACAGGTCGGCGTGAACGTTGGCGCGCGGCAGGGCGAGGATCTCGACCTTGTGGGCCTCGATTTCAGTCAATGCAGCTTGCAGCAGGCTTTGCTGTGCATCGTTCAAGTGCGAAATCAGCTGTGCGCCTTCGCTGAGCATCCAGTTCAGCCCGCGATCAGTCTTGCGTTCCAGCACTTTCTCGCCTTGCGTCGCCAAGTGCAGATGGCCGAGCAGGTCGCCGACCTGGGCGCAGTGCTGGGCGTTGGCGTCCTTGATGTGCTTGCCGGCCAGGCGCGGTTGCAGCAACGCCGGTTTACCGGCCAGTTCGCGCAAGGCGACGCCGTCGGTGGTGCGCAGGGCGTAGGGCACGGGCAGGTCGGCGTCGTGGAGCACGTCGAGCAGTTCGATGAAGAACGGCATTTCTGCGACCGGGCCGCGTTCAACCAGGGTCAGGACGAACTCGCCTTGCTCCAGGCTGATAAAAAAATTGGTGTTTTCGCTACCAGCGGCAATCCCCTGGAAGTCAAGCAGGCGGCCGAGCCCATAGGGGGCAAGAAAGGTTTCCAGCTCGGGCCGAGCCAGGGGGGTGAACACAGACATGGTTAAAACTGCCATTACGGGCGCTGCGGGGAGCAGCGCCGATTAAAGTTAAGAAATCATTTCCATTCGAAGATCTTCCATGAAGGGATCAGCATATCCGGCTGGTCAGAGCGGATGAAGTTCGCATCGGTTCCGTCCGCGCGCACCAGGAAATACGGTGGAAAGCCTTTCTTGGTCACCTTGATTGCGTACAGGAAACCGTTTTGGCGGTACTCCTGGATAGTCCGGTCGCCTTCCGTGCGAATGGTGACTTCCGGGTCGCCCGAAGGGGCGGTGTCTGCCGCCATGGCGGCCAGCGGAGCGAATGCAAACAAGCCGGTCAACAGCAGGCGATTGAATGTACGCATGATAACCTTGTCCCTTTGTTTTCATTGGTCCGGCTATTCTAGCGCCTGACCCGCCGAAAAGGTTGATCCTGCTCATGAGCCAAGCACCCCTCGTCCTGGTGGACGGTTCTTCTTATCTGTACCGCGCCTTCCATGCGCTGCCACCCCTGACCACCTCCAAAGGCCTGCCGACCGGTGCGGTCAAGGGCGTGTTGAACATGCTCAAGAGCCTGCGCAAGCAGTACCCGGACAGCCCGTTCGCGGTGGTGTTCGACGCCAAGGGTGGGACCTTTCGCGACGATATGTACGCGCAGTACAAGGCCAACCGTCCGAGCATGCCAGATGACATGCGCTTGCAGATCGAGCCGCTGCACCAGAGCGTGATCGCCCTGGGCTTCCCTTTACTGTGCGTCGAAGGCGTCGAGGCCGATGATGTCATCGGCACCCTGGCCCGCAGCAGCGCGGCCGCTGACCGCCCGGTGGTGATTTCGACCGGTGACAAGGACATGGCGCAACTGGTGGACGGGCACATTACCTTGGTCAACACCATGACCGGTAGCGCCATGGATGTGGAGGGCGTAAAGGAGAAATTTGGCGTCGCTCCGGAGCAGATCATCGACTATCTGGCGCTGATGGGCGACTCGTCCGACAACATTCCAGGGGTTCCAGGCATTGGTCCCAAAACCGCCTCTGGCTTGTTGGTGGGCGTTAATGGCGGCCTGAAAGAGTTGTACGAGCAACTGGATATCGTGCCAACCCTGCCCATCCGCGGTGCCAAGACGCTGCCGGCCAAGCTGCTGGAGCATAAGGAGATGGCGTTCCTGTCCTACCAGCTGGCAACCATCAAGATCGATGTACCGCTGGATGTGGGCTTGGATGACCTGCACCTGATCGAGCCGGATCGCGAGAAGCTCCTGGAGTTGTACACCCTCCTGGAGTTCAAGAGCTGGTTCGACGAAGTGCAACGCGACGCCAAGCGCTCTGGGCTGGAGGTGGCGGCTCCGGTTGTGGAGAATGCGCCGCTCGTCGATACCGCACTAAAGTACGAAACCATCCTCGACCAGGCGCGTTTTGACGTGTGGTTGAAGAAGCTCGGCGACGCCAAGTTGTTTGCCTTCGACACCGAGACCACTGGCATTGATGCCCAGCAGGCGCAATTGGTGGGGTTGTCGTTTGCAGTCCAGCCCTATGAGGCCGCCTATATCCCGCTGACCCATTCCTACATGGGCGTACCGGAGCAACTGGACCGTGACACGGTGCTGCGCGCACTCAAGCCGATTCTCGAAGACCCGAGCAAGCTCAAGGTCGGCCAGCACGCCAAGTTCGACATGAACATCCTGGCCAACTGCGCTATCGGCGGTGATCAGGCATGCGGCATCTCGGTGCAGGGCATTGCCTACGACACTATGCTCGAGTCCTACGTCCTGGATTCCACCGCCACCCGCCATGATATGGACAGCCTGGCTCAGAAATACCTGGGCCACACCACCGTCAGCTTCCAGGATATCGCCGGCAAAGGCGCCAAACAGCTGACTTTTGACCAGATCTCCCTCGAACAAGCCGGCCCATATGCCGCAGAAGATGCTGACGTGACCTTGCGCCTGCATCAGACCCTGCATGAAAAACTCCTGGCTATCCCAAGCCTGGCCTCGGTGCTGACGGATATCGAAATGCCGTTGGTGCCGGTGTTGGCGCGTATCGAACGCCAGGGTGCGCTTGTGGATGCCAAGCTCCTCGGTGTGCAGAGCGTTGAGCTGGGGAACAAGATGGTCGAGTTGGAGCGCGAGGCATTTGCCATCGCGGGTGAGGAATTCAACCTTGGCTCACCCAAGCAATTGGGCGCGATCCTCTACGAAAAACTCGGCCACCCGGTGCTCAGCAAGACCGCCAAGGGCCAGGCGTCGACCGCCGAAGCGGTGCTCGCCGAGTTGGCCGACCAGGATTTCCCGTTGCCCAAGGTACTGATGCAATACCGCTCGATGAGCAAGCTCAAAAGCACCTACACCGACCGCCTGCCAGAGCAGATCAACCCGCGCACCGGGCGTATTCACACGTCTTATCACCAAGCGGTGGCGGCAACCGGGCGTTTGTCGTCCAGTGACCCGAACTTGCAGAACATTCCGATCCGCACCGCCGAAGGCCGGCGGATTCGCCAGGCGTTCATCGCGCCCAAAGGCTACAAGTTGCTGGCGGCGGACTACTCGCAGATCGAACTGCGGATCATGGCGCACCTGGCCAAGGATGAAGGCCTGCTGCATGCTTTCCGTAATGACCTGGATGTGCACAAGGCTACCGCTGCCGAAGTATTCGGGGTGGCGTTGGATGCAGTGACCACCGACCAGCGGCGCAGCGCCAAGGCGATCAACTTCGGCCTGATCTACGGCATGAGCGCGTTTGGCCTGGCCAAGCAGATCGGCGTCGACCGCAAGCAATCCCAGGCGTATATCGACCGCTACTTCGCCCGCTACCCTGGCGTGCTGGCTTATATGGAACGCACCCGCGCCCAGGCGGCCGAGCAGGGATACGTCGAGACCATTTTTGGTCGTCGCCTGTACCTGCCGGACATCAACGCGAAGAACCCGGCGCTGCGCAAGGGTGCCGAACGGACGGCGATCAACGCACCGATGCAGGGCACGGCGGCGGACATCATCAAGAAAGCCATGGTGGCGGTGGATCACTGGCTGGCCGAGTCGGGCCTGGACGCCAAAGTCATCCTGCAGGTGCACGATGAATTGGTGCTGGAGGTTCGCGAAGACCTGGTCGATACAGTGCGTGAGGAGATTCGTCAGCACATGAGCCAGGCCGTGACACTGGATGTGCCCTTGCTGGTGGAAGTGGGTGTGGGCGACAACTGGGACGAAGCCCACTGATTTCGCGGCTTTGCCGCCACCCAGCGTGGCGGCTGAGCGCGTTAGATCCGAAAGTGATGTCAGTTATTGCCAATAGTTTTTTGGGCGGGCAGGAACTTAACTCATGAAATGCGACTCAGAGTTACTGAATGGGTGGTGAAGCCCTTCAATGCTCCTATGTTGTGTTAAGTGTTGGCAGATATCTGGACCCCGCCCTAGCGGTCCGGAACTTGAACCCCGAACTTCCCCTCCCCATACGAAGTCCGGGGTTTTTTTTGCCCGTCGAAAAGTTACTCGGCGATTTCCGCGCCCTTGTCTGCCAATTCCATCCAACTGGCCAGCACGGTGTAGGCGTCTTCCAGGCCCATGCGCTTTGGCGCTGAGAACAACTGGATGGTGATCGCGTCACCCCACCCTTTACGGATTTCGGCCTGCACTTTGAGCAGCGTGTTCTTGGCGGCGCCGTAGGTCAGCTTGTCGGCCTTGGTCAGCAGGATATGCATTGGCATGCCGCTGGCGACTGCCCAATCGAGCATCAGCAGGTCGAAGTCGGTCATTGGATGACGGATGTCCATCATCAGGATCAAGCCCTTCAAACTCTCCCGGCCGCCCAGGTAAGCCTCCAGGTGACGCTGCCAGTGCAGCTTCAACGGGATAGGGACTTTTGCGTAACCGTAGCCGGGAAGGTCGACCAGACGCCGATCATCGTCTAGCTTGAAGAAGTTGAGCAACTGCGTGCGGCCCGGGGTTTTCGAGGTACGCGCCAGGCTGGCGTGGGTCAGGGTGTTCAGCGCGCTGGATTTACCGGCGTTGGAGCGACCGGCAAAGGCGACTTCAAAGCCTTCGTCATCGGGGCATTGGTCAACTTTGGCGGCGCTGAGCATGAACGTGGACTGTTGGCACAGGCCGAGGATGGGATTCTTGAGTTGCATGAGATTTCCGATGTGGGCGGTGCCGAAAAAGGGTGCGGCAAGCGGTGTCGTTTCCGTTTCAGTAGCGCCAGTATATAATGCCGCAGATTTTGTGTGTGCTTTGTCCCAGCGAAGGATGAAGTTCACGGGAGCGATAGACCTTTATTGCGCATTAGAACGCAAAACGCTCTCAAACCCTGAAAAGGTCGATGTATGACCAGATGGTTGCTTGCTATCGGTGTCCTGGTTCCGCTTTACGGCGCTCAGGCTACACAGGATCCGGAAGCGGTGTACAACCGAGTTTGCGTGGCTTGCCATGCCGGCCAACTGCCGAACGCCCCGAAGCGGGGTGACCAGGCAGCATGGGCGCCCAGGCGGGCGCAGGGCATGGACACGCTGGTGCGACACGTGACCCAGGGTTTCAAGGCAATGCCGCCGCGTGGTTTGTGCATGGACTGCAGTCCCGAGGATTACCAGGCCATTATTGAAATGATGGTGAGTAAACCCGGTTAGATAACTCTTAAACCCTTAGCCGTAGTTGGATTAGCTGATGAACAAACTGATCGTGAGTCTGCTGTTGACCTTGGGCATCACCGGTGTTGCCCATGCTGCAGGCGACGCTGCTGCGGGTCAGGCGAAAGCCGCCGTGTGTGGTGCTTGCCATGGACCGGATGGTAATAGCCCGGCACCGAACTTCCCCAAACTGGCCGGCCAGGGGGAGCGTTACCTGACCAAGCAGATGCACGACATCAAGGACGGCAAGCGCACGGTCCTGGAAATGACCGGCTTGCTGACCAACCTCAGTGACCAGGACCTGGCCGATATCGCCGCCTATTTTTCCAGCCAGAAAGGCAGTGTGGGAGCTGCCGATCCCAAGCAGGTGGCCCGCGGCCAAGACCTGTTCCGCGGTGGCAACCTTGAAAAAGGCATGCCTTCGTGCATCGGTTGCCACTCGCCTAATGGCGCAGGCCTTGCAGCGGCAGGCTTCCCTCACTTGAGCGGCCAGCATGCGCAGTATGTCGCCAAGCAGCTGACTGACTTCCGTGAAGGCAATCGTACCAACGACGGTGATACCAAGATCATGCAGAGCATTGCTGCCAAGCTCAGCAACAAGGATATCGAAGCGGTTTCCCAGTACATCCAGGGCCTGCACTGATCCGGGCAGTACGTTAACGCTCGATTAATCCCGCGATGCAAGCATAAAAAGGGTGGCTTAGGCCGCCCTTTTTTGTGGCCGGTGCCGTTACACTAACGAACTCATGCCCGCGTAGACCTGTCACAACAAAGGTCGCGTGAGGCGACTTTATTTGTCCAGGAGTAAAGCATGCGTAATCTGATCCTCAGCGCCGCTCTCGTCACTGCCAGCCTCTTCGGCATGACCGCACAAGCTGCCGACGTGCCGCTTGAAGCCGGTAAGACCTACGTTGAATTGGCTAACCCTGTACCTGTATCGGTACCCGGCAAAATCGAAGTGGTGGAGCTGTTCTGGTATGGGTGCCCGCATTGCTACGCCTTTGAACCGACCATCAACCCATGGGTTGAGAAATTGCCTTCCGATGTGAACTTCAAACGTATTCCGGCCATGTTCGGCGGCCCTTGGGATGCACACGGCCAACTGTTCCTGACCCTGGAAGCCATGGGTGTGGAGCACAAGGTTCACAACGCCGTCTTCGACGCGATCCAGAAACAAGGCAAGCGCCTGACCAAGCCTGATGAAATGGCTGACTTCGTCGCAACCCAGGGTGTAGACAAGGACAAGTTCCTGGCCACTTTCAATTCCTTCGCCATCCAGGGCCAGATCAAGCAGGCCAAGGAACTCGCGCAGAAGTATGGCGTGCAGGGCGTTCCAACCATGATCGTCAACGGCAAATACCGTTTCGACCTGGGCACTACCGGTGGTCCTGAAGCGACCCTCAATGTTGCCGACCAACTGATCGCCAAAGAGCGCGCAGCCAAGTAAGGGGCCTGTCATGCGCCGCTGGGGTACCGAACGCGTTGTTGGCCTGCATGACGCGCGGGTCAATGAGGATCACCTGGAATCCACGGGCTTGCCGGCAGATAGCCGGTTGCGCCTGCTCAGCTTCAATATCCAGGTCGGTATCAGCACCGAAAAATACCGGCACTACCTGACCCGTGGCTGGCAGCATCTGCTGCCTCACAATGGGCGGGCCGGTAACCTGCAAAAGATCGGCAACCTGCTCAACGACTTTGACCTGGTCGCCTTGCAGGAGGCCGACGGCGGCAGCATACGCTCGGGCTACATCAACCAGGTCGAGCACCTGGCTCAGCTCGGTGCCTTCCCCTACTGGTATCAGCAACTCAATCGCAACCTCGGGCGTCTGGCGCAGCACAGTAATGGTGTGCTGAGCCGCCTTAAACCGACTGCCATCGAAGATCACCCACTGCCGGGCCCCAAGGGCCGGGGAGCGATTCTCGTGCGTTTCGGTGAAGGGCCGGAGGCCTTGGTGGTGGTGATGATGCACCTGGCGCTCGGGGGGCGTACGCGCAACCTGCAACTGGCCTACGTGCGCGAGTTGATTGGCAACTACAAGCATCAAGTGCTGATGGGTGACATGAACACCCATGCCAATGACCTGCTGCAGAACTCCCCGTTGCGGGACCTCGGGCTACTGGCGCCGCAAGTCGAAGCCACGTTTCCCAGCTGGCGTCCGCAGCGTTGTCTTGACCATATCCTGCTCAGCCCGACCCTCACACTCGAAAGTGTGCAGGTGCTGGCGCAGCCTATCTCCGATCACCTGCCGGTCGCGGTAGAGATTCGTCTGCCGGGTTCGCTCACGGTTGATGCATTGCCCGCGTTGAGCCCCGGCCCTCGCGGACCCCTTGCATGAGCGACGACGCCCAGCGCTGGAAAGAAAAATACCTGTTAAGCATCGAGCAACAAGAAAAGCTCGAACGTCGCTGGGCCTCTCGCCTCGACCTGCTGCGCCGAGGGTTGGTACGCAGCACGCTGGCTGCTGAGGGCACCGACCGCGCGGTCGATCAATGCATGAAGGAAATGCGCGATGTCGTGCGCACAGATGATATGGACGCCGCCCTTGCTGCCTTGTTGCCACGACTGGAAAAAGCCGTGCTGGATTCAGAGCAGCGCCGCGAAACGCGTGTCGACCAGATGGGTGCTGCGCTGACGGCCCTGGTGACGCAGTTGCAAAAACTGCCGCTGCCCCGTGAAGTCGCGCGCCCGCTGAAAACCTTCGCTAAGCAGTTGGATGGCCGTGTCGGCCAGGCGCGCGAGATTCCGCTGTTGCTCAGTGAGTTGAGCGCCCTGCAAGGGCAAGCGTTGAATAATCTGGAGCCGGAGGGTGAAGCCACGCGCTCCGGGCCGGGCCTGCTGCAGCGCCTGTTTGGCACTCGGGAGGCCAGCACTGAGGCGCCAGTGGGCGAACCAGCGCCGCCGCCGTCCGCGCCGCCGCCTGTTGCTACCCAGGTCGCAGCCGAACCAGCACCCCAAGCGCCTGCACAATCCGAAGAGTTGGCCCAAGCCTTGCGGGCCTTTGCGCCGCTGCCGGCAGCCCCTGAGTCTCAACCTCAGCTTGCGCCTGCTGCGCCTGCTGTGTCAGTCGCGCCCGTCAAGGCTGTACCGGTCGCAGAGGTTGCCGGTGCCGCGAAAGTCGCCAGCGAAACCTTCGTATTCGAGGCTCCGGCCCAGGCCACTCCTGTCGCGCAGCCGATTGAGGCAGCTGAGACCGATGTCTCTGAACCGGCGATACAGGAGCCAGCACCCGAAAGCGCACTCGCTGCCTTTATCGAAGCGCCCGACGTGCTGGTCGATGCGCCAGACGAGACCACTATCGGCAGCCTGTCCCTGCCGCCCGTCCTGGAGAGTGCCGATCCTGACGAGCTGCAATCGGATGGCGTCTACGCTCTGCCCGATTCGCCTGAGCCGTCCTACAGCTCCGTGGCCAAGCACATCGAAGACACATTGCTCGGCCTGCTGGAAGACCTGTCCCTCCCCGAACGCCATCGGCCCCAGGCCGAAGCCATGCGCGAACGCCTGGCCCATGGGCTGAACTGGTACGAATTGCTGCCGATTCTCGATGACCTGGCCGTGCTGATGCTGGCGGTCACCGACAGCGGCCAGCATGAGTTCGAGGCTTACCTCAAGCAACTGAACGAGCGGCTCGAAGCGTTCCAGGGGCATTTGCAGGTGGCCAGCGACGGCCATGCCGACAGCCGCTCAGCAGCCCGTGAGCTGGACACGCAGATTCGCGAGCAGGTCGACGGCCTGCAAAGCAGCGTGCAGGAAGCGACTGACCTGGACAGTCTCAAGAAGGTGCTCGAAAGCCACCTTGAAGGCTTGCTCGGCACCATGGATGAACACCAGCAGCAGCGCGACCAGCGTGAGCAGGAATTGTCCGCGCGGCTCAAGGGGCTGGCGGAGCGCGTCGCCAATATGGAACAGGAGGCCCAGGGCTATCGCGAGCACCTGGAGGTGCAACGCCAGAAGGCCCTGATCGACCCGCTCACCGGCCTGCCCAATCGTGCGGCCTGGAGCGAGCGCCTGGACCATGAGGTGAACATCTGGCATCAGCGTGGCAACAGCCTGTCGCTGGCGATGCTGGATCTCGACCACTTCAAGCGCATCAACGACGGCTATGGTCACCTGGCGGGTGACAAAGTGTTGAAGATCATCGCCAACGTATTGCGCAAGCGCCTGCGTCCGGGCGACTTCATCGCGCGTTTTGGCGGTGAGGAGTTTGTCTTGCTGATGCCGGACTCATCCCTGGCGGATGCCTTGGCGGTGGGTGGCATGCTGCGCGCTGCCATCGAGGCCTGTCCGTTTCACTTCAAGGGCGAGCCGGTGACAATCACGGTGTCGATGGGGGTGGCGCAGTTCCAGCCTGGCGAACGCAGTGAGCTGGCACTCAAGCGCGCCGACGAGGCGTTATACCGCGCTAAGGCGGCAGGGCGTAACCAGGTGCAGGCGGCCTGAAAGATGTTCCATTTTGTAATTTGACCGCCAGGCAAGAAGCCGTACGTTACACTGTTGCATTATTGTCTTCAGCGTACTGTCTTCCGCCATGAAATCCCTGTGCTTCGCCTTTGTGTTTCTCCTGCTCGCCGGCTGCGCCAGTGGCCCGCGTCTGGACACCAGCCACCCTTCCGTGAACCACGACAACCGTGTGCAATTCGTTGTCGTGCATTACACCTCCACCAACCTTGAGCGCTCCCTGGCCTTGCTCACGCATGGCCAGGTCAGCAGCCATTATCTGATCGGCGACGACGCCTCTGCCACCATCTATAAGCTGGTGGACGAAAGCCAGCGCGCCTGGCATGCAGGGGAAAGCGAGTGGATGGGCCGAACCTGGCTGAACTCCAGCTCCATCGGCATCGAAATCGTCAACCCGGGGTATCGCGACACGCCGACGGGGCGCGTGTGGTACCCGTATTCCGAAGCCCAGGTGAAATCCCTGGTGGTGTTGCTCAAGGACATCAGCAAACGCAATGGCATCGACCCCAGGAATATCATTGGGCATAGCGACATCGCGCCGCTGCGCAAGCTGGATCCGGGTCCGTTGTTCCCGTGGAAGCGCCTGGCTGACGAGGGCTTGGGGATCTGGCCCGATGCGCAGGCCGTCGCCCGCTTCCAGTTGCAGTACACCACCGATCTGCCGAGCATCACCTGGTTCCAGGAAGAGTTGGCTCGCCTGGGCTACCAGACGCCGCAGACCGGCGAGCTGGATGTCGCCACGCGCCACGTGATCGCGGCATTCCAGATGCACTTCCGGCCGTCGTTGTTCGATGGCACACCGGATGCGGAAAGCGCCGCGATCCTGCGCGCCCTGAATCGCCGTTGAATCTGCGAACAAGCGTGCTTGTGGCGCCCCCGCAAGCCCGTGACGGCTACACACAGCGGGACGGCGCGACCCTTCGACAGCACTCGCGCCACTGCGAGCCAGGCGCCTACAAGGGCAGTGCCATGTAGAACTGCGTGCCCTGCCCCGGCCGCGAGTACACGCCCATGCGACCGCCGTGCAGCTGCACAATTTCCTTGCACAGCGCCAAGCCGAGGCCGGCGCCGCCTTTCTTGCGGCCCACCTGGACGAAGGGTTCGAAGATACGGCCTTGCTGGCCATAGGCGATACCTTCGCCATTGTCCTCGACGCTGATAATCACCCGTTCGCCATGTCGCCGGGCCTGCAAGCGAATCTGCCCGCCTTCGGCGGTATGGCGAAGGGCGTTGCCCAACAGGTTATCGAGCACGCGCTCCAGCTGAGCCTGGTCGGCATACAACCTCGGCAAGTCGGCTTGGGCTTCAACCAGCAATTCGATATGTTGCGCATTCGCCGGTTCAGCGAAGCGGGCACGCGCATGCTCCAGCAAGTCAGTGACATCGCACGGGCCCAGGGTGAGTTTTTGCAGACCGTTCTGATAGCGCGAGAAGTTGAGCAGGTCATTGATCAACTGCATCAGGCGCTGCATTTCTTCATTGACCGTATCCAGCAGGTCCGCTTCCCGCGAGTCTTCAGGAAACTTCGCGCGCTCGCGAAACAGACCAAATGCCATGTGCATACCGGTCACTGGCGTACGCAGTTCATGAGAGGCGCGTAGCACGAATTCGCTGCGTACCCGTTCAAAGGCGCGCTGCTCGGTCACGTCATGCAGCACCATCACGGCGCCGAGGATGTGGCCTTGGGTATGGCTGACCGGCGTCAGGCTGTAGGTCAGCAGGCGCAATTCACCTTCGACCTCCACTTCCAGGTCCTCGGGCGCCCGCTCCAGGTTGCCGCCGCGCAGCACCAACTGAAGCTGTTCATCCATTTCAGGGCGCCCCAGCGCTTCGCTCAAGCCTTGGCCAAGACGCTCCTCGTCCCAACCCAACTGGCGCTGTGCGACGGGGTTGAGGTGTTCCAGACGGCCCTGGCGGTCAATCATCAATAGCCCGTCATCGATGCTGTCGAGCACTGCTTGCAAGCGCTGCTGGCCGGCCAATAGCTCGTCGACATTGGTTGCCTGATGTTGGCGCAATGCCTCGGCCATGATGCCGAAGCGGCGGGTCAGTTGGTTCATCTCCGCGGCCGACGAGATGGGCAGCGTTACTTCGAAATCGCCCTGCCCGATCTTGTCCGCCGCCTTGGCCAACGCTTCGATCGGCCCGCCAAAGCGCCGTGCGATGCCATGGGCGGTGACGAAACCGATGATCAACACCGCCAGGCCGACCAGCCCCAGCAGGCCTGCGATCAACAACGCACGGCCACGGGATTTGTGCTCGCTGGTGTTGATATTCTCCAAGGCGCGCTTGTGCTCGGCGAGCAGGCCATTGCGCAACGCATTGAAGGTTTCGGTGAGCTTTTCGTTTTTATTGTTGGCAAGCGAGATTTGTTGGGAATCCTCGAAAGCCTTCAGGAAGTTCTGGTAGTCAATTCGCGCCTGGCTGAACCCGCTGGCGAGGCCATCTTGTTCCTCATGGGCGATGCCTTGGTCCAGCAGCTCGAAATAGTGCTGCTTGGAGGTTTGCAGGGCCGCCAGGTCCGGATGCTCACTGAGCATCAGGATCAACTGGTCCCCCAGGGTCTGGCGCAACTTCAGGCCCAGGTCCAGGGTGATGAAGTTGCTGCGGATCAGCGACTCCTGGCTCTTGGCCATTTGCATCACACTGACCAGGCCCAGGATCAACCCCAGCAAGGCGACGGTAATCAGCGCGGAGATACTCAAGAACAATCGAGTGCGCAGTGTCATCGCTAGCTTCATAAGGTACCGCTCACAGGTTGTACTGTTTGCGTTTGCGGTACAGGGTCGATGCGTCGATGCCTAGGGTTCGGGCCGCCTGGTCCAGGGTATCGCTGGTGGCCAGTACCGCGCCGATGTGAGCTTTTTCCAGTTCATCCAAGCTCAACGCCGCGCCAATCCGCGGCGCATTGTTGGTCGGTTGCTCGGCCATGCCGAGATGGCTGATTTCGACTTTTTCCTGAGGGCAAATAATGCTGGCGCGTTCCACCACGTTGCGCAGTTCGCGGATATTGCCCGGCCAGCGATAGTTCAGCAGGGCCTCGCGGGCCTCGTCGCTGAAGCCGCGTGCCGGACGGGCATACTCCTTGACGAAGCGCGCCAGGAAGCGGTCGGCCAGGGTCAGGATGTCTTCACTGCGTTCGCGCAACGGCGGCAGGTGCAGGGTGATGACATTGAGGCGGTACAGCAAGTCTTCGCGGAAGCGACCGTCGCGCACCATGTCTTCCAGGTTCAGGTTGGTAGCCGCGAGGATGCGCACATCGGCGCGCCGGGTCACCGGGTCACCCACGCGCTCGTATTCCTTGTCCTGGATGAATCGCAGTAATTTGGGCTGTAAAGTGAGGGGAAAGTCGCCGATTTCGTCAAGAAACAACGTGCCGCCGTCCGCCTGGTTGACACGCCCCAGGGTACTCTCGCTGGCGCCGGTGAAGGCTCCGCGGCTGTGCCCGAACAATTCGCTTTCCATCAGTTCCGCCGTCAGAGATGGGCAGTTGATGGTGACGCAGGACTTCTTCGAACGTTTGCTCCAGCCGTGAATAGCACGAGCGAGCTCGCCTTTACCCGTGCCGGACTCGCCGAGGATCAGGATATTGGCATCAGTCCCGGCCACCTGGCGTGCGGTTTCCAGCACCACCATCATCGCCGGGCTATGGGAGTCGAGGCCGTCCTTCGATTGGCGGACTGCGCCCTCAAGGGCTTCCAGGCGCGCGGAGAGCTGGCGCACTTCCAACTGCTTGGCGGTGGCCAGGCGCAACTGGTCCGGGCTGCAGGGCTTGACCAGGTAGTCGGCAGCACCGGCCTGGATGGCATCCACGGCCGTATCGACCGCCGAATGCGCGGTCACAATCACCACGCGCATCCAGGGGGCTTGAATTCGCATTTGGGCCAATACATCCAGGCCGTTGTCTTCGCCCAGGCGCAGGTCCAGGAAGCACAGGTCGAACACCTGGCGCTGCATCAGGGTATCGGCTTGGGCGGCGCTGTTGGCGGTGGCCACGGTGTAGCCTTCATCTTCCAGGCAATAACGGAAGGTGCGGAGGATCGCGGATTCGTCATCCACTAAAAGAATACGGCCTTGAAGTTCCTTGGCTGATTCCATCTGTCCCGCGCTCCTTAAACTATGAATGATGGTGTTTAGTCCCGTAATAATCGGGCAAGTTGCATGGTTTATTCTGATCGATAAAAGGCAAGGTCGTGCAGGTATCTGCATGTCTTCCTACAAGGCCTACCTGATGGCGTTTTCATGCCGTCTTGCCACTTCGGCAACGCAGTTTCTGTTTTCGATCCATCGATCCGACCGTTGGCTATCGTGCATTTCGCACGGCCCACACGGAGGCATCGTGCAGGATGCTGGGCCTTATCCCTAGATAAAATATTTAACTCATTGTTTTTATTGAGTTTTATTTTGTAAAAAAGCTGGCATGCGCTCTGCAATACCTCTCCCAAGAGCGTCATGAACGAATAATCAGAATGCGGGAGAAATGCAGCATGACTCGCCAAAGCCTCAGCCACTTGCATGTATCGCCACTGCGCTTGCAACAAGGTCTGTTTGCCAGCCTGGCCCTGATGGTCACGTTGATTGGCGGCCAGCAACTGCAGCATTGGCAGCACGGTCAGCAGCAAACCCCGCATTTTGAACGTCCAGTGATGACGCAGACCCATTTCCGTTCCGTTGGCAGCGTTTCTGCCGATGCAACAGCCCCGCAGCTGCGGATGGTTGACCAGGATTCATCCCTGAGTGAACTGCCATCCCAGGAGCGCTGGGTGTTCTAGGCAACAAAAGGCCGCTCGAGTCGAGCGGCTGTACGGCACTACCGCTGTTACCCCTATAGAAGCGTAAGGAGAATCACCATGTTGAGTTGGGCAATCACATTTCTGATCATCGCCATTGTGGCTGCAGTCCTGGGCTTCGGTGGTATCGCGGGCACCGCAACGGGTATCGCCAAGATCCTGTTTGTCGTTTTCCTGGTGATGTTCATCGCTTCGTTCTTCTTTGGTCGTCGCGGCCGAGGCTGAATATGACCACTTTGTCTCTCAAAGCCATAGCTGCCGTCCTGCTCCTGGGCGGCAGCGGCCTGGCAATGGCCGCCAACGACGGTCAGACCCGGGCCAGCGAATTGCTCAGCGCGGACCCGCAATACCGTGAAACCTGGCAAAGCGTGGTGAAGAAAGAAGAACGCCTGCCGGAATGGGTGATGAACCTGTCCGGTGCGGCGGAGCAAATGAATGCTGTCGAGGAGGATGGCGACAAGTACTTGGTCGGGCCGCTCTGTGAAACCGCGGACACGTGCCGGAATAAGCGCTTGATCGTTGCCTTCAGCTTCGACAAGGAAGATGCCTACGCCATGTTGGTGGAAGTGCCCGCCGGTTTGCCGGCAGATAAATCCCCGACCCGGCACGCGGATTACCGTTTTATCGGTAAGCCGGATGAGGGCATGAAAAAGCTGCTGATGGAACAGCTGAAGAAAGATCCGAATTGGTACTAGGTTCCGTCTGACGCGTCTGGCGTCTACGGGGCTGGCGTCCATAGAAAGAAGCCCCTCGCTTCTTTCTGTTTGCATCGCCCGCCAGGGGTGATGCATGACCAGGGGGCCGGGTTGTTCTGATCAATCGAGATCGGCGTGACCTACGGGTACAGGGAGTACCTGCGCAAGGGCCGGGTCAGGTGAAAAGCTGCGGCGCAAGTTCACAAGTCCTCAAGCTTGCTGAACTTGCGACGGGCTTATTAAGCCCCCCTCGCCTCCCATACCGTCCATAGCCGAGAAACTTCTTTTTGCGCTCCCTCAACCATTACTTGGTGTGTCGGTGGAGACCATCCATCGAGAAAGTTTTGTCTGCGCTATAGGCCATTTCTGACATGACCCCTCTGAATTCCCAGGCATTTTTGCCGTAGACCACAACTCGCCCTGAATCTCTGTGCGAGCCTGAATCGGCCAGTTCACGGCATATTCACCTGGCAATCTGTCGCATTTGAACTGACCGTTCGGACAGTTATTATTCAAAAAAGTCATGCCGATTCGGCATGGGGTAGGCGTTTACGGCATTAGACGTCGCCCCCTTGCATGGGAATAGTTGCGCCTTTTTTCGCCTGCCAGTAAGCCATTTCGGCCACGCTGCGGTGACCTTCCATGGAGGCAGATGCACTCACTTTTTCGCTTCCGAGCGTTCCAGATGGCGCATGTGCCTTAAGTCCACTTGAAGTAAGGGTAATGACATGAAGAAGGCAAAGCTAAGCCTCGCCTGGCAGATCCTCATCGGTTTGGTACTGGGGATCGCAATCGGTGCAGTGCTCAACCATTTCAGTGCTGAAAAGGCCTGGTGGATCAGCAATGTGTTGCAGCCGGCAGGCGATATCTTTATCCGCCTGATCAAGATGATCGTGATCCCGATTGTGATTTCCTCGCTGATCGTCGGCATTGCCGGGGTGGGTGACGCGAAAAAACTCGGTCGCATCGGCGTCAAAACCATTCTTTACTTCGAGATCGTCACCACCATCGCCATTGTGGTCGGCTTGCTCCTGGCCAACCTGTTCCACCCCGGTGCCGGCATCGACATGAGTACCCTGGGTACCGTCGATATCTCCAAGTACACCGCCACTGCCGCCGAAGTGCAGCATGAGCATGCGTTCATCCAGACCATCCTCAACCTGATCCCTTCGAACATCTTCGCCGCCGTGGCCCGTGGCGAAATGCTGCCGATCATCTTCTTCTCCGTGCTGTTCGGCCTGGGCCTGTCGAGCCTCAAGCCGGAACTGCGCGAGCCGCTGGTGACAATGTTCCAGGGCGTGTCCGAGAGCATGTTCAAAGTCACCCACATGATCATGAAGTACGCCCCTATCGGCGTCTTTGCGCTGATCGCGGTGACCGTCGCCAACTTCGGCTTCGCATCGTTGCTGCCGCTGGCCAAGTTGGTGATCCTGGTTTACGTCGCCATCCTGTTCTTCGCCTTTGTGATCCTGGGCCTGATCGCTCGCCTGTTTGGCTTCTCGGTGATCAAGCTGATGCGCATCTTCAAGGATGAACTGGTGCTGGCCTATTCCACCGCCAGCTCCGAAACCGTGCTGCCACGGGTGATCGAGAAGATGGAGGCCTACGGCGCGCCAAAGGCTATCTGCAGCTTCGTGGTACCGACCGGTTACTCGTTCAACCTTGACGGATCGACCCTGTACCAGAGCATCGCGGCGATCTTTATTGCCCAGCTGTACGGCATCGACCTGTCGATCGGCCAGCAGTTGATGCTGGTACTGACCCTGATGGTCACCTCCAAAGGCATCGCCGGTGTACCGGGCGTGTCCTTCGTGGTGCTGCTGGCCACCCTGGGCAGTGTGGGCATTCCGCTGGAAGGCCTGGCGTTCATTGCCGGTGTCGACCGCATCATGGACATGGCGCGTACCGCACTCAACGTCATAGGCAACGCGTTGGCGGTATTGGTGATCTCCCGTTGGGAAGGCATGTACGACGACGCCAAGGGCGAGCGCTACTGGAACTCCCTGCCGCACTGGCGCAGCAAGCAAGCGCTTCCGGTCGGTGAGGCCAGCCGCGGCTGAAACCCGCGTGAACGAAACAAACCCCGGGAAATCCGGGGTTTGTCGTTTCTGCCAGCCCCGCTATCATTCGCCCCATCTTTCGGGGGATTCAACTGATGCTCAATGGCCTGTGGCTTGGCTTCTTTGTCGTGGCAATGGTGTCGGCACTGGCGCAATGGCTGATCGGCGGTAACGCCGGTATTTTTGCGGCGATGGTGGAAAGTATTTTCGCCATGGCCAAGTTGTCGGTGGAAGTGATGGTGCTGCTGTTCGGCACCCTGACGTTGTGGCTGGGCTTCCTGCGGATTGCCGAAAAAGCCGGGATTGTCGACTGGCTGGCCAAGGCCCTTGGCCCGCTGTTTCGCCGCCTGATGCCGGAAGTGCCCGCCGGCCACCCTGCCATCGGTTTGATCACGCTCAACTTCGCCGCCAACGGCCTGGGCCTGGACAACGCCGCGACGCCCATTGGCCTGAAAGCCATGAAGGCGTTGCAGGAACTCAACCCTATCCCCAACACCGCGAGTAACGCGCAGATCCTGTTTCTGGTGCTGAACGCATCATCGTTGACGTTGTTACCGGTGACCATCTTCATGTACCGCGCCCAGCAAGGCGCTGCCGACCCCACGCTGGTATTCCTGCCGATTCTGCTGGCCACCAGTGCGTCGACGCTGGTGGGCTTGTTGTCGGTCGCGATCATGCAGCGCCTGCGGCTGTGGGACCCGGTGGTGTTGGCGTACCTGATTCCTGGTGCGCTGGTGCTGGGTGGTTTCATGGCGTTGCTGGCGACCTTGTCAGCCACCGCATTGGCCGGCCTGTCCTCTATCCTCGGCAACCTGACGCTGTTCGGCCTGATCATGCTGTTCGTGGTGATCGGTGCGTTGCGCAAGGTGAAGGTGTACGAGGCGTTTGTCGAAGGGGCCAAGGAGGGCTTCGATGTTGCCAAGAACCTGCTGCCGTATCTGGTGGCCATGCTTTGCGCGGTGGGCGTGTTGCGCGCCTCCGGTGCACTGGACTTCGGCCTTGAAGGCATTCGCCACGTGGTGGCCTGGACCGGTATGGACACGCGCTTTGTCGATGCCCTGCCGACCGCGATGGTCAAGCCATTCTCCGGCAGCGCGGCCCGGGCGATGTTGATTGAGACCATGCAGACGCAGGGGGTGGACAGTTTCCCGGCGTTGGTGGCGGCGACGATTCAGGGCAGTACGGAAACCACCTTTTATGTGTTGGCGGTGTACTTCGGTTCGGTGGGCATCCAGCGGGCGCGGCATGCCGTAGGGTGTGCGTTGCTGGCTGAGTTTGCTGGCGTAGTGGCGGCGATTGCGGTGTGCTACTGGTTCTTCGGTTAAGGCTGGATGCTATCGGGAGCAAGCCCCTCCCACATGTTGATCTGTGAACACATTCAAAATGTGGGAGGGGGCTTGCCCCCGATGAGGCCCTCAGCGTTTCACAGTACCGTTACCCTGCTGAACAACCCATTCCACCACCTGCCTGTTCAACTGATCCCCGGCTTGGCCAAAAGCCGCCACCACCGCCGGCACTTGGGTGTCTGTCACTGCCTGGCGCACTTCAAACCGCCGGCTGGCAATAATCCGCTGATCACTCCCACGCACCAGGCGTGCGTCGAGGCGGATCAACACGTCCACCGCACTGCCCCGGTATTCACTCTGGAACGCCTGCAACTGTCCGCCCAACTCATAGTCGGCCTGCAGATTGGTGTCGTCGGTGCTCAACAGGGTCACTCGCCCATCGCGCTGGAACCCGTCCAACAGGCGATTACGCAACAGCACGGGCGCCGGATCGCTCCAGCGTGAGTTCGCATAGCTGCTGATCAAATCGCCATTGGGCACCACGGCGATGCGCGGGCTGTCGAGGAACTCACTGGTCTGCGGCTTGGTCAGGCGCAGCGACCAACTGACCGGCGCTCCCTGGTGGGCGGCCTGGGCCGAGGGCAGTCGGTAGGTGTCCGACGGATCCGCCTTGGGCAGGATCGAGCACGCGCCGAGCAGCGCCAGGGCCACAGGGGCCATTATTTGGTAAGCACGCTTCATGGCGTGAACTCCTTGTTCTTGTCGCTGCCCAGCAGGTAGCCACTGGGGTTGGCTTCCAGGCGACGGGAGATGGCGCGCAGCGAGCCGAGGGTTTCGCGCAGTTCGCGCACGGCCGGCGCCAGTTCGTTAAGACCTTGCATGCCGCTGTTCACCGACTCCTTGTTGTCAGTCAGCAAGGTATTGATGGTCGCGGTGCTCTGCTCAAGGGATTTCATGGCTTGCTCGGCGCTGCCGAATACCTGCTTGCCTTGATCGTTGAGCAGGCCGTTGGCATTGCGCATCAGCGCGGTGGTCTGCTCCAGGGCGGCACCGGCTTGTTTGCTGACCTGCATCAGTTGCTGCATGACCACCTTGATATCGCCACGCTGGTCGGCAATCGCACCGGTAGTTTGTTCCAGATGATCCAGGGTATTGCTGATGCGCTCGACGTTCTGCGCCGAGAACATGTCGTTGGCGTTGTGCAGCAGCAGGTTGATGCTGGTCATCAAGTCGTTGCTGTTATTCAACAGCCGCGCGATGGGCGACGGCGACGCGATGATTTCTGGCAGGTTGCCGTCCTTGCCCTTGAGTTTCGGGCTTTGTGGCGTGCCACCGCTGAGCTGGATGATTGAAGTACCGGTGATGCCGGTCAGGGCCAACTTGGCCTGGGTGTCTTCCTTGATCGGCGTCTGGCCAGAGAGGCGGATGCGCGCGAGCACGCGGCGCGGGTCGTTCGGGTCCAGGCGCAGGCTGATTACATCACCCACCTTGATCCCGCTGTACTGCACCGAGCTGCCCTGGGACAGGCCGCTGACCGCCTCGTTGAAGATCACTTCGTAATCCTCGAAAGCGGTGTCGACGCTGGACTTGGCCAGCCACAGGCCAAACAGCATCGCGCCGACCACCACGATCACGCTGAACAGACCGATCATCACATGATGGGCTCGGGTTTCCATGTCATACCTCGTTGAGCGGTTGAGCGGCATCCAATGCCGCGCGGCCCCGGGGGCCGTGGAAATATTCGTGAATCCAGGCGTCGTTCGTTTCCGAGACGACATCGATGGCGTCGGCCACCAGCACTTTCTTCTGCGCCAGCACAGCCACGCGGTCGGTGATGGTGTACAGCGTGTCGAGGTCATGGGTGACCAGGAACACGCTCAGGCCCAGGGCGTCGCGCAGGGTCAGGATCAGTTGGTCGAATTGCGCCGCGCCAATCGGGTCGAGGCCGGCGGTGGGTTCGTCGAGAAACAGGATGTCCGGGTCCAACGCCAGGGCCCTGGCCAGGGCGGCGCGCTTGATCATGCCGCCGGACAGCGACGCCGGGTATTTGTCGGCTGCCGACAGTGGCAAGCCGGCCAGGGCCAGTTTGACCGCCGCCAGGTGTTCGGCATCGGCGCGGCTCAGGCCGGCGTGTTCGATCAGCGGCAGCGCGACGTTCTCGGTGACCGTCAGCGAGGAAAACAGCGCGCCCTTCTGGAACAGTACGCCAAAGCGCCGTTCCACCAGGGAGCGTTCATGCTCCGGCAGGCTCGGCAGGTTTTTGCCGAATACCCGCACCTCGCCTTCGCTGGGCCGACGCAGGCCGACGATGCTGCGTAACAACACGGACTTGCCGCTGCCGGAGCCGCCGACCACTGCGAGAATTTCGCCCTTGTACAAATCCAGGTCGAGGTTCTCGTGCACGCTCTGGCGGCCAAAGCGATTGCACAGTCCACGGACCTCGATCACCGCCTCGCTGGGGGCTCGGGGTAGGCGACTCACCAGTTCATCTCCATGAAGAACAGCGCGGCGACCGCATCCAGCAGAATCACCACAAAGATCGATTGCACCACGCTGGACGTGGTGTGGGCGCCGACTGACTCCGCGCTGCCGCTGACCTTGAAGCCTTCCAGGCAACCGATGGCGGCAATCAGGAAGGCGAAGATCGGCGCTTTCACCATGCCCACCAGGAAATGCTGTACGCCAATGTCCGATTGCAGCAGCGAGAGGAACATCGCCGGCGAAATATCCAGGGTCACGGCACACACCACCCCACCGCCGACAATCCCCGAGAGCATCGCCAGGAACGTCAGCATCGGCAGCGCTACCAGCAGCGCCAGCACGCGTGGCAATACCAGCAGTTCCATTGGGTCCAGGCCCAGGGTGCGGATGGCGTCGATTTCTTCGTTGGCTTTCATCGAGCCGATCTGCGCGGTAAACGAACTGGCGGTGCGACCGGCGATCAGGATTGCGGTGAGCAGCACGCCGAATTCCCGCAGGAAGGAAAACGCCACCAGGTCCACGGTAAAAACGGTCGCGCCGAAGCTTTTGAGCACTGTGGCACCGAGGAAGGCAACCACGGCGCCCACCAGAAACGTCAGCAAGGCAACGATGGGCGCGGCGTCCAGGCCGGTCTGTTCGATGTGGGCGACCATGGGGGTCACGCGCCAGCGCTTGGGGCGCAAGATGCTACGGGCGAAAGTCTCAAGGATCAGGCCGATAAAGCCCAACAGTTGCTTGCTGTCCTGCCAGACCGCATCCACCGCGCGGCCGATACGCGCCAGCACCTGGATGCCGGTGGCCTCCTCCGGGGCTTTCTCCGGCACGCAGAAATCATTGAGTGAGCGGTAGACGGTCTTGAGCAGCGCGCGGTCGGCGGTGGACAGGCTGCAATCGGTCTGTTCGGTCGATTGCTCAATGCGGGCCGGCCCCAGCAGCTCCACCAGCAGCGAAGCACCGGCCGTGTCCAGGGCGCCCAGGCCATTGAGGTCGATGCGCGCGCCAGCGTCGTATTGGCCGTCGAGTTTGTCTGACAGCTTCTTCAGGTTGGCATAGTGGGCAAGCGTCCAGTCCCCCGTAATCCTGAGCAACGGAGGTGCGGTGGACGTATCGAGGTGGGCTGTGCCGGCCGTGGTGCTACTGGTCATAAGCTCCGAGCTTGTCTGCTATCCACAATGCCTACGTAATAGCACGATATAGCCTACTTTGGGTTGTCCGTTTGTGCTGTGTCAGTCACTTTGAAACGCAACACACCGATCACCTGCCCGTCTTCGGTCAACACACGCACTTGCCAGCGGCCCACCGCGTCGGGCGGGAAGTTCTGCTTGTGCGTCCAGGCGCGGTAACCTTCCTTGCGCCCACCATGGATATCCAGGGCAATACGGTCGACTTCTTTGCCGTTGAATTTCCATACGTGGTAGATCCGCTCATCCAGCCCGCGTGGTGCGTTGATCGCGGTATAGGCATACAGGCCGCCGCTGCGCAGTTGGGCGGCGCTGACTTCGGTGAGGTCATCGCCCGGCGTGCGGTCTTGCAATTGGGTGCTGATGGCCACTTCGGTCATCCACAGGGTTGCCGGTGGTACCCAGCTGCGCAGGAACCAGCCGGCGCAGCCAATGGCCGCCGTGACACCCAGCAGCATCGCCCAGCCTTTGAGGCTGCGCAGTGGCAAGCTCACTGCCAGGCTTGGTATCGACAGCACCATGGCCACGCCGAGGGCGAGCTTGTAGCTCTCGGCCGTCGTCAGGTGCAGGATGATCGGCAGCGCGGTCAGCAGTGCGGCGAACAGGGTCAGGGTATGCAGCGCAAGGAACAGCGAGCGCTTGGGCGCCAGCCACTTGTAGTACAGCGGGTCGGTGATCGACACCAGCGCCGCCGCGCCAAGCAGCCCGGTGAACATCGACTGGCCGCTGTTCCAGGTGGTGGTGACGAAAAAGAACGGCAGTACAAAAAACAGACTTTCCTGGTGGATCATCTGGGTGGCATAGCGCAGCAGCGGTTCGGGGATTTCGCGCTTGAAGACTTTGGTGAACAGTTGGGTAAAGCTGTTTTCCAGCATCAGCCACAGCCAACTCACCAGCATGATCACTGCGATCCAGCTGGCCATGCCCTGCTGGCGGTCCACCAGGATGAAGCTGCTGACCCCCGATATGAAACCGCCGAGTGCGATCACCCCTGGGTAGCGCTTCATCAGTTCGAGGATGCGCTGGATGTAGTGAGTCAGGTTCGGCATTCGGCAGTCACAGTCTTCGTAGGAAAAAATCCCAGACAGAATAACGTCTTAGCCCTGGGTTGGGTGCCTCATTACAGGATCCGTTTGCGATAGCGGCGTATGCCGATCAACACAGTGGCGATCAGCCCCAGCACCCCGGCGCCGATCCAACTCAGCCCGTCGTAGCTCAGCAGCGGTTTCTCGATACGCCAGTAGCCTGGCTGCTTGAACGCTTCGCGCATGGCCTGGTTGGTCTGCTCCAGGCTGACGGCCTTGATGCGTTTGACCGGGTCGCTGAAGCGCCCGTTGTTGTAGTCGCCCGAAGCGCTCCAGTAATAGTCGGCCAGGGCGCTGTTGCCCTGCACGGCCCAGGCCTGGCGAGCGATGGCGGCTTGTTTGAGGCGGGTGAATACCGTGGGGTCGAGCCCGTCCTTGAGCAATTGCGCCTTGAGGTCTTGCAGCACCTGTTCGGCTGCAGGGAGGCTATCGCGCTCGAGGTCGGCGTTCAGGCTCAGGAAACCGACACCACCGAGCACTTCGCGTTCGCTCCAGGGGCCGTAGGACAGCCCATGCTTGAGGCGCAGTTGGCGGTACAGCGCCCAATCCAGGTAATCCTTGAGCAGGTCGTAGGTTTCATCATGCTGGTCGTCCAGTACCGGCTCGGGGAACAGCCAGTGCAGTTTGGCGCTGTCACCGACCCAGCCGTGGATCAGGTCGCGGTGGCTGGCGGCGGCGTGTTGGATTTCCGGCAGGGCCAGGTGCTCGGTCGGCTCGACCGGGTCAAGCGCGCCATAGGTGCGTTCCAGGTAGGCCGGCAGCAGCTTGTCGAGGTCGCCGACGATGATCAGGGTCATGTTGTTGGGGGCGTACCAATTTTTGCGCAGTTGCTCCAGCTGGTTGCGAGTCAGTTGGCCAACCTCGGCGCGTTCGGCACATTTGAGCCCCAGTTCGACGGCCAATTGGTTGCTGGCGGTGTGGCCCAGGTCCTGGCGGTCCAGCAGGCGTTGCAGGTGCGAGTAGTGGCCGCCGTCCTCGCGCTCGACCACTTGCTTGGCGGCTTTGATATTGGCGTCGGTCAGCGTGGTGCGGGTGATGATGGCGAGCAGCAGGTCCAGCACCTTGCGCTGGTTTTGAGCGGGGGCTTCGATCACGAAGGTGGTGTCGGCGTTGCTGGTGTAGGCGTTCCACTCGCCGCCCAGGGCTTGCATGCGGTCCTCCAGATCGCCTTCGCCGCCCCCGTCGATGCCACTGAACAACAGGTGTTCGAGCAGGTGCGGCAGTTCCTTGTCCTCGCAGCTGAAGTCATCCAGGCCCACGCCCACCACCAGGCGAATGGCCACGTGCCCACGTTCGGTGCCCGGTTTGAGCAGCAACTGCAGGCCGTTGGGCAAGGTGTAGCCCTCGACCTGCAGGCGATCAAAGGCAAAGGCGTGTGCAGAGCCCATGAGCAGGCAAGCGAATAACAGGCGACGCATAACAAGCTTCCTGGCGAGTGAGGTCAGTTTTAACTGACTTCACGGGCCACCGTACGTTCAGGGCGAATGTGTGATGTCGGCAATATCTTCGGTGGAAAGTGCGCCGGTGTCGGAGGTTTCCAAGACGACATAGGCACTGCTGCAAAACAATGAGTTCAAGCGCTTCATGTCGGCAATCAGTTCCAGATGCAGGGAACTGGTCTCCAGGCTCTGTACGATCTTGCGCTGCAAGCGGCTGACGTGGGCGTGTGCCAGGCGGCGTTCCTGAGCGCGGAAGCGGCGCTTTTCGCGCAGCAGTTGACGGGCGCTTTCCGGGTCGGCACTGAGGAACACCGACAGGCCCAGGCGCAGGTTGGCGATCAGTTGGCTGTGCAGGCCGGTGAGTTCTTCCAGGCCCACTTCAGAGAATTGGCGGCGCTGGGAGGTTTTTTGCTGTTGGACTTTGCGCAGCATGCGTTCGATCAGGTCGCCAGCCAGTTTCAGGTTGATCGACAGTTCGATGATTTCTGCCCAGCGGCGGCTGTCCTGTTCGCTGAGGTCTTCGCGGGGCATTTGCGCCAGGTAGAGCTTGATCGCGCTGTAGAGCGACTCGACGTCGTCGCTGAGGCTGCGCATTTCCTGGGTGATGGCCGTCTGTTTTCCGCGCAATACTTCACGCATGGCGGTCAGCATGTTGTCGATCAGGTCGCCCAGGCGCAAGGTTTCCCGCGCGGCGTTGGCCAGTGCCAGGCTCGGCGTGCTCAGCGCCGCGAGGTCGAGGTGGCGTGGCTTGGCCTTGCCGTTGGCCTCTTCACGTTCGGGCAGCAGCCAGGCACATAGCCGGGCCATCGGGCCGATGGTCGGCAACAGGATCAGGCAGCGGCTGACGTTGTAGAGCAGGTGGAAGGTGATGACCATGCCTTGGGCGCTGTAGTCCAGGCCGTCCATCCAGCGTACTAGCGGGTCGAGCACCGGGATGATCAGCAGCAGGCCAATCAGTTTGTAGAGCAGGCTGCCCAGGGCCACTTGGCGGCCGGCGGCGTTCTGCATGCTGGTGCTGAGGAAGGCCAGCACGCCACTGCCAATGTTGGCGCCAATCACCAGGCCGATCGCCACGTGCAAGCCGATGACCCCGGCGCCGGCCAGGGTAGCGGTCAGCAGTACAGCGGCGAGGCTGGAATAGGAGATCATCGCGAACAAGGCGCCGACCAAGGCGTCGAGCAGGATGTCGCCGGTCAGCGAGGCGAACAGCACCTTCACGCCTTGCGCATGGGTAATGGGCCCGGCGGCTTCGACGATCAGTTGCAGTGCGAGGATGATCAGCCCGAGGCCGATTCCGACCCGGCCCAACTGCCCTGCCCGCGTCTGTTTGCGCGACAGGAAGAAAATCACCCCAAGAAAAATCAGCAGCGGCGACAGCCAGGACAGGTCAAACGTCAGCACCCGCGCCATCAGTGCGGTACCGACGTCGGCACCGAGCATGGTCGCCAGGGCGGGCATCAGCCCCATCAGCCCTTGGCCGACGAACGAAGTCACCAGCATCGCCGTGGCGTTGCTGCTTTGCACCATGGCCGTCACCAGAATACCGGCGACAAATGCCAGCCAGCGCTTGGACATGTTCTGTCCGATGACTTGGCGCAAGTTGGAACCGTAGACCCGCAGGATGCCGGTACGGACAATGTGCGTGCCCCAGATCAAGAGGGTCACGGCGGAAAGCAGATTGAGCAAGGTCAGCATGCTCGGCCCCCCGTGTGGGTGTGCTCCAACAGGAGCTAAGGAGAATTGCCGCGTGCCGTTCTACGTCTTGTACTTAAGCTGTAGTTGGCGAATGGGCTCTGCGCCAGCATCGCATAGCTAAAGTGGGGATTGAAACAAAACTGTCATGAATTCAGCTTTTTGCAGATGAAAAAATGGGGCGCGAACGCCCCATTTCGGCAACGGATCAATGTTATTGACCCGGAATGTCCTTGCGCAGTTTCACAGGGTCCTGCTGTTTCTTCTTTTTCGCGATGGCTGTGCGCATCTTGATATTCACCGCTTCCACCGCCAGCGAGAACGCCATGGCGAAGTAGACGTAGCCTTTTGGCACATGCACGTCGAAGGCTTCGGCGATCAGCACGGTACCGACCACCAGCAGGAACGACAGCGCCAGCATCTTCAGCGATGGGTGCTTGTCGATGAAATCGCTGATGGTGCCGGCTGCCAGCATCATCACCAGTACCGCAACGATGATCGCTGCGACCATGACCGGCACATGGGAGACCATGCCGACCGCGGTGATCACCGAGTCCAGCGAGAACACGATGTCGATGATCGCGATCTGGATGATGGTGTAGATGAACTTGCCCCCGGCGCCCTTTGGCTCGTCGTGGGTTTCGTCTTCACCTTCCAGGGCGTGGTACATCTCCTGGGAGCTTTTCCACAGCAGGAACAGGCCACCGAAGAACAGGATCAGGTCGCGACCGGAGATGCCTTGGCCGAAGACCACGAACAGATCGTCGGTCAGGCGCATGACCCAGGTGATCGACAGCAGCAGCAAGATGCGGGTGACCATGGCCAGGGCCAGGCCGAAAATCCGGGTGCGCGCCTGCATATGCTTGGGCATGCGGCTGACCAGGATCGAAATCATGATGATGTTATCGATGCCCAGGACGATCTCGAGGGCCGTCAGGGTGAAGAAGGCAATCCAGATTTCCGGATTGGTCAGCCATTCCATGTGTATTCCTTTGAGCAAATGTTAAACCGCGCAAGCTGCAGCGCCGCGCGGTGAGTGGGTCGGTACGATTATAGAGTGCTGAACAGCGGAAAAATCCCCATCAGCAATGCGGCGAACATTATGCACAGGCATACCAGCACTGCCCACTTGAGGGTGAAGCGTTGGTGATCGCCGAATTCAATGCCGGCCAGGGCCACCAACAGATAGGTCGAGGGTACCAGCGGGCTGAGCAAGTGCACGGGTTGGCCAACGATGGAGGCGCGGGCCATTTCCACCGCGGTAATGCCGTAGTGGCTGGCCGCTTCGGCCAGGACCGGCAGTACGCCGTAGTAGAACGCATCGTTGGACATGAAGAAGGTGAACGGCATGCTCACCAACGCGGTGATTACCGCCAGGTACGGGCCCAGGGCTTCAGGGATGACCGCCAGCAGGCTCTTGGACATGGCGTCGACCATGCCGGTGCCCGACAGGATGCCGGTGAAGATACCCGCGGCGAAGATCAACCCCACCACGGCCAATACGCTGCCGGCGTGGGCGGCGACACGGTCTTTCTGCTGTTGCAGGCACGGGTAGTTGACGATCATCGCGATACTGAACGCCACCATGAACAGCACCGGAAGCGGCAACAGGCCGGCAATCAGGGTGCCCATCAGGGCCAGGGTCAGGGCGCCGTTGAACCAGATCAGCTTGGGACGGCGGGCGTCCGGGAATTGCGACACGCTGATCTCACTGTGGTCGATTTCGTCGCCTTGCAGGTGCAGTTCACCCAACCGCGCACGTTCACGCTTGCCGTACATGTAGGCAATCACCAGGATCGCTGCCACGCCAGCGGCCATGGCTGGGATCATCGGTACGAAGATGTCCGACGGGTCCACATGCAGCGCACTGGCTGCACGGGCGGTCGGGCCACCCCAGGGGGTCATGTTCATCACGCCGCCGGCGAGGATGATCAGCCCAGCCATGATCCGCGGGCTCATGCCGATGCGCTGGTACAGCGGCAGCATGGCGGCCACGCAGATCATGTAGGTGGTAGCGCCGTCACCGTCGAGGGACACCACCAGGGCCAGCACGGCGGTGCCGACCGAGACTTTCAGCGGGTCGCCCTTGACCATCTTGAGGATCTTGCGCACGGCCGGGTCGAACAGGCCGGAGTCGATCATCAGGGCAAAGTAGAGAATGGCGAACATCAGCATGACGCCGGTCGGCGCGAGCTTGGTGATGCCTTCGAGCATCATCGGCCCGATCTTCGGTGCGAAACCCCCGAACAGCGCGAACAGGATGGGCACGATGATCAAGGCGATCAGCGCGGACAGGCGCTTGGTCATGATCAGGAACATGAACGTGATGACCATGGCAAAGCCAAGGAAAGTCAGCATAGGAATACTCCAGGCGTAGCGCGGCTAGGGAATGGCGAACCGGGTGGTTCAGCGCAGAACGAAAGGCACGAGGCGTACGGGTGGAGGGGGGACGAACAGGTGGGTACGGGCGGACATCGGGAATCACCATTGTTGTTGTTAACAGCCGGTCTGTTGCCGGCAGTGGGGGGCGATCCTAGACGCGTAAGCTTTCAACCAGCTTTCGCTGGGCAAACGGAGGGTGGTGGGAAGACGCACGGTCTTCAGGGATACACAGGTCAAATGTGGGAGAGGGTTGGCTCCCACATTTGGAATACGTTTATCTCGGGCATCTCAGGGCAGTTCGAGCCCGCCGGCCGCCTTGTGCAGTGCCCGCAAATGCTCGCCCACTTGCTTGAGGTTGGCTTCACACGCGGCAATCTCAGCGGCACGGGAGGGCTCCAGCAGCGCCCTCACCTCTTTATCCAGCTCGCCGGTGAGGGATTGCAATTGCTTCTGGCGCTCGGCGCTTTCTGATTCGAGGCGTTTGGATTCCGACGGTTGCGGCAAGCCGTAGCCACCGCTGCCCAGCAGTTCCGCCGGACGGCTGAGGAAGCCGCTGTTGGCGAGGATCTGTTGCAGCGTGGCGTTGGCTTTCTCCATGCCGCCATTTTTCAGCTCACGAGCGCCGAGGTAGCGCTGCTTGACCTCATCCTGGGCCAGCATCAGTTGCTTGCGAAAGCTCGCCTGCTCCAGCAACAGCAGCGCGGCGCTGGTGCGCAGGTCGGCCTGGCCGAACCATTGCCGGCGCTCGGCCGCGCTCAGGGATAACCAGTCTTCAACCTGGGTCTGCTTGATCGGCAGGTGTTTGCGCAGTACATCGAACATCGCCTGGTAGCGTTCGCGGAACGAGTCGAAGTGGTAGCCCAGGCGTAACGCCTCGCGTTTGTCCTTCAGTACGCTGGTGTCCGCCAGGCCGCGTGCCTGCAGGACTTCGAGCAGGCCGTTGGGGGTGATGTTGTCGAGCCCGGTCAGTTGCGGATTGGCGCTGCCGCTGCGCAACAGTTTCAGGCTTTCCACCGCACAGTTGTTAGAGATGAAAAAGTAATTGCCGTCGTAGCTCCAATGCATCTCGGCGGCATGCTCAACGGTGTCGTTGATTTCCTGGCGCGTGAGTTTCAACGGCACCGAGGCCAGGCCGCGCAGCTCGGTCTTGGTGTATTCGTCGATCACCTGGGACAGTGGCAGGACGAACAACCGTGACGGGTACTTGCCCACCAGGCCATCCCAGCTCGACAGCTGCACATCGCCGACGAAGGCGCGGTAGGACAGCACCAGGTGCTGGTCCAGGTCCAGCCTGCAATCCGGGCCACGGGGGCGCCCGGGCGCGCAGATCACCAGGCGCAACATGCTGTGGCCCCAGCGGCTCACCAGGTTCTGGTTGGCTTCGGCCAGCAGGTAGTCGATCTCATACACTCGCTCCGGATCGACCTGGCCCAGGGGCGTCTTGGCGAAATCGTTACCGGCGTTGAGGAAGGCGTAAGTGCTTGCGCAGGTGTCCTGTGCCGGTGGTGCCCAGCCGAAGTGTTGCTGGTAATAGCGGAACAATGACGGGCGACGGCAGGCGTAGCTTGGGTCGAGGAGAAAGTACTCCATGTTGACCGCAACGAACTCCAGCGGGCTGGTGGTTTCGTAGATATCCGGGCTGCGCGCGACCTGGTGGTTGTGCTGTTCACGCTCGCCGCGGCGGCCGACGTATTGCGGCCAGCCGGCGAGGTCCAGCAGGCGCGGGTCGTCACTGAGGGTGAAACGGCGATCGTTCTGGCCACGGCATTGGTCAGGCAGGCCGATCAAGCCGGTGATGTTGTTCTGGCGGCTGCAACGCTGGATCAGTGTGCGTTCGTCTTTGGACCAGAGGCGCGCACGGTCATAGATGTGGGTCAGTTCATGCAGCACGGTGGCGAGCATTTCCCGGCGCACGGTGCCGTGGGGGCGGTTGGTCTTCTGGGTGGCGGCGCTGCCGTCGGTCAGGCTGGCGAGAAGGTTGCGGTTGAGGTCCAGCTCGGACACCAGGGAAGCCTGGCCATAGGCGTTCCCGGGCATTTGGTCGGTCCAGCCGACATCGATGCGCCGGTCCAGCTGTTCGATGAAGCGCGGCGGCAAGGAGCGCATCGCCTCATCAAGCAATGCCTGGCTGGCCTGCTGTTCAGCCGGGCTCAAGCCATCGGTCTTGAGCCGCAGTTGCAGGCTGGCCTGGGCGGTGCTGGCACACAGCAGCACAACCCCGGCCAGGAGCCAGGCGTTAATGCGCCTCACAGAGCGAGAATGGCTTCGGCGAGGGTCTGGTCACTGGCGTCGCGGGCTTCCGGTACGCGGGTCCGCAGGGTGTCAAAGGCGGCTTCCAACTGTGCACCGCGAATTTCGCCATTGGTGGCGACGAAGCTGGCGGCATCATCGTGGGCTTCGCGCACGATTTTGGAGTCGCGGATGGAGGTGGTGGTGTCCGAGGTGAAATCAATGGTGCGGCCAGAGGCGCGAACAATGATGTTACTGGTGGCCACCAAGGTATGCGCCTGGGCAACGTCTGCCAACAACAGCAGGCCAAGGGTGGCGGCGATCAGCGGGCTACGCATGGAATGACTCCGAAATACAAAGATGATTATTGGACGAGAATTGCTTGCGCCAGTTCAAGGTCGCTGGCGTTAAGTTTTGGCTGGGTACGGCGCAGATAATCCAGCGCTGACTCCAGTCGGGCCCCCCGCCATTGGCCGTCAGTGGCAATGAATGCGGCAGCGTCATCCTGGGCGGCCATTATCAGCTTCCTGTCAAACGGCGCGGAGGTCACCTTGCTGGTGGCGTACGCGCTCACGACGGTACTCTGGGTGGTCAGGTCAAAGGCCGAAGCCGTCGACGACCAGCAGGCCGAAAACAACACAGGAACAATCAACAGGCGGAATGAAAAAGCCATGGGACTCGACAACTGAAAGCGAGCGCCAAGGCTAGCGCAATGCCCGGGCGAGAGCCAGTCCGATGGCATTCAGGGAGCGGCGCTCGCTCCCTGTGTGCTGCGACTTAGATGGCCAGGATAGCCTGGGCCAGTTGTGCGTCAGTCGCGGCGTTCAGTTGTGGCGCTTGTTGGCGGATCTGGGCCAGGGCGCTTTCCAGCTTCACCCCACGAATGGCGCCTTCGCTGGCGACAAAGCTGGCGGCGTCGTCACGGGAGGCGCGCACGACTTTGTTGTCACGCAGCGATGAAGTGGCATCGGAGCTGGCGTCGGAGGTGGCTTTCAGTGCGCCAACGATGGAGTCGGTGGTCACAATGAAACTGCTCGCATTGGCATTGGCAGCCAATACCAACAGGGCGGCAGCACTCAGCAGGCGAAGACGGGACATGGGGGACTCCTGTAGATAAATGGAAAAAGCGGCGCAGAGTGGCCACATGTGAAACGGGCACTGTCGTTGCTATTGAGCATCAGACGCCCGTTCTACAAGGTTCGCCACGTGGTGAGTGGATATTAAGCCGCCGCTTGTCCGTTCGGAAAGCCTCTTGACCGTCTAGTCACGCCAGAACGGTTTGGCCAGCTCTGCCATTCGGTCGGCGTGGCTGATGCCGGCATCCGACAGTTCCCGGGGATCGAGTTGTGCCAGCTGGCGCCGCTCATAGTGACGTCGTGCCCACCTGGCGAATGCTGAAGCAGTAAGGATAAGCAGCCGTTTGCTGGACGAAGGACGGAGGTTCATGACGGGGCTTCCATGATTGCTGAAGCACCATGGTGTGCGAGTCCCCGCTGCCGAAACAGGTACACCGGAGTTAAATTGTACTGCTTAATTGTTGTTTTATTTAAACTGTACCGGTTGAGATGAAAGGCTTCTGTTCGGCGATAAAAAAAGCCAGGCCCCAGATACAACAAAGCCCGCCTCCGGTTACCCGGGGCGGGCTTTGTTTTGACAAATCAGGTTGCTGGCAGTGGACCCGTCAGGTCAGGGCCAGCGAGCGCCAATCAGCGCCAGAACGGCTTGCTCAGCTCTTCGTAGCGTTGAGCTTCGCTGATACCGGCGTCAGCCAGCAGACGCGAATCCAGGCGAGCCAATTGATGGCGGCTGGAGATGCGGCGCTGCCACAGCATCAGGTTGGCGAGAACGCGCAGAGGCAGGGAAGCCTGGGTGTTTACAGCTTTTTCTTCGAAGAACAGATCGGAACTGAGTGTACGTTCCATGATGACATCCTTCCGCTTGTGGCGGGATTAGGTAGTGGTTTAACTGATGCCAATGATCCTCCTCCGACACAAGACTCTCTAGATACAGTTCACCTGTATTGTGAGGGGCCAGTTAACTGTTTATAGCGGCTGTACTGTACGGAAATGGAGCAACTGTACCTGTCCGCACTGAAATAGTGCGAAATAGGTGTTTTCGATGATGGGTGTGGGATATTTCGGTAGGAAATGACCGGTACAGCAGTACAGTTTTTTGCAAAAAGCTCAGTCAGACAGCCGAGCTGATGAAACTGTGTTTGCATCAGCTCGGATCTGTACCAATCACGCCTTGAGCATATGCCCGGTTTCTTCCAGATTGATGTGCCAGCTCAGTGCTTCGCGCAGGATGTGCGGGGTGTGCCCGCCGATGGCGCAGGCCGATTCGAAGTAGCTGTTCAGCGCATCGCGGTAAGCCGGATGTACGCAGTTGTCGATGATGACCCGTGCACGCTCCCGGGGCGCCAGGCCACGCAGGTCAGCCAGGCCTATCTCGGTCACCAGGATGTCGACGTCATGTTCGGTGTGGTCCACATGGCTGACCATCGGCACCACGCTGGAAATCGCACCGGCCTTGGCAATCGACTTGGTGACGAAGATCGCCAGGTGCGCGTTGCGCGCGAAGTCACCCGAGCCGCCAATCCCGTTCATCATTCGCGTACCGCACACGTGGGTAGAGTTGACGTTGCCGTAGATGTCGAACTCCAGCGCGGTGTTGATGGCGATGATACCCAGCCGGCGAACTACTTCCGGGTGGTTGGAGATTTCCTGCGGGCGTAGTACCAGCTTGTCCTTGTAGTGTTCCAGGTTGCCGAACACGTTGGCGTTGCGCCGTTCCGACAAGGTGATCGAGCTGCCGGAGGCGAAGCTCAGCTTGCCCGCGTCAATCAGGTCGAACGTCGAGTCCTGCAGGACTTCCGAGTACATGGTCAGGTCTTCGAACGGCGATTCGATCAAGCCGCACATCACCGCGTTGGCGATGTTGCCGATGCCAGCCTGCAACGGGCCGAGCTTGTTGGTCATGCGTCCGGCGTCCACTTCCTGCTTGAGGAAGTTGATCAGGTGATTGGCGATCCCTTGGGTGTCGTTGTCCGGTGGTGTCACGGTCGAGGCGGAATCGGCCTTGTTGGTGATCACGATGGCGACGATCTTCTCCGGTGGGATCGGGATCGCGGTGCTGCCAATGCGATCGTCGACGTTCACCAGCGGGATCGGTGTGCGGGTTGGCCG
Organism: Pseudomonas sp. OVF7; assembly: GCF_030644265.1. Classification (NCBI taxonomy): domain Bacteria; kingdom Pseudomonadati; phylum Pseudomonadota; class Gammaproteobacteria; order Pseudomonadales; family Pseudomonadaceae; genus Pseudomonas; species Pseudomonas sp. OVF7. The sequence continues at coordinate 7,046,589 of NZ_CP128996.1, read as the reverse complement.
ATAGGTCGGGATATAGATGTCGTGCAGCCCTTCCAGGTTCGGGTTGTGCGCCAGGTTGATCTCGACGATGACCTGCTTGGCGAAAATTGCGAAGCTGGCCGAGTTACCCACGGAGGTGGTGGGCACGATATGGCCTTGTTCCGTGATCGCAACGGCTTCGATCACGGCAATGTCGGGCAGCTTGAGTTGGTTGTTGCGCAGTTGCTCGACGGTCTCTGACAGGTGTTGGTCAATGAACATCACCTCGCCGGCGTTGATGGCCTTGCGCAAGGTGCTGTCGACCTGGAACGGCATGCGCCGGGACAGCACGCCGGCTTCGGTCAGTTGCTTGTCCAGGTCGTTGCCCAGGCTGGCACCGGTCATCAACGTGATTTTCAGAGGCGAAGTCTTGGCGCGTTCGGCCAGGGCGTGGGGAACGGCCTTGGCTTCACCGGCACGGGTGAAGCCGCTCATGCCGACGGTCATGCCGTCCTCGATCAGTGCGGCGGCGTCTGCCGCGCTCATGACCTTGTTCAACAGCGAAGGCAAGCGGATACGATCACGGTACATGGATTGTTATCTCGGGCTACGGGAGGCAAGGTGCGCAGTTTAGTGATTTCAAACAATTTCGGCCCGCTACCATGGTCGAATGCCGGGTGCCGATTTAGAGCCTTTTGTCGGGTTTCATGCAGCAATAAAAAACCCTAGCCTACTGGAGGCCAGGGTTTCAGGTATTGCGCTGGCGCAGTGTTATTCGACAGCTTTGACCATGTCTTCGATGACTTTCTTGGCATCACCAAAGACCATCATGGTCTTGTCCAGGTAGAACAGCTCGTTGTCCAGGCCCGCATAGCCGCTGGCCATGGAGCGCTTGTTGACGATGATGGTCTTGGCCTTGAACGCTTCCAGAATCGGCATGCCGGCGATCGGCGAGTTCGGATCGTTCTTGGCGGCCGGGTTGACCACATCGTTGGCGCCCAGCACCAGCACCACGTCGGCCTGGCCAAACTCGGAGTTGATGTCTTCCATCTCGAACACTTGGTCGTAAGGCACTTCGGCCTCGGCCAGCAACACGTTCATATGCCCAGGCATACGCCCTGCCACCGGGTGGATCGCGTACTTCACGGTCACGCCGCGGTGGGTGAGTTTTTCTGTCAGCTCTTTAAGCGCGTGTTGTGCCCGTGCCACTGCCAAGCCATAGCCCGGCACGATGATCACCGTGTCGGCGTTGGTCAGCAGGAAGGTGGCATCGTCTGCCGAGCCGGACTTCACCGGGCGTGCTTCTTTAGAGCCTGCCGCCGCGCCAGCATCCGGCGTGTTGCCGAAACCGCCGAGCAGTACATTAAAGAAGGAGCGATTCATCGCCTTGCACATGATGTACGAGAGGATCGCACCGCTCGAACCCACCAGCGAGCCGGCGATGATCAGCATCGAATTGTTCAGCGAGAAGCCGATCCCCGCCGCTGCCCAGCCGGAGTAGCTGTTGAGCATCGAAACGACGACCGGCATGTCGGCGCCGCCAATCGGGATGATGATCAGCACGCCGAGCACGAACGCCAGGGCCAGCATCAGCGCAAAGGCGGTGAGGTTGCCGGTGAGCATGAAGGCCAGGCCCAGGCCCAGTGTGGCAAGGCCCAGCACCAGGTTAAGTTTGTGCTGGCCGCCGAACTGTACCGGTGCGCCTTGGAAGAGACGGAACTTGTACTTGCCCGAGAGCTTGCCGAATGCGATCACCGAACCGGAGAAGGTGATTGCACCAATCGCCGCGCCGAGAAACAGCTCCAGGCGATTACCGGCAGGGATCGAGTCGCCCAGGTGTTTGACGATACCCAGGGATTGCGGCTCGACCACGGCGGCAATGGCGATAAACACCGCTGCCAGGCCGATCATGCTGTGCATGAACGCCACGAGTTCCGGCATCTTGGTCATTTCCACGCGTTTGGCCATGATCGAGCCGGCGGTGCCGCCGATCAGCAGGCCGACAATCACATAGCCGATGCCCGCGGTGGCGAGTTCTGCGCCGAGCTTATAGATGAGGCCCACGGTAGTGAGTACCGCCAGCGCCATGCCGAGCATGCCGAACAGGTTGCCGCGTCGCGATGTGGTGGGGTGCGACAGGCCCTTGAGGGCCTGGATAAAGCAGATAGACGCGATCAAGTAGAGCGTCGTAACCAGATTCATGCTCATTACTTAGGCGCCTCTTCTTTTGCTTTCGGGGCTTTCTTCTTGAACATCTCGAGCATCCTGCGAGTCACCAGGAAACCGCCGAACACGTTCACTGCTGCCAGGGCCACGGCCAGGGTGCCCATGGTCTTGCCCAGCGGGGTCACGGTGAGCGCAGCGGCGAGCATGGCGCCGACAATCACGATCGCCGAGATGGCGTTGGTCACGGCCATCAATGGCGTGTGCAGTGCGGGGGTAACGTTCCAGACCACGTGATAACCGACATAAATCGCCAGCACAAAGATGATCAGGTTGTAGATACCGGGGGAGATAAGCTCTTCCATCGTCTGAATCCCTGCTTAGGCGTTTTTGCGGATGACTTGGCCGTCGCGGCACATCAGGCACGCGGCGACGATGTCGTCTTCGAGGTTGATTTCAAACTGCCCTTCCTTGTTGAAGACCAGCTTCAGGAAGTCCAGCAGGTTGCGCGCGTACAAGGCCGATGCGTCGGCGGCAACGGCGCCGGCCAGGTTGGTCGGGCCGCAGATGATCACGCCGTTTTCGACCACTACCTGGTCAGCGACGGTCAGTGGGCAGTTGCCACCCTGGGCGGCGGCGAGGTCAATGACCACCGAGCCGGGCTTCATCTGCGCGACGGTGTCGGCACTGAGCAAGGTCGGTGCCTTGCGTCCAGGGATCAGCGCGGTGGTGATAACGATGTCGGCTTGCTTGGCGCGTTCGTGCACGGCCACGGCCTGGCGTTGCATCCAGCTGGTTGGCATTGGGCGCGCATAGCCGCCGACACCCACGGCGCATTCACGCTCTTCGTCAGTTTCGTAGGGCACGTCGACGAACTTGGCGCCGAGGGATTCGATCTGCTCTTTGACGGCGGGACGCACGTCGGACGCTTCGATCACGGCACCCAGGCGTTTTGCCGTGGCGATGGCCTGAAGGCCGGCAACGCCAGCACCGAGGATCAGCACGCGTGCGGCTTTCACAGTACCTGCAGCGGTCATCAGCATCGGCATAAAGCGTGGGTAGTGATGGGCGGCGAGCAACACAGCCTTGTAACCGGCGATGTTGGCCTGCGACGACAGCACGTCGAGGCTTTGGGCGCGCGAGGTGCGCGGCGCGGCTTCGAGCGCGAATGCGGTAATGCCGTGTTCGGCCAGCTTGGTGATGATTTCGTTGCTGAACGGATTGAGCATGCCCACCAACACGGTGCCGCTTTTGATCAGCGTCAGTTCGCTGTCGCTGGGGGCGACCACCTTGAGAATCAGCTCGGCGCCAAACGCGTCGCCGGCACTGCCAATGGTCGCGCCTGCCGTTTCATAGGCACTGTCGACGATGCTGGCCTTGACACCTGCGCCGCTTTGTACAGTGACCTTATGGCCCTGGCCGATCAGCTTCTTGATGGTTTCCGGGGTGGCAGCCACCCGTGTTTCACCGGTCTGGGTTTCGAGAGGAACACCAATGTGCACGTCAAATCTCCTGCATGATCTTTTTGCTTTTGATCTTTTTGTAAAAAGGCCAGTGCACCGTGGGTGGCGCATCTGGGGCGGCCGATCAGCACGATCCCGCTGAAATGACAGCGGGGCGCGGCATTTTGCAGGCGAACTTTACGGCCATCAAGGGATTATGACGGGTGACGAAAAATTAACTACAAGTCACCCTGTGACTGATTGTCGCAACACTTTGAAATAACCTCTTTAAATACAGGTATTTAAAGGTGTTAAGGCAATTTTTGAGGTTTTTGTCATCGTCCCGGTGAATAGTCGAGCATTGGCCGAAGATAGTTGCTCAAAGCCAGCAAAGTCATGGCTTTGAGTCATGTTTCTGGAGGACAAGTACAGTCTGTTAAAAAGCGACATATACGTATATCTGTAGGATATAAAAATAGCTGACTACAAGGTCAGCAAATTAACTATGGCCTTCAAATGCTGGGGATGTAGCGCTGTGATTGGTCCACGAGCCAGTCTCTGAACGCATGCAGTGAGGCGGACTCAACTTTTCTCTCTGGAATCATCAGGTAGTACGCCTTGGAGCTGCTCAGTGCGTTGGGGCTTGCGATGACCAATTGGTGTTCGTCGAGCTCTCGTTGGATCAGGAAAGGTGGGATCAGCGCGATGCCCATGTCATGCATGGCCGCCTGGGACAACATCGAGAATAGCTCGTATCTCGGGCCTGTCATGTCGCGGGGGATGTTCAACTGTTGGGCGTTGAACCACTGGCGCCAGGCGTAGGGGCGAGTCGTCTGCTGCAGCAGTGGCAGCTCGGCAATTTCCTGGGGGCTGAAGTGCGTACGGGTTCTTAATAGCCTGGGGCTGCATACGGGGACAGGATTCTCGCCCATCAGCCTGTGGGATTCGGTACCGGACCAGTCGGCATCGCCGAAGTAGATCGCAGCATCGAATTCTGTGTCGGCAAACAGAAAGGGGCGCGTGCGGTTGGTGAGGTTCACCGTCACTTCGGGATGTTGGCGTTGAAAGTCCTTGAGGCGAGGGATCAACCATTGAGTCCCAAAGGTCGGGACCACTGCCAGTTCGATGACGTTTGCCCCCTGCTGCCCCATCACGGACAGCGTATCGCGTTCCACTGCGTCCAATTGCGTCGCGACTCGACGACTGTAGGAGAGCCCCGCTTCCGTCAGTTTGACGCCTCGCCGAGAGCGTCGAAACAGCTCGACACTTAAAAATTCCTCAAGACTGGCGATCTGTCGGCAGATAGCGCCCTGGGTGATGGAAAGTTCTTGCGCCGCCTTGGTAAAGCTCTCGTGGCGGGCTGCCGCTTCAAAACTGACAAGGGCAGTGGTGCTGGGGATTTTTCTACGCATGTACCTTGTACTCACTTATAAAGCGCGTATGCGCCCTTCTCGGTCTTTTCGAAGTGAGAAATTAGCACAACCCTATGCGGAAACCTCGTTTGCCCTCTGCGGCCGTCCGGCCTAGGCTCCTTGCACGACTACTGACTTTCTCTGCGAGGACTTATTCATGGCTGGCAAGGCAAGCTTCAACTGGATCGATCCACTGCTGCTGGATCAACAGCTCACCGAGGAAGAACGCATGGTGCGCGACAGTGCGCAGCAATTTGCCCAGGACAAATTGGCGCCGCGCGTACTCGAGGCCTTCCGCCATGAAAAAACCGACCCCGCGATCTTCCGTGAGATGGGCGAAACCGGCTTGCTCGGCGCAATGATTCCAGAGCAGTACGGTGGCAGTGGCTTGAACTACGTCAGCTACGGGTTGATCGCTCGCGAAGTGGAGCGTGTCGACTCCGGCTATCGCTCGATGATGAGTGTGCAATCGTCACTGGTCATGGTGCCGATCAACGAATTCGGTACAGAAGCGCAAAAACAGAAATACCTGCCGAAGTTGGCCTCTGGTGAATGGATCGGTTGCTTCGGTCTGACAGAGCCCAACCACGGTTCCGACCCGGGCGCGATGATTACACGTGCGCGCAAGGTGGATGGTGGCTACAGCCTGACGGGCGCCAAGATGTGGATCACCAACAGCCCGATCGCCGATGTGTTCGTGGTGTGGGGCAAGGATGATGCGGGGGATATCCGCGGTTTTGTCCTGGAGAAAGGCTGGAAGGGCCTGAGCGCTCCTGCGATTCATGGCAAGGTCGGACTTCGTGCGTCCATTACTGGCGAGATCGTGATGGACAACGTGTTTGTGCCTGAAGAGAACATCTTCCCCGATGTGCGTGGGTTGAAAGGGCCTTTCACTTGCCTGAACTCGGCGCGGTACGGCATCTCCTGGGGGGCCTTGGGCGCGGCCGAGTTCTGTTGGCACACCGCTCGCCAGTACACCCTTGATCGTCACCAGTTCGGTCGTCCGTTGGCGGCGACCCAGTTGATCCAGAAGAAGCTGGCTGACATGCAGACCGAGATCACTTTGGCCCTGCAAGGTTGCCTGCGCCTGGGCCGTATGAAGGATGAGGGCACGGCGGCGGTGGAGATCACATCGATCATGAAGCGCAACTCGTGCGGCAAGTCCCTGGACATCGCGCGCATGGCTCGGGACATGCTGGGTGGCAATGGGATCTCCGATGAGTTTGGTGTGGCGCGTCATTTGGTCAACCTGGAGGTGGTGAACACTTACGAAGGTACCCATGATGTGCACGCCTTGATTCTTGGGCGTGCGCAAACCGGCCTTCAGGCGTTCTATTAATAGGAGCATGGGCATGGGCGCGCTTTCGCACCTGCGGGTACTGGATTTATCGCGAGTCCTGGCGGGCCCTTGGTCCGGGCAGATTCTTGCGGACCTTGGGGCTGAGGTTATCAAGGTTGAGCGGCCGGGTAGTGGCGACGACACGCGGGCCTGGGGGCCGCCCTTCCTTAAGGATGCGTATGGCGAGAACACCAGTGAAGCTGCGTATTACCTCTCGGCTAACCGTAATAAGGAGTCGGTGACTATCGACTTCACGCAGCCGGAGGGGCAGAAGCTGGTACGTGACCTCGCAGCCAAGTCCGATATCCTGATCGAGAACTTCAAGGTGGGTGGTCTGGCGGCTTATGGCCTGGACTATGAGTCGCTCAAGGAGATCAATCCTGAATTGATCTATTGCTCGATCACGGGCTTTGGTCAAACAGGGCCCTATGCGGCTCGGGCTGGTTATGACTTCATGATTCAGGGGCTGGGCGGGCTGATGAGTCTTACCGGTCGGCCAGAAGGCGATGAAGGTGCCGGGCCAGTGAAGGTTGGCGTCGCGCTGACCGACATCCTGACAGGGCTTTACTCGACCGTGGCGATCCTGGCAGCGCTTGCTCATCGGGATCACGACGGCGGTGGCCAGCATATCGATATGGCGCTGCTTGACGTGCAGGTGGCTTGCTTGGCCAATCAGGCGATGAATTACCTGACGACGGGAGTGTCACCCAAGCGCCTGGGCAATGCGCATCCGAATATCGTGCCTTATCAGGATTTCCCAACGGCAGATGGTGACTTCATCCTGACCGTGGGTAACGACGGACAGTTTCGCAAGTTTGCTGAAGTCGCCGGGCAACCGCAGTGGGCGAATGACCCGCGGTTTGCCACTAATCAGGCACGGGTTGCCAACCGCGCGACGCTGATCCCGCTGATTCGCCAGGCGACGGTCTTCAAGACGACGAGTGAGTGGGTATTGCAACTCGAACGGGTGGGGGTTCCGTGTGGGCCAATCAATGATCTGGCGCAGGTGTTTGCTGATCCGCAGGTCAAGGCGCGTGGTTTGGCGATGGCGTTGCCCCATGCGCTGGCAGGGAGTGTGCCTCAGGTTGCCAATCCGATCCGACTCTCCAAGACACCTGTGGAATATCGCAGTGCGCCTCCACTGCTGGGGGAGCATACAGTTCAGGTACTTCAGGAGGTACTGGGATTGGGTCCGGCTAGCGTGGCTGCTTTAAGAGAGGCGGGGGTTATCTAAATAACGCTTCTTCTATATAGGAGCGCCCGGGTCCCATATAAAACAGTTTGGTGGTTTTTTAATCAATGTTAACTAATTGATAAGAAAGCATTGAATGGTTTATCGCTGCTCCCTTCAGTTCAGTCCTGTGTCCGGCCTTTCTATGCAATGACCTTACGCATGGCTATCATGCGTGCCTCATTGTGAGGCGATACTTGCATGCTGACGTTGTTGAAACTACTGAAAGATGGTCGATTCCATTCTGGAGAGGCGCTAGGTGCTGCCCTTGGTATCAGCCGCAGCGCTGTGTGGAAGCAGCTCCAGCATCTCGAGGCCGAGTTAAATCTACCTATTCATAAAGTCCGCGGTCGTGGGTATCAGTTGGCTTCGCCTTTGGTATTTTTGAATGCTGAAGATATCGTTCTGCATGCGGCCTCTTTGCCTTGGCCTGTCCATATTTTCGATTCCATTGACTCTACGAATGCTGAGGCCTTGCGCCTTGTTGAGGCGAACTGCGCGGCACCTTTTATAGTGCTTGCGGAGCAGCAAACAGCAGGTAGGGGAAGGCGAGGTCGTAAGTGGGTTAGTCCGTTTGCGCAAAATATTTATTACAGTGTTGTGTTGCGTATTGAAGGTGGTCTGCGGCAGTTGGAGGGGCTGAGTCTCGTTGTAGGGTTGGCGGTCATGCAGGCTTTGCGTGACGCTGGCGTACAGGGCGCAGCCTTGAAGTGGCCGAATGACGTCTTGGTTGGACAGAAAAAAATTGCCGGCATCTTGCTCGAGTTGGTGGGGGATCCTGCTGATATCTGTCACGTCGTCCTGGGGATAGGCATCAATGTGAATATGCAGAAGGCCGTTGATGTCGATCAGCAATGGACTTCGGTGCAGCTCGAAACGGGTATTCCGATTAATCGTAATTATCTGGTGGCTCAACTGAGTCTGAGGCTGCAAGGCTATTTGCATAAACATATGACTCTTGGTTTTGCTGGGCTCCAGGAGGAGTGGGAGCAGAATCATGCGTGGCAAGGAAGAGCTGTGTCGCTGATCGCCGGTGTCAATCGAATCGAAGGCGTGGTATTAGGCGTCGACCACCAGGGTGCGTTGCGTTTGAGTGTTGATGGCGCTGAGAAAATCTATAGCGGTGGTGAGCTAAGCCTGAGGTTGCGTGATGATTCTTGAACTCGACTGTGGGAATAGCTTTATCAAGTGGCGCGTACTTGATGTGAATAAGGTGGGTGCCTCTGCAGAGGGGGTTGTTGGTTCGGATGTCGCGTTGATTGAGACGCTGGAAGCGCTTCCAGGGTTGTTGCTGACACGCTGTCGAATGGTGAGTGTACGGGCCCCAGAGGAAACCAATAAGCTGATAGCGGCGCTGGAGGAGGCATTCGGCGTTACCGTATGCTGCGCTGTTTCTTCGCGAGAGATGGCTGGAGTGCGTAATGGTTACGAAGATTTCGAGCGTCTCGGGCTTGATCGTTGGTTGGCTATGCTGGGGGGATTCAAATTAGCAGCTGGCCCTTGCCTGGTTCTGGACTTTGGTACTGCGGCTACCGCAGATTTTATCGCTGCGGATGGTGAGCATCTAGGTGGTTTCATTTGCCCGGGCATGCCGCTCATGCGCAACCAGTTGCGTACCCATACCCGCAAGATACGTTACGACGATGCCGCAGCTGAGAGGGCGCTTGAGCGGCTCTCTCCAGGGCGCACGACCGTAGAGGCGGTTGAGCGTGGCTGTACGTTGATGATCAGAGGGTTTGTGCTGACGCAGTTGGAGTTGGCTCGAGCTTATTGGGGTGATGATTTCACTGTGTTTCTCACTGGGGGGGATGCCGACCTGGTCTGGGATGCCGTGCCGCAGGCTCGACTCGTTCCGGACCTGGTGTTTGTCGGCCTTGCAATGGCATGTCCTTTATCCTGAGGTGTTTATGCGTTGGCTGTTTTTGCTATTGCTCGTACTCAATGCTTTCTATTACGTCTGGCATCAGCAGGAGGCTCCTTTGCGCGCAAAGGATGTCACGCCTTTGAGTCTCTACCGAGGCTCGCAGCAAGATATTCGACTACTGAGTGAGTCCGCTGATGCGATGGTCCGGCGTGACCGGGCAAAGACGCCGGATGCACAAAATACCTGTTTATACATAGGCGGTTTTTCTGATCTGCATCAGGCTCAGACTCTCGAGCAGCGTCTGACGAGTCTGGATATAAAGGTCAAGGTTCAATTGTTGAGCGCTTCTGACGCCTCAGGCTATTGGCTTCGGGTGGCCCCTGAGAGTCGTCGCCTGGCTGACGATCTGCCGTTTGAAAACCTTGCTAAGGAATTCAATGAGTTAAAACATAAAATAATGCTGTGCGAAGGCATTGCAACTAGCGAATAGTTTGCATAGAATGGCGCCCGCTTCGCAGTGAAGACCTTTTAGGTCAACAGGGTGAAGCGAACGTCAACGCAGCTAACCTCATATTTTTACTGAGAAAATGCTTGACAGAAGGTCGGCGTAATGTAAAATGCCGGCTCGCTTAGGAGGGGTTCCCGAGCGGCCAAAGGGATCAGACTGTAAATCTGACGTCTACGACTTCGAAGGTTCGAATCCTTCCCCCTCCACCATTTTTAGCGTGAGCTGCAAGCTCCGCGGGTATAGTTTAGTGGTAGAACCTCAGCCTTCCAAGCTGATGATGCGGGTTCGATTCCCGCTACCCGCTCCAAGTTTGCAGGTTGTGCAAGGTGTTTCGCTCTTGTAGCTCAGTTGGTAGAGCACACCCTTGGTAAGGGTGAGGTCAGCGGTTCAAATCCGCTCAAGAGCTCCATATAACAAGGCAGATATGAAAATATCTGCCTTTGTTTTAATGGCTGCCTCGGCTTGATGGCGTCTGGCCTGACCTGGTTTGGTTTTCTTGGTCATTTCAAGTCTCTTGGGGTTGGTTGTTGTAAAGTCTTTTTCAGGCCTGCATAATGGTCGGCCTGATTTTGTTTTAGGTCAGTAGCTCAATTGGCAGAGCGACGGTCTCCAAAACCGTAGGTTGGGGGTTCGATTCCCTCCTGACCTGCCAGATTCACGTGGTGTGTCTGGCTTTCTTTTCACAGGATCTTCATAGATGACTCCTAAGGCTGAAGCTCAAAGCTCTCGTTTCGATCTGGTCAAGTGGCTTGCTGTAGTCGCATTGGTGGTCGTAGGCGTTGTTGGCAATCAGTACTATTCTGCTTCGCCGATCCTGTACCGCGTACTCGCTTTGCTCGCCCTTGCTGCTGTAGCTGCCTTTGTAGGCCTGCAGACTGCCAAAGGCAAGTCTTTCGCGGTCCTGGTAAAGGAAGCTCGCACCGAAATTCGTAAAGTCGTTTGGCCGACTCGCCAAGAAACCACGCAGACCACGTTGATTGTTGTGGCTGTTGTTCTGGTTATGGCGTTGCTGTTGTGGGGGCTTGATTCCCTGCTCGGCTGGCTTGTTTCCTTGATTGTTGGCTAAGGGTGTCCCGTGGCTAAGCGTTGGTACGTTGTGCATGCTTACTCGGGTTACGAGAAGCATGTTATGCGCTCTTTGCTGGAGCGCGTAAAGCTGGCAGGCATGGAAGATGGCTTCGGCGAAATTCTGGTTCCCACTGAAGAAGTGGTTGAAATGCGGAATGGCCAGAAGCGCAAGAGTGAGCGCAAGTTCTTCCCTGGCTACGTGCTGGTTCAGATGGACATGAATGAAGGTACTTGGCACTTGGTCAAGGATACCCCTCGTGTCATGGGCTTTATTGGTGGTACTGCTGATAAGCCTGCTCCGATCACCGACAAAGAGGCAGAAGCGATTCTGCGTCGTGTTGCTGACGGTAGCGACAAGCCCAAGCCGAAGACATTGTTCGAGCCGGGCGAGGTTGTTCGTGTCACCGATGGTCCGTTTGCTGATTTCAACGGTACTGTCGAAGAAGTTAACTACGAAAAGAGCCGGATCCAAGTGGCGGTGCTCATTTTCGGACGCTCTACTCCGGTAGAGTTGGAGTTCAGTCAGGTCGAAAAGGTCTAGCTGAGCAATCATCCCAACCCCGCAGCCTAGGCTGTGGGGTTTTGTCGTCACTGGGATAAACGCGCAAGTAACCGGGGAGCCTTTCGAGGCGTTCGAACCCGTAATTGGAGTGCCTCATGGCCAAGAAGATTACCGCTTACATCAAGCTGCAAGTGAAGGCCGCTCAGGCCAACCCTAGCCCACCCGTCGGTCCTGCTCTGGGTCAGCACGGCGTGAACATCATGGAATTCTGCAAGGCCTTCAACGCCCGTACTCAGGGTCTTGAGCCAGGTCTGCCGACTCCAGTGATCATCACTGTATACAGCGACCGTAGCTTCACCTTCGAAACCAAGTCGACCCCGGCTTCGGTTCTGTTGAAGAAAGCTGCTGGTCTGACTAGCGGTTCCGCTCGTCCGAACACCGTTAAGGTTGGCACCGTGACTCGTGCTCAGCTGGAAGAAATCGCGAAAACCAAAAACGCGGATCTGACAGCAGCTGATATGGATGCAGCCGTGCGTACCATCGCCGGTTCTGCTCGTAGCATGGGCCTTAACGTGGAGGGTGTGTAATGGCTAAGCTGACCAAGCGCCAAAAGGCTATCGCCGGCAAAATCGAAGCAGGCAAGGCCTACAACTTTGTAGACGCTGCTGCCCTGCTGACCGAGCTGTCGACTGTAAAGTTCAGCGAGTCTGTTGACGTTGCTGTGAACCTGGGTGTTGACCCACGTAAATCCGACCAGGTCGTTCGTAGCGCAACTGTGCTGCCACACGGTACTGGCAAGACTGTACGTGTAGCTGTCTTCACCCAAGGTCCGGCAGCTGAAGCTGCTCTGGCCGCTGGTGCCGATCGCGTTGGCATGGATGACCTGGCCGCCGAAATGAAAGGCGGCGACTTGAACTATGACGTCGTTATTGCCTCCCCGGATGCAATGCGCGTTGTAGGTCAGCTGGGTCAGATCCTCGGTCCACGTGGTCTGATGCCTAACCCTAAAGTCGGCACTGTAACGCCAGACGTAGCTACCGCGGTTAAAAACGCCAAGGCTGGTCAGGTTCGTTATCGCACCGACAAAAACGGCATCATTCACACCTCCGTTGGCAAAGTCGGTTTTGATGCCGTCAAGCTGAAGGAAAACGTTGAAGCCCTGATCGCTGATCTGAAGCGTATCAAGCCAGCTTCTTCGAAAGGTATCTACGTCAAGCGCGTTACCCTGAGCACAACTATGGGCCCAGGTCTGGTCATCGACCAAGGCTCGCTGGACGTATAAGACATAAATTGGCACGAGAGATCGTGCCAATTGAAAAATTGGGGTCCCTGCCTGGCGGGGGCTATCCAAGACCGTAGGCGACGCAAGTCTTAAACCTCAAGCCTACGCAGATGGTGCTCCCGGTTCCTTACCGAATCAGACACCAAAACGACATCCGGCTCCGGCCAGATGAAACGGTAACAAGCAGGAGTTAAACCCGTGGCAATTAATCTCGAAGACAAGAAGGCCATCGTCGCTGAAGTCAACGAGGCTGCCAAAGCTGCTCTGTCCGCTGTCGTGGCTGATGCCCGTGGTGTGACAGTAGGCGCTATGACCGGACTCCGTAAAGAGGCTCGTGAAGCTGGCGTATACGTACGTGTTGTACGTAACACCCTGCTCAAGCGCGCAGTTGCTGACACTGAATACAGTGTTCTCAATGACGTGTTCACCGGCCCGACTCTGATTGCGTTCTCCAAAGAGCATCCAGGCGCTGCTGCCCGTTTGTTCAAAGAGTTCGCCAAGAGTCAGGAAAAGTTCGAGATCAAGGCAGCTGCGTTCGAGGGCAAGTTCCTCGCAGCTAACCAAATCGACGTACTGGCAACACTGCCGACCCGCAACGAAGCTATTTCGCAGTTGATGAGCGTGATTCAAGGCGCCACCAGCAAGCTGGCTCGTACTCTGGCTGCAGTTCGCGAGCAAAAAGAAGCTGCCGCAGCCTAAGGCTGAGCATTTTCTCTCGCGTATTTTTGTTTATTTCGATGGCCGCGTAGGCCGTCCCCCAATTCAGGAAATACAGTAATGTCTATCTCCCAAGAAGATATCCTCAACGCCGTAGCTGAAATGTCGGTTCTGCAGGTTGTTGAGCTGATCAAAGCTTTCGAAGAAAAATTCGGCGTTTCCGCAGCTGCTGCTTCCGCTGGTCCAGCTGTTGCTGCTGTCGCTGCTGAAGAGCAAACCGAATTCAACGTCATGCTGCTGGAAGCTGGCGAGAAGAAAGTAAACGTGATCAAGGCAGTTCGTGAACTGACCGGTCTGGGCCTGAAAGAAGCCAAGGCTGTAGTTGACGGCGCTCCTGCAATGGTTCTGGAAGCTGTTGCTAAAGACGCAGCTGACAAAGCCAAAGCAGCACTGGAAGAAGCAGGCGCTAAAGTCGAGCTGAAGTAAGCATCGACCTTGCGTCTCCAGCCCAAGCGTTAAGCTGAAGGCTGATGGCTGGTGGCTCTTGCCACCGGCCTTTTTCCGTTCTTGGCTGTCGACTCGGTCGCCGCCATTAACGCGCTGTAGCCACCCGAAGCGGTGGTGCAAACCATGGGGTTTGCAAGATTTTCTGGCTGCTCCCGTCGGGAGGGGCCAAACAAGCAGGTGACCAAGCTGGGGAACGCTGATGGCTTACTCATATACTGAGAAAAAACGTATCCGCAAGGACTTTAGCAAGTTGCCGGACGTCATGGATGTCCCGTACCTTCTGGCTATCCAGCTGGATTCGTATCGTGAATTCTTGCAGGCGGGAGCGACCAAAGATCAGTTCCGCGACGTGGGCCTGCATGCGGCCTTCAAATCCGTTTTCCCGATCATCAGCTACTCCGGCAATGCTGCGCTGGAGTACGTGGGTTATCGCCTGGGCGAACCGGCATTTGATGTCAAAGAATGCGTGTTGCGCGGTGTTACGTACGCCGTACCTTTGCGGGTAAAAGTCCGTCTGATCATTTTCGACAAAGAATCGTCGAACAAAGCGATCAAGGACATCAAAGAGCAAGAAGTCTACATGGGCGAAATCCCATTGATGACTGAAAACGGTACCTTCGTTATCAACGGTACCGAGCGTGTTATCGTTTCCCAGCTGCACCGTTCTCCGGGCGTGTTCTTCGACCACGACCGCGGCAAGACGCACAGCTCCGGCAAACTCCTGTACTCCGCGCGGATCATTCCGTACCGTGGTTCGTGGTTGGACTTCGAGTTCGACCCGAAAGACTGCGTGTTCGTGCGTATCGACCGTCGTCGCAAGCTGCCAGCCTCGGTATTGCTGCGCGCGCTTGGCTACACCACTGAGCAAGTGCTGGACGCTTTCTACACCACCAACGTATTCAGCCTGAAGGATGAAACCCTCAGCCTGGAGCTGATTGCTTCGCGTCTGCGTGGTGAAATTGCTGTTCTGGACATCCAGGATGAAAAGGGCAAGGTCATTGTTGAGGCTGGCCGTCGTATTACTGCGCGCCACATCAACCAGATCGAAAAAGCCGGTATCAAGTCGCTGGACGTGCCTTTGGACTACGTCCTGGGTCGCACGACCGCCAAGGTCATCGTTCACCCAGCCACAGGCGAGATCCTGGCTGAGTGCAACACTGAGCTGAACACCGAAATCCTGGCAAAAATCGCCAAGGCCCAGGTCGTTCGCATCGAGACTTTGTACACCAACGATATCGACTGCGGTCCGTTCGTTTCCGACACCCTGAAGATCGACTCCACCAGCAACCAATTGGAAGCGCTGGTCGAGATCTATCGCATGATGCGTCCTGGCGAGCCACCAACCAAAGACGCTGCCGAAACCCTGTTCAACAACCTGTTCTTCAGCCCTGAGCGCTATGACCTGTCTGCGGTCGGCCGGATGAAGTTCAACCGTCGTATCGGTCGCACCGAAATCGAAGGTTCGGGCGTGCTGTGCAAGGAAGACATCGTTGCGGTCCTGAAGACTCTGGTCGACATCCGCAACGGTAAGGGCATCGTTGATGACATCGACCACCTGGGTAACCGTCGTGTTCGCTGCGTAGGCGAAATGGCCGAGAACCAGTTCCGCGTTGGCCTGGTGCGTGTTGAGCGTGCGGTCAAAGAGCGTCTGTCGATGGCTGAAAGCGAAGGCCTGATGCCGCAAGACCTGATCAACGCCAAGCCAGTGGCTGCGGCGGTGAAAGAGTTCTTCGGTTCCAGCCAGCTCTCGCAGTTCATGGACCAGAACAACCCGCTCTCCGAGATCACCCACAAGCGCCGTGTTTCCGCACTGGGCCCGGGCGGTCTGACCCGTGAGCGTGCAGGTTTTGAAGTTCGTGACGTACACCCGACTCACTATGGTCGTGTATGCCCGATCGAAACGCCGGAAGGTCCGAACATCGGCCTGATCAACTCCCTGGCGGCCTATGCGCGCACCAACCAGTACGGTTTCCTTGAAAGCCCGTACCGCGTGGTGAAAGACGCCCTGGTCACCGACGAGATCGTATTCCTGTCCGCCATCGAAGAAGCTGATCACGTGATCGCTCAGGCTTCGGCCACGATGAACGACAAGAAAGTACTGATTGACGAGTTGGTAGCTGTTCGTCACTTGAACGAGTTCACCGTCAAGGCGCCGGAAGACGTCACCTTGATGGACGTATCGCCGAAGCAGGTAGTCTCGGTTGCTGCGTCGCTGATCCCGTTCCTGGAGCACGATGACGCCAACCGTGCGTTGATGGGTTCTAACATGCAGCGTCAAGCTGTACCTACACTGCGTGCCGACAAGCCGCTGGTGGGTACCGGCATGGAGCGTAACGTAGCTCGTGACTCCGGCGTTTGCGTCGTGGCTCGTCGTGGCGGCGTGATCGACTCCGTTGATGCCAGCCGTATCGTGGTTCGTGTTGCTGATGACGAAGTTGAAACTGGCGAAGCCGGTGTCGACATCTACAACCTGACCAAATACACCCGCTCGAACCAGAACACCTGCATCAACCAGCGTCCGCTGGTGCGTAAGGGTGATCGCGTTCAGCGTAGCGACATCATGGCCGACGGCCCGTCCACCGACATGGGTGAACTGGCGCTGGGCCAGAACATGCGCATTGCGTTCATGGCATGGAACGGCTTCAACTTCGAAGACTCCATCTGCCTGTCCGAGCGTGTTGTTCAAGAAGACCGCTTCACCACGATCCACATCCAGGAACTGACCTGTGTGGCGCGTGATACCAAGCTTGGGCCAGAGGAAATCACTGCAGACATCCCGAACGTGGGTGAAGCTGCACTGAACAAACTGGACGAAGCCGGTATCGTTTATGTAGGTGCTGAAGTTGGCGCGGGCGACATCCTGGTTGGTAAGGTCACTCCGAAAGGCGAGACCCAACTGACTCCGGAAGAGAAGCTGTTGCGTGCCATCTTCGGTGAAAAAGCCAGCGACGTTAAAGACACTTCCCTGCGCGTACCGACCGGTACCAAGGGTACTGTCATCGACGTACAGGTCTTCACCCGTGACGGCGTTGAGCGTGATGCTCGTGCACTGTCCATCGAGAAGACCCAGCTCGACGAGATCCGCAAGGACCTGAACGAAGAGTTTCGTATCGTTGAAGGCGCAACCTTCGAGCGTCTGCGTTCCGCCCTGGTAGGTCACAAGGCTGAAGGTGGTGCGGGCCTTAAGAAAGGTCAGGACATCACCGACGAAGTGCTCGACGGTCTTGAGCACGGCCAGTGGTTCAAACTGCGCATGGCTGAAGATGCTCTGAACGAGCAGCTCGAGAAGGCCCAGGCCTATATCGTTGATCGCCGCCGTCTGCTGGACGACAAGTTCGAAGACAAGAAGCGCAAACTGCAGCAGGGCGATGACCTGGCTCCAGGTGTGCTGAAAATCGTCAAGGTTTACCTGGCAATCCGTCGTCGCATCCAGCCGGGCGACAAGATGGCCGGTCGTCACGGTAACAAGGGTGTGGTCTCCGTGATCATGCCGGTTGAAGACATGCCGCACGATGCCAATGGCACCCCGGTCGACGTCGTCCTCAACCCGTTGGGCGTACCATCGCGTATGAACGTTGGTCAGATCCTCGAAACCCACCTGGGCCTCGCGGCTAAAGGCCTGGGTGAGAAGATCAACCGTATGATCGAAGAGCAGCGCAAGGTTGCTGACCTGCGTAAGTTCCTGCACGAGATCTACAACGAGATCGGCGGTCGCAAAGAAGAGCTGGACACTTTCTCCGACCAGGAAATCCTGGATCTGGCGAAAAACCTGCGCGGCGGCGTTCCAATGGCTACCCCGGTGTTCGATGGTGCCAAGGAAAGCGAAATCAAGGCCATGCTCAAACTGGCAGACCTGCCAGAGAGCGGCCAGATGCAGCTGTTCGACGGCCGTACCGGCAACAAGTTTGAACGCCCGGTTACTGTTGGCTACATGTACATGCTGAAGCTGAACCACTTGGTAGACGACAAGATGCACGCTCGTTCTACCGGTTCGTACAGCCTGGTTACCCAGCAGCCGCTGGGTGGTAAGGCTCAGTTCGGTGGTCAGCGTTTCGGGGAGATGGAGGTCTGGGCACTGGAGGCATACGGTGCTGCTTACACTCTGCAAGAAATGCTCACAGTGAAGTCGGACGATGTGAACGGTCGGACCAAGATGTACAAAAACATCGTGGACGGCGATCACCGTATGGAGCCGGGCATGCCCGAGTCCTTCAACGTGTTGATCAAAGAAATTCGTTCCCTCGGCATCGATATCGATCTGGAAACCGAATAACACGTGACGCGAATCGAGAGCGGGGTTGTTTAGCCCGCTCTCTGCTCCGCCAGGAGGAAAGGCCTTGAAAGACCTACTGAATTTGCTGAAAAACCAGGGTCAAGTCGAAGAGTTCGACGCCATCCGTATTGGGTTGGCATCGCCTGAGATGATCCGTTCGTGGTCGTTCGGTGAAGTTAAAAAGCCGGAAACCATCAACTACCGTACGTTCAAACCTGAGCGTGACGGCCTGTTCTGCGCCAAGATCTTTGGCCCGGTAAAGGATTACGAGTGCCTGTGCGGTAAGTACAAGCGCTTGAAGCACCGTGGTGTGATCTGCGAGAAGTGCGGCGTTGAAGTTGCATTGGCCAAGGTTCGTCGTGAGCGCATGGCGCACATCGAGCTGGCTTCGCCGGTTGCCCACATCTGGTTCCTGAAATCGCTGCCGTCCCGTATCGGCTTGCTGATGGACATGACCCTGCGTGATATCGAACGCGTTCTCTACTTCGAGAGCTATGTCGTTATCGATCCAGGCATGACCACCCTTGAAAAAGGTCAGTTGCTGAACGACGAGCAGTACTTCGAAGCGCTGGAAGAGTTCGGTGACGATTTCGATGCCCGCATGGGTGCCGAAGCGGTCCGTGAATTGCTGCACGCTATCGACCTGGAGCACGAGATTGGTCGCCTGCGTGAAGAAATTCCGCAAACCAACTCCGAAACCAAGATCAAGAAGCTGTCCAAGCGTCTGAAGTTGATGGAGGCCTTCCAAGGTTCCGGCAACTTGCCAGAGTGGATGGTGCTGACCGTCCTGCCGGTTCTGCCGCCAGACCTGCGTCCGCTGGTGCCGTTGGATGGTGGTCGTTTCGCGACGTCCGACCTCAACGATCTGTATCGCCGAGTGATCAACCGTAACAACCGCTTGAAGCGCCTGCTTGATCTGTCCGCTCCGGACATCATTGTGCGCAACGAAAAGCGTATGTTGCAGGAAGCGGTCGATGCCCTGCTGGACAACGGTCGTCGTGGCCGCGCTATCACCGGTTCCAACAAGCGTCCTCTGAAATCCTTGGCTGACATGATCAAGGGTAAGCAAGGTCGTTTCCGTCAGAACTTGCTCGGTAAGCGTGTTGACTACTCCGGTCGTTCGGTAATTACCGTAGGCCCGACCCTGCGTCTGCACCAGTGCGGTCTGCCTAAGAAGATGGCTCTCGAGCTGTTCAAGCCGTTCATTTTCGGCAAGCTGGAAATGCGCGGTCTCGCGACCACCATCAAAGCGGCCAAGAAAATGGTCGAGCGCGAACTGCCAGAGGTCTGGGACGTTCTTGCTGAAGTGATTCGCGAACACCCGGTTCTCCTCAACCGTGCACCGACCCTTCACCGTCTGGGTATCCAGGCGTTTGAACCGGTACTGATCGAAGGTAAGGCTATCCAGCTGCACCCTCTGGTCTGTGCTGCGTACAACGCCGACTTCGACGGTGACCAAATGGCCGTGCACGTACCGCTGACACTGGAAGCCCAGTTGGAAGCGCGTGCGTTGATGATGTCGACCAACAACATCCTGTCGCCAGCCAACGGTGAGCCAATCATCGTTCCGTCGCAGGACGTTGTATTGGGTCTGTACTACATGACGCGTGAAGCGATCAACGCCAAGGGCGAAGGTCGTGTGTTCGCTGACCTGCAGGAAGTTGACCGTGTGTTCCGTGCCGGCGAAGCCGCACTGCACGCCAAGGTCAAGGTGCGGATCAACGAAACCGTCAACGACCGTGACGGCGGCAGCGTGACCAACACCCGTATCGTCGACACCACTGTCGGTCGTGCGCTGTTGTATCAAGTTGTGCCAAAAGGTCTGTCGTACGACGTCGTCAACCTGCCGATGAAGAAAAAGGCGATCTCCAAGCTGATCAACCAGTGCTACCGCGTGGTTGGTTTGAAAGAGACCGTGATCTTCGCTGACCAGTTGATGTACACCGGTTTTGCTTACTCGACTATTTCCGGCGTTTCCATCGGTGTTAACGACTTCGTTATCCCGGATGAAAAAGCTCAGATCATCGGCGCTGCTACCGATGAAGTGAAAGAGATCGAAAGCCAATACGCCTCCGGCCTGGTAACCCAGGGCGAGAAGTACAACAAAGTGATCGACCTTTGGTCCAAAGCCAACGACGAAGTGTCGAAGGCAATGATGGCTAACCTCTCGAAAGAGAAGGTTATTGACCGTCATGGTGTGGAAGTCGACCAAGAGTCGTTCAACTCGATGTACATGATGGCCGACTCGGGTGCGCGGGGTTCTGCTGCGCAGATCCGTCAGCTCGCCGGTATGCGTGGCCTGATGGCCAAGCCGGACGGTTCCATCATTGAGACGCCGATTACCGCGAACTTCCGTGAAGGTTTGAGCGTACTTCAGTACTTCATCTCGACTCACGGTGCTCGTAAAGGTCTGGCGGATACCGCGTTGAAAACCGCTAACTCCGGTTACCTGACTCGTCGTCTGGTAGACGTGGCGCAAGACTTGGTTGTGACTGAAGTCGACTGCGGCACCGAACACGGTCTGCTGATGACTCCGCACATCGAAGGCGGTGACGTTGTTGAGCCGTTGGGTGAGCGCGTACTGGGTCGAGTCATCGCCCGTGACGTATTCAAGCCAGGTACCGAGGAAATTATCGTTCCTGCTGGCACCCTGGTAGATGAGAAGTGGGTCGAGTTCATCGAGCTCAACAGCATCGACGAAGTGATCGTTCGCTCGCCGATCAGCTGCGAAACCCGCTATGGCATTTGCGCCAAGTGCTACGGCCGTGACTTGGCTCGTGGTCATCAGGTGAACATCGGTGAAGCGGTCGGCGTTATCGCTGCCCAGTCCATCGGTGAGCCGGGTACCCAGCTGACCATGCGTACGTTCCACATCGGTGGTGCGGCAAGCCGGACCTCCGCAGCCGATAGCGTTCAGGTGAAGAATGGCGGTACCGTCCGTCTGCACAACCTGAAGCACGTTGAGCGAGTGGATGGTCACCTGGTTGCCGTGTCCCGTTCCGGTGAGCTGGCAATCGCTGATGACTACGGTCGTGAGCGCGAGCGCTACAAGCTGCCGTACGGTGCTGTGATTTCGGTTAAAGAGGGTGACAAGGTCGACGCTGGCGCAATCGTGGCCAAGTGGGATCCGCACACTCACCCAATCGTTACCGAAATGAAAGGTACCGTGACCTACGTGGGCATGGAAGAAGGCATCACGATCAAGCGTCAGACTGACGAATTGACCGGTATGACCAACATTGAAGTACTCGACGCGAAAGATCGTCCAGCTGCCGGTAAAGACATCCGTCCTGCCGTGAAGATGGTTGATGACAACGGTAAGGATCTGT
Organism: Pseudomonas sp. OVF7; assembly: GCF_030644265.1. NCBI lineage: Bacteria > Pseudomonadati > Pseudomonadota > Gammaproteobacteria > Pseudomonadales > Pseudomonadaceae > Pseudomonas > Pseudomonas sp. OVF7. The sequence continues at coordinate 7,025,054 of NZ_CP128996.1, read as the reverse complement.
TGCTGCCAGGCACTGACGTAATCGCTCAGTACTTCCTGCCAGCCAACGCCCTGGTCGGTGTAGCGGATGGTGCGAAGATCGCGATCGGTGATGTTATCGCGCGTATCCCGCAAGAAACTTCGAAGACCCGTGACATCACCGGTGGTCTGCCGCGTGTTGCCGACTTGTTCGAAGCTCGTCGTCCGAAAGAAGCGTCGATTCTGGCTGAAGTCAGCGGCACCATCGCGTTCGGTAAAGAGACCAAGGGCAAGCGTCGTCTGGTCATTACCCCGAACGACGGTAGCGATCCGTATGAAGAGCTGATTCCGAAGTGGCGTCACCTGAACGTCTTCGAAGGCGAACAGGTAAACCGCGGCGAAGTTATCTCTGACGGTCCAAGCGATCCACACGACATCCTGCGTCTGCTGGGTGTAAGTGCGCTGGCCAAGTACATCGTTAACGAGATCCAGGACGTTTACCGCCTGCAAGGCGTGAAGATCAACGATAAGCACATCGAGACCATCCTGCGTCAGATGCTGCGTAAAGTTGAAATCGCTGAATCCGGCGATTCCAGTTTCATCAAGGGCGACCAGATGGAACTGACTCACGTGCTGGTAGAGAACGAGCGCTTGAGCGCGGAAGACAAGTTTGTTTCCAAGTTCACTCGCGTGCTGCTGGGTATCACCAAGGCGTCGTTGTCCACTGAGTCGTTCATCTCGGCGGCCTCCTTCCAGGAGACCACTCGCGTACTGACCGAAGCAGCGGTAACCGGCAAGCGCGATTACCTGCGTGGCCTGAAAGAAAACGTGGTTGTGGGTCGACTGATCCCGGCCGGTACCGGTTTGGCTTACCACAGCGAGCGTAAGCGCCGCCGTGAAGCTGACAAGCCGCTGCGCGTAAGCGCCAGTGAAGTGGAAGCTGCACTGACCGAAGCACTGAACTCAAGCGGTAACTGAGTTCAGCGATAAATAAGTCCGGGCCCTGGCAGCCCCCATTCGTCGGATCGAGGCAGTATTGCCCCGGTTCGATGAGAGGGGACGTCGGGGCCTTGCCTTGACTGGGGGCAAGATCCTCTTTAGACTCTTGTACCCCTAAATTTGGCGGGAATTCGTTCCTGCCATTTTGCTTTTCTTGTAAGACAATAGCGTCGCAAGACAACAGTGGAGCTAGTAGATGGCAACTATCAACCAGCTGGTACGTCAGCCGCGTAAGCGTATCGTCGAGAAATCCGACGTGCCTGCGCTGCAGAACTGCCCGCAACGTCGTGGCGTATGCACTCGCGTGTATACCACTACGCCGAAAAAACCTAACTCGGCACTGCGTAAAGTATGCCGTGTGCGTCTGACCAACGGTTTCGAGGTTTCCTCGTACATCGGTGGTGAAGGCCACAACCTGCAAGAGCACAGCGTGGTACTGATCCGCGGCGGTCGTGTAAAAGACTTGCCAGGTGTTCGTTACCACACCGTACGCGGCTCCTTGGATACTTCCGGCGTTAAAGGTCGTAACCAGGGTCGTTCGAAGTACGGTACCAAGAAGCCTAAGTAGTAGCGGCTTTTTGCAAAACTGAATCATCTTATTTTCTGAGTCGATAAGAGTAAGGTCGGAGGCGCCCCTGAAGGGCACCAATTCCGAGCGAACCTGAAGACCGTTTGAGGGCTTATCCATGCCAAGAAGACGCGTAGCAGCCAAGCGCGAAGTGCTTGACGATCCAAAATACGGAAGCCAGATCCTGGCCAAGTTCATGAACCACGTGATGGAAAGCGGCAAGAAAGCCGTTGCCGAGCGTATCGTTTATGGCGCGCTGGAAAAGGTTAAAGAACGCAAGAACAGCGACCCCCTGGAAATCTTCGAGAAAGCTCTCGACGCCATCGCTCCGCTGGTCGAAGTGAAGTCGCGCCGTGTAGGCGGTGCTACTTACCAGGTTCCGGTTGAAGTTCGTCCGTCCCGTCGTAATGCTCTGGCAATGCGCTGGTTGGTAGACTTCGCCCGTAAGCGCGGCGAGAAGTCTATGGCTCTGCGTTTGGCTGGCGAACTGTTGGACGCTGCTGAAGGCAAAGGCGCTGCAGTTAAGAAGCGTGAAGACGTGCACCGTATGGCTGAAGCTAACAAAGCTTTCTCGCACTACCGCTTCTAAATCCAGCGTCACTAATTTTGCGAGGGCTTTATGGCTCGTACTACACCGATTAATCGCTACCGTAACATTGGTATCGTTGCTCACGTGGATGCTGGTAAAACCACCACCACCGAGCGCGTCCTTTTTTACACTGGCAAAAGTCACAAGATGGGCGAGGTGCATGACGGCGCCGCGACCACAGACTGGATGGTTCAGGAGCAGGAGCGTGGTATTACCATTACTTCTGCTGCTATTACCGCCTTCTGGAAAGGTTCCGAGAAGCAGTACAAGGACGAGCACCGCTTCAACGTTATCGATACCCCAGGCCACGTAGACTTCACTATTGAAGTTGAGCGTTCCCTGCGCGTACTCGACGGCGCTGTCGTTGTGTTTTGCGGTACCTCGGGTGTTGAGCCTCAGTCGGAAACCGTATGGCGTCAAGCCAACAAGTACGGCGTTCCACGTCTTGTTTATGTAAACAAGATGGACCGTGCTGGTGCCAACTTCCTGCGCGTGATCGGTCAGATCAAGCAGCGTCTGGGTCACACTCCGGTGCCTATCCAATTGGCTATCGGTTCCGAAGATAACTTCCAGGGTCAGATCGATCTGATCGCCATGGAAGCTGTCTACTGGAACGACGCTGACAAAGGTATGGTCCCTGTTCGCAAGCCTATCCCTGCAGAACTGCAGGAACTGGCTGACGAGTGGCGCAACAACATGGTGGAGGCTGCGGCCGAAGCCAGCGAAGAGCTGATGAACAAGTACCTCGAAGGTGAAGAACTCACCAACGTGGAAATCAAGGCTGCTCTGCGTCAGCGTACTATTGCTGGCGAGATCGTCTTGGCTGTTTGCGGTTCCTCGTTCAAGAACAAGGGTGTTCCCCTGGTTCTCGATGCTGTGATCGACTACCTGCCGGCTCCAACCGACATTCCTGCTATCAAGGGTACTAACCCTGATAACGAGGAAGAAGAGATGGAGCGTCATGCAGACGACAGCGAGCCTTTCTCGGCCCTGGCGTTCAAGATCGCTACCGACCCATTCGTGGGTACCTTGACCTTCGTCCGCGTTTACTCGGGCGTGTTGGCCTCCGGCGACGGCGTGATCAACTCGGTTAAAGGTAAGAAAGAGCGCGTGGGTCGTATGGTGCAAATGCACGCAAACGCCCGTGAAGAGATCAAGGAAGTGCGCGCTGGTGACATCGCGGCCTTGATCGGCATGAAGGACGTCACCACTGGTGAGACTTTGTGCGACGCTGCTAAGCCAATCATCCTGGTTCGCATGGACTTCCCGGAGCCGGTTATTTCGGTTGCCGTAGAGCCTAAGACCAAGGATGACCAGGAAAAAATGGGTATCGCTCTGGGCAAGCTTGCTCAGGAAGATCCATCTTTCCGCGTCAAGACTGATGAAGAGACTGGTCAAACGATCATCTCCGGCATGGGCGAGTTGCACCTGGACATCCTGGTTGACCGGATGCGCCGTGAGTTCAACGTCGAAGCCAACATCGGTAAGCCTCAGGTTTCCTATCGTGAGCGCATCACGAAGAACTGTGAAATCGAAGGCAAGTTCGTTCGTCAATCCGGCGGTCGTGGTCAGTTCGGTCACTGCTGGATCCGTTTTGCTCCTGCTGACGAAGGTCAAGAAGGTCTGCAATTCGTGAACGAAGTAGTTGGTGGTGTTGTTCCTAAGGAATACATCCCGGCTATCCAGAAGGGTATCGAAGAGCAGATGAAGAACGGTGTTGTTGCCGGCTATCCGCTGATCGGCCTGAAAGCAACCGTTTTTGACGGTTCTTACCACGACGTCGACTCCAACGAGATGGCGTTTAAGGTGGCTGCTTCCATGGCAACCAAGCAACTGGCCCAGAAGGGCGGTGGTGAGTTGCTTGAGCCAATCATGGCGGTAGAAGTTGTTACACCTGAAGACTATATGGGTGATGTCATGGGCGACCTTAACCGTCGTCGCGGCATGATCTTGGGTATGGAAGACACGGTTTCCGGCAAAGTGATTCGCGCCGAGGTTCCGTTGGGTGAGATGTTCGGTTATGCGACCGACGTTCGCTCCATGTCCCAGGGTCGCGCAAGCTACTCTATGGAATTCAAAAAATACAACACAGCTCCGGCGCACATCGCTGAAACTGTATCCAAAAAACAAGGCTGATTCAGTCCTTTAGGCAAGGAGTTAATTGTCGTGGCTAAAGAAAAATTTGATCGTTCCCTACCGCACGTCAACGTTGGCACCATCGGTCACGTTGACCACGGTAAAACCACTCTGACTGCTGCTCTGACTCGCGTTTGCTCCGAAGTATTCGGTTCCGCAATCGTTGATTTCGATAAAATCGACAGCGCACCAGAAGAAAAAGCTCGTGGTATCACCATCAACACCGCGCACGTTGAGTACAACTCTTCGATCCGTCACTACGCTCACGTTGACTGCCCAGGTCACGCTGACTATGTGAAGAACATGATCACCGGTGCTGCCCAGATGGACGGCGCTATCCTGGTTTGCTCGGCCGCTGATGGTCCGATGCCACAAACCCGTGAGCACATCCTGCTGTCCCGTCAGGTTGGCGTTCCGTACATCGTGGTTTACCTGAACAAGGCTGACCTGGTAGACGACGCTGAGCTGCTGGAACTGGTTGAGATGGAAGTGCGCGATCTGCTGAGCACTTACGACTTCCCAGGCGACGACACTCCGATCATCATCGGTTCTGCTCGTATGGCTCTGGAAGGCAAAGACGACAATGAAATGGGCACCACGTCCGTTAAGAAACTGGTTGAGACTCTGGACAGCTACATCCCAGATCCAGTTCGCGTTATCGACAAGCCATTCCTGATGCCGATCGAAGACGTATTCTCGATCTCTGGTCGTGGTACTGTTGTTACCGGTCGTATCGAGCGCGGTATCGTTAAGGTTCAAGATCCACTGGAAATCGTTGGTCTGCGTGACACTACCGTCACCACCTGCACCGGTGTTGAAATGTTCCGTAAACTGCTCGACGAAGGTCGTGCAGGCGAGAACTGCGGCGTTCTGCTGCGTGGTACCAAGCGTGACGACGTTGAGCGTGGCCAGGTTCTGGTTAAGCCAGGTTCGGTTAAGCCGCACACCAAGTTCGAAGCTGAAGTGTACGTGCTGAGCAAAGAAGAAGGCGGTCGTCACACTCCGTTCTTCAAAGGCTACCGTCCACAGTTCTACTTCCGTACTACTGACGTGACTGGTAACTGCGAACTGCCGGAAGGCGTTGAAATGGTAATGCCAGGCGACAACATCAAAATGGTTGTCACTCTGATCAAAACCATCGCAATGGAAGACGGTCTGCGCTTCGCTATTCGTGAAGGCGGCCGTACCGTTGGTGCTGGCGTTGTAGCTAAAATCATCGAGTAAGCTCTTTTTGAGTTAGCTCCGATGCTTTGAGAAAGCCCCCGCTCAGCGGGGGCTTTTTTATTGGGTTGACACCTACTGGGGGCGTCTATAGAATTGCGCCTCCTTTTAACGGGCGTATTGCGCCCGGTGGGAATAGCAGCCGGAGTCTGAAATCCAATGCAAAATCAGCAAATCCGTATCAGGTTGAAGGCTTTTGACCATCGCCTGATCGACCAATCCACCCAGGAAATCGTGGAAACCGCGAAACGTACTGGTGCACAAGTGCGTGGTCCAATTCCACTGCCTACCCGTAAAGAGCGGTTCACCGTTCTGGTCTCCCCGCACGTCAACAAAGACGCGCGTGACCAGTACGAGATCCGTACTCATAAGCGCGTACTGGACATCGTCCAGCCAACGGATAAAACCGTTGATGCACTTATGAAGCTTGATCTGGCGGCCGGTGTGGAAGTACAGATCAGCCTCGGCTAAGACTTGGGTCTTAGTCGTGTAACGCTCTGAAATGGGCGGCCATAGCGGGTGAAAGCCCCGTACACTCATGAGGTTTACAACATGACTATTGGTGTAGTCGGTCGTAAATGCGGTATGACCCGTATTTTCACCGAAGAAGGTGTCTCCATTCCGGTCACGGTCATTGAGATCGAGCCGAATCGCGTCACCCAGTTCAAAACTGAAGAAACCGATGGCTATCGTGCAGTGCAAGTCACTGTCGGCGAGCGTCGTGCTTCGCGCGTGACTGCTGCTCAAGCAGGTCACTTCGCTAAAGCAAACGTTGCAGCTGGTCGTACTGTTATGGAGTTCCGTCTTGAAGAAGGCGACTACCAGGCAGGCGATCTGATCAACGCTGAAATCTTCGCCGCTGGTCAACTGGTTGATGTAACCGGTCAGTCCAAAGGTAAAGGCTTCCAGGGTACGATCAAGCGTTGGAATTTCCGTGGCCAAGACAACACTCACGGTAACTCCGTTTCCCACCGCGTCCCGGGCTCTATTGGCCAGTGCCAGACTCCTGGTCGTGTATTCAAGGGCAAAAAAATGTCCGGTCATATGGGCGCTGAGCGCGTGACCGTGCAGTCCCTCGAAGTAGTGCGCGTCGACGCTGAACGCAATCTGTTGTTGGTCAAGGGTGCTGTTCCTGGCGCTACTGGCGGCAACCTGGTTGTACGTCCAGCGGCCAAGGCTCGCGGTTAAGGGGAAGCTGACATGCAATTAAATGTAAATGACGCTCAAGCGATCGAAGTTTCCGAACTGACATTTGGCGGCGAATTCAACGAGACGCTGGTTCACCAAGCAGTCGTGGCCTACATGGCCGGCGGCCGTCAAGGTAGCAAGCAGCAAAAGACCCGTTCCGACGTTCGTGGTGGCGGTAAGCGCCCTTGGCGTCAGAAAGGTACTGGCCGTGCTCGTGCCGGTACTATCCGTAGCCCAATCTGGCGTGGCGGCGGTACCACTTTCGCAGCTCGTCCGCAGGATCACACTCAGAAGCTCAACAAGAAGATGTATCGCGCAGCACTGCGCTCCATCCTTGCTGAACTCGTGCGTACTGATCGTCTGGTCGTGGTCCAGGACTTCGCTGTTGAAGCGCCGAAAACCAAAGATCTGCTGAACAAGCTGAACGGCATGGGCCTGACTGACGTCTTGATCGTGTCTGAAGCTGTTGATCAGAACCTGTACCTGGCTGCTCGCAACCTGCCACACGTTGATGTACGTGACGTGCAAGGTTCCGATCCAGTTAGTCTGATCGCATACGACAAGGTGTTGATCACCGTGTCGGCCGTGAAGAAATTCGAGGAGCTGCTGGGATGAACCAGGAACGCGTATTTAAAGTTCTGCTTGGCCCGCACGTTTCCGAAAAGGCTACGGTTCTGGCTGACAAGAAAGGCCAGTTCGTTTTCAAGGTTGCGACTGACGCAACCAAGCTGGAAATCAAGAAGGCCGTCGAAAGCCTGTTCAGCGTGAAAGTAGAGCGTGTTACTACCCTGAATGTTCTGGGTAAGAGCAAGCGCACTGCTCGCGGTCTGGGCAAGCGTAATGACTGGAAGAAGGCAGTTATCTCCCTTCAACCAGGCCAAGATCTCGATTTCAGCAGCAGTGCTGAGTAAGGAAGGGGTGCATCATGGCAATCGTTAAATGCAAACCGACTTCCCCTGGCCGCCGTTTTGTGGTCAAGGTGGTCAACCAGGAGCTGCATAAAGGCGCTCCTCACGCACCGCTGCTCGAGAAGAAATCGAAGACTGGTGGTCGTAACAACAATGGTCGTATTACCACTCGTCACATCGGTGGTGGCCATAAGCAGCATTATCGTCTGGTCGACTTCCGTCGCAACGACAAAGATGGCATCGCTGCCACTGTCGAGCGTATCGAATACGATCCAAACCGTACTGCTCACATCGCTCTGCTGCTGTACGCAGATGGCGAGCGTCGCTACATCATCGCCCCTAAAGGCGTGAGCGCTGGCGACCAGCTGATCGCAGGTGCCTTGGCACCGATCAAGCCGGGCAACGCTCTGCAACTGCGCAACATTCCAGTTGGTAGCACCGTACACGGCATCGAATTGAAGCCAGGTAAAGGCGCGCAAATCGCTCGTTCCGCTGGTGCTTCGGCTCAGCTGATCGCTCGTGAAGGTGTCTACGTGACCCTGCGTCTGCGTTCTGGTGAGATGCGTAAAGTGCTGGCTGAATGCCGCGCGACCCTGGGTGAAGTCTCGAACTCCGAGCACAGCCTGCGTTCGCTGGGTAAAGCTGGTGCCAAACGCTGGCGTGGCGTTCGCCCAACCGTTCGTGGTGTTGCCATGAACCCGGTTGACCACCCACACGGTGGTGGTGAAGGTCGTACCTCTGGTGGTCGTCATCCGGTATCGCCATGGGGCTTCCCGACTAAGGGCGCGAAGACTCGTGGTAATAAGCGTACCGACAAAATGATCGTCCGTCGTCGCAAGTAAATAGAGGGATACGACAGTGCCACGTTCTCTGAAAAAAGGTCCTTTTATTGATCTTCACCTACTGAAGAAGATCGAAGTGGCGGCGGAAAAGAACGATCGCAAACCAGTTAAGACCTGGTCGCGTCGTTCGATGATCCTGCCACAAATGGTCGGTTTGACCATCGCAGTACACAACGGTCGTCTGCACGTCCCAGTTCTCGTTAACGAAGACATGGTCGGCCACAAACTAGGCGAGTTTGCCGGTACCCGCACTTATCGTGGGCACGTGGCAGACAAGAAAGCCAAGCGTTAAGGGGTAAGGAAATGGAAGTAGCCGCTAAGTTGTCGGGCGCTCGAATCTCCGCCCAGAAAGCCCGCTTGGTCGCCGACCAGATCCGCGGGAAGAAGGTGGGCGAAGCGCTCAACCTGTTGGCTTTCAGCAGTAAGAAAGCCGCCGAGATCATGAAGAAAGTGCTGGAGTCGGCCGTAGCCAACGCCGAGCATAACGAAGGCGCAGACGTTGATGACCTAAAGGTCAGCACCGTTTTCGTCAACGAAGGGCGTTCGCTGAAGCGTATCATGCCGCGTGCCAAAGGCCGTGCTGATCGCATCGTCAAGCGGTCTTGCCATATCACTGTCAAGGTTGCTGACAAGTAACGGAGTCGAAGAGATGGGTCAGAAAGTACATCCCATTGGCATTCGCCTGGGAATCGTCAAGGAGCACACCTCCGTCTGGTACGCAGACGGTCGGACTTATGCGGACTATTTGTTCGCTGATCTGAAGGTGCGTGAGTATCTCCAAGACAAACTAAAAAGCGCGTCCGTAAGCCGTATCGATATCCATCGTCCGGCGCAAACTGCACGTATCACCATCCACACCGCTCGTCCAGGTATCGTTATCGGGAAGAAAGGTGAAGATGTTGAGAAACTGCGTCAGGACCTGACCAAGCAAATGGGTGTGCCTGTGCACATCAATATCGAAGAGATCCGCAAGCCGGAGCTCGACGGTATGCTGGTTGCGCAGAGCGTAGCTCAGCAGCTGGAGCGTCGCGTAATGTTCCGTCGCGCTATGAAGCGCGCTGTACAGAACGCCATGCGCATTGGTGCCAAAGGCATCAAAATCCAAGTGAGCGGTCGTCTCGGCGGTGCTGAAATCGCACGTACTGAATGGTATCGCGAAGGTCGTGTGCCGTTGCACACCCTGCGTGCCGACATCGACTATGCCAACTACGAAGCTCACACCACTTACGGTGTGATCGGTGTAAAGGTTTGGATCTTCAAAGGCGAAGTAATTGGTGGTCGCCAAGAAGAACTGAAACCACAAGCACCAGCGCCTCGTAAAAAAGCTGCTAAGTAAGGGGTACGCCAAATGTTGCAACCAAAGCGTACGAAGTTCCGCAAGCAGATGACAGGCCACAACCGTGGTCTGGCTCAGCGCGGTAGCAAAGTCAGCTTCGGCGAATTCGCGCTGAAGTCTGTAGCTCGTGGTCGTCTCACCGCTCGTCAGATCGAGTCAGCGCGTCGTGCTCTGACCCGTCACGTAAAACGTGGCGGCAAGATCTGGATCCGTGTATTCCCGGACAAGCCGATTTCCAAAAAGCCCCTCGAAGTTCGGATGGGTAAAGGTAAGGGTAACGTGGAATACTGGGTAGCCCAGATTCAGCCAGGCAAAGTCCTGTATGAAATCGAGGGTGTAACTGAAGAGCTGGCGCGTGAGGCTTTTGCCCTGGCTGCTGCAAAGCTGCCGCTCGCCACCGCCTTTGTTAAACGGACGGTGATGTGATGAAAGCGAATGAACTTCGTGAAAAATCCGCACAGCAGCTGAACGAGCAACTGCTCGGCCTGCTGCGCGACCAGTTCAATCTGCGTATGCAGAAAGCAACTGGCCAGTTGGGGCAGTCTCATCTGCTCTCGCAAGTTAAGCGTGACATTGCTCGCGTGAAGACTGTGCTCAACCAGCAGGCAGGTAAGTGATCATGGCTGAAGCCGAAAAGACTGTCCGTACGCTGACTGGCCGTGTTGTCAGCGACAAGATGGACAAAACCATCACCGTTCTGATCGAGCGTCGCGTTAAGCACCCGATCTACGGTAAATATGTTAAGCGTTCGACTAAGCTGCACGCGCACGACGAAACCAATCAGTGCCATATCGGCGACAAAGTCACTATTCGTGAAACTCGTCCGCTGGCCAAGACTAAGTCTTGGGCACTGGTTGATGTTCTCGAACGCGCTGTGGAAGTCTAAGGACTAGGGGTCGGAGAAATTATATGATTCAGACTCAATCCATGCTCGATGTGGCCGATAACAGCGGCGCTCGCCGTGTTATGTGCATCAAGGTGCTGGGTGGCTCCCATCGTCGTTACGCTGGTATCGGTGACATCATCAAAGTTACCGTCAAGGAAGCAATTCCTCGCGGTAAAGTGAAAAAAGGCCAAGTGATGACTGCTGTTGTAGTCCGCACTCGTCACGGCGTACGTCGTGCAGATGGCTCCATTATCCGCTTTGATGGCAACGCTGCTGTTCTTCTGAACAACAAGCAAGAGCCGATCGGCACCCGTATCTTTGGGCCAGTGACCCGTGAACTTCGTACTGAGAAGTTCATGAAGATCGTCTCGCTCGCCCCAGAAGTGCTGTAAGGAGATCCGACATGCAAAAGATTCGTCGTGACGACGAGATCATCGTGATCGCCGGCAAAGACAAAGGTAAGCGCGGTAAGGTGCTGAAGGTTCTCGCTGACGACCGTCTGGTCGTTGGTGGTCTGAACCTGGTCAAGCGTCATACCAAGCCTAACCCGATGTCGGGCGTACAGGGCGGTATCGTCGAGAAAGAAGCGCCATTGCACGCTTCTAACGTCGCCATCTTCAACGGCGAAACCAACAAGGCTGATCGTGTTGGTTTCAAAGTAGAAGACGGTAAGAAAATTCGTGTCTTCAAGTCGACCCAAAAAGCGGTTGATGCTTGAACACTGCTAGGTAGATAAGACCATGGCACGACTACAAGAGATTTACCGGAAGGAAATCGCCCCCAAGCTTAAGGAAGAACTTAAGCTCGGGAACGTGATGGAAGTTCCGCGCGTTACCAAAATCACCCTGAACATGGGTCTGGGCGAAGCGATCGGCGACAAAAAAGTCATCGAGCACGCTGTTGCTGACCTGGAAAAGATCACCGGTCAAAAAGTCGTTGTGACTTACGCTCGGAAATCCATCGCTGGCTTTAAAGTCCGTGAAGGTTGGCCGATCGGCGTCAAAGTGACTCTGCGCCGTGAGCGTATGTACGAATTCCTGGATCGTCTGCTGTCGATCTCCCTGCCTCGGGTTCGCGACTTCCGCGGCCTGAATGCCAAGTCCTTCGATGGTCGTGGTAACTACAGCATGGGCGTGAAAGAGCAGATCATTTTCCCGGAAATCGACTACGACAAGATCGATGCTCTCCGCGGTCTGGACATCACCCTGACCACCACTGCCAAGAACGATGATGAAGGTCGCGCCCTGTTGCGTGCTTTCAAATTCCCGTTCCGCAACTGATTGGAGTAGGACCATGGCCAAGATGAGCATGAAAAACCGCGAGCTGAAACGTCAGCTCACGGTTGCCAAGTACGCCAAGAAGCGTGCAGCACTGAAAGCAATCATCGTTGATCTGAACGCAAGTCCAGAAGCGCGTTGGGAAGCTACAGTTGCTCTGCAGAAGCAGCCACGTGACGCAAGCGCCTCGCGCATGCGTAACCGCTGCCGCCTGACTGGTCGTCCACACGGCGTTTACCGCAAGTTCGGCCTCGGCCGTAACAAACTGCGTGAAGCGGCAATGCGTGGCGACGTACCTGGTCTGGTTAAAGCCAGCTGGTAAGTACTTTCAAAGTCCGGGTGGTCGGGATCGCAAGATACTGACCGCCGGTACCTTGAATCTGGAACAAGCCCCTTTTGGGGCTTGTTTCATTTCCGGAGTGTGTCTAGAATACCCGGCTCGCCTGAGCCCGTGTTTTCTATGCCCGGAGATACTCGGCGACATATGTAGCCGTAAGGCTAATTTTTTTGTATTAGGAGCGTCTAGCCCATGAGTATGCAGGACCCGTTAGCGGACATGCTAACTCGTATCCGTAATGCCCAGATGGCTGAAAAGTCCGTCGTAAGCATGCCATCTTCCACGTTGAAGGTAGCTGTTGCCAAAGTCCTGAAAGACGAAGGCTACATTGCGGGTTATCAGATCAGCAGCGAAATCAAGCCACTGCTGTCCATCGAGCTGAAGTACTTCGAAGGCCGTCCGGTCATCGAGGAAGTGAAGCGCGTTAGCCGTCCAGGCCTGCGTCAGTACAAGTCCGTTGAGGATCTGCCGAAAGTTCGTGGCGGTCTTGGCGTGTCTATCGTCTCCACCAACAAAGGTGTGATGACGGATCGTGCTGCGCGCGCTGCCGGTGTCGGCGGCGAAGTTCTTTGCACTGTGTTCTAAGGGGGGATAAGCATGTCTCGCGTCGCTAAGAACCCCGTTAAGCTGCCAGCCGGTGTCGAAGTCAAATTCGCAGGCCAACAGCTTTCGGTGAAGGGTGCCAAGGGTACTCTTGAACTGAACATCCATTCGTCCGTTGAGATCGTTGAAGAAGCTGGTGAGCTGCGTTTCGCTGCTCGCAATGGCGATCAACAAACTCGCGCAATGGCCGGTACCACGCGTGCGTTGGTAAACAACATGGTCCAAGGCGTAAGCCAAGGCTTCGAGCGTAAGCTCCAGCTGGTCGGTGTTGGTTACAAAGCGCAAGCAAAAGGCTCGGTTTTGAACCTGGCCCTTGGCTTCTCGCACCCAGTGGATTACGAACTGCCGGAAGGCATCACCGCTGAGACTCCTAGCCAGACCGATATCCTGATCAAGGGCATCGATAAGCAGCTGGTAGGTCAGGTGGCCGCTGAGATCCGCGACTTCCGTCCACCAGAGCCGTACAAAGGCAAAGGTGTGCGCTACGCGGACGAAGTCGTCCGTCGTAAAGAAGCCAAGAAGAAGTAGGGCATAGCAAATGACCGACAAAAAAGTTACTCGACTGCGTCGCGCTCGCAAAGCACGCCTGAAAATGCACGAACTAGAAGTCGTGCGTCTCTGCGTGTTCCGCTCGTCGCAGCACATCTACGCCCAGGTCATCTCGGCCGACGGCAACAAAGTCCTGGCCAGCGCCTCGACTTTGGATAAAGAACTGCGTGATGGTGCCACTGGCAACATCGACGCGGCCACAAAGGTTGGCCAGCTGGTCGCTACGCGTGCTAAGGCCGCTGGCGTCTCGCAAGTGGCTTTCGACCGCTCTGGCTTCAAGTACCACGGCCGCGTTAAAGCGCTGGCTGATGCTGCTCGTGAAGCTGGGCTGGAGTTCTAAGTTATGTCAAATAACGACCAAAAGCGCGACGAAGGCTACATTGAGAAGCTGGTTCAAGTTAACCGCGTAGCCAAAACCGTTAAAGGCGGCCGTATCTTCACTTTCACCGCGTTGACCGTGGTTGGTGATGGTAAAGGGCGTGTTGGCTTCGGCCGTGGCAAGTCACGTGAAGTGCCTGCTGCGATCCAGAAGGCAATGGAAGCTGCTCGTCGCAACATGATTCAAGTTGACCTGAACGGCACCACTCTGCAGTACGCAATGAAGTCTGCTCATGGCGCTTCGAAGGTGTACATGCAGCCTGCTTCTGAAGGTACCGGTATCATCGCTGGCGGCGCTATGCGTGCTGTCCTCGAAGTTGCTGGCGTTCAGAACGTTCTGGCCAAGTGCTACGGCTCGACTAACCCGGTAAACGTGGTTCACGCCACTTTCAAAGGTTTGAAAGCTATGCAATCTCCTGAATCCATTGCCGCCAAGCGTGGCAAAAGCGTCAAGGAGATCTTCTGATCATGGCTACCGTTAAAGTAACGCTGATCAAAAGCATGACCGGCCGCATCCCTAACCACAAATTGTGCGTTAAGGGTTTGGGTCTGCGTCGCATCGGTCACACTGTAGAAGTCCAGGATACTCCCGAGAATCGCGGGATGATCAACAAGGCTTACTACATGCTGCGTGTCGAGGGTTAATCGATGAAACTCAATGATCTGAGTCCAGCGCCGGGTTCCCGTCGCGAAAAGCATCGTCCGGGCCGTGGTATCGGTAGCGGTTTGGGTAAGACTGGTGGCCGTGGCCACAAAGGTCAAACCTCCCGCTCCGGTGGCACCATTGCTCCAGGCTTTGAAGGCGGTCAACAGCCGTTGCATCGTCGCCTGCCTAAGTTCGGTTTCGTTTCCCTGAAGGCCATGGACCGCGCAGAAGTGCGTCTGTCCGAGCTGGCTAAAGTGGAAGGCGACATCGTTACTGTGCAGACCCTGAAAGATGCCAACGTGATCAACGTCAACGTACAGCGTGTGAAAATCATGCTGTCCGGTGAAGTGACTCGCGCTGTCACTATCGGCAAGGGAATCGGCGCCACCAAAGGTGCGCGTTCGGCTATCGAAGCAGCTGGCGGCAAGTTCGAGGAATAAATGGCTAAGCAAGGTGCTCTCTCAGCGCTCGGCAAAGGCGGTATGTCTGAACTTTGGGCTCGTCTGCGTTTTCTGTTCCTGGCGATTATCGTCTACCGAATAGGCGCACACATCCCGGTTCCAGGTATCAATCCGGACCGACTCGCAGACCTGTTTCGACAGAATGAGGGGACCATTCTTAGCTTGTTCAACATGTTTTCTGGCGGCGCGCTGGAACGGATGAGCATTTTTGCACTGGGGATCATGCCGTACATCTCGGCATCGATCATCATGCAACTGATGACAGCCGTCAGCCCGCAGCTGGAGCAGTTGAAGAAGGAAGGTGAAGCTGGCCGTCGCAAGATTAGCCAGTACACCCGCTACGGCACTGTCATCCTCGCCCTGGTTCAAGCTATCGGCATGTCCGTTGGCCTGGCGGGGCAGGGTGTTGCGTTCACTGGTGACTTTGGCTTCCATTTCGTCGCGGTATCCACGTTTGTGGCTGGTGCGATGTTCATGATGTGGCTGGGTGAGCAGATTACTGAGCGTGGTGTTGGCAACGGTATCTCGATGTTGATTTTCGCAGGTATCGTCGCCGGTCTTCCGAGAGCAATCGGGCAGTCTTTCGAGTCTGCACGTCAGGGTGATATCAACATTTTCGCCTTGGTTGCCATCGGTTTGCTGGCAGTAGCGATTATCGGTTTTGTGGTGTTCATTGAGCGTGGCCAGCGTCGTATTGCTGTTCACTACGCCAAGCGTCAGCAGGGCCGCAAGGTTTTTGCTGCGCAGACCAGCCACTTGCCGCTGAAAGTGAATATGGCCGGTGTTATTCCGGCAATCTTCGCGAGCAGCATCTTGCTGTTTCCGGCTTCGTTGGGTACCTGGTTTGGTCAGTCTGAAAATATGGGCTGGCTGCAGGACCTCTCTCAGTCGATCGCTCCTGGTCAGCCGTTGAATATTCTGCTGTTTAGTGCAGGGATTATTTTCTTCTGCTTCTTCTATACGGCGTTGATGTTCAATCCGAAAGACGTAGCGGAAAACCTGAAGAAGTCCGGTGCCTTTATTCCGGGCATCCGTCCAGGTGAGCAGTCTGCACGCTACATTGATGGCGTTCTGACTCGTTTGACCCTGTTCGGTGCTCTATATATGACGGCCGTCTGCTTGTTGCCCCAGTTCCTGGTGGTTGCAGCAAACGTTCCGTTCTACCTTGGCGGGACCTCGTTGCTGATCGTGGTCGTGGTTGTGATGGACTTCATGTCCCAAGTACAATCGCACCTCGTTTCGCACCAGTACGAATCCCTGATGAAGAAAGCCAACCTGAAGGGTTACGGCAGCGGCATGTTGCGCTGAGTACCCATAAGGTTCGAGGAGTTGGTGATGAAAGTTCGTGCATCGGTGAAAAAGCTGTGCCGTAACTGCAAGATTATTCGCCGCGAAGGTGTTGTTCGAGTAATTTGCAGCGCGGAACCGCGTCACAAACAGCGCCAAGGCTGAGTGTGATCCGCTTGAAGCCCGGCAGCTAGTGCGCTGCCGGGTTGATTATTTGTTATTACAGCGATATTATCTCGCGCCCTATTTCTTGGCTTCCGGGGCGTAGGTAGCTGTCAATTGGAGTCCCACTGAATGGCCCGTATTGCAGGCGTTAACATTCCAGATAACAAGCACACTGTTATCTCGCTGACCTACATCTATGGTGTTGGTCGCACTACTGCGCAGAAAATTTGCGCAGTTGCTGGGGTAAACCCAGCCGCTAAGATCAAGGATCTGAGCGACGAGCAGATTGAATTGCTGCGTGGCGAAGTGGCGAAGTTCACCACTGAAGGTGACCTGCGTCGCGAAATCAACATGAAAATCAAGCGTTTGATGGACCTCGGTTGCTATCGCGGTCTGCGTCATCGTCGTGGTCTTCCAGTACGCGGTCAGCGTACCAAGACTAACGCGCGTACCCGTAAAGGTCCGCGTAAGCCGATCCGCAAGTAATCGCCCCAGCGAATCGACAGGAAAATTATCATGGCAAAACCTGCTGCTCGTCCTCGTAAAAAAGTTAAAAAGACAGTGGTTGATGGCATCGCCCACATCCATGCATCTTTTAACAACACCATCGTGACCATCACCGACCGTCAAGGTAACGCGCTTTCTTGGGCTACCTCCGGTGGTTCGGGTTTCCGCGGTTCCCGCAAGTCCACCCCGTTTGCTGCTCAAGTAGCTGCTGAACGTGCTGGTCAAGCTGCGCTGGAATATGGCCTGAAAAACCTCGACGTTAACGTCAAAGGTCCAGGTCCAGGTCGTGAGTCTGCTGTCCGTGCTTTGAACGGCTGTGGCTATAAGATCGCCAGCATCACCGACGTGACGCCAATCCCGCACAACGGGTGCCGTCCGCCGAAGAAGCGCCGCGTGTAATCCAGGAGATTGTAAAGAATGGCTCGTTACATTGGTCCAAAATGCAAACTCGCTCGTCGCGAAGGCACCGATCTCTTCCTGAAGAGCGGCGTGCGCGCGATCGAATCGAAGTGCAACATCGAAGCAGCACCTGGTATCCACGGCCAACGCCGCGGTCGCCAGTCCGATTACGGCACCCAACTGCGTGAAAAGCAGAAGGTCCGTCGTATCTACGGCGTTCTCGAGCGTCAGTTCAGCGGCTACTACAAAGAAGCTGCTGGCAAGAAAGGTGCAACCGGTGAAAACCTGCTGCAACTGCTCGAATGCCGTCTGGACAACGTTGTATACCGTATGGGCTTTGGTTCTACTCGTGCCGAATCCCGTCAGCTGGTATCGCACAAGTCGATCAGCGTTAACGGCCAGACCGTAAATGTTCCGTCCTACCAGGTTCGTGCTGGTGACGTGGTCGCAGTTCGCGAGAAAGCAAAAAACCAACTTCGCATTGTCCAAGCTCTCGATCTGTGTGCCCAACGTGGCCGCGTAGAATGGGTAGAAGTAGACACTGAGAAGAAGTCGGGCGTTTTCAAGAACGTTCCAGCTCGCAGTGATCTGTCCGCCGACATCAACGAAAGCCTGATTGTCGAGCTCTACTCCAAGTAAGGGCTAGAAAATAGGTGCATCCATGCAGATTTCGGTAAATGAGTTCCTGACACCCCGCCATATTGATGTGCAGGTTGTCAGTCCAACCCGCGCCAAGATCACTCTCGAGCCTCTCGAGCGTGGTTTTGGCCACACCCTGGGCAACGCGCTGCGCCGCATCCTGTTGTCCTCAATGCCCGGCTGTGCAGTAGTCGAGGCCGAGATTGACGGTGTGCTCCACGAGTACAGCGCCATCGAAGGTGTACAGGAAGACGTAATTGAAATCCTGTTGAACCTTAAAGGTCTGGCTATCAAGCTGCACGGCCGTGACGAAGTTACGCTGACCTTGTCGAAGAAGGGTTCGGGGGTGGTTACCGCTGCCGATATTCAGCTGGATCATGATGTCGAGATCGTTAACCCCGATCACGTAATCGCTAACCTGGCGTCTAACGGCGCCCTGAACATGAAGCTCACTGTAGCTCGTGGTCGTGGTTATGAACCGGCCGACTCGCGTCAGAGCGATGAAGACGAAAGCCGCAGCATTGGTCGCTTGCAGCTTGACTCTTCGTTCAGCCCGGTTCGCCGTATCGCATACGTGGTGGAAAACGCCCGTGTCGAGCAGCGTACTAACCTGGACAAGCTGGTTATTGATCTGGAAACCAACGGTACTCTGGATCCTGAAGAGGCTATCCGCCGCGCTGCAACCATTCTGCAACAGCAGTTGGCTGCGTTCGTCGACCTCAAAGGTGACAGCGAACCAGTGGTAATCGAGCAGGAAGACGAGATCGATCCGATCCTGCTTCGCCCGGTTGACGATCTGGAACTGACTGTACGTTCGGCTAACTGCCTTAAGGCGGAAAACATTTACTACATCGGCGACCTGATTCAGCGTACCGAAGTAGAACTGTTGAAGACTCCGAACCTGGGCAAGAAATCCTTGACTGAAATCAAGGACGTTCTGGCCTCCCGCGGTCTGTCCCTCGGCATGCGCCTCGACAACTGGCCGCCTGCAAGTCTTAAGAAGGACGACAAGGCGACTGCCTGATCGTCGTAATCACCGAACGTGAGTTTGGTAAGGAATGAACCATGCGTCATCGTAAAAGTGGTCGTCACCTGAGCCGTACCAGCTCGCACCGCAAGGCCATGTTCCAAAACATGGCGGTGTCGCTGTTCGAGCACGAGCTGATCAAAACTACACTGCCGAAAGCTAAAGAACTGCGTCGCGTTGCTGAGCCGCTGATCACTTTGGCTAAGACAGACAGCCTGGCTAACCGCCGTCTGGCTTTCGACCGTACTCGTTCGAAAGCTATCGTTGGTAAGCTCTTCAACGACCTGGGCAAGCGTTATGCTACCCGTGAGGGTGGCTACCTGCGCATCCTCAAGTGCGGTTTCCGCACTGGCGACAACGCGCCTATGGCGTACGTCGAGTTGGTTGATCGTGCTACTGCCGGCGAAGCTGTAAGCGCCGAGTAAGACGACAGTCTGTAACGAAGAACCGGGCCTAGTGCCCGGTTTTTTGTGCGCGCGACAAAAGCGCGATATGTACAAGTTTCCTGCTGTGGCGTTGGGCACTATGGGGCTTGGATTGTTGGTAGAAATTTTCTATTGAGGCTCACAATTTAATGAATTTGTAGCCGTCATGTTGATGATTAATACTTCCTCCAAGCCGATTAGCCTGTAGTTCCAAGTCCGACCAGAGGAAAATTGAACATGAGCCAGAACAAAATCCTTACCACCGCCAGCGGTGCACCCGTTGCGGACAACCAGAATTCCCGTTCCGCCGGCCCACGAGGCCCGTTGCTGCTCGACGACTTTCACCTGATCGAGAAGCTCGCCCACTTCAACCGTGAAAATATTCCAGAGCGTCGCGTGCACGCCAAGGGTTCGGGCGCCTACGGTACCTTCACGGTCACTCGAGACATCACTCAATACACCAGTGCCAAGCTGTTCGAGGCAGTGGGCAAGCAAACCCCGACGTTCCTGCGGTTCTCCACGGTAGGTGGTGAGCGTGGTTCGGCTGACACTGAACGTGATCCACGTGGTTTCGCCTTGAAGTTCTACACCGAAGAAGGCAACTGGGACATCGTCGGTAACAACACCCCGGTGTTCTTCATCCGCGATCCGTTGAAATTCCCTGACTTCATTCACACCCAAAAGCGCCTGCCGCAAAGCAACTTGAAGAGCGCGCAGATGATGTGGGACTTCTGGTCGCACTCTCCAGAGGCGCTGCATCAGGTCACTATCCTGTTTTCGGACCGAGGCATTCCTGATGGCTACCGTCACATGCATGGCTTCGGCAGTCACACCTACAGCCTGATTAATGCCAAGGGTGAGCGTCACTGGGTCAAGTGGCACTACAAAACCAAGCAGGGCATCAAGAACCTGGCGCCGGCAGAAGCAGCGCGGCTGGCAGGTACCGATCCTGATTATGCACAGCGTGATCTGTTCGGTGCGATCGAGCGCGGTGACTTCCCGAAATGGCGTGTGTGCATTCAGATCATGACCGAGGCCCAGGCCAACGCTCATTACGAGAACCCTTTTGACGTGACCAAGACCTGGTCGCAGAAGGAATTCCCATTGATTGAAGTCGGTGAATTGGAGCTCAACCGCAACCCGCAGAACTACTTCGCCGAAGTAGAACAAGCAGCGTTCGGTCCAAGCAACATGGTGCCAGGTGTTGGTCTGTCTCCAGACCGTATGCTTCAGGGACGTGTCTTCGCTTATGCAGATGCTCACCGCTACCGCGTCGGTACCAATCATCAGCAACTGCCGGTAAACGCCCCACGTAGCCCGGTGAACAGCTATCAGCGTGATGGTTCGATGGCATTCGGCAGTAATGGTGGCGCGGCTCCTAACTACGAGCCAAACAGCTACGCTGACGCACCGAAGCAAGCACCACAATACGCTGAGCCTGCCTTGGCCCTGAGCGGTGCGGCGGATCGTTACGATCACCGCGAAGACACCGACTATTACAGCCACGCCGGCGCGTTGTTCCGCCTGATGAATGATGAGCAGAAAGCGTTGCTCACCAGCAACATCGCCGGAGCCATGGCCGGTGTTTCCAGCGATGTCGTCCAGCGCCAATTGCAGCACTTTTTCAAGGCTGATCCTGCTTATGGAGAAGCAATCGCAAAGGCGCTCGGTGTATCGCTTAACTGACTCTAAACGATAAGCAGAACCGCCCTCATTTGGGCGGTTTTTGCGTTAATTCGACCACTTTTCTCAGTAAATCTGCACTTTTCTGCTGTTGATCCCGTGACCTGGGAGTCATCATGGTTCAAACTACAGACTTTCAAGCAGGGAGATGTAGGGCGATGCAAGGTCACCCCGACGTAATCGATTACCTCAACACGTTGCTGACGGGCGAACTGGCTGCTCGTGACCAATATTTCATCCATTCGCGCATGTATGAAGACTGGGGCTTTACCGAGCTCTATGAGCGTATCAATCACGAAATGGAAGAAGAGGCACAGCACGCCGACGCACTGATGCGCCGTATCCTGATGCTCGAAGGCACGCCACGTATGCGTCCCGATGACCTTGATGTGGGCACCACGGTGCCTGACATGCTCGCTGCCGACCTGCGCCTCGAGTACAAGGTGCGTGCCGCGCTCTGCAAGGGCATCGAGCTCTGCGAGCAGCACAACGACTATGTCACCCGGGAAATCCTGCGGGTGCAGTTGAATGACACCGAAGAAGATCACACCTATTGGCTGGAAAAGCAGTTGGGCCTGATCAAGTTGGTTGGCTTGGAGAATTACCTGCAATCGCAGTTCTGATTCCCGGCTACAAAAAAGCCCCCGTCACTGCTGAAGTGACGGGGGCTTTTTTATCGGGCTTGATAAATCAGGCCCGGTCGCGCGCCAGCAAGGGCTTGAGATAGTAACCCGTGTGGGACTGTGGCATTTCGGAGACCTGCTCCGGCGTGCCCACCGCAATGATCTGGCCACCCTTGGAGCCGCCTTCCGGGCCGAGGTCAACCAGCCAGTCGGCCGTCTTGATCACATCCAGATTGTGCTCGATCACCACCACGGTGTTGCCGTGGTCGCGCAGGCGATGCAAGACATCCAGCAACTGTTGAATATCCGCGAAATGCAGGCCGGTAGTTGGCTCATCCAGGATATACAAGGTCTTGCCGGTATCGCGCTTGGACAGCTCGCGAGACAGCTTCACCCGTTGCGCTTCACCACCGGATAGAGTGGTCGCGGACTGCCCAAGTTTGATATAGGACAAGCCCACATCCATCAGCGTTTGCAGCTTGCGCGCCAGCGCCGGGACCGCATCGAAGAACACCCGCGCTTCCTCGATAGTCATTTCCAGGGTTTCGTGGATGCTCTTGCCCTTGTACTTGATCTCCAGGGTTTCGCGGTTGTAGCGCTTGCTCTTGCACACATCGCACGGCACATAGATGTCTGGCAGGAAGTGCATCTCCACCTTGATCAAGCCATCACCCTGGCATGCTTCGCAGCGCCCGCCTTTGACGTTGAACGAGAACCGGCCAGGCCCGTAGCCCCGCGAGCGAGATTCCGGAACGCCAGCGAACAGTTCGCGAATCGGCGTGAACAGCCCTGTGTAGGTTGCCGGATTGGAGCGTGGTGTGCGGCCAATCGGGCTCTGGTCGATATCGACCACTTTGTCCAGGTGCTCCAGGCCCTTGATGCTGTCGTGTGCCGCCGCTTCCAGGGTGGTCGCGCCGTTCAGGGCGGTGGCACTCAGTGGGAACAGGGTGTTGTTGATCAGCGTGGATTTGCCTGAGCCGGAAACACCGGTTACGCACGTCAGCAAGCCCAGGGGAATTTCCAGGTCGACATTGCGCAAGTTGTTGCCCCGCGCGCCCTTGAGGTGCAATGCCATCTTCTTGTTACGTGGCGTACGCTTGGCTGGCACTTCAATCTTCACTCGGCCAGACAGGTACTTGCCGGTCAACGAGTCAGGGTGAGCCATGACTTCGGCGGGCGTGCCCTCGGCGACAATATGACCGCCATGCACGCCAGCCCCAGGGCCGATATCGACTACGTAGTCCGCCAGGCGGATAGCGTCTTCATCATGCTCGACCACAATCACCGTGTTGCCGATATCCCGAAGGTGCTTCAAGGTGCCCAGGAGACGATCATTGTCGCGCTGGTGCAGACCGATCGACGGCTCATCGAGGATGTACAGCACACCCACCAGGCCGGCGCCAATCTGGCTGGCCAGGCGAATCCGCTGGGCTTCGCCGCCTGACAGCGTATCGGCGCTGCGATCCAGCGATAGGTAGTCCAAGCCAACGTTGACCAGGAACTGCAGGCGCTCGCGGATTTCCTTGAGGATCTTGTCGGCAATTTCCCCACGGCGCCCGGTCAGCTTGAGTGTACCGAAGTACTCGCATGCATCGCCGATTGGCAGGTTGGTGACTGCCGGCAGCGTCTTCTCGCCAACCCACACATGCCGCGCCTCACGGCGCAGGCGAGTGCCGCGGCAATCCGGGCAGGGTTGAGTGCTGAGGAACTTCGCCAGTTCTTCGCGCACGCTCGCCGATTCAGTCTCGCGGTAGCGCCGCTCCAGGTTCGGCACGATGCCTTCGAACGGGTGGGAGCGCTTGACGATATCGCCACGGTCGTTCAGGTATTTGAAATCGACGTTCTGCGAGCCACTGCCATTGAGGATGACTTTCTGCTGTTCTGCCGACAGTTGATTGAATGGCACTTCAAGGCTGAACTTGTAGTGGGACGCCAGCGACCCCAGCATCTGGAAGTAGTAGACGTTACGTCTGTCCCAGCCGCGTATCGCGCCCTCCGCCAATGTCAGCTCCCCGTTAACCAGGCGCTTGATGTCGAAGAATTGCTTCACGCCCAGGCCATCGCAGGTCGGGCAGGCGCCGGCCGGGTTGTTGAAGGAGAACAGCTTGGGTTCCAGCTCGCTGATGGCATGGCCACAGATCGGGCAGGCAAAGCGCGCGGAGAAGATGATCTCTTCGCCCGGCTCGTCATCCATCGGCGCCACTAGGGCTATACCGTCTGCCAGCTTCAACGCAGTCTCGAACGATTCTGCCAGACGCTGCTGCAGGTCGGCCCGCACTTTGAAGCGGTCGACCACCACATCGATCGAGTGCTTCTTCTGCTTGTCGAGCTTCGGCGCTTCGTCCAGTTCGTAGAGCTTGCCGTTGATGCGTGCGCGCACAAAGCCCTGCGCACGCAGCTCTTCGAATACGGAAAGGTGTTCGCCCTTGCGTTCGCGAATCACCGGCGCCAGCAGCATCAGCTTGGCGCCTTCCGGTTGGGCCAGCACCAGGTCGACCATCTGGCTGACGGTCTGGGCTTCCAGTGGAATGTCGTGGTCCGGGCAACGGGGAATGCCCACCCGCGCGTACAGCAGGCGCAGGTAGTCGTAGATTTCGGTGATGGTGCCCACGGTGGAGCGCGGGTTGTGGGACGTCGACTTCTGTTCGATGGAAATCGCCGGCGACAGGCCTTCAATGGTGTCGACGTCGGGTTTTTCCATCATCGACAGGAACTGGCGGGCATAGGCCGACAGCGATTCCACATAGCGACGCTGACCTTCGGCATACAGCGTGTCGAACGCCAGGGAAGATTTGCCGGAGCCGGACAAGCCGGTGATGACGATCAATTTGTCCCGGGGCAGGGTCAGGTCGATGTTCTTCAGGTTGTGGGTTCTAGCCCCACGAATCAGGATCTTGTCCAAGATGGCCTCGCACGGCGGGCGTAAATAATGCAGGAGTATACGGCTAAAGACTGGATGAATATACACTGTCAAAGTGCCGGGTGCAGCCTTACATGAAAGCTGCGCGGCAAAGCGCCGCATATACCCTCTCAATCGATGGGACTGGTAGAATCGCCGCCGGTTCACACGAGGTTTTTCCATGCACGATCCCCACAGCGAACGCATGAGTAGCGGCGAGACCCGAGCAGCAAGCGGTCTGGCCCTGGTGTTCGCCTTCCGTATGCTTGGCATGTTTATGGTGTTGCCAGTGCTGGCGACCTATGGAATGGATCTCGCAGGAGCGACCCCCGCCTTGATCGGCCTGGCCATTGGCGCCTATGGCCTGACCCAGGCGATTTTCCAGATTCCATTCGGCATCATTTCCGACCGTATTGGCC
Organism: Pseudomonas sp. OVF7; assembly: GCF_030644265.1. NCBI lineage: Bacteria > Pseudomonadati > Pseudomonadota > Gammaproteobacteria > Pseudomonadales > Pseudomonadaceae > Pseudomonas > Pseudomonas sp. OVF7. Next base: position 7,000,100 of record NZ_CP128996.1, on the reverse strand, counting down.
GCCGCCCTGTGATTTACCTGGGGCTGATCGTGTTCGCTCTCGGCAGCGTGCTCGCGGCCCAGTCGGATTCGATCTGGGGCGTGATCGCCGGACGTATCCTGCAGGGGGCCGGGGCAATTTCCGCAGCGGTCATGGCCTTGCTGTCCGACCTCACCCGCGAGCAACACCGCACCAAGGCCATGGCCATGATCGGCATGACCATCGGTCTGTCGTTCGCCGTGGCGATGGTGGTCGGCCCGTTGCTGACGCGCGCCTTTGGCTTGCACGGCTTGTTCCTGGCCACCGGCGGCATGGCGTTGTTCGGGATCGTGATCGTGGCCTTCATGGTGCCGCGCTCCACCGGCACGTTGCAGCACCGTGAGTCGGGCGTCGCCCGCAAGGCCCTGTTGCCGACACTCAAGCATCCGGATTTGCTGCGCCTGGATTTAGGTATCTTCGTATTACACGCAATGCTGATGTGCAGTTTCGTCGCCTTGCCCCTGGCCCTGGTGCAAAAAGCCGGGTTGCCCAAGGAGCAGCACTGGTGGGTCTACCTGACTGCCCTCCTGATTTCGTTCTTCGCCATGATCCCCTTCATCATCTACGGCGAGAAGAAACGCAAAATGAAACGAGTTTTACTCGGCGCCGTCGCGACGCTGATGCTCACTGAGCTATTCTTCTGGCAGTTCGGCGACAGCCTGCGGGCACTGGTAATCGGTACGGTGGTGTTCTTCACCGCATTCAACCTGCTGGAGGCCTCGTTGCCTTCGCTGATCAGTAAAGTTTCACCGGCCGGTGGCAAGGGCACGGCAATGGGGGTGTACTCCACCAGCCAGTTCCTTGGTTCTGCACTGGGCGGCATCATGGGTGGCTGGATGTTCCAGCACGGCGGTTTGTCGGTTGTGTTCCTGGGATGTGCCGGGCTGGCTGCACTTTGGCTGGCCTTTGCTGTTACCATGCGCGAACCTCCCTACGTCACAAGTCTGCGTTTGCCGCTATCGCCCGAGGCGATCCGTGAAAGCGGTCTGGTAGAGCGCCTCAAGGCCGTCGTTGGGGTAACCGATGCAGTCGTGGTTGCTGAAGAAGCAGCCATTTACATCAAATTGGACACCGAATTATTGGATCGCGCGACGCTCGAGCAACTGGTCAACCCAGTGCCGACAGCGCGCCCAGCTTAGGAGAACGTTATGGCCCGTGGGGTTAACAAAGTCATATTGGTCGGTACATGCGGCCAGGATCCCGAAGTTCGCTACTTGCCTAACGGTAATGCCGTGACCAACCTGAGTCTGGCGACCAGCGAACAGTGGACCGACAAGCAGACCGGCCAGAAGGTCGAGAAGACCGAATGGCACCGCGTGTCGATGTTCGGAAAGGTGGCAGAGATCGCCGGTGAGTACCTGCGCAAAGGCTCGCAGGTCTACATCGAAGGCAAGCTGCAAACCCGCGAGTGGGAAAAAGACGGTATCAAGCGTTACACCACTGAAATCGTGGTCGACATGCAAGGCACCATGCAACTGCTGGGCGGCCGACCACAGGGTGACCAACAGGGCCAGGGCGGCATGTCCAACTCGGCACCGCGCCCACAGCAGTCCCGTCCGCAGCCAAGCCAGCAGCCACAACGTGAGTCGCGCCCAGCGCCACAACAGGCCGCTCCGCAACCGGCTCCGGATTTCGACAGCTTTGATGACGATATCCCGTTCTAAGGTCGCAGACCCGCAACGAGCGATACTCAAGAACCCCCGCTGGCGCAGGCCGCGGGGGTTTTTTATGGCTGTTGATCAGGCGTCTGTTGCCGCCGTGGTCAGCACCATGTCCTTGAAGCGCCGCAATACGGCCGAGTCATCACCGGCTCGCGTCGCCAGGTGGAGCGGCGCCACCAGGTTCCGGCAATCCGTCAGTGGTCGATAGACGATGCCGTCTCCACGCAGCCGTTGCATCGACGCCGGCACGATGGATACGCCAAGGCCCGCTGCCACCAGGCTCAAGGTTGCTGTCATGCGCGGCGCTTCCTGCACCACTTGCGGGCTGAACCCCGCTTCACGGCAGGCCACCAGGATCGCGTCATACAAACCCAACCCCACGCGCCGTCGATAGAGTACGAAGGACTCAGTAGCCAGTGCCGCCAAAGGCAGGGGGGAGGCGGCGTCGAGTGCCAGGGGATGATCGGTGGGCAGTGCCAACAACATGGGCTCCACGAGGATCGGTTGGTCCTGCAGCGATTGAATCCCGCTGAGCGGTGAGCGGATAAAGGCTGCGTCGAGTTTTTCATGCACCAGCGCATCCAGCAGTTCGCCGGTACCTGCTTCCTCCAGCACCACCGAGACGCCCACGAAGGTTTCGCGAAACAGCCGCAGCACACTGGGCACGAATGGGTGCAGGGCGGCCGAACTGGTAAACCCGATGGCCAGCCGTCCGCGCTCACCTCGGGCAGCGCGACGCACGACCTCCGCCACACCGTCGACACGTGCCAAGACCTCGCGCGCTTCCTCCAGCAACGCCAGCCCGGCAGGGGTTGGGCGCACGCCACGGGGCAGGCGTTCCATCAGCACAACGCCCAGCTCGGCCTCAAGGCTTTGCAGCAGTCGCGTCAGCGGTGGCTGCTGCATCCCCAAACGTTCCGCCGCGCGGGTGATATAGCCTTCTTCGGCAATGGCGACAAAGGCTCTGAGTTGGCGCAACTCCAACATAGGGATACTTTTCAGGTATGGGAGGTCGTCAATCCTGGCATTTGTTCTCATGGCTCACAAGATTTAGGCTGTCTTCACCCTTTAAAAAGCCGCCTCTAAAAAAGAAGGAAAGCCGCGATGACCTGGTCTGCCAAGCAATACACGATGTTTGAACAACAGCGCACTCGCCCGGTTCGTGACTTGGTCGCGGCCATTCCCAATACCGAGGTGCGCACCGCTGTCGACTTGGGCTGTGGCCCCGGTAACTCGACTGAAGTGCTGGCCGGGCGTTTCCCGCAAGCGCAGGTCACCGGCATGGACAGCTCCGATGACATGCTGGTCGACGCCCGTAAACGCCTGCCGGGGCTGAACTTCGAACGGGCGGATATCGGTGCCTGGAGCCCCGAGCAGGCCTTCGACGTCATCCTGGCCAACGCCTCCCTGCAATGGCTGCCCGATCACGCCACGCTCTACCCGCACCTGGTCAACCAACTGACGCCCGGTGGCACGCTGGCGGTGCAAACCCCGGACAACCTTGATGAGCCTGCCCACCGGCTGGCACGAGAGGTATCGGCAGATGGCCCCTGGTCCGCGAAGATCGGTGCGGTTAAACACAATGAGCGGCACACCGCGAGCTACTACTACGAGCTACTCAGCCAACACTGCAGCGTCGTCGACGTGTGGCGCACCACCTACCTGCATCCGTTGGCGGATCATGCGGCGGTGGTGGAGTGGTTTAAAGGTTCTGCATTGCGGCCATTTCTTGCGCCGTTGAGCGACGGGGAAAAGGCCGCATTCCTACGGGAATACCAGGCACGGATTACGCAGGCTTACCCAGCCCTGGGCGATGGCACCGTGCTGCTGCCGTTTCCGCGCCTGTTCGTCATCGCCACGCGCTGAAGCCAGCAGCATACGGGGGGGCGGTCACGCGGCCGCCGTTTGTGTCTTGAGGTATTCATCCGCCGACACCACGCCTGCATAGCCGAATGCCAGCGATGCCATATAAGCGTCATGCACCTGCGCCGCCGGGATGACTTTGCCATTGAATTCCAGGTCGCGGGTGGCGCAGGCGTCATGGATCAGCGTGACCTTGTAGCCCAGGTCCGCCGCCGCTCGCACCACCGCATCGATGCACATGTGGCTCATGCTGCCGACCACCACCAGTTCGGTAATGCTGCGTTGTTCCAACAGCTCACGCAGGTTGGTTTCACGGAACGCATTCACGAAATGCTTCAGTACCACTGGCTCATTGCCCTCGTTCAACACCTTGGGGTGCAAGTGCGCCCCCTCGGAGTTCGGTGTAAAGAAGGGAGCATCCTGCGAGGTGAACTCATGGCGCACATGTATCACCGCATCCCCCACCTGGCGAAAGGCCTGGAGCACCTGTGCAGCCTTGTCCGCCGCGGCTTCCACGCCGCTGAGCGGCCACTTGCCCTGGGGGAAGTAGTCGTTCTGGATATCGATTAGGATGAGTGCTTGCTTGGCCATGGGTGTTGCCTCGTGATGGGTTGATGGGGCCAGTATCTTAGCTGGCGCCGCTGCCGAGGATTGGCTGCACCGACAATAACAGGGGGAAAACTGACAATGGCCGTGGAACGCTCGATCGTCGAGCTGGGTGTATTGATCTATCAAGGGGCGCAATTGGCTGCGGTGCATGGCTTGACCGACCTGTTCGGTGTGGCCAACCGGATCGCCGCCGAGCATCAATCCGCGCAACTGCCGCTGCTGCGGGTCAGCCACTGGCAGGTGGATGCCCAGGGTACCCCCGCGCGGGTATTCGACAGCCACCCCGGCCCTGACCTGCCGCTGATGGCCGTGCTGGTGCCGCCCTCGATTGGCGAGTTCACCGACGAGCAAGCGCCGCCCGCGTTACTGGCGTGGATTCGCCAGCAACACGCGGCGGGCACGGTTCTTGGTGGCGTGTGCATTGGTTCGATCATGCTGGCGCGTAGTGGCCTGCTGGACGGGCGCAGCGCCACCACGCATTGGTCCTCCGCCACATCCTTCGCCGCTCGTTACCCAGCCGTACGCCTGGAAGCGGATAAACCGATTGTCGATGACGGCGACCTGATCACGACCGCCGGGCTGATGGCCTGGTCCGAACTGGGCCTGCGCCTGGTTGACCGCACCATGGGCCCGAGCATTGCGGCCCAGACCGCCCGGTTCCTGGTGATCGCGCACAGTGACAGCGCCAGCCACTGCGGCAGCAACTTTGCGCCGATTCTCGGGCACGGCGACAGCGCGATCCTCAAGGTGCAGCACTGGTTGCAGGCCAGTGGTGCGGTGGATGTCAGCGTGGCGGCAATGGCCCAGGAGGCGGGTCTGGAAGAGCGTACATTCCTGCGGCGCTTTCGCGGCGCAACAGGGTTGAAGCCCACCGAATACTGCCAGCACTTGAGGGTCGGCAAGGCTCGGCAGATGCTGGAGTTCACCAACGGCACCATCGACCATATCGCCTGGACCGTGGGTTATCAGGACCCCAGTGCCTTTCGCGCCACCTTCAAGAAAATCACCGGCCTGGCCCCCAGTGATTACCGCAGCCGGTTTGGGGTGTGAATCGTGCAGAACGCCGCGTCCATCCGCGGCTGTCGTGCAGAATCAAACAGGCCAACTGCCATCGCTTTTCAGCTAACCACTTGATTTCCACGCCATCGCCTTGAGCCAGGCCTTGGCTTGATCCCTGCAACAGTGTCTGCACACACATGGCGGGACAATCAAGGGGGACGCATGACCCCAACGCAGCGCAAAAAGCTGGTCGTTGCCCATTCCACGCGGGAGGGCGCGCCCCAGCATGAAGTCGAAACCAATCGCGCCCTGGCGCGCTGGCTGGCGCAGATCCTCGGCCTCAAGTTTGGCGGCAGCTACGACCCCAACCGGCACGCTGGGCGTGATCTGTATGTGCTGCCCACCCAAACCCTGGTCGGCCCGGACCAGGCTCGCCCATTCGGTATTAGTGGCCCTGACGACCTGTGGGGCGGCTATGTCGATCACGACTTCATCTGTACCAAGGCGATCAGTCACGGCGTGTTGGGCCCCGAAGCCGTCGCCCCGGAGGGCTGGTCGACGTTATTTGGTGAGCGCGTGCGCGATGTGGTGTTGGACGGCCTGAGCGTGTTTGCCCTCAAGGATGCGCGGGAAGCTGCGACACGCCTGCTCTACAGTGGGCCGATCCGGTTGAAACCTGTGCACGCCAGCGCCGGGCGTGGCCAGCAAGTGATCCGCAGCCTGGATGAGTTCGACGCGTTGCTGGCGCGCCCCGAAGCGGCGCAGCTATTCGACGACGGTGTGGTATTGGAACAGGACCTTCAGGATGTGGTCACTCATAGTGTGGGCCAGAGTTTCATCGGCGCGCACCGGTTCAGCTATTGCGGCGAGCAATACTTGACCCAGGACGGGCGGGGTGAAGAGGTCTACGGTGGCTCGAACCTGATCGTGGTCCCGGGTGACTACGACGACCTGCTCCAACTCGACCTGTCCGACGACGTACGCCTGGCCATCCGGCAAGCCCAGGTCTTCGACGCCGCCGCGCTTGAGGCCTACCCTGGTTTTTATGCCTCACGGCGCAACTACGACATCGCCCAGGGCGTGGACAGCAACGGCCAGCGTCGCAGCGGTGTACTTGAACAGTCCTGGCGCATGGGCGGGGCCAGCAGCGCGGAAGTCGCGGCGCTGCAAAGCTTCATCAATCACCCGGGCCTTAAAGCCATTCATGTGTCCTCGGTAGAAACCTACGTGGACCAGCCACTGCCGGCGGATGCCATCGAGGTTTACCGCGGCCCGGCCGAAAACAGCGACTTTCTTCTCAAGTACGTGACGGTTAAACCTTATGACGGCTAGAAGCGAAAGCATTGCGATCGACATCGACGGCGAACAGATGAGCGGCACGTTCTTGAGCCCCAAGTCCAAAGTGCCTGGGGTGTTGTTCGTGCACGGCTGGGGCGGTAGCCAGGAGCGTGATCTGGAACGGGCCAAAGGCATCGCCGGCCTGGGCTGCGTGTGCCTGACCTTCGACCTGCGTGGCCATGCGGGCACTGGCATTCCGTTGTCCCGCGTGACCCGCGAAGACAACTTGCGCGACCTGTTGGCCGCCTACGACCGCCTGCTGTCGCACCCGGCCATCGACACCTCGGCGGTGGCGGTGGTGGGCACCAGTTACGGCGGTTACCTCGCCGCCATTCTGACGTCGTTGCGCCCGGTGCGCTGGCTGGCGCTGCGCGTGCCGGCACTGTACCGCGACCAGGAATGGCTCAAGCCCAAGCGCGATTTGGACAAGGCGGACCTGATGGATTACCGCAGTACGCTGGTGCACGCGCAAACCAACCGCGCCTTGCATGCCTGCGCGCAATTTACCGGCGATGTGCTGATCGTCGAATCGGAAACCGACGACCATGTGCCCCACGCGACCATCATGAGCTACCGTGCGGCGTGCCAGCGGACACACTCCCTGACCCACCGCATCATCGACGGCGCCGACCACGCCCTGAGTGACCCAGTCTCCCAGCAGGCCTACACCTCGATCCTGGTGGACTGGATCACCGAGATGGTGGTGGGCGAACGGTTGAGCATCATCCAGTCCCAATAGCCTGGCGCCCGCGAATTGGGCGCTCTGTAACCAGCGGGCTTGCCCTAATGCCGTTCAGTTAAGGCTTTTTTGTAGGAGCGAGCTTGCTCGCGAAGCACTCACAGGCGCCGCGTTCATTCAGGAAACACGCGTTATCGTTGACGTTTTTCGCGAGCAAGAACTAGGCGTCCCCCTCGCTCCTACAGAAGGCGATGTACGCTTAACTGAACGGCATTAGGACTTGCCCCGCGTTGGGCTGCGTAGCAGCCCCAAAACCAGCCGCTGAGGAGTGCCTGATCCTCCGCCTGTCAAGCCGCTGCCTTCTTCACCCGCAACGCCTTGGCCTTGGCTTCCACCGCGAGGTACATCACCAGCGCAATCAGCAACGGCAAGATAAAGTAGATCGCCCGATACGCAATCAACCCGGCGAGCAAGCTGCCCCGCGACGCCTCATGCTGCAACAGCGCAATAAACACCGCCTCCAGCACCCCAAGCCCGGCAGGGATATGGGTCACCACCCCGGCAATCGCACTGATCAGCAACACCCCCAGCACCAACGGGTAGTCCAGCTTCGCCGGCAGCAGGGTGAAAATCACCGCCGCCATCAATGACCAATTCAACGCACCGAGCGCCAGTTGCAAACACGCCATGCGCAGCGACGGCAGGTTGATCTCGATACCGCGAATCGACCACGCGCGTTTTGTCGAAAACTGGCAGGCCACCAAGTAGCCCAGGCTCGCCAGCACCAGCAATACTCCGACACCTTGCAGGGCGCCGCTGCTGAGCTTCCAGCCCGGTGGCATTGTCACCAACCCGCTGCTGAACACGACGCCGGCCAGTGCCATATAGCCGAACCAATTGGTCGCCAGGCTCAAGCCGAGGATCTTGGCAATATTGCCGGTGCTTACCCCCAGGCGCGAATACAGGCGGTAACGCATGGCGATACCACCGACCCACGCACTCAGGTTGAGGTTGAACGCATAGCTGATGATCCCCACCGGCAGGATCTGCTTCCAGCGCAGGGGCTGGCGGATGTAGGTGCGGCCGATCAGGTCGAAGCAGGCGTACACGATAAAACTGCACAACGTCAGCGTGCCGGCGATCAGCAAGGTGCGTAGCTTGAAGTCGCCCAAGGTCTGGAACACTTCGCTCCAGTCGATGCGCCGGGCGAGCAGGGTGAACAACACGATCAGCAAGAGGAAGAACGCGACAGTCAGCGGCTTCTTCCAGCGTGTAAAACGCGAGCGGTTGGCTTCAGCGGTCATGGGCCCGACTCTCAAAGGGTTTCAAACGCGGTTTGTGCGCCGGCAGCCAGCCCGTCAACGCCGGGAAATGGCGCATCACATGGAACACCAGGAAACCCACGGTCAAGCGCCAGAGCCACAGGCGCGGCGTGCGGTTTTCCGGCATGGTCTGGCAATGGTGCTTGCTGAGCACTTCGAGGCGTTCGTACAGCTGCTGGTTGAATGCCCGGTCGCGAATCAGCACATTGGCTTCCAGGTTCAGCGACAGGCTCAGCGGGTCCAGGTTGCTGGAACCCACGGTGCTCCAGTCGTCATCCACCAGCGCCACCTTGCCGTGCAGCGGGCGCTGGCAATACTCGTGGATCACCACGCCGTCCTTGAGCAGGTAGTCGTAGAGCATGCGCGCCGCCAGCTTGGCCAGCAGCACATCGGGCTGGCCCTGCATGATCAATTGCACGTGCACGCCCCGCCGCGCGGCGTTGCGGATCTCGCGCAGCAAGCGGTAGCCGGGGAAGAAGTAGGCATTGGCGATCACCGCGCGGCGCTGGGCTTTACTCAGGGCGTGGATATAAGCCTCTTCGATGTCATCGCGGTGCTGCACGTTATCGCGATAAATCAGGCGCACCAGGCCGTCGCCGTCTGCCGAGGTCCACGGTGAGGGGCGCCGGTCGCGGCGTCGCCAGCCGCGGCGGCTGCGTACTTTTCGGCCGCTTTGGGCCAGGGCAAAGTGATGCAGGTCGGCGACCGCCGGGCCGACCACCTGCACCGCGTAATCCTGCTTGGCCTCGGGGCCGTAGTCGCCCAAGTGGTCGGCAGAGAAGTTGATCCCGCCGATAAACCCCACGCGCGCATCCACCACTACGATCTTGCGGTGCAAGCGGCGGAACCAATTGGTGCGAATGCCGAGGGTCTTGGACGCCGGGTCGAACATCTGCACTATCACCCCGGCTTCGGCCAACTCAGCGAGGAAGGCCGGGCTCAGCTCGCCGCAGCCAAACCCGTCAAGGCTGGCGACGACTTTGACGCCGCGCCGTGCCGCATCGACCAGGATGTCCCGTAGCTCATGGCCAACCTTGTCTTCGAACAGGATGAAGGTTTCCAGCAGGATTTCCCGCTGGGCCTGGCGCATGGCGTCGAACACTTTCGGGAAGTAGGCCTCGCCGTTTTCCAGCAACTCGATCTGGTTGCCGCTCTGCCAGCCGTAATCCAGGTCCCGCGCCGAGGCTTCGTCCGGTGGCTGGTCGGTAGCGATATGGGCGACGGCGACTTTTTCCAGTGGGGCACTGTTCATAGCTCGATCCCCACTGACAGGGGCGCGTGGTCTGACAAATGCGACCAGGGGCGGCTGTTCAACACCTGGGGCGCATGCGCCTTCACATTGCGCACATAGATTCGATCCAGGCGCAGCAGGGGCAGGCGCGCGGGGAAGGTGCGCGGTGGTTTGCCATGGGCCTCGGTAAACACTTCGCGCAGGCCGCAATGGCGCAGGTCGGCGCGCAGGCGCCAGTCGTTGAAGTCGCCGGCGACGATCAGCGGTGCATCGGCGGGAATCTGCGCCACGCGCTCGGCGATCAGGCGCAGTTGCTGCTGGCGATGTTTTTCCTGCAAGCCCAGGTGCACGCAAATGGCATGCAGTTCCTTCTCCTGCCCGGGCAAGCGCATCACGCAATGCAGCAGCCCGCGACTTTCATGGCCGCTCTGGGAGATGTCGAGATTGTCGTAGCGCACGATCTGGAACTTCGACAGCAGCGCATTACCGTGATCGCCATCGGGGTACACCGCATTGCGTCCATAGGCGTACTGCGGCCAGATGCTGTCGGCGAGGAACTCGTACTGCGGCATCGCCGGCCAGTTGCTATAGCGCTTGGGGTGGCGTTCGTGGGTGCCGTGGATTTCCTGCAGGAACACGATGTCGGCCGCCACACTGCGTACCGCCTCGCGTAATTCCGGCAGGATGAAGCGCCGGTTGAGGGCGGTGAAGCCCTTGTGGGTATTGACCGTCAGCACGCGAAAACGGGTGATGGTGGTGGTGGGTGTCGGGGGGATCAGTTCCGAGTGAGTCATGCCAATCCCTCAGGTATCAGTCGTCTCCGGGAGGCGTTGCGTGACGCAATCAACCACGCGCGTTGCCGCCTGTAGTGCCCGCCGGAAATGCCGATATGAATCGCCGCCATGTTTGCTCCCGTGGATGTAGGGTCGAGTGACCTCCGTTTTGGGATGACTGCGATATTTGCGCGAAAGTTTCCGTGGGCCTACAGGCGGTACCCATCCCGGAAAGGCGCGCGGGTTGCCAGTGCGAGCAAGGCCATGGGCATGGCTGCAACTCCGGTGGGTTTCACTCCGGCGTGCAGCGGCTGGGTGTGACTTGTGCGGAAAAGGTGGAGAACGGCATTTGATCTTTGCCTATAGGGCAAAGATGTCGACACAGGGGAACGATCAGGATTCAAACCCGTCAGTTCCTTACAGACCCTTCTGAAGGAGCTCGGAGTTTTGCTGAATCTCAAGACTGCATTACTGCTCGGCGCGCTGTTGTTTTGCACCAGTGGCGCACTGCAAGCCGCGGCCTCCGCGCCTGAAGCCGAAGCGCCGGCCAAGCCGGAGTTGCTGGTCGAAGGCGGATTGCTCGGCGCCATCAGCTCCAGCATGGATGATGTGCAGCAGAAGCTCGATCTCAACCAGAACCTGATAGATGCGTGGCGGCTGCGTGCCGACCGCGCCGCGGATGAAGTCGGGCGCCTGGTGAACCAGACGGCGCAGCGTTCGCCGTGGAGCGTGGCCGGGGATTTCCTGTTGCTGTCCGGGGTGTGGATCGGCGCCTTCGCGTTGTTGACGCTGCTTGGGCGTTTTATCGTGCGGCGCCTTGGGCGGCGCACGTTCTTTGAGCAGCGTGGGCGGCTGCGTGCGGTGCTCGGGTATGTGCTGCCCTATACGATTCCCGCGCTGATCTGCCTGCCGCTGACCCTCTACTTCAGCCACTTCCTCCCCACCTCGATCGGCCGCGCGCTGGCGCTGTGTTTTGCCTACGCCACCAGTAGCGGCATCTTCTCCACCTCCATGCTGCTGTGCGTCATCGTCATGTTCAACGTCGGCCACAAGCGCCCGGCGGTGCAGATTATTCGCGACTACTGCCCCAAGCCGCTGTTCCTGATTGGCTTTCTCGCCGCCCTCAGCGACGCCCTGACCAGCCCGCAAATCGCCCGTCAGTTGGGCGGCAATATCACCAGCAGTATTGCGGTGTTGACCGGGTTGTTGGCGGCAGTGATTTTCGCTGTGCTGGTGATACGCCTGCGGCGCCCGGTCGCGCATCTGATCCGCAATCGGCCCCTGGCCCAGCGTCTGAAGCATCCCGCGTTGCAGCAGTCGCTACGGGTGTTTTCCGGGCTGTGGTACTGGCCGATCCTGTTGATGGTGTTGGTCTCGGCGATCAACCTGATCGGTGCCGGCGACGACAATCAAAAAGCCCTGCGTTGCGCGCTGTTTACCACGATCCTGCTGATCGGCACGGTATTCCTCAGCACCGTGCTGCAGCACCTGTTCAAATCCCGTAGCCAGTTGGCGATCCAGCGCAGCAGCGCCTACAAGGAGCGCTTCCTCAGCCTGTTGCACGCGATCTTGCGCATCATCATGGCCATCGCGTTTATCGAAATCCTCGGGCGTATCTGGGGGGTGTCGCTGTTCGAATTTGCCCAGCGCAACTCGGTGGGGCGCGCCATCAGTGATTCCCTGAGCAGCATCGGCCTGATCCTGCTGATGACCTGGCTGTTCTGGGTGGTGCTCGACACGGCGATCCAGGAAGCCTTGAAACCGCCGCTAAACAAACGCTCCAGCCGCCAGCCCAGTACGCGGGTGAAAACCATCCTGCCCCTGCTGCGCAATGCGGTGAAAATCATATTGGTGGTGATCTGCGCGATCACCACCATGGCTAACCTCGGTATCAATGTCGCGCCGCTGCTGGCGGGGGCCGGGGTGGTGGGGCTGGCAATTGGTTTTGGCTCGCAGCAACTGGTGCAGGATGTGATCACCGGCCTGTTCATCATCATCGAAGACACCCTGTCGATTGGCGATTGGGTGGTGCTCGACTCCGGTCACGCGGGCACTGTCGAAGGCCTTACCATTCGTACTCTGCGCCTGCGCGACGGCAAGGGTTTCGTGCACTCGGTGCCGTTCGGGCAGATCAAGGCGGTCACCAACCAATCGCGGCAATTTGCCTATGCGTTCTTCTCCGTGCAGTTCACCTACGACACCGATGTGGATAAGGCCGTGGAGCTGATCCGCGAAGCCGGGCAGTCGATCCGGGATGACGTGTTCCTCAAGTACAACCTGCAAGGGCCGCTGGAGGTGTTCGGCGTCGACAAGATGGACCTCAACGGCGTGGTGCTCACGGCGCAGTTCCGTACCGTGTCGGGCGGGCAATATGCGGTGAGCCGTGCGTTCAACCAGCGTTTGAAAAAGCTTGTGGATAACTGTGATGAGGTGCACTTCGCGCAAACTTATCCACAGCAGGTTTTGCTGCCGAAGCGTACATCCCAGGTGGATGAGCCGGATGAAGAGGTGCCGGCGTCGGTGGTGTTGACGGAGCAGCCCAGGTCTCAATGAGGGAGGACTGTTCTGGCCTCATCGGGGGCAAGCCCCCTCCCACATTTGATTGTGTTCACAGATCAAGCTGGGGGAGGGGCCTTCAAAGTCACTATGACTCAATGCCTGATCAACTTCTCCAGCACCGCCTGCTGATCCACCTCCAACAACACCTGCTGCTTGCCGGCGACCATCACCGCCGCTGGCAACCCGTCCCGGTACACAAGCCGATTCCCACTCACCGCCGGCACCTTGCTGCCCGGCAACAGCGTGCCCACCAGGTTCAACGGGTCGGCGCCGCACACTGCGATCAAGCTACCGTCATGGGGCCGCCGCCGCACTTCGCGCAGTAACGGGATCGCCTCCGGCAAGGCAAACTGTTCCCCGGCCAAGCCACTGACAAACCGTCCGCCGCGAATCTCACCCCGCGCCTCGAGCCGATGGAACGTGCGCAGCAATTCGCGCCAGCTCGGCAACCAATCCGCCTCGCGCTCCAGCAATCGCCAGAACACCACGCCATAACGCCGCAGCAGGGTCATCGCCACATGTTCCAGCGTCTCGGCGGAGTGCGGTGCGGCCGCTTCCGGCGGGCGCCGAATCAGCGCCCAACGCCCGGCATCGTCCATCCCGCCAACCAATGCGCCGCGCCCACGTCGGCTGCTGCGCGCCTGGCGTTTACTGGCGGGCGTGGTCAGCGCGCGCAGCCCGGCAAAACTGTCGGCATTGACCAGGCCGGCGCCGACCAATTCCTGTAGGGCGCCTTCCAGTTCGCTGCGCAGCAGATGGGCTTCGTGCACCAGTTCGTCGAAAAACAGCGCGCCGTGTTCGCGCAGGGCCAAGTGGACTTTTTGTGCCTTGGGCGACAACGTCGTGCTGTCCGTCTGTTCGGTCAGCCCGCTCCATAGCGGTACCTGGCTGCGCGGCAACAGCACTACCGGGGTGCTGCGCAACGCCATGGCGCCGGGTTTATTGCTCAGGCGTATCCACACCAGCCTGCCGCTGCGGCAGAGGTCATCGAGCCAGGTGGGAGTGTAATCCTTGATCCGCGCACTGAGCAGGTCACTGTCCCAGGCCGAGGCGGCCGCCGCGTAGCCTTCGAACTGCCCGACAATCTGGGGCAACACTGCGCTGCCCTGGCCGCGGGTGCTGTTGGACAGGTGCTGCCAATCGAACAGAAAGCGCATGAAATCCTGCAACGCCACCGGCTCTATTTCCCGGCGCAGGCGCTTGACCGTGTAGCGATGAATCCGCGCGAGCAAGTGCCGTTCGCACCATTGTTCTTCGCCGATGCCGGGACTGAAGTGCCCGCGCAGCACGTAGCCTTCTTGCTCCAGGCGTGCCAGGGCCTGGGCGATGTCGGCCACCGGCAGGCCGAGGGGCGCGGCAATTTCGATCAGCGTCAGCGGGCCGAAGCCAGCCAGGCGCGCGCGCAGCAGTTCCACCAGCGCGTCATCGTGAGTCCAGGGCTCATCGAACCCCGGTAGCAGCGGCAGGTGGTTGGGATAAATCGTCTGCACGCAACTCAAGCGCTCCACGGCCACCCAAAGACCGTTCGACAAACAATAAGCGCGGCCACACTTGGCCAAGGCATGCAGCCACTGCGCCCACTGTGGCGTGACTTCGTGGCTGGCGATGCACGCCAGGCTCATCAACGCCTCATGCATTTCATCCAGGCCCTGGGGCGCCGGCCAGGCTTCTTCGCGCACGCCGTCGATGGCCTGCGCGTCCAGCGCACCGAGGTCGTCGGTGCTTTGCGGGTCGCTCCAGCGCCGGTTGAGTACGGCCTGGGTGCGGCGTTCTTCCAGCGGGGCATCGTCGAGAAAGGTGTAGGGGCGCGCGTTGAGAATTTCGGCGGCCATGGGCGAGGGCGCCGGCAAGTCGCGGCTGATCAACCGCACTTCGCCGCGCTCCATGCGCCGCAACAGGGCCAGCCAGGCGTCGCTGTCCATGGCTTCGTGCAGGCAGTCATCGAGGGTCTGTTCCACCAGCGGATGCTCAGGCACTTCGCGTTCGCCTGCGAGGTTTTCCAGGCAGGCGATCTGGTCGGGAAACACGCAGGCGATCAGGTCTTCGCTTTTCATGCGCTGGATCTGGGGGGCCACCTTGCGCCCCCCGGTATAACGCGGCAACGCCAAGGCCACCCCGGCGTTCCAGCGCCAGCGCACACCGAACAGCGGCGCATCAAGCACGGCCTGGATCAGCAGGTGTTCGGCGCTGTGGCTGTTCAAATAGCGCCAGACGTCGTCCAGCTCGAAACTGTGGCTGGTGGACAGCGACAGCACAATCGCATTCTCGCTGGCCGCCGCTTGCAGTTCGAAGTTGAAGGTGCGGCAAAAACGCTTGCGCAAGGCCAGGCCCCAGGCACGGTTGACGCGGCTGCCGAACGGCGTGTGGATGATCAACTGGGTACCGCCGGACTCGTCGAAAAAGCGCTCCATGATCAACGTGTCCTGGGACGGCAATGCGCTCAGGGCCAGGCGTGCGCGCGCCAGATAATCGAGGATTTGTTCGGCGCTGGCGCGGTTCAGGCCGAGGGTGACGGTCAGCCAGTCGTGTGCACCTTGCAGGTCGCCGGGGGTAGCGCTGAGCAGCGTGTCCAATTGCCCCTGCAAGCGCGCCACCGCGGCGGATAATTCGTTGCTGCGCCCCGGTGCCTCGCCCAGCCAGAACGGAATGCTTGGCGGCTGGCCGTGGGCGTCTTCGACCCGCACCTTGCCGGCCTCGACGCGCAGGATGCGGTAGGACGTATTCCCGAGCTGGAAGATATCCCCAGCGATACTTTCCACCGCGAAGTCTTCGTTGACGCTGCCGATATTCAGGCCCTGGGGTTCGAGCAACACGCTGTAGTCGGCGTTGTCGGGGATGGTGCCGCCGCTGGTCACTGCGGTGAGTCTGGCGCCCCGGCGGCCGCGCAAGGTGCGCGTCAAGGCGTCGCGGTGCAGGTAGGCGCTGCGAATGCCCTGGCGACCGTTGTAGCCCTCGCTGAGCATCTGCAACAGCGCCTGGTAATGGTGCTCATCCAGCGCGGCGTAGGGCGCGGCGCGGTGGATCAGGTCGAGCAGGGCCTGTTCCGACCATTCCTGGGCGCTGACTTCGGCGATGATCTGCTGGGCCAGTACGTCCAGCGGCGCAATCGGGATATGCAAGGTGTCGAGTTCGCCCCGGCGCACGCAGTCGAGCAGCGCGGCGCATTCGATCAGGTCGTCGCGGGTGGTGGCGAACAGGCGCCCCTTGGGCGTGCCGCCAACCTGGTGCCCGGAGCGGCCAACGCGTTGCAGAAACCCGTTGATGGAACCCGGCGAGCCGATCTGGCACACCAGGTCGACATCGCCGATATCAATCCCCAGCTCCAGGGACGCGGTGGCGATCAGTACTTGCAGGGTGCCGGCCTTGAGGCGTTGCTCGGCGTCCAGGCGCAGCTCCTTGGCCAGGCTGCCGTGGTGGGCGGCCACTGCGCTCTTGCCCAGGCGCTCGCTCAAGTGCCGGGCCAGGCGTTCGGCCAGGCGCCGGGTGTTGACGAAAATCAGCGTGGTGCGGTGTTCACGGGCCAGGGCGGCGAGGCGGTCGTAGACCAGCTCCCACACATCGTTGGCCATCACCGCCGACAGTGGCACCGGCGGCACTTCGATATCCAGGTCGCGGGGGCGGGCGTGGCCGATATCGACGATGTCGCACAGGCGCTCGCTGCCCACCAGAAAGCGCGACACGGCCTCGATGGGCTTTTGCGTGGCGGACAGGCCAATGCGGGTCAGCGGCTCGGCGCACAAGCCTTGCAGGCGCTCCAGGCTCAAGGCCAGGTGGCTACCGCGCTTGCCGGCGGCGATGGCGTGGATTTCATCGACAATCACCGTGCGCGTGCTGGCGAGCATCTGCCGGCCGGAGTCCGAGCCCAGCAGCACATACAGCGATTCCGGTGTCGTCACCAGGATATGCGGCGGGCGCTTGCGCATCAGTGCGCGGTCTTTTTGCGGGGTGTCGCCGGTGCGCACGGCGGTGCGGATCGCCAGCGGTGGCAAGCCCAGGCGCTGCAGATGGTCGGTGATCCCGGCCAGCGGATTTTGCAGGTTGATCTGGATATCGTTGGACAGCGCCTTGAGCGGCGACACGTACACCACCAGGGTTTCATCCGGCAACTGCCCGCCGTTGGCCAGGCCTTGGTGCACCAGGTCATCCAGTACGGCCAGGAAGGCGGTCAGCGTCTTGCCGGAACCGGTGGGCGCGGCGATCAGCGTCGAGCGGCGCTGGCGGATTAACGGCCACGCCTCGGCCTGGGCCTGGGTCACCGAGGGAAAAGTACTACGGAACCAGGCGCTGACGGCGGGGTGGAAACCGTTCAATACCGTGTCCGTTGATTCAGGAAGGTTCATAAAACAATCCTACCTCATTGGGGCCGCCGCGCAGCCCAACGCGGGGCAAGCCTGCTCACCGCCGTCCAACAACGTGCAACCCCGCACTTTATAAGTGACGGTTGCGCTACAAACCCGCAAAATGCAACGATTCTGGCAACTACCCACAGCATCGCTCACAAGGCGGCTGACAATAACCATCGTTCCAAACAGACCGGGCCTGCTCAATCTATGCGAATGCGCCTTATGTTACTGGGCGGCGGGAATGCCCTCGGGCAGGCGCTGATTCGCCTCGGTGCAGAGGAAGACATCGGTTTCCTCGCACCCAAACCGCCCCAAGACGGCTGGGATGCCGCAAGCCTCACCCAATTGCTCGACGACACCCGTCCCGATGCGTTGATCAACCTCGCCTACTATTTCGATTGGTTCCAGGCAGAGGCGGTCAGCGAAACCCGCCTGGCGTCCCAGGAGTATGCGATCGAACGTCTGGCCGAACTGTGCCAGCACCACACCATTACCCTGCTGCAACCGTCCAGCTACCGCGTGTTCGATGGCTCCCGCGCCACCGCCTACAGCGAAAAAGACGAACCGGTGCCCCTGGGCCTGCGTGGCCAGGCGTTGTGGCGGATCGAACAAAGCGTGCGCGCCACTTGCCCGCAACACGTACTGCTACGGTTCGGCTGGCTGCTGGACGACAGCGTCGACGGCACCCTCGGGCGTTTTCTGGCCCGTGCGGAGAAAGCGGAGGAATTGCTGATGGCAGACGACCGGCGCGGCAATCCGACCCCGGTGGACGATGCCGCGCGGGTGATCCTTTCGGTGCTCAAGCAACTCGATTGCGCGGCGCCGCTATGGGGCACCTATCACTATGCCGGCCACGAGGCGACGACTCCGTTGGCGCTGGGCCAGGCGATTCTTACCGAAGCGCGTCACTTTCATCCGCTGGCGATCGAATCGCCCACCGCCCAGGCTCATGCGGCGCGGCCGGATGCGGGCGACGAACCGCAACATGCGGTGCTGGCCTGCAAGAAAATCCTGCATACCTTTGGCATCAAGCCACGGGCGTGGCGGGCCGGGTTGCCGGCGTTGCTGGACCGGTTCTACCGCCGCGGCTGAAACCACACAAAGCAAAAATGTGGGAGGGGGCTTGCCCCCGATAACACGGTGTCAGTCAACCGATTCATTGACTGATCCACCGCTATCGGGAGCAGGCCCCCTCCCACATTGGTTGTGTGGCGTTTGTTCGACTTCGCTTAGAACTTGTAGCCGATACCGACCATGTAGACCAATGGGTCGACATCGACATCAACCTTGGCGCGAGTGCCTGGGGCCACTCCGTTGTTTTCAACGGTGGCGGTGGTGCTGATGTCGATGTAGCGCACCTGGCCGTTGATCATCCACTTATCGTTGATCATGTAGTCGGCACCAATTTGCGCGGCCCAGCCCCAGGAGTTATCGGCCTTGAAGTTGCTGAAGCCAGCTTGTTGGGCGCCGCTGCTGACGTGTTCGTCATAGATCCAGGTGTAGTTGATACCGGCACCCACATACGGTTGGAACGCCGACTTGCTGTCCAGCGGGTAGTACACAACGCTCAGGGTTGGCGGCAGGTGTTTCAGGGTGCCGAGTTTGCCGTTGGCGGCGCTGAGAGCCGTGTTCTTGAGCTTCACATCATGCTCGAACGGGGTAGCCGCCAGCAGTTCGATACCCCAGTGGCTGGTGAACATATAGGCGAAGTTCAGACCCAGTTGCGTGTCGCTGTCCATGGTCGCCTTGCCGCCCAGGTTGGTACCGGCCAGCGGGCCCTGGTCTACCTTGACACTGCCGCTGTCGGCCTTCGGGTTCACGGTAATTGCACCAGCGCGAACCAGAATGTCGCCCGCTTCGTGAGCGTGGGCTACGGGGGCCGCGAGGGCGAGCGCGAAGAGGGACGCGCCGAGCAGAGACTTGTTGTTCATGGGAGCTCCAAGGGACGTTTAAAAGTTGTACGTCCAATGGTAAAGATCGTTCCGTTCGGACTTTTGACTCAGCTCAATGAAAGGGTGATAAGCGTTATTCCGGCAGTTCGTAGAGGTAAATCTTCTCGGCATCCATCTGGTAGCCGGCGTCCGCCAGCTCACTGGACGACGGCTTGACCTGCATCGCCCCTTCGATCCAGTACGGCTGGTACAGCTCATCGAGCTTCACCCCAACCTCACTTTTCACGTGCACGATCTGGTTCGACGGCGGCGGCGGCACGTGGATGCACGCACCGAAATACGGCACCAGCAAGAACTCGGTGGTACGGCCTTCCTCGCTGACTTCCAACGGCACGATGTAACCCGGCAGGCGAATATGCTGGCCGTCGAGGCTTTGCACCACCGGCGCATTGGGCAAGTCCTGCTTGGCCGCAGGCGCCGCTTCGACGGACAAGGCATCGGCCATGTTCGACAGGTCGTGCAGCGGTTTCATGTTGGGGATTTCCGGCGGCGCGTCCGGCGGGATCATCTCCTGCCAGGATAGATCCCTGGGCTGATCCTCCGCCCAGGCGGGCACAGCCACCAGCAGCAACAACGCAAACAGAGCACGACGCATCGAAGCCTTCCTCATAAACGTATGGACAGGCCGTCGGCCAAAGATTGTCGATAGGCACGCCAGGCGGGCACGCTGCCCATCAACAGTGCCGCTGCAAGGATACCGGCCAGTAACGTCCACTCATATTCGCTCGGCCAGGACATCGGCAGGTCCAGGCCGTAATTGGCCTGTAGATATCCGCGCGACGCGGCGATGCATACATACAGCAAACCCACGCCGGCGATCACACCGGACAGCGCCAGGGCGAAGGCTTCGAAGATCAGCAGCGTCGCAATGTGCCAGGGCCGCGCGCCCACCGAACGCAGGATCGCCATTTCGCGCCGACGTTCGTTGAGGCTGGTGAGGATCGCTGTGAGCATGCCGATCAAACCGGTCAGCACCACGAACAGCGAGATCACGAACAGCGCCTTTTCAGCGGTGCCCATCATGCTCCATAGCTCTTGCAGCGCCACGCCGGGCAGGATCGCCAGCATCGGCTCGCCACGGAATTCATTGATCTCCCGTTGCAGCGCAAAGGTGGAAATCTTGTTGTTCAGGCCAAGCATAAAGGCGGTGATGGCTTGCGGGGTCAGGTCCATGTTGCGTGCCTGGTCGGCGCTGATGCGGCCTTTGCCCTGGGCCGGCACGCCGTTGTGCCAGTCGATATGGATCGCCTCCATGCCGCCGAGGCTGATATGCAGCGTGCGGTCCACCGGCGTGCCGGTGCGCTTGAGAATACCGACCACGGTGAATGGTTTGTCGTCGTGCTTGACCAGGCTGACCGCTGCCACGCCATGGGCCAGCACCAGTTTGTCGCCCAGCTTGTAGTGCAGTGCATCGGCCACTTCGGCACCTAGCACCACTTCGAACGGGTCGGTGGCGAAGGCACGGCCGCTGGCCAGTTCGAGGTTTTGCTTGCGCCCGTACTGATAGTGCTCGAAGTACGATTCGTTGGTGCCCATCACGCGGTAGCCGCGGTGGGAGTCGCCGAGGGAAATCGGGATCGCCCATTTCACCTGGGGGTTGGCGGCGAAGTGTTCGTAGCTGTCCCAGCGGATGTTATTGGTGGCGTTACCGATGCGGAACACCGAATACAGCAGCAGGTTGACCGAACCGGAGCGCGCGCCGACGATCAGGTCGGTGCCGCTGATGGTGCTGGCGAAACTGTTGCGCGCCTCAACGCGCACGCGCTCCACCGCCAGCAGCAGGCACACCGACAGGGCGATGGCGAAGGCGGTGAGGATCGCGGTAAAGCGACGGTTAGCCAGGCTGGCCATGGCTAGACGAAACAAATACATCTCAAACCTCTGCGGGCGTGGCGGCGCGATTGAGTTCGGCCAGCGACAGGTTGCGATCGAACAACGGCGCCAGGCTCTGGTCATGGCTGACAAACAACAGACTGGAACCGGCTTCGCGGCATTCGGCGAACAACAGCTGGATGAAGGCTTCGCGGGCGTCGTAGTCGAGGGCCGAGGTGGGCTCGTCGGCGATCACCAGTTCTGGTTGGCCGATCAGTGCGCGGGCGGCGGCGACTCGTTGTTGCTGGCCGATGGACAACGAATCGGCGCGGCGTTCCAGCAGGTCGAGGTCTTTCAGGCCCAGGTGCGCCAGCAAGGTCGCGGCGGCCTGGTCGATGCTGCCGTGACGCTGGATCGCACGTTGCGCGCGCAGCTTGGAAAAGTGGCACGGCAGCTCGACGTTCTCGCGCACCGACAGGAACGGCAGCAGGTTGAACTGCTGGAAGATATAGCCGGTGTGGTCGACGCGAAAGCGATCACGGGCACCGGCCGAAAGGTCGGTCAGCTCCTGCCCGAGCAGGCGGATGCTGCCTCGGCTGGGCTTCTGCACACCGCCCAGCAGGCCGAGCAGGGTGGTCTTGCCACTGCCGCTTGGGCCCTTGAGGAACAGGGTTTCACCCGCTTCCAGGCGGAACGCGGGGATGTCCAGCAACTGGGGGTGACCTGGCCAGTTGAAGCCCAGGTCGGACAGTTCGATGAGCGCTTGAGTCATGGGAAATCAGTATCGCCTGCTAACGAGGTTACGAAAAATGGCGCCGATCGCCTGTGGGGGCGCATTCCAATCAGAACTTCAGGGTAGCTGCCTGCGCCGTCGCTTCAACACCTTGCTGGCCGCTTGGGCCGATCAGTTGTACCTGGATTTTTTGGGTGGCGGGGAAGGTCTTGAACACTTGCGTCAGGTCGAGATTGCTCAGGGCGGTCGGCGTGGCGCAGGTGAACTGGTAGTGGGCGTGGATTTCGCTGTGGTCGTGATGATGCTCATGGGCGCCGTCTTTGGCGTCGTGATCATCGTCATCATCATGGTCCACTTCCGGCTTGTCGCCGAACAGCGGGCTGTTCAGTTCCTGGGTGCTGATCACGCAGCCAGCGGCCTTGGGCAGGTTGAACAGGGCCAGCGGGTTTTCCAGCTGTTTGCGCGCGGCGGCGACCTTGGCTTTGTCGGCGGCGCTGGTTGCCGCATGTTCGAAGCCCACCAGATTCATCGCCGGGCTGTCCAGTTCAAGCTCCAGGGCCTGGCCGTCGAGGACTGCGTTGAGGCGGCCAACCCCGTGTTCATGAGCACCGAGGCTGCCGTGCTCATGATCGTGGTCGTGTTCATCCGCGGCGTGAGCGACGGCCAGTGGCAACAAGGCGAACGGCAAAGCAAGCATCAGACGGCGCATGACAAGGCTCCAGAACATGAAAGTTTTGTTATGTGATCTTATAACAATAGTTGGCAGAGTTTGACCGTCCGCTTGGCGTTGCGCAAGCCGCATGGGAGCATGCTCGTCAGAAAAATGCAGGAGTAAGGACGATGTTGCGAATTCGTGGAACCGTCGGCGACCTGCCGGTGGATTTGACCCTGGAGCTGGATGATGGCGATTGGGCGCGACTCGGCGCGCAGCTACAGGCGACGCCAGTGAACAGCGCGGCGGCCGCACCGGTTGCTCCGGTCAAGCACAATGATGACCTATGGCAACACGCCCAGGACCTCTTGCGTCATGCCGGGCAGCTCAATGGACTGGAGCTGCTCGACCAGTTGGAAGGTTTGGCGGGGGATGCCTCGGCGGGCAAGCGTCTGCTGGTGCGCCTGCGCCATAGCGCCAAGGTCAAGGTGAGCAGCGGCGGGGATACGCCGCTCTATACCTGGATTGAGCCCTTGTAGGCGCAAGCTTGCTCGCGAAAGTCGTTAACGATAACGCGGGTATTCTGGATGAACGCGGCGCCCTGGCGTTTTTCGCGAGCAAGCTCGCTCCTACAGAGCGACTAGTACAACGCAGCGAACAACTTGCGACGGTACACGGTCACCAGCGGGTGATCATTGCCCAGTAACTCGAACACCTGCAGCAAGGTCTTGTGCGGCAAGCCTTCGCCATAGCTGCGGTTACGGATGAACAGCTTGAGCAAGCCTTCCAGCGCCGCATCGTACTGCTGGCGTGCCAGTTGCTGGATGGTCAACTGATAGGCCGCTTCATCGTCCTGCGGGTTTTGCGCCAGGCGGCTTTTCAGGTCGGCGGCATCCGGCAGGTCACCCGCCTGGCGCAGGAAGGTGATCTGCGCCTTGGCCCCGGCGAGGGCGGCCTTGTGATCGTCGCTCTTCACGGCGTCGAGCACGGTCTGGGCTTCGCCCAATTCACCGCGTTCGGCCAGGCAGCGGGCATACAGAATCAGCGCGGCGGCGTTGGTATTGTCCTCGCCCAGCAATGTCACCAATACGGCTTCGGCGTCGCTGATACGGCCCTCGGCAAACAACGCCTGGGCCTGCTCCAGCGGGTCCGCTGCAGCCGGCGGCGGCATCTGCACATGGGGCTCCAACATGGCCCGCACTGCCGACTCTGGCTGTGCCCCGGCAAACCCGTCCACCGGCTGGCCGTCCTTGAACAGCACTACCGTCGGCAGGCTGCGAATACCGAAACGCGCGACGATGTCCTGCTCGGCCTCGCAATCGACCTTGGCCAGCAGCAACTCGCCCTGATAACTCTCGGCAATCTGCGCCAGCAGCGGCATCAACGCCTTGCACGGCGCGCACCACTCGGCCCAGAAGTCCACCAGCACGGGCTTTTCAAAGGAGTTCTGGATCACCGCCTGGTCGAAGTTGGCGGTGGTGACATCGAAGATGTACGGCGTGGGCTCACTCATGGGGCGTCTCGAATAAAGCGGGAATGGCGCAACTATAAGGGCTGGTGAAGGCTACCGGAAGGAGCAGGGTGCTGATGATCAAGCGCAAGCCCTAATGCCAGTCAGTTAAGGAGAAACATTGTGACTGTGGCGAGCGGGCTTGTCCCGCGTTGGGCTGCGCAGCAGCCCTCAAACATAGCCCCGGAGCTGCCTGGCACACTGCAGCGTTCTTTTTGGGGCTGCTGCGCAGCCCAACGCGGGGCGAGCCCGCTCGCCACAGAGAGTAGGGGCGCTCATAAAAAAGTG
Source organism: Pseudomonas sp. OVF7 (assembly GCF_030644265.1). Lineage (NCBI taxonomy): Bacteria > Pseudomonadati > Pseudomonadota > Gammaproteobacteria > Pseudomonadales > Pseudomonadaceae > Pseudomonas > Pseudomonas sp. OVF7. The sequence goes on along the minus strand of NZ_CP128996.1, from coordinate 6,975,758 downwards.
AGTAGATGCCATTGCGCATAAGGGCTTCGCCGAAGGAAGCCTCACGCTCAAAAAAGTCGGAAATGGCCTGACGATTGGGGGCTATCTTCGCGAATGGTACAGGCTCACCTTGCGAAACTCCCAAGGCTCGGCCAAGTCCGGCAGCGTCAGCGCATCGAGTATCTCCAGCCGCTGATAGGCCGGGTGCTGGAAGTCCCGCACTCGCGAATCCGCCACCAGCGCTTCGCGGCCACGGCTGAGGAAGTGGTCGAGCAAGGGCAGGTTGGCGCGGTCGTACAGCACATCAGCCACCAGGATCAGGTCGAAGCGGTCGGCTTCGGCGAAAAAGTCCGCCGAGTAGCTCAGTTCCACACCATTGAGTTCGGCATTCGCGCGGCAGGACGCTAACGCCAGCGGATCCAGGTCGCAGGCAACCACTTCCAACGCGCCCGCCTTGACCGCCGCAATCCCGGCCACACCGGAGCCGGCGCCGAAATCCAGCACGCGCTTGCCCTTCACCCATTCCGGGTTCGCTGCCAGGTACCGCGCCAGTGCCAGGCCACTGGCCCAGCAAAAACTCCAGTAGGGCGGTTCATGCAGGATGCGCCGGGTTTCTTCGGGGCTGAAGGCGCGGTCCATATTGTCGGCATCGAGCAGCCACAACGACAGCTCGGTGCCCGGCAGGGGGCAGGGCACCAGGTGCGCGTCGCCGATCAGTTCGCTCAGGGCGCGTTGCAGGTCCAGCGGTGGCGTCATGGTGCCTTGACGAGTTGCAGGGGGCCGGTGGTCTGGGTGATCGCCTGGGTGATGCGTACGGCGGGCAGGTGCAGGATCAGCTGGCCGGACTGGCTGGCACGGCCGCGTAACTCAACCCGTGCACCGGCCGGGAACGCTTCGGGGTTGAAGCGCAGGCGGAAGGCCAGGGGCTTGCCGTTGCCACTGAGCACGCTGCTGGCGAGCAGTTGTTGCGGGCGGCTGCGGTCGTCGATCACCAGCAGCGCCAGCTCCACCTCGGCGCCACTGGGCACGTTGGTGAGGGTACCGTTGATTTCCCGTTGATAGGCCGGCAGCGGGCCGACGTCTTCAATGCCTGGGACTTTTTTCTCTTGCTGCGGCGTCGGTTGTGGCGTCGATGGTTTCGGGGCTTCGCTGCTGCAGGCGACCAGAACACTGAACAGGGTGAGTAAAACAAGTGGTCGTAACTGCATGTACGGCTCCAGAAAGGACAAAATCCGTGGCTTAAAAAGTATGAAACATAATAGTCAGCCTATATACCGTAAAGGCTATGGCTTGTCTTGCCACGGGGATGCGCTACCATGGCCCTCCCTTTTTTTGTTGCCTGCCACCATGCACTGTCCCTTCTGCGGTGCCAACGACACCAAGGTCATTGACTCACGTCTGGTCGCCGAGGGCGATCAAGTGCGTCGCCGGCGCGAATGCCTGGCCTGCGGTGAACGTTTCACCACCTTCGAAACCGCCGAACTGGTATTGCCACGTCTGATCAAGTCCGACGGCAGTCGCCAGCCTTTCGATGAAGACAAATTGCGCGCCGGTATGCAGCGCGCCCTGGAAAAACGCCCGGTGAGTGTCGAGCGGCTGGAGGCGGCGCTGGTGCATATCAAGCACAAGCTGCGTGCGACCGGCGAGCGCGAGGTCAAGAGCCTGGTGGTTGGAGAGCTGGTGATGGGCGAGCTGCAAAAGCTCGACGAAGTCGCCTATATCCGTTTCGCCTCGGTGTATCGACGCTTCCAGGACCTCAATGAGTTCCGCGAAGAGATCGACCGCCTGGCCCGTGAGCCGGTCAAGAAATGAACCCACCTTCTGCTGAACAGGCTGTCCTCGACGCTCACTACATGGCCCGCGCCCTCGAATTGGCGCGTAATGGCCTGTACACCACCCATCCCAACCCGCGAGTGGGCTGCGTGATTGTGCGTGATGGGCAGGTCGTCGGCGAAGGCTGGCATGTGCGCACCGGCGAGCCCCATGCCGAAGTGCATGCCTTGCGCGCTGCCGGGGGTAAAGCCCGAGGCGCCACGGCCTATGTGACCCTCGAGCCTTGCAGCCACTATGGCCATACCCCGCCTTGCGCCGACGCACTGGTGAGTGCCGGGCTGGCGCGGGTGGTCGCGGCGATGCAGGACCCTAACCCGGAAGTTGCCGGGCGCGGCATGCAGCGCCTGGCCCAGGCCGGTATCGAGGTCTACAGCGGTGTGCTGGAAGGGGAAGCCCGCGCCCTCAATAAAGGCTTCCTCAAGCGCATGGAGCACGGCCTGCCGTTTGTGCGGGTCAAGCTGGCGATGAGCCTGGATGGCCGCACTGCGATGGCCAGCGGCGAGAGCCAATGGATCACCGGGCCCGCCGCCCGCGCCGCGGTACAGCGCCTGCGCGCCCAGGCCAGTGTGGTGCTGACCGGCGCCGACACGGTATTGGCCGACGGTGCGCGCCTGACCGTGCGCGCCGCCGAATTGGGCCTGGATGACGCCACCACCGCCCTGGCCATGTCACGCCCGCCGTTGCGCGTGCTGATCGACGGCCGCCTGCGGGTGCCGCTCAATGCGCCGTTCTTCAAGGCCGGCCCGGCGCTGGTCATTACCTGCGTCACTGCGGAAAACCAGTTCCCCCGTGGCCCCGAATGCCTGGTGGTGCCCGGCGTCGATGGCCAGGTTGACCTACGCTCGGCGCTGGTGGCGCTGGCGGCCCGTGGCGTCAATGAAGTGCTGGTGGAAGCCGGCCCAAGCCTGGCGGGTGCATTTGCCCAGCAGGGCCTGGTCGACGAATACGTGATTTTCGTCGCCGGCAAGTTCCTCGGCTCCGCCGCCCGGCCTTTGCTGGACTGGCCGCTTGAGAAACTGGCGGATGCCCCCCAACTCAAGATCACTGAAATGCGCGCTGTAGGCGACGACTGGCGAGTCACTGCCATCCCGCTTCCACCCGCGCGCGTATAATTCTGACCGGGCGCTCAAGTGCCCGTACCGTTTTCCAGGAGAAGGCCATGTTCACCGGCATTATCGAATCCATCGGCAGCATCCGTGCCATGACCCCCAAGGGCGGCGATGTGCGCCTGCTGGTTGAAACCGGCAAGCTCGACCTCGGCGACGTCAAATTGGGCGACAGCATCGCGGTCAGCGGCGTGTGCCTGACCGTCATCGAGCTGACGGGCAACGGCTTTGCCGCCGACGTCAGCCGGGAAACCCTGGACTGCACCGCGATGAACGACCTCAAGGCTGGCAGCCCGGTCAACCTGGAAAAAGCCCTGACCCCGACCACCCGCCTGGGCGGCCACCTGGTCAGCGGCCACGTCGACGGTGTCGGCGAAGTGGTATCGCGCAGCGAAAACGCACGCGCCGTGGAATTTCGCATCCGCGCGCCAAAAGAATTGGCCAAGTACATCGCCCACAAAGGCTCGATCACCGTCGACGGCACCAGCCTGACCGTGAACGCCGTGAACGGCGCTGAATTTGAACTGACCATCATTCCCCACACCCTGAGCGAAACCATCATGGCGTCGTACCAGCCGGGTCGCCGGGTGAACCTGGAAGTTGACTTGCTTGCCCGTTACCTGGAGCGCCTGTTGCTGGGCGATAAGGCCGCAGAGCCTGCAACCGGGAACATCACTGAGAGTTTTCTGGCCGCTAACGGCTACCTGAAATCCTGACCAAGGGGGTGCCCTGTGGCGCTCAATAGCATCGAAGAACTGGTTGAAGACATCCGCCAAGGCAAGATGGTCATCCTGATGGATGACGAAGACCGCGAGAACGAAGGCGATATCATCATGGCCGCCGAACTGTGCCAGGCCGAACACATCAACTTCATGGCCAAGCACGCCCGTGGGCTGATCTGCATGCCCATGAGCCGCGAGCGCTGCGAGTTGCTCAAGCTGCCGTTGATGGCGCCGCGCAATGGTTCGGGTTTCGGTACCAAGTTCACCGTGTCGATTGAAGCGACCACCGGCGTCACCACCGGTATTTCCGCCGCCGACCGTGCGCGCACCGTGCAAGCGGCCGCCGCGAAAGACGCCAAGGCCGAAGACATCGTCAGCCCTGGCCACATTTTTCCGCTGATGGCTCAACCGGGCGGCACCCTGGCCCGTGCCGGCCACACCGAAGCCGCGTGCGATCTGGCGCGCATGGCCGGGTTCGAGCCGAGCGGCGTGATCTGCGAAGTGATGAACGACGACGGCACCATGGCCCGTCGCGCCGAGCTCGAGGCGTTTGCCGCCGAACACAACCTCAAGATCGGCACCATCGCCGACCTGATCCACTACCGGATGATCCACGAACGTACCGTTCAGCGGATTGCCGAGCAGCCGCTGGACAGCGAACTGGGCCAATTCAATTTGGTGACCTACCGTGATTCCGTTGAGGGCGATGTGCACATGGCGCTGACCCTGGGCACCATCTGCGCCGAAGAACCGACCTTGGTGCGCGTGCACAACATGGACCCGCTGCGTGACCTGCTGATGGTCAAGCAACCCGGTCGTTGGAGCCTGCGCGCCGCCATGGCTGCGGTTTCCGAGGCCGGCAGCGGTGTGGTATTGCTGCTGGGCAACCCGGTGGATGGCGACGTATTGCTCGCGCATATTCGTGAAACCGCCGAGAACACCCAGGTCAAGACACCGACCACCTACAGCATCGTCGGGGCCGGTTCGCAGATCCTGCGCGACCTCGGCGTACGCAAAATGCGCCTGATGAGCGCACCGATGAAATTTAATGCGATATCCGGTTTCGACCTGGAAGTTGTAGAATACGTGCCCTCCGAATAAAGGCCGGCGATTTTCGCCCCTTGTTCGCGGTTAAATCATCACTGAGGGACGCACTTTTCGCGTCCCGGCTCTTTAAGAGATTTGTCGAATGACCCTGAAGACCATCGAAGGTACCTTCATCGCCCCCAAAGGCCGCTATGCCCTGGTGGTTGGCCGTTTCAACAGCTTCGTGGTTGAAAGCCTGGTAAGCGGTGCCGTGGACGCCCTGGTTCGCCACGGTGTGAGCGAAAGCGACATCACCCTCATCCGCGCCCCTGGCGCCTTCGAAATTCCACTGGTTGCGCAAAAAGTTGCGCAGCAGGGCGAATACGCGGCGATCATCGCCCTGGGCGCGGTCATTCGTGGCGGTACTCCGCACTTCGAATACGTCGCTGGCGAATGCACCAAGGGCCTGGCCCAGGTGTCCATGGAGTTCGGCGTGCCGGTTGCCTTCGGCGTGCTGACCGTGGATTCCATCGAGCAAGCCATCGAGCGTTCCGGCACCAAGGCCGGTAACAAAGGCGCTGAAGCTGCCCTGTCCGCCCTGGAAATGGTCAGCCTGCTGTCGCAGTTGGAGGCCAAGTGATTTCCGACGAGAGCGATCGTTTCAACCCGCGCGACGAGCGTCCTGCGGATGCCGGCAAGCCATCGAAAAGCGAAAAGCGTCGTGCGGCTCGCCAACTCGCTACCCAGGCGCTGTACCAGCGTCACATGGCGGGTACCTCGCTGAATGAAATCGAAGCGCAATTTCGTGTCGACAATGATTTCACCTTCGCCGACCAGAGCTACTTCCACGACATCCTGCATGGCGTCCCGGCCAACCTGACCGAGATCGACACTGCACTGACACCGTGCCTGGACCTGACCATCGAAGAACTGGACCCGGTTGAACTGGCCGTACTGCGCCTGTCCACCTGGGAACTGCTCAAGCGCGTCGACGTGCCGTACCGCGTGGTGATCAACGAAGGCATCGAACTGGCGAAAGTCTACGGTTCGACCGACGGCCACAAGTTCGTCAACGGTGTGCTCGATAAACTGGCTCCGCGCCTGCGTGAAGCCGAAGTGAAGGAACACAAGCGCTGATCCGCGCTTGAGTTCCCGATGGGCGAGTTTGAGCTGATCCGTAAATACTTCGCCGCCGCGCCCTGTGCGCAGGGCGGCGAAGGCATTGCCCTGGGGATCGGCGACGACTGCGCCCTGCTGGCGCTCCCCGTTGGGGAGCAACTGGCAATCTCTACCGATACCTTAGTGGCCGGCGTGCACTTTGCCGACCCCTGTGATCCGTTCCTGCTCGGCCAGCGCTCGCTGGCCGTGGCGGTGAGTGACCTGGCCGCCATGGGCGCCCATCCCCTTGCGTTTACCCTTGCCCTGACAACGCCGACGGTCGATGCCGATTGGCTGCAACGCTATGCCCAGGGGCTGAACGCCATGGCGCAAAGCTGCGGTGTGGGCCTGGTCGGCGGCGACACCACGCGCGGGCCGCTGAGCCTGACCCTTACCGTGTTTGGCCGGGTGCCGGCCGGGCAGGCGTTGACGCGCAGCGGTGCACGTCCGGGTGACCTGCTGTGTGTGGGCGGCGAACTGGGCAATGCTGCCGGCGCCCTGCCGTTGGTGCTGGGCCAGCGCAGCGCCGAGGCGGCCATCGCCGATCCACTGCTGGCGCATTACTGGTCGCCGCAACCGCAATTGGCCCTGGGCCTGGCGCTGCGGGGCAAGGCCACATCAGCCATGGATATTTCCGACGGGCTCCTGGCCGATTGCGGGCATATCGCCAAGGCGTCGTCCGTCAGCCTGCTGATCGAGCGCCAGGCGCTGCCTTTGTCCAAGGCCCTGCTCGCGTTTGTGGGGGATGATGCCGCGCGAGTGGCGGCCTTGAGTGGTGGCGATGACTACGTGCTGGTGTTCACTCTGCCGCCGACCGAGCTGGCGCCGTTGCTGGCGGGCGGCTGGCCGGTGCATGTGATCGGCCGGGTCGAGGCGGGGCAGGGGGTGACGCTGCTCGACGCGAACGGGCAGGACATCACCCCAGCCGTGCGTGGCTATCAGCACTTTCGCGAGACGCCCTGAACAGGCGTCTCATCCGTCCCAGGCGCCCTGTAGGAGCGAGCTTGCTCGCGAAAAACGTAAGCACAGCGCGTTTATTCAGGCTGCGCGCGTCAGCGTTGACGAGGTTCGCGAGCAAGATCCAGGCGGCCCCTCGTTCCTGCACATAGAACCGATACGAAGGCCAATCGAACCGATTGATCTTTATCAGCGATAATTCAGCTTAAGCGTCTGTAGGAACGTGCTGTTACAATGCCCGCCTCTGTGAAATCTGAAATCAGGAGCACACGGTGCCCGTCGTTTTCGTCGCTGCTTCCAAGCTGCCTACCCCTTTTGCCACATTCACCATGCATGGCTTTCTCGAAGAAGAAACCGGGCGCGAGCACGTTGTGCTCAGCCTGGGTGATATCGCCGATGGCGCGCCGGTACTTGGCCGCGTGCACTCCGAGTGCCTGACTGGCGATGCGCTGTTCAGCCAGCGCTGCGATTGTGGCTCGCAGTTGGAGGCCGCGATGCAAGCCATCGCCCGTGAAGGCCGGGGCGTGCTGCTGTACCTGCGCCAGGAAGGCCGTGGCATTGGCCTGCTGAACAAGATCCGCGCCTACGAGTTGCAGGATGGCGGCGCCGACACCGTCGAAGCCAACGAACGCCTGGGCTTTGCCGCTGACCAGCGGGACTACGGCATCTGCTTGCCGATGCTGGAGCACCTGGGCGTCAAATCCCTGCGCCTGATGACCAACAACCCGCGCAAGGTCAAAGCCTTGACCGAGATGGGCATCACCGTGGCCGAGCGCGTGCCGCTGCACACCGGGCACAACCCGCACAACAAACTCTACCTGGCCACCAAGGCCAGCAAGCTCGACCACATGATGGGCAACGAGCATCAGGGCGAGGTCGACCGCGCGTGACCCGAGGCCAGGTAAAACGGCGACTGTCCTTCAACTGGTGGCAGTACCTGGCCCTGGCGCTGCTGCCGTTGTTCGTGATCAACCTGGTCTTTGGCCACGCTGAATCCCTGCTGCCGGTGCTGGCCATGCCGTTCTTTATTGCCGGTGTGGCCTCGATGTTTCTCAGCCTGCGTTTTTTCCATGGCTATAAACACGCGCTGATCGCCACCGCCAAAGCCCTCGACACCCCTGAAGAACCCGCGGCCTGGATCACCCTCGCGGCCCGGCGCCGCACGGCGTTGCTGGTGGCTGCCGTGCCGGCCTGGATTGGCGCACTGGCGGTGTTCGTCGGCCTGGAAGCGGTGCCGCTGTTTCTGCTGGCGTTGTCGACCCTGGTGCTGTTTTACCTCTATCGCATCCCGCGTCAGTTGGGATGATGCGTCACTGGCTGGCGCTCCTGCTGCTGGCGTGCTGCGCCCAAGCCCTGGCGGTCGAACGGGTGGTCAGCCTGGCCCCATCCCTGTCTGAAATCGTGGTTGAACTGGGCGCTGCCGACCTTTTGGTGGGCGTACTGGATGGCGGCGATCGGCCAGCCGCGCTGGCGACAGTGCCGTCGGTGGGGCAGTACGTGCAGTTGAATATGGAGCGCCTGCTCAGCCTCAAGCCCGACCTGATCCTGCTGTGGCCCGGCAGCATCAATTCGGCGCAGCGAGACCAATTGCAACGCCTGAGTATCCCGGTGTACGTCGCCGAACCCCATAGCCTTGAACAGTTGACCACCCAGGTGCAGGCCATCGCCGAGCAGTTGGGGCGCGCCGACACCGGTCGACAATTGGCCGCCCAGTTGCGCCAACGCTTGGCTCAGTTGCGCCAGCGCTACCAGCGTGCCGAACCGTTGCGCGTGTTTTACCAAGTGTGGAACCGGCCGCTGTACACCGTGGGCGGCGGGCAGATCATCAGCGATGCGCTCAGCGTGTGCGGCGCGCGCAATGTGTTCGACGATCTGAAGTTGCCCGCGCCGCAGGTCAGCATCGAGTCGGTGTTGCAGCGTAATCCTGAGGTGATCCTGGCGGGTGACCAGCCGCAGCTGGAGGCTTGGAAGGCCTGGCCGCAGGTGGCTGCCGTTGCGCAGGGGCGCTTGTTGTTAGTGCCGGATAAAGGCCTGGAGCGGCCGAGTGGGCAGATGTTGGAGGCGCTGGCGCGGTTGTGCCAGGTGATTGCGCCGAACCTGTGAGGTCGGGCCTCGAATGTTTGCTCAGAGCGCTGGCGTCCAGCTCACCCCAATCCTCCACACCCGACCTTCTTCCCGATAGTCCTGGTTGTTCAGGAATGCCGGATCGTTATAGCTGTAGCGCGCCCGCGCGTAAGCCTTGTCCAGCAGGTTATCGACCTTCAGCGACAGCGACACTTCCCGGCTCACTGCCCAACTGCTGCGCAATCCCAACAAGGCATAGCCGCCCAGGCGATGGCGATTGTCTTCATCGTCATAGCTGCTGCTGATCGCCTGCCAGCTCGCGCCGACCCCGAACTGATCGAATTGCCGATCCAGGTCCAGGCTCACGGTGCGCCGTGCACGGCGGGCCAGGGTGTGGCCGGTGTTGCGGTCACGCGGGTCGATGACCGAGACGCCCAGGTTGCCTTGCCAGCCAAACAGTTCCTGTTTGAGTGCGCCCTCAAAGCCGTTGATACGCGCTGCGGCGACGTTCTGCGGCTTGCTGGTGCGGTCGAGAATGATGGCGTCGCTCAAGTCGGTGCGATACAGCGAGGCCTCCAGGCGTGTGCGGTCGCTGAGCTGGCTGCGCCATTGCAACTCGTAACTCTTTGAGGTCTCTGGCTGCAGGTTGGGGTTGCTGTACTGGGTGTCCGGGTAATAAAGGTCGTTAAAGGTCGGCGCGCGAAAGCCCTCGCTGTAGCTGAGCAGCACATCATTGTCCGGGTTGATCGGCACGGTGAGGGTGCCGCTCCAACTGTTCTGGGCGCCGAATTGCTGGTTCTGGTCGCGGCGCAGGCCCAGCTCGGTGGAAAACCCCTGGCCGTGGAAGCGGTGCTGCACGAAGGCGGCGCGGTTCCAGCGGCTGTTTTCGGTAAAGGAGGTGGAACCGTGGAAGCGGTCTTCGTACCAGTCGCCGCCGAGGATCAGGCTGTTCTGGTCATCCAGCGTCAGGTCGTTCTGCCAGTTGACCGAGTCGCGGTAGGTATTGAACACGCTGAAATCCTCGCTGAGGGTATCGCGCTTGGTATCGCGGTTCTCGCTATGGCCCAGTTCCAGGCGCGACTGCCAGTGCTCATTGAGTTCGGCGTCGACATAACCGCTGGCGCTGCTCACGGCGTAGTCGGTGTAGGGTTTCTGGCCAACGGTCTGCCCGGTGGCGGCGTCGTAGCGCCCGAAGCTGTTGTCGTATTCCGACTTGCCGCGGCTGTCCAGGAGATTGAAACCCACCTCCAGCGCCTCACTGAAGGCATGGCTGAGGTTCAGGCTGACGGACTGGTTGCGGTAGGCATCCCGATCGCCATCGCTGGGGAATGACGTGTGCGTCGAATTGATGCCGGCGGTTTCATCCAGGCTCGCGCCCAGGTTGAAGCGAGTGTGTTCATCACCGCCGGATAATCCGAGGCTGCGCTCCCAGGACTGGTGGCTGCCCAAGCCCAGGTTCAAGCGTGGTTGCAGGCCCTGTTCGGCATTGCGCCGGGTAAACACCTGGATCACCCCGCCGATCGCGTCGCTGCCGTAGATCACCGAGCGCGAACCGCGCAGCACTTCCACCCGCTCGATCTGATCGACGTTCAGGTACTGCAGGCCACTGTCGCCGGAGGTGGTATTGGCGATGCGCTGGCCGTCCACCAGCACCAGGCTTTGTGCGGACTTGGTGCCACGCAGGTAAATGCCTGGAAGGCTGCCACGGCCGCCGGTGGGCGCAACTTGCACACCGGGGACGCGGCTGAGCAGGTCGGTCAGGCTGGTGGGTTGCAGGCGGTCGATGTCGTCGCGGGTGAAGACGGTGTTGGCGGCGCTGCTGTCGTTGCGCGCCTGGACCTGGCGGTTGGCGCTGATGACCACATCGGGGAGTTTCAGCGCAGCGTCGCGGGTGTCGGCGAGCAATTCAGGGGAGGGCAGAAGCAGCAGGGGGAGGGCGAGGCGAAGATGTCTCATGGGGCTGTCCATGGCGTTTGAAGGTGACGCAAATCAAATGTGGGAGGGGGCTTGCCCCCGATGGCGTCTTGTCAGTCAGCATCGTAGTTGACTGAACTGCCGCTATCGGGGCAAGCCCCCTCCCACATGTTGAGCCGGTTTCTACAGCCCCAGCAGGGTCATACGCTCGCGCACGGAGGCTTCGATTCCTGCTTCGTCCAACCCGCACTCCGCCAGCATCTGCGCCGGCTTGGCGTGTTCGACGTACATATCCGGCAGGCCCAGGTGCAACACCGACTTGAGGATATTCTCGCGCGCCAGGAACTCGCTGACGGCGGCACCGGCACCGCCCATGATGGCGTTCTCTTCAACCGTCACCAGCAATTCATGGCTGGCGGCGATGTCGCGTACCAGGGCTTCATCCAGCGGCTTGACGAAGCGCATGTCGACCACGGTGGCATCGATCTTCTCGGCGACTTTCAGCGCTTCGGCCAATTGCACGCCAAACACCAGGAAGGCGGCCTTGCTGCCTTGGCGACGCAGGATCCCTTTGCCGATCTCGATAGGCGCCAGGTCTTTCTCGATCACCGCGTTCGGGCCATTGCCTCGCGGGTAACGCACAGCGGCCGGGCCGTTATACAGGTGGCCGGTGCTGAGCATCTTGCGCAGTTCGTTCTCGTCGCTCGGCGTCATCACCAGCATGCCGGGGATGCAACGCAGGTAGGACAGGTCGAAACTGCCGGCGTGGGTCGGGCCGTCTTCGCCGACCAGGCCAGCGCGGTCGATGGCAAACAGCACGTCGAGGTTTTGCACCGCCACGTCATGCACCAACTGGTCATAACCGCGTTGCAGGAAGGTGGAATAGATCGCCACCACCGGCTTGGCGCCTTCACAGGCCATGCCGGCAGCGAAGGTCACGGCGTGTTGTTCGGCAATCGCGACGTCGAAGTAACGCAGCGGGAAACGCTCGCTGAAGGCCACCAGGTCGGAGCCTTCCTTCATCGCCGGGGTAATCCCCACCAGGCGCGGGTCGGCAGCGGCCATGTCGCACAGCCATTCGCCGAACACTCCGGAATACTTCGGCCCACTGGCCTTTTTCGGTGCGGCGGCGGGGGCGTCCAGGGGTTCGAGCTTGGTGATGGCGTGGTAGCCAATCGGGTCGACTTCGGCCGGGGCGAAGCCTTTGCCCTTCTTGGTAACGATATGCAGGAATTGCGGGCCCTTGAGGTCACGCATGTTGCGCAACGTGGCGATCAGGGTCGGCAGGTCGTGGCCGTCGATCGGGCCGATGTAGTTCCAGCCCAGTTCCTCGAACAGCGTGCCGGGCACCAGCATGCCCTTGGCATATTCCTCGGTGCGCCGCGCGATTTCCCACGCGCCGGGCAGGCGTGACAGCACTTTCTTGCTGCCTTCGCGCATGCTTGCGTAGGTACGGCTGGAGAGGATCTTGGCCAGGTAATTGGACAAGCCACCGACATTGCGCGAGATCGACATGTCGTTGTCGTTGAGGATCACCAACATATTGGCATCCACTTCCGGCGCGTGGTTGAGCGCCTCGAAGGCCATGCCGGCGGTCAGTGCACCATCACCAATCACGGCAATCGCCTTGCGATCGCTGCCTTGCAGGCGGGCGGCAATCGCCATGCCCAGCGCTGCACTGATGGAGGTGCTCGAGTGGCCGACACCAAAGGTGTCGTACTCGCTCTCGGAACGACGCGGGAAGGCAGCAATGCCGTCCTTCTGGCGCAGGGTGCTCATGCGCTCGCGGCGGCCCGTGAGGATCTTATGCGGATACGCCTGGTGACCCACGTCCCACACCAGCCGGTCGTCCGGGGTGTCGAACACGTAATGCAGCGCGATGGTCAGCTCGATGACGCCCAGGCCTGCACCGAAATGCCCACCGGTCTGGCCGACCGTGTAGAGCAATTCCAGGCGCAACTCATCGGCCAGGGTTTCCAGCTCGGCTTCACCCAGACGACGCAGGCCGTCCGGCGTGGCAGCACGGTCGAGCAGGGGCGTGGACGGGCGTTTGCGGGGAATCTCTTGAAACGTCGTGGGCATCAGGCGAATCGTTATAGGTATAGAAGAGGCGGCAGTTTACCTCAAGCATCGCAAACTGCCCACGCAGAGCGCCGAACTTGGCTGATATGCGGCTGCAATGGCCGCAGTTATCAGTGCCGACGTTCGACGATATACCGCGCCAGGTGCCGCAGCGGCTCGGCTGCCGCGTCGAAAGGTCGCAGGGCGGCCAGGGCCTGGTCGCGTAGCTCGATGGCATACGCCTTGGCAGCTTCAAGCCCGAGCAATGCAGGATAAGTCGGTTTGTCCCGTGCGATATCCGCACCCTGGCGTTTGCCCAGGGTGGCGGTGTCACTTTCCACGTCGAGAATGTCGTCCTGTACCTGGAACGCCAGGCCGATGGCCCGGGAATAGGTTTGCAAGGCCGCCAACTGCGGCGCTTCGGCCCGGCCACTGGCCAGGGCACCGAGGTGCACGGCAGCTTCTATCAATGCGCCGGTCTTGTGGCGATGCATATGTTCGAGGGCTTGCTGATCCAGCTTGAGGCTGACCGACCCCATGTCGATCGCCTGCCCGCCGACCATGCCGGCCGGGCCCGCAGCCAGGGCCAACGCGGTCACCATACGCAGGCGGATCTCGGCATTGACGCTGCTCAGCGCCGGGTCCAGCAAGGCGCTGAACGCCAGGCTCTGCAAACCGTCGCCGGCCAGGATCGCATAGGCTTCATCAAAGGCTTTATGGGTGGTGGGTTGGCCACGACGCAGATCGTCGTCGTCCATCGCCGGCAAATCGTCATGCACCAGGGAATACGCGTGAATCAACTCAACCGCACACGCCGCGCCATTCGCCTCTTCGGCCGGTGCGCCCAAGGCTTCACAGGCCGCATACGCCAGCAACGGGCGCACACGCTTGCCGCCATTCATCACGCTGTAGCGCATGGCTTCATAGAGACGCTTCATTTCCGGGCTTGGCGCAACAAACAAGGGCTCCAGCGCCGCATTCACCCGGGCTTGGCTGCTGGCCTGATACGCGTCGATCATTCCGGCTGTTCCGCATCGAAAGGTTCTTCGGCCAACTCCCCGTCGCGCTCCAGCAACACCTGGACCTTCTGCTCCGCCTGCGCCAACGCGCTCTGGCAGTCACGGGTCAGGCCGATGCCTTGCTCAAACGCCGTCAGCGAGTCCTCCAGCGACAACTCGCCGTTCTCCAGACGCTCGACCAATGTTTGCAGGTCGGCGAGGGATTGTTCGAAATCGAGTGCAACTTTTTTGCGGGCCATGGCGGCTATTCCGGTAGACGGTAAACCGGCGCGACACTAGCAGACATGGGGGATGGGGGCAAATGAGTGGGGTGTCACTCGCCCCCTGTATTGACCTGATATCGCGTGCTGCGGCCGCCTCCGGGGAGGCGGACCAGGCAGTTTTTTTCCAGCAGGTCGGTCAGGTGTCGCGTCGCTGTCGCCTTGGAGACCTTTGCGACCGCCTGGTACTGCGCAGCGCTGATGCCGTGTTCGAAGCCCTTCTCACCACCGTCGAGCAGGCGATTGAGGACCTTGATCTGTTCAGCCGACAAAGGGAGGTCGCGGTGTTGCTGCCAGAACCGACTCTTTTCCAGCACTCGGTCAATCCGCGCCATGGCCTGCTGCACGCTGCGTAACAGGGTTTTAAGGAACCACTCCAGCCAGTCCGTGATATCCAGTGAGGCCTTCTGGCTGGATTCCAGCGCGTTGTAATAGCCGGTGCGGTCTTCGCCTAAGCCGGCTATCAGTGGTGGTGGCGCTGACGCCAGCCACCGCTCAACACAAAGTGTGAGAAGGTCACGAACTGCTCGGCCACTGGGGGCTGTACCGCATCTTTGCGATCACTGAATGACTCGCAGGCCTAAGCTTCCAGGCTATGGCCCTGGCCCTGCAGCGCCAGGCCAGCCAGGATGCCAACTGCACCAACGGCGAAACTGGCCAAGCTCAGGCTGAACACTCCGGAAACGATCAACAGGAAGCCGATGATAAACAGCGGCACGGCGATCAAGTGCAGCGCCAGGTTGGTCGGGTGCTGATGGTTTTGAGGGTAGTTGCGCCATTGCCAGGCGGGGAGATTGGGATGACGTTTGCCCATGATGGTGAATCCTCTGTCCGTTGAAACAACATGGGGAGAGTTTCGGTGGAGGTGGGCGGGGGAGCGAATTGGCATTGGCTATGGAGGCCATAGGGGGCACGTATTCAGAAGTTGTGACTGTCTAGAAAAAATAATCATCTGGCCCATTTATGTAAACATTTGGGTCCACAAGTGAAATGGATTTAGCTTTGAATTCAATTAAAAAGTTCTTATTAGTCGCCTGAAAATAAAACTGATTATTTTCCTTGGTGATTTTGACAAAAAATACCTCCCGAACAGGAATGTTTTGTATTTTTAGGCTGTGAATGCCATAACAGTCTATCCCCATCCTGCAGGTGTTGTAGCCTTGCCTTCCCATTTTTTTGGCAATATGTCAGGAAAGTCAGGTATGTCGAATCCTAGTCCCACAGAAGGTCGATCGTTTTCTATTTGTAAAGAAAAAAGAGCAATTCGCCAATTTCTACAGGTTCGTTAAAGATTTTTTCAAAGAATATATTTTGATCCGGTTCGTTCCAGTATTTCATCGTTTACTCCTGAAAATTGTAATGTTCCTTGGCTTCGGGTAACGGGGACGGATTTATTTAATGGAGCAGTGAATCGAATGTTCAGGTTATAAATAGTTCTGTCCCCTTTCTGCTAGTTGGTTTTGTAGTCTTCCCTCTGGTGCTAGATATTTAGGATGCTATTTGATGGCGTCGCGTAGTGTTGGGGAGTGTTTCAGATTGTTGAGTAGTTGTTCAAATTTGAATTTTTGGTCTGGAGAGGTTGTTGCGTTTTTGGTCATATCTTTTCAACGCTATATCCGTCTGAAGTCACTGTAAAAATAACCTCTTTTCTGATGGTTTCCTTGAAGCAGTAAGTCTTTGTATTTTGCAGAGGGGTAGTGCATTTTGCCTCTTGCGAGAGGGTAAGATCTTCTTCTTTATGAAGGCCGTTTGTTTCGATTCCAATCGCGCTAATACCTTTGAATTCTATGGGGTTGTGGAAGGTGATTAGTAAAAATTCATCTTGCTGGTTGGTAAAAACCATCAGCAATTCGTTACGCTTACACGTTACTTGTTGAATGGTTCCCTTCGAGATGTCAGGTACTTCTGTTTCAGGTTCTTTTTTATTCAAGGGTTGATCGGGTTTCCAAAATTTCAAGTCGGAAAAATGTCTCTCTATATCATCCATTTCGTCATCGCCGAGAGAATCATCAAAGTGTTGAGAAATTATCGTGCGTACCTTTGCCAACCTCTGGGTAACGGCACAGTCATCGATAAAGTCAGTGGTTGCTTTGCGGTATTCTTCCAGGGCACCAGGTTTTTCAGCATAAAAGCTGCCCATTTTGCGTAGGGATATTAGTATGTATTCAATTTCTTTAAGGGCATCAAGTGCCTCTTTGCCGCTGAGAACTATTTTTTGATTTTGCTCTAGCATTATTTTCTTCTCGTAAATGTAGGGTTGTTTAATGTTAGGTTACCTTTTACGGTTAGCTCCATGGTGCTGTATCTGGGGTTTTTTACCAGTTCTAGTTGTGACTCAGATACGTCCGTCTCAATGTAATCTCGGCCTTTGCTTTTGTCGATCTGATATTTTTCCTGTGCGTCTTTAGGGCTTAGCACTTTGCTCTTTGCAGGTTCAAGATAGACCCTGTTGTTATCTTGGGCCAATATCACTCCTGTTTTTTCAATGCCCTTTGAGCCTGCTCTGCTTGTGTAATGCCGTACTCTGACGGTGGTTTCTTGTTTTGACGCGGGAGCGGGAAGCGTTGGCTCGCCATTGTTAGCTTTTGTGTGCTTTGTTGGGCTCTCAGCGTTGTGTGATGGTTTACATCCATCCCCCCCTGGGCAGACGCTCAGTCCTAGGGGATCCACCCACCCGGTCGGATTGGGCGCGTACAAGTACGCGTTGATCCCACCCGCCAACTTCACCGGATCCGGTGTCAGGTAACGACCAACATCCGGATTGTAGTAGCGATGGCGGTTGTAGTGCAGCCCGCTTTCCTGATCGAAGTACTGACCCTGAAAACGCAGTGGGTTGTCGACTGTTCCGATGTCGAGCCGGGTGATTTCGCCGTAGGCGCGGTAGTGGGCGGACCAGACGATTTCGCCCTCGGAATTGGTGAGTTCCTGGGGTGTGCCGAGGTGGTCGAGTTGGTAGTGGTAGGGCTTCGTTTCTTTTGGGCCGAAGCCTTCCAATAGCGCCAGTGGGCGGAAGCTGTCCGGTTCGTAGAGGTAGCTGCGATGCTTTTCGGCGTGGTGTTCGGCAACCAGTTTGTCGCCTTGCCAGAAAAACTCCGTGGTGATGTTGTCGACCGTCTTGCTGATTCGTCGCCCAAACGGGTCATAGCGATAGCTCGCGGTTTGGCCGTTGGGTTGGGTGAGGCCGATCAGCCGATGCTGGCAGTCGTAGCGATACTCGGTGACGAGTTGATGGTCTTTGCCTCGCCGTTCGCGGATCAGGTTGCCGAAGGCGTCGTAGTCGTAGTGGCGGTCGCCCTGGATCATCAGGCGGTTGCCGGCGACGATGTCGGGGCCGGGGCGGTCTTGCATCAGCAGGTTGCCGGCCGGGTCGTGGGCGAAGCGTTCGTGCGGGTCTTGCGTGTGGTCGGCGCGGGTGAGGCGGGCGAGGGGGTCGTAGTGGTAGTGGTGTTCGCCTTTGCGGCTGTCGACTAAACGGGTGAGGTTGCCGGTTTTGTCGTAGTCGTAGTGGCGCTGGTAAAGGTGGGTGTCCTGTTGCGCGACGGTGTGGGCGTGCAGGCGGTGTTGTTCGTCGTAGTGGTAGTGGCTGAGGAGCTGGCCCTGTTGGCGTTGGTGTTCTTGGCCGGCCTTGAATAGATGAGAGGTCAGCAGTGCGCCATTTAACTCGACGGTGGCGAGGTGGCCGCCTTTGCTGTGGTTGAACACCACGCGGTTGTTGTCGGGCAGGCGCAGGTTTTGAAGCTGACCGCAGGCGTCGTAGCCATAGCGCAAGGTGCCCCAGCCTTGGTGTTCGGCGGTCAGGCGGTTTTGGCTGTCGTATTCGTAGGCTAACGCCCAGTGACCGTCGTCGACGCTGAGGAGGTTGCCTTGGCGGTCGTAGGTATATTCAACAAGGTTGCCGTCGGGCAGGGTTTTTCGTACGAGGCGTCCGGCGTGGTCTCGCTCATAACGAGTAACGAGCTGACTGCCATCGTCGCCGTGTTCGGTCTTTTCCTGCAGGTTGCCGTTGAGGTCGTAGGCATAAGCCGTACGCTGCCCATCAAACCCGACTTCCTGTTGAATCAGCCCGTTGGGGTGGTAGTCGAGCCGGTAGGTCTCGCCAACCTCGTTTTCGATCTCGGTCAGCAGTAACCGGGCGTTGTCGTAGCGGTAGTGGACCTGGGTGCCATCGGCATTGATACGGCGGCTGATCAGGTGCAAGCCGTCGGCGTATTCGTAGCGGGTGACACGCCCGAGTTCATCGCGTTCGGCGGTGATTTTTCCGTAGGGGTTGTAGCTGTATTCCCGACACGCCCCACCGGGCAGCACCACGCGAACCAACCGACCCACGCTGTCCCACTGATACTGGGTCAGCGCGCCATGCTCATCCTCGCGGGCAATCTGTCGACCCAAGTCGTCATAGCGATAGCGCCGCACACCGCCATTGGGCAGCGTCTGCTCCAGCAGTTGCCCGCGCTCATTCCACACCAGCCGCTGGCAGCTGTGATCCGGGTACCAAACCCCAACCAGTTGTCCGTATTGGTCGTAGCTGTAGTCGGTGACATGCCCATCGGGATCGGTCTTACGAATGACATCGCCCTGGTCATTGCGCTCGTACTTCCAGACCGCCAGACCCCGCCTTACAACCCGTACGAAGCCATTGTCATGCTCGTAGGACGTCGGCTCGTCATCCCCCGGAAACAGCGCGACCAAGCGCCCGGCTTCATCGTACTGATACGCCGTCACCGCCCCCAACGGGTCCTGCTCGACCGTTAGCCGACCTTTGTCATCGTAGGATTTGAAGTGCTGCGCACCGTCCGGATCAATCCGCTGCACCAGCCGCGCCCGGTGGTCATGGACATACACTTCCTGACTGCCATCGGCGTTGTGCACCGTGACGCGACCGTCCTCGCCCCAGACATAGCGCGTGTCCATCTGCGAAAAACTGGCCCAATGCCGGACACATCGCGCCGCCTTGCCAGACCGTTCCCACGCCCAGAAGAAACTCGCCCCACCGGCCAATTGCCGCTCGAGAATGACGTGCTGCTCGTCGTAGCGGTAAACCTCGCTTTCGCCGACGGCATTGGTCGCGCAAACCAGTCGGCCGGCATCGTCATAGGCGTAGGCAACAACGTGCTGCTCCGTCACCCAGACGTAGGGTTCATGCCCCGTGGCGCGCTGAACCTGGTAGTCCACCGCCACAATGCGGCCCCGTTCATAGCGCAAAAACAGCGACCGGCCCGCGCCGCTATCCAGGCGTTCGATGCGCCCCAATACGTCGCGGAAAATTCGCAGGCGGTTGTCATACGCATCACTGATCGAGACCAATACACCGTCGCGAAAGTGATAAAACCGCGCCGCCTGGGCCAGCACCAGTTCATCCGGCGAAGCGCCTAGATAGATCGCCGCTTCAGCCAGGCTGTTGGTGATCGCGGGGCGAGCGGCGGTGGGCAGTGGAAACTCAGTCGTGCGGTTTTCATGGTCAATCCAGACGACTGAATCGCCCACCACAGAAAGCCTGTGCGCCAGCGAATGACTCCAGCCAAACCCCAACCCGCAATCCACTTCCACCGCACTGGTGCGGTACAACCGGGTCCACTCGAACGGCAAGATCCCGTCCAGCGTGCCATCGGTGAGGGTGAGCAGCTCCTCGCCGGTAACCATCGACACCGGGCAGCCGTTGGTTACGGTTTTATCCGAAGACGCGGCAGCATCCCCCGCAGGGTTTTTCCCCGAAAGAGGCGCATCATCCACGTGCTCTTTTTGCTTCAGCACCGTGTTCTGCCGCGCCCGCCAGCGCATCTGCAGCGTGCCTTGCTTGAGCCCGCCGACCACGCCGCGAACCGCCACCGCTTTGTAGCGATCCACCGCCTGCATGAACTTCGTCAGAATCGCCAGCACGCCCTGAACAAAACCCACCGCCGCCTTAACCATCTGCGCGCCATACCTGGCCAGCCGCAGGCTCAAATACGCCACAGCCGCCGCCGGCAATGCGATGGTCAGCACCGCACCCATCACCAGGTCGATCAGCAGCGACACCACAAACCCAGCCGCCACTTGCGCAATCTCACTGGGCGGCAATGCGTCCAACCAGATCATCGCCGTGCGCACCAGCAGGAACAGCGCCGCTTCATCACTGGCGAGCAACATCGCCTGTTCCATGACCTTGGGGGCGCTGGCGGCCAAATCCGCCAGCTTGGCCGCTTCGGCGCCAAGCTGTTCGACGTACTTCAACGGGTCTTCAAGAATTGCCTGCACCAGCTGGATGCTGTCCCACACCTCGCGAATCGCCGCCCAACTGCCAGCCAATATCCCGCTGCCAATCGCGCTGGCCGTCGACTGTTGCCAATGCGGCTTGAACCCTTCCCACTGCGACCGCAGCCATTGCTCCAGGTCTGCGGTCAGCCCGGCGTAGGACACAAACAACGCGTCCACCTGTTGCGCCGACACGCCGCCTTGCACCCGTACCTGGTAGCGCGCGCCCGCGACGCATGGGTGTGAGCCTTTACCCTGTTCATCGAGCATGACCACGCTCGAACTGCCGTCATCCAGGCCGATCACCTCAACCGGGATATCGCCAATCGGCACGTCATACACCGACTCGAACTTGCTTTCGATCTGCAACATACCGCCCGCCGGGCAGCGGGCCACGGTGGAGAAGTCGGTATCGGAAAGGCTCACGGAACGTTGCGAATTCCCCGCGCGCAACACCCGATCCATCCCCAGCAACGACGGTAAATCAGCGGCGTGGCTCACCGAATCCAGCGCGCGCGAATACCAGGCCCCCAGTTGCTGGCGATACGTCACCAGGCTCTGATGGAAGCTATCCAGCTCATGTTCGATATGGGCAATGTGGGAAGCGTTGGTCATCCGTGACGTCTCGGCAGAAGGCAAGGCGTCGGAGTCTGCCGCAGCGAAAAGCGGCTGGATGAACGGTTTTGAAAATCAGAATGGGCTTACGTGGGCAGCGAAAAAATCGCGTCAGTTCACCTTCAAAGGCTACTTCAAATAGCGATGCTGCTCATTGACGAACAGTGTCCATGCGCCTCTTTCAGCTGGCTCTCAAACTCAAGCAAGCCGGCCTGTACGCTCTGTAACTTGGCGATTTGTGCGGCCAACTCGCGTTTCTTGCTGGCGATGGCCCGGTCTGCCCGCTCCCAAGGCAATGCGTCGCCTTGGGAACCGCGCAAAATTTCCTGCAACTCCTTGAGCTTGAAACCCAACTGCTGCGCACACTTGATAAACATCAGCAGCTCAACGCTCTGCTCTGAATAGACCCGGTATTGGCCCCGGCGCTGCGGCGTCGGCAGCAGGCCAATCGCTTCATAGTGCCGAATCGCCTTGATGGTCGTGCCCGACAATTGCGCGGCTTTGCCGATGTACATGAAAACTCCCTTTTCCCGCTAGTACGCTGGCTCGTGTCAGCCACTTGGCTCGCTGCCCCGGCGTAGAACCCAGCACCGCTCCCAGCAGTAACGTCTTGAGCGGCTTGATCCCGCAAAACGCCAATGTAGTGCTGCGCATCTGATGCACGCCCGGCATGCGATAGAACCAGCGGTAATACCACGGCAGCGTATCCAGGGTCACTAGCAAGTGTGCGGTGCGGCCGTGTAGCAGCTTGTCAGGAAACAGCTTGCCCTCACGGTATTTGAAGGCAAAGCCAGGTAGGAAAATGCGGTCGATAAAGCCCTTTAACAGCGCCGGGATGCCGCCCCACCAAATCGGAAAGACGAACGTCAGATGAGTGGCCCAGAGGATGTCGGATTGGGCGCTGAGCAGGTCGGGTTCCAAGGGCTGGATTTCGCTGTAGCCGTTGTGAAGGATCGGGTCGAAAACCAGATCACCCAGGCGTAGGACGCGCACCTCATGGCCGGCGATCTTTGCCGAGTGGCTGTAGGTGTCTGCCAGGGCCGAACAGAAACTGGTGGTTGAAGGATGGCCAAGGATGACCAGGATGCGTTGAGCCATGGGGCGTGACCTGAAAGTTGGGGCTTTCAGGGTAGGGTGTGCTGTATAGGGGAGAGTCAAGGGGGGCAACTGCTGGCACAAAACAGCGAAAGCCTGCTTTTCAGGGCAGGCTTATCGCAACCGTCGGCTTACTTACTTCTGATGGGCCGTCAGCGCCGCATAACCATTCATCAAGTTGCGATAGTTAGGGATACGCTGGGACAACAAATTCCCCAGGCCTTCGATATCGTTGCGCCAGTCGCGATGCAGCTCACACGCCACCGAGAACCAGTTCATCATCTGCGCACCCGCTTGGGTCATCCGGCTCCACGCTGCCTGCTGCACCGTGGTGTTGAAGGTGCCCGACGCATCGGTAACCACAAACACATCAAACCCTTCCGCCAGTGCCGACAAGGTCGGGAACGCTACGCATACATCCGTTACCACGCCGGCAATGATGATCTGCTTACGTCCGGTAGCCTTGATCGCCTTGACGAAGTCTTCGTTGTCCCAGGCATTGATCTGGCCTGGGCGAGCGATGTACGGCGCGTCCGGGAACATCTCTTTCAGCTCGGGGACCAGCGGGCCGTTGGGGCCTTGCTCGAAGCTGGTGGTGAGGATGGTCGGCAGGTTGAAGAACTTGGCCAGGTCCGCCAGGGCCAGCACGTTGTTCTTGAACTCGTTGGGCGAGAAGTCCTGCACCAGGGAGATCAGGCCGGTTTGGTGGTCGACCAGCAGAACTACGGCGTCGTCTTTGTTCAAGCGGTTGTAGGTTGCAGTGCTCATGGTTGAATCCTTTTTTGTTTAGGTTGGTTGGGCGTTGCGTTCAACATGGGCACAGATTAATGGGTGGTTGCTGGGGGATAAATCGGCTGGAATGGGTAATACCGTCAACTCAAAAGCGACAATTCATGAGTTGTCAGTAGGACTGATCCTTTTAGTGGTCGGAAAAGTAAGTCAAAAAATCTCACGCGTGAGCTATTGAGCGTGGCAAAAAATGCCTGTAGATTTTCTCACGCGTGAGTTTTTCACAGCGAGGTCAGTACCATGGAACGCCGCTCTCCATCGAGTCCGTCCAAAGGGCCCGATACCGATTCAACGAGCCTTCAGGGAGAGCGCTTGAAGCCGTCCGCCAAAAAGCCATCGAGCTTTTACATGAAGCAGATGCGTGCAGGCCTGGCGGCCGCCGGCTACGTGAAACACGAGACTTGGGTGCTTCCCGAAAACCGAAGCTTGCTCAAGCAGATGGAGAAACAGCTTCGCCAGCCGATTCTGGCTGGCTCATTCATGTCGGAGAATTACATGAGCGCAGGTACCAACTGGAATATCGATCGCCTCTACACCGCTCTTCAGGCCCTGGACGACGTGGTGTCCAAGGACATTACGCTTTCTCTCGTCCAAGGCTCCGAGTCCAGTATCAAGCTGGAAATGAACGACTTCGGTGGCTTGCCGATTTACATCGCGGTGGTGGGCGAGCAGATCATCGTTGACACCGTTCTAGTCGATGTCGAATCCATCAACGATGTCACGAAATTCAATGACGCGGTGTTGCGCAGCCGGGAAATGTTCCCGCTGTCCTCGATCGGTATCGAGTCCATGCCTAACGGGCAAGTTGTCTACAACATGTTCGGTGCGTTGAGTTCCGACTCCAGCCTGACAAACATCGTCACCGAGGTGAAAACCCTGGTCGACAACGTGCAGCGCGCCAGCGAAGCCTTCGAACGTTTCTTCAATTAAGTATTCGGGAGTATCCAATGACTCAGTCCATCTGGAGCAAATTGTTCACCGCGCTGCGTGGCGGTGCCAATGAAGTCGGCGAATCGATCGTCGACCAACAGGCCCTGCGCATTCTGGATCAGGAAATTCGCGACGCCGACACCGCGCTGGCCAACGCCAAGCGTGAACTGGTCAGCATCATGGCCAAGCACAAATTGGCGACTGATCGCGTCAACGAGTACGACGCCAAGATCAAGGACCTGGAGTCCAAGGCGGTGGCTGCCCTGCAGGCCAATCGTGAAGACCTCGCCCTGGAAGTGGCCGAAGCCATCTCGACCCTGACCAACGAGCGGGATGTGGAGCACAAGCAAGCCACCGAGTTCGGTGGCTATGCCGAAAGCATGCGCAAGGACATCACCAAGGCCGAAAGCCGGATCAAAAGCCTGCGCCAGCAAGTGGATATGGCCAAGGCTCGCGAAAGCGTACAGAAGGCCCAGGTCAGCGCCTCCATCGCCAGCGGCGGTGCCAACGGCAAGCTGGAAACCGCCGTCGGTACGCTGAATCGTTTGCAGGCCAAGCAACAGCAGCGCGCCGCTGAACTGCAAGCCCAGGATGAACTGGCGGATGCATCGACCGGGACCGACCTGGAGCGCAAGCTGCGCGAAGCCGGCATCACGCCGAACGAAGGCAGCGCCAATGCGATTCTGGAGCGTCTGAAGCAAAAGTCGGCGGAGTAAGCAGCGTCGCCGCAGGGAGGGCAGTGTCTGCCCTTCTTTTTTACGTCGAGGTCAGGATGGATGCCCTGAAGGGTTTCAAGACAATCGCAGGCTTGGCCTTCTTCATGGTCGCGCTGCAACTGCTCAATGTGGCGACCGGTTACAGCCTCATGGCGTTCGGCCTGATCCCGAGAACGCTGCAGGGGCTGCCCGGCATCCTCACCTCACCGTTTTTGCACGGGTCGTTTGCCCACCTGAGCGCCAACCTGGTTGCCTTTTTGATCCTGGGCTCCCTGGTGATCATCGAAGGGCTCAATCGGTTCGTTACCGTCAGCGCGATCATTATCCTGCTGGGCGGTTCACTGCTCTGGTTGTTCGGTTTTGCGGGCATACACGTGGGGGCCAGCGGCTGGGTCTTCGGGTTATGGGCCTACCTGTTATCGCGCGCCTGGTTCCACCGGAGCTGGAGCAACCTGATAACGGCCGGTGTCGTAGCGGTACTGTATGGCGGCCTGATCCTTGGCTTCCTGCCGCGTCAGGGTGTTTCCTTCGAGGGGCATCTGTTTGGTGCATTCGCCGGATTTATTGCAGCCAAGGTACTTCTCTCCAAACCACGCAGCAGGTTTAATGCCGGCTGAACGCACTTGAGCATCCAGACGTCGAGGCGTTGGCGTGATCAGGAATCAAGTACCCAGGGAGTCAGGGACGGAATGTCGATTTTTCTTTTGCTGCGCATGTACGCCGCCTCCCTCTTTCACCGTTTCGGCTGGGCAGGCCTGGTCGTTGCCTTGGGTGTTCACCTGAGCACGGCTTATCTGGGCCTGGTGTACCTGGGCGAACAGCACCTCACCGCTCCGGCCACGTTTGTTTACTTCTATCTCACCACCACGCTGACCGTCGGCTATGGCGATCTTGCGCCACAGACCTCGGCGGGGCGAGTGTTCGTAGCGACCTGGGTCATGCTCGGCGGCATTGCGCTGCTGACGGCAGCCATCGGCAAAACCACCAGCACTGTCATCGATGCATGGAGAAAAGGCATGAAGGGCAAAGGCGATTTCACCGGCAAGGTCGGCCATACCGTGCTCATCGGCTGGGAGGGCGCGTCCAGTGAGCGGGTCATCGAGTTGTTGCTTCAAGACGAAACCTCGAACGACAACCTGATCGTCATCTGCGATTGCACCCTCGAAGAAAACCCGATGCCGGGCAAAGCGGCGTTCATCCGTGGTGAGAGCCTGTCCTCCACAGCGTTGTTGCTGCGTGCCGGTGTGCCCGGCGCCGAGCGTGTGCTGGTGCGAACCCCATCTGACGATTTGACGCTGGCCACCGTGCTGGCGGTGAATCAACTGAGTCCGGTCGGGCACGTCGTCGCCCACTTCAATGAAAGTGAAATTGCCGCACTGGCCAGTTCCTACGCCCCCAGCCTGGAATGCACGTCAAGCATGGCCATCGAAATGTTGGTGCGCGCCTCCCAGGATCCGGGCTCGTCGGTGGTCATCAATGAGTTGCTGTGCGTGGGGCAGGGCGCCACCCAATACCTGATGAGATTGCCCGAGGCGTTTGAAGCAACGTTCGGCGATCTGTACACCCAAATGAAAGAGCGCCACAACGCCACCCTCATCGGCTATCGCGCCAAAGGTGCCCAGCAACCCTCGATCAACCCGCCCAGCGCTACGCGCGTTGAAGGCGGCGAACTCTTCTACATCGCCTCCACCCGCCTCAAGGAAATTTCCAATGGGATGGTTTAAACAGTTGATGGGGCTTGAGGCCCCGCAAGCGACTACACAATCGAAAGGCGCCGCCGCCGAACCGCTGCCGACCAGCGGGCCTCTGGGCCTGGCACCGGGCAAAGGCGTGATATTCGATGCGACCCTGAAGTTGTTGCTCGACGGGAAAACCACAGTGGTTATCCCCGGCTCCCAGGAAATCTGGAGTAACGGCACCGTGGACCTCGGGCAGTCGACCTGGCTGTCGCGCTATTACATGAACGACGAAGACTACTGGTTGCAGGTGCACACCACGGGCGACATCGCCGGGCAGGTCGAGTCGGTGATCCTGTTCAACTACCTGAGTTACGTCACCCTCAGCAGCGAGGCTGAATTGCGTCGGCTGGCGGGGCCGCAGAGTCTGATCGGGTTGCCGACCTACACCCACAATGGCGTCGAGTACACGCGCGTGTGGGGCAGCGAGGACGGCCAGACAGAATTGGTGGCCATGAGCGAGCACGTGATAAACCCCGAGGACTCCTACAGTGTCGAGCACCGCTCGATGCTATATGCCCGTGACACAGGCCTGACCGATCGACGGGAGTTTCTGTTGTTCTCTGTCGAAGAAGACGCTGAAGGCACCGTCAGCCTGAGCACGTCGCTGGGCATTTCGCTGTACACAACCGACTTGAATGCGCTCTAAAAAAGGAAGAAGTCCATGCTAGAAGCTCTCTCCATCTCCCTGAATAAAGCCGCCGTCGTCGGCTTTGTCACCTACATTCTGGGGGCGGCGGTGCTGTTCGCGCTGTTCCAGTTCATCTACACCCGCGTTACCCCGCACAAGGAGTTCGAGCTGATCCGGGCGGGCAACGTTTCCGCGGCAGTCGCCCTGGGCGGCGCCATCGTCGGTTTCGCCATTCCAGCCAGCAACGTGATTGCCTACTCGATCAGCATCCTCGACTTCGTCGTCTGGGCGGTGATCGCCGCCGTCGTCCAACTGTTGGCGTTTCTGCTGACCAGCCTCGTGCTCAAAGGCACTTCCGAGCGCATCAAGAGAGGCGAGCTCGCTGCGGGCATCTACGTGGCCGCCGTGGCGATCAGCGTGGGCATGTTGAATGCCGCGTGCATGACGCCTACCCAGAACTGATTGCGCACGGAGCTCCCGATGAAACGAAGCAAGTACGTCCAGCTTTCGCTGGCAGCGTCGGTCGCCATGGCGATATCCGGTTGTGGGCCGACGGAAAAAACCTACGATTTGCAGAAAAAGTACAACTTCCAGTCGGTTCAGCAGTGTGCCGATGAAAAGCTTCCAGTGGACGTCTGCTCGGACGCCTACATGACCGCCCTGGCCGAGCATCGCCGCATTGCCCCGGTATACGCCAGCCAGGCCGATTGCGATGCCGACTTTGTCGCGGGCTGGTGCCAGCTGGACTCCAATGGCCAGTTCATTCCCAAGCTGGGCGGTTTCGAACTGACCGCCGAAGGCCAGGTGACACAATCCCAGGTAGACGCTGCCCAGGCCCAGGTTCCCGGCTCGCAGGCCAGCAGCGGCGGCTCCGGCTTCTCCACCAGCAGCCTGCTGACCGGTCTGCTGATCGGCAACATGCTGAGCAGCAATCGCAACAGCTACCGCTCCGAGCCTGTGTATCGCTATCGCGATGATCGCGGCGACTACGGCTCCTCGACGCTCAATCAGCGGGTCTCGAATGGGGCGACGTTTGGCCGCTCGAATCAGGCCAGGTACGGCAGCAGCAATTACACCAACACGCTGCGCTCTTCCAGCCAGTCGAGCTCCGTGGCGTCGGCCACCTCCCGTGGCGGCTTCGGCAGCAAGGCCAGCGCACGCAGCGGCTGGGGCGGCGGCGGGTCGAGCAGTTAGGGAGCCGGGCCATGAAGAAAATCCATTGCGCAGAACGTGATGACTGGAAACAGACGGCTGAAAACCTTGGCTTTCTGTTCCATACCATCGACGACGAACCCTACTGGGACGAGAGCGCGTATTACCAGTTCACGCTCAAGCAAATCGAGAACGACCTCGAAGACCCGACCACCGAGATCCATGACATGTGCATGGACCTCGTGGCCCGCGTGGTCCAGAGCGAAGAGCTGCTCGAGCGCCTGAGCATTCCCGCGCCCTTCTTCGACATGATCAAAACCTCATGGCTCGAAGGCCACCCGCACCTGTACGGGCGCATGGACTTCTCCTACAACGGCACCGGGCCCGCCAAGCTGCTGGAACTCAACTACGACACACCGACCAGCCTCTACGAGGCAGCGGCATTCCAGTGGGGCTGGCTGGAGCAATGCATCGAACGCGGCTTGCTGCCCAAGCATGCCGACCAGTTCAACAGCATCGACACCAAACTCCACCAGGCTTTCGCTCAACTGCAGGTCAACCAGCCGTTCTACTTCGCCTCCATGAAAGACTCGGTCGAAGACAAAGGCACCACCGACTACCTGCGCCTGGTCGCAGAAAAAGTCGGCATCGAATCGCGCCACATCGACATCGAAGACATCGGCCTGACCGCAGAAGGTCGCTTCGTTGACCTTGAAGATCGCTGGATTCCCCACCTGTTCAAACTGCACGCCTGGGAATTCATCTTCCACGAACCCTTCGGCGCTGCGATCGCCGAGAGTGACACGCAGTTCTTCGAACCCGCCTGGAAGTCCATCCTCTCCAACAAAGGCGTCTTGCCGCTGCTGTGGGAATTCAACAAAGGCCACCCCAATTTGCTCGCGGCCCACCTGGATACCGACCCAGGTAAAGCCGTGCCAAAGGGCTGGGTGCGCAAGCCGTTCTTCTCGCGGGAAGGGGCCAACATCGAGCTGCAAACTGCTGACGGACTGATCGTGAAAGAAGACGGCCCCTACACGGACGCGCCGTTTATCCTTCAGGAATTCGCACCGCTACCGCGGTTTGGGGACAGCTATACGTTGATTGGGTCCTGGGTGATTGGGGACCAGGCGGCGGGGATTGGGGTGCGGGAGGATAATAGTTTGATTACCAAGGATTCGAGCCGGTTTTTGCCGCATTTGATATTGGATTGAGGCTGGAGCTTACAGGGCCAGCAGGGCTGATCTCTTTCATTGGCAGGACGCTTCCGAGAGAATCCCCCACCGCATTGCGCCAGCGGAATTCCGTGACTAGGCTGCGATCCGTCACTGCCTATTCAGTGATCGGGTTTAGTCGCCCGGATTTGATTGGTGCATAAGCAACGATAAGGGTGATCGCGTCCGCTTAAAAATACGCGGACACCATCGCCCTTAAAGCTGGAGTTCGGAAGGTGAGTTCGCCGGACGCTTACAGATGGGTTTTAGTCATTGGGGCGTACGCTCACTAGGTCGTCCAATTAAAGGCGAGGCCACTCTTATGAGCGCCTTTCTCATGTCGTCAGTGTAAGCACGTGCGCGGAACGTGTCGCTTTTTTTAGATTTTTGCGACATGTTTCGGACTTGTGTCGCTGTCAACGACATGTTGAGCATCGACCAGCTAGCAACATGCTCCGAGGCGTCGGAAAAGTAAGCGCCGTCTAGTCCGCTATCTGAGTTCAAGCGAACGCTAGCTTGCTCCAGCCTAAAGCCGCTCGTGCGGAAATGAACGAGCTTGAGGGCGTTAAATTGGTGGAATCTGGCTGGGAAAAAGTTTAAAGGCCAGATCAGTACTCTACGAAGTAATCGCTACCCAGCTGCTTTACTTCGTAAACCTGTTTCACGTTGCAGCCCAGGTTGTTTTCGACCATCAGCCGTGCCAACTCAAAGGCATCGATCAGCACCACTTTTATATCCAGGCTCATGGTTGCTTCACGGGCACCGCTTGAGAAGTCTGAAGTGGTAATGAAACACTCCTTGTTGGTGGCGGATCGGGTTCTTGGGGCATACAGCCTAGATAATGCTGCTGAGAGGCATATGAGGCGATAATCTGTCCGCGTTGGCTATTCAATCGCCCAACAGCTGTTGGACAATTTGGATTTGTGATTCTTGTGGGCATTAAAAAGCCGGCTTGTGGCCGGCTTCTCGGGGACCGCCTCAGCTTGTTTTTGACAAACCTCACCAGCCTTCAAATCGCTCAGCCAACATTGCGTCTGGCTGAATAGTAGGGGCATCCGCGGGAACGTCTCCGCTTCGCCAGGCAAGGTGGATAGCCTAAGACCACCCCCTGCCAAATGTGCGGCGCATGATACCCACATTCACTTCAAATGCCCACCTCCGGATCCGATTTAGAGCCTTCCCAGCCCAGCAGGTGTTCATCCAGTGGCACCGGTGGGCGGCGGTTGTTGAGGGTGGACCACCAGAATACCCAGCCCACGACCTGGAAGTTTTGTTCGAAGCGTTCCTCGTAGGTGAGGTGTTCGTCCGGGTGCTCGTTGGCGTTGTGGCTGCGCATGCGCAGGCCGCCGCCCGGGCGGTTGTAGAGGTATTTGATGCGCAGCATGCCGTCGTGTTCGACGGCGTAGATTTCGCCGTCGATGATTTGGGTGCGGCCGCGGTCGATGGCGAGGGTGGCGCCTTGTTGGATGATGTCGATCATGCTGTTGTCGACCATATAGGCGCCTACCGCGCGGTCGGGGTTGACGGTGAGGGTTTCGAGGGTGTGCAGGGAGACGCGGATGCGCTCGGTGGAGGTGAATGACGGGTGGAGGGGGATCTCCACGTCGATTTTTTCCGGGGGGCAGACTGGGCCTGTGAGGTATTTGCCGCTCTCTTCGCGGAAGGGGAGTGCTTTCCTTGCAGTGGGGCCGTCCAGCAGGAAGTTGGCCGGCGGATGTTTGGGGCCCAGGCCGGCGTGTAGCCAGCGGCTGGAGACGCACAGCAGCTCTGCGATCTCGTTGAGTCGGCCCATGGGGACGCCGCGTTTGAACCAGTTGTTCACGTGTTGAGGCGTGACGCCGCGGTTCTTGGCGAAGTCGGAGGCGGAAAGATTAACTTCCCGTAATAGCGCTTTTAAGCGATCACCTGATGTATTCATAAACGCAGAGTTTACTGGCCGGAAAAACAGATCAAATAAACCATGCGTTGAATCGCGCGAGTAGGATTTTGCTTAGTTGTGGCTTTATCTTTCGGACTTGCTGGTTAGTTGAACGCTGTGAGTTAAACATTGAACTTGGCGTTTAATTTTCCCCACAAAAAAAGCCCCGAATAATCGGGGCTTTTTTAATTGCCGGGGCAATGAGGAGCGGGCATCAGCCTTTGTAGGCAGCGACCGACTTCATGATCTCGGCACGGGCGGCGTCTGCGTTGCCCCAACCGTCGATCTTCACCCATTTGCCTTTTTCGAGGTCTTTGTAGTTCTCGAAGAAGTGCTTGATCTGTTCCAGCAGCAGTGGGGGCAGGTCGGTGTATTCCTTCACGTCGACGTACAGCTGGGACAGCTTGTCGTGTGGCACTGCGATCACTTTGGCATCGCCGCCGCCGTCGTCAGTCATGTTCAGGATGCCGACTGGGCGTGCGCGGATGACCGAACCTGGGGTAACCGGGTAAGGGGTTACAACCAGCACGTCGAGGGGGTCGCCGTCGTCAGCCAGGGTGTTGGGGATGAAACCGTAGTTGGCCGGGTAGAACATCGGGGTGGCCATGAAACGGTCAACGAACAGGCAGTCGCTGTCTTTGTCGATTTCGTATTTGATCGGCGCGTGGTTGGCCGGAATTTCGATGGCGACGTAGATGTCGTTCGGCAGGTCTTTGCCAGCCGGAATCTTGCTGTAGCTCATTGGGCGTTGCCCCCGTAGTTGGCCATGGAACATGGCCGGATTGGCCTAAAAGTGGCGGCGATTATAGGCATATTCTGACGCCGATGCCATGCGCCAGACGTCGTACGGTCATTCGCCTTGTGGCCGAT
The DNA here is from genome assembly GCF_030644265.1 of Pseudomonas sp. OVF7. Taxonomy (NCBI): domain Bacteria; kingdom Pseudomonadati; phylum Pseudomonadota; class Gammaproteobacteria; order Pseudomonadales; family Pseudomonadaceae; genus Pseudomonas; species Pseudomonas sp. OVF7. Next base: position 6,943,765 of record NZ_CP128996.1, on the reverse strand, counting down.
AACGCGGGTCGCTGGCTTGCAGTTGGTTCAGGCGGGCCAGGGGATCCTGGCGATAAAAGCGGCTCAGTTGCGCATACACCTGTGGATAACTTTCCGTCAGTAAATCCGGCGCGCTGAAAAAATATTCGCTGGTGACGGCAAAGAATTCCGCCGGGTTTTCGGCGGCGTAAGGGTCGATGGCCGTCTCGGCGTCGGGGTTGGCATCGAGTTGGCGGTTGAGGTCGTCAAACGCGCTTTGCATCACGCTGGCCCACTCCTGCACGCGCATGTCGTGGTGCAACGGCGGCAGGCCGTTGGCATCGCCATTGAGCATGTCGAGTTTGTGCGCCAGTTCGTGGATAACCAGGTTGTAGCCTTCCCAGTTGCCGCTGGCCAGCACGCCGGGCCAGGCGAGGATCACCGGACCCTGCTGCCAGGCTTCGCCGCTGTGTTCGCCGTCCCACTCATGCTCGACACCGCTGGCGTCGCGATGGCGTTGCGGGCTGAGGAAGTCGTCTGGGTACAGCACGATTTCGTGGAAGCCCTGGTACCAGTCGAGGTCGCCGAGGTTCATCAAGGGCAGTTGCGCCTGGGCGGCGAGCAGCAGGCGTTGTTCCTGATGCAGGTCGACGCCGGGCAGGGCGGTGAGGTGTTTTTCGGCGAGGAATACCACGCAGGCTTCGCGCAGCCACTGGTCCTGTTCGGCGCAGAGGCCGTCGAGGAAGGTCAGGTGGTGGCGCACCCGTTGCCAGGTGTCATCGGCAATCGGGTGCTTGGCCAGCAGGCGCCGGCGACGCCAGGCGCTGAGGGACCACATGGCCGGTCAGTGCGGCTTGGCTTCGGAGGAGGTGCGACCACCAAAGCGGCTGCGGACTACACCAATGATCATCGGCACCAGCGACAGCAGAATGATGAACACCACCAGCAACGACAGGTTTTTCTTGATGAACGGTACGTTGCCGAAGAAGTAGCCCAGTGTCACCAGGCCGCCGACCCAGAAGACGGTGCCCAGCACGCTGAAACCGAAGAAACGCGGGTAGGGCATTTTCGCGATACCGGCGACGAACGGTGCAAAGGTCCGCAGGATTGGCAGGAAGCGCGCCAGGGTCACGGTTTTGCCGCCGTGCTTGTCGTAGAAATCGTGGGTTTTTTGCAGGTAGTCGCGGCGGAAGATTTTCGAGTTCGGGTTGCTGAACAGGCGTTCCCCGGCCGTTCGCCCGATCACGTAGTTGGTGCTGTCACCGAGGATCGCCGCCAACATCAACAGGCCGCCGAGCAATACCGGGTCCATGCCACCGCCCGCTGCGACGGCGCCGGCGATAAACAGCAACGAATCACCCGGCAGGAACGGCATGACCACCAGGCCGGTTTCGCAAAAGATGACGAGGAACAGAATGGCGTAGATCCACGGACCGTAATTGGTAACCAGCAGGTCGAGGTAGACGTCGAGATGCAGGATAAGGTCTAGCGGGTTGAAATCCATGGATGGCACCTGTGTGGACGGCCCGGCTCGGCAGGCCTGTGCGGAAGCTCGGGTAATAAGGCTACAAGTGTATGTAGTGTTTCTTACAACCCTGAAAGGTCCGCATTATACGGATTGAGAGGTGAAAAGCGTGTTGGTTTTGTAGCGGGGGATGTCGCGATGCACGGTCCACAGATCGCCAGAAATGCATTGTGGGAGCGAGTTTCCTCGCGAAAGCATTCGGTCAGTTATAAATAGTCTGACTGAAAAGCCGCTATCGGGGCAGGCCCCCTCCCACAAGGTGTCAGGGCGTCAGTCTTCGCTGATCGGCAGGGTGTAGTTCTTGAACTCGGTGTCCTCGCGAAACCCGATCGACTCATAGGTCTTCTGCGCCACTTGATTGTTACTGCTGGTCGACACCCGCAGCCGCACCGCATGAGTCTCCTTGGCCATCTTCTTCGCTGTACGTATCAGGTTATCCGCCACCAGTTGCCGACGCGCGTCTTCGGCCACATAGATGTCGTTGAGTATCCACACGCGTTTGAGCGACAACGACGAAAAGCTTGGGTACAGCTGACAGAACCCCAGCAGCCGCTTGTCGTCATCGTCGGCCAGGGCCAGGTATATCACCGACTCCTTGCGGCGCAGGCGCTTTTCCAGGAAAGCCCGCGACGAATCCGGGAACGGCAGCGCCCCGTAGAACTCGCGGTATTTGACGAACAAGGGGGTCAACAGGTCCAGGTGTTCCAGGGTCGCTTGAGTGATCCGCATGCCAGGCCTCAACTTCCAAAGGGTATGACCACGCGAGCGGCCGTGACTCGATGCTGCCTAAAGACGCAAAAAAGCGCAATCGTGCCGCGATCAGTCCAACGGCGGGCTGAGCAGGAAGTTGCCTTTCATCAGGTCCGGGTCGTCGGACTCAATGGTCTGCACCTGCGCCTCATCCTTGAGGTTGACCCCCGACAACTGCCGGCGACACGCCTCTCGCATCAAGTACAGCAGGCGGTGGGCCGCCATGCCATAACTCAAGCCTTCCAAGCGCACGTTGGAGATGCAGTTGCGGTAGGCATCGGTCAGGCCGACCTTGGGGTTGTAGGTGAAATACAGCCCCAGGCTGTCCGGCGAACTGAGTCCCGGCCGTTCGCCGATCAGGATCACCACCATCTTGGCCCCCAGCAATTGCCCGATCTCATCCGCCACCGCCACGCGGCCCTGTTCCACCAGGATCACTGGCGACAAGGACCACCCCTCGGCGTGAGTCTGTTCCTCCATGCGTGCGAGAAACGGCAAGGTGTGTTTATGCACGGCCAGCGCCGACAGGCCATCGGCCACCACCACCGCCAGGTCCACACCGCCAGGATTGGCCGCCGCATAGTCGCGCAGGCTCTGGGCCGATTCATCACTCAAGCGCCGCCCCAGGTCGGGGCGTTGCAGGTAGCTATGCCGATCGACGGCCGCACTGTGCAGCAACAGGCTGTCACGCCCGCGTTCGGCCAGTTGGCTGCTGAGGCCCCCATGGTCGAAGGGCAGGTGCACTGCGTCCCGCGCCTGGGCATGGGCGAACTGGAAGTCCAACTGTGCGCTGGTCGGGATGCTCGTGCCGGTACGGCCCAGGGCAATGCGCGCCGGGGTCAGGCGGCGTAGCTCCAGCCACGGGTTTTCAGGAAGGTCGAGTTGCACGGGTGGCTCCTTCATCCCAATTGCGCCAAGGCGTGGCGAAATGCCGGGGGCAGGCTGTTGCCGAAGCGCACCTTGCCGTCGGCTTGCGTGAAGATGCCCATCTTCGCCAGCCACTGTTCAAATTCCGGTGCCGGCTTTAAACCCAGGGTTTGGCGGGCGTACAGGGCGTCATGGAATGAGGTGGTCTGGTAGTTGAGCATGATGTCGTCGGAGCCGGGGATGCCCATGATGAAGTTGATGCCGGCCACGCCGAGCAGGGTCAACAGGGTGTCCATGTCGTCCTGGTCGGCTTCGGCGTGGTTGGTGTAGCAGATGTCGCAACCCATCGGTACCCCCAGCAGCTTGCCGCAGAAGTGGTCTTCAAGGCCCGCGCGAATGATCTGCTTGCCGTTGTACAGGTACTCGGGGCCGATAAAGCCAACCACGGTATTCACCAGGAACGGCTTGAAGTGGCGGGCCACCGCATAGGCGCGGGTTTCGCAGGTTTGCTGGTCGACGCCAAAGTGCGCATTGGCCGACAAGGCGCTGCCCTGGCCGGTTTCGAAATACATCAGGTTCTGGCCCAGGGTGCCACGGTTCAGGCTCAAGCCCGCCTCGTAGCCTTCCTGCAACACACTCAGGCTGATGCCGAAACTGGCGTTGGCCGCCTCGGTACCGGCAATTGATTGGAATACCAGGTCCAGCGGCACGCCACGGTTGATGGCTTCGATGGAGGTGGTGACGTGGGTCAGCACGCAGGCCTGGGTGGGAATGTCGTAGCGCTGGATGATCGCGTCGAGCATTTCCAGCATGGCGCAGATCGAGGCGATGCTGTCGGTGGCCGGGTTGATACCGATCATGGCGTCGCCGTTGCCGTAGAGCAGGCCGTCGAGAATGCTGGCCGCGATACCGGCCGGTTCATCCGTGGGGTGGTTGGGTTGCAGGCGGGTCGATAAGCGCCCGCGCAGGCCCATGGTGCCGCGAAACTGGGTGACCACGCGGATCTTCTGCGCCACCAGCACCAGGTCTTGCACGCGCATGATCTTGGAGACGGCGGCGGCCATTTCGGGTGTCAGCCCTGGCGCCAATGCGCGTAGGGATTGTTCATCGGCCGCATCGCTGAGCAGCCAGTCGCGCAGGCCGCCGACGGTCAGGTGGCTGACCGGGGCAAACGCCTGTTTATCATGGGTGTCGATGATCAGTCGGGTGACTTCATCGCTTTCATAAGGGATCAGCGCCTCTTGCAGAAAGTGCGTCAGCGGGATATTGGCCAAGGCCATTTGCGCCGCCACCCGCTCGCCGTCGTTCTGCGCGGCGACGCCGGCGAGAAAGTCCCCGGAGCGTGCGGGGCTGGCCTTGGCCATCACGTCCTTGAGGCTGTCGAAGCGGTAGGTTTGTGCACCCACCGCGTGGGAAAAGCTTGCCATACAGTGTCTCCTTGACGACGCGGGCAGGAACCCGCGTCGAGGTTTACGGCAGTTAGTGCAGGGCGGCCTCTGCGGCCTGGATCGCCGCGAATTCCTCTTCCGGCGTGCCCGCTACCAAGTGATGCCGGCTGTAGAAAGCAAAGTAAGCAATTAATACTCCATAGATGATCGCGGCGCCAATAACCACCCTTGGATCCACCAGAAAGCCCGCAACGACGGCCACACAGGCCAGTACCAGGGCGACACCGGACGTGAAGATGCCGCCCGGCGTGCGGTACGGACGGTCCATTTTGGGGCGACGGATGCGCAGCGTGATGTGCGCGGCCATCATTAGCACGTAGGAAATGGTCGCGCCGAACACCGCCACCAGGATCAACAAGTCACCCTGGCCGGTCAGCGACAGGCCAAAACCGATAATGCCGGGGATCACCAGCGCCAGGACCGGCGCCTTGCTCTTGTTGGTCTGGGACAGTTTGCGCGGCAGGTAGCCGGCGCGGGACAAGGCGAAGATCTGTCGCGAATAGGCGTAGATAATCGAGAAAAAGCTGGCGATCAAGCCGGCCAGGCCGACCAGGTTGACGAAGCTTCCCATCCAGGTCGAGCCGCCATAGGACAACGCCAGCGCTTCCACCAACGGGTTGCCGGACTTGACCAGCGCATAGGTGCCGGCGCCGCCCGGTGCGATCACCAGGATCAGCAGGGCAAAACTGGTCAGCACCACAATGGCGCCGATCAGGCCGCGGGGCAGGTCGCGTTTGGGGTTCTTGGTTTCTTCAGCGGCCAGGGGCACGCCCTCGACGGCAAGGAAAAACCAGATCGCATAAGGGATCGCCGCCCACACGCCAACATAGCCGAAGGGCAGGAAGGTGCTGGCGCCCTTGGCTTCGGTCACCGGGATATCCAGCAGGTTGGCGACATTGAAGTGCGGCACCATCGACACCAGGAACACGCCCAGGGCAATCGCGGCGATGGCGGTGATCACGAACATCAGCTTCAAGGCTTCACCCACGCCAAAGATGTGGATGCCAATAAAGATGATGTAGAACGCCAGGTAGATCATCCAGCCGCCAATGCCGAACAGCGACTCGCAATAAGCGCCGATAAACACCGCGATGGCGGCGGGCGCGATGGCGTATTCGATCAGGATCGCGGTGCCCGTCAGGAACCCGCCCCAGGGCCCGAAGGCGCTGCGGGCAAAACCGTAGCCACCGCCGGCAGTGGGAATCATGGAAGACAGTTCAGCCAGGGAAAAGCACATGCACAGGTACATGGTGGCCATCAGCAATGTGGCGAGGAACATGCCGCCCCAGCCACCCTGGGCCAGGCCGAAGTTCCAGCCGGCGTAGTCGCCGGAGATCACGTAGGCAACGCCAAGGCCAACTAACAGCACCCAGCCAGCGGCGCCTTTTTTGAGTTCGCGTTGTTGGAAGTATTGGGAGTCGACTTTTTCGAAGTCGACGGAAGATCCAGTCGGTTCGCTAGGCATGAAGAAGTACCTTTCATTGTTATTGTTTTTAACTCGGCCTCTGTGTGCCGAATGCAATTGGCAAGTACTTGTGGAGAGCTAAGTGTGGGAGGGGCGGTACCCCTCCCACGCTTGATTGCATTTCAAATGTGGGAGGAGGGGTTAGTTAGAAGAAGCCCAACGGATTAATGTCGTAGCTCACCAGCAAGTTCTTGGTCTGCTGGTAATGATCCAACATCATCTTGTGCGTCTCACGGCCCACACCGGACTTCTTGTAACCGCCAAACGCGGCATGCGCCGGGTACAGGTGGTAGCAGTTGGTCCACACGCGGCCGGCCTTGATCGCGCGGCCCATGCGGTAAGCGCGGTTGATGTCGCGGGTCCACAGGCCGGCACCCAGGCCGAACTCAGTGTCGTTGGCAATCGCCAGGGCTTCGGCTTCGTCCTTGAAGGTGGTGATGCTCACCACCGGGCCAAAGATTTCTTCCTGGAACACGCGCATCTTGTTGGTGCCCTTGAGCAGGGTCGGCTGGATGTAATAGCCGGTGGCCAGATCGCCGGTCAGCTTCTCCACCTTGCCGCCGGTCAGCAGCTCGGCGCCTTCGCCCTTGGCGATTTCCAGGTAGGACAGGATCTTGTCGAACTGCTGCTCGGACGCCTGGGCGCCGACCATGGTGTCGGTGTCGAGTGGGTCGCCACGCTTGATCGACTCAACCTTCTTCATCACCACCTTCATGAAGTCGTCGTAGATCGACTCTTCCACCAGTGCGCGCGATGGGCAGGTGCACACTTCGCCCTGGTTGAAGAAGGCCAGTACCAGGCCTTCGGCGGCCTTTTCGATGAACTGCGGTTCGGCTTTCATGATGTCGGCGAAGAAGATGTTCGGCGACTTGCCGCCCAGTTCCACGGTCGACGGAATGATGTTCTCGGCCGCGCAATGCATGATGTGCGCGCCCACCGGGGTGGAGCCGGTGAAGGCGATCTTGGCGATGCGCTTGCTGGTGGCCAGGGCTTCGCCCGCTTCTTTGCCGAAGCCGTGCACCACGTTGAGCACGCCGGGTGGCAGCAGGTCGCCAATGACTTCCATCAGCACGTTGATGCCCAGTGGGGTTTGCTCGGCGGGCTTGAGCACCACGCAGTTGCCGGCGGCCAGGGCCGGGGCGAGTTTCCAGGCGGCCATCAGCAGCGGGAAGTTCCACGGGATTATCTGGCCAACCACGCCCAGGGGCTCATGGAAGTGGTAGGCGGCGGTGTGCTCGTTGATTTCGGCAGTGCTGCCTTCCTGGGCACGGATGCAGCCGGCGAAGTAGCGGAAGTGGTCGGCGGCCAGCGGAATGTCGGCGTTGAGGGTTTCACGCACGGCCTTGCCGTTGTCCCAGGTTTCGGTGATGGCCAGCAGTTCGAGGTTCTGTTCGATGCGGTCGGCGATTTTCAGCAGTACCAGCGCGCGGTCCTGGGCCGAGGTCTTGCCCCAGGCGTCAGCGGCGGCATGGGCGGCGTCCAGCGCTTTGTCGATGTCTTTGGCAGTGGAGCGGGGGAACTCGGCGATGGGCTTGCCGTTGACCGGTGAGGTGTTGGTGAAATAGTTGCCATCGACCGGCGCAACGAATTCGCCCCCGATGTAGTTGCCGTACTTGGCCTTGAACGAAACGATCGCGCCTTCAGTACCGGGGTGTGCGTAACGCATGATGGGTATCTCCTGGCTTTTATGTTTATTGGAGTGCAGCGCGGCAAGCGCTTGTTAAAGCGTAGAGCAAAGGTTGGGCCACTGCTTTGCGGGCCAGGTAAATCAAGGGCTTGGTCGTTGTTGCAAAGCGTTGCTGTGGCAGCCGTGGTACAGGCGCAGTGACAGTTTGTGCCATAAACGGTACAGCCTGTGACCAGTGGGTCGGCTCGGGATTGCAAAGGTCGGATGGCTGGGGGATGCTGGGGGCTCTCACGTAGAGAGAATAATAAGAACATGCAGAACGATCATTTCAGTCGCCATGCCCAGCAAGTCCTCACCGTGGCCCAAGGGCGCGACCCGTCCAGTGACCCGTCGATCGCCCGCTCCTGGCTGAGGTGCCTGGAGGACTACCACCTCGACCCTGCGCAAACCATCGCCCCTACCGTGCTCGAACATGGCCGCCTGCTGGAAAGTCGCGAGCGCCTGCAACAGGTGCTGCACATCGCCGGCAGCGAGATGAACAGCCTGCATCAACAGCTCTCGGGCGCCGGCCATGCAGTGTTGTTGACCGATGCGCGCGGGGTGATCCTCAACTGTGTCACCGCGTCGAGTGAGCGCAAGATTTTCGAGCGCGCCGGGCTGTGGCTGGGCGCGGACTGGAGCGAGGCCTGCGAAGGCACCAACGGCATCGGCACCTGCCTGGTGGAGCGCCAGTCGTTGACGATTCATCGTGATGAACACTTCCGTGGCCGGCATACCGGGCTGACCTGCTCGGCCAGCCCGGTGTTCGACCCTCATGGCGAATTACTGGCGGTGCTGGATGTGTCCTCGGCCAGGGAAGCGGTGTCGCGCCAGAGCCAGTTTCACACCATGGCCTTGGTCAATCTCTCGGCGAAGATGATCGAGAGTTGTTACTTCCTGCGGCATTTCGAGAACCAATGGTTGCTGCGCTTTCATTTACAGGCGGAATCGGTGGGCCTGTTCAGCGAGGGGTTGCTGGCGTTCGACGGCGAAGGGCGTATCTGTGCGGTCAACCAGAGCGCGTTGAACCTGCTGGGGCAGGTTCGCGGCGGCTTGCTCGGGCAGCCGGTGGAGGCGTTGTTCGAGTGTTCGCTGGATCAGCTGCTCGGTCGCGCCAGCGCAAATGCCACCGCCAGTTGGCCGTTGCGTACCCGGGATGGCCGGCATTTGTTCGCGGCCCTGCGCGGTCAGCCTCGCGGCGTAGGGGCACCCGCCCCCATTGCCAAGTTGCCGGAGCCACCACGGCTGCCCGGTATCTGCCTGGGTGACCCGGCCTTGCAAAACGATTTCCGTAAGGCGTTGCGGGTATTCGAGCGCGACGTGCCGTTGCTGATCAATGGCGAGACCGGCTCCGGCAAGGAGGCGTTCGCAAAGGCGGTGCACCATGCCAGCCAGCGCGCCGATAAAGCCTTTGTTGCGCTCAACTGCGCGGCTATCCCGGAAAGCCTGATCGAAAGCGAACTGTTCGGCTACCGCGGCGGCAGCTTTACCGGCGCGCGCAAGGAGGGTATGCAGGGCAAGTTGCAACAGGCTGATGGCGGTACGCTGTTCCTCGATGAAATCGGCGATATGCCCCTGGCGTTGCAGACGCGGCTATTAAGGGTGCTGGAGGACCGCATGGTCGTGCCTCTGGGCGGTGAGCCCCAGGCGATCGATGTCAGGATCATCAGCGCGACCCACAGGGATTTGCTCGGGCGTGTGGCGGACGGCAGTTTCCGCGAAGATCTGTATTACCGGCTCAACGGCCTGGAAGTCGGGTTGCCGCCGTTGCGTGAGCGCAGTGATAAATCTCAATTGCTGGATTTCCTGCTGGCAGAAGAGGCGGGCGGGCAGGCCGTGTTGCTTGAGCTGGCGGCGCGTTCGGCGCTGCTTCGCTTTGCCTGGCCCGGCAATGTCCGGCAGATGCGTACCGTGCTGCGTACGCTGGCGGCGCTTTGTGACGACGGGCGAGTCGGCCTTGAGGACCTGCCCGCGCAGATCCGCCAGGCCCAGGCGCAACCGGTGGCCGAGGCCCTGTCCATGGAGTCGCCTCTGGAGGACGCCGAGCGCCTGGCGTTGCTCGCGGCGCTGGAGCAACAGCGCTGGCACATGACCCACACGGCGGAACAGCTGGGGGTCAGCCGCAACACCCTCTATAGAAAGCTGCGCCGGCACGGTATTGCCCGCGCCTCCCTATGATCGGGTCCTACAGCTAAAAGGTGCGATTTTTGCCCCCCTGCGCTAACCTGCCTCGATGTTTTACGAGGTCGACTATGCACATTCATATTCTTGGTATCTGCGGCACGTTCATGGGCTCGATGGCGGTTCTGGCCAAAGAGTTGGGCCATCACGTTACCGGCTCCGACGCCAATGTTTACCCGCCCATGAGCACACAGTTGCAGGCCCAGGGCATTGAGCTGACGCAGGGCTACGACCCATCCCAATTCGATCCGATCCCCGACCTGGTGGTGATCGGCAACGCCATGTCTCGTGGCAACCCGGCGGTCGAGTACGTCCTGAACAAAGGCTTGCCCTATGTCTCCGGCCCGCAATGGCTGGCTGATCACGTGCTGCAAGGCCGCTGGGTATTGGCGGTCGCCGGCACCCATGGCAAGACCACCACCAGCAGCATGCTGGCCTGGGTCCTGGAGCATGCGGGCATGAGCCCGGGCTTCCTGATCGGCGGCGTGCCGCAGAACTTCTCGGTGTCGGCGCGCCTGGGCGATACGCCGTTCTTCGTGATCGAGGCCGATGAGTACGACAGCGCCTTCTTCGACAAACGTTCCAAGTTCGTCCACTACCGCCCGCGCACTGCGATCCTCAATAACCTTGAGTTCGATCACGCGGACATCTTCCCCGATTTGCAGGCCATCGAGCGGCAGTTCCACCACTTGGTGCGCACGATTCCAAGCGAAGGCCTGGTGATCCACCCGACTACCGAGCCGGCCTTGCAGCGCGTGATCGACATGGGCTGCTGGACCCCGGTGCAAACCACCGGTGCGGGCGGGCAGTGGCAGGTCAAGTTGCTCAGCGAGGACGGCTCACGCTTTGAAGTGCTGTTCGAAGGCCAGGCCCAGGGCATCGTCGAATGGGATATGACCGGCCAGCACAACGTAGCCAACGCCCTCGTGACCCTGGCAGCCGCGCGCCATGTGGGTGTGGTGCCGTCGATGGGCATTGCCGCGTTGAGCGCATTCAAAAGCGTGAAGCGCCGCATGGAGAAGGTCGCCGACGTGAATGGGATTACCATCTACGACGACTTTGCCCACCACCCGACGGCGATTGCCACCACCCTTGATGGCCTGCGCAAGCGGGTTGGGGATGCGCCGATCATCGCCATTGTCGAGCCGCGCTCCAACTCCATGAAACTCGGCGCGCACCGCGACGGCTTGCCGGAAAGTGTCAACGACGCCGACCAGGTGGTGTGGTATGCACCGGCCAACCTCGGTTGGGACCTGCCCGCGATTGCGGCGCTTTGCACCGTGCCGTCGAAGGTCTGCGATTCCATTGAAGGCATCATCGAATTCGTCAAGCAACAGGCCAAGCCTGGCACCCACGTGGTGGTCATGAGCAACGGCGGCTTTGGCGGCTTGCATGGCAAGTTGGCCGAGGCGCTGAAATGAGCGGCCCGGAACGCGTTACGCTGGCGATGACCGGCGCGTCCGGCGCGCCCTATGGCCTGCGCCTGCTGGACTGCCTGGTGCGCGAAGAACGTGAGGTCCACTTCCTGATTTCCAAGGCCGCGCAACTGGTGATGGCCACCGAGACGGACGTGGCGCTGCCGCCCAAGGTGCAGATGATGCAAGCCTTCCTCACCGAGTACACCGGTGCGGCGGCAGGGCAGATCAAGGTCTATGGCAAGGAAGATTGGATGTCGCCGGTCGCCTCGGGCTCCGGCGCGCCGGCGGCGATGGTGGTGGTGCCGTGTTCCACCGGGACCTTGTCGGCGATTGCCACGGGCGCCTGCAACAACCTGATCGAGCGCGCGGCGGATGTGACGCTCAAAGAGCGCCGCCAGTTGATCCTGGTGCCACGCGAAGCGCCGTATTCGAGCATTCACCTGGAGCACATGCTCAAGTTGTCGAACATGGGCGTGACCATCTTGCCGGCATCGCCTGGTTTCTATCACCAGCCGCAGACCATCGATGACCTGGTGGACTTCGTGGTGGCCCGGATTCTCAACCTGCTGAATATTCCCCAGGACATGTTGCCGCGCTGGGGTGAGCATCATTTGAGCAGCGATGAATAAGGCCCTGCTGGTCATCCTGGCGTTGCAACTGGCCGGCTGCGCCACCGCGCGTACGCTGGATGCGGCCAAGCCCGGCGCGCCGGTGGTGTATGCCGGCACGCGGCTGGATTTGTATGCGATGAATGGCGGCTGCTGCGCCATGGACCGGTTTGGTGCGCAGGCGCCGAGCTATCCCGGTGTCGACCTGCCAGCCAGTGCATTGCTTGATACGCTGCTGTTGCCGCTGTCGGTGTTGACGGTGCTCGGTGTGGGGTTTAACGCCACGGGCGGGCTCTAGCCTGGATTTTAAAGGCACCCCAAAACCAATGTGGGGGGCTAGTTATAGGGATAGAACGAGCAAACACTAACCTGTGGCCAGCGGGCGTGTTGTGGCGAGCGGGCTTACTGTGGCGAGCGGGCTTGCCCCGCGTTGGGCTGCGAAGCAGCCCCAGAACCAGCCGCTGAGGAGTGCCTGATACTCTGCATTCCGATTGATTGGGGCTGCTGCGCAGCCCAACGCGGGGCAAGCCCGCTCGCCACAGTTACAGTGTTCTTCCTTAACTGACGGGCATTGGGGCTTGCCCCCTCCCACATTTTGCTGTGTGTCCGGCTTTATTTACCGAGCTTGCGCAACTCATCCGACTCCACCACCCGCACGCCGTCCTGCTCTTCCAGCGCCAGGCGCCACATGGCGCGGGCCAGTTCGCACACTTCAATGCCGTGGTACTTGCCTGGAATCAGGCGTGACAACGGCCCGGCCAATTGCTCGGCCAGGCGCGGCTCAACACGTTCCCCCAGTAGCAGCGAAGGCCGCACGATGGTCAGTTGCGGCCAGTCCTGGGCCTTGAGTGCCTGTTCCATTTCCCCTTTGACCCGGTTGTAGAACACCGAGGATTTCGGGTCGGCGCCAATCGCACTGATCACGATCAAGTGCCGCGCGCCCATTTCCCGGGCGCGCTTGGCGAAGGCCACGACCATATCCAGGTCAACGGCACGGAAGGCCTCTTCCGATCCGGCTTTCTTGATGGTGGTGCCCAGGCAGCAGAAGGCAATATCCACCTGGCCGCTCAGTTGCGGCAGGAGCACCGCCGGGTCGCCTACCGGGTTTTCCAGGCGCGGGTGTTCAGCCAGCGGTTTGCGGCTGGGCGCCAGCACGCGGGTTACGGTGGGTTCGTTGAGCAGGCGGTCAAGCAGGTGCTCGCCGGTAAGCCCGGAGGCGCCCGCGAGCAGGATATGCTGAGGTGTCAGGTACATGGTGTTTCCCCCCCTTGTTACACAGTTCAGCTTAGTTGCCTTTGGCTTCCTTGCTATTCATTGAGACGCTTTCGAGCGCCTTTCGTGCCTGCTGTTTGCGTAATAATTGCCAATGGGCGATCACGCCTTTGGGGGCCCACATCTGCGGTTCGGAAGGCTCGAAGTTGTCCGCCTGTTCGCGTTCGCTCACGTGCAGTTGCGCCAGTTTGAAAGCTTGCTGCAAATCGTCGGTCTGGTTGAAGGCCTGGGCGAAGAGGGCGTCGCCGAAGTAGGTGAAATCGGCTTCCTCGGAGCACCCGAACGACACACGGTCGGCGCGGGAGGCGGTCATGATCAGGGTGTGTTCGTCTTTCAGTGCCGGGATGAAACCGCCGGAGTAGCAGGCGGAGATCACGATGATCTTGTCGCGGTTCTTCAGCGGCGTGAGCACGGCGGCCAGCTCATCGGCAGGCAGGTCGGCCAGCTCCATGCGCGGCTGGTCCAGCACCAGTTCATGTTCGTGGGTGCCGTGGCTTGTCAGGTAGATAAACACCAGGTCTTCCGGCCCGCTGCGTTCGGCGAGGGTCTGCACCGCGCGGCGCAGGCTTTCGCGGGTGGCCAGGGGGCGGTCGGCAATATGGTCGCGGTGGTTGACCAGGCGGATCTGCCCCCGGGCACCGAAGCGGGTGGCGAGCATATTGCTGACGTAGTCCGCTTCGCGCAGGAACACGCTTTGTTTACCGTCACCGGCCACGGCCAGGGTGTACAGCTCCACGGCCGGGGTGGAGGCGGGTACGGCGGCGAGGGCGGCTTCGAGCAAGCGGCCCTGGGCGAGCACGCCAATTTCCAGCGGGTCGGGTAGCAACTTGCCGTCGGCATCCCGCACGCGCATGCCATTGACCCAGGTGCCGGCCTGCACGGTACCGTCGGTGAGCACCAGGGTGCCACGCCCCTGGTAGTTGTCGCTGTCGAAGCCGCCGATATAGAAGCTGCCATCGGTCAGGTTCAGGCGGCCTTCGCCGCTGAAGCGCCAGTCGGCGAACTCGCCGACATAATGGCTACCGTCCACACCAATCAATTCGCCCTTGCCGCTCAGGGCGCCTTCCTTGAACTGGCCGATCCACACGTCGCCGTCGGCGTTTTCATAACGGCCCTTGCCATTGAGCTGGTTCTGCTTGAACTGGCCGACATAAATGTCGCCGTCAGCGCTGTTGAACGTGCCGTTGCCTTCCAGTTGGCCATCGACGAAGTGGCCGCTGAACTGGTTGCCGCTGTCGTCGTTGCGCTGGCCTTCGCCATTTGGTTTGCCGTGGGCGAACTGGCCCTGGTATTGGCTGCCGTCGGCCAGCTCCAGGCGACCGAGGCCGGAGTACTGGTCGTCCTTGAATTCGCCGCGATAGGTCATTTGCCCCTCTTTGAGGGTGCCTTCGCCGTTGCGTCGACCGTTCTTGAAGCCGCCCACATAGTGGCTGCCCGCCGTGCTCAAGCTGCCCTGGCCATCGAACAGGCCTTGCTTGAACTGGCCTTTATAGACTTCGCCGTTGCTGCCGTGCCATTCGCCCTGGCCGTGCCACTGGCCTTGGTCGAACTGGCCGGCGTACCAGCTGCCGTTGGGGTAGTCCACGCGGCCCTGGCCTTGCAGCAAGCCATTGACCACATCACCCCGGTAGCGGCCGCCGTCGGGCAGGCGCGCATCGGGCGGCAACAGCGATTCGCCGTCTCCGCAAGCGGTGAGCAACAGGGCAAGGGCAAGGGGAGCAAGTGGGCGCATAGCGGGATCCGGATAATTGAGCGCCGAGTATGCCGTAGCTGCGAGTTTCTTACATAAATTTACATACCCTGTGGCGAGTTTCAGTGCCTCACCACAGGGAAGGGCTTACACGAAGCAGAGCGACAACGACTCGGCGATGTAAGCGGGTTTTTCCTGACCTTCGATTTCCAGGGTGGCGGTGGCCTTGAACAGCCATTGGCCCGGTTTTTTCTCGGTGACGTCCGTGAGGGTGACGTTCAGGCGCACCTTGGAGTTGACCTTCACTGGCTGGATAAAGCGCACGCTGTCCAGGCCATAGTTGACCGCCATCTTCAGGCCCTCGGGCATGATCAGGATGTCTTCCAACAGCTTGGGCATCAGCGACAGCGACAGGAACCCGTGGGCGATGGTGCTGCCGAACGGCGTTTGCGCGGCCTTGACCGGGTCGACGTGGATGAACTGATGGTCGCCAGTGGCTTCGGCGAACAGGTTGATTCGGGCCTGGTCGATGGTGAGCCATTCGGAACGTCCCAGTTCCTTGCCGACATAATCTTTGAGCTGCGCTACGGGTACATAGGGCATTGCGTCTCTCCTTGGTTCATCGGTTTGTCCCTCCGCTGCAGGCGCGAGCTTGCTCACGAAGGTCGTTAACGATAACGCCGGCTTTTCTGGTTCGGCGCGGCGCACTCGAGTTTTTCGCGAGCAATCTCGCTCCTGAGGGAGGCAGTTGCTGTTTTTTTGGGGTTACAGAGAACCAATGTAGATCATCATGGGCTACCCGCCCGGTCAACCCACCATGCTTATGGCGAATGCCGGAGCATAGAGCGGGCATGCTTATAATGCGGGCGAGCCTTAGGGGGGGAGAACGGATGCTGTTACGCGGTCTGACATGGCTGGTGCTGTTTCAATTGATCGGCACCGCGATCAATCATTTGCTGGTGCCGGTACTGCCGGGGCCGATCATTGGCCTGTTGCTGATGCTGGGCTACCTGGTATGGCGCGGCGAAGTCGGTGAACCGTTGAGCCTGGCGGCCAGCAGCCTGTTGCGTTACCTGCCGTTGCTGCTGGTGCCGCCGGCGGTGGGGGTGATGGTGTATGCCAAGGACATCGCCGCGGACTTCTGGGCCATTGTCGGCGCACTGGTGCTGTCGCTGGTGATCGCCATGGGGTTTGTCGGCCTGCTGATGCAAAAGCTGGTCAAGCGCCAGGCGCAACAGGAGGAGGAACAATGACCTTCGACTGGCAGGGCGCGTGGGCGGCGGTGATTCATCACCCTCTGTTCGGCATCGGTATCACCCTCGGCGCCTATCAACTGGTGCTGGCGGGCTTTGAGAAAACTCGCTGGATTTTCCTGCAACCGGTGCTGGTCTCCATGCTGCTGGTGATTGGCGTGTTGCTCAGTTGCGGCCTGAGCTACGCCGAATACCGCAAGAGCACCGAGATCATGAGCATCCTGCTCGGCCCGGCGACGGTGGCCCTGGCAGTGCCGCTCTATTTGAACCTGCGGCGGATTCGGCAGTTGTTCTGGCCGATTTTTACTACGCTGGTGATAGGTGGCGTATTGGCCACTGGCCTGTGTGTGCTGCTGGGCTGGTGGTTTGGTGCCGAACACATGATGCTGATGACCATGGCGCCCAAATCGGTGACTTCGCCGATCGCCATGCTGGTGGCTGAGCAGATCGGCGGTGTCGCCGCATTGGCCGCGGTGTTTGTGCTGATCACCGGGGTCATCGGTGCGATGATCGGTCCGGCATACCTGTCGCGACTGGGCGTACACAGCCCCGAGGCACGCGGCATGGCCCTGGGCATGACCGCGCATGCGGTCGGCACCTCGGTGGCCTTGCAGGAAAGCGAAGAGTGCGGCGCCTTTGCGGCGCTCGCCATGAGTCTGATGGGCGTGGCCACGGCGGTGTTCCTGCCGTTGGCGGTGTCGGTAATTGTTTAAACCGGGTTTAAGGAAACCTTTATGAGTCTGGCGCTGTTCCCGCTCAATACCGTGCTGTTCCCCGGCTGCACCCTCGACTTGCAATTGTTCGAGGCGCGCTATCTGGACATGATCAGCCGTTGCATGAAAAAGGGCGAAAGCTTCGGCGTGGTGTGCATCCTCGACGGCCAGGAAGTCGGCATGGCCCCGGATGGCTACGCGCTGATCGGCTGCGAAGCGCTGATCCGCGACTTCAAGCAGCAGGATAACGGCCTGCTGGGAATTCGTGTCGAAGGCGGTCGCCGTTTCCGTGTGCGTGACGCCGGGGTGCAGAAGGACCAGTTGCTGGTGGCCGAGGTGCAATGGCTGGAAGAACTGCCGGACCAGGCGCTGGAAGAAGAGGACGCCGACCTGCTGGCCTTGCTCCAGGCCCTGGCCGAACACCCGATGGTCGCCTCGCTGGACATGGGCACCCACGCCGATGGCCAGCAGGCGCTGGGCAATCAGCTGGCGTACCTGCTGCCGTTCACCGAGGCCGACAAGATCGACCTGCTGCAACTCGACGACCCACAGCAGCGGCTGGATGCGATCCAGATGCTGCTCGACGAGTTGCAGGGCGAACTATTCACTCAATAGGCATAGCGCAGCAGCGCATGGGACATGCCGGCAAGCGCGATAAAACTCAGCACCGCCACCAGCGCCGGCAGCAGCAGCCACCAGGTTTTTTGGGGCATCGCCGGCAACGGGCTGCGGTACTGGCTGGCGTTCAGGCTGAAGGCACACACTGTCATCGCCAGCAACGTACCGGCCAGGATGTCGGTGGGCCAATGGGCGCCCAAATAGACCCGTGACAGCGCAATGAAGGCGGCGGGGATACACCCCAGCAGCATCCAGGTCAGGCGCATCCGCGTGGGTTGCCCGCGACCGGCCAATACTGCCAGCGCCAGGAAGAAGGCGAACGCACCGGAGGCATGGCCGCTGGGCATGCTGAAGCTGGTCAGTGGGTCGGTCAGGATTTCCGGTCGGCCACGGGCAAAGAACAGCTTGGTCGCAGTATTGATCAGCGCCGCCCCTGCCAGCGTGACACCGACAAACACCGCATGCCGCCATTGTCGCGCCAGTAACAGCAGGCCGGTGAACACGGCGCTGGCGACGAACATCTTCTTGAACTCACCCAGTTGGGTGATGCGCACCATCACCTCGTCCAGCCATGGGCTGCGGTGCTCCTGCACCAGTGCGCTCAGGCCCTGGTCGAAATCGTTGAGGTGGGGGTAGCCGATGAACAGCGCGATCAACAACGTCAGGCTGGCACACCCAATCCACAAGGTTGCACGACGATGGCCTCGCAGGCTGCTGTTCAAGCACAGCCCGATCAATACCGCCAGGCAGGCCGTGACCACGCCCGCCTCTGGCCAGAACCCTTCCGGCAAGGGTAGGCGGAACGCGGCACCGGTCGCCCAGCCGGGTATCAGGTAGGCCACCGACCAACCCGCCGCCGCCAGAATGCTCACGGCGGCGAAACGTGGGAACGGCATGTCGCACATGCCGGCGACCATTGGCAGCATCGGCCGCAGCGGGCCGATGAAACGGCCGACCAACAGGCTGGCGATGCCGTACTTGTGGAAGTAGGTCTCGGCACCGTTCATCCATTCCGGATGATGGCGCAGGCCGGGCAGACGGCGAATGTTCTGATGGAAATGCCGCCCCAGGTAGTAGGAAACCCCATCGCCCAGTAGTCCGCCGAGGAAGCCCATCAGCAAGATTTCACTCAACGACAGCGCCCCGCTGCCGGCCAGCACCGCAATGGCAAACAACAACACGGTGCCCGGCACGATCAGCCCGGCAATGGCCAGGCATTCCACGCACGCCACGATAAGCACCGCCGCCGCCAGCCATTGCGGGTTCAGGGTCAGCCAGCCGGTAATGCTATCGAGCCATTGGCCCATAAAACGTCACTCCCTCTATGTCATACATAACGCGAAACGCTGAAGATTTAATGTGGGAGGGGGCTTGCTCCCGATAACGGTGTAACAGGCCGCAGATGTGTCGCTGACCCACCGCTGTGTTGCGGCGATAGTGTTCAAACCAGAAAGTAGTCGCGGCCTTCGACCTGGCCGCGACGCAGCGGGTTCCGTGTGCAGTAGGGCGCATAGCCGGCATCGACGAAGCGATACATCAGGTGTTCATCGCGGCCGCTGGGAATGCCCAGGCGGGTGGTCTGGATAATCTGCGTCGGCACCTGGCCTATGTCTTCTACATAGAGCTGTTCCTGATCGAAGCGCTTGGCATCCCACATCGGGACTTTCAAACCCAGCGCCTTGCACAACAAGGTCTGGCCCGCGCAAAGCTTCTGCGAGGGGCGGGGGCTGCCGTCGGCATTCGGGTTGTTCAACAGCATCTGCGCCAGGCTGGCGGGACCTGAGAGTTCGTCAATCCAGGGATAGGCCGACTTGATCAGCACGGCATTGCCCGGTCCCTGGGCGCTGAAGTTCAGCGAATCACCGCCACGGGCGTAGTACATGTAGATATGCCCGCCATCCAGAAACAAAGCCTTACGCTTTTCTGTGTAGCCGAGGGAGGCGTGGCTGCCTTTTTCGGCCACGTAATACGCTTCGGTTTCAATAATTCGCGCTGAAAGCCAGATATCGCCGACGCGGTGGCGAATGATTTTTCCGAGCAATTCCCGTGCAAGCAGTTGTGCATCGCGGTCGAAGAAGCCGTCGGGCAGGGCGCTGGCGGGGAGTTGGGGGGTAAAACTGGACATGGCGTTCAGGGTTATTACGGCTAAATGTGACGGAATAATAACAACTCCCACCTTAATTACGGCTGAACCCCAGGTTTTTACAGTTCATTTCGACCATCCGCCCCACACCGCTGTCAGTCGGGCGGCGTCACAGCTATAATCTGCCGCTTTCCTCTTTGCCAAGACTCCCTGACCATGACTGAGTCCGTTCTTGACTACATGACCCGCCTGGGTCGCGCTGCCCGTCAGGCCTCGCGGTTGATCGCCCGTGCGAGCACCGCGCAGAAGAACCGTGCCCTGCTGGCCGCCGCCGATGCTCTGGATGCCTCGCGCTCCGAGCTGACCGCCGCCAACGAACTGGACCTGGCCAACGGCCGCGCCAATGGCCTGGAGCCGGCCCTGCTGGATCGCCTGGCACTGACCCCGGCGCGTATCGACGACATGATCGAAGGCTTGCGTCAGGTGGCCAAGCTGCCTGATCCCATCGGTGAAATCCGTGATATGCGTTACCTGCCGTCCGGCATCCAGGTCGGCAAGATGCGCGTGCCCCTGGGCGTGATCGGCATCATCTATGAGTCGCGCCCGAACGTGACCATCGACGCCGCGAGCCTGTGCCTCAAGTCTGGCAATGCCACCATCCTGCGTGGCGGTTCCGAGGCGATCCATTCCAACCGCGCCATCGCAGCCTGCATCCAGCAGGGCCTGGCCGTGGCCGAACTGCCGGCCGAAGTGGTGCAAGTGGTGGAAACCACCGACCGCGCAGCGGTTGGCGCGCTGATCACCATGCCGGAATTCGTCGACGTGATCGTGCCGCGCGGTGGCAAGAGCCTGATCGAGCGCGTCAGCCGCGATGCCAAGGTGCCGGTCATCAAGCACCTGGATGGCGTGTGCCACGTGTTCATCGACGTTGCCGCCGATATCGACAAGGCAATCCGCATCGCCGATAACGCCAAGACCCACCGCTACGCCCCGTGCAACACCATGGAAACCCTGCTGGTGCACGCCGGCATTGCCGAGCGCGTGCTACCGCCACTGGCTGCCATCTACCGTGACAAGGGCGTGGAACTGCGCGGCTGCGAGCGTACCCGTGCGCTGCTCGGCAGCGACGTGATCGAAGCGACTGAACAAGACTGGTACACCGAGTACACGGCACCGATCCTGTCGATCCGCATCGTTGACGACCTGGACCAGGCCATCGAACACATCAACCAATACGGCTCCAAGCATACCGACGCCATTGTTACCGAGCATTTCAGCGATGCCCGGCGTTTCCTCAACGAAGTGGATTCCGCTTCGGTGATGGTCAACGCCTCTACGCGTTTTGCCGACGGCTTCGAGTATGGCCTGGGGGCTGAGATCGGTATTTCCACCGATAAGCTCCACGCACGCGGCCCGGTTGGCCTGGAAGGCCTGACCAGCGAGAAGTACGTAGTGTTCGGCGACGGTCATGTGCGCACTTGATGGCTAAACGCATCGGGCTGCTCGGCGGTACCTTCGACCCCGTACACATCGGCCATTTGCGCAGCGCCCTGGAAGTCGCGGATGCCCTCGCGCTGGATGAGCTGCGCCTGGCGCCCAATGCCCGGCCGCCGCATCGCGACACGCCGCAGGTGTCTGCGCAGCAACGCCTGGAGATGGTACGCCTGGCCGTTGCCGGTATACCGCCGCTGGTGGTGGACGATCGTGAGCTCAAGCGCGATAAACCGTCCTACACTGTCGACACCCTGGAACTGATGCGCGCTGAACTGGCGGCAGATGACCAGTTGTTTCTGCTTTTGGGCTGGGACGCATTTTGCGGCCTGCCCTCTTGGCATCGTTGGGAGGAACTCCTCCAGCATTGCCACATCCTGGTGCTGCAACGCCCGGATGCCGACAGCGAACCGCCGGATGCCTTGCGCAACCTGCTGGCCGCGCGGTCGGTAAGTGACCCCTTGGCCCTGACCGGGCCGAACGGGAATATTGCATTCGTCTGGCAGACCCCGCTTGCGGTGTCTGCCACCCAGATCCGTCAACTGCTGGCCAGCGGGAAGTCGGTACGTTTCCTGGTGCCTGACGCGGTCCTGGCCTACATCGATGCGCACGGGCTTTACCGTGCGTCGAACTGAAAAGGCGCGCTTGAACGCACGAACAGTCGTGCAGCAAGCGCCCGAACATACGAGCAAAACGAGTTTTTTATGACGAACAAAGACGTAAGCAAAGTAAAACGCAAAGGCACGTTCAAAAGCGCGCCGCTGCCGGTTGAAGCCCATGTTGGCCCGGAGCTGGCTGGCGAAGAACTGGTAAAAGTCGCCGTTGCCGCCCTGGAAGACGTGAAGGCCCAGGACATCCAGGTCCTGGACGTGCGCGACAAGCAGAGCATCACCGACTTCATGATCATCGCCACGGGTACCTCCAACCGCCAGATCGGCGCGATGCTCGACAAGGTTCGCGAAGCCGTCAAGGCCCAAGGCGTCAAGCCGCTGGGTGAAGAAGGCAAGGGCGACAGCGACTGGGTGCTGCTGGACATGGACGACGTGATCGTTCACATGATGACGTCCAACGCCCGTCAGTTCTACGACCTGGAACGTCTGTGGAAAGGCGCCGAGCAGAGCCGCGCCGCTGATGGCAAGCACCACAGCCCGGAAGTGGGCCACGCGCACTTCGACAAGCTCAACAAAGACCAGGAATAAGGAACGGCTGTGCGCCTGCGTCTGATTGCTGTCGGTTCACGCATGCCCAAGTGGGTGGAGGAAGGCTGGCACGAGTATGCCAAGCGTCTGCCCGCCGAGCTGTCGCTGGAACTGGTGGAAATACCGCTCAATACCCGGGGCAAGAATGCCGACGTGGCGCGCTTTATCCGTCAGGAAGGCGAAGCCATGCTGGCCAAGGTCGGCCCCAACGAGCGCATCGTCACCCTCGAAGTGCACGGCAAACCCTGGAGCACCGAGCAGTTGGCGGTGGAACTGGATCGCTGGCGCCTGGACTCGCGAACCGTCAACTTCATGGTCGGTGGCCCCGAAGGGCTGGCGCCGGAAGTCTGCGCGCGGGCGGACCAGCGCTGGTCGCTGTCGGCGCTGACGCTGCCGCACCCGTTGGTAAGGATTCTGATCGGTGAACAGCTGTACCGCGCCTGGACAGTCCTGTCCGGGCACCCTTATCACAAATAATCTGCGCCCCTCCCGATGACCCAGCCGATCCGCATCAAGGACCACGAGAAAGACGCACGTCTGGTACGCGCGCGCGTGGTGTTTGGCGCGATCATGGTGGTGACGCTGATTGGGGTGCTGATCGCTCGCCTGTATTTCCTGCAGGTGATCCAGTACGACTATCACTCCACATTGTCGGAAAACAACCGGGTGCATGTGCAACCGATTCCACCGACCCGTGGCCTGATCTTCGACCGCAATGGCGTGGTGGTGGCGGATAACCGGCCCAGCTTCAGCCTGAGCATGACCCGCGAGCGTTCCGGCGATTGGCAGCAGGTCCTCGACGTTATCGTCGAAGTACTGCAACTGACCCCGGAAGACCGGGTGATCTTTGAGAAGCGCATGAAGCAGGGGCGTCGGCCGTTCGAGCCGGTGCCGATCCTGTTCGAGCTGACCGAAGAGCAGATTGCGCGCATCGCGGTGAACCAGTTCCGCCTGCCGGGTGTGGAGGTGGTGGCGCAGTTGGTGCGGCATTACCCGCAAGGGCCGCACTTTGCCCACTCCGTCGGCTACATGGGGCGGATCAACGAGAAAGAGCTGAAAAGCCTCGATCCGGTCAATTACAGCGGCACCCACCATATCGGCAAGACCGGTATCGAGCGTTTCTACGAGCCCGAGCTGCACGGCCAGGTAGGTTACGAAGAAGTCGAGACCAACGCCCGCGGCCGCGTGCTGCGGGTGCTCAAGCGCACCGATCCGGTACCGGGCAAGGACATCGTGCTGAGCCTGGACATCAAGTTGCAGGAGGCGGCCGAGATGGCGCTTGGCGGCCGTCGCGGTGCGGTGGTGGCACTGGATCCGAGGACGGGCGAAGTGCTGGCCATGGTCAGCCAGCCGAGTTTCGACCCCAACCTGTTTGTGACCGGCATCAGCTTCAAGGCCTACGCCGAACTGCGTGACTCCATTGACCGTCCACTGTTCAACCGTGTGCTGCGTGGCCTGTACCCACCGGGTTCGACCATCAAACCGGCGGTGGCGATTGCCGGCCTGGATGCAGGCGTGGTGACGGCGTCGAGCCGCGTGTTCGACCCCGGCTACTACATGCTGCCCAACTACGATCACAAATACCGTAACTGGAACCGCACCGGTGACGGCTATGTCGATTTGGATACCGCGATCATGCGCTCCAACGACACCTATTTCTACGACCTGGCCCATAAGCTGGGGATCGACCGTTTGTCCGCCTACATGGGCAAGTTCGGCCTGGGTCAGAAAGTCTCCCTGGACATGTTTGAAGAGTCCCCCGGCCTGATGCCGTCGCGGGAATGGAAGCGCGCGACCCGCCGCCAGGCGTGGTTCCCTGGCGAAACCTTGATCCTCGGTATCGGCCAGGGCTATATGCAGGCCACGCCTTTGCAGTTGGCCCAAGCCACCGCGCTGGTGGCCAACAAAGGCATCTGGAACCGTCCGCACCTGGCCAAGACCATCGAAGGCGAGAAGCCGGTGGATGAAAACCCGATCCCGGATATCGTGCTGCGCGACCCGTCCGACTGGACCAAGGTCAACCACGGCATGCAGCAAGTGATGCACGGCGCCCGGGGGACCGCACGCAAGGCGGCCCTCGGTGCGCAATACCGCATTGCCGGCAAGAGCGGTACCGCCCAGGTCGTGGCAATCAAGCAGGGTGAGAAATATGACCGCTCCAAGGTCCAGGAGCGCCACCGCGACCACGCCTTGTTTGTGGGTTTCGCCCCGGCTGACGACCCGAAGATCGTGGTGGCGGTGATGGTCGAGAACGGTGAGTCCGGCTCCGGTGTCGCCGCGCCTGTGGTGCGGCAGATCATGGATGCCTGGTTACTGGCCGACGACGGCAAGCTCAAGCCGGAATATGGCGGCCCCCCTTCAAGCACCGAGGTTACGGCCAGTGAAGAGTAATTTTGATCGCATCCTCTCCAGCGAGGATGTGATGCGTCGTCGCGCGACGTTGCTGCAACGCATGCACATTGATGGCCCGCTGTTGATTCTGCTGCTGACCCTGGCCGCCGGCAGCTTGTTCGTGCTGTATTCGGCCAGTGGCAAGAACTGGGACCTGCTGATCAAGCAGGCATCCTCGTTCGGCCTGGGCCTGTTGTCGATGGTGGTGATCGCCCAGCTTGAGCCGCGTTTCATGGCGCGCTGGGTGCCGCTGGGCTACGTCGCTGGCGTATTGCTGCTGGTGGTGGTGGACGTGATGGGCCACAACGCCATGGGCGCGACCCGCTGGATCAACATTCCGGGGGTGATTCGCTTCCAGCCGTCGGAATTCATGAAGATCCTGATGCCGGCGACTATCGCTTGGTACCTGTCCAAGCGCACCTTGCCGCCGCAGCTCAAGCACGTGGGGATCAGCCTGATCCTGATCGGCGTGCCGTTTGTCCTGATCGTGCGCCAGCCGGACCTCGGCACATCGCTGCTGATCCTGGCCGGCGGTGCGTTCGTGCTGTTCATGGGGGGGTTGCGCTGGCGCTGGATCCTCAGCGTGCTGGCGGCTGCCATCCCGGTGGCGGTGGCCATGTGGTTCTTCTTTATGCACGACTACCAGAAGCAACGGATCCTGACCTTCCTCGACCCCGAGAGCGACCCGCTGGGCACCGGCTGGAACATTATCCAGTCGAAAGCCGCCATCGGTTCCGGTGGCGTATTTGGCAAGGGTTGGCTGCTGGGCACGCAGTCGCACCTGGACTTTTTGCCTGAGAGCCACACCGACTTCATTATTGCTGTGATGGGCGAGGAGTTCGGCCTGGTCGGCATTTGCGCCCTGTTGCTGATCTACCTGTTGCTGATTGGTCGCGGCCTGGTGATTACCGCCCAGGCGCAGACGCTGTTCGGCAAATTGCTTGCCGGCAGCCTGACCATGACTTTTTTTGTTTACGTTTTCGTCAACATCGGTATGGTCAGTGGCCTGCTGCCGGTGGTTGGGGTGCCATTGCCGTTTATTAGCTACGGCGGAACTTCGCTGGTGACATTGCTGTCAGCGTTTGGGGTTTTGATGTCGATTCATACGCATCGCAAGTGGATCGCTCAGGTTTGAATAAGGTGAAGATGTCAATGCAAGTAATGCGCGGCTGGGCGACTCGGCATGCGTCCTGGATGAGCCTGATTGGGCTGCTGGGGGCAACGCAAGAGGCGCAGGCCGGTGACTACGATGGTTCACCCCAGGTCGCCGAATTTGTCGGTGAAATGACCCGCGACTACGGTTTTGCCGGTGAACAGCTGATGGGCGTGTTCCGCGAAGCCCAGCGCAAGCAGGCGATCCTCGACGCCATCTCCCGCCCCGCCGAACGCGTGAAGCAATGGAAGGACTATCGCCCGATGTTCCTCACCGACGCCCGCGTGGCCCGCGGCGTGGACTTCTGGCGCCAGCATGAGGCCGTGCTGGCCCGCGCCGAGCAGGAATATGGCGTGCCGGCCCAGGTCATCGTGGCGATCATCGGCATTGAAACCTTCTACGGGCGCAATACTGGCAGCTACCGGGTGATCGACGCCTTGTCGACCCTGGGCTTCGATTACCCGCCCCGCGCCGAGTTCTTCCGCAAGGAACTGCGCGAATTCCTGCTGCTGGCCCGCGAAGAGCAAGTCGACCCGCTGACCCTCAAGGGGTCCTACGCCGGGGCCATGGGCCTGCCGCAATTCATGCCGAGCAGCTTCCGCGCCTACGCAGTGGATTTCGACGGCGACGGGCATATTAATATCTGGAGCAACCCGGACGATGCCATTGGCAGCGTGGCCAGCTACTTCAAGCGCCATGGCTGGGTCGGGGGCGAACCCGTGGTGGTTCGCGCCGAGGTCAGCGGGGAGCGGGCCGATGAAGGCTTGACCCAGGGTATCGAACCGGTCAAGACCGTCGGGGAGTTGCGGGCGCTGGGCTGGTCGAGTCAGAATGCGCCACGTGATGACATGCCGGTGACGGCCTTCCGCCTGGAAGGCGAAAACGGCCCGGAATACTGGATGGGCCTGAAGAATTTCTACGCAATCACGCGTTATAACCGCAGTGTGATGTACGCCATGGCCGTACATCAGCTGTCAGACATGCTGGTCCAAGCACGGGGCAACAAGTAATGCGGGCATCGCTGTTCAATAAACCGCTCAAGCTGGTGGCGTTCACCGCGTTGTCCTTGCTGGTTGTCAGTTGCTCCACCAGTCGCGGTCCGGCGCAGAAGTCGGGCGGCAGCGCGATTCGTTCCCAGCCGGGCCTGGACATCAACCGCGCGCACAAAGATGGCGCGCCGTGGTGGGATGTCGACGTGTCGAAAATCCCGGATGCCACGCCCACCCTGCATACCGGCGCCTACAAGGCCAACCCGTATACCGTGCTGGGCAAGACCTACTTCCCGCTGCAGGACTCCAAGACCTACGTGCAGTCGGGCACGGCGTCGTGGTACGGCACCAAGTTCCACGGCCAGAACACCGCCAACGGCGAAGTGTATGACCTGTATGGCATGAGCGCGGCCCACAAGACGCTGCCGCTGCCCAGCTATGTACGCGTGACCAACCTGGACAACAACCGTACGGTGATCCTGCGGGTCAACGATCGTGGACCGTTCTATTCAGACCGGATCATCGACTTGTCCTACGCTGCCGCGAAGAAACTCGGCTATGCCGAAACCGGCACCGCGCGGGTCAAGGTCGAAGGCATCGACCCGGCGCAGTACTGGGCCCAGCGTGGCAAGCCCGCACCGTTGATGCTCAATGAGCCGCAGACGCCGCAACCGCAGGTGACCGCTTCGGCCGGCAAGATCGAGCAGTGGACGCCACCACCGGCACAGCACGCCCCAGATACTGTCGTCGTGCCGCATGCCGCGCCGGGGGCTTCTACCGCCGGCGGCCAATACCTGCAAGTGGGCGCTTTCGCCAACCCGGACGCGGCAGAACTGTTAAGGTCCAAGTTGAGCAGCATGGTCAACGCGCCGGTGTTCATCAGCTCCATCGTGCGTAACCAGCAAACGCTGCACCGCGTGCGCATGGGCCCGATCGGCTCGCCGAGCGAGGTTGCGCAAGTGCAGAACAGCGTGCGCCTGGCCAACCTGGGGCAACCCAGTGTGGTCACCGCCGAATAAGTACCAAAAGATAGATGGTTCGGGCCCGTGCGCGGGTCCGAACCCTGGTTGTTGGCTCGTTGAACAATAAAACCCAGGGGCAAGGGGTGAGCGGGCAACCGAACACGTGACAGTCTGGCAACGGGCTGTCTGAATGAGTTTTGCCCGCGAGGGCAAGTTTCCATAAGTAATTTCGAGAGACGGATGAACATCACCACCTTAGCCAAACGCACGTGCCTGCTTATCTCGCTGATCATCACCCCGGCCGCCTGGGCGGTTGAAATGGTGCCGGCTTCACCGCAACTGGCCGCCAAGGCCTGGGTCCTCATGGATGCCGCCAGCGGCAACGTGCTGGTCGAGAACAACGGTGACCAGCGCCTGCCGCCGGCCAGCCTGACCAAACTGATGACTGCCTACATCGCGACCCTGGAAATCCGTCGCGGCCAGATCGGCGAGAACGACCCGGTGACCGTCAGCGAAAACGCCTGGCGTACCGGCGGTTCGCGCATGTTCATCAAGGTTGGCTCCCAAGTAACGGTGAGCGACCTGCTGCACGGCATCATCATCCAGTCCGGTAACGACGCCAGCGTCGCCCTGGCCGAGCACATCGCCGGCAGCGAAGACGCGTTCGCC
Organism: Pseudomonas sp. OVF7; assembly: GCF_030644265.1. Taxonomy (NCBI): domain Bacteria; kingdom Pseudomonadati; phylum Pseudomonadota; class Gammaproteobacteria; order Pseudomonadales; family Pseudomonadaceae; genus Pseudomonas; species Pseudomonas sp. OVF7. Next base: position 6,915,396 of record NZ_CP128996.1, on the reverse strand, counting down.
GACATGATGAACAAAACCGTGGCCGACCTGGGCATGACCAATAGCCACTTCATGAACCCGACCGGTCTGCCGAACCCTGAGCACTACTCGTCGGCACATGACATGGCGATCCTGGCGCGCGCGATCATTCGTGTCGACCCGGTGCACTACGCGATCTACTCCCAGAAGGAATTTTTCTGGAACAACATCAAGCAGCCTAACCGCAACCTGCTGCTGTGGCGCGACAAGACTGTCGACGGTCTGAAGACCGGCCACACTGAAGAAGCCGGCTACTGCATGGTGTCGTCCGCCGTGCGTGACGGCCAGCGCCTGATCGCCGTGGTCTTCGGCACCAACAGCGAGCAGGCGCGTGCCGCCGAGACGCAAAAACTGCTGACCTACGGCTTCCGCTTCTTCGAAACCCAGACCTTCTACCAGAAGGGTGCTGAACTGGCGACCGCGCCGGTTTGGAAAGGCGCGACCTCGCAAGTCAAGGCTGGCCTGGCTGAAGACCTGACCCTGACCATGCCTAAAGGCCAGCTGAAAAAGCTCGCTGCCAGCATGACCATGAACCCGCATCTGGTTGCACCAATCGCCAAGGGTGATGTGATCGGTAAAGTCGAAGTGAAGCTGGACGACAAGGTGGTGCACAGCGCCGACCTGATCGCCCTGGACGCCGTCGACGAAGGTGGTATCTTCCGCCGCGTGTGGGATAGCATCCGTCTATTCTTCTACAGCTTGTTCAACTGATAAGTGTGCACCTGCAAAGCCCCGTGTTGATCCGACACGGGGCTTTGCCCGTCGCCACGGCTTACGCTTACGAGGCCGTTACGCCATGACCGATAAAGAAGTAAAGGCGCCAAAGATCGAATTCCCAAACGTGGATTATCCCGTCAAGGTGATCAGCGATACCGGTGTAGGCAACAAAGACACGATTCTTCAGATCGTGCGTAAACACGCGACGATCAATGACAACCGGGTGGACGAGCGTTTGAGCTCCAACGGTAAATACACCACGATCCAGTTGCACATCGTTGCGACCGGTCAAGACCAGCTCTACGACATCAACAGCGAACTGCGGGCCACCGGCTTCGTGCACATGGTGCTGTGATGCCACAGGTCCTGGGCTTTCGCGAGCTCGGCCGGATGGACTACGAGCCCGTCTGGCACGCCATGCAGCGGTTCACGAATGAGCGCGGCACTTCGGCGCCCGATGAAATCTGGCTGGTGGAGCACCCGCCGGTGTTCACCCAGGGCCAGGCCGGCAAGGCCGAACATCTGCTGCTGCCGGGGGATATTCCGGTGGTGCAGGTCGACCGAGGGGGGCAAGTGACTTACCATGGGCCCGGTCAACTGGTGGCTTACCTGCTGCTGGACGTGCGCAAGCTGGGTTTTGGCGTGCGCGACCTGGTAAGCCGCATGGAGGCTTGCCTGATCGAGCTGTTGGCCAGTTATGGCGTGAGCGCCGCGGCCAAGCCCGATGCACCCGGTGTGTATGTGGACGGCGCGAAAATCGCGTCCCTCGGTTTGCGGATTCGCCACGGTTGTTCCTTTCATGGCCTGGCCCTGAACGTGGACATGGACCTGGCACCGTTCCGGCGCATCAACCCGTGCGGTTATGCCGGGCTGGCGATGACCCAACTGAGCGACCACGCCACACCGATTAAATTTGCCGAGGTAAGTGCCCGGCTGCGTGCGCAGCTCGTCAAACACCTCGACTATGCTGAGCAGACGACCCTCACGGGCGGAATCGACTGATTATGACTACTGATGCAGTGCAAACCATGATCCCGACGCTGGACGTTACCGAGCGTCCGGCCCCGGCCCCGCGTGCCAAGGTGGAAGCCGGCGTCAAGCTGCGCGGCGCCGAAAAGGTTGCACGCATCCCGGTCAAGATCATCCCGACGACCGAACTGCCGAAAAAGCCTGACTGGATTCGCGTGCGTATTCCGGTCTCGCCGGAAGTCGACCGGATCAAGGCCCTGCTGCGCAAGCACAAGCTGCACAGCGTGTGCGAAGAAGCATCGTGCCCGAACCTGGGCGAGTGCTTCTCCGGCGGCACCGCTACCTTCATGATCATGGGTGACATCTGCACCCGTCGTTGCCCGTTCTGCGACGTCGGCCACGGCCGGCCGAAGCCACTGGACGTCAACGAACCGGAAAGCCTGGCCATCGCCATCGCCGACCTGAAACTCAAGTACGTGGTGATCACCTCGGTAGACCGTGACGACCTGCGCGACGGCGGCGCCCAGCATTTCGCCGACTGCATCCGCGAAATCCGCAAGCTGTCACCGAACGTGATGCTCGAAACCCTGGTCCCGGACTACCGTGGCCGTATGGACGTGGCGCTGGAAATCACCGCCGCCGAGCCGCCAGATGTGTTCAACCACAACCTGGAAACCGTGCCGCGCCTGTACAAGGCCGCGCGCCCGGGTTCGGACTACCAGTGGTCGCTGACCCTGCTGCAGAAGTTCAAGCAGATGATGCCGCATATTCCGACCAAATCCGGCTTGATGCTGGGCCTGGGCGAAACCGACGAAGAAGTGATCGAAGTCATGAAGCGCATGCGCGAACACGACATCGACATGCTGACCCTGGGCCAGTACCTGCAACCGTCCCGCAGCCACTTGCCAGTACAGCGCTTCGTGCACCCGGACACCTTTGCCTGGTTCGCCGAGGAAGGCTACAAGATGGGCTTCAAGAACGTCGCGTCGGGCCCGCTGGTGCGTTCCTCGTACCACGCCGATGAGCAAGCCAAGCTGGTCAAGGCTAGCCTGGTTTCCTGATAGGGATTGAGATCCAGTGTGGGAGGGGGCTTGCCCCCGATTGCGGTATGTCAGTCACTCCATGTGCTGGCTGATCCACCGCTTTCGGGGGCAAGCCCCCTCCCACATTTCGTTCCGCGTTAGTTAGGGAGAGTTGTGTATGACTGCAGCCGTTCCAGCCCTTCGCTCTGAAGGCACCATCGCCCTGATCGCTCCCGCCGGCCCTGCCGTGCTGGACGTTGAAAAGGCTGGCCAATGGATGCGCACGCGCGGCTACGATCTGCGAATTTCCCCCGGTGTCTATGAACGCGACGGCTACCTCGCCGGCAGCGATGCAGTACGTCTGCGTGACCTGCACGCCGCTTTTGCCGATCCGGAAATCGACGCTATCTTCTGTTTGCGTGGTGGTTACGGCACACCGCGACTGCTCGACGCGCTGGACTTCGACCTGCTGCGCGCCAACCCCAAACCCTTTGTGGGCTACAGCGACATCACCGCTTTGCACCTTGCGATCAGCCGCTATGCGGGCTTTGTGACCTTCCACGGCCCGATGCTGAATGCCGACTTGCTTGGCGGCAAGCAACCCCCCACCGAGTCATCACTGTTCAACCTGCTGCGAGGCCAGCTGGGCGCAGGCAGTGTGTTGGTGCACCCGGTGGCCTACCCGTTGACTACGATCGAGCCTGGTATCGCCTGTGGGCGCTTATTGGGGGGCAACCTGTCAATGATCGCGGCGGTGATGGGCACGCCCTACGAAATCGATGCCGAGGGCATCATCCTGTTTATCGAAGACGTCAACGAGCCGATCTACCGCATTGACCGTCTGCTGACGCACCTGCGTCTGGCGGGCAAGTTGGCTCAGGTCGCCGGTGTGCTGGTAGGGGATGTGGCGGGTGTGGATAACGTTGCGCTGGAGCGCCTGCTGAAGCAGACGTTCGAGCCGTTGTGCATACCGGTGCTGGCCGGCTGGCGCAGCGGGCATTGCGATCCGAACCTGACGCTGCCGATGGGCGCGTTGGTGCGGTTGGATGCGGGGGAGCAGCAGGTGGTGTTGGAGCAGGATGTGGTTGTCCGGCCCTGAATCTATTGGCGTTTGCTAAACCGCTATCGAGGGCTTGCCCCCGAGAGTGGTCGCCGCCATAAGCAGATCTAACGGTTCTGCAACGACTCCAGCAACTTCACGGTCGGATACCCATCCGCTGGCCAGCCCAACGATTGCTGCGCCGCCCGAATCGCCTTGCGCGTGTTCGCGCCGATAATTCCGTCCGGGTTGCCCGCGTCATAACCATTGGCGCTCAATGCCGTCTGCAGGTCGATGCGCTGTGAACGGCTCAGCGGCAGCTCATCCTTCGGCCAATCCCCACGGATCACACCGCCTCCACCAAACCGTTCCGACAGCAGGCCCACGGCCAGCGCGTAGGACGATGAGTTGTTGTACTTGAGGATCGCGCGGAAATTATCCAGCACCAGGAACGCCGGGCCACGGTAGCCGGCTGGCAGCAGCAGCGCGGCGGACAGTTGCCCAACGTTGGCCGGCATGCTGGCCCCCGGTGGCAACTGGATACCCAGTTTCAGCCATTCGGCCACGGTCTTGCGTATACCGCCGTCGGCCAGGGCGTAATCGAAGTTCGCCGGCAGTTGTTGCACCTCGAAGCCCCACGGTTGGCCTTTCTGCCAGCCGGAGCTTTGCAGGTAGTGAGCGGTAGAGGCGAGGGCGTCGGCCGGGCTGTTCCAGATATCGCGGCGACCGTCGCCATCGAAGTCCACGGCGTGGGTATTGTAGGTGGTCGGGATAAATTGGGTCTGGCCCATGGCGCCGGCCCAGGAGCCTTTCATCTGGTCGGCCTGGATATCGCCATGCTGGATGATCTGCAGTGCGGCGAGCAATTGCGCCTGGGCAAAGGCCGGGCGACGGCCTTCGTAGGCCAGGGTCGCCAAGGAGCGGATCACCGAGTTATTGCCTTGGAACTGGCCGAAGTTGCTTTCCATGCCCCAGACCGAGACCAGTGCCTGGCGGTCGACGCCATACCGTTGCTCGATGCTTTGCAGGATATCGGCGTACTTGATCAGCATTGACTGGCCGTTACGCACGCGCACCGGCGACAGGGCGCCATCGAGGTATTCCCACACCGGGCGGGAAAACTCCGGCTGGCTGCGGTCGGCGCGGATCACCGCCATGTCGGGGGTAACACCGGCAAATGCATTATCGAAGACGGCGGGTGTAATCCCGGCCTTCAAGGCTTGCTCGCGGAAACCGGCCTGCCATTCGGCAAAGGTCTGGGTGGGCTGGATGTCGAGATTGTCCACGGCCAGCGGGGCCACGACAGCGGGCGCTGCGACGGGGGCGGTCTGCAATGTCGGCAGGGGTTGAGCGTCCGCGGCGGTGGGCTTTTCCGCGCAGGCGACGAGCAGTATGAGGCTGGAGGCAGCGATCAATTGGCGAAGGTGCCAACGACGGGAAAGACTAGAGGGCATGCACAGGTCCAGGGATTACAAATCAGGTGCAGACCTTATCATGCCGGAGGGGCGCTTGCCTTCAGGCAGCCAGAAAGTAAGAAGCCTCCCAGCTATTAGACTGGAAGGCTTCGCGGCGGTAGCTGCCTTTGCCCTTGCCGGCGCGTTCCTGACGGCTGCGGAATAGTGGCTGGGCGATGATGGATTTGGCCTTGTTGGGGCCATGCTTGGATGGCTTTTTGCTCATGGTTGATGCTCTCTTCAGGTGGGATGCAGCGGTGCAAATCATCTGCCGAAGCCAGGCTGCTGTAAAGCCCATGAATTGTAAACGCAGTCAAAAATGTGGGAAGGGCGGTGCGATGATTCGACTTGCTCCCGATCGTGGTGGATCAGCTAAAGATGCAGTGGCTGACACGCCGCTATCGGGGGCAAGCCCCCTCCCACATTGGTTTTGCGGTGTTTTTAAGAGGGGGGCTATTCGGCGGGGAGTGTCAGGCGCTGTCCGGACATCAACAGCGACAAACGACTCAGGCTCATCCACGGCGAACCGGCTGCCTGGCCCTTGATCTGCGCATCGATGCGCTGCGCTTCCAGCAGCAATTGCGCCCAGCGTTGCGCCGAGTGCCGTTGCAGGGCTTTGCTCATCAGGGGCTTGCGTTTGTCCCACACGGGCGGCCGGGCCTGGCTGAAGCATTTGTCGAGCGGCGTGCCCTGGCTGTATTGCAGGGCGATATTGGCCAGCACCCGCAGTTCCCGGGCCAGGGCCCAGAGGATCACCGGCGGTTCCACGCCTTCACCGCGTAACCCTTCGAGCATGCGCAGGGCGTGGGCCGGTTCGCCATTGAGGATCGCGTCCACCAGCCCGAACACGTCAAACCGCGCACTGTCGGCTACCGCGCCTTGCACGGTCTCGACGGTGATCTGCCCGTCTTCAGCCATCAGCTTGAGCTTTTCGATCTCCTGGGCGGCGGCAAGCAAGTTGCCTTCGACCCGGGCGGCGATCAGCTCGACCGCATCTTGCGTCGCCGATAGCCCCGACTGTGACAGGCGCTGACGAATCCATTGTGGCAACTGGCTGCTATCCACCGGCCAGATCTGGATGAACTGGGTCTGCGCCCCTTCCACCAGCGCCTTGCCCCACTTGGTTTTCTGCGCACTGCCGTCGAGCTTGGGCAGGCTGATCAGCAGCACTGTGTCTTCGGCAGGTCGTGAACAGTACTCGATGAAGGCGGCCGCGCCTTTGTCTCCGGGCTTGCCCGACGGCAAGCGCAGCTCCAGCAGGCGTTTTTCCGCAAACAGCGACATGCTGGCGCCGGCTTGCAGCAGCGTGCCCCAGTCGAAACTGGCGTCGGCGCTGAACACCTGTCGCTCATCGAAGCCGTGCTGGCGTGCGGCAGTGCGGATGGCGTCCGCCGCTTCCTGGCACAGCAGCGGGTCATCACCGCTGACGATATACACCGGCGCGAGGCCACCTTGCAGGTGTTTGGCGAGTTGGGCGGGGGCGAGTTTCATAGGCTGGGCGAACGGGGCGCCTGGGGCGCCCCGTCTGGCTTACTCGACAGGGACTTCAACAGGCGATTGTTTCGGCGTGTTGTTTTCGTACTCTTGCGCGGCTTTCAGGGCGTCGGCGTCAGCCTTGGCCTTGTTGTCGGCGTTTTGCTGCAAGGTGTCGAGTTGTTGTGGGGTCAGCATCTGCAGGCGCACGACCATGCGTTGCACCAATTCACGACGCATTTCCTTGCGCACCTGGATGCTTTCCGAGTCCGAACCCACCAGGTTGTTGCCGTCGTGGCTGACGATTTTCTGCACCTGGACCTTGTCACCCATCAATGGCAGATGTTCGCGGCCCTGGATTTCGAAGTTGAGCTCACTGCTCAGTTCGATGTCCGAGGCGCGGCCGGCACTGGCGTAACTGAGGTTACGCTGGGTTTCTTTCTCGTTTATCAGGACCAGCTTATAGGGCGCGCCGGTGTAGACGTGCACACCGCTGTTTTCCAGTACCTGGCGCAACTGGGTCACAGTATTGCCGTAGGCGTCGCGGGCGCTGACGTCCAGTTCCTTGATCGCCAGTTCATTGGTGCCAGTACCGCGCAGCTGGAAGCCGCAAGCGCTCAGCAGCACGGCAAGGCCCATCACCAGCAAATTGCGTTTGATCATTTTGTTGCTCCCCTTGAAACCATGTGGGCCTTATCGAGGCCCTGGAGGTTTTGTTCGGCGCAGGGCCCAAGCCCTGCGCCCGATCCGATTTAGCTCGCGACGATATTGACCAGCTTGCCGGGCACCACGATCACTTTGCGGATCGTCAGGCCTTCGGTAAAGCGCAGCACGTTCTCATTGATGCGGGCGGCCGCTTCGACGTCTTCACGGCTGGCGCTGGCAGGCATGTCGATGTGCCCGCGCAGTTTACCGTTGACCTGGATCACCAGTTGCAACGTGTCCTGTACCAGCGCGCTGTCATCCTGCACCGGCCAGCGGGCATCAATGACCGCGTCGCTGTGGCCCAGGCGGCTCCACAGTTCGTGGCTGATGTGCGGCGTGATCGGGGCCAGCAGCAAGGTGACCGTTTCCAGGCCTTCCTGAACCAGCGCACGGTCCTGTTCGGTGGCGTGTGGTGCTTTCTCCAGCACGTTCATCAGGGTCATCACCTGGGCGATGGCGGTGTTGAACTTGTGGTGCTGGCCCACGTCCTGGCTCGCTTGCTTGATGGCCAGGTGGGTGCTGCGGCGAATGGCTTTCTGCTCATCATTCAAGCCCGCTACATCCAGCTTGCCAGGCAGGCCCTGGCTGACATGGGCATGGGCCAGGCGCCAGACGCGCTTGAGGAAACGGTGCGAACCTTCGACGCCGGAGTCGGACCATTCGGCGCTCATGTCAGGCGGCGAGGCGAACATCATGAACAGGCGGCAGGTGTCTGCGCCGAACTGGTCGATCATCGACTGTGGGTCGACGCCGTTGTTCTTCGACTTGGCCATCTTCTCGGTGCCGCCGATTTCCACCGGCAGGCCGTCGGCGATCAGCTTGGCGCTGATGACCTTGGCCTTGCTGTCGCGCTCCAGTTCGACGTCCGCCGGGTTGAACCAGGTGTAGGCGCCATTGGCCTCGCGGCGATAGTAAGTCTCGGCGACGACCATGCCCTGGGTCAGCAGGTTCTTGAACGGTTCATTGGAACTCACCAGGCCTTCGTCGCGCATCAGCTTGTGGAAGAAGCGCGCGTACAGCAGGTGGAGAATGGCGTGTTCGATACCGCCGATGTACTGATCCACCGGCAGCCAGTGGTCGGCCGCGGATTTTTCCACCAGGCCGCCTTCATAGTGCGGCGAGGCGTAGCGGGCGTAGTACCACGAGGACTCGACGAAGGTGTCCATGGTGTCGGTTTCACGCTTGGCAGGCTGGCCGCATTTCGGGCAGTTGCACTCGTAGAACGCGGGCATGCGCGCCAGCGGCGAACCGGCGCCGTCCGGCACCACGTCTTCCGGCAGGATGACCGGCAGTTGGTCTTCCGGCACCGGCACGTCGCCACAGCTTTCGCAATGGATGATCGGGATCGGGCAGCCCCAATAGCGTTGGCGGCTGATGCCCCAGTCGCGCAGGCGGAACTGGGTGCGCGAGGCGCCGAGGTTTTTCTTGATCAGTGCGACTTCGATGGCGTCGAAGGCGCCGGCGAAGTCCAGGCCGTCGAACTCGCCGGAGTTGATCAGCTCACCGTGCTCACCGTAGGCGTCTTGCCACGGGGCCGGGTTGGTGTCGCCCGAGCTGGTGCGCACCACTGACTTGATCGGCAGGCTGTATTTGGTAGCGAATTCGAAATCGCGCTCGTCGTGGGCCGGCACAGCCATTACTGCGCCATCGCCGTAGTGCATCAGCACGTAGTTGGCGACCCAGACCGGCAGCTTTTCGCCGGTCAGCGGGTGCTCGACGAACAACCCGGTCGGCAGGCCCTTTTTCTCCTGGGTGGCGACGTCGGCCTCGGCCACGCTACCGCCTTTGCATTCGGCAATGAACGCCTGCAGTTCAGGGTTGTTGCGGGCAGCCTGGGTGGCCAATGGGTGCTCGGCAGCCACGGCGACGTAGGTCGCGCCCATCAGGGTGTCTGGACGGGTGGTGAAGACTTTGAGTGCGCCGGCTTCGCCGATGGAGTCGACGTTGTACGGGAACTGAACTTCCATGCCCTTGGACTTGCCGATCCAGTTGCGTTGCATGGTCTTGACCTGTTCAGGCCAGCCCGGCAAATCGTCGAGGCTCGACAAGAGTTCGTCCGCGTAGGCGGTGATCTTGAAGTAGTACATCGGGATTTCGCGCTTTTCGATCAGCGCGCCGGAACGCCAGCCGCGCCCGTCGATGACCTGCTCGTTGGCCAGTACGGTCTGGTCGATCGGGTCCCAGTTCACGGTGCCGCTTTTTTTGTAGATCACGCCTTTTTCGAACAGGCGAGTGAACAGCCATTGTTCCCAGCGGTAGTAGTCCGGCTTGCAGGTGGTCACTTCGCGAGACCAGTCCACCGCCAGGCCCAGGCTGCGCAGCTGGGACTTCATGTAGGCGATGTTTTCGTAGGTCCACTTGGCGGGAGCCACGTTGTTTTTCATCGCGGCGTTTTCCGCCGGCATGCCGAAGGCGTCCCAACCCATGGGTTGCAGGACGTTCTTGCCTTGCATGCGCTGGTAGCGGGAAATCACGTCGCCGATGGTGTAGTTACGCACATGCCCCATGTGTAGCTTGCCGCTGGGGTAAGGGAACATCGATAGGCAGTAGAAAGTCTCCTTGCCTGGCTGTTCACTGACTTCAAAGGACTTTTGCTCGTCCCAGAAGGTTTGGGCGGCATTTTCTATTTCACGGGGCTGATATTGTTCGTGCATGGCTACTTTTGAACTGGATAGGGGTGGCCTAATCCTCTTCGGTGCACTGTCCGGGTTGATCGACACCAAAAAGCGGCGCGTCCGTGCCCAAACCCTGCGGGAAGTGGAGTTACAGGAAGCGCCGTAGCATACATGACCCCACTCTATCGAGGGAAACCCTGATTGCGCCACCGAGGCCGTCTGTCGCGGCACCGGGCAGGCGCAGCCATGGGGGCTACGCTGTTTATTGGGGAGTGAGTCTTATCTTCAATGAGGTGAGGGGATGGTGGAATCGCAGCGAATGTTATCTAAATCGGATGTATACCAAGGACTGATCGACCGCTTGGGTCGGGCACTGGATGCGGCAAGTACTGCGGACCGATTGCGTGATGAACGGCCTGTGGAGTTGGAACTGCGAGGCTTGAGCCGCGCAGAGTTGGAACTGATCACGGCTTACCTGGAAAGGAATGGACGCGCGGTGTCGAGCGGTGTGGCTTCCCCGCCATACGGTGAACCCCCGCGGTCGGCCAAGGTGGTGTGGCTCAAGGATGTGTTGGCTGGTCGCGGCCCGGAAAAACGTCGGGCCGTACGGTTCAAGTAATGCACCCTCCTGTTGCTGCCTGATCATCGCAACCACAGCTTTGCTCTTAAATAGTGTCGCTCAACCCCCGTTACACCTTAGGCTTCGGGCATCTATGGAGATGCCCGATGCCTATTCGTTACTTCATCAAACAACTGTTACTGCCGCCTGGCATTCTTTTGCTGTTGCTCGCGCTTGCCTGGTGGTTTCGTCGCAGCCGTCCGCGCCTGGCGGGATGCTGTTTTGCCCTGGGGCTGGGGGGCATGTGGCTGATGAGCTTGCCGGTCGTGGTGGAGTGGGGCGCGCGGGCCCTGGAGACGCAACCGCCCTTGGCCCGCGAGGACTGGTCGACCCTGGCCGAGCGCGCTGATGCCATTGTGATATTGGGTTCGGGCCGAGAGCGTGGCGATCCGGCCTGGGGTTCGGACCAGCCCACGGGAATCGGGCTTGAGCGCCAGCGCTATGCCGCGCGTTTGGCCAAGGCATCCGGGTTGCCGGTGTTGACCAGCGGTGGTTTGCACTACGGGACGCCGCCCAGCGAGGCTGAGTTGATGGCGGTGTCGATGCAAGATGACTTTGGCGTCATGGTGCGCTGGAAGGAAGAGCGCAGCCGTACCACGTGGGAAAACGCGCAGATGAGCGCCGGGGTTCTGTTACCCGAGGGCATCAAGCGCGTGGTGCTGGTGACCCAGGCCTGGCATATGCCGCGTTCGGTCTGGAGCTTTGAAAAGGCCGGCTTTACCGTGGTGCCGGCGCCTGTCGGTTTCCTGGGCGTGGACAACGCCCGGCCACTGGGCGGCTGGATGCCGGAGTTCAAGTCAGTGTGGCAGAGCGGGCAGTTGCTCAACGAGGCGGTGGGGCAGGTGGGGTATCGGTTGTTCTATCGATAGCACCGCAAATCAAAATGTGGGAGGGGGCTTGCGCCGATAGCGGCATTTCAGTCAAAACATCTGTGTCTGAACAATTGCCATTGGGGCGCGCGCCCTCCCACATTGGTTTGGTGTTGCCTGGTCAGACGGTTTTGGACATCCGGCCCGCCAGCAGTGCCCAGCCAAACAGCCCCAGGCACAGGATGATCAACGGCCATGAGCGCCATTGCAGATACGGTGTCAGGTTGTGCATCGGCACCACGTCGCCGTAGAGAATGCCGCGCTCGAACTGCGGGATTTGCGCGGTGATCTGACCATACGGGTTGATCAGGCCGGTCACGCCATTGTTGGTGGCGCGGATCATCCAGCGGCCGGCTTCCAGCGCACGCATTTGCGCCATTTGCAGATGCTGCAAGGGGCCGATGGAGGTGCCGAACCAGGTGTCGTTGCTGATGGTCAGCAGCAGGTCGCTCTGGGCCGACAGGCCAGCGGCGAATTCCGGGTACACCACTTCATAGCAAATGAACGGTGCAATCTGATAGCCCTTGGCTTGCAGCATTGCCTGGTCGGACGGGCCACGGGCGAAGTCCGACATGGGCAGGTCGAAGAAGGCAATCAAGCCGCGCAACATGTCCTGCAGTGGCACGTACTCGCCGAAGGGCACCAGTTTCTGCTTCAGGTAAGTGCCGTCCCCTTCACCCACTACGGTGATTCCGTTGAAGTAGCGCTTGTGATGATGCACTTCCTGGCGAATCGGCACACCGGTGATCAGGGCGGTATGCCGCTCGGCGGCGAACTTGCCCATCATCCCCAGGTAACCCTCGACCGATTCCTTGAGCACCGGCACCGCTGTTTCGGGCCATACCAGCAGGTCGACGCGCTTGGAGCTGAAGCTCATGTCGCGGTACAGCGCCAGTTGCGCATTGAGCTGCTCGGGGTCCCACTTCATGCTTTGTTCGACGTTGCCCTGGATCGCCGCCACGCTTAACGGTGCGCCGGAAGGCGAGGTCCAGTCGTGATGCTTGAGGGCCAGGCCGATTGCCCAAGGCGCCACCAGCAACAGCAGGCCAGTGCCGATAAAGGCGTTGCGCCGGGTTGCGAGCAGGCGTGGCAGGTTGCACAGCAAGGCTGCGGTCAGCGCCAGCGCGAAGGAAATCAGCCACATGCCACCCACTGGCGCGAGGCCGGTGAGGGGGCCGTCGAGTTGACTGTAACCGGAGTACAACCAGGGGAAGCCGGTGAGGAACCAGCCACGAAAGGCTTCCTGGCCGACCCACAATGCGGCAAAGGTCAGGGCGTCGGCCAGCGGCGCTTCATTGCGGCGCAGCCAGCGTGCCCACAGCCACGCGGGTAAGGCGAAGAACAGGGCAATGGCGGCGGTGAATGCCAGCATCAGCAGCCCGGCCAACAGCACCGAGGCGCCGCCGAAGTGGTGGATGCTGTAGTAGATCCAACTGGTGCCAGCGCCAAACAGGCCGAAACCGAAACACCAGCCACGGCTCAGGGCCTGGCGTGGGGACAATTCCCGCAGCCCGACATAAAACAGTCCGACCGCCAGCAGCGCAAACGGCCACAGGTCGAACGGCGCCAGCGCCAGGGTGGTGATGGCGCCGGCCACCACGGCCAGCAGGTTACCGGGCCAGCCGGGAGCGATGAAACGGCGCATGTCAGTCCTTAGCGGGCAATAGGTGTCAGACGGATCAGGTGGATGCGACGGCTGTCGGCATTCAGGATGCGGAAGCGATACGCACCGATCTCGGTGGTTTCATTGCGCTTGGGCAAATGACCAAATGCACTCATCACCAGGCCGCCGACGGTATCGAACTCATCGTCGGAGAACTCGCTGTCGAAGAACTCGTTGAAGTTCTCGATCGGTGTCAGCGCCTTGATCAGGAAGTCACCGCTGGGCAGTGGCTTGATGTAGCTGTCTTCTTCGACGTCGTGCTCATCTTCGATATCGCCGACGATTTGTTCCAGCACGTCCTCGATGGTTACCAGGCCAGCCACGCCGCCGTATTCGTCGATCACGATGGCCATGTGATTGTGGTTGGCGCGGAATTCACGCAGCAGCACATTCAGGCGCTTGGATTCCGGGACGAACGTGGCGGGACGCAGCAGGTCCTTGATGTTGAAGCTGTCGCCGTTCTCCTTGAGGATCAGCGGCAGCAGGTCCTTGGCCAGCAGGACACCCATGACGTCGTCATGGCTTTCACCGATCACCGGGTAGCGCGAGTGCGCCGAATCGATCACGGCCGGGAGGAATTCCCGTGGGGTCTGGGTCGCCTTGATGCTGATCATCTGCGAGCGCGGGACCATGATGTCGCGAACCTGCAGGTCAGCCACCTGGATGGCGCCTTCGACGATGGCCAGCGCTTCGCTGTCCAGCAACTTGTTCTGGTGGGCTTCGCGCAGCAGCTCCAGCAGCTCCTGGCGGTTTTTCGGCTCGTGGGCAAAAGCCTGGGTCAGTTTACCCAGCCATGACTTTTGCCCGTTGCTCGATCGGTCTTCGCTCATAGCGATTACTCTAAATCCTTTGTTGTTTCAGTTAAGTGTCGATCAGTTTTCGTCGTCTGCATACGGATCGCGATGACCCAATTCTGCAAGCAACGTTCGTTCCAGCGCTTCCATCTCTTCGGCTTCGTCATCGTCTATATGGTCGTAGCCCAGCAGATGCAAGCAGCCGTGGATGACCAGATGGGCCCAATGGGCCTCAAGAACCTTGCCTTGCTCCCGAGCTTCGCGTTCGACCACTTCGACGCAGATCACCAGGTCGCCCAGCAGCGGGATATCCAGCAACTCGTCGGGTACGTCGGCGGGAAAGGACAGCACGTTGGTCGCGTAATCCTTCTGGCGCCAGGTGTGATTCAGTTCGCGGCCCTCGGGCTCGTCCACCAGGCGAATGGTCAGTTCCGAGTCAGCGGTGCGCTGGCGCAGGGCCAGGGTGCACCATTGACGGAACTGCTCTTCGCTGGGAGCGGGCGCGTCGGTGGCCAGCTGCAGGTCAAGCTCAAGCATCGCGGCGCGCATCCTGGGTCGGTGCGTCGTCGCGATGGTCGAAGCGCTCGTAGGCCTCGACAATGCGCTGCACCAGCGGGTGGCGGACCACGTCCTTGGGCATGAAGTGCGTGAAGCTGATACCCGGCACGTCCTTGAGCACCTCGATCACCTGGGCCAGGCCGGATTTGGTGCCCTTGGGCAGGTCGACCTGGGTGACGTCACCGGTGATCACGGCGGTGGAGCCGAAACCGATACGGGTGAGGAACATCTTCATCTGCTCGACAGTGGTGTTCTGGCTTTCGTCGAGGATGATGAAGCTGTTGTTCAGCGTACGGCCACGCATGTAGGCCAGCGGGGCGATTTCGATCACTTGGCGTTCGATCAGCTTGGCCACGTATTCAAAGCCGAGCATTTCGTAGAGCGCGTCGTAGAGCGGGCGCAGGTACGGATCGATCTTCTGGGCCAGGTCGCCGGGCAGGAAGCCGAGTTTTTCACCCGCCTCGACCGCTGGGCGCACCAACAGGATGCGGCGCACTTGCTCGCGCTCCAAGGCGTCGACCGCGCAGGCCACGGCCAGGTAGGTCTTGCCGGTACCGGCGGGGCCGATGCCGAAGTTGATATCGTTGCCGAGAATTTCTTTGACGTAGCGCTGCTGATTCAAGCCGCGTGGGCGAATCATGCCTTTTTTGGTGCGCAGGGCCACGCTGGCTTCGGCCACCGGGTTGTTGGCCAGGTCTTCCACGGCGGATTCCTGCAGGTACAGGTGCACCGTTTCCGGCGACAGCTCACTACCCTTGGTTTCGCGGTAGAGGCGGCGGAGCAGGTTTTCTGCAGACGTGGTGTGCTGGGGTTCGCCAATAAGCTCGAATTGATTGCCGCGGTTGCGGATCTCGATGCTCAGGCGTTGTTCGATCAGGCGCAGGTGCTCGTCGAACTGTCCGCACAGATTGGCGAAACGGCGAGCCTCAAACGGCTCGAGGAGGAAACGATGGGGTTCTGCTATGGGTGCGTTCAAGGTTGCTTTTAGCCGCCCTTTGGCTGTGGAGGTGAAAGAGAGAATAGCGCCAGTGGCTCGGGTACGAAAGCATTTATCTAACCCTGATGCCATGCAATTCAAATGTGGGAGGGGGCTTGCCCCCGATAACGCAGGTGAAGATAAAACATCTGTGTCTGACACGCCGTCATCGGGGGCAAGCCCCCTCCCACATTTTGAGCCGTGGTGATTTGAGGGTTATTGCACCAGAGACCCGCGCAACGAATGCGGTTGCGCCGCATCGATGTGCACATCGGCAAACTGGCCGATCAAGGTCGGATTGTCGCAACGGAAGTTGACGATGCGGTTGTTCTCGGTGCGCCCCTGCAATTCGCCCGGGTCTTTTTTCGAGTAGTCGGTGACCAGGATGCGTTGGGTGGACCCGACCATTTGTCGGCTGATCTCGAAACCCTGCTGGTTCAGGCGATGTTGCAGGGCGTTCAAGCGCTCTTTTTTCAGTTCTTCCGGGGTTTCGTCCAGCAGGTCGGCGGCCGGGGTGCCCGGACGCTGGCTGTAGACAAACGAATAGGAGAAGTCAAAACCGACGTCTTCGATCAGCTTCATGGTCTGCTGGAAGTCTTTCTCGGTTTCGCCGGGAAAACCGACGATAAAGTCCGAGCTGATGCAGATACCCGGCACCGCCGCGCGCAATTTGCGCAGTTTGGATTTGTATTCCAGGGCGGTGTGGTTGCGCTTCATGGCCGCCAGGATGCGGTCCGAGCCCGACTGCACCGGCAAATGCAGGTGCTTGACCAGCTCCGGCACTTCGGCGTGGGCCTGGATCAGGCTGTCGGAAAACTCCAACGGGTGCGAGGTGGTGTAGCGAATGCGCTCGATGCCATCGACGGCGGCGACCACGCGGATCAGCTCCGCCAGGTCCGCCAGGCGGCCATCGTGGGTCTGGCCGCGATAGCCGTTGACGTTCTGGCCGAGGAGGGTCACTTCGCGCACGCCGTGTTCGGCCAGGTGGATAATTTCCGACAGCACATCGTCAAACGGCCGGCTGACTTCTTCGCCACGGGTGTAAGGCACCACACAGAAGGTGCAGTACTTGCTGCAGCCTTCCATCACCGACACATAGGCGCTCGGCCCGTCGATGCGTGGCTCGGGCAAATGGTCGAATTTTTCGATTTCCGGGAACGAGACGTCGACCTGGGGCAGCCTGGTGAGGCGCGCAGCGTCGATCATTTCCGGCAGGCGGTGCAGGGTCTGTGGGCCGAACACCACGTCGACATAGGGCGCGCGGTCGCGGATGGCGGCGCCTTCCTGGCTGGCCACGCAACCGCCGACGGCGATCACCATGTCCGGGTTGGCCAGTTTCAGTTCGCGCCAGCGGCCCAGTTGCGAGTACACGCGGTCCTGGGCCCGTTCGCGGATCGAGCAGGTATTGAGCAGGATCACGTCGGCATCTTCGGCGCGGGCGGTGACTTCCAGGGCCTGGTGTTCACCCAGCAGATCGACCATGCGCGAGCTGTCGTACTCGTTCATCTGGCAACCGTGGGTTTCGATATAAAGCTTCTTGGCCATGGGAATCGTCAACTGGTGGTAAAGAACCGCGCATTATAGGGGGCATGTCCATTGGTTCCTAGCGTTGTGCATCGGGTGCCATGCTATAGTTCGCGCCCTCTTTTATATCCCCGATGTGTTGTTCGCCCACCATGACCAAACGTGAAGCTCCAATCTACAAGGTGATTTTCCTGAACCAGGGCCAGGTGTTCGAAATGTACGCCAAGCAGATCTATCAGAGCGATCTGTGGGGCTTCCTGGAGGTGGAAGAGTTCGTCTTTGGCGAGCGCACCCAGTTGGTCGTCGACCCGGGCGAAGAGAAACTCAAGGCCCAGTTCGAAGGCGTGGTGCGTAGTTTTGTGCCGATGCATTCGATTGTGCGCATCGATGAAGTCGAGCGCCTGGGAACGCCGAAGATCAGCGAAGCCCGTGGCACCAGCAATGTCATGCCGTTTCCGATGCCGATGCCCGAAAAGTAAGACGTTTGTGACGAGGACGCTTACTCCCGCCGGGGCTCGAAGCGGCCCCAATGCAATTTACAGATGCGTCAGATAGAAGTCAGTGAAGGGTTGTGAACCCGCTTTGCAGCCTGGCGAGGAGCACGCGCCCTCGCCGCAGATCGATCAGGGCAGGGGTGAGAACGGCGAACGCCCATCGGCACTCTGCAATTCCTGCAGGTAATTGCGGAAAATCTGCCCCAGCACCTGGGTCGCCACTTCCAGCTCATCGCGCTGCATGTGCTCGGCCACTTCGTCGGCGGTGTCCAGCGCGTCTTCGGCGCCATTGACCGCAGCCATTTTCAGCACGATATACGCCTGGACGTTATTGGCCGGCACGCCTTCACCGTGGAAGAACATGGTGCCCAGTTGGAATTGCGCCTGGGCGTGGCCCTGCAACGAGGCTTTCTCGAAGTAGTTCAAGGCCTTGTTGAGGTCGCGGGCGGGGTTTTTGCTGTCGTAGAAGAACTCGCCCAACTCGTATTGCGCCTGCGCATCCCCGCCGTCGGCCTGCTTCTGGCACGCGCTCAGGGCTTCGGCCTGGCTGTCTGGCTGGGTATTGAGGGTGCAACGACCCATCGCTGGGATTAACAACGAGTTGCCGCCTGCTTGTGCATGTGCCAGCAGCGGCTGAAGGAGCAACAGGCAGCCCAGGACCAGGGTGCGGCCGGTGCGTTTCATGGGAATCGACTTACCTCTGACGGGGCACGCGGACCCTCGGGGGTCCAATAAGCGCGCATTATGAAATAAGCAGGCCTCTGCTTACAAAGTCTTTACTCGTTTTTCTGCTGGTTGGGC
This sequence comes from Pseudomonas sp. OVF7, assembly GCF_030644265.1. Lineage (NCBI taxonomy): Bacteria > Pseudomonadati > Pseudomonadota > Gammaproteobacteria > Pseudomonadales > Pseudomonadaceae > Pseudomonas > Pseudomonas sp. OVF7. Next base: position 6,897,086 of record NZ_CP128996.1, on the reverse strand, counting down.
AAGTTATCTGCCGGATTGCAGGTGAATTCTCGAAAAAATAAGGAAAACGCTGTAGGCAAAGTAGAAAATCTGACGCTGCCGAGGGCAGCATCAGAGTGTGCACCTGTTTATTTCAGGGCGGCGAAGGCGCGCTCGGCGGCGTCAAGGGTCAGTTTCAGCTCGGCGTCGCCGTGGGCGATCGAGGTGAAGCCCGCCTCGAAGGCGCTCGGCGCCAGGTACACGCCGCCTTCCAGCATCAGGTGGAAGAAGCGCTTGAAGAGGTCGGCATCGCTGCCCATCACGTCCTCGAACGTGACGATATCGTCGGCACCGCTGAAATACAGGCCGAACATGCCACCGGCCTGGGTGGTGACAAACGGGATACCGGCGGCATCGGCGCGCTGTTGCAGGCCGTCCAGCAGGCGAGTGGTGTAGTCGGTCAGCTCGGCGTGGAAACCCGGGCGGCTGATCAGGCGCAGGGTGGTCAGGCCGGCCGCCATGGCCAGTGGGTTACCGGACAGGGTGCCCGCCTGGTACACCGGGCCCAGCGGCGCGATCTGCTGCATGATTTCACGCTTGCCGCCAAAGCAGCCCACCGGCATGCCGCCGCCAATGATCTTGCCAAAGGTGCTCAGGTCTGGCGTGACGCCATAGTGCGCTTGGGCGCCGCCGAGGGCGACACGGAAACCGGTCATCACTTCGTCGAAAATCAGTACCACGCCGTGTTTGTCGCACTGCTCGCGCAAGCCTTCGAGGAAGCCCGGGGCCGGCGGTACGCAGTTCATGTTGCCAGCGACCGGCTCGACGATGATGCAAGCCACGTCCTGGCCGACTTCGCTGAGCATCTGCTCGACCGCGGCAATGTCGTTGAACGGCAGGGTCAGCGTGTGTTTGGCGAACGCGGCGGGTACGCCGGCCGAACTCGGAACGCCCTGGGTCAGTGCGCCGGAACCGGCCTTGACCAGCAGGCTGTCGGAGTGGCCGTGGTAGCAGCCTTCGAATTTGATAATGCTGTCGCGGCCGGTGAAACCACGGGCCAGGCGGATTGCGCTCATGGTGGCTTCGGTGCCGGAACTGACCATGCGCACCATCTCCATCGACGGCACGATCGAGCAGACCAGGTCGGCCATCTCGGTTTCCATCGCGGTCGGCGCGCCGTAGGACAGGCCGTGCTGCAATTGCTGGCGGACGGCGTCGAGGACTTCAGGATGGCTGTGGCCGAGGATCATTGGACCCCAGGAACCAACGTAGTCGACGTAGCGCTTGTCATCTTCGTCGGTGACGTAGGCGCCTTCGGCATGCTTGAAGAACAATGGCGTGCCGCCGACGCTCTTGAACGCACGCACGGGGGAGTTCACACCGCCGGGGATGTGTTTCTGGGCATTGGCAAACAGGCTTTCGGAACGGGACATGGTCGGGCTCTCTAAACGGAATATTTAAGAAGATCGTTAAAGGCGCGGGCGCGGCGCGTGACTTCCTGGGGGCTCTCGGCGCCGAACAGGCCATGCACCACGGCCAGCAGGTCAGCACCGTGGGCCACCAGCGGTTCGGCGTTCTCCAGAGTGATGCCGCCGATCACGCAGATCGGCAATTGCAGGCGCTTGCGGGCCTGGGCCAGCATCTCGACAGTGGCGGCGGGCGCGCCAGGCTTGGTGTTGGAATTGAAGAAGCGGCCGAAGGCGACATAGCTGGCGCCTTCCTTCGCGGCCTGCTCGGCCAGTTCGATCTGGCTGTGGCAGGTGGCGCCGATGATCGCCTTGGAACCCAGCAAGGCACGCGCCGGGGTCAGTGGGCCGTCGGTCTGGCCCAGGTGTACGCCGACGCCGAGGCGCGCAGCCAATTCGGCATCGTCGTTGATGATCAATTGGGTCTTGTAGCGAGAGCACAGCTCCCGCAACTTTTCGGCTTCGCGCAGGCGCCGGGCTTCGTCGGTGCTTTTATCGCGGTACTGCAACAAGGTCACGCCACCGTCCAATGCCGCTTCGACATAGGCGAGGAATTTGCCGGCCAACAGTTGGCCGTCGGTAATGGCGTAAAGGCCACGTAATTTCATCGGGCAGGCCTCTTGGTCTTACGAGCAGAAATCCAGCGGCAGTCGGCGAGGCACGAACTGGCCCTGGCCGAGTTGTTCGGCGTCACGCAGGGTACGCCAAGTGTAGTTGAGGGCAGACTGTACGGCGCTCACCAGGCCCTCGCCCTGGGCGATCCGCCCGGCCAGTGCACTGGCCAGGGTGCAACCCGATCCGTGATAGTTGCCGGGCAGGCGCTGGCAGGTGAAGGTCTGGCGCGTGCCGTCGCGGCTGTACAGGCGGTTGTGCACTTCGTGTTCGTCGCCATGGCCGCCCGTGATCAGCAGGTGCTTGATATAGGGCAGCAGCTTTTCGGCGCATTCGTCCGCGGTGCCGTCGGGCAGCTCTGCAAGGATGCGGGCTTCGGGCAGGTTGGGTGTGGCGATCAGCGACAGTGGAAACAGCCGCTCGCGCATCGCGTAGCCGACTTCATCCTTGCCCAGGCTGCCACCGCCGCCGGCACGCAGCACCGGGTCGCACACCACCGGCAGGTGCGGATGCGCCTGCAGCAGTTCGACCACGGTGTCGACCATCGCGGTAGAGCCCAGCATGCCCAGCTTGACCGCCGCGACTTCGGAGTCGCTGAGCACGGCATTGGCCTGGGCCATTACCCACTCGCGATCGAGTACGCGAAAGTCGCTGACATTGACGGTGTTCTGCACGGTCAGGGCGGTGACGGTCGGAGCCGCATGGCAGCCCTGGGCGAGCAGGGCTTCGATATCTGCCTGCAAGCCGGCGCCCCCACTGGGATCATGGCCGGAGAGACAGAGGACAACAGGGCGAGAGCTGTAGATATTCATGGAGCGCGAGCTTACCACCAAACGCTTTTGGCGGGGCCGTCTGGCGCTGGCAGAATTTTGCCCGGATACAGGGGTATTTATGGCCGTTTGCTAGTATCCGTTACGGGTTGTAAAACCCTCTGTAAGCCGCGTCCTAGAGCCTTTCAAAAAATTATTTCAATGGTGTCTAATGGCCTCTAGCGGCTATGCTAGAGTGGATCCAAACAACTTACTGTATCGCCGGTATTCGTCTTCTCAAAAGGAATGGGGGGCTTTTTGACATAACCGGACAGGTCACGCTGGGGCTCTATGCGCTATTTGCTGATTTTATTGTTGTGCGGACTGCCTATGTTCGCCAGCGCCATCGAGTTCACTCAGGACACGCGAAGCTTGCCACTGGGCCGCGCCATGCAGGTGCTCGAAGACCCGACCGACGCCCTGACCATCGCCGATGTGAGTTCCCCCGCCTACGCCGCACAGTTCAAACCCCATGACAAAGCCACCCTCAATGCCGGCTATTCACGCTCGGTGTTCTGGCTCAAGGTCGACCTGCATTACCTGGCCCAAGACCCGCGTTCCCCACGTACCTGGTTCCTGGAACTGGCCTACCCGCCACTGAACCACCTGGACCTGTACCAGCGCGACCCCACCGGCAACTACCGCCTCACCGCGCGCACCGGCAGCGCGCTGCCTTTTTCCAGCCGGGAGGTGCGCCAGAGCAATTACCTGTTCAAGCTCAACTTTGTGCCCAATCAACAGGAAACCCTCTACCTGCGCCTGCAAAGCCAAGGCTCGATCCAGGCCCCGTTGACGCTGTGGTCCGGCACCGCCTACCTGGAAGAACAACCCTTGCGCCTGTATGTACTGGGGGCGATTTACGGCGTATTGCTGGGGATGTTGATCTACAACCTGTTCATCTACCTGAGCGTGCGTGACACCAGTTACCTGTATTACATCCTCTACATCGCCTCGTTCGGCCTGTACCAATTGTCGGTCAATGGGGTGGCGGCGGAATATTTGTGGCCGGACAACCCGTGGTGGACCAACGCGGCGGTGCCGTTCCTGATTGGCTCGGCGGCGCTGTTTGGCAGCCTGTTCGCCCGCAGCTTCCTGCACACTGCCCAACACAGTCGCTGGATCAATCGTCTGTTGCTGGCACTGGTGGCCTGCGGGGCGGTGGTGATGCTGCTCTCGCTGATGACCAGTTACGCGCTGGCCTTGCGTCTGGCCACCGGCCTGGCGCTGGTGTTCACCGTGACCATCTTCGTCGCCGCCATTAAGGCCTGGTGCTGCGGGCAGCGCATGGCGCGGTATTTCATCATTGCCTGGACCGCGTTCCTGCTGGGCGGGGTGGTCAATACCATGATGGTGCTGGGCTACTTGCCCAACGTATTCCTCACCATGTACGCCAGCCAGATTGGCTCGGCCATTGAGGTGGCGCTGTTGTCCCTGGCCCTGGCGGACCGCATCAACGGCATGCGCGAGCAACAGGCGCAAATCCTGTTCGACGCCAGCCAGAAGCTGGAAGTGCTCAACCAGCAGTTGGCCCGCAGCAACCGGCTCAAGGACGAATTCCTCGCCACCCTGACCCACGAACTGCGCACCCCGATGAATGGGGTGATCGGCTCCCTGGAACTGATGCAAACCGTGCCTCTGGACGGCGACCTGGCGCAGTACCAGCAAACGGCCGCTGGCTCGGCGCGAGACATGATGCGCATGGTCAACGGCATCCTCACCCTCACCGAGTTGCAGGCCGGACGCCTGAGTGCCAAGCCCGAGGTGTTCAGCCTGCGCAGCGTGCTCGACGCCTTGCGCCAGCAGTTCAGCGCCAGTGCGCAGAACAAGGGCCTGGGGTTTTCCATCGACGTGGCCGATGAGCTGCCCGACCGCGTGATCGGCGATGCCGACAAACTGCTTCAGTGCCTGGATTGCCTGCTGGACAACGCCTTCAAGTTTACCCACCAAGGCACGGTGCGCCTGCGCGTGGTGGGCGTGCCCCGCAGCGACGGTGGCCTGCACCTGAGCTTTATCGTCACTGACACGGGCATTGGTTTCGCCTTCCTTGACGAGGCCACTCTGTACCAGCGCTTCTTCCAACTTGATGGTTCGACCACCCGCGAATACGGCGGCCTGGGTATCGGCCTGGCGATTTGCCGGCAATTGATCGAGCTGCTGGGCGGGCGTCTCACCCACCATTCCGAGCCGCACAAGGGCAGCCGCTTCCAGTTGGAGATGGACGTCGATGCCGTACCGCCCGCGCCCAAAGTCACGAGCCCGGCGCCTGAGCAGCGACGCGCGCCGCAGGATTGTGCGGTGTTGTTGGTGGATGACAACAGCGTCGGCCAGTTGGTGGTACGCGGCATGTTGCTCAAACTGGGCTATCGGGTGAAAACCGTGGACAGCGGCCCGACCGCATTGGCGGCCTTGCAGGCGGGCACCTTCGACGCGGTCTTGCTGGACGTGCCTGAAGGTGGGTTCTCGTTGTGTTGTCAGATACGGGCGTTGCCGGGCTGTGGTGAGTTGCCGGTGATCGCCTTGAGTTCGTCGCTCAATGCGTCGGAGCGTGAGCGCTGCCATGGCATTGGTATCACTGATCGCCTGGCCAAGCCTGTGCGTTTCGAGGCGTTGCAAGCGGTGCTGGAACGTCGCGTGTTATGCCCGCAAGAGGGCGAAAGCGCCGGACATTCGGCGCGTATGCCACTTTTTTAAGGCGGTTGACGGTGCTTAACTGAAAAAACCGGCCTCAATCGATTCGTACCCTGTAGGAGCGAGCTTGCTCGCGAAAAACCTGAGAGCAACGCGTTTATCCAGGATGCACGCGTTATCGTTGACGTTCTTCGCGAGCAAGCCCACCTACAAACAGCAACAATCGACGTGGCCTTTTTCCTGGAGGCCACCATGAACCTGCATCAGTTCGCCGAAACCCACGACGTCACCAACCAGCCCCCGTCCCTGGACGGTGCCAACCTGTATCGCATCGACCTGCCCCTGCAAGACTGGTCGCGTCGCTTTGACGCGGGCTGGGCAGAGGCGCGCATCGATGCCTACGGCGCGTTGGCCGGTGGGCCGCTGATGGAGGCCGGGTTCCTGGCGAACCAGAACAAGCCGGTGTTCAACAGCCATGACCGTTATGGCCATCGCATCGACCTGGTGGAGTTTCACCCGGCCTACCACGAACTGATGCGCACCGCCGTCGAACACGGCCTGCCCTCGCTGCCTTGGGCTCATCCGCAAGCTGGCGCGCATGTGGCCCGTGCGGCCATGACTTACCTGCACAGCCAGGCCGAAGCGGGCACGGGTTGTCCGCTGACCATGACCTTCGCCTGTGTGCCCGCCTTGCGCCTGCAACCGGACCTGGCGCAGGCCTGGCTGCCAAAAATCCTCAACACCCAATACGACCCCCGCAACGTCGGCATCGCCCACAAGGCCGGCGCCACCATCGGCATGGCCATGACCGAGAAACAGGGCGGCACTGACGTGCGCGCCAACACCACCCGCGCTTACCCCGTAGGGGCCGGTGGCCCTGGGCAAGCCTATGAGTTGGTCGGGCATAAGTGGTTCTGTTCGGCGCCGATGTGCGACGCCTTCCTCACGCTGGCCCAGACCGACAAGGGCCTCACCTGTTTCCTGCTACCCCGGCATCGCCCGGATGACACGCGCAATGAGTTCTATATCCAGCGCTTGAAAAACAAGCTGGGCAACTGCTCCAACGCGTCCAGCGAAGTCGAGTTTCGTGGCGCCCTCGCCTGGATGGTCGGCGAAGAAGGCCGTGGCGTCCCGACCATCATCGAAATGGTCGCCATGACCCGCTTCGACTGCATGGTTGGTTCCAGCGCCTTGATGCGCCAGGCGCTGACCCAGGCCAGCCATCACTGCGCCCACCGCCTGGTGGGGGGGCGCGTGCTCAGCGAACAGCCGCTGATGCAAAACGTCCTGGCCGACCTGGCCCTGGAAAGCGAAGCCTCGTTGGCGCTGAGCCTGCGTATGGGCCGCGCCCTGGACCATCTGGGCGATGAGCACGAAGCCAAGTTCGCACGGCTGGTGACGGCGGTGGGCAAGTATTGGATCTGCAAGCGTGCCCCAGCGATGATCAACGAAGCCGCCGAGTGCATGGGCGGTGCCGGCTACGTGGAGGACAGCATCCTGCCGCGTCTATACCGTGAGGCACCGGTGAATTCGACGTGGGAAGGTTCCGGCAACGTGCAGTGCCTGGACGTGCTGCGCGCCCTGTCGAAGGAGCCGGGTGTGCTCGAGACGCTGTTTGTCGAATTGGGCGATGGGCATGGCGACCGGCAGTTGGCGCGGCATATCGAACAGTTGAAGTCGGCGTTTATGGATACCCAGGATATTCAATACCGCGCGCGGCAACTGACCGAGGACATCGCCGTGGCGTTGCAGGCCAAGTTGCTGCTGGAAGCCGGCAATGCGGCGGTCAGCGATGGGTTTATCGCCAGCCGGTTGGGTGAGTCGTCCGGTCGGGTGTATGGCACCTTGCCGCGTGGGGTGGATGTCGGAGTGATCGTCGCTCGCTCAAGCCCTCATTCATCTCTGTAAACGCGGTCCAGGTGTGGGAGGGCTAAGCCCCAAAAAATTAAATAACTTATTGATTTATAGGTATTTAATTTTTATTAAGCGGCCGGATTTTTGTTGGCGAGCGAGCTTGTTGTGGCGAGCGGGCTTGCCCCGCGTTGGGCTGCGCAGCAGCCCCAGAACCAGCCGCAGAGGAGTGCCTGATACTCCGCATTCCGATTGATTGGGGCTGCTTCGCAGCCCAACGCGGGGCAAGCCCGTTCGCCACAACAAGTCCGCTTGCCACAGGGGTTCCAGTTTGATGTGCGACAGCACTACGTCGAAGAGGTAGGGGGGCCTCCCACATTATTGAGTGCATTCCAACTCCACTGTTTCAGTGAGGCCGGGATACAGGCAAGATAAAGGCCTGCAAGTCAGCACACAGGATGCTTACCGTGACCGAAGCTTTTGTTGTCGTTCAAACCGCCGAAGAAGCCGTGGACCGGCTGGCGGCTCTGCATGAGCGTGCTACCGGCGCGCTCAACCAAGCCCTCAAGCAATACCTCAAGGACCGCGTCGAACCGGACGCCGAGCAACGTGCCCTGTTTCGCTACCCGGAACTGCGCCTGACCTACCACTGCCACGGCGAAGTCCCACAGACCACCCGGGCGTATGCCAAGGTCCAGTTGCCAGGGACCTACAGCGTGACCGTCACCCATCCCGCCGCCTTCCGTAAGTATTTGCTGGAGCAACTGGTGCCATTGATGCACGACTTCACCGTGACGGTCGAAGTCGGCGTCAGCCAACAGAACATCCCGTACCCATACGTGGTGGAGCAGGGCGACGAGCTGGCCGGCTCCGGCGTGACCGCCGCGACCCTGGCCCGTGTGTTCCCCAGCACCGACCTGTCGGCCGCCACCGATGGTATCGCCGACGGCCTCTATGATTGGGAAAACACCGACCCGTTGCCCCTGGCCTTGTTCGACGCGGCCCGCGTGGACTTTTCCTTGCGCCGCCTGGTGCACTACACCGGCAGCGACTGGCGTCATGTGCAGCCGTGGATCCTGCTGACCAACTACCACCGCTACGTTGACCAGTTCATCCTGCATGGCCTGGAGCAATTGCGCAGCGACCCGCGCTTTATCCGCATGGTGCTGCCGGGCAACGTGATCATCGACAAGAGCATGGACCACGGCGAAGCGTCGGCAATTGCCGCAGGCGTGGTCTGGCATCGTTACCAGATGCCGGCCTATCACCTGCAGGCCAGCGACGGCCACGGCGTGACCTTGGTCAACATCGGCGTCGGCCCGTCCAACGCCAAGAACATCACCGACCACTTGGCCGTGCTGCGCCCGCATTGCTGGCTGATGATTGGCCACTGTGGCGGCCTGCGCCAATCCCAGACCATCGGCGACTACGTACTGGCCCACGCTTATATGCGTCGCGACGGGATTCTCGACCGCGTAGTGCCGCCAAACATTCCGATTCCAGCCCTGGCCGAAGTGCAGATGGCCTTGCAGCAGGCGGCGGCCAACGTCACCGGCGAAAAGGGCGAAGAGCTGAAAAAACGCCTGCGCACCGGCACCGTGCTGACCTACGACGACCGCAACTGGGAGCTGCGCTGGGCCCAGGAGCGCCCGCTGATCAACCTGTCCCGCGCCGTGGCCGTGGACATGGAGAGCGGCACCATCGCCGCCCAGGGCTATCGCTTGCGTGTGCCGTACGGGACCTTGCTGTGCGTGTCGGACAAGCCCCTGCACAGCGAAATCAAGTTGCCGGGTTCGGCCAATGCGTTCTATGAGCGTGCGGTCAGCCAGCACTTGAAGATCGGCATCGAGGCGGTCGACCTGTTGCGCACCGAACTCAACTCGCTGCACTCGCGCAAACTGCGCAGCTTCGACGAGCCGCCGTTCCGCTAAGCGGTTGGGATGGTCATTTGGCGGTCAGGCCACTAGCATTGTCGGTCCTGACCGTTAGATGTTCCTTCGCCATGTCCCGTCCCAACCGTCCCGATTCGCGTCGCCCTGGCGCGAAACCTCCGTATTCTGCCGCGCGCCGTGTTGCAAAGGCGCCACCGGCCGAGCCGAAGTTGATCCTGTTCAATAAACCCTTCGATGTGCTGACCCAGTTCAGCGACGAAGGCGGGCGGGCGACGCTCAAGGATTTTATCGACATTCCCGGCATCTACCCGGCAGGCCGCCTTGATCGCGACAGCGAAGGCTTGTTGCTGCTGACCAACGATGGCCAGTTGCAGGCGCGAATTGCCGACCCCAAGCACAAGCTGGCGAAAACCTATTGGGTACAGGTGGAAGGCGAACCGACTGAAGAGCTGCTGCAACGTCTGCGTGAGGGTGTCGAACTGAACGACGGCAAGACCTTGCCGGCCCAAGCGCGGCAACTGGACGAGCCCGAGCTGTGGCCGCGTAACCCGCCGGTCCGCTTTCGCAAGAGCGTGCCGACTTACTGGCTGGAGCTGGTCATTCGTGAGGGGCGAAACCGCCAGGTGCGGCGCATGACCGCGGCGGTGGGGCTGCCCACCTTACGCCTGGTGCGTGTGCGCATTGGCGAGTGGTCGATCGATGGCCTGGACCAGGGCCAATGGAAGGAAGTGCCGGCGCGCTTATAAGGCGCCGGACTCGATCAGGCCGATCACCACGCTCTTGATGATGAACGCGGCCACGCCCAGGCCGAGCACGAAAAACAGGATGAACGAGCCAAAGCGCCCAGCCTTGGACTTCTTCGCCAGGTCCCAGACGATAAAGCCCATGAAAATAATCAGGAGGGTGACCAGGCCGGTCATCATCCATTCTTCAAAGAGGGCGGGGTCGATGTTGTTCATGGATTCTTCCGACGGGGGCAGGCGACAAGTATACGGCAGTGCCACAGGCGCAACATTGACCTGCGTCGGTGCGTCGCAGGCAGACTTCGTGGGTGAAACACAGACCCCATGTGGGAGGGGGCTTGCCCCCGAAGGCGGTGGGACAGTCAGTTAGTCTGTGGCTGACACACCGCTATCGGGGCAAGCCCCCTCCCACAGTTGACCTTCATTGATCTTAAGTACGCAGGTGGGTCAGCGGCAATTCGGTGCTGTTGAGCACCTGGTTGAGCACAAAGCTCGACCGCACGCTGGTCACGCCTTCGATACGGGTGAGGTGGCCCAGCAGCAGTTTCTGATAGTGGTCCATGTCAGGCACCACCACTTTCAACTGATAGTCCGCATCCATCCCGGTGACCAGGCTGCATTCCAATACCTGTGGCAGGGTGCGGATCGCCGCTTCGAAGTTCTCGAAACGCTCAGGGGTGTGGCGATCCATGCCGATCAGCACATACGCCGTGAGGCTCAGGCCCAGCATCTTGCGGTCGAGCAAGGCGACCTGGCGGGCGATGTAGCCGTCATCTTCCAATTGCTTGACCCGGCGTGAGCAGGGCGAAGGCGACAGGCCGATACGCTCGGCCAACTCCTGGTTGGAGATCCTCGCGTCGCGCTGCAATTCCGCCAAAATACTCAGGTCGTATCGGTCAAGCTTGCTCATTGGGTTAGCCTTTGTCGTAACTATTGCGGTGAATTATCCATGAAGGGTTAAAAATTGCGCAAGCACTGTTTATTGACGCAATCTTCGCAATCATCTGTCGGGGCAGCGCGCCTATGATTACCAACAGAATCACCGCCTGGACAACAGTCCACTGCAGCGAGCCCAATCAGGCCCGTTGCGGCCGCCACCCCAGCAGGGTTGAGCCGGCCTCCAGGCTGCACACTGTCCACAAGACGGCGTGAGGTGAGCCAACGTCATAAGCGTTGAGCCAGGACGAAATTCTCAAGGGGTGGCCGACGGGTCGCCCCTTTTTCTTTGTCTGCGAAAATTGTTCTCGTGACTGATAACCTGTCTCAGAACCGGGCGAGGCTTTTCCAGTCTTATCTATGAGGCCGCACGTTCCAGGCCCTTATCCGCAGTGAGGAATAGCATGAAGCGCATCTGGCGTATGGCAGGTGTAGGTTTGCTGATGGTGACCGTCGGCACGCAAGTAATGGCAGAAGACCCGCGTCCCGAAGGCGGTGGCCAGCATGAAAGAGGGCCTGAGGGCGGACGGCAAGGTAATGAACAGCCGCGCCCGCAAAATAACCAACCACGGCCGGAAAACAACCAGCCTCGGCCAGAAAACAATCAACCCCGTCCACAGAACCAGCATTTTGATCGCGCCGAGCAACAGCAGCACGGTGGTGGGCAGTGGCAAGGTCGCCCACAAGGGGCTGAACAGCCTCGGCCAGCACCGCAGCCGCAGCCGGCGAATAACCTGCCGATCCAGGGCCGTCCGGACACCGTCCGCCAGACCCAGGAACCGCGCCAAGGCTATTATCAGGACATCCCACGCCGCAACGATGGCAATCCGCACTGGCAGGCCGGCAATGGTCCCGGCCCACGTCCGGGCGGTGGCTTCAATAATGGCCATCCCAATGACATCCGCTGGCCGGGCCGTCCCGATGGGCACGGCAATGGTTGGGGCCCGGGCCCGCAGTACCGCCCCGGCTACACCGTTGACCGTTTCCCCGACCGCAACTACCGCGTGCCTTACCGTGGCCAGGACTACTTCTTTTCGGGTGGCTACTGGTACCGCCCGCAAGGCCCACGCTACGTCGTGGTGGCGCCGCCGTATGGCATCCGCGTGCATTACCTGCCGGATTACGCACGGGAAGTGTGGGTGGGCGGCGCGCTGTTCTTCCTCGCTGCCGGTGCCTACTACACCTACGAAACCAGCACCCAGCAGTACGTGGTGGTGGAACCGCCGACCGCCGTGCCCACGCCTCCACCGGCACCGCAGGGGAATGGCTATGACGTGGTGGCTTACCCGGCGAACGGGCAGTCGCCGGCCCAAGTGCAACAGGACGGCTACGACTGTTATCGCTGGGCGGTGCAACAAAGCGGTTTCGATCCGCAAGCCGTTACGTACGCCCCCGACCCGGCGGTGGTGCAGACCTACCGCCAGGCCCAGGGCAACTGCCTGAGCAGTCGCGGCTACCAGGTGCAGTACTAGGCCTTGGCGCCGGTCACCACTTCCAGCGGGTCGGCGTGCACCAGCACTTCGGCGCGCGGGTAGGCCTGGTGAATGGCATCGGCGGCCTGGTCGCTGATGCCATGGGCCACGGTCAGGGTCAACTCCCCCGGTAACTCCAGGTGCAATTGCACAAACCAGTGGTTGCCAGAGATACGTGTGCGCAGGTCGTGGGCGCCCAGCACACCGGGCACGCCACGGGCCAGTTCCAGCATGTGCTGGCTGACATCTGGCGGCAGCTCTTCATCCATCAGCACCGCAAAGCTTTCCCGAGCGATCTGGATCGCGCTCCACAGAATGTAGGCCGCAATGCCCAGGCCGAACCAGGCGTCGACCTGATGAAAGCCGAAGCCGGCCAACACCAACGCAATCAAGATGCTGCCATTGAGCAGCAGGTCCGAACGGTAGTGCAGCGAGTCGGCACGCACGGCACTGGACCCGGTCTCCCGCACCACGCGGTGTTGCAGGATCAGCAGGGCCACGGTCAGCGCCAGGGACAAAATAATCACCCCGATGCTCAGCCACGGCGCGCCCACCGGTTCGGGATGCTTGATCCGTTCAAATGCCTGCAACGCAATCAGCACCGCACTGCCGGCGATAAACAACGCTTGCGCCATGCCCGCCAGGGACTCCGCCTTGCCGTGGCCGTAACGGTGATCGTCATCGGCCGGGCGCAGGGCGTAGTGCACCGCCAGCAAATTGAGCAGCGAGGTCACCCCATCGAGCAACGAGTCGGTCAAGCCGGCGAGCATGCTCACCGAGCCGCTGAGCCACCAGGCGATAGCCTTGGTGATAATCAGCACACTGGCCACGCCGACGGAGGCGCGGGTGGCCAGGCGCAACAGCCGGGCGTGTTCGGGATTGCTGGTCATAGGTGGGTCAAATCCTTAGGCGGACGGTTGCAGGCCGAGGGCGGCCAACTGCTGCACGCTGCCCTTGAACTGGATCATGCGCGGGTCGTCCAGCGGCAGGGTGCGGCCGGTTTCTTTCTGGATGATGGTTTGCAACTTGGCGTTGTCGACCTTGCCGTCCGCGCCGATGGCTTCGCGCAGTTTTTCCGGGGCAACCTGGGCGGTCTTGCCCGGTTCGAAGTAGATCGCGCCGGTGGCAAAGTCGACGCCGAAGGCGATCAGGCCAGGGATGACGTAGAACAGCAGGCCCACGGCATCGAGTACGGCGATGGTCGGGTCGATCTTGCCGTCGATCTGGCCACGGCGGTCGGGGTAGAAAATCGAGCCGCAGGCCGTCAGTTGGCTCAGCAGGGTGACGGCGAGGACACCGCCGATAACACGGGAAGCGATACGCATGGAAAATCTCCTGTCAGTCACTGTAGGCGCGAGCGTGCTCGCGAAAGACGTTAACGATAACGCGTACTGCGTGAATGTGTGTGGTGCGCTGTGGTTTTTCGCGAGCAAGCTCGCGCCTATAGGAGACCACCACCGGCACCCGGCAGTTCGCCGTTATACTCGCCGCTCTGCTTTGGAGCCAGTATGAATTCGTTGCCGATCGATGATGTTTTACCCGCCCTGCGTGACGCCTTGGCGAATCGCCATGAAGCCGTGCTGGAAGCGCCCCCCGGCGCCGGTAAAACCACCCGCGTGCCCTTGGCCTTATTGAATGAGCCGTGGCTTGCCGGGCAAACCATCCTGATGCTCGAACCTCGGCGCCTCGCGGCCCGTGCCGCGGCCGAACGCCTGGCGAGCGAACTGGGGGAAAAAGTCGGCGAAACGGTCGGCTACCGCATCCGTCTCGACAGTAAGGTCGGCCCCAACACCCGCATTGAAGTCGTCACCGAAGGCATCCTCACCCGCCGCCTGCAGGACGACCCTGCGCTGGACGGCGTGGGTTTGCTGATCTTCGATGAATTCCACGAGCGCAGCCTCGACGCCGACCTGGCGCTGGCCTTGAGCCTGAACGGCCGCGACCTGTTTCGCGACGAGCAGCCGCTGAAAATCCTGCTGATGTCCGCGACCCTCGAAGGCGAGCGCCTGGCCGACTTGTTGGACAACGCCCCCATCCTGCGCAGCGAAGGGCGCATGTTCCCGGTGCAGATGCGCTGGGGGCGGCCGTACCAGGCCGGTGAGTTTATCGAGCCGCGTGTGGTGCAAACCATCCTCGACGCCCTGCATGACGAAACCGGCAGCGTGCTGGTGTTTCTGCCGGGGCAGGCGGAGATTCGCCGGGTCAACCAGCAACTGGCCGACGCCCTGGGGGAGCGCAGTGACGTGCTGCTGTGCCCGCTGCATGGCGAACTCGACCTCAACGCCCAACGCGCGGCCATCGACCCGGCGCCCACGGGCAAGCGCAAAGTGGTGCTGGCCACCAACATCGCCGAGACCAGCCTGACCATCAACGGCGTGCGCGTGGTGATCGATGCCGGGTTGGCGCGGGTCCCACGCTTTGACCCCGGCAGCGGCATGACCCGTCTCGATACCCAGCGCATTTCCCGCGCCAGCGCGACCCAGCGCGCGGGCCGGGCCGGGCGCCTGGAACCGGGCGTGTGCTATCGCTTGTGGTCCGAAGACCAGCACGACGGCCTGGCCGCCTATGGCAGTGCGGAAATCCTCGCGGCCGACCTCGCTGGCCTGGCTCTGCAACTGGCGCGCTGGGGCGTCACGCCCACGCAGTTGGTGTGGCTGGATGTGCCGCCGTCCGCGGCCTATGCCCAGGCCCAGGACCTGCTGCAACGGCTGGGCGCCTTGAATGACGAAAAACTGAGCGCCCATGGCCAGAAAATGGCCGAGTTGCCCGCCCACCCACGGATCGCCCATCTGCTGTTGCGCGGTCAGGATTTGGGGTTGGCGGCCACTGCGTGTGACGTCGCCGCGCTGTTAGGCGAGCGCGATATCCTGCGCGGTGGCGGCGCCGATTTGCACAGTCGCCTGGCATTAATGTCTGGCGAAGAACGTGCGCGGGGTACCCAAGGCGGGGTGCAGCGCGCCAAGCAACTGGCTCGGCAATACCGCGGCTATTTACGTGGCCAGGCGACCCAACCGGTGGCCGATCCCGACCACCCGCGTTGGCTCGGTGCCTTGCTGGCGTTGGCCTACCCCGACCGCGTCGCCCAACAACGTCGCCCCGGTGGCGCTGAATACCGCCTGGCCAACGGCCGTGCGGCCTTGTTCGCCGAGGCTGACAGCCTGATGAAACAACCCTGGCTGGTGATCGCTGACCTGGGCAGCCGCCAGGGCCAGCGCGAAGAACGCATCTACCTGGCGGCCGACTTTGATCCGGCGCTGTTCGAGACAGTGCTCGCCGAGCAAGTGCGCAACGTTGACCAACTGGACTGGGATGAGCGCGAAGGCGTGTTGCGCGCCGAACGCCAGCGCAAAGTCGGCGAGCTGGTGCTCAGCCGCGAACCCCTGACGGGCCTGGATGAAGCCGCGCGCAACCAGGCGCTGGTCAACCTGGTGCGCCGCAAGGGCCTGGAGCTGTTGCCCTGGACCCCGGAATTGCGTCAATGGCAGGCCCGCGTCCTGTTGCTGCGCCAGCTCGACGCCGGCAAAACCAGCGAATGGCCCGACGTCAGCGACAGCGCCCTGCTGGCCAGCCTGGAGCACTGGCTCATGCCCTACCTGGGCAAAGTCTCGCGCCTGAGCCATTTCGCCAACCTGGATATCTCCAGCTACCTGCACAACCTGTTGCCTTGGCCGCTACCCCAACGCCTGGACGAACTGGCGCCGCAGCATGTGAAAGTGCCGTCGGGCTCATCGGTGCGATTGGACTACAGCGAACAGCCGCCGATCCTGGCGGTGCGTTTGCAGGAGTTGTTCGGGCTGGCGGACACGCCGCGCATCGCCGGTGGCCGGCAGGTGGTGAAGTTGCACCTATTGTCCCCAGCGCGCAGGCCGGTGCAGGTGACCCAGGATCTGGCGAACTTCTGGCGCAGTACCTACGCCGACGTGAAGAAGGATCTGAAGGGGCGCTATCCCAAGCTATTCCATAAGTTAGACCCTTGGGTTGAATCACTTAACAAAAAAGGATTGACAAAAAAGGATTGATATTCATCTCGTAACTGTGAACATTGACGCATCTACGCATTGAGAGGCGGATGTGCACATGTCGTCATACGAGAACTCTGCTCATACAGGCAGGCTGGTCATTGTCCCTCGAGTGCGGGATGCTTTTGCTGATCTGTACGTTTCTAACAAACCTCGTGGAGCGACCCCCACGCTCTTGGTAGCCACTCAGCCACCCATTGAACTATTCCAGGTCAATGAGTTTGGTAGCAAGAACGGCGAGCGCGATGTGTACAACTTCCCTGTGTTGTTCCATCGCTGCGGTCTGCCGTGGATCGAGGCGAACTCATATCTTCTTAACCTCGTCAAAAATAAGCATGCACGGACTAGGCCGACAGACAAGGCCCGTCGCACTGCAAGCAGGCTCTTAGACTACCTGTTGTTCTGTGAGGATCAGGAGATTGATTGGAAAGACTTTTCCGGCAAGCGACCACCGCTTAGACCAACATACCGCTATTTCAGGCATTTGATTGATGATGGCGGAAAGTCTCCTGCGGTAATTAACCAATATACAAATATCGTATATGATTTCATTAAGTTTGTTTCGTTGAATTGGCACTATGAAATTGATATGGAGCGCGTTGATACGGTAAAGAAAGTTAGGCTCTTGCTGGAAAGTGGTCGCGGAGCCAGGATGATTGAAGTTGAAAAGCGCAGCCAGACGCTTCCAACGTCTAAGGAAAGTAATGTTCCCATTGGCTTTGTCCGTGACGATGGTGAAGATTTAAGACCGCTCACCAATGAACAGCTTTCCGAGTTGTTGGCGATAATAGATGATGAGAGAAATTGGTCGCAGCAGGAACGACTGATACTTCTTGTTGCATTGATGACTGGCGCGCGGAAGCAGACAGTCCTGACCTTACGTATGAAGCACCTTGAGGGTTTTACAGAGGACAATCTTCATCGTGACAAAACATACCATCTGCATGTGGGGCCTGGGACTGGTATTGATACCAAACGCGATAAGCCTCAGATGCTTCATGTACCGAAGCAACTGGCTGATGACCTGAAGGTTTTTGCTAGCAGTCCTATGGCAGTCAAGAGACGGGGATTGTTGCGCGAGAAATTAAAGAAAGAGCATAGCAGTCTTGAAGCGTTGAATGATGACGATATGTATGTGTTTCTATCTGATCAAGGTAATTGCTATTACATGGCGGAAAGTGATCCGCGTTATTTAGAGGTTAAGTCAAGGCCGACGGGGCAGGTGACCGAAACCATAA
The DNA here is from genome assembly GCF_030644265.1 of Pseudomonas sp. OVF7. Classification (NCBI taxonomy): domain Bacteria; kingdom Pseudomonadati; phylum Pseudomonadota; class Gammaproteobacteria; order Pseudomonadales; family Pseudomonadaceae; genus Pseudomonas; species Pseudomonas sp. OVF7. The sequence goes on along the minus strand of NZ_CP128996.1, from coordinate 6,879,462 downwards.
AACGAAAATTGATTAAGTATGCATCAAAAGAATTTCCTCTTGGTTTTACGTATCATTGGTTAAGGGCAACCTTTGCTTTTCAGTTGTATCAGCATTTGCTGCCGTTATTGGCGTCGGGGCGCTTGCAATATGGTGAGGAGGTTTCACTTGTTCAGAGGCGCCTGTATCATTCAAATCGAGAAACGACAGAGAATTATCTGAAGCTCTTTCGATTGCACTCTGATAAGTTGGCTGCTCAAGAGCTTTACGAAGATGAGATTTTCGGATTCGGAGACTACAGTGATCTGAGATTGGAGAGCGCTAATGAGTGATTTGGACCAAATGGTTATCCGTGAAACGGATGTGGTCACCTTGTCTCAGCTAGGACAAGATTTTCTGTATCCAGAGCGTTTGCGATTGAAGCTTGATCCTCGTGCCATTAAAAGCCCTATTGATATAGGTTCATTTGCCTATTCGGTTAGGTACATGGGAGTCAGGTCATGCAGGGAAGGGGTTCCAGTTGTTATTGGATCGTTCATTAGTGGTCGGAGGATGCTGGTAAGAACCATTGGTGATTATTTCAATACTGGTGGATTAAGAGATAGAAGCATCCTTGGTGAGTTTAAAAGTTTTAAGTTTGTATTGGATTGGTGTGATGCCAGTGGGCATGTAGACGCGTTCGACAATGTAAAGTCTGCTAGGGTGGCATACAAAGGATTTAGAGAATTTCTTCTGCATCAAATTTTGGCTCTGGGGAAGTTAAAGCCAATCAGTTGCTTTGCTCGTCAGAGGGCATTTAAGCTTCTTATTGGTCTTCACTTCAAAGATGGTGCTGATTATATTACAAGAGGCGTGCCTGGTATTAAGGCGAACCGGAAAAGCCCTGAGCCTCCGAGAGAAGATAATGTAAAAAGCTACATAAATGTCTGCATTGATGTTGCGTCTCGATTTAGTTCTTTTGTCATGAGCGGGGAGCCATTCCCCTGTCGGGTTAAATTTTCAGGTCTAGAGGCTGTAGTTTTCCCTATTTATGGCGCGACGCTAACCCCGTATTCGAATGGTAAGAGGCTTCACTGCCTTAATCTCGTGGAAGCACGGGTGGCTACGCCAGAAGAATATATGGCTAGTGGAGCACGAGTTAGTAAGCTGGATATAATTCGCCGGTCGCTTGGCGATACGCAAAAAACCATAGATGAAGCGAATACGGATCTTCGGCATGAGCAAAGGATGCGTTTGGCATCCATGTCTGCCAGTGCATATGCATGTCTTTTTATTTTGATTACAGGGGCAAATCCTAGCGAGTTTGTGCAGTTTGAATATGCAGAAGCTCTTGAAATTGAGCGGTCGGCGATAAAGAAAGAGTTGACGGCGGTGAAGTTTCGGGCGAAGGGAAGGACGACGCGCTATCCAATCGGTAGAAAGGGGCTTCAGTTGCTAAGAGCCTATTTGAAGCTAAGACAATGGATGCTTAACGGACAGAGCTGCGAGTATCTTTTCTTCAGAATGCGTAAGGATGGGGTCTATTCTGGAGAATATAGTCAGTTGAACGAGAATTTTTCTAGTGCATTTTTTAGGCGGCTTAGAGGAGTGTATTTGCCACCTGATGCGAAGAATATCCCAGCATCTGCGGTAAGAAAGTTCAAGAGTTTGGTTTTACATGAATTGAGAGTTTCGCCATCATTAGTAGCCGAGTCGCTGAATCATTCACAGCGTACGAATGCATCAAATTACTCAGAAACCACGGTGGAACGGCAAGAGCAGGAGTTCGGTATCTACTGGGAAGCTGTGCGCAAGGCTGCGGAGGTGGTTCGAGAGCGTGGTGCCAAGGAGGAGGCTGCCACTGTTGTAGGGCACTGCGAAGACTTCAATCATCCAGTGCAAACACGCGAGGAAGTGCCGATTCAACCGAATTGCGAGACGCAGTACGGGTGCCTCTATTGTGAGAACTATATGTGTCATGCGGATGAAGAGGATGTTCACAAACTCCTAAGTCTTCAGTACGTTGCTAACGCAGTGAGGAAAACTACCGCAGATTTACAGCATGCCGAAAGGCTATTCAAGGACCTTTCTATTCGCATTGAGTTTATCCTTGAAGCTGTCTCCGAGCGCTCAAAGGAGAGTTCGACCCTAGTCGCTGAAGTTAAGTACAGAGTGCAAAAATTGGGCGATCTGACGCCTTTTTGGGAGAGGCGCTTGCAACGTTATGAGAAGGTGGGGGTGGTATTTTGAGTTCTACGTTTTTTAGTGATTTGTTCTCTGGCGTGGCGGGAGTCGGCTCTGTTCCACCGGATCCTTATGATGAAGAGGACGGCGTCCCTCCTGATAGCTTTGTGATGTGTCGCGATAGAGATGGGAATGCTACAGCGGTCTATGGGGATGATGTGTGGGATTTCAATCCTTATCGCCTTAGCGCGAACAGAGTTAATTTGTTTCGGTTTGACGGCATGTTGGATGGTGAGGGCGTTGAACGGCGGCGCTTGATAAATGAAGTAAAATATATTTTTTTCTGCCTTATTTTTTATGTAAGTGCGGGGCATATTGGTCGGCTTAGCCCGTCTTCTTTGTTACAGTATTATACTGTTCTTCGCTCTGCCGTTCGGTATTGTTATGCGCAGAGGGATAGAGAAATGGTCGGGGTGTTGTCACTCCAGCAACTTTTTACTATTCCGGTATATCTTGCTGCCTTCCTCAGGGAATGTAAGATGTGTCAGAGTAAGGTCAAGAAGCTTCGTGCGCTGCTGCGGCACTTAGTTTCGGTAGGGGAGAAACGCCTTGGGTATCGAATTCAGGGTGTTTTTGATGTGGATTTCGGATTGGAAGGGTATAGGGAAGGATTGCAGCACCCTGTTATACCAACTCGTATCTATCTTGAGATAATAAATATTCTCGGTGATAGGGTTGATCAGATTTTTTCTGGTATTGATTCTCTTGAGGAGTTTATTGCCTCCTTTGAGGATAGAGTTTACGGCACAAGTATCAATTTTCAACGCTGCACTATGAAGGTTTCGAAGCGGGATGTCCGGCCTATATTTGAGGAAGCTATTGCGCAGCACCAGTTGAATAGCGTTTTTGCTGGGGATTTTATCTGTAAAGAGCGAATGGGGTTGTCGTTAGCGTTAGCTAAGGTCCAGTATATTATTAAAACTATTATCCACACCTATACAGGGATGCGCGATCAAGAGGTCGCGAGACTTCCGTATAATTGTCTTTCACAGTCTGTCGTTGTTCCTGATACGACGGATAGTCGGGGTGTTGTCCGAGATCGAGCAAGGATGGTTGATCTTATATCCACCACGACAAAATTTGAAGGGTACAGGCAAGTCGAGGCTTGGCTTGCCACTGAAGACGTAATTAAGGCGGTCAAGGTGGGGCAGGCAATCTGCCGAGGTCTTTCAAAAATTTATAAGACTGATGTCAATGATATGCCGCTTTTCCTTAATCCATCAATCATTGTGAGAAAAGGCGATATAGAGGTTGGCGTTACGATTTGGAGGGTCGAAGCAAAGCCTGAATCACTGGCAACATCAATTCTGATTGAACAGTCGGATTTGGCTGAGCTTGCGGCCACCGACCCAGGAAGAGATTTTTCTGCTGAAAACTCTTTTGCCGTTGGCATGCCTTGGAATTTAACTAGTCATCAGTTTCGACGCTCACTGGCATTTTATGGTAGCAGTAGCGGCTTTATATCACTGCCTAGCTTGAAGAAACAGTACAAACACATGACGTTACAGATGGCGCGCTACTATGCCAACAATTTTGAAAATCTCAAAACTATCTTTGGCTATTACGATTCGGAGAAGAAAGAGTTCGTTCTACCCCAGAATCACATGGCGTATGAGTTTCAGATGGGAATGCCGATGAGTGTCGCCTATGACATTCTGACGGAGGTTCTGGGAGAAAACATACCTCTCTTTGGAGGCGTTGGAAGTTACATCAATAAGCAGCGTCAGCGCCTTGAAAGCGGGGAGGCTCAAATTGCTGATGTGCGCGCTGAAACGATGAAGCGGGTCGCTAATGGTCACCTCCGATATCGCCCAACGCTGCTCGGTGGTTGCACTAAAGTTGGGGAGTGCGATTCCTATCTTCTTGGTGACTTTACGACCTGCTTGAGCTGTGAGGGCTCAATCATCAAACCTCAGAAACTAGATGAAGCTATTAAAGACGCTGAAAGAGAACTTGCGGTGTACGAGGAAGGTTCTGGCGAGTATCAGATTACAAAGGGTGATTGGGATAGACTGGTTCGATACAGACATCGTCTGATTAATGTTATGGAGGTTGAATGATGTCTGGTGGGATCACATCTGACGGCGTTAAAATATGCGAGGCGGCGTTTGAGCGCCTTAAAGCGGGGTGCCCAGTCATTTCCGCACATGTAGGTATCGACGGATCAAAGATCACGGCAGGTATTGTTAGTGTTGAGGCTGGATTCGATCGTGGTTATTTGAAAAGGTCTCGCGGCTCGCACATGCCTTTAATTGCCAGAATAGAGGCCTATCGAACAGAGTGCAGCACGACAAGCAACTCTAAGGCTTTACAGATTAAGCGCGCCCAGAATAAGGCCGGGAGGGCTGTGGTTGAGCTTGAACAAGCCCGAGAGCAACTTTACCAAGTGCTTACGCAGAATCTGCAGCTAGTTGAACGTGTAAAGGAATTGGAGAATAAATTGAAGCGCTATCAAAGTAGCTTGGATTTTTAATTTGAGGGAGTGGCGTATTCGTAAATTCATGCCTGTGCAATGGCCAAAAAATTAGTAACCAGAGGTAGCCATATCCAGTTCTTTCATCAGATATCTTGTCTCACTTTGAAGGGCCACAAGCGTCCTAAGTTGATCTTCAATTACCAAAGCGAACACACCGAAATTTGGGAGAGCAAGGTGCTTCAAATGGCCCGGGGGGATTCCGTGGAGTACGGTGATGAAGCGGGAGCCCTTGTGAAGCTCAGTCAGTGATCGACTGCACCCTAAAAGCCCTCTCAACCATGCTTTTTGCTCTAAAGGATCCTTGATTACCGCGGCGTTATACTGAATAAAATAATTCAGACCCTGGCACTTCCCCACAATGTGCGAAGAATCATGGTTGATTGAAAACCAGGTATTTGCACAGTTGTGCCAACCCTTTGCATTCGACCTGAAGGGCACTGTGCATAGCACAGCCCCTTCCAGCTGAGTTTTCGGTTAGTTGGCTTCTTTCACTGCGCTAAGGAACGCGCAAGTTCGTTCCTGTTGCGGGTGTTCAAAGATCTGCGCGGGAGTGCCCTGTTCGTGAATCTGCCCCTTATAAAAGAAGCATACGCGATCGGCGAATTCCCGGGCGAAGCCCATCTGGTGCGTGACCATCAGCATCGTCAGGTTGTGCTCGGCGCCGAGTTTGCGGATCACGTTAAGTACTTCGCCGCACAGTTCCGGGTCGAGTGCCGAGGTCACTTCGTCGAACAGCATGACTTTGGGCCGCATGGCAAGTGCCCGGGCGATCGCCACCCGCTGTTGCTGGCCGCCGGACAGCTGCGAAGGGTAATGGCCAAGCTTGCTGCCCAGCCCCACCAGTTCCAGCAAGTCTGCTGCCCGTTCGCGCGCTTCAGCGGGTTTCATGCCAAGGACTTGCACCGGCGCTTCGATGACATTTTGCAACGCAGTCATGTGCGGGAACAGGTTGAAGCTCTGGAACACCATGCCGATCTTGCCGCGCACCCGGCGGATATGCCGATCATTGGCCGGCACTAGCACACCGTTGCGATTGGGCATGTGGGTCAGCAAGTCATCCTCGATGCGGATCAACCCGTCATCGATGCCCTCGAGCGTCATCAGCACCCGTAATAATGTGGATTTACCCGAGCCGCTGGGACCGATAATCGCGACTTTCTCACCCGGCGTGACGTCTAGGTTCAAGTGGTCGAGCACGGTGAAGTTGCCGTAGCTCTTGGTGACGTCCTGAAAGCTGACGATCGGCTTGACCGATCTGGTTTCCTGCATGGCCGTGGCCTCCTGCGAATGCAGCGGGGTCGGGTTGCTGCGCCGGGAAAGGTCGCTGGGTGTCGAGAGTGGAGAAGTCATTAGCGTAGCTCCAGGCGCAGTTCGAGGCGCCGTACCAAATAAGCCAAGGCGATGCTCAGGGCGAGGAAAAACAGACCGACCATGGTGATCGGTTCCAGGTAGCGGAAGTTCTCTGAGCCGATGTTCTTGGCCTGTTGCATGATCTCCACCACAGTAATCGCCGACAGTACCGGCGTGTCCTTGAGCATCGCCACTAGGTAGTTGCCCAATGGCGGCAGGATCGGCCGCAGGGCTTGGGGCAGGATGATGTTGCGGTAGGCGCTGTACGGGGCGATGTTCAGCGCCGTGACCGCCTCCCATTGCGCACGCGGCACGGCGTCGAGGCCGCCGCGATACACCTCGGCGATGTAGCAGGCGTAATGCAGGCCTATGCCGAGAATCCCCACTTGCATCGCGGTCATGCTGACGCCGTAATTAGGCAGCACGTAGTAAAGAAAATACACCTGGATCAGCAGCGGTGTGCTGCGAATGAACTCGATCACCCCGGTGGCTGGCCACGATAGCCAGACTCTGCGGCTGCGTCGACCAATTGCCAGGAACAGACCTAGCACAATGGCGATCAGGAAACCGATCAGGGTAATCCCTACGGTGTTAAGCGAAGCGCGCAGTAAATCGGGGAGGATTTGCCAGGCATAGGTCCAATCAAACAGTGTCATGACAGACCTCCCCGCATCCGCCCGCGAGCCAGATGGAGCTCAATGCGACGCATGCCGATATTGATGGCTTGCGCCAGGATGAAGTACATCACCAGCGCAAGGCTGAAAATTTCCAGGGTCTGGAAAGTCGCCTGATCCAGTTGACGCGCCCGGAAGCTCAGATCGGATAAAGTGATCAATGACACCAGCGAAGTATTTTTCAGCAATTCAATCAGCAGATTGGTGCCCGGCGGAATAGCGGCCAGCAACGCCTGCGGAAGAATAATGCGGCGAAAGCGCTTGTAGCCGCTGAAGTTCAGTGCTGTGGACGCTTCATACTGACCCTTCGCGACAGAGCTGATCGCGCCGCGCATCACCTCTGCGCCGTAAGCACCAATGTGCAAGCCAAGGCCGACGATGGCCACGCTATAGGGGCTCAGTTCAAGGTTGAACGGTGGCAGCGGTAGCACGAAAAACAGCCAGAACAATTGCACCAGCAACGACGTGCCGCGAAACACTTCAATGTAAGCAACGGAAAACCAACGCAATGGCCGCCATGGCGACATACGCCCCAGGGCCGCGAGAATCGCCGCGACAATCGCCAGCAGCGAACCGAAGATCGTCACCTGGAGCGTCACCCAGGCGCCTTGTATCAATAGCGGAAGTAATTCACCCATGGTTTAAACCTGGCCATCCGGATTAAGCAGGGAAATAGGCATCGCACCGTGACGCCATGCCTGTTTCGACTATTGAGCGCAGAGCTCGGCAGCCGTTTTTCTTGTCACGTTGGATTTGTCAAATCCGAAAGGAGCGACCGCCTTGAGGTGCTCTTCGGAGCCCAGCCACTTTTTCAACTCCGCGTTGACCGCATCGCGTAGGTCTTTGTCTTCCGGACGGAAGGCGAGAGCACCGTATCCTATGTGCGACGGGTCGTCCTTGAACTCGGTGACTGCTTCGACTTTTTCTCCACCCTTGGCGGCCAAACCTTTCATGGTCAGTTGAGTACCCACGGCGGCATCGGCACGACCGGCGCGCACGGCTTGCAACTGAGCTGTGGTGTCCGGCACCTGGAGGATCTGCGCGTCTTTCACGCCCGAATCCCGCGCATACGCCAGGTTCACCGTACCGGCCATGATCGCCAGTTTCACCTCGGGATTCTTGGCGATGTCTTCATAGCTGTGTAGAGCCTTCGGGTTGCCTTTGGCTGTAAGCAGTGCGTCCGGCAGTTGATACTGCGGATCGGTAAACAGCACCTGCTTGCAGCGGGCCGGCGTGATGTACATGCCGGCGGCAATCACGTCGAAGCGCCCGGCGCGCAGGCCCGGGATCAACGAACCCCATTCGGTCAACACGCCGTCGACCTGTTTGATGCCCATTTTGGCAAAGATGGCTTTGGCGATTTCCGGTGATTCACCGGTGACCCTGCCGTCTGTTTCGGTAAAGGCGAACGGGGTTTCGTTGGCATAACCGATACGGATGCTGCTGTTCTGTTTGACGGTTTCCAGTGTTGTAGCGGCTTGGGCGCTGGCGGCCAGGCCGAGCATCGCGCAAGCCACGAACAGGCGACGCAAAGCATGGGTGCTGCGGGAAGGGAAATTGCTCATCGATAAAATCTCCTGTTTCTTGTTGACCCGTCGGTGACGGCTCTGTGGTAGGAGGCAGTGTTACAAGAGCAAAGCGTACAAGAACTGATCCCATGGATCGGGACACAGTCCGGTACAGGTCGACTGATTTTGTTGTGGGGGCTTGAAGTGTGCCCGGCTATCGACCTTGAGCCGAGCATACAAAAGCTCTGAGCATCATTGTATTGCACTAGGACAATTGCTTTGCATGGATTCTAGCGAGATGCTGTCCCGACGAGTACAGACCCGGGTTTTAGCGCTGATGGACAAGTGGAAAGCAGCACTGGAAAACGCCCGTAGCGGCGAGTCCAAATACAAGATTCTAGTGCAGGCAATTGCCGACGATATCGAGCAGGGTGTCCTGGTCAATGATCACCGCCTGCCACCGCAGCGGCACGTTGCCGATGCCATGGGCATCAGTGTGCAGACGGTCACCAACGCCTATAAAGAGCTGGAGCGCCAGGGGCTGGTGCGTTGCGAAGTCGGGCGCGGCAGCTTTGTGTCGCGGCGCATGAGCGATCGAGTGGCTACCTATATTCTCGATAGCCCCGAACGGGCCCTCGTGGATTTTTCCATCACGCGGATCCTGCACACCCGCGAGCACGACCAGTGCTGGCGTGACACCTGCCGCGAGCTCAGCACGGAAGAGGATCAGCCGTGGATTCACGCGTTTCGTCCGATTGCCGGTTTCGAGTCGCACCGTGAAGAGGCCATGCACTGGATCGGACGGCAAGGACTGCGGGTCGAGCGCGATGGCATCCTGATTACCAATGGCGCGGCCCACGGCATCTTCCTTGCGCTGGCATCTCTGGCGGGCCCCGATGATGTAGTACTTTGCGAAGGGGTCACCGATCACGGAGTGATTGGCAACTCCCAAGTATTGGGGTTCACCCTCAAAGGCCTGGAGATGGACCGTTATGGCATTGACCCGGAACATTTCGAAGACATGTGCAGCAACGAGCGCATCACCGCGCTGGTGTGCACGCCGAACCTGAACAACCCGACCACCAGCCTGATGCCGGACAGTCGTCGGCGGGAGATTGCCGACATCGCCCGGCGTTTCGGCGTGCACATTATTGAGGACGATGTATACGGCCCGTTGCTGGACGAGCATCGCGCGCCGCCGATTAGCCATTACCTGCCAGAACTGTCGTTCTATTGCACCAGCATGACCAAGTCGGTGCTGACCGGTTTGCGCATCGGCTATCTGGTGGTGCCCAAGCGTCTGGCGTTGCGCACCGAGAGCATCTTGCGGGTCAACAGCTGGATGGCCACGCCCATGGTCTCCGAAATCGCCGCGCGCTGGATTCGTGACGGTCGCGCCGACACGCTCGTGCGTTTGCAGCGCAAACTGTTGGCCGGCCGTCAGGCGATGGTCAGCGAATACCTGGGCGAGCACCTGCTCGGCCAGCATCCTCATGCATTGAATGCGTGGGTCGGTATTCCCCCGCATTGGGAGGTCGACAGCCTGGTGCGGGCCCTGCGTCACCGGCACATTGCAGTCACGTCGCCTGACCCGTTCACCGTGCGTGGAACGCCTCGGGCTCGAGCGGTGAGGATCTGTGTCGGCGCCGAATGCAGCGACGAAGAAATGCGCGATGCGCTGATTGGCATGCGCGAGATATTCGGGCAGTACCCGCAAATCCACGATTTTTGACCGGGAAAAAGTCCCCCAAAAAGTTTGTCGGCTAAATTGCCCTAGTACATTCATTGCGACAATCCAGTCCTCTTAGACTGCGCCTAACACCACAGTCGGGACGCGATCATGTCATCGTTGCAGCTACATGATGTTTACCTCGCTCGCCAGCGCATCGAATTGCTTGTCCGGCGTACCCCCATGGAATATTCGCCCAGCCTCTCGCAGCGATTGGGCGTGGCGGTGTACCTCAAACTCGAATCCCAGCAAATCACCGGCAGTTTCAAATTGCGCGGCGCGAGCAATGCCGTGGCGCAGCTGAGCGCCGAGGAGAAAACGCGTGGCGTGGTGGCGGCGTCGACCGGCAATCACGGTCGTGCTCTGGCGTATGCCGCTTCCCGACAAGGCGTGAAGGCGACGATTTGCCTGTCGCATCTGGTGCCGGCGAACAAGGTTCAAGCCATTCGCGATCTGGGCGCCGAGGTATGCATCGTCGGCCAGTCCCAGGACGACGCCCAGCGTGAAGCCGAACGGATCGCCAACGAGCAAGGCGCGACATTGCTGCCGCCGTTTGATCACCCGGCCATCATCGCCGGGCAGGGCACGCTGGGGCTGGAAATCCTCGAACAGCAACCGGACGTGGCGCAAATCCTCGTGCCATTGTCCGGCGGCGGTTTGTTTGCCGGTGTGGCGCTGGCGATCAAAAGCGTCAGCGCGAACATCATCACCCACGGCATCAGCATGCAACGCGGTGCGGCCATGCACGGCAGCCTCGCAGCTGGGCATCCGGTGGAAGTCGAAGAGCTGCCGACCCTGGCCGACTCGCTCGGCGGTGGTATCGGCCTGAACAACCGTTACACCTTCAACATGACGCGCGATCTGTGTGACCACCTGCATTTGCTCAGCGAGACTTCCATCGCCAATGCCCTACGCCATGCCTATCGCGAAGAGCGTCTGGTGCTGGAAGGCGCGGCCGTGGTCGGGATTGCCGCGTTGCTTGATGGATTGATTGAGCCGCGCGGGCCGATCGTGGTGGTGGTCAGTGGCCGTAACGTCGACGTCGATCAGCACCTGCGCGTCCTCGCAGGCGCGGATGCGTGAACCCCAACAATAAAAACTGAATGGAGTGCCGCATTGATGAGTGATATCACCTTATTGAGCGAAGCTGATCTGCGTGCCTGCGTGGCACTAGACCTGCCGAGCATCGAAGCCATCGAACAAGCCTTTGTCCTGCTGGCCACGGCAGCAGTGGCAATGCCGCCGATCCTGCGTCTGGACATCCCCGAGCACAACGGTGAAGTGGACGTGAAGACTGCGTACCTGCCAGGCCTGGAACGCTTTGCGATCAAGGTCAGTCCGGGTTTTTTCGACAATCCGACACTTGGGCTACCGAGCCTCAACGGCATGATGATGCTGTTGTCGGCACGCACCGGTTTGCTCGATGCCTTGTTGCTGGATAACGGTTATCTGACCGCCGTACGCACAGCAGCGGCGGGCGCGGTCGCTGCTCGTGCGCTGTCGCGGGTTGACAGTCGCAGCGTGGCGCTGATCGGTGCCGGCGAACAGGCGGCGTTGCAGCTTCAGGCGTTGCGCCTGGTCCGGCCGATTGAATCCGTTCGAGTCTGGGCACGTGACCGCGCCAAGGCTGAAGCCTTCAGCACCGAATTGGCGCGTGACAGCGGTCTGGTGGTCACGCCTTGCGCGAGCATCGACGAGGCCATGGCCGGCGCGGACATCGCGATCACCTGCACCCCGAGCCGCGAACCTTTGATCGAAGCGCGCCATCTGCACCCCGGCCTGCACATCACTGCCATGGGCTCCGACGCCGAACACAAAAACGAAATTTCCCCCCAGGCGCTGGCGCAGGTCGACCGCTACGTGGCAGATCGCTTGAGCCAGACGCGAATCCTCGGCGAGTTGCATCACGCTCTGGCGGCCGGCGTTATTGCCAACGAATCGGGCTTGGCCGAATTGGGACAAGTGCTCGCGGGCCAGCGCCCGGGTCGGACCAGCGATGCGCAAGTCACCTTGTGCGACCTCACAGGCACCGGCGCCCAAGACACCGCCATGGCCAATCTGGCCTTCGAGCGCGCGCGCTCGGCCGGCAAGGGCTTTCAGTTCGGCAGCTAATCCATTTTTTTCATCCGTGCGTCATTTATCAGAGGGCATGTGCATGTCTCAGATAGTCGTCAATCTCCCGTTCGAACGGGAGGAATACGCCCAGCGTCTGGCCAAGGTTCGAGCGGCCATGCAGGTTCAGGGCATCGAGCTGTTGCTGGTCACCGATCCGTCGAACATGGCCTGGCTGACCGGCTATGACGGTTGGTCGTTTTACGTTCACCAATGCGTGTTGTTGGCGCTCGACGGCGAGCCGGTCTGGTTCGGTCGCGGACAAGACGCCAACGGCGCCAAGCGCACGGTGTTCATGCAGCACGAGAACATCGTCGGTTACCCGGACATCTATGTGCAGTCCCGGGAACGCCATCCGATGGATTACCTGTCGCAGGAAGTCATCAGTGCCCGGGGTTGGGACGCGCTGACCATCGGCGTGGAAATGGATAACTATTACTTCAGCGCCGCCGCGTATTTGTCGCTGCAGAAAAACCTGCCGCAGGCCAAGCTGATCGACGCGGTCGGGTTGGTGAACTGGCAGCGAGCGATCAAGTCGCCCCAGGAAATCGCTTACATGCGCATCGCTGCGCGCATCGTCGAAAACATGCACGGGCGGATCCTCGAACGGATCGAGCCGGGCATGCGCAAAAATGAACTGGTGGCTGACATCTACAGCAGCGGGATCCTCGGCGCTGATGGCCATGGCGGCGATTACCCGGCCATCGTGCCGCTATTGCCGACCGGTGCCGATGCCAGCGCGCCGCACCTGACCTGGGACGATTCGCCGTTCGAAAAGGGGGCCGGGACGTTTTTCGAGATTGCCGGTTGCTACAAGCGTTATCACTGCCCGTTGTCGCGCACGATCTACCTGGGCAAACCTCCACAGCATTTCCTCGACGGCGAAAAAGCCGTGGTCGAAGGCATCGCCGCTGGACTGGAAGCGGCGAAACCGGGCAACACCACCGGCGACATCGCTGTGGCGTTTTTCAAAGTGTTGCAGAAGTTCGGCATCCACAAGGACAGCCGTTGCGGCTACCCGATCGGGATCAGTTATCCGCCAGACTGGGGCGAACGCACCATGAGCCTGCGTCCCGGCGACACCAGCGTGTTGCAGCCAGGCATGACTTTCCACTTCATGCCGGGACTGTGGATGGACGATTGGGGACTGGAAATCACCGAAAGCATTCTGATCACCGAGACCGGCGTCGAGACGCTGTGCAACGTGCCACGCCAACTGTTCGTGAAGGATTGAGCCATGAGCGAATTGCCCGATAATCCGATCAGCGCCACGGTGGATTTTGCCCGCGAAGGCGTGCAACACGGGTTCCTCAAATTGCCGTACTCCCGGGACGACTCGGCCTGGGGCGCGGTGATGATTCCGGTCACTGTGATTCAGCGCGGTGAGGGTCCGACCGCGCTGCTTACCGGCGGTAACCACGGTGATGAATACGAAGGCCCGGTGGCGCTGAGCAAACTAGCCCAGGGTCTGACGGCTGCCGAAGTCACGGGGCGGGTGATTATCGTCCCGTTCATGAACACCCCGGCGTTCCATGCTGGTCGGCGCACGTCGCCGATCGACAAGGGTAATCTCAATCGCAGTTTCCCCGGTAAGCCGGACGGCACCGTGACCGAGAAAATCGCCGACTACTTCAACCGGACCTTATTGCCCTTGGCGGACTTCGTGCTGGACATCCATTCCGGTGGCCGCACCTTGGATTTCCTGCCTTTCGCAGCTTGTCATGTGCTGCCCGACAAAAATCAGCAGGCGCAATGCGAAGCCGGAATGCGCGCTTTCAATGCACCTTACAGCATGCGCATGCTGGAACTCGATGCCGGGGCGATGTACGACACCGCCGCCGAGCGTCAGGGCAAAGTCTTTGTCACGACCGAACTGGGTGGCGGTGGTTCGTCCACAGCGCGCAGTGTGGCGATTGCCGAGCGCGGGGTGCGTAATCTGCTGGTGCATGCGGGGATTCTCGAAGGTGAGATCCAGACCACGGGGTCAATCATGCTCGACATGCCCGATGCCAATTGCTTCATCGCCAGCGAACACGACGGCTTGCTGGAAATGTGCCGCGATCTGGGCGACAAAGTGAGCAAGGGCGAAGTGATCGCCCGCGTTTACGACGCTACCCGCAGCGGCGTCGCCCCGGTGGAATATCGCGCGGCCCGCAGCGGCCTGCTGGCGGCGCGCCACTTTCCCGGCCTGGTGCAGTGCGGCGATACCATTGCAGTCATCGCCGATGTATTGACCTGACCCCAAACCCTGTGGAAGCGAGCCTGCTCGCGATTGCGGCGTTACATACATTAATGATGTGACTGAAATACCGCCATCGCAAGCAGGCTCGCTCCCACAGGTTTCTCCCACACATTTAGGAGATTTTCGGACCATGCACAAGCTCGATCGCTATGACCTGAAAATCCTGCGAATCCTCGCCGAAGACGGTCGGATCACCAAGTCGAGCCTGGCCGAGGCGATCAATCTTTCGGTGACCCCGGCGTGGGAGCGGGTTCGCAAGCTGGAGGCGCTTGGGCTGATCAAAGGGTACCGAGCGCAGATCGACTGGTACGCGGTGTTCAAAAGCCAGCAGGTGCTGGTGGAAATCACCCTGGCCCGGCACACCGCCCAGGACATGCGGCGTTTCGAGCAACGCATGAACGAGGCCGCCGAAGTGGCGTTCTGTTACGCCACCGGTGGCGGCGTTGATTACATGGCAATGATCCAGGCGCCGGACATCGACCATTACCAGCGGTTTATCGACCAGTTATTGCTCGATGACCTGGGCATCGAGCGCTACTTCACTTACATCGTCACCAAAACCATCAAGACCGGGGGGGGCTTGCCAGCCGAGCTGGCGCAGGAGCCATAAACCGGCGCAAAACCTTCACCGCAAAAAGCCCTTGTTTGCCGGTGTTCAATCAGAAAAAACCTGTGATGACGCCCCGCCAAACGCCAAATCACCTGGGCTGCACTGCCCTAGCATGGACTCACGCACACAGTTTGGAGTGAACGCCATGACATACAAACATCCGCTGTTGTTCAAAGCACTTTGCTACGTAGACGGGCATTGGGTCCACAGTGAGAGCGGCCACAGCGTCGCCGTGCACAATCCGGCCGATCAGAAGTTGATCGGTCATGTGCCGATGCTCGATCAGTCTCAGATCATCTCCGCCGTTGATGCTGCACACCGGGCGTTTGCGGCCTGGCGTGAACAAAGCCTCGATGCCCGCGGGACGATTCTGCGGCGCTGGGCGGCGTTGATCCTTGAGCATCAGGAAGACCTGGCGCGCATCCTCAGTCAGGAACAAGGTAAACCCCTGGCCGAGTCACGCGGCGAAATCGCCTACGCCGCCAGCTTCATTCCCTGGTTTGCCGAAGAGGCGCGGCGTCTTTACGGGCAGAACATTCCCAGCCATATCCCTGGCGCGCACTTAGGCACCGTCAAGGAACCGGTCGGCGTCTGTGCGCTGCTGACCCCGTGGAATTTTCCTTCGGCGATGATCACCCGCAAAGCCGCCGCGGCACTGGCTGCCGGTTGCACTGTGGTGATCAAGCCGGCCCATGAAACACCGTTTTCCGCATTGGCTCTGGCGCAACTGGCAGAGGAAGCGGGCTTCCCGGCAGGCGTGTTCAACGTGGTGCTGGGCGAACCGCAAATGGCCATGCAAACCCTGGTGCAGGACACTCGCGTGCGTTCGGTCAGCTTCACCGGCTCAACCCGCGTCGGTAAATTGGTCCTGCAAGCGGCTGCCCAGGATGTGAAGAAGGTGTCGCTGGAGCTGGGCGGTAACGCGCCGTTCATTGTCTGCGCCGATGCTGATCTGGAACTGGCGGTGAAAGTCGCAGTGGAGGCCAAGTTCCAGACCTCCGGCCAGGATTGCTGTGCGGCCAACCGGATCATGGTGCATCGTTCGATTTACCCGGCGTTTCTCAACCGCTTTGCCTCTGCGGTGCGCGAACTGCGGGTAGGCCCGGCGCTGGTGGGTGATCAGGAGCAAAGCGTCGACATCGGCCCGTTGATGCATCAGGCGGCGTTCGATGTTACGGCCGAGCGCGTCGAAGACGCCCTGCTACTTGGTGCACAACGGCTGGTCGGCGGTGAAGCGCACGCCCTCGGCGGGTTGTTCTACCAGCCGACGGTGCTGGCCGACGTTACGCCGCAGATGCGTATCTACCGCGAAGAGAATTTCGCGCCGATCGCCGGCGTCATGCCTTTCGACACCCTCGAGCAAGCCATCGAAATGGCCAACGACACCGAATACGGTCTGGCGGCCTACATTTGTTCCAACCGCCTGGACCTGATCTACCCCCTGATTCGCCGCCTCGACCACGCCATGATCGCGGTCAATGGCGTCAAGTTTACCGGCCATCCGATCCCGTTCGGTGGCATGAAAGCCTCGGGGCTGGGCCGCGAGGGCGGCACCGAGGGCTTCGAAGCCTTTGTCGAAACCAAATACTTTTGCCTGCACCATCAAGGCCAGTTCTAAGGAGATCCGCCATGAGCCAAGAACTCGATACGCTGTTCGAACAAGATCGCGCGCACTTCATGCACCCGTCGACCCACGCCCATGACCACGCCAGCGGCGCGCTCAAGGGGCGCATCATCAAGAGTGCGTCGGGTATTCGTATTCGCGATCATGAGGGCCGCGAATTCATCGACGCCTTTGCCGGCCTGTACTGCGTGAACATCGGCTACGGTCGCACCGAAGTCGCCGATGCGATCTACAAGCAAGCCAAGGAGCTGGCTTACTACCACACCTACGTCGGCCATTCGACCGAAGCGATCATCGAGCTGTCGAGCCGCATCATCGACTGGGCGCCCGAGGGCATGAAAAAGGTCTACTACGGCCTGTCCGGTTCCGACGCCAACGAAACCCAGATCAAATTGGTGCGCTACTACAACAACGTACTGGGCCGCCCGCAGAAGAAAAAAATTATCTCCCGTGATCGCGGTTACCACGGTTCGGGCATCATGACCGGAAGCCTGACCGGCCTGCCGAGCTTCCATCAGCATTTCGACCTGCCGGCCGAAGGCATCAAGCACACCGTGTGCCCGCACTGGTACCGCAAGGCGCCGACCGGCATGGATGAAGCGGCGTTCGTGCGCTATTGCGCCGAGGAGCTGGAAAAAATGATCCTGGCCGAAGGGCCGGACACCGTGGCCGCGTTTATCGGCGAACCGTTGATGGGTACCGGCGGCATCATTGTTCCGCCAGCCGGCTACTGGGCCGCGATTCAAGCGGTGCTGAACAAATACGACGTGTTGCTGATCGCCGACGAAGTGGTCTGCGCTTTCGGTCGGCTGGGTTCGAAGATGGGCAGCCAGCGTTACGGTATGCGCCCGGATCTGATCACCACTGCCAAAGGTCTGACCAGCGCCTATGCGCCGTTGTCGGCGGTGATCGTCGGTGAAAAAGTGTGGAGCGTGATCGAAAAGGCGTCCGAATCCCAAGGTGCCATGGGCCATGGCTGGACGTACTCGGGGCATCCGATTTGTGCCGCCGCCGCCTTGGCCAACCTCGATATTCTCGAGCGGGAAAACCTGACGGCCAACGCCGAGAAGGTCGGCAGCTACCTGAACCGTCGGTTGCGTGAAACCCTGGAAGGTCATCCGCTGGTGGGTGAAGTGCGCGGCGACGGTATGCTGGCTGCCGTTGAGTTCATGGCGGATCGTGAGCAGCGTACCCCGTTCGATGCGGCCTTGAAGGTCGGCCCGAAAGTGTCGGCGGCCTGTCTTGAGCGCGGCATGATTGCCCGGGCGATGCCCCATGGCGACATTCTTGGCTTCGCACCACCGTTGATCCTGTCCGAGGAAGAGGCCGACCTGATCGTCGACATCACCAAAAGCGCGGTCGACCAAGTAGCCAATGAGGTGCTGGGCTGACGCCATCGGGTCTGAGCATTCGTCCCCCCCCAAAAAAAAAGGCCGTCCGATCAGTGATCGGGCGGCCTTTTTTCACTGTAAGTCGCAATAGTTAACAAGTACAAAAAATGGTTTACAAGATGCGGCGATCTCGATACTTCAAGATTTGTGAAAACTCGCCCCTCCTCGATTCTTCCACTCCGCGGTCATCCACCGCCAGGGACTGAGTCTTAATTCCAATGGAGTTGAGCCACATGCTTGTGCTCATGCGACACCCTAAGGTGTCAATCTTCATTGCGTCTCCTCGAAAACCGACGGTGATGCCTGTCAATCCGTCCCTCATATGTCCTATTATTTTGTCAATCCTACCTAACCTCATTGACAGTCAACCTTCTTTGGGCGAATTCCTGCCCAACCGAGTGATTTCAATATCCGGAACAGTGTCAATGTGGGGGATCGATAGGTAATATTGTCTATTACTGGCCGGACGACCCGCTGATAGCCGAGCCGACCGCGCGGATCAAACCCCGAAAGTCGTAATGCCAAAGATCAAAATGTGGGAGGGGGCTTGCCCCCGATAGCGGTGGATCGGTTACAGATGAGCTGACTGACACGCCACCATCGGGGGCAAGTGCGAACCGTCGCACCACCCCCCCACATTGACTATTGCGCGGCCGGCAGCAAGAACCGTGCAATCACCGGCAGATGGTTGGAAATACGCAACGTATCCTCCTGCCGTACCTTGGCCTCCACTCGCTTGATCCGCGAGCTGTAGAACAGGTAATCCAGGGTGCGATCCGGGCCATCGATATTCGGGTCATTGGGAAAATGCGTCAGCCATTTCTCACGATCAATCCCGCTGGATTCGCTGTTGCTTGGGATCATCGGGTACTTATCCCACAGCAAATGCAGCTCACTGTCCGGCGAATACTGGCCGCGCTTGCCGGCGTCCAGGCGCAGGAACTGCCCCAGCGGCAGCAGGTTGAAATCCCCACCAATCAACCACGGCGTGCCACGGCTTTCGAACTTATCCAGCAGCTTCACCGTTGCCTGCACTTGCTCCAGCACGGCTGAACGCCCCGGGGCGTCGCCATCCAGGCGGGTATTGAGTACCGCCAGTTGGCCGCCATCACTCAGCGGCAGGTAGGTCAGCAGCAACGCCGGCTTGGGTTGGAACTGCCGGCTGATGATATTGGCGGGCGGTACCGGCAATTGCAGGCGCTCGGCGTGTTCGATCTGGTAGCGGCTCAATGTCACCAGCTTGCGGCCGACGCTGCCGAAGATATGCAGGTTGGGGATAAAGTCGGCTTTCCAGTCGAAGGCCTGGGCACTGCACGGGTAGAGGTCGACGAGTCGCTCTTGCAGCAGCGCCACCTGGTTCTGGTAGTGGGAGGGCTTGGCGCCTTCGTCAAGTTCCTGCAACAACAGGATGTCGGGTTGCTCGTCGCGGATGACCCGCGCCACTTCGTCGAGGCTGAAAGCCATGTCTTCGACGGTGGGGCGCTCGTCCGGTCCGCTGCCGTCAGCGGTGTCGTACCAGAACACGTAGTTCTTGCCGGCCAGGTATTGCACGTTCCAGGTCATGACCTTGAGCGCCTGCCCCGGCAGCAGGGTCGGCGCACGGGGCGCGACACAGCTTACGGGCAGGATTTCCTTGTCGGCGGGGCGCCAGGTCAGGCTGTAGATCAGGGCCGTCAGCAGGCCCGCAAGGATCAGCAGGCTCAGCAGGGTGATGCGCAATAAACGGGTCATCGGCTCGGCTTATAGCGTTTCAGGGGTGACACGGAGCATATCACCGCGCGTCGGCATCGCCACCGATCAGCATGAATAAACGGAACAGCACCACACTGGTAAACAATTGCAGGAAGCTATGGGCACTGTCGATCAGCAGGCCCAGCAACGGCGCGGGCTCGGGATACGCCGCCACGCTGGCGCCCTTGAGCAGCCACAGTGGCGTCATGACGCACAGCAGGCACACCAGGATTCGCCAGAAATGCCCACGGGTCAGGCGGAAACTTTCCTTCATCGCCTCCAGCGCCGACATACCGCGCAGCACCAGCAGGTACTCGGCAAACGCCAGCACCACCATCAGCCACAGGCCCGGCAGGAAATACAGTGACAGCCCGAGCAAGATCAGCAGGGTGCTCATCGCCGTCAGCAAGGCGAAGCGCGGCCACAGGGTCAGGGCCATGGCCCATACATCCTTGGTGCGCGGCGACTCGCCACGGGTGCGGGCGTCGAGGAACAGGATCAGCGCGCCGGTGTAGAGCGGGTACACCAGTAACCCCACCACCACGCTATAGCCGGGGAAGGCATCCGGGCCGAGCGTGTGGTCGAGTACCTGTTGCAACAGGGCTTCGAGGATCACCAACGGCAGGCACAGTTGGACGATGGCACCCAGGTTGCGCTGGGTAAAACGGAAAGAGTCGCGCAGTACGTCTAACGGATTCATCAGAGTCATCACAGGCCGAAAAAAAGCAGGGGCACACTTTAACCGATAGGTGCCGTAGGCAAGCAAACGTAAACCTTGAGTAAAGATCATTGAAACAACTGGTAACACCCCCATAACTGACATACACCGGCCCGATCATAGGCCGGCCCCTGTTTTTTACCGGCAATCTAACGAGGTCGCCATGAATAGCGAAGAGCAAACCCTGATCGATGGACTGTTTTCACGGTTGCAGCAAGCCGAAACGGACTCAGCCCCCCGCGACGCCCAGGCCGAAGCGCGGATCAAGGAGCACATGACTCGCCAACCGGCCGCCGGGTATTACATGACCCAGTCGATCCTGGTACAGGAACACGCACTCAAGAGTCTCGACGAGCAGAACAAGCAGCAGGCACAGCAGATCCAGCAACTGCAGGATGAGTTGCAGCGCGCCAAGTCCCAGGCCGCGCAGCCGGCCCCGAGCAGCGGTGGCTTCCTGTCGAGCATCTTTGGCGGCGGTTCCCGGGATGCCCAACCGGCCCCGAGCGCCCCGGCGTCTTCGGGCGGCGGCTGGCGTGAACCGGCACGGCCTTCGTTTGGCCAGCCTGCGCCACAACAGAACTACGGCGCACCGCAGCAGAACTATCAGCAGCCTCAACAGCCTGCCGCGTCGATTGGCAGTGGTTTTCTCGGTGGCGCGCTGAAAACCGCCGCAGGCGTGGCCGGTGGTGTGATGTTGGCCGAAGGGATCAGCAGCCTGTT
Source organism: Pseudomonas sp. OVF7 (assembly GCF_030644265.1). NCBI lineage: Bacteria > Pseudomonadati > Pseudomonadota > Gammaproteobacteria > Pseudomonadales > Pseudomonadaceae > Pseudomonas > Pseudomonas sp. OVF7. Next base: position 6,858,375 of record NZ_CP128996.1, on the reverse strand, counting down.
CAACCACAACTCGCAACAGCCGCAAGTCGTGGAAGAAATTATCCGTGAAGAGCCGGCACCGGCCAGCGATAACAGCAACTGGGGCAACGATGACCAGAAGTTCGCCGGCAATGACAGCTGGGGCGGCGGCAACTCCGACAGCTTCGCCGACAACGATTATTCCGACGACGACTCCTCCTTCGGCGACGACGATTCCTTTGTCTGACGCAACCAGACCGGGGTGCTTGAACATCCCGGTCTGATTTTTCCCGGAAACTTTCCTGTGGCTGGCATACTGGCAACCTTTCCGGGCCTTTGGGTCCGGGGTCCAAGTGGCAGTCATGGGGAAGTGCGGTGAAGAAAATTGCAGTGTTCGCCGATGTACAAAACCTCTACTACACCGTGCGCCAGGCGTACGGCTGCCACTTCAACTACGCCGCCTTGTGGGCGGACATCAGCTCGCGCGGGCAGATTGTCGAGGCGTACGCCTATGCCATCGACCGTGGCGACAGCAAACAGCAGCAGTTCCAGCAGATCCTGCGCAACCTCGGCTTTACCGTAAAGCTCAAGCCGTATATCCAGCGCAGCGACGGCTCGGCCAAGGGCGACTGGGACGTGGGCATTACCATCGACATCATGGACGCCGCCGACCACGTCGACGAAATCGTACTGGCCTCCGGCGACGGTGATTTCGACATGCTGCTCGACCGCATCATCCACAAGCACGGCGTCGAAGCCGTGGCCTATGGCGTACCGGGGCTGACGGCCAACTCATTGATACGCGCCGCCAGCCGCTACGTGCCGATCGAAGGCGCGCTGCTGCTCAAATAAGCGCTGCGGCTCAATAAATGAATAGTTAGACGGAGTTGGAACAGGTTTGGAACGTATAGCGGTCATCGACTTTGAAACCACTGGCATCACCCCGAGCAGCCACTGCCGGGCCACGGAAATCGCGGTGGTTATCCTCGAGCGCGGGCAGATCGTGGACCGCTACCAGAGCCTGATGAACGCCGGCGTCAGAGTGCCGGGCTTTATCGAACAACTGACCGGCATCAGCAACGCCATGCTGCGCAGTGCCCCGCCGGCCGAGCGGGTGATGAACGAAGTCAACGAGTTCGTCGGTACCACGCCGCTGATGGCGCACAACGCTGCGTTCGACCAGAAGTTCTGGGACTTCGAACTCGGCCTGATCCGCCGCACCCGCCTGCAAAAATTCGCCTGCTCCCTGCTGCTGGCCCGCCGCCTGATGCCGTCTGCGCCCAACCACAAGCTCGGCACCCTCAACACCTACGCCCAACTGCCCCACACCGGCCAGGCTCACCGAGCGCTGGCGGATGCGGAAATGGCCGCCAACCTCACGGCGCACCTGGCCCAGGAACTGCGGCGCACCCATGGCTTGCGCGAACTGTCCCACGACCTGCTGTGCACCCTGCAGAAAGTGCCGGCGGCGAAGATCAATGAGCATTTGAAGAAGCATCGTGGGTTTTGAGCCAGCCACAACTCCAAGAACACCGACGTTCCAAATGTGGGAGGGGGCTTGCCCCCGATGCAGCGGGTCAGCCGGTACATCTGGTGACTGACACTCCGCTATCGGGAGCAAGCCCCCTCCCACAGTTGACCGAGTAGCCCGTACTGCATGCGGTCTATTGTGGGAGCTGGCTTGCCTGCGATGGCGTCGGCAGGGCCTGCCTGCAAGTCAGGGAATAAATGCCATTACCGATGCGGGTGATCCCGAACCGCCTTCCAGCCCTAGTACCCCTATCACTAACGTGGCGCCCTTGGCCGGTAGCCGGTCGAGGTGGGTCAGGCATTCCAGCACAATCCCATTTCCGGCCAATACCGCATGGTTTGTCGCGAAGGCGGTGCTTTGCCCTGGATCAACCCCGTGGGTATCAATGCCAACCCCGGCAATCTGGCGCTGTTCGAGTAAGAACCGAATCGCCGCTTCACCAATCCCAGGGAAGTGTGAGCCTTGCGCGTCCTGTCCAAAAAACGCTATCGGATCGTTCCAGAGGTGTTGCCAGCCGGTGTACATCAGCACCACCGAGCCCGGTTCGATAAGACCGTGTTGACGTTCCCACGCTTCAATATCCTGTGGGCTGATTTCGTAATCTGGATTGCTCCGGGTTTTACCGTGCACATCGATCACTACCGCGGGCCGCACCAAGTCTTCGGGTTGATAACCATCAATTCCCATCCCGCCGGCATAAAAACTGTTCGGCGCATTCATATGGGTGGCGCTATGTTCGCCCAGGCTGAAACGCCTCAGGAAATAGCCGTCCTTATCCAGCGACGCGACGTCTTCAAACACCACGGGGGGATCGCCCGGCCACAGCGGAATACGCCGGCTGATCGGGTGGCTGAGGCTGACGACCTGGCTGTGTTTAACCACCGTTTTTGCCCTCCAACTGCGCCAGCGGCACTCGCCGCTCTATCGCGCTCGACAAAATAATCGAGGTCTTGCTGAACCCGAACTTCGCTATCCGGTTGATCAGGTTCTCCAGCTCCGGCATCGACCCCACCGCCGCTTGCATGATCACGCACGGATCGCCCGTGACGCGGTGGCACTCGGTCAGTTCGGGAATTTCCGCCAGGGCGTCGTAAACCTTCTGGCTGCCATGGTTGGTCAGCCGCAGTTCGATCACACACTGAATCGGCAAACCCACTTTGGACAGGTCTACCTTGGCCTGATAACCGGTGATCACGCCGCTGGCCTCAAGCTTGGCCACGCGTTCGGCCACGGCGGGGGCGGAGAGGTTTACTGTGCGGGCCAGTTGCGCGTAAGAGGCACGGCCGTCTTCGAGCAGGGCGCTGAGGAGCATGCGGTCATATTTGTCCATGAAAAGGCTCCAACGCCAGGTGGCTTTCGAAAGCATGGTTTATAGCCCTCATAACCATGCTTTGAAAAGTGTATGGGCGGTTTAAACAGGTTTTGTAACTTATGTTTAAACACATGCCTTTTTAGAATAAGCATCTCTTATATCTGCCTTCGAGCCGCCCAATGCCTGGCCCACGTCGCTTTTCCTTACCGTTGATCGCCGCCTTTTTTGCGCTGTATGTGATTTGGGGGTCTACCTACCTGGTGATTCGCATCGGCGTGGACTACTGGCCGCCATTGTTGCTGGCGGGGATTCGGTTCTGCACGGCGGGTGCGCTGATGTATGGTTACCTCAGATGGCGCGGGGTGCCGGCGCCGACATGGCCACAATGGAAGGCCGCCGGGATGATCGGCATTTTGCTGCTCACCTTCGGTAATGGCGGCGTCACGTTGGCCGAACATGCGGGCGTGTCGTCCGGCGTGGCTGCCCTGGCGGTGGCGACCGTGCCGCTGTTCACCTTGCTGTGCGGGTATTTCTGGGGCGCGCGCAATACGCGGCTGGAATGGGCCGGGGTGATCCTGGGGATTGTCGGCATCGCCATGCTCAACATGGGCAGCACCCTGCAATCGAGCCCGGTGGGCGCCGCCTTGTTGTTGTTCGCGGCGGCATCGTGGGCATTCGGGTCGGTGTGGAGTCGGCAGTTATCGCTGCCCCAGGGCGCCATGGCCAGTGCTGCGGAAATGCTGGTGGCGGGCGTGACCCTGTTGATCGGCAGCGCGCTTTCCGGTGAGCACCTGCAGGCCATGCCGCCACTGGAGGGTTGGCTGGCGTTGGCCTACCTGACGGTGTTCGGCTCGATCATCGCCTTCAACGCCTATATGTACCTGCTCAAGCACGTCCGCCCGGCTGCGGCGACCAGCTATGCCTATGTGAACCCTGCGGTGGCGGTGTTGTTGGGGATTGTGTTCGTCGGCGAGACCATCGGCCTGGAAGAAGCCTTGGCGATGTTGGTGATCATCAGTGCCGTGCTATTGATCAGCCTGCCCCAGTGGCGCAAGCCCAAGCCGGAAATAAGGTAAACTGCCGCGCATTACGCCCTTGCGCTGAATTTTTCCTACGGTAACTACATGACTTTCGCCACCCTTGGCCTGATCGAACCCTTGCTGCGCGCCCTTGAGACGCTTGGCTACCAGACCCCGACGCCGGTGCAGGCGCAAGCCATTCCGGCGGTGCTGGCTGGCCGCGACCTGATGGCGGCGGCCCAGACCGGCACCGGCAAGACTGCCGGTTTCGCCGTGCCGCTGTTGCAACTGCTGACCATGGAAGGACCGAAAGTCGCCGCCAACTCGGTGCGCGCGCTGATCCTGTGCCCGACCCGCGAACTGGCCGAGCAGGTTCACGCCAGCGTTGCCGAATACGCCCAGAACCTGCCGCTCACCACCTACGCGGTGTACGGCGGCGTGAGCATCAACCCGCAGATGATGAAGCTGCGCAAGGGGGTCGACGTGCTGGTCGCCACCCCTGGCCGGCTGATCGACCTGTTCCGCCAGAACGCGCTGAAACTCAATCAGCTGCAAACCCTGGTGCTGGATGAGGCCGACCGTATGCTCGACCTGGGCTTCTCCGAAGAACTGGCGAACATCTACCGCATGCTGCCGAAAAAGCGTCAGACCCTGCTGTTCTCCGCGACCTTCTCCGATGACATCCGCCTGCTCGCCGAGCAGATGCTCAACGACCCGCTGAGCATCGAAGTCAGCCCGCGCAACGTGGCCGCCAACACCGTCAAGCAATGGGTGGTGCCGGTGGACAAGAAGCGCAAGGCGGAGTTGTTTGTGCACCTGATGCGCAAGGGCCGCTGGAAGCAGGTGCTGGTATTCGCCAAGACCCGTAACGGCGTGGATGCGCTGGTGGATAAGTTGCAGGGCCTGGGCATCAATGCCGATGGCATCCACGGCGACAAGCCGCAGGCCACGCGCCAACGTGCGCTGGATCGTTTCAAATCGAGCGATGTGCAGATCCTGGTGGCCACCGACGTGGCGGCCCGCGGCCTGGACATTGAAGACCTGCCGCTGGTGGTCAACTTTGACCTGCCGATCGTGGCCGAGGACTACATCCACCGTATCGGCCGTACCGGTCGCGCGGGCAACACCGGCGAGGCGATTTCCCTGGTGTGCGCCGATGAAGTGAACATGCTGTCGGCCATCGAGATGCTGACCCGCCAGACGTTGACCCGCAAGATGGAGCCGGATTTCGAACCGGAACACCGCGTGCCCGACACCGATGCCAGCGGCCAGGTGGTGAAGAAACCGAAAAAACCGAAGAAGCCCAAGGCGTCAGGTGGTGGCGGTGGTAAGCGCAACCTGGGCAAGTGGGTGGACAGTGGCGAAGTGGCGCCGTCGGAGCCTTCGATCAAGCCGGTGCGTAAAGTGCCGGTGTTCAATACTGGGCCGCGTAAGAAAAAGTGATTTTGCGGTGTGGCTGATGGCCTCATCGGGGGCAAGTCGAATCGTCGCACCGCCCCTCCCACATTTTGATTTGTGAATACATTCAAACTGTGGGAGGGGGCTTGCCCCCGATGGCGGCTTTGAATTCACCACGAATATCAGCGGTTGAGCCACTCCAACATCCCCCGCCCAGCCGCCCTGCCACTGGCAAAACACCCCGTCAGCAAATACCCGCCGGTCGGCGCTTCCCAGTCCAGCATCTCCCCCGCACAAAACACCCCTGGCAATTGCTTGAGCATCAACCGCTCATCCAACGCTTCAAACGGCACACCACCGGCCGTGCTGATGGCTTCATCCATCGGCCGTGTCTTCACCAAGGTCAGCGGCAGCGCCTTGATAGCCGCCGCCAACTGCGCCGGATCATTGAAGTGTTCGGCGGGTGCCAACTCGCGCAACAACGCCGCCTTGACCCCATCCAACCCCAACTGACTGTGCAAGTGCTTGCTCATCGAGCGCGAACCACGTGGCTTGGCCAACGCGGCATGGACCTTGTCCAACGGCTTGCTGGGCAGCAAATCGATATGCACCGTGGCCGAACCCTTCCGGTTGATCGCCTCACGAATCGGCGCCGACAGCGCGTAGATCAAGCTGCCCTCGATACCGCTGGCGGTGACCACGCATTCGCCGAGGCGGGGTTTGTCATCGCCCAGGCCGATGGCGACATTTTTCAACGGTGCGCCGGCGAATTTGCTGACCATCAATGGGCTCCAGGCCGACACCTCAAAGCCGCAGTTGCTCGGTTGCAACCTGGCGCAGGGCACGCCTTTATCTTCCAGCAATTTGAGCCAGGCGCCGTCAGAGCCCAAGCGCGACCAGCTGCCGCCGCCCAGCGCCAGCAACACGGCAGCACTGTGGATGGTTTTTTCGCCGTCCGGGCTGTGGATAAGTAAATCCCCCTGCGCATTCCAGCCCTGCCAACGATGCCGGGTGTGGATAACCACACCTTGGTCGCGCAGGCGCTTGAGCCAGGCACGCAGCAGCGGGGCGGCTTTCATGTCGGTGGGGAATACGCGGCCGGAGGTACCGACAAACGTCTCGATGCCCAGGCCATGAATCCATTCGCGCAGTGCTTCAGCGCCAAATGCCCGCAATAACGGCGCCAGGTGGGGGGCCCGTTCGGCATAGCGCGAGAGGAAAGCCGGGTAGGCTTCGGAATGGGTGATGTTCATGCCGCCCACGCCCGCCAGCAGGAATTTGCGCCCCACCGACGGCATGCCGTCGTACAGGTCGACCCGCACCCCTGCCTGGCTCAAGACTTCAGCGGCCATCAGCCCGGCGGGGCCGCCGCCGATGATGGTGACGTGTTGAGGAGAGGTCTGAGGCATGGGCAGGGCTACGGTCGCTTGAATAGGCCGAGCATTCTACCCGACGACAGCGTGGCTGCCTGATCAAAAAACGTACACTTTCCTACAGGCCATGCGGCTACTCGCTTTCAGCCCCTTACGCTCAAGTTATCCACAGCCCGTTCCACAGGCATTGTGGGTAACGCCCAGGGTTCAATGACAACCTGATGACGTCCACACCCGTTGCGCGCTGTGGTGCAGGATGCCATGACGGCGCGCCAGGGCTGGGCGATCCTTGCTGTAGCCGCCGCCGATCACTCCCATCACCGGGATGTCGCGACCCAGGCAATGGCGCATCACGCTTTCATCGCGGGCGGCGACGCCTTCGTCGGTCAGCTTGAGGTAACCGAGGGCGTCGTCCTTGTGTACATCGACGCCGGCGTCGTATAGCACCAGGTCCGGCTGGTACAACGGCAGCAGGTAGTTCAGTGCATCGTCCACCACCTTGAGGTACTCGGCATCGCCCATGCCCATGGGCAGCGGGATATCCCAGTCGCTCTGGGCCTTGCGGGCCGGGAAGTTCTTCTCGCAGTGCAGCGACACGGTGATTGCGTCCGGCGTGTCGTGGAGGATGCGCGCGGTGCCGTCGCCCTGGTGCACGTCGCAGTCGAAGATCAGCACGCGGTTGACCCGCCCGCTGGCCAGCAGGTAATGGCTGATCACCGCCAGGTCGTTGAAGATGCAAAAGCCGGCCGGATAATCATAATGGGCGTGATGGGTACCCCCCGCCAGGTGGCAGGCCAGGCCGTGTTCCAGCGCCTGTTCTGCCGCGAGTATCGAGCCGCCGACCGCGCGCACGGTACGCCGGGCCAGCGCTTCGCTCCAGGGCAGGCCGAGTCGCCGTTGGTCTTCTCGGGACAACTTGCCGCTCATGTAGCGTTCGATATACCCAGGTTCATGGGCCAGGCCCAGAATCTCTGGCGGGCACAGTTGCGGGCGCAGCAACTGGCGGTCTTCGGTCAGGCCGCTGGCCACCAGGTGGTCGCGTAACAGGCGGAACTTGTCCATGGGAAAGCGGTGATCCGCGGGGAACTCAGGGCTGTAGTCATCGTGGTAGATCAATGGCAAAGGCATGGGATTTTCTGACGGGAACCTGCGAGGGATCTTAACAGCGCTGTACACTCACGCACATGGCAAGGGGAGGGGACCCGTGGAGCCGATACTGGAATTGGAAAGCGCGCGCCTGGTGCTGCGCCAATGGCGTGACAGCGACCTGCCGGCGTTTGCGCAAATGTGTGCCGACCCGCAGGTGATGCGCTATTTTCCCGGCCTGCTGGACCGCCTGGAAAGCGCCGCGCTGATCGGCCGGATTCGTGGGCATTTCGCTGAATACGGCTTTGGCCTGTGGGCCTTGCAGCGCAAGGACAGTGGCGAATTCATCGGCCTGACCGGGTTGCAGAATGTCAGTTTCGAAGCCGGTTTTACCCCCGCCGTGGAAATCGGCTGGCGCCTGGCCCGCGAGCATTGGGGCCTGGGCTACGCCAGCGAAGCGGCCTGGACGGCGCTGCGCTGTGGTTTCGACCGCTTGCAGCTGGATGAAATCGTCGCGTTCACCACCGAAGCCAATCTGCCATCACAAAAAGTCATGCAGGCTATCGGGATGCATTACGATCCCCAGGCGGATTTCGAACACCCCAAGGTCGCAGCCGATAACACGCTGCGCCATCATGTTTTGTACCGCATCACCCGCGCCCAATGGTTGGACACGCTGCACGGATAAGCAGCCCGGAATGCCCAATAGACCCCCTGTAGGCGCGAGCTTGCTCGCGAAGAACCCAAGAGCGCTGCGGTAGACCAGAAGCGCGGCGTTATCGTTAACCACCTTCGCGAGCAAGCTCGCGCCTACAGGTAGATACCGTTTTGCTCTGAGGAGAGTTTGAATGAGCCAAGTATTGGAAGATCTGGTGGACTTGCTGACCCTGGAACCGATCGAGGAAAACCTCTTTCGCGGCCGCAGCCAGGACCTGGGTTTTCGCCAACTGTTCGGTGGCCAGGTGCTCGGCCAGTCGCTGTCGGCCGCCAGCCAGACCGTAGAAGAAGCGCGCCACGTGCATTCCCTGCACGGTTATTTCCTGCGCCCTGGCGACGCGGCCTTGCCGGTGGTGTATTCGGTGGACCGCGTGCGTGATGGCGGCAGTTTCAGCACGCGTCGGGTCACGGCGATCCAGAAGGGCCACCCGATTTTCACCTGCAGCGCTTCGTTCCAGTACGACGAAGAAGGCTTCGAACACCAGACCACCATGCCGGTGGTGGTCGGCCCAGAGAACTTGCCGTCGGAGCTGGAGCTGACCAAGCAGCGTGCGCACCTGATCCCGGAACACATGCGCGAAAAGTTGCTGTGCCCCAAACCGATCGAAGTGCGCCCGGTGACCGAAAAAGACCCGTTCAACCCGCAGCCGTCCGACCCGGTCAAGTACGTGTGGTTCCGCGCCGACGGGGCGCTCGCCGACGCGCCGGCGCTGCATAAATACCTGCTGGCCTACGCGTCGGACTTCGGCCTGCTGACCACCTCGCTGCTGCCCCATGGCAAGACGGTGTGGCAGAAAGACATGCAGGTCGCCAGCCTTGACCATGCGCTGTGGTTCCACGCCGACCTGCGCGCCGATGACTGGTTGCTCTACGCCATGGACAGCCCATGGGCCGGCAACTCCCGTGGTTTCTCCCGGGGCAGTGTGTACAACCGCGCCGGGCAACTGGTGGCGTCGGTGACCCAGGAAGGCCTGATTCGCCACCGCAAGGACTGGGCATGAGCCTGGCCGACGTTAAGCATTGGGTGTTCGACATGGACGGCACCCTCACGGTGGCCGTGCATGACTTTGCGGCTATTCGCGTGGCCCTGGAGATTCCACCCGAGGATGACATCCTCACCCATCTCGCCGCTTTGCCGGCGGACATCGCCGCGGCCAAACATGCCTGGTTGCTGGAACATGAGCGCGAGCTGGCGCTGGGTTCCGTCGCGGCGGACGGTGCGGTGGAGCTGGTGCGCGAGCTGGCCGGGCGGGGTTATCGCCTGGGGATCCTGACCCGCAATGCGCGGGAGTTGGCGCATATCACCCTGGAGGCTATTGGCCTGGCGGACTGCTTTGCGGTCGAGGATGTGCTGGGACGTGACGATGCGCCGCCCAAGCCGGATCCGGGTGGGTTATTGAAATTGGCGGCGGCGTGGGATGTATCGCCGAGCGAGATGGTGATGGTCGGGGATTACCGCTTCGACCTCGACTGCGGCCGAGCGGCGGGAACCCGAACGGTGTTGGTCAACCTGCCGGAGAACCCGTGGCCCGGGTTGGCGGATTGGCATGCGCAGGATTGTGCGGCATTGCGCCGGATGATCTAGCCCAAGCGACGAATATCAAATGTGGGAGGGGCGGTGCGACGATTCGACTTGCCCCCGATAGCGGTGTGTCAGTCTCAGCATCTGTAACTGATCCACCGCTATCGGGGGCAAGCCCCCTCCCACATGTTGGGCCGATTTCTTCAGTAATTACTGGGCAAACAGTACTTTCTGGCCTTCTGGCGAAGTAAACATCCCATCCCCGTCATGCCCAACCCCCGGCACTTCCACCAGCGTCTGGCTCAACTGCGGATGGCGTTGCTTGAGGTAGTCAAAATAGTTGTGCCCACGAATCAGCCGATACGCGCCCTGGGTCTCGGCTTCGCAGCTTTTATCCAGTGCCGGGTGGTTCGGGTCGGTGTCCTGCTGGCCCAACAGGTAGGTAATGTCGCGTGACACGTAGGCCCGCTCAAGCTGCTCGACGCCTTGGCCTTCAGCATAGGCGGGCAGGTGTTGCATGCCGTATTTCCAGTCGTTGAATCCAGGGCAGTCGGCCACGTTGAATTTCACCGGGCGTTGCGGGCTGAAGTAGGCGTAGGACGACGGGTTAGCCACCACATACCGCAGGCGGATGCCTTCGGTGTGCAGGGCCGGGTGGTCGTGGCCGGTGAGGGCGAAGCGCTGTACCACCTGGCCTCCGCCGGAATGGCCGGCTACCACGATCTCTTTGAGCGCCGGGAACAGTGTGCGGTTGCCCAGGTTCTTGATGATCTGGTCCAGGGCGCCGAAGGAGCTGACAGCGCCCGGCCCCACCGAGGGCTCGCCAGCCATCCAGTCGTTGCCCCTCCAGCGCAGGACCTGATTGTCCAGATGGTTGCGTTTTACGTCTGAATCATTGAGAAACTGCGGCGCGATCACCAGCGTCGTGGCTCCAACCCCGGCGTGTTCAGCAGCGTCTTCGCCACTTTGCAGGTAGGTCTGCGCATTGCGCAGCCGACCATGCACGATGATCAGGGCTCGGGTGACCTGTGGCAGGGGGCTGGCCCAGTCCTGGCTCAGGCCCAGGCTGAGGTCGCCGGCCGGCAGGTGAAAACGATCGGGACTGACCACCTTGACGCCATGCTCTTTCTCGGCCGCCCAAGTGGTGGTGGAGCAGGTCAGCCATACGCCCAGCAGCAATCCCAATCGGTTATTCATCTAAAGACTCTTGGCCGTAAACGTGTCGCATTGAGTGATCTGGCCCTGGGCGAAGCCGGTCTTGAACCAGCGAACCCGCTGTGCCGAGGTGCCGTGGGTAAACGAGTCCGGCACCACGCGCCCTTGACCCTGTTGCTGCAAACGGTCATCGCCGATGGCGTTGGCCGCATTCAATGCTTCTTCAATATCGCCGGGCTCCAACCAGTTCAGGCGCTTTTGCGCACGGTTGGCCCATACCCCGGCAAAGCAGTCGGCTTGCAGTTCCTGGCGGACCAGCAGGCCGCCGTCGCCTTGCATCTGTCGGCCTTGCTGGCGTGCAGCCTGGATCTTCGCCGAGATGCCGAGCAAGGTCTGCACGTGGTGCCCGACTTCGTGGGCAATCACATAGGCCTGGGCGAAATCACCCGCGGCCTGGAAGCGTTGCGACATCTCCCGGAAGAAGTCGAGGTCGAGGTACACCTGCTGGTCGGCCGGGCAATAGAACGGGCCGCTGGCCGAGGTCGCCCCACCGCAGGCGGAATTGACCCGGCCACGGAACAGAATCAATTTCGGGTTCTTGTAGGCCAGGCCGTTTTCCTGGAACACCTGGCCCCAGGTGTCTTCGGTATCGCCCAGTACGGCCCTTACAAAATCGGCTTGCTCGTCATTGGCCGGTGGCGCCTGGCGCGACTGTGTACTCACCGAGGGGGCCTGGTCCATTTGGCCGGTCAACTGGCCAAGGATCTGCAGCGGGTCCTGGCCGGTCAGCCAACCGATGCCGACGATCAGCACAATCGCCGTGAGGCTCAGGCCCTTGCCGCCGCCAAAACGCATGCCCCCACCGCCGCCGCCACTGTCGTCGCGGGCGTCCACCACGTTGTCGCTGCGTCGGCCTTTTTTCCATAGCATGGGAGCAATCCTCTTGATAAACCTGCTGTAGGCGCGAGCTTGCTCGCGAAAAACGCACAAACACCGCGTTTAACCAGATTGCCCGCGTTATCGTTAACGAATTTCGCGAGCAAGCTCGCTCCTACACTAATTTAGTGTCTGATTATGGTCGGTATTAACGGCAATAGCCTTCGCCGGTGGCGACGATCAGGCAGTCCTTTTTATCCGCCAGCCATTTCAGCCCGGTCGCTTCGCCATCTCCGGCGCGCAGCAGTTGCGGGCCATCCGGGCGGGTGAAGGCAATACCGCCGTCGGCCGCTTCCCCTTTAAAGGTGCCGGAGTCGCCAGCGTCAAGGCCGTATTGCATGGTTAGAACGTAGTGGCCTCGGCCGATGCTGTCGTCTTTGGCGATGGTCAGGTTCAAGCCTTCCACCCCGATCCACTTGCCGACCCACTGGTCAGTGGGCGGGGTTTGCGGCACCAGGGTGGCCTGCACGGAGGCCGGGGCAGGTTTGGGGGCGTCCTTGGCTTCCTGGTTGCAAGCGGCGAGCAGCGCAACGGCGCAGAGAAGAAAGAGGGTTTTTTTCATGACGGCAGGGCCTTGGTTAAAAAGTGTGCAACGCGGGAGCGAGCGTGCAGCGTTGGACTCGATTCCCGTGATTTAGTGCGCTGTTCGCACGTTGTTTGGTTATGCTCTTGGGGCAGACTCCCGCCCGGCTGCTAGATTACCGGGTTGAGCGCCACTTCGTTCAGTGCTCAGCGTTCCGCTCGCCAAGCCAGAGAATTCAATGACTGTCAGTACCCCGCTTTCCGGCGTCAACCATCCCTTCAAAGGCATCCTGCTGATTGTGCTGGCGACGTTTCTGTTCTCCAGCCATGACGCCCTGTCCAAATACCTGGCCGGGTTCTACCCGATCGTGATGGTGGTGTGGGCGCGCTACCTGGTGCACACCTTGCTGATGGCCGGGATTTTCCTGCCGCAATCGGGGCTACGCGTGCTGCGCAGTAAACGCCCGGGGATGCAGGTCGTCAGGGCCTTGTGCCTGCTGGGCACCAGCCTGTTTTTCACCTCGGCGCTGCATTTCATCCCATTGGCCGAAGCCACGGCCGTGAACTTCCTCGCGCCGATCCTGGTGACCGCGCTCTCGGTGCCGCTGCTGGGTGAACACGTGACCCGCGGCCAATGGCTGGCGGTGGTCTGCGGGTTTGTCGGCGTGCTGGTGATCATCCACCCCGGCGGTGAGTTGTTCACGCCTGCGGTGCTGCTGCCGTTGTGCTCGGCGCTGTTCTTCTGTTTCTACCAACTGCTGACGCGCATTCTCAGCCAATACGACACGCCGACCACCAGCAACTTCTTCGCCGGGCTGTGCAATACCTTGGTGATGAGTGCGATGGTGCCGTTCTTCTGGCAGGTGCCGAGCCTGTGGCACGGCGCGTTGATGCTGGCACTGGGTACCTGCGGGATGACCGCACACTTGATGCTGACCCAGGCGTTCCGCTTTGCGGCACCGGCCTTGCTGGCGCCGTTCGGCTATTGCCAGATCGTCTTCGCGGGGTTGTTGGGGTGGCTGGTGTTCAACCATACCCCCGATATGACCACGGTGGTCGGCATCGGGGTGATCTGCATGAGCGGGTTGGCCGCTGCCTGGCAGCAGCGGCGGCGTTGATTACACGGCGACGGTAGGAATCTTGCGCGGTGCCATGAAGTACATCCAGGTCAGCGCGATGAAGTACATCGCCGGGATCAGGGTGAACAGCACGGTGTAGTTGTTGTTGGTCACAGTCAGGATGTGGCCGACGATCTGGGTCATGAACATACCGCCGATGGCCGCGCACATGCCGCCGAAACCGAACACCGTGCTCATCATGTGCTTGGGCGTGTAGTCCATCACCAGGCTCCAGATATTCGCGGTCCAGGCCTGGTGTGCGCCGATGGCCAGGGAGATGGCGAACACCGCGACCCACAGCTGGCTGGAACCGGCCGCCATGATCACGCCGACGATGCAGCAGGCAAACAGCAGCATCGACAGCAGCCGCGCCTTGATCGAGTTCATCCCACGGCCGATCAGGAACGACGACAGAATCCCGCCCCCTACGCTGCCGAAGTCGGCGGTCAGGTAGATGATGATCAGCGGAATGCCCATCTGGGTCACGTTGATGCCCAGGTTGTATTGCTGGTTCAAGAACGGCGGCAGCCAATACAAGTAGAACCAGAACACCGGCGCCGTCAGCGCGTAGGCGAGGGCGAAGGCCCAGGTGCCGCGCATGCGCAGGATACGGCTGAAGGGCACGCGGGGTTGTTCCGGTTCGACTTCCTGTTGCACGTAGTCCAATTCGGATTGCTTGACCGTTGGATGGTCTTCCGGGTTGAAGTACTTCAAGCCCCAGAACAGCAGCCAGATGGCGCCCAGTGCCGACATGCACAGGAACGCCGCCTGCCAGCCCCACACGTGCAGGATCAATGGCAGCAACATTGGCGTCATCATCGCGCCGACGTTGGTGCCGGCGTTGAAGATGCCGGTGGCTACTGCGCGTTCGCCGGCCGGGAACCACAGGCGGGTGGTCTTGACGCAGGCCGGGTAGTTGGCGGCTTCGGTCAGCCCGAGGATAAAGCGGCAGACCATAAAGCCCAGCGCCGAGGTGGCCAGGCCGTGGGCACCGGTGGCCAGGCTCCACAACAGTACCGCGCAGAAGAACACGCGCTTGACGCCGACGCGGTCGATCAGACGGCCTTGCAGCACAAAGCCAATCGCATAACCGACCTGGAACCAGAAGTTGATGTTGGCGTAGTCCATCGCCGTCCAGCTCATCTCTTTGGCCAGGATCGGTTGCATCACGCCAAGGGCGGCGCGGTCGATGTAGTTCAGGGTGGTGGCGAAGAACACCAGGGCCAGCATGCCCCAGCGGGTTTTACCGACGGCCAGTGCGCCGCGGATCTTATCGCCGATACCGGCGTGCGGGGTGGCCGGGCGCGCGGCCAGGACGGAGTTTTGCGAAGGCATGAGGGAGTACCCGTTTTTTTTGAAATTTTTATGGTGTGGTCTGGGTCTTGTTGCGTGATCGATGGTGCGCAGTGGCTAAAAAATCGTCAATTCGCCAACCACCATTGTGTTCGATAATCGCCCTAAAAACTAACCGGTTCGTACATTTCAATTGCTGTGAGCAGTTTAGCAGCCAATAATTTGCCCTAAATAAGACGAGCCTCAAATGCCGGGAGTCGCCCCATGCAACGCTCTATTGCCACTGTTTCCTTGAGCGGAACCCTGCCGGAAAAACTCGAAGCCATCGCGGCTGCCGGGTTTGATGGCGTTGAAATCTTCGAAAACGATCTGCTGTATTACGACGGCAGCCCGCGAGAAGTCAGGCAAATGTGTGCCGACCTGGGCATTGCCATCACCTTGTTTCAGCCGTTTCGTGACTTTGAAGGTTGCCGCCGTGACCGCCTGGCCCGCAACCTGGAGCGCGCCGAACGTAAGTTCGACCTCATGCAGGAACTGGGCACCGACCTGGTGCTGGTGTGCAGCAATGCCTCGGCCGACTGCGTAGGCGATGAACGGATTTTGCTGGATGACCTGAGCCTTCTGGCCGAGCACGCCGGCCGCCGTGGCCTGCGTATCGGTTATGAAGCGCTGGCCTGGGGCAAGCACGTGAACACCTGGCAGCAGGTATGGAACCTGGTGCGTCAGGTCGATCATCCGAGTCTCGGCGTGCTGCTCGACAGTTTCCACACCTTGTCGCTCAAGGGCGACCCCAGCGGCATCGCCGAGATTCCCGGCGACAAGATCTTCTTTGTGCAAATGGCCGACGCGCCGATCCTGGCCATGGATGTGCTGGAGTGGAGCCGGCATTTTCGCTGCTTCCCCGGCCAGGGTGAATTCGACCTGGCGGGTTTTCTGGCACCGATCATCCAGAGCGGCTACACCGGGCCGCTGTCCCTGGAGATTTTCAACGACGGATTCCGCGCGGCACCGACCCGGGCGAATGCTGCCGATGGCCTGCGCTCGTTGCTGTACCTGGAGGAGAAAACCCGCCAGCGCCTGGCGCGGGAACAACCCGCCGCGCCGGTCGATATCTTGTTCGAAACCCCTGCCGCCAGCGAGTACGACGGTATCGAGTTCCTCGAATTTGCGGTGGATGAAAGCCTCGGCGCCAAGCTGACCCAATGGCTGGAGCGCCTGGGCTTCGTCAAGGCTGGCCAGCACCGCTCCAAGAGCGTCAGCCTGTTGCGCCAGGGCGATATCAACCTGATCCTCAATTGCGAACCCTATTCCTTTGCCCACAACTTCTTCGAGGCCCATGGCCCGTCGTTGTGCGCCACCGCGATTCGGGTCAAGGACAGCGCCAAGGCATTGCAGCGCGCGGTGGCCTACAAGGGGCAACCTTATCGCGGCCTGGTGGGCCCCAATGAGCTGGAACTGGCGGCTGTCCGTGCGCCGGACGGCAGCCTGATCTACCTGGTAGACCCCAGCGAAGGCGGGTTGTACGACACCGATTTCAACCTGCAACCGGTCAGCGCCTCCAGCGGTGGCCTGCTGCGTATCGACCACATGGCCATGGCTTTGCCCGCCGACAGCCTCGACAGCTGGGTGCTGTTCTACAAGAGCCTGCTGGATTTCGAAGCCGATGATGAAGTGGTGTTGCCCGACCCTTACGGCCTGGTGAAAAGCCGCGCGTTGCGCAGCCGCTGCAGCTCGATTCGCCTACCGCTCAATATCTCCGAGAATCGCAACACCGCCATTTCCCACGCACTGTCGAGCTATCGCGGCTCGGGTGTGCATCACATTGCCTTCGACTGCGCGGATATTTTCGCCGAGGTACGCCGCGCCAAGGAGGCGGGCGTGCCGTTGCTGGATATCCCGCTCAACTACTACGACGACCTGGCGGCGCGCTTCGACTTCGACGATGAGTTCCTCAGCGAGTTGGCGTACTACAACGTGCTGTATGACCGCGATGCCCAGGGCGGTGAGCTGTTTCATGTGTACACCGAGCCGTTCGAAGGGCGGTTCTTCTTCGAAATCATCCAGCGTAAGAACGGCTATGCCGGCTACGGTGCGGCCAACGTGGCGGTGCGCCTGGCGGCGATGGCCAAGTCGCGCAGCGGCGCGGTACGCCAGGCTCGGTTGTAACCGGTGGCCAGGTGCTTCCTTCGGGGAGCGCCTCGGCCCATAATCGCGGCCTGCACAATAAAACCGGCCGTGAGCGCACCATGACCCTGACTCCCGATCTCTCCGCTGTGTCAGATGCACCGCGCAAGAGTCGCAAGAACAATCCGGAAAAGACCCGCGAGAACATTCTCCAGGAAGCCGTTGTCGAGTTTGTTCAGCAGGGTCTGTCCGGCGCTCGCGTGGATGCCATCGCCGAGCGCATCCATACCTCCAAGCGCATGATCTATTACTACTTCGGCAGCAAGGAGCAGTTGTACGTCGAGGTGCTGGAGAAGCTCTACGGTGATATCCGCAACACCGAAACCCGCATGAACCTCACCGCCCTGGAACCCCGTGAGGCGATCCGGCGGCTAGTGGAGTTCACCTTTGATCACCATGACCAGAACGTGGATTTCGTGCGCATCGTCAGCATCGAAAATATCCACAATGCCGAGTACGTGAAGCGTTCCGACTCGATCAAGGCGATGAACAGCAACATCCTGGAAGCGCTGGGTGCGACGTTGCGCCGTGGGGCTGAGATGGGGGTGTTCCGGGCCGGGTTGGAGCCGCTGGACGTGCACCTGCTGATCAACTCGTTCAGCTTTTACCGGGTGTCCAACCGCCATACGTTCAGTGAGATTTTTCAGATCGACCTGTCGGATGAGGCGGTTAAGCAGCGGCATCGGGACATGATTTGTGATTCGGTGCTGCGTTACCTGCAGGCCTGAAGTCAGCGCAGAAATCGTTGTGGCTTGCCCTAATGCCGTTCAGTTAAGGCTTTTTTTTTGTAGGAGCGAGCTTGCTCGCGAAGAATTCACAGGCGCCGCGTTGATTCAGGAAGCACGCGTTATCGTTGAAGTTTTTCGCGAGCAAGCTCGCTCCTACAGGGGTTAGTTCAGTCCACTCATTGAGCCATTCATGCTTTGGAAGTGCGCCAGCATCCGCTGCGCATCCGCCACCTCACCACTGAACAGCTCAAACGCTTTCACCGCCTGAAACACCGCCATATTGCCGCCATCCAGGGTGCGGCAGCCCAAGGCGCGGGCATCACGCAGCAGTTCGGTTTCCAGCGGGAAATACACGATTTCAGCCACCCACAGTTCTGCTCTCAGCAAGGCAGCGGGCACCGGCGTGCCGGGCAGCTTGGCCATGCCCATTGGCGTGGTGTTGACCAAGCCGTCGGCCTCGGCCATGGCGTTTTGCAGGTCACTGCCCACCTGGGCGCGACCGCTGCCAAAATGTTGCGCCAGGTTATCCACAAGGTCCCGGGCGCGGGTGGCGTCCACATCGAACACACTCAA
Source organism: Pseudomonas sp. OVF7 (assembly GCF_030644265.1). Taxonomy (NCBI): domain Bacteria; kingdom Pseudomonadati; phylum Pseudomonadota; class Gammaproteobacteria; order Pseudomonadales; family Pseudomonadaceae; genus Pseudomonas; species Pseudomonas sp. OVF7. Next base: position 6,839,950 of record NZ_CP128996.1, on the reverse strand, counting down.
TTGCTCGACACCCTCGGCCAGCAACGCGTGCGCCACTGCTGCGCCAGCGCCACCGGCGCCCATCTGCACCACGCGCTGACGCGGCACATCGTTGAGGTTACGGCGAAAGCCCTCGGCAAACCCCAGGCAATCCGTGTTGTGGCCAATACGTTTGCCACCCTTGAACACCACGGTATTGACTGCGCCAATGCCCCGCGCTTCGTCAGACAATTCATCAAGCAGCGGCAGGATCGCTTGCTTGCACGGGTAGGTAATGTTCAAACCGGTGAAGTGCATCCGCTCGGCGGCGTCCAGCAGGTCGGGCAGGGCGTCGAGAGTCAGTTGCAGCGGTTCCAGATCGATCAGTCGGTAGAGGTAGCGCAAGCCCTGGGCATCGCCTTCCTGTTCATGCAGGGCTGGCGTGCGGGAAGCCTGGATACCGGCGCCGATCAGGCCAGCGAGGACGCGCGGTTTCATCGAGCCGCCCCCTTGAGCAACTGGCTGAAATGTTCCAGGGCCAGGTGATAGCCATGGCTGCCGAAACCCGCGAGCACCGCCTTGGCGATGGGCGACACAAAGGAATGATGGCGGAAGGCTTCACGGCCATGCACGTTGGAGAGGTGCACTTCGATCACCGGCACTTCACTGGCCACCAGAGCGTCACGAATCGCCACTGAAGTGTGGGTCCAGGCCGCCGGGTTGATCACGATACCGGCGCAACGGGTGCGGGCGCCGTGGATCCAGTCGAGCAATTCACCTTCGTGGTTGGTCTGGCGAAACTCGATTTTCAACCCCAGTTGCTCGGCGCTGCGACCACACAGGGCGGCCACGTCGGCCAGGGTTTCATGGCCGTAGGTCGCGGGCTCGCGGGTGCCGAGCAGGTTGAGGTTGGGGCCGTTGAGCACCAGCACGATGGGCGGCATAAGGGTCTCTCCACAGTTATTGTTGGTTGTGGAGATAAAATGTACTGAATGGTTAATTTGGTCAATTGGCGGCAGAGGATGTGTTCGATTATCGAACAGTTAATCCGACCCTTCACCTGGCTGGATCAGATTAGATATCAATTGAAAATCATTCTCGACAACGCTTAAGATGCTTGCCTGTTTCCTTAACATTCCAGGGAGTCGGTTTGTCGGACGTGGATCTCAAAGGCCTGTTTCTCAAGCATGCCGATACCTTGCGCGGGTATCTGGCGCGCAAGGTACGGGACCCGCAGTTGGCCGCAGATCTGGTGCAGGAGAGCTTCCTGCGCCTGGCGGAAAAGCCGGCCGGCGAGCGCATCGACAACTCCCAGGGCTATCTCTATCGAACGGCGAGCAATCTGCTGATCGACCATATTCGCCAGGAAGCGCGGCGCAAGACAGACTCCGTGCCCCATGAGGCGTTGGCCGAGATTGAAGATGAAGTGGCCGGGTTGGAGGCTCAGGCAATGGCGCAGCAACAGCGACAGGCATTGAAGCAGGCACTGGCGGAGTTGCCGGAGCGCACCCAGCAGATTTTCCGTCTCAACCGCATCGAAGGCATGACCCACGCTCAGGTCGCGAGGCACCTGGACATCTCTGACAGTTCCGTACAAAAGCACCTGGCCAAAGCGTTGGCCTACGTGATGCAACGCTTGCAGGAAGGCGAGAGGGCGCCATCCGACGAATGAGTTACCGAAATGCGCCACGTCAGACGTCACAGCGTTACATAACGAAAAATTCGAGATTCACACGTGAATAGCCAGGGTCCGCAACAGCACAGCATTACCGAGGCGGCCGCCGAGTGGGCGGTGCGCCTGCACGCCGGTGCCCTGACCGATCAGGAGCAGGCCGAACTGCAGCATTGGATTGCCTGCGACAGCCGTCATGAAGCGGCATTGCGCTTTGCCGAACAGACGTGGGCGGCACTGGGCGACGTGTACAAGGAACCGCCGGTGAACCGCCAGCGCTCATCAGCGACGACGATGCCCGTGCGCCGGGCCAAACGGCGCAGGTCTTGGCAACGTGCGGCGGCCGTCGCGCTGGTCGTGGTGGTGGCCGGTGTCGGCTGGGTGCGCGGGCCAGAGGTGTTGCTGCGCATGCAAGCGGATTACCTCACCGAGAAAGGCGAGGTGCGCACCGTGCAACTGGCCGATGGCAGCAAGGTCGAGCTGGACTCCGGCAGTGCCATTCGCCTGGATTACGACGGTGTGCAACGCCGTATCCGCCTGCTCCAGGGCTCGGCGATCTTCGACGTGGCGCCGATGGTGGGCGAGGAAACCCGGCCTTTTGTGGTGCAGAGCGCCGGGGGGCAAACCCGGGCGCTGGGCACGCGGTTTGTGGTGGCACGCGAGAGCGACAGCCAGGCGTGGGTCGGCGTGCTGGAGCACAGTGTCGAGGTTTCCCTGCAAGCCATCCCGATAAAAGGCCCGGCCGACAGGGTGGTCAAGGAAGGCCTGGCCGCACGCTACAACCTCCAGGAAGGCATCGTGGCCATGGACCCCTTCGATGTGGAACGCGCCACCAGCTGGCGACGCGGCGTACTGATCTTCGATCACCAGCCCCTGGCCAAAGTCATCGAGCAACTCAACCTCTACCGCCCCGGGCGTGTGGTGTTGACAGACTCGGCACTGGGCGATCGCGAAGTCAGCGGCGTGTTCCGCCTCGACATGCTCGACACCGCCCTCGGCACCCTCACCCAGGAACTTCAAGTGCAACGCTTTGACCTGGCAGGCCTCAGCCTGATCTATTGATTGCCCTGTAGGAGCCGGTTTGCCGAGCGATGTGCGGTGGTCTTTCTGACGTCATCGCCCGCAAGCCGGCTCCTACACATACCTCGCCTTGAAACCCGCCCTTTAGAAACTTTTGAAAAAGTCTTACTGACTTCCTGCGCGTCGCACGTCTTGCTAGGTGAGAAGCATTCGCATAAACAAAAACGCTCAGCGCAGGGAACAACAGAAATGTCAGCACTCAACAAGGGGCGTATCACCGCAAGCCGGTTAGCCCTGGCCATCCACGTGGGCCTGTTCGCCGCAGTGGCTCCAGTATTCGCCGCTCAGTCTCAGGCGAGTGCTGCGCAACCGGCGGTGCTGATGCTGGATATCCCTGCACAATCCCTGGGCAGTGCGGTGCTGGCGTTCGCCGACCAGGCCGGTCTGCAAGTGCTATTCGACAGCCAGCGCCTGGCGGGTTTGCAAAGCACTACGGTGAAGGGGCAGTACGGCGTGCAGGAAGGCCTGGCGTATTTGCTGGGGAATGCGCCCGTGGAGTATCGCTTCAATGGCGAGCGCCAAGTCACCCTGACCCGCGTAGAGCAGAGCGGCGCCGCTTTGGCGCTGGCGACCACCACAATCACCGGCCTGCACCCCAACGACTGGGTGTATTCATCGCCACGTTCGGTGAGTGTGGTGGGGCGTGAGCAATTGGATCGCAACCCGCCACGGCATGCCGCTGAGATGCTCGAGGAGGCGCCGGGCGTCTACTCGGCGGTCAGCCAGCAAGACCCTGGGCTGTCGGTGAATATTCGCGGTATCCAGGACTACGGCCGGGTCAATATGTCGGTGGACGGCATGCGCCAGAACTACCAGCAAAGTGGTCACCAGCAACGCAATGGCACGCTGTATGTCGACCCGGAATTGCTGTCGGAGGTGGTGATCGAGAAGGGCGCCACTTCCACGATGGGCGGCGCCGGGGTGATCGGCGGGGTGGCCAATTTTCGCACCGTGGAAGCGGCCGACCTGCTCAAGGGCGGTAAGGAAATCGGCGGGCGCATCCGCTTGACCACGGGGCTGGGCGGGCGCAGCAACGGCACGCATTTTATTGGCAGTTCGGCGTTTGCCGTGGGGACGGACGTGTGGGACATGCTGGTGGCCGCCAGTGAGCGTCATCTCGGTGATTACAAACCCGGGACTAAAGGCAGCATCGGTGAACTGCGCACCGGCAGTTCCTTCCTGCCGGCCAGCGAGGATCGGATCAAGAACTCCACCGTCGAGTACACCGGCTCGGTGATGCGCTCGCGCCTGCTCAAGCTCGGTATCAACCTGCCGGTGGATCAGCGTCTGCAACTGAGCTACCTGACCACCGAAGTCGACTACGACGACGTCAACATGATGACCGCCGAAAAAGCCCAGCTATGGGAAAAACTCGGCAGCAGCAACGTCACGGCGCAGAACTTCGCACTGGACTACAGCTACACGCCGGACAACCCGCTGATCGATTTCAAGGCCAAGCTTTACTACGTCGATACCCGCAATGACCAAACCACGCTGACCCGTGGCAGCAGCAAGGGCTACGACGTTACCTATCAGACCAACACCTATGGTTTCCAGGCGCAGAACATCTCGACCTTTGCCTTGAGCGAGCTGTCCGTGATCAAGGCCAACTATGGGCTGGAGTTTTTCTACGACAAGGTGCGGCCGGACTCCAACCAGATGGTGGCCGCCGATTCGGCGGTGACGGCCTCGGCGGCGGAAAGCATCACGCCCAGGGGGGATCGGGCGATGGGCAGCCTGTTCGCGCGCCTGGATTACGACTACGACAACTGGCTGAACCTCAATGCCGGGTTGCGCTACGACCGCTATCGGCTACGCGGCGAAACGGGCTTGAACACGCGCACCTTCATCATCGGCACTACGCGGCAAATCGGCTTGCCCATGACCTATGACGTGGATCGGGAAGAAGGGCATTTCTCGCCCACCTTCGGTCTGTCGGTCAAGCCAGGCGTGGATTGGCTGCAACTGTTCGCCACGTACGGCAAGGGCTGGCGACCGCCGGCAGTCACCGAAAGCCTGGTCAGCGGCCGGCCCCATGGAGGCGGTTCGGAGTCGATTCTTCCTAACCCCTACTTGAAACCCGAGACGTCCACGGCGTGGGAAGTTGGCTTCAATGTGCTCAAGGAAGACCTGCTGTTCGCCGAAGACCGGGCGGGCATGAAGGTGTCCTACTTCAATACCCGCGTCGATGATTTTTCCTACATGGCCCTGGGCGTGCAGCCACCCGGTTATGGCATTGCCAATATCGGCAATGCGGCTTACGTCAACAACCTGGAGACCACGCGTTTTCGCGGCCTCGAATACCAGTTGGATTACGACGCGGGTTTCGCCTACGGCCAGGTCAACTACACGCGCATGCTCGGCAGCAACAAGTTCTGCAGCAAGACTGCGTGGTTGGGGGGCGTTACCAAGACCCAGAAGCGGCCGGGCAACCGCACGCCGGTGGACGCGATGGTGCCGGACGACGCGGCCAATGCCGCCGTGGGCTGCAATGCCATCCTCGGCTCCTCCGAGCACATGCCGATGGATCGCGGCACCGCGACCCTGGGGGCGCGTTTCTTCGAGCGCAAGTTGGATGTGGGGGTTCGCGCCCGTTATAGCGCTGGTTATTACGTGAAAGGCGGCGTCGGCGTGACCACTTCACAGACCGGCGTCTACCCCGCCGACTGGAAGCCTTACACCGTCTATGACCTGTACAGCAGCTACCGCGCTACCGACCAATTGACCTTGCGCCTGGCCATGGAGAACGTCACCGACCGCGCCTACCTGGTGCCCCTGGGCGATGTGCTGGCCTTCACCCTGGGCCGTGGGCGCACCTTGCAGGGCACCGTTGAATATCAGTTCTGACCGATTTTGCCCAGTGACGGGCAAAACCACAGCGGGCACCGGCTTGCTGCGGAGTTACCACCCCATGACTTGGAGTTTTGCATGAGCATTTCTATTTCATACAGCACGAGCTACGCCACGAACACCGTTGCCCAGTACTTGAGCGACTGGTCGGCTTACTTTGGTGACCTGAACCACCGTGAAGGGTCGGTCAAAGAGGGTGTGAACACCGGTGGTTTCAATCCTGGGCCGTTCGACGGCACTCAATATGGCGTATCAAGCACCGTCAGCGATGCAGCGGTAGTGGCCGAGGGCAGCTTGCATTACACCTTGTTCAATCCGCCTTCGCATACGCTCTGGGGTTCGCTCGACGCACTGACCTTTGGCGATACCCTCGCCGGTGGCGCAGCCAGCGGTGGCTACACCATTGCCAGCCAGGAAGTCAGCTTCACCAACCTGGGCCTGTCGAGCCTGCAGTCCGAAGGCCGCGACGGCCAGGTGCACAAAATCGTCTACGGCTTGATGAGTGGCGACAGCTCGGCGCTGGCTTCGGCGATCGACTCCTTGCTCAAGGACATTGACCCAAGCCTGTCGATCAACTCGACGTTCGACCAACTGGCCGCTGCCGGTGTGGCGCATGTGGACTCGGCTTCGGTCGCAGCCTCCGATGTGGCGCTGGTTGGCGTGCAAGACGTGCCCCAGGACTTCGCCCTGGCCGCCTAAGCAAAAAAGCGAATGGAAGATCGCTCTCCCATTCGCCGCGTGACACACCGCCGTCGCCCAAGCCTTCTACTTCTTCAGCGACGGCGGTGCCGAATTCTGCGCAGCGTCGTACAGCCTGTCAACGCAACGACGCTGCCCGCTCAACCCTTTGAGAATCCCCAGATGCGCCACGCCGGCAACGAAACCCTGGCCGCCCTCACGGCTTATAAAAGTGGCTTCTTCAACATCGGCCTGTTCTCGGCGGTGATCAACCTGCTGATGCTGGCCCCGGCGCTATACATGCTGCAGGTGTACGACCGGGTGCTGGCCTCGGGCAACCAGATGACCCTGCTCATGCTGACGCTGATGATCCTCGGCCTGTTCGGCCTGATGGGTGCATTGGAGTGGGTGCGCAGCCAGGTGGTGATCCGCCTCGGCACTCAGATGGACATGCGCCTGAACCAGCGGGTGTACGACGCTGCGTTCGAAGCGCAACTCAAGGGCGGCATCCAGGCGGCCGGCCAGGCACTGCATGACCTGACCACCCTGCGCCAGTTCGCCACCGGGCAGGCGTTGTTCGCGTTCTTCGACGCGCCATGGTTTCCGGTGTACCTGTTGGTGATCTTCCTGTTCCACCCTTGGCTCGGGCTGCTGGCCCTGATTGGCGCAGTGCTGCTGATCGTGCTGGCGTGGGTCAACCATCACGTCAGCCAGGTCCCGATGTCCCTGGCCAGCCAACGGTCCATCAGCGCCAGCCAGCAGGCCACGGCCAACCTGCGCAATGCCGACGCCATCGAAGCCATGGGCATGCTCGCCACCTTGCGTGCGCGTTGGTTCGGCCAGCACCAGGCCTTTCTGGCACAGCAGAACCTGGCGAGTGAAAAGACTGCGACCGTCACCGCCTGGTCCAAGGGTGTGCGCCTGGCGTTGCAGTCGCTGGTGCTGGGCCTGGGTGCGTTACTCGCGGTGCAGGGCGATATCACGCCGGGGATGATGATTGCCGGCTCGATCCTCATGGGCCGCGTGCTCAGCCCGATCGACCAGTTGATCGGTGTGTGGAAACAGTGGGGCTCGGCGCGCCTGGCGTTTGATCGCTTGTCACAGATGCTGGAGGCCAACCCGGCGCGGCCCGAAAGGATGAGCCTGCCGGTGCCCAAAGGCCAACTGAGCGTCGAGCAAATCAGTGCCTGTGCTCCCGGCAGCCGTCGGCCGGCGCTGGCCAACCTTGGGTTTACTCTGGCCGCGGGTGAGGTGCTGGGGGTGATCGGGCCGTCGGGCTGCGGCAAATCCACCCTGGCTCGAATACTGGTAGGTGCCTGGGCGCCCTTGGCCGGCAAGGTGCGGCTGGACGGTGCCGACCTGGCCCTGTGGGACAAACAGCAATTGGGCCCACACATCGGCTACCTGCCGCAAGACATTCAACTGTTCGCCGGCAGCATCGCGGATAACATCGCACGGTTTGTCGAGGTCGACGCGGACAAAGTCCTCGCCGCCGCACAAATGGCCGGCGTCCATGAGTTGATCCTGCAACTGCCCCAGGGCTACGACACGCAGTTGGGGGAGGGCGGCGCCGGGTTGTCCGGCGGCCAGAAACAGCGTGTCGCCCTGGCGCGTGCGCTGTACGGCGTGCCCGCGCTGATCGTGCTGGATGAGCCCAACGCCAACCTCGATGAAGTGGGCGAGCAGGCTCTGCTCCAGGCCATCACCCAGCTCAAGCAACAGCGCCGCACGGTGATCCTGATCACCCACAAGCCCAATCTGCTGACCCTGACTGACCAACTGCTGATCCTCAGGGAAGGCCAGTTGCAGGCCTTCGGCCCAACCGCGCGCGTGTTGGAAGCCCGGCAGAAACCGGCTGCGGCCAAGCCGGTATCGACCATGAGCATGAGTTACCGCCTCGGTGAAGGAAAACAGGCATGAGCCAGAGCAAACCCGTGCTGATCAGTGATGCGCCGAACAATGTGCTGGCGCTGGATGACAAAAAGTATTCGCGCCTGGGCTGGCTGTTGGTGCTCGGTGGCTTTGCCGGGTTCCTCGGCTGGGCAGCGTTGGCGCCACTGGACAAGGGCGTGGCGGTGCCGGGCAAGGTCATGGTCTCGGGCCATCGCAAGACCGTGCAGCACCCGGCCGGGGGCATCGTCGAGCGTATCGAGGTGCGCGACGGTGATGTGGTCAACGCCGGCCAGGTGCTGCTGCGCTTGAAGGAAACCCCGTTGCGCGGGCAGATGCAGTCCCTGCGCAGCCAGTACCTGGCGTCCCTGGCCAGCGAGGCGCGCTTGAGCGCCGAAAGCGAAGGTTTAGCGGTGATCAACTTCGGTCCTGAACTGCTCAACGATCCTGAGGCGGCGGGCACCCTGGACCTGCAACGGCAATTGTTCAAGAGTCGCGCCCAGGCACTGGCCACGGAGCAACAAGGCCTGCGCGAAACCATCGCCGGGGCCGAGGCGCAGTTGCGTGGCACACGGGATTCGCAAGCGAGCAAAGTCCAGCAGCGCGCGGCGTTGAATGAGCAACTGCAAGGCCTGCGCGAGTTGGCTCGTGACGGTTACATCCCGCGCAATCGCCTGCTCGACAGCGAGCGCCTGTATTCACAGATCGACGGCGCCATCGCCGAGGACTACGGCCGTATCGGCCAATTGCAGCGCCAGGTTCTCGAACTGCGCCTGCGCATCCGCCAGCTTGGCGAAGATTTCCAGACAGACCTGCGCGGCCAGTTGGCAGAGACCCGCACCCGCAGCGACGACCTGCGCAATCGGCTGGCCTCGGCCGAGTTCGAACTGGCCAATAGCCTGGTGCGAGCGCCGGTGTCGGGCGTGGTGGTGGGGCTGGACGTGTACACCGAAGGCGGCGTCATCAAGCCCGGCCAGGCGTTGATGGATATCGTGCCTCAGGGCGAGCCCTTGCTGGTTGAAGCGCGGGTCCCGGTGCAGATGGTCGACAAAGTGCACCCGGGCTTGCCGGTGGAATTGATGTTCTCGGCGTTCAACCAATCCACCACGCCACGGGTCGCCGGCGAGGTGACGCTGGTCTCGGCGGACCGCCAGGTCGATGAGCGCACCGACGAGCCGTATTACACGCTGCGTGCCCAGGTCAGTGCGGCGGGCGTGCAGCAACTGGACGGCGTGCAGATCCGCCCAGGCATGCCGGTGGAAACCTTCGTCAAGACCGGTGAGCGCTCAATGCTCAACTACCTGTTCAAACCCCTGATGGATCGCACCCACATGGCCCTGGTGGAAGAATGAAGGCGCTGTTGTTTACCCTGTGTTTCGCGTGTTCCTCGGCGGCCCAGGCCTTGGGTTTGCTGGATGCCTACGACTTGGCCCTGCGCAATGATCCGACCTTTCAGGCAGCCATTCAGGCGCGTGAAGGCGGTGAAGAAAACCGCCTGATCGGCCGAGCGGCGTTGTTGCCGAACTTGTCGTGGAGTTACAACAACTCGCGCAATGAGTCCGAAGTGACGGCGGGTGATGTCACCAGCAACCGTGACTACCGCAGTTATGCGTCGACCCTGACCTTGCAACAACCGCTGCTGGATTATGAAGCCTACGCGCGCTTTCGCCAGGGCACTGCCCAGGCCTTGATGGCCGATGAACGCTTTCGCGGCAAGAGCCAGGAACTGGCGGTGCGGGTTCTCAACGCCTACAGCCAGGCCTTGTTGGCCCAAGAGCGCATCGAGCTGAGCCGTGCGCAGAAACGTGCGTACGCCGAGCGCCTGCAACTCAATGATCGCCTGCTCAAAGGTGGCGAAGGCACGCGCACCGATGTGCTGGAAACCCAGGCACGCCTGAGCCTGGCCCAGGCCGAAGAAATCGAATCCCTGGATGCCCAGGACAGCGCCCTGCGTGAGTTGGAAGCCATCGTCGGCCAACCGCTGCAGATCGAAGAACTGGCGCCGTTGACGCGCCAATTCGAGATCCCGCCGCTGGAACCCAACCGTTTCGAAACCTGGCGCGAACTGGCCATGGCCAACAACCCGGAGCTCCAGTCCCAGCACCATGCCTTGGACGTGGCGTCCTATGAAGTGGAGCGCAAGCGCGCCGGGCACATGCCCAAGGTCAGCCTGTACGCCACCAGCCGCCAGACCAACTCCGACTCGGAAAGCAGCTACAACCAGAAGTACGACACCAACACGGTCGGCATCCAGGTCAGCCTGCCGCTGTTCGCTGGCGGCGGAGTATCGGCCTCTACGCGCCAGGCGGCCAATCAACTGTCCCAGGCCCAATACGAACTGGATGCGCAAACCTCGGCCACGCTGGTGGAGTTGCGTAAGCAGTTCAACCTCAATACCAGCGGCGCGGCCAAAGTGCGTGCTTATGAAATGGCGGTCAGCTCTGCCACTGCGCTGGTTACTGCGACGAAAAAAAGTGTTGCCGGCGGTGAGCGGGTCAACCTCGACGTGCTCGACGCCGAGCAACAACTGTTCACCGCTCGCCGCGACCTGGCGAATGCGCGGCATGCGTATCTGCTGGCGAGGATTCAGTTGAAGTATTACGCGGGGGTGCTGAGCGAGCAGGATTTGCGCGCGTTGGCGCGGTATTTCCAGCCGTCGGCATGAGTAGGGTCTTTGCCAATACACAGGCCCCCGTAGGGGGCGGCTTAGCGGCGAGGGTGGTGGTTCAGTTAACACATGTGCTGACTGATGCACCGTCATCGCTGCATGGGTATCTACACAACTTTGGCATGGCCCTGAACCTGTGGCGAGGGAGCTTGCTCCCGTGACGGCTCGGGAGCCGACGACTATCTAACTGATGCATCGCGACCTAAATGTGGGAGCGGGCGGTGCGACGATTCGACTTGCCCCCGATGGCGGCCTCTGGGCCGACTATTTTTTTGGTTTGGACCGGGTACATATCCGTTGCTGCGGTAACGGCCACTTAGGGTTCCGCCCTTACGGCGGCTCACTTTGGAAAAGCCCCAAAGTAAGCAAAGGGCTCTTGCCCCACCACTCGGCACCTCGCCCAGGCTCGGTGTGCCCGCAATCCGACAGTGATTTGGGGGGCCGCCGCCACGCGCCATCCATGGCGCGGGGCGGCTAAACCGGCATCCCTGCCGGTTTACCCCCCAAATCACTGTCGAATTGCGGCCAGCGTGGTTTAACGGGGCGCCTGAGATCAAGATCTAAAGCAAGATCAAGAGCGGCTCGCTTCGCATCTTGGTTAGCGTTGGTTGCTACACAGTTGTGTAGATACCCATGGTCATCGCTGGCAAGCCAGCTCCTACAGGGAATCTGTGGTGTCTGGCAGATTTATCGCCGGGTCAGCAACACCCCGGACTCCATATGATGGGTCCATGGAAACTGATCAAACATTGCGCACTGTGTAATGCGGTGCGTGTCATGCAGTTGCGCAATGTTCGCCGCCAGCGTCTCCGGGTTGCAGGAGATGTACAGGATGTTCTCGAAGCGCCGGGTCAGTTCGCAGGTGTCCGGGTCCATGCCGGCGCGGGGCGGGTCGACGAAGACGCTGCCGAATTCGTAGCTTTTCAGGTCGATGCCCTGCAAGCGACGGAACGGGCGCACTTCGTTCAGCGCTTCGGTGAGTTCTTCGGCGGAGAGGCGCACCAGGGTGACGTTATCCACCGCGTTTTCATCGAGGTTGCTCAACGCGGCATTCACCGAGGTCTTGCTGATCTCGGTAGCCAGCACTTTACGCACGCGGGTAGCCAGCGGCAGGGTGAAGTTGCCGTTGCCGCAATACAGCTCCAGCAAATCATCGGCGCGATCGCCCAGGGCTTCGTACGCCCAATTGAGCATCTTCTGGTTCACCGTGCCGTTGGGCTGGGTGAACGCACCTTCGGGTTGGCGGTAGCTGAACGTGCGGCCGCCGACGTCGAGTTTTTCCACCACGTAGTCATGGCCGATCACATCGCGCTTGCCCTTGGAGCGGCCGATGATGCTCACGTTCAGATCCGCAGCCAGTTGGTTCGCGGCCGTGTGCCAATGCTCGTCCAGCGGGCGGTGATAGCACAGGGTGATCATCGCGTCGCCCGCCAGGGTGGTGAGGAATTCCACCTGGAACAGCTTGTGGCTCAGGGCGGCGCTGGCTTGCCAGGCGGCCTTGAGCTGGGGCATCAGCTGGTTGATGCGCTGGCTGGCGATGGGAAATTCTTCGATCAGGATCGGCGTGCGTTTGTCATCCTGGGAGAACATCGCATAGTGGCGCTCGCCACCCTCGCGCCACAGGCGAAACTCCGCGCGCAGGCGAAAGTGCTGCAGCGGCGAGTCGAAGACCTGCGGCTCGGGGGCGTCGAACGGTGCCAGCAGGTCACGCAAGCGCGTGACCTTGTCTTGCAGTTGAACGGTGTAGCGTGCGGCATCAAAAGTCATGCGTTGAACCAGCCCAGCTTGATCACAAACAGAATCGACAGAATCACCAGTGCCGGGTTCAGCTCACGGTAGCGGCCCGAAAGCAGCTTGATGGCGGTCCAGGCGATGAAACCGAAGGCAATGCCGTTGGCGATGGAGTAAGTGAAGGGCATCGCCAGGGCGGTAATCACCACTGGCGCTGCAACAGTAATGTCTTCCCAGTCGATTTCCGCCAGGCCCGATGTCATCAGCACCGCGACGAACAGCAGCGCCGGTGCGGTGGCGAAGGCCGGAACGCTGGCGGCCAGTGGCGAGAAGAACAGCGCCAGCAGGAACAGGATTGCCACCACGATGGCGGTCAAGCCGGTACGGCCACCGGCACTCACGCCGGCGGCGGATTCGATGTAGCTGGTGGTGGTCGAGGTGCCGAGCAGCGAACCGGCCATCGCCGCGGTGCTGTCGGCGATCAGCGCACGGCCCATTTTCGGCATGTGGCCGTCCTTGCCCATCAGGCCGGCGCGCTTGGCCACGCCGATCAGGGTGCCGGAGTTGTCGAACAGGTCGACGAACAGGAAGGCGAAGATCACGCTGACCAGGCCGATATCCAGCGCGCCCTTGATATCCAACTGCAGGAAGGTCGGGGCCAGGGACGGTGGCATCGACGTTACGCCGCCAAAGGGCGTGACGCCCAGCAGGATGGAAACGACGGTCACCGCGAGGATGCCGATCAGCACCGCGCCGCGCACGGCCAGGGCTTCAAGGGCCACGATCAGCACGAAACCGAGGGTGGCGAGAATCGGTGCCGGTTGTTTCAAGTCGCCCAGGCCCACCATGGTGGCCGGGTTGCTGACCACGATCCCGGCGTTGTGCAGGGCGATCAAGGCCAGGAACAGGCCGATACCGGCGGCAATCGCCGAGCGCAGGGGCAGAGGGATGCTGTTGATGATCCATTCACGGATGCGGAAGATCGACAGCAGGAAGAACAACACCGCCGAAATAAACACCGCACCCAGCGCCACTTGCCAGGTATGGCCCATGTGCAGGACCACGGTGTAGGTGAAGAAGGCGTTGAGGCCCATGCCCGGCGCCAGGGCGATCGGGTAGTTGGCGATCAGGCCCATGACGGTCGAACCGATGGCGGCGGCCAGGCAGGTCGCAACGAAGACGGCGCCCTTGTCCATGCCGGTCTCGCCGAGGATGCTCGGGTTCACGAACAAGATGTAGGCCATGGCCAGGAATGTCGTGATGCCCGCGAGAATCTCGGTGCGCACGTTGGTGTTGTGTGCCTTGAGTTGAAACAGCTTTTCCAGCATGCCTGCTCCCTGTGACGCTATGTTGCGTCGTTATTTGTTGACCTCTAAGTCAAAGCACAAACTGCGCCAAGCGCCTGTGGTTCCAGAGAGGATCGGAAAAAGCGGCGCATCATACCAGCAGCCGAGGCTGTGTGGCGCATGGCCTTGAGGCATACTGCGGCGACGTTCAATAGCGGGTCATCGACAGCATGAAAAAAGCCAACGCGTGGAGTCTAGCCCTGATCACTTGTCTCGGCCTGTGGTTGGGCGCGGCACCGGTGTGGGGCGCGACTGCACCGCCCTTGAGCGAGGTGCGCGTGTTCAAGGTTGAGTCGGCGGGTTGCAGCGAAACCATCCCGGAACGCGCGCAAAGTACGCAGATGTGCACGCATCGCGGGCCTACCAAGGTGTCGGTGATGGAAGTCGGCCTGGGCCACAACCCCATGGGCCGCTTCAATGGTGCCGAGCTGAACGGGCAACGTACGCCCGTGTGCCAGGTCGGCAACATCAGCCAAGCCTGCAACGGGGCAGGCACCCTGATGGGCTACATCTATGTATTTGACCTGAATGTCGAAGCCCAAGGCTGGTTCGAATACAGCAACTCCTCGATCAACGGTCCGCAGAACACCTTGAAGACACAGCTCAATATCCGCTGATCAATCAGCTTGAACGCTCAAAACCCCGGGAAGTCGTACCCCTGAGACGGCGACTTTCCTGAACGCCGCGGATGTCCACCAACCCGTGAGGTGTTTATGAGCGCGACCCCCAATGGCGCGGCGACCCAACCGTTCGTCGCCCACTCGATACGCTTGACCCTGAACGGCCAGGCTCGCCAACTGGACGTGTTGCCCTGGACCACGCTGCTGGACCTGCTGCGCGAACAACTGGACCTGGTCGGCAGCAAAAAAGGCTGCGACCACGGCCAATGCGGCGCCTGCACGGTGTTGCGCGACGGCAAGCGCGTCAACGCCTGCCTGACCCTGGCCGTGATGTGCGACGGCGCCGAGCTGACCACCATCGAGGGCCTGGCCGACGGGGAGCAACTGCACCCGATGCAGCAAGCCTTTATCACCCACGATGCCTTCCAGTGCGGTTACTGCACCCCTGGCCAGATTTGTTCCGCAGTTGGCCTGGCCAATGAAGGCCGCGCCCACGACAGCGCGCAGATCCAGGAGCTGATGAGCGGCAACCTGTGCCGTTGCGGTGCCTATACCAACATCCGCGCAGCCATCGAAGGCGCACTGCCGGCCTGCCGTGCCCGGGGAGGTCAGCGATGAATCCCTTCCACTACAGCAAGCCGGCCGATGTGCATGAGGCGGTGCACCTGAGCAGCGCGGCGTCGCGCTTTATTGCCGGTGGTACCAACCTGCTCGACCTGATGAAAGAAAACATCAGCCGTCCCGAGCACCTGATCGATATCACCGGGCTGCCGCTGCACGCGGTTGAAGAAACGGCCGAGGGTGGCGTGCGGATCGGTGCGCTGGTCAGCAATGCCGACCTGGCCTGGCACCCCTTGATCGAGCAGCGCTACCCGCTGCTGTCCCAGGCCATCCTCGCCGGCGCTTCGCCGCAATTGCGCAATATGGCCAGCACCGGCGGCAACCTGTTGCAGCGCACCCGTTGCTACTACTTCTATGACGCCGCCGTGCCCTGCAATAAACGACTGCCCGGCAGCGGTTGCCCGGCGCGCACCGGGTTGAACCGCATCCATGCGATCCTCGGTGCCAGCGAGCAATGCGTGGCCACCCATCCGTCGGACATGTGCGTGGCCCTCGCCGCCCTGGCGGCGCGGGTGCATGTGCAAGGGCGTGGCGGCGCGCGCGTCATCGAGTTTGCCGACTTCCATCGCTTGCCCGGCGATACGCCGCAGCGCGACAACCTGCTGGCCGACGATGAACTGATTACCGCTATCGAGTTGCCCGCCGACCACCTGGCACGCCACAGCCACTACCTGAAAATTCGCGACCGCGCGTCGTACGCCTTTGCCCTGGTCTCCGTCGCTGCGGCCTTGGAACTGGACGGCGATCGTATCGTCGACGCCCGCCTGGCCCTGGGCGGCGTGGCCCATAAACCCTGGCGTGATCGCGCGGTGGAAACCGCGCTGATCGGCCAG
Source organism: Pseudomonas sp. OVF7 (assembly GCF_030644265.1). NCBI lineage: Bacteria > Pseudomonadati > Pseudomonadota > Gammaproteobacteria > Pseudomonadales > Pseudomonadaceae > Pseudomonas > Pseudomonas sp. OVF7. The sequence continues at coordinate 6,824,003 of NZ_CP128996.1, read as the reverse complement.
GCGGTCAGCCGCGAAACCTTCAGCAACGCTGCCGACGCTTTGCTGCAAGACGCCGAGCCGCTGCAACACAACGGCTTCAAGATCAAACTGGCGCGCCGCGCAATCATTCGCGCACTGAGTGATGCCGCTGTCGCAGGAGAACGCCCATGACGGCTATCGGCAAACCCCTGGACCGTGTCGACGGTCTGCTCAAAGTCACCGGCCAGGCACGATATGCCGGTGAGTTTCCCGAGGACGGCCTGCTTCATGGCAGCGTGGTCTCCAGCACCATCGCCAAAGGGCGCGTCATCAAGATCGATGCGACCAAAGCCCTGGCGCTGCCGGGCGTGGTCAGGGTGCTCGATCACCTCAACCGGCCGACAATCGCCAGCTACGATGACGCCTTCGCCGATGCCGACGCGGCGGATGGCTCGCCGTTTCGCCCGCTGTACAACGACCGCGTGCTCTACAACGGCCAGCCCCTGGCCCTGGTGATCGCCGACAACCTGGAACTGGCGCGGCATGCCGGTTCCCTGGTCGAAATCGAGTACGAAACCGAACCCTTCGACACCGACCTGCTGGCCCGGCAGGAACACGCTTATCCTTCGCCGCAGACCCCGCCCGAGCCGCGCGGCAACTTTCAGGCCCAATGGAGCGCCGCCGCCGTCAGCCTCGACCTGCACTACAGCACTCCCATCGAACACCACAACCCCATGGAGCCCCACGCCAGTACCGTGCTGTATCAGCCGGATGGCACCCTGCATATCCATGACAAGACCCAGGGGCCGCAGAACTGCCAAGCCTATGTGCAAAAAGTGTTCGGCTTGGATAAAAGCCAGGTGCGCATCTTTGCCGCCTTCGTCGGCGGCGCTTTCGGCTCGGGCCTGCGCCCGCAATACCAATTGCCGTTGGCGGTGATGGCGTCCCTGGCGCTCAAGCGTTCGGTACGTGTCACCCTGACCCGGCAACAGATGTTCACCTTCGGTTACCGCCCGCGCACCTTGCAGCGTTTGCAGATGGGCGCCGCGGCCAACGGTCGCCTGCTGGCCCTGGGGCACACCGCGATTGGCCAGACCTCGCGCTTCGAGGACTTCAGCGAGCATGTGGTAATGGGATGGACGCCCCCTTCCTAACGGCATCTATGTGCCAAAGTTAAAGTGTTACCCACACTTAACGGAAGGGAGCGTCCTCATGAAGCTTACGACTGTTTCGGTTGACTTGGCAAAAGCCCTGTTTCAACTTCACGCGATCGACGAACAAGGAAAAACGGCGCTAAGGAAGCAGCTTAAACGTGAACAAGTTGTACCGTTTTTTGCCACGTTAGAGCCGTGCCTGGTGGGCATGGAGGCATGTGGCGGAGCCCACTACTGGGCAAGAAAACTGCAGGCACTTGGTCATACGGTCAAGTTAATGGCACCGAAATTTGTGAAGCCCTATGTGAAGTCGAACAAAAGCGATGTAGCTGACGCAGAAGCAATCTGTGAAGCCGTTACTCGGCCCAACATGCGCTTTGTGCCGATCAAGACGGTAGAGCAACAAGCTATTCTGGCCGTGCATCGCGCACGGCAGGGATTCGTAAAGGCCAGAACGGCACAAGCTAATTCGATTCGTGGACTTCTTGGAGAGTTTGGCGTGGTCTTGCCGCAGGGCATTCGGCATATTACCGAGCGTTTGCCGGGCATTTTGGAAGATCGTGACAACGCTCTTCCTCGATCTTTGCGCCAACTGATGCAGCGTTTGAGTGAGCATTTCAAAGAGCTGGATCGACAGGTCGTCGAGTTGGAACGGGAGATTCAACAATGGCATCGCAGCAATGAAGACAGTTGCCGCCTGGCAGAAATACCAGGAGTCGGCCCGCTCACTGCAACCGCGCTAGTGGCGTCAGTGGGTGATGCGAAGAATTTCACTAATGGTCGGCAAATGGCAGCATGGCTGGGGTTGGTGCCACGACAACATTCCAGCGGAGGAAAGCCCACGTTGTTGGGGATCAGTAAACGGGGCGATGGTTATTTACGCACTTTGCTGGTTCACGGCGCTCGGTCGGTGGTTCGAGTGGTGGAGAGTAAAACAGATCCTTCGGCGGATTGGCTGAAGGGGTTATTGGCTCGTCGGCACACCAACGTTGCAGTTGTTGCTCAGGCTAATAAAACTGTCCGGATAGCCTGGGCACTATTGGCCCATGGCAGCAAGTTCCGAGCCGACTACACCCCTGATGTAACAGGGGCGTAGCCGGCTCGGTGGAATCAAAAAGTGGTGCGTTAGAGGGAGTATTTCCAAGGTTGCTCAGGCGATCATGACGTGATGGCAAGACAGGTAGGACCGGGATCGGGTAACTCTGCTCCGCTCACAGCGCTTCGAGCGCGTTGTGGTGATAAGAGCCCGATCAGCGAATTCCATCAGGGACAGAGGCATAGCCTCACTTAAAGTCCGGATGTATGGCTGCAACCTTATCCCGTCTGTGTTTTCACGAATTGAGCGCTTGGCATACTGGGGGCGTCCATGTATGGAGTGGAGCGGCATGCTCTACCACTGCGACAACGTCCAACTGACCTACCAATTGGTGCCCCTGGACGTGTTCACCCCCTTGGACATGCGCGCACCGGGCGCTGCCCTCGGCGTGATCGGCCTGGAGTGCGCCATGGACGAACTCGCCTGCGCCTTAGGCATGGACCCGGTGCAACTGCGCTTGATCAATTACGCCGAGCGCAACCAGAACGAAGACAAACCCTGGTCGAGCAAAGCCCTGCGCGAGTGCTACCGCGACGGCGCCGAGCGCTTCGGCTGGCGCGAGCGCAACCCGGAACCGCGCAGCATGCGCGACGGCCGTCAATTGATCGGCTGGGGCATGGCCGGCGGGGTATGGGAAGCCATGCAGATGAAGGCCAGCGCCAAAGCGCGGATCGACGCCGATGGCAAGCTGACCGTGAGCAGTGCCACCACCGATATCGGCACCGGGACTTACACGGTGATGACCCAGATCGCGGCGCAGGCCAGCGGTGTGGCGGTGGAGGATGTGCGTTTTCTGCTCGGCGACTCTTCGTTACCCACCGCGCCATTGCAGGGCGGCTCGTTTACCGTCTCGTCCGTCGGCACCGCCGTGCAGCAGGCCTGCGAAGCGTTGACGAGCAAGTTGCTGAGCATTGCCCGGCAGACTTATCCGGTATTCAAGGAGGCCGAATCCGTACGCTTTGAAGACGGCCAGTTGCACACCGGTGACGTGAGTGTGACGTTGGCGCAGTTGGTCAAGGACAGCGGCGAAGACGCATTGGAGGTGCAGGTCGACAGCGAACCGGATAAAAAACGTGAGGGCTACGCTACCGCCACCCATTCAGCGGTGTTCGTTGAAGTGCGTGTGGATGAGGACCTGGGCACGATCAAGGTCAGCCGTGTCGTCAGCGCGATTGCCGCTGGGCGTGTGGTCAATCCGAAGATGGCGCGCAGCCAGATCCTCGGCGGGGTGGTATGGGGCATCGGCATGGCCCTGCATGAAGAGACCCAGGTCGACCATCAACTGGGGCGCGGCATGAACCACAGCCTGGCGGAGTACCACATCCCGGTGAATGCCGATATTGGCGAGATTGACGTGCTGTTTGTCGAAGAGCACGACGAGATCGTCAACGCCCTCGGGTCCAAGGGCGTGGGCGAGATTGGCATTGTCGGAGTGGCGGCGGCGGTGGCCAATGCGATTTATCACGCCACCGGCAAGCGGGTGCGGGAGTTTCCGATCACCCTGGATAAGGTGCTCTAACGCGGTTCTTTCAAACCCATGGCGATCCAGATGTGGCAGGGGGCTTGCCCCCGGCAGCCATGGGTATCTGCACGACTGTTCAGCCCCTGACAAATCTGCCACAACTGCCCTGTCTGTCGGGTGCTCAGTATTGAGCCAACGTTGTTTAGGTACCCATGCCCCCTCCCACATGGGTTATGCGGTAGTTTTTTGAGCGGGCTCCTCCACCGGCACATGCATACGGTCGCGATTGGCCAGGGTCGGGAACAGTTTGATCCACACCCCCGTCACCACCAACGTGCCGATACCGCCCATCACCACCGCCGGCACAGTGCCGAACCAGTGGGCGGTAATCCCGGATTCGAACTCGCCCAATTGATTCGAGGCGCCAATAAACAGGCCATTGACCGCACTGACCCGCCCGCGCATTTCATCCGGGGTTTCCAGTTGCACAAAGGAGGCGCGGATCACCATGCTGATCATGTCCGCCGCGCCCAGCACCACCAGCACGGCCAGGGAAAACCAGAACGAAGTGGAGAGGCCGAAGGCAATGGTCGCCACGCCGAACACCCCGACGGCGGTAAACATGACCCGGCCGACCTGCCGGTCCACCGCAAACCGTGCCAACCACAGCGACATCAGCAAGGCACCGACAGCGGGGGCCGAGCGTAGCAGGCCCAGGCCCCAGGCTCCGGTCAGCAGGATGTCCTTGGCGAACACCGGCAGCAACGCGGTGGCGCCGCCGAGCAGCACGGCGAACAGGTCGAGGGAAATCGCGCCGAGGATGTCCGGGCGGCTGCGGATAAAGCGGATGCCGGCGAGCAGCGAATCCAAGGTCGCCTTGCCTGTATTGAGCGGGGTCTGGCGGGCGGGCAGGTTGAGGGTCAAGACGCAGGCAATCAGGTACAGCACCACGGTCGGGCTATACACCCACACGCTGCCAAAGGCGTAGAGCAACCCACCGAGGGCCGGCGCGACGATAGTCGCCAGTTGCTGGGCCGATTGTGACGAAGCCACGGCGCGCGGGAACAGCGCGCTGGGCACGATGCTCGGCAGCAGCGCCTGGGTGGTGGGCATCTCGAAGGACCGCGCGGCACCCAGCACGAAGGCGAGGATAAAGATCATCTCGCGGGTTACGTTGCCAGTCAGGCCACCGATGGCCAGGGACAAGGCGATCAGCGCCTGCACGGTCTGGCAGATGGCCGCGACTTTACGCCGCTCATAGCGGTCGGCCACATGCCCGGTGTGCAGCATGAACAGCACGCGTGGGACGAATTCCACCAGGCCGACCAGGCCCAGGTCGAGTACGTTGCCGGTCAGTTGGTAGAGGTTCCAGCCGATGGCCACGGTAAGCATCTGGAAGCCGCTGGCGGTGAAGATCCGCGCCAGCCAGAACGCGATGAAAGGGCGGTGGTGACGTAACAGCAACGCGGGTTCACTGGGCATCGGAAATTCTGGTCAAGGCCGGAGGGAAGGGTGAGATTAGCATCAAGCTGTAACAATTAGTTGCGAGAAGAGGGCTGAGGCAAGCTGTCACGCGGCAAAAGACCACACAGGCCAATCGCGAAAATGGGACTACTCTTTTGACTGTGATTGATCCAGATCAAAGTCATTTCAGAATTTGTTCTGGCGGCCGCAAGGCCAGGATCCCTGCTTGGTTGGTTAAAAAAAGAAACGAATTGAAATTCGCCACACTCCATATCCGTGGGGGCAGTGGATGCGGCCTCCAGCCAGCATTCGGTATTACCTGACAGAGGAAGACTTATGTTCGGTTTGGAGGCGCTAGATCTCGCCCGAATTCAATTTGCGTTCACCATCTCGTTTCACATCCTGTTCCCGGCGATCACCATTGGCCTGGCCAGTTACCTTGCGGTGCTGGAAGGTCTGTGGCTCAAGACCCATAACGACACCTACCGTGACCTCTACCACTTCTGGTCGAAGATCTTTGCCGTCAACTTCGGCATGGGCGTGGTCTCCGGCTTGGTCATGGCCTACCAGTTCGGCACCAACTGGAGCCGCTTCTCGGACTTCGCCGGCTCCGTCACCGGGCCGCTGCTCACGTACGAAGTGCTCACGGCCTTCTTCCTCGAGGCCGGTTTCCTCGGCGTGATGCTGTTCGGCTGGAACAAGGTGGGGCGCAAGCTGCACTTCTTCGCCACGGTAATGGTGGCGGTCGGTACGTTGATCTCCACCTTCTGGATCCTGGCGTCCAACAGCTGGATGCAGACGCCCCAGGGCTTTGAAATCATCGACGGCCGCGTGATTCCCACCGACTGGCTGGCGGTGATCTTCAACCCGTCGTTCCCCTACCGCCTGATGCACATGGCCACGGCCGCGTTTGTCGCCACGGCCTTCTTCGTCGGCTCCTCGGCGGCCTGGCATTTGTTGCGTGGCAAGGACACCCCCGCGATCCGCACCATGTTGTCGATGGCGATGTGGATGGCCCTGATCGTGGCGCCTATCCAGGCGGTGATCGGTGACTTCCACGGCCTCAACACGCTCAAGCATCAGCCGGCGAAAATCGCCGCGATTGAAGGCCACTGGGAAAATATCGGCAATGAGCCGACGCCGTTGATCCTGTTTGGCTGGCCGGACATGAAAGCCGAAAAAACCAAATACGCGGTGGAAATTCCCTACCTGGGCAGCTTGATCCTGACCCACTCCCTGGACAAACAGGTGCCGGCGCTCAAGGAGTTTGCGCCTGAAGACCGCCCCAACTCGACCATTGTGTTCTGGTCGTTCCGGGTCATGGTCGGCCTGGGCTTGCTGATGATCTTCACCGGGCTGTTCAGCCTCTGGCTGCGCCGGGGCGGCAAGATGTACACCTCCAGGCCGTTCCTGTACCTGGCCCTGTGGATGGGCCCGTCCGGCCTGATCGCGATCCTCGCGGGCTGGTTCACCACCGAAATCGGTCGCCAGCCGTGGGTCGTCTACGGGTTGATGCGCACGGCGGATGCGTCCTCCGGGCATAGCCTGGCGCAGATGACCATCACCCTGGTGCTGTTCGTGGTGGTGTACTTCGCGCTGTTCGGCGCAGGCCTGGGCTACATGATGCGCCTGGTACGCAAAGGCCCTGTGACCCACGAAAGCACCGAGCCGACCCACGGTGGCCCTGGCCAGAAACGCACACCGGCCCGTCCATTGTCCGCCGCCGATGATGGCGGCGATGACGACCACGCCCACATCCAGCACAAGGGGAATTGAGATGGGTATTGATCTTCCACTGATCTGGGCCGTGATCATCATCTTCGGCATCATGATGTACGTGGTCATGGACGGCTTCGACCTGGGCATCGGCATCCTCTTCCCGTTTATTCCGGGCAAGACCGACCGTGACGTGATGATGAACACCGTCGCCCCGGTCTGGGACGGTAACGAAACCTGGCTGGTGCTGGGGGGCGCGGCGTTGTTCGGCGCCTTCCCGCTGGCCTACTCGGTGGTGCTGTCGGCCCTGTACCTGCCGTTGATGCTGATGCTGATCGGGCTGATCTTTCGCGGCGTGGCCTTCGAGTTTCGCTTCAAGGCCAAGGACCACAAGCGTCACCTGTGGGACAAGGCGTTTATCGGCGGCTCACTGGCGGCGACCTTCTTCCAGGGCGTGGCGCTGGGGGCGTTTATCGACGGCATCCCGGTGGTCAATCGCCAATTTGCCGGCGGCTCGCTGGATTGGCTCACGCCGTTCACGATGTTCTGCGGGGTGGCGCTGATCGTGGCCTATGCGTTGCTCGGCTGCACCTGGCTGATCATGAAAACCGAAGGCCCGTTGCAGGAGAAGATGCACAACCTGGCGCAGCCATTGGCCTTTGTGGTGCTGGCGGTGATTGGGATCGTCAGCCTGTGGACGCCGCTGGCGCACCCGGAAATCGCCTCGCGCTGGTTCACCCTGCCGAACCTGTTCTGGTTCCTGCCGGTACCGATCCTGGTGCTGGTGACCATGTACGGGTTGATCCGCGCCGTGGCGCGTAATGCGCACTACACGCCGTTCCTGCTGACGCTGGTGCTGATCTTCCTTGGCTACAGCGGCCTGGGGATCAGCCTGTGGCCCAATATCATCCCGCCCTCGGTATCGATCTGGGATGCGGCTGCACCGCCGCAAAGCCAGGGCTTCATGCTGGTGGGTACGCTGTTCATCATTCCGTTCATCCTGGGCTACACCTTCTGGAGCTACTACGTGTTCCGCGGCAAGGTCACCCACGAAGACGGCTATCACTAGGAGGGTCGTTCCATGTCTGGCAAACCTTCGTTGCACGAGATTGAACAGGCCGAGAAACAGCCGTTGTGGCGGCGCCTGGGGTGGTTGGCGATGATCTGGAGCTCCAGCGTGCTGGCCCTGTTCATCGTGGCCAGCCTGATGCGCATGTTCATGAGCGCCGCCGGCCTGACCACTCACTGACATCCCATCCCGTTGCCTTGCGGCACGGTTTTTTGACCCTGTTCCCTCTTTGGAGGGGCGGGGTCTTTTTTTATTTGCGCGCTTTGAGGATCACGAACTTCGGTGTGGCGGCGACTTGCTCGACGCCTCGGAACAGCCGCGCCAACTTGCTGTGATAGCCCAGATGGCGGTTGCCGACGATATAGAGGGCGCCGCCTGCCACCAAGGCCTCGCGCGCCTGTTGGAACATGCGCCAGGCGAGGAAGTCGCCGACCACCTGTTGCTGGTGGAACGGCGGGTTGCACAGCACCACGTCGAGGGACTCCGGCGCCTGGCCTGCCAGGCCGTCGCCGGCATGGACACTCACCGCGCGCGCGCCGAGGGCCGCTTGCCAATTCTCGGCGGCTGATTGCACGGCCATGTAGGACTCGTCCACCAAGGTGTACTGCGCCTGCGGGTTTTGCAGGGCGCTGGTAATCGCCAATACGCCGTTGCCGCATCCAAGGTCCGCGACGCGCGCGGCGCCCAGGCCCTTGGGCAAGTGGGGCAGGAACGCACGGGTGCCGATGTCCAGTCCTTCGCGGCAGAACACGTTGGCATGGTTGAGCAGCTCGATGGGCGGTGTTTCCAGGGTATAGCGTGTCGGGTAGGGCGACACCGCTGCCGGGCGGTCTGCCAATGTTGCGATCAGCAAACGTGCCTTTTTTACCGCGAGTGAAGCGTGCATCGGTCCGATATAGCGTTCCAGCAATTCACCGGCGGCCCGTGGCAGATGCTTGATCATCGCCCCCGCGACCACTTCGGCGCCCGGGGCCAGTTGGCCTTGCAGGCGAATCAGCTGTTCTTCCAGCAAGGCCAGGGTTTTCGGGACGCGTATCAGCACCCGGTCGAATGGCCCGATGGGCACCTGGCTGGCCGGGACAAAACTCACTGTGTCGAACGCCTTGCCGTTGCGCACCAGGTTTTTCTCCAGGCCCTGGGCGGCAAGAAACGAATCACCACTGGACGTCACCTGCACCCGGCCTTCGAGGCTGGCCGCCAGGGCGCCAAAACTGTCGTTGAGTACCAGCACGCGGGTCGTTGCGCCCGGCTGTTGCTCAGCCAAGTGACTGAGCAGGTACTCGTCGGCGGCGTCGAAGGCCTGCAGCGGATCATTGTGTTGCTCTGGCTGGCGGATCAGATCGAGCTGGGCGAATGGACTGTCGAGCAGGGGCATGGCAGGGGAGGCTCTGGGTAATCGATGGGTGTTCGGCAGGGGGCGTGAGGCGCGCTGGTCGAACCGTCTGAGTGAACTGCGAGGCGGCGCCTTGGCGGCGGCATCAACACTCAGAGTTGGTCGTAAATGTTACTTATTTTTTGCAAGGATTACATGCAGCGTTTCCGGGGCGGTTAAAACAGCCCGGCTTTTGATGCCCTCAGTACAGCGGCAATCTTGTTATTGACCCCCAGTTTCTTGAACGTACGGCTGATATGAAAACCCACCGTACGCTCCGACAGGCAGAGGATGCCGGCAATGTCGGCGGCGGTCTTGCCCAGGGCTGACCATCTGAGGACTTCCGTTTCCCGCTCGGTCAATTTGCAGGGCGGGGTAATGCTTGGGTTGTCGGCAAATTTTTGTGCGACAACCGCGTGCATCGCATGGCAGAGCCACAAGACATGGCCGGCCTTTTCATACAGTTCTTCCGGGCTGACTGCGCCCTCGCTGCGTCCCAGGGACAGCATGCTGAACACACCCTGGAAGTCGTGGACCGATTGGGTCCACCCCAGATGCACACCCTGTGACCGGGCCAGTTCCCACAGGCTTGGCACGGCGGTGAAGAGTTTTTCCTCCCTGACAATGGGTAATACGCAATGTTTGCAATGGTTGACGACCGGGTCTACTTCGAAGTAGTGGGCCTGGTCATACTGCAGGTTCCATTCATTCGGATAGTTGTTGAGATGAATCGGTTTGGTTGAGTTTGTCGGTAGTTGAGAACTCATGGTGAAGGAACAGAATTGGAAGCCGAGTTCAAGGGTTCTGTTGATAACCATTTCAAATACGCTGGTGATCTTGTCCTCGCCTTCCAGTTTGGGAATCCGTGTATTTCGCCAGTTAACCATTGGTAACTCTCCATAACGTGTCGGCGGCATGGGTACATCCTGAGCCCCAGTGCTGCACGCAAATGAGTGTAGGACATGATCTACATCAATGTCGGAAATTTCTTTCTTGGTAGGGAGAGGGGAAAGATAGTTTCAGCAGTAATATTAATTTGCCATCAAGCGTTCGATGGAGGTTGCCCCTTCCATTTCACGAGGGCAGTGCACTACCTGTAACACCCAACTAACAAATGGGCCGCGCTTCAATGTAATGGCGCGGTGTTGTGTTATAGCGAAATAATTAGACGAGCAATTAAAGTGCCATTAGCTTTGGTCCCCCAAGGGGCATTCAGGATGTCACTACCGACTGCAGGTGTTTCCGCGCGTGACTTTGAGGGACACTAGGGCACCTGTAGAACGGAGTTCCCCATGACGGCCAGTGCTGAGAAATTTACCCGCCAGACCTTGCTCGACGTGCAATCGCTGACCCCCAGCCTCTTCACCTTGCGGACCACCCGCGACCCCGGCTTTCGGTTTGTCGCCGGCCAGTTCGTGCGCCTGGGGGTCACCAAGGCGGATGGCAGCACCGTATGGCGCGCTTACTCTGTGGTGTCTTCACCGTTCGATGAGCACTTGGATTTTTTCTCGATTGTTGTGCCCGGCGGCGAGTTCACCAGCGAACTGAGTCGCCTGCGTGTGGGCGACACGCTGTTGGTCGAGCGCCAGGCTACGGGGTTCCTCACCCTGAACCGTTTCGTCGATGGCCGCGACCTTTGGCTGCTGGGCACTGGCACCGGGGTGGCGCCGTTCCTGTCGATCCTGCAGGACTTCGAGGTGTGGGAAAAATTCGAGCGCATCATCCTGGTGTACAGCGCGCGGGAAGCCAGGGAGCTGGCCTATCAGTCGCTTATCCAGGGCTTGGGCGAGCGCGAGTACCTGGCTGAATATGCGCACAAACTGACCTACCTGCCGCTCGTCACGCGTGAGCAGCATCCGGGCGCGTTGAATGGGCGTATCACCACCTTGATCGAGAATGGCGAGTTGGAGCGCGCGGCCGGCGTCGAGCTGAGCCCGGAGCATTCGCGCGTGATGATTTGCGGCAACCCCCAGATGATCGACGACACCCGCCAATTGCTCAAACAGCGCGACATGCAATTGAGCCTGTCCCGGCGCCCTGGCCAGGTGGCCGTGGAGAATTACTGGTAACAAAAAAGGCGCCCCTCGAGGCGCCTTTCTGCAAGTCGATGGGGTTACAGCGGCTTGTCGTTCTGTGCCTTGAGCAGATCACGGATCTCACCCAGCAACACTTCTTCCTTGGTTGGCGTCGGTGGCAGGCTCGGCGCCACGGCTTCTTCGCGCTTGAGGCGGTTGATGGCCTTCACACCCATGAAGATCGCAAACGCGACGATCACAAAGTCGATCACGCTCTGAATGAACTTGCCGTACGCCAGCACAACCGCGGGCACGTCACCCTGCGCGGCTTTGAGCGTTATCGCCAGGTCGCCGAAGTCTACGCCACCGATCAACAGACCAATGGGCGGCATCACCACGTCGCCTACGAACGAGGAAACAATTTTGCCGAAGGCGGCGCCGATGATGATACCGACGGCCATGTCGACCACATTACCTTTGACCGCGAAGGCCTTGAACTCACTGATCACGCCCATAGGTTATTCCTTGTTACAGATTAGAAGGGTGCTGCTCAGTGTAAGTCAGTCGTGGAGGGCTTGCCTGACACAACTGTTCACACTCTTGGTTTTTATCGACACATTAAAACGCAAATAGTTTGCAAAGTGCCACCAGTCGCGCGCGAAATACGCGCCATTTCAGTGGCTTACCACATTAATTTCTTAATCGCCCTAGTGGTGTTTTTCTATTTATCTTCTGACTCGCGGGTCACTAGCCTCTGGCAAGCACAACTGAATGTGCGCTAAAAAAACCAGAGGAAACCTCGATGAAGAACCCCATTAAGCGCGGCCCAGGCCTGGCGCGACATGCAGTGGTACTGGCGACCGCCAGCCTGCTTTCCCTTTCTGTGCAAGCCGCCAACCTGACCCGCGATAACGGCGCTGCCGTCGGCGACAACCAGAACTCGCAAACCGCGGGCGCCAATGGCCCAGTGCTGCTGCAAGACGTGCAATTGATCCAGAAGCTGCAGCGTTTCGATCGAGAGCGCATCCCCGAGCGCGTGGTGCATGCCCGTGGCACTGGTGCCCACGGCACGTTTACCGTCACCGACACCCTCAGCGACCTGACCAAGGCCAAGGTCTTTGCGGCAGGCGAAGCCACCCCGGTGTTCGTGCGCTTCTCGGCCGTGGTGCACGGCAACCACTCCCCGGAAACCTTGCGTGACCCGCGCGGTTTCGCCACCAAGTTCTACACCGCTGATGGCAACTGGGACCTGGTGGGCAACAACTTCCCGACGTTCTTTATCCGCGACGCCATCAAGTTCCCCGACATGGTCCACGCCTTCAAGCCGGACCCACGCACTAACCTGGACGATGACTCCCGTCGTTTCGACTTCTTCTCCCATGTTCCCGAGGCCACTCGTACACTCACCGAGTTGTATTCCGACTCCGGTACCCCGGCAAGTTATCGGGAAATGGATGGCAATGGCGTACATGCCTACAAGTTGATTAACGCCAAGGGCGAAGTGCACTACGTCAAGTTCCACTGGAAGAGCCTGCAGGGCATTAAGAACCTCGATCCCAAGCAAGTTACCGAGGTGCAGGGACGTGACTACAGTCATATGACCAATGACTTGGTTACCCACATCAATAAGGGCGATTTCCCCAAGTGGGACCTGTATGTGCAGGTACTCAAGCCGGAAGAGTTGGCCAAGTTTGATTTCGACCCACTGGACGCCACCAAGATCTGGCCGAATGTGCCCGAGCGTAAAGTCGGGCAGATGGTACTGAACCGCAACCCGGCGAATGTCTTCCAGGAAACCGAGCAAGTCGCCATGGCCCCGGCCAACCTGGTACCGGGTATCGAACCGTCGGAAGACCGCCTGCTGCAAGGCCGGGTGTTCTCGTATGCGGACACGCAAATGTATCGCCTGGGCGCTAATGCGCTGCAATTGCCGATCAACGCCCCACGGGTCACCGTCAACAACGGGAACCAGGACGGCGCGCTGAACTTCGGCAAAACCACCAGCGGCGTGAACTACCAGCCAAGCCGCCTGGAAAACCGTGAAGAGCCGCAAACCGCGCGCTACAGCCAGACGGCACTGTCGGGCAGCACCCAGCAGGCGAAGATCCAGCGTGAGCAGAACTTCAAACAAGCGGGTGACCTGTATCGCTCCTACAGCAAGAAAGAGCGTCAGGACTTGATCGACAACTTCGGCGGCTCCCTGGCCACTACCGATGACGAGAGCAAGCACATCATCCTGTCGTTCCTCTACAAAGCCGACCCGGAATACGGTACCGGCGTGGCCAAGGTCGCCAAGGGTGACCTGGCTCGCGTGAAGGCGCTGGCCGAAAAACTCACCGACTGACGTTGGTTTCGGTCGACGTCCTTGTGGGCGTCGACCTCTGGCAGGAGAGAACCCATGCGTGTTTCTATCGGCTTACTGATGGCCATGCTGGCCTTTTTCGCCCATGCCGAGTCCCCCGACCCGGTCGCGCTCAAGGCACAGCTTCAGGATTACTACTTCGACGCCGCTCGCCGTGGCGACCTCGACATGCTCAACACCTTTATCGACGCCGGTTTCCCCCTCAACACCCAGGACGACAAGGGCTACACCGCGCTGATCCTCGCCGCCTACCACGGCGAGAGCGCCTACGTGGAGCGCTTGCTCGCCGCCGGCGCCGACGCCTGTGTGCAGGACAAGCGCGGCAACACCGCGTTGATGGGGCGATCTTCAAGGGGGAACTGAAAATCGCCCAGCGCCTGCTGGCCACCGACTGCAACCCCGACCAACGTAACGGCGCCGGGCAGACGGCAGCCATGTACGCCGGCCTGTTCAAACGGATCGAGTTGCTCGACGCACTCAAAGCCAAGGGCGCCGATCTCAACGCCGAAGACCCGGTCGGCAACAGTGCTTCACGGTTGGCCAGCGGTGAAATCCGGACCCCGGCGTCGCGCTGAGCTATCATCGCGGTTTTTCGGTTGGAGGTTCTCGAATGGCAAAGGCCAAGCGCATGTACGGCTGCACGGAGTGCGGCGCGACCTTTCCCAAGTGGGCCGGCCAATGCACCGAGTGCGGTGCGTGGAATACCCTCACGGAAACCATGATCGAAAGTGGCGGCGCCTCGGCCCCTACCGGCCGCGCCGGCTGGACCGGGCAACAGGCGCAGATCAAGACCCTGGCTGAAGTCAGTGTCGAAGAGATTCCGCGCTTCTCCACCGCGTCCGGCGAGCTGGACCGTGTGCTCGGCGGCGGCCTGGTGGATGGTTCGGTGGTGCTGATCGGCGGCGACCCGGGCATCGGCAAGTCGACGATCCTGCTGCAAACCCTGTGCAGCATCGCCAGCCGCATGCCGGCGCTGTACGTCACGGGTGAAGAATCCCAGCAGCAAGTGGCCATGCGCGCCCGTCGCTTGGGTCTGCCCCAGGATCAACTGCGGGTCATGACGGAAACCTGCATCGAAAGCATCATCGCCACGGCCCGCATCGAAAAACCCAAGGTCATGGTGATCGACTCGATCCAGACGATTTTCACCGAACAACTGCAATCGGCGCCGGGTGGCGTGTCCCAGGTGCGCGAAAGTGCGGCGCTGCTGGTGCGTTATGCCAAGCAGAGTGGCACGGCGATCTTCCTGGTTGGCCACGTGACCAAGGAAGGTGCATTGGCCGGGCCACGCGTGCTGGAGCATATGGTCGACACCGTGCTGTATTTCGAAGGCGAATCCGATGGCCGCCTGCGTTTGCTGCGCGCGGTGAAGAACCGCTTTGGCGCGGTGAACGAGCTGGGTGTGTTCGCCATGACCGACCGGGGGCTGAAAGAAGTCTCCAATCCATCGGCGATTTTTCTCACCCGTGCCCAGGAAGAAGTCCCCGGCAGTGTGGTGATGGCGACGTGGGAAGGCACTCGGCCGATGCTGGTGGAAGTCCAGGCGCTGGTGGATGACAGCCATTTGGCCAACCCGCGTCGAGTCACCCTGGGCCTGGATCAGAACCGCCTGGCGATGTTGCTGGCGGTATTGCACCGCCATGGTGGCATTCCGACCCATGACCAGGACGTGTTCCTCAACGTGGTGGGCGGGGTCAAGGTGCTGGAAACCGCATCCGACCTGGCGTTGATGGCGGCGGTGATGTCCAGCCTGCGCAACCGGCCGCTGCCCCATGACTTGCTGGTGTTTGGCGAAGTCGGCCTGTCGGGCGAAGTGCGCCCGGTGCCCAGTGGCCAGGAGCGCCTCAAGGAAGCCGCCAAGCACGGCTTCAAACGCGCGATTGTGCCGAAGGGCAATGCGCCAAAGGAAGCGCCGCCAGGGTTGCAGGTGATCGGGGTAACGCGCCTGGAACAGGCATTGGATGCACTTTTCGAATAACTCAGGGATGGACGCCATGCGACGATCGAATCGCTGGGGCGCGCTCGCCCTGTTTATCGCTTTGGCCGGCTCGTCCGCCATGGCGTGGGCTGAGCTGCCAGCCGGTTATCGGCTGGCGCAGAAGCTGGTGACACCCGACGGCAGTGTGCTGCAGGTGCTGGAAGACCAGCGCATCAGCGCCCAACTGCACAGCGACAGTTGGGGCAATGGGTTGGATGAAGACTCGTTCGACGAGCCTGGCGATTTGGTCGACAGCCCGCTGCGCGAAGCCCAGGTGCGGTTGGTATCAGCCTCTGGCGAGGTGATAGCTCACGAAAACCTCGGCTACCCGTTGGCCCAGGTCGAGAAAGCCCCGCTCAAAGGGCTGCCCGAACCTGTGTATTTTTTGACCATCGATCAGACCGCCCCCATGGGCAGTTACAGCGGGCCTGCCACGCAACTGTTGCTGCCTGACAAACAGCAACTCAAACCGCTGAGTTACCAGGGCACCGACGGCAAAGCCCAGGCGTTGACCCTGGCACAGACGGGCAAGGCTGCGTGGATGATAGCGACGCCAGCCAGTGGCGGCGCGGATGAGCTGCTGCAGGTGTCGTCCTTCATGGATGGCGACGGTGAGGATGACTTTGCCACGCGTTATCAGACTTATCGGTTTGTTGACGGACAGTGGCACGGCGCCTCAAGTCAGAAAAAGGGCTACTGGGACATGGAAAGCGCATTTCCCGCACGTACGGCGTTTCCCTGAGCCATCACACTTCCAGCAACGCGCCCAGCTCCCGCTCAAGTTCTTCCTGGTCGCCCAGGTTCAGCTCGATCAGCCGCCGCAAGTGTTTGATCGAGTCCAGGTCGATGTTTGTGCACACAAATCCCAGTTGGCCATTTGCTTCGTGGGTCAGTTCTACTTGCATCTTTATATGAGCCTCGGGATCCAGGCGTATGTCGACGGTGAACGGCAGCTTTATATTTCCCTTCCAATCTTCAGGCCGTTGCGCCAACAGGCCCTTTAGCGACAAATCCACCAATTGCACCGGCCATTCATGGCCGTTTTGCTGAAGTTTGGTCTTGGCATCAAAGGCGATCCGGCGAAAACGGCGGCGATCAGACGCTTGCTCGGTCATGGTGAAACCCTCTGTGGATAGAAGGATTGTAGCCGTACGCCATCACTGGGCTGTTTTTTCTGCTTTTTTGCCTTGGGAAGGCTCTAGACCAACGTAGGGGGGTGGCCTTTAAGGCCAGTAGCGCTAAACTCCGGGTGGCTGTCCTTTCTGTCCACCCTGGCTGGAATATAAAAATGAAAAATAATAATAGCCTGCTACGCCACTTACCCTGGCTGGTGCTGGCAATCGTAGGAGCGTGCGCCCTGGGCGTAGTGGCCTTGCGCCGCGGCGAGGCGATAAACGCCTTGTGGATCGTGGTCGCCGCTGTGGCCATTTATCTGGTTGCTTACCGTTACTACAGTCTGTTCATCGCTAACAATGTGATGCAGCTCGATCCTCGGCGGGCCACCCCCGCAGTGGTCAACAACGACGGTCTGGACTATGTGCCGACCAACAAACACATCCTTTTCGGTCACCACTTTGCGGCGATTGCCGGTGCAGGCCCGTTGGTCGGTCCGGTATTGGCGGCGCAAATGGGCTACCTGCCTGGCACCTTGTGGCTGATTGCCGGTGTGGTGCTGGCCGGTGCGGTGCAGGACTTCATGGTCCTGTTCCTGTCCACCCGTCGCAACGGCCGTTCCCTGGGAGATATGGTTCGCGAAGAGATGGGCCGCATTCCCGGGACCATCGCGCTGTTCGGCTGCTTCCTGATCATGATCATCATCCTCGCGGTGCTGGCGCTGATCGTGGTCAAGGCCCTGGCCGAGAGCCCGTGGGGTATCTTCACGGTGATGGCGACCATCCCGATCGCGATGTTCATGGGCATCTACATGCGCTACATCCGCCCGGGCCGCATCGGTGAAATTTCGATCCTCGGCGTGTTGCTGCTGCTGGGGTCGATCTGGCTGGGCGGGCAGATTGCCGCTGACCCGGTCTGGGCCAAGGCCTTCACCTTCACCGGGATCCAGATCACCTGGATGCTGATCGGCTACGGTTTCGTCGCCGCGGTACTGCCGGTGTGGCTGATCCTGGCGCCACGTGACTACCTCTCCACCTTCCTGAAAATCGGCACCATCATCGCCCTGGCGATCGGCATTCTGGTGACCATGCCCGACCTGAAAATGCCCGCGCTGACCCAGTTCATCGATGGCACCGGCCCGGTATGGAAGGGCGGCCTGTTCCCGTTCCTGTTCATCACCATTGCCTGCGGTGCGGTTTCCGGCTTCCATGCGCTGATCTCCTCGGGCACTACGCCCAAGCTGCTTGCCAGTGAAAGCCACGCCCGCTACATCGGTTATGGCGGCATGTTGATGGAGTCGTTCGTGGCCATCATGGCGATGGTTGCCGCTTCGGTGATCGAGCCTGGCGTGTATTTCGCCATGAACAGCCCGGCGGCGATTGTCGGCACCGACGTGGTCACCGTGGCGCAAACCGTCAGCAGTTGGGGCTTTGCAATTACCCCCGAGGCGTTGTCGGCCGTCGCCCATGACATCGGTGAAACCACCATCCTGGCCCGTGCCGGTGGTGCGCCGACTCTCGCGGTGGGGATCGCACAGATCCTGCACAGTGTGCTGCCAGGTGAAAACACCATGGCGTTCTGGTACCACTTTGCGATCCTGTTCGAAGCGCTGTTCATCCTGACTGCTGTCGACGCCGGTACCCGTGCCGGGCGCTTCATGCTGCAAGACTTGCTGGGCTCCTTCGTACCGGCGCTCAAACGCACCGAATCGTGGACCGCCAACCTGATCGCGACTGCCGGTTGCGTGGCCATGTGGGGCTACCTGCTGTACCAAGGCGTGATCGACCCACTGGGCGGGATCAACACCTTGTGGCCGCTGTTTGGTATCTCCAACCAGATGCTGGCGGGTATCGCGCTGATGCTGGCGACCGTTGTGCTGATCAAAATGAAACGCCAACGCTACATCTGGGTGACCATGCTGCCGGCTGTCTGGCTGCTGATCTGCACCACCACCGCAGGCTTCATCAAGCTGTTCGACGCCAACCCGGCGATCGGCTTCCTGTCGCTGGCGAAGAAATACAGCGATGCCCTGGCCAACGGCCAGATCCTGGCCCCGGCCAAGAGCATCGACCAGATGCAACACGTGATCTGGAACGCCTACACCAACGCAACGCTGACGGCGCTGTTCCTGTTCGTGGTGTTCAGCATCCTGTTCTATGCGCTCAAGGTCGGTGTCGCCGCCTGGGGCAACAAAGAACGTACGGATAAAGAAGCCCCGTTCCAGGCTGTACCGGACGCTTGATCGAGGATTGCAGCCATGTTCAATGACATCAGTCGCCTCGGTAAATACCTCGGTCAGGCCGCGCGCCTGATGGTCGGCATGCCCGACTACGACACCTACGTCGAGCATATGCAAACCAAACACCCGGACAAACCGATGATGGACTACAAGGCGTTCTTCCGAGAGCGCCAGGAAGCCCGTTACGGTGGCAAGGGTGGGCCCAAGTGCTGTTGATTTAACGTAACTCTCCTGTGGGAGGGGGCTTGCCCCCGATAGTGGTGCGTCAGTGACAGATAAGTGCCTGACACACTGCTATCGGGGGCGAGCCCCCTCCCACATTTGTTTCAGTGTTCCTTCAAGGAGAATTTTTTGTCCTCTCCCATTCCAGTGACCGTCCTCAGCGGCTTCCTCGGCGCCGGCAAGACCACCTTGCTGCGCCACCTGCTCAAGGCCGAGCACGGCTTGAAAATCGCCGTGATCGAAAATGAATTCAGCGATGCCGGTATCGATACCCAGCTGTTGGGCGAAGAACCGGTGCAAGTCATGACCCTGTCCAACGGCTGCGTGTGCTGCACTATCCACACCGACCTGACCAAGGCCCTCTACCTGCTGCTCGAACGCCTGGACAGCGGCGAGATCGCCTTCGACCGCCTGGTGATCGAGTGCACCGGCCTCGCCGACCCTGCGCCGGTGGCCCAAACCTTTTTCATCGATGAGGAACTGCGCGAGCGCTACATCCTTGACGGCATCATCACCCTCGTGGACGCGGCCCACGCCGAGCACCACCTGACCCAGACCATCGCCCAGGCGCAGATCGGTTTCGCCGACCGCCTGCTGGTGAGCAAGCGTGACCTGGTGGACGACGCCACCTTCGAGGCTCTCAGTGAGCGCCTCACACGCATCAACCGCCGCGCGCCGATCCGTGTGGTCGAGCACGGCAAGATTGAGTTAGCCGAACTGCTCGATGTGCGCGGCTTCAACCTTAACGCCGGCATGAGCTTGCGCCCGGTGAGCAAGGCGCCGTCCAGCGACCGTATTTCCAGCCTGGTACTGCGTACTGACCAGCCGCTGGATATCGACCGCCTCAGTGAGTTCATGAACGAACTGCTGGAAGACCATGGCAAGCAACTGCTGCGCTACAAGGGCGTGCTCAACATCGCCGGGGAGGATCGGCGCATGGTGTTCCAGGGCGTGCTCAAGCTCTACGGGTTCGATTGGGACACCGAATGGGCCGAGGGTGAGGCGCGGGAGAGTGTGATTGTGTTTATTGCCGATGAGTTGCCGGAAGACAAAATCCGCGAAGGCTTTAAGCGGGTTTACCAGGCGTAAAAAGCCCGCTTGTAGGAGCGAGCTTGCTCGCGAAGAACTCATAGGCACCGCGTGTATCCAGGATGCACGCGTTATCGTTGACGTTTTTCGCGAGCAAGCTCGCTCCTACAGCGGGCTTCTCAGTCAAGCAACTGCAATCAAGCGCCGTACACCGGCAGCTTCTTGCAGATGGCCTTGACCTTCTCACGAACCGCGTCGATCACGGCTTCGTTGTTCAGGTCTGCCAGGATGTCGCAGATCCAGCCCGCCAGTTCCTTGCACTCTGCTTCCTTGAAGCCACGAGTGGTCACAGCCGGGGTGCCGAAGCGCAGGCCGGAGGTGACGAACGGCGAACGTGGATCGTTCGGCACGGAGTTCTTGTTCACGGTGATGAAGGCTTTGCCCAGGGCAGCGTCAGCATCCTTACCGGAAATGTCCTGCTTGATCAGCGACAGCAGGAACAGGTGGTTTTCCGTACCGCCGGATACCACGTCAAAACCGCGTGCGATAAACACGTCGGCCATGGCCTTGGCGTTTTTCACCACTTGTTGCTGGTAGACCTTGAACTCAGGTTGCAGCGCTTCCTTGAAGCAGATGGCCTTGGCGGCGATCACGTGCTCCAGCGGGCCACCCTGGGCGCCTGGGAATACGGCGGAGTTCAGCTTCTTCTCGATCTCGGCGTTGGCGCGTGCCAGGATCAGGCCGCCACGTGGACCGCGCAGGGTCTTGTGGGTGGTGGTGGTGACCACGTCAGCAAAGGGTACCGGGTTCGGGTAGACGCCCGCGGCGACCAGACCGGCCACGTGGGCCATGTCGACGAACAGGTACGCGCCGACTTTGTCAGCGATGGCGCGGAAGCGTGGGAAGTCGAGGATCTGCGAGTAAGCAGAGAAACCGGCGACGATCATTTTTGGCTTGTGCTCGATCGCCAGGCGCTCGACTTCGTCGTAGTCGATCAGGCCGTTGGCATCGATACCGTATTGAACGGCGTTGTACAGCTTGCCGGAGGAGGAAACGCTGGCGCCGTGGGTCAGGTGACCGCCGTGGGCCAGGCTCATGCCCAGGATAGTGTCGCCGCCTTGCAGCAGGGCCAGGTACACGGCGCTGTTGGCTTGGGAGCCGGCGTGTGGCTGGACGTTGGCGTAATCGGCGCCGAACAGTTCTTTGGCACGGTCGATGGCCAGTTGCTCAACCACGTCGACGTACTCGCAGCCACCGTAGTAGCGCTTGCCTGGGTAGCCTTCGGCGTACTTGTTGGTCAGAACCGAACCTTGAGCCTCCATCACCGCAGGGCTGGTGTAGTTTTCCGAAGCGATCAGCTCAATGTGCTCTTCCTGGCGCACGGCTTCTTGCTCCATGGCGGCGAAGAGATCGGCGTCGTACTTGGCAATAGTCAAATCACGGCTGAACATGGCGGTCCTCAAGGATCGGGGGCAGAAAAGGAGGGCATTCTAACCCAATGGGTTTTAGATGGCATATGAAAGGACATCATGTCGCGGACAAGTGGGATTCACTTAGGGATGAGCGGTGTCATTGCCGGCCTCATCGGGGTGTAGAACCCTCCCACATCTGGAGCGCATTTCCCTGTGGGAGGGGGCTTGCCCCCGATGAGGCCAGTGGCTTCACCACAAAATTTCAGTCGAACATGAACAGCGCGTCGTTGCTGAACTGTGCCTCGAACCGATTCGCCGGCATCGGCCGCCCGAACAGATAACCCTGCACCTCGTCGCAACCGTGCTCGCGCAGGAAGTCCAGCTGCTCATGGGTTTCCACGCCCTCGGCGATTACCGCCAGGTTGAGGCTGTGGGCCATGGCGATGATTGCCCGGGCGATTTGCGCATCCTGCTCGCCGGACGGCAGGCCGTCGACGAAGGTGCGGTCGATTTTCAGCACATCGATGGGGAATTGCTTGAGGTAGTTCAGTGACGAATAACCGGTGCCGAAGTCGTCCACCGCAATGCTCAGCCCCAGGTTTTTCAGACTGTCGAGGATGTGCATGGCTTCGTTGACTTCGCGCATCAGGATACTTTCGGTCAGCTCCAGCTCCAGGCACGCCGGCGGCAGGCCGGTGTCCTTGAGGATGGTGGCGATGCGCGTGCCCAGTTGGCCGTCGGAGAACTGTCGCGCGGAGATGTTCACCGAGACTTTCGGCACGCGCACCTTGTTCTGGTGCCAGGTCTTGAGCTGGCGACAGGCTTCGCTGATCACCCAGTCCCCCACGTCCACTACCAGGCCCAACTCTTCGAGCACCGGAATGAAGTCCCCTGGCGGCACCAGGCCACGGCGCGGGTGGCGCCAACGCAGCAGGGCTTCGGCCCCGGTCAGGCGTTTGCCGTCGCCGCTGAACTGCGGCTGGTAATAGAGCACGAATTCGTTTTGGTCCAGGGCGTGGCGCAGGTCGCTTTCCAGCTCCAGGCGTTCCAGGGCGCTGGCGTTCATGTCGGCCTGGTAGAACTGGAAGTTGTTCTTGCCACGTTCCTTGGCGTGATACATCGCGGTGTCGGCGTTTTTCATCAGCTGGCTCAGCTCGTTGCCGTCCTGGGGGCTGAGGGCGATGCCGATGCTGGCGGTCACAAAGAACTCGCGACCCTCCAGCACAAATGGCTTCACCAGGCTGGCGAGGATCTGTTCGGCGACATGGATGGCGCGGTTCAGCGCCATTTCACGGCTGACCCGAGGTTGCAGGAGCAAGGTGAACTCGTCGCCGCCCATGCGCGCCACAGTGTCGTCTTCGGCGACGCAGCCAAGCAGGCGGGTGGCCATTTCCTTGAGCATGCGGTCGCCAGCGGCATGGCCCAGGGAGTCGTTGATCGGCTTGAAACGGTCGAGGTCGAGGAACATCAGCACCACCCACGACTTTTGCCGTTCCGCCGACTGCAGCGCGGTGTGCAGGCGGTCCTGGAACAGGGTGCGGTTGGGCAGGTGGGTCAGGGCGTCGTAGTACGCCAGGCGGTGGATGCGTTGTTCGCTGGCCTTGCGCTCGCTGATATCGCTGAAGAAGCACACATAGCTGGCCAGGTCGCCTTCATCGTCGAACACGGCGGTAATGCCCACCCAGGCCGGGTAATGCTCGCCGTTGCGGCGCTTGAGCCACACCTCGCCTTCCCAGGTGCTGTGCTGGTGCAGTTGCTTGAGCACGTAGCGCAGGTGCGCTTCCTGTTGTTCGTCGACGGTGAGCATGTTCGGCAGTTGATCGAGCACATCCGCCACCTCATAACCGCTGACTCGGCTGAATGCCTCGTTGGCTTGCACGATGTAGCCTGCCGGATCGGTGATCAGGATCGCCGACGTGGAGTGCTCGAAGACCGTGGCCGCCATGCGCAGGTCTTTCTCGGCGCGGCGTTGCTGGCTGATATCACGGCCCACGCCGAGGATGCCCTCGAACGCACCGTGGTCGTCCCACACCAGCACCAGGCGCAGTTCGATGGGCACTTTGCGCCCATCGGCGCGCAGGCAGTCGAACAGGAACAGTTGGGTCTGCACGTCGTCACGCAAGCGGGTCAGGGCCTCGGCGTCGCCCAAGGCACGGCTGACCTGTTCGACCAGGCTATAGATGCCGGCCAGTTGCTGCGGGTTGGCGATGATCGACTGCCAGCCGTTCTTGAACACCCAGTCCACGTCATAGCCCAGTACGGCATTGACCGAGGGGCTGATGTAGTTGAGCGCCAATTGGCTGTCGGTGGAGCAGATCACGTCGCTGATGCTTTCAGCCAGCATGCGGTAGCGCTGTTCGCTGTCACGCAGGGATTCGCTGGCTTCGATCTGGTCGGTGATGTCCTTGGCCACGCCGATGATGCGCGTGACTTGTGCGGATTTGTCACGCGCCAAGGCTTGTTCACGTATATCGAAACGCCGCCATTGGTTATTGCGGTGACGGAAGCGCAGTTGGCATTGCAACTGCGTTGAATAGCCGGCCTGGCGCTGCTGTTGGCGCAAGTCATGGTAATGCTCGGCATCTTCGGGGTTCAGCAGGATTTCCCAGAAGTACTCACCCATTTGCTGCAGTTCGGCTTTGTTGTAGCCGAGGGTGTGGCCCAAGTGGTGGTTGCTGAAAATCATGCGCTGGCTGATCACATCCTGCACATACAGGTGATCCGGCACGGTGCGCACCACGTCCGACCAGAAGCTTTCACGCTCCACCAACGACAATTCGATCAGCTTTCGGCTGGTGATATCACTGATGCTGAGGATCACCGCCTTGAAGTCGTCCTGCTGCTCCGGCAAGCGCATCACCAGCCACAGGTATTGCTCATTGCCTGCGACATCACTGAGCTGGATCTCCAGCTCCAGCTGGTTTTGCTGGGTCAGGACCGCTTCGAGCACCTGGTAACCGATGGACGTGGCGTTACGCGGGCAATCGTCAATCAGGCGTTCCCAGGCTTGCTCGCACGAGGTCACGTTCAGCAGGCGCACGGCGACCTGGTTGACCTCGGTGATACGCAGCTCCTTGAGCAGTTGCCGGCGCTCCTCGGGATGGTCGCGCAGCCAGGCGTGCAACTGCTCGCGGGTGTGCACGCTGGCCTTGTCGAAAAACGTGTAGAGGCCCGACAAGTCGAGCACGCACAGGGCCACGCCGGTGCCTTCGAAAATATCCTGGTAGCGCCGCCGGCCCTCATGCACCTGGCGCTGACGACGACGCATGTTCAGCAGCACGATCACCGGCACCAGCGAGAAGGCCAGGCCCAGCAGGCACTTGCCGATAAACGCTGGCAGCAGTTGTTCCAGCACCGCGTTGCGGTCGAACAGGCCACGCAATTGCCAGTCGCTTTTGCTCAGGGGCGTGACCAGCACGCTTTTATTCAACTCATCCGGCGTCAGGGCGCTGGCCCATTGTGTCGGCATGCCGCTGTCGCGACCGACCACGCGGTGGTTCAGGCGGTTCTCGATGACCCACATGGGGCGCTGGCCTTGGCCGTCCTGGCGGGTCAGGTTGACCAGGTAGCTGGGGTCCAGGCGCAGGACCCAGTACATCCTCGAGCCGCCGCTGGGCTGATGCAGCAACAGATAGATGAGGGTGCCGTCGTTGTTGTTGCTCAAATAGTAGGACTGGGCGTGGCTGCGTTGCACCAGTTCCTCCAGCCAGGCGCTGTCCTGGCTATCCGTGGCACTGTCGCTGATCAGTGCACCGCTGGGGGCGAGGAGGGCGATGCTGCGCAATTCCGGCAACGAGCGCTGCAAGGTGCGCATCAGCACCTGTTGCTGTTCGCTGTCACGCGGCGGCTCGACCATCGGCAGCAGGTTCAAGGCGATCTTTGCGCTCAGGGCCATGTTCAGGCTGATCTGTTCAGCCAGGTCGGCACTGTAGTCGATGGTGTATTGCTGCTGGTTTTTCTGGT
Organism: Pseudomonas sp. OVF7; assembly: GCF_030644265.1. NCBI lineage: Bacteria > Pseudomonadati > Pseudomonadota > Gammaproteobacteria > Pseudomonadales > Pseudomonadaceae > Pseudomonas > Pseudomonas sp. OVF7. The sequence goes on along the minus strand of NZ_CP128996.1, from coordinate 6,798,379 downwards.
TTTGCTGCAGTTGGTCGAGCAGTTGCCAGAACAATAGCGCAAGCAGCATGAGGACGAGCGTCGCCAAAGCGCCTTTGAGGGTGCCGTGCAGGGGCGCTCCCGGCGCTATATGAGCGGCGCGCAGAGGAGTGGGCGGCGTGACTTTGGACAAGCTGTGATCCTGCGGTTTGGCTGGACTGGCGCGCGACGTGCACTATAAGCCGGACGCCCGGAGGGCGGCTAGCATGCCTTGAGTTGTGGCAAAGTGCCAGCCCCGCCTGGCTGGACTGGCCAGGCGCATTCAGGTAGCTTTGCCGGTTACGCGGGGGCGTTCCAGCCCCAGATATTCAGGCTTTTTCCGCTCGCTGGCATTGATGATAGTCAACGGCCCGCGCGGCGCATGGCCTGGCACGGGCTTCGCCCGCTCAATTCATCAGTCACTGACGCTAGGTTCACCATGGCTCAATACGTCTTCACCATGCATCGGCTGGGCAAAGTTGTCCCTCCGAAGCGGGAAATCCTGAAAAATATTTCGCTGTCCTTTTTCCCCGGCGCCAAGATCGGCGTGCTCGGCCTCAACGGTTCGGGTAAGTCCACCCTGTTGAAAATCATGGCTGGCGTCGACACCGAGTTCGAGGGCGAAGCCCGCCCGATGCCCGACCTGAACATCGGCTACCTGCCGCAAGAGCCGATCCTGGACCCGACCAAGACCGTGCGTGAAGTGGTTGAAGAAGCCGTCAGCGTGATCAAGGACGCCCAGGCTCGCCTGGACGAGGTCTACGCCGCCTACGCCGAACCGGATGCCGACTTCGACAAGCTGGCTGCCGAACAGGCCAAGCTCGAAGCCATCCTGCAGGCCGGCGACGGTCACAATTTGGAGCGCCAGCTGGAAGTCGCCGCCGATGCGCTGCGCCTGCCGGCGTGGGACGCCAAGGTCGAGCACCTGTCCGGCGGTGAAAAACGTCGCGTGGCCCTATGCCGCCTGCTGCTGTCGGCCCCCGACATGCTGCTGCTCGACGAACCGACCAACCACTTGGACGCCGATTCTGTCGCCTGGCTGGAACACTTCCTCCATGACTTCCCCGGCACCGTGGTTGCGATCACGCACGACCGGTACTTCCTGGACAACGTGGCCGGCTGGATCCTCGAGCTCGACCGTGGCGCCGGTATCCCTTACGAGGGCAACTATTCCGGTTGGCTGGAAGCCAAGTCCGACCGTCTGGCCGCCGAATCCAAGCAGCAATCGGCCCACGAAAAAGCCATGAAGGAAGAACTGGAGTGGGTGCGCAAAGGCGCCAAGGCCCGCCAGTCCAAATCCAAGGCCCGTCTGCAACGCTTCGAAGAAATGCAGTCGCAGGAATTCCAGAAGCGCAGCGAAACCAACGAGATCTACATCCCGGCCGGCCCGCGCCTGGGTGACAAGGTCATCGAATTCAAGAACGTTTCCAAAGGCTATGGCGACCGCGTGCTGATCGACAACCTGTCGTTCTCCATGCCAAAAGGCGCGATCGTCGGCGTTATTGGTGGTAACGGTGCGGGTAAATCCACGCTGTTCCGCATGCTGATGGGCAAGGAAACTCCGGATTCGGGCACCATCGAAGTCGGCGAAACCGTGCAACTGGCGTGTGTCGACCAGAGCCGTGAAGACCTGGATGGCAGCAAGACGGTGTTCCAGCAAATCTCCGATGGTTCCGACCAGATCCGCATCGGCAACTATGAAATTCCGTCGCGTACCTATGTTGGCCGTTTCAACTTCAAGGGCGGCGACCAGCAGAAGTTCGTCAAGGACCTGTCCGGTGGTGAGCGCGGTCGCTTGCACCTGGCCCTGACCTTGAAAGAGGGCGGCAACGTGCTGCTGCTCGACGAACCGTCCAACGACCTCGACGTTGAAACCCTGCGTTCCCTGGAAGAAGCCCTGCTGGACTTCCCAGGCGCCGCCATTGTGATCTCTCACGATCGGTGGTTCCTTGACCGCGTCGCGACCCACATCCTGGCGTACGAAGACGACTCGCAAGCAGTGTTCTTCGAAGGCAACTACACCGAGTACGAAGCGGACCGTAAAAAGCGTTTGGGTGAAGCTGCTGCCCAGCCGCACCGTGTACGGCACAAAAAACTGGCCTGATCCGGCTGGTCTGAAAAAAGCGGAGCCCCTCGGGCTCCGCTTTTTTTTTGCGCGTTTTTCCTGACCCACACCGATCAAATGTGGCAGGGGCTTGCCCTGGTGCCAGTCAGTTAAGGCTTTTTTGTAGGAGCGAGGGGGACGCCTAGTTCTTGCTCGCGAAAAACGCACAGGCGCCGCGTTGATTCAGGAAGTACGCGTTATCGTTGACGTTTTTCGCGAGCAAGCTCGCTCCTACCGGCGTTAGGGCACGCCTCCACCCGATAGCTGTTTTCCTGTTGGTGCATAACCGGACTTTTAAATCCCTTTTTAAGTGCGAAAAATCCCCGTTTTCGCGGTTTATTTATATCTAATGCACCATTTAAATTCACAAAGGCGACATTTTGCCCTGTCGCGGTGCGACATGAATTGATAAAGTCCGGCTCAATCTCATTCAAAAACAATCAATTTGCCGAGACTTTTCATGATCGAATCCGTCGAATCCTTCCTTGCCCGCCTCAAAAAACGCGACCCTGACCAGCCGGAGTTCCACCAGGCGGTAGAAGAAGTCCTGCGCAGCCTGTGGCCGTTTCTCGAAGCCAATCCTCACTACCTGGCTTCGGGCATCCTGGAGCGCATCTGCGAGCCGGAGCGTGCGATTACCTTTCGGGTTTCGTGGGTGGATGATCACGGTAAGGTCCAGGTCAACCGCGGATTCCGCATCCAGATGAACAGCGCCATCGGCCCCTACAAGGGCGGCCTGCGCTTCCACCCGTCGGTAAACCTGGGCGTGCTGAAGTTCCTCGCCTTCGAGCAGACCTTCAAGAATTCCCTGACCTCGTTGCCCATGGGCGGCGGTAAAGGTGGCTCGGACTTCGACCCCAAGGGCAAGAGCGACGCTGAAGTCATGCGTTTCTGCCAGGCGTTCATGAGCGAGCTGTACCGCCATATCGGCGCGGACGTGGACGTTCCGGCTGGCGACATCGGTGTGGGCGCTCGCGAGATTGGTTTCCTGTTCGGCCAGTACAAACGCCTGAGCAACCAGTTCACCTCGGTGCTGACCGGCAAGGGCATGACCTACGGTGGCAGTCTTATTCGCCCTGAAGCCACCGGTTTTGGTTGTGTGTACTTTGCTGAAGAAATGCTCAAGCGCGACGGCCTGCGGGTTGAAGGCAAGCGTGTGGCGGTGTCTGGCTCTGGCAACGTGGCGCAATACGCGGCGCGCAAGGTCATGGACCTGGGCGGCAAGGTGATTTCCCTGTCTGACTCCGAAGGCACCCTGTACGCCGAAAGCGGTTTGACCGAGGAACAATGGTTGGCGCTGCTGGAAGTGAAAAACGTCCAGCGCGGTCGTATCAGTGAACTGGCCGAACGCTTTGGCCTGGAATTCCGCAAAGGCAAAACCCCTTGGGAACTGGCCTGCGATATCGCGTTGCCTTGTGCCACCCAGAACGAACTCGACGCCGAAGCGGCCCGCACCCTGCTGCGCAACGGCTGCATCTGCGTGGCCGAAGGCGCCAATATGCCGGCGACGTTGGAGGCTGTGGATATCTTTATCGAGGCGGGCATCCTGTTCGCCCCTGGCAAGGCGTCCAATGCCGGTGGCGTGGCGGTGAGTGGCCTGGAAATGTCGCAGAATGCCATGCGCCTGCTATGGACCGCTGGCGAAGTGGACAGCAAGCTGCACAACATCATGCAGTCGATCCACCACGCCTGCGTGCATTACGGTGAGGAGAACGGCCGAGTCAACTACGTGAAGGGTGCAAACATCGCGGGCTTCGTGAAAGTTGCCGACGCGATGCTGGCGCAGGGCATCGTCTAGGCTTCGGGCTCGATAAGCACTACTTCGATCAACTGGTCGCCGACGGGGCGCTGCCACAGTACCTCGTCGCCCACCTGGGCGCCGAGCAAGGCGCGGCCCAGGGGCGAACCCCAGTTGATCAAGCCAGCGTGGGCATCGGCCTGGTCTTCGCCCACCAGCTGGATGCGTTGTTGTTGGTCCTGTTCATTGGCGAAGGTGACCCAGCTGCCGATCTGCACCTTGTCGGTGGAGGTGGCCGGCGCAACCACTTGGGCGCTCTGCACCCGCTGGTTGAAATAACGCAAATCCCTCTCAAGGTCAGCCTGGCGCTGCTTGTCGGCCTGTTCGCCCTTGGCGGATTCGATGCTGTATGCCTGCTGCAACTGCGCGACCTTGGTCTGCAACTGCGCCAACCCTTGCGCGGTGAGGCGGTTGGGTTGCGCGCTGACCTGGCGTTCTACCGGCAGATCGGCCTGGGCGGCTGCGTTGTCTTCGTTTACAAAAGCTCGGCTCATGACGTTCTCCCTCTATGGAGCTTGGGCCATGGTCGCCGCGCTTTAGTTTCGATGGATATCTGAAAGCGACCTATTGCGAGCGATAAGCCCTGCCCGCGTCGCGGTCTTTCTCCTGCTGCCAGGCGCGCTCGCGGTCATCCCAGTGATTGTCCTTGTAGTCACGTAACTCTTCGTTTTCGCGCATGGCCTTGCACTGGCGGAAACCATCTTCCCAGCCTTCTGCATACAGACGGTCTTTCAAATAGCGCGGCACGTTCTTGCGAAATTCCCCGGTGATCACCCCGGCAGCCTGGCGACCGCTGCTGCAACCGTCATCAAAACCATCGGCAAAGGCCGGTGGATACCCCTTGGCCAGCAACTCCTGATGGGTTGATTGGCAACCCGACATCACCACCACTGCACACAGCATCACTGCATACCGCCACATCGCTTGCTCCCTGGCCGTTTCACGGCTGATACGGGAAGTCTAGATAGGGATTTGTCGGGGCGGTGTGAAAGGGCGGTGAGAAATGTGTTGGCGGTAGGGGATGACGTCACCCAAGCGATGGCAACGAGAAGCGCTGCCCGTGCGGCAAGCCCTAATGCCTGTCAGTTAAGAGATAGAACGAGCAAACACCAAGTAACCTGTGGCGAGCGGGCTTGCCCCGCGTTGGGCTGCGCAGCAGCCCCAAAACCTGGCGATTTAATATGCCTGGATAAACGCGGTGGCCTTATTGGGGCTGCTGCGCAGCCCAACGCGGGGCAAGCCCGCTCGCCACAGTTTCAGTGCTCCGCCTTAACTGACTGGATTAGCTGTGCGGCTCTGCCGCTTTTGTCAGGACCGCATGTTCCGCCAATTCCTGCTGTATAAACGCCGCGATCATCGCGCGATAGACCTGTTCGGTCACCTCGGGATTGGCGTCCACGGTCTGCGCCAGGTCCCGCACCTTGGCGATCACCTGTTCCACCCGCTGCGGGGCCTTGACGCCATCGGTGTCTTTTTTGAAGCGTGCGGCCTGGGAGACGTAGCGGCCGCGCTCGGCCAGCAGGGTGACGATTTGCTGGTCGAGGCGGTCGATGTTATCGCGGACTTGTTCAAGGGTGGTGCAGGTAACGGCCATGTTGAGTGAACTCCTGATTGTGCGGGCCATGCTAACAAAAAAATCTGGGGGCCAATCCCCTGCCACATTTTTGAGCATCGCCAGGCTTTAATCAGTAGTGATACCACTTCACCTCAAGCATCACTTCATTCACCGGCGTCGATAAGTGGCTGTACTCACGCTGGGCACTCAGGCGCAGGCCGAGGTTGCGTGACAGTTCCCACTGTTGGTTCAAGCTGAGGCTGCGGCGCACTTCGCCATTGGTGAAGAAATCACCCTTGGCTTCCAGGCTCAGGTTGCCCAGCGGGTTTTTCCACAGCACGCCAGTATTGAAGCCGGCAGCGGGGGAGATGGCTTCGCTGAAGTCGTTGTTGTGTTCCACGCGCACGGTGCCAAGGGCAAAGCCGAGCATGTCATCGCTCAGTTGCCAGGTGCCACCGGCGCCACCGTTGACGTGGGCCACGAGGGTTTCGTCGTCGTGTTTGCCCGGTACGCGCTCCAGGCCGCCGGTGACTTGCCATGACCACGGTTGCAGCAACGCGTTGCGAGGCGTCAGCGAGCGGATGGTGGCCAGGTCCAGTTGCTGCAGTTGCCAGTGGTTGCCTTCGTACTGGCGCAGTTTTATTTGCAGGATTTCAATCTGCGCGCCGAGAGGGAAACCTTCTGCGTTGTCGTTGAGGTCGTGGTAGGCCATGCGCAGGCCGTATTCGCCGAAGGTCTTGTCACCCCGGGTACCGATGCCGGCCTGCCAGGTGCGCGACTCATGGCCGTTCTCGGGCAGGCCGGGGCGCTCGACCTTCAGGTCGGGCGCGGGGTTCTGGTTGATCGCGCGCAGCAATTCGAAGCTGCGCTGGGAGCGTTCGGTGTCGCGCTCCAGGCCGTTGGCGCGGTAGCGGCCAAGGCGGTAGGCGGCGTCGATGATCAGGGCCTGGCGTTCGCGGGGCAGGGCTTTGAACGCAGGCTCCTGCAATTGCTTCTGGTCATCGCTGACTTTCAGTACCCATTGCTGTTCATCGCTGTCCAGCGGCTTGGCGCGTTCGAGCAGCTCGCGCTCACGGGACGGCCGGTAGTCGATTTTCTCGACCAGCCCGGCCTCTTTCACCGCCTTGACCGTGTCGGTCGGGATCGCGGTGAGCGGGAACTGTTCAGTCAGGCGCAGGCCGGGTCGGGCCACTTGCAGCAGTTCGAGCAGGCGATAAGAGCAGTTTTCGTCGAAGAAGAAGTAGTCGAACTGGATCTGCTTGAGTTCCCACACGTGTTCGACCATGCGCTTGGTCTCGACTTCAGTGAGGTTCAGGCGGTACTCCCACAGGTCACGGTTTTCCAGGCTGCGGTATTCGGAGAGTTTTTCCTGGTAGGGCACCAGTGCGAACAGGCCTGGGTAGCCGCCCATCAGGCCCTTCCAGGCATAGAGGATGCTGTTGTCCGAGCCTTCGATATAGGCGCCGAAGTTGATCGCGTAGCTGAGCAGGGCGGTGTTGTTGCTTTGTACATCCGCCTGGTCGATGCGCAGCAAGGTGTGGCCGAACATGGAGGACGGGCTGTTGAGGTAGGCCGCCGGGAAGATCATCACCGCGCTGTGGGGGGCGACATCCTTGAACCATTGCTTGAATTCGGTGCAGTCCAGCGCGGGCAGGTCGGTCAGTTGCAACTGATCCTTGAGCCAGCGGGTACGTGCGGGGTAAACGCATTGGGCGTGTTTTTCACCCAGGCTGGCCGGAGCGTACAGCGCTTCAACGGTGGCCTTGAGTTCGGCGTCCGGGTGGTGGGCGCCGTCGGATGCGAGGAAGAATTTCTTGTCGCTGACATAGCTGCGCCAGCCGCTGATCTTGCCGGCTTCGTAATGGCCCAGGGACAACCAGAACGGATCATTGGCCAGTTGCTGCAAACGTTGGTCATCAATGTGCGGGGCCGCGTACAGCGGGGCGCAGGCGAAGAGTGCCATCCAGGCAAAGCGTTTGAGCATAGGGGCAACTTAAGTCGGGAAAAGTAAGACCCAAGGGGGGGGCGGGTCCAAAATTAAAACCCGCGCCTTGGAGGGCGCGGGCAGGTCGAGCTTAAGCCTGGGTAGCGTATTTCGCCAGACGGGCATCACTTTTCAGTACAGCCAGGGTGTTGTTGTGCACGTCGTCAGCGGTGACGTCAGCCTTGCTGAAGATTTGCTGGAAGTGCTCGTGGGTCACGGCCGCGAAGTGTTCGCGATCTTCTGGGGCAACGCCCAGTACCACGGCGTAGGTGGTCAGTGCTTCACCATTGCCCTTGGCCATGTCTTCGGACAGCTCGTTCATCATGCCATTCATGGCAATCCAGGACTTGCCGCCGTAGGTCAGGGCGCTGTTGGTGCTGCAACCGTTGGTGCCCGAGGTCATGCCGAAGGTGGCGTTACCCGAAGTACCGTTGGTGGTGGACGCCAGGAAGTGCGCTGGAGTACCGCGCTGGCCTTCAAACAGCATGTTGCCCCAACCGCAGTTCGGGCCGCCTGGTGCTTCAGCCATTGCATTGAGGGAGACGACGGTGAAGAGAGTACCGAGAAGGATCCGTTTCATAGCTTTTTTCTCTTTGTGTGCAAACCAATGGACAAGGGTTCAGGCACTTCATAGCGCCTTAGGGGCCAGTTATTAGTCCGGCCCGCGCAGTTTGGAGTTTAGGCAGGTTCCAGGGGTTCCGTGATTTTTTATAAAACAATCAGAGTTGTCGCGTTTTTTTTGTAGGACGCATGCCGTGTCCAGGCTTTCACAAAAAGCGCGCCTTGCCAGAGCGCGCAACCGGGAGCCAGAATGCCGTCATCTGCCCCGCCTGATGTAAGGAAGCCCGATGCCTGATCCTGTTGCTGCCAGCCTGCGTCTAGCGCCCGAAGCGCTGACTCGCCCTTTCTCCGCTGAACAGTTCAGCTTCTCGACCACCAATGACTTGGAGCCCTTTCGCGGTGTGCTTGGCCAGGAACGTGCGGTTGAAGCCTTGCAATTTGGCGTGGCCATGCCACGCCCCGGTTACAACGTGTTTGTCATGGGCGAGCCGGGCACCGGCCGCTTTTCGTTCGTCAAACGCTACCTGAAGGCCGAAGGCAAACGCCTGCAGACCCCGGCAGACTGGGTCTACGTGAACAACTTCGATGAGCCCCGCGAACCGCGTGCGCTGGAACTGCCTGCGGGCGGCGCGGCGGCGTTCATCAGCGATATCAACGGCTTGATCGACAACCTGGTGGCGACCTTCCCGGCGGTCTTTGAGCACCCGACGTACCAGCAGCGCAAAAGCGCGATCGACCGTGCCTTCAACCAGCGCTACGACAAGGCCCTGGACGTGATTGAACGCCTGGCCCTGGAAAAAGACGTGGCGCTGTACCGCGACAGCTCCAACATCGCCTTCACCCCTATGCTCGACGGCAAGGCGCTGGACGAGGCCGAGTTCTCGCAGCTGCCGGAAGTCGATCGCGAGCGTTTCCACACCGATATTTCCGAACTGGAAGAACGCCTCAACGAAGAGTTGGCCAGCCTGCCGCAATGGAAGCGCGAGTCCAACAACCAACTGCGCCAGTTCAACGAAGAAACCATCACCCTGGCCCTCCAGCCGTTGCTGTCGCCGTTGTCGGAAAAGTACGCGGAGAACGCCGCTGTGTGCGGCTACCTGCAAGCCATGCAGGTGTACTTGTTGAAGACCGTGGTCGAGCAATTGGTGGACGACGCCAAGACCGACGCCCAGGCCCGCAAGCTGCTCGAAGAGCAGTACTGCCCGAGCCTGGTGGTGGGGCATCCGGTCAATGGCGGCGCGCCGGTGGTGTTCGAACCGCACCCGACCTACGACAACCTGTTCGGCCGTATCGAATACAGCACCGACCAGGGCGCGCTCTACACCACCTATCGCCAGTTGCGCCCGGGTGCCTTGCATCGGGCCAACGGCGGGTTCCTGATCCTGGAAGCCGAGAAAATGCTCAGCGAGCCGTTTGTGTGGGACGCCCTCAAGCGTTCCCTGCAGTCGCGCAAGTTGAAGATGGAGTCGCCCCTGGGTGAGCTGGGCCGCCTGGCGACCGTGACCCTTAACCCGCAGATGATCCCGTTGCAGGTCAAGGTGATCATCATCGGTTCACGCCAGCTGTACTACGCGTTGCAGGACGCCGATCCGGACTTCCAGGAGATGTTCCGCGTCCTGGTGGATTTCGACGAAGACATCCCGATGGTCGACGAAAGCCTGGAGCAGTTCGCCCAGTTGCTCAAAACCCGTACTTCGGAAGAAGGCATGGCGCCTTTGACGTCGGACGCGGTGGCGCGGCTGGCTACCTACAGTGCTCGGCTGGCGGAGCATCAGGGGCGCTTGTCGGCGCGCATTGGTGACTTGTTCCAGCTGGTGAGCGAGGCGGATTTCATTCGTCACCTGGCGGGTGACGAGATGACTGATGCCGGCCATATCGAACGCGCGCTGAAGGCCAAGGCCACGCGCACCGGGCGGGTGTCGGCGCGGATTCTCGACGACATGCTCGCCGGGGTGATCCTGATCGACACCGCCGGCGCGGCCGTCGGCAAGTGCAACGGGTTGACGGTGCTGGAGGTCGGTGATTCGGCGTTTGGCGTGCCGGCGCGGATTTCCGCCACGGTCTACCCAGGCGGCAGCGGCATTGTCGACATCGAGCGTGAAGTTAACCTCGGCCAGCCGATTCACTCCAAGGGCGTGATGATCCTGACCGGGTACCTGGGCAGCCGTTATGCGCAGGAATTCCCGCTGGCGATTTCCGCGAGTATCGCGCTGGAGCAGTCCTACGGTTACGTGGACGGCGACAGTGCGTCCCTGGGCGAGGCGTGCACCTTGATCTCGGCGCTGTCGAAGACGCCGCTCAAACAGTGCTTTGCCATCACCGGCTCGATCAACCAGTTTGGTGAAGTGCAGGCGGTGGGCGGTGTCAACGAGAAGATCGAAGGTTTCTTCCGCCTGTGTGAGGCACGCGGTTTGACCGGCGAGCAAGGGGCGATCATTCCCCAGGCCAACGTCGCCACGCTGATGCTCGATGAGAAGGTGTTGCAGGCCGTGCGTGCCGGGCAATTCCACATCTACGCGGTGCGTCAGGCGGATGAGGCCTTGAGCCTGCTGGTGGGCGAGCCGGCCGGTGAGCCGGACGCTGAAGGGCAATTCCCCGAGGGCTCGGTGAATGCGCGGGTGGTCGAGCGTTTGCGTGCGATTGCCGAGATGATCAGCGAGGAGGACTTGAAGGAGGCTGAGAAAGAGCTGGCGCAGCATGCACTGGCGGAAGCCAAGCCGACTTAATGGGCTGTTGTGGCGAGCGGGCTTGCCCCGCGTTGGGCTGCGCAGCAGCCCCAAAACCAAACGACGCAACCTGACTGGCACACCGCGGCGGTCTTACTGGGGCTGCTGCGCAGCCCAACGCGGGGCAAGCCCTAATGCCATTCAGTTAAGCGTACATCGCCTTCTGTAGGAGCGAGCTTGCTCGCGAAAAACGTCAACGATAACGCGTGTTTCCTGAATGAACGCGGCGCCTGTAAGTTCTTCGCGAGCAAGCTCGCTCCTACAAAAAAGCCTTAACTGAACGGCATTAGGGCAAGCCCGCTCGCCACAAAAAGCCTCCACAAAAAACCGCCGCAACAAGCCTGCTTGCCACAGCAGGCCCGCTCGCCACGGGTTAAGCAGGTTCGTCACTAAATTGACTCCCGCCTGAGAGCGCAACGCCGTTGGTCCCTACAACCTTGGTTTGTCGTGGTTTTCTTCTATTCTGAGCTTAGGGATATCCACAGGAGTCGCAGGATAGAGACAGTCTCGCCGTGTCATCGGGGCTGAACACCGATCTACCGAGGGTCGCCGCCATGCCGCGCAACCTTTGCCTTACCCGCCAGTGCCTGGGCCTGGTTACCCGTATTGAATGTTCCATTCGCCCTCTCGCGGGGGATAACGGGATGTGGACCTTGCTATTTGCCGCCGGAATGACCGGCGAGCAGCCTTCCACCATCAAGTCCCAGGGCCCGTTCCATGGGCCCTTCGTGGCAGAAAACATGCTGCAATCGATTGTGGATAGCCTCACCCTGCATGGCTATGAGCTGGTGCCAGATCCGCAAATATGGTGTCTGCATATGCAGGCTCATTTACGCCAGCTCAATGGCAGCCAGGAGTGTCTGGCCCTGTAAGCTCGGTCATTTGCCCTCGGGCTTGTCCAGCTTGACCTCGAAACCGTATTGCACGGTGCTCAGGTCAGTGCGTTGATAGCTTTCCAGTGCGGTCGGCTGGCCATAGAAGTAATGCACATCGAACAACGCCGTGCCGTATTCCTCGGCGCGGTGGCTCACGCCGAGAATTTCCTTGAGGTAATTGCCGCTGGCGTCCTTGGCGTAGAAGCGCCAGCTGTCGGCGGGGAATTCTTTCTGGTCGACAACCAGCGCGTTGTCCTTCAGAGAGAGGCCCTTGGGCAGCTTGGTCACATCGATCTCGCCTTTCTCGATCGTTGCCAGGAACAGCGGGATCGAACCCACCACATAGGCCGGGTTTTCCGGGAACAGGTTAAGGTCGTAGGTGAGCGTGCCGCGCGCCGGGTTCAATTCATACGCTTCGGTCGGCAACTCGATGGGCTCCCCACGTTCGCCTTTCTCATCGGCGGCGAAGAACGTCACTGGCGACTCGCTGCTATTGCGCTCGTTGCCCACCAGTTCGTCATTAAAGGTGAACGGGTGATCGAACACGATATGCGCGGCGCTGGCGTCGTCGACGGACTGGCTGATGGTGACGCTGTTTTTCAGTTGTTCCTCGGTCATCGTCGCGCCTTTGAGCCAGGCGGCGGCGCCGTCGTCATACACGGTGACCGGCATCGGCAGGGCCTGTACGGTTTGTTGCAGGCTGTTCTTGTCGAAGCGCAGTACCGGCAGGTCGAGGTCCTTGCGGGTGACGGTGGCGGTGGAGAAATCCAGCACGTTGATTTGCAGGTTGTCGATCAGGCCATTGAAATACACCTTGGCGTAATGACTGCTCTGCTTGTGTTCGAAGGCTTTCTGCTCCTCGGTCAGCTGCTTTTCAAACGCATCCGACCAGACCTTCTGCTTTTGCATCTGCGCCAATTGTTTCTCGTAGAAGGCCACCTGCGCGTTGCTTTCATTGATCGAGCCGGAACGGGTGAGAAATTGCCCGGTGCTGTCACGTGCTTGCACCAGCAAGGGGTTGGGGGAATCCTCACCGACCTGTGGCGCCAGCGGTTCGCTGTTGGTCAGTTCGATCTCGGCGTAGTTCTTCTCAAGCAACATCAGGTTGACGGTGATATTGCCTTCAGTGCGCTTGTGGCCCACGTCCTGTTTCGACAAATCGAACGTCAACACCTTGCCCGGCGCGATCACTTCCACCGTGCCCTTGAGGCGGACGGGCTGCGGCTGGCTCTTGTTTTCGGTCTCGATGCCATCGATGAACGGGTAGGTCACCGTCAGGTCATCGGGGTTGGTCAGGTTGGAACTGCTGGGGCTCAACTGGATGCCGGGATCGGTCTCTGACCATTCCGGCTGGAACGGGATGACTTTGTTGTTGCTCAAGGTGACGGACTGCCACTCCAGGCCGTGAGGGAACGGGAACTGGTCCGGTGTATTGAAATTGAACGGAAAGATCGGCTGCAGATCGGTCAGGTAGTCGGAGTGGGAGGTCTTGCGCAGCACGAACAAGCCATTGATATAGGTGTCGACCAGGGCCTGGGGCGTGGGGTAGTGCTTGAGCAGGGCGAGGCTGTCTTCGCCGTATTCGGTCTCGATGGGCTTGCTGGCGAGCTTGGCGCGCGCCCGTTCGAGCAACAGCAGCGAGCCGCCGAGGTCGGCGATGGCGTCGCGCAGCTTGGGGTCCTGGATACTGTCGAGCGACTGTTCGAACTTTGCGGTTTTCTCTTCGAGGGTGGCCTGCTTCTGCTCATCACTGGGTGAGCAGCCGCCGATCATCAGCAACGCCGCACACAGGCCAAAACGGGCCAAAGGGGATCGCACATCCATCATTTGAATTTTCCTGTCCGACATCATCGAAGCCGAGTTGATGGGCTCGACACTAGCAGAAAAATTCTCTTACAGATGCCGCCCAGGTCAGTTTTCTCGCGGTTACAGGTGCTTGGTGGCGGCTGGTATACTCGCCGCCATTTCTAGCCAAGCTGTGTGAGAACCAATGGAACGCTTTATCGAAAATGCTATGTACGCCTCGCGTTGGCTGCTGGCGCCGATCTATTTCGGCTTGTCCCTGGGGTTGCTGGCGCTGGCGCTGAAATTCTTCCAGGAAGTGATTCACCTGCTGCCGAGCGTGTTCTCGATGGCCGAGTCCGAACTGATCCTGGTGCTGCTGTCGTTGATCGACATGGCCCTGGTCGGCGGCTTGCTGGTGATGGTGATGATTTCCGGCTACGAGAACTTCGTCTCGCAGCTGGATATCGATGACAACAAGGAAAAGCTCAACTGGTTGGGCACCATGGACTCTTCGTCGCTGAAGATGAAAGTGGCGGCTTCCATCGTGGCGATTTCCTCCATCCACTTGCTGCGCATCTTCATGGACGCCAAGAACGTCGATCCGCAGCACCTGATGTGGTACGTGATCATCCACATGACCTTCGTGGTCTCGGCGTTTGCCATGGGTTACCTGGACAAACTCACCAAGCACTGATGCCCCGTGCCGGCCTTACTGCTCGATGAAGTAGTAAGGCTGGCGATTGATTGCCATCTCCTTGATCACCGTCACCTTGCCGCTCAGTTGCTCGGTGCGATCCAGCAGCGCAACGTTGCCGGGTTTGGCGGCCAGGTAACTGCGCAGCTGCGGCTCGGTTTGCAGGATCGGCAAGTAAGCCTGCAGGTAGAACACACTCGCCCCGTCGATCCGCTCGTTGGGCTGGAACAACACCACCTCTTTACCCTCGGCTTGCAGTGCCTGGATCTGACTGATCACCGGCACGAATGACTGGCGCTCGTCAGCCTTGGGTGCGTACCAGAATGCAGCGCCCAGGTAGCAGGCGATGAGCAACGTGAAGGCCCCGCCAACCACGCGCCGATGGTGTTGGTACAGCGCCGGCTTGTTAGCCTTCAGCCATTCGAGCAGCACTCGCGCATATTCCGCCGCCAGCACTGCGGCGGCCGGCGTCAACGCCATCAGGTAAACCGTGCGTTTGCTTGAGGCCAGGGTCAGCAGCGTGAATTGCGCCACCAGCCACACGCTGAAGAACAGGCGGTAACGGTTGCGCACCAGGCTTTTACGAAAGTGCCACAGGCCCAGGTACACCAGGATATTCCACGGCAAAAACGCTTCCGGCAGTTTCACCAGGTAGTAGTAGAAGGGTTCGTAGTGCCCGGCTTCGACGAACGAGCCGCTGAACCGCCCGACGCTGTTGGTCCACAGCACTTCGCCCACGGCCTGCATGCCGCCGCGCTGGAACAGGAAGCCCAGCCAGATCAGCAACGGTACCAATGCCAGCAAGGTGAACAGCGCCGGGCGGAGCCAATCACCGATGCGCAGGCGTTTGTCCATCAGGCTGGTGCTGGCCAGGTAGACAAAAATCACAATGCCGGGCATCGCCAGGCCCAGCACGCCTTTGCTCAGGGTGGCGATTGCCATCCCGACGGTAAACAACGCCCAAGCCCAGGCTGTGGAGCCTGGCCGCTCGGATTCGGGGCGCATCGCCTGGTAGAACGCCAGCAGTGCGGTGGTCACGCCCAGGCTGAGCAAGGCATCCTCACCCACCCCACGCACATTGCTCCAGTAACTGGCCATGGTCGCCAGCATCAACGCCGCGCAGAACGCCAGTGTTTTCGGCCGCCCGAACTTGCGCAGCATCCCGTAGAGCAGCATCACGCTGAACAATCCGGCAAACGCGGACGCCAGGCGCACCGCCCCAGGCGTGCCGCCGAACAGGCGAATCGCCCCGGCGTCCAGCCAAAGGCTCAGGGGTGGTTTTTCCAGGAAGGGCTCGCGAAACAGCCGGGGCACCACCCAATCATTGTCCAAATGCATGGCCATGGCGATCCCGGCGACGCGGGCTTCGGTGGAGCCTTGCAATTCATGGTTACCCAGCGCAAAGAAGAACAACAGACCAGCCAGCAGGAGTAGCAGAGGAACGGGACGCGTCATGGGGCGGGCTACCGGAGCAGTGGCCGTTCGGGGGAACGGCGCGCAATCGGTGAGTATAGGGAGGCAAATCTTAATATTTCATGAATAGGGACGGAGTTTCTTGTATCGGGCCAGGGGAACAGTGCCCCCCTGGCGCCGTTGCAGGTGCTACGAGGCTTTGACTTTAAAGCGGCTCAACCCTTGCTGCATGGAGTTGGCCCGTTCTGACAGGTTCCTGGCAGCCACCGCGCATTGCTGGGAATTGACCTGGTTCTGCTGGGTGACTTCATCGATCTGCTCCAGGCCGATACTGGCCTGTTGCAAACCGGACGCCTGTTCACTGGAGGCTTGGTAGATCAGCGACACCAGGCTTGAGACAGCACTGGTACCGCTGACAATGTTCCTCAGTGAGTCGGCGGTACGACCGGCAATCACCATGCCGCGCTGGGTCTTGGTCGACGAGTCGGCAATCAGCGCGGCTGTTTGCTGGGCTGCTTCCGCGCTACGGGCGGCCAGGCTCCTGACCTCGTCGGCGACCACGGCGAAACCGCGGCCCAGTTCCCCGGCGCGTGCCGCCTCGATCGCAGCGTTCAGGGCCAACAGGTTGGTCTGGGCGGCGATGTTGTCGATGGTGGTGATGATGGCGGTGATGTCCTTGCCCGAATTGTCGATCTCGGCCATGGCTGCAATCAATTCACTCATCAGCTTGTCACTTTCCCCCGCGTCGGCACGCGACGCCTGGGATTGCTCATCGGCCTTTTTGGCGTTGGCGGCGTTGTCGCTGGTCTGCGCTGCCATTTGGGTCATGACCGCACTGATTTCGGTGATGGATGACGCCGAGTTGGAGGCTCCGTCGGAGAGTGACTGGCTCAATTCGGTGACCTGCGCCGAGCTGCCGGTGATTTGCGTGGCGCTGGCCTGCACCTGGGAGATCAAGGCGTTCAAGTTGCCGACCATTTTCTCCAGGGATTTGCCCAAGGTGTCGTTGGGCGAGGACAGGCGCACTTCCAGGTCCAGGTCTCCTTCGGAGATGCGTTCGGCCACCCGCACCTGGCGTTGCAGGCTTTCCGACATATCGTTCAAGGCAAAGGACAATTGGCCGACTTCATCTTCGGATTTTTGCACCAGACGACGCGAGAAGTCCCCCAGGCTGATGTTGGCGGCCAAGGCGGCGGCTTCACGAATCGGCCCGACGATTTTCGCAGTGGCAAACCACAGTGCAAGCAGCGCCAGCAGGGAAATGGCCACGCCAACCGACACCTGCCAGATGCTGCTCTTGACGCCGCGTGATTGCAGTTCCTTTTCCAGGGCTATGGCCTGGCTCATGACCACTGCCTTGGGCAAGTGGATCAGGATGGCCCAAGGTTTTTCGCTGCGGCCCAGGGTGATGGGCATCTGCACTTCGATTTCCTGGGAGTCCTGGTTGAGTCGGCTGTCCCCCTGGCCTTTCTGCACATTGGCCAGCACCTTGTCCCAAGTGTCGGGCAGCAGCGTCTTCAGCGGTTGGCCGATCAGTTCCGGCCGTTTACTGTCAGCCACCACCAACCCTTGATGGCTCAGGATCGATACGGAGCCGTTGCCGCCATACAGGTCGGCGGACATCTGCTCGCTGAGTTTCTGGATGAACGAGATATCGAAGTCAGCACCCACCACCCCGTAAAACTTGCCGTTCGCGGTAATCGGCACCGAGAGGGTTGTCAGCCATACATTCTTGCCTTGCACCACGTAGGGGATCGGGTCCAGCACGCTTTCCCTCTGGGTATCCCGAGGGCCCGAGTACCAGCCGCCCTTGGGCACGCCGTTGGGATGACGGGCATCGGAGTCATACTCGACCAGTGGCTGCACGGCAATGTGGCCATCCGAACTGCGCGTCCAATAAGGAGTGAAACGGCCGGTCAACGGGTTGTTACCACCCTCGTTGTTACGAAATGCCTGATCCTGGCCGTCCAACGCATCCGGTTCCCAGCACGAATAGGTGCCGTTGAAGTCGGGGTTGTCCTTGAGCACGCTCAGTAGCATCGTATTGATTTGATCCCGGCCCAGCGTCAACGGGCTTTGTGCAGCCTTGCTTGCCCCCAGCACATCAGCCAGTGCGCGCGCGGCATTCAAGGCATTCTGCAACTTTGCCTTAATGACGTTGGCGCGGGATTCCGCGAGGTTTTGCACTTCACGGATGGTGGCGCTTTCAATCAATGCGGAAACTTCAGTGCCCACATAGGCCTGGTTGGCATTCGAGGAATAAAGCCCATATAAGACCAGACTCGCGCACGAGATAAACAGGCAGAGTCCGGCGGTGAAGCATATGCGCGTCTGCAATGAGTTGAATTTCATGGTATTTCCTGCCCGTGCTAGTAGTTACCAACATAATGGGATGTCGGTATTCGAGTGTTGTTTTGCACGCAAGGCTTAACGCTTAATCATGGGCTGCTTACGCATAGATATATGCGGTACAGCTTATTGGTTCAGTGCTGTTCGTGAGCGGTATCGTCGAGCCATAAACGCTCGGTATTTTTAAAGCCATAGCGCTGCGGGGGCACCCGCGCAATGATTCGGTCGGTTTGTGCCGGATCACTCAAGTCGATTATTCGGGGGGTTATGTAAATATTTAAAACCGGAAGAAAGAATAACTTTATTTTTGGCGTCAATAATGAGTCGGCATGTTGTTCGATGACGACGCCAATACTGCCGCTTTTCAATTGCACGATAGAACCGACGGGGTAGATACCCACGGACTTCAGGAATGCCCGGAATACCTCATCATCGAAATGCCCGTCCCAGGTCGACATTTGCTGGATGGCGACCGCAGGGTCCCAACCCTGGTTATAGGAACGGTCCGAGGTGATCGCGTCATAGACGTCACACACCGCGGCCATTCGAGAAAAAAGACTGATTTGTTCTCCCGCCAGTTGATGGGGGTAGCCCGTGCCGTCGACTTTTTCGTGATGATGCAGGCACACGTCCACGACCATTTCGCACATCTGCGCTGTCGCCACCAGGGTTTTCTCACCTTCCAGCGGATGGGTGCGAACCAGCTGCAATTCGTCGCCGCTCAAGCGCCCCGGCTTGTTGAGGATGGCGCCCGGGATGGCCATTTTGCCGATGTCGTGCAGCAGCCCGGCCAGCCCCGCCCGGCGAATCAATGGCGCCGGCAGGCCCAATTGATTACCCAGGGCAATCATCAGGGCACACACGGCGACCGAGTGCATATAGGTGTAATCGTCGATGCTTTTAAGGCGTGCGAGGCTGATAAAGGCATTGGGGTGGCGTGCGATCGAAGCAGAAATGTCGTCGACCAACGCGCCGACCTGTTCGAGCTCCAGGGAGCGGCCCATGCGGGCGTGGCTGAACATCTCGACAACGGCGGTCTTGGCCCGAGAACAGATTTCCTGGGCGGCGGCCAGCTCGTCTTTCATGCTGGTGGGGGTGGTCGAAATCGCTGCGGTCAGCGTTTCTTGCGGCAGGCCTGAGTCTGGTTGCGGCCCCGGATCGGAAGGTTGCGCGCCACAGCCCATGGCGCACTGGATATCAGGCTGAGCTTCATTCGCGCGGTCCTTCCAGAACGGTCTTTCTTCACTGCCGGTGGTCAGGTGGTAGAGCTCATTGCATTTCAACATGATTAGCCCTCTGTCATTTTGTTCTTATTCGTTTCCCTACAGCCTCCTTGGCTTGAGTGTTGTTGTCGTAAAGCGTCAGTTCGGGGTGGCCGCCTTGATTCGTGAGACCACGCGGCCGGCCAAGTCATCGGGGCGGAACTTGGCGAGGAAGTCATCGGCACCGACTTTCTTGACCATCGCCTGGTTGAACCCGCCCGAGAGTGAGGTGTGCAGCACGATGTGCAGCTTGGCCATGCGCGGGTCGTGGCGGATTTCAGCGGTCAGGGTGTAACCGTCCATCTCTGGCATTTCGATGTCGGAGATCATCATCAGGAACTCCTCCTCCGGCTTGCGCCCCTCGTCGAGCATGGCCCGCAGGTAATCAAGCGCCTGGCGCCCATCGTTCAAGGCCACCACCTCGACGCCCACGGTCTCCAGGCAGCGGGTCACTTGCTTACGCGCGACCATCGAGTCATCCACGGTCAGCACCCGCAGGTGCTTAGCCCGCTGGCTGACCTCGTGTTCCACCACGCCGCTGGAGATTTCCTCGGAGGATGGCGAGATTTCTGTCAGCACCTTTTCCACATCGATGATCTCGACCAGGCGATCATCCGTGCGTGTAACGGCAGTCAGGTAATTGTTCTCGCCGCTGCCCTTGGGGGGCGGATGGATGTCTTCCCAGTTCAAATTGACGATGTGCTCGACCGCATAGACCAGAAAACCCTGAACGCGGTTGTTGTACTCCGTAAGTATTATAAAAGCGCTTTCCTGATCCTCGACGCCGGGCAACCCAGTGGCCATGGCCAGGTCAAGAATAGGAATGCAGACACCTCGGATGTTGGCGACGCCACAAATGTTGCTATTAGACTTTGGTATCGATGATAACTTCGGGCAGCGTATAACTTCCCGGACTTTAAATACGTTGATCCCATACAGCTGGTGATTGTTGAAACGGAATAGCAGCAGTTCAAGCCGGTTCTGACCGACCAGTTGGGTGCGGCTGTTAACGGATGCCAATACGCCGGTCATACACACTCCTTGAACCTGGCTGAACAGCGTTGATGTCGTAATGACATTAGCATATGTAGGGGAATGTAAAATATATGTGAAAATAAAATTGTGGGTGGGTTTGCTGTTTAAGCGATGGGGGCGGAATGATTGTCTATTTGGACGAGTGTTTGAAAGTAGTTAGTTGGCTAACTTGCTATTTTTATTGTTGAGAATGATTTAGAAAAACAATTTTATACGGCCTGTCGGGTTAAGCGAGGCACAACAAAGTCCGCGCTAGAGCCAGCCTTTAGAAGCGATCCGCTCGCGGAAAATCGCCTGCTTATCCTGGATGAATCGATGAGTCAGCCGAAGCGTGAGGTTGAACAGGTCCTCCATCCGCCACGGCGCGGCCATCTCGCGCAGGTCTTCGGCCGTACGGGCACCGAGACAATGGATTGAAAGGCTTTCGTGAGCTGCGAGTGGCTTACGCATCGACGAGGCGCGCCAGATTGCCCCGTTCAACACGGCCATCAGCCTGGAACTCAAAAAATCTGAAAAGCCCCAGTAGCCCTGAACCCCCGTATTTATTGGATTTCAGGCAAAAAAAGACGCCCGTGGACGTCTTTTTCTGATCATTTGACTGTTCGAGAGGCTCGCCGCTGCGGGGCCTGGTCCTAAGCTGGCGCCAGTGACCGAGCGGCACTTGGTTGAGCAGGACTGCTTCGCCCCAGGGGGTATCGATGCTCATGTGGCCGAGCAGGCTTACTGTTCCAACTTGGGGACGGTTTCCTGTTCAGCGGACTTGCCGTGTTTGGGCCAGATAACGCCAACGCTTTTCATGCCCTTGGCCGGGTCCATTTCAGGGTGAGCGAGAACCACGTCTCGATAGGACGGGCTGCCGATCACGGCGGGTTTGAACTTGACCAAAAAGTCGTTGACCTCCTTGCGTAGCTCCGGCGCCAGGTCGTAGTCGTTGTAGCACTCCTCCAGACAATCGAGCGTGGCTTGCCAGTGCTCCTCGGTAAGTCCCATGCCACGATGGGCGGTAACCATGTCTCTCCCGCGATATTTGGCGCTGCCCCCCCAGTGTTGGGAAAGAAAGTCGACAAAGTTGATATGTTCCTTTTGGAAAGTCGACTCGGACATATGCGCCCAAATGTGGCCAATGACAGGATGTGCCATTGTTTTCCTTAAAACTGCGCCCGCGAACTGATAAATAACGTCATAACCACCAAGACGTGTATAGAGGGAGGGTTGTTGTTCAATAGATGGTTGCTGATCGGTCATGATGCGATTTCTCCGTTTCGTGTGAGGGCGATTCTTGTTGGCTCAATGCCGGATTCGGCGCGGTTGATAAGGTTGCAAGGGCTTACGAAGTATCGAGGTTAGGTCTGCCGTCGGGCACACGCTTGGTTAGCAACGCCAACCATTTGGTCTAGAGGGACAGGCGCTTAAAAAACGTGCGCGTAACGCAAGTTCATTCGAAAGTCTTCCTTGGTCCCGTTATCTACGGAGAGGTCCTTGCCCAGTTGCAGTTGGATTTGGTCTTTAGCGGTGAAGAACTTAGTTGCTGTCACACGGAAGTTTGTGGTTCCGATTTCGTTATTCTGGTTGACTTGATCGACGCGGGTTTCCCCGCCCCAGAGATGCCCGAACCCTAAGGCGAACGCCGTTGTGGCATCGGGCATATAGCGCCCCATCACCTGTGTAGCGTAAGAAACCTTCTGCTTGAGCCGGTCTGCGTTGGCGCCATAGTCATTGTTATCGCCATACCAGGTAGCTCCGCCAACCAGGTCAATGGCCCATTGTTGAGTGAAGTGTTTGACGTAAGCGCCTTGTAGTTCGAATTTCCAGCGGTTCTCACCGATGTTCAGCGGATCGTCTTTGTCGTAGTTGCCAGTGGGTACGAACAGGTAGGGTGTGAAGCTAAGAGTGTCACGGGCGTCGTTGAGTCTTAACCTGACCGGGGCTGCCAGCGTTAGGTCGCCAACGCCATTCGTATTGCCAAGCGTTGAAGCATCTCCGCCGCTGGAAACGTGCCCGAATGGCAGCAGGAATTGCGGATCGATTGTGACGGTGTCGGTCAACCCGTACACATGCAGCAAACGCAGGATGCCGACGTCGGAGGTCAGTTTGAAGTCCGAACTGACTTTGTGACCGTTTGCATACGCCGAGTCTGTCGTGGAGTGTTGGTAGTAAATGACGCCGATGGTGGCGCCTACCGGATATTGCTCGTAGTCTCCAGGAGCCACTTCGATAGCTTGTGCTTGAAGTGCCGGTAATACAGTGGTGAGTGTCAGCAGACGTACCTTTTTCATTATGGAGTTCCTTTGCATAGGGCGGCTGTGCGAACTTTTCGGGTCACAGGCTGCGGCTTATTGAATGTGATGAAGTGGGTGCAGGTTACTTTCAGCTTCGTGCCGGTAGTGCGTCGCGAAACATCCCTGTCTGCTGATGGAAGTTGATGTATTCGAACACTTTATTTTGGGATCAGGCACACGCTCAGGTTTACCTGCGGCACTCGCCTGCCGAGCCCGAAGTGCACATGCCCCCCACTCGAGCAGCCACGAAACGAACTCTTCAGGTGCCAGGTCGCGCATATGCAGCAACCTGAAGTCGTCGGTCACTTGCTGTTGTTCAAGATGCATGGGCTACCTCATCGGCGCAGTTTGCTGGATATGCCGTAAGGTCAAAGTTAGGCAGAACGGAATAGCGTCGCTTTGTTCGAAAGGACAACCGTTTGGTTGGAAAAGACAGTGCACAAACACCTGCTTGTGCACGATTCGCGTGGGTGCGTCGCACAGCAGCAGCGAGAGTTTCTGCTCTGAAATGAGGACGGGTGTTGGCGGTATTTAACAGCGGGAGTTGGCGTAACTAAGTCGTCGCCACGGGCCACAGAGGTCAACGCCCGCAAACATCCATGGCGTAGCTATTACTTATTAGAATCTTGGTAACAGTGCCCAGCTGTCTCAAGTAGTTGCATCAATGTGAGTGTCACCATAGTGGAAAGGGGACCCCGACCGCGGGATCGTCGAGCCGGAACAGATGGATCATCGTCGGGTGCTGGAAATTGCTCTACCCTTCCTCGGAAGTCTCGAAGGCATCCAGACCGACTGGACGCCTCTGGACACCATTAATGCTCTATTCCACAAGCCCGAAGGTGAGCTCTGCCCGTGGCAGTTCGAACACTTTACCGCTGTCTAGCCAAGGTCGGTCACGAATGGAAAATGCCAGTATTGAGTACACCGACAAACAACGCTGGTTTGCGCTCACCAAGATAAACACCCTCTCGGCCCTGTCGCAGATCGTGCAGATTGGTACCGTCACTCCGCTGCTGTCGCTTTCGCTGGAACAGCAAGGCGTCGAGCCGGCAAAGATCGGGGTGATTGTCAGTGCCTCATGGTTGGCGATCCTGTTGCTCTACAAATGGGTTCCGCGTTTGCTGGCCCATCTGGGGCTCATCAAGACGAATATCCTCAGCGCAGCGCTGACGATTGCTGCGCTGATCGGCATGACCTTGACTACCCATTTGGTACTGATTTTTTTGCTGAACTTCGTGCTCGGTATTGGCTTGATCCTGCGCTGGATTGCCTGCGATACGTGGATCGTCGCGGTCGCCTCGAAAGACGAGCGCGGCCGGGCGATCGGCGTGCATGAGACCTTGATGGGCCTGGGTATTGCGGTTGGCCCGCTGCTGTTGGTTGTATTCGGCGTCGGCAGCGCCGCGCCTTACTACGCCTGTGCCGTGATCGTGTTGTTATCCGGTGCGCTGGCCTTTACCCTCAGGGGCTACGATACGCGACCGCAAACCCCGGCGGAAAAACGCCATGGCAAGTTGTTCAGCGTCATCCCCACGGCGTTGTGTGGCGCGTTTATCGCAGGCTTTTCGGAAACCTCATCCGTATCGTTCCTGGCAGGCTACAGCCTCTCGGCCGGTTATCTGTTGACCGCCGCCACCTTGCTGATATCGGTGTTCGGCATTGGCGGCACCGTCCTGCAACTGCCGATCGGCTGGATGGCCGACCGCAGTTCGTACAAAGTCGGCCAATTAGTCTGCGGCTTGATACTGTTGTTGGGCACCCTGGCCATTCCGTTCAGCCAGCCGCTTCCGTGGTTGGCGACGATTATCGTGTTCCTGTGGGGAGGCGCCATTGGCGGCATGAACACCCTGGCAGTGATCGAGGCGGGAGACCGGGTTGGAGAACATCAAGTGTCCACCGCCATGACGGCCATTGCGATGTTCTATACCTTGGGCAGCGTGTTGGGGCCCATTGCCACGGGGGCCACAGTGTCCTACATCAGCGAGCATGGATTGATGATCACGGTGGGGGGCGTCGGTGCGGTTTTCATTGCGATGTTGGTTTTGCGCAGAACCCCCGCACAAGAGTGAATTGCGCCAGGGGCTTTGTTTGAAGGGCATAGGCGGGCAGGGGCTTAGGCGTTTCCAATAGCGAGAGTGCATGTTCGGTCAACGGGATGGTATGCAGACGACGCTTTTTCATTCTCTCCGCAGGGATGGTCCAGATGCGTTTGTTGACGTCGATGTCTGCCCATCGAGCGATTGACCCTGGCTCGCAGCTGGAGCCCGTTGCCATCGGTGAGGGCGTAGTCCTGGTCTTTTGGTTTGACTGCCTTGAGCGGCGGTCGGAGGGGGCGTAGATGAGAGGTAGTCCTTGACACCTTTTGGTATTCCCAGCATTTGCGCTGGGGAGTTGGGAATACCATTGGGAATACCATTGGGAATATCAAACCGCCTGGAACTCAAAAAACTTCGAAAGCCCCAATAGCCCTGAAACCCCCGTATTCACTGGATTTCAGGCACAAAAAAAGACGTCCGTGGACGTCTTTAGATGATTATTTGGTGGAGCCGGGGGGATCAGATTTTTATCAGTAACGTTATGTTTTTAAAAGGTATTTTTTAAATTATTTCTGCGTGTGCCCCCATAAATGCCCCCTGTGAACAATTTCCGATGAGCGGATATTAAGGGAGTTGAACTGGCGTCCTGAATTAGCGTTCTGCGGCAGCGCAATGCGAGTCAATTCTGGCATTAGATGAAGCTTGTCGCGTGTAGCAAAGTAATCGGTTCTCTGGTGATCTGAGCGAACGGTAGCTATCTGATCACGTTCTTGGGTTTCTTTCGCGGTGATGCACCTTGGGTTCATCTACTTTGATTTGATCTGAGGTGCGACATGAGACACTCAATGGTTACCTGTTATAACTGTGGCAAAGCAATGGTTCCGAGATCCACATATAGCCGTGGTTTCTGGAGCTATTCACCCTCGTCGAATCATTGTCCTTTTTGCCTGAGTGAGAACTGGCACGGTGGAAAACCAAGGTTAGAGGCACGGATGTTTGCGCTGGCTGGCCTGGCTTTGGGGATTCTAGCCTGTGTTTTTGTGGGGGCGCTTTTGTTCAAGGTGCAGTGGTGGCTAGGTGTTGAGGGACGGTGGCCTCTACTGGCCCTTGGAACCTGCGCCGTGTCGGTGGCTGCGGGATATCGGTTTTACAATTGGTTTGTAGACTGCTGACAAGAGATTTCTGTCTAGGAATGCCAGCCGGCAACCAGCCCAGTGCAGTCATTGAGACAGTAGGTATGGAATTACTGACATATGCTCTAGGTTTATCCCGAGCTATCAGAAAATGTCCTGAATATTGCCAAGTAATTGGCACGTTCCTGTGGTTGGTCCAGCTTTCTATCTTCTCGCCATGTCGGTTCGTCACTCTCTCTCAGGCTTCCTTGCGTCGGAGCTAACTGCCTCCATGATTGCGGTTAGTTCATCTAGAAGTTCGCTGTGGCAACGCTTTAAGTAGCCCGATATGGTTTCATTGCGCAGCAGACGAGCGAGATAACCCTTGGCAACGACTAAAAACAGCATGGTCTCCCCCAGCGTGTCCTCCACGACCTTGTAATCGTGAAAGAGCTTTTCCATCTCGCGTTCCATCCTCGCCAGCTCCTCGACGCTGACCTCTGCGGACAGCCTGGATTTTTTTTCGATCAACATGTCCGGCCGTGAAGCTGCAAGTACCATTTCGGCGTAAGTTTGGGTAAAGCAATTGGCGGATACCATGAGCTCCACGGTTTCGATTTGGCGCATGGGTTTCATTTTTCTCAGTGTGCGAAATACTCCTTGGCTGACCATTTTGACTTTAAGCATTTCTACTACTTCGGGTGCGATTCCATCGAGCATGCGCTGTCGATCATGGATTCTCTCGACATTGATACCCAGAACCTTTGCTATCAAGGCGGGGGAAATGCCTTTACGCACAGCGGTGAGAATCATCTTGTGCTCTTGCACAGGCGTTAGGCGGTTGATCTGCCGGTTGTATGTGAAACCTTCGTCATCGATTGAGAGTAAGCACAGTGCCTCAGTGGCGCCCAGCGCTTTAAGTGCATGCAGGCGTAGATGGCCGTCTAGCAACACGAAAGCTGCGGTCCCCTCCACATTGGTCTGCTGTCGATGCACTGCCAGCGGCTCAATAACGCCCAACTCCCTAATCGAAGTTAGGATAGTTAAGTATTTTTTTGTCTGTTCTATATCTTTGTCCAAAGATCGGGTCGGAAGGATTCGGTCAACGGGGATTGGGATGATCTGCCGTTCAAAGCCTTGTTTCACTTGGCCCATATCACACCTCTCCTTGAATACGGTCAGCCAGCGACTTAGGCATGTCTGCGATATTTTCGCTGCGTAGTAGGGTGCAGAAATAGTCGTCGGCCAGCAGTCGGCGCATAGCGGTAACGATGATCAATACTCGCTGCTCATTGATATCGGCCTTTTTGAGCATGACTCGTTGGCGCCTGACTTCGGTCTGATAAGTACTCAAAAGTTTTTGAGGCGTCGTCGATTGCTCGGTGGCTGATCGCTTTTGACCGTAGTTTTTTCCTGAAAATCGACGCCTATCTATCAGGCGTCTCACCTTAATCAGCTGTTCTCCCTTCAAGAGGCCCGTTTCATAAGCTTCCACCATCGCGACCTGTACTTCCGTATCACTCGACCTAGCCACCATTGTCGCAAGTGTGATGGGTAACCAGCCTTTTTCGACTGCTGAGATGAGCCGCTCTTCTCCTTGACGTAAAAGTAGAAGGATTGCGTTGATGTAAGTGGGATCCAGACTGGTCTTCATGCTGATCTGTTTGGTGGTGTATCCGCGATCAGACAGAATTTGAATAGAGTAGAGCAGGTCCTTGTTCGTGTGCTTACGGCGGGCCAAGTTTTCGACCAGGCTGATTAGAAACCGGTCGGCTTCACTAGCACTGACGACGACACAGGGGATTTCGCGCTCGCCCAAGGCGCAAAAGGCTTCGTATCGACCTTGCCCGCACACTAGTTCGAAAAAATCAGAGTTGTCTTGGTCGCTGCTTGGGGTAACCGTAATCGGTCGTTTCAGGCCTAGGTTCGAAATGTTTTCGACAAGTTTGGCAAACACTTGTTTATTACGCGCGCGAGGATTGAGGACGCGGATACGATCCAGGCTGACCATTAGGATAGTCGTTGCTTCCCCAACATGTAGTGGGCTACGAGGATGGTGCGGCATATTCATGCGGCTCTCCCCACGACCGTTCGACGAGAAAGTTGCGCGAGTGCTTCGAGGCTGTCGTAACGATAGATTTCCAGATTGGAGGCGTTTGACTCGCTCAGACGAATATTGGGTTGTTGAATATCAAGGGTAGGCAGGATGTAGTAATCGCGGGCGATTTCTTCCCCTGGCTCCATTCGAACGGCAACGGTGATATCAGGTGAAAGACCAAGATCGAAGCGTATTTTCCAGCGATTCGTGCCCGAGTCAGCGCGCCGGCAGCGACACAGGACTAGAGAAATCAAAAGCTCTTCGTTGACTAGAAGCAGGTCGCTGGTTGGGTCGATTGCAACTCTTCCTCCGACTTGCTGAATATGCTCTACGGTTCGAGCCAGCAGGAGAGGATGCATCAACCGAAGCTGATGATTGGCGGCGACATAGCCGTAGTCCCGCGAAGGGGTATAGCCTATGCGCGAGTAGGTACGCAGAAGACTGCCAAACCGGGATGTATAGGCTGTGGTGGAAGGGCAGTCGTCAGACTCGTTGATGATCATGCCGGATAAATAACCCGCTTTCTCGTATAGCCTTTTAAGCCTCTCCAACATTTCGGCGTCGGACATGCGGTAGCTGCGCGACTGGATGATTTCTTGGGCTGCGGCGAATAGTATGTTGTCAACTAAAGGGGGAAAGACACCGTCAGCGCGTATCCATTGTTCGGGATCATTCCTCACATGTTCTTGTTTAAGTTTGAAGGAGGACCGGTTCCAGACATTGTTGCCGATGTATTTTTCGTTGGTCAGGATTTGATGGACTCCCCCTTTGGTCCAAGGCCTGGCTAGGTCATTCTGAAGTCCTCGATTATTCAGTTGTTGGGCTATCTCGGCCTCTGAGTAACCCGCTTCAACAAAACGCTGATAGATCCAATGAACAGTTGCAACTTCCTCCAGTGGTCCGGGAATAAGTCTCACACGGTCGGTTTGGATGCTTTTGTGTTCGCCAAGCGCTAGTTCTGCTTTAGGGTTGCCAGCAGCGTCCACCAATTGACGCCTAAGCCCGTAGCCCGCTATTCCCCCTTGCCGAAAGCCTAACTGTATGAGGCGAGATTGGCCCGCAAAGACTTTGACAGACAATTCCCGGCTGTACTCGCCCGCCATCATGCGCTTCAGACTTTTGACGATATTAGATACGGGCGAGCCATCATTGGAAAATTGCTCCGCGCAGTAGTGAACCGACACACCTGCCTGTCTGCAACGGACCTCGAAGCTGGCGGCCAAGTCCGGATCTTGAAAGCGCCCCCAGCGGCTGACGTCGTAGACGAGAATGGTCGAAAAACCGAGAACATCGCTTTCAACATCGCTGAACAGTTGAATTAACGCGTCCCGCCCTTCGAGGCGAAGGCCGCTTTTTCCTGCGTCGGTATAAATTTTGACGATTTCGAGAGAGTGTGCGGCTGCGTAAACCTTGATGGTGTCGAGCTGGTTTTCAGTTGAGTACTGTTGATGCTCTGTGGACATCCGGACATACGCCGCTGCCAAACCTGGTTCTCGGCGTGAGTGTTCTGATTTAGCACTTTTACCACTACGCATACGCAATAGCCCCTGCGTGCATCCACACTGGGAGTGCGCCATCGGGACGCATTCAATCTACTTGCTACTTAAGCAAGCGGTGTCTTTCAACCATAGAGGATTTGAGGGGGAAAAATGATTCCTAAAAAAGGCAAAATTTTTCCGGACAAACAAGACTATGCGTCGGGACTTGCGGCAGCATTACAAAGTGAGTTGGGCTCCACGCACCAGGCCGTGAAGACATTGATGAAGTGGACGAATGCAAACGAACGTACTGCTAAAAACTGGCTGAAAGGGACCTGTGGCCCTCGTGGTGAGCATCTAGCTCGTCTGGTTCAGCACTCCGACGCTGCATTGGCAACTTTCCTACATATGTCCAAGCGAAACAGCTCAGTAATAAGCGCTACGCTTCCATCATTGAGGAATGATCTAATGCGGGTAGTGATTGCAATTGACTGTTGTTTGTCGGTGGCGGATGAGCTGCCCTAGCTCAATAAGTCGCCCCTGATTTTGTAGATTGAGTGACGGCTTCTGGCCGATTCTGTTGAAAAAGTCGGCTTCGGTTTCCATGGCAGAAAAGTACGCGTCTGAGATTGAAATCTGTGTTTTGCGCAGAAGGCTCAGGGCTCAGATTTGACGTAGCGGCGTGCAAAAAAGGCGTTTTCACCGCTCAATGCATTGGTACTCAGGCCGGGTCGACTTTTTCAACACAATCGGCCGGATGCGGGCTATTCCTAATTCCCGCTCTCGGCCAAAGGCAGGCACTCGGGACTTACGATCTCGCCCTGAGCACCATCGCTGTACCAAAAGCACTCAACTTAGGCAGGACGATGTCGGAAAGAGCATCATCAACAGCGATGCCGCCACAAAAAGTCCAAGTCCGAACGTCAGATGCGCAGTGACGCTCCTGCGCCTTGCCACGCTAGGTGCCACTGTCTTCGAACCGGCAACGCCGAAACCGAGCGCAGGCTGCATGATAAAAAAAGGCGCAATCACACTAACCAACCCAATCACTAGCGCAGGTACTAGCGTGGGGTTGCAGATCCACGCCGGCCCTTTCGCACCGATCAGCACCATCGCGAAGACGATACCCGTGATGTAATGGAATACCCACCCCATCAGGCGTTCATTCCTGATAGGAGGCGCCGCCATGATCGAGGCATGACGAAACCTTCCTTGCAACATGTGGCCCAGCCAGCGACCAACCAAGCCATAATCAAGCGACGCTAGACCAAACACTCGTGCTTGAATAAAACCCCACACGTCCATAATCAGCGTGGCCCCCATTCCAACAAACAGAATGCGCAGTGCGGTCTCGGCTATTCCCATGGTACTCCTCCTTGCCTTGAGTCTGTTTTGGCGGTTTGATCCGAGCAGTCTGCAAGTTCAAGTCGACTTGAGGTCAAGCATGAAAGAGCTGGATATTGGTGAAGTGGCACGACGTTCCGGTCTACCGGCTTCAACGCTGCGCTACTACGAAGAGAAAGGTCTTATCAGTTCAATCGGTCGTCGTGGCCTGATTCGCGTGTTTCGTGCCGATGTACTCCAACGTTTGTCCTTGATCGCGCTCGGGCAATCGGCAGAGCTTTCACTAGACGATCTTTCTGCAATGCTGGACGCAGAGGGGCAGCCTGACATTGATCGTCAGCGGCTTAACGAAAAGGCAGACGAACTGGACCGCACTATCGAGCGACTCGGCGTCATACGCAACGAGCTTCGTCGGGTGGCGTGCTGCCCTGCTGCTAGTCACATTGAATGCTCGACGTTCCAGAAATTATTGAATGCTGTCGGGAAGGGGGATATCAAGAGAAAAACCGGAAAGAGGCACCTGCGCAGACGTGGAGTGTGAATGCTTTGGATCGATAACAACCCGCTCCGATAGTCAGATGTCGGCCAAAAGCAGCCACTATCGTCTCTGTTAAAGTACCTCCCTGAACACAACTCTCGGACGGCTTCATGGAACGATTCCATCCTCGTGGCATTGATGCAGACGGTTATATCCTCACCGTGTCCAACTTCGAGGTGCAGCCACAGTTTCAGGCTCTGCTGGCGGACGTTTGCATGACGCTCGCCCAGTCGGAACCTCTGCTGGATGGGATTTATCTTTATGGCAGCGTCGCTAGAGGCGACGCCGTACCGGGAGTTTCCGACCTAGACCTAACCCTTGTTCTGCACAGCTCTCCTGCATCGCAGGACCTGGAAATGCTCGAGTCGAAAAAGCGCACGCTGGAAAGTCGGCATACCGAAGTCACCAAGATCGATTTCGAAATCGGTAGTCGTTCTGAAGTATTGGCGGCCAACAATCGATTGAGCTGGGGCTATTGGCTCAAGCATCACTGTCGTTGCTTATGGGGGAATGATCTGGCCAAGCGCTTCGACCGGTTCAAGCCGTCGCGTGATATCGCCATTGCCGTGAATGGTGATTCTGAATCCGTACTGACCCGGTATGCCGATCTTATCGATCAGGCGACCACACCGACGCAATCCCTACGCCTGCAACGCGAAGCCTCGCGCAAACTCATCCGGTCAACTCAAGTACTTCGCTCTGAACAGGACCTCATGTGGCCGCAAACACTGGAGGAGCATGTCGAGCTATTTGTTCAGCATTACCCGTGCATGAGAATGCAGATCTCTTTTTTCTTGTCCCAGGCAAGGACCCCATACGCGAAGCCAAAAAAGTTTACGACTCAGGTCCATGATTTTTTGACCTGGATGGCTTCAGAAACCGGTTAGGTCTGCTGTGGGTCGTTAGCTGTTTGTTATAGGGAAGCAAACGCCAACCACGCCGCAAGCGAGGATAACGGCCGCTTTGGTTATCGTGGCGCGCGATTGCTGGCCCCGCATGAGTGATGTCACAATGATGCGCCACGCCTTGCACGCTCAACGATAAGCGCGATTCACGGACTATAACCATGCCTAGCCTCTGTTACTGTCCTAACACGCCCGGCCCGCCGAAGAGACTTCTCCTGGTTCGGCTGCGTCGACTGCTGTGTTTTGTGCTCGTCTGGGGGCAGGCTGCGTGGGGGGGGCCTGGCCCTCAACAGAATGGCGCCGAACAGGTGATTGATGTACAGCTACGTTGGAAACATCAGTTCCAGTTCGCGGGCTACTATGCCGCCATCGCAAAGGGCTATTACCGCGAAGAAGGACTGGACGTGCGCTTACACGAAGGTGGCCCCCATGTCACACCGGTCGAAGAAGTGCTCTCTGGGCGCGCCCAATACGGCGAAGCCAATAGTGAATTGCTCTACGCACGTCTGCATGGAAAGCCCTTGGTAGCGCTCGCGGTGATTTTTCAGCATTCACCTTCCGTGCTCGTGGCTCGCACAGACCAAGGTGTTCGCACAGTGCACGACCTGATCGGCAAGCCGTTGATGCTGATGGATGCACAAACCGATGCCGATTTTCTGGCGATGTTCCGTAGCGAGGGTATACCCCTCGAAAAACTACAACTGCTACCCAGCAGTTATCAAATTGGGGATCTGGTCAGCGGTAAAGTGACGGCGTTCAACTCGTACCTGACCAACGAGCCCTTCTACCTGCAAGAGCGGGGCGTGGAATACAACATCATCTCGCCCGTCACCTACGGGATAGACTTCTACAGCGACATCCTGTTTACCAGCCAGGCCGAAATTGACGAATATCCACAGCGGGTCGAGGCCTTCCGCCGCGCTACCCTGCGCGGCTGGCGCTACGCGATGGATAACCCCGAGCAAATCATAGACCTGCTGCTCAATCAGTACTCGGTGGAGAAAACTCGCGCGCACTTGCAATTCGAAGCTCAGGCCATGCGTCCGCTGGTGATATCTGACCTGATCGAGATCGGTCATATGAACCCAGGGCGCTGGCAACGTATGGCTGAAACCTTCCTCGAACTGGGTATGGTCGACAATATCGCTGGTCTGGAAAACTTCATTTACGATCCCAACCCGCCACAGCTCATCGAGCGGCTGCGCAAAACCATTGTGCTGATCAGTATCGGCTGTGTGCTTGTCCTGATGTTCGCTCTGGTTCTGTTGAATGCCCAGCGCCATCTGCGCAACGAGATCAAGTTGCGCAAACTCGCCGAAGAGGAAGTACATAAGCTGGCCTTCTATGACAGCCTGACTGGCTTACCCAATCGCAATAGTTTTATTCCCTTTGCTAGTCAGAAGCTGCTGGCCGCAAAGAGCCGTGGAGAACATCTGGCCCTGTGCTATATCGACTTGAATCACTTCAAGCAGATCAATGATCGTTTTGGCCACCAGGCAGGCGATGCCATCCTGATCCACGTAGGCACGGCCATCAAATCCAATATTCGCGAGTTCGAAATAGCCGCGCGCATGGGCGGTGACGAATTCGTAGTGCTGCTCGACGGCGCACATCACAGAGGCGATATCCAGCGCATCACCCATGAAATCTGCAAGGCCGTCGACCTGCCCATTCCATGGAAAAACAGCCAGATCAAGGTCAGCGCCAGCCTAGGGGTGGCGTGGTTTCCGGAAGATGGCGAAGGTCTGGACGATCTGATTTTCAAGGCCGACACCGCCATGTTCCAAAGCAAAGCCAGTATCGCTGCGCAGGCTTGAGGCCGATTTCTGCCTGTAGCGACCGGTTGAAACCGATATCGTCGCGACGATTCAGCCACAGAGTTTTCAGCCGTTGTGCAATGCGCCTCCTCTTTTGCGGTCTTTAACTCTGACTCCGTAAAAGGAAAGGCTTCATGTCGATACGCCCTTTGCTCTTTCTGGTTGCATTGCCGTTGTTCGCAGGCTGCCAGTATTTGCCCCACACCAACTACTTTACCGCGCCCGAAAACGAGCCTAACCCTGCCTGGGTACGTATCGTCGACTACACACAGCACGCCGAAATTTACCAATACGAAAACGGCAAACGTTCGGGCGGCGCCGTTCGCACCGGCCCCCTGCCGTTCACCCACACACAGGACGTGGGCATGCCAAAGGCAGGGCAAGACCTTACATGGGACTATTACGAAACGCAGATCCGACCCGGTATCGAAACGCATGTGGATCTGTTCTGGGAGGGGACACGCACTCGTTCCTGCTATGTCTCGGCGAAGTTCACGCCCCAAGACGGACGCTATTACCAGTTCAGGCTGACATCCGGCTCAGCAGGCAACTGTAGGTTGTACGCATCGCTGATCGAGCGCGACAAGGAAGGAAACGGTTGGCATCTCACGCCAAACCCGCAGGTGACCTATATCGGCGACGGACCGACGGCCAAAACCCATTACGAGAACAGCCGCTTTGAGAACCCCAATTATCGTCCACCCGCGGATCTCTATCCGGGGATAGACGTTTACTAAACAGGTAAACGACTACAAGGAATCGTTGATTGGCTAGCG
Organism: Pseudomonas sp. OVF7; assembly: GCF_030644265.1. Lineage (NCBI taxonomy): Bacteria > Pseudomonadati > Pseudomonadota > Gammaproteobacteria > Pseudomonadales > Pseudomonadaceae > Pseudomonas > Pseudomonas sp. OVF7. Next base: position 6,763,858 of record NZ_CP128996.1, on the reverse strand, counting down.
CAAAATACTTACGAACGATCGGTGAGCGAGCTTCAGAGGATCTGTTTGCATGGGCGGCATTCGTCGCGCAAACAGAATTCCTGTGGCAAGACACGGCGTCAGTCCAGAACGCTGTCGCTTGGCAGCGTGTTTGGTTCGAGCTGGAAATACTCAACGGGCTTGCATTGGCGCACTGGGAGGATGAGGGAAAGCCTGATAACTGGTCGTGCCGCTGGAACACCGACTATCGACAAGAAGCGGCTGCCCTAGCGAATGAGTTGTTGGAACTGCTATGCGATGCAGTCTGTTCAAAACATGCCGAATAGAAACTCGGCTGCTCAATGAACCTTTGTCTTTGGGGGGCATCTGTTGCAGAGCTGACTCGGCTAGCTGTGCAGCTCATAGTGTTTGAGACGCTTGAACAGGCGTCCCGCGACCAGGGCTTTCTTGGCGGGCTGTTGGCGCCGGCGCCGAATTGACCCAGTTGCCGAGATATCACTGACCCGGGCAGACTCCTTGCGAACCACTACTGTTACTGGATTTGTGTTGACTTGAGGGTGGGTTAATCCCACGGCAGCACGTGGGGCAATTCAGCGTTGGCGTTAACAGCCACAATTACCTGGCAAAAAAGCTGCCCCAAGGGGCACCAAAAAAAGCATACGTTTAGTAGATTAAGTATCACCGCCGGAAGGTTACACAAATGCTGAGAATCTTTGGTCATAGCATCTGCCCCGTATAAGGATATGACTAAAAACGGGGCTCGGTCTTCCAAAATGGCAGCTCAGCCTAAAGCCGATCTAACCACCAACGGTCCGGCTAAGCACTCAGACGTGCCGTCACTTCATTCAACTGCCCTGATAACCCGTGAAGGTTCCGACTTGCCGCTTCGGTGCGCTGCATGTTGTCCAGGTTGGTACTGGCAATCGTGGTGATTTCGGTGAGGTTGCGCGAGATATCTTCCGCCACCGAGGTTTGCTCTTCGGCAGCGGTGGCAATTTGGCGGTTCATGTCGCGAATGGCTTCCACAGAATGGGTGATGCGCTGCAGCATCGCTCCGGCCTCATTCACTTGCGCGACACTTTCTTCACTGCGCGACTGGCCACTTTCAATGGCCTGAGCCGCGTCCACCGCACCGGTTTGCACCGTTTGGATGATCTGGTTGATTTCGATGATCGACGCCGCCGTACGCTGGGCCAGGTTTCGCACTTCGTCGGCCACGACCGCAAAACCGCGTCCGGCTTCACCGGCACGGGCCGCTTCGATCGCCGCGTTAAGCGCCAGCAAATTAGTCTGCTCGGCGATGCCGCGAATCACTTCCAGCACCTTGCCTATGCGGCCACTGTCGGTTTCCAGGCGACGGATGACCGTGGCTGTGTTGGCGATCTCACCACGCATTTGGGTGATGGTGTGAATGGTGCCCTGCATGACTTTTTCGCCCTGCTGCGCGGATTGGTCGGCATCATCGGCGGCGCGTGCAGCATCGGCTGCGTGACGAGCCACTTCCTGGGCGGTGGCGGACATTTCGTTCATCGCCGTAGCTACCTGATCGGTACGGTTGAACTGCTCGTTAGTGCCGCTGGCCATGAGACCGGCGATGGCGCTTAACTCGCCACTTGCGCTGTCCAGATCCTTGGCGCTGCGCTGCAAGCGGTTGAAGGTTTCGGCGAGAAAGTCGCGCAAAGTGTTGGCGGCCATGGCTAGTTTGCCCAACTCGTCTTCACGTCTGCTGGCCACGCGTTCGGCAAATTTCCCTTGGCTCAGTTGCGCCACGTAGTCGATCAGCTTGCGGATGGGGTCAACCAAGTTGCGGTTGATCAGCCAAAGGCTCAACAGGCCGATCAACAGACCCGAGGCGAGCAGCACGATAGTCCCCAGCATCACCGTGCGCTTGGCAGCGGAGCTGATCAGTGTAGATTGCTCGGTGCCCTGCTTGCGCAGTTCGCCAACAAGTTCGCTCATCTGATCGCTGGTGGTACGGTCAACTCCTTTGACGGCGGCGTCGCCTGCAGTGGGGTCTGCACCCGCGGCGATATAGGCATCGCGACCTTTCTGGTAAGCGCTGCCCAACTGACGGTGTTCGTCACGCAGGCGTTCGATGCGGGTCTTGAGTTGGCCCTCCAGTCCTTTCTGGTTAGCCAGTTCGCCAAGGATCCCCTGTACGTCGCGCTGACGGTCTTCGAATTGCTTCCAATATTTATCCAGGTCTGCCGGCTGCTTGCCCCGTAGTAATACGTTCTTCCATTCCTGAACCTGCACCTTGAATTGCAGGTTGGCCTCGTCGATCAATTGCGAAGTGTGCAGCGGACCTTCGATTAAGTTGGCGTAGTTTTGCACGCCGTTGGACAGGAAATGAAAGCATGCTAAAGCAATCAGCAACATCGCCAACAGGCTGCCGCTCAGCAGCGCGAGGATTTGAGTTCTCAGGGATTTTTGCAGCATCGGATGATACTCATGACAGGAATGAAGTACGCCTGGTTAGGCGTGAAAGACGTCCAAACATCCCTGTCTGCGGTTCCGGTTCGTGGCCGGAGCCGCGCAAACTAACACCTACGCCATCGGCGTGCCAGAGCGGTTCTTGAGGGGAGTCCGACCGCTGGTGCCTTGTAAATTCTCGGTTATCGTCCTTCCTATGATTTCGGTTGGTTTGGAGATCAGATGAATGACTGTTTCTGGCCGTTTTTTGCCGATTTCTGCCTGTCGTAACTGGCAGAAGTCGGCCAGTTGCAGCTAGGCAGGGATACACGCCTGCTCGCTGTAATCTGCTTCTAACAAGTCGACCTTGTTCCGCTCAGGGTCAAGGCTGCCGTCGTCATCTATCGTGCATCCTTTGCATGTTATGTTTTTCTGCGACTGACATGTCGTCATCCGTCGGTCATCTGATGCGAAGCTGGGTCACAGCGTGAGCCAGTTCGCCCAGTTTTCGTATATTTCCGACGGTAGAACGGTCTGAAATCGAATCCCGGGTGCTCAGCGATCGGTCACCATTTGGCTCTTACAAAGAAGAGAGCCTTCGTCATGAGCAAAGAAGCACAAACGATAGTCACCCTGCTGGATCGGCAGTACGAGCAGCTGCTTACGGACGCGAGATGCTTGGTAGCAAGCTATGTGGATACGTCCATGAAGCTGTACAAAAAGACCGGGGTCAAATCTGTTGTGGCCGGCGTATCAATCAAGCAGGTGAGCCCGAATGCGTATTCGATCTACTGGTGCAAACTGGTGCCACTGCAAGGGCAAAAAAACAAGTTCGCGCCCCTGACTATTCCCAAAGGCAACGGTAAACACAAATACCCGGCTTCCTCGTTTGAGTTTGTGAAATCCCCTTACCGCGGCCTCGTTTTACAGGTTGAGGAGCGTCTGGCTGAGATTCGCAGCATCGCCAGTGAGAATCGTCAGTTGCGTCGGACGTTGGTCGCCTATGAGAAAAAGCTGTGTAGATATCAAGCGCTTGATCATGGCGACCTCTGCTCGGAGGAGTAGAGTCTGAACACACTATAAGCAGTGCCAAACGGATCTGAACCGACTTAAATACCCGAAAGCCCCGTGCTGCTTGGTCTGACGGGGCTTTTTCGTATCAGCAGTGAACTCCGGCGAGACATACTACTGCGCTTGGTCAGGGACGGCGACGGGTACGGGCTATAAGCAGTGTAGGGCGCTAAATCTACTTGCTGTCAGCCAGCAGGCCCGTGCAGGTGGGGGGCGGAGGCCGTATTTGCTATTAGCAGTGACGCTTACTACCAAGTCAGCCGCCCAGCTGCGATCTGTATTAGTAGTGAAAGGCTTTACTTTCATAAAATAATCTTTGGTAGGTGCCGGCCTAGCTGGTACCCGTGTCGCGTAGCGGGTGGCGACGGTGACGCGCTACTCCTCAGTGCCTCGCTGCTTTTCGAACGCAATACGGTTCATTACGCACATGGGGATGGGGTAGCCCTGGATGTGGGTCGTGAGGGCCTCGTTGCCTGCTATCACCATGATGCAGGATAGGCCTCTACTGAAGCGCATTCCTCGTCCCGAGTAATTGCGCGGGATGATCTCCCAGGATTCGTCGTCGTAGTAAAAACCAACGATTTCTGACCAGTGCGATTTGATGCCCGCGCCCATGATGCCCACTGGTGTCAGGCAGAAAATCTCTACCTGGGTTTCCTGCCCAAGAGGGACAGCATAAACCCGACCGTTGGGTGCAATAGGTGGGAAGTACAGCCCGTTACCGAGGTGACGAATTTCCATGCTTGTGCTCCGGATAAATGAGGTCGCTAGACACTCTCCGGTAGCTTTCGGAAAACCCAAGATCAAATGTTGCCAGCAAGTCGGCACACGAGTTTTAGCGTACTTGGCAAGCTAGCTCGCAACATAGAGGGCGTGCATGTTGCTGATCTAAACGCTTCGGCGCTTCGGTCACTTTCGCTAGGGTGCGGAAATTGACAGCCCTTCCGAAGTCATCCCATGACCTCATAGGCTTGGGAAAATGCTGCGTATCGCAGCGGTAGGGTGCCTTGCCGATGGATTTGGGTAAGCGCCCGCTGCCAAGGGGCAGCGGACAGTTCGTTGCAGGTATCTGGCCATTCCGCTGAAGGCTCAATCGTCGCCGTGCTTCTTGTCCAGGTACGCTGCGACCATATAGCCAATTACACCTGCGATAGTCAGCGCACTGATGAGGGCAAGCACGGCATATACAAGCAATTCAAAACGATCCATACCCTGACTCCTTTAATTCGAGCTCGGCCAAGGTTAAGGGCGTCTGATCTAATCCCAAATCTGCTGTGTGATGGCTTAGCGACTGGTACCGGCGGCTTCCCTCCTCAGGTTGGCTCGGGCACCGACGTACGCATCAGTTTCCCAGATACGCATATTTCCGAGCTCGTAGGCGACGTGATTCCGGGCCTCCAGATCCTCATCGTTGGGAGCTTTGCCCCCAAGAATCGGGGCGTGGTGACCAGACAATCGCCGGTAGAGCTCGCAGGCATATGCGGCGCGACAATCATCAATATTTAGTCTGTGAGAAAGTAAAATTTCTTGCGCTGCAGGTAGGTTCTTTGATTTCCATGTACGCCAAGCTGCTGGCGTCGCGCGACTGCTGCCCTGAAGCTTTTGAAATGCCGCGGTCTTCTCCAAAATTACAATTTGCTCAAGGGTGGAAATATTAATGATCCGATGCTCATGCTTATCTTTGCTGAACACATAAAAGATGTTTTCTTCTTCGGCGTCCTTGTGAGCATCTTCTGCGTCGAAGAAAAAAGCCTCAAGCAATGACATGCCGAGGTATCGAACTGACCTGATTAATGTTGCTAGCTGCTCTGAGTGGAGAGCCTGAATATCCACCATCGCGGCTTCAAACTTAGTACGGTCAAGACTACGCGGTACGGTAATCCGTGCATAGCTTGGAAAGCCAAGACGGCTACCGACGTTAGCCGCTGCGCCTTTCCAGTGCCCATTAGTTGCGAAGCCCATCACTGCATATACAGTCTCAAGCAGGCCCGACACGCTTTGCAGTGGGAGATTTCCTTGGTATGTCTGGATATAGAGCTCTTCCCCGTACTCCCTCACCAATTTTTTATTGACGAGTTCCAGGATGTCTACCTCATGAGACTCGTTGGCATAAACACTAAACTGCGCCCATTGCTGGTCGTGGATCATGGCCTCGTGCTGACTGAGAAGCCCGCGCCGGACTGCCTCCCTGAGAATTGCCGAACCGGCCTTGGTCAAGTCCCGATCAAAATGTGCGTGGAAACTCTGCTTCATGGTCATTCCTCCATTCAGCTCAGGTGCTGAGCTGCTGAAGGAAATGTTGAGCGAGGAAAAATATTCTGGGGTTCGGTTTCGGTCGCTTTCAGCTCCTGAAATTGACGAGCGGATCCGTCCCGTAAACGGTCGTTTATGGCACACCTATTCCAGATGATCTTTTGGACTTGGGATTTACCGCTTTCCTGTCACTTTTCCTGTACCGAAATCAGTGTGAGAAAAACGTATGGGAAAGCGGATTGGATATGCCCGAGTGTCGACTGATGATCAGAACCTCGACCTGCAGCGAGATGCACTTGCTCTGGCTGGGTGCTCAACAGCCTACGAGGAGACCATGAGCGGCAAGTCGGCGGACAGGCCGGAGCTGAGGCATTGTCTCAAAGCTCTGCGCAGTGGCGACACTTTGGTCGTATGGCGACTGGACCGCCTTGGCCGCTCCTTGCCTGACTTGGTTGGGATCGTCAGTCGGCTGGACCAGGAAGGGGTGGGGTTCGAGTCGATCAACGAGCGAATCGAAACCACCAGCGCCGCCGGCAAGCTGATCTTTCATGTGTTCGCAGCCCTGGCCGAGTTTGAACGCAACCTGATTCGAGAGCGTACCCGCGCAGGGCTGGCGGCGGCTCGCGCTCGAGGACGTAAAGGTGGTCGTAAACCTGCGTTGGAAGATGCTCAAGTCCGCGAAATAAAGGCTTTGCTCAAAGATCCACAGATTCAGGTTAGCACTGTAGCCAAGCGATACGGGGTATCGAGAACAACGTTGTATCGGTACGTCGGTAAGACTGGGCCGAGATAACTTGCACCTGGCAGCACATGAAACTGCGACCAGGGGATTATGAGCATCAGGACACGAAGGTTGACAGAAGCGATAATTTGCACAAAAATCCCGGTTGACAGTACCTGTGTTTTGCACGCTTTATGGAGAGGCCCATGCCCCCGATCCAACACCCAAGTGAGCTGGAACCGAAGCTGAAGCCGGAATACGTCGAGCTGATCTGCAATAACGCTCTGGATGCGGCTTACCGTGCGTTGGAAGTCACCTCTACGGATGACGATACCAACTGGACTATGGGAACACTTCCGTATGGCCGCGTCCACGGCCGGTTCAAACGCCTCCACCGCGATCCGGCCCTTCCGTGGCTGCTGCTCACTAACCGCACCATGGACTTCACGCTGAGTGTGAATGGCGTGCTGATGCAGGTGGTAATGGACGATCCCGAGGTCAGAAAGAAAGGGTATCGACTGCAATCCAACCGAGTTGAGCTTTACCAGGCTAGCTTGCTGGGGCCTGCGATCGACAAGAACATTACTTGGCGTTTGTATGTCGATACTGACGGCAACTTTGACGGGCCGACGCTGACTGCTTCGATTCTGGGCTTCGATACCAACCGGAACGTCGTATGTAAGTGGGTGCATGACTACGTTCCTCTGTTTGCTCCTCGTACCACCGAGCTTCCACAAGAGGTGGCAATCGATGAACCATTAGTCGCTCGCCGGGACAAAGATGCAGACCAGAACGCAACACGAGATGCTGATCAGTAAATGAATGACAGAACAGGCTTTCTGCCTCTTGGCGACGAGTTTTCGCCCGACAAGCTCCGTCTCGCTAGATGCGCGGCGGGGCGTTCGCTCGCCGATATCGGAGAGCTCTTGGGCGTTACCCGGCAATACGCGCACAAGCTGGAAGTCAATGCGATTCCTTCTGGCACCCAACTTGCCCAGCTATCTGAAGCCTTGGGCGTGCGCGAGAGTTTTTTCTTCACGCCACGACGCGGTTCGGTGGAGTTGGAGCAATGCCATTTTCGAAGCGTCCGATCCTCCTCGCAGACTCTCAAGAAGACCATTGCGGCTCAGGTCGAGATGTTTGAGCTGCTGATTGACGAGTTGGATAAGGAGGTTGCCTTTCCTGCAGTGAGTTTCAGCATGCTTGAGGAGCCGGTATCCGGTATCAACAAGATCGAGCAGGTTGCTGAAAAATTTCGCCGTGAACAGGGCCTGGGGATCGGCCCCCTGTCTAGTGTGACCAAGCTGGCAGAAAAAGTTGGAGTGCTGGTGGTGAACCTGGCCGAAGCCGATGACAAGGTCGATGCGTTCTCGTTGTCCAACAAACGACCGTTGATCGTGAGGAACACCGCAAAGGTGAATCCATGCCGTCAACGTTTCGACCTTGCCCATGAAATGGGCCATTTGGTGATGCACCAAGGTATTGAGACCGGTTGCCGCCTTACTGAGGATCAGGCTAACCAGTTTGCCAGTGCTTTGTTGATGCCCCGGGCAAGTTTCGCATCAGAGTTTCCCCCTATGCGAGGAAAGTACCTGAACTGGCCGGCACTCAAGGATATGAAGCTTCGTTGGAAGGTAAGCTTCAAGGCGCTCATTTTCAGGGCTCACACCCTCAATCTGCTCACCGCCGAACAAGCTAAATCGGGCTTCACGTATCTCAATCGAAAGGGTTTCACGAAGCACGAAGAGTTTGACGAGTTGATCCCTATGGAGTCGCCTATGCTGGTACAGAGGGCGATCAATCTCTTGGATTACGGTACCTGGAAGCGGGTGTTGACAGCTGCCGGGCTTACGGCAGAGATGGTGACCAGGCAGTACATGCTGGATGTACCGTCATCTCCTTTGCGACTGGTCGAGGCTAACGTAGGTTAAGTCACGATGAAACTGCCTGAGGCAGCCCGCGTGCCGGCACTCACATGGATGCGCATACAGCCGTCGATTATGACGCGGCAGGCGCTCGTGTAGTTTGCAACCCTAGAGGGTATCCGGGCGAAGAGACTGGCTTCCGCCCGGATTTGATCGTCACGCTTTAGCTGCGCCTTAGCTGATCAAGCGAGCCGTCTGCGGATCGTACGCGACACCGGTAATCGACCCATCCCGAATGCGCTCAACCGCTTCGTCGATCACATGCAGCGGTACCAGGAACCATTCCCTCGGCTTGACCGGATTGCCGAAGCGGTCATCGATGGTCAAGTCCAACTGCGCTGCGCCGAACAGGCGGTGGAAGATGTTTTCTAGCCGGGTGCGGTTCAGGTTGTGAAGCTTGTAGGTTGCGACCACTTCCACATCTGCCAGCAGGTAGGTGGCATCCTTCGCCGCGGCGGCGATGCGGGCTTCCACCTTGCCACCGGTCACGCCAATCTTGTGGATCAGCTCGCGGTGCTCGGCTACGAAGGGGTGGCTGGACTGGCTGCGCAGCACATAGATAGTGCCGCTTTCTATGTCGTCCGGCTCGGCTATGTCGCTAAACAGTGGGCCTGAATCTACCCTGATGAGCCGAGATCCGGCACGTCCCTCACTGTCCTTGTAGAGCGCCCGCTGCAGGGATCGTAGTAGAAGATCGCTTTCCGTCTCATTGGAGTAAATGACGCGCAAACGCCCATTCGTCTCCGCGTTCGGCGTCTTGTAGGTGTCGCCCACCTCGGCGACATAGGCAATGAGTCCGCTCAGAATGAAGAAGTCCCCTGCCTCGATGCTGGCGTTCTTGCCAAAGGGCTTGGTTATCCACAGGTTTTGTTTTAGGCCGGCTTCAACCTCATCAAAAAGTGGTTTGAAGCTCTCGAAGTCTTTACATGGGTTCCGGGCTGCAATTTCTTCTGCCGCCTTTATTGCCGCACTTGAACGCACATGCCGCAGCACGGTGATGTCGTCCAGGTCGACGGGCTCACTGCCGATGCCTAGCTCGGCGAGCAAGGCGTCCTCATCCAGGTCACCCACATTTACCGTGGCTACCGCATTACCTGGCAGTAGGCCGTGACTATCCAGGCCGGCCAGTAGGGTTTGTGCCTCCGGCAGCCTGCGTAGCTGATCCAGACGCACTGCGTACAAGCGTTCAAAGATGTCGCGATCTTCGCCATGCAGTGGGGCGCGGCCGTGGGTCTGATAGAAGCGCTGAATGTCCTCGAAGCCAGCGATGATGCGTTCTTCGCGAGGGGTTCGAGTGGCAGCCTTTAGGGGAGCGATTTCAAGGCCAAGCTCAGCGAGCAGTTCGTCCTCATCAATTTGACTCATCGATCACCCCACTTTGTTTCGCTGCCAACTCCTGAGCTTTGTAGCGCATGAAAGCAACAAGGCCTTCGGCCATACGCTTTTCCCAGGCATCTGCAGAGTTGATGTCTGGAAGGCGGCCTCGCTCGCGCTTGAAAGTTCTAGCGCGATCTGTAAGTTCAACCGCCTCATCACGAGGAATGCTCACTTTCTTGGCCGCAATGCTGGCCTGCACCTGGCGTAGGGACTTCTCATCCATCGCCTTCGCCAGTACCGCATAAGCTGCCTCGAAGGGGTTGATGCGGTCGATCAGGTCAATGTCCAGCTCGCGTACGTTAACGAACTTGCGCACGCCATCCAGCAGAGCAGTGCTGCCTTGTACAACGTCACTCCCGTTGGCGTCGGCCTGAGCCAACATCAACTTGGCCTGCTGGGTAATGTTCATGGCGGCGATAGCGTGTTGGCGGATGGCTTCCTGGTCGACGTCGCTCAAGTCCGGGTAACGCTCGCGCACGATCTTGCCCATGCGCAGTTGGGTCAGCTCTTCTGGCAGGGTGTTTTCCTTGTCGAACAGGCCGCGCTCCAGCACGGTTTTATCCTGCAGGAAGCTGGTTACTACTTCGTTCAAATCTTCTTTGCAGATGCGCGTGGCTTCTGTGCTCTGCGGTGTGGTCAGGCCGTTAATCTCGACATGGAATTGGCCCGTGGTTTCATTCACGCCTAGATTAGTGCCGCCTGCTTGGTACCCCTCTGGCCCGTAATTGAAGCCTTCTTTCGGCCCGGTATCTTTCGGGGTGAACTCATAGCGCGGGGCCAGCACCTGTTCCATCAGCAGGCTGGCGGAAATGGCTTTGAGCATATCGTTTACCGCTTCGGCTACAGCAGCTTGATCAGCCATAGGTTCGGCGATCAGGTTGGTGAAGCGCGAGCGCTCCTTACCCTCGGCGTCGCGGGTGGCGCGGCCAATAATCTGCACGATTTCAGTCAGGCTCGAACGGTAGCCGATGGTCAGCGCATGTTCGCACCAGATCCAGTCAAACCCTTCCTTCGCCATGCCCAGCGCGATGATCACATCCACATTGTCGCGGTTGTTCTTCTGCGCCGGGTCTTTCAGTGCGCCGAGCACTTTGGAGCGTTTGCCTGGGTCGCTATCATCCACCAGGTCGGCCACTCTCAGCGTGCGACCGTCTTTGGCTTTGATCAGGTGAAAGCCGGTGGCCGGGTCTACACCCTGCCAATCACCCAGCGCGCTCATGATCTCGTTAACCTCGCGCTCCTTGTCCTTGAGGCTCTCACGGGCATTTACGTTTGGAATGTGGACGATGGTTTTCAGCGCCGGGTCCAGCACCTTTGCGACCGCATCCACGTACCGGCCGGTGTAGAAGAAGTAGCCAATATCCAGCGACTTGAGCCAGCGATAGCCGTTGAGCTGCTCATAATAGGTGTACGTCACCGTCTCAAATTTGTTCTCTTCCGACGGAGCCAGCACGGCCTCGCTGTCTCCACGGAAGTAGGAACCGGTCATGGCAACCAGGTGCACCTTGTCGCGGTTGATAAACGCGCTCAGTTGGCTGCCCAGTTTGTTGTCTGGGTTGGCGGAAACGTGGTGGAACTCGTCGATGGCAATCAGGCGGTTATCGAAGGCGTCGATACCCAGCTCTTCCACAGCAAAGCGGAAGGTGGCATGGGTGCAGACCAGCACCTTATCGCCGCTGTTTAGAAAGGCGCGCACCGCATCTACCTTGGACTTGGCTACACGCGGCTCATCGATGCCAGGGGCATTACACAGGTTCCACTGCGGGGCCACCTGCCAGTCCCAGTAGAAGCCATGCTGGCTCAGTGGCTCATCGGCGAAGCTACCGCCAATGGAGCGCTCGGGCACTACGACGATGGCCTGTTGCAGGCCCTGGTTATTCAGCTTGTCCAGCGCGATAAACATCAGGGCGCGGGACTTGCCCGATGCGGGTGGCGATTTGATCAGCAGGTACTGTTCGCCGCGCTTGGTATAGGCACGTTCCTGCATGGTGCGCATGCCCAGCTCGTTGGCCTTGCTGGATGCTCCAGTATGCGCTGTAGCGATGGATACCGACGGCACCGTGTAGCTGTTGGTCGGGTTGGTAGTGTTAGTCACTGTGATTCTTCCTCCATGAGGGTGCCGTCGCCCGGATATTGTTGATGCGGCCTTTGAGGTCAGCCAACCACTCGCGATAGCCTTCGAGTGGTGTAGTCAGGCTAGCAGGGGTGTTGCTCATGCCTTTTTTCCCCGTGATTTCTTCGGCGCGACCTTTGCTGTTTCCACTGTCATCTTGGTGTATAGGTCAAACAGCTTTTCCAGTCGTTCGGTGTCGTTTCTAAAGCGGCGACCGATATAGATACGCTCCAGCACTTCATCGTTGCGCTCATGGGCGCGACGCAGGTTTTCCGGCATGGTGTCCGGGTCGTACAGGTCGGCGATAGTGGCGGGGAAGTGGGCTTCGCGGGCAAGCAGAATATCCTCGGCACAGCGAGTCAGGTCAGTCTTGTTCTGTTCGGTGAGCAGGGGGACGGGAAAGGTGTTCCAGCCAAGGGTGTTCGAGTATCGAAAGTCTGTTTTAAGCTTGCCGCAGACTGTCCCCACCCAGACTAGGTGAAGTCGCGATGCAATTAGCGCGATGCTCCAAATGGGGGCGCTATAGATCACAGATGCTAGGTTTGAGACCACTGTGGAGTAGTCCGTGATCTCGCAAGGCAAATATGGCCTACGCTCTGAAGAGGCGTTCGGGACTGCAACTGCTCGGTGGCTACTGTGGGGCGCAAATACGAAACGATGCGGTGTATTGGCGTTGTCGTTAGCTTGCACGCCATCACTACTGAGTCGCTGTTGCCGCACCCTTTCAAAGCGAGTTCGAAATTCCTGAATTTTGCTGGCTTCTGGTAGTTCAGCGTCTTCCACCCAAATACACCAACGACTGCCCCCATTGATTAGCTCTCGCGAGCCGACGTAATGCTTGATGAAGTGGGCTGCCTCTGGATTCCTTGCCAGTATTTGGTCCTTTTCCTCTGTGGAGAGGACCAAGGCTCCGCCATCAGTCGGCTTATTCCCGGACTGCATGTGTCCGATCTCTGAGAGTGCGCGTGACCTCTTCGCCACGATCACCGTATCAGTGGGAACAAGATAAGGGCTGATATTTGGCACGCTCCGTACGGTTTCCTCATCAAAGAGTTTTTTCTCGCCCATTGGTCGCGAGGAAAGCCCAAGAATTACACAGGTAACCGCAGCTTTATTGCTTGCGAGATTGCTCCAAAGAAAGGAAGTATGTGCGAAAAATATAAAGTTCCCCTCTTTGAAAACTAGTGGCCACAACATGCCGACCTGCTCGCCTTGCGTAACAGAGTTGGTTGTAACAAACGCACTTGAAGAATTTGTAAGCCTGTTGAACTGCGCTGCTTTAAGAACGAAGGCGGCAACATAGTCTAAATCCTTGTAGCTCTTGAGGACGGGCGAAAATATACGGGCCATATCCTCTTTTTGCTCTGCTGTCTGATTTACGCTCCCTTGGTATGGGGGATTTGCACAAAGATAAATCTCACCACCTTCATTTTCGAAATCTATTTCAGTTTGATCCAGTGGTGTATCAAATAAGTCGTCCGCCACTAGCTTCACACCAGTGCGGTGAGCATCCATCAGGCTCAACCAATCTAGGCGTAGCGCATTGCCGCAAACAATCCAGTTCTGCGCGTTCAGCGGTAGAAATTCGGCCAATGCGTCCTGCTGACCGCGATACAGCACGTCGCACTGAAACTCTGCAATGATCAACGCGAGACGGGCAATTTCTGCCGGAAAGTCTCGCAACTCGATGCCGCGGAAATTTGTCAGAGGGATTTCCGATTTGTTGTTGGCCTCGCCTCGGCGACGATTGATCTCCGCCTCGATCTCGCGCATCTGCTTGTAGGCGATAACCAGGAAGTTGCCGGAGCCGCAGGCGGGGTCAAATACGCGGATGCGTGCCATACGCTTGCGCAAATTGAGCAACTTGGTTTTGTTATCACCTGCAGCGTCCAGTTGTGCCCGTAGATCATCCAAAAACAGTGGGTTCAACACCTTGAGGATATTGGGTACGCTGGTGTAGTGCATGCCCAGTGCGCCGCGCTCCTCCTCGTCGGCCACGGCCTGGATCATGCTGCCAAAAATGTCTGGGTTGATTTTTTTCCAGTTCAGCCTGCCCGCGTGCAGCAGGTAGGTACGTGCAATCCGCGTAAAGCGCGGCACTTCGGTGCTGCCAGAGAACAAGCCGCCATTTACATAGGGGAAGGTGTTGGCCCAATTTGGTAAGCGCGGTTGAACGGTCGTGCGCTCAGCTAGCTTGATGTTCATGGCTCGGAAGATTTCCGACAGCACCTGATCGGTGTTGGAACCATCGCGTTCGCTGTACTGCTCAACCGTCTTGGTAAACAGGCCATCGCCATTGAAGATGTCGGTGTCTTCGGCAAAGAAGCAGAACACCAGACGCGCCATAAAGTGGTTCATGTCGGCGCGACGCTCGGCCTTGGCCCAGTCCGGGTTCTCGTTCAGCAGTTCGACGTACAGCTTGTTCAGGCGGCTGGTGGCGCGCACGTCGATGGGGTTGTCCTTGATCTCCTTGATGGTGGAGATGCCGGCTAACGGCAGCAAGAAACCAAAGTGATTGGGAAGGTCTGAATAATCGCAGGTGATGGTTTCACCTGTGATCAGCTCCTCAGCCTCTACGGTTTGCCCGTCGGTAGCGAAGACGAACTTGGCTTTAGCTTTAGTGGTAGCCGGGCTGGTACGCAAAGCCTTGAGCGTTTCGCCCACGGTGCCGGGCTCGCATGCGGCGATATGAATGTTATTGCGCAGTAGTACGCCGCCGGGTACGTCCGATGCGTTGTTGTTGCCGGCGCGCAGGCGCTTGATTTCCGCATCCTTTCTGCCAAATGCAGCCAAGAAGGTGAGCGGAAACTCCGCTGCGTCAAAGGGCTCTAGGGCCAGATCCGATATGGCGGACTCAATTTCTACTGCATTCATGGTTTACCACTGTCTAGATCGCTGATGCGCGAAGGCGGCGAGTTTAGCGCTAAAATTTGGGGTGATGGCTACATTCAGGTCGGCACATGCCGCTCTGTCGGCTTGGCTTGGCGTCGACTCAGCCCTGCTCAGCCGCATCGGTCTATGCCGGATGCCACTGGATGCGACAGCCGGGCGTCCTGAGCCTGTGAGCGGTGAATCAATCACTGCACGATGCTGGGATGATAAAGGAAGGCGCTTCTGTAATGCTAAAAAGCCTCAGATGGCAGAACTGGCGGGATTCGTCGAATCGAGTTTACGGTAGCTGTTCGTAATCCAATAAGGCTTCGGCGCGTTCGCTCAGGAGGCTGTGTCGCCTCCAGAGCTTCTCTTTTTTATTTTCTCTTTCTTTTTAGCGGCTCAGCCTGAGCTGGATTCCAGCACTATGTAGCTCTAGGTGAGCTAATTCGTGATCAATCACAGCTCAGGCGGATATGTATCACTCTGAGCTGTGCATAACTTCATTGCGAGTTTTTGAGGTGCCTGCGCAGGGTTTCACGGATACCAGGAGGCAAACGATCGAGGTCAATTTGTAGTGATGAGCTATCGACTTGGGCGTTACCACCAGCCAGGTTGATTTGTATATTCAGGCGCTCGATATTCAGTATCTGTGTACTTACAAGATCGCCAGCGGTCATGGCTTTTTTGAGCTCAGAAACGGTGTGCTGGGCGCGGCTTGGCACGTAATCCCAGGTTGCGACGGTATGAGGTTGGCCGTTTTCGAGGAGCTGAACCTTTTCACGTAGGTTGTATTGATTGGCTCGACCGCACTTTTTCTTTGCGATAAGGCCAGCCCCTTCGAGAATCCCTAGTGCCCGTTTGACCTGTGCCTGACTGACTCCCGACTGTTCGGAAATCCGCTGGATGCCTGGCTTCGATAAGCCATCGTCGAAATTGGCGTGTGCCTTGATGACGGCATAAACCGTGAATGCGTGCGGCCCTATTCGGGCGACATCACCCTGATCGATCATAGCCCTAAAGACATGAAACCACTGGGTCTGCGCGCGCAGGGCGGGGGGATTAGCCATTGTTATGCCCTCCACCCAGCTGTACACGCGGCCGGCTCAGGATCCAGGCAGATATCTCCGTGCTGAGCCAGCCAACCGATCTGCTGCTGCCTAGATCATATGGAGCAGGGAATTTTCCCGCTGCTATATCGCGATAGATCGTGGATCGCTTTTTACCGACCGCTAGCTCAACCTCGGGCAGGCGAAGGAAGCGCGGTTCCTCCGGGCTGGGTTCAATAGTTCGTGCTGACATTTGATTGGTGCTCAGACGGTGGCGTTGCAGCAGTCCTCAAGTGCTGCGATACGCATATGTGTTGGGAGTGGCGCTCGGGTTTTCCTACTGCAAAGCAGGGGCGTTTGTTGTGACCCGTGTTACGGGTCTCCGAGAGTTATTGCCGGCGACAGCTGTGCGGATGACAGCTGAAGCTGTGTCTTTGGCGTTGGGGGAGAGGAAAGACCCTGCTGGTACGGAATAGGACTCCGTAGGTTTCTTAGCAGCATTATTGCTGCAGGCGAGCAGGTGCAGAAGGCCCTGCGAGATGCTGGCGATACCCCGATGAGTTAGCCAGAAAATCCATTTGCTAACAGCAGATGGACTTCAAATTCTTAACGCCGTAACCGGGGCAGCGCGACGATCCCAAGGAGTCCTATTAACGTCCGAGGTACGCCTGATTTTTACCAAGCGGGGACCGGTATTGCAAGCCCAAGCAATGAGCTCAGGACTTGATTGCATCTAGGTAATCTGACCAGCGCTGCATCATGTCGCGGCGCTCTGGCAGAAATGATGTTCGGTCATATGCACGGCCCAGTGGATTTTTTACCGTGTGAGCAAGCTGATGCTCCAGAAGATCGGGGCGAAATCCCAGCACCTCTGCACCTATGGTTCTCGCTGTCGCACGAAAGCCGTGCCCAGTCATTTCGTCGCCGCTGATGTCCATGCGGCGTAACGCACTGAGTACGGCATTGTTGGACATCGGCCGGTCGCCTCCTCGTGCCGAGGGGAAGGCGTACCGATGTCTGCCGGTGAGTGGTTTCAGCTCGTGCAGAACCGCTACTGCTTGTTGGCTGAGAGGAACCAAATGATCCGGCCGATCCTGTTTGGTGGCAGTGAGCCCTTTCATCTTGTGGCCGGGAATCAACCACTCGCCCGCATCCAGATTGACCTCCGACCACTCCATGTGGCGCAGGTCACCGGGCCTGCAGAACAGCAACGGGGCCAGTTTGAGTGCACAACAAACAGGCATCGTTCCGCTATAGCTATCCAGTGCTTTAAGCAGTGCGCCGAGTTTTTCAGGATCGGTCACGGCAGCAAAGTGTTTCACCCGCTTGGCTGGGAGCGTACGAGAGAGATTCCCAATCTGGTTGGGTGGGGTGATACCGGCAGCTTCGGCGAACTCAAAAATCTGTTTGTAGATTTGAGCTACACGACGTGCCGTCTCGCGAGCACCGCGCTTGATGATGCGCTGCAGGTTTTCGACCAGCATGGGCGTGCTAATGCTGCTGATCGGGAGTTTTCCCAGCCAGGGGAAGGCATTGAGCTCAAGGCGCTGCCGCACCGTGCGGGTGTACTCCGGATCCCAGGATGATTCGCGAATGGTGAGCCATTGCTTAGCGACCGATTCAAAGGTGTGTTGGTGATCGAGCTGGCTGACCACCTTGGCCATGCGTCTTTGCAACGAAGGGTCTTGTCCGCCGGCAAGCTGAACACGAGCGTCATCACGTTTGCGACGGGCCTCCTGCAAGCCGACCTCTGGGTAAACACCAAGAGCCAGGCGTTTTTCCTTTCCCAGAAAGCGGTACTTCAAGCGCCAGTAACGGCCTCCATTGGGCTGTACTTCCAGGTACAAACCTTGTTCGTCGTAAAGGCGGTATGGCTTGTCCTGGGGCTTGGCGTTGCGGCAGTTGGTGTCTTTCAGGGGCATTGGGGGCACATCCTCTCCGAGCGAGCTGATGAGCGTTTTATGCCCCCATATATGCCCCCGTCAACTGTGGGATGCCCTGGGATTAGGTGGGAAAACGCGGGCAAGAAAAAAGCCGTATAGCTTTGATTTCTCTAGGCTTTACGGCTTTTTTGGGTCTTCCTGGGAAGACTAAATGGTGGAGCCGGGGGGATTTGAACCCCCGTCCGCCAGTACTCCGCTGTCGGTACTACATGCGTAGCCGTGTCTATTAAGTTAACCCTCAGCGACCCGACGGGCAGGGTGCTTTGGGCGAGTTGTGTAAGTTTTAGCCGCTTCGTCCACAACGTACTGCACGGCGATTCTGTTCTATATGACAATCACTTTGGGTTTACAGACATCCCCTGATGATTGCTGGACCCGAAGGTACCAGGAGGGAAGGGCTAAGGCTGCTTACGCAGCGAGAGCGTATTCCCCGTAGGTTTCGTCATTGGCAACTATAGAAAGTTGCAACAGTGGATTTACGAGTTCTGTTACCAACTCGGCATGCACCTAAAGTTTCGCGACCGGCGTCGAATCCTAAACGGCCCCGTGCTTGTAACTCGTTGTTTCTTAGTGAGTGACAAGCCTGTGCAGTGTACGTCAAACGGTCACAGAAGGCCAACCCGAAGGTTGGTCTTGAGCATCCGATGGACTATTTGCCGCCTTTGTCGCTGTCTTGCAGGTCCTGCAACGCTTTGGAGGTGATTTCGATGCATCTTTTGTCATCACCTGCCGCGTGGGCTGCCTTGGCCTGGGACACGGCGGTATCGATCTCGCCGCTTTTGCCACTGGTGTCGGTGGCTAGCAGCGCTTTGCCGTTGTTGATTTTGTCCAAGTTGATCTTGCACAGGTCGGGCTCGCCGGCTGCGAAAACAGGTGACGCCAGCATCGCAGCAGTAATGAACAAGCCAGCAAGAGCGGAACGCTTCATAGGGTATCTCCTTGCGAAATAGGGCTCGACGCTGCTGGCCGTCATGGGCTGCCAGCGACATCACTGATGAGCCTCGGTCGCCGAGGCCTATGCAGATGACTACGCCGGTGCGCAGGGGTTCTGTTTTTTTGCCGGATTAATGCGCCCGTGCCTGGGTGACCCGGTCCACGAGGTACACCAAACCGTGGTAATCGATGCCGCCATGTTGGCTCAGGCCGATCTCGCAGGTGCGGCTGGTGGAGATACCTTCGCTGCAGTATTGCACCGCCTCCTTGAGCGTTCGCAGGGAATGGGCGTTGAGTTCCGGTGTGGTAAAGCCTTTGTCGCCAGCGAAACCACAGCAATGGATGCCTTCCGGGATTACCACGTTTTTCGAGCAGCGTCGCGCCAGGTCGATCAGTGCCTGGCTTTCCCCCAGGTGTTGGGTGCTGCAGGTGACGTGTACCGCGATCGGCGCTTCCTGCGGTGTGAAGTCGAGGCGGTCCATCAGGTGGGTTCGGATAAAACGCACGGGGTCGTAGAGATCCAGGCGGCTTTCGCCCAGGTCTTGCACCAGGCGCAGGGTGCAGGGGCTGGTGTCGCAGTAGATCGGGTCAAGGCCGCCACGGCTGGCGTGGAGCAGGGCGCCGATCAGTTCCTGGCGCTTGTGTTCGGCCTGTTCGGCGTAGCCCTTGGAGGCGAACGGCTGGCCGCAGCACAGGTTGTCCTGGTTGTCGGGGAGCACGACTTGATAACCGGCTTTTTCGAGCAGGCCACGGGTTTTGTCATACAGCGACATTTGCTCTTTATCCCCAGCCGCAGGGCCCATGGCGCGCGAGACGCACGCGGCGAGATAGACCACCCGTGGTCGTTCG
Source organism: Pseudomonas sp. OVF7 (assembly GCF_030644265.1). Classification (NCBI taxonomy): domain Bacteria; kingdom Pseudomonadati; phylum Pseudomonadota; class Gammaproteobacteria; order Pseudomonadales; family Pseudomonadaceae; genus Pseudomonas; species Pseudomonas sp. OVF7. The sequence continues at coordinate 6,744,362 of NZ_CP128996.1, read as the reverse complement.
TCCGTGACCGGAGGGCTGAAGCGTATGGCTTTTTCCGGCTGCGGCATGGCGTTGGTCCATTGCGGGATTTGCCCCTTGGACAGTTGAGTCACCTTGGCCGACAGCCGCGCCAGGCGCGGGGCGCCCAGCAGCATGCGGGCGCCGTTTGCGACGTGCAGGGTAAAGCGCGCACCTTGTAATGCCGTGGCGAAATGGCTGGCGAGCCATTCGGCGGTTTTCGTATGGTCGGCGTCGCGGGCGCGAAGCTTTTTCACCAGGTCGCCGGTATTGATTCCTACGGGGCAGCGTTGGGCGCATAAGCCGGTGGCCGCGCAGGTATCGATGCCCTGATAGTGGTAGGCCGTTTCCAATTCGGTGGTGTCGACGCCGGCGCGTTTTTTCGCCTGGATGTCACGCCAGATCACGATGCGTTGGCGCGGGCTCAGGGTCAGCCCTTTCGACGGGCACACGGGCTCGCAGAAACCGCACTCGATGCACTTATCCACAAGCTCGTCGGCGGCGGGCAGCGGCTTGAGGTGCTTGAGATGGATTTGCGGGTCGTTGCTGAGCACCACGTCGGGGTTGAGAATGCCATTGGGGTCGAGCAGGCGCTTGAGTTGCCACATCAATTGATAGGCGTCGCTGCCCCATTCCAGCTCGACGAACGGTGCCATGTTGCGACCGGTACCATGCTCGGCTTTCAGCGAGCCGCCAAACTCCACCGCGACCAGTTGCGCGACGTCATCCATGAACGCCTGGTAGCGTGTGACCTCCTCGGCGCTGTTGAAGCCTTGGGTGAACACAAAGTGCAGATTGCCTTCCAGGGCGTGTCCGAAAAGGATGGCTTCGTCGTAGTGATGTTTGTCGAACAGCTCAATCAAGCGGTTGACGCCGATGGCCAGTTGCTCGACCGGGAAGGTCACGTCTTCGATGATCACCGTGGTGCCGGTTTTTCGCACGGCGCCGACGGCAGGGAAGGTGTCTTTGCGAATCGCCCACAGGCGGGCGTTTTCCACTGGGTCTTCGCTGAAGTCGACCTGTTTTTCCATCGGGAAAGCGGCCAGGGACGCCATGATCAGCGCCAGTTGTTCGTGGAGCAAAGAGGATGATGCGGCGCGGGATTCAATCAACAGTGCGCAGGCGTTTTCCGACAACTGCTGTACGAACGCGGGCATGCCGGGTTTGTCCTGCACTGAGCGCATGCTGCGTCGATCCAGCAGCTCAACGGCTGAGACTGGCTGGGTTTTCAGGACTGTTACGGCGTTGCAGCAGGTCTCGACATCCGGGAATACGATCAGCGCTGACGCCTTGTGCGGATGATCAATCACGGTGTCGTAGGTGACCGCGCTGATAAAGCCCAGCGTGCCTTCGGAGCCCACCAGGAGATGGCTGAGGATATCCAGCGGTTCATCGAAATCCACCAGGGCGTTGAGTGACAAACCGGTGGTGTTTTTCAGACGATATTTGTGGCGGATCTTTGCAGCCAATTCGGCGTTTGCCCGCGTCTCTCGACCGAGGCTCGCCAGGCGTTCCAGCAGCGCACCATGCTGTGTGCGAAAGGTCGCGACACTGGCCGGATCTTCAGTGTCCAGGCGGCTGCCGTCCGCCAATACCAGGCGGATGCCGGCCAGGGTGTGGTAGGTGTTTTGCGCCGTACCGCAGCACATGCCGCTGGCATTGTTGGCAACGATGCCGCCGATTTTGCACGCGTTGATCGAGGCCGGATCCGGCCCGATCTTGCGCCCGAACGGCGCCAGCCAGGCGTTGGCTTGGGCGCCAATCACGCCGGGTTGCAGTCGGATTTGCGTGCCTTGCCCACGAATCTCACGGCCGTTCCAGTTGTCCCCCAGTACGATCAGCACCGAATCGCTGATGGCCTGCCCGGAGAGGCTGGTGCCTGCCGCGCGGAACGTCACTGGCACATGATCACGCTGAGCCAGTTGCAGCAGCGCCACGACTTCGTCTTCCGACTCCACGCGGATCACCAGCTGTGGGATCAGTCGGTAAAAACTGGCATCGGTACCGAATGCCAGGGTGGAAAGTGGGTCGTCGAAGCGTCGATTGCTCGGGATCAGCTGTGCGACGTCAGTGAGAAAAGCAGCAGGCAGACTCATTGGTCCTCCAGGATCAGCACCACCAGGTCTTTCGGACCGTGGGCGCCATAAGCCAGTACTTGTTCGATGTCGGCGGTCTTCGACGGGCCGGACACCAGCAGGGCATTGGTGGGCATGCCTTGGGCCCAGGCGAATTGGCGCTGGACCTGATAAAAGTTGTCGTAAATCTCACTGGCCTTGAGCAGCGCAAAGTGCACCGGCGGTACCAGGCTCATCAGGCGCGGTTCCTCTCGCGTCGGCCAGAGAATCAGGCTGCCCGTGGCGGCAATTGCTCCGAGGGTAGTGGTCAGGCTGGCCGGTGTCTCGTTAAACAGTTCGGCTTTCCATTCTTCCACCGGCCGGTCATAGGCTTTGAGCACCGGCAGTTGTGGATTGTTCGCCCAATGTTCGGTGATGCGGCGCCCGTGGGGCGTTGTTGGCGCAATCAGCAAGCTGGGCAGGTCGCGTGCTTGCAGCAGTTGTGCGAGCAAGGCTGGCCAGTCGGCGCTGTGGGTGAGGTGGATCTCCGTGTGCACCGCTTCCATCAGCTTGCGCAGTTGCGCGATGCGCTGCTCGGGCGGGTAGGTATAGATCTCGGTTACCAGGGCTTCGTCAAAATGGTCGGGCACCGGTGTAGTGCCTGTCAGGCTTTGGCGCAATTTGTCGAGGATATTCTGCTTGGCGCTCATCAACGTTCTCCCTGTTTGGCCAGATGCTCGCGTGCCAGGTCATGCAGCGAGCGGACGGCGGGTTTCGGCGCGCTATGGTTTTGCGTCCAGGGCCCGACATTGTTCGGTGCCAGAGCGCGCAGGCGAGTCGCGGCCAGGGTGAACAACCGGTACAGCCTCGGTGAGCGATTGAGCAGGGCCCAGGTGTTCCAGATAAATCGTTCTTTGCGTGAATACTTGCTGCCTTGGCCGCGCATCGCGGGGTGTGGGCTATTCGGTGCTTTTACATTTTCTTCGCGCAGGCGGCGCAGCAATGCCGGAATCGGGATCTTCACCGGGCACACTTCACCACAGGCGCCACACAGCGAGGAGGCACTGGGGTGATCCGGCACTTTCGCCAGGCCGACCATGTGCGGCGTGATGATTTTTCCGATAGGGCCGGGGTACACCTCGCCATAGGTGTGACCACCGATTCGGGTATAGACCGGGCAATGATTCATGCAGGCACCGCAGCGAATGCAGTTGAGTGTCTGGCGCAATTCGCTGTCGGCAAACGCCTGGCTGCGGCCGTTATCCAGTAGCACCAGGTGCACTTCTTGCGGGCCGTCGAGTTCATCGGCCTTGCGCGGGCCGGAGATCATATTGACGTAGGTGGTGATCGGCTGGCCCAGCGCCGAGCGGGTCAGCAGCGATAGCAACGGCACCACGTCGCGCAGGTTTTCAACGACCTTCTCGATGCCCGTCACGGCGATATGCACCGGGGGCACCGTGGTCGACATGCGGCCATTGCCTTCGTTTTCCACCAATAGCAATGTGCCGGTTTCAGCCACGGCAAAGTTGACGCCCGAGACGCCGATATCGGCCTCGAAGAACTTTTCCCGCAGCACGCGGCGACCGATCTGAATCAGTTGGTCGACATCCTGGGTGTATTCCACGCCAAGTTTGTCGTGGAACAACGACGCGACCTGGCTGGCGTTCTTGTGGATCGCCGGCATGATGATGTGGGACGGTTTCTCATGGTCGAGCTGAACAATGAACTCACCCATGTCCGACTCCAGGCATTCGATGCCTTGGGCGGCGAGCACGTGGTTCATGTCCATTTCTTCGCTGACCATGGACTTGCCTTTGATCACTTGCGTGGCTTCGCGCTTGCGAATGATCGACAGCACGATCGCGTTGGCTTCTGCTGTCGTCTGCGCCCAGTGTACGGTGACGCCGTTACGGGTCAGGTTGGCTTCCAATTGCTCCAGCAGGTCCGGCAACTTGGACAGCGCGCGGGCACGCACCGCGTTGCCGAGGGCGCGCAGGTGTTCACGTTCGTGGGCATCGTTGAAGGACGTTGCCCGTTTGGTCATCAGGGAATCCATTGCCTTGCGAAAGTTGTTTCGCAGTTGCGCGTCGCCCAATGCCTGGTGGGCGCGGGTGCGGAAGTCTTCTGACACCTCGACGATCGGAATCAGCGCGGCAGGGTTCATCGTCCACCTCCGGTGCGTTGCCACAGGAAGCTGGCCAGGTGTTGACCGCGCAAGGCCGCGTGCTGTTTCTCCAGGGCGCCGTTGATGTTCATCAGGCACCCGCAATCGGCACTCAGTACCTGATGGGCGCCGGACTCCTGCAAGGCCCGGGTCTTGTCGGCCACCATCGCACCGGAAATGTCTGGCATGCGCACGCTGAACGTCCCACCAAAGCCACAGCATTCGCTTTCATGGCTGTGGTCGACGCGCTCGACATTGCGCAGTTGGCCCAGCAGTTCGCGGCCATGGAGGTGGGTGTTCATTTCCCGACGTGCGGAGCATGAGGTGTGCAGGGCGACTTTAATGGGGGCGCCGCTGTCGTTGAGTTGCACCTTGCATACGAACAACAGGAACTCGGCCAACTCATAGGTCCGCGCGGCCAGGGCCCGCACGTGTTGCAGCGTTTCAGGCTCATCCTTGAACAGGTCTGCATAGTGCTCGCGCAACATCCCCGCGCAAGAGCCGGAGGGCACCACTACCGGGTAATTGTCGGTGAACAGTGCCAGTTGGGCGCGCGCCACTTGCCGGGCCTGCTCGGTGTAGCCTGAGGTGTAGGCCGGCTGCCCGCAGCAACTTTGCCCTTGCGGATAGTCCACGCGGATCCCTTCGCGCTCCAGCAGGTGAATCGCGTCCATGCCGGCTTCGGGGTAGAACAAGTCCACCACGCAGGTGCCGAACAGGTAGACCTTCGGTGGTTTTACGCTGGGGTATTCACGTGGCGGGGCCAGAGGCGCTGCGACACGGGTGGCGTTCGGCACAGCGTTGTAAAAAAGCTCGCTCATCAGGCGCATTCTCCGGGTGGTCCCGGTTATCTGTCCGCCAGGGTCGCTTTGCTCTACGACCCTGCAGACAGGTTGTGGAAAGCTGACGCCGAAATCGTTGTTCGGCGTCGGTTTTTACCCTATTGCGTGTGGTCTCAATGCACCAGCATGCCGGTGAACCAGTAGGCCTGGGCCAAGGTGATCAGCCCGACGATGGTGGCGAAGAACAGGCTGTGCTTGAGGGTGAAGCGGAACAGGTCGGATTCCTTGCCGACCAGGCCAGTGGCGGCGCAGGCCACCGCGATCGATTGTGGCGAAATCATCTTGCCGGTTACGCCGCCGCTGGTGTTTGCCGCTACCAGCAAGACGTCGTTGACGCCGATCTGGTGGGCGGTGGTGGCTTGCAACGAGCTGAACAGGGCGTTGGACGAGGTGTCGGAGCCCGTCAGGAAAACCCCCAGCCAGCCGAGGAATGGCGAGAAGAAGGGGAAGGCCGCACCCGTGCCCGCCAGTACCAGGGCCATGGTCGAGGACATGCCGGAGTAGTTGGTGACGAAGGCGAAGGCCAGAACCATGCCGATGGACAGGATAGGCCAGCGCAGTTCGTAGAAGGTCTCTTTTAAAGTGGTAAGACCAGTCTTGATGTCAATCTTGAGTACCAGCATCGAGATCAGCGCGGAGAAGAAAATCGCCGTGCCGGTCGCCGAAATCGGGTCCAGTTTGAACACCGCCGGGATGGCTGTCGGGTTGGTCACGATGGGCGCAACCTTGACGACCAGTTGGTCCAGGTGCGGGATCGCAAAGTTGAATACCCAGCTGTACATCGAGCCGCCCGCGGCGAACATCGCCTTGAAGGGCTTGAGGGTCCAGATGGTTACCAGCACGGTCAGAATCAGGAACGGCGACCAGGCTTTGAAGATCTGGCCCAGGCTAAACGGCGAGGCGACTGTGCTGCGCGGCAGACCGAAGCCGCCAGCACTGGCGGTGACCGCTGCGCTGGTGGTAGCGCCGGCAATCTGTGCGCCGGCAGTACGCTTGGGCTGCCAGACCTTCAGGAACAGGGTCAGGGACACCAGGCTGGCGAGCGCCGAGGTGATGTCCGGCAGTTCCGGCCCGATGAAGTTGGAGGTGAAATACTGGGTGACGGCGAAGCTCAAGCCTGCAACCAGCGCTGCGGGCCAGGTTTCGCGCACGCCGCGCAGGCCGTCCATCATGAATACCAACCAGAACGGCACGAACAGCGACAGCAACGGCAGTTGGCGGCCGGTCATGGCGCCGATCTTGAATGCATCGATGCCCGTGACTTGCCCGGCGACGATAATCGGAATACCGAGTGCGCCGAAGGCTACGGGTGCGGTGTTGGCAATCAGGCACAGGCCTGCGGCGTACAGTGGGTTGAAGCCCAGGCCGACCAGCAGCGCGGCAGTAATTGCCACGGGCGCACCGAAGCCGGCGGCACCTTCGAGGAACGCGCCGAAGCAGAAGCCAATCAGCAGGACTTGCAGGCGTTGGTCGTCGGTGATCGACAGCACTGAGCTGCGGATGATTTCGAACTGGCCGCTCTTGACGGTCAGTTTGTAGAGGAATACCGCGGCGACGATGATCCATGCGATGGGCCACAGGCCGTAGGCGAAGCCGTAGCCAGCTGCGGCCAAGGCCATATCCACCGGCATCTGGAAGGCAAAGATCGCCACCAGGATCGACAGCGCCAGGGTAATGCTGCCGGCGACGTGGCCTTTGAGGCGGAACACGGCCAGGGCCAGGAAGAAGAATACGATGGGAATGACGGCTGCCAGTGCGGACAGGCCGAGGCTGCCGAGCGGGCTGTAGAGCTGTTGCCAGGTTTGCATATGGGGTGGCCCCTAATTGTTGTTGGTCAGGCACTTCAGTCGGCGTGGGTAATTGGTAAGACCAATTTACAGCCGCTGTTGGCTAGAGTAAAAGCCTGGATAGCGGTGTGTCAATTTGCCGCCTGCGAAACTTTGGTCGTAGGGGCGCGTGCCGGTGCTCTGATCGGATGAATCGAGAGCGCTCTGATAGGTGCCGCAAGTGCGGCGATAGGCCAGAATAGAGGCCCCGGCGAGTGGTCGGGATCGTGGAGAGTGAGTTATGGGGTTTGATCAGGTGCGTCAGCGCCGTTTGTCTGACGATATTGTCGAGCAGCTTGAGGGCATGATCCTTGAGGGCACGCTCAAGTCGGGCGAGCGGTTGCCGGCCGAGCGCGCTTTGGCTGAGCAGTTTGGGGTTTCGCGCCCGTCGCTGCGCGAGGCGATTCAGAAGCTGGTGGCCAAGGGGTTGTTGGTCAGCCGCCAGGGTGGTGGCAATTATGTGGCTGAGTCCTTGGGCTCGACGTTCAGCGATCCGCTGCTGCATCTGCTGGAGAACAACCCCGAGGCTCAGCGTGATCTGCTGGAGTTTCGCCAGACCCTTGAAGCCTCTTGCGCTTACTACGCGGCGTTACGTGCTACCGAGGTCGACCGTGAGCGGCTGACGGCTGCTTTTGAAGCGCTGCAGGATTGTTATGCGCGCGACGATAAAGTGAGCCGGGCCGAGGAGGGGGCTGCTGATGCGAGGTTCCATCTGGCCATTGCCGAGGCGAGCCACAATGCTGTCTTGTTGCACACCATTCGTGGTTTGTTCGATCTGCTCAAGCGTAACGTGGTCACCAATATCGGCGGGATGTACCAGCAGCGCACGGAAACCCGCGACATGCTGATCAGTCAGCACCGGGATCTGTACCTGGCGATTATCGAAGGGCGGGCCGAGCAGGCGCGCGAGGTCTCAACCCGTCACCTGCTGTATGTGCAGGAGGTGTTGGAGGAAGTGCGTCAGGAAGTTCAGCGTATGGCCCGGGCGGAGCGACGCAAGGGCATGTAGCTTGGGTGAGGCACCCAAGCTACGGCGTCACAAGGATTATTCTTCCTTGCCCTTATTGCGCACGGCGCGATGCAGTTCGCGATTGGAATCGCGTTCGCGCTCGGTGTCACGCTTGTCGTATTCCTTCTTACCCTTGCCCAGGGCGATCTCGCACTTGACCAGGTGCTTGCTCCAGTACCAGGACAGGCAGACGCAGGCATAGCCTTTCTGCTGTACGGCGGCAGCCAGCTTGTCGAGTTCGCGGGCATTGAGCAGCAGCTTGCGTGTGCGTACCGGGTCGGCAATCACGTGAGTGCTCGCGGTAGTCAGCGGGGTGATATGACTGCCCAGCAGCCATGCCTCGCCATCCTTGAGCAGCACATAACTGTCGACCAGTTGCAGCTTGCTGGCGCGCAGACTTTTTACTTCCCAGCCGGCCAGGACCAGACCAGCCTCGAACCGATGTTCGATGAAGTAATCGTGTCGCGCCTTTTTATTTTGCGCGATGGTCCCTGTGGGGTGTTTCTTTTGTTTAGCCATAGGGGCGGCATTATAGGGAGTTGCGAGCGTGTCGGCTACGGTCAACCTGTGTGCTTGAGCGTGTTGGACGAATCCCGGACAATGCCGGCAGTTCTTTGGTTTTTTTCTCTCGCGGATCGGGCTGTTCTTTCGCGATGTTTGCCGCTCAGCTGTGGAAGTAACGCTCACATGACGACGCATATTCAACGTTCGGCCCTGCTGCCTTATCCGGCTCAGGCGCTTTATGACCTGGTCAACGACGTGGCGCGTTACCCGGAATTCCTGCCCTGGTGCTCGACCGCTGAGGTGAAGGAGAGCAGTGACGAGCACATGGTTGCCAGTGTTGGCGTGGCCAAGGGGGGGCTCAGTCAGCACTTTGTTACGCGTAATGTGTTGGTTCCGGGAAAATCCATCGAGATGAACCTGCAGGAGGGGCCCTTCACCCAATTACATGGTGTATGGGTATTCAAGGCCCTGACTGAGAAAGCCTGCAAGATCAGCCTTGATCTGTCGTTTGATTACGCTGGGCCCATTGTGCGGGCAACGCTGGGGCCTCTGTTCAATCAGGCGGCCAATACTCTGGTGGACGCGTTCTGTGAGCGGGCCAAGCAACTGCATGGTTGAGATTGAGGTGGTGCATGCCGCCGTGGATCGCCAGGTGTTGCTGACGGTGAAGGTGCCGGCGGGGACTAGTCTGCGAGCGGCGGTCCAGGCGTCGGGGATCGGATTGCAGTTTCCTGGGTTGGACCTTGCTGGTTGCCCATTGGGTATATTCGGTAAGGTCGTGGCGGACGCCGATGCGCGCGCCGTTCAGCCGGGTGACCGTATCGAGATTTACCGCCCCTTGCTGGCCGACCCTAAAGAGGTGCGCCGGCTGCGTGCGGCCAAGGCAGCGCTGGCCAGGAAGCAGGGGGCGTAGGCTTGCCGATTACCGATAGGCAACAAAAAGCCCGGCACGCCGGGCTTTTTGTTGAGCGCCGCAAACTTACTGCGGGCTGGTATCCAGAGGCTGTGGCGTCGGGACTGGAACAGTTTGCACGCCGTCGACGTCCTTCTGGATCTTGTCGAGCAAGGAGCCGGGCTTGGCCGGTACCTCGGACTTCGGCTTCTCGCTTTCCTGCGCAGGCGCAGTCACGTTGGTACCGTTGTCTTTGCCCAGCAAGGCTTCATCACGGCTTACACCGGGCATGAAGTCACCGGACAGGCTGACGAGCTGGTCATTGCCATTGAAGATGACGCTGACGCGCTCCTGCTGGCGTTCACCGCCACCAGGCTGGATGCTGTAGAGATAATCCCAGCGATCGGCATGGAAAGTGTCAGTCAGCAGGGGATTACCCATGATAAACCGTACTTGCCGTCGGGTCATTCCCGGACGTAACTGGTCTATCATGTCCTGCGTGACGACATTGCCCTGCTGGATGTCGATTTTGTAAACCCCGGGGAATGAACAACCGGCGAGTGCGAGCAGTCCCACAAAGGTGAAACTGGTTAGCAAGAGCTTGGTGTTTTGCATCGGTGGGCGACTTCCACTATCTTGGCTGGGACAACGTAAACGCCGATCATACCCGTATTAAGAGAAGCTGCGAAGCAGCATCCGCGAGAAAGCTAACCATGGTTGAAAATAGCGAACTACGCAAAGCCGGTCTTAAAGTGACTCTGCCACGAGTCAAGATTCTACAAATGCTCGATTCTGCTGAGCAGCGCCACATGAGTGCCGAAGATGTTTACAAGGCGCTGATGGAGTCTAATGAGGACGTTGGCCTGGCCACGGTTTACCGTGTGCTGACCCAGTTTGAGGCCGCAGGGCTGGTGGTTCGTCATAATTTCGACGGCGGTCATGCGGTGTTCGAATTGGCTGACGGTGGTCATCACGACCACATGGTTGACCTGGATACCAATGAGGTTATCGAGTTCACCAGTCCGGAAATCGAGAAGCTCCAGAAGGCTATCGCCGAAGAGCATGGTTTCGATTTGGTGGACCACAATCTGGTGCTGTACATCCGTAAGAAAAAGTAAAATTCGACGCAGACGTGTTCTGCAAACGAATGAAGGCGACCCTAGGGTCGCCTTCGTGCTGTCTTAAGAAAGGAAATGTTCGGCTTAGGCTTTCGCAGCCACGACCATTTTTTTCGCGTGAGCCAAGGACTCCTTGGTCAAGTCGATACCGCCCAGCATGCGCGCCACTTCTTCCACTCGCTCTGACTTGTTCAGCTTGGACACAGCGGTATGGGTCTTATCGTTGCCTCGCACTTTATGCACAAACAAGTGCTGATGCCCTTGGGCGGCCACTTGCGGCAAGTGGGTCACCGTCAGCACCTGGCCGCGATCCCCCAGGCGACGGAGCAATTGACCCACGATTTCGGCGGTCGGCCCGCCAATGCCGACGTCCACCTCATCGAATACCAGCGTCGGGACGCGTGAAGTCTGGGCCGTAATCACCTGGATCGCGAGGCTAATCCGCGAAAGCTCACCCCCCGAGGCCACTTTTGCCAACGCTTTGAGTGGTTGTCCAGGGTTGGCGCTGACCAACAGTTCCACCTGCTCAAGGCCGTGGGGTTGCAGTTCATCGCTGGTATTGGTGTGCAGCTCAATGCTGAAGCGCCCACCCGGCATGCCGAGGCGCTGGATTTCCTGCTCTACAGCACTGGCCAGGCTGGTCGCTGCCTGCTGGCGAAGATCGCTCAATTCGCGAGCCTTCTCCTGGTAATGGCGAGCGAAGGAGGCGAGTTCGTCGCCCAGCCGCTCAATGGATTCGTCGTTCGCGTTCAGGGTTTCGATTTCATCCAGCAGTTTCTGCTGCATGGCCGCCAATTCGGTAGGCTGGATTCTATGTTTGCGCGCCAGGGTGTAGATGGTGTCCAGGCGTTCTTCTATTTCCTGCAAGCGTGCTGGGTCGGCGTCGAAGTGATCAAGGAAGCGGTTGAGTTCGCCCACGGCCTCCTCGACCTGGATCTGCGCACTGGTCAGCAGGGTGGTGGCCTCGTTCAGCGAGCCGGACGCATTGTTCACGCTGGATAGCCGATTGAGGCTGGCCGTCAGCGCGTTGAGTACATTGCCCGAATCACTTTCACTGCATTGCTCTACGACTTGCCTGCAAATAGCCAGTAGCGTTTCGGCGTTGGTGAGGTTCTTGTGTTCCTGTTCGAGCTGTTCCAGTTCGGTTTCGCCAAGGCCCAGGCTTTCGAGTTCTTCGAGCTGATAGCTGAGCAGTTGATGGCGCGCGCGTTGTTCGTCGCCGGAGTTGGAGAGTCGCTCCAGTTCCAGGCGGGTCTGGCGCCAGCGTTGGGCGGCCAGGAGAACCTGGCGGGCGAGGTCTGTGGCGCCGGCGTATTCATCGAGCAGGCGGCGATGGGTGTCGGTTTTCAGCAAGGATTGGTGTTCGTGCTGGCTGTGGATATCGATCAGCAGCTCACCCAGGGCCTTCAGGTCGCCAAGGGGGCAGGGGGTGCCGTTGATATAGCCGCGGGAGCGCCCTTCGGCCGTGATGACTCGGCGCAAAATGCAGGGGCCTTCATTATTAAGGTCGCGTTCGGCGAGCCAGGCTTCCGCCTCGGGGATGTCCGCCAGGTCGAAGGTGGCCAGGATGTCGGCCTTGTCCGCACCGGGGCGCACTACGCCGCTGTCGGCACGGTCGCCGAGGGCCAGGCCCAGGGCGTCGAGCATGATCGACTTGCCGGCGCCGGTTTCGCCTGTGATTACGCTCATCCCGCGATCCAGTTCGAGATCCAGATGTTCAACGATGGCGTAGTTATGTACGGACAGGTGCACGAGCATGACGGCCGCTCCCAGGCTTTAGGTCTGGTTATTTATACAGTGTTTTGTTCTGGGCTGACAATCCTGACGCTTAGCTCGATTTGCTTGAATGTGGGATTTTTTTAGTGCGATGGGGAATGAGCGTGCAGGAGTTGATCTGGAGCAATTGAAAGACTTTTGGTAAGGCTTGCGCCCTTGAACCTGGAAATTGTAGCCCCATATACCGGAACAGAAGCGCGAGTTGAGTTCGCGCATGATTTTGAAAGGAGAAATCTATGGCTGACGAACAGACGCAGGATACGCAAACTCCAGACGCCAATCCGGCGGCCGGTGATGAGCTGGCGACCCGTGTACAAGTGCTCGAAGAGCAATTGGCCGCTGCGCAGGATCAGTCTTTGCGTGTTGCCGCCGATCTGCAGAACGTCCGCCGTCGTGCCGAGCAGGACGTGGAGAAGGCTCATAAATTTGCGCTGGAAAAATTCGCCGGTGATCTGTTGCCGATCATCGACAGCCTGGAGCGTGGGCTGGAGTTGTCTAACCCGGATGACGAAAACATCCGTCCGATGCGCGAAGGGATTGAGCTGACCCTGAAAATGTTCCAGGACACCCTGAAGCGTTATCAGTTGGAAGCTATCGATCCACAAGGCGGCGAGCCGTTCAGCGCCGAGCATCACCAAGCCATGGCCATGCAGGAAAGCCATGACCTGGAGCCTAACAGCGTGTTGAAAGTGTTCCAGAAGGGTTACCAGCTCAATGGTCGCCTGTTGCGCCCGGCAATGGTGGTGGTGAGCAAGGCGCCAGCACCTGTTGCACCTTCTATTGATGAGCAGGCTTGAAATTTGCCGTAAGGCCCCCATCTATAAGTCAAGCGATTAAGTGCTACCGCAGTTAGCTACCACTGCTGCGGCATCCAAATTCAAGTTTCGGGAGAGTAAATCATGGGCAAAATTATCGGTATCGACCTGGGGACCACCAACTCCTGCGTCTCTGTGCTGGAAAACGGCGTTGCAAAAGTTATCGAAAACGCCGAAGGCGCGCGTACCACGCCGTCGATCATTGCTTACGCCAACGACGGTGAAATCCTCGTTGGTCAGTCGGCCAAACGTCAGGCTGTGACCAATCCGCATAACACCCTGTACGCGGTGAAGCGTCTGATCGGTCGTAAGTTCGAAGAAGAAGTCGTACAGAAAGACATTAAGATGGTCCCTTACAAAATCGCCAAGGCCGATAACGGTGACGCCTGGGTTGAAGTAAACGGCCAGAAAATGTCGCCGCCGCAAATCTCGGCTGAAATCTTGAAAAAGATGAAGAAAACTGCCGAAGACTACCTCGGTGAAGCGGTGACCGAAGCGGTGATCACCGTTCCGGCCTACTTCAACGACAGCCAGCGCCAGGCGACCAAGGATGCCGGCCGCATCGCGGGCCTGGACGTTAAACGTATCATCAACGAACCCACTGCCGCTGCACTGGCTTACGGCATGGATAAGGCCAAGGGCGATCACACCGTCATCGTTTATGACCTGGGTGGCGGTACCTTCGACGTTTCCGTTATCGAGATCGCTGAAGTTGACGGCGAGCACCAGTTCGAAGTGTTGGCCACCAATGGTGACACCTTCCTCGGTGGTGAAGACTTTGACATTCGTCTGATCGACTACCTCGTTGACGAATTCAAGAAAGAAAGCGGCATGAACCTTAAGGGTGACCCGCTGGCCATGCAGCGCCTGAAAGAAGCCGCTGAGAAAGCCAAGATCGAGCTGTCTTCCGCTCAGTCGACCGACGTTAACCTGCCGTACATTACTGCAGATGCTACCGGTCCTAAGCACTTGAACGTGAAGATCTCGCGCGCCAAGCTGGAAGCGCTGGTTGAAGACCTGGTTCAGCGCACCATCGAGCCTTGCCGTATCGCGCTGAAAGACTCTGGTATCGACGTTGGCGCGATCAACGACGTGATCCTGGTTGGCGGTCAGACCCGTATGCCACTGGTTCAGAAGCTGGTTACCGAGTTCTTCGGCAAGGAAGCACGTAAAGACGTGAACCCGGACGAAGCGGTTGCCATGGGTGCTGCGATCCAAGGTGCGGTATTGGCCGGTGACGTGAAAGACGTGCTGCTGCTGGACGTGAGCCCGCTGACCCTGGGTATTGAAACCATGGGTGGCGTGATGACGGCGCTGATCGAGAAAAACACCACGATTCCTACCAAGAAATCGCAAGTGTTCTCGACTGCCGATGACAACCAGGGCGCCGTGACCATCCATGTGTTGCAAGGTGAGCGTAAGCAGGCTGCGCAGAACAAGTCCCTGGGCAAGTTCGACCTAGCCGAGATTCCACCAGCACCACGTGGCGTGCCACAAATCGAAGTGACCTTCGACATCGACGCCAACGGCATTCTGCACGTAGGCGCCAAGGACAAGGCCACCGGCAAGACTCAATCGATCGTGATCAAGGCCAACTCCGGCCTGTCCGAGGAAGAAATTCAGCAGATGATTCGCGATGCTGAAGCCAACTCCGAAGAAGATCGCAAGTTCGAAGAGCTGGCCGCTGCGCGTAACCAGGGTGATGCCCTGGTTCACTCGACACGCAAAATGGTCGCTGATGCTGGCGATAAAGTAACTGCCGAAGAGAAGGCTGCGATCGAAGCTGCCGTGGTTGCCCTGGAAGCCGCCGTTAAAGGTGACGACAAGGCTGCCATTGAAGCCAAGGTTGAGGAACTGTCGAAAGTTTCCGCGCCAGTTGCCCAGAAAATGTACGCCGAGCAAGGCCAGCCAGCTGAAGGCGCTGCGCAACACGCAGAGCCTGAAGCCAAGCACGACGACGTTGTCGATGCCGAGTTCGAAGAAGTCAAAGAGCAGAAGTAATCTGCTTGGCCGGTTGACCGCTATCAAGCGGTGACTGGTAGGATGTCGCCGCGCGGGAGCTTGCTCCCGCGTTGGTGTGTCTGGGGTATGCGAATTTTTACAGCATGCGACAGCGTTCGGATGCTGGCGGTGTGATCGGGAATGCTCCTGCTTCCCGGGCGACAGTCACCGCGTTTTTGGCCGGGTCCCTGGCTGAAAGCAGTTATGACCAGGATCGTTGAATTGACGTGAGTTGGGTCCGGGCCTGTATTGGGGCTCAACGAGTTTGGCAGGGCTCAGGAGGGTCTGGCCGAACGTCCTTAAGAGTGCAAAGACTTATGGCAAAGCGTGACTATTACGAAGTATTGGGTGTGGAGCGTGGCTCCAGCGAGGCGGACCTGAAAAAGGCTTACCGTCGCCTGGCGATGAAGCACCACCCGGACCGTAATCCGGATAACAAAGAATCCGAAGAAATGTTCAAAGAGGCCAACGAGGCCTACGAATGCCTGTGTGATCCCAACAAGCGTGCGGCCTACGACCAGTATGGTCACGCCGGCGTCGACCCGAGCATGGGTGGTGGCGGAGCCGGTTTCGGCGGTCAGAACTTCTCCGATATTTTCGGCGATGTGTTCAGTGACTTCTTCGGCGGCGGCCGCGGTGGCCAGCGGGGTGGTGCCCAGCGGGGCAGCGACCTGCGCTACACCCTGGAGCTGAACCTGGAAGAAGCCGTGCGCGGCACCAGCGTCAATATCCGCGTGCCGACGCTGGTCAACTGCAAGCCGTGCGACGGTTCGGGGGCTAAGAAAGGCTCCTCGCCGATCACCTGCCCGACCTGTGGCGGTATCGGTCAGGTGCGCATGCAGCAGGGCTTCTTCTCGGTGCAGCAGACCTGCCCGCGTTGCCATGGGCAGGGCAAGATCATTTCCGACCCGTGCGACTCCTGTCACGGCGAAGGCCGCGTCGAAGAGTACAAGACGCTGTCGGTGAAGGTGCCTGCAGGTGTGGATACCGGCGATCGCATTCGTCTGTCGGGCGAAGGCGAGGCGGGGACCCAGGGTGGTCCGACGGGCGACCTGTATGTGGTGATCAATGTGCGCGAGCACTCGATCTTCCAGCGCGACGGCAAGCACCTGTTCTGCGAAGTGCCGATCAGCTTTGTCGATGCCGCCCTGGGTGGTGAGTTGGAGATTCCGACGCTGGATGGTCGGGTCAAGCTCAAGATTCCTGAGGGGACGCAGACCGGTAAGCAGTTCCGTATCCGTGGCAAGGGCGTTGCGCCGGTGCGTGGTGGTGGTGCCGGTGACTTGATGTGCCGTGTGGCGGTGGAAACTCCGGTCAACCTGGGTCGTCGTCAGCGAGAGTTGCTGGAAGAGTTTCGCAGTTCGTTGGAAGGTGATGACTCCCATTCGCCGAAGACCACGGGCTTCTTCGATGGCGTGAAGCGCTTCTTCGGCGACCTGTAAGGAGTTGAGTATGCGACGTATAGCCGTAATGGGCGCTGCCGGGCGCATGGGCAAGACGCTGGTCGAGGCGGTGCAGCAGCGCTCGCCGGCCTCCGGGTTGACGGCGGCGATCGTTCGCCCTGGCAGCACGCTGATTGGTGCGGATGCGGGTGAATTGGCCTCGTTGGGGCGCATTGGTGTGTCGTTGTCCGGCAATCTGGAGCAGGTGGCTGATGAGTTCGACGTACTGATCGACTTCACCCTGCCGGACGTGATGCTGAAGAACCTGGCGTTCTGTCGCAAGGCAGGCAAGGCCATGGTGATCGGTACGACGGGCTTGAGTGCCGAGCAGAAGCAGTTGCTGGTGGCGGCGGGCAAGGATATTCCGATCGTGTTTGCCGCTAACTTCAGTGTGGGTGTGAACCTTTCGCTCAAGCTGCTTGATCTCGCAGCTCGCGTGCTGGGGGATGAGGCGGATATCGAAATCATCGAGACCCATCACCGGCACAAGATCGATGCGCCCTCGGGCACCGCGTTGCGTATGGGGGAGGCTATTGCCGATGCGTTAGGTCGCGACCTGTCGAAAGTGGCGGTATACGGCCGTGAAGGTCATACCGGCGAGCGTGCGCGTGACACCATCGGCTTCGCTACCGTTCGCGGTGGTGATGTAGTTGGCGATCACACTGTGTTGTTCGCATCCGAAGGCGAGCGCCTTGAAATCACGCATAAGGCGTCCAGTCGCATGACGTTTGCCAAGGGGGCGGTACGTGCTGCGCTCTGGTTGGACGGTCGCGAGCCGGGGCTTTACGACATGCGCGATGTGCTGGATCTGCACTAATCGATAGCTAAAACGGGGCTTCAGGATTATCCTGAGGCCCCGTTTTACCCGCTAAGCGACGTCCTGTCGCATTCTCCTGCCTTTAAGGCTCATTAGCGGTGGACCAAAAAAGCCTTTTTCTGTAAGCTACAGCTTTAGTGTGTCCACTAAAAGCGCGCAGAATAATTCAGTGAAGAAGCGGGGTGACGTGTCCATACGTCACTCCGCTTTTTTACAACCTGCGATCGCCCTTTCAGGCTTTATTTACGGGAGGTCTTCTTGACTAAGCCAGCCATACTCGCCCTTGCTGATGGCAGCATTTTTCGCGGCGAAGCCATTGGAGCCGACGGTCAAACCGTTGGAGAGGTAGTGTTTAACACTGCCATGACCGGCTATCAGGAAATCCTTACCGATCCTTCCTACGCCCAACAGATCGTGACCCTGACCTATCCGCACATCGGCAACACCGGTACTACACCGGAAGACGTCGAGTCTGATCGTGTCTGGTCGGCGGGCCTGGTGATTCGTGACCTGCCTCTGGTTGCGAGCAACTGGCGTAATACGATGTCGCTATCCGATTACCTGAAAGCCAACAATGTTGTGGCGATCGCCGGTATCGATACGCGCCGTCTGACACGCATCCTGCGTGAAAAAGGTTCGCAGAACGGCTGCATCATGGCCGGTGACAATATTTCCGAAGAAGCAGCGATCGCCGCAGCGCAAGGTTTCCCTGGCCTCAAGGGCATGGACCTGGCGAAAGTCGTCAGCACCAAGGAACAGTACGAGTGGCGCTCCACTGTCTGGGACTTGAAGACCGACAGCCACGCGACCATCGACGCGGCTGATCTGTCGTATCACGTGGTCGCCTATGACTACGGCATCAAGTACAACATCCTGCGCATGCTGGTCGAGCGTGGTTGCCGCGTGACCGTGGTGCCGGCGCAAACCCCAGCCAGTGACGTGCTGGCCCTGCAACCGGATGGTGTGTTCCTGTCCAACGGCCCCGGTGACCCTGAGCCATGCGACTATGCCATCAAGGCCATCAAGGACGTTCTGGAGACCGACATTCCGGTGTTCGGTATCTGCCTGGGGCATCAACTGCTGGCCCTGGCCTCTGGCGCCAAGACCTTGAAAATGGGGCATGGCCATCACGGCGCCAACCACCCTGTGCAAGACCTGGATACTGGCGTTGTGATGATCACCAGCCAGAACCACGGTTTTGCGGTGGACGAAGCGACTTTGCCGGGTAATGTCCGCGCGATTCACAAGTCGCTGTTCGACGGCTCCCTGCAAGGCATCGAGCGCACCGACAAGAGTGCGTTCAGCTTCCAGGGCCACCCTGAAGCGAGCCCGGGCCCGAACGACGTAGCGCCGCTGTTCGACCGTTTCATCAATGAGATGGCCAAGCGACGCTGACTGAGTGGCTTGCGGGCGGCCCCGAATGTCGGTGGCCCCCGCAGGCTCTTCAAGGATTGTTCAAGACGGCTTGCCGACTGACCTGCGGATTTGAGTGACAAACCCATGCCAAAACGTACTGACATAAAAAGCATCCTGATTCTCGGCGCTGGCCCGATCGTAATCGGCCAGGCCTGCGAATTCGACTACTCCGGCGCCCAGGCCTGTAAGGCGCTGCGCGAGGAGGGCTACCGCGTCATCCTGGTGAACTCCAACCCAGCCACTATCATGACTGACCCGGCCATGGCCGACGCCACCTACATCGAGCCGATCAAGTGGCAGACCGTTGCCAAGATCATCGAGAAAGAGCGTCCGGACGCACTGTTGCCAACCATGGGCGGCCAGACCGCCCTGAACTGCGCCCTGGACTTGGAGCGCGAAGGCGTCCTGGAGAAATTCGGCGTAGAGATGATCGGCGCCAATGCCGACACTATCGACAAGGCTGAAGACCGTTCCCGCTTCGACAAGGCCATGAAGTCCATCGGCCTGGCGTGCCCACGTTCCGGTATCGCTCACAGCATGGAAGAAGCTAACGCGGTCCTCGAGACCCTGGGCTTTCCGTGCATCATCCGTCCTTCCTTCACCATGGGCGGCACCGGCGGCGGTATCGCTTACAACCGTGAAGAGTTCGAAGAAATCTGCGCCCGTGGCCTGGACCTGTCTCCGACCAAAGAGCTGCTGATCGACGAATCCCTGATCGGCTGGAAAGAATATGAGATGGAGGTTGTCCGCGATAAGAAGGACAACTGCATCATCGTCTGCTCCATCGAAAACTTCGACCCGATGGGCGTGCACACCGGTGACTCGATCACCGTGGCTCCAGCACAGACCCTGACCGACAAGGAATACCAGATCCTGCGTAACGCCTCCCTGGCGGTGCTGCGTGAGATCGGTGTGGAGACTGGCGGTTCTAACGTGCAGTTCGGCATCTGCCCGACCACCGGTCGCATGGTCGTTATCGAAATGAACCCGCGTGTGTCCCGTTCGTCGGCCCTGGCCTCGAAGGCTACCGGTTTCCCGATCGCCAAGGTCGCGGCCAAACTGGCCGTGGGTTACACCCTGGACGAACTGTCGAACGACATCACCGGCGGCAAGACCCCGGCGTCCTTCGAGCCGTCCATCGACTACGTCGTGACCAAGCTGCCACGTTTTGCCTTCGAGAAATTCGCCAAGGCTGACGCGCGCCTGACCACCCAGATGAAGTCGGTGGGTGAAGTCATGGCCATCGGCCGGACCTTCCAGGAATCCCTGCAGAAAGCCCTTCGTGGCCTGGAAGTGGGTGTTTGCGGCCTGGACGAAAAACTTGACCTGAGCAACCCGGAAAGCATGAGTGTGCTCAAGCGCGAGCTGACTGTGCCTGGGGCTGAGCGTATCTGGTACGTCGCTGACGCCTTCCGCGCCGGCATGACCGTCGAAGACATCTTCGGCATGAACATGATCGACCCGTGGTTCCTGGTGCAGATCGAAGACTTGATCAAGGAAGAAGAGAAGGTCAAGACCCTGGGCCTGGCCAGCATCGATCGCGACATGATGTTCCGCCTCAAGCGCAAGGGCTTCTCCGACCAGCGCCTGGCCAAGCTGCTGGGTGTGACTGAGAAAAACCTGCGCACGTACCGCCACAAACTGGAAATCTTCCCGGTCTACAAGCGCGTTGACACCTGCGCGGCCGAGTTCTCCACCGACACCGCCTACCTGTACTCCACTTACGAGGAAGAGTGCGAAGCGGCGCCGTCGGGTCGCGACAAGATCATGATCTTGGGCGGCGGTCCAAACCGTATCGGCCAAGGTATCGAGTTCGACTACTGCTGCGTACACGCCGCTCTCGCCCTGCGCGAAGACGGGTACGAGACCATCATGGTCAACTGCAACCCGGAAACTGTTTCCACTGACTACGACACCTCCGATCGTCTGTACTTCGAGCCAGTGACCCTGGAAGACGTGTTGGAAATCGTGCGCGTCGAGAAGCCAAAAGGCGTGATCGTCCAGTACGGCGGCCAAACCCCGCTGAAACTGGCACGTGCCCTTGAAGCTGCCGGCGTGCCGATCATCGGCACCAGCCCGGACGCTATCGACCGTGCCGAAGACCGCGAGCGCTTCCAGCAAATGGT
Source organism: Pseudomonas sp. OVF7 (assembly GCF_030644265.1). Lineage (NCBI taxonomy): Bacteria > Pseudomonadati > Pseudomonadota > Gammaproteobacteria > Pseudomonadales > Pseudomonadaceae > Pseudomonas > Pseudomonas sp. OVF7. Next base: position 6,723,563 of record NZ_CP128996.1, on the reverse strand, counting down.
TGAGCGCCTGAACCTGCGTCAGCCGCCAAACGCCACTGTGCGCAGCGAAGACGAAGCCATCCGTGCAGCCAGCAAGATCGGCTACCCGCTGGTGGTGCGTCCTTCCTACGTGCTGGGCGGCCGTGCGATGGAAATCGTCTACGAAGAAGAAGAACTCAAGCGTTACCTGCGTGATGCGGTGAAAGTATCCAACGACAGTCCGGTGCTGCTGGATCACTTCCTCAACTGCGCCATCGAGATGGACGTGGATGCTGTTTGCGACGGTACCGACGTGGTCATCGGCGCAATCATGCAGCACATCGAGCAGGCGGGCGTTCACTCCGGTGACTCAGCATGCTCGCTGCCGCCTTACTCGTTGCCAGCGCACATCCAGGACGAGATGCGCGAACAGGTCAAGAAAATGGCCCTGGAGTTGGGCGTGGTCGGCCTGATGAACGTACAGTTGGCGCTGCAGGGCGAAGACATCTACGTCATCGAAGTCAACCCGCGTGCCTCGCGTACCGTGCCGTTTGTGTCCAAGTGCATCGGCGTGTCCCTGGCCATGATCGCTGCGCGTGTGATGGCAGGTAAGACCCTGAAGGAAATCGGGTTCACCAAGGAAATCATTCCGAACTTCTACAGCGTGAAAGAGGCGGTGTTCCCATTCGCCAAATTCCCTGGCGTGGACCCGATCCTGGGCCCAGAGATGAAGTCCACCGGTGAAGTGATGGGTGTGGGCGATACCTTCGGCGAAGCTTTCGCCAAGGCTCAAATGGGCGCCAGCGAAGTGTTGCCAACCGGCGGTACTGCTTTCATCAGCGTGCGTGATGATGACAAGCCACTGGTTGCAGGCGTGGCCCGTGATCTGATCAACTTGGGGTTCGAAATCGTGGCCACCGCCGGGACCGCCAAGCTGATCGAAGCTGCCGGCCTGAAAGTGCGTCGCGTGAACAAGGTGACGGAAGGCCGTCCGCACGTGGTCGACATGATCAAGAATGACGAAGTCACCCTGATCATCAACACCACCGAAGGTCGCCAGTCGATTGCGGACTCTTACTCCATTCGTCGTAACGCCTTGCAGCATAAGATCTACTGCACCACTACCATTGCTGCTGGCGAAGCTATCTGCGAAGCGCTCAAGTTCGGTCCGGAAAAGACCGTGCGTCGCTTGCAGGATCTACACGCAGGATTGAAGGCATGACCAAATACCCAATGACCGTCCAAGGCGCGAAGGCCTTGGAAGAGGAGCACGCCCATCTGACCAAGGTCGTACGTCCAAAGCTGAGCCAGGACATCGGTACGGCCCGCGAGCTGGGTGACTTGAAGGAAAACGCCGAATACCACGCTGCTCGCGAGCAGCAGGGTATGGTCGAGGCGCGGATCCGTGACATCGAAGGCCGTATGCAGAATGCGGTGATCATTGACGTCACGACCATCCCGCATACTGGCAAAGTGATTTTCGGCACAACAGTGGAAATCGCTAACGTCGAGACTGACGAAAGCGTGGTCTACCACATCGTGGGTGAGGACGAAGCTGACTTCAAACTCGGCAAGATCTCCGTTGGTTCCCCACTGGCTCGCGCCTTGATTGCCAAGGAAGAGGGTGATGTGGTGGCGGTCAAGACGCCTGGCGGCGTGATCGAGTACGAGATTGTTGAAGTCCGCCATATCTGAAAGGCGGCGCCCGCTTCGTGCGGGCGCTATGCTTTGGCAGCTTGCCCAGATGCTTTGGGTGGGTGGCCTGTGGCTGTTGCACATTGGCGTGGTACCGGCGCTGGGCCTGATTGGTCTGGCGCCGTTGCTGATCGATGAAATCGATGGATTATTGAGCGCGTTGCTGGTGAGTTTCGCAGCGGCGTGCGTGACGCTTCAGGCGCTGGTGCTGATCAAGGCCGAAGGCTTGGGGAGTTTGTGGCGGGATATTCGCGGGCAACTGCTGTTGATGGCGCTGTATGCATGCGCGATGTTTTGCGTGGTGCATGTATGGCTGCCGGAAGCGTTGCGCTGGCAGTTATTCAGCTATCTTGTGCTAGGGTTTTCCGGCCTGGTGCTGGTCATGCAGCCGGCGCCCGGGTGGAGTGGCGGGGCGCGCGAGGCGCGCCCGTGACCCTTGTTGTCATTTGAAGCGATGAACGTTCGACAGTTGCTTGTTGACGCTGAAGTTCTTGCGATACAGCAGCGCCATCTTGCCGATGACCTGAACCAGGTCCGCCTTGCCCACCTTGCACAGTTCTGCAATGGCGGCCAGGCGCGCTTCGCGGTCAAGGATGTTGACCTTGATCTTGATCAGTTCGTGATCGCCCAGTGCGCGTTCAAGTTCGGCTAACACACCTTCAGTCAAACCGTTGTCTGCCACAATCAAAACTGGTTTCAGATGGTGGCCAATGGATTTGTACTGTTTCTTCTGCTCTTGAGTGAGCGGCATAATCTGACCCCTGCGTCTGATCTTGTAAAAAGCGGCGGCCAGTTTACCCGAGCGAGTCCGGGACCGCCCAGTTAATCACGACCCGTTTTATTTTCGAGGTGGCCCGTGGCCCGTTCCAAAACTAGCCTTAAGTGGCTGCAAGAGCATTTCAACGATCCTTACGTCAAAAAGGCGCAAAAGGATGGCTATCGTTCCCGGGCCAGCTACAAGCTGTTGGAGATCCAGGACAAGGACAAGTTGATTCGTCCAGGCATGAGCGTTATCGATCTTGGTGCGGCCCCTGGTGGGTGGTCCCAGGTGACCAGTCGTCTGATTGGTGGTCAAGGTCGTCTGATCGCTTCCGACATCCTTGAAATGGACAGCATCCCGGACGTGACCTTTGTTCATGGGGACTTTACCCAGGACACCGTGCTCGCCCAGATCCTCGAGGCTGTGGGAAATTCGCAGGTAGACCTTGTGATTTCCGACATGGCCCCCAATATGAGTGGATTACCGGCCGTTGATATGCCGCGGGCCATGTTCCTTTGCGAATTGGCGCTGGATCTGGCGGGTCGGGTGTTGCGTCCTGGTGGCGATTTCCTGGTGAAGGTGTTCCAGGGAGAAGGTTTTGACGAGTACCACAAGAACATCCGCAAGTTGTTCGACAAGGTGCAGACGCGTAAGCCTGACTCTTCCCGAGACAGGTCCAGAGAGCAATACTTGCTGTGCCGCGGCTTCCGTGGTGTCGAAGGCGCGGCGAGTGAAGAGCGTTTTTGAGGAATTCGAGGAGGGCGATAGGTTTTTTTATATCGCTTTCGTCACGAAGCTTTACGAATATTGTGTAGTCAAAGTTTCACAAAGGGTTACAGACGGCGCCTGCCAGAGTTGTAGGTAATGTAGTAAGTTAGGCCGGTGAATATCATGCGAAGCGCGCGCCAGTAGCGGAGCTTGCTTCAGAGGGTAGTTAATTGAACGATATGGCAAAGAATCTGATCCTGTGGTTGATCATCGCGGCTGTCCTCGTGACGGTGATGAACAACTTCTCCAGCCCTAACGAGCCGCAGACCCTCAACTATTCCGACTTCATCCAGCAAGTTAAGGATGGCAAGGTCGAGCGCGTAGCGGTTGATGGCTACGTGATCACCGGCAAACGCAACGATGGCGACAGCTTCAAGACCATTCGTCCGGCAATTCAGGACAACGGTCTGATCGGCGACCTGGTGGATAACCACGTGGTTGTTGAAGGCAAGCAGCCTGAGCAGCAGAGCATCTGGACCCAGTTGCTGGTCGCCAGCTTCCCGATCCTGGTGATTATCGCCGTGTTCATGTTTTTCATGCGCCAGATGCAAGGTGGTGCGGGAGGCAAGGGCGGGCCGATGAGCTTCGGCAAGAGCAAGGCGCGCCTGCTCTCCGAAGACCAGGTGAAAACCACCCTGGCTGACGTTGCTGGTTGCGACGAAGCCAAGGAAGAAGTCGGTGAACTTGTAGAGTTCCTGCGCGACCCAGGCAAGTTCCAGCGCCTGGGCGGCCGTATTCCTCGCGGGGTGCTGATGGTTGGTCCTCCAGGTACCGGTAAAACCTTGCTCGCCAAGGCGATTGCCGGTGAAGCCAAAGTGCCATTCTTCACCATTTCCGGTTCTGACTTCGTCGAGATGTTTGTCGGCGTCGGTGCCAGCCGTGTTCGCGATATGTTCGAGCAGGCCAAGAAGCACGCACCGTGCATCATTTTCATCGACGAAATCGATGCCGTAGGTCGTCATCGTGGCGCTGGCATGGGCGGCGGTCATGATGAGCGTGAGCAGACCCTCAACCAGTTGCTGGTTGAGATGGATGGTTTCGAGATGAACGATGGCATCATCGTAATCGCCGCCACCAACCGTCCGGACGTGCTGGACCCTGCGCTGCTGCGTCCAGGTCGTTTCGACCGCCAAGTGGTGGTTGGCTTGCCGGATATCCGTGGTCGCGAACAGATCCTGAAAGTCCACATGCGTAAAGTGCCGATGGGTGACGACGTGGCTCCGGCCGTGATCGCCCGTGGTACCCCAGGTTTCTCGGGTGCTGACCTGGCCAACTTGGTAAACGAGGCTTCGCTGTTTGCGGCCCGTACCGGCAAGCGCATCGTTGAAATGAAAGAATTCGAGCTGGCGAAAGACAAGATCATGATGGGCGCTGAGCGCAAATCCATGGTCATGTCCGAGAAAGAGAAGCAAAACACCGCTTATCACGAAGCTGGCCACGCCATTGTAGGGCGTGTGGTGCCTGAGCATGACCCTGTCTATAAAGTTTCGATCATTCCTCGTGGTCGGGCGCTGGGTGTCACCATGTTCCTGCCGGAGGAGGATCGCTACAGCCTCTCCAAGCGTGCGCTGATCAGCCAGATCTGTTCGCTGTACGGCGGTCGTATCGCTGAAGAGATGACCTTGGGCTTCGACGGGGTGACCACCGGTGCCTCCAACGACATCATGCGTGCCAGCCAGATTGCACGGAACATGGTGACCAAGTGGGGGTTGTCGGAAAAACTCGGTCCGTTGATGTATGCCGAGGAAGAGGGTGAAGTATTCCTGGGTCGTGGTGGTGGCGGTCAGAGCGCCAGCTTCTCTGGTGAGACAGCCAAGCTGATCGACTCCGAAGTGCGCAGCATCATTGACCAGTGCTACGGTACGGCCAAGCAGATCCTGACCGACAATCGCGACAAATTGGATGCGATGGCTGATGCGCTGATGAAGTACGAAACCATCGATGCCGATCAGATCGACGACATCATGGCTGGCCGTACACCGCGTGAGCCTCGCGATTGGGAAGGTGGTTCAGGTACCTCGGGTACTCCGCCAGTGGTGCAGAATGAACGCCCTGAAACCCCGATCGGCGGCCCCGCAGCTGACCACTAAGGTTTGAAATGACTTTTGCGTTGTCCTCTACCCGGTTGCCTTGCGGCAACCGGGTTCTTGATTTGGCCCAGACACATGTCATGGGCATTCTTAATGTCACCCCTGATTCCTTTTCTGACGGCGGCCGCTTCAGCCAGCTGGACGCAGCGTTGCGTCATGCTGAGTCGATGGTGGCTGCAGGAGCGACCCTGATTGATGTCGGTGGTGAGTCCACTCGGCCTAGCGCTCGCTTTGTTTCTCCGTTGGAGGAACTGGAGCGCGTGGCGCCGGTTGTCGAGCGCATTGCTCGTGAACTGGATGTCATCATATCGGTTGATACATCCACGCCAGCGGTGATGCGTGAGGCAGCGCGCCTGGGCGCGGGACTCATCAATGACGTGCGTTCGCTGCAGCGTGACGGTGCCTTGGATGCGGCGGCGGCGTCCGGCCTTCCAGTGTGCCTGATGCATATGTTGGGCGAGCCCGGCAACATGCAGGACTGCCCTCACTATGACGACCTGGTGGGTGAAGTGAGTGGGTTCCTTGCTGCACGGATCGCCCAGTGCGCTACTGTTGGTATCCCGCCTGAGAAGATCATCCTTGATCCCGGGTTCGGGTTCGCCAAGACCTTGCAGCACAATTTAAGCCTGTTCAAGCATATGGAAGCTTTGCATGCCCTTGGTCGGCCCCTGTTGGTTGGGGTTTCGCGCAAGAGCATGATAGGGCTCGCCTTGAATCGTCCGGTGGGTGAGCGGTTGTACGGTGGCCTTGCACTTGCGGCGCTTGCGGTAACCAAGGGCGCGCGTATCTTGCGCGTGCATGATGTCGCCGAGACCGTCGATGTGGTGCGAATGATCGCCGCTGTAGAATCAGCCGAATAAGAATGATGGAGCACTTATGACTAAAAAATACTTTGGCACCGACGGTATCCGTGGTCGGGTCGGCGAATATCCGATTACTCCTGATTTCATGCTCAAGCTGGGTTGGGCGGCCGGTATGGCGTTCCGTAGCATGGGCGCATGCCGCATCCTGGTGGGCAAGGACACCCGTATCTCGGGTTATATGTTTGAATCGGCATTGGAGGCGGGTCTGTCCGCTGCCGGTGCTGACGTTATGCTGCTGGGGCCGATGCCGACCCCGGCGATCGCCTACCTGACGCGTACTTTCCACGCTGAAGCCGGTATCGTGATCAGTGCTTCGCACAATCCCCATGACGATAATGGCATCAAGTTTTTCTCGGGGCAGGGCACCAAGCTGCCTGACGAGATCGAGTTGATGATCGAAGAGCTTCTGGATGCGCCGATGACGGTGGTCGAATCCAGTAAGCTGGGCAAGGTGTCGAGAATCAATGACGCGTCTGGCCGTTATATCGAATTCTGCAAGAGCAGTGTGCCAAGTAGTACCAATTTTGCGGGGTTGAAGATTGTCGTCGACTGCGCCCATGGTGCGACCTACAAGGTGGCGCCAAGTGTATTCAAGGAATTGGGCGCGCAGGTTACCGTGCTGTCGGCTCAGCCTAACGGGCTGAACATCAATGAAAACTGCGGCTCGACCCATATGGAGCAACTGCAGGCAGCCGTTCTGGCTGAGCATGCCGACCTGGGTATCGCGTTTGATGGCGACGGTGATCGTGTCCTGATGGTTGATCACACCGGTACCGTGGTTGATGGCGATGACCTGCTGTTCATCATCGCTCGCGATCTGCATGAACGTAACAAGCTGCAAGGCGGCGTCGTTGGCACGCTGATGAGTAATCTCGGGCTTGAGCTGGCCTTGGCCGAGCTGGGGGTTCCGTTTGTTCGTGCCAATGTGGGTGACCGTTATGTGATCGCCGAACTGCAGGAGCGTAATTGGCAGGTGGGTGGCGAGAACTCGGGGCACGTGGTGTGCTTCCAGCACACGACTACGGGCGACGCCATTATTGCCGCGCTACAAGTGCTGCTGGCATTGCGTCGACGCGACGAGAGTCTTGCCCAGGCGCGTCAAGCCCTGCGCAAATGTCCGCAAGTGTTGCTCAATGTGCGATTTGCCGGTGGTGATAATCCGATCGAGCACCCTGCTGTCAAAGAGGCCTGCGAGCGCGTGACCCTGGCGATGGCGGGACGTGGTCGCGTATTGCTACGCAAGTCCGGTACGGAGCCTTTGGTGCGCGTTATGGTCGAAGGCGAGGATGAAACACAGGTTCGGGGGCACGCCGAAGACCTGGCAAAACTGGTAACTGAAGTTTGCGCCTGAATTCGGCTTGCCAGTGATGATGTGGTTGGGTAACATCTGCGCCCACTTTGACCGACGAGGTACAGCATGCGTCGCACTATGGTAGCTGGTAACTGGAAGATGCACGGTACCCGCGCCAGTGTCGCTGAGCTGATCAATGGCCTTCGTCACTTGGCCTTGCCTAGCGGTGTTGATGTTGCGGTTTTTCCGCCTTGCCTGCATATCACCCAAGTGGTTGATGGCTTGAAAGGTAAGTCGATTCAGGTCGGCGCGCAGAATTCTGCAGTGGAAGCCATGCAAGGTGCTCTGACGGGTGAAACTGCACCAAGTCAGTTGGTCGATGCGGGTTGTTCCTACGTGCTTGTCGGGCACTCCGAGCGCCGTCAGATGATGGGTGAGCGTGATGGAACGCTCAACCGCAAGTTCGCGGCAGCACAGGCTTGTGGCCTGATTCCAGTGTTGTGCATAGGGGAGACCCTTGAGCAGCGTGAGTCGGGTAAGACTCTTGAGGTTGTCTCGCGTCAGCTGGGCAGCATCATTGAAGAGTTGGGTGTTGGTGCATTTGCAAAGGCAGTAATTGCTTACGAGCCGGTCTGGGCCATTGGTACCGGGCTGACTGCTACACCGCAACAGGCGCAGGATGTGCACGCAGCCATCCGCGCGCAGTTGGCGGCAGAGAATTCTGAAGTCGCACAAGGTGTGCGTCTTCTATACGGCGGCAGCGTGAAGGCGGCCAATGCGGTCGAACTGTTCGGCATGCCGGATATCGATGGGGGGCTCATTGGTGGAGCCTCCCTGAATGCAGATGAGTTCGGTGCGATTTGTCGCGCCGCGGGAAACTGAAAAAATGCTGGAAACAGTCGTAGTCGTTTTTCATCTGTTGGCTGCCCTGGGCGTAGTTGCCCTGGTTTTGTTGCAACAGGGTAAAGGTGCGGATGCTGGTGCGTCTTTCGGTGCAGGTGCTTCAAATACTGTATTCGGAAGCCAAGGTTCCTCTACCTTTCTTAGTAAGTTTACTGCTATACTTGCCGCCGGTTTCTTCATAACCAGCTTGGGGTTAGGTTACTTTGCTAAAGAGAAAGCTCATGTGCTGACTCAAGTAGGTCTCCCAAACCCAGCAGTGTTGGAAGTGCCAAAAGCAAAACCGGCTTCTGATGATGTCCCGGTGCTTCAAGAGCAAAAGTCGGCTACTCCAGCGACTGACGTACCTCCAGCTCAAGAGCAGAAGTAAGAAGGGTTGTAAACGCTGTATTGCCGAGGTGGTGGAATTGGTAGACACGCAACCTTGAGGTGGTTGTGCCCATAGGGTGTAGGGGTTCGAGTCCCCTTCTCGGTACCAATTATCAGGAGAGCCCGCTGTTGCGGGCTTTCTTGTAGGTGGAAGGTTACATTGACCCTGTAAGGGATCGGTCGTATACTTCCGCCCCAGCTTTGTCGCGGGGTGGAGCAGTCTGGTAGCTCGTCGGGCTCATAACCCGAAGGTCGTCGGTTCAAATCCGGCCCCCGCAACCAGTTTTAGCGGAGCCCCTTTTAAGGGGCTTTTTGTTAGCTGGACACTTTCAACGCCGCTGTTCGACGGCGTTTCAAGGATGGGCGTTTCGCCCATTTTTTTATTTTGCACAGCATGCACATACATGCACGAGGGGGTTCAGGTGTCGAGCAAGCTAGAAGAGTTGCAGGCCTTGCTGGCCCCGGTGGTCGTGGCCCTAGGCTATGAATGCTGGGGTATTGAGTTTTCGGCTCAAGGTCGCCACTCAATGTTGCGCGTTTATATCGATAAAGAGGGCGGCGTGCTGGTGGACGATTGTGCCATTGTCAGTCGTCAGATCAGCGGTGTCCTGGATGTTGAAGATCCAATCGCCGTTGAATACACCCTCGAAGTTTCCTCGCCAGGCATGGAACGCCCACTGTTCACTATTGATCAGTTTGCAAAATTTGCCGGTGAACAAGTGAAGATCAAGCTGCGATCTCCCTTTGAAGGGCGACGCAATTTTCAGGGCCTTCTGCGCGGTGTAGAAGAGCAGGACGTCGTGGTGCAGGTAGAAGACCATGAGTTCCTGTTGCCGATCGATATGATCGACAAGGCCAACATTATTCCCAGTTTTGACTGAGACGCGGATCCCGCGGATCCAATGGCTTGCGAAAGGCGAGGCGTACGATGAGCAAAGAAGTACTGCTGGTTGTTGAGTCGGTATCCAATGAAAAGGGCGTACCGGCAAACGTGATTTTTGAAGCGCTGGAGTTGGCCCTGGCCACTGCTACCAAAAAGCGTTTTGAAGACGAAGTTGATCTGCGTGTGGAAATCAACCGCCACACCGGTGCCTATGAGACTTTCCGTCGCTGGACGGTCGTCGAAGAAGCCGATCTTGATGATCCGGCCATTGAAACCTGGCCAAGCAAGGTTGCTGAAACGCATCCTGGTGCCAAGGTGGGTGATGTTGTCGAAGAAAAGATCGAATCGATCGAGTTCGGCCGTATTGCTGCACAGACCGCCAAGCAGGTCATCGTGCAGAAGGTTCGCGAAGCCGAGCGCGCTCAAGTCGTTGACGCCTATCGCGAGCGCCTGGGAGAAATCATCTCGGGTACTGTGAAAAAAGTTACCCGCGACAACGTGATCGTCGACCTGGGCAACAACGCCGAAGCGTTGCTGGCCCGTGAAGACATCATCTCTCGCGAAACCTTCCGTGTCGGCGTGCGTCTGCGTGCGCTGCTCAAGGAAATCCGCACCGAGAACCGCGGCCCTCAGCTGATCCTGTCGCGTACCGCACCGGAAATGCTGATCGAACTGTTCCGTATCGAGGTGCCGGAAATCGCCGAAGGCCTGATCGAAGTCATGGCTGCGTCCCGGGACCCGGGTTCGCGCGCCAAGATCGCGGTCCGCTCCAAGGACAAACGCATCGACCCGCAGGGCGCTTGCATTGGTATGCGCGGTTCGCGCGTCCAGGCAGTGTCGGGCGAATTGGGCGGTGAGCGTGTGGACATCGTCCTGTGGGACGATAACCCGGCGCAGTTCGTGATCAACGCCATGTCGCCGGCTGAAGTGGCGGCAATTATCGTTGACGAAGATGCCCATGCAATGGACATCGCCGTTGGCGCAGACAATCTGGCTCAGGCCATTGGTCGTGGTGGTCAGAACGTGCGTCTGGCCAGCCAACTGACCGGCTGGACCCTGAACGTGATGACCGAATCGGACATCCAGGCTAAGCAGCAAGCTGAAACCGGTGACATCCTGCGCAACTTTATCGACGAGTTGGAAGTCGACGAAGATCTGGCGCAGGTGCTGGTAGATGAAGGCTTCACCAGCCTGGAAGAGATTGCCTACGTACCGTTGGAAGAAATGCTCAACATCGACGGCTTTGACGAAGACACCGTCAACGAGCTTCGCGCTCGGGCCAAGGATCGTTTGTTGACTAAAGCCATCGCTACTGAGGAAAAGCTGGCAGACGCCCATCCGGCCGAAGACCTGCTCTCGCTTGAGGGTATGGACAAGGATTTGGCGATGGAACTGGCGGTGCGCGGCGTAATTACCCGCGAAGACCTGGCCGAGCAGTCTATTGACGATCTGCTCGACATCGACGGCATTGACGATGATCGTGCCGGCAAGTTGATCATGGCCGCCCGAGCCCATTGGTTCGAGTAATTAGGCGCGGCCTGAGGAGAGAAGTGCATGACGCAAGTCACGGTGAAACAACTGGCCGATGAGGTCAAAACACCGGTAGAGCGCCTGTTGCAGCAGATGCGTGAGGCAGGTCTGCCGCACACCGCCGCCGATGAAGGTGTGAGCGATAGTGAGAAGCAGTCTTTGCTGACTCACTTGAAGAGCAGCCACAAGGCGAAAGTGGAAGAACCGCGCAAGATTACATTGCAGCGCAAAACCACCAGCACCCTGCGTGTTGCTGGTAGCAAGAGCATTAGCGTTGAAGTGCGCAAGAAGAAAGTCTTCGTGCAGCGCAGCCCGGAAGAAATCGAAGCCGAGCGTAAACGCGAACTGGAAGAACGTCGTGCAGTAGAAAATGCTGCTCGCCAGAAGGCTGAAGAAGAAGCCAAGCGTCGCGCCGAAGAAGAAGCGCGTCGCCAGCCTGCTGCTGCGCAACCTGCTGCCACTGATGCAGTCGCGGCCCCTGCTGCGCCTGTAGAAGCTGTGCGTGAGGCCGCTCCGGTTGCCGCTGCACCAGCACCTGCTGCTGACGCTCGTAAACGCGACGAACCTCGTCGTCCGGACAAGCCACGTGCCGACGATAACAATCGTCGCGGTGGTGGTGGTGATGGCGAGCGCAAAAACGCTCCGCATCGCGCCTCGGTCAAAGAGAAAGCGCCTGCGCCACGCGTTGCGCCACGGACTACCGACGAAGAAAGCGATGGCTTCCGTCGTGGTGGTCGCGGCAAGGCCAAGCTGAAAAAACGCAACGCCCACGGTTTCCAGAGCCCAACCGGCCCTGTCGTGCGTGAAGTGAAGATCGGCGAGACCATCACTGTAGGCGACCTCGCCCAGCAGATGTCGGTCAAGGCAGCTGAAATCATCAAGTTCATGTTCAAGCTGGGCACCCCGGCCACCATCAACCAGGTACTGGACCAGGAAACTGCCCAACTGGTTGCGGAAGAGCTGGGCCACAAAGTGACCCTGGTCAGCGACACAGCCCTGGAAGATTCCCTGGCCGAGTCCCTGAAGTTTGAAGGTGAAGCCGTTTCCCGTGCACCAGTCGTGACCGTAATGGGCCACGTTGACCACGGTAAAACTTCCCTGCTCGACTACATTCGTCGTGCCAAGGTTGCAGCAGGTGAGGCTGGCGGTATTACCCAGCACATCGGCGCCTACCACGTTGAAACCGATCGCGGCATGGTGACGTTCCTCGACACCCCAGGTCACGCCGCGTTTACCGCGATGCGTGCCCGTGGTGCCAAGGCGACCGACATCGTGATCCTGGTGGTCGCAGCGGACGACGGCGTGATGCCACAAACCATCGAAGCCGTTCAGCACGCCAAGGCAGCTGGCGTACCGTTGGTGGTGGCAGTGAACAAAATCGACAAGCCGGGCGCTGATCTCGATCGCATCCGTAGCGAATTGTCGGTTCACGGCGTGACTTCTGAAGAGTGGGGTGGTGACACTCCGTTCGTACCGGTCTCCGCGAAGATGGGTACTGGCGTTGACGAATTGCTTGAAGCCGTTCTGTTGCAAGCCGAAGTTCTGGAACTGACCGCTACTCCATCGGCTCCTGGCCGCGGTGTCGTGGTTGAGTCCCGCCTCGACAAGGGCCGTGGCCCGGTTGCGACCGTCCTGGTTCAAGACGGTACCCTGCGCCAAGGCGACATGGTGCTGGTCGGTTCGAACTACGGCCGTGTACGTGCCATGCTTGACGAGAACGGCAAGTCCATCAAGGAAGCTGGTCCGGCCATCCCTGTCGAGATTCTCGGCCTGGACGGTACCCCGGACGCTGGCGACGAGATGAGCGTGGTTGCCGACGAGAAGAAAGCCCGTGAAGTGGCTCTGTTCCGTCAAGGCAAGTTCCGCGAAGTCAAGTTGGCCCGTGCTCACGCCGGCAAGCTGGAAAACATCTTCGAGAACATGGGGCAGGAAGAGAAGAAGACGCTTAACATCGTCCTCAAATCTGACGTTCGTGGTTCCCTCGAAGCGTTGAACGGCGCCTTGAACGGCCTGGGTAACGACGAAGTGCAAGTGCGTGTTGTTGGTGGCGGTGTTGGTGGTATCACCGAGTCCGACGCTAACCTGGCACTGGCTTCCAACGCTGTACTGTTCGGCTTCAACGTGCGTGCCGATGCTGGCGCTCGCAAGATCGTCGAGCAGGAAGGCCTGGACATGCGTTACTACAACGTCATCTACGACATCATCGAAGACGTCAAGAAAGCCCTTACCGGCATGCTTGGCAGCGACGTCCGGGAAAATATCCTGGGTGTTGCCGAAGTACGTGACGTGTTCCGTTCGCCGAAATTTGGCGCGATCGCCGGCTGTATGGTTATCGAAGGCACCGTTTACCGTAACCGTCCAATCCGTGTACTGCGTGAAGACATCGTTATCTTCGAAGGCGAGCTGGAATCCCTGCGCCGCTTCAAGGATGACGCTTCTGAAGTACGTGCCGGCATGGAGTGCGGTATCGGCGTCAAGAGCTATAACGACGTCAAGGTTGGCGACAAGATCGAAGTTTTTGAGAAGGTTCAGGTTGCTCGCAGCCTCTAACTCGCGCACTTCAAGGGCCACGCCGCGTGTGGGCATGCAAATGCCCCGCGCCGCGTCCGGACTCTAAACGCAACGCCCGGTCTGGCTTTTGTCAGGCCGGGCGTTTGCCGCTTTCAGACCCCACGGATTTCACCGTGTGGCAGTAACAGGTAACAAGACATGGCAAAAGAATACAGCCGTACCCAACGTATCGGCGATCAGATGCAGCGCGAGCTGGCTCAACTGATCCGTCGCGAAGTCAAAGACCCGCGCGTTGGCCTGGTCACTATCACTGCCGTTGAAGTGAGCCGTGACGTGGGTCACGCCAAGATCTTCATCACCGTGATGGGCCAGGACAGCAGCGAAGAAATCGCGCAAAGCATCAAGGTGCTCAACGCTGCCGCCGGCTTCCTGCGTATGCAGCTTGCCCGTGAGATGAAGCTGCGCAGCGTGCCTCAGTTGCACTTCCACTACGACGAAAGCGTCGTGCGGGGTGCGCACCTGTCGGCACTGATCGAGCGCGCAGTGGCTGAAGATAATCAGCACCCGTCCACACCTGAAGACGCCAAGGAGTAAGCGGTGGCTCAGGTTAAACGTATCCGTCGCAATGTCAGTGGCATCATTCTGCTCGACAAACCCATTGGCTTTACCTCCAATGCCGCGTTGCAGAAGGTCCGCTGGCTGCTCAATGCCGAAAAGGCCGGGCACACGGGCAGCCTCGATCCCCTGGCCACCGGCGTGCTGCCGTTGTGCTTTGGCGAGGCCACCAAGTTCTCGCAATACCTGCTCGACTCCGACAAGGGTTACGAAACCCTGATGCAACTGGGCAAGACCACTACCACGGCCGATGCCGAAGGTGATGTTCTGCAGGTTCGCGACGTGACCGTTGGTCGTGCTGATATCGAAGCTGTTTTACCCGCTTTTCGCGGGCAAATCAGTCAGATACCGCCGATGTACTCGGCTCTCAAGCGGGATGGGCAGCCTCTTTACAAGCTGGCACGTGCGGGCGAAGTAGTGGAGCGCGAACCGCGTTCTGTTACTATTGCGCGCTTGGAATTGCTCGCCTGTGAAGGCGACACCGCCCGCTTGGCGGTGGACTGCAGCAAAGGCACCTATATCCGGACCCTGGTGGAAGATATTGGTGAGAAGCTCGGTTGCGGCGCGTACGTTGCAGAGCTGCGACGCACACAGGCCGGACCTTTCAGCCTGGCCCAAACGGTCACGCTGGAAGAGTTGGAGGCGGTGCATGCCGAAGGCGGCAACGAGGCGGTTGATCGCTTCCTGATGCCATCGGACAGCGGTTTGCTTGATTGGCCATTGCTGCACTTCTCGGAGCACAGCGCGTTCTATTGGCTCAATGGCCAGCCGGTACGTGCCCCGGATGCCCCGAAATTTGGCATGGTGCGAGTACAGGATCATAACGGTCGCTTTATCGGTATCGGTGAAGTGAGCGAAGACGGGCGCATCGCGCCGCGTCGACTGATTCGGTCAGAATGACCGAACGAGTGTGGCTGTTAACAGGCACGGTCAACACTCATTTTTAGATACAGGGATTTGTCCCTGGCCTGTTGAAACTGCCCTTTGGGCAGTTTCCTGAAAAAAGGATTGCCTCATGGCTCTCGACGTTCAAGAAAAAGCACAAATCGTAGCTGACTATCAGCAAGCTGTTGGTGACACTGGTTCGCCAGAAGTGCAAGTTGCACTGCTGACCCACAACATCAACAAGCTGCAAGGTCACTTCAAGGCCAACGGTAAAGATCACCACTCCCGTCGTGGTCTGATCCGCATGGTAAACCAGCGCCGTAAGCTGCTGGACTACCTGAAAGGCAAGGATCTGGGTCGTTATCAGGCTCTGATCGGTCGCCTGGGTCTGCGTCGCTAATCAGCGATTGCGCTAGAGGTTGGTTGTCTGCCGTGTGTCAGTGGGATTCCCGCTGGCTCATGGCAGGCTCCCAGCCTCAAGTTTTATCTGGATACACGTTTTACCCCTGGACAACGGTTGGGCCGACTCCCGACATTGCCCAAGAATTTCGTAAGAAGACAAGTTCCCCAAGAGCCACAAAGAAGGTAGGACACCGTGAACCCGGTTATCAAAAAATTCCAGTTCGGTCAGTCGACCGTTACCCTCGAGACAGGCCGTATCGCCCGTCAAGCTTCCGGCGCAGTGCTGGTTACCGTTGACGACGACGTCACCGTATTGGTGACCGTTGTAGGTGCCAAGCAAGCCGATCCAGGCAAGGGTTTCTTCCCTCTGTCTGTCCACTACCAGGAAAAGACTTACGCTGCCGGTAAGATCCCTGGCGGTTTCTTCAAGCGCGAAGGCCGTCCTTCCGAGAAAGAAACCCTGACTTCCCGACTGATCGACCGTCCGATCCGTCCGCTGTTCCCAGAAGGCTTCATGAACGAAGTGCAGGTTGTCTGCACCGTCGTTTCCACCAGCAAGAAAACCGATCCGGACATCGCTGCGATGATCGGTACTTCGGCTGCCCTGGCCATCTCCGGTATTCCTTTCGATGGCCCGATCGGCGCTGCCCGCGTTGCCTTCCACGAAAGCACCGGCTACCTGCTGAACCCGACTTACGAGCAACTGAAAGCTTCGAGCCTGGACATGGTCGTTGCCGGTACTTCGGAAGCCGTGTTGATGGTTGAATCGGAAGCCAAAGAGCTGACCGAAGACCAGATGCTGGGCGCGGTACTGTTTGCTCACGACGAGTTCCAGGTCGTGATCAACGCCGTTAAAGAACTGGCCGCTGAAGCTGCCAAGCCAACCTGGACCTGGGCTGCTGCCCCGGAAGCCACCGAACTGCTGGGCGCTATCCGTGCCGAGTTCGGCGAAGCGATCTCCCAGGCCTACACCATCACCATCAAGGCCGACCGTTACGCTCGCCTGGGTGAGCTGAAGGATCAGGTTGTTGCCAAGCTGTCCGGCGAAGAAGGCCAGCCTTCCGCCAGCGACGTCAAGGCTGCATTCGGTGAAATCGAATACCGCACCGTTCGCGAGAACATCGTTAACGGCAAGCCACGTATCGACGGCCGTGACACTCGCACCGTGCGTCCGCTGAACATCGAAGTCGGCGTTCTGCCGAAGACTCACGGTTCGGCGTTGTTCACTCGTGGTGAAACCCAAGCGCTGGTTGTCGCGACCCTGGGTACTGCCCGTGACGCACAACTGCTGGACACCCTGGAAGGCGAGAAAAAAGACCCGTTCATGCTGCACTACAACTTCCCTCCGTTCTCGGTGGGCGAGTGTGGTCGCATGGGCGGTGCGGGTCGTCGCGAAATCGGTCACGGCCGTCTGGCCCGCCGTTCGGTTCAGGCCATGCTGCCTGCTGCTGACGTGTTCCCGTACACCATCCGTGTGGTGTCGGAAATCACCGAGTCCAACGGTTCCAGCTCCATGGCTTCCGTTTGCGGTGCTTCCCTGGCGCTGATGGACGCTGGTGTGCCGATGAAGGCACCGGTTGCCGGTATCGCCATGGGCCTGGTTAAAGAAGGCGAGAAGTTCGCCATCCTGACCGACATCCTGGGGGACGAAGACCACCTGGGCGACATGGACTTCAAAGTCGCTGGTACCGCTAAAGGTGTTACCGCGCTGCAGATGGACATCAAGATCAAGGGCATCACCGAAGAGATCATGGAGATCGCCCTGGGCCAAGCCCTGGAAGCGCGCCTGAACATCCTCGGTCAGATGAACCAGATCATTGGTCAGTCCCGTACCGA
This sequence comes from Pseudomonas sp. OVF7, assembly GCF_030644265.1. NCBI lineage: Bacteria > Pseudomonadati > Pseudomonadota > Gammaproteobacteria > Pseudomonadales > Pseudomonadaceae > Pseudomonas > Pseudomonas sp. OVF7. Next base: position 6,706,207 of record NZ_CP128996.1, on the reverse strand, counting down.
GCTGTCGGAAAACGCTCCGACCATGATCGCGATGAAAATCGACACCGACAAAATCCGTGATGTTATCGGTAAAGGCGGCGCGACCATCCGTGCGATCTGTGAAGAGACCAAGGCTTCGATCGACATCGAAGACGACGGCTCGATCAAGATCTTCGGCGAAACCAAGGAAGCTGCAGAGGCCGCGCGTCAGCGCGTTCTGGGCATCACCGCGGAAGCCGAGATCGGCAAGATCTATGTCGGTAAAGTTGAACGCATCGTCGACTTCGGCGCATTCGTCAACATCCTGCCGGGCAAAGACGGTCTGGTTCACATCTCCATGCTGAGCGACGCTCGTGTTGAGAAAGTGACCGACATTCTGAAAGAAGGCCAGGAAGTGGAAGTGCTGGTACTGGACGTGGACAACCGCGGCCGTATCAAGCTGTCCATCAAAGATGTAGCAGCAGCCAAAGCTTCGGGCGTTTAATCACCCGCAGGTTTCACGCTGAAAAAGGGACTCTTCGGAGTCCTTTTTTTATGGCGGCGGAAAAAGCCCGAAAAATCAGTTGTTTAATCCAAGCCAAAAAACCGCAACTTGCACGCAGGCACGACGCGGTTCATGCAAGTTGCACGATTCCGAAAAGATGGGTATTTGTTAATGCATTGTTTTTAAAGGGTTTTTATCTGAATTTCGACTTGGCACAGTGCCTGCAATATCCCTGTTAACGCTGCAGCATCAAGGTCCACACGCTGCAGACTTTTAATAAAACAGGAGTTACTCGTATGAAGAAGTTCGCTCTCGCTACTGCTACCGCTTTGACACTGGCTATGACCAACGTTGCTTTCGCTCAAACGTCTCAAGCGCCGATGACACTGGCTGCTGGCGAAGTGACTAAGGCCAAGGAGTCCACCTCGGATACCTGGATCACCACCAAAGTTAAAGCTGACCTGCTGACCGAAAAAGGCATCCCAGGTTCGGACATCAAGGTTGAGACCAACAAAGGTGTGGTTTCCCTGTCGTCGACCGTTGCCATCTCTGACTCTCAGAAAGCGACCGCTGTAGCGATCACCAAGAAAATCAAAGGCGTAACTGCTGTTTCGGCTGATGGCCTGTTGGCCGGCGGCGCTACCAAAGCAGACAATATCGACAAAACCAAGGGCGCAGCCGCTGATGCCAAAGGCGCAACCAGCGACACTTGGATCACCACCAAAGTGAAGGCTGACCTGGTTACTGAGAAAGGCATTCCTGGCACAGACATCAAAGTCGAAACCAACAAAGGCGTGGTTTCCCTGTCTTCGACGACTGCTGTGACTGAATCGCAGAAAGCCACTGCTGTTGCGATCACCAAGAAAATCAAAGGCGTTAAAGCAGTATCGGCTGATGGCTTGAAAGCCGAGTAACGCTCAACCCATCGCCTGAACTAGGCGCGGCGGCAACGAGTGAGCCAGTTATCCACTCAATGCACCTCACGTGTTCATGCGACCGGCCACAAGGAAGTGGTCATTACAGGCCCCGGCATTCGTGTCGGGGCCTGTTCTATTGTGGAGGGTTACTCGGCATCCAGATGCATTGGTGTGATCACTCGACCGTCTTTCTCGGCCTGGCCCAGATTGGCGTCGATGAAGTACACCCGGTCATCTTCCAGTTGCCCTTTGTCTACCAGGTAATCCTTGATGGTGCTGGCCCGGTCCTGGCCCAGCTGACGTAGCAATACATCACTGCCGCTCCAGAACTTGATCAAGCCGTCCTTCAGCTTTGCCGTGCGCTCATCGCGGCTGAGGTCTTTCCATTCCGCAGGTGGCTGCTGTTTCAAGCGAGTGCGATAGATACCTTCGAGCAGCGGGGCTTTCTCGCTTTCCGGAACCTCCAGCAGGGAGGCCTGGGCTGGAACCTTCTCGCCGCGACGCTGCAGCATCTTGTAGTAGTTGTACTGGTATTCACGTTCCAGTCGCTCCTGGGCCAGTAAGGGGCCGTCACTGCTGGCCGCCGCTGTGCCTTCGATTTCCAGGCGCAGGGCTGGGCGTTCCTTCAGCGCCTTGGCCAGATTGTCCAATGCGCCCTCAGCCTCTTTGCTCAATTCACTCGAGCCGGCGGCGAACGACACGTTACCCAAGTCTTCCGAACCTCCACCGGTAATCAATCCGCCGATGAATTTGAACGGTGCACTCGCCGCGCGCACCACCAGGTTACGCAGGGTCTGCCACACGATCGGCATCACGCTGAATTGCGGGTTGTTCAAGTCACCACTGATGGGCAGTTCGATGGAGATCTTGCCATCGCTGTCTTTAAGCAAGGCAATCGCCAGGCGAATCGGCAAATCCACGGCATCGGCGCTGTCGACCTTTTCACCCAGCTGCAATTGCTCGACCACCACTTTGTTCTCGGCCTTCAACTGGCCCTTGGTGATCACGTAATGCAGGTCGAGGTTGAGACGGCCCTTGCGGATCCGGAAACCGGCGAACTTGCCCGAGTAGGGGGTCAGGGTGGTCAGCTCGACACGTTTGAAACTGGTGGCGATATCCAGCGCTGCCATGGGGTCGAATGGGTTCACGCTGCCTTTGATGGTCACTGGCGCGTAGCGGTCCACCTTGCCCTTGATGTCGACGTTGGCCGGTTTGGCCTGGCGACTGTCGATGGTGCCGATCTGCCCGTTGAGCTGTTGTATTGCGGTCGCAAAGTTGGGCGTGAGGCTGAAGTCGGCGAAGTTGGCCGAGCCGTCGTTGATCGCAATCTGCCCGATATGGATACCCAGGGGCTTACCTTGGCTGGCCGCAGGCTTGGCCGCCGCTTTGGCGCCGCTGTCGGCTGGCTGGGGAATCAACAGGTCGTCCACGTTGGTGGTGCGGTCATCGTTGATCATGAAGCGTGCATACGGCTGCTGCAGGTTGACCTTGTCGATCGACAGGCTGTCGCCATGCTGGTAGTTCAGGCCTTCCAGCACCAGGCGTTGCCACTTGAGGAAGTCACGGGTCTTGAGGGTGTCCAGGGTGTGCAACTGGTCCACCTGGGCCCGGCCGGTTACCTGGAGCTTAAGTGGGTCTGTGCTTTTGAGGTTCACATCCAGGTTACTGCCGAGCATGCCGCTACGCAGTTCCAGACGAATAAACGGGCTGATATAGGATTGGGCGACCCGCAGGTCGATGTCCTGGGTATTCACTTTCAGCTTGGCACTGACGGGGTTGAGGTTGACCTCGCCGGTTGCCTGGATCTTGCCCTGTTTGCCCAGGCCGCTGTCGATCTTGAGGGTGAAGGGGCTTTGGTTGAGGCTATCGAAGTTTTGCATATCGACATTCAACGGCCCCAGCTCCAGCGCGACGACCGGTTTAGCCTGCCGGTCAGCCAGGTGCACCTGGTAGTTGCGCAGTTGCACATCCTTGAGCAGCACTTGCCAGGGTTTGCTGGGCGCTGCCGGTGCAGGTTTTGGCGAGTCGGCAGTGGCCGGTGCGCTGGCCGGTTCCGGTGCCTTGGCCGGTTTGCCTGGCTGGCTGGCGAATAGTTTTTGCCAGTCCAATTGCCCATCGGCTTCGCGGGCGGCCCAGGTTTCCAGCTTGTTGCTGCGGATCTTGCCGACCACCACTTGCTGCTTGGCCAGGTCCACTGTTGTTTCGCTGATGTCCAGGCGCTCCAAGCGTACCAGTGGGCGGCCATCCGGTGCCTTGAGGGCAAAGGGCGCGATGCTCGCGGCGGTGTTGTTCAGGTTCAGCGCAGTCTCATTGGCCAGGCTGAATGTGTAGTCGGTACTGAAGTTGAGCACACCGTCCTCAAGCACCAGTGGCAGTGCATCCCGCACATACGGCCACCAGGCTTTCATCTTGCCGTCGGTGACCTTCAATGTGCCTTTGGAGGTGATCGGCACCAGGCTGAAATTGCCTTTCCAGTCGATCTGCCCACCCTGGGGGCCCGCGGCCACGAGGGTCATGTCGGCGTTGTCTTCCGGCAGCGTGCTGAGGTTTTTCAGCTCGAAGTCGAGTTTGTCATAGAGGAACTCGATGGGCTCGCTGGGGCGCAGGTCTTCGAAATGTAAATAGCCGCCGGCCAGCTTGATGTTGTCGATACGCAACGGGAACGGTTTGGCGTTGGGATCGGCCGGGGTTGGCTCGCTGGGCGGCAACTTGAACAGTTGCGCGAGGTTCAGTTGGCCGGATTTGTCGAACAGCAGCTCGGTCTTGGGCTTGTCGAGTTGCACATCCGCCAAGTGCACGGCGCGGGTCCACAGGCTGTCGAGCTGCAGGTTGGCATACAGCCGCTCGAAACCGACCTGTTCCTTGCCTGGATCGCCGATTTGCAGGCCCCACACGGTCAGCTCCAGGCTGAACGGGTTGAGCTCGATGCGTTCGATGCGGGCTGGCACCGTGGCGTAGTTGGCCAGTTGTTGATTGGCTATGCGGAGGGCGATGCCGGGCAAAATCAGAAAGCCCAGCAAGCTGTACAGGGCTACGGCAGTCAACAAGGCGCCAGCGGCGCGAATCAATCCTTTGGGCATGGGGGCGGCGCCATCTATGTCGAACAGGAGTGCCTTGGAGTATGGCACGGGTTTTCGGTTCCGAAGAGCCAGTCCTTTTGCGATAAGTCCTATAACTGCAGGATCATTGTCTTCAGCGGTGGCTGTTGGTCTTGCGAAGGAAAATCGGCGCCGGGCGCCATGATGCGCCAGTCGCGTACCGGGCGCCCCGCTTTCTCGGCGCAACGCAGTACCTGGTCACGCCAATCGTCCATGCTCACTTTTGCCAGGTTGTTACAGCAGATCAGTACGCCGTTGTCGGCGGTTGCCAGCAATGCCGGCTTGAGCAGGCTCTGGTAGTCACGCAGCAGGTCGACGGTGCCGAAGGCGCTCTTGGCCCAGGCGGGCGGGTCGAGTAACACCAGGTCGTATTGACGTTGCTCCAGGCGCGGATAGCTCGGCAGCTTTTGCCCGCGACGCTGAGCGATCGGCAGGCCGGCCAGTTGGCGAATCGCCGGGAAGTAATCGGACTGCACAAATTCCATGGTGGGTAATTGCGGATTCAACAGGCCGTTCTCACGACCGACCGCCAGGTTACCTTCGGCAAAGTCCAGGTTGCACACCTCACGTGCGCCACCGGCGGCGGCACTCAGGCCGACCCCACACGTATAGGCAAACAGGTTCAGTACACTTTTGCCGGCGCTGTGGGCCTTGACCCAACCGCGAGTGTTGCGCAGGTCGAGGAACAGCAGCGGGTCCTGCCCGACATGGCGCCCGCGCACGCGGTAGTTGAGGCCCCATTCGTGGCCGACCAGGTCCTCCAGCGCCGCAGGCTCGGCGCGGTATACCGTGTCTTCGCGGTCGATGCGCGAGTTGCCACGCGAGCGGTCGTTGTACACCAGCAGCAATTCCAGGCCCATGTACTGGTTGATCAGCCGGTGCAGGTCCAGCAGCTCGTGGGTGTCCAGCGCCTGGTGGAAGCTTTGTACCAGCAACTGCGGGCCGTAGCGGTCGATCGTCAGGCCGCCGGCGCCTTCCTGGCTACCATGGAACAGCCGATAGCAATCGGTGCCCTGGGCATGCAGTTCGTTGATCAGGTCCTGGCGTTGATCGAGGGCGGCGCGCAGCGCCTGGTTCAGGGGAGACATGGAGCGCGCCTTGCTTTAGGTAATTGTGGGCAATGAGGGCGCGGAGTCTAACAGCTATGGGCCGCGGGCTACATCAGCCCCATCCGCCGATGGGCGCGTTGGACCGAACCATTGCGCATCGCCCAACGCAACAAGGGCGCGCTGCGCTTGACCCCGGCGCGGATCATCTGGCGCTGCAGCGGACTTTGGTGCTGCTCGAGCATGGCGCTGGCCCAGTCCGGCAACAGGTCGATCCCGGCCTGCATCATCAACGCGCCAAAGGGTTTGGCCAGGTGGCTGGGGGCGGGCGCATTGAGCAGCAGGCGCAGCACTTCGCGGCTGCGCTCGTCGCACAGCAGTTGTGGGCGAACACGTGCCAGATAATCCGAGACTTCCTGCCGGGAGCGCGGAACCTGCCGGGCACCCAGGCGTTCGGCCACCAGGGCGATTTCGCTGTAGTAGCGATCCTGGTCCCGCCCCGACAGCTGCGGATTGCGATACCGCAAGTGGGCAGCGAGAAAGTTGCTGACTTCCGCTACGTGTACCCAGGTCAGCAACTCCGGATCGCTGGCCGCGTAAGGCCGTCCGTCCGGGGCGTGCCCGACGACCTGCAGGTGAATGGTGCGCACTTTCTCAATCAGCCACTCGGCGTCTTTGCGCGAGCCGAATGTGGTGCCGGAGATGAATTGCGAAGTACGGCGTAAACGCCCGAGCATGTCCTGGCGAAAATTCGAATGGTCCCACACGCCGGCCAGGGCCAGGGGGTGCAGGGCTTGCAGCATCAAGGCGCTGATGCCGCCGATGAGCATGCTGCTGAAGTCGCCATGGACTTGCCAACTGACCGAGTCCGGGCCGAACAGGCCGGGATCGCCCTTGGGGTTTTCCAGGTCCAGTTGGCCCAGCGACAAGCCGGTGAGGCTCATCAACTGGGTTTCTATACGGCTGCGGATAAATTCCATGGCGACTCGGATTTCCTAGCGGTTCAGGCGTTTGTCGATCAAACCGTCGACCACGCTCGGGTCGGCCAGGGTCGATGTATCGCCCAGGCTGTCCAGTTCATTGCAGGCGATCTTACGCAGAATCCGCCGCATGATCTTGCCGGAACGGGTTTTCGGCAGGGCAGGCGCCCATTGGATCAGCTCTGGTTTGGCAAAGCTGCCGATTTCTTTGCTGACCAGGTCCAGCAGGTGCTTTTTCAGCGCATCGCTGGGTTCGACACCATTCATCGGGGTCACAAAGGCATAGATACCTTGGCCTTTGACGTCATGTGGGTAGCCCACCACGGCCGCTTCGGCGACCTGGTCATGCAGCACCAGCGCGCTTTCTACTTCGGCTGTGCCGATGCGGTGGCCGGAGACGTTGATCACGTCGTCGATGCGCCCGGTGATCCAGTAGTCACCGTCTTCATCGCGGCGTGCGCCATCACCGGTGAAGTAATAGCCGGGGTAGGGTTTGAAATAAGTGTCGATCATGCGCTGTGGGTCACCGTAGACACTGCGAATCTGCCCCGGCCAACTGGCCTTGATCGCGAGCACGCCGCTGCCGGCACCGCTGAATGCCTTGCCTTGTTCATCGAGCAGCACGGGTTGTACGCCAAACATCGGCTGGGTGGCACACCCGGGTTTGATCCGCTGGGCGCTGACCAACGGGCTGAGCATGATGCCGCCGGTTTCGGTCTGCCACCAGGTATCCACAATGGGGCAGCGCTGCTCGCCGACTGCATTGAAGTACCAGTCCCAGGCTTCCGGGTTGATCGGTTCCCCGACGCTGCCCAACAGGCGCAGGCTGGCGCGGGAGGTATTCTCAAGCGGGCCATGGCCTTCACGCATCAAGGCGCGCAGCGCGGTTGGCGCGGTGTAGAAGATATTGACCTGGTGTTTGTCGATCACCTGCCAGAAGCGCGAGCTGTCCGGGTAACTCGGCACACCTTCGAACATCAGCGAGGTGGCGCCATTGGCCAACGGGCCATACACGATGTAGCTATGACCGGTGACCCAGCCCACATCCGCGGTGCACCAGAACACCTCGCCATCGCGATAATCGAGCACGTACTTGAAGGTCATTGCCGCTTGCAGCAGGTAGCCGCCGGTGGTGTGCAGCACGCCCTTGGGTTTGCCGGTGCTGCCGGAGGTGTAGAGGATAAACAGCGGGGCCTCGGCGTCCATCGGCTCGGGCGGGCAATCATCGCTCGCGGTGTCCAGGGCCTGCCGGTACTTGAGGTCGCGGCCTTCGCTCCAGTTCACGGCAGCCCCGGTACGCTCCACCACCAGTACCGTGCTGACATTCGGGCAATTGGCCAGGGCTTTGTCGACATTCTGTTTCAGTGCCACGGGCTTGCCGCCGCGCACGCCTTCATCGGCGGTGATGACCGTGCGGCAATCGGCGTCGAGAATACGGTCGCGCAGGGCATCCGGCGAGAAACCACCAAACACCACCGAATGCACCGCCCCGATGCGCGTACAGGCCAGCATGGCGTAGGCCGCTTCCGGAATCATGGGCATGTAGATGCACACGCGGTCGCCTTTCTTCACGCCACGGCTTTTCAGCACATTGGCCAGGCGGCAGACGTGTTGATGCAGTTGACGGTAGGTGATCTTGACGGACTTGGTCGGGTCATCGCCTTCCCAGATAAAGGCGGGCTGCTCGGCGCGTTGCGCCAAGTGACGGTCGATGCAGTTATAGCTCACGTTCAGTTGGCCGCCGGCAAACCATTGGGCGGCGCCGGTGTTGATATCGCAGTGCTGGACCGTGTGCCACGGCTTCATCCAGTCAAGAAACGCCTTGGCCTGCTCGGCCCAGAAGGTGTCTGGCTGTTCGATGGATTGGCGATAGAGGCGTTGGTAGTCCTCTTGACTGAGTTGCGCAGCCCGGCGGACGGCATCGGCGCTGGGAAAGGTGCTGATATCGAACATGAGCGCTCCTTATTCTTGTTTTGGCGACAAGTCATAAAGATGCACCCTGTGGGGGGAGGGTTCAAGGCCAACGTCCAAACGGACGTTGACCCTGTCGTACCGGTATCAGCCGCGGTGACGACCGCGGAAATAGTTGATCAGGCCCTGGGTCGAAGCATCTTCGGCGCTGGTTTCTTCGGCACCGGTCAGGCGGTTGTAGACGCCTTTGCCCAGCTCCTTGCCCAGCTCAACGCCCCATTGGTCAAAGGCGTTGATGCCCCAGATCACGCTCTGCACGAACACCTTGTGTTCATACATCGCCACCAGCGCGCCCAAGCGACGGGGGCTAATGCGCTCGACGACCAAGGTGTTGCTCGGACGGTTCCCGGGGATCACCTTGTGCGGGGCCAGCTTCTGCACGTCGTCTTCCGGGATGCCCTTGTCGCGCAGCTCGGCTTCGGCTTCGCTGCGGGTCTTGCCGAGCATCAGCGCCTGGCTCTGGGACAGGCAGTTGGCATACAGCCACTGATGGTGGTCGGACACAGGGTTGAAGCTGACGATCGGCACGATGAAGTCGGCCGGGATTAGTTGGGTCCCTTGGTGCAGCAACTGGTGATAGGCGTGCTGACCGTTGCAGCCGACGCCGCCCCAGATGACGGGGCCGGTATCGGTGGACACGGGCGTGCCGTCCTGGCGCACGCTCTTGCCGTTGGATTCCATGTCCAACTGTTGCAAGTGTTTGGTGATATTGCGCAGGTAATGGTCGTACGGCAGGATCGCATGGCTCTGCGCACCCCAGAAGTTGCCATACCACACGCCGAGCAAGCCCAGCAGCACTGGCATGTTGGCCTCGAACGGCGCGTTCTGGAAATGCTGGTCCATGGTGTAGGCACCGGACAGCAGCTCTTTGAAGTTGGACATGCCGATGGCCAATGCGATTGGCAAGCCGATGGCCGACCACAGCGAGTAGCGACCGCCGACCCAGTCCCACATCGGGAAGATGTTTTCTTCGCGGATACCGAAGGCCACGGCTGCCGCGTTGTTGCTTGATACGGCAATAAAGTGGCGGTACAGCTCCGCTTCCGAGCCACCCTGGGCCAGGTACCAGGCACGGGCGGCCTGGGCGTTCTTCAGGGTTTCCAGGGTGTTGAACGATTTCGACGAGACGATGAACAACGTGGTCTCGGCGCGCAGCTTCATGGTCAGCTCATGGAACTCGCTGCCGTCGATGTTCGCCAGGTAATGGCAGCGCACGCCTTTATGGGCGTAGGACAACAGTGCCTCGGAGACCAGCTCCGGGCCGAGGAAGGAGCCGCCGATGCCGATGTTCACCACGTCGGTGATCGGCTTCTCGGTGTAGCCACGCCATAGGCCGTCATGGATGCGGCCAACCAGGTCAGTGATCTGGTTCAGCACCTTGTGCACGTCCGGCATGATGTTCACACCGTTGACCGACAACTTGTCACCCACCGGGCGGCGCAGTGCCGTGTGCAGGGCAGGGCGACCTTCCGAGGAGTTGACCGGCTCGCCAGCATACAGCGCGTCAATGGCGGCCTTGAGGTCGACTTCCTTGGCCAGCGCCACGAGCAGGTCGCGGGTTTCGCTGGTGATCAGGTTTTTCGAGTAATCGAGGAAAAGTCCGCAGCTGCTCAAGGTGAACTGGGAAAAACGCTGAGGATCGGCATTGAACGCTTCGCGCATGCTGAAATCCTGCATGGCTTGGCGGTGTTGATTGAGCGCTTGCCAGGCGGGCAGAGCGGTAACGTCATGAGGAGTGCGGTAGTACGCCATCGCTGCGGGTTTCCTTTTATTACGGGGACTGCCTTTAGGACATTTCAAAGCCCGGAACGTCCAGTCTTTTATCAAGGGCTGGGTGCCGGACAGCGCTAACCATAGCGCAGGGCGATTACATTAAACCTAGCGTGTCGATATGTCTTGGCTTTGTCTGCGCTGTGGCCGGTACTTTTTTATACCGGCACATCAGGCAGGGTCGCAGGCGGGGTGTCGAGAGGGGGTCAGGCGAGGTTCAGGTGCAGGTTATCGATGAGGCGCGTGGCCCCCAGATAAGCCGCCACCAGGATCACCACGTCGCGATCTTCGGCCGTGGCCGGGCGCAGGTTCACGCCTTGGCGCACTTCGAGGTAATCCAGGCGCAACCCGGCGGCTTCGATCTGCTGGACCTGTTCGGCACGCAGTTTGGCGAAGTCGCGGTCACCGCCTTTGATGGCGGCGGCAATCTGGCTGAGGCTGCGGTACAACACCGGCGCGACCGCGCGTTGGGCTTCGGTGAGGTAGCCGTTGCGCGAGGACAGCGCCAGGCCATCTTCGGCGCGGACGGTAGGCTCGCCGATGATCTGGATCGGCATGTTCAGGTCATGGACCATGGCGCGGATCACGGCCAGTTGCTGATAGTCCTTCTGCCCGAACACAGCCATGTCCGGCTGGACCATGTTGAACAGCTTGCTGACTACCGTGGCTACTCCTTCAAAGTGACCGGGACGGCTGGCACCGCACAGGCCTTCAGACAGTTGCGGGACACTGACGCGGGTCTGGCCGGCCATGCCGTCGGGGTACATTTCCTCGACAGTGGGGGCGAACAGCAGGTTGCAGCCGGCTTGCAGGAGCTTTTCCTGGTCTGCGGCGAGGGTGCGCGGGTACTTGTCGAGGTCTTCGCCGGCGCCGAACTGCAGCGGATTGACGAAGATGCTGGCGACCACGAAGTCCGCCTGCTGGGCGGCCTTGGCCACCAGGGTGGCGTGGCCGCTGTGCAGGTTGCCCATGGTGGGCACGAAGCCGATGCGTTTGCCGGCGTTGCGGGCATGGGCCACGGCGGCCCGCAGTTCACGTATGGTTTTTACCGTGTTCATGCAGAAAACCCGTGTTCGGCACCTGGGAAGGTCACGCCCTTGACTTCAGCGACGTAGGCGCTCAAAGCGGCGTGGATACTGTCTTGGCCAATCATGAAGTTCTTCACGAACTTCGGCACACGGCCAGTCATCGACAGGCCGAGCATGTCGTGCAGCACCAGGACCTGGCCGTCGGTGGCGGAACCGGCACCAATGCCGATCACCGGGACTTTAACGGCGTGGGTGATTTCCGCCGCCAGCTCACTGGGAACGCATTCGAGCAGGATCATTGCGGCGCCAGCCTGCTCCAGGGCGATGGCATCGGCACGCATCTGGCGCGCCTGGGCCTCATTGCGGCCTTGTACCTTATAGCCACCCAGGATATTCACGGACTGCGGCGTCAGGCCCATGTGTGCGCACACAGGAACACCCCGTTCAGCCAGCAGGCGGATCGATTCGGCGAGCCAGATGGCCCCTTCCACCTTGATCATGTGCGCGCCGGCTTGCATCAGTTTGCCGGCGTTCTGGAAGGTCTGTTCGAGGGTGGCGTAACCCATGAACGGCAGGTCGGCGATGATGAAGGCGCCGTCGTTACCGCGCTTGACGCTGGCGGTGTGGTAGGCGAGCTCATCGGTGGTAACGGGCAGGGTGCTGTCATTCCCTTGAAGAACCATGCCCAGGGAGTCGCCCACCAATAACACTTCGACACCTGCCTGGCAGCTGGCGTGGGCGAAGGTAGCGTCATAGCAGGTCAGCATGGTGATTTTTTCACCTTTGAGCTTGAGGCTCTGCAAGGTGGTCAGGGTAATGTCTGGCATGAAAAGGGTCCTCGTTCAGGCGCTTGGAAACAGCGAGTAACGCGCGTGAGTCTTTGTTTATACAGGCGCACTGTCTTGAAAGCAGTGCTTATATGGCCTGGATTGCGCCCTTTAGCGCCGGGTTGGCGGCAGCGGGACGCCTATAGTCGTGAGGAGGACACGGGAAGTCAATTGGATGTGTTACCGCATTGTTACGACCGCGATGTTACCGCTGTTACTGACGCGATTGCAGGTGCGAGGGTGCTCGTGAAGAACGCGCAGGCACCACGTTTAATCAGGGCGTGCGCGTTATCGTTGACGATTTTCGCGAGCAAGCCCGCGCCTACAAAGGTAAGCGTTCCAAGCCGACAAACGGGCAGGCCGCCAGCAGTTTGCTGAGTGTCTGGCCGTCAGGCAGTTGCAGGTCGGCAGGGGCCAGTTCGGCCAAGGGGTACAACACAAACGCGCGCACGTCCATCTGGTAGTGCGGCACCTTGAGGCGTGGTTCGTCGATCAGGCGGTCACCAAACAGCAGGATATCCAGGTCAAGCGTGCGCGGCCCCCAACGCTCGAGGCGCTCGCGGCCCTGGTCATTCTCGATGGCTTGCAGTGCGTCAAGCAGGTCCAGCGGTGCAAGGCTGCTGTCCAGGGCCGCAACCGCGTTGGTATAGCGCGGTTGGCCCGGGAGTAGGGAATCACTTTGATAGAAGGAGGACACACCGACGAGGCGGGTGCCGGGCAATTGTGCCAGCGCCTCGATAGCGCTGCGCAATTGCTGATCCGGGGCGGCCAGGTTGCTGCCCATGCCGATGTAGATGCGTTCCACGTTTATTCGCCCGCGGCGCCCGAGGCATCGGCGGCGCTGCGTTTACGCTTGGTGCCGCTGCGACGACGCTTCTTGGGCCCCTCGCTGGCGCCTTCGCCTTTGCTGCCGAGCTCACGAATCATCTCGCGGCGTTCGCTGTCATTGGCGTCCTGGTAGTCGGTCCACCATTCGCCCAGGCCGTCGGTCTGCTCGCCAGCGCTTTCACGCAGCAGCAGGAAGTCGTAGCCAGCGCGGAAGCGCGGGTTGTCCAGCAACAGGTCGGCACGCTTGCCGCTGCGGCGGGGCAGGCGCTCCTGCATATCCCAGATTTCGCGGATCGGCATGGTGAAGCGTTTCGGGATAGCGATGCGCTGGCATTGCTCGGTGATCAGTTCGTGAGCGGCTTCCTGCATGGCTGGAATCGGCGGCATGCCACGTTCTTGCAGGCGCAGTACGCGTTTTGGCAGGGCCGGCCACAGCAGGGCAGCAAACAGGAACGCCGGGGTTACCGGTTTGTTCTGTTTGATGCGCAGATCGGTATTGATCAACGCTTCGCTGATCAATGTGTGGGTATACGTCGGGTTGTATTCCAGAGCCTCGGCGCTGGCCGGGAACAAGGGGTCGAACAACTGCAGGTCGACGAGCATTTCGAAGGTGTCGGCGGCGTAGCCCGAGAGGAACAGCTTGAGCACTTCTTCGAACAGGCGCGCCGAGGGAATTTCCTGCAGCATGGGGGCCAGTTCACGAATCGGCGCAGCGGTGTGTCGCTCGATACCGAAGTTCAGCTTGGCCGCAAAGCGCACGGCCCGCAGCATACGAACCGGGTCCTCCTGGTAGCGCTGCACTGGGTCGCCGATCAGGCGGACCAGGTTGTTACGGATGTCGTGTACGCCGTTGGCGTAATCAAGAATGCGCTCACTGACCGGGTCGTAATAGAGGGCGTTGATGGTGAAGTCGCGACGCTGCGCGTCTTCTTCCAAGGTGCCATAGACGTTGTCGCGCAGGATGCGCCCGCTCTCGTTGCGGGAAGACTGATTGGTGTCCTCCTCTTCATCGTTTTGCGGATGGCCTGCACGGAAGGTCGCGACCTCGATGATTTCGCGACCAAAGTGGATGTGCACCAACTTGAAACGGCGGCCGATGATGCGCGCATTGCGAAACTCGGCGCGCACTTGCTCTGGCGTGGCACTGGTGGCGACGTCGAAATCCTTGGGCGTGATGTTGAGCAACATGTCGCGTACGCACCCGCCCACCAGATAAGCCTGGTAGCCGGCGTTCTGCAAACGTTCGACGATGTTCACTGCATAACGGCTGAACTGAGCGCGTTGCAGCGAATGTTGGCTGCTGTTGAGCACTTCAGGCGTGCTGCGTTTGTGTTGCGTACGACGCAAGGGAGAACGGAATGACTGGAACAACTTCTTCAGCATGGGATGCACTGTTTGAAGGAATGTTCGGCCATAACGAAGAATGACCGCATGATGGGCGGGGATTCTAGCATTTAGTCAGGGGATGGTGTAGGAACAAGCTACAGGCCTTGCGCCATAAGCCTTGAAAATGCCAAATGCCAGAAACTACAAGGGGAGCCGAAGCTCCCCCAGAAGTAGTTGCGTGCTCTATTTTTATTATTGATTTCGGGCTTCTTGTTTTTGTTGATCGCCCTCGCCATGAAGCTTCACCTTCATGACACTCCCAATCGGGAGTCAAGAGCAAACGGATTGCTTTGGTCGCTGTGTTGCTGATCTACGATCCAACCAGTTCAGGCTCTGCCTTAGGGCAGTTTTTGTTGTTCTCGGCCTGGTTGCGGGGCAAGCCCCAATGCAACGCCTCTCCAAAAGAATCAGTTAGCTGCGCCTCCGCCGTGTTGTTTTTATTGTGCGTGAGTCGATTCGTCTTATTTTTATTGTCTTGTACAAAGCTTGTTATTGTTTTTGTACTAAGCATATAGCAGGGTGCGTGCCAACTTTTGCGCCGACCAGCAAAACCGGGGGGTTGAGCTGATTTTTGATTTCTGCGGGCAAAAAAAAGCCGGGGCTTCGTTACCGTAAGCCCCGGCTTTTGTTACGCAAAAAATCCGCGGTAACAGTTTTTTCACATCTGAGGGTGTTACCTGTGGGCGCGCACCCTCAACTCTCGCTGGCTACGCCGGTCTTGCGCCGTGGAATGCCCAGGCGCTGGCGCCGTTCCCACAGGCACTTGCGGCTTACGCCCAATTTGCGGGCCAGTTCGGTCTCGGTCATGTGGTCCTGATGCTCCAGGACAAAGTGCTGGAAGTAATCTTCCAGTGACAAATCTTCAGTCGGCTCATGGCTGGTATTGCCACCGCCGCCCTGTTGCGGGGCCAGGCCAATGAAGTCGTCATCGTCCAGATCGCTCAGTTCGATGTCGATGCCCAGCAGCTCGGCGGAAATTTCCGGGCTCTCCGACAGGATCACCGCACGCTCAACCGCATTTTCCAGCTCACGTACGTTGCCCGGCCACGAGTAATGACGGATCGCTTGCTCGGCGTCCGGGGCAAACTTCAGGTCCGTACGGTTGATGCGCGCGCTCTGGCGTAGCAGGAACGCATTGGCGATCTCGTTGACGTCGGCACCACGCTCACGCAGCGGCGGCAGCTTGAGAGCGATGACGTGCAGGCGGTAATACAAGTCTTCGCGGAACTGGCCGATCTTGGCCAGGCTCTTCAGGTCGCGGTGGGTTGCCGCGATCAGGCGCACGTCGACCTTCTGCGACTGTACCGAGCCGACGCGGCGGATTTCGCCTTCCTGTAGCACGCGCAGTAAACGCGCCTGGGCTTCCAGGGGCAGTTCGCCGATTTCGTCGAGGAACAGTGTGCCGCCGTCCGCCGCTTCCACCAGGCCCGCACGCCCGGCGCTGGCGCCCGTGAAGGCGCCTTTCTCGTGGCCGAACAGTTCGGATTCGATCAGCGATTCGGGGATCGCTGCGCAGTTCACCGAAATCATCGGTGCCTTGGCGCGCTTGGAGAGGTTGTGCAGGGCGCGGGCCACCAGTTCCTTACCGGTCCCCGACTCCCCCTGGATCAAAACATTGGAGTCGGTAGGCGCCACTTTGCGGATCTTGCTGTACAGGTCCTGCATCGGTGGGCAGGAGCCGATGATGCCGATCTCGCCATTGCTGTTATCGATGCCTGGCTTGTCGGCACCGCCGCCGGCCTTGCCGGTGGGGCGCTGTTCGGTCGGTGCGCTGCTGGCCGACTGCCGGTCACGCAGGATGCGCGCCACGGCCTGGAGCATCTCATCATGGTCGAAAGGCTTGGCGATGTAGTCCACCGCGCCCATTTTCATGGAATCCACTGCCGAGCGCAGGCTGGCATAGCTGGTCATGATCAGCACCGGGGTGCCCTGGCCAAGCTTGATCAGCTCTGTACCGGGCGCGCCGGGCAGGCGCAGGTCGCTGACAATCAGGTCGAACGTGGGAATGCTGAACCGCTCTTGGGCTTCCTGCACCGAGCCGGCTTCGCTGACTTGGTACTGATTACGTTCAAGCAGGCGACGCAAGGCAGAGCGGATAATGGTTTCGTCTTCGACGATCAAAATGTGCGGCATTGATTCAATTCTCTCGACGGTCTCAGTTCACAGCGGACGTCGCTTCGACATGACGCGGCAAGGTCACCCGAATACGGGTGCCGCGTTGGCTTTCGGTGTCAGCCGGGCTGTCGATGGTGATTTGTCCATAATGCTCTTCAACGATGGAATAGACCAGTGCAAGGCCCAGACCGGTACCTTCACCTGGGTCCTTGGTGGTGAAGAAGGGTTCGAACAATCGGTCCATGATGTTCTGTGGAATGCCGCTGCCTTCGTCCTCCACGATCAGGTCGACCGTGTGCTCGAAAGCCTCGCTCTTGACGCGTACCGCACTGTGGGGAGGGGACGCATCGCGGGCGTTGGACAGTAGATTGATCAACACCTGCGCCAGGCGCTGGGAGTCACCGTCGACCCAGTGGTCCGGGTCGCACAAATTGAAGAACTGTACTTCGAAATTACGCCGGTTCAACGCCAGCAGCCCAATGGCATCCTGCGCCACTTCGGCCAGGCACACCGCCTCGTCCTGGTTCTGGTGGGCGCCGGCATGGGCAAAGCTCATCAGCGACTGCACGATGCGCGATACGCGCTTGGTCTGTTCGAGGATTTGCCCGCTGATCTCGATGATTTCACCGTCTTCTTCGCGCTCTTCCCGCAGGTTCTGCGCGAGGCATGCGATACCGGTAATCGGATTGCCGATTTCATGGGCAACGCCCGCAGCCAGGCGGCCAATGCTGGCCAGGCGCTCGGAGTGCACCAGCTTGTCTTCGAGCATCTGGGTGTCGGTCAAGTCTTCCACCAGCAGCACCAGGCCACTATTGCCGGGGGCCAGGGGTTCGTCGATGGCGGCTTTGTGCAGGTTGAGCCAGCGGGTCTGGCCGTCGAGGGCCAGGTGCTGTTTGTGCAGGTGTTCGTCGGGCAGGTTGATAAACCCCTGCAGCAGTTCTTTCCACGGATCACCCAGGGTATTGAGGCGCGAACCTACTACACGTTGTGCGGCGATACCGGTGAGTTCTTCCATGGCCTTGTTCCACATCAGGATCTCTTGGTCCTTGGCCAGGGAGCAGACGCCCATGGGCAGTTCCTGCAGGGTCTGGCGGTGGTAGCGGCGCAGGGCATCGAGTTCGGCGGCAAGGCCGGTGAGGCGTGAGTGGTAATCCTCCAGCCGGCTCTCGATGAAATGGATGTCTTCGGTGACGTAGTTTTCGCCACCCGCCTTGTAGGGCAGGAAGGTTTCCACCATGTCCTGGGATACGCTGGGGCCCATCAACCCGGACAGGTTGGCCTCGATGCGATCACGCAGTCGGCGCAAGGCATAGGGGCGCCGCTCGTCGAACGGCAGGTAAAGATCGCGCAGCGCCTGTTCGACCTCCTTCTGCGCGGCCTTGGCCCCTAGCGGTTTGGCCAGTTGTGTGGCGAACTCCTGGGGCGAAGCCGCATGCAGCTCGCGGCGTTGCGGGCGCCGCACATTGTCCACCGCGCAGGCTTCGGCGGCGCTGGTTTCTTCCGGGCTGGCGTTGGTGAACAGCGAGATCAGGGTGAACATCAATACGTTGGCGGCCAGCGAGGCAATCGCCGCCATGTGCCAACTGGTGTCATCCAGTACGTAGATCATGTTCAGCAGCGGGATGTAGAAACCCTGCAAGTTGCCGACCAGCGGTAGCAGCATGGTGACGAGCCATACCAGGATCCCCGCCAGCAGCCCGGCGATAAACCCACGGCGATTGGCGGTCGGCCAGTACAGCACCGACAACACGCCCGGCAAGAACTGCAAGGTGGCCACAAACGCGACGATGCCGAGATTGGCCAGGTCCTGCCCCGCACCCAGCAGCAGGTAGAAACCGTAGCCGGCCATGATGATCGCGACGATCAGTGCGCGGCGTGTCCATTTCAGCCAGCGGTAGATATTGCCTTCTGCGGGGGGCTGGTACAGCGGTAGCACCAGGTGGTTCAGCGCCATGCCGGAGAGTGCCAGCGTCGTGACGATGATCAGCCCGCTGGCTGCCGATAAGCCGCCGACATAGGCCAGCAGCGCCAGGGCCGGGCTGTTGGCGGCGATGCCGATACCGAGGGTGAAATACTCAGGGTTGGTAGTGGCCCCCAGCTTCAGGCCAGCCCACAGGATCAGCGGCACGGCCAGGCTCATCAACAGCAGGAACAGTGGCAAACCCCAGCTGGCGCTGACCAGTGAACGCGGGTTGAGGTTCTCGGTGAAGGTCATGTGATACATGTGCGGCATCACGATCGCGGAGGCGAAGAACACCAGCAATAGCGTGCGCCACGGGCCTTCCTGCAAGGGCGTGTGCAGGGCGGCGAGAGCGGTCTGGTTTTGCAGCAGCCACAGTTCCAGCTGTTGCGGGCCGTCGAATACGCCGTAGAGCGCGTAGAGGCCAACGCCGCCGATGGCGATCAGCTTGATCACCGACTCGAAGGCGATCGCAAATACCAGGCCTTCGTGTTTCTCGCGCGTGGCGATATGGCGTGAGCCGAAGAAAATCGTGAACAGGGTGATCAACGCGCAGAACGCCAGGGCGACGCGATGTTGCACCGGCTCGCGAGTGAGGATGCTGATGGAGTCGGCCACTGCCTGCATCTGCAGGGCCAATAGGGGCAACACGCCGATCAGCATGAAAATGGTGGTCAGTGCGCCGGCCCAGGTACTGCGAAAGCGGAAGGCGAAGAGATCGGCCAGGGATGACAACTGGTAGGTGCGGGTGATCTTCAGGATCGGGTACAGCAGCACCGGCGCCAGCAGAAATGCCCCGGACACCCCGAGGTAGCTGGAGAGGAAGCCATAGCCGTACTGATAGGCCAGGCCCACGGTGCCATAGAACGCCCAGGCGCTGGCGTAGACGCCCAAGGACAAGGTGTAGGTCAATGGATGGCGAATGATCGCCCGCGGAATCATTCCGCGCTCACTGATCCAGGCCACTGCGAACAAGGCAGCCAGGTAGGCGGCACTGATCAGCAGCATCTGGGTGAGGCTAAAGCTCATCGGCATCTTTTTGGCTCTGCAGGATAAAGGTCACGACGATCAGGATCAGCCACAGTAGATAAGGCCGATACCAGGCGCCCGTGGCGTCGATCCACCAATCCATGATGGCGGGGGAAAACAGGTAGATCCCGACGACCAGCAGCAGGACCAATCGATAGATGTACATGTTGGCCTCTGATTGAAAAACTGCGGCGATGGTAACGGATGGCTGGCAAGCTGCAAGCGCCTTCAGCGCAACTGCGATTCTGCCAGCGTGAGTGTGCGTGGAATCAGCGAGGCATCCCACTGTTGAATGCCCCAATCCAGCAGCTCCCGTGGGCTGGCGTGGAGCAGTTCGTCGCCGGGTTGCTGGCCGAGGGCACGCAAGGCTCTTAACAGCAAAGGCGTGGCCTGGTCTTTCGTCAATGGCGGGGAACGGTAGGACTTGCCCAGCTTGTTACCGTCCGGCTGGACGACCAGCGGTACATGCAGATAGCGCGGCTGGCGCAGGCCCAGCAACTCTTGCAGGTACAACTGGCGCGGCGTGGAGTCCAGCAGGTCGGCGCCGCGCACGATATCGGTAACACCCTGCCAGGCATCGTCGAGGACAACCGCCAGCTGATAGGCGTAGAGGCCGTCGCGGCGGCGGATGACGAAATCGCCTACATCGCGGCCCAGGTGTTGTCGGAATTCGCCCTGTACTCGGTCGATAAAGTGGTATTCCAACTCGGGGACGCGCAACCGAATGGCGGCATCTTGCTGGTCGTGCCCGGCATTGCGGCAGAGGCCGGGGTAAATGCCGTTGTAAGGTTCCAGTTGTTTGCGCGAGCAGGTGCAGGCGTAGGCCAGGCCATGGTTGAACAGATCGTTCAGCACTTTGGCGTAGGCATCATGTCGATCGCTTTGTCGGACCAGTTCGCCGTCCCACTCGAAACCATAGCTTTCAAGGGCCTGGAGAATGGCCGCCTGGGCGCCGGGCTCTTCGCGGGGAGGGTCGAGGTCTTCCATGCGCATCAGCCAACGGCCGTGATTGGCGCGAGCGTCGAGGTAGGAAGCGAGGGCGGCGACCAGCGAGCCGAAGTGCAAATGGCCGCTGGGCGTAGGGGCGAAACGCCCAATATAGGTAGAGGCTGTCATGGGCCGGATACTACTGGAAAACCGGTAAACGCCAGAAACAAAAATGGGGCGTTTGTACGCCCCATTCGTCCAGTTCGGCAGGGATTACTTGCCGACCTGTTTCTCCTTGATTTCAGCCAAGGTCTTGCAGTCTACGCACAGGTCCGCGGTTGGACGAGCTTCCAGGCGGCGAATTCCGATCTCGACGCCGCAGGATTCGCACCAGCCGTATTCTTCGTCCTTGATCAACTGCAGGGTCTTGTCGATCTTCTTGATCAGCTTGCGCTCACGATCCCGGGCGCGCAGTTCAAGGGCGAACTCTTCTTCCTGGCTCGCACGGTCGGCCGGATCAGGGAAGTTGGCTGCTTCGTCCTTCATATGGTCGACGGTGCGGTCGACCTCTTGCATCAAGTCCTGTTTCCACTTGTTAAGGATCTTGGTGAAATGCTCGCGCATGGGCTCGCCCATGTACTCTTCACCTTTCTTCTCTACGTATGGTTCGAAGCCGCTGATGCTCTGTTGCTTTGCTTGGGTGGACATGAATAGACCGCCTCTCACTCTTCTAATCCATTGCGCAGGATTGCAACGTCACCGACACCTGCCGGCCCTGCGGCTGCAAGCGGGCGAACTTACCAGATAGATTCAGGGTGCGCCACTCCCGGTTGTCGAGGCCCATCGCGCAGGGGTTGCAAATTGCAGCAGCCCGCCATGGTTGGGTGTGCATCGCCTCGGATATTGATTTTAGTCGTTCTGCAAGCGCTTGCCGGGCTCTTCTTGAATGGCCGAGCAGGCAATAGAGCATGTTTTAGCGTGGGGGTTCGGTAGAATCCTGATTTTGTTCTTAACGTTAAGGAAGGCTAATGGCTCAGCCCTACAGTGCGCGCAGTCGCGCCATCGAACCTTTTCATGTCATGGCGTTGCTGGCGCGAGCCAACGAGTTGCAGGCGGCTGGCCATGATGTGATCCACCTGGAAATCGGCGAGCCGGACTTCACCACTGCCGAACCGATCATCCAGGCTGGCCAAGCCGCACTGGCCAGTGGCAAGACCCGCTACACCGCCGCCCGTGGCCTGCCGGAACTGCGCCAGGCCATCAGTGGCTTCTACCAGCAACGCTATGGCTTGAGCGTCGATCCCGAGCGCATCCTGATCACGCCTGGTGGCTCCGGCGCATTGTTGCTGGCCAGCAGTCTGCTGGTGGATCCAGGCAAGCACTGGCTGTTGGCAGACCCCGGCTATCCATGCAACCGGCACTTCCTGCGCCTGGTCGAGGGCGCGGCGCAGTTGGTACCGGTGGGCCCCGATGTTCGCTATCAATTGACCGCCGAGTTGGTGGCCAGGCACTGGAGCGAGGACAGCGTGGGTGCACTGGTCGCGTCTCCGGCCAACCCGACAGGCACTCTCCTCACGCGTGACGAATTGTCCGGGTTGTCGAATGCGATCAAGGCACGTAACGGCCACCTGGTAGTGGACGAGATCTACCATGGCCTCACCTATGGCACCGATGCCGCCAGCGTGCTGGAGGTCGACGACGATGCCTTCGTCCTCAATAGTTTTTCGAAGTACTTCGGCATGACCGGGTGGCGCCTGGGGTGGCTGGTGGCGCCGCCCGATGCGGTGGGCGAGTTGGAGAAGCTGGCGCAGAACCTCTACATCAGTGCACCGAGCATGGCGCAGTACGCTGCCTTGGCTTGTTTCACCCCGCAAACCCTGAGCATTCTGGAAGCGCGGCGCGCCGAATTCGGTCGACGTCGGGACTTCCTGCTGCCGGCACTGCGTGAGTTGGGGTTCGGCATTGCGATAGAGCCGGAAGGTGCGTTCTATTTGTACGCGGATATCAGCGCGTTCGGCGGCGATGCCTTCGCGTTCTGCCGTCATTTCCTGGAAACCCAGCATGTCGCGTTTACGCCCGGTTTGGATTTCGGCCGTTATAAAGCCAGCCATCATGTGCGCTTTGCCTACACGCAAAATCTTGATCGACTACAGGAAGCTGTCGAACGGATCGCCCGCGGCTTGCAGAGTTGGCAAGGCTGATGCGCTTTCATCCTCCCCTCGAAGAAGCTCGGTTGATCCGGCGTTACAAACGTTTCCTAACCGATATCGAAACCGTTACCGGTGAGTTGCTCACCATTCACTGCCCCAATACCGGTTCGATGCTCAATTGCATGGTGGAAGGCGGGCAGGTTTGGTTCAGTCGTTCCAATGATCCGAAGCGCAAGCTGCCCGGGACTTGGGAAATCGCCGAAACGCCACAGGGCCGCCTGGCCTGCGTCAATACCGCCCGCGCCAACCAGTTGGTCGAGGAGGCGCTGCGTGCGGGGGTAATTACTGAACTGAACGGCTTTACTGCGTTGAAGCGTGAGGTGCCTTACGGTCAGGAGAAAAGCCGTATCGACTTTCGCCTGGATTACCCCGATGGCGCGGCCTATGTCGAAGTCAAAAGCGTGACGCTGGGTTTTGACGGCTCGGCGATTGCGGCTTTTCCCGATGCAGTGACCCAGCGTGGCGCGAAACACCTGCGGGAGTTGGCCTACTTGGCCCGGGACGGTGTACGCGCGGTGCAGTTGTATTGCGTCAATCTCTCGGACATTGAGGCCGTGCGCCCGGCCGCGGAAATCGACGCCGCCTATGCTGCCGCCCTGCGAGAAGCCAAGGCGGCGGGCGTGGAGGTGCTGGCGTATGGCGTACGTGTTACGTCCGAGGAAATTTGCGTGGACCGCCGGCTGGACGTGCTGCTTGGCGACTAGAGTTCTACCCACAAACCGTGTGCGTCCTCTCGACCGGCCAGGGCCTTGAGGCTTTGACCGGCGCAGGGGCCGGCGATGCACTCGCCGCTCTCGATCAGGAACAGCGCGCCGTGGGTAGCGCACTGGATCAGGCTGGCGCTGGCGTCGAGGAAATGGTCGGGCTGCCATTCCAGTGGAATGCCGCGATGGGGGCAGCGGTTGACGTAGAAGTAGGCAACGCCGTCCCGACGCACGGCCAGCAGCTTGCAGCCGTCGATATCAAAACCGAGGCTGCTGTTGGGGGCGAGGGTGTCGGAAGGGCAGAGAAACTTCATTTCAATCCTTAAGTGCCTTGACGTTCAAATGCAAACAATTATCAAATGCCAGCTTCGCACGATGACTGGCTGGGCGCTCAGTACGATGCCTGGCAGAGATGACCTGTCACATCGATGAGTGGCTCAGTGGCCGCGCCCTTGGAAGGAAACCCTGTTATGCGACTGAGTGCCAGCGCTATTGCGCTTGTTGTCGGACTGCTGGTCAATCACGTGGCATGCGCCGTTGAACTGCCCCAGCGCTGGGTGAGTGCCGGTGGGGCCTTGTCTGAGTGGGTCGTGGCCCTGGGCGGTGAATCGAAGTTGGTGGGCGTCGATACGACCAGCCAGCATCCGGCGTCCCTCAAGGCATTGCCAAGCATCGGCTATCAGCGGCAATTGTCGGCTGAAGGCATTCTCAGCCTGCGTCCGCAGATCCTGGTGGGCACTGAAGAGATGGGGCCGCCGCCGGTTCTGGCGCAGATTCGCGGTGCGGGTGTGCAGGTGGAGATGTTCTCGGCGCAACCGGATTTGCCTGCCTTGAAGGCTAACCTTGAGCGCCTGGGCACGTTGCTGGGCACTGAGGCCAAGGGCCGCGAGTTGTTTGTGGGATACGAGCAGGCCCTTGGTCGGCAGAAAAGTTGGGTTGCCCAGGCGCAGGCCACGCAAAAGGCGCCGGGTGTGTTGCTGCTGCTCGGTAATGCGGGTGGCAAGCCGTTGATCGCCGGCAAGGACACTGCCGCTGATTGGATGCTGCGGCAGGCCGGTGGGCGCAACCTGGCAACCCATATTGGCTATAAGCCGTTTTCCGTGGAGTCGCTGGCGGGGCTGAGCCCGCAAGTGCTGGTGTTCGCTGATCGCGCCCTCAGCGGCGATGCGGCACGGGCTGCGCTGTTCAAGGAGAACCCGATACTGGCTTCCACCCCGGCGGCCAGGAATGGGCGGGTAATTGAGCTGGACCCGACGCTGCTGGTGGGCGGGCTCGGGCCGCGTTTACCGCAAAGCCTGTCGGCGTTGTCCGCCGGCTTCTATCCATCCCAGGCTAAACCGGCCCCATGACCACCCTGGTCAAGCCGCGAGCCCTGTTTATCGGGCTGGCGCTGCTGTGTGCACTGGCGATCTGGCTTTCATTGGCCCTGGGGCCGGTCAGCTTGCCCCTGTTGGATACGCTCAAGGCGGCGTTGCGCTTGGTAGGCGTGCCGATCGAGGCACAGGGATTGGAGCAGGCGGAGTTGATCCTGGGGCAAATTCGCTTGCCGCGGACGTTGCTGGGCCTGGCAGTGGGGGGCGTGCTGGCATTGTCAGGCGTGGCGATGCAGGGCTTGTTTCGCAACCCGTTGGCGGATCCGGGTTTGGTCGGGGTCTCCAGCGGTGCTGCGCTGGGGGCGGCCATCGCCATTGTCGGTGGTTCGTTCTTCGGCGGTTTGCCGGACGCGTTCGGCCCCTATCTATTATCGCTGTGTGCGTTTCTCGGTGGGCTTGGCGTCACGGCGCTGGTTTACCGGCTGGGGCGGCGCAACGGCCAGACTAACGTCGCGACGATGCTGCTCGCCGGCATCGCGCTGACAGCCCTCGCCAGCTCGGCGGTGGGTTTGTTCACCTACCTGGCGGATGACGCCACCCTGCGGACCCTGACCTTCTGGAACCTCGGCAGTCTCAATGGCGCCAGCTACTCGCGCCTGTGGCCGTTGCTGCTGGTGACCGCCGGTGTGGCGCTGTGGTTGCCGCGCCGGGCGAAGGCGTTGAATGCGCTGTTGCTTGGTGAGTCCGAAGCCAGTCACTTGGGCGTTGATGTAGAGCGCCTCAAGCGCGAATTGGTGTTTTGCACGGCCCTCGGCGTGGGAGCGGCCGTGGCGGCAGCGGGAATGATTGGGTTTGTCGGGCTGGTCGTGCCGCACTTGGTGCGATTGCTGGCGGGGCCGGATCATCGGGTGTTGTTGCCAGCCTCGATATTGGCAGGTGCGAGCCTGCTGCTGTTGGCGGATC
Source organism: Pseudomonas sp. OVF7 (assembly GCF_030644265.1). Taxonomy (NCBI): domain Bacteria; kingdom Pseudomonadati; phylum Pseudomonadota; class Gammaproteobacteria; order Pseudomonadales; family Pseudomonadaceae; genus Pseudomonas; species Pseudomonas sp. OVF7. The sequence continues at coordinate 6,680,672 of NZ_CP128996.1, read as the reverse complement.
TGGTCGCCCGCTTGGCGTTGGCGCCGGCTGAATTGCCGATCGGCATCGTGACGGCGTTTATTGGCGCGCCGTTCTTTCTTTATCTGTTATTGCGAGGGCGCGCCTGATGTTGCGGGTGGAGGCGCTGCAGATACGGCGTGCTCGCAAAATCGTGCTGGCGGACGTCAGCCTGGACCTGTTGCCGGGTCAGGTGCTCGGTGTGCTGGGGCCTAATGGTGCTGGCAAGAGCACATTGCTGGGGGCGTTGTGTGGTGAACTGCCGCCGGATCAGGGCAAGGTATGGCTGGATCAGCAGGAGCTGAAGGGCTGGAGCGGATCGCAGCGCGCCCAGCGCCTGGCGGTATTGCCGCAAAGTTCGACCTTGGACTTCGCCTTCCGCGTCGAAGAGGTGGTAGGCATGGGGCGCTTGCCCCATCAGACTGGACGGGTGCGTGATGAGGAGATTATCCAGGCAGCGCTGCAGGCCGCGGATGTCGGGCATTTGAGCGGCCGCAGCTACCTGGCCTTGTCGGGCGGCGAACGCCAGCGTGTGCATTTGGCGCGAGTCATGGCGCAATTGTGGCCGGGCGAGGAGGGGCAGACGTTGTTGTTGGATGAGCCGACGTCTATGCTGGACCCCTTGCACCAACACACCACCTTGCAGGCGATACGGACATTCGCCGATCGGGGCGCGGCTGTGCTGGTGATTCTCCATGATCTGAATCTGGCGGCGCGTTACTGTGACCGGATCTTGTTGCTGTCCCAAGGGCGTCCGCATGCACTGGACACGCCGGCACGGGTGATGCGACCTGAGCCGCTTAAAGCGGTATTCGGTTTGGATGTATTGGTGCAGCTCCACCCGGAGCGTGGGCATCCGTTAATTATCGCGCGTTGAAGTCGGGGTGGTTGTCAGCGTCTTTTCGCAGGCAAAAAAAGACCCGGCAAAAGCCGGGTCAAATAACCGTGATTAGCCTGATGAGGAGATAATCTGAGAGTCCGAACCAATGGTCTTTCAGTTATCGGCTGATCTCGCGACCAGTTGTGATAATCATAACGATTCTCATTTGAGAGTCAACATTTGTTTTTGTTGGCTCTCGTGCTTTTCTCAAACACGCGTTCGAAAAGCCTGTAGATACTGTATGGGCTTGCCGGTCTAATTTTTCTGGCGTGTGGAAATAGCGTCCAATTGACGGTTCAACGCTTCCTTGCGCTCGGCAGGGAGGTCGTTCCAGTGCACATCCATCAATGCCCCTTCGATTGCATACAGCAATACTTTGGATGCGCGGAACCCTCGGGTGCGTACCGCTCGATAAGCATCCACAGCTCCCAGGCGGCGCAAGTCGGATGCGCTGTGGATACCCACCGCATGCAGCCACTGCGCCGACGTCTTGCCAAGGTTTTTAAGGTGTTGCAGCTCATCGTTCATCAAGCCTCCTTGCGACGGCCGAATGGTGCGGTGGGTATCGTGACCAGGCAAGTCTGAAAGGAGTGTAGCGTTCAGTAGGAAAAGCGTAGTTCTTTGGCCAGGAACGGCGCAAAAGCTTATAAGAATGGGGCGAGGTTTTTGACGGCGGGCAGGCGTGAAGCCCCGGCACGCTGTATGCGCAGCCGGGGTTGGGGGCAGGGGATTACTTGGTGCGGTAGCGCAGGCGCGTGCCAAAGTTGACCGACATGAGGATCTCATCGGCAGTCAATTCAGGCGGAAAGTAGGTCCCCGAAATCTGCGCATGGGCCAGGCTGGCGCCCTCCAGTGAGCAGTCGCGCAAGTCCAGGCCGCGCAAGTCGGCAGAGCGGAAGTACGCGTCGGTGAAATCTACCCCTGCGGCGTTCAGGTCACGCAGGTCCAAACCTCGGAAGTCGCCACCACGCATGTCGATAACGCCGTCTTTGGGACGTTCCTGATTGAAGCCTCGGATATCGTCTTTATGCAGGAGCGAGTAGAGCGGTGTATCGAGAAGCTTCGGCTGACTCATGATGTCGATACCTGTTGGATTTATGACGCCATTATAGTGCCACTATTCCCTGGTTGCGCGCCGAAGACGACGACGCAGCCAAGAATTTTTTCTTACAAACCCGGCAGGCGCTGACGGATGTGCGCTACCAATGCGTCCAGTGTCCCACTTTCATTGGTTTCGACGCGCTTGCTCAGGAGTAGCTCCTCGGCCGTGAGTGGGTCGCGATGGGCTTGCTGTTCTTCGATAACAGCCAGGGTGGCGTCGGAAGGGTCGTTTTTATCGGCCTGACGTTGAGCCAGCCAACTGGTGATGACGGCTTGTGGTGCGTTGCAGTCCAGGATCAGGAAGGGCGCGCCGGTCGCTTCGGCGACCTTGGCCGCGGCGTCGCGCTGGTCGCGCTTCAAGAAGGTGGCATCCAGCACCACCGGGAAGCCGGCCCGCAGGATGGTATCGGCCATCTCGTTCAGGCGCGCGTAGGTTTTTGCACTCGCATCGGCGGCATAGATGCCGGCCTGTGGGGTGTTTTCCACTTGTTGCTCGCCAAACAAGCGCTTGCGTTCCACGTCCGAGCGCAGGCGAATGGCACCCAGCGCTTCCACCAGGCGCATTGCTACATGGCTTTTGCCGACCGCTGACACGCCATGGGTAATGGCCAGGAAACGTGAGGGAATGGTGCTATAGCTTTCTGCCAGGTTGGCATAGTTGCGGTACTGGCGCAGGGTGGTGGCGCGGCGCACCGGGTCTGCTTCGCTTGGCATGCTGAACAGCGAAACCTTGGCCCGTACCAGTGCACGGTACGCTTTATAGAAGTTCAGTACTTCAAGGCCGCGATAGTCGCCGGTCAGTTCCAGATATTGGCTGATAAAACGGCGCGCCAGGGATTTGAGGCCGCGGTCTTCCAAGTCCATGGCCAGGAAGGCGGTGTCGGCATACACATCGGTGAAGCGGAACGGCTCGTTGAACTCGATGCAGTCGAAGATCACCACATGGCCATCGATCAGGGTGGCGTTGCCGAGGTGGATATCACCGTGGCACTCGCGGGTGAAACCATCGAGCTTGCGTTGTGCAAGTAGGGGCTTGAGGCGCTCGAAGCTGCTTTCGGCCCAGGCTTGAAGGGCTTCAAGTTGCACCAGGTCGGCCTTGTCGCTGAGGAGTGGGCGGATCTGTTCAAAGTTTTGCCGTACGGGCGCCATCACTTCGTCTGGGGTGCCGGCCGGGTGATCTTGGGGGACTTTGGGGGCCGTGAGATGAAAGTGCGCGATTTGCTTGGCCATTTCATCGATGTGCGCGCTGGTCAACTCGCCATTGGCTTGCAGGGTGCTGAGCAGCTGGCTCTGTGGGAACTGGCGCATTTTCAGCGCGTATTCGATCACCGGGCCTTCACCGCCCAATTGCGGTGCTTCGGCAGTGCCGGTAATTGGCAACACTTCAAGATACAAATCTTGGGTAAGGCGCTGGTTGAGGCGCAGCTCTTCCCGGCAGAAATGACCGCGATCCTTCAGGTCGGTGAAGTCCAGAAAGCCGAAGTTCATTGGCTTCTTCAGTTTGTAGGCGTAGGGGCCGGTCAGTATCACCCATGAAATATGGGTCTCGATGACTTGAAACGCTTCGACTGGATGGGGGTATAGGGCCGGGTTTTGCAGGGCGGTGATCAGGGACTGGCTCACGGGCGATCCTTCAGAGTCTTGGGAAATTCATGGCAGGCATTATGGCCGCTACGCACGGTCGTGCAAACCGCTGTCCGGCTCATGTTGATCATCAATAAAGTGCGTATAATCCGCCGCCATGACTCGATCCCGATCTCCCCGTTCCCGTAAAAAACCTCCTTCCCGCGGCCTGCGCCCATGGCTGGGTTGGGCGCTCAAGCTCAGCCTTGTGGGCCTCGTCGTGCTCGCCGGCTTCGCGGTATATCTCGACGCTGTGGTCCAGGAGAAATTCTCCGGCAAGCGTTGGACTATCCCGGCCAAGGTGTATGCCCGCCCCTTGGAGCTGTTCACCGGCCAGAAGCTGAGCAAGGATGACTTCCTTACCGAACTCGACGCCTTGGGCTACCGCCGCGAACCCGTGAGTAACGGGCCTGGCGCGGCAGCCGTCAGCGGTAACACTGTCGATTTGAATACCCGTGGCTTCCAGTTCTATGAGGGCCTGGAAAAAGCCCAGCCGGTGCGGGTGCGTTTTTCCGGCGACTATGTGGCCGAGCTGTCGTCACTCAATGGCTCCAAGCTGCCGGTGGTTCGCCTAGAACCCCTGATGATCGGCGGGATTTACCCGAAGAACCTTGAAGATCGTATCCTGATCAAGCTTGATCAGGTGCCGCCGTACCTGCTGGAAACCCTGGTCGCTGTGGAGGACCGCGATTTCTACAGCCACTGGGGCGTCTCGCCGAAGTCGATTGCCCGTGCCATCTGGGTCAACACCTCCGGCGGCAAAATGACCCAGGGCGGCAGTACGCTGACCCAGCAGTTGGTGAAGAACTTCTACCTGACCAATGAGCGCAGCCTTACTCGCAAACTGACCGAAGCCATGATGGCGATGCTGCTGGAGCTGCACTACAGCAAGCAGGAAATCCTCGAGGCTTACCTCAACGAGGTATTCGTCGGCCAGGATGGCCAGCGCGCGGTGCACGGTTTCGGTCTGGCCAGCCAGTTCTTTTTCGGCCAGCCACTCTCCGAGCTGAAGCTGCATCAGGTTGCGTTGTTGGTGGGGATGGTCAAGGGGCCTTCCTACTACAACCCTCGTCGTAATCCTGAGCGTGCGCTTGAACGCCGCAACCTGGTGCTCGATGTATTGGAGCAGCAGGGCGTGGCCACGGCCGAACAAGTCGCCGCAGCGAAGAAAATGCCACTGGGTGTGACCACTCGCGGCAAGCTGGCCGACAGCTCCTTCCCTGGCTTTATCGACCTGGTCAAGCGTCAACTGCGTGAAGACTACCGCGACGAAGACTTGACCGAAGAGGGCCTGCGGATCTTCACCAGTTTCGATCCGATCCTGCAGATGAAGGCCGAAGCGTCGGTCAACGACACCTTCAAACGCCTGACAGGCCGTAAAGGCTCCGACGAAGTCGAAGCGGCCATGGTCGTGACTAACCCGGAAACCGGCGAAGTCCAGGCGATGATCGGCAGTCGCCAGGCCAGTTTCGCTGGTTTCAACCGCGCCCTCGATGCCGTGCGCCCCATCGGCTCGCTGGTCAAGCCGGCGGTCTACCTGACGGCGTTGGAAAAACCGAGCAAATACACGCTGACCAGTTGGCTGTCGGATGACCCGCTGTCTGTCAAAGGTGCCGATGGCCAGGTGTGGACGCCGCAGAACTTCGATCGCCGCTCCCATGGCACGATCTTCCTGTACCAGGGCTTGGCGCATTCCTACAACATTTCCACGTCGCGGCTGGGTCTTGAAGTGGGGGTGCCGAATGTTCTCAAGACACTGGCACGCCTGGGCATTACCCGTGAATTCCCGGCCTTCCCATCGATGCTGCTGGGGGCCGGTGCGATGACGCCGATGGAAGTGGCGACCATGTACCAGACCCTCGCCAACGGTGGTTTCAATACGCCGATGCGCGGCATTCGCAGTGTGCTGACAGCCGAAGGCGAGCCGCTCAAGCGCTATCCATTCCAGATACAGCAGCGTTTCGATGCGGGCTCCATCTACCTGATCCAGAACGGTATGCAACGTGTGATGCGTGAAGGTACCGGCAGCTCTGTCTATAAAGTGCTGCCGTCGAACCTGACGCTGGCCGGCAAGACCGGTACCAGTAACGACTCCCGTGACAGCTGGTTCGCCGGTTTTGGCCAGGATGTGCTGGCCGTGGTGTGGCTGGGGCGTGATGATAATGGCAAGACGCCGTTTACTGGTGCGACCGGTGCGCTGCAAGTCTGGACCAGTTTCATGCGCAAGGCTGATCCGCTGCCGCTGAATATGCCGCAGCCGGACAATATCGTGCAGGCCTGGATTGATCCGCATACCGGCCAGGGCTCCGATGCCAACTGTCCGGGCGCGGTGCAGATGCCGTATATTCGCGGCAGTGAACCACCACCCGGTGCTGCGTGCGGTGGCAGTGCCCCTGCTGACGCGGAATCGGTGATGGATTGGGTCAAGGGCTGGATGAATTAAGCAAAGAGGGTTTCAAGTGAACAAGTGGTGGATTCCAGCTATTACAGCTCTGGCTTTGCTCGGCGGCTGCTCCAGCGTGCAGCGCGGTTCCATTCCCGTGGTGGACTCGAGCACGGCCGTTTCCAATAACGACCGGATCTCGGCCAATGGCGGGTTCCGTCAGACCGTGACCAAGCGCCCCGTACAAGCCGCAACCCAGGCCGTCCCACAGGATTCGGGCGTGGTGGTGATGGTGCCAGGTGCCGGCGCGGCAACGGCGGCACCGATCAGCGCGGAACCTTGGACGCCTGGCCCAAGTACGTCGGGGCCGATTGATTCCACGCCGATCCAAACGGCACCGATCAACCAAGGCACCTACAACATGCCTTCGACGCCAAGCGGTATTCCGTCGTCCTCGAGCGCTGGCGGCCTGTCCGCTGACGAGCAACTGGATGGCCCGGTGCTGGCGTTGCTGACCACCGCGCAACAGCAACAGGCCGGTGGCGACCTGAATGGCGCATCGTCGAGCCTCGAGCGTGCCCAGCGCGTAGCGCCACGCGAACCGCAAGTGCTGTATCGCCTGGCCCAGGTACGCATGGCCCAGGGCGATGCACCGCAAGCCGAGCAGTTCGCCCGTCGTGGCCTCACCCTGGCGAACGGTCGTCCTGACCTGCAAGCCAGCCTGTGGGCCTTGATCGGTGATGCTCGTGCCGCACAAGGTGATGCTGCCGGCGCTGCGCAGGCTCGGCAAAAAGCCAAGGTCAGCCTCTGATGGATGCGCGTTTTCCAGCAATTGCCGAACAGTTATTGCTGATTGAGCGCGAATTGCGCACGCAGGGATGGTGGGACGAAAAGTCCCCCAGTGCTGAGGCTCTGAGCAGTGTCGAGCCCTTTTCGGTGGATACGCTGGACTTTCACCAGTGGCTGCAATGGATCTTCCTGGTGCGCATGAAGCAGATCCTCGAGCAGGATCTGCCATTGCCCAATGCATCAGGGATCCTGGAGATGGCGGAGATGGTTTACGCCGATCGCCCGCTTGAGAGCCTTGGCTTGCGCAATGCGCTGAAAAAGTTCGACCAATTGATCGTCGACGCTCGTTAATTGCATGGCTGCCGGCTTTTCCGGCAGTCTTGCGCACATTTCTACCGCTTGACGACATTCAGGCGAGTTTTATCCCTCCTCAAAGGCCTTTCTTCTGCGTTCTCATGCGCTTAGTTGGAAAAAAGCGCAATTATTGCTTGACTTGAAGGGCCTGAAACAGAAGAATCCAAAGTCCGCTGTATCGGGACTGCCAGAAGCAGGCCCGCTCAGCAGATCATGAGGCGCACATCCGCGCCGACCTGTTACACCCGCAACGCGTTACCTCGCGCTGGGTGGGAAAAGCCCGCAACACTTGGGACGATCCCAATACTTGCTCAGTCAGTGCTGACGTAGTCGGCGACCACCGTCGCTCATGCTCTGTTGAGAAGTAAACCTATTAAGACCCGTCGGTTTTCAACGGACGGTATTCTGGCGTTTTAGAGGTGAACAACGTGGAGCTTTTATCTGGCGGTGAGATGCTCGTCCGCTTTTTGCGTGACGAAGGCGTCGACTATATCTACGGGTACCCAGGTGGTGCTCTGCTGCATGTCTACGACGCACTGTTCAAGGAGCCGGCTGTTACCCACATCCTGGTCCGCCACGAACAGGCTGCGACCCATATGGCTGACGGTTATGCCCGTGCCACCGGTAAAGCCGGCGTGGTACTGGTCACGTCCGGCCCAGGCGCAACCAATGCCATTACCGGCATTGCGACTGCTTATATGGACTCCATCCCGATGGTGATCATTTCCGGCCAGGTCGCTAGCACCATGGTTGGTACCGATGCATTCCAGGAAACCGACATGATCGGTATCTCCCGGCCGATCGTGAAACACAGCTTCATGATCAAGCATGCCTCGGAAATCCCGGAAGTCATGAAGAAGGCCTTCTACCTCGCGCAGTCCGGTCGCCCGGGTCCTGTGGTGGTCGATATCCCGAAAGACATGACCAACCCGGCTGAGAAATTCGAATACGTATTCCCCAAGAAAGCCAAGCTGCGCTCCTACAGCCCGGCTGTTCGTGGGCACTCGGGGCAAATTCGCAAGGCGGCAGAAATGCTCCTGGCGGCCAAGCGCCCTGTGCTTTACTCGGGCGGTGGCGTGATCCTGGGCGGCGGTTCTGCACCGCTGACCGAACTGGCCAAGCTGCTTAACCTGCCGGTCACCAACACCCTGATGGGCCTCGGCGCATTCCCGGGAACGGACCGTCAGTTCGTCGGTATGCTCGGCATGCACGGCAGCTACACCGCCAACCTTGCCATGCACCACGCCGACGTGATCCTGGCCGTGGGCGCGCGGTTCGATGACCGTGTGATCAATGGCGCGAGCAAATTTTGCCCGAACGCCAAGATCATCCATATCGACATCGATCCGGCGTCCATCTCCAAGACCATCAAGGCCGACGTGCCGATCGTGGGACCTGTAGAGAGCGTGTTGACCGAAATGGTCGCCGCGCTCAAGGACATCGGCGAAACGCCAAACAAGGAGTCGGTTGCCAGCTGGTGGAAGCAGATCGACGAATGGCGCGGTGATCGCGGCTTGTTCCCTTACGACAAGGGCGACGGCAGCATCATCAAGCCACAAACCGTGATCGAGACCCTGTGCGAAGTGACCAAGGGCGACGCCTTTGTGACCTCCGATGTGGGCCAGCACCAGATGTTCGCCGCGCAGTACTACAAGTTCGACAAGCCCAATCGTTGGATCAACTCCGGTGGCCTGGGCACGATGGGCTTTGGTTTTCCTGCGGCCATGGGGGTGAAATTGAGCTTCCCGGAGACTGACGTCGCGTGCGTCACCGGTGAAGGCAGTATCCAGATGAACATTCAGGAACTGTCGACGTGCCTGCAGTATGGTCTTCCGGTGAAGATTGTCTGCCTGAACAACGGCGTGCTGGGCATGGTTCGTCAGTGGCAGGACATGAGTTACAACAGCCGTCACTCCCATTCCTACATGGAATCGCTGCCGGATTTTGTCAAATTGGTTGAAGCCTATGGCCACGTCGGCATGCGCATCACTGACTTGAAAGATCTGAAGCCGAAAATGGAAGAGGCGTTCGCCATGAAAGATCGTCTGGTGTTCATCGATATTCAGGTGGATACCAGTGAGCACGTCTACCCGATGCAGATCAAAGACGGCTCTATGCGCGACATGTGGCTGAACAAGACGGAGCGTACTTAATCATGCGGCATATTATCTCCCTGCTTCTGGAGAACGAACCCGGCGCTCTGTCTCGTGTTGTCGGTCTGTTTTCGCAACGCAACTACAACATCGAAAGCCTGACCGTGGCGCCGACCGAAGACCCGACCCTGTCGCGCCTGACGTTGACCACCGTTGGCCACGATGAAGTGATCGAACAGATCACCAAGAACCTCAACAAGCTGATCGAAGTGGTCAAGCTGGTCGACCTGTCGGAAAGTGCCCACATCGAGCGCGAGCTGATGCTGGTTAAAGTCAAGGCCACGGGTGCTCAACGTGCCGAGATCAAGCGGACTACCGACATTTATCGCGGGCAGATCGTCGATGTGAGCGCCAGCGTTTATACCGTGCAACTGACCGGTACGAGCGACAAACTGGACAGCTTCATCCAGTCGATCGGGACGGCCTCGATTCTGGAAACCGTACGCAGTGGTGTCACCGGGATTGCCCGTGGCGACAAAGTACTCAGCATCTAACCCAAATTAGTGAATGGCCTCACGGCCTGGATATATAGAGGAACCTCATGAAAGTTTATTACGATAAAGATTGTGACCTGTCGATCATCCAGGGCAAGAAAGTCGCCATCATTGGCTACGGTTCCCAAGGTCACGCCCAGGCGTGCAACCTGAAAGATTCCGGCGTTGACGTGACTGTTGGCCTGCGTAAAGGCTCGGCCACTGTTGCCAAGGCTGAAGCCCATGGCCTGAAAGTGACCGACGTTGCTTCCGCTGTTGCGGCTGCCGACCTGGTCATGATCCTGACCCCGGACGAGTTCCAGTCCGCGCTGTACAAGAACGAAATCGAGCCGAACATCAAGAAGGGCGCCACCCTGGCCTTCTCCCACGGCTTCGCGATTCACTACAACCAAGTCGTGCCACGCGCCGACCTGGACGTGATCATGATCGCGCCGAAAGCGCCGGGTCACACTGTGCGTTCCGAGTTCGTCAAAGGTGGCGGTATCCCTGACCTGATCGCTATCTACCAGGACGCCTCGGGCAACGCCAAAAACGTTGCGCTGTCCTACGCTGCTGGCGTGGGTGGCGGTCGTACCGGCATCATCGAAACCACTTTCAAGGACGAGACTGAAACCGACCTGTTCGGCGAACAAGCCGTTCTGTGCGGCGGTACCGTTGAGCTGGTCAAGGCCGGTTTCGAGACGCTGGTTGAAGCTGGCTACGCGCCGGAAATGGCCTACTTCGAATGCCTGCACGAACTGAAGCTGATCGTTGACCTCATGTACGAAGGCGGTATCGCCAACATGAACTACTCGATCTCCAACAACGCTGAGTACGGCGAATACGTGACTGGCCCAGAAGTGATTAACGCCGAGTCCCGTCAGGCTATGCGCAACGCCCTGAAACGTATTCAGGACGGTGAATACGCCAAAATGTTCATCAGCGAAGGTGCCACCGGCTACCCTTCGATGACCGCCAAGCGTCGTAACAATGCCGCTCACGGTATTGAAGTCATCGGCGAGCAACTGCGCTCCATGATGCCGTGGATCGGTGCCAACAAGATCGTCGACAAAGCCAAGAACTAAGTCGTACGCATCAAGGGAAAACGCGGCTTAGGCCGCGTTTTTTCGTTTGGGAGCCTGGTTCTGGTATAAAGCTGCATCGTTTGCGGGCGAACACTCGCCGCAAGTATTTGTCGAATTTTTTCACACCGTTGCAAGGTAAAGTCCATGAGCGAACGTCCCGAAGAGCCAAGCCAGGCTTCTGACGCCGAAAGCCTGCTACCGATCGATGAGCATGTCGAAGAAGGGCATGACGCTGAAGGCCGCAAGGTCCGGCATCGTGGCATCTATCTTCTGCCCAACCTGTTCACCACGGCGAACCTGTTTGCCGGTTTCTATTCCATCATCAACTCCATGAGTGCCCAAAGCGCCCTGGCTGCTGGTGATGCCGCAAGTGCGAGCAAATACTTCGGTTTTGCCGCCATCGCAATCTTCGTGGCCATGGTGCTCGACGGCCTGGATGGGCGCGTGGCCCGTATGACCAATACCCAAAGTGCCTTCGGTGCCGAGTATGACTCGCTGTCGGACATGGTGGCCTTTGGCGTCGCTCCGGCGTTGCTGGCGTTCGCTTGGGCGCTGGGCGATATGGGCAAGGTCGGCTGGATGGTTGCTTTCATCTATGTTGCTGGGGCTGCGTTGCGTCTGGCGCGTTTCAATACCCAGGTCGGTAAGGCTGACAAGCGTTACTTCATTGGCTTGGCCAGCCCTGCTGCTGCCGGTGTCGTGGCGGGTATCGTCTGGGCGTTCAGTGACTACGGTATCCAGGGGTCGAAGATGTCGTTCCTGGTGGCCTTGATGGTTGCGGCGGCCGGCATGCTGATGGTCAGTAACATCAAGTACAACAGCTTCAAGGAGTTCGACCTGAAGGGGAGGGTGCCTTTCGTTGCGATTCTGGTGGTGGTGCTGGTGTTTGCGGTCGTCTTCAGTGATCCGCCGCGTATCCTGCTGCTGGCGTTCCTTGTCTATGCGGCCTCCGGCCCGATTCAGTATCTGCTGCATCTGCGTCGGGACAAAACGTTGCCTTAATGTAATTTCCCCCATACTCCGCAGTCTATTGGTGCATCAGTTCTCCAATGCTGCGGAGTTGCCATGTTAATCAAATTGCCTAAAGCGTCCGATTGCCACGAATCGGATGTCACGCCTGAGTCTTTCTACCTATCCCGCCGCAGCTTGCTCGGTGGTGCGCTGGCGGGTGTTGCTGCCAGTAGCCTGCCGCGTTGGGCGAGTGCTGGCGAACCCACGCGTTATGCCGATGTCGAGCCGGGTAAGGCTCCAGGTTGGTTTGCCGAGAAACTGACTGCTACGAAATGGCAGGCGGTGACGGTAAAGGACGAGGCTATCACCCCGTTCAAGGATGCGACCCACTACAACAACTTCTATGAGTTCGGTACGGATAAGGGGGATCCAGCATCCAATGCGGGGTCACTCAAGACTGAGCCTTGGAGTGTTGTGATTGATGGCGAGGTCGCGAAGCCTGGGCGTTATGCCCTGGAAGACTTCATGAAGCCTTACCTGTTGGAAGAGCGTATCTATCGTCTGCGCTGTGTCGAGGCGTGGTCGATGGTCATTCCATGGATTGGCTTTCCTATATCAGCTTTGCTCAAACAGGTTGAGCCAACCTCCAGGGCCAAGTACATCCGCTTTGAAACGCTCCAGGACCCCAAGAGCATGCCGGGGCAGCGTTCAAGTTTCGCCTTGATCGACTGGCCCTATGTAGAAGGGCTGCGCCTGGATGAGGCAATGAATCCGTTGGCGATCCTTGCGGTGGGGATGTATGGACGAGAATTGCCCAATCAGAATGGCGCGCCCTTGCGTCTGGTGGTGCCGTGGAAATATGGTTTCAAGAGCGTGAAGTCCATTGTGCGAATCAGCCTGGTGAGCGAGCAGCCCAAGACCACGTGGCAGAGCATCGCGTCAGACGAATATGGGTTCTATGCGAATGTGAACCCTACAGTCGACCATCCTCGGTGGACGCAAGCGCGGGAGCGTCGTCTGCCGAGTGGCTTGTTCAGTCCGAATGTGCGCGAGACGCAGATGTTCAATGGTTACTCGGATGAAGTCGCCTCTTTATATACCGGCCTCGATTTACGGAAGAACTACTGATGCGTTATCCGATTTGGCGCATCGGCGTATTCCTGTCCATCATGGTGTGGCCCCTGTTCTGGCTATATGAAGCATGGAGCTTTGCTCTGGGGCCGGATCCAGGGAAAGTGCTGGTTGATCGGTTGGGGTTAGGGACCTTGATCCTGCTGCTGATCACGCTCGCAATGACGCCGTTGCAGAAGTTGAGCGGTTGGGCGGGATGGATAGTCGTACGCCGCCAGCTGGGGTTGTGGTGTTTTGCTTATGTAGTGCTGCACCTGGCAGCGTATTGCGTATTTGTCCTGGGCCTTGATTGGTCGCAGTTGGGTGTGGAGTTGCGCAAGCGGCCTTACATTATTGTAGGTGCGTTGGGGTTCCTCTCTCTGCTGATGCTGGCAGCTACTTCGAATCGCTATAGTCAACGCCGGCTAGGTAGTCGTTGGAAGAAGCTGCATCGCCTTGTGTACGTGATTCTCGGGCTCGGCTTACTGCACATGCTGTGGATTGTACGGGCCGATCTGAAAGAGTGGTCTATCTATGCGGCTATTGGCGCGTTGCTTCTCGTATTGCGGATACCGCCAGTAGCCCGTCGAATTCCCCGCCTTATTGCGAAAAAAGCACCTTCTGCGACAAAAGCGTAATTAACGCTTGACGGCAGATTCTGGAAGTCTATAATTCGCCCCACTTTCGGCGCAGTCGAAACGGAAAACTCCTTGGTAAACAAAGAGTTACGCAAGATTCGACAGCGGCCTGCTTCAGTTCATCGAAGCCCAGAAGGAGTTGGTAGAGCAGTGTCGTTCGGCTCTATTAACGTTTCGATCCTCTCGGTCGAAAGCGGAGAAAAAGAGGTGTTGACAGCAGCGTGTAACGCTGTAGAATTCGCCTCCCGCTAACGAGAGATCGGAAGCGCAAGTGGTTGAAGTTACAAAGGAAACTTTGAAAACTTCTGAAAATAATCACTTGACAGCAAATGAGGCTGCTGTAGAATGCGCGCCTCGGTTGAGACGAAAGATCTTAACCAACCGCTCTTTAACAACTGAATCAAGCAATTCGTGTGGGTGCTTGTGGAGTCAGACTGATAGTCAACAAGATTATCAGCATCACAAGTTACTCCGCGAGAAATCAAAGATGTAACCAACGATTGCTGAGCCAAGTTTAGGGTTTCTTAAAAACCCAAAGATGTTTGAACTGAAGAGTTTGATCATGGCTCAGATTGAACGCTGGCGGCAGGCCTAACACATGCAAGTCGAGCGGTAGAGAGAAGCTTGCTTCTCTTGAGAGCGGCGGACGGGTGAGTAATGCCTAGGAATCTGCCTGGTAGTGGGGGATAACGTTCGGAAACGGACGCTAATACCGCATACGTCCTACGGGAGAAAGCAGGGGACCTTCGGGCCTTGCGCTATCAGATGAGCCTAGGTCGGATTAGCTAGTTGGTGAGGTAATGGCTCACCAAGGCGACGATCCGTAACTGGTCTGAGAGGATGATCAGTCACACTGGAACTGAGACACGGTCCAGACTCCTACGGGAGGCAGCAGTGGGGAATATTGGACAATGGGCGAAAGCCTGATCCAGCCATGCCGCGTGTGTGAAGAAGGTCTTCGGATTGTAAAGCACTTTAAGTTGGGAGGAAGGGCAGTTACCTAATACGTGATTGTTTTGACGTTACCGACAGAATAAGCACCGGCTAACTCTGTGCCAGCAGCCGCGGTAATACAGAGGGTGCAAGCGTTAATCGGAATTACTGGGCGTAAAGCGCGCGTAGGTGGTTAGTTAAGTTGGATGTGAAATCCCCGGGCTCAACCTGGGAACTGCATTCAAAACTGACTGACTAGAGTATGGTAGAGGGTGGTGGAATTTCCTGTGTAGCGGTGAAATGCGTAGATATAGGAAGGAACACCAGTGGCGAAGGCGACCACCTGGACTGATACTGACACTGAGGTGCGAAAGCGTGGGGAGCAAACAGGATTAGATACCCTGGTAGTCCACGCCGTAAACGATGTCAACTAGCCGTTGGGAGCCTTGAGCTCTTAGTGGCGCAGCTAACGCATTAAGTTGACCGCCTGGGGAGTACGGCCGCAAGGTTAAAACTCAAATGAATTGACGGGGGCCCGCACAAGCGGTGGAGCATGTGGTTTAATTCGAAGCAACGCGAAGAACCTTACCAGGCCTTGACATCCAATGAACTTTCTAGAGATAGATTGGTGCCTTCGGGAACATTGAGACAGGTGCTGCATGGCTGTCGTCAGCTCGTGTCGTGAGATGTTGGGTTAAGTCCCGTAACGAGCGCAACCCTTGTCCTTAGTTACCAGCACGTTATGGTGGGCACTCTAAGGAGACTGCCGGTGACAAACCGGAGGAAGGTGGGGATGACGTCAAGTCATCATGGCCCTTACGGCCTGGGCTACACACGTGCTACAATGGTCGGTACAGAGGGTTGCCAAGCCGCGAGGTGGAGCTAATCCCATAAAACCGATCGTAGTCCGGATCGCAGTCTGCAACTCGACTGCGTGAAGTCGGAATCGCTAGTAATCGCGAATCAGAATGTCGCGGTGAATACGTTCCCGGGCCTTGTACACACCGCCCGTCACACCATGGGAGTGGGTTGCACCAGAAGTAGCTAGTCTAACCTTCGGGGGGACGGTTACCACGGTGTGATTCATGACTGGGGTGAAGTCGTAACAAGGTAGCCGTAGGGGAACCTGCGGCTGGATCACCTCCTTAATCGACGACATCAGCTGCTCCATAAGTTCCCACACGAATTGCTTGATTCATTGAAGAAGACGATAAAGAAGCAGCCCGAAATTGGGTCTGTAGCTCAGTTGGTTAGAGCGCACCCCTGATAAGGGTGAGGTCGGCAGTTCGAATCTGCCCAGACCCACCAATTTTGTGTGGGAAACGCCTGTAGAAATACGGGGCCATAGCTCAGCTGGGAGAGCGCCTGCCTTGCACGCAGGAGGTCAACGGTTCGATCCCGTTTGGCTCCACCACTACTGCTTCTAGACGTTGAAAGCTTAGAAATGAGCATTCCATCACTGCGATGGTGAATGTTGATTTCTAGTCTTTGATTAGATCGTTCTTTAAAAATTTGGGTATGTGATAGAAAGATAGACTGAACGTTACTTTCACTGGTAACGGATCAGGCTAAGGTAAAATTTGTGAGTTCTCTTAGTTGAGAAATTCGAATTTTCGGCGAATGTCGTCTTCACAGTATAACCAGATTGCTTGGGGTTATATGGTCAAGTGAAGAAGCGCATACGGTGGATGCCTTGGCAGTCAGAGGCGATGAAAGACGTGGTAGCCTGCGAAAAGCTTCGGGGAGTCGGCAAACAGACTTTGATCCGGAGATGTCTGAATGGGGGAACCCAGCCATCATAAGATGGTTACCTTACACTGAATACATAGGTGTAAGGGGCGAACCAGGGGAACTGAAACATCTAAGTACCCTGAGGAAAAGAAATCAACCGAGATTCCCTTAGTAGTGGCGAGCGAACGGGGACTAGCCCTTAAGTGGCTTTGAGATTAGCGGAACGCTCTGGAAAGTGCGGCCATAGTGGGTGATAGCCCTGTACGCGAAAATCTCTTAGTCATGAAATCGAGTAGGACGGAGCACGAGAAACTTTGTCTGAATATGGGGGGACCATCCTCCAAGGCTAAATACTACTGACTGACCGATAGTGAACTAGTACCGTGAGGGAAAGGCGAAAAGAACCCCGGAGAGGGGAGTGAAATAGATCCTGAAACCGTATGCGTACAAGCAGTGGGAGCCCACTTTGTTGGGTGACTGCGTACCTTTTGTATAATGGGTCAGCGACTTATTTTCAGTGGCGAGCTTAACCGAATAGGGGAGGCGTAGCGAAAGCGAGTCTTAATAGGGCGTCTAGTCGCTGGGAATAGACCCGAAACCGGGCGATCTATCCATGGGCAGGTTGAAGGTTGGGTAACACTAACTGGAGGACCGAACCGACTACCGTTGAAAAGTTAGCGGATGACCTGTGGATCGGAGTGAAAGGCTAATCAAGCTCGGAGATAGCTGGTTCTCCTCGAAAGCTATTTAGGTAGCGCCTCATGTATCACTGTAGGGGGTAGAGCACTGTTTCGGCTAGGGGGTCATCCCGACTTACCAAACCGATGCAAACTCCGAATACCTACAAGTGCCGAGCATGGGAGACACACGGCGGGTGCTAACGTCCGTCGTGAAAAGGGAAACAACCCAGACCGTCAGCTAAGGTCCCAAAGTTATGGTTAAGTGGGAAACGATGTGGGAAGGCTTAGACAGCTAGGAGGTTGGCTTAGAAGCAGCCACCCTTTAAAGAAAGCGTAATAGCTCACTAGTCGAGTCGGCCTGCGCGGAAGATGTAACGGGGCTCAAACCATACACCGAAGCTACGGGTATCACGTAAGTGATGCGGTAGAGGAGCGTTCTGTAAGCCTGTGAAGGTGAGTTGAGAAGCTTGCTGGAGGTATCAGAAGTGCGAATGCTGACATGAGTAACGACAATGGGTGTGAAAAACACCCACGCCGAAAGACCAAGGTTTCCTGCGCAACGTTAATCGACGCAGGGTTAGTCGGTCCCTAAGGCGAGGCTGAAAAGCGTAGTCGATGGAAAACAGGTTAATATTCCTGTACTTCTGGTTATTGCGATGGAGGGACGGAGAAGGCTAGGCCAGCTTGGCGTTGGTTGTCCAAGTTTAAGGTGGTAGGCTGAGATCTTAGGTAAATCCGGGATCTTAAGGCCGAGAGCTGATGACGAGTTGTCTTTTAGATGACGAAGTGGTTGATGCCATGCTTCCAAGAAAAGCTTCTAAGCTTCAGGTAACCAGGAACCGTACCCCAAACCGACACAGGTGGTTGGGTAGAGAATACCAAGGCGCTTGAGAGAACTCGGGTGAAGGAACTAGGCAAAATGGCACCGTAACTTCGGGAGAAGGTGCGCCGGTGAGGGTGAAGGACTTGCTCCGTAAGCCCATGCCGGTCGAAGATACCAGGCCGCTGCGACTGTTTATTAAAAACACAGCACTCTGCAAACACGAAAGTGGACGTATAGGGTGTGACGCCTGCCCGGTGCCGGAAGGTTAATTGATGGGGTTAGCTAACGCGAAGCTCTTGATCGAAGCCCCGGTAAACGGCGGCCGTAACTATAACGGTCCTAAGGTAGCGAAATTCCTTGTCGGGTAAGTTCCGACCTGCACGAATGGCGTAACGATGGCGGCGCTGTCTCCACCCGAGACTCAGTGAAATTGAAATCGCTGTGAAGATGCAGTGTATCCGCGGCTAGA
Source organism: Pseudomonas sp. OVF7 (assembly GCF_030644265.1). Classification (NCBI taxonomy): domain Bacteria; kingdom Pseudomonadati; phylum Pseudomonadota; class Gammaproteobacteria; order Pseudomonadales; family Pseudomonadaceae; genus Pseudomonas; species Pseudomonas sp. OVF7. The sequence continues at coordinate 6,662,499 of NZ_CP128996.1, read as the reverse complement.
CGGAAAGACCCCGTGAACCTTTACTATAGCTTTGCACTGGACTTTGAATTTGCTTGTGTAGGATAGGTGGGAGGCTTTGAAGCGTGGACGCCAGTTCGCGTGGAGCCAACCTTGAAATACCACCCTGGCAACTTTGAGGTTCTAACTCAGGTCCGTTATCCGGATCGAGGACAGTGTATGGTGGGTAGTTTGACTGGGGCGGTCTCCTCCTAAAGAGTAACGGAGGAGTACGAAGGTGCGCTCAGACCGGTCGGAAATCGGTCGTAGAGTATAAAGGCAAAAGCGCGCTTGACTGCGAGACAGACACGTCGAGCAGGTACGAAAGTAGGTCTTAGTGATCCGGTGGTTCTGTATGGAAGGGCCATCGCTCAACGGATAAAAGGTACTCCGGGGATAACAGGCTGATACCGCCCAAGAGTTCATATCGACGGCGGTGTTTGGCACCTCGATGTCGGCTCATCACATCCTGGGGCTGAAGCCGGTCCCAAGGGTATGGCTGTTCGCCATTTAAAGTGGTACGCGAGCTGGGTTTAGAACGTCGTGAGACAGTTCGGTCCCTATCTGCCGTGGACGTTTGAGATTTGAGAGGGGCTGCTCCTAGTACGAGAGGACCGGAGTGGACGAACCTCTGGTGTTCCGGTTGTCACGCCAGTGGCATTGCCGGGTAGCTATGTTCGGAATAGATAACCGCTGAAAGCATCTAAGCGGGAAACTAGCCTCAAGATGAGATCTCACTGGGACCTTGAGTCCCCTGAAGGGCCGTCGAAGACTACGACGTTGATAGGTTGGGTGTGTAAGCGCTGTGAGGCGTTGAGCTAACCAATACTAATTGCCCGTGAGGCTTGACCATATAACACCCAAGCAATTTGCTGACCTGAAAAGGCACCAGATTGCGGTGTGTGAAGACGAAACGAACCGAAAGTTCGAAGTTCACAAAACACCGAAAGCTATCACATACCCAATTTGCTGAAGCGAGGCCAGCTGGCCACGACTCAGTACCCGAATTTCTTGACGACCATAGAGCATTGGAACCACCTGATCCCATCCCGAACTCAGTAGTGAAACGATGCATCGCCGATGGTAGTGTGGGGTTTCCCCATGTGAGAGTAGGTCATCGTCAAGATTAAATTCCGAAACCCCATTTGCCAAAGCAGATGGGGTTTTGTTTTGGGCGATCGAAAAGCGCAGGCGCAAGCGTGCTCATGCAGGACGACAACGCTGACGCGCGCCTTCGCGCACACCGACCCCACTCCAAACCCCCCGCTTCTTGCATCCCGATACCGCCAATATTTGCCCACAGTGCTAAAGTCCCTCCCTCGATTTTTGCTTTTCCCAAGGAAGCCGTTATGCCGGACTCGACGTCCCTCAGCGCTGGATTCATGGTGGTTCACGGCAACCGCCTGGACGAACTGCGCAGCCTGGTGGTCAGTTGGATGCGACGATATCCACTGGCACCCTTGGAAAACGAAATCGCCTTGGTGCAAAGCAATGGCATCGCCCAATGGCTCAAATTGGCCCTGGCTGAAGATCCGGAAGATGACGATATGGGGGGCTGCGGCATCGCGGCGGCCATTGATGTGCAACTGCCGGGTAGCTTCATGTGGCAACTTTATCGGATGGTCCTTGGCCGTGACGAAATTCCGCCCAAGTCCCTGCTCGACAAAGCCCCGTTGACCTGGCGCCTGATGCGCCTGCTCCCGGAGCTCATTGATCAACCGCACTTCGAGCCCCTGCAATGCTTCCTGACTCACGACACGGACCTACGTAAACGCTACCAACTCGCCGAACGTCTGGCCGACCTGTTCGACCAGTATCAGGTCTACCGTGCTGACTGGCTGGAAGATTGGGCCGCGGGCCGTCATCAGTTACGTAATGGTCGCGGTGAAACCAAACCCCTGAACCCGGCCAACTGCTGGCAAGCCGAATTATGGCGCGCGCTGCTGTTGGATGTCGGGGAGGAGGGCATGGCCCAAAGCCGTGCCGGCGTCCACCAGCGATTTATCGAGCGCATCAATAGCCTGAAACAAGCCCCCCCATGCCTGCCTTCCCGAGTCATTGTTTTCGGCATTTCATCCTTGCCTGCGCAGGCACTGGAAGCCCTTGCCGGCCTGGCCCGCTTCAGCCAGGTCCTGCTGTGCGTGCATAACCCCTGCCGCCATCATTGGTCTGACATCGTCGCTGACAAAGACTTGCTGCGTAACGAATACAAACGCCAGGCGCGCAAGGCCGGTATGCCAGTGACCATCGACCCGCAGTCCCTGCACCAACATGCCCATCCATTACTGGCCGCATGGGGCAAACAAGGCCGCGACTACATCAGCCTGTTGGACAGTTACGATGATCCCAACAGTTACCGAGCCGCCTTCCGCGATGGCCGAATCGACCTGTTCAGCGAGACCGAGCCCACCACATTGCTCAACCAGCTCCAGGACGACATTCTCGAACTGCGCCCGCTCAATGAAACCCGCGATCTCTGGCCCGCCGTTGACCTGCAGCGCGACACGTCAATCCGCTTCCATATCGCCCATAGTGCCCAGCGCGAAGTGGAAATTCTCCACGACCAACTGCTTCAACGCTTCAGCGCCGATCCCACCCTACGTCCTCGGGACATCATCGTCATGGTCCCCGACGTCGACAGCTACGCGCCGCACATTCGCGCCGTATTCGGCCAGTTGGAACGAAGTGATCCACGCTTCATCCCCTTCACCCTCACCGACCAAGGACAACGCGGCCGCGACCCGTTGTTGATCGCCGTCGAGCATCTGCTCAAGTTGCCAGACAGCCGCTTCCCCGTCAGCGAGATTCTCGACCTGCTCGACGTCCCGGCCCTGCGTGAACGTTTCGCTATCAAAGAACGCGACCTGCCCACATTGCACCGCTGGATCGAAGGGGCCGGTATCCGTTGGGGACTCAACGCCGAGCAACGCGCCGGCCTGGGTCTACCCCATGAGCTGGAGCAAAACAGTTGGCGCTTCGGCCTGCGCCGCATGCTCCTGGGCTACGCCGTCGGCACCGGCACCGCTTGCGACGGTATCGAACCTTATGACGAAATCGGCGGCCTCGACGCTGCCTTGATTGGCCCACTGGTGGCCTTGCTCGATGCCCTGAGCGATGCCCATCAAGCCTTGTCTCAACCTGCTGCTCCTCAAGCATGGGGCGAGCGTCTACAACGCTTGATGCAGCTATTCTTCCTGCCTGGCAGCGAGCACGACGACTACCTGCTGGGCCAGCTCGAACAGCTGCGGGAAACCTGGCTGGAAACCTGTGAGTCCGTGGGCCTGCAGGACGAGTTACCGCTCACTGTCGTTCGTGAGGCATGGCTGGCCGGTCTGGACCAGGGTCGCCTCTCACAGCGCTTTCTCGCCGGAGCTGTCAATTTTTGTACCCTGATGCCCATGCGCGCGATCCCATTCAAGCTCGTCTGCCTGCTCGGTATGAACGACGGTGATTATCCGCGCGCGCAACCGCCATTGGATTTCGACCTGATGGGCAGCGATTATCGCCCTGGCGACCGTTCACGCCGCGAAGATGACCGCTACCTGCTGCTTGAAGCCCTGCTGTCCGCGCGCGACCAGCTCTACATCAGTTGGGTCGGGCGCAGCATCCGCGACAATAGCGATCGCCCGGCATCGGTGTTGATTGGCCAACTGCGCGACCACATCGCCAGTGGCTGGCATAACGCCAATATTGCACAGCCACTTATTGAGGCGATGACCCAGGAACATCCGCTCCAGCCCTTTAGCGCCCGGTATTTTCACGAAGGTGACCCGTTGTTCAGCTACGCCCGTGAGTGGCAGCTGCTGCACGAGGCCGCGGAGGCCACCCCTGACACGGCGGCATTGGCGGCCCATCGGCAGGAAGAGCCCCTGAGCCTGGGCCAACTGCAGGACTTCCTTCGCAACCCGGTCAAACATTTCTTCAGCCAACGTCTGAAAGTTTTTTTCGAAGCCGCCGAAGTCCCGTTGGCCGATGAAGAACCCTTCGTCCTCGACGCACTGCAACGCTACAGTCTGAGCGACAGCCTGCTCAATGCCGCATTAAGCCAGCCCGATCACTTCGACCAGGCCCTCAACGCCCAGGCCCTGCGCCTGCAAGGCAGTGGCCTGCTGCCGATGGTCGGGTTCGGCGAGCGTCTGCGTAACGAACTGATCGAACCTTTGCCTGACTTGTTACGCCGCTACCAACAGCTTCTAGCCCTCTGGCCAACCCCGCACACCGGTGCTGAACCGATCAGTTTCGAGCATCAGGGTATTCAGCTGGAAGGCTGGATCAGCGGCCTGCATCGACGCAGTGATGGCGGGTTGTTAAGCGTCACCACCATCCCCAACAGCATCGGTTCGATCAAGACGCGCAAGTGGCACCGCCTGATTCGCCCATGGGTCAATCACGTGGTCGCCTGCGCCTGCGGTCTGCCATTGAGCACCGGGTTGGTGGCCAGTGATGACACCCTGCTGCTGGCTCCGCTGGAAAAATCCAGCGCCCAGGGCATCCTCGGCGACCTGTTGCTCGCCTGGCATATCGGCATGAGCAAACCCTTGCCCATCGCGGTCAAAACCGCCTTCGCCTGGCTTGGCCAAATCGACCCGGTCAAAGCTCACGCTGCCGCCAGCAAAGCCTACGAAGGTGATGGCCTGACCACCGATGGCGAACGTCGCGAAACCCCGGCACTCACCCGCCAATTCCCCGACTACGCCGCCCTGATGGCCAGCGAAGAATTCGAAGGGTGGTGTGAAACCTTGTATCGGCCCTTGCTCAACGCCCCTTGGCGATCCCTGAACAGCGAGGAGGTCGGCGCATGAGCAGCAAACCCTTGGCCTTGGCATTCCCGCTAAAAGGCAGCCAGTTGATCGAAGCCAGTGCCGGTACCGGCAAGACCTTCACCATCTCCGCCCTGTACCTGCGCCTGGTACTCGGCCACGGTGGTGACGAGTCAGGCTTTGGCCGTGAACTGCTGCCCCCGCAAATCCTCGTTGTGACCTTCACCGACGCCGCCACCAAGGAGCTGCGCGAACGCATCCGTATCCGCCTGGCCGAAGCTGCGCGGTTCTTCCGCGATGAAATCAAACAACCTGATGCGCTGATCGCCGAGCTGCGCGAGCACTATCTGCCCGAACAATGGCCCGCGTGTGCCAATCGCCTGGATATCGCCGCGCAATGGATGGACGAAGCGGCGGTCTCGACCATCCACAGTTGGTGCCAGCGCATGCTGCGCGAACATGCGTTCGACAGTGGCAGCCTGTTCACCCAGACCCTGGAAACCGACCATAGTGACCTGCTCGGCGAAGTGCTGCGCGACTATTGGCGGCTGTTCTGCTACCCGATGCACGACGATGCGCTCAACTGGGTGCGCAACAACTGGGGCGGGCCGGCCGCGCTGATGCCGCGAGTACGTGCGTTGTTCGGCAGCGAGCGGCCCACTGATGAGCATCGTGAGCCCGCCGAACTGATCAACGCCTGCCTGCAAGAGCGTCGAGCAGCCCTCGTTGCGCTTAAAGCGCCCTGGCCACAATGGGCCGCCGAGTTGCGCGACATCTGCCTGCAAGCCGTCGCCGCCAAAGCCGTCGATGGTCGCAAGATGCAAGCCCGCTACTTCGAACCCTGGTTCGAAAAAATCAGCGCCTGGGCCGCGGATGAAACCCTCGAACAACTGGATATCGGCACCGGGTTCACGCGTCTGACCCCTGATGGCATGGCCGAAGCCTGGAAGGGGGATCCGCCGCACCACCCGGGTATCGACGCCATGGTCGGCCTCAAAGCCGCCCTCGATGCGTTGCCAACCCCCGATGCCGCCGTGTTGCAACACGCCGCTGGCTGGGTCGGTAAGCGCTTCGAAGACGAAAAACGCCGCCGTGCCGAAATGGGCTTCGACGACATGCTGATCCGCCTCAATGCCGCCTTGCAATCAGACGGTGGCGAGCGTCTTGCCAGTGTGATCCGCGAGCAGTTTCCGGTCGCCCTGATCGATGAGTTCCAGGACACCGACCCGGTGCAATACAGCATCTTCGACAGCATCTACCGCATCGAAGAAAACCACCTCGACAGTGGCCTGTTCCTGATCGGCGACCCCAAGCAGGCGATCTACGCGTTCCGTGGCGCGGATATCTACACGTACCTGCGCGCCCGCCAATCCACCACTGGTCGTCACCACACCCTGGGCACCAACTTCCGCTCCAGCCATGCGATGGTCGAGGCGGTGAACCATGTGTTCCAGCGTGCCGAAAAAGGCCGCGGCGCGTTTCTGTTCCGCAGGCCGGATGGCGAAAACCCGGTGCCGTTCCAGCCGGTGTTGTCCCAAGGGCGCAAGGAGCAATTGCAGGTCGATGGCCAAACGCTGCCGGCGATGACGCTCTGGCACCTGCCCACCGATCAGCCGATTTCCAACGTGGTTTATCGCCAGCAACTTGCCGCCGCCTGCGCCACGCAGATTGTTGAACTGCTCAACGCTGGGCAGCAAGGTCACGCGGGTTTCCTGCAAGAAGACGGCAGCGTTAACGGCGTGCTGCCTTCAGCTATCGCCATTCTGGTGCGCGACGGCAAGGAGGCCCAAGCCGTGCGCGGCGAATTAGCCGCCCGTGGTATGCGCAGTGTCTACCTGTCCGACAAGGACTCCGTGTTCGCCGCCCAGGAAGCCCATGATCTGTTGGCCTGGCTCAAGGCCTGTGCCGAGCCCGACGTCGAGCGTCCGTTGCGCGCCGCGCTGGCCTGCGTCACCTTGAACCTGTCACTGCCTGAACTGGAACGTCTGAACCAGGACGAGCTGGCGTGGGAAAGCCGTGTCATGCAGTTCCGCGGCTACCGTACGATCTGGCGTACCCAGGGCGTGCTGCCGATGCTGCGGCGCCTGCTCCATGACTTCAAGTTGCCGCAAACCCTGATGGCCCGCAGCGATGGCGAGCGAGTACTGACCAACCTGTTGCACCTCAGTGAGTTGTTGCAACAAGCGGCGTCTGAATTGGACGGCGAACAGGCCCTGATCCGTCATCTGGCCGAACACCTGGCGCTCTCCGGCCAAGCAGGTGAAGAACAGATCCTGCGCCTGGAAAGCGATGAGCAACTGGTCAAAGTGGTGACCATCCACAAGTCCAAGGGGCTGGAATACGACCTGGTATTCCTGCCATTTATCTGTTCGGCCAAACCGGTGGATGGCAGTCGCTTGCCGCTGCATTACCACGATGAAAACGGCAAGTCCCAGGTCAGCCTGCGCCCGACGGCCGCGTTGATCGCCCAAGCCGATGACGAGCGCCTGGCCGAAGACCTGCGCTTGTTCTACGTGGCCCTGACCCGGGCCAAACACGCCTGCTGGCTGGGCATTGCCGACCTCAAGCGCGGCAATAGCAGCAGCTCTGTGCTGCACCTTTCGGCGCTGGGTTATTTGCTGGGCGCGGGCGCATCCCTGGGCGAATCTGCTGGCCTGGCGCGCTGGCTGCTGGATCTGCAGGAAGGCTGCCCCGCCATCCACTACACCCACGTACCCGAAGCGCAAGACAGCGTGTTTCATCCGCCGCGCAACGAAGCCACGCTGCTCCCCCCCTTGTTACCCAAACGCAAGGCGGCGGAAAACTGGTGGATCGCGTCCTACAGCGCCTTGCGCATCGGTGACAGCATGAGCACCGCCAGCCTCGAAGCGCCGGAAAGCCCACAAGCCCAGAAGCTGTTCGACGACGAACGTCTCGACCCTGATGCACCGCGTGAAGTGGCGGCGTCCGGCGGCGACATTCACCGTTTCCCACGTGGCCCGAATCCAGGGACCTTCCTCCATGGCCTGTTGGAGTGGGCGGGCGAGGAGGGCTTCAACGTGACGTCGGAGGCGATCGAAAAAGCCGTGGGCGCGCGTTGCAATCGACGTAACTGGGAAGGCTGGATCGTCACCCTCAGCGGTTGGCTGAGCCACCTGTTGCAAACAGCGCTGCCGTTGCACAACGACCAGGTCACGCTCAGCGGCCTGCAGCAATACCAGGTCGAAATGGAGTTCTGGTTCGCCAGTCATAAAGTCGACGTGCTCGCCCTCGATAAGCTGGTGTGCCAGTACACCCACAACGGTGTCTCGCGGGTTGCCGCCGAGCCGGTCCTGCTCAATGGCATGTTCAAAGGCTTTATCGACCTGACGTTCGAGCATGACGGCCGCTACTACGTGGCGGATTACAAATCCAACTGGCTCGGCCCCGACGACTCCGCCTACACCCAGGCGGCCATGGAGCTGTCGATCCTCGAACATCGGTATGACTTGCAGTACGTACTGTACCTGCTGGCCCTGCACCGCCAGCTCAAGGCGCGCCTGCCGGGCTACGACTACGACCGCCATGTCGGTGGCGCGCTCTACCTGTTCCTGCGCGGCAGTCAGGCCGCCAGCCAGGGGGCGTACTTCACCCGTCCTCCACGGGAGCTGATCGAGGGCCTGGATTTGCTCTTCCAAGGTCAATCGATACCGCCCAAGGCCGAACCCGCCTGGGAACAAGGAGTGTTGCTATGAGCCTGTCGTCGTTACCGCTGGAGGCGTTGGCCCCCCTCAACCGCGCCGCTGATCTGGTGCAACTGCTGGAGCGTTGGGTTGACCGCGGCTGGCTGCGCGCGTTGGACAAAGCCTTTGTCGGTTTCCTGTACGAGCTCGACCCGCACGCCGATCCCCTGGTGTTGCTGGCGGCGGCGCTGACCAGCCACCAACTGGGCCATGGTCACGTGTGCCTGGACCTGTTCGAAACCCTCAAGGCACCGGACTTCGCCCTGTCATTGCCGCCCGAAGGCGACCTGCAAGCCGGCGCCATGTTGCTGCCTTCGCAACTGCTCGACGGCCTGGACGGTGCCCATTGGTGCCATACCCTGGCCGCGAGTCCACTGGTCGCCCTCGCGGTGGATGGCAGCGAGGCAGCACAGAGTCGTCCGTTGGTGCTGTCCGGCAAGCGCCTGTACCTGCGGCGCTACTGGGCCTACGAGCGGCGCATCGATACGGCCCTGCGCCTGCGTCTGGCGACCGCAGAAACCGTCGCCGCCGATTTGCCCCAGCGCTTGAATGGCCTGTTCGACCAACCCGTGCCGGAAGGCATGATCGACTGGCAAAAGCTTGCCTGCGCCCTGGCCACCCGTGGTGCATTCAGCATCGTTACCGGTGGCCCCGGCACTGGCAAGACCACCACCGTGGTGCGTCTGCTGGCCTTGTTGCAGGCGCCGGCCGTGGAAAGCGGCACGCCCCTGCGCATTCGCTTGGCTGCGCCTACCGGCAAGGCGGCCGCACGTTTGACCGAATCGATCAGCCAACAAGTGCTGTCACTGAAAGTGCCTGACAGCGTGCGGGAAAAAATCCCGACCCAGGTCACCACGGTTCACCGCTTGCTCGGCAGTCGACCGGGCACGCGGCATTTCCGTCATCACCAGGGCAACCCGCTGCCGCTTGATGTATTGGTGGTGGACGAGGCCTCGATGATCGACCTGGAAATGATGGCCAACCTGCTCGACGCATTGCCGCCCCATGCGCGCCTGGTGTTGTTGGGCGACAAGGACCAGCTCGCCTCGGTGGAGGCCGGCGCCGTCCTCGGTGACCTGTGCCGCGACGCCGAGGCTGGCTGGTACAGCCCAGAAACCCGCCAATGGTTGCAAGCCGTCAGCGGCGAGGACCTCAGCGCCAGTGGCTTGCAGGAAGACCTCGATGGCGACCATCCCCTGGCCCAGCAAGTGGTGATGCTGCGTTACTCGCGACGCTTTGGCGAAGGCAGCGGTATTGGCCAACTGGCGCGCTGGGTCAACCAGCAAAACGCCGAAGAGGCCCGCCAGCTGTTGGCCGCCCGCAGCCACAGCGACCTGTTCTGCGTCAGCCTCAAAGGTGAGCACGACCATGCTCTGGAGCGGCTGGTGCTGGACGGGCAGGGCGATGGCGCCGAAGGCTATCGCTATTATCTGAACCTGCTGCAATCGGCGCGCCCGTCCTTCGACACCCCGCGGGAAGATCACGCCTGGACCCACTGGGCGCAGCAACTGCTGCAAGCCTTCGACGCCTTCCAGTTGCTATGTGCCGTGCGTAAAGGCCCCTGGGGAGTGGAGGGGCTGAACCTGCGCATCACCGCCGCCTTGCGCAAAGTGCGGCTGATCGAAGGTGACGAGCAATGGTACGAAGGCCGCCCGGTACTGATGACCCGTAATGACTACGGCCTGGGCCTTATGAACGGGGATATTGGCATTGCACTGAAACTGCCCGAAAGCGACGGTGGCCCTCAGGTACTGCGTGTCGCCTTCCCACGGAACGATGGCCAGGGCGGTGTGCGTTTTGTACTACCCAGCCGCCTGAACGATGTGGAAACCGTGTATGCCATGACCGTGCACAAATCCCAGGGCTCTGAATTCACTCACACCGCCTTGATCCTGCCCGAGGCACTCAACCCGGTGCTCACCAAAGAGCTGATCTACACCGGCATCACCCGCGCCAAGCGTTGGTTCAGCTTGATCGAACCCCGCGGCGGCGTGTTTGAGGAAGCCGTGCGACGCAAGGTCAAGCGCTTGAGTGGGTTGATGCTGGAACTGGGGCACGAGGCTGAAAAAACTGACTGATAGGTCATGCAATATTTCTGATTCAGACGTTTGAGTTTTCTGAAAAAATAGCCACCCCCGCGAAGGCCCCTCTTCGCGGGATTTTCCGCCGCTGTGCTATCGTTGCGGCATCACCCCGAAAACACCTTAGAGAATCGCTGCATGAACGTGGCCGTCTCGCCCACAGAGCGTCGTTTCAACTGGAGACGCCTGTTACTTGTGGCGCTTCTGTGCGTGCTCGCCCCGCAGGCCTTTGCCCAGGCTCCCAGTCCGGCGGATCAACGCGCCGAGGCGGTCACCCAGGTGGTGCTCGGCATCCTCAGTTACGCACGCTGGCCGGTGGAGCCCGCGCAACTGCGCCTGTGCATCGTCGGGCCGACCCAATACACCGACGACCTGGTCAAGGGCACCACCCAGGCCACCGGCCGTCCGGTAGTGGTGCGGCGGCTGTTGGCCGACCATCCCGATATCGTCAATGCCTGCGACGCCGTGTACATCGGCAAACTCAGCGCCGATGAACGCAGCCAATTGTTTGCCTCGCTCAGCGGTCACCCGGTGCTCAGCATCAGCGAGGGTGGCGACCAGTGCACCGTGGGCAGCCTGTTCTGTTTGCGAGTGGAGGACGAGCAGGTGTCGTTCGAGGTCAACCTCGACTCCGTTGCACGCAGCGGCGTGCGCATTCACCCCAGTGTGCTGCAACTGTCCCGCCGCCGAGCAGCCGCGCCATGACAGCCGTCAAAGTACGCCCGACCCTGCGCTCCGTGATTGGCAGGGGGCACTTGATCCTGGCATTGGTGGCGGTGATCCTGGCCAGTGTGTCGCTGACCCTGCTCGGTGTGCTGGCGCTGCGAGTGTACGCTGAACACAACCTGCATTTGATCGCGCGCTCGATCAACTACACCGTAGAAGCCGCAGTGGTGTTCAACGACAGCGCGGCGGCGACCGAAGCCCTTAGCCTGATCGCGTCCACCGAAGAGGTGGCCCAGGCTGAAGTCTTCAACGCCAACGGCAGGCTGTTGGCGCAGTGGGTACGCCCGGAAACAGGGATGTTGTCCAAGGTCGAGCTGCAACTGGCCCACGCCCTGCTTGAACAGCCCATCAGCCAACCCATCATCCACCAGGGGCGAACCGTTGGCAGCATTCACCTGACGGGTCATGGCGGTAGCCTGTTGCGTTTCCTGCTCAGCGGTCTGGCCGGGATCTTGATTTGCACCGTGCTGAGCGCTTGGGTCGCCCTGCATTTGGCACGGCGCCTGTTACGGGGCATTACCGGTCCATTGCACAGCCTCGCGGCAGTGGCACACGCCGCCCGTATGGAGCGCGACTTCGACCGCCGCGTACCACCGGCACAAATCGCCGAACTTGACAGTTTGGGCAACGACTTCAATGCCCTGCTCGGCGAGATGGAGGCCTGGCAGTCCCACCTGCAAAGCGAAAACGAAACCCTTGCCCACCAGGCCAACCACGACAGCCTGACCGGCTTGCCCAACCGGGCATTCTTTGAGGGCCGCCTGATTCGTGCGCTGCGCAGTGCGGCCAAGAGCAAGGAGCAGGTGGCAGTGCTTTACCTCGACAGTGACCGCTTCAAAGAGATCAATGACAGCTTTGGGCATGCCGCAGGGGATGCCGTGCTTGTGGCCGTCGCCAAGCGTGTGCGTGCGCAATTGCGTGAGGACGACCTGGTGGCACGCCTGGGCGGCGATGAGTTCGCTATCCTGCTCTCGCCGCTGCACAAGCTGGAAGACGCCGAGCGCATCGCCGATAAAATCATTGCCAGCATGGACGTGCCGATCCCGGTACCGGGCAATACCCAGGTCTTGACCTCACTCAGTATCGGCATCGCCATTTATCCCGAGCATGGCGCCACCCCAGGTGCCCTGCTCAACGCCGCCGACGCGGCGATGTACCAGGCCAAGCGCTTGTCCCAGGGCGGCCAGCAAACAGCGGAGCCGGAGCGCCCCGCCGTCAATGTTCATCACAGGAGTTAGTCCCTTGTTCTCGACTGTACGCGTTCTGTTTATCGCCTTGTTCGTGGCGCTGCTGGCCCTGAGTGGGTGCCAGACAGCCCCGCCCAAAGGGCTGACCCCGGCGCAGATCGCCGTGCTCAAGCAACAAGGCTTCGCACTGACCGACGAAGGCTGGGCGTTTGGCCTGTCTGGCAAAGTCCTCTTTGGCAGCGACGTCGAGAGCCTCAACTCCGCCAGCACTGAGATCGTCCAACGCATCGGCAAGGCCCTGCTGGGCGTCGGCATCGAACGTGTGCGCATCGACGGCCATACCGACGCCTCGGGCAAGGAAACCTACAACCAGCAACTGTCCCTGCGCCGTGCCAAAAGCGTGGCGACCGTGCTGACCGGCGTGGGCATGAAAGAACAAAACATCCAATTGCGCGGCCTGGGCAGCAGCGAGCCGGTGGCGTCCAACGACACGGCGGCGGGACGCACTGAAAATCGGCGGGTGTCGATCGTGGTGATCGCGGACTGAATGGCTTCACCCGCGTTAATCTGAAATGCAATCAACCTGTGGGAGGGGGCTTGCCCCCGATAGCGGAGTGACAGAACCCGAGGGACGGGCTGACACATGGCTATCGAGAGCAACCCTCCCAGAACTTGTCAGGATTTGCCCACCTGAGTCCTTGCAGGTTTACTCAGAGAAGAACGTGATCTCCCGCGTCTCCCCCATCAACAACCCCCGGTTCTGCTCCGTCACCTCGCGGATGTAATCCCACAACAAGGTAATCCGCTTCAACTTCCGCAGATCCTCCCGGCAATACATCCAGAACTGCCGCGTAATCGCAATCTGCTCCCCCAGCACCGGCAGTAAGCGCGGGTCCTGTGCCGCCAGGAAACACGGCAATATCGCCATCGATCGCCCTTGCTGCGCCGCCACGTACTGAGCGATCACGCTGGTACTGCGCAAGCTGGCGCTGGCGCCCGGTACGACGTTTGCCAGGTAGAGCAGCTCTGAGCTGAACGCCAGGTCATCCACATAGCTGATAAACGGATGCTCGGCCAAGTCCGCCGGGCGTTGGATGGGCGGGTGTTGGTCGAGGTATTCCTGGGTCGCGTACAGCTGCAGTTTGTAGTCGCACAACTTGCAGCACACGTACGGCCCATGTTCCGGGCGTTCCAGGGCGATGACGATGTCGGCTTCGCGCTTGGACAGGCTGATGAAGTGGGGCAAGGGCAGGATGTCCACCGAAATCGCCGGATACGTGTCGACGAAGTGGCTCAACTGCGGGGTGACGAAAAAACTGCCGAAGCCTTCGGTGCAGCCCATGCGCACATGGCCGGACAACGCCACGCCGGAGCCGGATACCTGCTCGCAGGCCATGTGCAGGGTACTTTCGATGGACTCGGCGTAGCCCAGCAAACGCTGGCCTTCGGGGGTGAGTACGAAACCGCTGGTCCGGGATTTTTCGAACAGCAGGGTGCCGAGCGACACTTCCAATGAGCTGATGCGCCGCGACACGGTGGTGTAGTCCACCGCCAGGCGCTTGGCGGCGACGCTGGCCTTGCGGGTGCGGGCCACCTCGAGAAAAAACTTCAGGTCATCCCAGTTCAGGGAGCCCAGTGATGTGATGTTTTTTTGCATATTGGACCGGCTTTTATGTGCGTTCTTATTAGAGATTTGCACATCTATACTCCAAAAACAGTCCGAACGCCTCATTACCAAGGCGATTCACGCGCCTTGTCTCTGCATAACTACAAGATTGGAGACCACATGAACGCATCTGCCGATATTTCCGTGCAACAGGTCAAGTTGCTGATCAATGGTGAATGGGTCGAGTCCAAGACCACCCACTGGCAAGACATCGTCAACCCGGCCACCCAGCAAGTGCTGGCCAAAGTCCCGTTTGCCACCGCCGATGAAGTCAACGCAGCCATTGACGCCGCCCATCAAGCGTTCCAAACCTGGAAGCTGACGCCCATCGGCGCGCGCATGCGCATCATGCTCAAGCTGCAAGCCTTGATCCGCGAACATTCCAAGCGCATCGCCGGGGTCCTCAGCGCCGAGCAGGGCAAGACCATTGCCGATGCCGAAGGCGATATTTTCCGTGGCCTGGAAGTGGTGGAGCACGCCTGTTCCATCGGCACCCTGCAAATGGGCGAGTTCGCTGAAAACGTCGCCGGGGGTGTGGACACCTACACCCTGCGCCAACCCATCGGCGTGTGCGCCGGCATTACCCCGTTCAACTTCCCGGCGATGATTCCGCTGTGGATGTTCCCCATGGCCATTGCCTGCGGTAACACCTTCGTCCTCAAGCCTTCCGAGCAAGACCCGCTGTCAACGATGCTGCTGGTGGAACTGGCGCTGGAAGCCGGTGTGCCGGCCGGCGTGCTCAACGTCGTGCACGGTGGCAAGGATGTGGTAGATGCGCTGTGCACCCATAAAGACATCAAGGCGGTGTCCTTCGTCGGCTCGACCGCCGTGGGGACGCATGTGTACGACCTGGCCGGCAAGCACGGCAAGCGTGTGCAGTCGATGATGGGCGCGAAGAACCATGCGGTGGTGCTGCCCGATGCCAACCGCGAACACACCCTCAATGCCCTGGTCGGTGCCGGTTTCGGTGCGGCGGGCCAGCGTTGCATGGCCACTTCGGTGGTGGTGCTGGTGGGTGCGTCCAGGCAGTGGCTGCCAGACCTCAAGGCGCTGGCGCAAAAGCTCAAGGTCAATGCCGGCAGCGAAGCTGGAACCGATGTCGGCCCGGTGATCTCCAAGCGCGCCAAGGCGCGCATCCTGGAGTTGATCGAAAGCGGCGTGAAAGAAGGCGCCAAGCTGGAGTTGGATGGCCGCGACATCCAGGTGCCGGGCTTCGAGCAAGGCAACTTTGTCGGCCCGACCCTGTTCTCCGGCGTGACCACCGATATGCAGATCTACACCCAGGAAATCTTCGGCCCGGTACTGGTGGTGCTGGAAGTCGACACCCTCGATGAAGCCATCGCCCTGGTCAACGCCAACCCGTTCGGCAACGGCACCGGCCTGTTCACCCAGAGCGGTGCGGCGGCGCGTAAATTCCAGAGCGAAATCGATGTGGGCCAGGTCGGTATCAACATCCCGATCCCGGTGCCGGTGCCGTTCTTCAGCTTCACCGGTTCCCGTGGCTCCAAACTGGGTGACCTGGGCCCTTACGGCAAGCAAGTGGTGCAGTTCTACACCCAGACCAAAACCGTCACCAGCCGCTGGTTCGACGACGACACGGTCAATGATGGCGTCAACACCACCATCAACCTGCGCTGATTCGGGAGACGACCATGAAGATTGCATTTATCGGCTTGGGCAACATGGGCGCGCCCATGGCCCGCAACCTGATCAAGGCCGGCCATGGGCTGAACCTGTTCGACCTGAACCAGGCGGTACTCAAGGAATTGGCCGAGCTGGGTGGCAGCATCAGCGCTTCACCGCGGGATGCCGCTACCGGCGCCGAGTTGGTGATTACCATGCTGCCGGCCGCCGCCCATGTGCGCAGTGTCTGGCTGGGTGAAGACGGTGTTTTAGCCGGTATCGGCCAAGGCGTGCCGGCGGTGGATTGCAGCACCATCGACCCGCAGACCATCCGCGATGTCGCGGCTGCGGCGGCCAAGCAAGGTGTGGCTGTCGCCGATGCACCGGTCTCCGGTGGCACTGGCGGCGCGCAAGCCGGTACCCTGACCTTCATGGTCGGCGCCAGCGCGGAACTGTTTGCCACCCTTCAACCCGTGCTGGCGCAGATGGGCCGCAACATTGTGCGTTGCGGCGACGTCGGCACCGGCCAGATCGCCAAGATCTGCAACAACCTGCTGCTGGGCATCAGCATGGTCGGCGTCAGCGAAGCCATGGCCCTGGGCGATGCGCTGGGCATCGACACCCAAGTGCTGGCGGGGATCATCAACAGCTCCACCGGCCGCTGCTGGAGTTCCGACACCTACAACCCTTGGCCGGGCGTGATCGAAACGGCGCCGTCATCCCGTGGTTATACCGGTGGTTTTGGTGCCGACCTGATGCTCAAGGACCTCGGCCTGGCCACCGAAGCCGCGCGCCAGGCACACCAGCCGGTGATCCTCGGCGCCGTGGCCCAGCAGTTGTATCAATCGATGAGCCAGCGTGGGGAAGGGGGCAAGGACTTCTCGGCGATCATCAACAGCTACCGCAAACCCAAGTAGTGTGGGCAGCGGGCTGACTGTGGCCGGCAGGCTGACTGCGGCCAGCAGATTGACTGTGGTGAGCCGGCTGACTGTGGCCAGCAGATTGACTGTGGTGAGCCGGCTGACTGTGGCCAGCAGATTGACTGTGGTAAGTAGACTGACTGTGGCAAGCCCGCTCGCCACAGTAAACCGGTTTGGCACAGTAAACCGTTTTGCACAGTAAACCGGTTTGCCACAGTAAACCGGCTCGCCACAGTAAACCGGCTCGCCACAATGCAAAGCAGTTCACGGTAGAAGTGAATCAAGCAAACACAAAATACTTACGCACCGTCTCGACCACTTCCCACGTGCCCTTCATCCCCGGTTCCACCACAAAGATATCCCCAGCGCGCAAGTGGATCGGCTCCATGCCTTCCGGGGTGATCACGCAGTAGCCCTCTTGGAAGTGGCAGTATTCCCACTTCACGTATTCCACATACCACTTGCCCGGTGTGCAGATCCAGGTGCCCATGATCTTGCTGCCGTCTTCGCTGGTGTAGGCGTTGAGGTTGACGGTGTGCGGGTCACCTTCGAGCTTTTCCCATTTGCAGGCATCCAGGACGGGCAGCGGGTGGGTGTCGCGCAGTACGGTGATGGGCTTGGACATGGATGACTCCGAGGCAGGGAATGGAAAGATGCACCCTAAGGCCTTGGGCGTTGCGCCAGTGGTCTGAACTCGACATCGGGATGCCCAGAAGCGCAGGGAGTCCGATGGTTGAGGCATCGCGAAGTCAGTGTGGAAGGCTTTTTTGTAGGAGCGAGCTTGCTCGCGAAGAACTCACAGACGCCGCGTTCATTCAGGAAACACGCGTTATCGTTGAGGTTTTTCGCGAGCAAGAACTAGGCGTCCCCCTCGCTCCTACAGGAGGCTATGTACGCTTAACTGGCCGGCATTAATCCTTGGTGGCCGCTCCTCTGTGGCCAGGCGATACTTCTGAGCGTAAATAAGCCGTTTCTTCGCAGTAAGTGCGAAATATTTCCGGCTTGGCGCAGGAAATCGCAAGAAAATTCACAGCTGGCCCTCGTATCATTCACCTCAGTACCGACCGAGAGCCTTGAAATGAACCCAATAAAAACGTGGTGGGACATCAGCCCACCCTTGAGCGCGGCGACCCCGACCTGGCCGGGGGATACGCCGTTCCAGGAAGAGCGTGTATGGCAGTTCGGCCCGGAGTGTCCGGTGAATGTCGGGCGCATTACCTTGTCGCCGCACACTGGCGCCCACGTGGATGCCCCGCTGCATTACAGCGCGCAGGGTGCACCGATTGGCGAAGTGTCGTTGGACGTGTACATGGGCCCGTGCCGCGTGTTGCATTGCCTGGACAGCGGCGCGCTGGTGCAGCCACATCAACTGGACGGGCGTGTGGATAACTTGCCCGAGCGCGTGTTACTGCGCACTTATCCACAAGCGCCGCTGACCGAGTGGGATTCGAATTTCACCGCCATCGCCCCGCAAACCATCGAGCTGCTCGCCGGCCTCGGTGTGCGCCTGATCGGTATCGACACCCCGTCCCTGGACCCGCAACAGTCCAAGACCATGGATGCTCACAACGCCGTGGCCCGCCATGGCATGGCGATTCTCGAAGGCATCGTGCTCGATGACGTAGCGGAGGGCGACTATGAACTCATCGCGCTGCCCCTGCGGTTTGCCCATCTCGACGCCAGCCCGGTCCGTGCCATTCTCCGCCCGCTCAAGGAGCCCACGCGATGAGCCAATGTCCTTTCTCAGCTGATTACCAACCCCCGGAAGAATGGCATAACGCCGAACTGAATTTTTCCGAGTCCATGAGCTATGGCGACTACCTGGACCTGGGCAAAGTCCTCAGTGCCCAGCACCCGCTGTCGCCAGACCACAACGAAATGCTCTTTATCATCCAGCACCAGACCTCCGAGCTGTGGATGAAACTGATGCTCCACGAACTCAAGGCCGCCCGCGAACACGTGCGCCTGGGCGAGTTGCCGCCAGCGTTCAAGATGCTGGCGCGGGTGTCGCGGATCTTCGATCAACTGGTGCACGCCTGGGCAGTGCTGGCGACGATGACGCCGTCGGAGTACAAGGCGATTCGCCCGTTCCTGGGGCAGTCATCAGGGTTCCAGTCGTTCCAGTACCGTGAGATCGAATTCATCCTCGGCAACAAGAGCCCGGCGCTGTTGCGGCCCCATGCCCATCGGCCTGAGTTGTTGCAGGAGTTGCAGGTGGCGATTGCCACGCCGTCGCTGTACGACGAGGCGATCAACCTGATGGCCAAGGCGGGCCTGGCGATTGATCCCCAACGAGCCGAGCGCGACCCGACGGCGGCCACGGTGCATGATGACTCCGTGGAGGCGGCATGGCGTGAGGTCTATCGCGACCCAAGCCGGTACTGGGACCTGTATCAGTTGGCGGAAAAGTTTATCGACCTGGAGGACTCGTTCCGCCAATGGCGCTTCCGGCATGTGACCACGGTGGAGCGGATTATCGGCTTCCAGCCGGGTACTGGCGGCACCGAAGGCGTGGGTTACCTGCGCAAGATGCTCGACACGGTGCTGTTCCCCGAGCTGTGGCGAGTACGCTCCACGCTGTAAACGCAATCAAATGTGGGAGGGGGCAAGCCCCCTCCCACATGGATATTACTGCGCAGCGGCGACCGCTTTCGTCTTACTCACTCGCAACCGGTAGGCCACATAGATAACCCCCACCCACACCGGCATCGCATACACCGACTCCCGAATCCCAGGAATCGCCAGCATCACGCTGATGATCATCAGCATGAACGCCAGGCACAGGTAGTTGCTGAACGGGAACCAGAAGGTCTTGAACGACGGCACCACGCCTTGCTCACCCATGGCTTTGCGGAACTTGATGTGCGTGATGCTGATCAGCGCCCAGTTGATCATCAGCGAGGCAACCACCAGCGCAAACAGCAACTCCAGGGCACTTTTCGGTGCCACGTAGTTGACCACCACGCACAGCATCGTCACCAGCGCCGAAATACCCAGGGCCCGCAACGGTACGCCTTGCTTGTTGAGTTTCATCAGCGACTTGGGTGCATCGCCTTGCTCGGCCAGGCCGAACAGCATGCGGCTGTTGCAGTACACGCCGCTGTTGTACACCGACAGCGCCGCGGTCAGTACCACGAAGTTGAGGATATGCGCGGCGGTGTCGTTCCCGATCAGCGAGAAGATCTGCACAAACGGGCTGCCGCTGTAGGCATCGCCCGACGCGCCGAGGGTTTGCAGCAGTTGATCCCAGGGGTACAGCGACAGCAGCACGGTCAGGGCACCGACATAGAAAATCAGGATGCGGTACACCACCTGGTTGATCGCCTTCGGGATCACCTTGCGCGGTTCGCTGGCCTCGGCGGCAGTGATGCCCACCAGCTCCAGGCCACCGAACGAGAACATGATGAACGCCATGGACATCAACAGCCCCATGCCGCCGTTGGGGAAGAACCCGCCGTGGCTCCACAGGTTGCTGATCGAGGCTTGCGGGCCGCCGGTGCCGCTGAACAGCAGGTAGCAGCCGAGCACGATCATGCCGACAATCGCCACCACCTTGATGATCGCGAACCAGAACTCAGCCTCACCGAAGAACTTCACGTTCAGGGTGTTGATCAGGTTCACCGCGACAAAGAACACCAGTGCGCTGACCCAGGTTGGAATCTCTGGCCACCAGAACTGGATGTACTTGCCCACGGCCGTCAGTTCGGCCATGCCCACCAGCACGTACAGCACCCAGTAGTTCCAGCCCGCCAGGAAGCCCGCGTAACCGCCCCAGTATTTGTGCGCGAAGTGGCTGAATGAACCCGCCACCGGTTCTTCAACGATCATCTCGCCCAGCTGGCGCATGATCAGGAACGCGATGAAACCGGCAATCGCGTAGCCCAGGATCATCGACGGCCCCGCCGACTTGAGCACCCCGGCCGAACCGAGGAACAGCCCCGTGCCGATGGCCCCTCCCAAGGCAATCAGCTGAATATGCCGGTTCTTCAGGCCACGCTTGAGGCCTACCGGGTTAACCATGTCATCCGCCATTAACATTCCCTTCTACTTGTTTTTCTCGGGGTTGATTACACGCCGAACCCGCCCCTCAGAAGTGCTGAGGGGTCAGATATTACTCTGCGTGAACTTTTCGTAATACAGCTGAACGCCATCAAGTGTCTGATCCACCAGCCATTGCTGGACGGATTCGACCATTGGCGGGGGGGGCGCACACGTACATATCGGCCGATCTGTCGCGTAATTCGGCCAGGTCGAAATGCTCGATGAGGTAGCCACGCTTGCCGGACCATGCGGGCGAAGGGGTGCTCAGGACTTCGGTGTAGCGAAAGTGGGCGAGCCTGGAGGCGTAGACCTGGATGCGCGCCGCTTCGCACAAGTCTTCGACGCCGCGTACGCCGTAGTAGACGCCCCCTGTAGGAGCGAGCTTGCTCGCGAAGGTATTTCAGGCGCATCGCTGCGCTGGATGTACCTGTTTCGCGAGCAAGCTCGCTCCTACAAAAGGCATCGTCGGCCTACTTACGCACAACCAGATCCAACACCTCATCCCGATCCTTGATCTTCTGCAACACGATCTCCGAGCGAATATCCATCACCCCCGCCGTGCGGTTCAGGTGGTTCACGATAAAGTCCGAAAAGTGCTTGAGGTTGCGCGCCTGCACCCGTAGCACGTAGTTGCTGGCGCCGGTGATCACGTAGGCGCTGGCCACTTCCGGCCAGCCTTGCACCTTCTTGATAAACGTCTCATGCCAATCCTCCACATCCTGGCGCAAGGAGAGGTGGACGATGGCCTCCAACTCGATCCCCAACTGCTCGGCATTCAGCACCGCGCGATAGCCGCTGATGATGCCTTCGCTCTCCAGCAAGCGCAGGCGGCGCAGGCAGGCGGAGGGTGACAGCGCGACTTTTTCCGCCAGTTCCTGGTTGCTGATACGGCCATCCTGTTGCAGGAAATGCAGGAGGCGCAGGTCGGTGGCGTCGAGAATCATGGTTGGCATAAATCCGCGTATTTTCGGTTTAAATTCGAATTTCCTATAGCTTAATTAGCGTGTTACCCACCACTTTGCACGAAAATTCTCTAAAGCTTCGTTCATTATTTGCAGCATCTTCAGCCTAAAAGCCAGGACAGCCCATGACCCCCCGAAGCCATTGCCAAGCCCTCGACACCCAGGACTCGCTGGCGCCGCTGCGTCGTCAGTTCGCCTTGCCGGAGGGCGTGATCTATCTTGACGGTAACTCTCTCGGCGCGCGCCCGGTGGCGGCCTTGGCGCGGGCGCAGGCGGTGATTGCCGAAGAGTGGGGCAATGGCCTGATTCGCAGCTGGAACAGCGCCGGCTGGGCGGATTTGTCCCAGCGCCTGGGCAATCGCCTGGCACCGCTGATCGGCGCGCGCGACGGTGAGGTGGTGATCACCGATACCACCTCGATCAACCTGTTCAAGGTGCTCAGCGCCGCGTTGACCGTGCAGCGTCAACGCGCGCCTGCGCGCAAGGTGATCGTCAGCGAGGCGAGCAACTTTCCGACCGACCTGTATATCGCCGAGGGCCTGGCCGAGCTGCTGCAACAGGGCTATTCCCTGCGCCTGGTGAACAGCCCGGACGAATTGCCCCAGGCCATCGACCAGGACGTGGCGGTGGTGATGCTCACCCACGTCAACTACAAGACCGGCTACATGTACGACATGCAGGCGCTGACCGCCCTGAGCCACGAGTGCGGCGCGCTGAGCCTCTGGGACCTGGCCCATTCGGCGGGCGCGGTGCCCATCGACCTGCATCAGGCCGGTGCCGATTATGCGATTGGCTGCACCTACAAATACCTCAACGGCGGCCCGGGCTCCCAGGCATTCGTGTGGGTCAACCCGGCGTTGGTGGATGTGGTGCGGCAGCCGTTGTCGGGCTGGTTCGGACATACCCGGCAGTTCGCCATGGAGTCCACCTATGCGCCGAGTGCTGGCATCGCCCGCTACCTGTGCGGCACCCAGCCGATCACCTCGCTGGCGATGGTGGAGTGTG
Organism: Pseudomonas sp. OVF7; assembly: GCF_030644265.1. NCBI lineage: Bacteria > Pseudomonadati > Pseudomonadota > Gammaproteobacteria > Pseudomonadales > Pseudomonadaceae > Pseudomonas > Pseudomonas sp. OVF7. The sequence goes on along the minus strand of NZ_CP128996.1, from coordinate 6,639,830 downwards.
GGCTGGAGGTTTTCGAACAGACCGATATGGCCAGCCTGCGCAGCAAGTCCCTGGCGTTGACTGACCTGTTTATCGCGTTGGTGGAGGCCCGTTGTGCTGCCCATGAGCTGGTACTGATCACCCCGCGTGAGCACGCCCGGCGTGGCAGTCATGTGAGCTTCGAGCACCCTGAAGGCTATGCGGTGATCCAGGCGTTGATCGCCCGTGGTGTGATCGGTGACTACCGCGAGCCGCGCATCATGCGCTTTGGGTTTACGCCGTTGTACACAAGCTTTACCGAGGTGTGGGATGCCGTGGAAATCCTCGGTGAAATCCTCGACAACCGCACCTGGGACCAACCGCAATTCAAAGTCCGCCACAGCGTCACCTGAAGATAACGCAGATCAAAATGTGGGAGGGGGCTTGCCCCCGATAGCGGTGGATCAGCAAACATCTAAGTGACTGACACACCGTCATCGGGGGCAAGCCCCCTCCCACAGGGGATCTGTGACAACAGTTAGACCGTGCAACGCCATCGGCTATGCCGGCCCCAGCGTACGGGTGAGCTACGCCATCGGGGCGTTGATCACCTTGCTGCTGATGGGCGCGGTGATGATCACCACCTATTTCACCGAGGCGTTCAAGGTGACGTTGGTATTTGGCGTGCCGTTCCTGCTGATCCTGTCGGCGGTGTATTACGGGTTTTTCCGCAAGGGCAGGGTCAAGGCGTCGAACAGGGCCCTGGCGTAACCTGGCAGGTGGTCGAACGAGCGCGCGCATAACAGCAGTGTTCGACAGGCCCAATCTTCTCGCAACGGTTGGGCCTTGAAGCGCTGCTCCAACGGCCAACGGGCCAGCGCCGCCTGGGGCACGATCCCCAGGCCCGCGCCGCGTGCAACCATGCGCATCACCCCGTCAAAACTCTCGGCGCGGATGCGCGTTTGCAGGCGAAACCCCGCGTGCAACGCCTGTTCTTCCAGGTACACCGCCAGCGCGCTATGGGCGGCCAGGCCCACATAGTCGTAATGCAGGCTGTCGATAAAGGTCACCGTACTTGCTGCCGTCAACGGATGCTCCAGCGGCATGATCAGCACCAGTGGATCGTCGCGAAACGCGAGGGTCTGCAAGCCGTGGGCGTCCACGGCGTCGGAGATGATCCCCAGGTCCGCCGTGCCCTGGCGCAAGGCTTGGGTGATGCGCAGGCTTGGCAGTTCCTGCAGGTCGATATCGAGGTTGGGGTGTTCGCGCAGAAAGTCCGCGAGCAGTTCCGGCAGGTATTCGCTGAGCGCGGTGGTGTTGCACAGCAGGCGCACCTGGCCTTTGACGCCGTTGGCGTATTCCGCGAGGTCCTGTTGCAGGTGCTCGGCCTGTTGCAGCAGCAGGCGGGCGTGACGGGCCAAGGCTTTTCCCGCAGGCGTGGGGGTGACGCCTCGACGCCCACGGTCGAGAAACTCGATACCCAACGAAGCCTCCATCGCCCGGATGCGCGCACTGGCGGCGGCCAGGGATAAATGACTGCGGGCCGCGCCGGCGGTGATATTGCCGGTGTCGAGGACGTGCAGGTAGAGGCGCAGGTCGATCAGGTCAAAGTGCATGGCTGATTGCTCGGGTGATAGGACTGGCCTCATCGGGAGCAAGTCGACGCCTCGCACCACCCCTCCCACACATGGATGCAGTCCAAGTGTCGGAGGAGCTTGCCCCCGATGAGGCCCTCAGCCTCATGCAAAACAAGAGGCTGCCTCAGTATATGGCGAATTTCCGAGCTTATCGAAAAGTCGCACAATCGGCCCATGAATACCCTCCTCGCGTTTTACCAAAACCTCGGCCCCGCCCTTACCTTGCTGGTGATCGGCACCTTCCTGCTGGCTGGCACCGTCAAGGGCGTGATCGGCCTCGGCCTGCCCACCGTGGCCATGGGCATGCTCGGCCTGGCTATGTTGCCGGCACAGGCTGCGGCGTTGCTGATCATCCCTTCGACCGTCACCAACCTGTGGCAATTGGCATTCGGCGGGCACCTGAGTGCTTTGCTCAAGCGCCTGTGGCCGATGTTGCTGCTGATTTTCCTCGGTACCGGGCTGGGCACGGTGTGGCTGGGAATGGACGCCGGGCAATGGGTGGTGCGCGCGTTGGGCGCGGCGTTGCTGGCGTATGCACTGAGTGGACTGTTCCTGCCCACGTTCAAGGTCAACGCTCCAACCGAGCGCTGGCTGGGCCCGCTGTGTGGGCTGGTCACCGGCGTGATCACCTCCGCGACGGGCGTATTCGTGATCCCTGCGGTGCCGTACCTGCAAGCGTTGGGGTTGAATCGCGATCAGTTGGTGCAGGCGTTGGGGCTGTCGTTCAGCGTGTCGACCCTCGCGTTGGCCGCGGGATTGGCCTGGCGTGGCACCTTGGGCGGGGGAGAAGTCAGTGCCTCGTTGCTGGCGCTGGTGCCGGCGCTGCTGGGTATGTGGCTGGGCCAGGTGGTGCGCCAGCGCATCAGTGCGCTGTTGTTCAAGCGCGTGTTTTTTATCGGTATGGCCTTGTTGGGCGGGCATCTGCTGATCAGCGGTTAACAATGATTGAGGTATTCGTGATTTCTGGTCAAAAGTATTTTGCTCAGTGGTGGCTTATTCCAAGGGGCCGAGGCCGATAGTCTGCGCCCAGACATTTTCAACCTTCTGGACGCTTCCCATGAAAAAAGTACTCCTGCTCAATGGCGGCAAAAAGTTCGCCCACTCCGATGGCCGCTACAACACCACCCTGCATGACACCGCCTTGGCGGTGTTGGACCGAGGCGGTATCGACGTCAAAGTCACCCATATCGATGCCGGCTACGACGTGGCCGAAGAGGTCGCCAAATTCCTCTGGGCCGACGTGATCATTTACCAGATGCCTGGCTGGTGGATGGGCGCGCCGTGGATCGTCAAGAAGTACATCGACGAAGTCTTCACCGAAGGCCACGGCAGCCTGTACGCCAGCGATGGTCGCACCCGCTCCGACGCCTCGCAGAAATACGGCAGCGGTGGCCTCATCCAGGGCAAGCAATACATGCTGTCGCTGACCTGGAACGCCCCGCAGCAAGCCTTTGACGACCCGACTGACTTCTTCGAAGCCAAGGGCGTAGACGCGGTGTACTTCCCGTTCCACAAAGCCAACGAGTTCCTCGGCATGACCGGCCTGCCGACCTTCCTCTGCGTGGACGTGATGAAACGCCCGGCCATCGAGGCCGATGTGGCGCGCTACGAGCAGCATCTGGCGCAGGTGTTCAACCTCCCGGTGTAAGCTGCGCTGAACCGATAATGAGGACCGCCTGTGAAAGCCCGATCCGATGAGCTACAGATCTTCGTCAGCGTGATTGAGTGCGGCTCGATTTCCGCGGCGGCGGAACAGGTCGGGCAGACGCCGTCAGCGGTCAGCCGCACGCTGTCGCGCCTGGAAGCCAAGCTTGAGACCACGCTGATCAACCGCACCACGCGGCGCATGGACCTGACCGAGGAGGGCAAGTACTTCTTCGAGCAGGCCAAGCTGATCCTGGCGCAGATGGACGAGCTGGAGGAGCGCCTGTCGTCCCGCCAGAAAAATCCGGCCGGGCGCCTGCGTATCAACGCCGCCGTGCCGTTCATGCTGCATGGGATCGTGCCGTACATCGCTGAGTTTCGCAGCCTGTACCCGGACATCCAGCTGGAGCTGAACAGCGATGATTTGATCATCGACCTGCTGGAGCAAAGCACCGACATCGCCATTCGCATTGGCGCCCTGGCCGACTCCACCCTGCATGCGCGCTCCCTCGGCTGGTCGCCGCTGCATATCCTCGCCAGCCCCGCCTACCTCAAGCAGCATGGTGCGCCGACGACGGTTGCCGAACTGGCCGACCACACCTTGCTCGGCTTCACCCAGACCGAAACCCTCAACCATTGGCCCCTGCGCCATGTGGAAGGTGACCGCTGGCTGATCCAGCCCGGCATTGCTGCGTCCAGCGGTGAAACCTTGCGGCAGCTGGCGCTGGAAGGACAGGGCATTTGCTGCCTGTCCAACTTCATGACCGTCGACGACATCAATGCCGGGCGCCTGGTGCCGGTGCTGGAGGCGTTCAACAGTGGCTATCGCCAGCCGATCCATGCGGTGTTCTACCGCAATTCGCAGTTGGCCTTACGCATCCAGTGCTTCTTGGACTTCATCCAAGCCAAGCTGGCGCGGTATGCCTGCTGATTCGTGACCGTCACGCAAGAGTGAATTGGGCGCTGCGGGCTTATTCGGCAGGGATGAGTCCGTAACAATGGACCCATCACCTACCCCGTCAGGAGCACTCTCCATGAACGTATTCATTACCGGCGCAGCCGGTTTTATCGGCGGTTCCATCGCCACTGGCCTGGTCAAGGCCGGCCACACGGTTACCGGTCTGGTACGCAGCGCCGGGCAAGCGGCTGAAATGACCGCCCTGGGCATCAACCCGGTGATCGGTACCCTCGATGACGCCGCCGTATTGACCGCGCAGGCGCACAAAGCCGATGCGGTGATCAATGCCGCGAGCAGCGACCACCGTGCCGCGGTGGAAACCCTGCTGGCTGCGTTGAAAGGCTCGAACAAGCCATTCCTGCATACCAGCGGTTCGAGCATTGTGGGCGATGCGTCGGGCGGCAAGGCCAGTGATGTCATCTATTTCGAAGACAACCTGCCGGAGCCGACTGTCGACAAGGCTGCACGCGTGGCCATCGACAACCTGGTCCTGGCGGCTGCCCGCGACGGCGTGAATTCGGCCGTGATCTGCAACACCCTGATCTACGGCCACAGCCTGGGCGTGAAGCGTGACAGCGTGCAATTGCCGCGCTTGCTCAAGCAGGCGCGCAAGAGTGGGGTGGTGCGCCATGTGGGGACGGGGCAAAACATTTGGTCCAACGTGCACATTGAAGACGTGGTGGCGCTGTACCTGCTGGCGCTGAAGAAGAATGTGCCGGGGACGTTCTACTTTGTGGAAAGCGGCGAGGCCTCGTTTATCGACATGACCACCGCGATCGCCCAAGCCCTGAACCTGGGTAAGCCGCAGGATTGGCCACTGGCCGAGGCTGAAGCCGAATGGGGCTATGAAATGGCCAACTATGGCCTGGGCTCCAACAGCCGCGTGCGCGGCAAGCATGCCCGCGAGTTGCTGGGCTGGGCACCGAAGCGCACGTCGGTGGTGGAGTGGATTCGCCACGAGATGGTCTAGGTTTTCTGCGATTCACTGATGGCAAGCAGGCTTGTTGTGGCAGCAGGCTTACTGTGGCAGCAGGCTTGTTGTGGCGAGCGGGCTTGCCCCGCGTTGGGCTGCGCAGCAGCCCCAAAACCATTCACCGCATTTCTGTCTGGATGTACGCGGTTGCTCTGACAGGGGCTGCTTCGCAGCCCAACGCGGGGCAAGCCCGCTCGCCACAACAAGCCCGCTCGCCACCGTGACAGTGTTGCTCCTTAACTGACTGGCATTGCAACAAGCCCACTTGCCGCAGGGGGTTGCCTGCCTTAAAAATCTGGTCCCGTCGCGCTCAATTCCGTACCATTCCCCGCCTTACTCCCGCAATGCCCTGGTACCTCATGAACCTCACCCGACTGCGCGCCGATGCACTGGCCGGCCTCACCACGTCTTTCGCGTTGCTGCCCGAATGTATCGCCTTTGCCTTGGTGGCTCACCTCAACCCGCTGATGGGACTCTACGGCGCTTTCATCATCTGCACCCTCACCGCGTTGTTCGGCGGCCGGCCGGGCATGGTCTCCGGGGCGGCGGGGTCGATGGCGGTGGTGATCGTCGCGCTGGTGGTGCAACACGGCGTGGAGTATTTGCTGGCGACGGTGTTGTTGGGCGGGCTGATCATGGTTGCGTTCGGCCTGCTACGCCTGGGCAAGCTGGTGCGCATGGTGCCCTACCCGGTGATGTTGGGGTTCGTCAACGGCTTGGCGATCATCATTGCCTTGGCGCAACTGGAGCATTTCAAGAGCGGTGAACGCTGGCTCAGCGGCACGCCGCTGTATGTGATGACCGGCCTGGTGCTGGTGACCATGGCCATCGTCTACCTGCTGCCGCGCGTCACCCGTGCCGTGCCGCCTGCGCTGGTGGCGATTCTTGGCGTGGGCCTGGCGGTGTACCTGCTGGGCTTGCCAACACGCACGCTGGGCGACATGGCCCACATCGCCGGTGGCCTGCCCACCTTCGCGCTGCCGCAGATACCCTGGTCGCTGGACACCCTCGGCATCATCGCGCCTTACGCGTTCCTGATGGCCATGGTCGGCCTGCTGGAAACCCTGCTGACCCTCAACCTTACCGACGAAATCACCGAGACCCGTGGCTACCCGGACCGCGAAAGCGTGGCCCTGGGCGCGGCGAATATGGTCTCGGGCCTGTTCGGCGGCATGGGCGGTTGCGCGATGATCGGGCAAACCGTGATCAACCTCAGTTCCGGCGGGCGCGGGCGTTTCTCCGGCGTGTTTGCCGGGGTAATGATCCTGTTGTTCATTCTGTTTCTGTCACCGCTGATTGAACGCATCCCGCTGGCGGCGCTGGTGGGCGTGATGTTCGTGGTGTCGCAGCAGACCTTTGCCTGGGCGTCGCTGCGGGTGATCAACAAGGTGCCGCTCAATGATGTGCTGGTGATTCTCGCGGTGACCGTGATCACCGTGTTCACCGACCTGGCCACGGCGGTGCTCTGCGGCATTCTGATCGCAGCGCTGAACTTCGCCTGGCAACAGGCGCGGGAGTTGTATGCGGATGAACACCTGGAAAACGACGGCAGCAAGCTCTACCGCCTGCATGGCACGTTGTTCTTTGCCTCGACCACGCCGTTCCTGAACCAGTTCGACCCCGCCAACGACCCGGCGCACGTGACCCTGGATTGCCGCCACCTGAGCGTTGTCGACTACTCGGCGATTGCCGCGCTGATGACCCTGCGCGAGCGCTACAGCAAGGCCGGCAAGCATCTGCGGGTGCTGCATTTGTCCGAGCGCTGCAAGAAGCTGCTCAAGCGTGCCAAGGTTCACCACGATTGATCACACACACCTGTAGGAGCGAGCTTGCTCGCGAAAAACGTCAACGATAACGCGTGTTTCCTGAATCAACGCGGCGCCTGTGAGTTTTTCGCGAGCAAGCTCGCTCCTCCAGAGGTCGGGTGTGTGTTAAGGCCCGACCAGGTCTTCCAATTCCTGGGCGCGGGTCTGGGTCATGTCCAGCACACAGCCGGAGCCATTGACCTGGTCAATGGTGCCGCCAGTGGCGCTGCCCGCAAAGGCGCAATTGGCGTCGCGGTATTTGATCCACAGGCGCTGCACGTCCTGCAATTGTTGCTTACGCGCGCCTTCCTGGGCGGCGAGGGCGGTCTTGTAGGCGCGGTTCAGGCGCTCATCCTGCACCTTGGCTTCCTTGGCGTTGCAATTGACCATGTCTGCGGTCGTATTGGCGCTGTCCATGCATTTCTTCAGTGCGGCGTTGTCGGCGGCTGAAGCGCTGCCGCACAGGGCGAGAAGCACGGCGCTGGCGGCGAGTGAGGTGCGAATCATGGTCGGTTCCTGGGCATGAGTGAGTGCGCATTCTATGACTCGATGGCGCTCGGTGAGTTTCCGGCGTTGTCTGATCTTCATGTAAGAACACCCCCCGAATTTTCATGCACTGGCGCTGGGCATGTCCCAATGCGACGGCGCTTATCCCTGCGCGAAAATTACTTTCATAAAAATTGAAAGTCAGTCCCGGTAATGATTTATGAGTTTCACAACCTATTCGACGTGACCCTTTCCGAGGAGTACCGCATGGCCGCATCACCGGGCTTCGGGCTATTGGCATACGCTGCCATCGCCATCATTGCTTTGATCGTGCTGATAGCACGCTACCGACTCAACCCGTTTATCGTCATCACCCTGGTGTCCATCGGCTTGGCACTGATGGCCGGGATGCCGGCGGATACCATCATGGGGTCCTACGAAGCGGGCGTCGGCAAGACCCTGGGGCATATCGCCCTGGTGGTGGCGCTGGGCACCATGCTCGGCAAGATGATGGCCGAGTCCGGCGGTGCCGAGCAGGTGGCGCGTACGCTGATCAACCGGTTCGGCGAGCGCAATGCGCACTGGGCGATGGTGTGCATTGCCTTCCTGGTGGGGCTGCCCTTGTTTTTCGAGGTCGGTTTTGTGTTGCTGGTGCCGATCGCCTTTACCGTGGCGCGGCGCGTCGGGGTGTCGATCCTGATGGTCGGCTTGCCCATGGTGGCCGGCTTGTCGGTGGTGCATGCGCTGGTGCCGCCGCACCCGGCGGCGATGATGGCGGTGCTGGCGTATAACGCATCGGTCGGGCAGACCGTGCTCTATGCGATCCTGATCGGTATCCCGACGGCGATCATCGCCGGCCCGCTGTACGCCAGGTTCATCGTGCCGCGCATCCACTTACCGGCGGAAAACCCGTTGGAACGCCAGTTTATCGACCGCGAACCGCGCACTCGCTTGCCGAGCTTCGCCCTGACCATGGGCACCATCCTGTTGCCGGTGGTGCTGATGATGATCGGCGGCTGGGCCAACCTGCTGTCCACGCCGGGCACTGCGTTCAACCAGTTCCTGTTGTTTATCGGCAACTCGGTGATCGCCCTGTTGGTGGCGACCCTGGTGAGTTTCTGGACCCTGGGCCTGGCGCAGGGCTTCAACCGCGAGTCGATTCTCAAGTTCACCAATGAGTGCCTGGCGCCGACCGCCAGCATCACCTTGCTGGTGGGCGCCGGTGGTGGTTTGAACCGCATCCTGGTGGATGCCGGCGTCACCCATGAGATCCTCGGCCTGGCCAATGCCTTTAACTTGTCGCCGCTGGTGATGGGCTGGTTGTTCGCCGCGCTGATGCGGGTTGCCACGGGCTCGGCCACGGTGGCCATGACCACGGCGTCGGGTGTGGTGGCACCGGTCGCCCTGGGCCTGGGTTATCCACACCCGGAATTGCTGGTGCTGGCCACCGGTGCTGGCTCGGTGATCTTTTCCCACGTCAACGACGGCGGCTTCTGGCTGATCAAGGAATACTTCAATATGACGGTAATCCAGACCTTCAAGACCTGGACCGTGCTGGAGACCCTGATTTCAGTGGTCGCCTTCGGTCTGACGTACGGCCTGTCCTGTATTTTGTAACCCGGAGCCCCCATGGACATCCTCTACCAGATCCGCGCCCGCCAGGCCTCCTTCAGCGCCGGCGAAGGCCGTATCGCCAAGCTGATGCTGGATGACGTGGGCTTCGCTGCATCGGCCAGCCTGGAAGCGTTGTCCCAACGGGCCGAGGTCAGCACCGCGACCCTGTCACGGTTTGCCCGCAGTGTCGGCTGTCGGGACTTGCGCGACCTGCGCCTGCAATTGGCCCAGGCCAGCGGTGTCGGCAGCCGCTTCCTGGACCCGGCGGGCTTACCGGAACAGTCGGCGTTTCACCGCCAGATCCTCGGCGATATCGAGGCGACGTTGCGCCAGCACTTGTCGGGGTTCAATCAAGCCAGCTTTGTCGATGCGGTCAACCTGCTGGGCAAGGTGCGGATGATCCACGCCTTCGGCATGGGCGGCCCCTCAAGCCTGTGCAGCGAGGAGTTGCAGGTACGGTTGGTACGCCTGGGGTATCCGATTGCCGCGTGCCATGACCCGGTGATGATGCGCGTCACGGCGGCAACATTGGGGGCCGAACATGCGCTGATCGTCTGTTCGCTCACTGGCCTGACCCCCGAATTGCTCGACGTGGTGACGCTGGCGCGCAGCTACGACGCGCGCATCATCGCCATCACCCTGGCGGATTCACCGTTGGCGCAGTTGGCCGATGTGTTGCTGCCGCTGCAACCGGCCGAAACCAGCTTCATCTACAAACCCACGGCGGCGCGCTACGGCATGCTGCTGGCCATCGACCTGCTCGCCACCGAGCTGGCACTGGCCATGCCGGACGACAACCAGGAGCGTCTGCGCCGCATCAAGCTGGCCCTGGACGATTACCGCGGCGGCCCTGACAGCCTGCCGCTTGGAGACTGATATGAAGTACGACACGCTGATTCGCCAGGCGTTGATCATCGATGGCAGCAACACCCCTGGCTACGTTGCGGATGTGGGGACGCGCGACGGGCGTATTGCGACGATTGGCGATTTGTCAGCGGCCCATGGCGAGCATGAATTCGATGCCGCCGGCCGCGTATTGGCACCGGGCTTTATTGACGTACACACTCACGATGACACGGTGGTGATCCGTCATCCGCAGATGTTGCCCAAGCTGAGCCAGGGGGTGACCACGGTGATCGTCGGTAACTGTGGGATCAGTGCTTCTCCGGTCAGTTTGCGCGGTGATCCACCGGACCCGATGAACCTGCTGGGGCAGCGCGAGGCGTTCGCCTATCCGCGTTTCAGCGATTACCGCCGCGCAGTGGAAAACGCCCATCCGGCGGTCAACGTGGCAGCGCTGATCGGTCATACGGCACTGCGCAGCAACCACATGGATGATCTGCATCGCACCGCCACTGCTGGTGAAATCGCCGCGATGCGTGTGCAGTTGAAGGACAGTCTCGACGCCGGTGCACTGGGGTTATCCACCGGCCTGGCCTATGCCAGCGCGTTCAATGCCGAGACCGATGAAGTGCTGCAACTGAGTGAAGAACTGACGGCCTACGGTGCGGTATACACCACCCATCTGCGCAGCGAATTCGAACCGGTGCTGGAGGCGATGGACGAGGCTTTTCTGATCGGCCGGCATGCACGGATACCGGTGATTATTTCCCACCTCAAATGTGCAGGAGCCGGGAACTGGGGACGTAGTCCACAGCTGTTGGCAGCGTTGGAGTCGGCGGCGAAAACCCACCCGGTGGCGTGTGATTGTTATCCCTATGCGGCGAGTTCATCGACCCTGGATCTCAAGCAGGTGACCGATGCGTTCCGTATCACGATTACCTGGTCGACGCCGCACCCTGGCATGGGCGGGCGTGACTTGCAGGACATTGCGGGTGAGTGGGGCGTCTCGCTGATGGACGCGGCGCGGCGCCTGCAACCGGCCGGCGCGGTGTATTACGGCATGGATGAGGCGGATGTGCGGCGGATCTTGGCGCACCCATTGTCGATGGTCGGCTCGGATGGTTTGCCTGAAGATCCGTTCCCGCATCCGCGTTTGTGGGGCGCATTCCCACGGGTGTTGGGACATTTCAGCCGCGATGTCGGCCTGTTCCCGCTGCACACGGCGGTACATAAAATGACCGGGTTGTCGGCGGCGCGATTTGGCTTGTCCGAACGGGGTGAAATACGTGAAGGGCATTGGGCCGACCTGGTGTTGTTCGACCCGCTGCGCATACGCGATGTGGCGGACTTCAAGCAACCGCAACGCGCCGCCGAGGGCATTGACGGTGTGTGGGTCAATGGCGTGTTGAGCTACCGCGAGGGGCAGGCGAATGGTCAGCGACCGGGCCGCTTTTTGGCGCGCAGCGGGGATTTGCGGGGTGGGTTTTCGACTCTATAGTGGGCGCTCTTATACACGGAGCGGTTGCCATGCACTTAGGAAAAGTCATTCCCATCCTGCGGATTTTCGATGAGGCCAAGGCGTTAGGATTCTATGTCGATTTCCTCGGGTTCAAGGTCGACTGGCAGCATCGCTTCGAGGCGAATTTTCCGTTGTACCTGCAGGTGTCATTGGGCGAGTGTGTGCTGCATTTGTCCGAGCATCATGGCGATGCTTCGCCGGGCGCGGCGGTGCGGATTCAGGCGCAAGGGGTGGACGCGTACCAGCAGCAGTTGGTGGGCAAGGGCTACCGGTATGCCAAGCCTGGGGTGGAGCAAACGCCTTGGGGCTCGCGGGAGATGAGCATCAAGGATCCGTTTGGGAATCGGCTGGTGTTTGTTGAGGAAGGCGAGGGCTGAGAGGCAAATCGCAGGTAATAAAAAACCGCCTTGGTAGGCGGTTTTTTTTTGCAATCCCAGTTAGTGGCTGGGGTTGCATTCTTACAGGAAGCGCTGACCCGCCCAAGGATACTAATGCCGGTTATCGTATCGCGCAAGGCTTGGCGAGGGTCATGACTTTTTATCTGTCGACTTTATTTCTGTTGAGAGTCGATGGCAAAAATTTGCAATATTTCAGTTGATCTTTCCAGCAGGTTTATCGTCACCTGTCACACCTTTGATCCAGATGTTGATTAGTATCACCCCCGTTCCAAGTATGTCGTTTTGTAGGTGGCTGGGTATGCGCGCGGAATTATGGACCGAACGCCACGGGCTAGTAATCCGTGCCGGATTCATGCGGGAGGAACCAAAGCCCGGCCGCCTCACAGGAAGCGTTGACCCGCATCCAAAGGCTCACGTGTTCCGGTAAGTGTGCTGGAGGTAAGGCCCAACTCACGGAGGGCCGAGTATGTCTAGGTTTGCACGACGTACATGGAACCTCGTAGTGAATGCCGTGCGTGTTTATCACGTGTGGACATTCCTGCGGGACAGCTTCGATGACCTGTAAGGTCTGAGAAGTGGAGCCGCTTCGGTTAATACCGAAGCGGCTTTTTGGTTTCTTACACCCGGAAGTGGCTGACCATCTGCTGCAACTGGCTACCCAGGCGCGCCAGTTCCACACTCGACTTGGCCGTTTCTTCGCTCGCGGTGGCGGTCTGTTCCGACACATCACGCACATTGACGATACTGCGGCTGATCTCTTCGGCCACGGCGCTTTGCTGTTCGGCGGCGGCGGCGATCTGCTGGTTCATCGACTGGATGTTCGACACCGTCCGGGTGATGTTCTCCAGCGACACACCGGCCTTGCGCGTCAGTTCGACGCTGCTGTCGGTGAGGCTGCGGCTGTTGTTCATCACGTTGGCCACTTGCTGGGTGCCGTTCTGCAAACCGGCCACCAGGCCTTCGATTTCCTCGGTGGATTTCTGTGTGCGCTGGGCCAGGCCACGTACTTCGTCGGCGACCACGGCAAACCCGCGACCGGCTTCACCGGCACGCGCCGCTTCAATCGCCGCGTTGAGGGCCAGCAGGTTGGTTTGCTCGGCCACGGCCTTGATCACGTCCATCACGCTGCCGATTTTGTTGCTCTCTTGTTGCAGATGCGCCATGGCGTCGGTGGAGCGCGCCACTTCGGCGGCCAGGCGTTCGATCTGGGCGATGGCCTCGGCCACCACTTTGTCGCCTGCGCGGGCCTGGCCATCGGCATCGGCTGCGGCCAGGGAGGCTTGTTCGGCGTTGCGTGCAACTTCCTGCACGGTGGCGGTCATTTCGTGCATCGCCGTGGCGACCTGATCGGTTTCGATCTTCTGGCTGTTCACACCGGCACTGGTCTGCTCGGTGACGGCCGATAACTCTTCGGCGGCGCTGGCGATCTGGGTTACGCCGTCGCGAATGCCGCTGATCAGCTCACGCAGGGTCGTGCCCATGCGCTGGATGCCTTGTTGCAATACGCCCAGTTCATCGCGGCGGGTGACCTGGATATTGTGGCTCAGGTCGCCGGAAGCAATGCGTTCCACCACGGCCAGGGTTTCCTGGATCGGGCGGGTGATCTGGCGGGTGATAACCAGGGCGGCGATGATGCCCACCAGCAGGGCGAGCAAGGTGCTGATCAATTGCAGGCTGCGGGCCTGGGCGCTTTCAGCGTCACGACGATCCAGCTGGATGTCGTAGAGCTTGTCGCTGATGGTGACGATATCGGCACCTTGGGTGGTCATTTCAGCGCGTGCCGAGACGATATTGGCATTGGCTGCCTTGTAGTTCTGCACGGCGCTGCGATAGGCACCGAGGGCGCTTTCCAGTGCGCTGAGCGCGCTCTGTTGGCTGGTACCGAACGCCGCGCCAAGGCCCTTGAGGCCGCTGATGGCTTTTTCGATTTGTGCCGCTGCGCGGGCTTCGGTATCGGCGTTGACGTTACCGGTATAGCCGCGCACTTCGTAGCGGGCCAACTGGAACTCTTGCTTGGCATGGGTCACGGCCTGGAACTGAGTGAAACGTTCCGGGCTTTCGGGCATCTGTTGCACGTTGGTGTCCAGTGCGTCGATCTGTGCGTTGGCTATATCGGCCTTATCGCCCATTACCTGGCGTGCGGCGTTGCCGTTGCGGTAGGCCTCGCGCATCTTGTTCAGGGACTGCTGATATGCCGTGATGATAGCCTTTTGCTCGTTGAGCAGCTTGACGTTCTCCGGGCTCTTGAAGTTGTCCAGGAGCTTTTGCTGCTGGGCGGCGAACGCGTCCAGGCTGGTCTGTACGTTTTGTGCAACGGCTTCATCGCCGTTGGCCAGCATGTATTGCAGGCGCACGATGCGCAGCTTGGTCAGGGAGGCGTTGAGCTGGGTGATATCGCTCATCCAGTTGCTACGGTCGATCAGGCTGCCCAGGCTGGTCCAGCCGGTCAGCGCCAGGATCGAGGTGAGGACAAGCACCAGGCCGAAGCCCAGGCCCAGTTTGAGGTTGACGCTGATGTTACCGAACCAGCTGTTCATCTAATGCTCCGCAAAGTTGATGTCTGTCTGCTGGACGGTGTTGTTGTTTGAGCCAGCCAAGGTGTTCAGGCCATATCGGCGGGGGGGCGGGAAACTGAAACGATTAATTTGCAAACCGACGCGTGGAGCCCGGTATAACCGAGCGCCGGTGCCAGGCAGGCATGACGGCGGCTCTCATCCCGCACTCATTTTCTGTGCTAGTCTGCTGGCCCTTTTAGTTCTGGGTAGTACGGGAAACCAGCTGCCCTACAGCGGAGCCTCTTCATGTCCGAAGTTAATCTGTCCACCGACGAAACCCGCGTCAGCTACGGCATCGGCCGTCAGTTGGGCGACCAACTGCGCGACAACCCACCACCCGGTGTAAGCCTTGACGCGATCCTGGCGGGCCTGACCGACGCGTTCGCCGGCAAACCGAGCCGTGTTGACCAAGAGCAAATGGCCGCCAGCTTCAAGGTCATCCGCGAAATCATGCAAGCCGAAGCCGCTGCCAAGGCTGAAGCCGCTGCTGGCGCTGGCCTGGCTTTCCTGGCTGAAAACGCCAAGCGTGATGGCATCACCACTCTGGCTTCCGGCCTGCAATTTGAAGTACTGACTGCCGGTGATGGCGCCAAGCCGACCCGTGAAGACCAGGTGCGTACGCACTACCACGGCACCCTGATCGACGGCACTGTGTTCGACAGCTCCTACGAGCGTGGCCAGCCAGCAGAATTCCCGGTTGGCGGCGTGATTGCCGGTTGGACCGAAGCGCTGCAACTGATGAATGCTGGCAGCAAATGGCGCCTGTACGTGCCGAGCGAGCTGGCTTACGGCGCTCAAGGCGTTGGCAGCATCCCGCCGCACAGCGTTCTGGTATTCGACGTCGAGCTGCTCGACGTTCTGTAAGACCTGCTTTTGATTACCTGTAGGAGCCAGCGTGCTCGCGAAACACGTCAACGATGACGCGGGCATCCTGGATGAACGCGTTGCTTGTGCGTTCTTCGCGAGCACACTCGCTCCTACAGGATTTTGCAGGGTTGCTCATGGATGAAACTTGCCATTGAGCTCTGTCGTCGGGCGCAATGCCCGGGCATAGCAGAATAGAAACAGGTTACGCACCACTTCCTTCAGTACACCGGGTTCACTGGAACTCAGGCCATTCACGTCCAGGTCGCCTTGGTCCTGCAGTTCGTTCAACGCTTCCTCCTCCAGCACGGCACAGACTTCTCCGGTTTCCCGATGAAGGATTCGCAGGTAAGGGTGGGGACGGTCCAGCCAGGCATCTATCAAATAAGTCATGGTCGTTCTCCTTGATGGGTTTCAATGAGAATAATTCTTATTCGTGGAATAGCAAGTGCCTATTGGCGGTTTGTGGATTTTTCTGTGTGGGTATTGCGTTCGATCAACGCGGAGGGCGAAACGCCATCCCGCGGCGGGCGCGGGATGGAGGCAACAGGATCAGACTTTGCGAACGAACTCGGACTTGAGTTTCATCGGGCCGATACCGTCGATCTTGCAGTCGATATCGTGGTCGCCGTCGCACAGGCGAATATTCTTGACCTTGGTGCCGACCTTGACCACCAGGGAGGTGCCCTTGACCTTGAGGTCCTTGATCACGGTGATGGTGTCGCCGTCCTGCAGGACGTTGCCCACAGAGTCTTTCTTCACGGTTTCATCGCCGGCCGCTTCGGCCTCGCCTGTGGCGGACCACTCATGGGCGCATTCCGGGCAGATCAGTTGTGCGCCGTCTTCGTAGGTGTATTCGGAATTGCATTTCGGGCAGGGTGGCAACGTGCTCACTAAAGCTCCTTAAAGGTCAGGATGGCTAAAAGTCGCACATTATATAGGGAATTGCAGCGAGGCAGGGCGCGCTCTTGGATGGGGAGTACAAACTAAGTGTGGGAGGGAGCAAGCCTCCTCCCACATTGGCCCGCGTCTGCAGGTGTCAGTGCGTGCGCGCGACCGCAAACTCACTCAGCTCCACCAGGGCGTCCCGGTATTCGCTGGCTGGAAGGGCTTCCAGGCACTTGATCGCACGGGCCACGTAGTCGCGTGCCAGTTGTGCGGTGTATTCCAGCGAGCCCGAGGCTTCCACGGCTGCGCGGATGCTTTCCAGGTCTTCGATCCCGCCTTTCTGGATCGCCTTGCGCACCAGGGCCGCCTGTTCCGGCGTACCTTCGCGCATGGTGTAGATCAGCGGCAAGGTCGGTTTGCCCTCGGCCAGGTCGTCACCGACGTTCTTGCCCAGGGTTTCGGCGTCACCACGGTAGTCGAGCAAGTCGTCCACCAGTTGGAACGCCACGCCCAGGTGGTCGCCAAAGGTACGCAGGGCTTCGGCCTGTTCGGCAGTCGCTTCGCACAGGGCTGCGGCGCTGTGGGTCGAGGCTTCGAAGAGCATCGCGGTCTTGCCGCGAATCACTTCCATGTAGGTTTCTTCGGTGGTGCTGGCGTCGCGAACCTTCGACAGCTGCAGCACTTCGCCTTCGGCGATGATGCGCGTGGCCTGTGAAAGAATCTTCATCACCGGCATCGAGCCCAGTTCGACCATCATTTCGAATGAGCGCGAGTACAGGAAGTCGCCGACCAGCACGCTGGGCGCATTGCCCCACATGGCATTGGCAGTTTCACGGCCACGGCGCATGCCGGACATGTCGACCACGTCGTCATGCAGCAGGGTGGCGGTGTGCAGGAATTCGATGGTGGCGGCCAGCAGGCGCAGGTCATCGCCTTCGCGGCCCAGGGCCTTGCCACACAGCAACACTAATAAAGGACGCAGGCGTTTGCCGCCCGCCGACGTAATATAGTCGCCAATTTTGGAGACCAGCGGCACTTTAGAAGTCAGCTGCTGCTTGATGATGCCGTCGACGGCGCTAAAATCGTCCGCGACCGCGCGGTAGAAAGCTTGGGGTTGCATCAGCGACAGTCGCTCCAGAAGGGTTGCGCGGCATGCTAGGACCCTGACCCCCGAGTGTCAAGGCGCGATAGACGGCCACTTGCAAGGCGTCAAAGGCTTGCGTACAATCGCGCACCCTGAACTTCCTGGGCAGCACCTGCCTTACGCAATTGCATTCGGGACGTCCATCCCATGCAGCCATGCCAGCCAATACCTCTTCTTATAAAGCGCTGGGTGAGCAGGATTATCGGAGAAATACCATGTCGTACGCAGTAATTGTTACTGGTGGCAAGCAATACAAGGTCGCCCCAGGTGAATACCTGAAGATCGAAAAACTGGAACTCGCTACCGGCGACTCCGTTACCTTTGATCGCGTTCTGTTGGTCGCCAATGGCGATGACGTGAACATCGGCGCTCCAGTTGTTGCTGGCGCTACCGTTGTGGCTGAAGTGATCTCCCAAGGTCGTCACGATAAAGTCCGCATCATCAAGTTCCGTCGTCGTAAGCACCACATGAAGCGTATGGGCCACCGCCAGTGGTACACCGAGATCAAAATCACCGGTATTCAGGCTTAATTTCAGCCTAATTCCTCACTAGGAGAATTGACTCATGGCACACAAAAAAGCTGGTGGTAGTACCCGTAACGGTCGCGACTCAGAAGCCAAACGCCTTGGCGTGAAGATGTATGGCGGCCAGGTAATCATCCCGGGCAACATCATCGTGCGTCAGCGCGGCACCCAATTCCACGCCGGTTACGGTGTTGGCATGGGTAAAGATCACACTCTCTTCGCTAAAGTCGAAGGCGTGATCAAGTTCGAAGTAAAAGGCGCCTTCGGTCGTCGTTACGTGAGCATTGTCCCGAAGACTGACGTCGTCGCGGCATAATTACGTAGTTGCTGGAAAAGCCCTGTCTCGCGACGGGGCTTTTTCGTTTGTGGGGTGAGTCTCTTGCAAAGCTGTTTGTAATGGGCTCAAGCGCTGGATTTGCGGTCGTTGATTGAGGTCGCTGCGCTCATTTTTGCAAGAGTCTTATGTCTTGGTTTCTTAAGCTCGTCCGTGCGGCGAGAGGCGTTTTGTTATGAAGTTCGTTGATGAAGTTTCCATCCGAGTAAAAGCAGGCGACGGCGGTAACGGTTGCATGAGTTTCCGTCGCGAAAAATTCATCGAAAACGGTGGCCCCAACGGCGGTGACGGCGGTGACGGCGGTTCCATCTACATGATGGCCGACGAAAACCTCAACACCCTGGTGGACTACCGTTACACCCGGCACTTCGATGCCGAGCGTGGCTCCAACGGTGGCAGCACCGATTGCACCGGTAAAAAAGGCGAAGACCTGGTACTGCGCGTACCGGTCGGCACCACGATCATCGACTCCGCCACCCAGGAAGTAATTGGGGACCTGACCAAGGCCGGCCAGAAGCTGATGGTTGTGCAGGGCGGCTGGCACGGTCTGGGTAACACCCGATTCAAGTCCAGTACCAACCGTGCGCCACGCCAGACCACGCCGGGCAAGCCGGGCGAACAGCGTGACCTCAAGCTGGAAATGAAAGTCCTCGCCGACGTGGGCCTGCTGGGCCTGCCAAACGCCGGCAAAAGTACCTTCATCCGCTCGGTCTCTGCCGCCAAGCCGAAAGTCGCCGACTACCCGTTCACCACCTTGGTGCCGAACCTGGGTGTGGTCAGTGTCGATCGTTGGAAAAGCTTCGTGATCGCTGACATCCCCGGCCTGATCGAAGGTGCTTCCGATGGTGCTGGCCTGGGTATTCGCTTCCTCAAGCATTTGTCGCGTACCCGTTTGCTGCTGCACCTCGTCGACATGGCGCCGCTGGATGACACCAGTGCACCGGACGCCGCCGAAGTGATTGTCAGCGAGCTGACCAAGTTCAGCCCGTCCCTGGCTGAGCGGGATCGCTGGCTGGTGCTGAACAAATGCGACCAGATCCTCGAAGAAGAGCACGAGGAGCGCGTCAAGGAAATCGTCGATCGCCTGGAATGGACAGGTCCGGTCTACGTGATCTCGGCCATCGCCAAAGAAGGCACCGAGCGCCTGACCCGCGACATCATGCGCTACCTGGAAGACCGCGCCGACCGCCTGGCGGCCGACCCGGTGTTCAAGGCCGAACTCGCCGAGCTCGACCAGCGCATCGAAGACGAAGCCCGTGCCCAGCTGCAGGCTCTGGATGACCAGCGTGCCCTGCGTCGCAGCGGCGTGAAGTCGGTCCATGACATCGGCGACGATGATTGGGACGAGGAAGACGTGGATGATGAAGACGGTCCGGAAATCATTTACGTGCGCGACTGATCCGTTGCGATAAACTTGAACGCCGCTCCCAGGAGCGGCGTTTTGGTATCTGGGTATACCTGTAGTCACTAATAACGTTATGGGCGGCGCTGGGTCGCGTGCAGCCCTCTATCTAAGGTTGAAGATGATGCGGAGCAAAGTGACAGGTGCGCAGCGCTGGGTCGTAAAGATCGGAAGTGCGCTGTTGACGGCGGATGGCAAGGGGCTCGATCGCGCAGCCATGAGCGTCTGGGTCGAGCAGATGGTGGCCTTGCATGAGGCGGGTGTCGAGTTGGTACTGGTCTCGTCCGGGGCGGTTGCCGCCGGAATGAGCCGCCTCGGCTGGACCGCGCGACCCAGCGCGATGCACGAACTGCAAGCCGCCGCCGCTATCGGCCAGATGGGCCTGGTGCAAGCCTGGGAGTCCAGTTTTGCCGAGCACGGTCGCCATACGGCGCAGATCCTGCTGACCCACGACGACCTGTCAGACCGCAAGCGTTACCTCAACGCCCGCAGTACCTTGCGCGCCCTGGTGGAGCTCAAGGTCATCCCGGTGATCAACGAGAACGACACGGTGGTCACCGACGAAATCCGTTTCGGCGACAACGACACCCTGGCTGCCCTGGTGGCCAACCTGGTGGAAGCCGACTTGCTGGTCATCCTTACCGACCGCGACGGCATGTTCGACGCCGACCCCCGCAACAACCCTGATGCCCAACTGATCTACGAAGCCCGCGCCGATGACCCGGCGCTGGACGCCGTGGCTGGCAGCGTTGGCGGCGCCCTGGGGCGTGGTGGCATGCAGACCAAGCTGCGCGCCGCGCGCCTGGCTGCACGTTCCGGCGCCCATACCATCATCGTCGGTGGGCGCCTGGAACGTGTGCTGGATCGCCTCAAGGCCGGTGAACGCATCGGCACGCTGTTGTCGCCCGAGCGTGGCATGCTGGCGGCGCGCAAGCAGTGGCTGGCCGGGCATCTGCAAACCCGTGGCACCCTGGTGCTGGATGATGGCGCCGTATCGGCACTGTCCCAAGGCAACAAGAGCCTGCTACCGGTGGGCGTCAAATTGGTGCAGGGCAGCTTCCGCCGCGGCGAGATGGTGGTGTGCGTGGCGTCGGACGGACGCGAAATCGCCCGTGGCCTGGCCAATTACAGTGCCCTGGAAGCGCAGAAAATCATTGGGCAGTCGTCTGATGCGATTGTCGGTCTATTGGGTTACATGGCGGAACCGGAACTGGTGCACCGCGACAACCTGATCCTGGTTTAAACGAAAGGAATACACGATGCGCGTGATGAAGGGATTGCTCGGCCTGCTGTTGGCCATGCCATTGCTGGCCTCGGCCGAAGAGATTGGCCAGGTTTCGACGGTGTTCAAATTTGTCGGCCCCAACGACCGGATCGTGGTCGAAGCGTTCGATGACCCCAAGGTCGACGGGGTGACCTGCTACCTGTCGCGCGCTAAGACCGGCGGCGTGAAAGGCGGGCTGGGCTTGGCCGAAGACCGTGCCGAGGCATCGATCGCCTGCCGTCAGGTCGGGCCGATCCGCTTCAAGGGTGAACTCAAGGATGGCGACGAAGTATTCAAGGAACGTACCTCGCTGGTGTTCAAGACCATGCAGGTGGTGCGTTTCCTCGACAAGAAGCGCAATACCCTGGTGTACCTGGTCTACAGCGACCGCCTGATCGAAGGCAGCCCACAGAACGCAGTCACCGCGATACCGATTTTGCCGTGGCCGACCGCTCAGTAGTTCGCAGGCGAGTTTTGTAATCGGCGTCTATGATTGCAGACTTGCGGGTTGTAATCTCGAACAGCCGCAATGCTAAGAACATGGGATATCTGGAGTTCGTCATGAGTGCTTTCCACGATCTGAAACTCAAAGCTTTGGACGGACAAGAGCTGGCGCTGGCGCCCTTCAAGGGGCAAGTTGTGCTGGTGGTCAACGTGGCTTCCAAATGTGGCTTGACCCCGCAATATGCGGCGTTGGAAAACCTCTACCAGCAATACAAGAACCAGGGTTTTACCGTGCTTGGCCTGCCGTGCAACCAGTTTGCAAGCCAGGAACCGGGCACCGAAGAGGAAATCCGCAAGTTCTGCGACCTGAACTACGGCGTGACCTTCCCCCTGGGCAGCAAACTCGATGTAAACGGCCCTGAGCGTCATCAGTTGTACCGTTTGCTGGCGGGCGAGGGGGCCGAGTTTCCAGGGGATATCACTTGGAACTTCGAGAAATTCCTATTGGGCAAGGATGGTCGGGTGCTTGCGCGCTTTTCGCCGCGTACCGCGCCGGAAGATCCGACGGTCGTCCAGGCCATCGAAAAAGCCCTGGCTTGAACAGCACGCTCGCCACAGGTTGGTGACAACCGGCGGGCTTCTACTTTTATCCCTTAATCACCCAGATCAATAGTGCTACTCAGCCCTTCGCACTCCTCATATTATCCGCATCATAAACCCCGTCTCCCGTGGAGTGCTCCCATGCCTGTCCAAGCCTTGTTCAAACCGTTCCAGCTCGGTGCACTGCAGCTGTCGACCCGTGTGGTCATGGCGCCGATGACCCGTTCTTTTTCCCCAGGTGGCGTGCCTAACGCCAAGGTCATCGAGTACTACCGCCGCCGTGCCGCCGCAGGCGTGGGCTTGATCATCACCGAAGGCACCGTGGTCGGTCACCTGGCCTCCAACGGCTACCCGAATGTTCCGCATTTCTATGGCGAAGCGGCGCTGGCCGGCTGGAAGAAGGTGGTCGACGCCGTGCACGCCGAAGGCGGCAAGATCGTCCCGCAGTTGTGGCATGTGGGCAGCGTGCGCCGTATCGGTACTGAGCCTGATGCCAGCGTGCCGGCGTATGGCCCGATGGAAAAACTCAAGGATGGCAACGTGGTCGTTCACGGCATGACCACCCAAGACATCAAAGACGTGATCAACGCCTTCGCCCAGGCGGCCAAGGATGCCCGACGCATCGGCATGGACGGCGTGGAAATCCA
This sequence comes from Pseudomonas sp. OVF7, assembly GCF_030644265.1. NCBI lineage: Bacteria > Pseudomonadati > Pseudomonadota > Gammaproteobacteria > Pseudomonadales > Pseudomonadaceae > Pseudomonas > Pseudomonas sp. OVF7. The sequence goes on along the minus strand of NZ_CP128996.1, from coordinate 6,617,329 downwards.
CGGTGCCCACGGCTATCTGGTCGACCAGTTCTTTTGGGAAGGCAGCAACCAGCGTACCGACGAATACGGTGGCAGCCTGGCCAACCGCTCGCGCTTTGCCATCGAGCTGATCCAGGCAACCCGCGCGGCAGTTGGCCCGGACTTTCCGATCATCTTCCGTTTCTCCCAGTGGAAACAGCAGGACTACAGCGCACGTCTGGTGCAAACCCCCGAGGCGCTGGGCGAATTTCTCAAGCCGTTGTCTGACGCCGGCGTGGACATATTCCACTGCTCCACGCGTCGTTTCTGGGAGCCTGAATTTGAAGGTTCCGACCTCAACCTCGCCGGCTGGACTCGCCAGCTCACCGGTAAACCGACCATCACGGTCGGCAGTGTCGGTCTGGATGGCGAGTTCCTGCAATTTATGGTCAACACCGACAAGGTTGCGCAACCGGCCAGTCTGGAAAAACTGCTGGAGCGTTTGAACAATGATGAGTTCGATCTGGTCGCCGTGGGCCGCGCCTTGCTGGTGGACCCGGATTGGGCAGTGAAGGTGCGCGAAGGCCGCGAGGGCGACATCCTGCCGTTCAGTCGTGAGGCGTTGATGAGCCTGGTGTAAAAGGCTGGGCGCCCGCTGATTGCCAGCGGGCTCTCTATTATTTGTCGATCATGAATGACCTGCCTCTTTTTTGAGCGCGCTCCATGGGGGGAGTCCCCTCATCTGGTAGGTGTCATGTCGTGCAAGCCATTATTCAAGGGCTAGGCTGGCAGGAGGGCGAACCGACTGACGTCATTCGCCGATCGTTCAACGAACGTAAGGCAGGGTGGGAACAGCAAAAGGTTCTCCGCACACACCGCGTAGCTGGTTCTCGAACTGCTCGATAATTGCCGGCCAGCCCTGGTGACTGGCATGCCGACGGGCATTGAGGCGTGCCCTGCGTAAATGCTCACGATCTTCCAGCAGCCAATTGGCCGCATCGCAGAACGCTTCCTCATCGCCGGGCATCGCCAGCACACCGTTGTAACCATGACGGATGTGCTGGGTCGCGGCCGCTTGGTCGTATGCCACCACCGCGAGCCCGGAGGCCATGGCTTCCAGCACCACATTGCCGAAGGTTTCCGTCAGGCTGGGAAACAGGAACAGATCCCCCGAGGCGTAGTGGCGCGCCAGTTCTTCGCCGCGCCGGGTACCGCAGAATATGGCTTGCGGCAGATCGTGCTCCAGCAGCGCACGTTGCGGCCCGTCACCGACCACGATCAGTTGCAGGCGACGCTGTGGATAAGTATCGCGCAGGGTATCGAAGCAACGCTTGAGCATGCCCAGATTCTTTTCCTGCGCCAGGCGCCCGACATGCAGCACCGCAATATCGTCATTGCCCAGGCCCCAGCTCTCGCGTAATGCGTTATCGCGCTTGGCCGGGTTGAACAGTTGGCTGTCCACCCCGCGCGACAACATCCCCAGGCGCTCGAAGTGCCGGCGTTCCAGTTCCAGGCGTTGGCTGGCGCTGGGTACCAGGGTCAAGGTCGAGCGGTTATGAAACCAGCGCAGGTAGTGCGTGACCACGCGGCTCAACAGGCTCATGCCGTACTGGTTCGAGTACTGTTGGAAATTGGTGTGAAAGCCGCTGACCACGCTGATCCCCAGGCGACGCGCGGCGCGTAGCGCCGATAACCCGAGCGGGCCTTCTGTGGCGATGTACAGCACGTCCGGGCGCTGGCGTGTCCAGCGTCGTAGCAGCTTGTGCATTGACGACTGCCCCCACTGCAGGCCTGGATAGCCAGGCAACGGCCAGCCGCGACACAGCAACAACTGGTCGTCGCTGGTCCGGCTCTGATCGGTGCCTTGGCGTGGGCGCACCAGCTCGACCTGATGGCCGCGTGCGCGCAAACCGTCACACAGGCGGCCAAGGGTATTGGCCACCCCGTTGATCTCTGGCGGGAAGGTTTCGGTGATCAGGGTGATGTGAAGCGAAGCTGTCGTCATGACCCACAGTGTCGCCGTGGGCCATGTCGTCATTGTGTCATTGAGATGATGGATTTATGACTTGATTGCCTTTGGCGTGGCCATCGCCTCGGCGCCCTGCTCGCGCACCCAGAACAATGTGGCCCCGGCCACTGCCGCCGGCATCATCAACAGGTTGACCACCGGCACCAGCAACACCAGGTAGACGATGCCGCCGAAACTCATGCTCTGCCAGCGTTTCTGGCGCAGCCAGGCGAGCATTTCGTTCCAGCCCAGCTTGTGGTTGTCGGCCGGGTAGTCGATGTACTGGATTGCCATCATCCACACGCCGAACAACAGCCACAGCGGCGCGGCGATCAGGTTCACCACCGGAATGAATGACAGGATAAACAGGCCAATGGCCCGTGGCAGGAAGTAGCCCAGCTTGCGCATTTCCCGGGCCAGTGTGCGAGGGACCATGGCCACCAGTTCGCCCCAACTGAACGGCGGGAAGTCATCGGTGCCGCGCACCACGACCTCGACCTTCTCGGCGAGAAAACCGTTGAACGGTGCCGCGATGATATTGGCGAGCATGGTGAAGGTGAAAAACACCATCAGCACCACCAGCACCACGAACAAGGGCCACAGGATATAGCTGAGGAAACTCAACCAGCCGGGCAGGGTCGGCATCAAGGTGTCGACCCACAGGCTGAACTGATGGCCGGCGAAATAGATCAAGCCGACGAACAGCACCAGGTTGATCGCCAGCGGCAGCAGCACAAACAGGCGCAGGCCAGGGCTGAGGACCAGTTTGAGGCCTTCGCGCAAATATTGCGGACCGGAAAGAGCGGGGGCGGGCATGGAGGACTCCGAACAGGATGACGAACGCGCCGACCTTACCGGCTTTGCCGACAGGGCGAAAGCGCGGCTGGTATGACGACATCAACGGTAACAAAGGCGTCGATTAATCGGGTCGACAGCATAGAGACCACCTATGAGCTGGATTGTTATTCCGTATTTCCTTAATCTTGCCTCCCTCGATACGCTGCACCCATTATTTTTCAGGGTCTGCGAGTGAAAGCCTTCCCCAAGTGCTTCGTGGTCCCTTTTTTATTCCAGCCGTCTTGTGGTCCGGGCGGTCGATAGGAGTGATTCATGTCTGATACCCGTCATTCGCGAGTGATTATTCTCGGTTCCGGCCCTGCCGGTTACAGTGCTGCTGTCTACGCTGCCCGGGCCAACCTCAAGCCGCTGCTGATCACCGGCATGCAGGCGGGCGGTCAGTTGACCACCACCACTGAAGTCGACAACTGGCCGGGCGATGTCCACGGCCTGACCGGTCCGGTGCTGATGGAGCGTATGAAAGAGCACGCCGAGCGCTTTGAAACCGAGATCGTGTTTGATCACATCAACAGCGTCGACTTCTCGAAAAAGCCTTACAGCCTGACCGGCGACAGCGGCGTCTACACCTGTGATGCGCTGATCATCGCCACCGGCGCCAGCGCCCGCTACCTGGGCCTGCCTTCGGAGGAAGCGTTCATGGGCAAGGGCGTGTCCGCCTGCGCGACCTGCGACGGTTTCTTCTACCGCAACAAGCCGGTCGCCGTGGTCGGTGGTGGCAACACCGCGGTGGAAGAAGCGCTGTACCTGGCCAACATCGCCAGCACCGTGACCCTGGTTCACCGCCGCGAAACCTTCCGCGCCGAGAAGATCCTGATCGACAAACTGCATGCCCGTGTCGCTGAAGGCAAGATCATCCTCAAGCTCAATGCCACCCTGGACGAGGTCCTGGGCGACAACATGGGCGTGACCGGTGCCCGCCTGAAAAACAACGACGGCAGCTTCGACGAGCTGAAAGTCGACGGCGTGTTCATCGCCATCGGCCACACCCCGAACACCTCGCTGTTCGAAGGCGTGCTGGACGCCAAGGACGGTTACCTGGTGGTACAGGGCGGCCGTGAGGGCAATGCCACCGCGACCAACATCGAAGGTATCTTCGCTGCCGGTGACGTGGCCGACCACGTCTATCGCCAGGCTATCACCTCGGCCGGCGCCGGCTGCATGGCGGCGCTGGATGCCGAGCGTTACCTCGACGGTTTGGGCAACGCTTCGCTCTAAATCCGTTGAGCAAAAAAAACCGGCTGCGAGGCCGGTTTTTTTGTGAGTGCGATTTAAATGTGGGAGGGGGCTTGCCCCCGATAGCAGTCTTTCAGCCAAGTATTCGTTAGCTGAGACACCGCTATCGGGGGCAAGCCCCCTCCCACATGTTGATCGACATCTGACTCAGGATTTGCGGGTCAGTGGCTGGGCGGCGAACTTCACGCCTGCCAACCCATGGGCAATCAACGCCCGAATATTGCCATGGTCGCTGCCCTCGGGCGTCGCCACCACCGAGCGGTAATGCTCGCCGAAGGCCAGCAGTGCTTCCTGATCGCTCAAGCCTTCCAGCAGCGCCAGGCCCAGGGTCTTGCATGAACCTTCGTTCTGCCCGGCGGCGTTTTCCACGGTGCCATTGGTAAAGGCCTGCGGCTGGTAGTCATAACCGGCAGTGACGAACGCCAGGGTATCGGCAAAGGCATGTTCGCCGCTGTTGAGGCTGGCGCGCAGGGTATTTAAATCAGTCATGGGTTTTTCCTTGGGCAAACGCCGCCTGTTGCTCGGCGCTGGCTTCTTTCTGGTATTGGGCTTTCCACTCGGCGTACGGCATGCCGTACACCACTTCGCGGGCGTCATCGAGGCTCAGCTCGATCTGGCGCTCGTCGGCCTCGGCCTTGTACCACTTCGATAGGCAGTTACGGCAGAAACCGGCGAGGTTCATCAGGTCGATGTTCTGCACATCCTTGCGGCTGTCCAGGTGCGCCACCAACCGGCGAAAGGCGGCGGCTTCAAGTTCGAGGCGTTGTTGGTCGTTCATAGGGCTCACGCAGATTCAAGAGGTTAGCGGCTGGCCGCCAGGGTAATCGACACCGACTCGGCAAAGCGCAGCGCATGGGGCTTGTCCACTTCGACTTCGGCGTACAGCACCGATTCGTTGCTCATCACCAGGTCCAGCAGTTCCTGGGTCAGGCGTTCGAGCAAGGCAAAGCGGTTGCCTTCGACATGGGCGATGATCGCCTTGGTGATGGTGCGGTAGTTCAGCGCGTGGTCGATATCGTTGTCACGCACGGCTTCCTGGGCGGCATACAGGATGGTCAGGTTGATCAGCACATCCTGCTTGTTGAGGATTTCGTCCTCGTTGATGCCGATAAAGGTGCGCAGGCACAGGTCCTTGACCCGGATGCGCGCCATGCCTGGTTGAAGTTGTGGCATTGCTACTTGCTCCGTCCAATCAGTTGCAGGAACTCCATGCGCGTGGTGTTCGACTCGCGAAAGGCGCCGAGCATCACCGAGGTGTTCATGGTTGAATTCTGTTTTTCCACGCCGCGCATCATCATGCACATGTGCTTGGCTTCGATCACCACGGCCACGCCGGCGGCCTGGGTCACTTCCTGGATGGCGTCGGCGATCTGCCGCGTGAGGTTTTCCTGGATCTGCAGGCGCCGCGCGAACATGTCGACGATGCGCGCCAGCTTTGACAGGCCCAGCACCTTGCCGGTCGGAATATAGGCCACGTGGGCCTTGCCAATGAAGGGCAGCAGGTGGTGCTCGCACAGCGAGTACAACTCGATGTCCTTGAGGATCACCATCTCGTCATTGTCGGAGGCGAACAGCGCGCCGTTGACGATTTCTTCGAGGTTCTGCTCGTAGCCATGACACAGGTACTGCATGGCCTTGGCGGCGCGCTTGGGGGTGTCGAGCAAGCCTTCGCGTTCCGGGTCTTCGCCCAGGCCCTTGAGGATCTCGCGGTAATGGTGGGGCAGGGATAAGGTCATACAACATCCTCACAAACGGCTTACTTGATATGCCGCCCGCCGTTGACGGTCAGGGTGGTACCGGTGACATAGGGGTTGTCCAGCAGGTAACGCACGCTCTGGTAGATCACCTCGGGCCCGGGCTCGATGCCCAGCGCCGACTTGGCGAGGACCTTGGCGCGGTAGGCCGCGTTATCGCCCTCGTTGAACATCACCATCGCCGGGGCGATGCCGTTGACCTTGATCCGCGGCGCAAATTGCGCGGCAAACGAAAGCGTGAGGCTATCGAGCCCGGCCTTGGTGGCGCAGTAGGCGATGTGCTGGCGGCTACCTTTGCGCACGACATCATCGCTCATATGCACGATGTCGGCGGGTGAAGAACGTTGCAGCAAGGGTGAACAATGCAGGTTGATCAGGTACGGCGCAAGCATGTGCACACTGAACATGTCGGTCAAGGCACGGCTTTCGTCGCCAGGGGTTTCTGCAACCCAGGCCGAGGCGTTGTGGATGATGGCCCGCAGGCTATCAGTTTGGCTCTTGAGTTCAGCGATAAAGGCCAGGATGCCGGCCTCGCTGGAGAAATCGGCAAACAGGCCGATCGCACCACGCTCGCGCAGGGCGTGTACACCGGGGCGTTCACTGCGGTAACTGAAAATGACCGGTTGCCCTTCATCCAGCAAGCGCTGGGCGCAATGCAGGCCGACGCGCTGGCCGGCACCGGTGATCAGGATGGGGGCGTTTGGTGCGGTCATGGGAGGCTCGAATCGCTGGCAGGTTGGAACTATACCAGCGACCGGCCGCCCCTGTATTCACGCTGCGGCTTCGGTGGCCTTGCGCGGTGGCGGTGTGGGATGCAACCAGTTCGCCAGCAGGTGTGTCGACAGCGGGATGAACCAGTACACCATCAGCGGCGTAAGGGCCAGGGTGCTGACCAGCACGCGCGGAGCCAGCTCCAGCTCGCTGAGCAGCGGGTTCAGGACGAAATTGAACAGCAGCGACACCGGGAAAAACGCCAGCCAGATCGCTACCGCCTGTTTCCAGCGTGGCGGTCGCGCACCTGCGGCGCCAAACCAACCGTCGATGCCACGCACGCGATGCTCGGACGGGTCGGCAAACAGCTCGCTGCCGCGGCCCAACCACGCGCTGCGTGAAGCGGAGAACTCCCAGGCATGCAAGGTGGTTTCATCGGCGAAACGGAAAATGATCTGGAATTCATCGTCATCGGGCGGTGGGGCCAGCACGCCGGAGCCCAGGTAACCGGGGAAATCGGTGGCCAATTGCTCGCCTTCGCGCAGCCAGGCCATCAGTTCTTCATAGCGCCCTTTGGCCACGCGGCGCGCAACCATCAGGGTGACGGGTGAGGTAGACATTGTGTATCTCCAATATTCGGGTGTGCGGAACCGGGTAGGTGGCACACAGGCGTAGTCGCGGGGTGTTGCGGCTGCGCAAAAAAACAGGCAAGGATTATTCCCGTTTTACCCAAATACACCAGCGACATTGGTCCGAAAATCGGAGAACTTGAAAAAGACAGGTGTAAAGGCGTTAAATGAGCGCCCAGTTAACGTTGGTTTTTTGGTCAAAAATGCCCGTGATTACTGCTCCGCATGATAGTGCTTCGCATCTGGATTCAACGGTTTCCGATAAGCTGTTTCCGATCCGTGAAGTCTCGAGACTGACAGGCATCAATCCGGTCACCTTGCGTGCCTGGGAGCGTCGTTACGGCTTGATCCAGCCCACGCGCACTGAAAGTGGGCATCGCCTCTATTCCAAGGGCGATATAGAGACAGTCCATCGTATTCTCGATTGGATCGAGCGCGGCGTAGCCGTGAGCAAAGTGGGCAAGATTCTCGCTCGCGACGATCAGCAGGCCAAGGCCGTTCGTGCGGAGCGCGATGTCGTCGAAGAGGGCGAATGGCCGCAGTGGCAGGCGCGGCTGATACAGGCCATCAGCGACTTTGACGACCGTCAACTGGAACGTTTGTATGGGCAGGTTCTGGCTACCTACCCACTCGACGTGGTGTTCCAGGACATTCTGATGCCTCTGTGGAATGAGCTGTTGCGTCATGAGGGGCGTTTCGGCCAGGCGAGCGAATGGTTGTTCTTCGACAACTTCCTGCGCGTACGTGCCTTGGAGCGCCTGCAATTGGCGTGTGCTTCACCCGTGCCGCGGGTATTGCTGGCGGCCATGGCTGGCGAGTGCCGTAAGTTGGAGTTGCTGGTGGCGGCGCTCTTGATGAGTCGAGATGACCTGGCCGTGAAAGTGCTGGGCATGGGGCAGCCGTTTGACGAGTTGACACTGGTCTGCGAGAAGACTCGCCCACAGGCGCTGATCCTCTTCTCCAATTACTCGCATAACCATGACTTTGCCGGGCGCTTGAACCGCTTGGCGTTGACCCTGGATTGCCCGCTGTTTCTTGCCGGTGCGGCTTCGGATCTTGCCCAGGACAACCTGGCCGGCACGTCCGTTGGCTGTCTTGGCAATGAAGGTCGCCTGATGCGGCGCCGCTTGCAACAGTTTCTCAGCGGCGGGCTGGATACCTGATATCAGGCGTGCATTTGTGGGTGGACCAGGCGGTGCTGGTGCAGGATGAATTGGCGCAGGCGCTCAGTTTCATCCACGTCACCTTGGCTCAGGCGATAGGCAAACAGGCCTCGTGCGGTTTCCCGCTCGAAGGTGCCGCGCAGGGCAATGCGTTCATAGCCCGAGGGGCTGAACCACAGGGAAAAGGTTTTCGGCGGCCTGAGCCGGCCACGAATCTCCACCAACACGCCTTTGAAAGACACCTCATGCACCCAGAGTGCGCTGGGTGTTCCCCTGATGTTTTCCAGTGCTACCGGTGTTTCCAGGGCCAGGCGCCATGGGCGGATCATCGGCCCGTCTTCGAAAATGCTGGGTACGCCCAGGCGCAAATGCACCGCATGAAACTCATCTTCCACCAGGTGCAGGGGAAAGGTGAGTTGCTGGTTATCGAATTGCGCCTGGAGAGTGACGTGGTCGTGAGCGGCCAGTCGCGTGAGCAAGTCGCGAAGCTGCGCACCGCCGTTGACAGTCAGGCTCGACGACGGATCCCGCAGGTTGAGCTGCGGGTTGTGCTGCATGTTCTGGATGAAATCCAGTTCGTCCTGAGTCAGAAGCGTGTCGCGTTGCATCAGTCATGCCCACGGGGGGAAGTATTAAAATGCCATTATCCGCTTTAATGACCGTATTTTCTAAATTTTGTTAGATCCGCTCGTCGCCTTGAGCGTCGCCAGCTCGGCCTTGACGCTGGCCAGTTCGGCTTCCAATTGCGCGACGCGCTGCTGGGCCTTGACCTGGAGGGTCACGTCCTTTTGCACACCGACGAAATACGTCTGCTTGTCGGCCTCGTTGTACACCGTCGACAACGACAGTTCGTTCCAGAAGTGGCTGCCGTCCTTGCGGTAGTTGCGCAGGATTTCGCGGCAGGTACCGCCCTGTTCCAGGGCATCGCGGATGGCTATCAGGGCCGGTTGGTCGCGGTCGCCCGATTGCAGGAAGCGGCAGTCCTGATAGAGGATTTCATCCAGGGTGTAGCCGGTGAGGCGTTCGAATGCCGGGTTGACGTAGATAAGTGGCTTGTCCTTGCCTTCACGCTCCGCGACAACGATGCCGTCGTTGGAAGCGTTGATCACCATTTGCATCAGTCGGGCGTTAATCATTGAGCGGTCCATGGCTTGTGGGTGGAACTGGCAGTTTATGACATGCCTTGAATGTTGCACGGCGTGCGCCGAAAATTTTGCGCCAGCTGCTAATATCCCAGGCTTTCGCTCAACCACAGGATCAGATTGATGAAAGTCGCCATCCTTTCCGGCTCGGTGTACGGCACGGCTGAAGAAGTCGCCCGCCACGCCGCCGGCATCCTCAACGCGGCCGGTTTCGACGCCTGGCACAACCCGCGCGCCACCCTGGCGGACGTGCAGGCATTTGCCCCTGAGGCGTTTCTGGCGGTGACCTCCACCACCGGCATGGGCGAGCTGCCTGACAACCTGCAACCGCTGTACTCGGCTATTCGCGACCAGTTGCCCGCTGCCTGGCGTGGCTTGCCCGGTGCGGTGATCGGCCTGGGTGACGCCAGCTACGGCGACACCTTCTGTGGTGGCGGCGAGCAAATGCGCGAGTTGTTCGCCGAACTGGGCCTGCGTGAGGTGCTGCCGATGTTGCGCCTGGACGCCAGCGAAAGCGTCACCCCCGAAACCGACGCCGAGCCATGGCTGACCGAGCTGGTCACTGCACTGCGCGGTTGACCGGGAATTCGCGCAGCAATGCCAGCCAGGCCTGCGCGGCTCTCGAAAGATAGGCGCCCTCGCGCCAGATAAAGGCAATGTCCCAGCGTAGGTAGTCCGGCGCCTTGAGCGTCAGGCGTACCACCCCCGGTCGCACCAGTCCACGGGCGACCACGCTGGGCAACAACACCACTCCTTGGCCAGCGGCGACCAGCGCCGCGAGAAAATCTGCCTGGCCGCTGCGGCCGATTTCCTTCGGGGTAAAACCCAGTTGCCGGCACGCCTGCATCAGTCGGTCGTTGAGCACAAAGCTGCGCTGGTACATCAGGAACGGCGTGTCGGCCAGTTCCTCCAGGCGTACCTGGGCGTTTTCCGCCAGGGGATGATCAATCGGCAGCAACGCGTCCAGCGGTTCATCGCAGAAAGCCTGCCAGGCGAATGCCGGGTCATTGGGCTTCAAGCTCCCGCCGACTTCCAGTTCACCATTGAGGATCGCCTGCTCGATATTGCGACTGCCGCCCTCCAGCAACTGGATCGTCACGTTCGGATAACGCCGCCGGTACTCGGCAAACAGTCCGGCGAACAGCGTATCGCCCCCCAGCAGCGGCAGGCCCAGGCGCAGTTCGCCACGGGTCAGTTGGTGCATGTCGTCCAGCTCGCTGAGCAGCTCGGTTTGCAGGCGCAGCATCGCTTCGGCACGTTGCAGCACCACCTGGCCGGCGGCGGTCAGGCGGATCTGCGAGCCGATGCGGTCCAGCAGCGGCGTGCCGAGGCTTTGTTCCAATTGCGCGACCTGCTTGCTGACGGCCGACTGGCTGATATGCAGGGTTTTCCCGGCCTGGGTAAAACCACCCCGGTGGATCACTTCGACAAAGCTGCGCAGCTGTTTGAATTCCATCAGTCATGATTCCAGTTTGGAATGGCTGGCAGTCTAACAATTCGCTGTGGGGATGGGGGAAGCTTCTCTAAAATGGAGGCCTGCGAGGATCCAAAGCCCATGAAACGTTTCCGCTTCAAACATTTCAGCCGTTTACTCACCGAACTGGTCGTGCTGCTGGCCATTTACCTGCTGGGCACCCAGTTGGCCGTCTGGCTGGCGTGGCCAGTCCCCGGCGGCGTGGTTGGCCTGGGCCTGTTGCTGGCGACCTTCGCCACGGGCCTGGTCAAGCCGGCAGCCCTGCAATTGGGTGCCGGCGTGTTGATGGCCGAGATGCTGCTGTTCTTTATTCCGGCCTTGATGAGCCTGCTGGACTACGGTGGTCTGCTGCGCAACGAAGGCTGGCGCATCTTGTTGGTCATTGGCCTGAGCACCTTGGCGGTGATGCTGGTCACGGCGTTCACCGTGGAATGGGTGTGTCGTTGGAGGCTGCGCCATGAAGCTTGAACTGATGCCGGTGTTCTGGCTGGCCTTGACCCTGGGCACCTATGTTTTCAGTCGCTGGATTTACCGGCGAACCGGCCGCTACCTGTTGTCGCCGCTGATTCTGGTGCCAGTGCTGCTGCTGGCGGTGGCCGTACCGCTGAAAACCGCCTACGCCGAATATGCGACCGACACCCACTGGCTGATGGCGGTGCTGGGCCCGGTTACCGTGGCGTTCGCCGTGCCGATCTGGCAGCAGCGGCGCTTGCTGGCGCGGCATTGGCCGGCGCTGTTGCTGGGCATGGTCGCGGGCAGCGCGGCGTCGATCGGCACCTCGTTCGGCCTGGCCAAAGCGCTGGCGCTGGACAGCGCTGTGACAATGTCCCTGGTGCCGCGCTCCATCACCACACCGTTTGCCATGCCCGTGTCGTCCGACCTGGGCGGCGTACCGGAACTGACGGCGGTGTTCGTGATGCTCACCGGCGTGTTCGGCGCCATGCTCGGCGGCGTGTTGCTCAAGTGGCTGCCGCTGCGTACACCGCTGGCGCGCGGCGCGTTATTTGGCGTGGGCGCCCATGGTGCGGGCGTCAGCCGCGCCCATGAAGTGGGCGGCGAAGAGGGCTCTGTCGCGGGGCTGGTGATGGTGTTGACAGGGTTGCTCAACCTGTTCGCCGCGCCTTTATTGGCGGCGCTTCTCTGACGCGAATTAAACAAAGTTCAACTATTCTCTGTGCTGACTCGTTCGGTCATCAAGCTGGCTGCCAAGGCAACTACGGCAGCCATGAGGTCTGACTAGACTGGCCCTTCACTCAAGAAAAATAATAAAAAACGTGTCAAGGAGGTCATTGCCGTGAGCCTAGCCCCTGCACCATTGCCACAGAACGTCAAAGACCAGGTCAGTGCCGTCGAATGGCAAACCCGTGTCGACCTGGCCGCCTGCTACCGCCTGGTGGCGATGCATGGTTGGGATGACCTGGTCTTCACCCATATCTCGGCCAAGGTGCCGGGTACCGACGATTTTCTGATCAACCCGTACGGGCTGATGTTCCATGAGATCACTGCTTCGAGCCTGGTCAAGGTCGATCAGGCCGGTAACAAACGGATGGACAGTCCCTACGAGATCAACCCGGCGGGCTACACCATCCACAGCGCGATCCACGAAGTGCGCCATGACGTGGTCTGCGTGCTGCATACCCACACGGCCGCCGGTGTCGCGGTGGCCGCGCAAAAGCAGGGCGTATTACCAATCAGCCAGCAGTCACTGTTCGTGCTGTCGAGCCTGGCCTATCACGCCTACGAAGGCGTGGCGCTGAACCATGAGGAAAAGGCCCGCTTGCAGGCGGACCTCGGTGAAAACAACTTCCTGATGCTGCACAACCACGGTCTGTTGACGTGTGGCGGCACCATCGCCGATACCTTCCTGATGATGTTCATCTTCCAGCGCGCCTGCGATATCCAGGTGCTGGCGCAAAATGGCGGGGCTGAACTGATTACCATCGCGCCGCAGATCCTTGCCGGTGCCAAGGCAATGGCGGCGGCGGTCACAAAGAGTGCCCAAGGCATGGGGGGCGCGCTGGCCTGGCCGGCGCTGCTGCGCAAACTCGAGCTTCAAGACCCCGGGTATAAAAGCTGATGCCACTCGCCGAGATCCCGCTCAGAGCCTGGCGCAAGCGTGGCCAGGATTTCGTCTTTCGCGGCCGTACCCTTCGTTACTGGGTGGCCGGGCAGGGCGAGCCGTTGCTATTGATCCATGGCTTCCCGACCGCCAGTTGGGACTGGCATTACCTGTGGCAGCCCCTGGCCCAGCGTAACCTGGTGATCGCCTGCGACATGCTCGGGTTTGGCGATTCAGCCAAGCCGCTGGACCACACCTATTGCCTGTTGGAACAGGCGGATCTGCAACAGGCGCTGCTCGAGCACCTGGGCGTGCGGCAGTCGGTGCACGTGTTGGCCCATGACTACGGTGACAGCGTCGCCCAGGAGTTGCTGGCGCGGCACTACGAAGGCCGGTTTCAGATGGCCAGTTGTGTGTTTCTCAACGGCGGGTTGTTCCCCGAAACCCATCGCGCGGCGTTGGTACAGAAACTGTTGCTCAGCCCCGTGGGCTGGATGATCGGCCGCGCGTTCGGGCGCAGCGCCTTGTCCGACAGCTTCAACCAGATTTTCGGCCCCGACACCCTCCCCAGCGAAAGCGCCCTCGATGATTTCTGGAGCTTGATCAACTGCAACGACGGCCCGCGCATCCTGCACAAGTTGATCGCCTACATTCCCCAGCGTCGGCGCCTGCGCGAGCGGTGGGTGGAGGCGATGCAGCGCGGCGAGGTGCCGTTGCGCGTGATCGATGGGGAAATCGATCCGATCTCCGGTGCCCACATGGTCGAGCGCTACCAGCAATTGGTGCCCCACGCCGACACGGTATTGTTGGCCAATATCGGCCACTACCCGCAGATCGAGGCGCCGGTACAGGTGCTCAAGCATTATCTGGCCTTTCGCGAGCGGATTGGGCAAGTGGCGCCGCGCAGGGCTTATTCCTGAGAGGCGCTCCTACAGGAAAGCGGGTGATCATCCTGCTGCCTTATCGCGCACCATTCAGCCGTGGCTGTATTTATTGTGACTGCAAGCGCGGTGCCTGACACTCGACCCATTCCCATTGTCCCCATTGGAGTTTGGTATGAGTCAGTCAGTGCAGTTCCAGGATAAGGTCGTGATCGTCACCGGCGCCGGCGGCGGGTTGGGCCGTGCCCATGCACTGCTGTTCGCGCGGCACGGAGCCAGGGTGCTGGTCAACGACCTCGGCGGTTCCACCCAGGGCGAGGGGGCGAACGCATCAGCGGCCGACCGCGTGGTGGCCGAGATTCGCGACGCTGGCGGCATTGCCGAAGCCAACCATGATTCCGTCACCGACGGCGAGAAAATCGTCCAGAACGCCTTGGACGTCTTCGGCCGTGTCGACGTGGTGGTCAATAACGCGGGCATCCTGCGCGACAAAACCTTCCACAAGATGGACGACAGCGACTGGGACCTGGTTTACCGCGTGCATGTCGAAGGCGCCTATAAAGTCACTCGCGCCGCCTGGCCTCATCTGCGTGAGCAAAGCTATGGCCGGGTGATCTTTACGGCGTCCACCTCGGGCATCTACGGCAATTTCGGCCAGTCCAACTACGGCATGGCCAAGCTTGGCCTGTATGGCCTGACCCGTACACTGGCCCTGGAAGGCCGCAAGAACAACATCCTGGTCAATGCCATTGCGCCCACCGGCGGCACGCGCATGACCGAAGGCTTGATCCCGCCGCAGGTATTCGAGCGCCTCAAGCCGGAACTGGTCAGCCCACTGGTGGTGTACCTGGGCAGCGAGGCATGCCAGGAAACCGCCGGGCTGTTCGAAGTCGGCGGCGGCTGGATCGGCAAGACCCGCTGGGAGCGCAGCCTGGGTGTGGGCTTCGACCCGGAGGCCGGGTTCTCGCCGGACGATGTGGCCGCGCACTGGCAGCAGATCTGTGACTTCGAAGGCGCCGCTCACCCCAAGGACAATATCGAGGCGTTGAAGGAGATGATGGCCAATTTGCAGAAATTCAGCCTTTGATCATTACGTGATCGTTATTAAATACTACGGGGCGCTGAGGGCGCCCCGTTTTATTGCGGGCATAAAAAAGGCCGCTGCAAAGCAGCGGCCGAAGTAAGACGTTGGATCAAGGAGCGATAAATCAACGTCAGTGAACAGCGGTAACAGATTGAAAACAGGCACCAATCTATCGAAGTCTGGCTTGTCTCCCGGTTGCGGGAGTGGGCTGTTTGCCCTGAAAGCCAGGTAAGAATAGTCGCTTGTAACAAAATGAGTAATCCCGCTTCGTGACAAGGACTGTTACTGAATCAGCAACAGTACCTTCGCGGTGCCCGTCCTGCCGCCAAGCCGCCCATCCATTCCCCTGATAACCCGCCATCCATCCAATCCATGGCCCCGCCCAAACCCCGGCCAGAGCGCCCATTCATCCTTTCGAGCGACAACACGAATACCTCCTTGGTGCGCTTATCGCTCCCGTTGGGCGGCAGTAGGGTGGGGCCTTCTGTCACTCACCGGGGAAGACGCATGACAAAAACAACAATGCGCGCCATCTTCACGCCACAGGCGCTGGCTGCAGCGGTTGCACTGGGCTGCTGCGCCCAGGCACAGGCTGTTTCGTTCAATATTGGCGAGATCGAAGGGCAATTCGATTCCTCACTGTCGGTTGGCGCCAGCTGGGGCATGCGCGATGCCGACAAGAAGCTGGTGGGCGTGGCCAACGGCGGTACCGGCCAGGCGTCGACCGGGGATGACGGACGGTTGAACTTCAAGAAGGGCGAGACCTTCTCGAAAATCTTCAAGGGCATTCATGACCTGGAGCTCAAGTACGGCGACAGCGGTGTGTTCGTGCGCGGCAAGTACTGGTACGACTTCGAGCTGCAGGATGAAGACCGTGAGTTCAAGCAGATCAGTAACCACCATCGCGACGAAGGCGCACGTTCTTCCGGCTACGAGCTGCTGGACGCGTTCGTCTATCACAACTATTCCATCGGCGACCTGCCGGGCAACGTGCGCGTGGGCAAGCAGGTGGTCAGCTGGGGTGAGAGCACCTTTATCGGCAACTCCATCAACAGCATCAACCCCATCGACGTCTCGGCCTTCCGCCGCCCCGGTGCGGAGATCAAGGAAGGGCTGATCCCGGTGAACATGCTGTTCGCCTCCCAAAGCCTGACCAACCAATTGACGGTGGAAGGTTTCTACCAGTTGAACTGGGAAAACACCGTGGTGGATAACTGCGGCACCTTCTTTGGCAACGATGTGGTGGCCCATGGCTGCAACAACAACTACACCGTCGGCAGCGCGGCGGCTGCGGGCTTCCAGCCGCTGGCCAATGCGTTCGGGCAAGGCTACCAGGTGACGCAGGAAGGCATCGTGGTGCAACGCGGCAAGGACCGCGATGCCCGGGACAGCGGCCAATGGGGCGCAGCATTGCGTTGGCTGGGGGACGACACCGAGTACGCGGTGTACTTCATGAACTACCACAGCCGTACGCCGACCGTCGGCACCACCAGTGCAGGGCAGAGCACGCTTACTGCTTTGGGCGGCATGCTGCCTCTGGTGCCGGGCGCGCTGCGTCCTTCGCTGGCTTCAAGCGTGATGCTCGGCCGTGGCCAGTACTACCTCGAATACCCGGAAGACATTCGGCTCTACGGCGCCAGCTTCTCGACCACCTTGCCCACCGGCACCGCCTGGAGTGGTGAGATCAGCTACCGGCCGAATGCACCGGTGCAGTTGAACACCACTGACCTGACCCTGGCCCTGGTCAACCCGGCCGCTCCCGGCACCTCAGTGATCAGTTCCTCGGCGGGTGCAGACAACACCGGTTACCGCCGCAAGCAAGTCACCCAGGCGCAAACCACATTGACCCAGTTCTTCGACCAAGTGATGGGCGCCGATCGCCTGACGCTGGTGGGCGAAGCCGGCGTCACCTACGTGGCGGGCCTGGAAGCCAAGAGCAAGCTGCGTTATGGCCGTGACTCGGTCTACGGCGTCTACGGCTACCAGGGCGATCATGATGGCTTTGTCACCGCGACCTCTTGGGGCTACCGCGCCCGCGCGATCCTTGACTACAGCAACGTATTCGCCGGGGTCAACCTCAAGCCCAACCTGTCGTGGTCCCATGACGTCAAGGGTTATGGCCCCAACGGCTTGTTCAACGAAGGGGCCAAGGCGGTCAGCATTGGGGTCGATGCCGACTACCGCAACACCTACACCGCCAGCCTGAGCTACACCGACTTTTTCGGTGGCCACTACAACACCCTGACCGACCGCGACTTCCTCGCCCTCAGCGTCGGCGCGAACTTCTGATCACGGTTTGATAAGGACGACTTTATGCGCAAGATGATTCTGCAATGTGGCGTATTGGCCCTCAGCCTGCTGGCCGCCAACGTGATGGCCGCGGTATCGCCCGAGGAAGCCGCCAAGCTCGGCACCACGCTTACCCCCGTCGGCGCGGAAAAAGCCGGTAATGCCGACGGCTCGATCCCGGCCTGGACCGGCGGTATCCCGAAAAACGCCGGTGCCGTGGACAGCAAAGGCTTCCTCGCCGACCCGTTCGCCAACGAAAAACCGCTGTTCGTGATCACCGCCGCGACGGTGGACAAGTACAAGGACAAACTCTCCGATGGCCAGGTGGCGATGTTCAAGCGCTACCCCGAGACTTACAAGATCCCGGTGTACCCCAGCCACCGCACGGTGAACCTGCCGCCGGACATCTACGAGTCGATCAAGCGCAGCGCGCTGAACGTGCATGCGATCAACGACGGCAACGGCCTGGAAAACTTCACCGGTAACCGTTACTACGCCTTCCCGATTCCGAAGAATGGCGTGGAGGTGCTGTGGAACCACATCACCCGTTACCACGGCGGTAACCTGCGACGCATCATCACCCAGGCCACCCCGCAGACCAACGGCAGCTACACGCCAATCCGCTTCGAGGAAGAAGTGGCGGTGCCCCAGGCGATCCCGGATATCGACGCGGCCAAGGCGGCCAACGTACTGAGTTTCTTCAAGCAATCGGTGACGGCGCCGGCGCGGTTGGCGGGCAACGTGCTGCTGGTGCACGAGACCCTCGACCAAGTGAAGGAGCCGCGCCTGGCCTGGATCTACAACGCCGGCCAACGCCGTGTGCGGCGTGCGCCGCAAGTGTCCTATGACGGTCCGGGCACGGCGTCGGACGGCCTGCGCACCACCGACAACTTCGATATGTTCTCCGGCGCCCCCGACCGCTATGACTGGAAACTGGTGGGCAAGAAAGAGATGTATATCCCCTACAACAGCTACAAGCTCGATTCGCCGACCCTCAAGTACGACGACATCATCAAGGCCGGGCATATCAACCAGGACCTGACCCGCTATGAGCTGCACCGTGTGTGGGAAGTGGTCGGCACCGTCAAGCCGAGCGAGCGGCACATCTACGCCAAGCGCCACATGTACATCGACGAAGACAGCTGGCAAGTGGCGCTGGTGGATCACTACGACGGCCGTGGCCAGTTGTGGCGCGTCGCCGAGGGGCATGCGCAGTTCTACTACGACCATCAGGTGCCGGCGTACACCGTGGAAACCCTGTACGACATCATCGCCGGGCGCTACATCGCCCTGGGCATGAAGAACGAGGAGAAGAGCAGCTTCGTGTTCGGCTTCGCGGCGAAGGCGGCGGATTACACACCGGCGGCCTTGAGGTCTGAAGGCGTGCGCTGATGCCTGTTTGAAATGCAATCCCAATGTGGGAGGGGGCTTGCCCCCGATGGCGGTGTATCAGTCAGCTATCTGTAGCTGACACTCCGCTATCGGGGGCAAGCCCCCTCCCACATTGGGTTTTGTGCATGGCTATTAATCAGTGTGCTGAATACTTCTTCAACAACCGCCGCCCACAGGACTAGGGTAGGGATCAAGTTGCATAACAATAAAAACGCAGGATGCAGCAATGACCGCCATGACACGCTGCCTGGACCGTCCTGGATTCATGCCACGGCTGTCCGCCCACCATCTGTTGCGTCCACGCCTGGCCGAGCCGTTGCTGGCGGCGCAGGTTCGGGTCAAGTTGTTGTGTGCGCCGGGTGGCAGTGGCAAGAGCGCGCTGTTCGCCGAGTGCGCGTTGCAGGCGCCGGCGGGGTGCCAGGTTTACTGGATGGCGCTCAATGGTGTCGTGCTCAGCCCCATCGAACTCTGCCAGCGCCTGGCGCAAAACCTTGGCCTGGGGTTTACCGACGAAGCCACGCTACTGCTGGACCTCAGCCGCTGGCAGACGCCCGCGTGGCTGTTCCTGGATGATTTCTGCCGCCTGCCCGCCCCCGAACTGGACGCTTTGCTCGACCGCCTGCTCAGTGCCAGTAGCCCGGCGCTGACCTGGTGGCTGGGCGCGCGGCGGCGTCCGGCGTGCAACTGGCCACGTCTGCTACTCGATGATGAACTGTTGGAATGCAACGGCGCCGAGTTGGGGTTCAACGCCGAGGAGATCCAGCAACTGCTCAGCCAGGCGCCCGGCCAGACGCTCGAGAACGTGCTGCACTTCAGCGCCGGCTGGTGCGCCGGGGTGCGTATCGCGCTGCTGGGCGACGGTCATCCCGACAAGACCTTGCTCGATTACCTGCAACACGAACTGTTCAGCACCTTGCCGGCGGAACTGGCCGAAGCCTGGCGCGTGCTGGCCCATCTGCCGCGCTTCAATGTGAGTTTGTGTGAGCACCTGTTCGGCTTTGGTGATGGCGCGCACTACCTGCGCGAATTGCAGGCCCTCGGCGCGTTTATCCAGCCCTGTGAAGATGCCACCGACTGGCTGCAGGTGTTTACGCCGCTGGCGCGATTGCTGCGTGATGAGCCCTGGCCGGCCAAGCGCTCCTGGCACCGGCGCGCCTGTCAGTGGTTCAGCGCCCAGAGCGACTGGCAAGCTGCCTTCGAACAGGCGCTGTTGGCCGAAGAGTACGAAGTGGCGGTCAGCCTGTTGCAGCACTTCAGTTTCGAAGACCTGTTCCGCCAACAGAACGCCGTGCTGCTGTTACGCCTGCATGAGCAGCATGGCGATGAACTGATGCTGTGTTCCGCGCAATTGGTAGGGCTGGTCACGGCGGCGTTGCTGTTTGCCGGGCGTTTCGACCAGGCGGCGTTATGCATCGATCAACTGGCGCGTTTCGCCCCGCAACCCACGGCGGCGGCGCAGCGGCACTTGCTGGCGCGCTGGCAGGCGCAATGGGGTTGGTTGTTGCACCTGGGGGGCGATGCCGAACGCTCCCGCGAGCATTTCCTCGAGGCGCTGCAAGCCTTGCCCGACAGTGCATGGACATCGCGCCTGATGTGCCTGTCGGGGTTGACCCAGCAAGCCTTGCTGCGCGGCGAGCTGGACGTGGCCCAGGCCCTGAATCGCGAAGCGTTGTGCCTGGCCCGCGCCCATGGCTCGTTGTTGCTGGAGGCGCTGTTGGAGCTGGATCACGCCCAGTTGCTGGAACAGCGCGGTGCACCGTACCGGGCGCAGAGCCTGTTGGAGAGCGTGCAGGCAATGTTGCTGCAGCAACACCTCAAGGCTGGGCCGTTGGTGGGGCGCATCGCGTTGCGCCGTGGGCACCTGGCGTTGCGCCAGGGGCAGGACGCGTTGGCGGCCGAGTGCTTCGAGACAGGCTTGACGATGTGCCTGCACAGCCAGGACAAGCGCGTGTTGTATGGCTTCCTCGGCCTGGCGCTGCTGGCGGCCAACCGCGGCGATTACGCCCAGGCCTTTATCCAGCTGCGCGAGGCCGAGCGCCTGATGCAACAACGCCAGGTACCGGACACGGTGTATCGCGCGGTGTTGCTATTGGTCAGCGGGCATTTCTGGTTGCAGCAGGGCCGCGCCGAGTTGACGGCGCAAGCGGTGCGCCGGGTGCTGCGCCACTTCCGCGGGCCGAATGCCAAGCAGGCACCGCCGGCCACCCTGGAATTGATCCCGCGCCTGGAATACCTGTTGGTGCTGGCGGAAGTGAAACTGGGCGGTGCCGACCAACCGGTCGCGCGGCTCAATGCGTTGCTGGAGACCACCCGACAACGCGGCATGCTGTGCCTGGAAACCGAATTGCAGCTGGTGTTGGGGGAGGTGGCCTGGCAACTCGGTGACGGAGCGTTGGCCCGTCGCTCGTTGCAGGCGGGCCTGGAGCTGGCGGCGCGCTGCCAGGTGCAGCAGGCGATCCGTGAACTGCGTTTGCGTTCGCCCGGCCTGCTCAGTGAACTGGGCCTGGAGCCACAGGCATCTGCGACAAGCGCGACGGACAACCCCCTGAGCCAGCGCGAACTGGAAGTACTGCAACTGATCGCCCTGGGCAATTCCAACCTGGAAATTGCCGATCGGCTGTTTATCTCCCTGCATACCGTCAAGACCCACGCGCGGCGTATCCACAGCAAGCTGGGGGTGGAGCGGCGCACCCAGGCGGTGGCCAAGGCCAAGACGTTGGGCTTGATGGCCTAGGCGCAGAACGCCTGGCGATATTCCCCGGGTGTCGCGCCCAGGGCCTGGCGAAAGCGGTGGGTGAAGTGGCTGGCGCTGGAGAACCCGCACGCCAAGGCAATTTCGCCCAGGGGCAGGCTGGCGCCGCGCAACAGGGTTTGCGCACGGGCCAGGCGGCGTGCCAGCAGGTATTGATGGGGCGGCAAGCCGAAGCTTTGGCGAAACATCCGCGCGAAGTGATATTCCGACAGGGCGCACATCCCGGCCAATTGGCCGAGACTGATCGGGTCTTCCAGGTGGTGCTCGATGTATTCCACCAGGCGTCGGCGCAGGTGGGCCGCCAGGCCGCCCTTCAAGTGCAGCCCATCGCGCACGCCGACCTGGCTGAGCAGGGTGTGGCTGAGCATTTCATGGGCCAGGCTGCTGGTCAGCAGGCGCTCGGCAGGCTCTTGCCAGTTGAGGGCAATCAACTGGTGAAAGCGCCGGGCCTGGCTGGGGTCTTCGAGAAAGGTGCTTTCCCGCAATTGCAATGTGCGCGGTTCGCGGTCAAGCAGGGTGACGCAGCCGAGGGCAAATTGCTCCGGGCTGAAGTACACATGGGCCAGGCGAATTTCACCATTGATCACCCAGGCCGACTGGTGCTCAGCCGGCAGGATGCACAACTTGTCCGGCCCACCCTTGGTGCCCGGCTGCTCGCGGCGAAAGGTGCCAGTGCCGCCGCCGATGTAGCAGGACAGTGTGTGATGACTGGGCGCCTGGTAGTCCTGGGCGTCGTGATGGTTGCTCCACAGGGCCGCAGACACGCCGTCACCCAGCTCGGCGCAGGCTTCGAGGCGTGCGTTGGGCGAGCGGTTGAGGGCTTGAAAGACGTGCAGGGATTCCAGTGCTGGCATGGTGTGTACTCTCCGACGCCTTGCATCCTACTCCGCCGGGCTGGCGCTGTGATCACTCGGGCCGACAAAAGCGCAAGATTGTGCAAGTGCCCGTGCGTGGTTGAAGGTGACACTGTGGTTCAACCACCGGAGCCCGCCATGAACCTTTTCCTGTATTTACTCACCGTGCTGATCTGGGGTACCACCTGGATCGCCCTCAAGTGGCAATTGGGCGTTGTCGCGATCCCCGTGTCGATCGTCTATCGCTTCGGCCTGGCGGCGCTGGTGCTGTTTGCCCTGTTGCTGCTCAGCCGTAAGTTGCAGGTGATGAACCGGCGCGGGCACCTGATCTGCCTGGCCCAGGGGCTGTGCCTTTTTTGCGTCAACTTCATGTGTTTCCTGACCGCCAGCCAATGGATCCCCAGCGGGTTGGTGGCGGTGGTGTTTTCCACGGCTACGCTGTGGAACGCCCTGAATGCCCGGGTGTTCTTTGGCCAGCGCGTGGCGCGCAATGTCTTGATGGGCGGTGCCCTTGGCTTGCTGGGGCTGGGCCTGTTGTTCTGGCCGGAACTGGTGGGGCATACCGCCAGCCCACAGACATTGCTTGGCCTGGGCCTGGCACTGCTCGGCACGATGTGTTTCTCGGCCGGCAATATGCTGTCGAGCCTGCAACAGAAGGCCGGGCTCAGGCCGTTGACCACCAATGCCTGGGGCATGTTGTATGGTTCTTTGATGCTGGCGACCTACTGCCTGGTGCGCGGCATTCCGTTCGAAATGGACTGGAGTGCGCGGTATATCGGCGCGTTGTGGTACCTGGTGATCCCAGGGTCGGTGATCGGCTTTACCGCCTATCTCACGTTGGTGGGGCGCATGGGGCCGGAGCGTGCGGCGTATTGCACGGTGTTGTTCCCGGTGGTGGCGCTGAATGTGTCGGCCTTTGCCGAGGGGTATCAGTGGACCTTGCCGGCGTTGGCGGGGTTGGTGCTGGTGATGCTGGGGAATGTGCTGGTGTTCCGTAAGCCCAGGCCTGTGAGCCCTGCCCTCAAGGCGAACGCCGTCTAACAATGTAGGCGGTCCCGCTAACGTGGCGAGCGGGCTTGCCCGAATGCCAGTCAGTTAAGCGTGCGTTGCCTTCTGTAGGAGCGAGCTTGCTCGCGAAAAACGTCAACGATAATGCGTGCTTCCTGAATGAACGCGGCGCCTGTGAGTTCTTCGCGAGCAAGCTCGCTCCTACAAAAAAAGCCTTCACTGACTGGCATTGTGGCAAGCCCGCTCGCCACAGCAGCTTGCTTGCTACACAGTTCGGTCGTTTGATAAAGATATTAATCTTTATTAATCAATAAGTTATTTTGCATTTGATAAACGTTGACCTGGCTATTTTATTCCAAGGCGCTTGGCCATTCGCCCGAGGTTGGCGCGGTCCAGCCCCAGTTCACGGGCGGCGCTGGCCCAATTGTGCTGGTGGCGTTCCAGGCAGGCGTTGATGACTTGACGCTGGTAGTGCTCGGTGGCCTGGCGCAGGTCGCCGCTGACGAGGGGGGCGGCATCGGCTGGCGCTTCGACCTGGGGCGCGCTGACGCCTGGCAAGTCCAGGTCCTGGGCGCTCAGGCTCAAAATCTTCGGACGCTCGCGACAGTTACCCAGGGCCTTCAGCGCGCTGCGCCCGATCAAGTGTTCCAGCTCCCGGACATTGCCTGGCCAGTTATAAGCCAGCAACGCCGCCTGGGCGTCGCTGGTCAGGCGCAAGCTGCCCAGGCCCATGCGTGAGCGGTTCTGCTCCAGGAAGAAGCCGGCCAGCAGTAACACATCACGCCCGCGCTCGCGCAGGGCTGGCACTTGCAGTGGGTACACACTCAGGCGGTGGTAGAAGTCGGCGCGGTAGCGGCCGTTGCGGACCTCTTCGGCCAGGTCGCGGTTGGTGGCGGCGATCAGGCGCACATCCACTTGATGTTCTTTGTCCGAGCCCAGCCGCTGCAACTGGCCGCTTTGCAGCACGCGCAGCAACTTGGCCTGCACGCTCAGCGACAACTCGCCGACTTCATCCAGGAACAAGGTGCCGCCGTTGGCCAGTTCGAACTTGCCCCGGCGCTCGTTCAATGCGCCGGTAAAGGCGCCGCGTACATGGCCGAACAGCTCGCTCTCCACCAGGGTTTCCGGCAGTGCTGCACAGTTGAGGCTGATCAGTGGTTTGTCGGCGCGGGACGATGCCGCGTGGATCGCCTGGGCCACCAGCTCCTTGCCGACCCCGGTTTCGCCGGTGATCAGCACCGTCAGGTCACTGCCGCCCACCAGGTTGATCTCTTCCACCAGGCGCTTGTGGGTCTTGCTCTGACCGATCATTTCCTTGTGCTGCTGGCCGCTGGCCTGGCGGTAGATTTCGGCGCGCTGCTGTTCGTCTTCCACGCGCAGGGCCAGGCGTTCGATGCGCTCGGCAACGTTGACCGTGGCGGCGGCGAGGCTGGCAAAGGCTTGCAGGGCGTCGAGCTCGACCCGCTCGAAGCGCTCCGTGTCGAGGGCGTCCAGGGTCAGCAGGCCCCAAGGGCGATCATCGACAAACAGCGGGCAGCCCATGCAGTCGTGAACTTCGAGGTGCCCGTGCAGGCCGTCCACCAGGCCATCGTAGGGGTCGGGCAATTCGCTGTCGCTGTCGAAACGCGTCGGGCCGGGGCTGCCGAGCAGCACGGCGAAACGCGGGTGTTCGCTGACCTTGAAACGTCGGCCCAGGGTATCGGCGCTCAAGCCGTTTACCGCCAGCGGTACCAGCGACTCACCGTCCAGGCGCAACAGCGCGGCGGCGTCGCAGGGCAGCAAGGCGCGCATGGCTTGCAGCAGGCGTCGGTAACGCTCGCCTTCGGGGAGTTCGCGGGACAGGTCGGCGACGAGGGGGAGCAGGGTGGTGAGCAGCGATTGCGCAGTCATAATGACTCCTTGTAGTCCTTATGACTATAAGGTGTAGGAGGTCATACTGACTACGCGTAATTTAAGCTATTGAATTTAAACGTTTTATTAGTTGGCACGAATACTGAGTACTCCATGGCAATCAGTAAAGAAGCCCAGGAGGCTCCATGCTTAGTGCCCAAGACCGTGCCATCGTCAAATCTACCGTGCCCTTGCTGGAAAGCGGCGGCGAAGCGCTGATCACCCATTTTTACCGCATGATGCTCTCCGAGTACCCGCAGGTTCGCCCGCTGTTCAATCAGGCCCACCAGGCCAGCGGCGACCAGCCTCGCGCTCTGGCCAACGGCGTATTGATGTACGCGCGGCATATCGACCAGTTGGATCAGTTGGGCGACCTGGTTGCCAAGATCATCAACAAGCACGTGGCTTTGCAGATCCTGCCGGAACACTACCCGATTGTTGGCGCGTGCCTGCTGCGTGCCATTTCCGAAGTACTGGGCAGCGAAATTGCCACCCCTGAGGTCATGAGTGCCTGGGGCGCTGCGTACGGCCAGTTGGCGGATATCCTGATTGGCGCCGAAGCGGCCATTTACGAAGAGAAAGCCCAGGCGCCGGGCGGCTGGCGCGGTGCGCGGCCGTTCAAGCTGGTCAAGCGCGTGGACGAGAGCGCCGAGATCACGTCGTTCTATTTTGCCCCGCTGGACAACGCCCCGATTCTCGCGGCCGCGCCAGGCCAATACATCGGCATGACGTTACACCTGGATGGCGAGGAAGTGCGCCGCAATTACTCCCTGTCGGCCTTGAGCGATGCCGGCCAGTACCGTATCAGCGTCAAGCGCGAAGCCGGTGGCCGGGTGTCCAACTACCTGCACGACCAGTTGCAGGTGGGGGCGACCCTTGACCTGTTCCCGCCATCCGGTGAGTTCACCCTGGCCGCCAGCGATAAACCACTGGTGCTTATCAGTGGCGGGGTGGGCATCACGCCAACGCTGCCCATGCTCGAGGCCGCCCTGGCCACCGAGCGCCCGGTGCACTTTATCCACTGCGCGCGTAACGGCGGGGTGCATGCGTTTCGTGAGTGGGTGGACGCCTTGGCGGTCAAGCACCCGCAGCTCAAGCGCTTCTATTGCTATGACGAAGATGATGGCGTGAGCCCGGCGGCGGACAAGGTCGGCCTGCTCAGCCAGGAGCAACTGGCGGCGTGGTTGCCCGAGCAGCGCGACCTGGATGCCTACTTCCTCGGCCCTAAAGGCTTCATGGCGGCGATCAAGCGCCACCTCAAGGCATTGGGTGTGCCTGAGCAACAAAGCCGCTATGAATTCTTCGGCCCGGCGGCGGCCCTGGAATAACATCTCCAGCGCAACACTGCTCAAAATGTGAGAGGGGGCTTGCCCCGATAGCGGTGGATCAGTCAGCTTATCGGTGGCTGGCACACCGCCATCGGGGGTAAGCCCCCTCCCACATTCAGTTCTCCATTCCTCCCGATTAATCCCCCGTTAACCCCTCTCTGTTTAAACCACTCTCTGTGTGTAAACTTGCGGCCATCAGGCCAACCACAATCAGGCAAAGGGATACGGAGATGAGTGACGAAATGCGTTTGGGCAGGGAGCGGCGCTTTCTGGTGTTGCTGGGCATCATCTGCCTGGCGCTGATCGGCGGCGCGTTATACATGCAAGTGGTGTTGGGCGAGGCGCCTTGCCCGCTGTGTATCCTGCAACGCTACGCCTTGCTGTTGATTGCGATTTTTGCGTTTATCGGCGCGGCGATGCGCACCAAGGGCGCGATCACGCTGTTTGAAGGCCTGGTGGTACTCAGCGCCCTCGGCGGGGTGGCGGCGGCTGGCCATCATGTGTACACCCAATTTTTCCCGCAAGTCAGCTGTGGCGTCGATGTGCTGCAACCGATCGTCGACGACCTGCCCCTGGCCAAGGTCTTCCCCCTGGGCTTCCAGGTCGACGGCTTCTGCAGCACGCCTTACCCGCCGATCCTTGGCCTGTCCCTGGCGCAATGGGCGCTGGTGGCGTTCGTGCTGACGGTAATCCTGGTGCCCCTGGGCATATACCGGAACCGCAAGCGCGCAGCCTGAGCCTATCGACCAAAACGCCCCGGTCCTTTTGAAAGAAGGCCGGGGCGTTTTTGTGTGTAGGGATTTGTGAAAGGACAGTGACGCCGGACAATTTTGACGGCGGGCAGCGTGCGACATGTTGTCACACAGAAGCTGTCGCAGGACATTTCTGACGCGTTGAACCGTCGCATAAATTTGCGTCAGGCGGTCAATTTATGCTGTCAGTTCGTCGTCTGGGCGACCCCGCGAATGTCGCGCCGTCCAAGCCTTTGAGGGCTCTGTGAATGCCTTGTTTTATGGGGACTTGGATGCGATTTGCAGGCCTTTGTGGAGGCGGCGGGGTGTGGCGCTTTGCCCAATAACACGGCAATTTTTGTGGTTTTTGTTGAGAATCTAACGCGATAAGATCGCGAACCTTTGCGATATTGGTGAAGGATTGTTGCTGGAATCAATAAAAATTATTTCTTTATAAGACATGGTTTATACATCGCTAGCTAACTACAATCGCCCGCACTGAATGTCCGGTGCTGTTCAAACTTTGAGCATTGGAGCGGTCGAGGGGCAGATGGATGGCTCTGTGCGACCCCAGGTTCCGGCAGCCTTTCAACTATCCGCACCAAATGGAATTGGTCTGTAACAAGGCCTTTAACCACGAAATCGAATAAGAACTCACCGCAGGTCCGTGACACGTCCGATTAGGGCGCGCGGGCAGGCTCTTATTCAATCGAAGAGAAATGCCAACCCTTGGCAGGGTGAAGTGTTGGCGATCAAAACCCAACTGCATTGCGCAAGCTGCTTTAGAGGTCGTGAGATGAGTAAAAACAGGTACCCCCGATTACTAGGCTTTTTGCCGCTGCTTGGCATGATGTTAATGCTGGGAGGCTGCAAGTGGACCTTGCTCGACCCAAAAGGACAGGTCGGTCTGGATGAACGAAACCTGATCATCACCGCCACCCTGCTGATGCTGCTGGTCGTGGTCCCCGTGATCATCATGACCTTCGCCTTCGCCTGGAAATACCGCGCGTCGAACACCAGCGCCACCTACGCGCCGAAGTGGTCGCACTCCACCAAGATCGAAATCGCGGTGTGGTTGGTCCCGATCCTCATCATCATTGCCCTGGGTTATGTGACCTACAAGTCCACCCATGCGCTGGACCCATACCGTCCGCTGGAATCGGACGCCAAGCCGATCAATATCGAAGTGGTCGCGCTGGATTGGAAGTGGCTGTTCATCTACCCAGACCTGGGTATCGCCACCGTCAACCAGATCCGGTTCCCGGAGCACACCCCGCTGAACTTCAAGATCACCTCCGACGCCGTGATGAACTCGTTCTTCATCCCAGCCCTGGGCGGCCAGATCTACGCGATGGCAGGTATGCAGACCAAGCTGCACCTGATCGCCAACCAGAAAGCTGAAATGGAAGGCATCTCCGCCAACTACAGCGGCGCTGGCTTCACCGGCATGAAATTCAAAGCGATCTCGACGAGCCAGGAAGATTTCGACGCCTGGGTAGCCGAAGTCAAGGCCGCACCTAAACAGCTTGATCAAGCTGAATACGAAGCCCTTGCCAAACCAAGCCAGAACAACCCTGTCGCGCTGTACTCCGCTTACACGCCTGACCTGTTTCAGAAGATCGTCGACAAGTACGAAGGCATGAAACCAGGCAAGCCGGTCAAGCACGAGAAGAAAGAAGTGGCTGCGGTTGAAGGTTCTGACACGGGCTCGCATTCAACTGCTGGGGCAGAGGAGTAAACGATGTTTGGTAAATTAAGTTGGGATGCGGTCCCGTTCCACGAGCCGATTGTGATGATTACCATCGCCATGATCGCGCTGGGTGGTCTGGCACTGTTTGCAGCAATCACTTATTTCAAGAAGTGGACCTACCTGTGGACCGAGTGGCTGACGTCGGTCGACCACAAGAAAATCGGCGTGATGTACATCATCGTTGCCATGGTCATGCTGCTGCGTGGTTTTGCCGACGCCATCATGATGCGTACCCAGTTGGCCATGGCCACCGAGGGTTCGCCTGGCTACCTGCCACCTGAACACTATGACCAGATCTTCACCGCTCACGGTGTGATCATGATCATCTTCATGGCGATGCCATTCTTCACCGGCCTGATGAACCTTGCAGTGCCGCTGCAGATCGGCGCGCGTGACGTTGCCTACCCGTTCCTGAACTCCCTGAGCTTCTGGCTGCTGGTTTCCGGCGTGGTGCTGATCAACGTTTCCCTGGGCGTCGGCGAATTCGCCAAGACCGGTTGGGTTGCGTATCCGCCATTGTCGGGCATTCAGTACAGTCCGGGCGTGGGTGTGGACTACTACATCTGGGCGCTACAGTTATCAGGACTGGGGACGACGCTGACGGGGGTCAACTTCCTGGCCACCGTCCTGAAAATGCGAGCCCCTGGCATGAAACTGATGGACATGCCGATCTTCACCTGGACCTGCACCTGGGCAAACGTACTGATCGTGGCTTCGTTCCCGATCCTGGCCGCTACCATGGCGCTGCTGTCGCTTGACCGTTACCTGGATTTCCACATTTTCACCAATGAACTTGGTGGCAATCCAATGATGTACGTGAACCTGTTCTGGGCATGGGGTCACCCTGAGGTGTACATCCTGATCCTGCCAGCGTTCGGTATCTTCTCCGAAGTGATCTCGACCTTTACCGGCAAGCGCCTGTTCGGTCACCACTCGATGGTCTACGCCTCTGGCGCGATCTCGGTACTGGGCTTCATGGTGTGGCTGCACCACTTCTTCACCATGGGTTCGGGGGCCAGCGTCAACGCCTTCTTCGGCCTGGCGACGATGCTGATTTCCATCCCGACGGGGGTGAAGCTATTCAACTGGCTGTTCACCATCTACCACGGCCGTCTGCGTATCACCAGCCAGGTTCTGTGGACCCTGGGCTTCATGGTGACCTTCGCCATCGGCGGCATGACCGGCGTACTGCTGGCCATCCCGGGTGCTGACTTCGTGTTGCACAACAGCCTGTTCGTGATCGCGCACTTCCACAACGTGATCATCGGCGGTGCGGTATTCGGTTACATCGCTGGCTTCAGCTTCTACTTCCCGAAAGCGTTCGGCTTCAAGCTGCACGAAGGCTGGGGCAAGGCTGCATTCTGGTTCTGGATCTCGGGCTTCTTCGTCGCGTTCATGCCGCTCTATGCACTGGGCTTCATGGGCATGACCCGTCGTCTGAACGCCACCACCAACCCTGAGTGGGTGCCGTACCTGTACGTCGCCATGTTCGGTGCGCTGATGATCGCGGTCGGTATCGCCTGCCAGCTGATCCAGCTGTATGTCAGCGTGCGTGATCGCAAGCAGAACATGTGCGAGTCGGGCGATCCATGGAACGGCCACACCCTGGAATGGTCGACCTCGTCGCCACCACCGTTCTACAACTTCGCTGTGATTCCTACTGCGACCACCATCGATGCGTTCACCGAAGCCAAGGAAGACGGTACTGCGTACCAGCAACCTAAGCACTACGAACCGATCCACATGCCAAGCAACACCGCCACTGGCGTGGTGATGGGCGCGCTGTTGACCGTGTTCGGTTTCGCGATGATCTGGCACATCTGGTGGCTGGCAATCGTGAGCCTGGTGGGCACCATCGGCTACTTCATTGTCCACGCTGCACGTGATGATCAAGGCTACATGGTGCCGGTCGAAACGATCGAGCGCATCGAAGCCGAGCAGCACGCTCGTCTGGTCGCCGAGAAGAAAATCCCGGCCAACCGTGTCGAAACCTCGTTGGAACAGGCTTAAACCATGTCGAACTTAGTGACCAATGCTGGACACGCCCATGTCGATGACCATGGGCACGATGACCATCACCACGACTCGGGGCCAATGACCGTCTTCGGTTTCTGGCTCTACCTGATGACCGACTGCATCTTGTTTGCGTCGATCTTCGCGGTGTACGCGGTACTGGTAAACAACGTAGCGGGTGGCCCGTCGGGCCACGACATCTTCGAACTGCCTTACGTGCTCGGCGAAACCGCCTTGCTGTTGTTCAGTTCGATCACCTACGGCTTCGCCATGTTGGCCTTCTACAAGGGCAACAAGAAGGGCGTACTGAGCTGGTTGGCACTGACCTTCCTGTTCGGCCTGGGCTTCATCGGCATGGAGATCAACGAGTTCCACCTGCTGATCTCCGAAGGCTACGGCCCGCACCGCAGTGGTTTCCTGTCGGCGTTCTTCACGCTGGTAGGCACCCACGGCCTGCACGTTTCGGCTGGCCTGCTGTGGATGGCGGTGATGATGTATCAGGTCAATAAGCACGGCCTGACCAACACCAACAAGACTCGCCTGAGCTGCCTGAGCCTGTTCTGGCACTTCCTGGACGTAGTCTGGATCTGCGTATTCACCGTCGTCTACTTGATGGGGACTCTGTAATGGCTAATGCACACTCCCATGACAGCCATGATGCGAGCCACGGCAGCGTAAAGTCTTACGCTATCGGCTTCATCCTGTCGGTCATCCTGACCCTGATCCCGTTCGGCCTGGTGATGTACCCAACCCTGCCGAAGTCGATCACGTTGATGATCGTCCTGGCGTTCGCGGTCATTCAGGTCCTGGTTCACCTGGTGTACTTCCTGCACCTGGACCGCTCCGAGGCCCAGCGTGAGAACGTGATTGCGTTCGTGTTCGCAGGCCTGGTGATCGTTCTGCTGGTTGGTCTGTCGCTGTGGATCATGTTCAGCATCCACACCTACATGATGGCGAAGTGAGGTAAGACCCGATGTCGCTTAAGCACTTTATCCAAATCACCAAACCGGGGATCATTTTCGGTAACGTGCTTTCTGTGGCAGGCGGTTTCTTCCTGGCCTCCAAGGGACATGTCGATCTGGCCATCTTCCTGGCTGCAATGATCGGTACGTCCCTGGTGGTAGCTTCCGGTTGTGTGTTCAACAACTGCATCGACCGCGACATCGATATCAAGATGGAACGCACCAAGAATCGCGTGCTGGTCCAGGGGCTTATCTCCCTGAAACTGGCACTGATCTTCGCGACCGTCCTGGGTGTTGCCGGCGTGGTGTTGTTGTACAAGGTGGCCAACCCGCTGGCGGCGCTGTTTGCCGTGATCGGCTTCGTCATCTACGTCGGCCTCTACAGCCTGTACCTCAAGCGCAAGTCGGTTCACGGCACGCTGGTGGGCAGTCTGTCGGGGGCGATGCCGCCGGTGATTGGTTATGTAGCTGTGACCAATAGCTTCGACATGGCCGCGCTGGTGCTGCTGGTGATGTTCAGCCTGTGGCAGATGCCGCATTCCTATGCCATCGCGATCTTCCGTTTCAACGACTACCTGGCTGCGTCGATTCCGGTTCTTCCGGTCAAGCGCGGCATCCAGGTGGCCAAGAAACACATCCTGCTCTACATCCTGGCCTTCCTCGTGGCGACCTTGATGTTGACCTTCAGTGGCTACGCCGGCATGAGCTACCTCGCTGTCGCCGCCGCCATGGGCATGTACTGGTTGTACATGGCCTGGACCGGCTACAAGGCGGTGGACGACACCGTCTGGGCACGCAAGCTGTTCGTGTTCTCGATCTTCACCATCACCGCGCTCAGCGTGATGATGTCCCTGGATTTCCAGGTGCCGAGAGAGTTGTTGCTGACCTACGCGCCCTGAGTGGTTCCAAGCAGTGAACAAGCCCCGCCTTCGTGAGAAGCGCGGGGCTTTTTCTTGGGCGCGGGTTAAATCGGCTGGCGGCTTTCTCGTCATACCTCACTGTATGAGCCGTGCGAATCCATTACCCGCGTACAAGGAGTTGTCACCATGGTCAGCGTCAGTCGTCGCTCCCTTCTCGCCCTGGGCGCGGCCCTGCCCTTGTTGGGGCGCCTGGATTGGGCGGTTGCCAGCCCGCCGCCGGCCAAGGCGGACAAGGTGCGGCTCAACTACAACGAAAGCCCCTACGGCCCTTCAGGTGCTGCCCGCGAAGCGATGCGAGAGGCGATTGCCACTGCCGGACGCTATCCCTACGGCCACATGTACGGCCTGGCCGCGCTGTTCGCCCAGCAGCAGGGGATTGCCGAAGAACAGGTCGCGGTGTTCTCCGGCTCCATGGCGGCGCTACGCTATGCCGTCCTGGCGTTTACCGGTGAAACCCGCGGCCTGGTGATGGCCACGCCGTCCTACGAGGTGCCGCGCCAGGCGGCCGAGTCGCGCAAGGCACCGGTGCGCGAGGTGGACCTCAATACCGAGCACGCCCACGATATCCCCGCCATGCTCGCCGCCGATCCCCAGGCCGGTATGCTCTACGTATGTAATCCCAACAACCCGACCGGCACCATGACCCCGACCGACGCCATCCGCCAGGCGCTGGCGGACAAGCCCAAAGGCAGTGTGTTGGTGGTGGATGAGGCCTACATCGATTTCTCCGACGCCCCCAGCTGCGTGAGTTGGGTCAAGGAACACGACGACCTGCTGGTGTTGCGCACCTTCTCGAAAATCTACGGCATGGCCGGTGCCCGCGTTGGCCTGGCAATCGGTGCCCCGGCGCTGCTGGAGCGCCTCGCGGTGTTCGGCGGCGACAACGTACCGGCAGGCACCGGCTTGCTCGGCGCGCGCGCCAGCCTGGAAGACGTCAAGCTGTTGCCGCAACGCAAGGCGCTCAATGCTCAACTGCGTGAGGAGACCATTACCTGGCTCAAGGTCCGTGGGTTCACCTGCACGGCGTCCCAGAGCAACTGCTTCATGATCGATGTGAAGCAACCGGCCGAGCAGGTGATCGAGAAGCTGGCCGGGCAAGGTGTGCTGATTGGACGGGTGTGGAAGAACTGGCCGCAGTGGGTACGCGTCACGGTGGGGAGCAAGCGCGAGATGGCGCGGTTTCGTGAGGTGTTTGCGGCGCAGATGTCGTCTGTTTAAACAGGCGTACCCTCTTGGCTGACATTTGGGCAGTTCGTCAGAAAGCTGAATTTCGATTTGTAAAACTATAGGCAAGTTGCCTATAGTTTTCCCATGCGTTCTATTTTCTTCGAGACTTCATCGTTTACCG
Source organism: Pseudomonas sp. OVF7 (assembly GCF_030644265.1). NCBI lineage: Bacteria > Pseudomonadati > Pseudomonadota > Gammaproteobacteria > Pseudomonadales > Pseudomonadaceae > Pseudomonas > Pseudomonas sp. OVF7. The sequence continues at coordinate 6,583,138 of NZ_CP128996.1, read as the reverse complement.
CCACCGTAGGTCATTACCTGACGGATGATGAATATCGATTGCTGCAAAACGAGATGCAGTGGAACCCTTTGGCTGGCGATGTGATGCCCCGTACAGGAGGGTTTCGCAAGCTACGGTGGTCAGATGGCAAGCGTGGTAAAGGAAAGCGTAGTGGCTTACGGGTTATTTACTACTGGCTCACCACTGATGGTCACTTTTGGATGTTTGCTATCTACAACAAAGACGAATTGGAAAATTTGACTGCCGATCAAGAGAAGGCACTTAAAAAGGCCATAGAGGCCGAACTGAAAAAACGAGGTACCCCATGAAAAAGCGCGATCTGTTTGCAGAGTTGATGCAGGGCGTTAGCGACATGACTGCTCACCGAGAAGGCAAAATCACTCTTCGGCAAAGCACTGTGGAGGACAAGCCCGTTCCTGAGGTGTCAGCCCAAGAGATCGTGGCACTGCGGGATAAATTGCATATGTCACAGTCGGTGTTTGCCCGGAGCATACGGACGAGCCCCGGCACGCTGAGAAACTGGGAACAGGACAAATCCAAACCCAATGCTCAGGCCGCACTCCTGATCAGGCTGGTTGAAAAGTTTCCGGATATGGTGGATCGATTGGCGACCGTCTGAATCATCGGCAACAAAAAGCCCCGCATTGGCAACACCGTGCGGGGCTTTTTGGCTTCAGGTTACTGCTGCGCGATGCTGTACCCATCAAACGCTGTCTGCTGCTGCAATGCGGTGATCACGCTCTTGCGGCTCAGCGGCTGTTCGGCGCCGGAGTTATCCACAAAGCTCTCAACCTCCAGTTCGGCCTCATCGCCTTCACCCACAAAGCTGAAGCCCAGGAACTCGAACGCGGCCCGGTCGACATTCAGTTTGGAGCGTGGCGTGCGCAGTGGCAGGGTGACGCTGATGCCGTCCTTGCTGATTACAAACACTTCGGCTTCTTTCTTGGGCCGTGCGGCCTTGCCCTTGCCGGCGCTTGGGTTGCTGATGGCCTGGTGGGACTGGTTCAGCACCTTGAGGGCCAGTCCGTAGACCAGCTCCTGGAACTCCGGGTCGTCCTTGAAGCTGGACAGGATGCGGCTGATCGAGAACTGGCTGCTCAGGTTTTCCAGGGCGGCGTTATCGGCGGCCTCGGCGTCCTTGAGTTGCTTGAGCTGGCCCATCAGGTCGTAGGCTTTGTCGTCGTCGAAGGCATCGTGAGCCTGGCGGATCGCCACGCGCAGTTCGCGGATCTGGTCGCTTTCCTTGGAGGTGTGGAACGCGTCCAGCACCATCTCGCTGATGATCTTGGCCGCAGGCAGGTGCTGTGAAAGATTGATGGCGTTTTCGTATTCAGCTTTGGATTGCAAGGCGACTACGGATTCTTCGGCGGATTCTGCGGTGTAGGAATCGGACATTGAAATTTCACTACTTCAGTAAGCGGAACAAAAAAGCGTCGCGCATTTTCAGGGGGGCAGGGGATCAGGTCAAGGCAGGTTCCGGCTGATGGGCAGGTATCTACACAACTTTGACTCAACGCTGAACGTCCGGCAGATAGGGCTGTTGTGGCGAGCGGTGTTGTGGCAAGCGGGCCTGTGGCGAGCGGGCTTGTCCCGCGTTGGGCTGCGTAGCAGCCCCAGTAAAGAAGAACGCGGTGTATCAGACACTCTGTAGAGGCTGGTTTTGGGGCTGCTTCGCAGCCCAACGCGGGACAAGCCCGCTCGCCACAGGGAGATTTGTCAGGGGCTGAAAAGTGGTTATGCCGATTGGCCTCCATGAGAACTTCCCGCTCGGGCAGGGCGGGTTGTCGGACCAGGCCGCTGTGGACGTGGCCGCATACTGCTCGGGCCAACCGCGTCTGGGCTTCCCGGACAAGGTCAAGGCCTGGCCCAACGGTGGCAATCCGGCGGATGCCCCCGACTAGTCCAGTTGCTTGAGGCAGGCCTGGAGGATATCCAGGCCTTCCTCCAGCACTGCCGGCTCAATGGTCAGCGGTGCGAGCAGGCGGATGATGTGTCGCGATTTGCCGCTGGGCATCAGCAGTAAGCCGGCGGCGCGTGCCAGGCCCAGCAGCTGTGTCAGTTGCTGGGGCGCAGGCGTGCCGTCGGCTTGCGCCAGTTCGATGCCGCGCATCGCGCCGACGCCGGTCAGACGGCCCAGGTAGGGTGACAGGCGCTGCGCGCGCCAGCGCTCATAGCGGCTGATGATCGCGGCTTCCTGCTGTGCGCCCCACACCTGTAAATGTGCGTCCGTCATGACTTCAAGGGTGGCCAGCGCCGCGGCACAGGCGATCGGGTTGCCGGAGTAGGTGCCGCCGAGGCCGCCCTTGGGCAGGTTGTCCATCAGCGCCTGGCGCCCGACCACTGCCCCCAGCGGCACGCCGCCGGCGATGCTTTTGCCGAGCAGGATCAGGTCCGGTTCGATACCCAGGCGCGAGAAGGCGAAGCGCTGGCCGGTGCGACCGAAGCCGGACTGGATCTCATCGGCAATCAGCAGGATATTTTTCTCATCGCAAAAACGCCGAAGGGCCTGGGCGAACTCGATATCCAGGGCCAGGAAACCGCCTTCGCCCTGCACCGGTTCGATAATGAAACAGGCCACGTCGTTGACGTCGATTTCCACGCTGAACAGACGGTCCATGGCCTTGAGTGCTTCGGCGCAAGTCACACCGTTGTCGGCGCTGGGGTAGGGCAGGTGATACACCGGGCCGGGCAAGACACCGACCTTTTGCTTGTAAGGCGCGACCTTGCCGTTGAGGTTCAAGGTGGCCAGGGTGCGCCCGTGGAAGGCGCCGTCAAAAGCGATGACGGCGCTGCGGCCGGTGGCGCCCCTGACGATCTTCAAGGCATTCTCCGCCGCTTCTGCGCCGCTGTTGGTCAGCATGCCGCTGACCGGGTAGTCCACCGGAATGAAGGCCGTCAGTCGATCCATCAATTCAATGTAGGGCCTATGGGGCGCGGCGTTGAAGGCGTAGTGGGTCAGCTGCGTTGCCTGGTCGCGAATGGCCTCTACCACCGCCGGATGGCAATGACCGAGGTTGAGCACGCCGATGCCGCCGACGAAGTCGATATAGCGCTTGCCCGTGGTGTCCCAGACCTCGGCGTTCCTGCCGTGGCTGAGGCTGATGGGGTGAACGACGGAAATCGATTGGCTGATGGTTTCGCGGCTCATGAATCTCGGACTCGGCAATGTTGGGCGTGTTTTTATCTAAGCCGTGAGCCCGGCCCTGGGGCAAACGAAATAAAGTCGCCGGGTCATTCCAAATCGGAAGGAGCTGTTGCCAAAACGTCGTTTGTGGCAACGCCGCAAAGCCCTTGGTACTGCCGGGCAACATAGAGATCGGTGCGATGTGCTCAGCACCGTGCAGCCGGTTCGTTGCCCTCGGGCGTTATTCCGACACGATATCCTTGCCTGCCGCCTTGGATCGGTACAGCGCCTGGTCGGCGCGAGCCATCAGGGCGGCCGGCGGTTCCCCCGTACGCCGCTCCACCACGCCGAGGCTCAGGGTGACGTTGAAATCGCCCACGGCGGGCAGTTGCGCGATCCTTTGGCGGATGCGCTCGGCCAACGCTTTCGCCGCCTCCAGCGGGCTTTTGGGCAGTACCACGATAAATTCGTCGCCGCCCCAGCGCGCCAGCAAATCGCCCTGGCGCATGCAGGTTTCCACCCCTTCCACCACCCGCACGAGGGTCTGGTCGCCCACGCCATGGCCGTGTCGATCATTGATCAGCTTGAAGTCATCGATGTCCATGGCGACCAAGGCCAGCGGCAAACGAAAGCGTTCTGCCCGGTCGCATTCCTCCAGCAGCACTTTCTCCAGGCGATAACGGTTTGCGACGCGGGTCAGGGCGTCACGCTCGGCCAGGGAGCGGTTTTCCTCCAATTGCAATTGCAGTTGCTGATTGACCCGTGACAGCTCGCGGGTGCGCTCGGCCACCAGGGCCTCAAGGGATTGATTGCGCCGTTCGAGCTGCTCGATGGAGCTTTTGCGCGTTTGGATATTGCGGTGGGAGCCCACCATCCGCGCTACCGAGTCATCGAGGTTGCGCGCAATGATGTAGCCACGGTCTTCGATCCACAGGTAAGTGCCGTCTTTTTTGCGGCAACGGTACTCGATTTGGTAATGGGGGGACCGACGCTGGAGGTAGTCATCAAACACTGCCATGACGCGAGGGTAATCGTCCGGGTGGATGATGTTCTCCCAGGTGAACACGCTGTTCTCCAGGGAGTGGGGGGGGTAGCCGAGCATTTCATACCAGCCCGGGTTGCGGTAGACGAACCCCGTATTGGCGTTCCAGTCCCAAATGCCATCGCTGACCAGTTCCATGACGGCATGCAACATATCGGCGTTGAGGTCAGAAAAGTCATTCCTCAACGAATTGCTGCCAGGTGTATCGTCCATCTGTGCGCTCCCTGCGTTGGCTGGCACTTGGGACCAGCGATATTGACACCGATACTCCGTGGCTGACGCTACTGTACAACGGGCCTTGCACGCTTTGAATAGGGCGGATGCACGGCTCCAGGGTGTGGCTATAGGCCATTATTTGGGCGCCACCATCCTCGTCCGAGGCTTCCCGTCGGCGTTGTGCTGGTAGATCGCTTCAGGCTGGCCTTGTTCGTTGAAAAATACCTGGCCGATGCCTGCTGAGTTCCATAAACGTTCGCCGGCCTGGGCATGTTCCGGGATATGCGGCACCACTTGCATGGTGCGACGGCGGGTGAACCCGTTGAGGGGGGAACGAGGGGAGTAGAGCCAGCGGTTAAGGCGGTCGAACCATTCCAGCAAGCGTGGCGGGAATTCGTTCTTGATGCCGCTGCTGGTGATCTGCCAGATGTTCGGGCCGGCGTTGCGGTGGCGGATCAGCACTTCGTACACGAACGAGTAATGCACGTCGCCCGAGAGGATCACGTAGTTACCCGGCGTACGGGAGTGACGGAAAATATTGAGAATGACTTGGGCGGCGCCGCGATGGGCCATCCAGTTTTCGGCATCCACCAGCAGCGGGTGGCCGCACCAACTGAACACCTTCTGCACGGTCTCGATCAGCTTGACGCCAAAAATCGGCGCGGGCGAGACGATGATGGCCGAGGGGTGGTCCAGCAGTTGCTGTTGCAGTTCGCTCAAGGCCTCCCAGTCCAGCAGGCCGGAGGGTTGTTTGAGGTTGAATTCGCTGCGCCAGCGACGGGTGCGGGTGTCGAGCACCACCAGGGCGGGAGTGGTGGGCAGCCTGTAATGCCATTGCTGGAATTTCAGCAGGGCTTCGAGTAGCGCATCCTGGGCGGCGGCGTCCAGGTGGTTGCCGCGCGCCTGGGCGGCCAACGCCTGGGTTTGCGCTACCAGCTCGCCAAACACCTCGGGCTGGTTACCCCAGCCCTGGCACAGCAGGTAAGCGAGCAGGGCATTGCCGATGATGCGTTTGGAGAAGGGGTGGCCATAGGCGGTTTCTTCCCACTGGGCGCTGAGGTTCCAGTCGTCGGTGATGTCGTGATCGTCAAAGATCATCAATGTGGACAGATGGGCAAATACCCGTGCCACACCCGGCAGGCCATCGCGAAATCGATCGAGTTGCACCTGCTCTCGGGCATACCGGTGCTGTTCATCGGCACTCAGTTGCGGTGGCTGCGGTGTGATCAGGCGCCAGGGCGTGGGCGACCAGGCCAGCAAATACATCGCCATCACTTCGGCGAAGGTCACCAGGTGGTTGTCGGCAGTGCTGCTGGTGAAGATCGGTTTCTTCACGCCGCCAAAAAAGCGTTCGCGCAGGGTCTCGTTGCTGTCCAGGGCGGGCAAAAGGTCCGCTCGGTGGTAATAGCTCGCGCGATGCCCATAGAGGCTGGCGCTGTCGTCCACCACCGCGCCTTCCAGGTATTCATCGAACAGGCCCAGGCATGTGATCAAGGCGTGAATCGCCCGCAGCATCGGCCCGGCCACATCGTCGGCGTACACCTGGTCGCCGCTCATCATCAACAGCGCGGGGCGCTCCGCCGGCGTGGGCGCGCTGGCCAGCAGGCGATCGACGCAGAGCAAGCCTTCGTCGGCAGGGTGGTGCGGTTTGCGGCAGGAGCCGTGCACCAATTGGCGAATGCGGCTATGCAGGACAAAACCCGGGGTGTCGGCGTTGCCATACAGCAAGTGTGGCGCCCACTCGGCAATGCCGGTGCCATCGACCAGCAGGTCGTAGCCGATCATCACATCCTGGGGCAGGGCATCGGCCAGTGGGAGGTCGATCAAATGGATAAACGCATGGCGCCCTACGGGCACGACTTGGCATTGCGCTTGAGCCAGTGGGAACGCCAGTGTCTGCCCGGCAACCTGCAGCTTGAGGGTCAATGCCAGTTCACGGCTGCCCATCAGCCACATCACCAGGCGCTGGGGCTCGAGACGTCGCAGCATAGGGCCGGCGAGGACGGCGGGCAGGGTGCCAGCTTGAAGCATAGGAATAGCGGCTCGGTGGTAAAGGGCCTCAAGGGTAAACCAGCGGATGTCGCTTTTTTGTCAAGGCGGGATGTCGAGCAAAGGAAAGGGGCCGGTAAAAGTGGCCCCTCTCTTTACTGCTTAAAGCACGTTACCGTTACCCAGGCTCTCCAGGTTGCCAGAGCGAGTGTTTCGCCGGGGCGTGCCCTGGTTGTGGGTATCAGTGGTCGATTCCTGCTCCGGCGTTTGCTGCTGCGTCGGTCGGCTTTGTGGTTCAGGCGCGGCTTCGACTTGCCGGTGGGGGTTGAAGTAGTTAGCGGTAGAGCCAAAAAAGATATCGATCATGAAAACCTCTGCTCTGTCGGGGCGTTGAATCAGCGTGATCAACGCACATCGAACCTACAGAGAGGGAAAGGGCTGGCCTATAAACGCCTTGCGTCAAGACATGACCCGGTGATCGTTATCGAGCCATGGCCATGCAGCGCAATGGCTCGGTCATGCAGGTTCGAACATCCGTCCGGGCCCCGATCTTCAAGCATCAGGTGTGAGTGCCTTCAATCACCTTGGGCACGGTAAAACGGAACTCACTGCCACGCCCCACCTCACTTTCGGCAACGATTTTTCCTCCGTGGGCCTGGACAATGCCCTGCGTGATATACAGCCCCAGCCCGCTGCCGGTGGGATTGTTTTCGGTCTGGGTCCAGTAGCGGTCGAACACATAGGGCAACTGCTCCGGTGCAATGCCATCACCGGAGTCGCGTACCGAGACCACAATTTCTTCACCGTTGCTCATGGCGCTGATGCCGATATTGCCCTGGCGCGGGGTGAACTTGATGGCGTTGCCGATCAGGTTCGACAGCACCTGGAACAGACGCTCCGGGTCGCCATTGATCTGCAGGCCGGGCTCGGCGTTGAAGGACAGGTCGATGCCTTTTTCCAGCGCCAGCGGCGCGAGAAGGGAGTAGGCCTCCTCGAACATCTGGCCAACGTCCAGCGCCACCGGCTTGACCACGTAGCGTCCCGCCTCGATTTTCGAGGTGTCGAGCAAGTCTTCCAGCAGCACATTCATGCGCGCGGCGGCTTGCTGCATGGTGTCGATCGCCGAGGAAATTCGTCGCGAGGTGTGGGGGCCTTCGGAGCTGAACGTCTTTTGCATCATGCCGCAGAGCATCGAGATGACCGTCATCGGGTTGCGCAGATCGTGGGAGACCACCGCCACCAGTTCATCACGGGCCCGCACCGCCTGTTGCTCGCGCAGTACCTGTCGCGCCAGGTCATTTTCCAGTGCGGAGCGGCGCAGGTCGTTGGCCGCAAAGCGGTCGCCATGGCTCCACTTGGTGGAGATGCCGGCCATTTCCACTTTCCAGATTTCAAACGAGGTGCGTGGGCGCAGGCGCAGGCCGGCGTCGGAGTTTTCCAGGTCCAGCGGTTTGCTCGGGTCGCCGCTCCAGTTGATGTTTTCTTTCACTTCCGGGCGGAACCACAGCACACCGTTGTCCACCGGCTTAGGCAGGCTCATGGCCAATACCCCGCTGGCGACCTTTTGAAACGCCGCCGCCGGTGGGTAGACCGAGGCCAGGTGATGGCTGGCGAATACCGGCTCGCCGCTTTCCTGCAACCACTGATGCAGCGCACGGATCTGCGCCGGCTCCGGGCAGTTACCGTAGCGGTGCAGTTGTTTGTCTTCGATGATCGCCACGCCGCCGGACAGGGTCAGGTCCATGAGCCATTGACCGTGCTGGGCCAGGCCATCGAACACGGTGTTCTCAGAGGCTTTCATGGCGGCATCGAGCAGCGCCAGCGTTTCGACTTTTTCTTCGCGTTGACGGCTCAGGTCGAGGGCCTCCATGGCACTGATCTGCAGCGACAGCACCTGGCCGATGGTCTGGCAGGCGATGCGCAATTCATTGGGCACCAGCAGCGGTTCGCGATTGCCGCAACTGATCAGGCCCCAGAGTGTGTCACCCTTCATCAGCGAGATGCTCATGGACGACAGCACGCCCATGTTCTGCATGTACTGGCAGTGAATCGGCGACACGCTGCGCAGAGTGGCAAAGCTCAGGTCCAGGGGCTCGCCATTGTCCGGGCGCAGTTTGGGCAGCAGTGGCACCGGCTCGTAGGCGGCGTTCGGGATGATGCGTAGCCAGTTGGTGCGGTACAGCTCGCGGGCCTGCTCCGGGATATCGGACGCGGGGAAGAACAGCCCGTTGAACCGTTCCATGGACGGTGCCGATGCTTCGGCGATCACCTGGCCATGGCCTTCTTCTTCGAAGCGATAGATCAGCACGCGGTCATAGCCGGTCATGGCCTGGATTTCAGTCACGCTGATTTCGTACAGTGCTTGCAGGGTTTTCGCTGATTGCAGGCGTTGCAGCATCTTGCCCAAGTCACTGGTGCGACCATTCAGCGCCCGTGGGTGGAAATCCTTGAGGTGCGGTTCGAACTCCAGTACCAGCACACCCTGGTGACGGTGCAGCAGGCCTTCGAACGCTGCGCCGTTCAGGCTGACGTGCAGCGGCGGCGCGTCGAAAAAGCTGTTGTGCTCAGCCATGGCCTGTACGGCTTGGCCGTGCTCGGCACCGATCAGCATATGCAAGGGTTGGCCCAGCAGTGTCTCGGGTGCGTGGCCGAACAAGGTGCCCACGTTGGCGCTGACCTGGATGATATTCAGCTCAGGTTCTGACAGCGTCAGTAGCACGCCGTGAGGTTGAATCGCCCCCGGAAAACGGATCGGCTCGTTGGCACAGTTGGTAAGCAGCTTTTCAAAATCTTCGGGTTTCATAGCAGTACCTCCTGGCTGTCGAGCCATTGCTCAAAGCAGCTGAATGTCGAACGGGCCGCGTCTACCGCGCGCTGTCTGGCGGGCGTGTCCAATGGCTGGCGGCCTAGAAAGTCGAGAAAATCCGTCCAGCGCCGACCGGTCTCGGCGCCGTACACATTGAGAAACGCAGCGCCGTTGTCCGCGTCCAGGCCCAGGCGCTGAGCCATTTCCCGGCGCAGCACCTGGCCGCCCAGGGTCGCGCCTTCCAGTACATACAGGGCACCGAGGCAGGCAGCGGGAGTGTCGAGGCGGGGCAGGTCTGTACAAGGCGGCAGGGTATGAATGGTAGCGTCACTCAAGCCTAGGGCGTGAAGATCGCTGACCAGAGTGGGCGTTTTCACACGCATGGCCTGGTCGAATCCGTCGGGGATCAAGTCACTGTCGTACAACGCGGCTTCCATCGGGCGATAAAACCCGTAGTACGCCCGGAGCAGGCGCTCGTACCAGTGGGCATCCAGGCGCTCGGAGAAAAATGGCAGACGCTTTTCGAGGGCGACATGCAGCAGGGCAGTGCCCGCCCGCAGCGCTTCGAGTAAGGAGGGCGCATCTACGTCATGGGCCTGTGAGTGCATTCGGTGAGCTCGGACTGTGGGTCTTGCGACCATGAATGACGCGTGGAAATGGGCGGCGATTCTACACAACCGATGGCCGTCAACTGAACGAGAAAGGCGAATGTGCTGACCAGCGGATCAGAAAAGTCGCTCCCTGCCTCATTAATGACCCCGATGCCGGTGCCGAAGTTCGGCACAAGTGATGTCGCGACGCTATTAGTGCATGGAAGATTCCTGTTGGGTCAAGGCCGTTTGCACGCATTCGAGCAGGTGCTCCGTGCTCCACGGCTTGGGCAAAAACCTCACGCTGGCGCCCAATTGCGAAGCCATGGCCCGGTTGCCTGAGGTCAATACCACCGGAACGGATGGCCAACGGTGCGCCACCACGCGGCTCAAGTCATAGCCGTTCAACAGGCCAGGCATCTGGATATCGCTGACAATCAGGTCCACCCGGTCATCGGCCCGCTCCAGGAAAATCATGCCTTCATCCGCCGAAGGAAACGAGGTCACGAGCGCCCCGAATTCCTCCAGTACATCCACCATCAACGATCGAATGATCTCGTCGTCTTCCAATACCAAAATCGATGGCTGAGCCATGATCCTTACTCCACCATCAGGGTTCAGTAGGGTGGAGTGGACGCTGGTCGAATAGGTTCGATTGGAAGTTTTATATGCGATGGATGGTCAATCGAAGCCTGGCAGGCCAGGTTCGCTCGTTTGCCTGGCGCAGAGTGCCTGCGCCAGGATACCCTGCGCGAAAATCAGGGACAGGCCCGATATCCGAGCCATTTGAACAAGGTCGTCAACCGTGGATGCCCCCGCCTCGCCCTTACTGGACAACACCCTCGGCAACCGCATGATCAAGGTCGACCACGCGGGTGAGCACGGTGCGATCTGCATCTATAGTGGCCAACGGTTCATGGCGCGGTTGTTCAACCCGGCCCTGGTGGCCGAACTCACGCAGTTTCTCGACGACGAACGCCGCCACCGGGCGGTATTCAAGGCTGAACTACAGCGCCGCGGCTATCCGCGTTGCCGCAGCTATTGGCTGTGCGGGCTTGGTGGCCTGGTGCTGGGGCTGATCACCGGCCTGTGCGGCCGCAAAGCCATCATGACCACCACCGTCGCGGTCGAAAGCGTCGTGCTCAAGCACCTGGCTCATCAGTTGCACACCCTACGTGACATCGACCCGCAGGCGGTCAGTGCCATTGCGTCCATCGTGGCTGAAGAGCAGCACCACCATGACCAATCGGCGGCGCAGATTGATGTGAGTGACCCATGGTTCAGGCTGTTGACGCCCGTGGTCACCGCCTGGACCGAAGCGGTGATCTGGATGGGCATGCGTTCCTGACAAGCAGGCATAATGACCGGTACCGTCCGATGTGGAGTCACTCATGAAGTACGCCTTCCTTTCCCTCGCCCTGGTCCTCAGTACGGGCTCGGCGTATGCCGCCGGTGATGCCGAGGCGGGCGGCAAGCTGTTCGCCAAGACCTGCGGCGGTTGCCACAGCATCGGCGAAGGGGCCCGCGGTGGGTTTGGCCCCGAACTCAACGGCATCATCGGCCGCCCCGCCGGCACCACCACCGACTACCAGTATTCAGACGCGATGAAGAACTCCGGCGTGGTCTGGACCCGAGACAAGCTTGCGGCCTATATCGAGGCGCCGAAGAAGGTGGTGAGCGGCACGCGCATGATTTTCTGGGGCATCAGTGACCCGGAAAAGATCGACAATATCCTGGCCTACCTCGAGACATTCCAACCCCAGTGATCATTCCCGCACATTCCTGAACAGCATCAACCGCGCACTCTCATGCAGCCCCCGGGTCAGCGCCTGCAGGCGTTGAAAGGCCTCGGGGTGCTGGTTGGCGACGTCGTCGCGGGGCGTCGCTGATGCCAGGTCATGCAGGGTGGGGGAACTGCCGTCGTGCTGCATCTGCAACAGGAAGTCCTGGGTTACGCCACCGATGATCGGGAATGTGCCTTCGCGCAACACCAACGGCACCATGCGCTCGCCCTCCGGTGCGGGTTGCTGGATATCCCTGCCCAGTGTGCCGTTGCGAAAAGGGATGCCCGCCATGCCGGCCACCGTGGGCAGCAGATCCGCCAGGCCGACGGCCTCTTCGATGACCCGTGGTGACAGGCCGGGCGCGTGGATCAGCAGCGGCACGTTATTGCTTTCCAAGCCTAACTGCTCGAAAGCCGGCGCCATATGCGGGATCTGGCTGATGCGGGTGTTGTGGTCGCCGAAGAACACAAAAATGCTGTTGTCGTAATAGCCGCCCGCCTTGGCCATCTCCATCAACCGCCCGATGTTGTAGTCCAGCAGGCGCACGGCGTTGTACTGCTCGACACTGCGCGAGCCGGCGGCCTGGACTTGCTCCAGCGACAGGTGTTTGACCTCGAAGCCGTCGTTGAACTTGGGGATCGTAAAGGGCCGATGGTTACCCGAGGTTTGCAGGTAGGCGAAGAACGGTTGGCCCTTGGGCACGGCACGTAACAGCGCGTCACCTTCCTTGAACAGGTCCAGGTCGGATATGCCCCATACGTCGACCCGGGGCGAGCGCCAGTGGCTTTCTTCAAACAGCTGCACGCCGTCGATGCTCTGGCGGATCAGTGCATTGATGTTCGCCCAGCCGGCATTGCCACCGATCATGTAGAACTTCTGGTAACCCTCGAACGCATTGATCAGCGTGTGTTGCCGGGTGATCAGCGGGTTACGCGTGGCCGTCTCCTGGCGGGTGACATCCGGCACACCGGTGATGCTGGCCCACACGGTTTTGGCAGTGCCGGTGACGGGGACGTAGAAGTGTTTGAAAAACCAGCTTTGTGTGGCCAGCTGGTCCAGGTTCGGCGTGGGGTTGAGCGGGTTGCCGTAGGCGCCCACGGCGCTGGTGCCGAGGGATTCGAGCATCACGAAGATGACGTTGGGCGGTTGCTCGCCGCCCAGCCGATAGGGTTGCACGCCTTGTTCGCGGATGAAACTCAGGGACTGGGCATCGGGCTGGGCCACGCCCAGGTACTGGGCGACTTGCGGGTAATACTGGCGGACCTGGGCTTCATCGAACTGCGATTGGCCGACCTTGAGTGTGTCGTACAAAAACAGCACCGGGTTCAGGCCCACGGCGGCCAGTTGGCTGTTGCCGGAAAAGAATGCATCGCTCCAGCGCAGGGGTACCGGGTTTTCCAGGTTGAGATGGGCGACACGCCCGAGCAGGGCGAGCAGCACCGCGACGACACCCATCACACTCACCACCGCCAGTGCCGGCTTGCCGATGGCGGTGGGCGCTCGATCCAGGGTCAACCGCTCCAGGCGGACCAACGCCCAGACCCAAAGCGCCACCGCCGCGAGCCAGCAGGCGGTTATCCATAGCACCGGGTAGGTTTCCCACACCATCTGCTGGGAAATTTGCGCGTCTTGCAGGTAACGCAGCACCGTCGCATTGATACGCACGCCAAGGTAGGCGTAGTGGCCGAAATCGATGATGTAGACCAGCCCCACCACCGCCAGTGCGACGGCCAGATAACCGCGCGCCAGCCAGCGCAGGGCCGGCAGGGTGGTGAGGTTCCAGCGCGGCAACCACGCCAGCACGGCCAGCGGCAGCAGGATCAATACCGCCAGGCGCAGGTCGAAACGCAGGCCGATACCCAGGGTTTCCAACAGCGCCGGGGTGTTCAAATCCAGGCCGGAAAAACCCAGCACAAACACCAGCCGCAATGCCGCCAGCAACACAAACATCAACCCGATCGCGCCCACGCCATAGCGCAGGCGGCGTGATTGCAACGCACTCATCTATTTTCCCACTGTTTAAAACAACACAAGTCCAATGTGGGAGCGGCTTGCTCCCGATGGGGGGCGTTCAGTGCCGGATGTACTGACTGACACGCCGCCATCGGCAGCAAGCGCCCTCCCACAGTTTTAGTTGCATGAGTCCAGCGACCACGCAGTAGCCCGCCAAGAGCGGGTCGACCAGATAATCCCAATAGTTTTCCGACGCCTTGAGCCGTAACGCAAAAGCCAACGTGCCCATCGCCAACATCCACACCGCCAGCGTATTACGCAGCCACAGCATCAACAGGGCGGTGGCCGCCACCAGTACGATCATCGGCCGCGGGTTGAAGCCCCAACGGTACGGGTCGACATAGGTCAGGCCCAACGTGGCCGGATACAGCACCAGGCTCAGCAGGCCAAACAGCAGCAACATCTGCACCTGATGGGGGCGCCTGAGCGGCTGCACTACCCCCAATCGACACAGCCCCACCCACGCCAGCAACACCAACGTGCTGATCGCCAGGTCATCGGTAAAACTGCGTACATACGCTGCCAGTGGCAGCTCGTTGACTGGGATAAAACTCACCGCCACCAGCACCGGCAGTAACCACGGTCGCCAAGGTGCGGTGACGCGCAGGGCGCACAGCGCCACAAACCCCAGCAGCACAAAACTCAAGTGGGCTTGCCACAGAGAAACCATCAGAGACGCTCCTCCAGCCAGGCTTCGTTGAAGCTGACATGTTTGATGAAGGTGTTATTCCACGAGTACACCAGGTGGTACATGCCGTCCGGGCTGCGGCTGAAATAGGGGTACTCGTACTCGAAATCGCAGCCACGGGGTTTGCATACGCGGTAATCCAGGCTGCTGAGAAAGCGCTCTTCCAAGGGCAGGCGCTTGGCGCCGCTGGAGGCGCGGAAGCCTTCGCCAATGATCGCTTTGTAAGCTTCGGGAGAGAACGGTTGGCCGAGCGGGTCCGGAGACTGGTCCAACTGTGCCACCGTGCGCCATTGGCTGAGCTGGGCGTCGGTGCCGTAGAGGCTGAGCTTGAAGCGGCCGTCTTGCAGGTCATTGAGGGCCACCAGCAAACCATCGTCCACCGTGCCGACTGCCGCCAGCGACGAGTTGGGGTTGGCCGGCTCCAGCGGATAGGGCTCGCTCCAGGTCTGCCCGGCATCTTCGGTGCGGCTGGCCAGGACGCGGTGATGGGTGTCGCCGGCGTAGCGCAGCATTGCGATGGCGCGCTTGCCGTCCAGCGGCACGATGGTCGGTTGCAGGGAGTTCTTGCCGCGGCTGATGCGGAATTTATCGATCACTGCGCCATCGGCGCTCAAGTACAGGTACTCGGCAAACTTGCCCATGAACTCGTGGTACACCGGCAGGCCGATGGAGCCGTCAGCGTGGAACACCGGCGCGGCGCGCACCAGGGTGCTGATGTTAAAGAATGGCGAGGTCACCAGTTGCCTCGGCGCCGACCAATTCGCACCGAGGTCGTCCGACACCATCACGTTGATCGCACTGGTGGCCCAGCCGCCAACCGACACCGACACATAAAACATCCACAGGCGTTTGTCCGGCGCCATGGCGATCACCGGGTTGCCCAGTTTGCGGATATAACGCTGGGTGCCGTCGCGGGTGCTTTCCCGGGTCGCCAGCACCTGCTCGGCGCCCCATTCCCCGGTGCGTGCATCGAAGCGTGCGGTGCGCACCTGCACATCGGCGGCGCCTTCGCGCGAGCCGGCGAACCACACGGCCATCAGGTCGCCGCCAGGCAGGGCAGTGACGGAAGAGGAATGCACAAAGTCGGTGAGCTGGGAGGACACGAACCGGCTGCTGTACTGCGCGGGCGCCGCAACTTTGGCGGTGTTCGGGCTGGCCTCGGCAAACGGTGCCAGTACATGGGGCGGATGGCTCTGCCAGGCGGCGAAAAACACCGCGAGCAGGCTGCAAATCAATAGAGCGGAGCGCATAGAGCACCTGTCGGGAAAAGGATTACTGCGCACGCTCATCCGGCAGGCGCTTCCTGCGACCGGTGAGCATGGATAACGGCAGGTTGTCCCGTACCTGGATGCTTTCGAATACCGCCGCCAGCACATGCACGCTCACCAAGCCCAGCAGTAGATTGGCTGCGGTCTCGTGGATCTGCTGCGGCCAGTCGGCGCCCCACAAGGCGTCGACTTCCTGCATCAGGAAGCCGCTGATGCCGATGGTCAGCAGGGCCAGCAACATCAGCAGCATCACCAGCGCACCCAGCGGCGAATGGCCCAGGCGGTGGTGCGGCCGGCCATTGAGCAGCGAGCGTACATGGGCATTGAGCCGCTTTGGCGTCGGCCAGAAATCTGCCCAACGCGCACTGCGCGGCCCGATGAATCCCCACACGGTTCGAACCAGCAGCCAGGCCATGGCGTAGTAGCCCAGCCAGACATGCCAGTCGTCGCCTGCTTCGTTAAAGAAGTAATTGGCAACGAAGACCCCGGCGATGGACAGATGAAACAGCCTCACCAGCGGGTCCCACAGGCGCAGGGATTCGCCTGGCATCAGCCCTTGATCTCAGTCTTCACGGCTTTGCCGGTGACCGGGTCGTGGTAGATCTCGACCTTGCGCTTGTCTTTGTCGAAGCCATAGATCTCATAGCAGTTGCCGTCGGTGACCTTGAACTTGCTGATCTCGTAGCCTTCGGCCTTGAGCTTGTCCTGGAAGACCTTTTCGTCTTGCCATTGCGAACGCTCGGCGGTGGTGCACTGCGGGCCGGCGAGGGCCAGGGGGCTGACGATGACCAGGGACAGCAGGAGAATTTTGCGCATGGAAAAGCTCTCAGCAGTTGTGGGAGATTTCACAGTGCAAAACCAACCTTAGTGCAAGCTTAGTTGGCAACGAGTCGTAACATCTTTCCCGAAATAGCCCCGCTCAGAACCCGGCATGATGCCGCCGTTTCCTACAGAGAATTCGTTATGCGCCTGCTGCTTGTCGAAGATGACCGTGCCCTCGGCCAAGGGATCCGGGTGGCCTTGGGCGCTGAGGGCTACACCCTCGACTGGCTGCAGGATGGCGTCGCGGCCTTGCATGCCCTGCGCACGGAAAGCTTCGATCTGTTGCTGCTCGACCTCGGCCTGCCGCGCCTCGATGGCCTGGATCTGTTGCAGCAACTGCGCGCCGAGCAGCACGACCTGCCGGTGCTGATCCTCACTGCCCGCGACGGCACCGCCGAGCGCATCGCCGGTTTGGACGCCGGTGCCGATGATTACCTGGTCAAGCCGTTCGACGTGGAGGAGCTCAAGGCCCGTGTGCGCGCCTTGTTGCGCCGCAGCCAGGGCCGTGCGCAACCGATGCTGGAACACGCTGGCATCAGCCTCGACCCGGCCACCCAGCAAGTGCGCTATCAGGATGAGGACATCATCGTCACCCCCATGGAATACCAACTGCTGCACCAACTGATGGTGCGCCCCGGCAAAGTCGTGACCCGCGAGCGGCTGTCGCGCGCGTTGTATGGCTGGCAGGACCGTGTCGAGAGCAACACCCTGGAAGTATTGATCCATAACCTGCGCAAGAAGTTATCCACCGAGCTGATTCGCACCGTGCGCGGCGTGGGTTATGTGCTGGTGCTTAAACCATGACTTCCGTTCGCGCGCGCATCCTCGTTCCCGTCCTGGTACTGATCCTGCTGGGCGACGCCCTGATCAGTTGGTTGGTACTGCGCGACAGCCACCACGAAATCGAAGCAGTCTACGATGCGCAACTCGCCCAGAGCGCACGCCTGTTGCAAGGCGTACTGCGCCAACGCGACCCCGGCGAAGCGGACTGGGACCGTTTGTATGAGGCGTTTGACCAGGCCATGAGTCGCGTGGGTGAGGAGGGCGTTGCCCATCCCTATGAAACCCGCCTGACCTTCCAGGTGTGGCGCACCGATGGTGAGTTGCTGGTGCGTTCCACCGAGGCGCCCGTGCTGGCGGCCCCACCGGCTACCCTCGGCGCCCATGACATTGTGGACAACGGCAACGACTGGTGCGCGTTCCTCCTCGCCGACCCGCAACAGGGCCTGCTGATCTGGGTGGGCGAGCGCGACGACATTCGCCAGGACCTGATCCAGCGCATCGTGCGCCACACCCTCTGGCCGACCCTGATCGGCGTGCCGCTGCTGGCGCTGTTGATCTGGCTGGTGATCGGCTGGGGCCTCAAGCCCTTGCGGGCCATGGCCCGCAAGATTCGCGGGCGCAACACCGACACCTTGCAGCCGCTGCACCTCAAGCCCTTGCCCAGCGACTTGGAGCCCATGCAAACCGCGCTCAATCGGTTGTTGGTCCAAGTCGACGAGCTGCTCGAACGCGAACGCCGTTTTATCGCTGACGCGGCCCATGAGCTGCGCACACCGCTGGCGATCCTGCGGATCCATGCGCAAAACGCCCAAATCGCCGGCACTGAAGAACAACGGCGTGAGGCGTTGGATTTTCTGGTCAATGGGGTCGATCGTGCGACGCGCATTGGCAGCCAGTTACTGACAATGGCGCGCATCGAACCGCAACTGAACAACCCTACGCGCAGCCGTGTGCACTTGACCGAGTTGGTGCGCGAAGAGCTCGCCGAGTTGACCCCGCTGGCCATGGAAAAAGACGTGGAATTGGTGCTGGAAGGGAACGAGGAGTGCTGGGTCGAGACCGACCCCGTGGCGCTGGCCATTGCGTTGCAGAACCTGGTGACCAACGCCCTCAACTTCTCCCCGCTGGGGGGCGAGGTGAAAGTGGTGATTGGCGTCCATTGCTTGAGCGTGGAAGACCAGGGCCCGGGGATTGATGAGGCGCAAATCGGGCGCTTGTTCGAGCGCTTTTACAGCCAGGGCAACGCCAATGGCGCAGGGCTGGGACTGGCGATTGTGCAGATGATCGTCGGCAAGATCGGCTGTCGGTTGGCGCTGCATAATCGTGAGCGAGGCGGGTTGTGCGCGCGGTTGGTGTTTGACGAGAGCTGACGCGAAATGTGTGAACGCAATGTCAGTCGCGACGAAGATCAAATGTGGGAGCTGTCGAGCCCCGGCGAGGCCGCGATGGGATCACCTCGGTAAGCCTGTCAGGCCGCAGTGCTGCATCGCGGACTTTCCACTGCGGAACATTCTGTTTAATCACCGGTCCAGTTATCATCGTCTTTCACCCTGATAAGGACATCCTCCCGTGAAGCGAATCGCGCTGCTCTCCCTCGCCCTGGCCCTGTGCGCCTGCCAATCGAACCAACGTGACTCATCGCCCAGCCTGCTCAAGGACGGTATCCAGTTCCGTCAGAAAACCGTGGCCGTCGACGCGGACCACGCCAAAGTCATCATGAAGGCCAGCGGCGGCACCAACCCCGTCGAATTCGCCATCCGTCGCGAAGGCGACCCCGACCAACGCCCGGAAACGCTTGGCACCGTGATGGACACCGGCGAAGGCAAGGTCTTCAACTGGATCGCCAAGCTCAACCAGACTGTCGCCAGCGCCGGGTTCAAGCGTTTTCCACAGTTGGAGATCCAGGCGGATCCTGGCAAGAAACTTACCGTGTCCAGCTCGGCGCGCAGCCAGGGCACTGGGGCTTACTACAGCTGCGGGCCGGTGATGAGCACGTTCAGCCCGGAGAAGGCCAAGGTGTATCTGGTGGAGTTCCAGTTCAAGTTTGACCGTTCTGGCTGTGCGCAGCAGGTGTTTGATATTACGGATCCGGCGAATCGGGTGTTGATTGGGGGGGAGGGGAGTGAGGCGAAAGAGGGTTAGATGGCCGGCCCGAACAAATGCGAGTGCTGCGCTTGGAAGGACCTGAAGGTTTGATACTTCCAGCGCTCTCCGCCGGGGTCTTCATCGGTCGTGCTGACTTCGCCGAAGTACCAATGCTCTGATTCGAAAACGTTTCCTTTTTCGTCCTCGTGGATGAAGTGAAAGCCAGCTTCGTGGATGCCTGGCGGAACGACCAACTCCCATTCACGAGCAAGGCTTCGGCCGGTGATACGGGTTTGGCGGAAGTACTCGTAGTCGAAGGGTTGGGTGTGGCCGAGATAGCGGGCTTTGTCGGTGTAGACACAGACTCGGCTGGAGAACATGTCCGGGACCATAATGCAGGCAACAACCCAGCACTCAGGGTCTTCGTCTGATCGTGCTTCAACCAGGTGGCCTGCAACCTTGATCAACTGTTGAGCGCAATGCGCCAGGATTTTCGGTGTGGTTTGATTACCTTCCACAAGATTTTCGATAACGGGGATTCTTTCATTTACGTAGTCGGGTTGCGACGGTAACTCTTCGTAAAAGCAGCCTTCGAAGCTATCTGCCCAGCGGGTCAGGGCTCTGAGGTGCCTGGGGATGTTGCGGAGTTTTTTGTTTGTCAGTGACAGTCTGCGCATGAAGCTGAATTCTCCAAGTCTGCGTTATTCGTTTGTATCTTCGTAATCAAACGCGATGAAGTAGTCGCTTTCTGAAAGAGCAATCTCATGAGCGAAGTGTGTCTGTATTAGTGATAGCCATTCCCGCCGCAGTTCAAACATGCCGTTATTGACGTCCTCGTCTACCGACAGCCCAAGTTTAGAAATAACGGAGTAGTCGTTTCCTAAGTCCGCTGAGTTCTCCGTTCCGCGTAGCCACTCTGTGGTTCTGTCGAACCATTCCAATCTCACTATTAGCCCCATGTGGTCCTCATAGATATTTTTTGATGTTTCGTTTTTTTTTCGGTCCTTTTAGCTGCTCGCCGGTTATGTGGCTGAACGCACCTAAATGGCTCCCATCACTTGCTAGATAAACTTCTAACTCTCCATGTTGCGAGTCCCATTCATAGATCCTCCGGCCTTTTTCCTCAATCCAACGCTCTCTCAGCCCGGCACCTCCCTGTCTGGGAGTCATGGGTTTTGCTTTTATCAGGCTTTCAAAGCCAGTTATTTGTTCCGTATTAGGAGCCTTGTGGTACTTGTGATCCCCAGCCTTAACACTAACCACCACATACAGCGGCCGAACCCCCGACTCCACCGGGAATACCAGAATAAAATCCCGATACTCCGACGGATAAATCGGGTTCACCAGAATCTGCGCTGCCTTCTCCGTCGGCGGGTAAATCCAGATCACCGGCGCTTGCGGCGCAGCCTCCAAGGCCGGAATACCCAGCGTGTCACTTGGATCAACCGCGGGCGTCCAAATCAGCTCCACGCCCTCATCCAAATCCGCCACGAATTGATCGCCACGGTGTTGGAACTGCACCACATCAATCATCTGCCAATCGGCATGGTTGCCCGTGTAAAACCCATACCCCTTGAGGGTGCCGTCCTCGCCCTGCTCAATGTGCAGACGCATTTGCGAGCGCGCTTTTTGCAACGAACGCAATTGTTCCTCGCTGTACAGCGCGCTATCGCCCAGTTCCGATGGCCACACCAACGCCACCAGACCGGCGAGCAGACCCCCCGCCATCGTGCCGGCAGCCGCCGCCGTCGATTCCAGAACTGCCGAGCGCAACGCCAGCTGCCCCAGGCCAACAGGCAGGGCGCTGCCGCTGATCTTGCTTAGGGCAACGACGCCCCGGGTACCGACTTCGCGCCCGCCCAACAGGCTGAAATGGCCGTAATCCTTGATCAGCTCAAGCGGGACGTAGCCGGTGGGGTTTGCATAGCGAATGACGCCGTCGGGCAGCTTGCAGGGTTTGGTGAAAACGCAACCGGCTGGCTTGGCGGGTGCCGAGGTTGGCGCTGGGGGAGGGGCGAATATGTCGATTGCCGGAAAATAGGGTGCTGGCGTCGGCTGTCGGCTCAGGATGCGCCGCTTGAGTTGTTCTTCTTCGGTGATGGGATACGCGCGTTCTGACATGACGGGCTCACTTCCTTGTGCGAGGGAGTGAGCCTATTAACGATAACGGAAACCTGACACTCGCAATGTTCGATGAAGTACGTGAGAAAAGTCAGCTGAAACGCGACGAGTCTTGACGAGTATTTTTCTACCTTTGAGGCGACTCTTTATGTTTTCCAGCCTCATGACGATAAAGCAATGCGTAGGGTAGCCGCGTAAATCAGTTGTTGAGGCACCCTCCATTACTACTCCCAAGGAAGACCTTATGACCCTGCAGGACTTTTGCCAGATTCTCTCTGATCACTTCGCCCCGAAAGCCAAACAAGTCACCCGCTTTGCACATACCGGCTACTCATTTGAAGAGTGGGTCAATTGGGAGATTTTTACTGCTTTTGTTGACCGGGGTTACGAAGCCTTTCCCAAGCCTGCTTACAAGCAGTCTTTTGCGGACAACACATCAAAGTTTCTCGGGGATCTGCGCGTCTGCGGAAACGAGGGGACGCAGGTATTCCTTGAGGTTGCGACAGCGCATGCGTGGACCCAAAGCAAATGGAGAGACAAGATCCTCAATGACCGGCTGAAGTTGGCGAAGTGGGTACCCAAGGCTGAAAAAACGCTGAAAATCCAGGTCGTCATCTCTTGTTCCAGTGAGCAGAAAGACCTGGAGAGCAACTGGCTGGATTGGTACCAGCGGATTAGTTTCTGGGGGGATAAGAGCGAAACGCTCATCCTGGATGATGGCGGTAATGGAGAAGTGGTCATCAAGGTCTGGGAAGTGGCGTGATGTTTGAGCGCCGCCCGCGTCACTCATAGCGTCTCGGCAGCGATAGACCTTGGGGGCCAAGGTCTTTTTTTGTGTGGTGATCAAGTCAACAGGTGTTTGGAAATCAGCCGGGAGATTTCAACGATCGAGGTCTTGCCGGTGAACTCGAATTTCACTTTCCCCAGCGACGAGAAGTAAATCTCCAACTCCGAATCCAGGTCAAACGTCCCGGACGTCTCCACCGAATACGCCACGATGTTTTTATACGGCAGTGAGGTGAAGTCCTTCTTGCTGCCGGTAATCCCCTGCACATTCACCGCGATGATGCGTTTGGTGGTGAAGACCACGCCGTCGCGCATGGCTTTGTAGGCGTCGATCACTTCTTCGCCGTCCAGCAGCAGGGCCGATACGCGTTCGGCGTATTCGTTGTTCTGTTTGAGTTTGAAAAAGCCTTTGTTGTTGAAGTCGATCATGGGCCTGGCCTTGGGTGAGTGGTGCGGTGGTGTATGCCGTTTTGCTCGCGGATCTGTATCTAACGCGCGCATTTTGAACGCCCTACCATTGGGTCCAAGCCTATAACCTTGGCCAAATGTTTCACGTCGACAAAATAACACCCCAGGAGCCCAACAATGCCCGAACTGTCCAGCTGGCTGGCCTATGCGCTTATTTCACTCGGCATGGTGCTCACGCCCGGCCCGAACATGATTTACCTCATCTCCCGCTCGATCTGCCAGGGCCGCACGGCCGGGTTGATTTCCCTGGGCGGCGTGGCGTTGGGTTTTCTGGTTTACATGGTGTGCGCGGCCTTGGGGATCACGGCCTTGGTCATGGCGGTGCCATTTGCCTATGACGCACTGCGCTTCGGCGGTGCGTTGTACCTGGCCTATATGGCCTGGCAGGCAATTCGGCCGGGTGGGCGATCGCCGTTCCAGGTGCGGGATTTGCCCAAGGACAGCCCACGCAAACTGTTCACCATGGGCCTGGTGACGAACCTGCTGAACCCCAAGGTGGCTGTGATGTATTTGTCGTTACTGCCCCAGTTCATCGACCCGAACGGTCATGGCAGTGTGCTGACCCAATCTCTGGTGCTGGGGTTTACGCAGATTTTCATCAGCGTGAGCGTCAACGCAGTGATTGCCACCATGGCCGGCTCCATCGCGGTGTTTTTCGTCACCCGACCGGGTTGGCAGGTGGTGCAGCGCTGGCTGATGGGGTCGGTGCTGATGGGGCTGGCGGTGCGGATGGCGGTGGAAGGGCGTCGCTGAACCGGACGTTACAGGATCGCCTTCAGGTAATCCTTGAGTGCGTTGAGTGGGGTATTGAGTTCGTGCAGTGTCGATGCTTGGCGCACATCCAACGTCAGCCGTTGCAGCTCGCGACCCATCACGGTATTCACGCCGCCCAAGGAGCTGAGTGCCACTGCCAGGCATTCGTCCAGTTTTTGCTGGATGATATTGATCTCGCCGTTGCGGACCAACAGCCCGAATACCTCGCGCTCGTATTCGCTCATGATCGGGTCATCACGCAGTATCGGACTCTCACCTTCTGTTTCATAGGCCAGTTTGTGCGAGAACAAGGCGACTGCTTCCAGTTGCAATTCCATGGTGCTGTTTACCTTAATGTGTCGCCAGCAGGCGCCTCAGGCAACCGGCTGCAAAGCTTCCATTTCACTTAGCCAGGTATCGAAGCGACTGCACTGTTCGCGTATCGCTGGCAGGCCGATTTCAATGGCCGCCAACGAGCCGTGCAGCGGCTTGTCGTAACCCGCATAAAGCGTCTTAAGCCTTTTGCTCGGCGCCGTCATCGGGCTGTTATTGATGGTTTCCGGCGTTTCAAACTCATTCCGTATGTGCATAAACCGATCTTCAAGGTTGGGCTGGTTGATGCCCGTGGCAAGTCGCCGTGGACAACTGAAAAGCAAACCTTCGAATTCGTACATCTGCACATAGGGAATGAATCGGCGCATGGCGTCATCACCTAATTCGATCGCTAGCCTTTCCACCATGGCTTCTAGCAGGCAATCGGCTTTTTCATCCATGGAGTTTTTGCCGGCGGCATTCGCTTTTCCAGGAAACTCTTCGGGCAGACCATAAAAATCAAAGAACGTGGTGCAATAGGCTTGGCGGTCGCCGAGCAGGCGTTTTTCAACATCGCTGAGCAGGCGCTCAAAGCGAAAGTTGCCGCCTTTGTGGCCTGGTTTACCGATCAGCGCTGGCATCAGGTAAATACCCAAGTGGTGAAAGGCTTGAGCCAACACTTCGTTGATGAACATCTCCTCTGTCTGGCCCTCGCAAATGACGTGCACTCGAATCATTTACGCGGCCTCCCGCCCAAGATGTTTTTCTCCCACAACTCGCCTACTGAGTAGTCGTCTAACCACGTTTCGAAAGCTTTTTCGTCCAGACGCTTGAAGACAGTTGCTCCCTTTTCCCGCTCAACGATGATCAAGTCATCGATAGAGAACTCGTTTACCAGTGGGACTGATTGCGTTGAAACAATCACCTGCATTCGCGTAGAGGCAGACCGTAACAGCGAACCCAGCAAAGTGATTGCATAAGGGTGCAGGCCTAACTCCGGCTCATCGATGATGATCGTCGATGGTGGGTCGGGCTGAAGGAGGGCGGTTACCAGGCACATGAAACGAATCGAGCCGTCCGAGAGTTGACTGGGCCAGAAGGTGTAATCGCTGTCCTTTTGTCGCCATTGCAAATTGATCAGTTCTTCTTGTGTGTCTAAGCGCACCGGACGGAGTACAAAATCGTCGAAGAACGGGATCGCCAGTTGGATGGTCTTGCGGATCTGGTCGTAGACTTCAGGCGTCTCAGTGGATAGGCGATGCAGATAAGCCGCCAGGTTCGAGGCGTCGGGCCTTAGGTAGTCGTTGATGTGAACAGGGCCGTAGCGTTTGACACTTGCTGTTTCGCTGGTGTCATGGAAGTGAAAAACCTTCCAGCTGGAAATCGATTCATAGCAGTACGCTACGACGTTATTTTTGTAAGGGGCTTGGAATTGTTTTACGTCGAACGCTTTTTTGAGTTTGGCCTCTTGGTGTCCTGAGCCGAGGGGAATCCATTCAGACCCATACATGGGGCCTTCAAAAAAAAGTCGTTCATTGGCAAAAACAAACCCTCCATCAACGGTCGACTCCAGCTCGAACTCATAACCGTTAAGGCCAAAGTGAACGTAGGAGAAGATCCTCGTCGTTTCCTTCACCCCGAAGCTGACAATTCGATCTGCCTTGCCTTGTTGGGTGGTCCATGTCTGTAGGCGCGACTCCATCATTTCGCTGAGCATACGAAAGTAAGCAACGAAGCTGCTCTTGCCTGCGCCATTGGCACCCAGCAGTACGTTCAAGCTTTCCAGGCGGAAGTCTTCAAGGTTCTTGATTGACTTAAATCCCTTGATCGTCAGCCGACTGATGGGGTTCTTTGTGCTCATTGCTGCTTGATTCCTTTAGCGCCGCTATTCGTCGAGACCAGGCTGCTGTCATTGATAGCTGTCGCGGAGTTTGCCATTGATTTTAGAGACTGGCTCGTCACTTGATAGCTTCATCCTAACGCTAATCTTTTCTACCTAATACCAACGCTTTGAGTGGTGGTCATTGCGGCTAAGACAGCTGAGGCAAGCCAGCAACCACTTTTCTTCAGGCGAAAAAAAAGACCTTGAATTTCAAGGTCTTTTTTTAAGATGGTGCCCCGAGGGAGACTCGAACTCCCACTCCTTTCGAAAACGGATTTTGAATCCGCCGCGTCTACCAATTCCGCCATCAGGGCTCAATGGCGGCGAAGTATAGAGATGAGATTACCGTTGGTCAATCACGTTTCATGGTCAATTTTGACTATTTCCGCTAGACTTCCCGGCCCTGCTAGACGAACCCCATCATGCGCGTTGCTGACTTTACTTTTGAGCTCCCTGATTCGCTGATCGCTCGCCACCCTTTGGCCGAGCGTCGCGCCAGTCGACTGCTGACCCTGGACGGGGTGAGCGGTGCCCTCGCACACCGTCAATTCACTGATTTGCTTGAGCATTTGCGCCCAGGCGATCTGATGGTGTTCAACAATACCCGGGTGATTCCGGCGCGGCTGTTTGGCCAGAAAGCCTCCGGCGGCAAGCTGGAAATTCTGGTGGAACGGGTGCTGGACAACCATCGCGTGCTGGCCCATGTGCGTTCCAGCAAATCGCCCAAGCCGGGTTCGACGATCTTGATCGATGGCGGTGGCGAAGCCGAGATGGTTGCGCGCCATGATGCGCTGTTCGAACTCAAGTTTGCCGAGGAAGTGTTGCCGCTGCTGGAGCGCGTCGGCCATATGCCGTTGCCTCCTTATATAGATCGCCCCGACGAAGACTCGGACCGCGAGCGCTATCAAACGGTGTACTCGCAACGCCTGGGGGCGGTTGCCGCGCCGACTGCCGGGCTGCATTTCGACCAGCCGCTGCTGGATGCAATCGCCGCCAAGGGCGTCGAGAGCGCCTATGTGACCCTGCACGTGGGGGCCGGCACGTTTCAGCCGGTGCGTGTGGATAAGATCGAAGACCACCATATGCACAGCGAATGGCTGGAGGTCAGCCAGGACGTCGTGGACGCGGTGAATGCGTGCAAGGCGCGTGGCGGGCGCGTCGTTGCAGTGGGCACTACCAGTGTGCGTTCCCTGGAGAGCGCGGCGCGTGATGGCGTACTCAAGCCGTTCAGTGGCGACACCGATATCTTTATTTACCCAGGCCGGCCGTTTCACGTGGTCGACGCCCTGGTGACCAACTTCCATTTGCCGGAATCCACGCTGTTGATGCTGGTGTCGGCATTTGCCGGTTATCCGCAGACCATGGCCGCTTATCAAGCCGCCATCGACAATGGGTACCGTTTTTTCAGCTACGGTGATGCGATGTTTATCACCCGTAATCCGGCGCCGCGCGGCCCAGAGGAACAACTATGAGTCGTATGTCGTTTGAATTGCTCGCCACCGACGGCAAAGCCCGTCGTGGTCGCCTGACTTTCCCGCGCGGTACGGTAGAGACCCCGGCCTTCATGCCCGTGGGCACCTATGGCACCGTCAAAGGCATGCTGCCGCGCGACATCGTCGCCACCGGCGCCGAGATTATCCTGGGCAACACCTTTCACCTGTGGCTGCGTCCGGGCACGGAAGTGATCAAGAAGCACGGCGACCTGCATGACTTCATGAAGTGGCAAGGCCCGATCCTCACCGACTCCGGTGGTTTCCAAGTGTTCAGCCTGGGGGCCATGCGCAAGATCAAGGAGGAGGGCGTGACCTTCGCCTCGCCGGTGGACGGTGCCAAAGTGTTCATGGGGCCGGAAGAGTCGATGCAGGTCCAGCGCGACCTGGGCTCCGACATCGTGATGATTTTTGACGAATGCACGCCGTACCCGGCTGACGAAGACGTCGCGCGGATTTCCATGGAGCTGTCGCTGCGTTGGGCCCAGCGCTCGAAAAACGCCCACGGTGACAATACCGCGGCGCTGTTCGGTATCGTCCAGGGCGGCATGCATGAAAGCCTGCGCAAGCGCTCGCTGGAAGGCCTCGACAAGATCGGCTTTGACGGTCTTGCCATTGGCGGCCTGTCCGTGGGCGAACCCAAGCACGAAATGATCAAGGTGCTGGATTATCTGCCGGGCCTGATGCCCGCTGAAAAACCTCGTTACCTTATGGGCGTTGGCAAACCGGAGGATCTCGTAGAGGGTGTGCGCCGCGGTGTGGACATGTTCGATTGCGTGATGCCAACCCGTAATGCCCGCAATGGGCATCTGTTCATCGATACAGGCGTGCTGAAGATCCGTAACGCGTTCCATCGCCATGATGAATCGCCGCTGGATCCCACCTGTGACTGCTACACCTGCCAGAACTTCTCCCGTGCTTATCTGCACCATCTGGACAAGTGCGGGGAAATGCTGGGTAGCATGTTGAATACCATCCACAATTTGCGTCACTACCAAGTCCTGATGGCTGGTTTGCGCGAGGCTATTCAACAGGGTACATTGGCCGCCTTCGTCGATGCCTTCTATGCCAAGCGCGGGCTCCCTGTGCCGCCCTTGGACTGAGTTTTCCGACCCTAAGATTCACTATTTGCAACTGGAGTGCTAAATGAGCTTTTTTATCTCTAACGCCATGGCTGACGCCGCTGCGCCTGCTGCTGCCGGCCCTATGGGCGGTGGTTTCGAGTGGATTTTCCTGGTCGGTTTCCTGGTCATCTTCTACCTGATGATCTGGCGTCCACAGGCCAAGCGCGCCAAAGAGCAGAAAAACCTGCTGGGCAGCTTGCAGAAAGGTGACGAAGTCGTGACCACTGGCGGTATCGCCGGCAAGATCACCAAGGTTTCCGACGCTTTCGTGGTCCTGGAAGTCTCCGACACCGTAGAAATGAAGTTCCAGAAGGGCGCTATCGCCGCCACGCTGCCTAAAGGCACGCTCAAAGCGATCTAAGCAACAACCTTTACCAATCGACGGGGCGCGCAAGGCGCCCCGCGTTATAAGCGGGCGGCGTGATGCTGAACAAATACCCTCTGTGGAAATACGTACTGATCCTGGCGGTGCTGGCGATCGGTTTTATTTATTCCGCTCCCAATCTCTATCCTGATGACCCTGCGATCCAGATCTCTGGCGCCAGCACTTCGCTGAAGGTCAATCAGGCTGACCTGGAACGCGCGAGCAAGGCGCTCACCGATGCGGGCATCCAGGTCAAGGCGGCAACGTTGGCAGCTGATGCGAAAGGCGGCTTGTTGCGCCTGACCAAGCAAGAAGACCAATTGCCGGCCAAGGATGTTGTGCGCAAGGCCATGGGCGACGACTACGTTGTTGCGCTCAACCTGGCACAGACCACGCCAAAATGGCTGCGCAGCATTGGCGCGCACCCGATGAAGCTGGGTCTGGACTTGTCCGGTGGTGTGCACTTCCTGCTGGAAGTGGACATGGACAAGGCCCTCGACGCACGCCTCAAAGTCTACGAAGGCGACGTGAAGAGCCTGCTGCGTAAAGAGAAGTTGCGTTATCGCAGCCTCCCGCAGCTCAACGGTGCCATCCAGCTGGGCTTCTCTGACGAAGCGTCCCGCGAACAGGCCCGTGCGCTGATCCGCAAGAACTTCAACGATTTCGACATCGTACCGGCCGACCTCAATGGTCAACCGGTGCTGCGTCTGGCGATGACCCCGGCCAAGCTGGCGGAAATCCGCGAATACTCGATCAAGCAGAACTTGACCACGGTACGTAACCGCGTCAACGAGCTGGGTGTGGCCGAGCCGATCGTTCAGCGTCAGGGCGCCAACCGCATTGTGGTTGAGCTGCCGGGCGTGCAGGACACCGCAGAAGCCAAGCGTATCCTGGGTAAAACCGCCAACCTGGAATTCCGCCTGGCCGCCGAGCCGGGTGCTTCCAAGGCCACTTCCGAGACTTTCGAGTTCCGTGAAGGCAACCGCCCTCCGGCGCAGATCGAGCGTGGCTTGATCATTACCGGTGACCAGGTCACCGACGCGAAGGCCGGTTTCGGCGAGCACGGTACCCCTGAAGTGAACATCCGCCTGGATGGCCACGGCGGCGAACTGATGAGCCGCGCCACGCGCAGTAACGTCGGTCGCAGTATGGCGGTGATCTTCATCGAGCAACGTCCGATCACTACCTACACCAAGCAAATGGTCAACGGCGTCGAGAAAGACGTGCCGGTACAGACCTTCAAGGAAGAGAAGAAGATCATCAGCCTGGCGACCATCCAGTCGCCGCTGGGTGCTCAATTCCGCATCACTGGCCTGAACGGCCAGGGCGAATCCTCGGAGCTGGCCCTGCTGCTGCGTGCCGGTGGCTTGGCTGCACCGATGTACTTCGCTGAAGAACGCACCATTGGCCCGAGCCTGGGCGCCGACAACATCACCAAGGGCGTCGACGCAGCCTTGTGGGGCATGCTGTTCGTTTCGCTGTTCATCATCGCCATCTACCGCTTCTTCGGCATCATCGCCACCGTGGCCCTGGCGGGCAACATGGTGATGCTGCTGGCCCTGATGTCGCTGCTGGGCGCTACGCTGACCCTGCCAGGTATCGCCGGTATCGTACTCACCATGGGTATGGCGGTGGACGC
The DNA here is from genome assembly GCF_030644265.1 of Pseudomonas sp. OVF7. Lineage (NCBI taxonomy): Bacteria > Pseudomonadati > Pseudomonadota > Gammaproteobacteria > Pseudomonadales > Pseudomonadaceae > Pseudomonas > Pseudomonas sp. OVF7. Next base: position 6,552,989 of record NZ_CP128996.1, on the reverse strand, counting down.
CAACGTGCTGATCTTCTCGCGGATTCGTGAAGAGATCGCCGCCGGCATGACCGTTCAGCGTGCAATCAACGAAGGCTTCGGCCGGGCATTTACCGCGATTCTCGACTCCAACCTGACCACATTGCTGGTCGGCGGGATTCTCTTTGCCATGGGCACCGGCCCCGTCAAAGGTTTTGCGGTAACCATGTCCCTCGGTATCTTTACCTCGATGTTCACGGCCATCATGGTGACCCGCGCAATGGTCAACCTGATCTTTGGCGGGCGTGACTTCAAGAAGTTGTGGATTTAAGGGGCTGCCATGTTACGTACAATCAACTTCATGGGCGTTCGCAATATTGCGTTCGGCGTCACCGTGCTCCTTACCGTTCTGGCGTTGTTCAGCTGGTTCCATAAGGGCCTGAACTACGGTCTGGACTTCACCGGCGGTACGCTCATCGAGCTGACCTACGAGAAGCCGGCCGACGTTACCCTGGTGCGCAGTGAGCTGGTCAAGGCCGGCTATCACGAAGCCATCGTGCAGAGCTTTGGTGCAACCACTGACCTGCTGGTGCGTATGCCTGGCGAAGACCCACAACTGGGTCATCAGGTCGCCGAAGCTTTGCAGAAGGTCGGCGGCGATAACCCGGCGTCGGTCAAGCGCGTCGAGTTCGTCGGCCCTCAAGTGGGTGAAGAACTTCGCGACCAGGGCGGTCTCGGGATGCTGATGGCGCTGGTCGGCATCATGATCTACCTGGCCTTTCGCTTTCAGTGGAAGTTCGGCGTCGGCGCCATTGTGTCGCTGATCCACGACGTGGTCGTGACCGTGGGTATCCTGGCGTACTTCCAGATCACCTTCGACCTGACCGTGCTGGCCGCGGTGCTGGCGATCATTGGTTACTCGCTCAACGACACCATCGTGGTATTCGACCGAGTTCGTGAGAACTTCCGGGTGCTGCGCAAGGCGACGCTGATCGAGAACATCAACATCTCCACCACCCAGACCCTGCTACGGACCATGGCGACGTCGATCTCCACCTTGCTGGCGATCGCGGCCCTGATGATCTTTGGTGGTGACAACCTGTGGGGCTTCTCCCTGGCGTTGTTTATTGGCGTCCTGGCGGGTACCTACTCGTCGATCTACATCGCCAACGTGGTGCTGATCTGGCTGAATCTCAACAGCGAAGACCTGATCCCTCCGGCCAGCACTGGCAAGGAGGTCGACGACCGTCCTTGATGGGCGTTTGTTGATCAGCTGTTACAAAAAAGGCACGAGTATTGAACTCGTGCCTTTTTTTTTGCTCCAAGGCTGGGTATAGCGCGGATCTTTCGGTCCGTTTGTGATGGTCAGGAGGTTCAACGTGAACAAGTCGTTACTGGTTGGTGCGGTATTGGGTGCTGTCGGTGTAACTGCCGGGGGTGCTGTTGCCACCTACAGCCTGGTAAAAAGCGGCCCTGAGTATGCGCAAGTGCTGGCAGTGCAGCCGGTGAAAACCCAGATTAAAACGCCTCGCGAGGTCTGCAAGGACGTCGCAGTGACCCGGCAGAAGCCGGTGCAGGATCAACACCAGATCGTCGGTACGGTGGTCGGTGCGCTGGCTGGTGGCTTGTTGGGTAACCAGATCGGCGGCGGTAATGGTAAGAAACTGGCCACCGTGGCCGGTGCTGTCGGTGGTGGTTACGCCGGTAACAAGGTTCAGGAAGGCATGCAGAACCGCGATACCTACACCACCACGCAAACGCGCTGTAACACCGTTAACGACATCAGTGACAAGGTAGTCGGGTACGACGTGCGTTACACCTTGGATGGCAAGGAAGGCTCGGTACGTATGGACCGTGATCCAGGCGGCCAGATTCCGGTCGACAAGGAAGGGCGTCTCGTCCTGGGCCAGAACCAGCAGTAATCCCAAAGCCTGGTTCAGTTCAAGGTATGGGAGGGGCCCCCTCCCATATTTGTTGTGTGTTGCTAGTGGTCTTCAAATCCCAGGCATAAAAAAAGCACCCCGAGGGGTGCTTTTTTGTGCTCGCTCGCTTAGCGCTTCAGCGAGGCTGGCAGGTGCGGCTGGATCGCCGTCAGGACTGCCTTGAAGCATTTGGTGTTGCCGGCAACGACGTGGCCTTTTTCAAGGAAGTCATGGCCGCCGGTGAAGTCGCTCACCAGGCCGCCTGCTTCCTGAATCAGCAGGGCGCCTGCAGCCATGTCCCACTCGGACAGGCCTGATTCCCAGAACGCATCGAAACGGCCGGCAGCCACGTAGGCCAGGTCCAGGCTGGCTGCACCGGCGCGGCGGATGCCGGCGGTCTGGCCAACCAGGGCGCGGAACATGCCCAGGTAGTTTTCCAGGTTGTCCATCTGGTCATCGCGGAACGGGAAGCCGGTGCCCAGCAGGGCGCCGTCCAGGCTGGTGCGACCGCTGACGCGCAGGCGGCGGCCATTGAGCTGGGCGCCACGGCCACGGCTGGCGGTGAATTCTTCCTGGCGAACCGGGTCGAGGACAACGGCGTGTTCCAGGCGGCCGCGGTATTTGCACGCGATGCTTACGGCAAAGTGCGGGATGCCGCGCAGGAAGTTGGTGGTGCCATCCAGTGGATCGATGATCCACAGGTAGTCTTCGCCTTCGCCGCTACCTTTGTGCAGGCCGGTTTCTTCACCGAGGATGCCGTGGGTCGGGTAGGCCTTGCGCAGGGCGTCGATGATTTTCTGTTCGGCGGCGCGATCCACCTCGGATACATAATCCTTGGCGTCTTTTTCGTCGACCTTGATGGTATCCAGGCGCTCGATGGAGCGGAAGATCAATTCACTGGCGCTGCGGGCGGCGCGCAGCGCGATATTCAGCATGGGCTGCATGGATGTGTCACCTAAGGTTGTTAAAGAAAGCCGAGCATTCTAGCAGAAACTTTCTTCAGGTGAAGGACGACGTGAGCTTTCATGGCATAACCTTAGGCTGTTCTGTAAGATTTGCTCCCCTTTCCTGTGTCCGAGAGCGCCTCCCTTGCTGCAAAACATTCGTGTCGTCCTGGTCAATACCAGTCATCCCGGCAATATCGGCGGGGTGGCGCGAGCCATGAAAAACATGGGGCTGACGCGCCTGGTGCTGGTCGAACCACGCGTGTTCCCGCACCACGAGGCCGATGCTCGTGCATCTGGCGCCAATGACATCCTTGAAAGTGCCCAGGTCGTCGCCACCTTGGAAGACGCCCTGGTCGGCTGCAATCTGGTGCTCGGCACCAGCGCCCGCGACCGGCGCATTCCGTGGCCACTGCTGGATCCGCGTGAATGCGGGACCAAAGTGGTGGAAGAGGCGGCCGGTGGCGCTGAAATCGCCCTGGTCTTCGGTCGCGAAGACTCCGGCCTGACCAATGAAGAGCTGCAGCGATGTCATTATCACGTGCACATCCCATCAGACCCTGAGTTCAGCTCGCTGAACCTCGGGGCAGCGGTGCAGGTGCTGAGTTACGAGGTGCGCATGGCCTGGCTGGCTGCTGAAGGCCAGCCGAGCAAGGTCGAGAAGGATGAAGTTGCGTCGACCAAAAGTGGCGAACTGGCCACCATGGACGAGCTGGAGCGGTTCTATGAGCACCTGGAGCAAACCCTGGTGGCCATCGAATTTCTCGATCCGGAAAAACCACGGCACTTGATGGCGCGCCTGCGTCGGTTGTACGGGCGCAGCTCGGTCAGTCGAGCGGAAATGAATATATTGCGTGGCATCCTCACGGAAACCCAGAAAGCGGCCCGTGGCGAGCTTCTTAAGCGGAAGGATTAAAAATGTTCGAGCGTTTGCGAGAAGATATCCAGAGTGTTTTCCATCGTGACCCGGCAGCGCGCAATGCCTTTGAAGTGCTGACCTGCTATCCGGGCATGCACGCTATCTGGATCCACCGCCTGTCCGGTGCGTTGTGGAATATGGGCTGGAAATGGCTGGCGCGACTGGTGTCGAACTTCGGTCGCTGGTTGACCGGGATCGAGATCCATCCGGGTGCCAAGGTGGGGCGTCGCTTCTTTATCGATCACGGTATGGGCATCGTGATTGGCGAGACTGCCGAGATTGGTGATGACGTGACCCTGTACCAGGGCGTGACCTTGGGCGGCACCAGTTGGAACAAGGGTAAGCGCCACCCGACGCTGGGGAATGGCGTGGTGGTGGGCGCGGGCGCCAAGGTGCTTGGCCCGTTCACGGTAGGGGCTGGTGCCAAGGTCGGTTCCAACGCCGTGGTGACCAAGGCCGTGCCGGCCGGCGCCACCGTGGTGGGTATTCCCGGGCGGATCATCGTCAAGCCGGAAGTGGGCGATGAGCAGGAAGCCAAGCGCAAGGCCATGGCCGAGAAGATCGGCTTCGATGCCTACGGTGTCAGCGAAGACATGCCCGACCCGGTGGCGCGCGCCATCGGCCAGTTGCTTGACCACCTGCAAGCGGTGGACGGCAAGTTGGACGGCATGTGTGGCGCGCTGAAGGAGCTGGGCAGCAGCTACTGTGCGAAAGACTTGCCTGAGCTGCGCGAAGAGGACTTCGCCGAGATCAAGGACGAAGCTGCAAGCAAGGCCGGCTGAAGTCTCATCGTCACCACAAAACCCCTGTGGGAGGGGGCTTGCCCCCGATGGCGGTGGGTCAGTCGACGCATTCGTCAGCTGTCAGACCGCTATCGGGGCAAGCCCCCTCCCACATTTGATCTCCGTTGATCCAGCAATTCCCATCCGGTCCTGTTCCCGCTGTTCGTCCCCACCCCATCCTGCTATGATTCGCGCGCCCTTTTTACGGGTAATCCTGACTAAAGTACTAGGTCTTATAGTTGACTTAAATACTCGGGAATCGCATACTTGCTCCCATTCTGAAACACCTTGGTACTTGTCCATGAGACTGACTACAAAAGGCCGATACGCGGTAACCGCCATGCTTGACTTGGCCTTGCACGCGCAAACTGGGCCGGTGTCCCTGGCCGATATCTCCGAGCGCCAAGGCATTTCCCTGTCCTACCTTGAGCAACTGTTCGCCAAATTGCGCCGCAGCAATCTGGTTTCCAGTGTGCGTGGGCCAGGTGGCGGCTATCAACTGTCCCGCGAGATGCAGGGCATCCAGGTGGCCCAGGTCATCGACGCGGTCAACGAATCCGTCGATGCGACCAAATGCCAGGGCCTGGGTGACTGCCACGCCGGCGACACTTGCCTGACGCATCACTTGTGGTGTGACTTGAGTCTGCAGATCCATGAGTTTTTGAGTGGTATCAGCTTGGCTGATCTTGTGACTCGCCGTGAGGTGCAAGAAGTAGCCCAGCGTCAGGACCAGCGCCGTTGCAACACCAAGGCGCCGCGTCTGGACAAGATTGAAGCGTCCGCCGTCGAGTGACAGCCGAAGAGCTAACGGCACGCCAGCCAGCCTGATTTAGGAGAAAGTCCATGAAATTGCCGATTTACCTTGATTACTCAGCGACCACGCCGGTTGATCCGCGTGTCGCACAAAAGATGAGCGAATGCCTGCTGGTCGACGGAAACTTCGGCAACCCGGCCTCCCGCTCCCACGTTTTCGGCTGGAAAGCCGAGGAAGCGGTGGAGAACGCTCGTCGCCAGGTCGCTGACCTGGTCGGTGCAGACCCGCGCGAAATCGTCTGGACTTCCGGCGCCACCGAATCCGACAACCTGGCAATCAAGGGCGCGGCGCATTTCTACGCGACCAAAGGCAAGCACCTGATCACCACCAAGATTGAGCACAAGGCTGTCCTCGACACCATGCGCCAACTGGAGCGTGAAGGTTTCGAGGTCACTTACCTCGAGCCAACCACCGACGGTATCGTCACCCCGGCCATGATCGAAGCCGCGCTGCGTGAAGACACCATCCTGGTTTCCGTGATCCACGTGAACAACGAAATCGGGACCATCAACGACATCGCGGCCATCGGCGAGCTGACGCGCTCCAAAGGCGTCCTGCTGCACGTCGACGCTGCTCAGTCCACCGGCAAGGTCGACATCGACCTGTCGAAACTGAAAGTCGACCTGATGTCGTTCTCGGCCCACAAGACCTACGGCCCTAAAGGCATCGGCGCGCTCTACGTGAGCCGTAAGCCCCGCGTACGTATCGAAGCCACCATGCACGGCGGCGGTCACGAGCGCGGCATGCGTTCGGGCACCCTGGCGACCCACCAGATCGTTGGTATGGGCGAAGCTTTCCGTGTGGCCAAGGAAGATATGGCTGCCGAGAACCTGCGCATCAAGGCCCTGAGCGAGCGCTTCTACAAGCAGGTCGAAAACCTTGAAGAGCTGTACATCAACGGCAGCATGACCGCCCGTGTACCGCACAACCTGAACTTGAGCTTCAACTACGTCGAAGGCGAGTCGCTGATCATGGCGCTCAAGGACCTGGCGGTTTCGTCCGGTTCGGCCTGCACCTCGGCCTCCCTTGAGCCGTCCTACGTGCTGCGTGCCCTGGGCCGCAACGACGAACTGGCGCACAGCTCGATCCGCTTTACGTTTGGCCGCTTCACCACCGAAGAACAAGTCGACTACGCGGCGCAGAAAGTCTGCGAAGCCGTCAATAAGCTGCGCACTTTGTCGCCGCTGTGGGACATGTACAAAGACGGTGTCGACATTTCCAAGATCGAGTGGGCGGCACACTAACTATAGAAGCCGCCACCCCAGCTCTGTAGGAACGTGGCGGAAAACGCAGGCGTTTCTACAGGGTTACAGAGCGGCCCTGATGAGTGAGGATTCAGTACCATGGCTTACAGCGAAAAGGTCATCGACCACTACGAAAACCCGCGTAACGTCGGCAAGATGAACGCGGAAGACCCAGATGTCGGCACCGGCATGGTCGGCGCTCCGGCGTGCGGCGATGTGATGCGCCTGCAGATCAAGGTCAACGAGGCGGGCGTTATCGAAGACGCCAAGTTCAAGACCTACGGCTGCGGTTCGGCCATCGCCTCCAGCTCCCTGGCGACCGAATGGATGAAAGGCAAGACCCTGGATGAGGCTGTGACGATCAGCAACACCCAACTGGCCGAAGAACTGGCCCTGCCGCCAGTGAAAATCCACTGCTCCGTACTCGCAGAAGACGCCATTAAGGCGGCCGTTCGCGACTACAAGCAGAAGAAAGGCTTGATCTAAGCATTTGGCGACGAGTAAGGAGTCAACGATGGCTATCAGCATGACAGAAGCGGCTGCACGGCACGTGCGACGCTCCCTGGATGGGCGCGGTAAAGGTGAGGGGATTCGTCTGGGTGTGCGCACCACGGGCTGTTCCGGCCTTGCCTATGTGCTGGAGTTTGTCGACGAGGTGGTTGATGAGGACCAGGTGTTCGAAAGTCACGGCGAGAAAGTGATTATCGACCCTAAAAGCCTCACCTATCTGGACGGCACCGAACTCGATTTCGTCAAGGAAGGGTTGAACGAAGGCTTCAAGTTCAACAACCCCAACGTACGCGGTGAATGTGGCTGCGGCGAAAGCTTCAACATCTGAGGCTATTTGTGGGCACTCCTTGTCATTTCGCTTTATTCGAGCTGCAGCCGAGCTTTCGGCTGGACCTCGAGCAGCTTGCCACGCGCTACCGTGAATTGGCGCGTGGGGTGCATCCGGACCGCTTCGCTGACGCTTCCGAGCGTGAGCAACGCCTGGCGCTGGAGCAATCGGCCAGCCTCAACGAAGCCTATCAGACGCTCAAAAGTCCCCCCAAGCGCGCGCGTTACCTGCTCGCGATGAATGGTGGCGAGTTGCCGTTGGAAGTCACGGTGCACGACCCGGACTTCCTGATGCAGCAGATGCAGTGGCGCGAAGAGCTCGAAGACTTGCAGGACGAAGCCGATCTGGCGGGTGTCGCGGTCTTCAAGCGTCGTTTGAAAACCGCCCAGGATGAGCTCAACGAAAGCTTCGCAGCCTGTTGGAATGATGCGGCGCAACGTGAACAGGCCGAACGCCTGATGCGGCGCATGCAGTTCCTCGACAAGCTCTCCTACGAAGTGCGCCAGCTAGAAGAGCGCCTCGACGATTAACCCAGTGCTGCCCGTGATGCACGCCTGATAGACAGATAAGACCTGATTACCATGGCTCTACTGCAAATCGCCGAACCCGGCCAAAGCCCTCAACCGCACCAGCGTCGCCTGGCGGTGGGGATTGACCTGGGCACCACCAATTCCCTGGTCGCTGCCTTGCGCAGCGGCCTGTCCGAGCCGCTGCCCGACGCCGATGGCCAGGTGATCCTGCCGTCCGCTGTGCGTTATCACGCCGATCGCACCGAAGTGGGCGAGTCGGCCAAGCTGGCGGCGTCTACCGACCCCCTGAATACCGTACTGTCGGTCAAGCGCTTGATGGGGCGTGGTCTGTCCGACGTCAAGCAACTGGGCGACCAACTGCCGTACCGCTTTGTCGGTGGCGAGTCCCACATGCCGTTCATCGACACCGTCCAGGGCCCGAAGAGCCCGGTGGAAGTGTCGGCCGATATCCTCAAGGTGCTGCGCCAGCGTGCAGAAACCACCTTGGGCGGCGAGCTGGTCGGGGCGGTGATCACGGTTCCGGCCTATTTCGATGATGCTCAGCGCCAGGCCACCAAGGACGCGGCGAAGCTTGCCGGCCTGAACGTGCTGCGCCTGCTCAACGAGCCGACGGCAGCCGCTGTGGCGTATGGCCTGGACCAGCATGCCGAAGGCCTGGTCGCCATTTACGACCTGGGCGGCGGCACCTTTGATATTTCGATCCTGCGCCTGACTGGCGGTGTCTTCGAAGTACTGGCCACGGGTGGCGATACAGCCCTGGGCGGCGATGACTTCGATCACGCCATCGCGGGCTGGATCATCACCAGTGCCGGCTTGTCCGCCGATCTGGACCCGGGCGCGCAGCGCAACCTGCTGCAAACCGCCTGCGCTGCTAAAGAAGCGCTGACTGATGCTGCATCGGTTGAAGTGTCCTATGGTAGCTGGTCGGCCCAACTGACCCGTGAAGCCTTCGATGCTTTGATCGAGCCGATGGTCGCCCGCAGCCTGAAAGCCTGCCGGCGCGCCGTGCGTGATTCCGGCGTCGAGCTGGAAGACGTAGTCGCCGTGGTCATGGTCGGCGGTTCGACCCGCGTACCACGTGTTCGCGAAGCCGTGGCCGAAGCCTTTGGCCGCCAGCCGCTGACCGAAATCGATCCGGATCAAGTGGTCGCCATCGGTGCGGCGATCCAGGCCGATACCCTGGCCGGCAATAAGCGCGATGGTGGCGAGCTGTTGCTGCTCGACGTGATTCCGTTGTCCCTGGGGCTGGAAACCATGGGCGGCTTGATGGAGAAGGTGATTCCGCGCAACACCACCATCCCTGTTGCCCGCGCCCAGGATTTCACGACCTATAAAGATGGCCAGACGGCCATGATGATTCATGTGCTGCAAGGTGAGCGCGAGCTGATCAGCGACTGTCGCTCGCTGGCGCGCTTCGAATTGCGCGGTATCCCGGCCATGGTTGCCGGTGCCGCGAAGATTCGCGTGACCTTCCAGGTCGACGCCGACGGCCTGCTCAGCGTGGCTGCGCGTGAGTTGGCGTCAGGCGTCGAAGCGAGCATCCAGGTCAAGCCGTCCTACGGCCTGACTGACGGCGAAATCGCCAAGATGCTCAAGGACTCGTTCCAGTACGCCGGTGACGATAAGGTCGCGCGCGTACTGCGTGAGCAACAAGTGGATGCCCAGCGCCTGCTCGAAGCGGTGCAGGGCGCCCTTGACGCCGACGGCGAGCGCCTGCTGGATGCCGAAGAGCGCATGGTCATCGACCTGCAGATGCAGGAACTGGCCGAACTGATGAAAGGCAACGATGGTTACGCCATCGAGCAACAGACCAAGCGCTTGTCGCAGGTGACTGACGCCTTTGCCGCCCGCCGCATGGATCAGACGGTGAAAGCCGCACTGGCCGGGCGCAACCTGAATGAAATCGAGGAATAATCAATGCCGCAGGTCATTTTTCTGCCACACGCCGAGCACTGCCCGGACGGTATGGTTGTTGAGGCTGAGACCGGCAAGTCCATCCTCGAAGTTGCCCATGACAACCACATCGAGATCGAAAGTGCCTGTGGTGGAGTGTGCGCTTGCACCACCTGCCACTGCATCATTCGTGAGGGGTTCAACTCTCTGGAAGAAGCGGACGAGTTGGAAGAGGACTTTCTTGACCGGGCCTGGGGCCTGGAAGCGACTTCTCGCCTAAGCTGTCAGGCAAAGGTCGGAACGGAAGACATCACCGTCGAAATCCCGAAATATTCCCTCAACCATGCGGCCGAAGCGCCGCACTGATTCAAGGAAGTGTCATGAGTCTTAAATGGGTTGATGTGCAAGAAATCGCTATCCTGTTGGCCGACGGCAACCCGGATATGGATCCCTATTCGCTGAACTTTGTTGCTTTGCGTGACATGGTCATGGCCTTGCCAGGTTTTGACGATGAGCGTGATCGCGGTGGCGAAAAGGTTTTGGAAGCTATTCAGACAGCCTGGAAAGAAGAACAGGACTGACGCCTCCCTTACGCAGTTAGGCAATACCCAAGAACCCGCGTATAATTCGCGGGTTTAATTTTTCGTAAATTACCGTTTCTGGAGTTACACCATGGCTGTTCAACGTACTTTCTCCATCATCAAGCCTGACGCTGTTGCAAAAAACGTCATCGGCGAGATCACCACTCGTTTCGAAAAAGCCGGCCTGAAGGTTGTAGCTTCGAAACTCAAGCAACTGTCCAAGGCTGAAGCTGAAGGTTTCTACGCTGAGCACAGCGCTCGTGGCTTCTTCGGCGACCTGGTTGCCTTCATGATCTCCGGTCCTGTCGTTGTTCAGGTTCTGGAAGGCGAAAACGCTATCGCTCTGAACCGCGAACTGATGGGTGCTACCAACCCTAAAGAAGCAGCTGCCGGCACCATCCGTGCTGATTTCGCTGACTCCATCGACGCCAACGCTGTACACGGTTCGGACTCCGAAGCCGCTGCTGCTCGCGAAATCTCGTACTTCTTCGCAGCTACTGAAGTAACCACTCGCTAAGCATTGGCTTAAGAGTGAAGGTGAATCCATGACTACATCGACTGTAAAAACCAACCTGCTGGGTCTGACTCAACAGGAAATGGAAAAATTCTTCGACTCAATCGGGGAGAAGCGTTTCCGTGCCGGTCAGGTAATGAAGTGGATTCACCACTTTGGCGTCGACGATTTCGATGCCATGACGAACGTCAGCAAGGCCCTGCGTGACAAGCTCAAGGCCATTGCCGAGGTCCGTGGTCCGGAAGTTGTCAGCGAGGACATCTCCAGCGACGGCACCCGTAAATGGGTGGTGCGCGTGGCGTCCGGCAGCTGCGTCGAGACCGTATACATTCCCCAGGGCAAACGCGGCACCTTGTGCGTTTCGTCCCAGGCAGGCTGTGCCCTGGATTGCAGTTTCTGCTCCACCGGCAAGCAAGGCTTCAATAGCAACCTCACCGCCGCCGAAGTCATTGGCCAGGTGTGGATTGCCAACAAATCCTTTGGCAGCGTCCCGGCGACCGTCGACCGTGCCATCACCAACGTGGTGATGATGGGCATGGGTGAGCCGCTGCTGAACTTCGACAACGTGGTTGCGGCCATGCACCTGATGATGGACGACCTGGGCTACGGCATCTCCAAGCGCCGTGTGACCCTGTCGACTTCCGGCGTGGTGCCGATGATCGATGAGCTGTCCAAGCACATCGACGTCTCCCTGGCGTTGTCGCTGCACGCACCGAATGACGCATTGCGTAACCAATTGGTGCCGATCAACAAGAAGTATCCGCTTAAGATGCTGCTCGAATCTTGCCAGCGCTATATGTCGTCCCTGGGCGAAAAGCGCGTGCTGACCATTGAGTACACCTTGCTCAAGGACATCAACGACAAGGTCGAACACGCGGTCGAGATGATCGAGTTGCTCAAGAACATCCCGTGCAAGATCAACCTGATTCCGTTCAACCCGTTTCCCCATTCTGGCTACGAGCGGCCGAGCAACAACGCCATCCGCCGTTTCCAGGATCAACTGCACCAGGCGGGCTTCAATGTCACCGTACGTACCACCCGTGGTGAAGACATCGACGCCGCTTGTGGCCAATTGGTAGGACAGGTGCTGGATCGCACCCGTCGCAGCGAACGTTATATCGCGGTGCGCGAACTGAGTGCCGCCGACGATATGCCGCAAAGCGCTGCGAATCGAACCTGAGAGAGGATCTCTATGCCCTTGCGCCTTGCGCTGCTCCTGCTGGTTACCGGTCTTGCGGCCGGTTGTGTTTCATCGGGCCATGACAGCCCTTTGCAAACCGGCAAGGGCCGTGAAGAGGCGCGAGCGGCCTATGTTCAGTTGGGCCTGGGTTACCTGCGCCAAGGCATGAGCGAGCAAGCCAAGGTGCCGTTGAGAAAGGCCATTGAGCTGGACCGCGACGATGCCGACGCCAATGCTGCACTGGCCTTGGTGTTCCAGGCCCAGGCCGAGCCTGAACTGGCCGACCAGTATTTCAACAAGGCCCTGGCCTCCCGTCCTGCCGACCCACGGCTGCTGAACAACTACGGCAGCTTTCTGTTCGAGCAGAAACGCTATGACCAGGCTTCTCGTTATTTCCAGCAAGCCAGCGCCGACACCCTCTATCCTGAGCGCTCGCGCGTTTTCGAGAACCTGGGAGTGACCTCCAAGCGCCTCGGCCTGCGCGACAGCGCGCGCCAGCAGTTGGAAAAAGCCCTGCACCTGAACAGTCGCCAGCCACGAGCCTTGCTCGAAATGGCTGAGTTGTCCTACGAAGACAGGCATTATGTGCCGGCACGTGACTATTACGAGCGTTTTAGCCTGCTCAGCGGGCAAAATGCACGTAGTCTATTGCTCGGCGTGCGCCTGGCGACGGTTCATGAAGAACGCGACACGGCCGCACGTTTTGGCCAGCAACTCGAACGACTCTATCCCGGTACCCCGGAATATCAGCAATACCTGTCGGAGCAATGATGAAAGCGGCGCACCCGGAAGTTGTAGCAGCTAATCGCGTAAACCCAGGCGAGACCTTGCGTCAGGCCCGCGAAAGCAATGGTTGGTCGCTGGCAGAAGTGGCCCTCAAGCTCAATTTGACCACCACGTCCCTGGGCAACCTGGAAGCCGGCGCGTTCGACAAGCTGCCTGGGCATACCTTTGCCCGCGGCTATATCCGCGCCTACGCCAAATTGCTGGGCATCGACCAGGCCGTCCTGGTCCAGGAGTTCGACCAGTTCACCGGTACCGACTCCCAGGGCAGCAATGTCCATGGCCTGGGTCGCATCGAAGAGCCGGTGCGGGTTTCCCACACGATCTTGCGTATTGTCAGCCTGTTACTGTTGATCGCCGTCATCGGCGGTGGCTTCCTCTGGTGGCAGGACCAGACTTCCCAGCGCGGCAAGGACCTGGCCAGTAACAGCATGGAGCACGTCGAAGTCGAGAGCGCCGACGGCACCACCCAGATTCACCCGCTCGACGAGCCGGAAGACCAGGCTGTTGTCGAAGGGCAGGCTGCGCCCCAGGTGCCGCCCGCCACCGAGCAACCGATACCGGATGCAGGCACTGCAACCGCCGTAGTACCTGCTCCGGCTACACCGGCCGTTCCAAGTACCCCGGCCGTACCTGCTCATACTCCGGTAGCGCCTGCTGCCCAGGCCCATGCGCCGGCTGTTCCCGCCCAGGCTCCTGCGACTACCGCCCCAGCTGCCCCGGCGGCGCCAGCGATTTCGCCGCCCACCACACCTGCGTTGATCGCGGGTGACGGGCACGTACAAATCACCTTTGTTGCTGATTGCTGGACGCAGCTCACCGATGGCAATGGCAAAGTGCTGTTCAGCGGTCTGAAGCGTAAGGGCGACACGCTCGACCAGGGCGGCAAACCACCTTTGACGCTGCGTCTGGGCTTTGCCCGTGGCGCGCAAGTGGCCTACAACGGCCAGCCTGTGGACGTGGCGCCGTTCACCAGTGGCGAGACCGCTCGCCTGAAGTTGGGACAATAGTCATGCACGGCGAATCTCCAATCAAACGTCGCGTATCGCGCAAGATCTGGGTCGGCTCGGTGCCGGTGGGTGGCGATGCCCCCATCGCAGTACAAAGCATGACCAACAGCGACACCAATGATGTCGCAGCTACCGTCGCCCAGATCAATCGTCTGGAAGCGGCTGGCGTCGACATCGTGCGGGTTTCCGTGCCGGACATGGACGCTGCCGAAGCCTTTGGCCGTATCAAGCAATTGGTCAAGGTGCCGTTGGTTGCCGACATCCACTTCGACTACAGGATCGCGCTACGCGTGGCCGAACTCGGCGTCGATTGCCTGCGCATCAACCCGGGCAACATCGGTCGTGAAGACCGCGTGCGTGCCGTGGTGGATGCTGCCCGTGACCGCGGGATTCCGATCCGTATCGGCGTCAACGCCGGTTCCCTCGAAAAAGACCTGCAAAAGAAATACGGCGAACCCACTCCTGCCGCGTTGGTTGAGTCGGCACTGCGCCACGTTGAGCACCTTGAACGCCTGAATTTCCAGGACTTCAAGGTCAGCGTAAAGGCGTCCGACGTCTTCATGGCAGTAGAAGCCTATCGCCTGCTGGCCAAGGAAATCGTGCAGCCGCTGCACCTGGGGATCACCGAAGCCGGCGGTTTACGCTCAGGCACAGTGAAATCTGCGGTGGGTCTCGGTATGCTGCTCGCCGAAGGGATTGGCGATACTATCCGCATCTCCCTGGCGGCAGACCCGGTAGAGGAAGTGAAGGTCGGTTACGACATTCTCAAATCCCTGCATTTGCGTTCCCGTGGCATCAACTTCATTGCCTGCCCGAGCTGCTCACGGCAGAACTTCGACGTGGTGAAAACCATGAACGAACTGGAAGGGCGCCTCGAGGACCTGCTGGTACCGTTGGATGTTGCGGTAATCGGTTGCGTGGTCAACGGCCCGGGTGAAGCCAAGGAAGCCCATATCGGCTTGACCGGCGGCACGCCGAACCTGATCTATATCGACGGTAAGCCGTCGCAGAAGTTGACGAATGACAATCTGGTGGATGAGCTCGAAAGACTGATCCGCCAGAAAGCGGCCGAAAAGGTCGCGGCTGACGCAGCGCTGATCGCGCGCGGCTGATTGAACGAATTTAAGGATTTGATGTGAGCAAGTCTCTGCAAGCCATACGTGGCATGAACGACATCCTGCCGGAGCAGACGCCGCTGTGGCGCTATTTCGAAGGCACTGTCGCGCGCCTGCTGGATAACTACGGTTACAAGCAGATCCGCATGCCGATCGTCGAATTCACCGAGCTGTTCAAGCGCTCTATCGGTGAAGTGACCGACATCGTCGAAAAAGAGATGTACACCTTCGAAGACCGCAATGGCGACTCCCTGACCCTGCGTCCGGAAGGGACCGCCGCCTGCGTGCGCGCCGTGCTTGAGCATGGCCTTACCGGCGGTGGCCAGCCGCAGAAACTGTGGTACATCGGCCCGATGTTCCGTCACGAGCGCCCACAGAAAGGCCGCTATCGCCAGTTCCACCAGATCGGCCTGGAGGTGTTCAACCTCGACGGTCCGGACATCGACGCCGAGCTGATCGTGCTGACCTGGCGCCTATGGGGCCTGCTGGGTATCCGCGACGCGGTCAAGCTTGAGCTCAACAGCCTGGGCACCAGCGAATCTCGCGGCCGCTACCGGGTTGCCTTGGTCGAGTACCTGTCCGCCCACCTGGACAAACTTGACGAAGACAGCCAGCGCCGCCTGAAGACCAATCCGCTGCGCGTCCTCGATACCAAGAATGCCGACACGCAAGCCGTACTGGTCGACGCGCCAAAAATGGCCGACTACCTGGACGACGAGTCCCGTACGCACTTCGAGGGCCTCAAGGCTCGCCTGGACGCGGTGGGTATCCCCTACGTGATCAACCCGAAACTCGTACGCGGCCTCGATTACTACAGCAAGACCGTATTCGAGTGGGTCACTGATAAGCTCGGCGCCCAGGGCACCGTGTGCGCCGGTGGCCGTTACGACGGCCTGGTCGAGCAGATGGGCGGCAAGCCGACCACTGGCGTGGGGTTTGCCATGGGCATCGAGCGCCTGATCCTGTTGCTCGAAACCCTGGAACAGGTCCCGGAAGAAATCTCCCGTCAGGTGGACGTGTACCTGTGCGCCTTCGGCGAGGCCGCCGAACTGGCTGCCCTGGCCCTGAGCGAAAAAGTGCGCGACCAGCTGCCGAACCTGCGCCTGCAGGTCAATGCCGGCGCGGGCAGCTTCAAGAGCCAGTTCAAGAAGGCTGACAAGAGCGGTGCGCTGTATGCACTGATCCTCGGCGATGACGAATTGGCCCAGCAAGTGATAGGTTTCAAACCCCTGCGTGGCCAGGGTGAGCAACAGAACATTGCCTTCGATGCGCTCGCCGCGCACTTGGCCACCTGCGTCGTGCAGGGTTGAAGCTGTCGAACAGCCGAATTTAGCGATTAAGGAGTATTGGGGTGTCGAGTACTGATGATGAGCAGTTGGCCGAGTTCAAGGACTGGTGGCAGCGTAACGGCAAGCCCCTGGTTACCGGTGGCCTGCTGGCTTTAGTGGTGGTGTTCGGCTGGCAAGCCTGGCACAAGTATCAGGCCAACCAATCCCAAGGCGCCTCGATCCTCTATCAGCAATTGCTGGAAACCACCCTTACGCCGGACGGCAAGCCCGATCCTGCACAGGTGGCTGACCTGGCAAGCAAGCTGAAGAACGAATTTGGCGGCAGTACCTACGCCCAATACGGCAGCCTGTTCGTCGCGAAAGTCGCGGTCGATACCGGCAAGCTGGACGATGCAGCCGCTGAACTGAAGGCCGTCGCCGACAAGCCGACCAACCCGACCCTGGGTGAAATCGCACGTCAGCGCCTGGCCCAGGTATTGGCGGCACAGAACAAGGCCGACGAAGCACTCAAACTGCTCGACGGCGATGCTGACAAGGCATTTGTAGCCACTCGCGAAGAGCTCAAGGGGGACCTGTTGGTCCAATTGGGTCGTACCGACGAAGCCAATGCTGCGTACCAAAAAGCCAAGGCGGCGCTGTCTGATGAAGCGGCGGTCGGTGGCTTACAAATCAAGCTCGACGACTTGGCCAAAGGGGATGCGTGACGTGATCCGTTGGAAACATGCAGCATTGCTGGCTCTGGCCGTTCTGGCCGCGGGTTGCAGCAGCAACAGTAAAAAAGAACTGCCTCCGGCCGAGCTGACCAGCTTCAAGGAAGAAGTCGTCCTGCAAAAGCAATGGAGCCGCTCCATCGGTGACGGCCAGGGCGAAACCTACAACATGTTGGTACCGGCAATCGACGGTGACAACATTGTGGCGGCTGACGTGACCGGCGTGGTGATCTCCATGGATCGCATGAACGGCGACGTGAAATGGAAGAAAGACCTGGAACTGCCTGTGTCCGGCGCCGTAGGCGTGGGTTACGGCCTGGTGATGCTCGGCACGCTCAAGGGCGAAGTCGTGGCGCTGGACTCCAGCACCGGTGAAGAGAAATGGCGCGCTCGCGTGACCAGTGAAGTCCTCGCACCGCCTGCTACCAACGGCGATATCGTCGTGGTGCAAACCCAGGACGACCGTGTGATCGGCCTCGACGCCAGCACCGGCGCACAGCGCTGGTTGTATGACAGCACCCCTGCGGTGTTGACCCTACGCGGTACCAGTGGTCCGGTTGTGACCAACAATCTGGCCGTTGCAGGCCTGTCGACCGGTAAAGTGGTCGCCCTGGACACCCAGAATGGCGTACCTGCGTGGGAAACCCGCGTGGCTATCCCGCAAGGTCGTTCCGAGCTGGATCGCGTCGTGGACATCGACGGCGGCTTGCTGCTGTCGGGTGAAACCATCTACGTCGCCACTTACCAGGGCCGCGTTGCCGCGCTGGACCTTCAGAGCGGTCGCATCAACTGGCAGCGTGATGCTTCCAGCTACGCGGGTGTCGCCCAAGGGTTTGGCAGCGTCTACGTAAGCCTGGCGTCCGGTACTGTTGAAAGTGTCGACGAGCGTTCCACCACTGCGCTGTGGAGCAATGACTCCCTGGCTCGCCGTCAACTGTCGGCACCGGAAGTGTTCTCCAGCTATGTAGCGGTAGGCGATTTCGAAGGTTACCTGCACCTGCTGAGCCAGGTGGACGGTCGCTTTGTAGGTCGTGAGCGTATCGACAGCGATGGCCTGCGTGCCCGTCCGCTGGTCGTGGGTAACATGCTTTATGTGTTTGGCAACAGCGGCAAGCTGGAAGCCCTGACCATCAAGTAAAGGTTTGACTATGCTTGGGGTTACCCCCAGGCGGCCCTGCTTCATTGCTTACTGTAGGAGCGAGCTTGCTCGCGAAGGACGTCAACGCTGACGCGGTTTTTCCGGATAAACGCGGCGTCCTCAGGTTTTTCGCGAGCAAGCTCGCTCCTACAGGAATCGGTGTCGGGCAGGGTATGTGGCATTTCAAATGCCGCCCCGAGCACCAGCCGCTGCCTTGCAGCGGCTTTTGTATTTTCTGAAATAACGAAGTGGAGAGCCGCATGGTTCCCGTAATCGCCCTGGTGGGCCGACCTAACGTCGGCAAGTCCACCTTGTTCAACCGCCTGACCAGGACTCGCGACGCCATCGTCGGCGACTTGTCTGGTCTGACCCGTGATCGCCAATACGGTGAGGCAAAGTGGCAAGGGCGCTCCTACATTATTGTCGACACCGGTGGTATCTCCGGTGACGAGCATGGCATGGACGAAAAGATGGCCGAGCAGTCGCTGCTGGCCATTGAAGAAGCCGATGTGGTGCTGTTCCTGGTGGATGCCCGTGCGGGCTACACCGCTGCCGACCAGATGATTGGCGAGCACCTGCGCAAGCGCAACAAGCGTTCCTACGTGGTCGCCAACAAGATCGACAACATCGATCCTGAAATGGCTCGCGCCGAATTCAGCCCAATGGGCCTGGGCGACGCGATCCCGATCGCGGGTGCCCACGGTCGCGGTATCACCCAGATGCTGGAAATCGCCCTGCGCGATTTTCCTAAGGATGACGCCGAGGAAGAAGAGGGCGAAGAAGAGATCGTCGCCGAAGGTGAGGAAGCCAAGCGCATTCCTGGCCCGAGTGAAAAAGACGGTATCAAGATCGCCATCATCGGCCGCCCGAACGTCGGCAAGTCGACCCTGGTCAACCGCATGCTCGGTGAAGACCGGGTTATCGTCTACGACCAGCCCGGTACCACCCGCGACAGTATCTACATCCCGTTCGAGCGTAATGACGAGAAGTACACCCTGATCGACACCGCGGGTGTGCGCAAGCGCGGCAAGATCCACGAGGAAGTCGAAAAGTTCTCGGTGGTGAAGACCCTGCAGGCGATCAAAGACGCCAACGTGGTGATCTTCGTGATGGATGCCCGCGAAGGCGTGGTGGATCACGATCTCAACCTGCTGGGCTTCGCCCTGGAAGCCGGTCGGGCACTGGTGATCGCGATCAACAAGTGGGACGGCATGACGCCGAGCGAGCGCGATTTCGTCAAGATCGAGCTGCAACGTCGGCTGTTCTTCGTGGAGTTCGCCGATATCCACTTTATCTCGGCCCTGCACGGCACAGGCGTGGGTAACCTCTACGCCTCGGTACAGAACTCGTTCAAGTCCGCGGTCACCCGTTGGCCAACCAACCGCCTGACCCAGATCCTGGAAGATGCTGTTGGCGAGCACGCGCCGCCGATGGTCAACAACCGCCGGATCAAATTGCGTTACGCCCACTTGGGTGGTGCCAACCCGCCGATTATCGTGATCCACGGTAACCAGATCGAGAAGGTGCCGAAGTCCTACGTGCGTTACCTGGAAAACACCTACCGCCGTGTCTTGAAGCTGGTCGGTACGCCGATCCGCATCGAGTTCAAGGGTGGCGAGAACCCATACGAAGGCAACAAGAACACACTGACCGACCGTCAGGTGAACAAGAAGCGTCGTTTGATGACTCACCACAAGAAGGCCGACAAGAAGCGCCGCGACAAGCGCTGATTTCGTCGTCGAAAAAAGGGCTCTCGACGAGCCCTTTTTTGTGCGCGCAGGTTTGAGCCTTGACCCCATGAGGCTGGCAGCTTAAAACTTGAGGCTCACCTGCAGGGGCCTCCGATGATCAACAGCAAGCTGCCAAATGTCGGCACGACCATTTTCACCACCATGTCGCAACTCGCTGCCGAAACTGGCGCGCTCAACCTGTCCCAGGGCTTTCCCGATTTCAATGGCCCCCAGGCTTTGCTCGATGCCGTGGGCAAACACGTTGCCAGTGGCCACAACCAATACGCACCCATGACCGGCCTGCCGGGCCTGCGTCAGCAAGTGGCGGCCAAAATCGCCCGCAGTTATGGCGCCACGGTCAACGCCGACAGTGAAGTGACCATCACCCCAGGCGCCACGGCGGCCATCTTCTGCGCGATCCAGGCCGTGATTCGCAGCGGCGACGAAGTCATCGTGTTCGACCCGTGCTACGACAGCTATGAACCTTCGGTCGAGCTGGCCGGTGGTCGCTGCGTGCATGTGCAACTGAACCTGAAAGACTTCACCCTCGACTTTGAAAAGATCCAGGCTGCGCTGTCGCCCCGCACGCGCATGATCATCCTTAACACACCGCACAACCCCACTGGCGCGCTGATCAGCCGTGCCGAGCTGGACCTGTTGGCGGCACTGATCCGCGACCGCGATATCTACCTGGTCAGCGATGAGGTCTACGAGCACCTGGTGTTCGATGGCGTGCCCCACATCAGTGTGCTGGCCCACGAAGAGCTGTACTCGCGTGCTTTCGTGGTCAGCTCCTTTGGCAAGACCTACCACGTCACCGGCTGGAAAACCGGCTATGTGGTCGCCCCCCCGGCCCTGACGGCCGAACTGCGCAAGGTGCATCAATACGTCAATTTTTGTGGCGTCACCCCGTTGCAATACGCGCTGGCCGACTTCATGGCTGAACACCCGGAGCACGTCGACGAACTGCCAGCGTTCTACCAGGCCAAGCGCGATCTGTTCTGCGACCTGCTGGCAGCGTCCCGATTCAGCTTTACCCGCGTCACCGGTACCTACTTCCAGCTGGTGGATTACTCCCGTATTCGTCCTGACCTGGATGACGTCGCCATGTCCCTGTGGATGACCCGCGAACACGGCGTGGCAACCATCCCTGTCTCGGTGTTCTACCAGAACCCACCCCAAGGCCAGCGCCTGGTGCGCCTGTGCTTTGCCAAACGCGAGGAGACGCTGCGGCAAGCAGCCGAAAAACTATGCGTGATCTGACTGTATTACCGAACCTGAATATCGCCCTGGTCCAGACCACCCTGGCCTGGCACGACCGCCAGGCGAACCTTGAGCATTTTGATCTGCTGCTGGAACAGGCACGGGGCGCCGACCTGATAGTGCTGCCGGAGATGTTCACCACCGGTTTCTCCATGGACTCACAAACCCTCGCCGAGCCGGAAAACGGCCCCACCCATCACTGGATGCAGGCCCAGGCGGCAAAATACAGCGCGGTGATCACTGGCAGCGTGATCATCCAGGCCGCCGATGGCAGCCACCGCAACCGCCTGTTATGGGCGCGGCCGGATGGCGAGGTGTTGCACTACGACAAGCGCCACTTGTTCCGCATGGCCGGCGAACACCATCACTACACGCCCGGCGAGCGCCAGGTGCAGTTCGAGCTGAAGGGGTGGCGGGTTCGCCCGTTGATTTGCTACGACCTGCGCTTCCCTGTGTGGAGCCGCGATGCCCAGGACACCGACCTGTTGCTGTACACCGCCAACTGGCCGGGAGCGCGGCGTCTGCACTGGAACCGGTTGTTACCGGCGCGGGCGATCGAGAACCTGTGTTACGTGGCGGCGGTGAATCGGGTGGGTACGGATGGAAAGGGTTTCGCTTATACCGGCGACAGCCAGGTGCTGGACTTCCAGGGTGAGACCTTGCTGAGCGCAGGGGAGGCGGACGGGGTGTTCCAGGTGTGCCTCGATGCAGCTGAACTGGCGGCTTACCGCACGCGGTTTCCGGCGAACCTGGATGCCGATACCTTTGAGTTGGTCTGATAGACCGTTATCGGGGGCAAGCCCCCTCCCACATTTTGAATGTATTCACAAATCAAAGTGTGGGAGGGGGCTTGCCCCCGATGAGTCCCTGACAGGCCACCCCAATCTGAAACTCAATAAAAAGGCCCCTGGATTCTCACCCAGGGGCCTTCTGCATTACGGCGCTACGGTTTACGCCGCTTTCGCTTCCAGCTGGCTCAACGAGCGGTTCAGCGCGCTGAACACGGCCTTGAAGCTGGCGGTGGTGATGTTTTCATCAATGCCCACGCCATGCACTGGACGCTCACCGTTCACGCGCAATTCAATGTAGGCTGCTGCCTTGGCATTGGTGCCTGCACCGATCGCGTGTTCGTTGTAGTCCATGATCTCCACCTTGATCGGCAGGGCGGCGACCAGTGCTTCCAGGGTGCCGTAGCCCTTGCCCTGCCAACGCAGATTGGTTTCGCCCTGGCCTTTGCCCGAGACTTCCACTTCCACGGTGCTGTTGCCGTTCTCTTCCTGCAGGCGATGGCTGACCAGCGCATACGGGGTGTTGGCTTGCAGGTATTCGCGCTGCAGCAAGGCGTAGATCTGCGGTGCGGTCATTTCCAGGCCCACGCGGTCGGTTTCGGCCTGTACCACCTGGCTGAATTCGATCTGCATGCGACGTGGTAGGCTGATGTCGTATTCCTGCTCCAGCAGGTAGGCGATGCCGCCTTTGCCCGACTGGCTGTTCACCCGGATCACTGCCTCGTAGCTGCGGCCGATGTCGGCCGGGTCGATCGGCAGGTACGGCACTTCCCACAATGCGTCGGGTTTCTGCTGGGCGAAGCCCTTGCGGATTGCATCCTGGTGAGAGCCGGAGAACGCGGTATGCACCAGGTCGCCCACATACGGGTGACGTGGGTGGACCTGGATCTGGTTGCACTCTTCGACGACTTTGCGCACGCCGTCGATGTCGGAGAAGTCCAGCTCAGGATTGACGCCCTGGGTGTACAGGTTCAGTGCCACGGTGACCAGGTCGACGTTACCGGTACGTTCGCCGTTGCCAAACAGGCAGCCTTCGACTCGGTCGGCGCCGGCCATCAGGCCCAGCTCGGTGGCGGCGACGCCGGTACCACGGTCGTTGTGGGTGTGCAGGCTGATGATCACGCTGTCACGACGGTTGATATGGCGACCGAACCACTCGATCTGGTCGGCATAGATGTTCGGCGTGGCGCATTCCACAGTGGCTGGCAGGTTGAGGATCATCTTGTGCTCGGGCGTTGGGTTCCACACCTCGATCACGGCATCGCAGACTTCCTTGGCGAACTCCAGCTCAGTGGCGCTGAAGGTCTCCGGGGAGTATTCGAAGGTCCACTGGGTTTCCGGCTGCTGCGCGGCGTATTTGACGAACAGCTTGGCTGCGTTGACGGCGATGGCCTTGATGCCGTCCTTGTCCTGGTTGAACACGATGCGGCGGAACGACGGCGACGTGGCGTTGTACAGGTGCACGATGGCTTTCTTGGCGCCGCGCAGGGATTCGAAGGTGCGTGCGATCAAGTCTTCACGGCCCTGGGTCAGCACCTGGATGGTGGTGTCCTCGGGGATGTGGTTGTCTTCGATCAGGGTGCGCACGAAGTCGAAGTCGGTTTGCGATGCGGCCGGGAACGAGGCTTCGATTTCCTTCACGCCGACAGCGACCAGGGTCTTCCAGAAGCGCAGCTTCTTCACCGCGTCCATCGGTTCGATCAGCGACTGGTTGCCATCGCGCAGGTCGGAACTGCACCAGATCGGCGCGGTGGTGATGGTTTTCGATGGCCAGGTGCGGTCCGGAATATCGATGGTCGGAAACGCGCGGTACTTCGAAGACGGGTCTTTGAGCATGCTCATCGGGAAATCCTTTGTTGTAGGGGCCGAGAAAAGGCGGCCTGCCGTAGAACTGTTTTTGGGGATAAAGCTAAAAGACGAGGCAGATCGATTCAGCCTGGCAGTCGTGCGCTGACGAGGCACAGGCTGCGGTGCTGGCGGAGCTGAATGAGGGTGTGAGAGGTTTTCATAAGCCCAACCCTAACCTCAGGGGTGAAAGATGGCAAGCAGTCGATAAAAATTGAGAGAAGTTCTTCTATTGGCGCGTGAAACGAGATTTTATGGTTGGAATCTGTCCTTGGCCTATTTTTAATTGCGCGCCGATTATCGGGCGCGCAATTGAGCCATTCAGGGCTGGAAGGCGCCGATAAAGATCGCCGGATCGACCCTGGCATCGTTGAGGCTGACATTCCAATGCATATGCGGCCCGGTCGCACGGCCCGTCGAGCCCACCTTGCCCACCACTGCGCCGCGTAGCAGTTGCTGGCCCACCTTCACGTCGATCTTCGACATATGGCAGAACATGCTGATAAAGCCCTGGCCGTGGTCGACGAACACGGTGTTGCCGTTGAAGAAGTAGTTGCCGACCAGAATCACCTTGCCGTTCGCCGGAGTCTTGATTGGCGTGCCGGCCGGTACGGCAAAGTCCAGGCCGGAATGGGGATTGCGCTCTTCACCATTGAAGAAACGGCGCACCCCGAATTTACTCGACAGCGGGCCGTTCACCGGTTTGTCCAGCACCAGGTTGCTCGGCAGGGTCGGGCTGAAACTGCGGTAGGCCTTGAGTTGCACGGCGAGTTCGGCTTCGATGCGCTTGAGCTGCACCGGGTCGGGGTTGACCTGGCTTTTGTTCTTCAAGGTAATGCGCTGTTCCGGGTATTGCTTGTAGCCGACGATAAACGGCAGGTTGCGCCCGCCACTGCTGATGCGTTCATTGCCCGGCTTGACCGTCAGCGGAATGCCGACAATCGCCAGCCAGTTGTCCTGCTCCTTCACGACCAGTACCGGTTTGCCCTGGTACGTGGCTTTCGGCACGGTGGCTGAAGGGCCGAGCTCGACCACGGCAACCCCGCCCGGCACCGGTTTGTTCAGGGTTCGGGTGATATAGCTGTCGGCTTGGGCGTTAACGGTGAGGCACAGCAGCATCAACAGGCTAAATAGACGTGGCATCGATCAATCCAGAAGCGAAAGGGTAACGGGCGTCAGGTGGTTGTCTTCCACCCGCACTTGCAATTGGCCTTCACCGAGGCGTGCGGTCAGGCGCTGGCCTGTTTGGGTTTGTGCCGCGTTGCGGATGGCCTGGCCGCGCTCGTCCAGCAGGATGCTGTAGCCACGGCCCAGGGTCGCCAGGGGGCTGACCACATGCAGCGTCTGCACCTGGCTTTGCAGTTGCAGGCGGCGCGCCTTGAGCCCCTCGCGCATGGCGCGGGGCAGGCGTTCGGCGAGGCTGTCCAGGCGCTGGCGCAGCAGGGCCAATTGGCGGCCAGGGTGTTGGCCGGCGAGACGGGTTTCCAGGCGGATCAAACGTTCGCGACGGGTATTGAGGCTGCGTTCGAAGGCGCGGCGCAGGCGCATGTCCAGGTCATCCAGGCGCTGTGCCTGCTGGCGTAGACGCTCGCCGGGGTGGCGCAGGCGACGGGCCATGCCTTCCAGGCGCAGGCGGTCGTGGGTCAGCCGGTTGCGCATCAGCATCACCAGGCGACGATGCAGGCTTTCGACCTGGCGGACCAGGTTGCTGGCGTCAGGCGCGAGCAGTTCGGCTGCGGCGGAAGGCGTGGGCGCGCGGACGTCAGCCACGAAGTCACTGATGGAGACGTCGGTCTCGTGGCCGACGGCGCTGACGATCGGCGTCACGCAGGCATCAACCGCCCGCGCCACGGCCTCTTCGTTGAAGCACCAGAGGTCTTCCAGCGAACCACCCCCACGGGCCAGGATCAGCGCGTCGAAGCCGCGCGCGTCAGCCAGCTTCAATGCCCGCACAATTTGCGGGATGGCTTCACGGCCCTGCACGGCCGTGGGGATCAGCGTCAATTGCACCTGCGGTGCACGGCGGCGGAACACGCTGATGATGTCGCGGATCACCGCGCCGGTGGGCGAGCTGATAATGCCGATGCGCCGTGGATGGGCCGGCAGCGGCACCTTGCGCTCGGCACTGAACAGGCCCTCGGCGCTGAGTTTCTCCTTCAAGGCATCGAAGGCCAGGCGCAGCGCGCCGTCACCCGCCGGCTCCACCGTGTCGAGGATCAGCTGGTAATCGCCACGGCCCTCGAACAACGAGACCTTGCCGCGCACCTTGACCGCCAAGCCGTCTTTCAACGCCTGGCGCACCCGTGCGGCATTGTTGCGAAACAATGCGCAACGCACCTGGGCGCCGCTGTCCTTGAGGGTGAAATACACATGGCCGGAGGCCGGACGGGCGAGGTTGGAGATTTCGCCTTCGACCCAGATATTGGTGAACACGTCTTCCAGCAACACCCGCGCGCGGCCGTTGAGTTGGCTGACAGTCAGGACTTCGCGGTCCAGGCCCAGACGGGCAAAGGGATCTTTAATCATGGGCGGCAGTTTATAGGCATTCGTGCAAGGTTTGACAGAATTGCTCCACCAGCGCGCTCGGCGCCTGGGGGCAGGCCAGCGCCACGGTACTCAGGCAGTCCGGGTCGGCCAGGGGTAAAAAGTGCAGACTGGCCGGGGCGATGTCTTGCATGGACTCTGGTAGCAGGGCAATCCCGAAGCCGGCCTGGATCAACTGCAACTGCGTGGTTTTGCGCGACATCACCCGCGCGGCCTTGGGGAAAAATCCGGCGCGCATGCACAGCTCGGCGGACAGATAACTCAGGCCGCCGCGCTGGGGGTGGGGGATCGAGATAAACGCCTCATCCTTGAGCTGGGCCAGGTCGACGGCCTCGTCATTGCGCGCCAATGGGTGATTCGGCGGTACCGCCAGGAGCAATCGCTCGGTATATAAAGGCACGACGCGCACCCCTTCACGTTGGCGCAACACCGGCAAGCGCAATAGGCCGACGTCCAGGCGACCGTCGGCGATGTCCTCCAGCTGCGCTTCGGAGGACAGTTTGGCGATATCCATCGACACGCCAGGGCAGCGTTCCAGCCAGGTGCTGATGCCTTGCAACAGCGCACCGTTCATCGGCACGGTGCTCGAATGGCTCAGGCGCAGGGTGCCGAGCTGGCCGTTACCGACCTGGGTCGCCAGGTTACTGGCCTTGTGCAGTTCGCCCAGCAGGTTGCGTGCCCGTGGGTAAAAGGCTTCGCCTGCGGCCGTCAGCTTGGGCTGGCGCGCAGTGCGTTCGAACAGTGGGGTTTGCAGCTGGGTTTCCAGTGCCTTGATCTGCCTGCTCAGGGCCGATTGCGCGATGAACAGGCGCTCGGCGGCGGCGCTGAAGCTGCCGCTGTCGGCGATCTCGACGAAGTAGCGCAGTTGGCGAGTGGAAATCACATGTCATGCCTTTTCGAGATGGGTGAGTGGCTTTGAAGATATTAGTCGCAACCCTCGCGGATGGCTAAAGTGATAGCCATCTCTTTCAAGGAATAACCCATGGGCCCGATTGAGCTGATGAGTCAGTGGTCGTTTGGCGGCGTTGATTGGCTGGTGATTGGCCTGGGTACTGCGGTGGCCTATATCGTGTTTGGCATTGCCGGCTTCGGCACGGCACTGGTGGCGGGGCCGATCCTGATTGTGTTTATGCCACTGTCGAAGATCATTCCGTTGCTGGTGCTACTGGATTTTGTCGCGGCGTTCGGCAACCTCCTGCAATCGCGACGGGAGGTGAACAAACCGGAGTTATTGCGACTGCTGCCGTGCATGGCGATTGGCTGCACCCTGGGCGTGGTGTTTCTGCTCAACCTGCATTCCGATCTGTTGTTGCTGTTGATGGGGCTGTTTATCAGCGCCTACGCGATCTACAGCCTGGCGGTGAAAGCCCGGCCGGCGCAGCTGGCGGCGGGGTGGTCGATACCCATGGGCACGGTCGGCGGTCTGTTTGGCGCGCTGTTCGGCAGTGGCGGCTTTTTATATGCGATCTACCTGAACAGTCGTTTACCCAAGGACGCGGCCCGTGCCACTCAGAGTGCGCTGATCAGTTGCAGCACGGTGGTGCGCCTGAGCCTGTTCCTGATTGCTGGGGTGTACGCCGACTTGCCGCTGTTGATGTTGGCGTTGTGCCTGCTGCCGGCGATGGTCCTGGGGCTGTGGTGCGGGCGTCGGCTGACGATGCGTATGTCGCGCGAGGCGTTTGTGCGGTTGGTGACCTGGCTGGTGCTGGCCAGTGGGATTGCTTTGATCGGACGGTACTTGAGCACTTGACCTGATTTCTTCAGGGATTAAGCTGCCGTCCTCCCGGGCGTCATCGCGGGCAAGCCCGGCTCCCACAGTTGATTGCATTCCAATGTGGGAGCCGGGCTTGCCCGCGATGAGGCCAGAAGCCACACCGCAGGACTCTCATGAACTCCCAAAGCATCCTTGTCCCGAAAATCTCCACCTTGCCGGTCCACGAACCGCGCGCACGGGCGATCGTGCGCTGGCTGGTGCGCAAGAACATCGTCAAGGAAGAGCTGACCACTTGCGGGCGCACCGGCAACCGCATGGCCTATGCCTTGGCCGACGGCGCCCGCGCGGTGGTGTTGCATCCCGAGGCGCTGCCGTTCAACGAGCCGGTCAATGGGTTGGAAATCATCTATAAGCGCTGCATCTATACCCCCGCCAAGGGGTTTCTCGAAGAGGCCGGCTGCCCGGAATGCCTCAAGGAAGTCGGCGAGGCGCTCTTCGAAAGCCTGGAAGACTGGATGCCTGGCCACACCGACAACTTCACCTGTCCGTTGTGTGGGCATGAAGATGACATCAATGGCTTTTTATTCCTCCAGGAATGTGGGTTTTCCAACCTCGGGTTCATCTTCAACAACTGGGCGGAGGCGGGGTTCAAGCAGAGCTTTATCGATGAGTTCGCCGACTGGTTGGATCAGAAGATGAGTTGGGTCAAAGTCGAGTTGTAGCCCTTCTATCACTATTCCCAAATATGTCAGAGTTTTACATTGAGACCTGGGGGGTGTCTGAGTATAATGGCGCGCTTCCATTTTCCCGCTCGGGAGCCCCCGCGATGCTGCGTATCAGCCAAGAAGCTCTGACATTCGACGACATTCTCCTAGTGCCCGGTTATTCCGAGGTACTTCCTAACGAAGTCAGTCTCAAGACCCGCCTAACCCGTGGCATCGAGCTGAATATTCCCCTGGTTTCCGCTGCCATGGACACCGTCACCGAAGCCCGTCTGGCCATTGCCATGGCTCAGGAAGGCGGCATCGGCATCATCCACAAGAACATGACCATCGAGCAGCAAGCTGCCGAAGTGCGCAAGGTCAAGCGTTACGAAGCCGGTGTGGTGAAAGATCCAATCACCATCGAAGCCGACGCCACCGTGCGCGACCTGTTCGAACTGACCCGCCTGCACAACATCTCCGGCGTTCCGGTGCTGCATGATGGCGACCTGGTCGGCATCGTCACCTCCCGTGACGTGCGTTTCGAGAACCGTCTTGAAGTCACCGTCCGCGAAGTGATGACGCCCAAAGAGCGCCTGGTCACGGTCAAGGAAGGCGCCGACAAGAACGATGTGCGCGAACTGCTGCACAAGCACCGCATCGAGCGCGTGCTGATTGTCGACGACAAATTCGCCCTCAAAGGCATGATGACCGTCAACGACATCGAAAAAGCCAAGGCTTACCCGCTGGCCAGCAAGGACGACCAAGGTCGCCTGCGCGTTGGCGCTGCGGTCGGTACCGGTAAAGACACCGGCGACCGTGTAGCGGCCCTGGTTGCGGCCGGTGTTGACGTGGTGGTGGTCGACACTGCCCACGGTCACTCCAAAGGCGTGATCGACCGCGTTCGTTGGGTCAAGCAGAACTTCCCTGAAGTGCAGGTGATCGGCGGCAACATCGCCACCGGCGCTGCCGCCAAGGCCCTGGCCGAAGCGGGCGCGGATGCCGTCAAGGTCGGTATCGGCCCTGGTTCGATCTGCACCACGCGTATCGTCGCCGGTGTGGGCGTGCCGCAAATCAGCGCCATCGCCAACGTCGCTGCAGCCCTTGAAGGTACTGGCGTTCCATTGATCGCCGACGGCGGCATCCGTTTCTCCGGTGACCTGTCCAAGGCCATCGTTGCCGGTGCTTCTTGCGTGATGATGGGCTCGATGTTCGCCGGTACCGAAGAAGCGCCAGGTGAGATCGAACTGTTCCAGGGCCGTTCGTACAAGGCTTACCGTGGCATGGGTTCGCTGGGCGCCATGTCCCAGGCGCAAGGTTCTTCCGATCGTTACTTCCAGGATTCCTCGGCAGGCGCCGAGAAGCTTGTACCGGAAGGCATCGAAGGCCGTGTTCCCTACAAGGGCACCCTGAGCGCCATCATCCATCAACTGATGGGCGGCCTGCGCTCCTCGATGGGCTACACCGGTAGCGCCAACATCGAAGAAATGCGCACCAAGCCTGAGTTCGTGCGGATCACCGGTGCCGGCATGGCCGAATCCCACGTCCACGACGTGCAGATCACCAAGGAAGCGCCAAACTACCGCGTAGGTTGATGCTTCCAGCAAATAGTT
This sequence comes from Pseudomonas sp. OVF7, assembly GCF_030644265.1. NCBI lineage: Bacteria > Pseudomonadati > Pseudomonadota > Gammaproteobacteria > Pseudomonadales > Pseudomonadaceae > Pseudomonas > Pseudomonas sp. OVF7. The sequence goes on along the minus strand of NZ_CP128996.1, from coordinate 6,522,627 downwards.
AAGTAACCGGGGCTGTCTTATTCAGCCCCGAGTTGTTTCTGATTCATTAGACGAGACTGATCTCATGGCCCTCGACATTCACGCCCACCGTATCCTGATCCTCGATTTCGGTTCCCAGTACACCCAACTGATCGCCCGCCGCGTGCGTGAAATCGGTGTGTACTGTGAGCTGCATCCGTTCGACATGGATGACGAAGCGATTCGCGAATTCGCACCGAAAGGCGTCATCCTCGCCGGTGGCCCCGAGTCCGTGCACGAAGCCAACAGCCCGCGCTGCCCACAAGCCGTATTCGACCTGGGCGTGCCCGTGTTCGGTATCTGCTATGGCATGCAGACCATGGCCGAGCAACTGGGTGGCAAGGTTGAAGGTTCCGAGTTGCGTGAGTTCGGTTACGCCCGTGTCGACGTGGTCGGCAAGAGCCGACTGCTGGACGGCATTGAAGACCACATCGACGCCGACGGCCTGTTCGGCCTCGACGTATGGATGAGCCACGGTGACAAGGTCACCAAGATGCCGCAGGACTTCCACATCCTGGCGAGCACCCCAAGTTGCCCGATCGCTGGCATGTTCAGTGACGAGCGTCGTTACTACGGCGTGCAGTTCCACCCGGAAGTGACCCACACCAAGCAAGGCGGCCGCATCCTGTCGCGCTTCATCCTCGACATCTGCGAGTGTGAAGCCCTGTGGACACCGTCGAAAATCGCTGAAGACGCCATCGCCCAGGTGCGCGCCCAGGTCGGCACCGACAACGTCCTGCTGGGCTTGTCCGGCGGCGTTGACTCTTCCGTGGTTGCCGCGTTGCTGCACAAGGCCATCGGTGACCAACTGACCTGCGTGTTTGTCGACAACGGCCTGCTGCGCCTGCACGAAGGTGAGCAAGTGATGGCCATGTTCGCTGAGAACATGGGCGTCAAGGTGATCCGCGCCAACGCTGAAGATCAATTCTTGAACAACCTGGCCGGCGAGTCCGACCCGGAGAAGAAGCGCAAGATCATCGGTCGCACCTTCATCGACGTATTCGATGCCCAGTCCAACAAACTGGACAACATCAAGTACCTCGCCCAGGGCACCATCTACCCCGACGTGATCGAATCGGCCGGCGCCAAGAGCGGCAAGGCCCACGTGATCAAGTCCCACCACAACGTGGGTGGCCTGCCTGAGGAAATGAACCTCAAGCTGGTAGAACCGCTGCGTGAACTGTTCAAGGACGAAGTCCGCCGCCTCGGCCTGGAACTGGGCCTGCCGTACGACATGGTCTACCGCCACCCATTCCCAGGCCCGGGCCTGGGCGTGCGGATCCTCGGTGAAGTGAAGAAGGAATACGCCGACCTGCTGCGTCGCGCCGACCACATCTTCATCGAAGAACTGCGCAAGGCCGACTGGTACCACAAGGTCAGCCAGGCATTCGTGGTGTTCCAGCCGGTGAAATCGGTTGGCGTGGTCGGCGACGGCCGTCGTTACGCATGGGTCGTGGCCCTGCGTGCCGTGGAAACCATCGACTTCATGACCGCCCGTTGGGCACACCTGCCGTATGAACTGCTGGAAACTGTCAGCGGCCGTATCATCAATGAGATCGAAGGCATCTCGCGCGTGACGTATGACGTGTCGAGCAAGCCGCCGGCGACGATTGAGTGGGAGTGATCCCCACGCGCTCTTGATGATGCCGTTCCCCGAAATCCCGCGCCTTGGCGCGGGATTTCAATATCCGCTCGATCACACTGTTAATCTCCGAATGTTCTTTTTATAGCGTCCGCTTCAAGTGGCAATACTTGATTGTTGCATTTGCCGGATTCTGTAGTCTCTTGCCCGCCGAACGCATCTTGCGTGATTAAGCTGACGCCGAATAAGCGTAAGTGTCCGGTCGATACTTCTTTTAATGATTATTCCGGTACTTTCCAAAGCGAATATCACCTTCCGGTAGATTCTCCACGGGCTACCAGCCGAGGCTTTGATAAAAACCACTCGCGCGGTGTGCTTCAGTGGTTTCCAGTCATATGTTCTGGTGGTGTTGAAATAGGAAAGCCTCCGCTCTATCCATCAGGCGGCGCCCCCAATCCTTGCCCCTCGAACCAGAGGGTGCCTGGACGGACCTCGGGCGGCTGACACGCTCGGCGAATAGGGAACGGCTCTGCCAGCATGCCCCTAAGACTATCTGTCTGATTCAAATGATGTTTTTAGAGAAAGCCTCTCTGAAAATAACCTGTTACGTACCGTTAATTAACCGTTACCCAACTTATCTTGGGCAGTCTGTCATGGGCAGTATCCATATAGCCCGTTGAAATAAGACTCCCGACCGGGCCTGCACGGAAAGACAGCGCGAGGCTATCCATGGCCTCAAAACAAAAACAAAAGAATAAATGGCGAGGTACTTACGATGACGATGTATGAGATCTGGGACTCAATTGTCGCGTTCTATGAACCGACACTGGAAATAATAAGTCTATGGGCCTGGGGCCTTCCTCTGTTTGTCTCAGTCCTCGCGGTGATGTTCATCATCTCGCAAAAGTGGCAGAGCCCCCTGACCCTCCGTTCTCTAACCAATGCAGCCTTTCCCAAAGAGCAATATGACAACCCCTCATCTCGCGTGGATATGTGGAACGGTATCATCCTGCTGATGCTCGGTTTTCCCCTGGTCGGCGTCTTCGCCGTCAATGGCATCGCCATTGCTGACAATGTAGGCGCTTATTTCACCGCTGAATTCGGCGTCCGGGCCCCCTTGATGACGTCAACCTGGCTGATCGTCTCCGTTCAGTTCCTGACTTATTTCCTCAGTGTCGACTTCGTGGGGTATTGGATACATCGTTGGTGCCATACCAATGCACTGATGTGGCATCTGCACAAGCCTCACCATACCGCTGAGACACTGACGCCCTGGACGCTATTCCGCCAGCACCCCATCGAGTTCTTTGGCCTCAATATTATCCCGGCGGTGGTCGGCGGGGCCTTTACGGGGGTGGTGCTTTATGCAACGGGGAGTCAAATCCACCCAGGCATGGTGGTTGCCGTCACCACAACGGCCTACATCTGCTTCTTCGTTATCGATGTGTTTTCTCACGTCCATTTGCCGATCTCCTACGGGTGGATGAACCGGATCGTTTTGGCCCCTGTCATGCACAACCTTCACCACAGTATGGAGCCCCATCACTGGGACAAGAACAACGCAGTCGTACTGACGCTCTGGGACTGGATGTTCGGAACACTCTACTTGCCCAAGAAGGGCGAGAGCTGGCGTTGGGGATGCAACGACGAAGAATATGGTGCCAACAACCCGCACAACACCCTGAGGGGGTTCTATATCGATCCTTTCAAAACCCTCTGGCGTCACTTGAAGGACGGGCAGAGCCCGAATCCGTGAGGGGGACGGAGCACTGGGCAAGTATCTAGAGCGTAAAGCACGCCAGGCAATCGCTGGCTCAATTCCGTCAAGGGAATCATCATGGCATTGAAAGACACGCTTCATTGGCGCTATGCAACCAAAAGCTACAACGGCGACAAGGTCGCGCAAGAAAAAATTGATCCGATCCTGGAAGCCATACGCCTGGCCCCCAGCAGTTCGGGCCTGCAGCCTTTCAAGGTGTTAATCATCACTAACCGCGAGTTGAAGGCGCAATTGCAGCCGATCTGCGCCAACCAACAGCAAATTTCCACAGCGTCCCACTTGTTGATTTTTGCTGCCTGGGATGAATACACACCTGAGCGGATCAATGGGTTTTTTGAATACAGCAACAAAATACGTCACCTGCCTGCCAGTGTCACCGATGATTACCGGCTATCGCTGCTCGATTCTTTCGGCAGCATGAGCAAGGAGCAGCAGTATTTCCACGCGTCCAAACAGTGCTACATCGCCTTGGGATTCGCGTTGGTAGCGGCAGCTGAACTGGGCGTAGATGCCACGCCCATGGAAGGATTCGACAACCAGGCAGTGAATGCGCTTCTGAAGCTTCCCGAACAGGGGTTGAACAGTTCCGTTCTTTTGGCCCTGGGCTACCGGGATACTGAAAGCGATTGGCTGGTGAAACTCGAAAAGGTCCGGCGCGACAAGGCGCATATGTTCGTGGAGATTGCGTAGGTCTACCCCTGAGAAATTTCCAGCGACACAGGTTGTAATCAACAGGGCAGATTAAATGTGCCTGCATGCCGGTTCAGGCGCCGTTGCCGAGACCCCATGCAGGCCATGTGCTTTTTGCGCAAAGCATTCCCGCACACCCTGATGGGAGACGTCGGCACCAGGCGAAGCGGATGCCCACGTCAGGCCACGCACGTATGGCACGGTGCCCAGCCCGTCTCGGAACGAGCAATGGCTTCGCTACGAGACGACGGGCGATATTGCCTTGCCCCATCTCAGGAACCTTTAGCCTGGCTCTTCGCTCCAGAAGGAGCTAACCGCGTGCGGTTGGCAGCCCTGTCCGGGATAGGGACAGGTTCGTAAAAGAGTCTGGCGCTCAGCTTCTATTGAGCTGCCTCGTCTGGCTTGCCAGGGCTTGGCATGGCCTTGCCACTGGGAGGCGACGCCTGCCTCGTACGCCACATCTGACCGACGTCAAGTGGGCGTGCGATCAGCAACTCTGCCGATACACTCGACGGACCAAATGTGCGCACCTCATACATCGCTTCGAAGGCGTCGCTATTCCCTAGCACGGTCTTCAAGCGACTCAGCTCGGCACTGTCCGATGCAATTTTCGCTGCTTCAATCAGTGCGGGATCCATGATGCCGGCAACGACGACGATGTGATTTCCTGCTGGTCCCGGAAAGCGAGCAAGGTACGCATAGTCACGACGCATGATTCTTTCAGTGGACGGTTCGGCCCAATCAGATTGAAATTTATCCCCGCTCGCTCGATCCACAAGGGTATCGCCGCTGGCCGACAGCGAAAACCCGGAAAGATCAAAAAACGGCTCCTGCAGATCGCCGAGCGTGTCGAGTAAACCAACATAGACAATATCGTGATCGCTCAGCATTTCATTGGTGAAACGTGATGTGGTCACATCCTTGATCAGGCTTGAATTTCCAGACCTGGTTGCGACCATGATTGGCATCACCGAAACCAGGGCTGATGCGAGCCCACTCGGCAAGTGATGGGCATTCATATCGATATACCTTTGGCCGGGCACAGGCATCTGTTGTTTGTAGTTATTCAGATCCTCGCTGGAAGCGATGGTGGAATCAGCGACCATACGAAGGATAGAACCGTCAGCGCCCTGTTCACCGAATACATAAAAATCACCGGAAACGATTAATAGCGGAGCCAGATTCTTCGTGATACCACTCCAGAGAATGCTCTCGATACGCGAATCACTGGGTGATTTCCCTGCCAACCAGAGCCAGCATATTGCGTTGAGCGTGAGGAAAAGCGCCGCGACGGCAAAATACCGCCAATCAAGGAAACGTCGGTGCACATGGCCGGAGTATTTGTCTTGCTCATCGGGAACAGCGACGACCAGACGATATTCGCCACGCGGAAGGATAAGCCGCTCGCCACGCTCATCGGCTGGCGCCGCATCGAGTTTTTTTCGCAGCCGATGAATATGCACTCGAACCGTTGCATCAGCCGCGAGATCCACGCTGGCGGGTCTACCAAACACGACTAGTGCAATCTCGATTTCTTTCGTTGCGGTCGCCGTCAGTGATCGTTCGAGGAGAAACTCGAAAAGACGAATGATCTGTTGCGATTTACCGAGCGCACCACTCTGTAAGACTCTGTGCGCGTGCGCTGTGAGCCGTGTTACCTCGTCAACTTCCTGCGACTTATCCATTTCACATCCTTACTGCGCTCGTCGCCATTGAAGACAAGGCGAGTGCTCTATGGTCGTCCTCAGGGGCGATGAGTTCGACTTAAGCATAGGCGGCAGGTCGTCCGCATCCGTATCCCAAATTGGCACGTAGCCACGAGCCTCGGGAAACGACTTGGCCGATCCAGAGGCCCTGCTGTCCATACCGATTTGTCGTCGACGGGTAATCCGCAACGGCACACCTCAGGACTTGTCAAGGATCATATCAACGGTGGGGTGGCTTGCAGCGGCCTTCCTGATAGAAATGGCACTTTTCAAGGCGTCATTCGTACTTGATCATATAACTATATGATTTTTATATATTTTATTTCATAGTTCATAATTGGAGTGGAAGTGACGCTGCGGCAGCAGGTGAGCGCTGAATAACAAAACCCCGGCCATGTCCGGGGTTTTGTGTTTCTGGTATTTGTTTACCGTCGGGCAATATCCGAAAAGTAAAACTTATCCAGCGTATGCCGCGATTCGGTGTACTCGAACTGGCGCCCATCCTGCAAAAACGTCTGGTTACTCACCACGATCACATGGCTCTGGCCGTCGAGGTCGAGGTGCGCCTGGTCGTCTTTGCTGCGGGGCAGGGCTTCGATGGTGCGTTGCGCATAGCTGATCTGCAGCTGCAGCGTCTGCTCGATGAACGCGTAGATCGACTGCTCGGCGATGTCGCGGTCCAGGCCGGGAATCAGGTCGGCGACAAAGTGGTTGATGTCGAGGATCACCCGTTTGCCGCCGATGCGCCGGACGCGCTTGATCCGCGTGATCAGGGTGCCGGGTTCGGCTTCGATGTGTTGTTGCAATGAGCCTTCCAGTGGGAACTGGGTGAACTCGACCACTTCGGTGCGTACGTCGTCGCCCAGGTCGGCGTGGGTTTCGTGGAAGCTGACGATGCCACCCAATTGGAACTCGATGGGGTTGGGCGACAACACGAAAGTGCCCTTGCCGTGGATTTTTTGCGCGAACCCACGCTCCTGCAACTGCTCGATGGCCCGACGCACGGTGCCACGGCTGGCCTGGTAGGCATCCATCAATTCGGTTTCGGAGGGAAGACGGGTGCCACGTTGCAGGCGTTCAGTGGTGATGTTGGCAAGCAGATCGGTATAGATCTGGTTGTATTTGCTCATGGGGATGGCTCTGTGCCGGGTTTGCGTTCAAGGCAGGAACCTTAGTGGCAAGGGGGGTGTTTGTCCATTGGGCCCTTGGATATCTGTGGCGCGTGACGGTGTAGAGCCCATAAAAAAACAAACAAAATGTAACTCGTACAGACGAGTTGTTGCTTTAACTCGTCTGTACGAGTACGTTTGCTCCCGGCGTGCTGCCAATGACTGCCCCCAAATAAAAAAATCAAAGTGGAAACCAAGCATGAGCCACGACTATTCGAACATTGCCCGCGAGATTCTCGAGAACCTCGGGGGCAGCGACAACCTTGAGCAAGCTGCCCACTGCGTGACTCGCCTGCGCCTGGCGCTCAAGGACCCGAGCCGGGTCAAGAGCAGCGCCTTGAACCAGGTTGACCTCGTCAAGGGCTCGTTTTTCACCGGGGGCCTGTTCCAGGTGGTGATCGGCCCCGGCGAAGTGGAAAAAGTCTACGCCGCGCTGCGGGAACAGACCGGCCTCGCCGCCGCCACCATCGCCGACGTCAAGAAAAAGGGCGCCGACAAGACCAATGCCATGCAGCGCCTGGTGCGGGTGTTCTCCGATGTGTTCATGCCGATCCTGCCTGCGCTGATCATTGCCGGCCTGTTGATGGGCGTGAACAACCTGATGGGCGCCAAGGGCATGTTCATCGAGGGCAAGACGCTGCTGGAGGCCTATCCGAACCTGGATGGCCTGTGGAGCCTGATCAACCTGATGGCCAACACCTCGTTCGTGTTCTTGCCGGCGCTGGTGGGCTGGTCGGCGGCCAAGCGCTTTGGCGGCAGTGAAATCCTCGGCATCGTGCTCGGCCTGATGCTGGTTCACCCGGACCTGCTCAACGCCTGGAACTATGGCAAGGCGGTCGCCGGGCTGGATGGCCAGAGCCTGCCGTACTTCGATATTTTCGGTTGGTTCAAGATCGAGAAAGTGGGTTACCAGGGGCAGATCCTGCCTATCCTGATGGCGGCCTATGTGATGAGCGTCATCGAGAAATGGCTGCGGGCGCGGGTGCCGAATGCGATTCAACTGCTCGTCGTACCGATCACCACCATCGTCGTTACCGGTGTGCTGGCCCTGGCGATCATTGGCCCGGTCACCCGTCACCTGGGCATCCTGATTACCGAAGGCGTGGTCACCCTCTTTGACCTGGCGCCGATGCTGGGCGGGGCGATTTTCGGCCTGCTGTATGCCCCGCTGGTGATCACCGGCATGCACCATATGTTCCTCGCCGTGGACCTGCAATTGATCTCCACCCAGGGCGGCACCTTTATCTGGCCGATGATCGTCATGTCCAACCTGGCCCAGGGCAGCGCCGCGCTCGCGGTGTTCTACATGACCCGTAATGCGCGGGACAAAAGCATGGCCTCGACCTCAGCGGTTTCCGCCTACTTCGGCATTACAGAGCCCGCGATGTTCGGCGTGAACCTGCGCTTCAAATTCCCGTTTTATGCCGCGCTGCTGGGTTCGGCGCTGGGCAGCATCTTCCTGTCGTTGAACAAGGTCCAGGCCTCGGCCATCGGGGTCGGCGGCCTGCCTGGGTTTATCTCGATCGTGCCGAGCGCCATTCCGATGTTTGTGATCGGGATGGTCATCGCGATGGTCGTGCCGTTTGTTTTGACCTGCGCATTGAGCATGAAGATCGTGCGGCCTGGATACAGGGTTGCCTGATCTACCGCTATCGGGGGCAAGCCCCTCCGCATTTTGAATGTGGGAGCGGGCTTGCCCCCCGATGAGGCCCGAGAGGCCTGCAAAAAATTCTACTGAAGGAACCCACCATGCAAGACTGGCAACACTCGGTGATCTACCAGATCTACCCCAAAAGCTTCCACAGCCACGCGGGTAACGCCACCGGTGACCTGCTGGGTATCGTGGATAAACTCGATTACCTCAAGTGGCTGGGGGTCGACTGCCTGTGGATCACCCCGTTCCTGCGTTCACCGCAGCGCGACAACGGCTACGACATCAGCGACTACTACGCCATCGATCCCAGCTACGGGACCATGGCCGACTGCGACCTGCTGATCAGCGAAGCGGCCCAGCGCGGCATCAAGCTGATGCTCGACATCGTGGTCAATCACACCTCCATCGAGCATGAGTGGTTCCAGCAGGCACGCAGCAGCCTCGACAACCCGTACCGTGACTTCTATATCTGGCGCGACCAGCCGAACAACTGGGAATCCAAGTTCGGTGGCTCAGCCTGGGAATACGAAGCGCAAACCGGCCAGTACTTCCTGCACCTGTTCGATCACACCCAGGCCGACCTCAACTGGGACAACCCCAAGGTGCGCGCCGAGGTGTTCAAGCTGATGCGCTTCTGGCGCGACAAGGGTGTGGGCGGTTTCCGCCTGGACGTGATCAACCTGATCTCCAAGCCCGCCGATTTCCCCGAAGACAACAGCGATGGCCGTCGCTTCTACACCGACGGCCCGAACGTGCATGCATACCTGCAGGAAATGCACCGCGAAGTCTTCGAGGGCCATGACCTGATCAACGTCGGCGAGATGTCGTCCACCAGCCTGGAACACTGCATCCGCTATTCGCGGCCGGAGTCCAAAGAGCTGTCGATGACCTTCAACTTTCATCACCTGAAAGTCGATTACCCGAACTTGCAGAAGTGGGTGCGCGCCGACTTTGATTTCCTGCAGCTCAAGCAGATTCTCTCTGACTGGCAACTCGGCATGCAGGCGGGTGGCGGCTGGAACGCACTGTTCTGGTGTAACCACGACCAGCCTCGAGTGGTCTCGCGATTTGGTGATGACGGCGAACACCGGGTGGTCTCGGCCAAGATGCTCGCCACGGCGTTGCACTTCCTCCAGGGCACGCCCTTTGTGTACCAGGGCGAAGAGCTGGGCATGACCAACCCAGGGTTCGACAAGATCGAGCACTACCGTGATGTCGAGACCCTGAACATCTTCCGCCTCAAGCGCGATGCGGGGGAGTCCGAGGCGTCGAGCATGGCGGCGATCATGCAGAAGTCCCGCGATAACGGGCGCACGCCCATGCAGTGGAACAACCAGGCGAATGCCGGTTTCAGCACGGGCGAGCCGTGGATCGGTATCCCGGCCAATGCGGCGCAGATCAATGTCGAGCAGCAACTGGATGACCCGGACTCGGTGCTGCATCACTACCGCGCGCTGATCGCCTTGCGTCGCCATGAATCGCTGATTCAGGAGGGCGTTTACCGCCCGTTGCTGCAAGACCACCTTCAGGTCTGGGCATACCTGCGCGAAGGTCATGGCGAGCGGTTGCTGGTGCTGAACAACTTCTACGGCCAGCCGTGCGAGATCCAACTGCCCGGCAACGTGATCAGTGGGGGCACCGAGCAACGCCTGCTGATCAGCAACTACCCCGATTGCCCGATGCGTACCCGCACAGTCGTGCTGCGCCCCTACGAATCCTTTGTGCTGCACCTCAAGGACTGAGACCCGTTGTAAACCCCGTGTGGGAGCGCGGGGACGCGTTAAAAACATAATAAAAATATCGGAGCGCTTCATGAAAACAACAATAAAGCTGGGCCTAGTAGCATCGTGCCTGAGCCTGCCATTCGGCGCGCAGGCCCTGGAATTTGCCGGTTACCTGCGCAGTGGCGTGGGCACTTCAACCGGCAGTGGCAAGCAGCAGTGTTTCCAACTGCCGGGCGCGCAAACCAAATACCGCTTGGGCAACGAATGCGAGCAGTACGCCGAACTGGAATTGCGCCAGGACCTGCTGACCCTCGACGATGGTTCGGTGCTCAGCGTCGACGCCATGGCCTCCCTGTACAACCAATACGACCGCGCCCTTAAATTCCAGGGTGAAAACAACGGCTCGGCGCGCATGCCGCAGATGTATGCGCAATGGTCGAACCTGCCCAGTCTCAACGGCGGGTCGCTGTGGGCCGGGCGGCGTTACTACAAACGTAATGACATCCATATCTCCGACTTCTACTACTGGAACCAGAGCGCCACGGGCGGCGGTATCGAGGACGTGCTGATTGGCGACTTGAAATACAGCTACGCCCTTTCGCGCAAGGACAACCTGTACCAGAAGGAATACGCCACCCGTCACGATTTCAACATTGCGGGCTTCAAGACCAACCCCGGTGGCGAGCTGGAGCTGGGCTTGAGCTACATCGAAAAGGCCGGCGGGCGCGATACCAACAGCGGTTGGGCGATCACGGCGCAGCACGTACAAAAGGCTTTCCTGGGCGGCAAGAACAAATTCGCCCTGCAGTACGGCGAAGGTCCTGGCACCGGCCTGGGTTACACCGGCAATACCCGCTTGGACAACAGCAGCAAAAGCTATCGCGCCGTCGAGTTTTTCGACTGGCAGGTGACCCCGCGTTTCGGCGGGCAGATCGAGGCGGTGTACCAGAAAGATATCCGTCCCGGCAGCCAGGACCAGACCTGGATGTCCGTCGGCGTGCGCCCGGCCTATGCGATCAGCGAGCAGTTCAAGCTGGTCACCGAACTCGGCCATGATCAGGTCGATGCCAGTGGTGGCACGCGCAAGCTGAGCAAGTTCACCTTCGCCCCGACCTGGTCGCCCAAAGGCCCGGATTTTTGGGCGCGGCCGGAGGTGCGTTTGTATTACACCTATGCCAGTTGGAACGAAGCGGCCAAGCGTGCGGCGAATGAGCTGGCGGCGGGTTCGGCGTTGTCCGACACCGGCGCCTACGGCACTGCGCGGCATGGCTCGAACGTCGGCGTGCAAGTCGAATACTGGTGGAAATGAGCCTTCGGGTGCACAGGGACTAAATGTGGGAGGGGGCTTGCCCCCGATAGCGGTGTTTCAGATAGGCATTTATTGGCTGGTACACCGTCATCGGGAACAAGCCCCCGCCCACACGGATATCTACAGAACAAAACAGCAGGTGAAGTCATGACCGCAACTCAACCCCTGGAATTGCTGGCGCCCGTGTCGGGTGTGCTGCTGGCGCTGGATAAGGTGCCCGACCCTGTATTCTCCAGCCGCCTGATTGGCGACGGCCTGTGTATCGACCCCACCTCGCAGACCCTCTGCGCGCCACTGGCCGGGGTGATCAGCAATATCCAGGACAGTGGGCATGCGGTCAGCATCACCGATGACAATGGCGTCCAGGTGCTGATGCACATCGGCCTGGACACCGTGAACCTGGCAGGCAAGGGATTTACCCGATTGGTCGAGGAAGGCCAGCGGGTGGAGGCCGGGCAACCGCTGATCGAATTCGATGCCGACTACGTGGCGCTCAACGCCCGTAGCCTGCTGACCTTGATGCTGGTGGTCAGTGGCGAGCCGTTTAGCGTGTTGGCAACCGATCTTGTGGAGGTCGGCCAACCGCTGTTGCAGTTATCCCCAGGTGAAGCCGTTGACGCAGTGGACGAAGAGGAGGGCGATGCGCTGTTCTCCAAGCCGTTGACCTTGCCCAATGCCAATGGTTTGCACGCCCGCCCGGCGGCGGTGTTCGCCCAGGCGGCGAAGGGTTTCAACGCAAGCATCTATCTGCATAAACAAACCCAGAGCGCCAACGCCAAATCGCTGGTGGCGATCATGGCGTTGCAAACCGTGCACGGCGACACCTTGCAGGTGAGTGCGGCGGGTGAGGATGCCGCAGCGGCGATCACTGCGCTGGTGGCCTTGTTGGCTGAAGGCTGTGGCGAGGGGGTGGCGAGCGTGGCTGAAGCGGTCGTTACGCCACCCTCGGCGACCTTGCTGCGAGGCGTGTGCGCATCGCCGGGCTCGGCGTTTGGTCAGGTCGTTCAAGTGACTGAGCCTGAGCTGAGCATCCCTGAACAAGGTATGGGTGAAGCCACTGAACGTGCCGCTTTGGCGCGTGGCCTGCTGGCTGCCACCGAGGCATTGCAGGCTTTTCGGGATAAGGCCGCCGGCAGCGCCCAGGCAGAGATTTTCCGCGCCCATCAGGAATTGCTCGAAGACCCGACCTTGCTGGAGCAAGCCCACAGCCTGCTGGCTGAAGGCAAAAGCGCCGCCTTTGCCTGGAACAATGCCACGCTCGCGACCGTCAAGCTATTCCAGGGGCTGGGCAATGCGCTGATCGCCGAGCGTGCGGCAGATCTGGCGGATGTTGGCCAGCGCGTGCTGAAACTGATCCTGGGCATTCAGGACAACGCCTGGGACTTGCCGGAGCGCGCAATCCTGATCGCTGAGCAATTGACCCCGTCGCAGACTGCCAGCCTGGATACACGCAAAGTGCTGGGTTTTGTCACCGTCGGCGGAGGCGCGACCAGCCACGTCGCGATCCTCGCCCGCGCCCTTGGCCTGCCGGCCATTTGCGGTGTTTCGGCCCAGGTACTGGGGTTGGCCAACGGCAAGCAGGTGTTGCTCGACGCCGACAAAGGCGAACTGCACTTGGACCCGGACCTGGCCGAAATCGAACAATTGGAAGCCGCCCGCAAGCAGCAGGTGCTTCGCCATCAACGCGATGTGGCGCAGGCGTCTTTGCCCGCCACCACCCGAGACGGTCATCACGTCGAAGTCACCGCCAACGTGGCCTCGTTGCAGGAAGTGGAGCAATCCCTGACCCTTGGCGGCGAAGGCGTCGGCCTGTTGCGTTCGGAGTTCCTCTACCTGGACCGCAACCGTGCGCCGGGCTCTGACGAACAAGCAGCCACCTACACGGCCATCGCCCGTGCCCTGGGCGCCGAGCGCAACCTGGTGGTGCGCACCTTGGACGTCGGTGGCGACAAACCCTTGGCTTATGTGCCGATGGACGCCGAAACCAACCCGTTCCTCGGGCTGCGCGGCATCCGCCTGTGCCTGGAGCGTCCCGAGCTGCTGCGCGAACAGTTCCGTGCGATCCTCGCCAGTGCCGGTTTTGCACGCCTGCATATCATGCTGCCGATGGTCAGCCTGCTCTCCGAGTTGCACCTGGCGCGCAAGATGCTCGAAGAAGAAGCGCTGGCCCTGGGGCTCACCGAGCTACCGAAGCTGGGCATCATGATCGAGGTGCCGTCTGCGGCGTTGATGGCGGATGTGTTTGCGCCCCATGTGGATTTCTTTTCGATCGGCACCAATGACCTGACCCAATACACCCTGGCCATGGACCGCGACCACCCGCGGCTGGCCGGCCAGGCCGACAGCTTTCACCCGGCGGTGCTGCGCCTGATCGCGACCACCGTCAAGGCCGCCCATGCCCACGGCAAGTGGGTGGGCGTGTGCGGGGCGCTGGCGTCCGAAGCCTTGGCCGTGCCGGTATTGATCGGGCTGGGGGTGGATGAGTTGTCTGTCAGTGTGCCGCTGATACCTACCATCAAGGCCACCGTACGCGAGCTGGACCTGGCGGACTGCCAGATCATCGCCCGCCAGGTACTGGGCCTGGAAGAAGCCGCCCAAGTGCGCGAGGCCTTGCGCCTGTATCACGCGGCCACCGTTGAAACCTCACCTGTTGTGGAGCACTGAGCATGTTCGAGAAATTGCAGCGGGCGTTCTGGAAAGCCCTGACCCCGGATTTGATTGCCGAGACGGCAGCGCCGTCGACACCGAGTCTGTTGTCGGCCGATGTGCTGGATGCGCTCGGTGGTGCGGATAATCTCAAGTCGCAACAGCGCGTGGCGTTGACGCGGGTGCGCGTGCAACTGCAGGACGCGGCGCGGGTGGATGTGGCGGCGTTAAAGGCGGCTGGAGTGCCTGGCGTGATCGTGTTGGCAGGAGGCACGGTGCATCTGCTCACCGGCCTCCAGGGCCAGTAGCGAACGAGCGGTGGGAGTGCCGGTAGCAGGGGGCGGTCAGTTTGTCTGTGGCTGATCCAGCCTCATCGGGAGCAAGCTCCCTCCCACATGGGCTTGGGGGGCTGGATGGTCGGGTTTACAGCTGCGGGTTCTCTTCCGGCGGCTTGGTCTTGTTCACCCCAGGTACATGCAGGTTGCCTTCGACCACCTGATTACCTTCCAGCTGTGGCTGAGTTACCCAGGTGAGGATGTCGTAGTAGCGCCGGATGTTCGCCACGAAGTGCACCGGCTCGCCGCCACGGGCATAGCCGTAGCGGGTCTTGCTGTACCACTGCTTCTGCGACAGGCGCGGCAGCATCTTCTTCACGTCCAGCCACTTGTTCGGGTTCAGGCCGTCCTTCTGCGCCAGCTTGCGCGCGTCGTCCAGATGCCCGGTGCCCACGTTGTAAGCGGCCAGGGCAAACCAGGTACGGTCCGGCTCGGCGATATCATCGTCAAGCTCATCCTTGATCTTGGCCAGGTACTTGGCGCCGCCCATGATGCTTTGCTTGGCGTCCAGGCGGTTGGACACGCCCATGGCCTGGGCGGTGTTCTGGGTCAGCATCATCAGCCCGCGCACGCCGGTCTTGGAGGTGACCGCCGGTTGCCAGAGTGACTCCTGATAGCCGATGGCCGCCAACAGGCGCCAGTCGACCTTTTCTTCCTTGGCGTAGGCCTTGAAGTGTTTCTCGTACTTGGGCAAGCGCTGCTGCAAGTGCTGGGCAAACGTATAGGCGCCCATGTAGCCGAGCACATCGACGTGCCCGTAGTAGCGATCTTTGAGGCGCTGCAAGGTGCCGTTCTTGCCGACCTTGTCCAGGTAGCTGTTGACCTCGTTGAGCAGGCTGTTGTCTTCGCCGGCGGCCACGGCCCAGCTCTGGTGGCTGGCATCGCCGAGGTCGAACGCCACGCGCACGTTGGGGAAGTACACCTGGTTCATCGCCACTTCGTTGGAGTCCACCAGGGTCAGGTCGATCTGGCCTTCGTCGACCATGCGCAACAGGTCGACTACTTCAACGGCGTCGGACTCTTCGTATTCGATGGCAGGATTCTGTTTTTTCAACTCCGCCAGTTGTTCGGCGTGGGTGCTGCCCTTGAGCACCATGATCTTCTTGCCCACCAGGTCCGCCGCGTTGGTGGGGCGCGATTGGCCGTTGCGATAGATGATCTGCGGGGTCACTTCCAGGTACGGGTGGGAAAAGCGAACCTGCTTCAGGCGCTGCTCGCTGCTGACCAGGCCGGCGGCAGCCAGGACCGGGCCGTTGGGTTTACCCAGCTGGCCGAACAGGTCGTCGAGGTTGTCAGCGGTTTCGATTTCCAGCTTCACCCCCAGGTCGTCGGCAAAGCGTTTGACCAGCTCGTATTCGAAACCGGTTTCACCGTTGCGGTCCTGGAAATACGTGGCCGGGCTGTTTCGGGTAATCACCCGCAATACGCCATCCTCCTTGATTCGCTCGAGCGTGCTGGGTTTATCAACACAGGCGCTGAGCATCAGGAAGAGTCCGGTTGCGATGAGCCATTTGGCGCACCGCGGGCGCAAAGCAGTAGGGGAGAACATCTGCGCAGTATACGCAAACGGCCCACGGCGCCATATCTCGACAGCGTGGGACTTGTCTGCTAGCGCCGGCAAAACTGTGCTGCAACCCGCAGAAACGTGGCTTGGCGAGTGATTGTGACGGTTAAAATAACTGCGCGGAATGCCACGGATAGCGCGCGGATAGCGTGCAATCGGTGCCAACTGACGTTCGGCAGCAGCCACCAGTAGCGTTTCGGGTGCCGTTGGCGGCGGTTTACGCTAGAATGCACGGCCTCAAAGCACACCCCCTTCCCGAGGCTGTCCCGAAGATGTTGATCCTGCGCGGCGCTCCTGCCCTTTCTGCCTTTCGCCACAGCAAACTCCTTGAGCAACTGAGCCAGAAGGTTCCAGCTGTTACAGGCCTGTATGCTGAATTTGCTCACTTCGCCGACGTTACCGGCGTCTTGACCGCCGACGAACAGCAGGTGCTGGCACGCCTTCTGAAGTACGGCCCAAGCGTTCCCGTTCAAGAGCCGACCGGCCGCTTGTTCCTGGTTCTGCCACGGTTCGGCACCATCTCGCCCTGGTCGAGCAAGGCCAGTGATATCGCCCGCAACTGCGGCCTTACGAGCATCCAGCGCCTGGAACGCGGGATTGCCTTCTATGTCGCCGGGCAGTTCAGCGAGACCGAAGCCGAGCTTATCGCCAGCAGCCTGCACGACCGCATGACCCAGATCATCGTCAGCCAGCTGGAACAGGCTGCCGGCCTGTTCAGCCACGCCGAGCCCAAGCCGCTGACCGCGATTGACGTGCTTGGCGGCGGTCGCGCCGCCCTCGAGAAGGCCAACACCGAACTGGGCCTGGCCCTGGCCGAAGACGAGATCGACTATCTGGTCAACGCTTTCAACGGCTTGAAGCGCAACCCGCACGACATCGAACTGATGATGTTCGCCCAGGCCAACTCCGAGCACTGCCGTCACAAGATCTTCAACGCCAGTTGGGACATCGACGGCGAAAGCCAGGAAAAAAGCCTGTTCGGCATGATCAAGAACACCTACGTGATGCACAGCGAAGGCGTTCTGTCGGCTTATAAGGACAACGCCTCGGTCATCGTCGGCAGCGTCGCCGGCCGATTCTTCCCGGACCCTGAGACCCGCCAGTACGGCGCGGTGCAGGAGCCGGTGCACATCCTGATGAAAGTCGAGACTCACAACCACCCGACCGCGATTGCCCCGTTCCCGGGCGCAGCCACCGGTTCCGGCGGCGAGATCCGCGACGAAGGCGCCACCGGTCGTGGCGCCAAGCCAAAGGCCGGCCTCACCGGCTTTACCGTGTCCAACCTGCAGATCCCGGGCTTCGAACAGCCGTGGGAAGTGCCATACGGCAAGCCGGAGCGCATCGTTACCGCGCTGGACATCATGATCGAAGGCCCGCTGGGCGGCGCCGCGTTCAACAACGAATTCGGGCGCCCGGCACTGACCGGCTACTTCCGGACTTTCGAGCAATCCATCACCACCCCGCGTGGCGATGAAGTGCGCGGCTACCACAAGCCGATCATGTTGGCCGGCGGCATGGGCAACATCCGTGAAGAACACGTCAAGAAAGGCGAGATTCTGGTCGGTTCCAAGCTGATCGTCCTCGGCGGCCCGGCGATGCTGATCGGCCTGGGTGGCGGTGCTGCCTCCTCCATGGCCACCGGCACCAGCTCGGCGGACCTCGACTTCGCTTCCGTACAGCGCGAAAACCCAGAAATGGAGCGTCGCTGCCAGGAAGTCATCGACCGTTGCTGGCAGTTGGGTGACAAGAACCCGATCAGCTTCATCCACGACGTCGGCGCCGGTGGCTTGTCCAACGCCTTCCCGGAACTGGTCAACGATGGCGACCGCGGCGGCCGTTTCGAACTGCGCAACATTCCAAACGACGAGCCGGGCATGGCCCCGCACGAAATCTGGAGCAACGAGTCCCAGGAACGCTACGTACTGGCCGTCGGCCCTGAAGACTTTGCGCGCTTCCAGGCCATCTGCGAACGCGAGCGCTGCCCGTTTGCCGTGGTCGGCGAAGCCACTGCCGAGCCGCAACTGACGGTCACCGACAGCCACTTCGGCAACAGCCCGGTGGACATGCCGCTCGAAGTGCTGCTGGGCAAGGCTCCGCGCATGCACCGTTCGGCCGTACGTGAAGCCGAGCTGGGCGATGATTTCGACCCGAGCACGCTGGACCTGGCCGACAGCATCGAACGTGTGCTGCACCACCCGGCCGTGGCGAGCAAAAGCTTCCTGATCACCATTGGCGACCGCACCATCACTGGCCTGGTGGCCCGTGACCAGATGGTCGGCCCATGGCAAGTGCCGGTGGCTGACGTTGCCGTCACCGCCACCAGCTTCGACGTCTACACCGGTGAAGCCATGGCCATGGGCGAGCGCACGCCGCTGGCCCTGCTGGATGCTCCGGCGTCGGGACGCATGGCCATTGGTGAAACCCTCACCAACATCGCGGCGTCGCGCATCGGCAAACTGTCCGACATCAAGTTGTCGGCCAACTGGATGTCCGCTGCCGGCCACCCCGGTGAAGACGCTCGCCTGTACGACACCGTCAAGGCGGTCGGCATGGAGCTGTGCCCGGAACTGGGGATCACCATTCCGGTGGGCAAGGACTCCATGTCCATGGCCACCCGTTGGAACGAAGACGGCACCGACAAGAGCGTCACTTCGCCGCTGTCGCTGATCGTCACCGGTTTCGCACCGGTCACCGACATCCGCCAGACCCTGACCCCGCAACTGCGCATGGACAAGGGCACCACCGACCTGATCCTGATCGACCTGGGCCGTGGCCAGAACCGCATGGGCGCCTCGATCCTCGCGCAAACCCATGGCAAGCTCGGCAAGCACGCGCCGGACGTCGATGATGCCGAAGACCTCAAGGCCTTCTTCGCCGTGATCCAGGGCCTCAACGCCGACGGCCACCTGCTGGCCTACCACGACCGTTCCGACGGTGGCCTGCTGACCAGCGTTGTAGAGATGGCGTTTGCCGGTCACTGCGGCTTGAACCTGGTACTCGACAGCGTTGCCGAGGATGCTTCTGAAATCAACGGCATCCTGTTCAACGAAGAGCTGGGCGCCGTGATCCAGGTGCGCCAGGACGCGACCCCGGACGTACTTGCACAGTTCAGCGCCGCCGGCCTGGGCGATTGCGTGGCAGTGATCGGCCAGCCGATCAACAACGGCCAGATCGACATTGTCTTCAATGGCGACACCGTTTTCGAAGGCCAGCGCCGTCTGCTGCAACGCCAATGGGCGGAAACCAGCTACCAGATCCAGCGCCTGCGCGACAACGCCGACTGCGCCGAGCAGGAGTTCGACCTGATCCTGGAAGAAGACAATCCGGGCCTGAGCACCAAGCTCAGCTTCGACGTCAACCAGGACATCGCCGCGCCGTACATCAAGAAAGGCATTCGTCCACAAGTCGCCGTACTGCGTGAGCAGGGCGTCAACGGCCAGGTCGAAATGGCGGCCGCGTTCGACCGCGCCGGCTTCAACGCGATCGACGTGCACATGAGCGATATCCTCGCCGGTCGCGTTGACCTCAACGAGTTCAAGGGCCTGGTGGCCTGCGGTGGCTTCTCCTACGGCGACGTCCTGGGTGCCGGTGAAGGCTGGGCCAAGTCGGCTCTGTTCAACAGCCGTGCCCGCGACGCGTTCCAAGGCTTCTTCGAGCGCAACGACAGCTTCACGCTGGGTGTGTGCAACGGTTGCCAGATGATGTCCAACCTGCATGAGCTGATCCCGGGCAGCGAGTTCTGGCCGCACTTTGTGCGTAACCGTTCCGAGCAGTTCGAAGCCCGTGTCGCCATGGTGCAGGTGCAGGAGTCCAACTCGATCTTCCTGCAAGGCATGGCTGGTTCGCGCATGCCGATCGCCATCGCCCACGGTGAAGGCCATGCCGAGTTCGAAAGCGAAGAAGCCCTGCTGGAAGCCGACCTGTCCGGTTGCGTGGCCATGCGTTTCGTCGACAACCACGGCAAGGTCACCGAAAACTACCCGGCCAACCCGAACGGCTCGCCGCGCGGGATCACCGGCCTCACCAGCCGCGACGGCCGCGTCACCATCATGATGCCGCACCCGGAGCGTGTATTCCGCGCGGTGCAGAACTCGTGGCGCCCGGAAGAGTGGAACGAAGACGGCGCCTGGATGCGCATGTTCCGCAACGCTCGCGTGTGGGTGAACTAAGGCGGTGTACAAGCTCAGCTTCTTTGTGCCCGACAGCCATGTGGAGACGGTGAAGACCGCCGTCTTCGCAGCCGGTGGCGGGCGCATCGGCGACTACGACAGCTGCGCCTGGCAAGTGCTGGGCCAGGGCCAATTCCGTGCGTTGGACGGCAGCCAGCCGTTTATCGGGCAGGTGGGCCAGGTTGAAGTGGTTGAAGAGTGGAAGGTTGAGCTGGTGGTGGCCGATGAGTCGATCGTGGCTGCTGTGGCGGCGTTGAAGCTCAGCCATCCTTATGAAACACCGGCGTATGAGGTGTGGCAGTTGGCGGATTTTTGATTCGCTGGCTGTAAAAACAAGAAACCCGCTGGGCCTGTTTGGCCAGCGGGTTTTTTGTTGCCTGAACAGGCCCTATCGCGGGCAAGCCCGGCTCCCACATTGTTGATCTGCGAATACATTCAAACTGTGGGAGCTGGCTTGCCTGCGATGAGCATGGGTATCTACGCAACTTTCAGACCTTGAGAACTCTCCCTGTGGCGAGCGGGCTTGCCCCGCGTTGGGCTGCGCAGCAGCCCTAAAACCTCAGTCCGCGGTCTATCTGAAACAGCGCGGTGATCTTAGTGGGGCTGCTTCGCAGCCCAACGCGGGGCAAGCCCGCTCGCCACAACAGCCCTGTCTGCCGGGGGGGCAGCGTTGAGCCTAAGTTGTGTAGATACCCGTGCTGCGATGAGGCCCATACAGGCAAAGATCAACTAGGCCCCCGCCCCAATCTGCCGACCGCTGACCAACCGCTCCAACGCCTCACCCAAACCCGAGGCTTTGTCACCAATCAGCAAGTGCCAAACACCACTGTCGAGTTGAGTAATACCTTGGCATCCAAGCGCCACAAGCTGAGTTTCGGACAACACCGAATCATCCCCCAGTTCCACCCGCAACCGGGTCATCGCCATCGCTTCCAGCTGACGCACATTCCCTCGGCCACCCAAGGCTGTCAGCCATTTCTCGGCGTCCTCCGCATTCACCGCAACCGGCTTATCCACAGGTGCAACGCCCGCTGGACTTGCAGCAACAAACGCCGGCATCGCCAAGCGAATCTCATCGGCAATGCTATCGGCCATCGGCCCGACTACCACCTGCAAGCTCCCGCCATTGCCTGGTCGCACCACGGCCACGGCACCGAGCGCTTTCAAGTCGGCATCCACCGCCCTGTTGCGATCGACCATCTCCAGGCGCAGGCGCGTGGTGCAAGCACCCACGCTCAGCAGATTGTCCGCACCACCCAGCGCCCGGATATAGGCCGTGGCGCGCTGGTTTTCGCTCATCACTTCAGCTTGCACCACCTGGATATCTTCCCGGCCCGGTGTCTTCAGGTTGAACCGACGAATGCAGTAGTTGAACACGCTGTAGTAGATCACCGCATAGGCCAACCCAACCGGGAACACCAACCAGCCATGGGTGGACTTGCCCCAACCCAGCACCATGTCGATAAACCCACCGGAGAAGGTAAAGCCCAGGTGGATATCCAGCATGTTGGTCACGGCCATCGACAGGCCGGTAAGCACTGCGTGAATCAGGTAAAGAAACGGTGCGAGGAACATGAACGCAAATTCAATCGGCTCGGTGACACCGGTCAGAAACGAAGTCAGCGCCATCGACAGGAAAATCCCGCCCATCACCTTGCGCCGCTCCGGCAACGCATTGCGGTACATCGCCAGGCACGCAGCCGGAAGGCCGAACAGCATCACCGGGAACATGCCGGTCATGAACTGGCCGCCTTTGGGGTCGCCGGCGAAATAGCGCGTGAGGTCGCCGGTGACAACCGCGCCGGTCACGGGGTCGGTAAAGGTGCCGAATACGAACCAGGCCATGTTGTTGAGGATGTGGTGCAGGCCGGTGACGATCAGCAGGCGGTTGAATACGCCGAACACGAACGCGCCCAGGCTACCGCTTTCCATCAGCAGCACGCCGAAGCTGTTGATAGCGTGCTGGATCGGCGGCCAGATCAGGCCGAAGATCACGCCTAGGCCGACTGCGCTGAAGCCCGTGACAATCGGCACAAAGCGTCGCCCGCCAAAGAAGGCCAGGTACTCCGGGAGCTTGATGTCCTTGAAGCGGTTATACAGCCCGCCCGCCATCAGGCCGCTGGCGATACCGGCGAGCATGCCCATGTTGATGGTCGAGTCCATCACCTTGAGGGTAGAGACCATGACCAGGTAACCAATCGCGCCGGCCAGCCCGGCGGTGCCGTTATTGTCGCGGGCAAAACCCACGGCGATACCGATGGCGAAGATCAGCGCCAGGTTGGCGAAGATCGCTTGCCCGGCATCGTGCATCACCGCGATGTTGAGCAGGTCGGTGTCACCCAGGCGCAGCAAGAGGCCGGCGATCGGCAGAATCGCGATCGGCAGCATCAGCGCGCGGCCGAGCCGTTGCAGGCCTTCGATAAAGTATTGGTACATGGCGTGTCTCCCTGTTCTTGTTGTTTTCAGCTCAGCGGCCAGTGGTGTTGACAGGCTTGGCGAACGGCCTTGGCACTGCTCAGGTCGAGCAGCCCTTGGCTCAGTTGCCGGCATTGCGCCGCGTCCAGGTGACGGACGCGGTCCTTGATTTCTCCGATTTGCGGCGGGCTCACGGACAGTTCGCTGACCCCCAGGCCAACCAGTACGGGAGTCGCCAAGGGGTCGGACGCCAGGGCGCCGCATACGCCGACCCAACGCCCGTGCTGGGCCGCGCCCGCGCAAGTCTGCGCGATCAGCCGCAGCAGCGCCGGGTGCAGAGCATCCACCCGCGCAGCTAAACCCGCGTGGTCGCGGTCCATGGCCAGGGTGTACTGGGACAGGTCATTGGTGCCGATGGACAAGAAGTCCGCATGCTTGGCCAGTTGTTCGGCCATCAGCGCGGCGGCGGGCACTTCGATCATCACCCCCAGTTCCGGGCGTTGGGTCAGCTCCCGTGCCATGCACAGTTCATCCAGGCGTTGGCGGATGTGCAGCAGTTCGTCGACTTCGCTGACCATTGGCAGCAGGATGCGGCAGCGCGCCAGCGGGCTGACTTGCAGCAGGGCACGCAGTTGCTGGTCGAGCACCTCGGGGCGCACCTGGGCCAGGCGAATACCGCGTAGGCCGAGCACGGGGTTGGCCTCCACCGGCAGTGGCAGATAGTCGAGCTGCTTGTCGCCGCCCACGTCGATAGTGCGGATGATCACCGACTTGTCGCCCATGGCATCCAGCACGGCCTGGTAGGCCTGGCGCTGTTCCTGTTCGTCCGGCGCAGTGCGGCGGTCAACGAAGAGGAATTCGGTACGCAACAGGCCGACGCCATCGGCGCCGTTTTCAAACGCCACCTGGGCTTCGGCGCTGGAGGCGACATTGGCGGCGACTTCGATGCCCACCCCATCGCGAGTGCGTGCTGGCAATCGGGCCTGGGCCTGTTGCTGCTGGCGCCGCTGTTGCTGTGCGTCACGCAGCTGATGCACCTGGGCATGGCGCGCCTCGCTGGGGGCCAGTTCCAGGCGACCGTTGGCCGCGTCCAGCACCACCCGTTGGCCTTGTGGCACATCGAGTACGTCGGCGCCCAATGCCACCACGCACGGCAAGCCTTTGCCCCGGGCCAGGATCGCGACGTGGGAGGTGGCGCCACCCTCGGCCATGCAGATGCCCGCCGCCTGTTGTGCACTCAATTGCAGCAGGTCTGAAGGGGTCAGTTCATGGGCGCTGACAATGGCGCCAGGGGGCAATTCGAAATGCCAGGCTTCACCCAACAGCGCCCGCAGCACCCGTTGTTGCAGGTCGCGCAGGTCATTGGCGCGTTCGGCAAACAGCGGCTTGCCCAGGGCCAGCAAGACCGCGCATTGCGCCTGGATTGCATCGCGCCAGGCGTGGGTGGCGGCGCTGCCGTGTTCGATCGCGCGGGTGGCGGCGTCCAGCAGGGCCGGATCCTCCAGTAAGGCGAGGTGGGCGGCGAAGATGTCTTCTTCTTCGGCATTTTTGCGCTGGCGGGCGTGGGCCAGGGTCTGGCGGATATCACCGCGCACGTGCTCAAGGGCCGCATCCAGCCGTTGCAGTTGTTCGTCGGCGCGGTGGTTACCGGTATCGGCCGGCAACTCGATGCCGGTCAACCGGAACAGTGGCCCGCACACCAGGCCCGGTGCTGCGCACACCCCTTGCAGTACACCGGTTTCAGTATTCGCACGACGTGGAGTGGCGGTTACCGGCGCGTGAGGTTCTGCGCTGATGGCGACTGACAGTGCGGCGACCAATGCCTGCAACGCCGCCTCGCAATCCTTGCCACGACAGCTGACGCGAACCTCGTCGCCTTCGCCAATGCCCAACCCCATCAAGCCAATCAGGCTGTCGCACGCCGCCGACTTGCCGGCGAAATGCAACTGCGCCTGGCTGCTGAACCCCTGGGCGGTCTTGCGAATCAACGCCGCTGGGCGCGCATGCAAACCGCCGCGGTGGGTGATGCGCACGTTGGCGCTGGCTTCTGCGGCCGAGTTATCCACAGCCGTCTGCGTCGAGGCCGTTGAGCGCAGGCTCACCCGCAGCAGCGGTTCACCGACCTTGACTGTATTGAGTGCCAGCGGTGTCAGCGCGAAGCGATCGCTATTGGTCAGAATGATCAGGCTGACCAGGCTTTTGCACTGGCGCGCAATCCGGTCCAGGTCAAACTGCACCAACGCCTGCCCCTGGCTGACACGGGCGCCTTCCTTGACCAGCAGCGCGAAGCCTTCGCCATTGAGCTCCACCGTGTCGATACCCACATGCAGCAGCAACTCGGCGCCGTTGTCCGTGCGAATCGTCAGGGCGTGGCCGGTGCGGGCGACATGGATGATCACCCCGTCACACGGCGCATGCAGGCAGTCATTCAGGGGGTCGATGGCAATACCGTCGCCCATTGCGCCACTGGCGAAGACTTCGTCGGGAACGTTGCCCAGGGGCAGCACCGGCCCGCTTAACGGGGCGCTGAGGGTCAGTTGATTATTGTTGTTGGACATGGGCACGGTACTCATCAGGAAAACGCAGCAATCGACTCAGTGAGTGCGGGTCACTTTGCTCAGGTGGCGTGGCTGGTCGGGGTCCATTCCACGGGCGACCGCCAGGCCGGCGGCCATCACGTAGAAACTCTGGATGGCCAGAATCGGGTCCAGGCTCGGGTGTTCGGCGCGGCTCAAGGTCAGGTCGCGTTCGGCGATATCGTCCGGCGCGGCCAGCAATACGCGGGCGCCGCGTTGGCGCATGTCGGCGGCCAGGCTCAGCAATCCCGGTTGTTCGGCGCCGCGGGGGGCGAACACCAGCAGCGGGTAGTTTTCGTCGATCAAGGCCATCGGCCCGTGGCGCACTTCGGCGCTGCTGAAGGCTTCGGCCTGGATCGCCGAGGTTTCCTTGAGTTTGAGCGCGGCTTCCTGGGCGATGGCAAACCCGGCGCCACGGCCGATCACCATCAATTGCTGGCAGCCGCGCAGGGCGTCGATGGCTTTCGTCCAATCCTGCCTGGCGGCTTCGCGCAGGTGATCGGGCAGCGCGTGGCAGGCTTGCAACAAATCCGCCTCCTGGTTCCAGTGGCCGATCAACTGCGCGCTGGCGCTGAGGGTAGCGATAAAGCTTTTGGTCGCGGCCACGCTTTGTTCCGGCCCGGCGCACAGCGGCAGGTGGAACTCGCAAGCGGCTTGCAGCGGCGAGTCTTCGGCGTTGACCAGCGAAATGCTCAAGGCGCCGCGTTTGCGCAGCAGGCGCAGGCTATCGACCAGGTCCGGGCTCTGGCCGGACTGGGAAAAGCCGAAAGTCACCTGGCCGCTGACCTTCAAGGGCGCTTGCAGCAAGGTCACCACCGACATCGGCAACGACGCCACCGGAATGCCCACGTGCTGCATGGCCAGGTAGGCGAAGTAGCTGGCGGCGTGGTCCGAACTGCCACGGGCTATGGTCATCGCCACTTGCGGCGGCTGGCGGCGCAGGCGGCCGGCGACCTCTTCCAGCCGCGGGTTCAGACGTTGCAACTGCGCCGCGACGGCGTCACAGGAGGCCAAGGCCTCTTCAAGCATTTTGGAAGACAATGGCTTCTCCTTCGACCATGACGTCGGTGAGGTGCAGGGAACGGTCCAGGCGCACGCAGTCGGCAAAGCTGCCGGGTTGTAGGCGCCCGCGTTCTTCCAGGCCGAGGTAGTCCGCGGGAAATTGCGACAGGCGTTGTGAGGCTTCGCTGATGGGCAGGCCGATTTTCACCAGGTTGCGAAGCGCCTGGTCCATGGTCAGGGTGCTGCCGGCGAGGGTGCCGTCGGCCAGGCGCACGCCGCCCAGGCATTTGGTCACGGTGTGGCTGCCCAGCTTGTATTCGCCGTCCGGCATGCCGGCGGCGGCGGTGGAGTCGGTGACGCAATACAGGCACGGGATCGAACGCAGGGCCACGCGCATGGCGCCAGGGTGGACGTGCAGCAAGTCCGGGATCAGTTCGGCGTACTGTGCGTGGGCCAGCGCGGCCCCCACGATGCCAGGCTCGCGGTGATGCAGCGGGCTCATGGCGTTGTACAGGTGGGTGAAGCTGGTAGCGCCAGCGGCGAGGGCGGCGACGCCTTCTTCATAGCTGCCCAGGGTGTGGCCGATCTGCATGCGCACACCACGTGCACTGAGGGCGCGGATCAGACTGTCATGCCCGGCGATTTCCGGGGCGATGGTGATCACGCGGATCGGCGCCAGGCGCAGGTAGGCTTCCACTTCCGCCATCAATGCGGTGTGGGCGAAGTTGGGCTGCGCGCCGAGTTTGCCTGGGTTGATGTAAGGACCTTCCAGGTGCACACCCAATACGCGGGCGGTGCCGGTTGGACGGTTTTCGCTATAGGTACCGATATCGCCCAGCACGCGGGAAATTTCCTCGACCGGCGCGGTCATGGTGGTGGCCAGCAGCGAGGTGGTGCCAAAGCGCACGTGGGTGCCGGTGATGGTCTCGAACGCGTCGATGCCTTCCATGATGTCTTTGCCGCCGCCGCCATGGACGTGCAGGTCAATAAAGCCTGGCAGCAGGTAGGGCAGGTCGTTGTCG
The DNA here is from genome assembly GCF_030644265.1 of Pseudomonas sp. OVF7. Taxonomy (NCBI): domain Bacteria; kingdom Pseudomonadati; phylum Pseudomonadota; class Gammaproteobacteria; order Pseudomonadales; family Pseudomonadaceae; genus Pseudomonas; species Pseudomonas sp. OVF7. The sequence continues at coordinate 6,495,266 of NZ_CP128996.1, read as the reverse complement.
GCCGGGTCGCAAGGCGCGCCTTCAATGGCGACGACCTTGCCGTGTTCATGGACCACGCGGCCGCGAATCCAGCCGTGGGGCGTCAGGATGTTGTCTTCGGACATGGGCAGTTCTCTAAGGCCGCATTCGCGGCAAAGTCATATCGACGCGGCTTTCTAACGTCGAAGCTCGGCGACAAAGTCGTAGTAGTCGTTGCGGCAGTAGGTGTCGGTGATTTCAATCGGTGTGTTGTCGGCGGTGTAGCCGACACGGGTCATCAGCAGCATGGCGGTGCCTGGTGCAATGCCGACCAGCGTGGCGAATTCGTCCGAGGCATTGATCGCCTGGATATGCTGCAAGGCGCGCACGATGGGTTTGCCGATGCCTTCGAGGTATTCGTACAGCGAGTTACCGATGGCTTGTGGGTGCGGCAGCACCGAGGCGGGCATGGCGGTCATTTCGATTGCCATTACCGTGTCATCAGCCTTACGCAGGCGCTTGAGCCGCGCCACTTTGTCAGTCGGTGACAGGCCCAGGCGGATCAGCTCTTCGTGGGTCGGCGGGGTGATTTCGCGTTCCAGCCACTGCGAACTGGGTACGAAGCCCTTGAGCCGCAGCATCTCGCTGAAGCCCGACAGGCGCGACAGCGGTTGCTCCAGGCGAGGCGTGATGAAGGTGCCAGAGCCCTGGCTGCGGCGGATCAGGCCTTGGGCAAACAACACTTCCAGTGCCTTGCGGGCGGTGACCCGGGAAATGCTCAATTGATCGCTGAGGGCGCGTTCCGATGGCAGCGCCTGTTCGGATTTCCACTGGCCGGCATGGATCGCCGCTTCCAGGTTGCGGGCCAATTGCAGGTACAGCGGCGTGGATTGTTTGCCGTCGGGGCGCAGCGTCAGGATGGGGTTCATCGTTAAGGTTTCCGATGCGGTTATTGGAGTGTTGTCGCCCGGTAATGGCCGGAAATTAATACCACTTAAATACCATGTCAATGCTGCCAAAACAGTGCGGGCACTGGTTTCAGGGCATGCTAATGGTGCATGGTATCAAGTGGTATTAGAGAGGTCTTTTGGACGCGCAGAGCTGCGCAGCCCGCGGGGTGAACTGGTATTCACCGGCAGGCGCTGCCGAGGGCAGGAAATTTTTTTAATTAATCTACCAACGGTCGAAGGCTACGGCCGGATCTCGATCAGGGTGCCGTCCTTGACCAGGTTCCAGACTTCACGCATATCGACGTTACGCATGCCGATACAGCCGTCGGTCCAGTCCAGGGTGTGGAACAACTGCTCCGGGTAGTCTTCGCTGTCGGGCGTGCCGTGGATCATGATCATGCTGCCGGGCTTCACGCCCTCGCGGCGGGCGCGCGCAGAATCACTGATATTGGGGTAGGAGATGTGCATCGACAGGTAGTAGCTGTCGCTGGTCTTGCGCCAGTCAATCCAGTAGAGGCCTTCCGGTGTGCGACGGTCGCCCTCGAACAGCTTGGGCCCCTTGGGGTTTTTACCCAGGGAAATGCGGTAGGTCTTGAGGGGCTTGCCGTCATTGATCAATTGCAACTGATGGGCGGACTTGAGGACCAGGATTTTCTCGACCGTTTTGCCGCCCAGGGTTTCCAGGGTGGAAGCCGGCGACAACGTGGCGAACGACAGGCAGAGCAAAGCAAACAACCAACGCATTAAAACGACTTCCCTTTGGCGACGATCGGCAGGATTGTTATTGGGCGGGCTTGGACAGCGGCGGTATGGCTTCGCTGCGCACCGGGAATGATTGCTGCCGACGGTCGGCAAAGAAATACTCCAGGGTCCGCCCGACGGTACGGAACGCCAGCTCGGACCACGGGATATCGGCTTCTTTGAACAGTTTGACTTCCAGGCTCTCGGGGCCGGCGGCAAAGTCCAGGTCCATCAGCTCGGCGCGATAGAACACATGCACTTGGCTGATGTGCGGTACATCGATCAACGTATAGATGCTCAGGTTGCGCACGCGGGCACAGGCTTCTTCCATGGTTTCGCGCATGGCGGCCTGTTCCACGGTCTCGCCGTTCTCCATGAAGCCCGCAGGCAAGGTCCAGTAGCCCAGGCGTGGCTCGATGGCACGGCGGCACAGCAGCACTTGCTCACCCCACACCGGCACGGTACCGGCAACGATATTAGGGTTCTGGTAGTGAATGGTCTGACAGTGATCACACACAAAGCGCAGGCGTGCGTCGCCTTCGGGAATGCGTTGGGTGACCGGTTTACCGCACTGGCTGCAGAAGTTCATGCTGGGGTTCCTGGAAAGTGCGTCTATCTTGGCGTGGGCGGCAGGGCCCTGCAAGTTGTCGTTTCGCGACAGCCCTCAGGTTTTGGGGTTGGGCGCCCGGCAGCTTTGGTGCATGATGCAAGGTAGCCAACAGATCGAGATGACTCATGCTGGACGAGCTACTTCGCCGGGTAAGCAATCACACGCCGCATACGCTGGAAACCGACGGGCGTTTCCCCGAGGCCGCCGTGCTGGTGCCGATTACCCGCAGTGACGAACCTGAGCTGATCCTGACTCTGCGCGCCAGCGGCCTGTCGACCCATGGCGGCGAAGTCGCGTTTCCTGGCGGGCGCCGCGATCCGGAAGACCCGGACCTGATCTTTACCGCCTTGCGCGAGGCCGAAGAAGAAATCGGCCTGCCGCCTGGTCTGGTTGAGGTGATCGGCCCCTTGAGCCCACTGATTTCCCTGCATGGCATTCGCGTCACCCCGTATGTGGGCGTGATCCCCGATTACGTCGAATACCTGGCCAACGACGCCGAAATCGCCGCTGTCTTCAGTGTGCCCCTCGATTTTTTCCGCCAGGACCCTCGCGAGCATACGCACCGCATCGACTACCAAGGGCGCAGTTGGTATGTGCCGAGCTACCGGTTTGGCGAATACAAGATCTGGGGGCTTACGGCCATTATGATTGTCGAGCTGATCAACCTGCTTTATGACGATGCCAATATCAGCCTGCATCACCCACCCAAGAGCTTCATCAATACTTAAGCCATCGTCTCCAATGGCAAGCCGTGAGGAAAAACCATGAAATACCGCTTGGGCGACGCCCGCGTCGAGACGCATCCACACAGCTGGGTGGCTCCCAATGCCACGCTGGTGGGCAAGGTCAGGCTGGAGGAGGGCGCCAACGTCTGGTTCAACGCGGTGTTGCGCGGCGACAACGAGCTGATCCTGATCGGCAAGAACAGCAACGTGCAGGACGGCAGCGTGATGCACACCGACATGGGCTACCCGCTGACTCTTGGCACCGGTGTGACCATCGGCCATAACGCCATGCTGCATGGCTGCACGGTCGACGACTACAGCCTGATCGGCATCAACGCGGTGATCCTCAACGGCGCGAAGATCGGCAAGCACTGCATCATTGGCGCCAACTCGCTGATCGGCGAAGGCAAGGAAATTCCCGATGGCTCGCTGGTGATGGGCTCGCCGGGCAAAGTGGTGCGTGAGTTGACCGAGGCTCAGAAGAAGATGCTCGAAGCCAGCGCTGCGCACTATGTGCATAACGCCCAGCGTTATGCGCGGGATCTGGTCGAGCAGGCAGAATGAACCCGACTGAACGTCCTGTCGCCTCGCCGTGCATGAGCATTTGCGCATTGGACGATGACGATCTCTGCACCGGCTGCCAGCGCACGGTGGATGAAATTACGCGTTGGAGTCGCATGGACAATGCCGAGCGGCGGGTGGTGCTGGGGTTGTGCCATGAGCGGGCGGTGGCAAGTGGGTTGATGTTTACCGTTCCCGGCGCCTGATTGTGGCGAGCGGGCTTGTTGTGGCGAGCGGGCTTGCCCCGCGTTGGGCTGCGAAGCAGCCCTAAAAACCCCCACCGCGGTTCGTCCGGCAGAACGCGGCGCTCTTATTGGGGCTGCTTCGCAGCCCAACGCGGGGCAAGCCCGCTCGCCACAACGCCCCGGCTCGCCACAATGATGGCTGTGCATTACCCTGTGTGCATTGCCCATAGGTTCATCCCCCCATGCTCTTCCTGATTGCCTACATCAGCAGCGTCGTGCTGATCAACTTCGCCTTCTCCACCGCACCGCATCTGGATGTGATCTGGTCCGCCTGGGGCGGCCTGGTGTTTATCCTGCGCGACATGGTGCAAACCCGCTTCGGTCATGGCGCGATCCTCGCCATGCTGGCGGCGCTGGTGCTGTCGTATATCACCTCCGATCCGTCCATCGCCCTGGCCAGTGCCACGGCGTTCGCGGTGTCCGAGTGCATCGACTGGCTGGTGTTCAGCATCACCAGGCGCCCGCTCCATGACCGCCTGTGGATCAGCTCGGCGCTGAGCATTCCCCTCGATACCTTTATCTTTTTCGGCTTGATCGGCGCTCTGACCCCAGCGGTGGTGGGCACCGCCCTGGCGTCGAAATTCGCTGGGGTCACCGTGGTGTGGCTGATCATGGCCTGGCGTCTGCGCAAGCGCGCCGTCGCCAACTGAGGCCAATTTTTACAGTTCATGTAAAATGCCGGCCTTTCTCCCCATGATCCGCTCCCCTGAGGACCTGAGATGACCCGAATCGGAACTCCATTGTCGCCAACCGCGACCCGCGTTTTGCTGTGTGGCTGCGGTGAGCTGGGCAAGGAAGTGGTAATCGAACTGCAACGCCTGGGCGTTGAAGTGATTGCCGTGGATCGCTACGCCAACGCGCCGGCCATGCAGGTTGCCCACCGTAGCCATGTGATCAACATGCTCGACGGCGCCGCCCTGCGTGCAGTGATCGAGGCGGAAAAACCGCACTTCATCGTGCCGGAAATCGAAGCCATCGCCACCGCCACCCTGGTGGAGCTGGAGGCCGAAGGCTTCACCGTGATCCCGACCGCGCGCGCCACGTCGCTGACCATGAACCGCGAAGGCATCCGTCGCCTGGCCGCCGAAGAGCTGGACCTGCCGACCTCGCCGTACCACTTCGCCGACACCTTCGAAGCCTACAGCAAGGCTGTGCAGGACCTGGGCTTCCCGTGCGTGGTCAAGCCGGTGATGAGTTCCTCGGGCAAGGGCCAGAGCCTGCTGCGCAGCAGCGACGACGTGCAGAAAGCCTGGGACTACGCCCAGGAAGGCGGGCGTGCCGGTAAAGGCCGGGTGATCATTGAAGGCTTTATCGACTTCGACTACGAAATCACCCTGCTGACCGTGCGTCATATCGGCGGCACCACTTTCTGCGCGCCGGTCGGCCACCGTCAGGAGAAAGGCGACTATCAGGAATCCTGGCAGCCTCAGGCCATGAGCCCGATCGCCCTGGCGGAGTCCGAGCGCGTAGCCAAGGCCGTAACCGACGCCCTGGGTGGCCGTGGCCTGTTTGGCGTGGAGCTGTTCATCAAGGGTGATCAGGTATGGTTCAGCGAAGTGTCGCCGCGCCCGCACGATACCGGCCTGGTGACCCTGATTTCCCAGGACCTGTCGCAATTCGCACTGCACGCCCGCGCCATTCTGGGCCTGCCGATTCCATTGATTCGCCAGTTCGGCCCTTCGGCGTCGGCGGTGATCCTGGTGGAAGGGCAGTCGACCCAGACCGCATTCGCCAACCTCGGCGCCGCCTTGAGCGAGCCGGACACGGCGTTGCGTCTGTTTGGTAAGCCAGAAGTGAATGGCCAGCGCCGCATGGGCGTGGCGCTGGCGCGGGATGAGTCGATTGAAGCGGCTCGGGCCAAGGCGACCCGTGCTTCCCAAGCGGTTGTTGTAGAACTCTAAAAGCATCGGGGGCAAGGCCCCTCCCACACTTAACCGCGTTTAATCTTTAGGAATGCGGTCAAAATGTGGGAGGGGCGGTGCGACGATTCGACTTGCCCCCGATAGCGATCTATCAGACGACGCGATTCAGATCGTTATTGTGCGTCTCTTTCAGGCACAGCACCGCAATCAAGCTGAGCAACGCTGCCGCCGACACATACCCGCCGACATAACTCAGCCCACCCATCGCCACCAGCTTGGTCGCGAAGAACGGTGCCGCCGATGCGCCGACGATCCCGCCCAGGTTATACGCTGCCGAAGCCCCGGTATAACGCACGCGGGTCGGGAACAATTCCGGCAGCAGCGCGCCCATTGGGGCGAAGGTCACCCCCATCAGGAACAACTCCAACGCGAGGAACAGCGCCACGGCCCAGGTCGAACCGTGGGTCAACAGCGGCTCCATGGTGAAGCCCGACAGGATGGCCAGGATCGCGCCGACGATCAGCACCGGCTTGCGCCCGAATCGATCACTGGCCAGCGCCGCCAGCGGTGTCGCCAGCCCCATGAACAGCACCGCGAAGCACAGCAACCCAAGGAACGTTTCGCGGCTGTAGCCCAGCGTCGAAACGCCATAGCTCAGGGAGAACGCGGTGGTGATATAGAACAGTGCATAGCACACCACCATCGACGCGGCGCCCAGCAGGACGGGCAGCCAATGCTGGCTGAACAGCTCCACCAACGGCACCTTCACCGGCGCCTGCTTGGACACGGCATTGGCGAACACTGGGGTTTCGTGCAGTTTCAGCCGTGCATACAGGCCGACCATCACCAGGGCTGCGCTGAGGATGAACGGGATACGCCAGCCCCAGCTGCGGAACTGCTCGTCGTTCAGGTTCATGGCCAGGATCAGGAATAAGCCGTTGGCCGCCAGGAATCCGATCGATGGGCCCAGTTGCGGGAACATGCCGAACCAGGCGCGCTTGCCCTTGGGCGCGTTCTCGGTGGCCAGCAATGCGGCGCCACCCCATTCCCCGCCAAGGCCCAGGCCTTGGCCGAAACGCAGCACGCACAGCAGGATCGGCGCCCAGGCGCCAATGCTGTCATAGCCCGGCAGCAAACCGATCAGCGTGGTGCACACCCCCATCAGCAGCAGCGAGGCCACCAGGGTCGATTTGCGGCCGATACGGTCACCAAAGTGGCCGAACAGCGCCGAACCCAACGGGCGGGCGATAAACGCGATACCGAAGGTCAGGAACGACGCCAGCATCTGCGCGGTACCGGACGACTGCGGGAAGAAGACCGGGCCGATCACCAGTGCCGCCGCGGTGGCGTAGATATAGAAATCGTAGAACTCGATGGCGGTGCCGACGATGCTGGCGGTGGCAACGCGGGCGGTCGAGTTGGTCGGGGCGGCGGTTGCGGCCTCGTTATAGGTGGTGCTCATGGAGGTATCCCTGACGGTCGTTGCGCGTTTGGACGCGGATTATTATTGGGTCGAACCCCCTTGGATCAGGGTAGTGCGCGGAGCGGCTCGGGATGGGAGCAAACACCGGTCAGACACGATGCAGCGGTGCCGGACGCGCTCAGTGCGGATAGCACGCGGTCGGGCGGGGCTTGGGTAAGCCGCAGGGATTATAGGAATGGGGCCGGCGATACAACAAGGGGGCGCGCGATCTGCCAATCGCGGCAGATCAATTGTGGGAGGGGGGGCTCCCACATTCGAATGCCTTGAGTCAGGACGCTATGCGGCGACGGGTACGCGGCTGGTGTGCCAGATCAGCACCTTGCTCACCCGGTTATCCTCGGTCTCAAGGATTTCCAGGCGATAGCGGCCGATCTTCAGGCATACGGCACAATCTGGAATGGTTTCCAGTGCTTCAGTCACCAGGCCATTGAGGGTCTTGGGGCCGTCGCTGGGCAGGTGCCAAGCCAGGCTCTTGTTCAGTTCGCGGATCGATGCGGCGCCGTCGATGATATAGCGGCCATCCGCTTGCGCTTCGATATGCGGGTTGTCCACACTGTGTTCGCTTTCGAATTCGCCGACAATTTCTTCGAGGATATCTTCCAGGGTGACGATGCCCAGCACTTCGCCGTACTCGTCCACCACCATGCCCAAGCGCCGTTGCTGCTTGTGGAAGTTCAGCAGTTGCAGTTGCAGCGGCGTGCTTTCCGGGACGAAGTAGGGGTCGTAGCAGGCGGCAAGCAAGGCTTCCTTGGTCAGGCTGGCATCCGGCAGCAGGTGCTGGATCAGCCGGGTGTTGAGCACGGCTTGGACCTGGTTGATATCGCTGTGGAACACTGGCAGCCGGGTGCGTTGGGAGTTGCGCAATTGCTCGATGATCGCTTCAAGCGAGTCATCCAGGTTGATGCCCTCCACTTCGCTGCGCGGCACCAGGATGTCGTTGACCGTGATGTTGTCCAGCGCGTGGATGCCGGGCAGGCCAGGGGTGCGGTTGCCTTCGGTGTCGGCCTCGGGTTCGTCATCATGGTCGGGCAGTGGTTCGTCGCTTTTCTTCACGATGCCGGGCTTGCGCGCAAAGGGGCGCAGCAATAGCAGGCTGATGCCGTTGAGCAGCCAGGCGAAGGGATAGACGATTTTCAGTGGCACGCCCAGCAGTGTGTTGCCGAAGCCCAGCACTGCTTGCGGATGGCGGGTGGCCAGCGCGCGGGGCAGGTAGTCGGCCAATATCAGCAGCACGGCACAGGAAATCAGCCAGCCGAGCCAGGGACCGTTTTGCGCCCAGGCATACATCGCCAGCAACGTGCACAGAACCACTACTGCTGCGCGGCACAGGCTGTTGCACAGGATCAGGCTGTGGCGGGGAAAACCCAGGCGGGCAGCGGCCTTGTCACCCTGGCGCGTGCCGGGGCGCAGGGCCAGCAAGTGTTGCTGTGCGGCTTCAATGGCGGTAAACAGCGCCGCCCATAACACCAGCAGGGCGATTACCGCGAGCATCGGCCCCAGGGGCAAGTTGTCCATGATCGCTGCCCGTCAGATATGCAGGATGTATTCGCGGACCAGCTTGCTGCCGAAATAGGCCAGCATCAGCAGGCAGAAACCGGCCAGGGTCCAACGGATCGCCTTGTGCCCGCGCCAGCCGAGGCGGTTGCGGCCCCACAGCAGCACGCTGAACACTACCCAGGCCAGGCAAGCCAGCAGGGTCTTGTGTACCAGGTGCTGGGCAAACAGGTTTTCGACGAACAGCCAGCCAGAGATCAATGACAGCGAGAGCAGGGTCCAGCCGGCCCACAGGAAACCGAACAGCAGGCTTTCCATGGTTTGCAGCGGCGGGAAGTTCTTGATCAGCCCCAAGGGGTGCTTGTGCTTGAGCTGGTGGTCCTGCAGCAGCAGGAGCAAAGCCTGGAACACCGCGATGGTGAACATGCCGTAGGCGAGGATCGACAACAGGATATGCGCGAGGATGCCTGGCTCTTCGTCGATCACCTGCACCGTGCCGGTGGGGGTGAACTGCGCCAATAACACCGTCAGCAGGCCCAGGGGGAACAACAGCACCAGCAGGTTTTCCACCGGGATACGTGCGCAGGCGATCAGCGTCAAGGCGATCACGGCAGCGGCAATCAGGCTGGCGGCGCTGAAAAAGTCCAGGCCCAGGCCGACCGGCGTCATCAGGTGGGTGAACAGGCTCGCGGCGTGTGCAACCAAGGCGAGGGCGCCAAGGCCGGACAACAGGCGCTTGTCGGCCTTGGCGCATTTGGCCAGGCGGGTGCCCTGATAGAGGGTCGCAGCGGCATATAAGAAGGCGGCGGCGAGACTGGGTAGCAAACTGGGTGACAAAGGGAGCATAAATCCTGTTAGGCAAGCCCGAAAGGCGCTGAGTTTGGCATACCCCTGCGTTCCACGAAAGACTCCAAGGCCAGACAGCGGGTGTGCACAGGCGCAGTCTTCGCTATAATCCGCGACCTGCCCACGCCGCAGGCTCGCCGAGCGCTGTTTTTAATAGCGATTTACCGCAGCCTGGGCCGTCATTACCTCGGTCTACCAATGCATTTCGATGAATAGGGCCTGAAAGGATCGCGCATGTTTGAAAACTTGACTGACCGTCTCTCGCAGACGCTGCGCCACGTTACCGGCAAGGCCAAGCTGACCGAGGACAATATTAAAGACACCCTGCGCGAAGTGCGCATGGCGTTGCTGGAAGCCGACGTCGCCTTGCCTGTGGTCAAGGACTTCGTCAACTCGGTCAAGGAGCGTGCGGTCGGCACCGAAGTGTCCCGCAGCCTGACGCCGGGCCAGGCCTTTGTGAAGATCGTCCAGGCCGAGCTCGAAAGCCTGATGGGCGCGGCCAACGAAGACCTGAACCTCAGCGCCGTGCCACCGGCCGTCGTGTTGATGGCCGGTCTGCAAGGTGCGGGCAAGACCACCACCGCCGGCAAGCTGGCGCGCTTCCTTAAAGAGCGCAAGAAGAAATCCGTGATGGTGGTGTCGGCTGACGTCTATCGTCCGGCGGCCATCAAGCAGTTGGAAATGCTCGCGGGCGAAGTGGGCGTGACGTTCTTCCCGTCCGACCTGAGCCAGAAGCCGGTCGACATCGCCAATGCGGCTATTAAAGAAGCAAGACTGAAATTCATCGACGTGGTCATCGTCGATACCGCTGGTCGCCTGCACATCGATGAAGAGATGATGGGCGAGATCAAGGCGCTGCATGCCGCGATCAACCCGGTCGAGACCCTGTTCGTGGTCGACGCCATGACCGGCCAGGATGCGGCCAACACCGCCAAGGCATTTGGTGATGCACTGCCGCTGACCGGCGTGATCCTGACCAAGGTCGACGGCGATGCCCGTGGTGGTGCCGCGCTGTCGGTACGCGCAATCACCGGCAAGCCGATCAAGTTCATCGGTATGGGCGAGAAGAGCGACGCGCTCGAGCCGTTTCACCCTGAGCGGATCGCTTCGCGTATCCTCGGCATGGGCGACGTGCTCAGCCTGATTGAACAGGCCGAAGCGACCCTCGATAAAGACAAGGCCGATAAACTGGCCAAGAAGCTGAAGAAGGGCAAGGGCTTCGACCTCGAAGACTTCCGCGACCAGCTGCAGCAGATGAAGAACATGGGCGGCCTCGGCGGCTTGATGGACAAGCTGCCGAATATCGGCGGTGTGAACCTGGCGCAAATGGGCAACGCCCAGGGTGCGGCAGAGAAGCAGTTCAAGCAGATGGAAGCCATCATCAACTCCATGACCCCGGCCGAGCGCCGCGACCCTGAGCTGATCAGCGGTTCGCGCAAGCGTCGGATCGCCATGGGTTCCGGCACCCAGGTGCAGGACATCGGTCGCTTGATCAAGCAGCACAAGCAGATGCAGAAGATGATGAAGAAGTTCTCCGCCAAGGGCGGAATGGCCAAGATGATGCGCGGCATGGGCGGTATGTTGCCCGGCGGCGGCATGCCCAAGATGTAAAGATTTCGAGCGGGAGCCCAGCTCCTGCTCCGACCCACAGGGACGTGGGATCTCCAGCAAACCCGCGATTGGCGGGCGCTGACTCGCCGTTTTAACCGACGGCTCTATAGCAGATCTGAATGGCACGCTGATAGGCGCCAGAAAAAGACATTTGCAAAAGTCCGGATATTCCTTAGAATATGCGGCCTTTCGGGCACCTATGCCCGCTGTGCATTTAGATTTGCAGCACCGACTACAGGAACGATGTTCACATGCTAACAATCCGTCTTGCCCTTGGCGGCTCCAAAAAGCGCCCGTTTTACCACTTGACCGTAACCGACAGCCGCAACCCGCGCGACGGTTCGCACAAGGAACAGGTTGGTTTCTTCAACCCTGTTGCTCGTGGTCAAGAAGTTCGTCTGTCCGTGAACCAAGAGCGCGTAGCCTACTGGCTGAGCGTTGGTGCACAGCCTTCCGAGCGTGTTGCCAAGTTGTTGAAGGACTCGGCTAAGGCCGCAGCCTGAGCAATATGAACGCGACGCCAGCTGTTGCTGATGATTTGATCGTTATCGGCAAGATTTATTCTGTTCATGGCGTTCGCGGCGAAGTGAAGGTGTATTCCTTTACTGATCCGACTGAAAACCTGTTGCAGTACAAGACCTGGACGCTCAAGCGCGAAGGTAGTGTGAAACAGGTCGAGCTGGTCAGTGGACGCGGGAGCGATAAGTTCCTGGTCGCAAAGCTCAAGGGTCTTGATGATCGTGAAGAAGCTCGTCTTCTGGCTGGTTATGAGATCTGCGTGCCGCGCAACCTGTTCCCTGAATTGACCGATGGCGAGTACTACTGGTACCAGCTGGAAGGTCTGAAGGTTATCGATCAACTCGGGCAATTGTTCGGGAAAATCGATCATCTTCTGGAAACCGGCGCCAATGATGTAATGGTGGTCAAGCCTTGCGCTGGCAGCCTGGATGATCGCGAACGCCTGTTGCCCTATACCGAGCAATGCGTGTTGGCTGTCGACCTGGTAGCGGGCGAGATGAAGGTGGAATGGGACGCGGACTTCTAAGCGTGGCTAATTTGCGCATTGAAGTGATCAGTTTGTTTCCCGAGATGTTCTCCGCCATCAGCGAGTACGGCATCACCAGTCGGGCGGTGAAACAGGGGCTGTTGCAACTGACCTGTTGGAACCCGCGAGACTACACGACGGATCGACATCACACTGTGGACGATCGCCCATTTGGCGGTGGCCCGGGCATGGTGATGAAGATCAAGCCCCTGGAAGACGCGTTGGTTCAGGCCAAGGCCGCCGCCGGGGAGAAGGCGAAGGTGATTTACCTGTCCCCTCAAGGCCGTCAGCTGAAACAGGCGGCGGTACGCGAACTGGCGAATGAGGAAGCACTGATCCTGATTGCCGGTCGCTATGAAGGCATTGACGAGCGTTTTATTGAAGCTCATGTCGATGAAGAGTGGTCGATTGGGGACTATGTCCTGTCTGGCGGTGAGCTGCCGGCGATGGTCCTGATAGATGCGGTTACACGACTGCTGCCTGGAGCTTTAGGGCATGCGGACTCTGCGGAGGAAGATTCCTTCACGGATGGTTTGCTGGATTGCCCGCACTACACCCGTCCGGAGGTGTATGCGGATCAGCGTGTTCCCGACGTATTGCTAAGTGGCAATCACGCACACATCCGGCGTTGGCGTTTACAGCAGTCCCTTGGTCGGACCTATGAACGACGCGCCGATCTTCTGGAAAGCCGCTCGCTTTCTGGAGAAGAGAAGAAGCTGCTCGAGGAATACATCCTCGCGCGGGACGATAGTTAACAACGTATCGATGGTAGGTCCGACGACTTACCTTAGGAGCACAGCATGACTAACAAAATCATCCTTGCACTCGAAGCAGAGCAGATGACCAAAGAGATCCCTACCTTTGCCCCAGGCGACACTATTGTCGTTCAGGTGAAAGTGAAGGAAGGCGACCGTTCGCGTCTGCAAGCGTTCGAAGGCGTGGTAATCGCCAAGCGTAACCGTGGTGTGAACAGTGCTTTCACTGTTCGTAAAATCTCCAACGGTGTTGGCGTAGAGCGTACTTTCCAGACCTACAGCCCGCAAATCGACAGCATGGCCGTTAAGCGTCGCGGTGACGTACGTAAAGCCAAGCTGTACTACCTGCGTGACCTGTCCGGTAAAGCAGCTCGCATCAAGGAAAAACTGGCTTAAGTCCAGCTTCCCGATGCAGAAAAAAGCAGCCTACGGGCTGCTTTTTTGTGCCTGGAATTTGTTGAAAAATCCGGTACTACGTGGCGGCTATCGCGAGCAAGCCTGACCCCACAGTTGATCGCTGCGGTTCGCGCAATCGAGTAAGACACAAAAAACTGTGGGAGTGGGCTTGCGCGCGATAGGATCTACCCGACATCACCTTCACCTGCCTGAGTCACCATGCCTGCCATCGACCACCCCTTGATCGACCGCTTCCTCGACGCCCTCTGGTTGGAGAAAGGCCTTTCGGACAACACCCGTCAGGCTTATCGCAGCGACCTGGCGCTGTTCAACGGCTGGTTGCAGGAAAAAAACCTCGAGCTGATCAATGCTGGCCGCGAGCTGATCCTTGACCATCTGGCCTGGCGCCTGGAGCAGAACTACAAGCCCCGTTCGACTGCGCGTTTCCTTTCCGGTGTGCGTGGTTTTTATCGCTACTTGCTGCGGGAAAAGCTCATTGCCCTCGACCCGACGTTGCAGGTGGATATGCCACAACTCGGTAGGCCTTTGCCCAAATCCCTGTCTGAAGCCGACGTGGATGCCTTGCTCGCCGCGCCCGACCTGAGCGAGGCCATCGGCCAGCGCGACCGCGCCATGCTCGAGGTGCTGTACGCCTGCGGCCTGCGGGTGACCGAGCTGATCAGCCTGACCCTGGAGCAGGTCAACCTGCGCCAGGGCGTGCTGCGGGTGATGGGCAAGGGCAGCAAGGAACGGTTGGTGCCGATGGGGGAGGAGGCGATTGTGTGGGTTGAACGCTACATGCGCGATGCCCGTGGCGAACTGCTCGGTGGGCGCCCCAGCGATGTGCTGTTCCCCAGCCAGCGCGGCGAACAGATGACCCGCCAGACCTTCTGGCACCGCATCAAGCACCAGGCCAAGGTGGCGGGCATCGGTAAGTCCTTGTCGCCACATACCTTGCGCCATGCGTTCGCCACCCATTTGCTCAACCACGGTGCGGATTTGCGCGTGGTGCAAATGCTGCTCGGGCACAGTGACTTATCCACAACCCAGATCTATACCCATGTGGCGCGGGCACGTTTGCAGGATATGCACGCCAAGCACCATCCGCGTGGTTGAAAACCGCCAATTTATCAGGCCACGGGCTGCCCTGCGGCCCAACTGTGGTAGGCTTTGCCGGTTAGCAAAGGGGACGGCCCAGACCTGTGTTTGCAGGCCCGTGTTTTTAGATCGGTGTGCTTGCCCACCGTCCCTGCATCTGCCTTCAGGAGTTCCCATGCGCTTGACCCAGATTATTGCCGCCGCAGCCATTGCGTTGGTTTCCACGTTTGTCGTCGCCGATGACGCTGCCGAGCAGACCATTCGCAAGAGCCTGGCCAACTTGCAGCTCGATACGCCGATCGAAAGCATCAGCGCCAGCCCGATGGCCGGCCTGTACGAAGTCAAGCTCAAGGGCAGCCGTGTGCTGTACGCCAGTGCCGATGGCCAGTACATCGTCCAGGGCTACCTGTTCCAGCTCAAGGACGGCAAGCCGGTCAACCTGACCGAGAAAGCCGAGCGCCTGGGTGTATCCAAGCTGATCAACGGGATTCCGGTGGCTGAAACCGTGGTTTACCCAGCCATCGGCGAGACCAAGACCCACATCACCGTGTTTACCGATACCACCTGCCCTTATTGCCACAAGCTGCACGCCGAAGTGCCTGCGCTGAACAAGCTGGGTGTGGAAGTGCGCTACGTTGCGTTCCCGCGCCAGGGCCTGGGTTCGCCGGGTGACGAGCAGTTACAAGCCGTCTGGTGTTCAGCCGACAAGAAAGCGGCCATGGACAAGATGGTTGATGGCAAGGAAATCAAGGCGGACAAATGCGCCAACCCGGTTTCCAAGCAATTCGCCCTCGGCCAATCCATTGGCGTGAACGGTACACCGGCCATCGTTTTGGCTGACGGTCAAGTGATTCCGGGCTACCAGCCGGCACCGCAAGTTGCCAAACTGGCACTGAGTGCCAAGTAAACCAGTATCGTCGAACCTTTGACGATCATGGCCCGTTGAACGATCAGCGGGTCATCAATTGAAAGCCGCAGTTGTGCGGCTGTTTTCCACGGCCGACCTAGCGTCGGCCGTTTCATGGGGAGTTCTTCAGTGAAACCGGTCAAAGTAGGCATCTGTGGGTTAGGGACCGTCGGTGGCGGTACCTTCAACGTACTTCAGCGTAATGCTGAAGAAATTTCCCGCCGTGCAGGGCGTGGGATTGAAGTGGCGCAAATTGCCACGCGTTCGCCAAAGCCTCAGTTCCAAACGACCGGTATTGCGATTACCAACGATGTCTTCGCCGTGGCCACCAACCCTGAAATCGATATCGTCATCGAGCTGGTCGGCGGCTACACCGTGGCCCGCGAGCTGGTGCTCAAGGCTATCGAGAACGGCAAGCACGTGGTCACCGCCAACAAGGCGCTGATCGCCGTGCACGGCAACGAGATCTTCGCCAAGGCCCGCGAGAAGGGCGTGATTGTCGCGTTCGAAGCCGCAGTGGCCGGCGGTATTCCGGTGATCAAGGCCATTCGTGAAGGCTTGTCCGCCAACCGTATCAACTGGGTAGCCGGCATCATCAACGGCACCGGTAACTTCATCCTCACCGAAATGCGCGAGAAGGGTCGTACCTTCGAAGACGTGCTGGCTGAAGCCCAGGCCCTGGGCTACGCCGAAGCCGACCCGACCTTCGACGTCGAGGGCATCGACGCGGCGCACAAGTTGACCATCCTGGCGTCCATCGCCTTTGGTATCCCGCTGCAATTCGACAAGGCCTACACCGAAGGCATCACCCAACTGACCACGGCCGACGTGAACTACGCCGAAGCCCTGGGCTACCGTATCAAGCACCTGGGCGTGGCGCGCAGCACACCGGCCGGTATCGAGTTGCGTGTACACCCGACGCTGATCCCGGCCGATCGCCTGATCGCCAACGTCAACGGTGTGATGAACGCCGTGATGGTCAACGGTGATGCCGCCGGTTCCACCTTGTTCTACGGCGCCGGCGCCGGCATGGAGCCGACCGCTTCGTCGGTGATCGCCGACCTGGTGGACGTGGTTCGCGCCATGACCAGCGATCCGGAAAACCGCGTGCCGCACCTGGCCTTCCAGCCGGATTCGCTGTCGGCCCACCCGATCCTGCCGATCGAGGCATGCGAAAGCGCCTACTACCTGCGCATCCAGGCCAAGGACCATCCGGGCGTGTTGGCCCAGGTCGCCAGCATCCTGTCGGAGCGCGGCATCAACATCGAGTCGATCATGCAGAAGGAAGTCGAGGAACAGAACGGCCAGGTGCCTATGATCCTGTTGACCCACCGCGTGCTTGAGCAGCGCATCAACGATGCCATCACCGCTCTGGAGGCCTTGCAGGGCGTCGTGGGCCCGGTGGTGCGGATTCGCGTCGAACACTTGAACTAACCGATTTGTTCCAGGGGCCCCGTGTGTGCGGCGGCCCCTGTTCGAGAATGTTTTAGAGGAGCCAGTCATGCGTTACATCAGCACCCGCGGCCAGGCACCGGCCCTGAATTTCGAAGACGTTTTGCTGGCAGGCCTTGCCACCGACGGCGGCCTGTACGTGCCGGAGAACCTGCCACGCTTCACCCAGGAAGAAATTGCTTCCTGGGCCGGCCTGCCGTACCACGAACTGGCATTCCGGGTGATGCGCCCGTTCGTTACCGGCAGCATCCCGGATGCGGATTTCAAAAAGATCCTGGAAGAGACATACGGCGTGTTTTCCCACAGCGCCATCGCCCCGCTGCGCCAACTGAATGGCAACGAGTGGGTGCTTGAGCTGTTCCACGGCCCGACCCTGGCGTTCAAGGACTTTGCCCTGCAACTGCTGGGTCGCCTGTTGGACTACGTGCTGGAAAAACGCGGCGAGCGCGTGGTGATCATCGGCGCCACTTCCGGTGACACCGGTTCGGCGGCCATTGAAGGCTGCAAACACTGCGAAAACGTCGATATCTTTATCCTGCACCCGCACAAGCGTGTGTCGGAGGTGCAGCGTCGGCAGATGACCACCATCTTCGGTGAGAACATCCACAACATCGCCATCGAAGGCAACTTTGATGACTGCCAGGAAATGGTCAAGAACAGCTTCGCTGACCAGAGCTTCCTCAAGGGCACGCGCCTGGTGGCAGTGAACTCGATCAACTGGGCGCGGATCATGGCCCAGATCGTCTACTACTTCCACGCCGCCCTGCAGCTGGGTGGCCCGGCGCGTTCGGTGTCGTTCTCGGTGCCGACCGGCAACTTCGGCGATATCTTCGCCGGCTACCTCGCGCGCAACATGGGCCTGCCGATCAACCAGTTGATCGTCGCCACCAACCGCAACGACATCCTGCACCGCTTCATGAGCGGCAACCAGTACGTCAAGGAAACCCTGCACGCCACCCTGTCGCCGTCGATGGACATCATGGTGTCGTCGAACTTCGAACGCCTGCTGTTCGATATGCACGGCCGTAACGGGGCTGCGCTGGCTGAGTTGATGAACAGCTTCAAGAGCGGTGGTGGTTTCAGCGTCGATCAAGAGCGCTGGACCGAAACCCGCAAGCTGTTCGACTCCCTTGCGGTGGACGATGCACAGACCTGCGAAACCATCGCTGAAGTCTATGCCCAGACCGGCGAACTGCTGGACCCGCACACCGCCATCGGTGTAAAGGCTGCGCGTGAATGCCGTCGCAGCCTGGATATCCCGATGGTGATCCTGGGCACCGCCCACCCGGTCAAATTCCCGGAAGCGGTGGAAAAGGCGGGCGTTGGCAAGGCTTTGGAACTGCCGGAGCATCTGGCCGACCTGTTCGAGCGTGAAGAGCGTTGCACAGTGCTGCCGAATGATTTGAAGGCGATGCAGGCGTTTGTCAGCCAGCATGGTAATCGTGGCAAGCCTTTGTAATACAAATCACGAAGACAAAAACGCCGCTTTCCCTTCCTTGGGTCAGCGGCGTTTTTCGTTTCTGGCCGGCCCGCTCAAGTGTTACGAGAATAGTTTCTGGGCGACGACTATGACTGTGCCGACAGCGGCATAGAAGCCGGTCGCGATAGCCACCGGGTACCAGAACGTCTCACAGGTTATCTTCAGGGATTCTGCGTGGAGTTTGTTTTGCTCTGCATTCATGCGTGCTATCTCAGCAAAAATACGGGATACCTCGGCGTGCATCCTGTCTGTCGCTGTCTGTTGTTCATTTTGTTCTGCCATCGTATTTATCCTTCGGAATAAGGGCCTTTTGACATGCGCTTTACCTGCGTGGCAGCGTGACCAGCGCTCACCGAGTATAGGATTCACCTCCGGTCACAGCCGTCGGAAACCCCAAAACAGCCGCCCATTGCGTAAGCAGTCATGTGCGCCGTTTTTTGGTTGTCATGTTGCAAGCGCATGCTGGTTCTAGTCACTCCCCGAAACCCCCATAACGACGAAAAAGCGAACTTTCCTACGTTACATCCAGTCACTTAGGATAGATGCAGCTCCCGTTGAACCGATTGTTCCCGAACTATTGAGTGGTGATCGAGATGGAAAGTATCAGCCTATTGCTCGAAGAAGCACTGAGCCCTTATCAGGTTACGCTGACCGCCTCTGGTGCGCAGGGCGAGTGCCTGGTGACCGTGAAGAATCCTGCTGGCGCCATCGTGGTCGAACGTGAAGTCGACCGTGCGCAACTGACTGACAAGCGCGCTCTGGTGGATGTGGTGGATTGCCTGCTGCGCGATCTCAAAATCGCAGAGGGGCGTCTTGAACCGTCGGTGATCGCGGCCCTGCGTAACGCCGCCCAGACCCGTAGTGGGGTGTTGGCATGAAGAATTATTTTTCTTCGGAACCTTCCTACGCTATGACGAGTCAGATTTCGTAACAGTAAGAGCAAACATTGTGCTCCGGTGTTTGTGTCTTGTTGTACTGGTCTTTTTGTAGGCCACGTTTAACCCCGAGTTGTCTCCCCACTCCTCGGGGTTTCTTTTTGCCCGCGATTTGTCAGGGCATGGGCGAGTCCTGGAAAAAGCTTGGGTTGTCGCGCAGGTAGTGTTCCCGGGTGACCGGGTCCAGCCATGAAGCATAGGACTGCTGCACCTGTTCCAGAGGGATGTCACGCAGTACCTGGTTGATGCGTTCGATCGCCTCGCGGCCGAGGGCGGTGTTCGAGCAACCGATGTGCGTGCGTTGGTAAGGCGCGGCGCCCTTGATCGGTAAAAACATCAGCTCCTGTGGGTCGATCCCCTGTTGCATGGCGTGGTAGCGGATCTCCGTCCAATAGCCCAGGACCGCTTCCAGGCGGCCGAGACGTTGCATCTGCAACAGGCTGCCCAATGCATCGTTGCCGTAGTGCAGCGCCAATTTGTGCGCGGTGGCGTGCTTGAGGCGCTCGTCGATGACGGCGCCATAGCTGCGTTCTGCGGTGGCGCCAAGCCGGGTGTTGGGAGCGTCGAGAAAAGCCTGCAGGTCGAACTGACCGTCGTTGATGAAGGGCGCCATGGCCTCCTGCTGGCTCCGGCGGATCATCACGCCATTGCTCACCGTCACGAAGGCCTGGGTCGAAAAAACAACGTACTTGGCGCGCTCCGGTGTCCACAGCAGTGACGGGTCACAGGTGAACGACGGCTCGCGCAGCATTTGCGTGCCCCGGGCGCGGTTGACGTGCAGGATCTGATGGCGATATTCCGGCAGGCGCTCGGCGAGCATGGGCAGCAACTGGTCCAGTGCTCCCTGCCCCTTGCGCGGGCCTTCGAAGATGGTCACCGGTGGCAGGTCGCGCAACAACCAGACCAGCGTATCCTGGGCGTTGGCCGATACCGGCCAGCCGCCGACCATCAAGGTGACGTGACACAGGCAAATGAACCAGCGCTGGACGCGACGTGTCATCAGATCGCGCCATCCTCATGCAAACGGGTGATTGCCAGGGCATCGTAGCCCAGCGCCTGGAGCAGCTCGTTGTTGTGTTCGCCCAGCTTCGGTCCGACCCATTCACAACTGCCGGGCGTGTCCGACAGCTTGGGCACGATGCCGGGCATCTTGAAGTCCTTGCCGTCCGGCAGTTGCGCCTTGAGGAACATCTCCCGAGCCAGGAACTGCGGGTCTGCGAGCATGTCTTCAGCACTGTAGATGCGGCTGGCGGGGACCTCGGCCTTGTTCAACTGCTCCACCACCTGCTCCAGTGGCAAGGCGTTGACCCAACGATCAATCACCCCGTAAAGCTCATCGCGGCGGCCATCACGCCCATCATTGCTGGCCAGTTCCGGGTCGTTGGCCAGGTCCTCACGGCCGATGGCCGACATGAAGCGCTTGAAGATCGCATCGCCGTTGGCGCCAATCTGCACGTGCTTGCCGTCCGCACTGGTATGGATCGAAGACGGCGTGATGCCAGGCATGATGTTGCCGGTGCGCTCGCGGATAAACCCGAACACGTCGAACTCGGGGACCATGCTTTCCATCATGGCGAAAATCGCTTCGTACAGCGCCACATCCACCACTTGGCCGACCCCACCGTTGACCTCGCGATGACGCAGTGCCATCAGCGCACCGATCACCGCCCAGAGGGCGGCAATCGAATCACCGATGGAAATCCCGGTACGCACCGGCGGGCGATCTTCGAAGCCGGTGATATAGCGCAGCCCTCCCATGGACTCGCCCACCGCGCCAAACCCTGGCTGGTCTTTCATTGGCCCGGTCTGGCCGAAGCCAGAGAGGCGCACCATCACCAGCTTCGGGTTCAGTGCGTGCAGGGTTTCCCAGCTCAGGCCGAGCTTTTCCAAGACGCCGGGACGGAAGTTTTCGATCAGGATGTCGGCGTCTGCCAGCAACTGTTTGAGGACCGCCAGCCCGTCCGGATGCTTGAGGTTCAGCGTCAGTGACTTCTTGTTGCGCGCCTGCACAAACCACCACAACGAGGTGCCTTCATACAGCTTGCGCCACTTGCGCAGCGGGTCGCCGCCATCTGGCGACTCGACCTTGATCACTTCGGCGCCGAACTCGGCGCAGATGCGTGAAGCGAAGGGGCCGGCGATCAGGGTGCCGAGTTCGATGACTTTCAGGCCGGCAAGCGGTTTGGCATTAAACGACATGATGATCCTTTCAAGCGCAGGGCAGTGGTGTGATGCCTTTTAACATAGGCGAGTGGCCCAGGGATAAGGATGATGCAGCGCAGGATTCGTTGAATGCCCTCGCCATCGGTTAGACTGGCCGCCTTTCCCTGTCTCTAGAAGCCCGTTCATGGCCCAGCCGTCCACGACCTATAAATTCGAACTCAACCTCACCGACCTCGATCGCTCGGTGTACGAGAGCGTCAAACAGACCATCGCCCGCCACCCGTCGGAAACCGAAGAGCGTATGACCGTGCGCCTGCTGGCCTATGCGCTGTGGTACAGCGAACAGGTGTCGTTCGGCCGTGGCCTCTCGGATGTAGACGAGCCGGCCCTGTGGGAAAAAAGCCTGGATGATCGGGTTTTACACTGGATCGAAGTCGGCCAGCCCGATGTCGACCGCCTGACCTGGTGCTCGCGCCGCGCCGAACGTACCAGTTTGCTCGCCTATGGCAGTCTGCGCGTGTGGGAAGGCAAGGTGGTGCCGGCGGCGAAAAGTATGAAGAACGTGCACATCGCTGCCGTGCCGCAGGAAGTCCTCGAGACCTTGGCCAAGGACATGCCGCGCGTGATCAAGTGGGACGTGATGATCAGTGAAGGCACGATCTTCGTGACTGATGACCGCGGCCAGCACGAAGTGCAACTGCAATGGCTGGTCGGCGAGCGGGGTTGAAAAATGTGGGAGGTGGCGTGCTCCCGATGACGCTGGCGCCGGTCAAGTTGCAGTCACTGTTGCGCCGCTGCCGGGAGCCATTCGAATTGTCGCACCGCCCCTCCCACAGCTGACCCGTGCCGCTTTAAGCCGTGTTGTTTAACCGTTGTATCAGCAGAGAAGCTCCCGTCACCCCATGCGTATCGATCCTCGCCCATTACCCGCCGTCATGCCCTTCCTGGGTGAACTGCCACCGCTGTTGACCCGCCTCTATGCCGCACGCGGGGTGCAGTCCGAGGCGGAGCTGGATAAAAGCCTGGCGCGGTTGATTCCCTTCCAGCAGCTCAAGGGCATCGACGCGGCGGTAGACCTGTTGGTGACCGCATTGCAGCAACGCCAGCGCATCCTGATCGTCGGCGACTTCGACGCCGATGGTGCTACCGCCAGTACGGTGGGCACCCTGGGCCTGCGGCTGCTGGGTGCGGCCCATGTCGATTACCTGGTGCCCAACCGTTTCGAATACGGCTATGGCCTGACCCCGGAAATTGTCGCCGTCGCCCTGCAGCGCGAGCCGCAGTTGTTGATCACGGTGGACAACGGCATCTCCAGTGTCGAGGGCGTGGCGGCGGCGAAAGCGGCGGGGCTCAAGGTGCTGGTCACCGACCACCACTTACCGGGGGATGAATTGCCGGCGGCGGACGCCATCGTCAACCCGAACCAGCCAGGCTGTGAGTTCCCCAGCAAGGCATTGGCCGGCGTAGGCGTGATCTTCTACGTGCTGATGGCCCTGCGTGCTCGCTTGCGCAGTTTGGGCTGGTACGAGAACAAAGCGCAGCCGAACATTGGGGAGTTGCTCGACCTGGTCGCCCTGGGCAGCGTCGCTGACGTTGTACCGCTGGACGCCAACAACCGCATCCTGGTCCATCAGGGCCTGGAACGTATTCGCGCCGGTCGTGCGCGGCCAGGGATCAAGGCGATTCTCGAGGTCGCCAAGCGCGATGCGGCGCGCATCACGTCCACCGACCTGGGTTTTATCCTCGGCCCCCGGTTGAACGCTGCCGGGCGCCTGGATGATATGAGCCTGGGTATCGAATGCCTGCTGACCAGCGATTTTGCTGCGGCTCGGGAAATGGCTGCGCAATTGGACGGTATGAACCAGGACCGCAAATCCATCGAGCAAGGCATGCAGCGCGAGGCCCTGGCCCAGCTCAAGGACTTGCCGGTGGACTCGATGCCCTATGGCTTGTGCCTGTTCGATCCGGAGTGGCATCAAGGGGTGATCGGCATTCTGGCGTCGCGCATGAAAGAGCGTTATTTCCGCCCGACCATTGCCTTCGCCGACGCCGGTGATGGCCTGCTCAAGGGCTCGGGGCGCTCTGTGCCGGGCTTCCACATCCGTGATGCCCTGGCGGTAGTCGCCAGCCAGCATCCGAACCTGATCGCCAAGTACGGCGGCCATGCCATGGCGGCGGGGCTGACGCTGCCCGAGGCGAATTTTCCCCTGTTTGCCGAAGCCTTTGACGCTGAAGTACGTCGGCAATTGCGCGAGGAAGACCTCACCGGCCGGTTGCTGTCCGATGGCACCCTGGCGGTTGAGGAGTTTCACCTCGAACTGGCCCGCGCGCTGCGGCATGCCGGGCCGTGGGGGCAGCACTTTCCCGAGCCGTTGTTTCACGGCGTGTTCCAGTTGGTGGAGCAGCGAGTGGTGGGGGAGCGACACCTGAAAGTGGTGCTCAAGACCGAATGCGGGTCGGTGAAGCTTGATGGCATTGCGTTTGGAGTGGACCGCGAAGTGTGGCCGAACCCGACGGTGCGTTGGGTGGAGTTGGCCTACAAGCTGGACGTGAACGAGTTTCGGGGGAATGAAACCGTGCAACTGATGATTGCCCACATCGAGCCGCGCTAGATTTTACTAACACCGCAAAACAACTGTGGGAGGGGGCTGCACCCCGATAGCGGTAGGTCAGTCACAGCATTATTGACTGACACTCAGCTATCGGGGGCAAGCCCCCTCCCACAGTTTGATTTGTGTAAGGCTCGGGTTTACTCGGCCTTGGCCTGGTGCTTGACGATGATATCCACCAAACGCTTGGCCAGCGCCGGGTAGTTTTCGTCGAAGTGATGCCCGCCTGGCAGCTTCACAGCCTCGCCCACGGCGGTCTTGTCGGTACAGCCGCTCTCGTCGACCTCTTCGGCACCGTAGATGCACACCACTTTATCAGCCGGCAGCTTGGCCATTTCCGGGCCGGTCGCGGCTTCCTTGCCGGCATTGCCCAGCCAGCCTTCTACTTCGATTTCAAAGCTGCCGGTGCGGGCGAACGCCAGCAGGATGATTGCGTCGACGCGCTGCTGTTCGTTTTCCGGCATGCGGTTGTAGATCGCTGGCAGGACGTCGGCACCGAACGAATAACCGGTAAGCACGAAACGCTTGGTGCCCCACTTCTGCCGGTAGTGTTGCATCAGCTCGGTGAGGTCCTTGGCGCTTTGTTCCGGGGTCTTGTGCTGCCAGTAGTAGCGCAGGGTGTCGATGCCTACGACCGGATAGCCGATCTTGGCCATCTCGCCGGCCACGTCGCGGTCCAGGTCACGCCAGCCGCCATCGCCGGACAGGAACAGGGTCACGGTGTCCTTGGCCTGGCCTGCCGGCACTTCCACGACGGGAATCGCCAGGCCGCCGTTGTCCGAGCCCACCAGTTGCTTGCGCAGTTCGTTGTTCAGCACTTGCGGGTAGTGAATGTCGTAGTCGCTGATGCTGGTGGTGGCGCGCGGTGTGTCGCGGACGAAACTGGCGCTTTCATCGTCGGGGTTGTCATTCCATGCGACCAGCCAGTTGCCATGGGCGGATGTTTTCGGCAGCGGGTCCTTGCAGCCTTCCTGCACCAGGGCGAAGCCGACGGAAATGGCATTGGCCTTGTCGTCGTTCTGTGTGGCCAGCCAGCGCCAGGCGAGGGCGGCGCCAGGGCCAATGCCGCTGACCAGCGTCGCCGGGCCATTGAGCTGGCCCAGGGCGCCTTGCAGTGCTTGTTCCTGCAGCTTGCAGTCGTCCTTGGGCAGGATCACCTGGACAATCTGTGCCTTGCCGCCCTGGCTCAGGGCTATCAGTTGGCTGTCGGTCAGGGTTTCGTCGGCCATCACGGCCACGGCGACCCGGGCTTTCGCCGTACCGGCCGGGGTCACGCGGGTCATCACCGAGCCGTCGGCCTGGGGCAGTTGTTCCAGGGTTGGCTGCGGGGCAGGGCGGTTCCAGTACCAATAGCCGCCACCCAGGACCAGGGCGAGCAGCACTACAAAGGCCAATACATACCGCCAGGAGCGTCGAATCATCAGCGTTTCACCAATCCAGTCAAGCCGCCCGCGATCAGGGCGGCGGTATCGGCCAGTGCAACCAGCGGATCAAGTCCCGCGGGCACGGCCATGTAACGGGGTTCCCAGTCAGGCTGGAACTTGTCTTTGAAGCGGCGTAACCCTTGGAAGTTATACAGTTGCTCGCCACGACGGAACACCATTGAGCCCAAGCGTTGGGTCAGCGGCGCACCGCGTCGCGGTTGCAGGCCCGACAACGGCACCATGCCGAGGCTGAAGCGGGCATAGCCGTGGCTCTTATAGTGTTGAATCAGGCCGACCATCATGAACTCCATGGTCAGCTTTGGCGCGTCCGGGTGGGCGCGCATCAGGTCGAGACTGGCCAGGTCGTGGTTGTAGGTCTCGAGCAGGTTGGCAAAGGCTACCGGGTGCCCTTCGAAGCGAATGATCGCGATACGGAAGTGCTTGAGGTAGTCGTCGCTGAAGCGGCCCAGGGAAAAGCCTTTTTCCCGCACGTTCTTGCCGGTCAGCCAGGCGTCGGAAATGACCTTGAGTTCGTCCATCGGTGCGGTACCGGGTTCATGGATTTCCAGGGACAGGCCGTCCCGGGTGCCACGGTTCCAGGTGTAGCGCAAATCCTTCATCTCTTTGCCCTTGGCTTCCAGGTCAAAGCGTTTCAGGTCGACCCGGGCTTCTTCGCCCAGCTTGATCGCGGTCAGGCCGATGTCCATGTAGTACGGCAGGTTCTCCGCCCGCACCTGATAGAACACCGGGCGCGCATGGTGGATGTCGCACAGGTCACGGAACTGCCAGATCATCTCGGCGCGGGGTTGGGTCGGGCCGATCGGGTCGTACAGGGCCACCAGGCTGCGTCCGCGACGGGCATACATCAGGAAGGCCTCGTCGTTGGGGTGGAACAGTAGCGCCTTGTCACCGGTCAGTGCCAGGCCACCGTCGGGCTGCGACGAGGCCATCAGGATTTTGGTGGCACGCTCCAGCTCCTCCGCGGTCGGCAGGTGGATCACCGGGCGCGCCGTGCGCAGCAGCCAGGTCAGCGACACGATCACCAGCAGCACGGCGGCACCCAGCAGCGAGCGCAGGCCGCGTGGGGCGTTGGCATCCAGGGTGAACTGCCACCACAGTTGGTGGCTGTAAGGCACGTCTTGATAAGCGAACAGCAGCAGCCAGATCGACGCACCCAGCACGCACACGCTGGCCACCAGGTAGAGCGGCGAGAACGGTAGCTCGGTCAGGCGGCTGGCCCGGTAGAACGAGCGCCGGAAAATGGCCAGCAATACGGCGGTCATGGTCATCAGGCTGGCTTCTTCCCAGTCGAACCCCTTGAGCAGTGAAAGCAGGGCGCCGGTCAGCAACAGCACCATGGTCAGCATCCAGGCTGCGGACAAACGGCGGCGCAGGCCTTGGGCCAGTAACAGGCACAGCACGCCGATCAGGCTGGCACCGAAGTGCGAAGCGTCAATCAGGCGGTGGGGAATCAGGAAGCCGATGTTTTCCAGGCGCGAGTCGATTTCGGGCGTGGCGCCGGAAAACAGCAGGACCACGCCGGACAAAAAAACCAGTACGGCCAACACCGGCGCAGCCAGGCCCGAGGCCACTCGCAGGCTCTGTTGGGTCTGGAACAGGCGCTGTGCCTCGTTGACCAGCAGGAACACACAGGCGATCAGCAGCGGCAGCACCACGTAGATCATGCGGTACAGCAGCAGGGCGGCGGCCAAGGGGGCGGCCCCCAGTTTGTCGGCGAAGGCGGCCAGCAGGATGGCCTCGAATACCCCCACGCCACCCGGCACATGGCTGAGCACGCCAGCGGCCAGGGCCAGCAGGTACACCAGCAGGAACGGGCCGAAGGGCGGCGCTTCCGGCAGCAGCATATAAAGGACGGTGGCGGCGGCGGCGACATCCAGCGCGGTGATGATCAGTTGCAGGAACGTCAGGCGTCGGCCAGGCAGGCGCAGCGTGCGGCGGCCCACTTTGACCAGCAGGTTGTCCGGGTAGGGTTGCTCCGGCAGGCGACGGCGATAAATGCCGATGCACAGTGCGGCCGACAACAGCAGCACAGCACCGGCAATAGCGCCGAGCAAACCTTGCGATACATGCAGGGCGGTGGACGCAGCAGGCAAGTTGCTCAAGGTGGCCAATGCAGCCAGCGGCGGCAGGGCGCAGCCCAGGGCCAGGCTGGCGAACACGGTCATATGAGCGACTTCTGAAGCGCCGATACCGTGGCGTGCATATAAACGGTAGCGTACCGAACCGCCCGAGAGCATCGACAGGCCAATGGCATTACCGATCGCAAAGGCAGTGAAGCCGCCGAGGGCCAGGGTCTTGGCAGGTAGTTTTACGCCGGCATAGCGCGCGCCGGAAAACTCATAGCCCAACAGAATGATGAAGCCGGCGACGGCGGCGGCGAATGCGCCGAGCAGTGAAGGCTTGGGCACTTCCAGGATCGAGTCGTGGAGGGCGTAGAGGTCCAGCTCCAGCAGCAGGTGGCGGCAGGCGACGAGGGCGATTGCAAACAGCAACAAGGTTACTGCCAGCCCGATGGGTTGGCGATATTTGCTCAACAGATCCAGCCAGCGCAAACGGGTGGGAGTGATCGGTTGTTCTGCTGTGACGGAGTCTTGTGGTTCAGACGAGTTGGCGCGCATCAATCACCTCGTGGATTGTGCGCGACAGGATGGAGGTATCCAGCCAAGTTACCAATCCCTATGGACAAAATAATTACAAATATTAACGCGTATCGCCGGGGGCGGCGACTGCGGCCATTGGTCGTAGAGGATTAAGCATAGTGTGCAATGGAATGGACTCTATAAACCCTATACGGTTTCATGAAAGATGCCATGCCATTGTTTCAGAAGAGCTTTTTCACCGGATACAAAAAAGGCCACTCTTTCGAGTAGCCTTCTTTGATGTTTGGTTGCGGGAGCCGGATTTGAACCGACGACCTTCGGGTTATGAGCCCGACGAGCTACCAGACTGCTCCATCCCGCGTCTGTGGGCGGCATTCTACAGTCCAGCGGCGAGGTGTCAACCGTTAATGGGTCGATGGGTCAAATAAGTGTGAAATGAGAGGGGGGAGGTCGACTGCGGAAGGTAAGTGCGCGATGGGCAAAGATTTTTTTGTCTTACAATTTTCATACAGACACAAAACAGACACGCACAAAAAAAGGCCACTCTTTCGAGTAGCCTTTTTTGATGTTTGGTTGCGGGAGCCGGATTTGAACCGACGACCTTCGGGTTATGAGCCCGACGAGCTACCAGACTGCTCCATCCCGCGTCTGTGTGTCGGCATTCTACAGAGGAACGCGGGTGTGTCAACCTGTGAATTGAAGAAAAGCGCTTGTGGTTCAATTGCTTAGCTCTCCAAGCGCGTAGCTCGGTACGCTCGGGCCCAGTCTGGCTGAGGGTTTCAGCTCTATTGGGCGGACAATCTCGATTGAAAAAATAAATTCACCTTGGATTTTTCCTACCGCTCAGACGGAAGAATCAAACTACTGGTGCTATATACAGGGGTGAGTGCGATACTGGCCACCCGTTGAACTACACCCTTTATATGACGCAGCGCAAAATCATCCACGTCGACTGTGATTGCTTCTACGCCGCCATCGAGATGCGCGATGACCCGAGCCTGGCGCAAAAGCCGCTGGCGGTAGGGGGTTCGGCCGATCGGCGTGGTGTGATTGCCACCTGCAACTACGAAGCGCGGGCCTATGGCGTGCGCTCGGCGATGTCCTCTCACCATGCCCTGAAGCTCTGCCCGGACCTGACCATCGTCAAGCCGCGCATGGATGCCTATAAAGACGCGTCGAAGGAAATCCAGACGATCTTTCGCGACTACACCGACCTGATCGAACCGCTGTCGCTGGATGAAGCCTACCTGGATGTCTCTGACAGCCCGCACTTTGGCGGCAGTGCCACGCGTATCGCCCAGGACATTCGCCGCAGGGTTTCCAACCAACTGCACATCACCGTGTCCGCCGGGGTGGCGCCGAATAAATTCCTGGCCAAGATCGCCAGCGATTGGAAGAAACCCAACGGCCTGTTCGTGATCACCCCCGACCAGGTCGAAGACTTTGTCTCCCAGTTGCGCGTGAGCAAGCTGCATGGCGTTGGCAAGGTGACGGCGGACAAGCTTGCGCGCCTGGGCATTGAAGACTGCTTGCAGTTGCGCGAGTGGAACAAGCTGGCACTGGTGCGCGAATTTGGCAGTTTTGGTGAACGGCTGTGGAGTCTGGCCCGTGGGATTGATGAGCGTGCGGTGCAGAATGACAGCCGCCGGCAATCGATCAGTGTGGAAAATACCTATGATGTTGACCTGCCAGATCTCTCAAGTTGCCTGGCGAAACTCCCCGAATTGATGGAAACCCTGGCCGGGCGCATGGCGCGCATCGACAGCAGTTACCGCGCGGGCAAGCCGTTCGTGAAGGTGAAGTTTCATGACTTTACCCAGACCACGCTGGAGCAGGCCGGGGCAGGGCGGGACCTGGAGAGTTATCAACAGCTGATGACCCAGGCATTCAATCGCGGTGGCAAACCGGTGCGGTTGCTGGGGATTGGGGTGCGGTTGCTCGACCTGAGTGGTGGCAACGAACAGTTAGAGTTCTCTTGGTAGAAACCGGGAACAAAATGTGGGAGGGGGCAAGCCCTAATGCTGTTCAGTCAAGCGTACATCGCCTTCTATAGGAGCGAGCAAGCTCGCTCCTACAAAAAAGCCTTAACTGAATGGCATTCGGGCTTGCCCTCACACATTTAGATCTAAGCGTTTCCGAAGTATCAGCGTGCGCCGGGATCCGCCACCAAGCGCCCCGCATCCTTGGTCAGCGCTTGCAGGAATTCCTGTTGCAACTCCGGATCATTGCGGGTCAGTTCAATCAGGCTTTGTTCCAGCTCGCTGGCTTCTTCTTCCAGCCCCAGTTCCGACAGGCGCTTGACCCGATGCACCCATTGGCTGACTTCGTCATCTTCCAGGTCGTCGTAGATCAGGGCATGCGCTTCCAGCAGCTTGCCGCGCAGGGTGTTGCTGATCGCCAGGGTCGAGTCCGAATGCACGTCGTCCTGGCCATCTTCCACGCTGATCTTCAAGGTCGTGATGCGGTTCAAGTCCTGCTCGGCGAACGGGCTGTCCAACAGGTTCAGGCGCAGCACGCCATTACGGTCGGTGGTCAGCTCATGCACTTGCCGGCCGGCGGTGACCTGTACCGGACGCTCGCTCCAGGGCAGGCTCGAATATTCCACACGCTTGTCGCGCTGGACTTCATCAATACCCGCCAGGTTCTGTTGCGCACGGCCATGGGATTGCACGTTCATGAACGGGTTGAGCCCGTCCACGCCGTAGGTCAGCCAGTCATGGGTCATGCTGGTGGGCAAGTGCCCCAGGGCAAAGATATTCGCCACGTTCGCGCCTGCGCCCGCCACAAGGGCAACTGCTCCCAAGGGCATCTCATAGAGTTTGCGCCAGGGTTGGTAAGGGGTGTAGCGGTCGTAACGACGGGTGACTTCGAACTCGGTGACCTCGAAGGTCTTCTGCTCATGAATGCGAACCCGGCGTTGCGGCAGCTCCAGCACTTTGGGTTCGCCGACATCGATCTGCAGGCTGTGGTCGAGCAATTTCCGCTCGACCCGCTCCTCGTGCTCACTGCGTTGCGACATCTGGTTGGCGCAGCCGCTGACAAGCAGGGCGCCGCACAAGGCGGCGCCCCCCAGGGCTCTGGTGTTTCGCTTGAACATGACTTCTCTTGATCTGGTTTTCAGCGACGAATACGCGCCTGGAGGAAAGACAGCACGTCAGCCACCGGCAACGGTTGGGCTTCGGCTTCGGTCCGGCTCTTGTATTCGAGATTGCCATCGGCCAGGCCGCGGTCACTGACCACGATCCGGTGCGGGATGCCAATCAGTTCCATATCGGCGAACTTGATGCCCGGGCTGGTTTTCTTGTCGCGGTCGTCCAGCAGCACTTCAAAACCGGCTGCCGTCAGTTCGGCATACAGTTTGTCGGTGGCTTCGCGGACTTGCTCGGTTTCATAGCGCAGCGGCACCAGGGCCACCTGGAACGGCGCCAGGGCGTCACTCCAGATAATGCCTTTCTCGTCGTTATTCTGCTCGATCGCAGCGGCAACCACGCGCGAAACGCCAATGCCGTAGCAACCCATCTCCAGGGTGATCGGCTTGCCGTTCTCGCCCAGCACTTCGCACTTCATCGCCTTGCTGTACTTGTTACCCAGCTGGAAGATATGCCCGACTTCGATGCCGCGTTTGATTTCCAGGGTGCCCTTGCCATCCGGGCTTGGGTCGCCGGCCACCACGTTACGCAGGTCGGCCACGGTCGGTACTGGCAGGTCGCGCTCCCAGTTCACGCCGAAGTAGTGCTTGTCGTCGATGTTCGCGCCGATACCGAAGTCGCTCATCAGCTCGACCGAACGGTCGATGATGATCGGCAGTGGCAGGTTCAGCGGGCCCAGGGAGCCGGCGCCGGCGCCAATGGCGTCACGCAGTTCGGCATCGGAGGCCATGACCAGCGGGCTGGCCACGCCAGGTTGCTGGGCGGCTTTGATTTCGTTGAGTTCGTGGTCGCCGCGGATGACCAGGGCGATCAGCTTGCCTTTTTCTTCGGCATGCACGATCAGGGTCTTGATGGTCTTTTCAATCGGCAGATTGAATTTTTCCACCAGGGCCGCAATGGTCTTGGTCTCCGGGGTGTCGACCAGGCGCAGCTCTTCTGCCGGGGCTGGACGGGACGTTTCCCGTGGCACGGCTTCGGCTTTCTCGATGTTCGCCGCGTAGTCGGAACCGTTGCTGAACACGATATCGTCTTCGCCGGACTCGGCCAGTACGTGGAACTCGTGGGAGCCGGCGCCGCCGATGGAGCCGTTGTCCGCTTCAACCGGGCGGAATTTCAGGCCCAGGCGCGTAAACACGTTGCAGTAGGCGGTATGCATGCGGTCGTAGGTGACCTGCAAGGAAGCCTGGTCGGCGTGGAACGAATACGCGTCCTTCATGATGAACTCGCGGCCACGCATCAAGCCGAAGCGTGGGCGGATTTCATCACGGAATTTAGTCTGGATCTGGTACAGGTTGAGGGGCAGCTGCTTGTAGCTGCTCAACTCGTTGCGCATCAGGTCGGTGATCACTTCTTCGTGGGTCGGGCCCGCACAAAAGTCGCGGCCATGCCGATCCTTGAAGCGCAGCAACTCAGGGCCGTACTCTTCCCAGCGCCCGGATTCCTGCCACAACTCGGCCGGTTGGGTGCTCGGCATCAACACTTCCAGAGAGCCGGCGGCGTTCATTTCTTCGCGAACGATCGCTTCGACCTTGCGCATCACCTTCAAGCCCATGGGCAGCCAGGTGTACAGGCCGGAGGCCAGCTTGCGGATCATACCGGCGCGCAGCATCAGCTGATGGCTGATCACGACCGCATCGGAAGGCGTTTCTTTCTGTGTGGCGAGCAAATATTGACTGGTACGCATGGTAGGCCGTTGTCGGTTGCTTGAACTTGAAATGACTTGGGATTGTACGGGCGCAAACTGCCGCCGTACAGGCATCAGAATGTTGGGCTGCCTGTAGGAGCGAGCTGGCTCGCGAAGATCGTCAACGATGACGCGGGAAACCGGGATAAACGCGGTGTCTGTGACTTCTTCGCGAGCCAGCTCGCTCCTGCAGGGGGTGGCTCTGTCAGTCTTCGGCGGGCGGGCTCAACCGAATGCGCCGATTCTCCTGGTACCAGTGCAGCGCAATCAGCAGCAGCGTCGGTACACCCAGCACGCAGGTGATCAGGAAGAAGTTGTGATAGCCGAACTTCTCTACCATCACCCCCGAATAGCCGCCAATCAGGCGTGGCAGCAACAGCATGATCGAGCTGAGCAACGCATATTGGGTGGCGGAGAACTTGAGGTTGGTCAGGCTCGACAGGTAGGCGACAAACGCCGAGGTGGCCAGGCCCGAGCTGAAGTTATCCAGCGAGATGGTGAAGATCAGCATCTGCAGGTCCGGGCCCATGTCGGCGAGCATCACGAACAGCAGGTTGGTACCGGCCGAGGCGACGCCGCCGATAAACAGGATCGGCAGGATACCGAAGCGCACGATCAGCAGGCCGCCCATGCCGGCGCCGAGCAGGGTCATGATCAGGCCGAAGATCTTGCTGACCCCGGCGATCTGGTCCTTGGTAAAGCCCTGGTCGATGTAGAACACGTTGGCCATTACGCCCATCACCGTGTCGGACATGCGGTAGGTGGCGATCAGCCCGAGCAGCAGCAACGCTTGCCAGCGGTAGCGCAGGATAAAGTCGTTGACCGGCGTCAGCACCGGCGCCAGGCCGCGACGGCCCATGGCCGACAGGCACAACGCGGTGAGGGTGATGTACAGGATGGCGCGCAGGAAGGCGCGGTCTTCCATCAGCAATTCCCACAGGCTCACGCCGTGAAACAGCACGCTGGCGAAATCGGTGTTGTACAGCTGGGTGAACATGGCCGGTACCGACACCAGCAGCACGATCAGCACGAACACCGACACCAATTGATGCACGAAACTGTAGCGCCCCGCCTGCAACTGGGTGCGCAATGGCACATTGGGTTCGCGCATGAACAGGGTGGTCAGCAGCGCCGGGATCATCAGCACACCGAACAGGACATAGGTGCCGGTCCACGCCGAGTGCTTATAGTTGAAACCGGTGGAGCCGAAGCCTTCGGCGAAGAACAGCGCACCCGCCGTGGCCAGCAGGGCGGCAATGCGATAACCGGACATATAGCTGGCCGCCAGGGCTGCCTGGCGGCTGTCATCGGCGATTTCCAGGCGATAGGCGTCGACCGCGATATCCTGGGTGGCCGATGCAAAGGCGACCACGACCGCAATGGCAATCAGCCAGGACAGGTGTTTCTGCGGGTCGCAGAACCCCATGCCGATCAATCCGAGGATCACCAGCGACTGGGCCAGTACCAGCCAGGAACGACGACGTCCGAGTTTGCCGAGCAGCGGCAGGCGCCATTGGTCGAGCAGCGGCGACCACACCCATTTGAAGGCATACGCCAAACCGATCAGGCTCGCATAGCCGATGGTCTCGCGGGCCACACCGGCCTCGCGCAACCATACTGAAAGCGTCGAGAACACCAACATGTAAGGCAAGCCGGCGGCAAAGCCGAGCAACAACAGCACTAACGTCGAGGGGCTGGCATAGGCGGCGAGCGCGGCGCGCCAGGTTTTACGGGGCATGGGCTGGAGTCTGCCTCAGATTCACGGAAACAAAGCGCGCACTCTAACCGCTGTGCTCTACCGGGCGCCAGCCATGACGCTGAATATCCACGCGATTGTTCAGGATAGTGACACCTTCGCTGCGCAAACGCGCACGTTGCTCGTCGCCTGAGGCACTGCCCACTGGCAGGCTTATCCGACCGCCGGCACCCAGCACCCGGTGCCAGGGCAGGCGAGTGTCCTGCGGCAACTGGCTGAGCGTGCGTCCGACCCAGCGTGCCGCACGCCCCAACCCGGCGAGGTGGGCCAGTTCACCGTAGCTCACCACACAACCTTCGGGTACTTGCGCCAGTGTCAGGTAAAGCGCGGTGCGGCGCATCTCGGCGGGGCTTTGCGGGGTTTCATTGGGTGGGTTCACTGGGGGTATATCCGTTCGGATCCTGGGTCGTTTTGTAAGAAGCGTCTGATAAGTATGCGGATGAGTATTGAACTCAATATAGATCCCCGAGTCAGTCGTAGCTATCTAATACGATAATCGTCCTTTTTCGCCAATCTTGAGCTCCTTAATCGCTTATGTTGCCCAGAACCCTGCTGTGCCTTGCTGTTCTCAGCGCTTCCGCGCCCTTGCTGGCTGATACCGTCTGGTTGAAGAACGGTGACCGCCTGACTGGCAAGATCAAAGTCTTCGACGGTGGCAAGCTGCTGATCCAGACTGACTACGCGGGCGCGATCCCGGTGGACTGGAAGCAGGTGAAAACCCTGGAGAGTGACCAGGAGTTGCTGGTCAAGCAGGATGCCTATACCGGCGAGAAAGCTAAATCGTTAAAGGCCGCCGATGACGGCAAGGTGGTGCTGGCCAATGGCGAGGCGCCCAAGACCGTCGAACTGGCGAGCATCCAGCAGATCATCAAGCCCAAGCCGGTGATCGAAGACCTGGTATGGAAAGGCAATGTCGACATGGCACTGGACTACAGGCGTGCCGAGAAAGACACCAATGACTACGACATCGACTTCAAGACCATCGCGCGCCATGGTCAATGGCGCCACACGGGGCAGGGCGAATACAACCGCGAGTTCCAGGACGACGTCACCACCACCGACAACTGGGCCCTGGAGTACGACCTCGACCGCTTCCTGACCGAGCACTGGTTCTGGCAGGGGCGTCTGACCTACAAGCGCGACAAGGTTGAAGACCTGTCCCGTCAACGCACCGTGGGCACCGGCCCGGGCTACCAGTTCTGGGATGATGAGCTGGGGGCGTTCTCGCTGGGGTCGCTGGTCAACCGCACCGATTACGAATACTCCGATGGCGGCAAGGACAACTTCTATTCCCTGGCCATGAAGTGGAACTACAACCGCTATCTGGTCGGCAAGACGGTCGAGTTCTTCACCAACGGCGAAGTCGGCAAGCCCATCGGCGGCCCGGCCGAATATTCCCTCGATGCGGAAATGGGCCTGCGCTACAAAGTCACCGAGTGGGCCTCGCTCAACCTCAAGGCTGAACGCGACATTATCAGCGGCGAGTCGGAAAGCAGCTTGAGCAAGACCCGCTACACCGCAGGCTTTGGCGTCGCCTGGTAATCAGCTTGAACCCGCCCGCCGGGGTGCCGCTGGCAACCTGTGCGGATATTGATTACCTTGGGTTGAGATCCATTCCCATAGGCCAGGGCGGCCGAATACCCGAGGAGTCATACGTTGAGCGCGCACGTTGCCAAGAACGCCCGAGAGCTGTTGCTCAAGGAATACCGTGGGGCTCTCTCCACATTGTCCAAGGCCATGCCCGGTTTTCCCTTTGGTTCGGTGGTGCCCTATTGCCTGGACTCAGAAGGCCGGCCGCTGATCCTGATCAGCCGGATTGCCCAGCACACCCATAACCTGCAGAAAGATCCCAAGTGTTCGCTGCTGGTCGGCGAGCGCGAAGCGGATGATGTGCAGGCGGTGGGGCGCCTGACCTGCCTGGCCGAAGCCGAGAAGCTGGAGGAGGGCGCTGCGATTGAAGCGGCGGCCGAACGCTATTACCGCTACTTCCCCGAGTCGGCCAACTACCATAAGGCCCACGATTTCGACTTCTGGGTCCTCAAGCCGGTACGCCATCGTTATATCGGCGGGTTTGGCGCGATTCACTGGGTCGACCAACTGACCTTGGCCAATCCGTTCTTTGGTGCGGCCGAGCGCAGCATGATCGAGCACATGAACAGCGATCACGCCAAGGCTATCGCGCATTACGTCGAACTGGCCGGCCTGCCGAACCACGAGCCTGCGCAACTGGCCGGCATCGACAGCGAGGGCATGCACCTGCGTATCGGCCATGCCCTGCACTGGTTGCCCTTTGCCGAGCCTTGCAACACGCCGACACAAGTGCGCGAGGCCTTGGTTTTATTGGCTCACGCCGAGGTCTGGCCGAAAAAAGCCAGCGCTGAAGCTTGAATTCACGAAATGGCGACGTCATCTAAGGTGGACTGGCAAGGCATTCTTGCGTTGAGGAAACAATTTGATGCGCCCTTTTTTATTGCTCTTTCTGCTGTTCCCGGTGTTGGAGCTGTTCGTATTCGTTCAAGTCAGCGGTGCGATCGGGTTTTTCCCGGCTCTGCTGCTGATCATTCTCGGCTCGATGCTCGGCGTACTGGTACTGCGCGTCGCCGGCCTGGCCACAGCGCTGCGTGCCCGTGAAAGCCTGAATCGTGGTGAATTGCCGGCCCAGACCATGCTCGAAGGGCTGATGATGGCCTTGGCCGGTGGCCTATTGATCCTGCCGGGCTTTATCAGCGATGTGGTCGGCCTGGTCATGTTGCTGCCCTTCACCCGCAAGCTGCTGGCCGGCAAGATGCGCCAGCGCGCCGAAGAGGCTGCGATTCGCCAGCGCGCGTTTGCCGACGACCTGCAACCCCGTGGCGGCCCGGCTCCACGCCAGCCGTTGGGGCGCGAAGGTGATGTGATCGAAGGCGAGTTCGAGCATCGCGACAGCAAATAACCGCTTCACCGACACGGCACCTTCGGGTGCCGTGTTGCTTTTCTGGACTGGCAAACGCAAAAAAATTCATTCCACGCCCCTTGTAATCAGCTGATGCGCCCTTATGTAACGGTCACCGCAAGGTTTCTGGTGGCGACACCAGACAGACTTCCGCGTTTCGCCCAGCGAACCGCGACCGGCACCGCCGGATTTAACCTGCCGGTACTGACACCGGCCGATGAAAAACACAATTAGGAGAGATCGACAATGAGCAAGCTTCGTCCTCTGCACGACCGCGTCGTTATCCGTCGCAGCGAAGAAGAAAAGAAAACCGCTGGCGGTATCGTTCTGCCAGGTTCGGCTGCTGAAAAAGCCAACCACGGTGTGATCGTCGCTGCAGGCCCAGGCAAGACTCTGGAAAACGGTGACGTACGTGCGCTGGCCGTTAAAGTCGGTGACAAAGTCGTATTCGGCCCTTACTCCGGCAGCAACACTGTGAAAGTCGACGGCGAAGACCTTCTGGTTATGGCTGAGAACGAGATTCTCGCCGTTCTGGAAGACTGATTTCCCCGCTCATTTTCCCGTTACTACAAAGTATTTAAGGAATATCGATCATGGCTGCTAAAGAAGTTAAATTCGGCGATTCCGCCCGCAAGAAAATGCTCGTTGGTGTCAACGTCCTGTCTGACGCAGTAAAAGCGACCCTGGGCCCGAAAGGCCGTAACGTGATCATCGAGAAGAGCTTCGGCGCTCCGACCATCACCAAGGACGGCGTTTCCGTCGCTAAAGAAATCGAACTGGAAGACCGTTTCGAAAACATGGGCGCGCAGCTGGTCAAAGACGTTGCCTCCCGTGCCAACGATGACGCAGGCGACGGCACCACTACCGCCACCGTTCTGGCTCAGGCAATCGTCAACGAAGGCTACAAGGCCGTCGCTGCCGGCATGAACCCGATGGACCTCAAGCGCGGCATCGACAAGGCGACCATCGCTATCGTCGCCGAGCTGAAAAAACTGTCCAAGCCTTGCGCTGACACCAAGGCTATCGCTCAGGTAGGCACCATCTCCGCCAACTCCGACAGCTCCATCGGCGACATCATTGCCGAAGCCATGGAAAAAGTCGGTAAAGAAGGCGTGATCACCGTTGAAGAAGGCACTGGCCTGGAAAACGAACTGTCGGTTGTTGAAGGCATGCAGTTCGACCGTGGCTACCTGTCCCCGTACTTCGTCAACAAGCCAGAAACCATGGTTGCCGAGCTGGACAGCCCGCTGATCCTGCTGGTCGACAAGAAAATCTCCAACATCCGCGAAATGCTGCCAGTGCTGGAAGCCGTTGCCAAAGCTGGCCGCCCACTGCTGATCGTTTCCGAAGACGTTGAAGGCGAAGCCCTGGCGACGCTGGTTGTAAACAACATGCGTGGCATCGTCAAAGTTGCAGCCGTCAAGGCTCCAGGCTTCGGCGACCGTCGCAAGGCCATGCTGCAGGACATCGCCGTCCTGACCGGCGGTACCGTTATCTCCGAAGAGATCGGCCTGAGCCTGGAAAGCGCCACTCTGGAAAACCTGGGTAGCGCCAAGCGCGTGACCATCTCCAAGGAAAACACCATCATCGTTGACGGTGCTGGCGTAGACCAGGACATCCAGTCGCGTATCACTCAGATCCGCGCCCAGGTGGCCGAAACTTCCTCCGACTACGACCGTGAAAAACTGCAAGAGCGTCTGGCCAAGCTGTCCGGCGGCGTTGCAGTGATCAAGGTTGGCGCGGGTTCCGAAGTTGAAATGAAAGAGAAGAAAGCCCGCGTTGAAGACGCCCTGCACGCAACTCGCGCAGCCGTTGAAGAAGGCGTGGTACCTGGCGGTGGCGTTGCGCTGATCCGTGCTCTGGAAGCCCTGACTGACCTGACCGGCGACAACGCTGACCAGAACGTCGGTATCGCTGTGCTGCGTCGTGCTGTTGAAGCACCGCTGCGTCAGATCGCTGCGAACTCCGGCGACGAGCCAAGCGTAGTGGTCAACGAAGTCAAGAACGGCAAAGGTAACTACGGTTACAACGCTGCGACTGGCGTCTATGGCGACATGATCGAAATGGGCATCCTGGACCCTACCAAGGTGACTCGTTCCGCGCTGCAAGCGGCATCCTCCATCGGCGGTCTGATCCTGACCACCGAAGCAGCGATCGCTGATCTACCGAAGAAAGAAGGCCAGGCTGGCGGCGGTATGCCAGACATGGGCGGCATGGGTGGCATGGGCGGCATGATGTAAGCCAGCCTTACCCGGCTAATAAAACCCCGCCTGCAGCGATGCAGGCGGGGTTTTTTTATGGCCCTCAGGAAACGCCGGCGGTTGAGTGAATGAGCCGGTCTACGGATTCACTGCCTGAGTATTTGCCGCCTCAACGCGTGATGGCCGATAGAGCAACAGGCAGTACAGCCCCAGGCAGATCAGCCAGCAGAAAATCGCCGTCCATACGTTATGGGAAAAAAAGTGCGCGCCTTGCAGCATGCGGCTCACTGAAAAAACGCTACCCAGCGCAACAGCAAAGATGAACGCCTTGCGCGCCATCCGCGGCCGCCGATCCCGTAGTGCAAAGAACCAGGCGAACAGGGCAAACCCGGTAGCCGCATGACCGCCCGGCCAGCAGCGCCCGGGTTTGTCGGTGGGTGGGCGTGGGCTGAGCAGTTCGCTATAGGTTTCCTGGCCGCCGAATTCCTTGAGGCTCCAGGGGCACTGTACGGCAGTGATGGTTTTCAACGGCGAGACGAAGGCGGTGGCCAGGCCCAGGGACAGCACCAGGCACACCAGCTCGCGGCGGTACGGCTTGAGCCGTTGCAGGATGAACGTGCCGATAAGCCCCAGAATTGCCAGCACTGAAAACAGGATCACCAGCTGTTTAGCGCGGTCATGCAGGATGTCTTCGAGGAAGAAGCTGTAGCGGCCGATGAAGCCGCCGTCCGCCGCGTTGTAGAAGCGCTTGGCGAGGTCCATGTCCAGCGATGTCAGCTCCAGCAACAGCATCAGGAGCGCAGCCACGGCGGGGATGCCCAGGCACAGCCAGAAATTGAGAGGTTTGGAAACCGGCACTGCAGAGGTGGATGGCATGGTGAACCCTGGAAAAAGTCCCGTACTCAGCGGTACGGGACGTTTTGGTTAGCGCGTGCTCAGTGCCGGGGCCTCGTCCTTGGGTGCCCTCCAGCCCAGCAACTGTTGTTTGAAACCGTAGCTCGCGGCCTGGTAGTAGGTAATCGCGCGCTGGATCAGCGGATCATCACTGCCGACCCGCAGTTCCTGGCTCTCACCCAGGGCCTGGTCGTGGCGGCGCAGGCCCTGGCGTGGGCTGAGGATCGCCAGGTCCTTGCCGTCGAATAACCCCAGGTGCTGGTAGTTGCCGACCACTACCCGAGGTGGCAATGGGTTGTCTTGCAACAGGTTACGGCCGAAGAAGGTTGACTCGTAGCTCAGGTTGATCAGGCCCAGCAGGGTTGGCGCGAGGTCGATCTGGCTGGCCAGTTGCGCGTTTTCCCGGGCGTCGATCAGCTTGGGTGCATAGATGAACAGCGGAATCTGGTAGTTGGTGATGGGCAGGTCTTCCTTGCCCGCGCTGCCGGCGGTGTGGTCGGCGACGAACACGAAGATGGTGTTATCGAACCAGGGTTTCTGGCGTGCAGCTTCCAGGAACTGGCCGATGGCGTGGTCGGTGTACTTCACTGCGCCGTCGCGGCCATTGCCGGATTTGATATCGATGCGCCCGTCCGGGTAGGTGTAGGGGCGATGGTTGGAAGTGGTCATCAGTTGCAGCAAGAACGGCTGTTGCTTGGCGTAGTCGGCATCAGCCAGCTTCAAGGTTTGTTTGTAGAGGTCCTCGTCCGCCATGCCCCAGGCGTTTTTGAAGGAGATTTCCGACTCGGGTACGCTGCTCTGGTCGACCACGCGATAACCGTTGCCGCTGAAGAATGCGTTCATGTTGTCGAAGTAGCCACGGCCGCCGTAGACAAACACGCTGTCATAACCGATGGCACTGAGCTGCTGGCCCAGGCTGGCGAAACCGCTTTCACGGCCAATGCGCTTGACGATAGAGCGCCCAGGCGTCGGTGGAATCGCCAGGGTGATCGCCTCCAGGCCTCGGTCGGTGCGGGTACCGGTGGCGTAGAAGTTATTGAAATACAGGCTTTGTTGGCGCAGTGCATCGAGGTTGGGCGTAAGGTTGCGCCCGTCGCCATTGCTGCCCATGTACTTGGCGCTGAAGCTTTCAATGGTCACCAGCACGATATTGGGTTTGCGCAACGTGCCTGGGTTGGTGATGGCGCGGCGGACATCCAGCGGGTCCTGGCCGATAAAACGGGCATTCGGTTCGCTGAGTTCGGCGCGCAATTGCTTGGCCACCACGTCGGTCGACAGGCTTTTATAGAACTGCGAGTAATCCAGCTCGTTGTTACGGAACGCGGCGAAGAACTGATAGGGGCCATTGCTCGCCAGTTCGTTCATGTAGGCATTGCCGCCCTGGGCGCGTGGGCTGTCCTGGCTGATCAGTTGCAGGCTCAGACCGGCGACGACCAGCAACGCCAGGGCATTCAGCAGGCGGCCACGCATCGGCGGCAGTGGTGCGTTCAGCGCGGCATTGAACGGTTTGCGCAAGGCCAGGCTCAGCACGATGGCGAGCATTGCCAGCAAGCTGAGCAACTTGCCGATCGGGTAGGACTCCAGCAGGTTATTCAATACCTCGTTGGAATACACCAGGTAGTCGACGGCGATAAAGTTGAAGCGCACGCCGAATTCATCCCAGAACAGCCATTCGGCCACTGAGGTAAACAGCATTGCAAACACGCTGATGGTGAGCACCGCTTGCAGGAACCAACGGTGACCGCGGCGACGCCACAGCGCCGGTGGGCACAGCAGCAGGTACAAGCCCAAGGGCAGGGCGGCGTAGGTCAGGAAACCCAGGTCGTACAGCAAACCCACGCCGAACACTGGCAGCAGATTGCCGCCGACTTCATCCAGGTGAGTGACGAGCAGCACACTGCGTGTGAGCAGGAAAATAACCAGCCAGGTACCCGTTACCAGCAGCAGATAGCGCATAGGCGCTGTTTTGAGAAACCCCATGTCATCTTCCTTATATCAATGGGTGGCGATCTTCGGCCTGACACTGTAGTCAGTTTGTGAAGCTATAGTGAAAAACTCGTTGGTTTATTTAATCGGTTGAAAACCTTTATCGACGCGCCCCTCAGCTCTATCCCTGCGTCCCACTTGGCCTTAAGCTGCGCGAGCCAACACGGTCGTCACGAAAGTACGGAGACACTGCCCATGCGAATTTTATTGGTTGAAGACAACCGCGATATTCTGGCCAACCTGGCGGATTACCTGGGCCTCAAGGGCTACACCGTGGACTGCGCGCAGGACGGTTTATCGGGCCTGCACCTGGCCGCCACCGAGCATTACGACCTGATCGTGCTCGACATCATGCTGCCTGGCATCGATGGCTACACCCTGTGCAAACGCCTGCGCGAAGACGCGCGGCGTGATACGCCGGTGATCATGCTCACCGCCCGTGACCAGCTGGATGACCGGCTGCAGGGCTTCAAGTCCGGCGCCGATGACTATCTGCTCAAGCCGTTCGCCCTGTCGGAGCTGGCTGCCCGCATTGAAGCCGTGCTGCGCCGTGCCCAGGGTGGTGGGCGGCGGGCCCTGCAGGTGGCCGACTTGCATTACGACCTCGATACCCTGGAAGTCACCCGCGAAGGGCGCCTGCTCAAACTCAACCCG
Source organism: Pseudomonas sp. OVF7 (assembly GCF_030644265.1). Taxonomy (NCBI): domain Bacteria; kingdom Pseudomonadati; phylum Pseudomonadota; class Gammaproteobacteria; order Pseudomonadales; family Pseudomonadaceae; genus Pseudomonas; species Pseudomonas sp. OVF7. The sequence continues at coordinate 6,452,039 of NZ_CP128996.1, read as the reverse complement.
GTGGGCCTGAAGCTGCTGGCGGTATTGATGCAGAAAAGCCCTCACGTGCTGCGTCGGGAAATTCTCGAAGAAGCGCTGTGGGGCGACGATTGCCCGGACAGTGACAGCCTGCGCAGTCACGTCCACCAGTTGCGCCAGGTGATCGATAAACCGTTCGCCAAGCCATTGCTGCAAACCGTGCACGGCGTGGGTTACCGCCTGGCCGAGGGTCGTGATGGAGTTTAAGCAGAGCCTTGCCCAGCGCATCATCATCGCCTTTGCCTTGATGAGCGCATTGGTAGCGGGGGCCTTCGCCATGGGCATCGTCGCGACGGTGCACCTGGTGGAAGAGAAGCTGATATCGGCTGGCCTGGGCGGCGATCTGCAGCGCCTGCTGCTGATGGACAGCGTCGAAGACTGGAGCCACCGACCCGAGCCGGACCAGCTGTTCTATTTCAGCGGCGGGCGCGGGGACTTTGAGCTACCCAAGGACCTGCGGCACCTGGAGCCGGGGTTCCATGAAGTGTTCCGCGAGGCGCTGTCGTATCACGCCATGGTCGAAGTGGTGGATGGCCGGCGCTATGTGCTGCTGCAAGACCAGAGTGACTTCGAGGAACGTGAGCGCGTGTTGTTTGCCGTGGTGCTGGTGGGCTTCGTGCTCAGCCTGGCACTGGCAGTCTTCCTCGGCTGGGTGTTGGCCCGCAAGGTCATGGCCCCGGTGGTGCGACTGGCGCGCCAGGTTCGCCATCGCGACCAGTTGCTCGGCCTGGCGCCGCCCTTGGCGCCGGATTATGCCGCCGATGAAGTGGGCGAGTTGGCAGTGGCCTTTGATGCCACGTTGGGCCGTCTGCGCCAGGCATTGTCCCGTGAGCAGTTGTTCACCAGCGATGTCAGCCACGAGTTGCGCACACCCTTGATGGTACTGGCCAGTTCCTGCGAACTGCTGTTGGAAAACCCGGCCATCGACCAGCGCGGCCGTAACCAGGTGCTGCGCATCGCACGGGCCTGTGAAGAAATGCGCGAGCTGGTCCAGACCTTCCTGATGCTGGCACGCGCCCAGCACAACGATGCCACCATGTCGCCGCGGGTGACCCTCACCCAGGTGGCGGACGATTTGCTGGGCATCTGGCGCGAACCTATCGAGCAAAAGGGGCTGGAGTTGATCTATCAACCGGGCAACCCCCTGGACACCCGCTACAACACCACCTTCCTGCACGCGGTGATGGGCAACCTGTTGCGCAACGCCCTGCATTACACCGAACGGGGCTTTATCCGCCTCACGCTGGAGCCCAGTGGTTTCGTGGTGGAGGATTCCGGTGTCGGCATTCCCGAAGACAAGCGCGAGGCGATGTTCGAACCTTTTGTGCGTGGCAGCGAGAAGCGCGGCGAAGGCCTTGGCCTGGGCTTGTCCCTGGTGCAGCGCATCTGTGAGAACCAGGGCTGGAGCGTCAGCCTGAGCACCATGGAACCCAACGGTTGCCGCTTTCATGTCGAGTTGAGCCAGGTCAAACCTTGACCGCCCATCCTGCCGCTATGCTGCGGCAGATTCCCCGCTGTTCGGCGAAGATGGCCCCGTGCTACTGACTGTATCTGTAAAATCTTGAAATGTATGAGATTGGACAGGACAAGTTTTTCACACTTGGTTGACCTGTTGATCACAGTTAGCTGCCTAAGGTTGTAGGCATCAGTAACTGGAGATCAGCGATGCCTACCCCGATCAAGCTCGAATTTTCTGAAAAATACGACGATCAGCACGCGCAGAATTATTTGCTCAAGCATCAGGACAATTTGGCTCGCCGGTTGTCCCACAAACGTGACGAGCAATTGGCGCGCGGCGCACTGGCCATGGCCGGTGAACCGGGGCTGGTTCTGGACTTGCCTTGCGGGGCTGGGCGCTTCTGGCCGCTGCTGGCCGAAAAACCCAACCGCGTGATTATCGGTGCCGACAATTCGGAGTCGATGTTGAAGGTTGCGATGCACGCGCAACCGGCGGACGTGGTCAAACGGGTACGACCCTTGCAGACATCTGCCTTCGATATCGATTTACCCGATAACTCGGTCGATAGCATCTTCTGTATGCGCTTGATGCATCACATTGGTGATCCTGAGCACAGGCTGGCGATACTGCGCGAATTTCAGCGTGTAACCCGCGACAGCGTGATCATCTCGCTGTGGGTGGATGGCAACTTCAAGGCCTGGAAACGTAAGCGTGCCGAAGTAAAACGTCGTAAGAAAGGTGAGCAGGAAGGTTACCAAAACCGATTTGTGTTACCGGCTGCTACTGTTGAGGCAGAGTTTGAGCAGGCCGGTTTCCGTGTTCAGGAATCCCTGGACTTCATCCCGCTCTACGCCATGTGGCGGGTGTACGTATTGCGCAAGAGGTAACAGGATGGCAGTTGAGTGCGTAGCAGGCAGTCACGTAGCTCCCGAAGAGCGATTTGATTATTTCTGGCGCCAGCAGGGCGAATGGGTCGAAGAGCCCAATCGTCGGCGCGGTGGTGAAAGTGGTGTGCAGCGGGTGGTGGGCCCCAATGGGCGCTTGCTCTACAGCAAACGTCAGACCGGGCATATCTACCGCAGTTGGCTGCATCCTTTTGGACGTCCCACCGTGTTGCGCGAGCGCGATGCCCTCAAGGGCCTGCGCTTGCTGAATGTGCGCGTACCGGAAATGGTGTTCTGCGAGGCACGTCGTGATCCGGAGCACCAATGGAAGGCATTGTTGGTGACCGCTTCGCTGGATGGCTTCGATGAAATCGAAAAGTGGTACGCCGCCGGTGGCCGTGAACAGTACGGCGAAGTAGTCCATGAGCGCCTGCTCAAGGAAGTCGCGACTACCCTGGCGCGTATGCACAAGGGGCGCTGGCAACATGGTTGCCTGTACATCAAGCACATTTTTGCGCGGGTCACCGGCGAAGGCGACGCGGCCACCGTGGAAGTGGCATTGCTGGATTTTGAAAAGTGTCGCCAGCGCCTGACCGCCTATCGGGCGGCGTCCCACGATATGCTGCAATTGCGCCGCCATTCGTCGTGGAGCGATAGCGACTGGGAAAAACTCAGCTACTTTTACGAGACGGCGTTTGGCAGCGCTATCAAGGGTTTAACCAAATGAAGCTAGAAATAGCACGAGGTCTGTTCTTGGTGGGGGCATTGGGCATTGCAGCCTTGGCCCTGGTCGCCTGGGAACAACCTCGCACACAAGTACTCAGCGCGGTGCAAAGCGGCGGGCAATGCCTGTTGCCGCGCGTCGCCAAGGCGAGTGTGGCGGTCAAGCCTGACCACGAGTTACTGCTGTTTATGTTTGGAATGTCTCAAGGGATGAGGCCGCAAAGTTGAAACGATTGAAACCCCCGGAAAGGGCCTTGCGATGCGAGGCCCTTTTTTTTGGGGTGTGCCCCAGGCATGGCGCGTCGCGCGAAGCACAACCAGCTTGGCTGTGGCGGTGCTTTCGACGGCGCTATCGAGTGGTACCCGCGGTTGGCGGCTCTTCACTATCTGCCCGGACTCGAGCTGCATATCCTTGATTGCCTGCGCAATCACCAGACTCAGGTTCACGCCCTTCAAGGCCTTCCGTGTACTCACTGATGGTCAGCGTGGTTGCCTGGGCTGCGCGACGGCCATCGCCACGACGACACTCTCTGGCGGTTTGGGCCTGGAACAGACCGGGATCAGCAGGTAGATAGAAAAGGCCGTGTAATCCGCCCGTGGCAGGGCGATCAGCCGCACCACACCCCCTACGATCAACCTGCGGCGGCATGGCACCTTCCGGTTCCTTGGACGGATTGGGGCCGACGAATCGAAACGTTACTCCGTCTTTCCCAGGGGGGGGCGCTGGCAATGTTGACAGGCCTGGCAGGGGGGCCGGCAGCGCATGGCCGAGTAGCGGCGGCGCTTGAGGAAGGATCTCAAGCCGGCCGTAGCCTCCGAAGGGTGAGGGATACACCGGCAGCGGCAAGATACTGCCGGGTAGCATTCCGGGTTTTGCCAGCAGGGTGTAGATGCAGGGCAGTACAAATAAGGTGAACAGGGTGCCCACGGACATGCCGGTGGCAATCACCAAGCCGATATCGAATCGGCTGACCGCCCCGGCACCGCTGGCCAGGATCAACGGCACGACGCCCAGGACGGTGGCGAGGGTGGTCATCAGAATCGGACGCAGACGCGTCGCGGCGGCTTGTTCGACAGCTTCGCGAATCGTTAACCCCTGCTCTCGGCGCAACTGGTTGGCGAATTCGACGATCAGGATTCCATGTTTGCTGATCAGGCCAATCAGCGTGACCAAGCCTATCTGTGTATAGATGTTCAGGCTCGACCATCCCAGGAACAGGGCGACCAACGCCCCGCAGACCGACAACGGTACGCTGACCAGGATCACCAGTGGGTCGCGAAAGCTCTCAAACTGGGCGGCCAGTACCAGGCCGATGATTGCCAGTGCCAGGCCAAAGCTGCCCCATAACGCGCCACCTTCCTGAACGAACTGACGCGTGGCGTTGCTGTAGTCAAAGGTAAAACCGGGTGGGGCTTCCTCTTGCGCAATGTCGCGCAGGGTGTCGATGGCGTCGCCCATGCTGACAATCGGGAAACCCGCGATCAGTACTGAGTTCATTTGTTGGAACTGATTGAGCTGGCGTGGTCGTGCTTTCTGTTCGGACACCGTGATCAGCGTGGACAGGGGCAGCAACTGTCCTTTGGCGTTTTTGACGTAGTAGTGGTTCAGCCAGTCTGGCGTGTTTCGGAACGCTTGTTCGACCTGGGCAATCACTTTGTAATGACGGCCATCCATGCTGAATCGGTTGATTTCTGTCTCCGCCAGCAGTGTCGACAAGGTCAGCCCCAGGTCTTGCATCGAAACACCCATCTGTGACGCCTTGTTTCGGTCAATGTCGATCACGACTTCTGGCCGGTCGAAGGCCAGGTCGATGTCGACGTAAGCGAATTTTCCTGAGTCGATGGCGCGTTGTTTGACCCGTTCCGCTACATCGAGCAGTGACTGATGATCGCCGGGCGTACTGATCACGAAACCGAAGGGCAGGCCTTCACCGGTGCCCGGTAGGGCGGGTAGGTTGAAGGCAAGTACCTGAAGGCCGGGAATGCTGTCCAGTTTCTCGCGCAACTGTTCCAGTATCTGCATCGAAGTACGCTCACGTTCCCCCCAGGGTTTGAGCAGGAAGCCGCCGATGCCCGATTGCGCGCCGTTCAGGCCGTTGATCTGGAACGACCCCTGATACTCGGCGAGTGTCTCGAACAGCGACGTGAAGTCCTTGGTGTGGGCGTTCAAATAGGCGAGGTTGGAGGCTTGCGGCGCTTGGGTGAGCATAAAGACAACGCCTTTGTCCTCATCCGGCGCCAGCTGTGAAGGCGTGAACATGAGCATCGCCGGGATCAGGAGCATAACGATCAGAGCGAACACCAGTACAACCGGGCGTGCATTCAGCACCTCTTGCAGGAGGCGTAGATAACGCTGTTTCAGGCGTTCGAAAATGCGATCCAGCGTCAGTGCGAACCCTTGGGAAGGCTTCCCCTTGCGTAGCAACAGTGCGCACATCATCGGTGACAGGGTCAGTGCCACGATGCCGGATATCACCACGGCCCCGGCCAGGGTCAAGGCAAACTCCTTGAACAGCGAGCCCGTCAGCCCCTGCAAAAAACCGATGGGGGCATAGACCGCCGCGAGCGTAATCGTCATGGCGATGACCGGGGCGCATACTTCCCGAGCCCCTATGATCGCGGCCTTGAAGGGGGACCAGCCATTTTCAATGTGCCGATGAATGTTTTCCATCACCACAATGGCGTCATCCACCACCAGCCCGATGGCCAAGACCATGGCCAACAGTGTCAGGCCGTTGATGGAGTAGCCCATCAGTTGCATGAAAAACATCACCCCGATCAAGGATAAGGGGATGGTGACGATGGGAATAATCACCGAGCGCAGTGTGCCCAGGAACAGGAACACCACGATCACCACGATCAGTACGGCCTCCAGCAGCGTGGTCACGACTTCGTCGAGGGAGGCTTGGATAAACTGCGTGGAGTCAAAGGCAATATCGGCCGCCAGATCGGGCGGCAGCTGTGATTGCAGCGCGAGAATGAACTCACGCACCTGCTCGCCGAGCTCAAGAGGGTTGGCGTCCGGTGCAGGCTTGATGCTGATATAGGTGGCAGGCATGCCATTGAATGAACTGAAACTGTTGTAGTTTTCCGCCCCGATCTCCACCCGTGCCACGTCACCGAGGCGAACCTGGCTGTCATTCGTACTTTTCAAGGTGATCGCCTCGAAATCCTCGGCCGTGCGCAGCAGCGTATTGGCATGGACGCCGGTGACGACATAGGCACCCGTGACCTCACCGGCTGTCGACTGCACGTTGTAGCTATTGACGGCCTGGCTCACATCGCTGGCGCTCAAGCCGAAGCCGGCGAGCCTGATGGGGTCCAGCCACAGGCGCATGGCGCGGGTTTGATTGCCGATGATTTCTGCGTCTGCCATGCCGGGCAGCGTCGACAGTCGGGGTTGTACCACCCGTTGCAGGTAGTCGGCGACTTGGGCGCTACTCATCGTATTGCTGGAGAAGCTCAGGTACATCAAGGCGGTCGTATCCGTCGCGACTTTGCTCAGTACCGGGTCTTGCGCCTCGCGGGGCAGTTGGTTGCGCACTTCGTTGATCTTGGCCAGCAACTCGGTAAACAAGCGATCGCTGTCGGCGCCGGTACGGCTGTGCAGAGTAATCACCGAGACATTCTGGCGGCTCGTGGACTTCATGTAGTCGATGCCTTCAGCGCCTGCCAGGCTTTTCTGAAGTGGCTGCGTGACAAGGCTCTGAATAGTTTCGGCGTTGGCTCCCGGGTACAGGGTCGTCACGGTGATCTGGGCATTTTCCATTTGCGGGTATTGGCGCAGGGGTAATTGGTGGTAGGCCTGCAGCCCCAGCAACAGGATCAACAGGCTGACCACCATGGCGAGTACCGGGCGGCGAATAAACAGATCGGTAAATCTCATGGTGCGGCACCGTTGTCGCCAGAGAAGAGCGGCGCGTGCGGCGACAGGTTCCTGTCGGCGCTGACGATGACGGGGGCGCCATGTTTGAGCTTGAGTTGGCCCGCCGTGACCACCTGTTCACCGGGCGCCAGCCCCCTGGTGATGATCACCTGGCCATTGCGCCGCTCGCCGGTCTCTACCGGGCGTTGTTCGGCGGTCAGTACCGTACCGGCGGTTTCAGGGGCAGCCTCGTGTGGCGATACAACATAGACATACTGGCCAGCAGGGCTATAGCTGATTGACTCCTCAGGAACGACGACCTGCGGCGTTGGCTGTGCCAGTTGCACCTGCAAACTGGCGAACATGCCCGGCAGTAAACGGTTGTGCGGGTTGGGCAGGGTCGCCCGGACCCTGACATTCCGGGTACTGTCATCGACGATGGGGTTGATGGCGCTGACCAGGCCAAGGGTGTGCTGCCCGGGGCGCGCAGACACTTCAACCTGTACTGATTGGCCGACTTCAATGAACTGGACCGCTTGCTCGGGTACGTGGAAGTCGACGTAAAGGCTGCTGGTGTCTTGCAGGCTTGCGATCACTGCCGTGCTTTGCAGGTAGTCGCCGATATTGACCTGGCGAATGCCGATGGTGCCACTGAAAGGGGCGGTGATATGTTTCTTTTCCAGCGCTGCGGTGTACTGCTTGACCAGCGCATTGTGTCGATTGAACTCGGAGGAGAGCCGATCAAACTCACCTTTTGAGATCGCCTGACTGTCCACCAGCATCTGGCCGCGCTCGAAATTCTGTCGGGCCAGGCTACGGTTTGCCAGGGCGATATCCCGCTGGGCCGTCTCCATCTGGTTTTCCAATTGCAACAAGGATTGCCCGGCTGTAACGGCTTGTCCGGACTCGAAATGCACCTGCGTGACGACACCAGGCACTTCGATACTCAGATCGATTCCCTTAAGCGCTTTGAGACTGCCAGCCGCCGGCAGTTGGCGCTGCCAGAGCTGCGTGACGACCGGCGCCACCGATACGCTGGCGGGCGGCTTGGGGGCATTCAGACGTGCCAGTTGTTGGTTGATCCAGAACGCTTTGTAGCCCGCTAGCATCGATACCACGACGAGAACGACACCAAGCATCGCGAGCATGCGGCGGCCAGGCATAGATGGCTCCTTGGGTAACAATGACGAAGGCGTCGATTGTTATTAGGGCCGTAGGGGCGGGTAAGCCGAAAAATCCCCTTTGGATGAAGGGCATATAGCTATCAGAGGAAGGAAGCCTTTCTGCTTCTTGTAGGAATATACCCGCCAGGCAGTGCCGCCAGCGGGTATGTGAGCACTCTGCCGAGAGCGGCGTCAGATCAGGTGGAGATGGTTATCCCAGAGCCCAGCCGGCAACTCCAACGGTTTTGCTAGCAACTCTTTCTGGCGGCAATCGTAAAAGCGGCAACGGCCTTGGCCTGACGTGACGACAAACCCATCCGCCACCGGCCCGACACCGGCGCAGTCCGGCAACGGAGCGTCCAGGCGCAGTTCAGCGCTGTCGATGTCCCAGATAAAGAAGCGGTTACCCCGTGGGGCGGTCAATGCCACCAGGCGCAACTCACTGTGCACCGCGACGCTGGCGGTGTAATGACCCATTGCCTGCAACTGTTCATCCGCCACTGGAAACGCCACGAACGGTTGCCCTGGGCGCTTGATCGCCAGCAACTCGGAACGCTCCTGGGACGGCCCCATGAACTGTTGCCCGGTAAGGACGGTGCCATCACCGGCGATGCCCATATGGCGCACGCTGTTCATCGTCTGCCCGAGGGTTTCCTTGCTGATCAGCGTACCGTCGCGCTGCATCAGCACCAGGCTCGGTTCCATGGCATTGAGGTTCATCTCCACGCGGCTTTCGGCTTCGGTGCGAATGCCGCCGTTGGCAACGACCAGGGTTTCGCCGTCGGGCATCCACGACACCTGGTGCGGGCCGATACCGTGGGTGGATAGCTCACCGCTGTGCACCAGGCGCTCGCCTTCGAACCTGTAGACACCGAGCAGGCCACGGCCGGGGTCGGACGTGTCGTTCTCGGTGGCGTACAACCAGTCGCCGCTCTTGTGGATCACCGCATGGCCATAGAAGTGGCGATTGGCATGGGAGGTGACAGTCTGCAGCAGCGCGCCGTCGCGCAGGTCGATCAGGTAACTCTCGGTGCCCGGGCGGCGGGCGACGAACAGCGCTATCGGCAGCGTCGGGTGGTTGATGATGTCGTGGCAGCGCTGGCCGACCTGGGTGGCAAACACCCGCTGGCCGTCCAGGCGATAGCCCACGGCGTAATGCTTGCCGTCTGCATCATCGCGTGCCGACAGTAGCAGTGGGCCCTTGTCCTTCTGCTTGAACAACGTCCAGCCACCCAACGTCACTGCGCTGAGCAGCAGGCTACCCATCGCCAAAGCTTGTCGCCTGAGCATCATCAGTCACCGTCGTTGGCGTTGAAGCCCAGTTGGATGCCCAGCGCCTTGGCCAGTTCGCCTTCGTGCAGGCGGTGGACAACGTTGAGGCTGTCATAGATATCGTTAAGCTGCTGGCGGCCGGCATCATCGGCCAACAGTTCGTTCAGCGTGCGCTGGTTGCTGGCGAACAGTTTCAGGGCGGCGGCATAGGCGGCGTCGATCTTGTCGGCCAAGGGCTTCTGCGCTGACGGCAACAGGCCACGCAGGCCCTTGTTGTCGACCCCGACCCATACGGTCTGGGCGGCCGCCAGGCTGGCTTCCAGGCTTTGCAGGGAGGATTGGCTGCGCCACATATCGGCCTGGAACGGTTGCGCAATGCCCTTGGTCTGGCGGCCCATCGGCGTGCCAAGTTTTTTCTTCAGGGTGTCCAGGGCGGTAACCTGCGCACGCAACAGGTCGGCGATGGCTTCGTGGGAGTCGGCATAGCGCTGGTTCGGAAACTTGCTCATCTGCGCGAGCATGCCGTCGGTGCTGTTCCAGCTCGCCAGGATCTCTTCGGCCAGGGCTTTCTGGCGCTCGCCAATCGCCACCAGCAGCGGGCAGTAACGGGCTTTCTGCGCGTCGTCGGCGAGGTCGGTCTTGGCGTCGTAGAGGATGTATTCATAGGCCGACAGGCCCTGCACCACTACGCTGGACTTGGCCAGGGTGGCCGCATCGATCTGTGGCTGGGCGCTGACCAGTTGCTCGACCTGGCGGCCCACCAGGTTTTTCTTGTCTGGCCAGAACTGCACCTGCCACGAACGGTTGCCCTCGGCCAGTGGGCCGATCAGCAGCGGTTGCAACTCGGCCCAGGCCTTTTGCGCGTGAAGGAAGTCGGCGCGCGCGGTATCCAGGCTTTCTTTGCCTTGGCAGTAGGCCAGGGCGCTGACGGCCAGTTGACGGTCGGCTTCGACCCAGCGGCTATACGTTGGCAGGATCACTTGCTTGGCGATCGCCGCTGAGGTCACGGCTTGCGGGTCTTGAGGCGAGCAGGCGCCGAGGGCGAGGGCGGCCAGGCTGGTGAACAACAACTTGGGACGGAACATGTCGAGCTCCCTTCTGTAATGGGGGTGACGCTTATAAAGAGTTCAGGAACGCCAGCAACGCAGCGCGCTGTTCGGCATTGAAGGACAACACATGCTGCTGCGCCGCCTGTGCTTCACCGCCGTGCCAGAGCACGGCCTCCAGCAGGTTGCGGGCGCGGCCGTCATGCAAGAACTGGGTGTGGCCACTGACGGTTTGCGTCAGGCCTATGCCCCACAACGGCGGGGTGCGCCAGTCGCGGCCGCTGGCCTTGAATTCGGTACGGTGATCGGCCAGGCCTTCGCCCATGTCGTGCAACAGCAGGTCGCTGTAGGGGCGGATCACCTGGTTGGCCAGTTCAGGTTCGGCGGCGTTGGCCGCCGTGGTGAAGGCCGGAGCATGACAGCCCTGGCAACCGGCCTGGTAAAACAGGTTTTTCCCGGCCAGGACTTGCGGCGCATTGACGTCGCGGCGTGCGGGCACGGCAAGGTTGCGGGTGTAGAACAGCACCAGGCGCAGGATATTGTCGCTGACTTCGGGTTCGCCATCGGGGCCGTTGCCGTTGGGCGCCTGTTTGCAAGCCACTTGGGCGTCGGTGCAGTCATCGAAGGGCCTCAGGGAGGTCGTGAGGCCCATATCACCGGAAAATGCGTGAACATTTTGTTGATTGAGATTGGGTTGCCCGGCTTTCCAGCCGAAACGCCCGAGGACGGTCTTGCGCTGGGCATCGTCCCAGACCCAATTGGCCCGGCCGACGATGGCGCCTTTGGCGGCGGTCTTCGGGTCGGTGTTGCGCAGGATATCCGCATCAGGGATGGCTTCGAGCAACCCCAGGCCGATCATCGGCGGGGCGATACGCGCGGAAACACGCGTATCGGGGTGCATCGGCCCGTAGCCGAGCTGGGTGATGCGCAGGTCCGGCTTGCGCAACTCGACCACGGTACCGTCCTTGAACGTCACATTGACCGGCGTGTAGTCGACCCGCACCTTGCCTTCCGGCACCACCCCCGGCACGGCCATATCCTGCAATTGCCCGCCGTAGACCGGCTCGGGCACGACGCCGAGCTGCTCGATCACCTTGGCGTAAGGCGGCGTATCCGGGATCGACAGGCGCACCAGCATCGACACCGCATTCGGCGCATCGGGCAACGGTGGGTGGCCACGGCCGTCCTTGATATGGCAGTTCTGGCAGGCGTTGGTATTGAACAGCGGGCCCAGGCCATCGCGCGCGGTGGTGGTGGAGGGCGCGATCACCCAGGGGCTGCGGAAGAAACTGTTGCCGACGCTGAAATCCAGGCGACGGGTCGGCGCCAGGTTGGCCGAGGGCAGGGAGAACGCGTTCTGGTCGCGTTTGTTCACCGTCGTCGCGCCGCCGGCTCGTGCTTCACCGGGCTCGGCCTGGGTGAAGTGCGGGGCGTCGTCGCACGCGGTCAGGCTCAAGGCCATTAATGCGGCAGACAGGCGGAATAGCGGACGGAACATCGAGTTTCCCGGACGAAGGCTGAAAATCAGGTCGCAAAGTCTAACAGGGCGGGGCAGTTTGAATAAGAGCAATTATCGTTTGATGGCATCCCGATTCATTCCCGTTAGAATGACCGCACATTTTTTCTGGAGGTGGCCAATGCAGGCTCTCGACGCTTTGCTCAACCGTGTTTCCGTGCCGCGCTTGCTGGAGCCTGCACCGACCCAGGAGCAGCGCGATGTGCTGTTCGCCGCCGCCATGCGTGCGCCCGACCATGGCCAGTTGCGCCCTTGGCGTTTCCTGACCGTCGAAGGCGCGGCCCGTGAGCAGATGGGCACGTTGCTGGCCGAAGCCGCGCGCCTGCAGGACCCCGACGCACCGCAAGCGCTGATCGACAAGGCCCAGAATGGCCCGTTGCGCGCGCCGCTGGTGGTGGTGGTGATTGCTCGCCTGCAGGAACACTTCAAGGTGCCGAAATCGGAGCAGTTGCTGGCGGCGGCTTGTGCAGCCCACGGCATTCTGCTGGCGGCCTATGCCCAGGGGATTGGTGCGGTGTGGCGCACGGGTGAGTTGTCGTACTCGGCCCACGTGGCCAAGGGCCTGGGGCTGACGGCGGATGAGGAAGTGATTGGCTTCCTCTATTTGGGTACACCGCAGAATCCGCCGCGTACGGCAGCTAAAGAAGACCTGACGCAGTTTGTCAGCGCCTGGACCGGTCTTTAAGGCAAGTGTGATCCAAATGTGGGAGGGGGCTTGCCCCCGATAGCGGTGTGTCATTTATAGATAAGTTGACTGACACTCAGCCATCGGGGGCAAGCCCCCTCCCACATGGGTCCTGTTGTGTTTTTTAAACCCTGAACTGATCCATCAACTTCATCTGCTGGCTGGCCAATGCGTTGAGTTGGCTGCTGACCGCCGCCGACTCGGTGGCCTGTTCGGTCAGGGTCTCGGTCACGCTGCGGATCGCCGAGACGTTGCGATTGACCTCTTCGGCCACCGCGCTCTGCTGCTCGGCGGCGCTGGCGATTTGCAGGTTCATGTCGCTGATTACCGTCACTGCGTCGCTGATCTTGCCCAGGGCCTGCACTGCCTGATGGATCTGCCCGGCGTTGCTCTGGGCCTGGTGCTGGCTGGAGTGCATGGTCGCCACCACTCCTCGGGTGCCGCTCTGGATGCGTTCGATCACCAGGCGGATTTCCTCGACCGAGTCCTGGGTGCGTTTGGCCAGGTTGCGCACTTCATCGGCTACCACCGCAAACCCTCGCCCGCTTTCCCCGGCACGTGCGGCTTCAATCGCGGCGTTCAAGGCCAGCAGGTTGGTCTGTTCGGCAATGCTGCGGATCACTTCCAGTACGGAACCGATCTGCTCGCTGTTGACGGCCAGGGCTTCGACTTCGCTCACGGCTTTGCTGACTTCTTCAGCGAGGGTGGTGATGTCGCGGGTACTTTGCTCGATGATCGACATGCCTTCACGCGCCGACTGGTCCGCCCCGCGTGCGGCACTGGCGGCATTCGAGGCGCTGTTGGCGACGTCATGGGCGGTGGCGCTCATTTCGTTGGAGGCGGTGGCCACTTGGTCGATTTCGCGGAATTGCACCTGCATGCCTTCGCTGGTCTGGCGTGCAATGGCCGAGGACTGGTCAGCCGTGCCGCGCGCTTCGGTGATGCTTTGCTTGATTTGCGCGATGGTCGGTTGCAGCTTGTCGAGGAAGCGGTTGAACCAGTTCACCAGTTCGCCCAGTTCATCTTTCTTGGCGTAGGCCAGACGCTGGGTCAGGTCACCGTCGCCGCTGGCGATGTCCTTGAGCATGGCGGCCACACTGTTGATCGGGCGGGTCACGCCGGTGGCGGTCAGCCAGACCAGCAGCAGGCCCAGCAAACCGGCAGCCGCCGCCACCAGCAAGGCCTTGAGCGTGCCGCTGGCCTGGGCGTCGTCGAGCAACGCTTGCAGCTTGACGTTATCGGCCAGCATCACGCTTTTGGGCAGCTTGATCACGATGCCCCAGGCTTTGGCGTCGGCAATCGGCTTGACCGGGTACACGGCGCGAATGGTCCCGTCCTGTTCGCGGATCATGCGGTTATCGCTGGCCAGCAGTTGCACGATTTCCTTGCCTTCGGCGCCAAGGGTATCGATCAGGTTCTTGCCGATCTTGGCCGGCTCGCCACTGTAGGCGGCAATCAGACCGGTGCTGGAGAGAATCTCCAGGTGGGCCGCACCGTTGAACAGGTCGTGCTGCGCGGCATCGGTGGCGGCTTGCAGGGTGTTGAGGGCGATGTCGACACCGACCACGCCGATCATTTTACCGTCCACGATCAGTGGCTGGGCGATGGTGGTCATCAGCACGGGTTTGCCGCCCACCGTATCTTCATACGGGTCCAGCAGGCACGTATTACGGGTGTCCCGTGGGCAGGTGTACCAGATGTTGTAGGGCGTACCGTTGAGGGTGAGGGTGGTCTTGTTCAGGTCATCCTCGACCATGATCGTGTTCAAGCCCTCGCCGCCGGCGCGGCTCCAGTAGCTGGAGAAGCGGCCTTTTTCGTTGGACACACGGGCCTTGTCATTGATGAATTCGCTGTCCTTGCCATCCAGGCCGTTGGGTTCGAACGACAGCCAGAAACCCAGCACCTTGTTGTTGCGCTCGAAGGCGGTTTTTACGCTCTGGTTGAGTTCTTCACGCAGGGCGCCGGCCTCAAGGGAGCGCTTGGTCCCGAGGTTGCGCAGGTCTTTGATCTGGTCGGCCAGGGCGGTCAGGGCCACCAGGCTATCGCCAAAGGTCTTCTGCAACTGTACCGCTTGCTCCCCGGCCTTGGCCTGCAGCAGTTGTTCCACGCTGGCAGTGAGCATTCGTGAGCTTGAATCGCTGACCAACTGATCGTTCTGGTGGGTGTTGTAGATATTGATACTGACGACCAGCGCAATCACCCCCAGCAGGCAAAGGCCGGACAACAGCACGATTTTCAGGCGGATGGAGAGGCTGATGAACATAGGCTTACTCGCGAATGAACGTGTTGGAGGGCAAGCAATTCAGGCCAATTCCATTCAGCGCTATGTCTGAAACATCGGCGTAACAAATCAATTCATGAGAGGTAGGCGATAAGCGGTAGGAAAACGGCTACAGTCGGCGTCACACGGGCTGTGCGAGCCGTTCGGGGCGTGACCAGATCCACAGGTTGCCCAGGCTCATCCCGGCGATTGCGAGGTAGACCGGCCAGCCGTGATCCAGCATCACCAGCATCAGCCCGGCGCACAGCAGCATGCTGACGGTGGCGCTGAACTTGGCCCGGCGCGTGATGATCTTGCCGTTGCGCCAGTTGAACAGGATCGGTCCGAACAGGCGGTGGTTTTCCAGCCAGGCACTCAGGCGTGGCGAGCTTTTGGTCGCGGCCCAGGCGGCCAGGAGGATGAATTCGGTGGTGGGCAAACCCGGCACGACAATCGCCACCAGCCCGATGCCCAGGCTGACGTAGGCCAGCAGGCCGAAGAGAATCTGCGCGATTTTCGAGGTGGATTGGGTTTTGCCGGTCATGGTGAAGCTTTTCTGGGGGAAGGTTTACAAAGAAGTCCGCACTGAAATGCGATCAACATGTGGGAGGGGGCTTGCCCCCGATGGCGGTGGGTCAGTTACCTATTTGTTGGCTGATGCACTGCTATCGGGGGCAAGCCCCCTCCCACATGTCGACCGCATTTCAATCTGGGGGATCAGGCCAGTTCAGGGGCGCTAGCGTACGCCTGTTCCAGCAGCACGGTGAAGCGCACAAACGCATCCACCGCGCCTTTTTCCGCTGCGGCGTCTTCTTCGGCGCTCAATTCGAGCGCGTCGAGGGTACGGGTGAAGCGCTTCCAGCCTTCGGCACGACCGCCGGCCGGCTCACCGAGGTGGCGAGCCCCGAAGGTTTCGCTCAGGCCCAAGCCCACGGCACGCTTGATCAGGAACGCCGCGCCCAGCTTGGAGCCTTCAGACACGAACAGCCAGCCCAGGGCTTCGGCCTTGCTCGGGTTGTTCACCGCGCCGGCAACCGGTGCAGGCACTTGCGTGTCCAGGTCGGCCAGGTCCAGCTTGGCCGCTTCGGCGCGGCAGCGTTCGGCCAGGTCGGGGATGATCTTGATCAGCGCGGCATCGTTGTACAGCGCCACCAGTTCCGACTGGAACAGGTACTGCGCGACCACGAAACGCGCGAAGTTGGCCTGGGATTCAAACGGTGCATGTGCCTTCACCAGCGCGTCGAGCCGGGTATGTGGCGCGTGGGTGATCTGGTTCAGGCGTTGGGAGCGCAGGCTTGGGCGTTCTGCGGTAGGAGAAGCGGTCATGAAAAAGTCCTTGAGAAGGGGAGCGCCTGTTGCCCTGAAGAGAGCTGTTATCAACTAGACGAACAAGAAGACGCGGCACAGTAAAAAATCCTCACCTCGTCGCTGACATTTCGACGAGGTGAGTCGGGTGTTGTCAGATATCCCAGATCACGTTGATCGCAAAGTTGCGACCGGGCTGGGTCAGGCGGTCGAGGTTGGCAGGGCCGGTCACCGCGGCTTCACCCACGCTGTCGTAGCTGCGCACGTCATCCCAGTTCCAGTACTTCTTGTCGGTGAGGTTGTAGAGGCCGCCGTTGATGGTCACGTCGTTGGTGACTTTGTAGAAGGCGGTCAGGTCGACGACACCGAAACCAGGGGTCTTGAAGGGGCCGCTGGTGTCGCCGTCCGGTGCGTGGAAGGTACTGCTGTCGACGCGATCCTGCTTTTTCACCAGGGTCCAGCTCAGCAGGCCACCGTAGTTGTCCTGCTCGTAGCCCAGGCCGAATACGCCTTTGAGCGGGTTGACGCTGTTCAGCGGTTCGCCGTTATCGTCGTTGCGACCGTAGGCATAGGACACCGAACCTTGGGTGTACAGGCCCTGAGGTGCACCGAACGCATCCAGGTTCAGGCGGCCTTTGGCTTCCGCGCCCTTGATGGTGGCGCGCTTGATATTGATGGCCTGGAACTGTTCGAGGGTGCCGCCGACAACGGCGTTGTCTTCGTCGATGAAGTCGCGGTACTTGTTATAGAACGCGGTGATCTCGAAGGAACCCGCGTCGAACTTGCCGCGAATCCCGGTTTCGAGACCCTTGCTGGTTTCCGGCTTGAGGTCCGGGTTCGGCTCGACGGTGTAGCCCAGGTTCAGGTTTTCAAAGCGGCCGTACAGCGCCTTGGCGGAGGGTGTACGGAAACCTTCGGCATATTGGCCGAACCAGGTGTATTGATCGGTCAGGGCGTAGGTCAGGCCAAACTTGGGCGTCACGCGGTGCCAGGTCTTTTCCTGGTCGCTCACGGGGTCGGCCCCCGTGGGGTTTACGGTATTGAGGAACGCCTGGGTCAGCTTGGGCTTGAGCTGGGTGTAGTCGTAGCGCACGGCGGGCAGGAAGGTCCACTTGCCCCAGGTGACCTGGTCTTGTGCAAACAGCGAATAGGTGTTGATGGTCGGGTCCGGGAAGTCGCTGGATTTATTCACGCTGTCACTGGCCATTGGGCTAGGCGCGCCCACGGCCGTGCAACCACTGCCGACGACCAGGCAGGTGGCGCTGCCTTCGCGCGAGCCGGTGACTTTTTGCTGCTTGAGGGTGGTGCCATAGGTCACTTGGTGATCGGTCTCACCGAGGCTGAACGCTTTGTCCAACTGCGCGTCGAAAACCCACTGTTTTTCTTCGTAAAGCGTGTCGCGGGTGCGCAAGACGCGACGGCCCGATTGATAGATTTCGGCGGTGGTCTGGTCGGTCTTGGCGATCTGGTAGTTGAGGCTGGTCTTGATGCGGTCGGCAATCGGCGACTCAAGGGCAACGCTGTTTTCCAGGCCGAAACGTTCACGGGTAATGGTGTCGTTACCGCGACGATCACGGTAGAGGTTGAAGCCTCGGCCGCCGATGAACGGGCCGCCCACCGCGTTCTTCAGGTTGACGTCGCGATCATCCTTGTACTTCTCATACGTCACGCCCAGGCGGTTGTCATCGCCATAATTCCAGCCCAACTTGGCCAGCACGTTGGTGGTGCGCGCGTCCTCCGGGTTGGCGCCCGTGCGGGCCAGGCCGGTAGCGTTGTTGCCGTCGTAGGATTCGGTTTCATGGCCATTGCGCTGGCTCAGGTGCAACAGGCCGTCGAAGTCCTGCATACGGCCGGCGACCGTGGCGGAGGTCAGCCAGCTTTCGTCGGCGGAGCTGTAGCCGGTTTTCAGACGGGCGCCGACGTCCTGGCCGGGCTTGATGATGTCATCCGGGTCAAGGGTGAAGTAACTCACCGCGCCGCCGATGGCACTGCTGCCGTACAGGGCCGAGGCCGGTCCGCGCAGGATCTCCACGCGCTTGACGATTTCCGGGTCGACGTAGTTGCGACGGGTCTTGGCGTAGGGGCCGTTGAAGAAGTTGTCCGGCACTTCGACACCATCCACCTGGGTGAGGATGCGGTCGCCGTCGATGCCACGGATGTTGTAGCCCGCGTTGCCGGAACGGGTGCCTGCGCCGCCCACCGAGACGCCGGGCTCGTAGCGCGCCAGTTCGCGAATGGTGTTGACGTTCTGGCGGTCCAGCTCTTCGCGGCCATGCACGCTGACGGTGCTCGGTACGCTGTTGATGTCCTGCTCATTACGGGTGGCGCTGATGGTCACCTGTTGCAGATTCAACGTGCTGCCCGCCACGCGCTTTTCCAGCACGATGTTGTTATTGCCCAATTTGCGGTAGCTCAGGTTGGTCCCCACCAACAAGCGCTCCAGGGCTTTTTCCGGTGACAGCGCACCGTGTACGCCAGGGGACGATACACCCTGGCCCAGCTCCGCCGGCAGGCCGATTTGCCAGCCGGTCACGCTGGTGAAGGCATTCAGGGCCGAGACCAGCGGCTGCTGCTCAATGCTGAAACGGTAGTTGCCGTGGCTGCGGGCAACGGGCTCGGTGGTCGTGGCGGCCATCACGGGCGCACCGGCCAGCAGGATGGCGACGGTCAGCAAGGACAGCACGGGCGAAGAAGACCGGCGGTTGAAACGAGAGGACATCGAGAGCGCTCCGGAGGTACGAGTCTTATAGTTGCGAACCGTTCCAAATAGGAATCAGTTGCATTGGCTAAGACGAGACGTACTGCCGCAGGCTATCGAGTAAAAATAATTCTCATTTAGTTCAAGATCACCAGTGCCGGATATTCCGACAGCTTGGCCGAGGTGATGTGCGCCAGGGAACGCACCACGTCCAGCGGTTGGTCGAGGCGGTAATTGCCGGTGACGGCGATGCTGGCGAGCTTGTCGTTGGTGTTGACGATCCAGCCCGGGTAATAGCGGCGCAATTCGGCAAGCACTTCGCTCATCGGGCAGTTTTCGAAAATCAGCCGGCCCTGGACCCAGGCCAGGTCTTTGTTGGCATCGAGTTTGGCGGGCGGCCCAAAGCCCTTGGGGCCGATACGGATGCTTTCGCCCGCGCTCAAGCGCACACGGGCGTCGTCGAAGGTAGTGCTCAGGTCGACATCGCCGCGCTGCACTTGCACCTGGGCTTCGCCATTGAGGTAGCGCACGGCGAAGGCCGTGTCGCGCACGCTGGCGCGGACGGGGCCTGCGTCGATTTCCAGGGGCAGGCCGCGGCTGGGTACCACTTCGAAAAACGCCTCGCCCTGGTACAGGCGGGCGATGCGCTGATGGTCCTCGATGCGGCTGGAAAACGCCGAATTGGTATTCAGCAGTACTTTCGACCCATCGTCCAATTGCAGGCGCTGGCGCTCACCTACCACGGTGAGATGGTCCGCCTGCAGGCGCACGGGCAGGTTGCTGAAACTGAACAACCCCAGCAGCAACACGGCAGCGGTGGCCAAGGGTTTCCAATGCGGCTGCAGGCGACGCCAGGCGCTGGGTTTGCGTGGCGCCGCCAGGGCCACCGCGGCACTGTGTACGGGAGCGCCACCCCAGGCAGCCTGCGCCTTCCCGAACGCGTGGACGTGCGCCGGGTCGCGGGCCAGCCACGCTTCAAACTCGGCCTGCTGCCCGGCCCGCGGGCACTGCAAGGCGATCAGCCAGTCCAGTGCCTGGTCCATAGCCGGGTCTTGCAACACCTCATCCGCCAGCTCATGGGGGCGCAGGTTATTCGGGTCCATCACGGTGTGCCTCGGGTCTTCGCCACGTTTTATTTATCTTTTCTACAGCCTTGGTCGACATTTCTGTCGGATGAAGCTTAAGGCTGATCCAGCCGTTCGGCCACACCTACGCAGATGGCCATGATCAATTTCAGTTCCTTTTGCACGGTGCTCAAGGACACGTTCAACTGATCGGCAATCTCCTGGTAGCTGCAACCGTGCAGGCGGCTGAGGATGAAAATCTGTTGCTGGCGCGCGCTCAACCGGCCAAGGCTGACACTCAAGTGTTCGAGCAATTGTTCGGCCTGGGTGGCGTCTTCGGGGGTGCTGATGGGGGCAGCGACGCTTTGCAGGATGTCCAGTGGCACATCTTCCTGCAGCGTGCGGGCCTGGACCCTGCGCGAGCGCAAGTGATCCAGCGCCAGGTTACGGGCGGTCTGGTAGACGAAGGGTTCAAGGTGGTCGATAGGCCGCTCGCTCAGGGCCCGGGTGACGCGCAGGTAGGTTTCCTGCACCAGGTCTTCGGCGGTGCTGGGGTTATTCACCATCCGCTGCAAGGTGCGTAGCAGAATCAGCCGTTGGCTGAGAAAGACATGGTTGAAGCGAGATAGGCTCACAGTGATACCTGACCGATTGGCAGTTAATGATAATGCTTATCATCAATGCAAATGGCAAGTGGCACTTTGCTGCAACACGGTGAACTCTGCAGACGCGCGCTTTTGTGGCGAGCGGGCTTGCCCCGCGTTGGGCTGCGTAGCAGCCCTAATAAGAACACCGCGTTTTTCCAGGCAAAACGCGGCGGCAGTTTTTGGGGCTGCTACGCAGCCCAACGCGGGGCAAGCCCGCTCGCCACAACAAGCCCGCTTGCCACAGTAAGCCCGCTTGCCACAACAAGCCCGCTTGCCACAGTAAGCCCGCTTGCCACAACAAGCCCCGCCTGAACACAGGCGTTATTCGGCGTTGCACAGCGCCAGGCAGTTATCCAGCATGCGGTTGGAGAAGCCCCATTCGTTGTCGTACCAGGCCAGCACCTTCAGCAATTTGCCGCTGACCTTGGTGTGATTGGCGTCGAAGATCGACGACAACGGGTTATGGTTGAAGTCACTGGATACCAGCGGCAGGGTGTTGTAGCCGAGGATTTTCGAGTGCTGGCTGGCTTCCTTGAGCAGCGCGTTGACTTCTTCCGCGGTAGCTTCTTTCTTCAGTTGTACGGTGAGGTCCACCAGCGACACGTTGATCACGGGTACCCGCACGGCCATGCCGGTCAGTTTGCCCGCCAGTTCCGGCAGTACCAGGCCAACCGCTTCGGCGGCGCCGGTCTTGCTCGGGATCATGTTCTGGGTGGCCGAACGCGCCCGGTACGGGTCGGTATGGTAGACGTCGGTCAGGTTCTGGTCGTTGGTGTAGGCGTGAATCGTGGTCATCAAGCCGCTTTCGATGCCCAGCTCGCGATGCAGCACTTGGGCCACCGGCGCCAGGCAGTTGGTGGTGCAGGAGGCGTTGGAGATGATCTGGTGGGATTGACGCAGAATGTCATGGTTCACGCCGTAGACCACGGTAGCGTCCGCGCCCTTGGCCGGGGCCGAGATGATTACCTTGCGCGCGCCAGCGGTAATATGGGCGGCCGCCTTGTCGCGGTCGGTGAACAGGCCGGTGCATTCGAACACCACGTCGATCTTGTGCGCGGCCCATGGCAGGTCGGCCGGGTTGCGAATGGCACTGACGGCGATCCGGTCACCGTTGACGGTCAGGCTTTCCTGATCGTGGGCGACCTCTGCCTCGAAAGTACCGTGTACGGTGTCGTATTTGAGCAGGTGGGCATTGATCGAACTGTCGCCCAAATCATTGATGGCGACGATCTGCAAATCCTGGCGGTAGCCTTGGGTATACAGTGCGCGCAGGACATTGCGGCCGATACGGCCAAAACCATTGATTGCGATTCGAAGAGTCATTGGAAAGTGCCTGTCGTCGATTTGTTGTAAGAATTACAAGATTATTCGCATAAAAATAGAAAACAAGCCTTTTTAGTGGCAATATTTTGTTCAATCTACAACGAGTGACCTGAATCAACTGGTCCGATGATTTAAACGACTCCCTGCCATCCCATGTGCTGCGGGCGTTTGATCAGCATAGACACTCAGGTCGCCACATCCGTTAGCCTGGAGTTCTACACATGCATCCCCGCGTTCTTGAGGTCACCGAACGGCTTATCGCCCGCAGTCGTGCAACCCGTGAGGCATACCTTGCGCTCATTCGCGGCGCAGCCAGCGACGGCCCGATGCGCGGCAAGCTGCAATGCGCCAACTTTGCCCATGGCGTGGCCGGTTGCGGCACCGAAGATAAAAATAGCCTGCGCATGATGAACGCCGCCAACGTGGCAATTGTTTCGTCATATAACGACATGCTCTCGGCGCACCAGCCGTATGAACATTTCCCTGAACAGATCAAGAAAGCCCTGCGCGAAGTCGGCTCGGTCGGCCAGTTCGCCGGCGGCACCCCGGCCATGTGCGACGGCGTGACCCAAGGCGAGCCCGGCATGGAACTGAGCCTGCTCAGCCGTGAAGTGATCGCCATGTCCACGGCGGTAGCGCTGTCCCACAACATGTTCGACGCGGCGCTGATGCTGGGCATCTGCGACAAGATCGTGCCCGGCCTGATGATGGGCGCACTGCGCTATGGCCACCTGCCGATGATCTTCGTTCCTGGCGGGCCCATGCCGTCGGGCATCTCCAACAAGCAGAAAGCCGATGTGCGCCAGCGCTACGCCGAAGGCAAGGCCAGTCGCGAAGAGCTGCTGGAATCGGAGATGAAGTCCTACCACAGCCCTGGCACGTGCACCTTCTACGGCACTGCCAACACCAACCAGCTGTTGATGGAAGTGATGGGCCTGCACTTGCCCGGCGCCTCGTTCGTCAACCCGTACACGCCGCTGCGCGATGCGCTGACCCGCGAAGCCGCCCATCAGGTCACGCGCTTGACCAAGGCGAACGGCAACTTCACGCCAATCGGTGAGATCGTCGACGAGAAATCCATCGTCAACTCCATCGTCGCCCTCAACGCCACGGGCGGTTCCACCAACCACACCCTGCATATGCCGGCCATCGCCATGTCGGCGGGGATCATCCTGACCTGGCAAGACATGGCCGACCTCTCTGAGGTGGTGCCCACCCTGTCCCACGTGTATCCAAACGGCAAGGCCGACATCAACCACTTCCAGGCGGCGGGCGGCATGTCGTTCCTGATCCGCGAACTGCTGGAAGCCGGCCTGCTCCACGAAGACGTCAATACCGTGGCCGGCAAGGGCCTGAGCCGCTACACCCAGGAACCGTTCCTGGTCGACGGCGAGCTGATCTGGCGCGATGGCCCGATCGAAAGCCTCGATGAAGCCATCCTGCGCCCGGTGGCCCGTGCGTTCTCCCCGGAAGGCGGCTTGCGCGTGATGGAAGGCAACCTGGGCCGTGGCGTGATGAAAGTCTCCGCCGTGGCGCCGGAGCACCAGATCGTCGAAGCGCCGGCGGTGGTGTTCCAGGACCAGCAGGACCTGGCCGATGCGTTCAAGGCCGGCCAGTTGGAAAAAGACTTCGTCGCGGTGATGCGCTTCCAGGGGCCACGCTCCAACGGCATGCCGGAACTGCACAAGATGACGCCGTTCCTTGGCGTATTGCAGGACCGTGGCTTCAAGGTGGCGTTGGTGACAGACGGGCGTATGTCGGGCGCGTCGGGTAAGATCCCCGCCGCGATTCATGTCAACCCCGAAGCCCAGAGCGGCGGGCCGCTGGCACGGGTGCGCGATGGCGATATCATTCGTGTGGATGGCGTGAAAGGCACCTTGGAGCTTAAGGTGGACGCCGAAGAATTTGCAGCGCGCGCGCCAGCCACGGGCCTGTTGGGCAATAACGTGGGGGCCGGTCGCGAGCTGTTTGCATTTATGCGCTTGGCCGCAAGCTCCGCAGAGCAAGGCGCCAGCGCCTTTACCTCTGCCCTGGAGACGCTTAAGTGAAGCTTGCGCTGGTCGGTGATATCGGGGGTACCAACGCCCGTTTTGCGTTGTGGCGGGATCAGGCCCTGCATTCGATTCGTGTGCATGCCACGGCGGATCACAAGAGCCCTGAAGACGCGATCAAGGTCTATCTCCAGGAAGAAGGCCTGAAAATCGGCGACATCGGTGCGGTGTGCCTGTCGGTGGCCGGTCCGGTGAGCGGGGATGAATTTAAATTCACCAACAATCACTGGCGTTTGAGCAAGACTGCGTTTTGCCGGGCTTTGCAGGTGGATGAGCTGTTGCTGGTGAATGATTTCTCGGCCATGGCCCTGGGCATGACCCGCCTTAAGCCCGACGAGTTCCGCGTGGTCTGCGAAGGCACGCCGGAGCCGTTGCGCCCGGCGGTGGTGATCGGCCCGGGCACCGGCCTGGGTGTCGGCACCTTGCTGGACTTGGGCGGCGGCCGTTGGGCCGCGTTGCCGGGGGAGGGTGGTCATGTCGACCTGCCCCTGAGCAGCCCGCGGGAAGCCCAGCTGTGGCAGCACATTTACAATGAGATCGGCCATGTCAGCGCCGAAAGCGTCTTGAGTGGCGCCGGTTTGCCGCGTCTGTACCGGGCGATCTGTGCCGTGGACGGCCACACCCCGGTGCTGGAAACTCCTGAAGCCGTGACGGCGGCAGGCCTGGCCGGCGACCCGGTGGCGATGGAAGTCTTGGATCAGTTCAGCATCTGGCTGGGCAGGGTCGCGGGTAACAACGTGCTGACCACGGGTGGTCGCGGTGGCGTCTACATCGTGGGCGGTGTGATACCGAGGTTTGCCGACTTCTTTATCCACAGCGGTTTTGCCAAAAGCTTCAGCGACAAAGGCTGCATGAGCGACTACTTCAAAGGTATTCCGGTGTGGTTGGTGACCGCGCCGTATTCCGGGTTGACCGGGGCTGGCGTCGCACTGGAACAGGCGTTTGCATAGGGACTGATGGCCTCATCGGGGCAAGCCCCTCCCACATTTGGAACGTATTCCAATGTAGGAGGGGGGGGGCGACGATTCGACTTGCCCCCGATGAGGCCATCAATAACACCCCCATAACAACAAGGAGGACCCCGTGAGCGTAATCAGTAAATCGATTCTCCTCGTCGATGACGACCAGGAAATCCGCGAATTGCTGCAAACCTACCTCAGTCGTGCCGGCTTCCAGGTGCGTGGCGTGCCGGATGGCGCGGGGTTCCGCCAGGCGATGAACGAAGCGCCGTGCGACCTGGTTATCCTTGATGTGATGCTGCCGGACGAAGACGGTTTCAGCCTTTGCCGCTGGATTCGCCAGCACCCGCGCCAGGCGCAGGTGCCCATCATTATGCTCACGGCCAGTTCCGACGAAGCCGACCGCGTGATCGGCCTGGAGCTGGGCGCCGATGACTACATCGGCAAACCCTTCAGCCCCCGCGAGTTGCAAGCGCGCATCAAGGCCCTGTTGCGCCGCTGCCAGTTTGGCCAGGAGCGCAGCGGCAATGGCGACGTGCTGGTGTTCGATGAATGGCGCCTGGACATGATCAGCCACCGCCTGTTTCATGTGGACGGTGAAGAGGTGATTCTCTCCGGTGCCGACTTTGCCTTGCTCAAGTTGTTTCTCGATCACCCGCAACAGATCCTCGACCGCGACACCATCGGCAACGCCACCCGTGGCCGTGACCTGATGCCGCTGGACCGCATCGTCGACATGGCCGTCAGCCGCCTGCGCCAACGCCTGCGCGATACCGAAAAACCCCCGAGGCTGATCCGCACTGTGCGTGGCAGCGGTTATCAACTGGCAGCCAGCGTGGTTGCCGGCAATGCCCACTGAACACCTGACCGAGCGTCGCCGGCGCTTCCCGGTACCGCGTTCGTTGCTGGGGCGCATGCTGCTGCTGACTTTGCTCGCGGTGTTGTTCGCCCAGGCGCTGTCCAGCGTGATCTGGGTTTCGCAATTGCGCGCCACCCAGCTCGAAGGCTTGGTCACCAGCGCCCGCAGCCTGGCGCACTCGATGACCGCGAGCGTGAGTTATTTCCGTTCGCTGCCGGTGGCTTACCGCCCCTTGGTGCTCGACCAGTTGCGCAGCATGGGCGGCACCCGGTTTGTGGTCACCCTCAACGATCGCCCGCTGGACATGGCGATATTGCCGCAGACCCCGCGCAAGCAAGCGGTGCTGGAAGCGGTCGACGAAGTGCTGCGCCAGACCCTGGGCGCCGACGTGCATATCTCGGTGGAGTTCGTCAGCGCCGAAGACCTGCGCATCTTCAACGCCGGTTTGAAGCTCGATGAACTGCCCCGCTCCTGGGCGCATTACGCGCTGACCCTGGAGCCGGTGAATCCACCGGTACTGGTCACCCAGATCCAACTCGCCCCCGGCGAATGGTTGTACATTGCGTCGCTGTTGCCCGAGCCCTACACCAGTCTCGAAGAACAGGGCCTGCCGTCTCAGCAGGTGTGGTTTATCGTGCTGACCAGTGGCTTTTTACTGCTGTTCATCGGCCTGCTGGTGCACTGGCAGAGCCGGCCGCTCAAGCGCCTGGCACGGGCGGCGCGGGATATGTCCCTGGGCGCCGACGTGGAGCCGGTGGCCGAAGGCGGCGGCAGTGAAGTGGTGGAGGTAGGCCGTGCGTTCAACGCCATGCGCGAACGCATCAGCCGTTACCTGACCGAACGCAGCCAGTTGTTCAGCGCCATTTCCCACGACCTGCGCACGCCAATTACCCGCCTGCGCCTGCGGGTTGAATTGCTTGAAGATGAGAACCTGCAAACCAAGTTCGGCCGCGACCTGGATGAGTTGGAGTTGCTGGTCAAAGGCGCGCTGCAATGTGTGAAAGACACCGACATCCACGAAAACATCGAACCGGTGGACCTCAATCATGTGCTCGAATGCCTGGTGGAGCCGTATGTGGCGCCCAACGGCAACGGCCGCGTCACGTTGGACGGCTATGCCTTGGCGCCTTACCCGGGTAAGCCGCTGGCGCTCAAGCGCTGCATCGGCAACCTGATCGACAATGCCTTGAAGTATGGGCAGAACGCGCATTTGCACATCGAGGACGATGGCGCGGAATTTATCCTGCACGTGGATGACGAAGGTCCCGGCGTACCGGAACAGCGTCTGGAGCAAGTCTTCGAACCGCACTTCCGCCTTGCCGGCCAGCAGCAGGGCTACGGCTTGGGCCTGGGCATTGCGCGCAATATCGCCCATAGCCATGGCGGCGAGGTGAGTTTGCAGAACTTGCGCGAAGGCGGCTTGCGAGTCACGTTACAACTCCCCCGAACCCTGGATTAGCAAACAGCGCCGATCAAATGTGGGAGGGAGCAAGCCCCTCCCACATTTTGATCTTCATTGGCTCAGACGCTCTGGCGCAGTCTTGCCAAATCCCTCAGCGGCGGCGCCCCAAACAACCGGCTGTACTCCCGGCTGAACTGCGACGGGCTTTCATACCCCACCCGATACCCGGCCGCCGACGCTTCCAGCCCTTCGGCGATCATCAGGCGCCGGGCCTCCTGCAAGCGCAACTGTTTCTGGTATTGCAGCGGGCTCATGGCGGTGATTGCCTTGAAGCGGTGGTGCAAGGTCGAGACGCTCAGGTTCACTTCCTTGGCCAAGTCATCAATGCGCAGCGGTTGTTCGTAATTGCCGTTGAGCCACTTGATCGCCTGGCTGACCCGATGGCTTTGGCTGTTGGCCACGGCAATTTCATACAACCGATAACCTTGCGGCCCACGCAGCAAGCGGTAGAGGATTTCACGGTTGATCAACGGCGCGAGCATGGCGATGTCTTTCGGGGTATCCAGCAGGCGCGCCAGGCGCAGCACGGCGTCGAGCAACTGGGGGTCGATGCGGTCCACATACATCCCGCGCGATGTCGGACGCGTGGGCACGCCCATGGGGCCGGCTTCGGCGATCAAGGCCGTGAGCTGCGCCGGGTCGATATTGATGCGCACCGACAGGTTCGGATCTTCCGGCGTGGCATCGATGATCCGCCCGGCCACCGGCATCGCCACCGAGAACACCAGGTAGTTGAGCGGGTCGTAGGCAAAGATTTCGTCGGCCAGGCGCACTTCCTTGCTGCCGTTGGCGAGGATGCACAACGCCGGTTCCACCAGCACCGGCATGAAGTCACGCGGCGTGTTGTGGCGGTTCAGGAACAGTGACGTAATCGCCGTGCCATAGGAGCCGTCTTCCCAGGTATGACGATGCACGATACTCGCCAGCTCGGCGCGCTGTTTTTCCGTCTCGGCATCGAGGGGCATGGACTGATGTTCGGGCGACGACATGAGGCGTCCTCTGCATGCTTTTTTGATGGGCTCAGCTTAGCGGCCGCTTTTCAAACAGTGTTACGACGATTCTGCACAATCCTTGCCTGATCCTGCGACCTTTCGTGAATCAGGCAAGCGTAGGGGCTGTCATCTCCCTGAAACAAGGCGTTTGCCCACGGAATAAACCGGCGGGCCGAGCGTCCTTCTCTACGCTTTTCGCAGGATTGTGCAATAAGCCGGCAGGAATCGACTAACCGCGCTCACCATTGCGCCGCTATCTTTGATCCTGTGGCAACACACCCTCACAGTGCTTGCCGAGCATCACTTCTCAACGGGAGAGTCGAATATGTCCACCCCCATTCCCGCGAGCCATATGGCCTTTATCCGCGCCCGCAGCGGGTGCAGCACCGAACTCGGTGCACGCTTGAGCAGTTTGATCGAACCGGGCCGCCAGGCTCAGGGTTGCTTGCAATTTTCGTTGCAGCATTCCCAGGTCGACCCCGATGTCTGGTTGGTCTCCGGCTTCTGGAGCAGCGAGCAGGCAATGAGCGCTTACTTCAGTTCGCCGGCCCTGATGCTCTTCACCGAATTGTTGAACGACATGGTGGTGCGCAGCATGGACTTCCAGACCTTCACCGATGCATCCGCCGCCAACGCCTACGGTGAGTACCTGCAACTGGCCGGTTAATGGTTAGAATGGCCAACTTTTCCATTGGCCAGGACCTGCAACATGGCACGTAAACAATTTGCCCACCACGAAGCCGTTTCCGCCGTAGTACCGGGTGAAGGGGCCTACAGCGCTGCCGTCGCCGTCAAGGCACTGGATGGCATGGGCGCCCCGAAATTTCACAAGATCCTGGATGGGCAGACGTTCAAGACGGCCTCCGACGCCGATGATGCGGCCACCGTGCAGCTTGAGCGGTTGATCGATGTTGATGAAGAGGGTCAACTGACCTGGGCGAGCGCCGCCAGCTGAACAACGCCGACAATCTAATGTGGGAGGGGGCTTGCCCCCGATAGCAGTGTGACAGTCAACAAAGATGTTGAATGTGCCATTGCCATCGGGGCAAGCCCCCCCCTTTTTTTGACTGTATTTCAGTCAGGGTTTGGTGGCGCCTGGGCGATACATCTTGAACAGCGCCTCAGGGCCCAATTGGAAGTAATCCGCCGGGCCGCCGCCCCGCAGGATCGGCTCGGCGGCGGCGGTGTCGTAGATCCCGTCCTTGAGCAGCCACTTGGCAATGTGCACCGCGACCACCTCGCCCAGCACCAGCCAGCTTGGCACCGGTTGCTTGTCCGCACGTTGCAGCTGGATGATCTGCGTGACCTTGCACTCGAACGATACCGGGCTCTCGCCCACCCGCGGAACGCTCACGATCTTCGAAGCCACCGGTGTCAGCCCGGACAACTCGAATTCGTTCACCTCTGGTCCTACCGCCGCGCAACTCTGGTTCATCTGCTCGGCCAACGGGCGGGTGGCCAGGTTCCAGACAAACTCGCCGGTCTGTTCGATATTGTTCAGGCTGTCTTTGCGCCCGACACTGGAAAAACCAATGATCGGCGGAATGTAGTTGAACGCGTTGAAGAAACTGTAGGGCGCCAGGTTCAGGCGGCCGTTGCTGTCGTGTGAGGAGATCCAGCCAATCGGCCGTGGACCGACGATGGCATTGAACGGGTCATGGGGCAGGCCGTGGCCGTTGGCGGGTTCGTAGAAATAGATATCGTCAGGCATGGCCGGGGTTCCTGCTGCGGGGTTCGGGAAGGTAGCCATAGTGCAATCCACGGCAGTGAATTTCCATTGGCCCTATGGAATTTTCATTCAACGCCCACCTATTTTTCACAGCGCCCCGTTCAGTCTGCGCGCAACGTCGACACCCCCTATAAGTCGGCTATTTGACAGACTGAGCTTCGGAGCCTTGCCCCCCAATGAACAAACTTCCTCAGATCACCCTGGCGTTCTGGGTCATGAAAATCTGCGCAACCACCCTGGGCGAAACCGCCGGGGACTTGCTGTCGATGACCCTGAACGTTGGCTACGCCATCAGCTCGATGATCCTGATCAGCGTGTTCCTGGTTACCCTGGTGACGCAACTCTGGTCGAAAGCCTACAACCCGGTGCTGTACTGGATTGTGATCCTGTCCACCAGCACTGCCGGCACCACCATGTCGGACTTCATGGACCGCAGCCTGGGCCTGGGTTATGCCACGGGGTCGATGATCCTGATCGTGATTTTGATGATCATCTTTGCGTTGTGGCACCTCAGTGGCGACTCGCTGAACGTGAACAAGGTGCAGACCTTCCGGGGAGAGTTGTTCTACTGGATGGCGATCCTGTTCTCCAACACCCTGGGGACCGCGCTGGGCGACTTTCTGGCGGATGATTCCGGGCTCGGCTTCGCCGGTGGCGCGTTGTTGATTGGCTCCACCATCGCAGCGGTGGTGGCGCTCAAATACTTCACGCGGATTTCGTCGGTGTTGTTGTTCTGGGTGGCCTTCGTGCTGACTCGGCCATTTGGTGCGACCCTGGGCGATTTCCTGACCAAGCCCCACGAAAAGGGCGGGTTGGACTTCGGCACCATCGGTTCGTCGGCGGTGTTGGCGGCGGTGCTGGTGGTGATGATTGTCGGGGCGTCGTACGCACAGCGGCGCTATGTGCGGCGCGAAGTGGCAGAGTTGTCCTGATGCCAAATGTGGGAGGGGGCAAGCGCCCTCCCACATTTTTTACTGCATCCAGCGGTTAGTCCGTGGTAATCCGCGAATGTTTGCGGGTGTCCTTCATGGTCACATAGACCGCCAGAGACACCGCGATACAGGCCGTCACGTACCAGTAATAACCGGTTTCCATGCCAATGCTCTTGAACCACAGCGCGATGTATTCAGCGGTACCGCCGAAGATCGACACGGTCAGTGCATACGGCAGGCCCACGCCCAGCGCGCGGATTTCAGTCGGGAACAGCTCGGCCTTCACCACCGCGTTGATCGAGGTGTAGCCGCTGACGATGATCAGCGCCGCCATGATCAGGAAGAACGCGCCCCACCAGGTCTGGATGGTGTGCAGGGTGGTGAGGATCGGCACGGTGAACAGGGTGCCGAGGATACCGAATGCGATCAGGATCGGCCGACGGCCGATCTTGTCCGACAGCCCACCGACCAGGGGTTGCAGGCACATGAACAGAAACAGCGTGGCCGCCGAGATGGTGGTGGAGTCGGAGATGCTCATGCCGACGGTGTTCACCAGGTACTTCTGCATGTAGGTGGTGTAGGTGTAGAAGGCCAGGGTACCGCCCATGGTCAGGCCGACCACGGTCATCAGTTCCTTGGGGTGGCGCATCAAGGTGCGCATTGCGCTTTCCTTGGCTTTTTCCTTCTTGGTGAACGACTCGGTTTCCTCCATGCCACGACGCAGGTACAGCGCCACGACCGCGCACAGGGCGCCGATGGCGAACGGGATGCGCCAGCCCCAGGCATACAACTGCTCGGTGGTCAGCAATTGTTGCAGCACGATCAGTACGGCCAGAGCGATGAGCTGGCCAGAGATCAGGGTCACGTATTGGAAGCTGGAGTAGAAACCACGACGCTCCTTGGTTGCCATCTCGCTGAGGTAGGTGGCGGAGGTGCCGTATTCGCCCCCGACCGACAGGCCCTGCAGCAAACGGGCAAATACCAGCAGGATCGGCGCGCCGATACCGATGACTTCATAGCTCGGGCTCAGGGCAATCAGCAGCGAGCCGAAACACATCAGGTACACCGAGGCCATCAAGGCCTTTTTACGCCCCACTTTGTCGGCGTACAGGCCCATCAGCCAGCCGCCGATCGGGCGCATCAGGAAGCCCACGGCGAAGATCGCGGCGGTATTGAGCAGTTGGGCGGTGGTGTCGCCTTTCGGGAAAAAGGTTTTTGCGAAGTACAACGAGAAAGCGGCGTAGACGTACCAGTCGTACCACTCGACCATGTTGCCGACAGAGCCGCTGAAAATCGACTTGATCCGGCTGGAAGTTGTGCGCTCTTTTGTCGGCGCGGCCGCCGACCCCAGAGGCAGGGCGTTGGAGTTATCCATTGAAGGATCCTTCATCTAGTTGTTTTTATGGAGCGGCGTGAGCAAAGCGAACGCAGCCTGGCTCGAGCTATAGCAGGAGCTGTGCCAGCTGGATGAACGCCCGGTCTAGAGGGGGTTGGCGGATTTTTTGAGCGGAAAGTCGCTGATGGTTTTAAGGGGGGTGAGCGGAAATCCGCTTATCGCTGCAGGCCTCATCGGGGGCAAGCCCCCTCCCACACTTGAGCGTGTTCACAGATCAAAATGTGGTAGGGGGCTTGCCCCCGATAGCGGCCTGCGAGTCAACACAAGGATTCGCCTAGAGAAACATCTCCCGCACCAACCCATGGCGCTGCATCTTTTCATTGAAGGTACGGCGCGGCAGTTGCAACTCGGCCAGCACCGCCTTGATATCGCCCTTGTGCCGCGCCAGCGCGGCTTTCAGGCAGTGCGCCTCGAACGCCTCCTGCTGCGCCGCCAGCGATTGCCCGACCTCGATGCCCTCGGGTTCCGGATCGCCCAGCCCCAGGACCTGACGTTCGGCGACGTTGGCCAGTTCGCGCACATTGCCCGGCCAGTCATGGCTGAGCAGGCGTCCCAGTTGCGGGCCGCTCAATGGCTCGGCACTGCGGCCTAGGCGTTCGGCGGCGCTCTGGGCAAAGTGCTCGTACAGCAAGGGAATATCTTCGCGGCGCTCACGCAGCGGTGGCAGGCGCAGTTGTGCGACGTTCAACCGGTAGGCCAGGTCTTCGCGAAAGCGCCCGGCGCGAGCCTCTTCCAGCAGGTCCGGCTTGGTGGCGGCGATGATGCGCAAATCGACGTGGATGCTTTGGTTGGAGCCGAGCCGCTCCAGCTTTTGCTCCTGCAGCACCCGTAGCAATTTCACTTGCTGGGCCAGGGGCATGCTTTCGATTTCATCCAGGAACAGGGTGCCGCCGTGGGCGTATTCCAGCTTGCCGATGCGCTTGCCCTGGGCGCCGGTGAATGCACCGCTTTCGTGGCCGAACAACTCGGCTTCAAACAGCTGCTCTGGGATCGCCGCGCAATTGAGCGCCACAAACGGCTTCTTCGCCCGAGGACCAAAATCATGCAGGCAGCGGGCGACCATTTCCTTGCCGCTACCGGTTTCGCCACGGATCAGCACATTGACCGGCAACGTCGCCAGGTCCAGCACCTGGCGTCGCAGGTTTTGCAAACTTCGGGACACCCCCAGCAGGCTGTTCTCCAGTTTCTCCCGGTGGTCGGCCTGTTGATGCAGGCGACGGTTTTCGAGAATCAGCCCACGTTTGTCCAGCGCGCGGCGCAGGCTGTTGAGCAGCGCATCGGGGCTGAAGGGTTTTTCCAGGAAATCGTAGGCACCGTCGCGCATCGCTTCGACGGCCATCGGTACGTCGCCATGGCCAGTGAGCAATATCACCGGCAAGTCGGCATCACGGCGCTGCACTTCGGCCAGCAGCTCCAGGCCGCTGAGCCCGGGCATGCGCACGTCGCTCAGAATCACCCCGGGAAAATCCTTGGGCAACTGCGCCAGGCACGTTTCGGCACGGCTGAAAAGCTGCACTTCAAATCCCGACAGGCTCAACCATTGCTCGACGGCCGTGCGAATGCTGGTTTCGTCATCGACCACAATCACCGCATTCAACATAGGTCGGGTGTCTCCAGTGCGATAGGCAGGGTCAGGGTGAAGACGGCGCCGTCGCCACGGTTGCCGGCGATCAGGCGCCCGCCCAGTTCGTGCACGATAGCGTAGGAAACCGCCAACCCCAACCCGAGGCCGTCTCCCACCGGCTTGGTGGTGAAGAAGGGGTCGAACACGCTGTTCAGGTGTTCTTCGGCAATGCCGCCACCGCTGTCGCTGACGGTCAGTCGCCACAGCTGCTCATCAGCGTGCAGGTGGATTTCGAGGCGTTTGCGCGGCTTGTTCGCCATCGCATCCAGGGCATTGCGCAGCAGGTTGATCAGTACCTGTTCCAAGCGGATCGCATCGCCGCGTACCCAGGCGGGGCGGGTCAGGTCCAGCAGGGTGCCGATGCCTTCATCGCGCAGGCGCGCGTCGAGCAACTGCAGAGACTGATCGACTACGGTGGCCAGGTCCAGGCGTTCGCGCAGGCCGCTGGGGCTCTTGCGCGCGAAGGTCTTGAGGTGGCCGGTCAGCGCGGCCATGCGTGTGAGCATATCGTCCAGTGGGGTCAGGGCCTTGTAGGCATCGTCTATACGGCCGTGGTCAAGCAGCAGGCGCAGGGTCGCCAACTGCATGCGCTGGGCGGTCAGCGGTTGGTTGATTTCATGGGCGAGGGCGGCAGACATCTGCCCCAGCGCCGCCAATTTGGCCGATTGCACCAGGCCGTCCTGAGCGGTGCGCAGCGCCTGGGTACGCTCCTCCACAAGCTGTTCGAGCTCTTCGCGGCTGCGCTGCCGCAAGCGGGCCAGGCGCCAGCGCTGGGTCAGGAACAGCACCAGAAACACCAGCGCCAGCCAGGAGCCAGCGGCGGCCAGGCCGGCGTTGCGTTGGTCTTCAAAGGCGAATTGGGGCTTGCGCAGCAGGTGCAGGGTCCAGCCCTCAGCCTTCAGCGGCAAGGATTCCCAGATGTAGTTGGCGTTGCCGTCAGGTCCGTTGACGCGCATCAGGTGACTGTTGTCGTCGAAGCGTTGCAACGCCTGGGTTTCCAGGGGCTGCAATTGTTTTTTGTCGTATTGGCGGGTGGCCTTGAGTTCGGCCAGGTCGCTGGCCGACAGCGGGCTCAGGTTGCGATAACGCCAGCCGGGCTGGTTGGCGATAAACACGATACCGCGCGCGTCGCTGACCAGCAGCAGGTCATTGCCCTGGGCCCACTCGCGTTCAAGCTCGGGGAATTCCAGCTTGACCACCATGGCGCCGAGGAACTGCTCATGTTCATCGAGCACCGCGCTGGAGAGGAAGTACCCCGGCACCCCGGTGGTCACCCCGACCGCATAAAAGCGCCCGGCGCCCTGGCTCTGGGTTTGGCTGAAGTAAGGTCGAAACGCGTAGTTGTGCCCGACATAACTGCTGGGCAGGTTCCAGTTACTGGCGGCCACGGCCAGGCCGGTGCGGTCCATCAACTCCAGGGTGGAAGACTGGGCGGCACCGTTGATGCGTTCCAGTTTGCGGTTGAGCATGTCCTGGGTGGTGGCATCCAGCGGACCTTTCAAGGCGCTGATCATTTCCGAGTCCAAGGCCAGTACGGCGGGCAGGGCGCGGTAGCGTTCGATCA
Organism: Pseudomonas sp. OVF7; assembly: GCF_030644265.1. NCBI lineage: Bacteria > Pseudomonadati > Pseudomonadota > Gammaproteobacteria > Pseudomonadales > Pseudomonadaceae > Pseudomonas > Pseudomonas sp. OVF7. Next base: position 6,416,543 of record NZ_CP128996.1, on the reverse strand, counting down.
AGGTGTGCAGGGAGTTGGCGTACAACGCGAGTTGCTGGTTGGCGCGGGCGGCATCGTCCACCAGGGCCACGCGTTCGGCGTGGCGCGTGGCCAGGGCCGCGGCCAGCAGTGCACCGGCGATGATGAGCAGGGAATAGAAGGTCAGGCGCAGTGGGCGAGGGATCACGATCATACGATGATGAACAGGCGCAGTAAGGGGGAGCACCATAGCATGAGCTGCCTGGATCTTGTGGTGGGAGAGGCTACGGTGGCTAGAGGGCTTGTTGTGGCAAGCCCTAATGCCGTTCAGTTAAGCGTACATCGCCTTCTGTAGGAGCGAGCTTGCTCGCGAAAAACGTCAACGATAACGCGTGTTTCCTGAGTGAACGCGGCGCCTGTGAGTTCTTCGCGAGCAAGCTCGCTTCTACAAAAAAGCCTTAACTGAACGGCATTATGGCAAGCCCGCTTGCCACAGGACGCCTGGTCGCCCGTGACCGCCTCGATTGCCAAAGGGCAATCGGCAGTCAGAAAAAAAGGCGACCGGGCTTATCGCCGCAGTCGCCTTTATCCTTGCGGGGAAAGTGCTTACTGCACTTCCACCGCCAGGCTTTCACTGATCTTTTTCTGCCAGATGGCAGGACCGGTGATATGGACGGATTCGCCCTTGCTGTCCACCGCCACGGTGACCGGCATGTCTTTCACGTCGAACTCGTAGATCGCTTCCATGCCCAGTTCGGCGAAAGCCACCACACGCGACTTCTTGATGGCTTGCGCCACCAGGTAAGCAGCGCCGCCGACGGCCATCAGGTACACGGCCTTGTGGTCCTTGATCGCTTCGATGGCGGCCGGGCCGCGTTCGGATTTGCCGATCATGCCCAGCAGGCCGGTTTGCTCGAGGATCTGGCGGGTGAACTTGTCCATCCGCGTTGCGGTGGTCGGGCCGGCAGGGCCAACCACTTCTTCGCGCACGGGATCAACCGGGCCGACGTAATAGATGAAGCGACCCTTGAGGTCCACCGGCAGGGCTTCGCCCTTGTTCAGCATCTCGACCATGCGCTTGTGCGCGGCATCGCGACCGGTGAGCATCTTGCCGTTGAGCAACACGGTTTCGCCCGGCTTCCAGCTCTGCACGTCTTCCGGGGTCAGGGTGTCGAGGTTGACGCGACGGGCCGAAGGGCCGGCTTCCCAGACGATTTCCGGGTAGGCGTCCAGCGGTGGCGCCTCCAGCGACGCCGGGCCCGAACCGTCGAGCACGAAGTGCGCGTGACGGGTGGCGGCGCAGTTGGGGATCATGCACACCGGCAGCGAAGCGGCGTGGGTCGGGTAGTCCATGATCTTCACGTCGAGCACGGTGGTCAGGCCGCCCAGGCCCTGGGCGCCGATGCCCAGTTGGTTGACCTTCTCGAACAGCTCCAGGCGCATCTCTTCGATACGGTTGGACGGGCCGCGCTTTTTCAGCTCGTGGATGTCGATGGATTCCATCAACACTTCCTTGGCCATCACCGCGGCTTTCTCGGCGGTGCCGCCAATGCCGATGCCGAGCATGCCCGGTGGGCACCAGCCGGCGCCCATGGTCGGAACGGTCTTGAGCACCCAGTCGACGATCGAGTCGGACGGGTTGAGCATGGCCATCTTCGACTTGTTCTCGGAACCACCGCCTTTGGCCGCCACGTCCACTTCCACGGTGTTACCCGGGACGATGGAGTAGTGGATGACTGCGGGGGTGTTGTCCTTGGTGTTCTTGCGCGCGCCTGCCGGGTCGGCGAGGATCGATGCACGCAGGACGTTTTCCGGCAGGTTGTAGGCGCGACGCACACCTTCGTTGATCATGTCGTCCAGGCCCATGGTGGCGCCATCCCAACGTACATCCATGCCCACGCGCACGAACACGGTGACAATACCGGTGTCCTGGCAGATCGGGCGATGGCCGGTGGCGCACATGCGCGAGTTGATCAGGATCTGCGCGATGGAGTCGCGGGCCGCTGGCGATTCTTCGCGCAGATAGGCTTCGTGCATCGCTTGGATGAAGTCAACGGGGTGGTAGTAGGAAATGAATTGCAGGGCGTCGGCAACGCTCTGAATCAGGTCGTCTTGCTTGATCACGGTCATGAGTCGCGCTCCTCTATAAGGGAACATTCAATAAAGGTGGCTTCAGTGAAGTGCATCGGTCGGCTGAAACCACCTTTCCAAGGCGCGTCGCCAAGAAGAGCAGGTATTGTTGGCGCGACGCTAAAAAGGCGCGGCAGTATAACCCGGCGTGGTGGCCGATACACCCGACGATGGTCAAACTCTGTGGCAAGCCCGAATGCCTGTCAGTTAAGAGATAGAACGAGCAAACAGCAGCGGGCTTGTTGTGGCGAGCGGGCTTGCCCCGCGTTGGGCTGCGCAGCAGCCCCAATCAATCGGAATACGGAGTATCAGGCACTCCTCAGCGGCGGGTTCTGGGGCTGCTTCGCAGCCCAACGCGGGGCAAGCCCGCTCGCCACAGTTACAGTGTTCCTCCTTGGCTGACAGGCATTATGGCAAGCCCGCTTGCCACAAAAATGCGTTTCGTCATGCTGCCCGCGTTATCGTTAGCAATCTTCGCAATGTTTGAGTCCTTGTATGCCTGAACTGCACGTCGGCGAACGCCACTGGTCGGTCTCCACCGGCAGCAACCTGTTGGATGCCCTGAACCAGGCCGGCGTCGCCGTGCCCTACAGTTGCCGCGCCGGCAGTTGCCATGCATGCCTGGTGCGATGCCAGGGCGACGTCGAGGACAAGCAACCCGACGCCCTCAGCCCGGCACAGCGCCAGGATGGCTGGCGCCTGGCCTGTCAGTGCCAGGTGACGGCGGACTTGCGGGTCGAAGCGTACGATCCGACACGCGACGGTCTGTCGGCCGAAGTGGTAGGCGCCGACTGGCTGAACACGACGGTACTGCGCTTGCGCCTGCAACCGGAGCGCGGCCTGCGCTACCGGGCCGGGCAGCATCTGGTGTTGTGGGCGGGGCAGGTGGCGCGGCCCTACTCCCTGGCCAGCCTGCCCCAGGAAGATCCATTCCTGGAGTTTCATCTCGAGTGTCGCCAGCCTGGCGCGTTCAGCGATGCCGCTCGGCAGCTGCGTGTCGGAGACCGCCTGCGCCTGGGCGAACTGCGCGGCGGCGCGTTGCAATACGACCCCGCCTGGCAAACCCAGCCGCTGTGGCTGCTGGCATCCGGTACCGGTATGGGCCCGTTGTGGGGCGTGCTGCGCGAGGCGTTGCGCCAGAATCACCAGGGGGCTATCCGCGTGATTCATCTCGCCCATGATGCCAGTGGCCATTACCTGGCCGAACCCCTGGCCGCGCTGGCCGCGCAGCATGCGAACCTGACGGTGGAGCTATGGACCGCGGCGGAGCAAGCCCAGGCATTGGCGCAACTGCGGCTTGTTTCGCGGCAAACTCTGGCCTTACTCTGCGGGCACCCCGCCAACGTCGAGGCCTTCTCCAAGCGCCTGTTCCTGGCGGGATTGCCGCGCAATCAACTGCTGGCCGATGTGTTCTTGCCCCGTGGTTGAGCGCTGAATTCTACAGCCGCGAGACTGACCATGACCGACGCCATCCTGCAGCAGCGCGAACGTGGGTTGCTGACCCTGCAGTTCAACCGCCCCGACAAGAAAAACGCCCTGACCCGCGCCATGTACACGCAGTTGGCCGAAGCGCTGGAGCAGGCTGACGCGGACCCCGCCATCAGCGCCGTGCTGATTCAGGGCAGCCACGCGTGTTTTACCGCCGGCAACGACATCGGCGACTTTCTTGAACAGCCGCCCAGCGACCTCGACAGCCCACCGTTCCACTTTATGAAAAGCCTGCTCAATTGCCGCAAACCAGTGATCGCCGCCGTGGCGGGCGCAGCGGTGGGCATTGGCACGACGCTGCTGCTGCACTGCGATCTGGTGTACGTCAGTCGCGATGCTCGTTTGCGCATGCCGTTCGTTAATCTGGGGCTGTGTCCCGAATTTGGGTCAAGCCTGATCCTGCCGCGCTTGCTGGGGCACGCGAAGGCGGCTGAGTTGTTGCTGCTGGGGGAGGGGTTCACAGGCGAACAGGCGGCCCTTTGGGGCATTGCCACCGAGGCGCTGGGCAGTGGCGAAGCCGCCTTGGCCAAGGCGCGAGAAATCGCCGAACGCTTTGACACCCTGGCGTCGGGTGCGGTGCAAGTCACCAAGCAATTGATGAAAAGTGTGGACCGTGAGCAGTTGCGGCGAGTGATCGAGGAGGAGGGCGCGTTGTTTGTCCAGCGCCTGAAATCCTCTGAAGCGATCGCAGCCTTGTCGGAGGTTATCTCAAGGAAGTAAGGCTAATCAGGCGGAGCGGGCACGACCTCAGCCGTGCCTGCCTGGAGGAGCCCTTTCTGGAAAAGCGAGAACATCAGTAGCCGAAAATTCTCACCATGCTGGCAACGCGATTGCCAGCAACTCCCGAGACGCCGGCCACCACCAGCCTGCTATTGGGTACTTCAGCTCTTTCCACACGGCATGAATTGAATAGAGCGGCAGGTGCGGTATATGCCTTAGGTCTGACCGCACACACGATTGGGCGCCTGTTCGTGGGTGGCGTCTACGGGTAGAGCTGACAGTAGACAATGGGCCGTGAATGTTTTTTTAACTGACAAAAAAGCCCCGCCATTCACATGGCGGGGCTTTCGTTTTTCAACCGATCACTCAGACCATTGGGTCGCCAACGTGCAGGATCTTCATGCCATTGGTGCCACCGGTGGTGTGGTAGCTGTCGCCCTTGGTCAGGATGACCCAGTCGCCTTTCTCTACGACGCCGCGTTTGACCAGCTCGTCGATGGCCTTTTGGCTGACTTCGTTGGGTGCCAGCGAAGCCGGATCGAACGGAATGGTATACACGCCACGAAACAGCGCCGTGCGAGCCTGGGCTTCACGGTGGGGGGTGAACGCGTAGATCGGCACCGAGGAACGGATGCGCGACATGATCAACGGCGTGTAGCCACTTTCGGTCAGGGCGATGATCGCTTTAACACCTGGGAAGTGGTTGGCGGTGTACATGGCCGCCAGGGCGATGCTCTGGTCGCAGCTTTCGAAGACCTTGCCGATGCGATGGCTGGAGGTCTTGCTGGTCGGGTGCTTTTCAGCGCCGACGCAGATACGCGCCATGGCCTGGACGGCTTCCAGCGGGTACGGGCCTGCGGCGCTTTCTGCAGAAAGCATCACCGCGTCGGTGTAGTCGAGCACGGCGTTGGCTACGTCGGACACTTCGGCGCGGGTCGGCATCGGGTTCTGGATCATCGACTCCATCATCTGGGTCGCCACGATCACCGCTTTGTTGTGGCGGCGTGCGTGCAGGATGATCTTCTTCTGGATACCGATCAGCTCGGCGTCACCGATTTCCACGCCCAGGTCGCCACGGGCAACCATTACGGCGTCCGACGCCTTGATCAGGCCGTCGAGGGTTTCGTCGTCGGCCACGGCTTCGGCGCGTTCGATCTTCGCCACCAGCCAGGCGGTACCGCCGGCTTCGTCGCGCAGCTTACGGGCGTATTCCATGTCGGCGGCGTCGCGCGGGAAGGATACGGCGAGGTAATCCACTTCCATTTCGGCGGCGAGCTTGATGTCGGCCTTGTCTTTTTCAGTCAGGGCCGGGGCGGTCAGGCCACCGCCGCGACGGTTGATGCCCTTGTGGTCGGACAGCGGGCCGCCGATGATCACGGTGCAGTTCAGCTCGGTGACGGAAGCGGTGTCGACGCGCATGACCACACGGCCGTCATCCAGCAGCAGTTCGTCGCCGACGCCGCAGTCCTTGACCAGGTCCGGGTAGTCGATACCGACGACTTCCTGGGTACCTTCGGTCAGCGGGTGGCTGGTGGAGAAGGTGAACTTGTCACCGATCTTCAGCTCGATCCGCTTGTTGGCGAATTTGGCGATACGAATTTTCGGGCCTTGCAGGTCACCCAGCAATGCGACGAAGCGGCCATGCTTGGCGGCCAGGTCTCGCACCAGCTTGGCGCGAGCCTTGTGCTCGTCCGGAGTGCCGTGGGAGAAGTTCAGACGGGCAACGTCCAAACCAGCCAGAATCAGCTGTTCGAGGACTTCCGGCGAGTTGCTGGCCGGGCCAAGGGTGGCGACGATTTTGGTACGACGGACGGACATGCACAGACTCCTGAGTTCAAGCGCTGAGGAAGGCTACTATGCTCTTTGGTTGTAGTCATTGTTCGTTTGCACTACTTATCGGCCATTCGCTTGTTTTCGCTTCGATTGAATAAATGAACATCCTTGAAGATTTTCGACCAGGGGTCGATACACTGCACAAGACAGGAGAACCCCCATGCGAATTTTGCTCATTGCTGCCCTGGCCGTCAGCGTTACCGGCTGCACCCGCTGGTCGATGGACCACCATTTGAACAACGCCTACCGTGCGTACGGGGTCGGTGACTGCGAACGCGTGACCCTGGAATTGTCCCAGGTCGACCGTGAAAGCCGTACCCGCCGCTATGTGCAACCTGAGGTCTCGATGTTGCGCGGGCAATGCCTGGAGCGGCAGAAGCTGTTTGTCGATGCGGTGCAGACCTATCAGTTCATCATTAATCAGTACCCGTCCAGTGAGTACGCTTATCGGGCCCGTGCCCGGCTCGATACCCTGCAGCAACTCGGGCATTACCCCGGCGCGAGCGTTGCGCAGCCACGTCCGGCCTCGTTGTGATGATATTTGTCATTCTATAGCTGGCCCGTCGCCAGTCTTGGGCTATTCTTTGAGTGTCCGTTTGTACAAGTTTGTACTCATACGGATGGAAGGCTTGGGATTGGCAGCCGTAGAGTGACAAGGCGCTTGCTGTTGTCGCACCGATTCCCAGGGAGAGCGGCCTTGCATTAGCCGTTCCGAATCACTGGTAAGGCCAGAGTCATGGCCAATGGATGGCGATTTCATCATGTTTACTGATCGACGGATTGAGCGACATCAGTTGTCTTGTTTCCTGCAAGTGTTCAACCGGCTGACGGACAAACCCATTGGCTACTTGGGTAACGTGTCCGAAGATGGGCTGATGTTGATCAGCCAATTGCCGATGATGGTCGACGTAGAGTTCGAGCTGCGCTTGAAGATTCCTGCGGCCGACGGCGATTTTCAGGCCATTGACCTTACAGCTGCCTGTTTATGGAGCCATGAGGACGTCAACCCGCAGCACTATGATTCCGGGTTCAGGGTGGTTGATGCGTCGCCAGAGTACAGTCTTCTGATCAACGCCTTATTGCATTACTTCAGCTTCGATCCCTTGCAGGCTTCTGCCTAGACACTACTTGCTGCGCGCCCGGCTTAGGTCGGGCTATCCACGTTGGGGCGTGTGTGACCTTCACAGGACGCCGGCTTTTTTCCAGCCCAGGTAACGTGTCACCAAGGCCGGCCCCAGCCCTGAGGGTGGTGTATCCAGTACCGACAACCCATGGGCGCTCAAGCGTTCGTGCAGTTCGTCCCTTTTATTCAGGTAGTCGACGGTGCCGCTGTAGGCCAGCGCTTCGGGCAGGGTTTGCACCGGCGACTGGCGCAATTGGTCGAGTACGTCTTCGCGCAGGCTGGCGACCATCACCCGGTGCTGTCGGCCGATGCGCTTGACCGCTGTCAGTAATGCCTCATCGTCCTCATCCCGCAGGTTGGTCACCACAATGACCAATGCCCGACGTTTTTGCCGCGCCAGTAACTGACTGGCTGCGGCCTCGTAATCGGCTGTGCGTCGGGTGGTGTCCAGGTCGTATACGGCGTTGAGCAACAGGTTCAACTGGCCGGTGCCCTTGACGGGGGCCAGGTAGCGCGGCTGGTCGCAGGCAAAGGTACACAGGCCCACCGCATCGCCCTGGCGCAAGGCGACATAACTGAGCAGCAGGCAGGCGTTGAGTGCGTGATCGAAGTGGGACAGTTCGGCATCCTGGCTGCGCATGCGTCGGCCACAATCGAGCATGAACACGATCTGCTGGTCGCGCTCGTCCTGGTATTCCCGGGCAATCGGCGTGCGTTGGCGCGCGGTGGCCTTCCAGTCGATCTGCCGCAGGCTGTCGCCCTCGCGGAACTCGCGCAACTGGTGAAACTCCAGGCCCAACCCCCGTCGCTGGCGTTGACGCACTCCCAGTTGGCTCAGCCAGTTATCCACACCCAATAGCTGGGCGCCATACAGGCGGGCGAAATCCGGGTAGACGCGGGTGGCATCGCTGGCTTGGGTAAAGCGTCGTGCGGCCCACAGCCCCAAGGGGCTGGGCAGCTGTATCTCGCATTGACTGAAACTGAAATGGCCGCGCCGCAAAGGGCGTAGGCGATAGCCCAATTCACTGCATTCGCCCGGGCGCAGTTCGATGGACTGGGGCATATTCTCCACACTCAAGCCGTCGGGGACGTGATCGAACACCTGTACGGTCAGCGGCTGTGGGTAATCATGTTCGAGTTTCAGGCGTACTTCTCCCCAGCGGCCCAGCGCCAGGCTGCCTGGCATCTGCCGTTGTACCCGCACGGAGGGGCGGCGGTGCAGGCGAGCTGCGTCCAGTAGTGCCAGCAGCAACAGCGCCAGCAGCAGGCCCCAGGCGACTGAATGCAGGCTGGTGGGTAGCTTGAGCTGCAACGCTGCCGCCGTACCCAGCAGGATATTCAAGCCCAGCAGCACGCCGAGCCAGCTCAACAGCAGACGAGTCGGCTTCATGGACGGCTCATTGGCGAGGCGCCGGAATCTGGTCCAGCAGTTGCTTGAGCACCTGGTCCACCTCCAGTCCGTCGATATCCAGTTCGGGAGCGATACGAACCCGGTGGCGCAGCACCGCCAAGGCGCAGCCCTTGATGTCGTCCGGGGTGACGAACTCGCCCCCGCGCAGCAGAGCTCGGGCACGGGCACCGCGTACCAGGGCAATGGAGGCGCGCGGACCTGCACCGATGGTCAGCCCCGGCCAACTGCGGGTGGCCCGGGCCAGGCGCACGGCGTAGTCCAGCACTTGCTCGTCCAGCGCCAGCTCACTGGCTATCTGCTGCAACTTCAGTACATCCCCGGCTTGCAGCACGACTCGCAGCGGTTGGACATCCAGCATGTCGGCCCGGGACGAACGCGTGACTTCGCGCACCATGTCCAGTTCCTGCCGGGAGTCGGGATAGTCCATGCGTACCTTGAGCATGAAGCGATCCAGTTCGGCCTCGGGCAGCGGGTAGGTGCCTTCCTGCTCGATGGGGTTCTGGGTCGCCAACACCATGAACGGCTGGCCGATCGGCAAGGCCTCGCCCTCAAGGGTGACTTGGCGTTCCTGCATGGCTTCGAGCAGCGCTGCCTGGGTCTTGGCTGGCGCGCGGTTGATTTCATCGGCCAGCAGCAAGTGGGTAAACAGCGGCCCCTTGCGCAGTTTGAATTGTTCGGTGTGCAGGTCGTACACGGCATGGCCGGTGACATCGCTGGGCATCAGGTCCGGCGTGAACTGGATACGTGCGAAATCGCCGCCAAAGCAACGGGCCAGGGCCCGCACCAGCAGGGTCTTGCCCAGCCCGGGTACGCCTTCAAGCAGCACATGGCCACCGGCGATCAGCGCAGTGAGTACGTCATCGATTACCTGATCCTGACCGATGACCGCCTTGCGCAGTTCAATGCGCAGGGACTGGGCCTGCTGGCTGGCGAGTTGCAGGGTTTCGCTGGTCAGGGCCGTGGCCGTTGGAAAGTCGCTCATAGGGCATTCCTGAGAGTTTGCAGGCATGCCACCTGACGGCTGAAATCGGCGCTGGAAAGCCGTTTTGCCGAAAGTGGGCCGAGGGCCTGATTGATGACGTGGGAGGGTTGGCGTGTCAGGTGTTCAAGGACCCGCCACTGTTCTTCGGTGTCGAGGTGTTCAAAACCGGGGCGGCGGTGCCGGGCGGCGCGCAGGATATCGCGCTGCAAGGCACGGAGCAGCGTGCCTTGGCCGTTGCGCCGCATGAGGAAATCGGCGCTGGCCTTCAAGTGCTCCTGCAATTGTCGGCGAGCCTTGGGGGCGGGCGCCTGGATCGGCCCCTGGCGCATGCCGGCGTGCCAGAGTGCCAGGATGAGCAGCGCGGCGAGTGCGACCAGGGCCTGGGGGAAATGGCGCAGCAGCAGGGTGAACAGATCGTCCACGTCGCTGTTGAACAGCAAGGTCACGTCAGTGCCCTGGTTCAGGTACCACAGCAGCCAGGCGTTATCGTGCTTGCCGATGTTCGCGTTGTTCCACAGGTCGCTGTCAGTGACCACCGTCACATTGCCTTGCCCGAGGTCGAGTTGCATCAGGTGGCTGGACCTGGCGCTGTTGGCGGAAAACTGCGCGACATGCTTGGGGTCGGTGAGATTGAAGTCGGTATCGAAGCTGAAATAGGCCGGAGCGGTTTCATTGTCGACATAGAGCTTGGTCAGGTCCGGCGTTTTCTTCTTGGGGGCCGGGGAGGGGGCTTCAGGGTCATCGCTCAATGTCTGGTGGATGTGCAGGCGATCGAGCAGCCAGTCACCGCTCTTACCGGTCTCTTCATCCCACAGTGCTTCGGCGACCACCAACAGGTGCCCGCCGGACCTGGCCCACGCCAGCAGTTGATCCACCTGGCGTGGGGTCATGTTGCTGCGCTCACCTAGCAACAACAGGCTGTGGCCCTTGGCTGGCAAGTCGTCAAGCCGATCAAGGCCGTTGGCATGCCCCACCGACAGGCCTTGCTGGCGCAGGAAATGCTCGGCTGCCAGGTAGGGATTGGCCAGCGCCTCCGGCGATGGACCGCGATCCACTACTTGCTCATACGGGATAGCCTTCTGCCACGCGTACAAGCCGCCCGCTCCCAACAGGCATGCCAGCAGCAGCCCCACCCACAATAACGGTTGTTTCATCATGCGGCCCCCGCGTTGAACAGGGCGCGCCAATCTCGGCACAGTTGCTGTTGTGCCAAGGCCGGTGGGAGGCGATGACCATAGGCGAGGTTCTGCCAATGACGGGTCAGATCATCGCTGAAGGCCAGCAGTTGCGGTTGTTGCAACTGATGAATGCGAGCCAGGACCTGGCCCTCGGTGTCTGCGCTTTTCAGCGGCAGGTCGAAGTCGTGCAATAACCGACTGAGCAGGCCGCGATACAGCAGGCCGAGGGCTTCCCGTGGTTGGGTGGCCCAGAGTTGTTCGGCGGTAGCGGCGATATCGTCTGGCAAGGTTTCGGTGGCCAGTTCCAGGCCGAATAATTGCGACGGCACCGGCCTGGTGATTTCAGGCTTGAGTGGCACTTGCCGGCTGACAAACGTGCGCAGCCAATCACGATAGCGCCAGATCAGCAAGGCCACGCTACCTGCCAGCAAGCTCCATAGCAGCACTTCCAGGGCTTGGGCGACGGGCTTGAAGGTATCGCTGTTGAGATTGTCCAGCAGCGCCTGGAGCCAGGCCGGCAGCTTGCCGTCGCCGTGCTCTTTGTTTTTGACGACGGGTTTATCCTCGCCAAAACGGTAGTGGGTGACGGTTTCCGGGTTCTTGAAGGGGGGCACGTCCAGCAGCGCCTTGATCGATTGGCTGGAGGCCTGGGGCGTCAGTGGCTTGGGTGATATGGGGTTGTCTGCCAGGGCCTGTGGGCTGAACGGCAGCAACATCAGCCCGGCCACCAGCAACAGCAATGGCGCGACACTGCTCAAGCGTTGGCGCAGGCGGCGGAATACCAGCTCCAGGTCCCAGGCCTCCAGCACGGTGCGGCGGTTGAGATAGAGGCTGAAGCCGCAAGCGATGTAGATCGGTTCCCAGAACACCAGGATCAGCGCATAGAAGGCGTTGCCCAGGTGCTCCAGCCATAGCCCTTCTGAATCGCCCGCCAGCGCCAGGCGTTGCCAGTCCCAGGTCAGTTCAAGCTGCTGTGGAATCAATAGATAGAACAGCGCCATGCAGCCAAACCAGAGACCAATCTCCAGATGCACGCCTAGGATGGTCAACCAGCGTGCGGCCCCGGCGTTGTGTTGCTGCAATACACCCAGGCGTTTTTGGCGTGCCGGGCCATCCAGGCCTTCGAGTTGGCTAACCGGCATCACAAAGCTGCGGCTCAGGCTGAACCGCCGCCAGGTCAGGCTGGCCAGCAACTGGCCCTTGAGCAGTCGCGGCCATTGGCGCACGGCCTGCTTGAGGCTGGGCGTCTCGCCAAACAAGGTTTTGGACAGGATATGCAATGGCAGGCGGTCGAAGGCGGGCTTTAACCACCAGAACAGGAATATGGCCGTGGACGGGGATTGCCACAGTAGTGCGGTCAACAGGATGAACACCGGGAGGGTGACGATGGCCCAACTGGCCATTAACAACAGGCGGTGTTCCCGGGCCATTAATACGCCAAGGTCCATGGCTTCCCAGGTCGTACGGGGACGAATCACGACGCTGGCATCACTCAGGCGCATGATGAGTCCGTCCGGCAAGGATCAGGTAGGCGGCCACCAGTAGCCAGAGCCCGGCACCAACCAGGTATTTCACCCAGTGAGCGACCGAGGTAATGGATGACCAGTAGGCTTCGATAAAGGCTGCGATCAGCAGGAAGGCCATGACACCGCAGAGCATCTGCACGCTTTTGTGCGCTGCCAGCCGCAGGGCCTCGCCACGGGTCAACCGGCCGGGAGCGATCAGCGCCCAGCCCAACTGCAAGCCCGCCGCGCCGGCCAGGGCAATGGCGCTGAGTTCGAATGCGCCATGGCCGATGACAAATGACCAGAAAGTCTGGCCATAACCGATTTCAGTGAGGTGCCCGGAGACGGCACCGATGATCAGGCCGTTGAAAATCAGGAAAAACACGCTGCCCAGCCCGAACAGCAAGCCGGCGGCAAAGGTCTGGAAGGCGATGCCGATGTTATGCATCACGTAGTAGCCGAACATCATCCAGTCTTCACTGGAGGCGCGGTCGGCGACGCGGCCCAGGCGACTGGCATCGGGGTCGTACATGCTTTGCATCTCGGCCACCTGCTGGGGGCTGACGATGCTGTAGATCAGCTCGGGGAACAGGTACACCAGCAGCGCGATACCCACCAGGCTGCCGAAAAACAGCAGGCTGGCGATCAATACGAAACGCCATTGTTCACGCACCAGCCGAGGGAAGTCGGCCAGGACGAAACTCAACAGGTTAGCCCCCAACTGGCTGCGATGGCGGTACAACTGTTGGTGGCCGCGCAGTGCCAGCTGTTGCAACGGGTCCACCAGGTAGCTGCTGTAGCCACGCTCCTGGGCCAGGGCGAGATGTTGGCACAAGCGTCGATATTGATGAGGGAAGTCGGCCACATCACCGGCCTTGGCGTTGCCTTGCTCCAACTGCTTCAGTTGCTCGGCGAAGGCTTGCCATTGCGCTTGATGACGACTTTCGAACAGGCTCTGCTTCATGTCGGCCCCAGTAAGCCACGCGCCACGCCATTGAGCTGCTCCACGGCGCGAGCCGGGGATACTTGCAGGGGCGTTGCAAGGATTGAGGCCAGTTCGTGTACCCGCTCAGCCGACAGTTGGCCCTGGCGTTCCGCGAAACCCAGGATCGCACGTTGTTCGCTGAGCTCCAGGGCGAAGGGCAGGCGCAGGGCCGCCGCCGGGGGCACCTGTGGACGAGCCAGGGGGTGTTCACGGTAGATCACCAGCGTGCCGCCGGCCAGGTCGCCCAGTCGTTTGAAATGAGGATGTTGCAGGCAACTGATGGCGCCGAGAAAGTAACCGAAAGGCAGCATGTCGACAAAGCGCAGCAGGTTGCGGATAAGCGAAGCGGACCAGCCAACAGGCGTGCCGTCGTCCTGTACCACGCGCAGGCCCATGACTTGCTTGCCGGGGGAGCAGCCCTGGTTGAGAACTTCAAACAGCACCATGTACCACCAACTGACCAGGAACAGAAGCAGCGAACCCAGGCCTATGCCGATATTGCCGAGCAGGGCCAAAGGCACCAGCAGGATGCCCATGAACAGCCCGCGCACGCCCAGGTCGAAGGCAAAGGCCAGCGCGCGTGGCAGCAGGCCGGCCGGGCGCAAGGGCAGGTCGATGCCCTCCGGGGTCTCGATCTGGTAACGGGTATCCAATGGGGCTGATGGCATCGCGATCCTTGGCAGTGCAGGGCAGTTGGAAGACACGGATGCTAGCAGTGTCGGCGGTGGAAGCAACCATTCAAGGTTTTTCTGGGTGTTTGTACCGTTAAGGTAGCGCTGGCCCCGAACGCCTTGCAGCGCCTAGACTTTGTCGATCTTCAGCACAGGAACAGCCCGTGACCTCCATTTTCTGGTACGACTATGAAACCACCGGCATCAACCCGCGCAGCGATCGCCCCCTTCAGGTAGCGGGTATCCGCACTGACCTCGACCTCAATGAGGTTGGCGCACCGGTCAACCTGTATTGCCGACCCAGTGACGATATCCTGCCTCACCCGGCGGCCTGCGCCATTACCGGCATTACCCCGGGCATCCTGGCGCAAAAGGGCTTGGCCGAAGCCGACTTCATGACTCGGGTGCATGCAGAACTGGCGGCCCCCGGCACCTGTGGCGCTGGTTACAACACCCTGCGCTTTGACGATGAGATGACGCGCTACAGCCTCTATCGCAACTTTTTCGACCCCTATGCGCGTGAATGGCAGGGCGGGAACAGTCGCTGGGATTTGATCGATGTGGTGCGAACCGCCTATGCGCTGCGCCCGGAAGGGATCACCTGGCCCCAGCAGGATGGGCGTGTCACGCTCAAGCTTGAGCGTTTGACCGAGACCAATGGCATCGAGCATGGCCAGGCCCATGATGCCTTGTCCGATGTGCGCGCCACCATTGCCCTGGCCCGGCTGGTGCGCGAGAAACAGCCCAAGTTGTACGACTGGCTGTTCCAGCTGCGCAGCAAGCAGCGGGTGATGGACCAGGTGCGCCTGCTGCAACCGATGGTGCATATCTCCGGGCGTTTTTCTGCCGAACGCCATTATCTGGGGGTTGTATTGCCCCTGGCTTGGCACCCGCGCAATCGCAATGCGCTGATCGTCTGCGACCTCGGGCTCGACCCGCAGGGCCTGTTGGACGTGGACGCCGAGACCTTGCGCCAACGCCTCTATACTCGCCGTGATGAACTGGCCGAAGGCGAGTTGCCGGTGCCGCTCAAGTTGTTGCATATCAACCGCTGTCCAGTGGTCGCACCGTTGAACGTGCTGCGTGCCCAAGACCGTGCGCGGCTGCAATTGGATATGGACGCTTATCAGGCGCGTGCGCTGCGGCTAACTGACGCACAGGAAGTTTGGCGCGACAAGTTGGCGGCGATTTACGCGGATGAAGAGTTTGCACCGGTGACCGACCCGGAGCAGCAGCTCTACGATGGTTTTATCGGTGATCGTGATCGTCGTTTATGCGAGCAAGTGCGAGCGGCAGAGCCTGCGCAATTAGCGAGCCAGCAGTGGCCATTTGATGATCAGCGTTTGCCGGAATTATTATTCCGCTACCGAGCGCGTAACTTTCCTGACACCTTGAACAGTGAGGAGCAGCAACGCTGGCAATTCTTCTGTCAGCAACGTTTGAGCGATCCACAATGGGGCGCCCCCAATACCCTGGAAGCATTTAATCAGGCGCGCCAGGAGTTGGCTGTTAGTGCTACGCCGTTTCAATGCCAGGTGCTCGATCAATGGCAGGAGTTTGCCAATGCATTAGCGGCGCGCTTGAAGCTGTAGTCAGCTAATTGCAGAATCTGCAGGCAATAAAAAACGCCAGCAAGCTGGCGTTTTTAATGTGTCGCGTATCAGGCGCAAGCCTGGCAAGGCTTAGCCCAGCAGGGTAGCCCAACCTTCAACCACGTCAGCGCCCCACTTGGCTTTCCACTCTTTCAGCGTCTTGTGGTTGCCGCCTTTGGTTTCAATCACTTCGCCGTTGTGTGGGTTTTTGTATTGCTTGACCTTACGAGCACGCTTGGTGCCGGTAGTTTTTACGGCGCCACGTGGTGCTTTAACTTTCGATTCTGGATCCAGCAGCGCAATGATGTCACGCAGGGATTTGGAGTATTCGCCCATCAGGGTGCGCAGTTTGCCTTCGAATTCCAGCTCGGTTTGCAGCTTGTCGTCTTGGGACAGGTTCTTCAAACGGGCTTGCAGTTCTTTGATAGCTTCTTCGGTGGCACGGTATTCGTTGATCAGAGACATGTGGACTACCTTATGTAGAGCGCTGATTGACAGGGATAGTGGCCCAATAATAGTCAGGCAATTTCATCAAGTAAACATTTAAGAACGCATTTATGTGAATTACTTTGAATGTTTGTGGCAAAGCGATGCAATTGAGTTAATTAGTAGAGGGTACGGCTATAGATAATCTCGTTAATTTCCCTCGCAACTGCACGTGCTTGCCCATGCATCTTCATATAGCAGTGCTAAAACCTTACGCTATTAAGGGCTGTGGCCAGGCCGGGCTGTCAGAATAAGCCTCAAGGAATACTACAGTTTTTCTGCGTAATCGCTAGAATAGCGGCCTTTGCGAAGTTCTGGAGTTCCCCCCTAATGCGCACTTTTCGGCTGGTGATAGCTTGCCCGGACCGGGTTGGCATCGTTGCCAAAGTCAGTAACTTTCTGGCTTCCCACAACGGCTGGATCACCGAGGCGAGCCATCACTCGGACAATCTCAGCGGTTGGTTCTTCATGCGTCACGAAATTCGTGCCGATACGCTGCCCTTTGGTCTTGAAGCTTTTCGTGAGGCGTTTGCGCCGATCGCCGAAGAGTTTTCGATGACCTGGCGCATCACCGACACCGAGCAGAAAAAACGCGTGGTGCTGATGGCCAGCCGCGAATCCCACTGCCTGGCTGACTTGCTGCACCGCTGGCACAGCGATGAACTGGACTGTGAGATTGCCTGTGTGATCTCCAACCATGACGACCTGCGCAGCATGGTCGAGTGGCATGGCATCCCGTACTACCACGTACCGGTCAACCCACAGGACAAGGAGCCCGCGTTCGCCGAGGTCTCCCGCCTGGTCAAGCAGCATGACGCTGATGTGGTGGTACTGGCGCGCTATATGCAGATCCTGCCACCGGACCTGTGCCGCGAATACGCCGGCAAGGTCATCAATATCCACCACAGCTTCCTGCCGTCGTTCGTCGGTGCCAAGCCTTATCACCAGGCTTCCCTGCGTGGTGTGAAGTTGATTGGCGCAACCTGCCACTACGTGACCGAGGAACTGGACGCCGGCCCGATCATTGAGCAGGACGTGGTGCGTGTCAGCCATAGCGACAGCATTGAAGACATGGTGCGTTTCGGCCGCGACGTCGAGAAGATGGTGCTGGCCCGTGGCCTGCGTTATCACTTGGAAGACCGCGTGCTGGTGCACGGCAACAAGACGGTCGTGTTCTGATCATCGTGTTTTGATTGAACAAAGAAGGGCCTGGGCGTTAAATCGTCGCAGGCCCTTTTTATTGATCGGCATAAGAGGACAAGCCCATGACCGACCCGCTCGATAAAGCCACATCCAAGGCGCCCGCTACGTTGGGCGAGGGGTGTCTGAGTCGCTATGACCCGGATGCGCTGGATGCCGAGGATGGTACGGACTTCCCAGGGGCTGCCCAGTTATGGGAGCAGTTGCAGGAGCAACCTGCTTACCCTGAAAAAGACGCTTGAGCAGTGGTTTGCCAACCATCAGCACAAACACCGGCCCACCGGCCAACAGATAGAAGTAATAGGTCACCGCCCGCCAGATCAAAATCGCCGCCGCGGCGGTGGATTTGCCCACCATGGGCGCCAGCAAGGCCGCCGACGTCAGTTCCGCCGCGCCGGCACCGCCCGGTAACAGGCTGAATTGCCCCGCCGTCAAAGACAGCATCTGGATCAGGAAGCTCCAGGCCCACTGCACATCGCCGCCCAGCCCGCGTAGCGCCAGGTACAGCACGCTGTAACGCAATAGCCAATGCAGACTGGTCAGCGCGAACACTGCCACCAGTGTGTGCCAAGGCAGTTTCAGCGTGTCACTGAATGCCGCTAGAAAATGCAGCAGCCGGCGTGCCCAGCGCCGCCGTGTCGTGGCCCGAACCTTTAGGGCCTTGAGTGCCAGGCCTATCAGGCGAATCAGGCGCCGATGAAATCGCACCATGAGCAGGCAACTGACAACGCCCCCGGTCATCGATACGGCGCTGAGCCCCAGCAACCATTCCAGGCGTGGATTGAGGCTGTGGAACAGCGCGTACAACGCGATCCCCACCAGCGCACAAAGAAAAAACAGCAAGTCGCTCAACTGGTCCATGGCGAAGACCGCGCTGCCGTGGGCCGGGCGTATACCGTGGCGTGCCAGCAAGGCCATCAAGGTCAGCGGCCCACCGCTGCCACCGGGTGTGGCGCACATGGCGAACTCAGTCGAGATCACCACCCCAAGGCATTTAAGTCGCCCCAACCGGCCACGGTGCATGCCCAGCAATAAGCGGATGCGCAGGCTGTTGATCAGCCAGCACAGGACAATCATGACAAACATCAGCAACAGCAGCGGCAAGGGGAATTGCCGAAGGCGCGTTATGGTTTCGCTGCCCCCCAATCCCACGGGAATCACCAGCGCGACCAGCAGGGCGAGCAACAGCCAGATCAATCGGCTCACGGTTGCATCGCCAGCCACGCGGCCTTGGTCAGTGGAGTGCGTCCGGCGTTCAACAGGCGTTGCAGGGTGTCCAGCCAATAACGGCGGGAAAACTCATGGCGCATGTCCACCGGGTGTAACCCCAGGCGAATGACCGGGGCTGCTTGCCAGTGTTGCTCACGTCGGTCGCTGAGGACTTTGGACAAGCCACGGCGCCAGGCGCTGCGCGCGCTCCACACCAGCCCCGGCGCATTGAGCGCGGTGAAGTCGGGCAGGCGATACAGGTGCTGCGGGTCGCTGGTGTAGCTCAGGGGTAATTGGCGTAGTGCCTGGCGAGTGCCCTGGCTCATCAGCCAGGCAGGGGCGACGAAACCCTGCAGCGGCCAGCCATTGCGTCGGAACACCTCGATGCCATCGGTAATACGCTGCAAGGCCTGGACCTGGGGCAGTTGGTAGAACTCGCCTTCATGGGTATAGACCCGGCGCATGAACCACTCTTTTGGCGAGCGCGGTGGCGGTTGATCGTCGCAATGGTAGTAGCCGTGCAACGTCAGTTCATCGCCCTTGGCGACGCGGGTGTCGAGCAACCGTCGGAAATCAGTGTGGGCGGCCAGGGCGTCACGATGATGAAAGTCCGGCACCACCAGCCAGGTCATCGGCACGGCGCCCAAGGCGTCGACAGCTTCGACAAATGGGCGATAGTCGGTCCAGGTGTGCGGCGCGACATCGTGCAGCACCAGTAAAACCGAGCGCTCAACCATGGGCGAGCATCGGTTTGTGGCGGCCCAGCACCGCGTAGTAATGACCCAGCAGGCTATCGACCACCGTGTCCCAGGCGTAATGCTGTTCGACATGGCGTCGTGCCTGCTCCCCCAGGCGCCGACTATCGGTGCCGAACAACTCGCGCACGGCATCGGCCATCGCTTTGGGGTGGTTGGGCGCGCAGAGCAGGCCGCAGCGCTCGTCGACAATCTCAGTGAACGCACCGGCCGCCACGGCAACGACCGGGATACCGCAGGCCATGGCCTCCAGGATCACCAGGCCGAAGGTTTCCTGGTCTCCGGCATGCAGCAGCGCGTCGGCACTGGCCATCAACCGGGCGACATGGAGGGCGGGGCGGAACCCATCGATCACCGTGACGTTGTCCGGTACGCTGGCCGGCATGCCAGAGCCCACTAACAGTAAGTGGTAGCCATCCCCCAGGCGCTTCATGCACTTGAGCAGCACCGGCAGGTTTTTTTCCTTGGAACCTCGCCCGGCGAAGATCAGCAGGCGGGTGTCTTCATCAATCCCCAGTTCGGCGCGCAAGCCGGGGTCGCGCACGGCCGGCGTGAAGGTCTGCAGGTCGACACCCAGCGGCTGCACGAACACATTCCTGACCCCAAGCCCGATGAGCTTGTCGGCCATCACTTGGCTCGGCGCCAATACCCGATCGAAATTGCCGTAGAGCTTGCTGACATACGCCTCGACATTAGGGGTAAACCAAGGCCCCATGCGGTTGCTCACCAGCAGCGGTAAATCGGAATGGTAGAAGCCGATGACCGGCACATCCAGCTGGCGCCGCGCATCCAGTGCCGCCCAGGCGGTCAGGTAGGGATCGCCAACTTCGATCAGATCGGGCTGTAAGTCATGCAGGACATTTCGCCAGGGCGCGAGCCGAAGGGGGAAGCGATAGCCTTTGCCGAAGGGCAGGGCAGGCGCCGGCACCTTGAAGATCCCATCCTGTTCGCTCAAGTGCGCGCCGGGGATCAACAGGCTGTGGCGAATGCCGGGCTTGAGCGCCAGACGCCGATGCTTGGCGTCGAGATAAGTGCGTACGCCACCGCTGGCAGGGGCGTAGAACATGGTTATGTCCGCAATGTGCACGATGAACATCCCTCCTATCCGTTGCTCTCCTAACGTGGACCTGAGGTAAGGATAGATGTTCGATCGAGATTGGGGATGCACGGTGCGATCGAGTTCGAACAGCGTCAGTGTGGGAGCGGGTTCACTCGCGATAGCCGTGGTTCAGTCAATACGTCACCGACTGATGCTGCGCTATCGCGAGAGAGAGGGCTGCCTGTCAGATGCGGAAACTACCCACCAGTTGCTTCAGCCGTGCCGCCTGCTGTTCCAGGTCCGAGCACGCGCGCAGGGTTGATTGCAGGTTTTCCACGCCTTCCTGGTTAAGCGTATTGATCTCGGTGATGTCCATGTTGATCGACTCCACGACCGACGTCTGCTCCTCGGTGGCGGTGGCGACGGACTGGTTCATCCCGTCGATCTCACCGATGCGCTGGGTCACGCTGTTCAAGCGTTCGCCGGCCAGGTTGGCGATTTCCACACTGTCGAGGCTGTGGCGCTGGCTTTCGCTCATGGTGCTGACCGAGTCTCGGGCGCCGATTTGCAGCTCCTCGATCATGGTCTGCACCTGCTGCGCCGACTCTTGGGTGCGATGCGCGAGGTTGCGCACCTCATCGGCGACCACCGCAAACCCGCGTCCGGCTTCCCCGGCACGCGCCGCTTCAATGGCGGCGTTGAGTGCCAGCAGGTTGGTTTGCTGGGAAATACTGGTGATTACCTCAAGAATCTGGCCGATATTCACCGTCTTGCTGTTAAGTGCTTCGATATTGCTGCTTGAAGTGCTGATCATCGCGGACAGCTGGGTCATCGCCTTGATGTTGCGATCAACCACCTGTTGACCGTCTTCGGCCAACTGCCGCGCATCGCTGGCCTGGTTGGATGCTTGCGCAGCGTTGCGGGCGATTTCCTGGGCCGCGGCCCCTAGCTCGTTGATGGCGGCGGCAACGCTGTTGGTACGGTTGGCCTGCTCGTCGGAGTTGACCATTGACGAGTTGGAGGCGCTGACCACCCGCAGGGCCACTTCGTTGACGTGCTCGGTGGCCGAGGACACTTCGCGAATCGATGTATGAATGCGTTCCACGAAGCGGTTGAACGCATTCCCCAGGATGCCGAACTCGTCGTGGTTCTGGATGGTCAGCCGGCGGGTCAGGTCACCCTCACCGTCGGCGATGTCCTGCATGGCACGGGTCATCACGTGCAGCGGTTGCATCAAGACGCGAATCAGCATGCCCAGCAGGGCGATGATGATCACCACGGCAATGACGGTAGCGATGACGGCCGAGGTACGGAATTCGCTGAGCATGGCGAAGGATTTGTCTTTATCCACCGAAATACCCAGGTACCAGTTCACCGATGGCAGCCCTTTGATTGGCGTGAAGGTCACGATGTTGTCTTTGCCATTGGCTTGGACCTCACTGAAATCACCGCTGATTTTGGGTGTGTGTGTCGGGTAGACGTCCGCCAGGGTCTTCATCACCAGGTTTTTGTCCGGGTGCACCAACACTTTGCCGTCGGCGCTGACCAGGAACGCATAGCCCATGCCGCCGAAGTTCAAGGCTGCGATGTTGTCCACCAGGGTTTGCAGGCTCAGGTCGCCGCCGACCACGCCGATGCTCTGGCTGCCCTTGGCGCTGGGGGTGGCGATGGAGATGATCAATTGCCCGGTTGCGGCATCGATGTAGGGTTCGGTCAGGGTCGAACCGTTGCTGTTCTGGGCGCCTTTGTACCAGGGGCGAACGCGCGGGTCGAAGCCGTCCGGCATCTTGGTGTCGGGACGGATGGTGAAGGCGCCTTTGCTGTCGCCCACGTAGGTCGCCATGAATGCAGAGGTCAGGGCTTTCTGTTCCAGCAGGCTGGCAACCACGCTTGGTTCGGGATTGATGGCGATGTTTTGCGCAGCGTTTTCCACCAACGCAATGCGCCCGGTGAGCCAGGTTTGAATGTTGTTGGCGGTGACATCGCCCATTTCATGCAGGTAGTTATTCAGGTCGTCGCGAATCGCGTTGCGTTGCAGGTAGTCGTTGTAGAGGGTAAACAGCGCGAAGGCGGCAATGACGATAAGGGAGGCTGCAAGCAGGATTTTATGGCTGAAACGCAGATTTTTATTCATGGCTTGAAGGGTCCGCTAAGGTCTTTATATCCGAAGCGCGTCCTTGTGGGAGGCGCAAAATGGCAGTGTCAAAAAAGGTGTGATACTTCTTGGCGATAGCTCTGTGGGTCCCTGTAGGAACTATCTGACCTATTTTTAGACTTTGTGGGTCTCACATCTGTCTGTATCGACTGGCGGCACGAAAGATTAACCATAGGTGACGAAATGCCTGATTCCTCGCAACTCCTTATTGGTGCCGGTCCCGACGACCAGCCCATCGCCCAGGCCATGCGCCTGGCCAACCGCCACGGGTTGATTGCTGGCGCCACCGGCACGGGCAAGACCGTCACGCTGCAACGCCTGGCCGAGGCGTTCAGTGATGCGGGCGTGGCGGTATTTGCCGCCGATATAAAGGGTGACCTCTGTGGCCTGGGCGCTGCGGCGAACCCGCAGGGCAAGGTGGCCGAACGCATCGCCGGCATGCCCTTTCTTCATTACACGAGCAAAGCGTATCCGGTCACGCTGTGGGACATTCATGGCCAGTCTGGTCATCCCTTGCGCACCACGATCAGCGAAATGGGCCCGCTGTTGCTCGGCAGCCTGCTGGAGTTGACGGACAGCCAGCAGTCGGCGCTCTACGCGGCATTCAAGGTGGCAGATCGCGAAGGCCTGTTGCTGCTGGACCTCAAGGACCTCAAGGCACTGCTCAACCACCTGCGCTATCACCCGGAACTGCTGGGGGAAGATGCCGCGCTGATGACCACGGGTTCCAGCCAGGCATTGTTGCGGCGCCTGGCGGTGCTGGAGCAGCAGGGGGCCGAAGCCTTGTTTGGCGAGCCGGCCCTGCAGCTTGAGGATATTTTGCAGCCTGCCAGCGACGGACGCGGACGCATCCACTTGCTGGACGCCAGCCGCCTGGTGCATGACGCGCCGAAGGTCTATGCGACCTTTCTGCTGTGGCTGCTCGCTGAGTTGTTTGAGCAGCTGCCGGAGCGCGGCGATGCGGACAAACCGCTGCTGGCGCTGTTTTTTGACGAGGCCCACTTATTATTCGCCGACACGCCCAAGGCCTTGCAGGACCGCCTGGAACAAGTGGTTCGATTGATTCGCTCCAAGGGGGTGGGGGTGTATTTCGTCACCCAATCCCCTGGCGATTTGCCTGATGCGGTGCTGGCGCAACTGGGCCTGCGTATCCAGCATGGGTTGCGTGCGTTCACCACTAAGGAGCAGAAATCCCTGCGAGCGGTGGCGGACGGCTTTCGCCCCAACCCGGCGTTCGATGCCTTGGCGGTCCTGACGGAGTTGGGTACGGGCGAGGCATTGGTGGGCACCTTGCAGGAAAAAGGCACACCGGAAGTCGTCCAGCGCGTGTTGGTCGCACCGCCACAATCGCGGATCGGGCCGCTCAGTGACGGTGAACGTGCCGCCTTGGTCGCCAGTTCGCCGTTGCAAGGCCGTTATGACAAGCCGATTGATCGAGAGTCGGCCTATGAAGTACTGATGGCGCGCAAGGAATTGGGGCCTGCCGAGGCGTCCACGCCTGCAGCCCAGGAGCCGAGCTTTACCGATAAGGCCGGTGCGTTCCTGGGGACTGCGGCGGGCAAGGCGCTCAAGTCCGCCATGCAGCAAGCCGCCAATCAGATGGGGCGGCAATTGGTGCGGGGCTTGTTGGGGTCTTTACTGGGGGGGAGCAAGCGCAAATAACGGATCAGGGCTTGGGCTTGGCATGCGCGGCCAGGCGCTCCAGTGCCGCGCGCAAGCCCGGGTCGCTGATGCCGTCGGCCGTGGCTTGAATGGTCTCGGCCGCGTTCACCGATAAATTGATTGTGTGCCCGACCGCGCCTTGCTGCACGGTTGGCGGTTGCACCTTGAACTGGATCCGCGTCAGGCTGGCGAACTCATCGAAGGCCATCAATTGCCGTTGCAGGCGTTTTTGCTGATAGCGCAGGCGTGTCGCCCAATGGCCATCTGTGACAATTAGCAGCAGGTTGCCTTCGCGCCAGGAGGCCACATGACAGTGTTCCCGCGCGGCAGGTTGCAGTTGGGTTTCAAGCAGGCGTTGCAAATGGCCCAAGCGTTGCGCATGGCCAAAGATGGCTTTCAACGGCTTGGCTTCGCGAAGCAACACGCTGGGCGCGCGGGCTGTAAGAGGGCGAAATGCCATGATCAGACACCTAAAGTAACAGAGCGGCCATCTTAGCAGAATCCGCCCAGGCACCCCCAGGCAATGCATTGGCGAGGCTTTACCCGTGAAATCAATAGATAACTTCTGGGCTCCATGGGTTGAAGTTCCAGCAAAAGCCCTTATTTTAAACAAGCCCTCTCACAGCACCATGCCAGCATCGGGGAACAACGCCACTTTCCTCACCCACGATTCCGGGTAGAATGCGCGTTCGCATGCGGCCGTGAGGGCTGCTCGGGCCACTCACGGTGCGCCCTCCATCCCTATGTGTGGAAGAACCTGCCGATATGTTTGCGCCTTTGTTAAAGAAACTTTTTGGAAGCAAGAATGAGCGCGAAGTCAAACGCATGCTCAAGACGGTGCAGCTGGTCAATGCCTTCGAAGAGCAGATGGTTGCCCTTTCGGACGAGCAATTGCGCGCCAAGACCGAAGAGTTCAAGGCCCGCATAGCCAAAGGTGAAACCCTCGACAAGCTGCTCCCCGAAGCCTTTGCGGTTGCCCGTGAAGCCGGTAAGCGCGTCATGGGCATGCGCCACTTCGACGTCCAGTTGATCGGCGGCATGACCTTGCATGAAGGCATGATTGCCGAAATGCGTACCGGTGAAGGCAAGACCCTGGTGGCGACCCTGGGTGTTTACCTCAACGCACTGTCCGGCAAGGGCGTGCATGTTGTGACGGTGAACGACTACCTGGCCCGCCGGGACGCCAACTGGATGCGCCCGCTGTATGAATTCCTCGGCCTGACCGTCGGTGTCGTGACGCCGTTCCAACCGCCGGAAGAAAAACGCGCGGCCTACGCTGCCGACATCACCTACGGTACCAACAACGAATTCGGCTTCGACTACCTGCGCGACAACATGGCGTTCAGCATGGAAGAAAAATTCCAGCGTGAACTCAACTTTGCCGTCATCGACGAAGTCGACTCCATCCTCATCGACGAAGCCCGTACCCCGCTGATCATCTCCGGCCAGGCCGAAGACAGCTCGCGCCTGTACACCGAGATCAACAAGTTGATCCCGCGCCTGGAGCAGCACATCGAGGAAGTGGAAGGCGTGGTGACCAAAGAAGGTCACTTCACCATCGACGAGAAGACCCGCCAGGTCGAACTCAACGAAGCCGGCCACCAGTTCGTCGAAGACATGCTGACCCAGATCGGCCTGCTGGCCGAGGGCGAAAGCCTGTACTCGGCACACAACCTGGGCCTGTTGACCCACGTGTATGCTGGCCTGCGCGCCCACAAGCTGTTCCATCGCAACGTCGAATACATCGTCCAGGACGGCCAGGTCGTACTGGTTGACGAACACACCGGCCGTACCATGCCGGGTCGTCGTCTGTCCGAAGGCCTGCACCAGGCCATCGAAGCCAAGGAAATGCTCAACATCCAGGCTGAAAGCCAGACGTTGGCGTCCACGACTTTCCAGAACTACTTCCGTCTGTACAACAAGCTGTCCGGCATGACCGGTACCGCCGACACCGAAGCGTTCGAGTTCCACCAGATCTACGGTCTGTCGGTGGTGGTCATTCCGCCGAACAAGCCATTGGCGCGTAAAGACTTCAACGACCTGGTGTTCCTGACCGCCGAAGAGAAATACGCGGCGATCATCAATGACATCAAGGACGGCATGGCCCAGGGTCGTCCTATCCTGGTGGGTACCGCCACCATCGAGACTTCCGAGCATGTGTCCAACCTGCTCAACAAGGAAGGCATCGAGCACAAGGTCCTCAACGCCAAGTTCCACGAAAAAGAAGCCGAGATCATCGCCCAGGCCGGCCGCCCAGGCGCGCTGACCATCGCCACCAACATGGCCGGTCGTGGTACCGACATCCTGTTGGGCGGCAACTGGGAAGTGGAAGTCGCGTCCCTGGACAACCCGACCCCTGAGCAGATCGCCCAGATCAAGGCCGACTGGCAGAAACGCCACCAGGCGGTGCTGGAGTCCGGTGGCCTGCAGGTGATCGCTTCCGAGCGCCACGAGTCGCGCCGTATCGACAACCAGCTGCGTGGTCGTGCCGGTCGTCAGGGTGACGCCGGTTCCAGCCGTTTCTACCTGTCGCTGGAAGACAGCCTGATGCGTATCTTCGCCTCGGATCGGGTGAAGAACTTCATGAAGGCCCTGGGCATGCAGTCCGGTGAAGCGATCGAGCACCGCATGGTGACCAACGCCATCGAGAAGGCCCAGCGCAAGGTAGAAGGTCGTAACTTCGACATTCGTAAGCAACTGCTCGAGTTCGATGACGTCAACAACGAACAGCGTAAAGTGATCTATCACATGCGTAACACGTTGCTGGCCGCCGACAACATTGGCGAGACCATTGCCGATTTCCGCCAGGACGTGCTCAACGCCACCGTCAGCGCGCACATTCCGCCACAGTCCCTGCCTGAGCAGTGGGATGTTGCCGGTCTGGAAGCTGCGTTGAAGAGCGACTTCGGTGTTGACTTGCCGGTCCAGCAATGGCTCGACGAAGACGACCACCTGTACGAGGAAACCCTGCGCGAGAAGCTCATGACCGAGCTGCTGGCCGCGTACAACGAGAAAGAAGAGCAGGCGAGCGCCGAAGCCCTGCGTACTTTCGAAAAACAAATCGTACTGCGCGTACTGGATGACCTGTGGAAAGACCACCTGTCGACCATGGACCACCTGCGTCATGGCATCCACCTGCGTGGCTATGCCCAGAAGAACCCTAAGCAGGAGTACAAGCGCGAGTCGTTCACGCTGTTCTCCGAGCTGCTGGATTCGATCAAGCGCGATTCGATTCGCGTGTTGTCCCACGTCCAGGTGCGTCGCGAAGATCCTGTCGAGGAAGAAGCTCGCCTGCGCCAGGAAGCGGAGGCCTTGGCTGCGCGCATGCAATTCCAGCATGACGAAGCGCCAGGTCTCGAGGCTCCTGAGGTGTTGGGCGAGGAGGTCGATGTGGCCCTGGCCCAGACCCCCGTGCGCAACGAGCAGAAGCTGGGCCGTAACGAGCTGTGCTGGTGCGGTTCGGGCAAGAAGTACAAACACTGCCACGGCGAAATCAACTAAGATTTTCGCCTGACGCTGCAACACCCCGCGCCGCGACCGGCATCAGCCGTCGCGGCGTTTTGCCATTAATTCCTACCGTCGAACGCGACGGCACAGACATCACCTATTTTTAAGGAGCGCATTCATGGCTGTTGGTCTTGGTCCTTTGCCCACTTTGCACCCGGTTGCCGGTTTTGAACTCGGTATCGCTTCGGCCGGCATCAAACGCCCGGGGCGCAAGGATGTGGTGGTGATGCGCTGTGCCGAAGGCTCGACCGTCGCTGGTGTGTTCACCCTCAACGCCTTCTGCGCCGCGCCGGTGATCCTGGCCAAGCAGCGCGTGGCCGGCCCGATTCGTTACCTGTTGACCAACACCGGCAATGCCAACGCCGGCACCGGTGAACCTGGCCTGGTCGCCGCCGCCCGCACTTGCGCCAAGCTGGCGCAACTGACCGGCGTGGACGCCAGCCAGGTACTGCCGTACTCCACCGGCGTGATCGGCGAGCCGCTGCCCGTGGAAAAAATCGAAGCGGCCCTGCAAGCCGCGTTGGATGACCTGTCTGTGGATAACTGGGCGGCCGCCGCCACTGGCATCATGACCACCGACACCCTGCCCAAAGGTGCGAGCCGCCAATTCGTGCACGAAGGCGTGACGGTCACCGTGACCGGCATCAGCAAAGGTGCGGGCATGATTCGCCCGAACATGGCCACCATGCTCGGCTACATTGCCACCGACGCCAAAGTTTCCCGCGATGTGCTGCAACGCCTGATCCTGGATGGCGCCAACAAGTCGTTCAACCGCATCACCATTGATGGCGATACCTCCACCAACGATTGCTGCATGCTGATCGCCACTGGCCAAGCCAACCTGCCGCAAATCACCGAAGCCAACGGGCCGCTGTTTACTGCATTGAAGCAGGCGGTGTTCGAAGTGTGCATGGACGTGGCCCAGGCCATCGTGCGTGACGGCGAAGGCGCAACCAAGTTCGTCACGGTTGAAGTCAACGGCGGCGGCAACCACCAGGAATGCCTGGATGTCGGTTATACCGTGGCCCATTCGCCACTGATCAAGACTGCACTGTTCGCCTCCGACCCGAACTGGGGGCGTATCCTCGCCGCCGTCGGTCGTGCCGGCGTGCCGGACCTGGATGTGAGCAAGATCGACGTGTTCCTCGGCGACGTATGCATCGCCAGCGGTGGCGCGCGCGCCGAGACCTACACCGAAGCCCAGGGCTCGGCGGTGATGCAGCAGGAAGAAATCACCATCCGCATCGAACTGGGGCGTGGTAACTGCAGCGAAACCATCTGGACCACCGACCTGTCCCACGAATACGTGAAGATCAATGCGGAATACCGCACCTGAAAACGAACGTTACCTTGTAGGCGCGAGCTTGCTCGTGAAGAACGTCAACGATAACGCGGACATTCTGGATGCACGCGGTGCCTGGGCGTTTTTCGCGAGTAGGCTCGCTCCTGCAAAGGGCAGCTCAAAGCTTGTAAGGGAGACAGTGGCGTGAAACGAGTGCATGTAGCAGCAGCGGTGATCCGCGGCGTCGATGGCAGGATCCTGCTGGCGCGCCGCGCCGATACCCAGCATCAGGGCGGTCTCTGGGAGTTTCCTGGCGGCAAGGTGGAGGCCGACGAGTCGGTCGCCACCGCGCTGTCCCGCGAGTTGCAGGAAGAGCTGGGTATCCAGGTCACCACGGCGCGGCCACTGATCAAGGTGCAGCATGACTACCCGGACAAGCAGGTGTTGCTGGATGTCTGGGAAGTCTCGGCCTTTACCGGCGAGCCCCATGGTGCTGAAGGGCAGCCGCTGGCGTGGGTGGCCCAACGGGATTTGCTCAACTATGAGTTTCCGGCAGCCAATGCGCCGATCGTTGCCGCCGCACGCCTGCCCGCCGAATACCTGATCACCCCGGGCGAGCTGGAAACTCCGACATTGTTGCGTGGTATCCAGAAAGCCATTGCCGGTGGCGTCAAACTGGTTCAGTTGCGTGCCCCCAACGGTTATGACCCCAAGTACCGTGACCTTGCGGTGGACGCAGTGGGGCTGTGCGCCGGTAAGGCGCAGTTGATGCTCAAGGGGCCGTTTGAATGGCTGGGGGATTTTCCGGCGGCCGGCTGGCACATGACCGCCGCGCAACTGCGCAAATACGCGAGCAAGGGCCGCCCGCTGCCCAAGGATCGTTGGCTGGCGGCTTCCTGCCACAACGCCGAAGAACTGGCGCTGGCGGAAATGATGGACGTGGATTTTGTCACGCTGTCGCCCGTGCAGCCGACCCAGACCCATCCTGATGCCCAACCGTTGGGCTGGGAACTGGCGGCAGAGTTGATCCGTGGGTTCAGCAAACCGGTGTTTCTGTTAGGCGGGGTTGGGCCTGCGCAGCGGGAGCAGGCGTGGGAAGCCGGCGCTCAAGGTGTCGCAGGGATTCGGGCGTTCTGGCCTGAGCTTTGATGGTGCTCTGAAGGGCCCTATCGGGGGCAAGCCCCCTCCCACATTCGACCGAGTTCCAACTTTGGAATGTGATCAACATGTGGGAGGGGGCACCCCCGATGAGGCCCAATCAGTCACCGAATCATCATCAGTGCGGCTTCGCCGCCGCCTGCCACAACACTTCTGCAACACCCTGGCGCTTGGCAATCACCCGCGCCGCCACAAACAGCAAATCCGACAGCCGATTGATATACGCCAACCCCACCCCTTCCAACGGCTCTACAGCATTCAGATGCTGACAGCGCCGCTCGGCACTGCGCGCCAGGCTGCGGCATACATGGGCCTGGGCAATCAGCGCTGAACCACCAGGCAAGATAAAGTTTTCCAGCGGTCCGACTTCCTCGTTCCAGCGATCAATCGCTGCTTCCAGCCGATCAACTTCCGCCGCATTCAGTGCCTTGTACTCCGGCATCGCCAACTCGCCGCCCAGATCGAACAATCGATGCTGGCAAGGCGTAAGCACCTCGATCACGTCTTGTAAGCCTGGATGCTGCCCGCCGAGTGCTTCGAGATACGCCAGCAGCAACCCCAACTGACTGTTCA
Source organism: Pseudomonas sp. OVF7 (assembly GCF_030644265.1). Classification (NCBI taxonomy): domain Bacteria; kingdom Pseudomonadati; phylum Pseudomonadota; class Gammaproteobacteria; order Pseudomonadales; family Pseudomonadaceae; genus Pseudomonas; species Pseudomonas sp. OVF7. The sequence continues at coordinate 6,385,941 of NZ_CP128996.1, read as the reverse complement.
GCGTATCGACTTCGCCAATGGCTTCCACCCGTGGGTGGTCCTTGGGCACGCGGCGACCGTCGCCGAGGCCGGTTTCACCCTGGTCGCCGGTACGGGTGTAAATCTTCGACAGGCGAAAGCCCATGGTCAGTGCTCCAGTTGGGTAAGTTCAGCGGGGGACAATTGGCTGCCCGCCAGGGGCAGGCGCAAGGTGAAGCAGGTACCTTGGCCCAAGGTGGAGTGCACCTCCATCTGGCCCTTATGGTTGTTGGTGATGATGAAGTACGACACCGACAGCCCAAGCCCGGTGCCCTGGCCGATCTCCTTGGTGGTGAAGAATGGCTCGAACGTGCGTTTGCGCACGTTTTCGCTCATGCCGATACCGTTGTCTTCCACCTGGATTTCGGCCCAGGGCGGATTAAGCCGAGTGCGCAGGATGATGCGTCCCGGCTCGCGATCGTCCCCGCGCAGGTGAATGGCCTGGGCTGCGTTTTTCAGCAGGTTGAGCAACACCTGCTCCAGCTCGTTGGCGGTGCCGGGCACCGGGCCCAGTTGCGGGTCGAATTGGCGGATGATCGCCTGGCCCTTGAAGTCGAAGCCGATGGCGAGGTCGAAGTCATTACCGGCAATTTCCACGGCCTGGTCGATCAGGGCCGGCAAGTCGCAAGGCGCCATTTGCCGATTGCTGCGGCGGCTGAAACTGAGCATATGGGTCACGATCTTCGCCGCCCGCGCGCCGGCTTGCTGGATGCCGTCGAGCAGCTGCGGCACTTCGCGGCTTTGCAGGTAGCGGTTGACCGTGTCCAGGTCGATGCCAACCTGCTCGGCCTGTTCCAGGTTCTTGGGCAGGTCGGGCGACAAGCGGCGGCGGATGTTTTGCACGTTATGCAGGATCGCTCCCAGCGGGTTGTTGATCTCATGGGCCATGCCGGCCGCGAGCCCGCCGACGGAAAGCATTTTTTCCGACTGCACCATCATTTCTTCCAGGGACAGGCGCTGGGTGATGTCATCGATGCGGATCACCACGCCGCGCCCGGCACCGCCCGTCAGCGGGTAGAAGGTCAGGGCGTAATGCTTGGGCTCATCGTCCTTGATCCAGGTGACCCGCTCGATGCGTTCCACCGTGTGTTGCTCGACGGTAGCCTTGATTTGCGGCAGGTATGGCTTGAGGGGTTGGAAGGCGAGGTAGATCGGCTGGTTCAAGGCTTCGTCGAGGCGCGTACCGGAAAGCGCGCTGGCTTCCTGGTTCCACTGGGTGACATAGAGCTGCTCATCCAGGGCGATCAGCGCCGACGGCATGGAGTCGATGATACTGTTCAGGTAATTCTGGAAACCGGTGAGTTTTTTCTCGATCTTGCTGCGCACCTGGACTTCCAGTTCCAGCTTGCGGTTGGTGTGGCGCGTCTCCTCGGCCAGGCCCTGGGCCTGGGAATAGGCGGCCTGGGAGTCGTCCCGCGCGCGCTTGAGCTGCTGTTCGCGGGCTTCGATACGCGACAGCATGGTATTGAAGGCCTCGGCCAGGCTGCCGATTTCATCGCGGTTGCCGCGGCCGGCGCGCAGGGCGTAGTTCTCTTCGCGGGTGACCTGGCGGGACAGCTCTTCCAGCTCATGGATGGGGCGCGTGATCAAGCGTTTGATCTGCCGGGCGATGACCAGCCACAGCAGTACGCTGAAAATCAGGATACCCAGGCTGGCGGTCAGCGTACCGGTGTAGAACGCCACCGGCAGCTCACTGCTGGCCACCAGCAGCAAATGCCCGGATGGCTGGCCCGCGCGAGGCAGGGTGATCACCTGGTTGCTGCGGAATTCAGTGACCCGCCAGGCCTCGATATGCCGGTAGCTGTCCGGCAAGTGCAGGCGGTCGCCATGTTGCATCTGCGCCAGGCGGTTGCCTTCGCCGTCGTACAGTGCGGCGGCGCGCAGCGGCGAATAGCTGGTCAGTTCATTGAGCAGGGCGTCGGCCTTGGCTGGAGATTCCAGGGCTTCGGCGGCGAGTGCCGGGTTGGACACCAGCCGACCGATGGCCTGCAAGGCCTGGGGCGCCATGCTTTCCTGGGAAATCCAGTAGGCGGCGCTGATAAAGGTCAGGTTGGCCACCAGCAATACAGTGGTCAGCAGCACCAGTAGGGCGGCCAGCAGCTTTTGCCCCACCGGGAGATTTTCGAGACGCTGGCGCAGTGGCATCAGTTTTCCACAGGTAATAGACAAGTGGGCAGGGTAGCGCGTGCCTCAGTCGCTGGGCAATCCGCGTGCAATCAACTGCTCGACCAGGCGCATCTGCACCTGTTGCAAGTGCGGCAGGACCAATTGATGACGGTTGGCCGCCTGGCACGCATAGCCCAGCAGGTAGCTGATTTCGGTGCGCCGCGCGTTGGCCACGTCCTGGTACATCGAGGAGTAATTGGCGGCCGTGGCCTGGATCACTCGCTCTACCTCACTGTGCAGATCTTGCGCGGCGGCAGGCTGGCCGCAGCATTCGAGCAGCTCGCTCAGTTCGGCGCACAGGGTCGCGACTTCACACTGATGTGCCTGCAGGCCGCCATTTCGGCATTGGTACAGCACCGTCAGCGGGTTGATCGCGCAATTGAGCGCGAGTTTGCGCCACAGGCGGGTGAGGATGTCGGTGCTCCATTCGTGGGGGATGCCCGCAGCTTGCAGGTCATCCAGCCATAGCGGTGGAGTGGGGTGCTGAGCGTCGCCCAGCCAGGTGTAGCCATGCCCGGCGAATACCACGCGCCAGTCGCCGTCGCGAAACGCGCCTTCGGTGCTGGAGGCGAAGATGCAGCGCGCCTGGGGCAGTTGCGCCGCGACGGCGTCCTGGCTGCCCAGGCCGTTTTGCAAGAGGATCAGTTCGGCGTCCGGTACCAGTCGATGCTGCAACCGGGCGATGGCACCCTGGGCGTCGTAGGCTTTGCACGCCACCAGCAGACGATGAATCGGCCCGGGGCTGTCGGGTGTTTCGCCGATCACAGGGTAGGTGTGTGCTACGCCTTGCTCCACCAGGGTCAGCCCTGGCCCCGCCTGGTAGCTGGCCAGGCGCGCCTCATCGCGCAGGATCAGCCTCACGGGCACGCCGGCGCGCGTCAGGCGGGTGGCCCAGAGTGTGCCGAGGCTGCCGGCGCCGAGAATGTGCCAAGGGGTCGACATCAGTTTGTGCTCCGTAGGGGCGCCCACGGTGAATGGGGCGAAAGAACCGCTATAATGCCCCGGCATTTTAGCTCGGCGCGCTCCATCTTTACTGAGTCCGCCCTTTATATTGGAGAAATGACATGCCTTCGTTCGACGTGGTATCCGAACTGGACAAACACGAAGTCACCAACGCCGTCGAGAACGCCGTCAAGGAACTGGACCGCCGCTATGACTTGAAAGGCAAGGGCAGCTTCGAATTCAAGGAAAAGGAACTGACTGTCAACTTGACCGCTGAAGCCGATTTCCAGCTGGAAGCGATGATCGAGATCCTCAAGCTGGCCCTGGTCAAGCGCAAGATCGACGTGCAGTGCCTTGAAGTCAAGGACGCCTACGCCTCCGGCAAGCTGATGAAGCAGGAAGCCGTGCTCAAGGAAGGCATCGACAAGGAGCTGGCGAAGAAGATCGTCGCCCATATCAAGGATGCCAAGCTGAAAGTCCAGGCTGCCATCCAGGGTGAGCAGGTACGTGTCACCGGCAAGAAGCGTGACGACCTGCAAGAGGCAATCGCGGCCCTGCGCGCCAAGACATTCGACATGCCGCTGCAGTTCAATAACTTCCGCGACTGATGGCACTTCGGGGAACCTGCGGGCGTTTTCGACGTCCCACGCCCCAGAACCCACGCCTGCACTTGAGCCCTACGGGGCTCATTTGTGTTTCTAGGCCGTCAATAAGCCGCACATCCGCCACACAGGAGAAGCTACATGGATTTAAACGCTGAAATGGATCACTTGATCAAGACGTCGCAGTCGTGGATCCCGATGATCATGGAATACGGCAGCCGGGTGTTGCTGGCGGTGATCACCCTGGCCATTGGCTGGTGGCTGATCAACGTATTGACCCACCGCGTGGGCCGCCTGCTGGCCATGCGTAACGCGGACCTGGCGCTGCAGCACTTCATCACCAGCCTTGCGAACATTGCACTGAAAGTCATGCTGATCGTCAGCGTGGCCTCGATGATCGGCGTGGCAACCACCTCGTTCGTCGCGGCTATCGGTGCGGCTACCCTGGCCATCGGCCTGGCATTGCAAGGCAGCCTGGCCAACTTCGCCGGCGGGGTGCTGATTCTGTTGTTCCGTCCGTTCCGTATCGGCGACTGGATCGAAGCCCAGGGCACCGCCGGTACCGTCGACAGCATCCAGATCTTCCACACCGTGCTGCGCACCGGCGACAACAAGACCGTGATCGTGCCGAACGGCATCCTGTCCAATGGCATTATCACCAACACCAACCGTCAGCCGACCCGCAAGGTGGTGTTCGATGTGGGGGTGGATTACGAGGCCGATCTGCAAAAAGCCCGCGAAGTGCTGCTGGAGCTGGCGAAAGATCCGCGCGTGCTGGCTGACCCTGCGCCTGTTGCCGTGGTGTCGACCCTGGGTGACAGCTCAATCACTGTTTCTCTGCGTTGCTGGACCAATACCCCGGATTATTGGGATGTAGTGTTCATGCTTAATGAACTGTCGCGTGACCGTTTAAAGGCAGCCGGGATTGATATTCCATTTCCGCAGCGAGTTATACGAGTCATGCAAGAGGCTGCGCCGAAGTAAGCGAAAGCGTCATGTTTAACTTGGCCGAAAGGTCAGGTTAAACGTGTCAGCTTAATCTCGTTAGTTAGCTTGCTAGTTATTTATTCGCTGAAGTAAAACTGCAATAAAAAAGCCGCCCCCCTGGCTAGCAGAGGGGCGGCTTTTTTTGTTTAAGGCCGAAGCCTTAAGTCATCGTTGTAATCAAACGCTTAATTACAAGATGTTCAGCGGGTATTGCGCGATCAGACGCAGTTCGTCGATCGACGCCGAACCGTAGTACACGCCGTCAGACGAACGATAGGTCGCTTGACGGACGCGCAGGCTCAGGTCTTTGGCTGGGCCGCTCTGGATCACGTATTTGGCTTCGATGTCGCGTTCCCACTCTTTACCGTTCGAAGTGGTGCCAGTGTTGGCGCCGCTGCCGTTGACGTAACGAGTCATGAAGCTCAGGCCTGGCACGCCGAAGGTGGCCATGTTCAGGTCGTAGCGAGCTTGCCAGGATTTCTCGTCTTCAGCGTTGAAGTCGGAACGGGCGATGGAGTTGGCCAGGAAAATCGTGCCGCCGCCGTCTACGCCGTAACCGTAGTCGCCGTCACCGCTAACTTTCTGGTAGGCGAGGGTAAAGGTGTGAGCGCCGAGGGTATAGGCGCCCTGCAAGCTGTAGGCACGGTTATCCAGCTTGGTGGTGCCGTCTTTTTCTGCGCGTTGCAGGCCGGCGCCGTCGCTTTTGGTGCTGTAGATGTTGAAGTCGACAGCCAGGGACTGATCATCGCTAAGCGCGTGGGTCCAGTTCACGTTGGCGTAGAGTTTCTTCCAGTAGTCTTCCACTTTCGAGTAGTAGAGGCTGGTAGTGAACTCTGGGGTCCAGGAGTACACGCCGCCTACGAAGTTGGCGTCGCGCAGGCCAGTACCGGTACCCGGCTCGGAGCTTGCGATACTGTCCTTGTAGGTGTGGTCCTGGGCAACGATCGAGGTGAAGTGACCGGCTTCCAGTTTCAGGCCCTTGATCTCGTTGCTGGTGAGCGAGATACCTTGTGGCAGTTCTGGCAGGAGGCGGCTGTCATCGGATGCGAATACCGGGGCGGTGGTGTACTGGTCGCCCACTTTCAGGACCGTATCGGAAATACGGAACTTGATGGCTGCGCCACCCTTGGAGTAATCATCCTGCGCACGACCGTCGGAGCCGTTAGGGAACAGGCCGGTACCGGCACGGCCCTTGCCGCTGTCGAGTTTGATGCCCAGCAAACCAATGGCATCGACACCGACACCGATGGTGCCTTGGGTGTAACCCGAGCTGAACAGACCGTGGAAGCCGAGACCGGTTTCTTCGCGACGGCTTTGAGTGCCTGGCGCGTTGTTACGGAAGTCACGGCTGAAGTACAGGGTACGAGTCAGGATACTGGCTGTGCTGTCCTCGATAAAGCCCTTGGAATCGTCCTGGGCGGACGCCATTGCGAACTGCGAGGTGCCTGCTGAAACAGCCAGGGCGATCATGCTCCACTTCATCACGCGCATCGTGATTTGCTCCTTTGGTTTAGGAAGAGTACTGCCGTCCCACCTGTATTTTTATCTGGGCGGCTCTTTCTTTTTTGTGTCGGCGTAAAGTTATATCACGCAGACCGTATTGACGATACTTGTCCAACTATCCTTTCAGCTTCTTTACGAGGCTGTCGTAAATTGCTAGCTCCATGTCGCAAATTCACAGTCCGAATGTAACTGGACTGACAACTTCAATGCTGTTTTCAAACCCTTCAATAGTTTGGAGTCTTCCTTGATTCGCATTGAAACGCTGTTGTTCTTTTCGCGAAACACCTGCTTCCGAACGGGTGTCGTTGCCGACGATATGGGTGTGAATGCAACAAGCGCGCCCAAATCGGTAACTGAATGTCATTTTTTCGTGAAAATCGTTACTGCCCTGTAAAAACCGCATAAGCACGGGCTTTTTACGCCCTTTGGTTTGGTCTTGACGGCCGCGCATGACATCAGTGCGGTGGTACAAAAAACCTGTGCCTGCGCAAAACGTTACCGGTTCACCCCGATGAGTGGGTACTTGGCGGATCTCTTTGAGGCACAAGTGGGTCATTTTGGTGCGTTCCGGTGAGGCCCGTTCTAGCGTAGCTCATATATTCGCTTGCTTCGAAAAGGTGCAGGTTTTTTTGTCGGACCGTGCCGACGCTTCCTGCATTCGCCGTGAAGCCGCGAACAATCAACGGTATGCTGGGTACCTGAACTTGACCTGCCGAACGGAGTGCCCGCGGTGTTCGCCTTAGACCAACGCTTGCAACAAGACACACTGGCCCTCGGGGACTTCCCGCTGTGCCGCCTGCTGCTGTCCAATGACTCGAACTACCCATGGTTCATTCTGGTACCGCGTATCAACGGTATCAGCGAAGTGTTTCAGCTGGATGTCGCAGATCAACGAATCCTATGGGAAGAAACCACGGCCCTGGCGCAGTTGCTCAACGAAGGCTTGATGGCCGACAAGATGAATATTGGTGCATTGGGCAACGTCGTCAGCCAGTTGCACGTGCATGTGATCGTACGCAGGCGCGATGACGCGGCATGGCCGGCTCCGGTTTGGGGCAAGCATCCGGCGCAGCCGTACACTGAACAACAGGTAGCGGCTATTCGCGCGCGCATGCGTGAGTTGTTGCCTGCCGACTTTATTTTTGCGCAGGACTGAACCATGGATCTGCAAGACCGTGTGACGGACCTGGAAAGCCGCTTGGCCTTCCAGGACGACACCATCGAGACGCTCAACGATATTCTGGTGACCCAGCAGCGCGCGGTTGAACGCCTGCAGCTTCAGATGGCGGCGCTGCTCAAGCGCCAGGAAGAAATGGGCGGCCAGTTCGAAACCTCCGAAGAGGAGGCTCCACCGCCTCACTATTAATTGGCCCACCCTTAATAGTCGCGCATAAAAAACCGCGATCCAGCCTAGCTGGATCGCGGTTTTTTTTGCAGCGCGGGCTGAAATCAGCGACGTGGCAGGGCAGCGATCACGTCTTCGGCTTGCAGGCCTTTGTCGCGGTTCATGACGGAGAATTCCACACGCTGGCCTTCGACCAGAACGCGATGGCCTTCGCCACGGATGGCCCGGAAGTGGACGAAGATATCGTCGCCCGAATCGCGGGAAATAAAGCCGAAGCCTTTGGACGTGTTGAACCACTTGACGGTCCCGGTATCCCGATTGGTCATGTCGTAGTTTTGCGACGCGGCCGCAGGGGACGAACGGTAGAAGCTGATGGCCAGGTGAAGAACGATGGCGACCAGCGCAATGACCAGGCTGAGCAGGATGGCCGGGTGGCCGCCGACTTCAGGCATGGGTGCCAGGAGGGTGAGAGTTTGGACCACAACAGTCAGCACCAACAGCGCACTGACGAGGTTTTGCAGTTGATGACGCATGCCTTTGTTCCAGTACGGAATCACGGGCGCCAGCGTCAGGTTAAGAAGGCCGAACAAGGCCAGGTACAGAGCGTCATGTTGTTGCAGGTAGGGCAGGCTTTCAGGCTGCAGGCTCGGGATAAAGGACAGCAGCAAAGCTGCAACGCCCGTTAGCAGGTGGACGATTTTCAACATTTTGATTAACTCACGTTAAGACGGATCACAAGGAAGAGCTGACTGGCACGGTTCGCTTCTGAACAATGGGAGGCGTTGAGCACGTGCACGGGTATCAGCCTATGCGCTGGCCGAAGAAAATAACGGCAGCGACACGCTGCCTATTTAACAGCAAAGGCTGTGCCTACTCAAATCAAGCATTTCCAGGCATTGCAAGGGGTGTGGCATTTCTGCGTCAAACGCTTGTCCTAGACGTTTGCAGGCTTTTTTATCGCTATCAGGCAAATCGCCTGTCGGGCGCAAAGCCTTGCTTGTCACAGGCCGGTGCGCCCGCGCGGGGCGAATTGCCGCACGTCGCCTGGTGCTGCCGGGCTGCACAAGGTGGGGACTCTTGCTAGAGTGGTCCTGCACCTGATCAATGAATGCTTGTCAATTGAAGGGGATAAACATGGCAATCGATATCGGTATCAGTGAAGAAGATCGTAAATCCATCGTCGATGGGCTTTCGCGACTGCTTTCCGATACCTATGTACTGTACCTGAAGACCCACAATTTCCATTGGAACGTCACGGGCCCCATGTTCCGCACGCTGCACCTGATGTTCGAGGAGCAGTACAACGAGCTGGCGCTGGCGGTGGACTCCATTGCCGAACGTATCCGTGCCCTGGGCTTTCCGGCGCCGGGTGCCTATTCGATCTATGCCCGTCTTTCTTCGATCAAGGAAGAAGAAGGCGTACCGAGCGCAGAAGAGATGATCAAGCAATTGGTTGCGGGCCAGGAAGCGGTCACGCGGACCGCCCGTGGCATTTTCCCGCTGCTCGACAAAGTCAGTGACGAGCCAACGGCCGACTTGTTGACCCAACGCATGCAGGTTCACGAGAAAACCGCGTGGATGCTGCGTTCCCTGCTCGAAAACCAGTAACCATCGACCTCGAGTGGCGTCGCCCCGGCGCCGCTCGCGGGTTTCCCCGCGCTTCCTGGCGTTCTCCTACGATGATCGACTCTCCGTCTTCTGGCTGCCCCTGTCTTCCTGCTGTTTTATAGGCCTATCGCCCAATGGGAGAAACCCATGGGCTGTTGTTTGGCAACGGAGTGTCAGGTGTATGTCACGTGGAGCGGTGAGTGGAGTGATGGAAACGGGTGGTTTTCAGAAGATAAAGGTCGATCCCTTCTCCAGGGGGTTCGATATGGGATTGGCCAGGCCGTTGTCCCGATCGGTCAGGCTCAACGGTTTTTCCACCTGTCTGCGGCTCGAGCAGATCTATTGGAATATCCTCACGGAGATTGCCAGGCTCAATGCCTGTTCGGTCAGTGCATTGCTGTCTTACGTCGATCGGGAAGTGCATTTGCGGTATGGAGGCGTAAAAAACTTCAGTGGACTGGTCAGGGTCGTGTGCGTGGTTCACCTGTTAAAAGGCTGCAGCGCACCGTTGAGTCCTGAGTAATCTTGCGGTTCCGTGGCCAGGCCTGCCCCAGGGCGGGCCTGGCTTCGGGCAGAAAGCCGGCTGCGCTGCCTCGATTTACCAGATATAATCCCGCGCTTTGCTGCGAATGCCGGGGCTTGATCCGTTGGGCAGGCGTAGCGCGTAACGATCTGATCGCCGAGACATCTCCATGCCCATGTACGACTATCAATGTGCTTCCTGTGGTCATCAGTTGGAAGCCATTCAAAAGATCAGCGCAGCGCCGTTGGTCGATTGCCCGGCCTGCCAGGCGCCTGAACTCAAGAAGATGTTGTCCATGCCGGGCTTCCGCCTGAGTGGCAGCGGCTGGTACGAGACCGATTTCAAGACCGGCTCGAAGAAGAATCTGGCCGGCGGCGACAAAGCAGACTGAGTTGAACTCTACGCGCGGGCTCCTGCATTATCCGTCCCCTGCTTAACTGTGCGGTGACGAGGCAGGCCTCCACCGAATTTCGAATTACGAATTACGAGAAGTGAAACCACTACCATGATGCGCAGCCACTATTGCGGCCAACTGAACGAGACCCTGGATGGTCAGGAAATCACCCTTTGCGGATGGGTTCACCGTCGCCGCGACCACGGCGGGGTGATCTTCCTCGATATCCGTGATCGTGATGGTCTGGCCCAGGTGGTGTTCGACCCGGATCGCGCCGAGAGCTTCGCCGCCGCCGACCGCGTGCGCAGCGAATACGTCGTGAAGATCACCGGCAAGGTACGCCTGCGTCCGGCCGGGGCTGTGAACCCGAACATGGCGTCCGGCGCAATCGAAGTGCTGGGCTACGAGCTGGAAGTGCTGAACGAATCGGAAACCCCGCCGTTCCCGCTTAACGAATACTCCGACGTCGGCGAAGAAACCCGCCTGCGCTACCGCTTCCTGGACCTGCGTCGTCCGGAAATGGCCGAGAAGCTGCGCCTGCGTTCGCGCATGACCACCAGCATCCGTCGCTTCCTGGACGAGAACGGCTTTCTCGACGTCGAAACGCCGATCCTCACCCGGGCTACCCCGGAAGGCGCGCGTGACTACCTGGTGCCAAGCCGCACCCACGCCGGCAGCTTCTTCGCCCTGCCGCAATCGCCGCAGTTGTTCAAGCAACTGCTGATGGTGGCCGGCTTTGACCGTTACTACCAGATCGCCAAGTGCTTCCGTGACGAAGACCTGCGCGCCGATCGCCAACCTGAATTCACCCAGATCGACATCGAGACCAGCTTCCTCGATGAAAAAGAGATCATGGGTATCACCGAACAAATGATCCGCAACCTGTTCAAGGAAGTGCTGGACCTGGAATTCGGCGAATTCCCGCACATGACTTTCGAAGAAGCCATGCGCCGCTACGGTTCCGACAAGCCAGACCTGCGTAACCCGCTGGAACTGGTGGACGTGGCCGACCAGCTTAAAGATGTCGATTTCAAGGTGTTCAGCGGCCCGGCCAACGACCCGAAATGCCGCATCGCCGCCCTGCGTGTGCCTGGTGGCGCGAGCATGCCGCGCAAGCAGATCGACGACTACACCAAGTTTGTCGGCATCTACGGTGCCAAGGGCCTGGCGTACATCAAGGTCAACGAGCGCGCCAAAGGTGTTGAAGGCCTGCAGTCGCCTATCGTGAAGAACATCCCGGAAGCCAACCTCAATGTGATCCTGGATCGCGTTGGTGCGGTCGACGGCGACATCGTGTTCTTCGGCGCCGACAAGGCCAAGATCGTCAGTGAAGCCCTCGGCGCGCTGCGGATCAAGCTGGGCCACGACCTCGACCTGCTGACCTGCAAGTGGGCACCGATGTGGGTCGTCGACTTCCCGATGTTCGAAGAGAACGACGACGGCAGCTTCAGCGCCTTGCACCACCCGTTCACTGCGCCGAAGTGCTCTCCTGAAGAGCTGGAAGCCAACCCGGCGGGCGCTCTGTCCCGTGCCTACGACATGGTGCTGAACGGCACCGAGCTGGGTGGCGGTTCGATCCGTATCCATCGCAAAGAGATGCAGCAAGCGGTATTCCGCCTGCTGGGCATCAACGAAGCGGAACAGGAAGAGAAGTTCGGCTTCCTGCTCGACGCCCTGAAATACGGCGCGCCGCCGCACGGTGGCCTGGCCTTCGGCCTGGATCGCCTGGTGATGCTGATGACTGGCGCCCAGTCGATCCGTGAAGTGATCGCGTTCCCGAAAACCCAGAGCGCTGCGGACGTCATGACCCAGGCGCCGGGTGTGGTGGATGCCAAGGCACTGCGCGAGTTGCACATTCGCCTGCGCGAGACGCCGAAGGCTGAGTAAGGCTGCTGCGTGAAAGCGCGATAAGGTTTTACGCGGTCAAAAAGGCGCATCTTCGGATGCGCCTTTGCGTTACAAGGGTTGCATCCCGCCTGGGGCGGGGTTGATAAGGTTTCTAGAGAATTTCGGAGTTGTGTTATGGCTGGCCATTCCAAGTGGGCGAACATCAAGCACCGCAAAGAGCGTCAGGATGCCAAGAAAGGCAAGATCTTCACCAAGTGGATTCGCGAACTGACGGTCGCTGCCCGCCAGGGCGGTGGTGACCCAGGCTCCAACCCGCGTCTGCGCCTGGCGCTGGATAAAGCCCTCGGCGCCAACATGAGCCGCGACATCATCGACCGCGCCGTGGCCCGTGGTGCCGGGGCGGCCGATACCGACGACATGGTCGAGCTTACCTACGAAGGCTACGGCCCGGGTGGCGTGGCGGTGATGGTCGAGTGCATGACCGATAACCGCAACCGTACCGCGGCGGCGGTGCGCCATGCGTTCAGCAAGTGCGGGGGTAACCTCGGCACAGACGGTTCGGTAGCCTACCTGTTCGAGCGCAAGGGGCAGATCTCCTTCGCACCGGGTGTGGATGAAGATGCGCTGATGGAAGCGGCAATGGAGGCGGATGCCGACGACGTGGTGACCAATGAAGACGGCTCCATTGACGTGTTCACCTCGTTCGCCGGGTTCTACGCCGTGCGTAACGCGCTGGAAGCGGCCGGTTTCAAAGGTACCGACGCGGAAATCGTGATGCTGCCAACCACCAGCGCCGAGCTGGACCTGGACGGCGCGCAGAAAGTACTGAAGATGCTGGATATGCTCGAAGACCTGGATGACGTGCAGAACGTGTATTCGAATGCCGACATCCCTGAATCTGTAGCCGAACAGCTAGGCTGAAGGGCGATGTAGTTTTAAATGTGGGAGGGGGCTTGCCCCCGATAGCGGTGGTTCAGTCGATTGAGAGATAACTGACACACTGCCATCGGGGGCAAGTCCCCTCCCACATTGGGCCTCCCTGTATCAAAAATTGTGTTTACCCGACCTGCAGGCCTTATGACTTTAATCCTAGGTATCGACCCCGGTTCGCGCATTACCGGCTTTGGCGTGGTGCAACACACCCCGCGCGGCTGCGTCTATGTCGCCTCGGGCTGTATTCGTACCGGCGCGGGCGAGTTGGCTGAGCGCTTGCAGATCGTCTATCGCGGCGTGCGTGAAGTGATCCAGACCTACGGGCCAGTGACCATGGGCATCGAAAAGGTGTTCATGGCCAAGAATGCCGACTCGGCCCTCAAGCTCGGCCAGGCCCGTGGCGCTGCCATCGTGGCCGGTGCCGAGGAAGGCATGGAAATCGCCGAATACACCGCGACCCAGGTCAAGCAAGCAGTGGTTGGCACGGGGGCGGCGAATAAAGAGCAGGTGCAGATGATGGTGATGCACATGCTCAAGCTCACCTCAAAACCGCAGATCGATGCCTCCGACGCCCTGGCCATTGCCATTTGCCATGCGCACACGCGCTCCAGCCTGCTACCGCACGGCTTGGGGACGGCACGCAGTCGTGGCGGGCGCCTGCGTCTCTGATAGCATCAGCGCAATCGTTATTTCCGGTCAGGCCTCGATCTGACCCCACGCTTTAAGGATCTGAACCGTGATTGGACGCTTGCGCGGCACCCTGGCTGAGAAACAGCCGCCGCACCTGATTCTGGATGTCAACGGGTTGGGGTATGAGCTGGAAGTGCCCATGACTACCCTGTATCGCCTACCGTCGGTCGGTGAACCCATAACGCTGCACACCCACCTGGTGGTGCGCGAAGACGCGCAACTACTCTATGGTTTCATCGGCAAGCGCGACCGCGACTTCTTCCGCGAGCTGATTCGCCTTAATGGCGTGGGGCCGAAGTTGGCCCTGGCGTTGATGTCGAGCCTGGAAGTGGACGAACTGGTGCGTGCCGTTTCGGCCCAGGACACCTCGGCGTTGACCAAGGTGCCGGGCGTGGGCAAGAAAACCGCCGAGCGCCTGCTGGTGGAGCTCAAGGACCGCTTCAAGGCCTGGGAAGTGGTGCCGAGCATGTTCGCCCTGGTGCCGAACCAGCCGGATATGCCGGCAGGCCAGGTGGCCAGCGCTGAAAGCGATGCCGTCAGCGCGCTGATCTCCCTGGGCTACAAGCCGCAGGAGGCGAGCAAGGCGGTGTCGGCCATCAAGGACAAGAACCTGAGCAGCGAAGACATGATCCGCCGAGCCCTGAAGGGAATGATTTAAGTGATTGAAGCTGATCGTCTGATCGCGGCCACGGGCCCCCGTGACCGCGAAGAAATCCAGGACCGTGCCATCCGGCCCCTGAGCCTGGCCGACTACATCGGCCAGCCTACCGTGCGCGAGCAGATGGAGTTGTTCATCCAGGCCGCGCGCGGGCGCAGCGAGTCCCTGGATCACACCCTGATCTTTGGCCCGCCGGGGCTGGGTAAAACCACCCTGGCCAACATCATTGCCCAGGAAATGGGCGTGTCGATCAAGTCGACTTCCGGCCCGGTGCTGGAGCGTCCTGGCGACCTGGCGGCGCTGCTGACCAATCTTGAACCCCATGACGTGTTGTTTATCGACGAAATCCATCGGTTGTCGCCGATCGTCGAGGAAGTGCTGTACCCCGCCATGGAAGACTTCCAGCTCGACATCATGATCGGCGAAGGCCCCGCGGCCCGATCGATCAAGCTCGACCTGCCGCCATTCACCCTGGTGGGGGCGACCACGCGTGCGGGCATGCTGACCAACCCGCTGCGAGACCGTTTCGGTATCGTTCAACGTCTGGAGTTCTATAGCACCGCAGACCTGGCGACCATCGTCAGCCGTTCGGCCGGCATTCTCGGCCTGCCCCTGGATCCGGAAGGCGCGTTTGAAATCGCCCGTCGGGCCCGGGGCACGCCACGTATTGCCAACCGTCTGCTGCGCCGCGTGCGTGATTTTGCCGAGGTGCGGGCCAAGGGGCATATCACCAAGCCGGTGGCCGACCTGGCCTTGAACCTGCTGGATGTGGACGAGCATGGCTTCGATCACCAGGATCGACGTCTACTCTTGACCATGATCGAGAAGTTCGACGGTGGCCCGGTGGGGGTAGACAGCCTGGCCGCGGCCATCAGTGAAGAGCGCCATACCATTGAAGATGTGCTGGAACCGTACCTGATCCAGCAGGGCTACATCATGCGCACGCCAAGGGGGCGGGTGGTCACGCGCCATGCCTATTTGCACTTCGGGTTAAACATTCCGTCACGATTGGGTGAGATGCCCGTGGTAGACGAATTCCTGGATGCAGTGGACGATTAAAAAGACCACGTGGATCGATTTATTCAAGGTTTGTGCTGTCCTAGTGGCTGGTGTCGTCATTCAGTCACTGGAAATATTCTCGAACGCAAAAAGCGAGAATGAAAAAACAGTTGCTAAGCCGGATTGGCAACCTGAGGAGTAAGCACTAGAGTATGCGCGCGCAAAACGGGGATCAGTCGTTCGCACATCGCTGTCGCGTTTATTACGAGGACACCGATGCCGGCGGTATCGTGTATTACGTCAATTACCTCAAGTTCATGGAGCGGGCTCGAACCGAGCGGCTACGGGAGCTGGGCTTTGCCCAATCCCAGCTGGCAGGGGAGGACCTGTTATTCGTCGTGCATTCCAGCGAGGCTCGCTATCACGCGCCGGCGCGACTGGACGACGAACTGCTGGTCAGCGCTGAAGTAATCGAATTGAACCGTGCCAGCCTGCGATTCAAGCAGCAGGTCAGGCGGGCTACGGATGCAACGCTGCTCTGCGAGGGGCAGTTCCTGGTGGCGTGTGTACGCACCAACAGTTTGAAACCTCGGGCCATTCCCGAAACTCTACGTGCGGCCTTTGCCGCCGTGAGCGGCGCGGGTAAACAATCAAAGCAGGAGATTTAGCGTGGAACCTACCGTCGTCGACCATTCCTCCATGTGGAGCCTGGTCAGTAATGCCAGTGTTGTGGTTCAACTGGTGATGCTGATCCTGGTAGCCGCATCGGTTACCTCTTGGGTCATGATTTTTCAGCGCAGCAACCTGCTGCGTGCCGGTCGACGTGCCCTGGAGAGCTTCGAAGAGCGCTTCTGGTCGGGTATCGACCTGTCCAAGCTCTACCGCCAGGCCGGCAGCAACCCAGATCCGGATTCGGGCGTCGAGCAGATCTTCCGCGCCGGATTCAAGGAATTCTCCCGTCTGCGCCAGCAGCCAGGCGTTGACCCGGAAGCGGTCATGGAAGGCGTGGCCCGTGCCATGCGCGTGGCCATCTCCCGCGAAGAAGAGAAGCTGGAGCAGAGCCTGCCGTTTCTCGCCACCGTCGGTTCCGTCAGCCCGTACATCGGCCTGTTCGGTACCGTGTGGGGGATCATGAACTCGTTCCGTGGCCTGGCCCAGGCCCAGCAAGCGACCCTGGCCACCGTGGCCCCGGGTATCGCCGAAGCCCTGGTCGCCACCGCGATCGGCCTGTTCGCCGCTATCCCCGCAGTAATTGCCTACAACCGTTTTGCCGCGCGCGGCGAGACCTTGATCAGCCGTTACTACACCTTCGCCGATGAATTCCAGGCGATCCTGCACCGTAAAGTGCACACCAGCGAAGAATAAGCAGGTACTCCCCGATGGCTTTAATCACTCGAGCTCGAACCAAGCGCAAGCCGGTCGCCGAGATGAACGTAGTGCCTTACATCGACGTGATGCTGGTGCTGCTGGTGATCTTCATGGTGACCGCGCCGATGCTCAACCAGGGTGTGAAAGTTGATCTGCCCAAGGTTTCCAGCGAAGCCTTGCCCCAGGACAACAACACCCAGGTGCTGACCATTTCGATCAAGGCTGACAAGACCTACTACTGGAACCTTGGCAGCGAAGTCGATACCCAGAAGCAGCAGGACAAGGCCCTGACCTTGCCGGCGATGACCGACGCAGTGACCAAGATCATTCGCTCCGGCAACGAAGGCGGCAAGCACACCCAAGTCTTCATCCGCGGTGACAAATCGGTCGACTACGGCTCCGTCATGGGCGCCATGGGCGGGCTGCAGAAGGCCGGCGTCGGCAACGTTGGCTTGATTACCGAGGCGCCCTGATGCACCAACAGCGAGAGCCGTCCGCCTCGGAAAGCTACTTCTGGCCTAGCGTCTGGGCAATTGCCCTGCATGTCCTGGTGTTTGGCATGTTGTTCGTCAGCTTTGCCATGACCCCGGACCTGCCGCCAGCCAAGCCGATCGTGCAGGCGACCCTGTATCAGCTGAAATCGAAAAGTCAGGCCACTACCCAGACCAATCAGAAGATTGCGGGTGAGGCCCAGAAGTCGGCTGCGCGCCAGACTGAAGTCGAGCAGATGGAACAGAAGAAGGTCGAGCAGGAAGCGGTGAAGGCTGCTGCGGAACAAAAGAAAGAAGAGGCGGCTCAAAAGGCCGAGGAATCGAAAAAGGCTGACGAAGCGAAGAAGGCCGACGAGGCGAAAAAGGCTGATGAAGCCAAGAAAGCCGAGAAAGCTGCCGAAGCTAAAAAAGCTGAAGAGAAACAATTGGCTGATATAGCCAAGAAAAAATCTGAAGAAGAAGCCAAAAAAGCAGCCGAAGAAGAGGCCAAGAAAAAGGCCGCTGAAGACGCCAAGAAAAAGATAGTCGAGGACGCGAAGAAGAAAGCCGCCGAAGACGCCAAGAAAAAAGCTGAAGCAGACGAGGCGAAGAAGAAAATCGCCGACGACGCGAAGAAGAAAGCTGCCGCCGACGCCAGCAAGAAAAAGGCCCAGGAAGCAGCGCGTAAATCCGCCGAAGACAAAAAGGCCCAGGCCTTGGCAGATTTGCTTTCCGATACGCCTCAGCGTCAGCAAGCATTGGCCGATGAACGTGGTGATGAAGTCGCGGGCAGTTTCGACGACCTGATTCGGGCACGAGCAGCAGAAGGCTGGACACGTCCACCTTCGGCACGCAAAGGCATGACAGTAGTGCTGCAGATCGGCATGTTGCCGGACGGTACGGTGACTTCGGTCAGCGTGGCCAAGTCCAGTGGTGACGGTTCGTTCGACAGTTCGGCGGTTGCCGCGGTCAAGAACATTGGCCGGTTGACCGAGATGCAGGGAATGAAACCAAGCGACTTCGCTCCCTATCGTTCATTCAAGATGACATTCACACCTGAGGATCTAGCCTTGTGAGAAACCTTCTTCGAGGAATGCTTGTCGTTATTTGCTGTATGGCAGGGATAGCGGCGGCGGATGAAAAGAACATCCTGGTCACCAGCGGTAGCGATCGGGCCACCCCGATCGCGGTTGTGCCGTTCGGCTGGCAGGGCGGCAGCGTGCTGCCGGATGACATGGCCCAGATCGTCAGCGACGACCTGCGCAACTCCGGTTACTACGCGCCGATTCCGAAAGGCAACATGATCAGCCAGCCTACCCAGGCCAGCGAAGTCATCTTCCGTGACTGGAAGGCCGTGGGTGCCCAGTACCTGATGGTCGGCAACATCCAGCCTGCCGGCGGTCGCCTGCAGATCCAGTACACATTGTTCAACGTGGCCACCGAGCAGCAGGTATTGACCGGCAGCGTGTCGGGCACCGCCGAACAACTGCGGGATATGGCCCACTACATTTCGGACCAGTCGTTTGAAAAGCTCACCGGTATCAAGGGTGCTTTCTCGACGCGCATGCTCTATGTCACTGCTGAACGTTTCTCTGTAGACAACACTCGCTACACGTTGCAGCGTTCGGACTACGACGGTGCGCGCGCCGTGACCTTGCTGCAGTCCCGGGAGCCGATCCTGTCGCCGCGCTTTGCGCCGGACGGCAAGCGTATTGCCTATGTGTCTTTCGAACAGAAGCGTCCGCGTATCTTCGTCCAGCACATCGATACTGGCCGTCGTGAGCAGATCACCAACTTCGAAGGCCTCAACGGTGCACCTGCCTGGTCGCCGGATGGTTCGCGCCTGGCATTCGTACTGTCCAAGGACGGTAACCCGGATATCTACGTGATGAACATGGCTTCGCGCCAGATCACTCGCGTCACCAGCGGCCCAGGTATCAACACCGAACCGTTCTGGGGTAAAGATGGCTCGACCATCTATTTCACCTCCGACCGCGGTGGCAAGCCACAAATCTACAAATCGAGCATTGGCGGTGGGGGCGCGGAACGCGTGACCTTTATCGGTAACTACAACGCCAATCCGAAGCTTTCGGCTGATGAAAAGACGTTGGTGATGATTCACCGTCAGGATGGTTTCACTAATTTCCGGGTTGCGGCCCAGGATTTGCAGCGCGGAACCGTAAAAATCCTTACAGATACCAACCTTGATGAGTCAGCCACTGTTGCGCCCAACGGCACCATGGTAATCTACGCCACCCGCCAGCAGGGCCGGGGAGTCTTGATGCTCGTGTCCATTAATGGACGCGTAAGGCTCCCGCTTCCTACCGCACAAGGCGAAGTCAGAGAACCATCCTGGTCCCCTTACCTGAACTGACGCGGCGCTACAAAAAGATTTGCTTAACACACTGGGGTTCATTAGGAGTTTCACGATGGAAATGCTGAAGTTTGGTAAGTTTGCTGCTCTGGCTCTGGCTCTGTCCGTAGCCGTTGGTTGCTCGTCTAAAGGCGGCGACAATGCCGGTGAAGGCGCAGCTGTTGATCCAAACGCTGGTTACGGTGCTAACACTGGTGCAGTTGACGGCTCCCTGAGCGAAGAAGCTGCTCTGCGCGCAATCACTACTTTCTACTTCGAATACGACAGTTCGGACCTGAAACCAGAAGCCATGCGCGCTCTGGACGTTCACGCGAAAGACCTGAAAGCTAACGGCGCTCGCGTTGTTCTGGAAGGTAACACTGACGAACGTGGTACTCGTGAGTACAACATGGCTCTGGGCGAGCGTCGTGCGAAAGCCGTTCAGCGCTACCTGGTACTGCAAGGTGTTGCTCCAGGCCAACTGGAACTGGTTTCCTACGGTAAAGAGCGTCCAGTTGCTACTGGCCACGACGAGCAGTCCTGGGCTCAAAACCGTCGCGTCGAACTGCGTAAGTAATTCGTCATGCGAACGTGCCGTCGTGCTCTAACTGTACTGACTCTCAGCCTCGCGCCGCTCTCGGTGTGGGCTGCGGCTCCTGTGGTCGATAGCAACTCTGGCTATAACAATAGCGGAAGTGCTTATCCGCCAGCGGGTTATGGCACGAACGGCGCCTATGCTGGGGGGGCGGCTACGTCAGCCCCCTCGGCACAGGGCGAACTGTTCAACCAGCTGCAACGCATGCAGGATCAATTGTCGCAGCAACAAGGCGCCATTGAGGTTTTGCAGAACCAAGTGAACCAGCTGAAGCAAGAAGGCCTGGAGCGATATCAGGATCTTGACCGACGTATTGGAGCCGGCGTTACACCTGCCGCAACTCCTGATAATTCTTCTACCGGTGGCGCACCCAGTGCCGCCGCCGGTGGTGCAGCAGCAGGGGCCTCGGCCGCCAGCCAAGCCCCTGCCGCCAGCAGCGAACCGGGTGATCCGGCGAAGGAAAAGCTGTATTACGATGCCGCCTTCGATCTGATCAAAGCCAAGGATTTCGACAAGGCCAGCAAGGCTTTCACCGCATTCCTCGGTCGTTACCCAAACAGTCAGTACGCAGGCAATGCCCAGTACTGGTTGGGTGAGGTAAACCTGGCAAAGGGTGATTTGCAGGGGGCAGGCCAGGCATTTGCCAAGGTCAGCCAACTCTACCCTAAGCACGCCAAGGTGCCGGACTCGCTGTACAAACTCGCTGACGTAGAACGCCGCCTGGGTCATACCGACAAGGTCAAAGGCATTCTGCAGCAGGTGGTTGCCCAGTATCCGGGTACTTCCGCTGCCCAGTTGGCCCAGCGCGATCTGCAACGCTTGTAAGCGATGCAGCCCGTTTGGAAGAAACCCGCGCCTGGCGCGGGTTTTTTCGTTAGAATCCACGCCCTTTTATGAAACACGCTTCCTGGGGTTTACGCGTTGGCGGAATTCCTTGAAGTGCCTGACGGAGGCGGACAGCCTGTTTAGCTGTTACGCCCGTGGCGACTATGCAAGACACATTACGCATCACCGAAGTTTTTTACTCGTTACAGGGTGAAACGCGCACCGCTGGCCTGCCCACAGTATTTGTGCGCCTGACCGGCTGCCCATTGCGTTGCCAATACTGTGACAGCGCCTACGCCTTCAGTGGCGGCACCGTGCGCACCCTCGATGACATCCTCGAGCAGGTTGCCAGCTATCGACCGCGCTACGTTTGTGTGACGGGTGGCGAGCCGCTGGCGCAGCCAAATGCCATTCCCCTGCTCAAGCAGCTGTGTGACGCCGGTTACGAAGTGTCCCTGGAGACCAGTGGTGCCCTGGACATTTCCGCGGTAGACCCGCGCGTAAGCCGCGTGGTCGACCTGAAGACCCCAGGCTCCAAAGAGGCGCATCGCAACCTCTACGAGA
Organism: Pseudomonas sp. OVF7; assembly: GCF_030644265.1. Lineage (NCBI taxonomy): Bacteria > Pseudomonadati > Pseudomonadota > Gammaproteobacteria > Pseudomonadales > Pseudomonadaceae > Pseudomonas > Pseudomonas sp. OVF7. The sequence continues at coordinate 6,364,550 of NZ_CP128996.1, read as the reverse complement.
ACATAGACCTGCTGACGGCCAACGACCAGGTCAAGTTCGTGATCTGTTCCCGCGACGACTACGATTGGGCGAGCTCCAAGCTGATCCAGTATGGCCTGGACCGTCGCGCGGGCGAGGTGCTGTTCTCGCCGAGCCACCACGACCTGAACGCACGCGACCTCGCCGACTGGGTGGTGGCTGATAACCTGCCAGTGCGCCTGCAATTGCAGCTGCATAAATATCTTTGGAATGACGAGCCAGGACGCTGAAATGACTGAACCTACGATTGCTCAAAAACGCGCTGTCATCCTGTTGTCCGGTGGCCTGGACTCCGCCACCGTGGTCGCCATGGCACAGGCTGAAGGTTATACCTGCTACACCATGAGCTTCGACTACGGCCAGCGCCATCGCGCCGAGCTGAACGCTGCTGCCCGTGTTGCCCGTGAGATGGGCGTGGCCGAGCACAAGGTGATTGGCCTGAACCTCAACGGCATTGGTGGCTCAGCCCTGACCGACAGCAGCATCGATGTGCCGGAAGCGCCGAGTGAAGGTATTCCGGTGACTTACGTGCCAGCACGCAACACCGTATTCCTATCCCTGGCCCTTGGCTGGGCAGAAGTACTGAATGCCCGCGACATCTTTATTGGCGTCAACGCGGTGGATTATTCCGGTTACCCGGATTGCCGCCCGGAGTTCGTCGAGTCGTTCGAGCGCATGGCCAACCTGGCCACCAAGGCCGGTGTCGAAGGGCAGGGCTTTCGCATCCTGGCGCCGCTGCAAAACCTGAGCAAGGCCGATATTGTGAAGGCTGGCGTAGGACTAGGCGTCGATTATTCGCTGACTGTTTCCTGCTACCAGGCAGACGATGACGGCCGTGCTTGCGGGAAATGTGACAGCTGCCGACTGCGTGCTGAGGGCTTCCAAGCGGCCGGAATTACGGACCCAACGCGTTATTTCTGATTTATTTCAAATAAGGTGTTGAATAATCCTTAGAAATCAGTATTATACGCGCCACCACACAGCGGGTCGTTAGCTCAGTTGGTAGAGCAGTTGGCTTTTAACCAATTGGTCGTAGGTTCGAATCCCACACGACCCACCATTTTTGGCGGTTTAGAAAATCCGGAAGGCCCACGCAAGTGAGGATTTCCGGGTTTTTTTTTGTCTTGTGAAAAAGTCGATGTGTCATGCGCCGTCCGTGAGATGCCGAGTCATACGCCCCGGTGGAGGAGGCGATTCTCGCCCTCCTGCGGTCGGCTTATGCGGCCCTTGACGAGTTTTTGTAACAGCAAGGCCAGTGTCTCGGTCGCGTACCGCTTCTGACGTTTGTCGCCTGGCCTGAATCAACCCTGTCGGCGTTGAGCGAGATAAAAAAACGGGAAACACCAGCGATGGTGTTTCCCGTTTTTTTACCCGCTTATCACGGCCTCGAACGCCAGATTAGGCTTTTGAAACCATTCGATATTCTGTAGCCTTGCCCAGCTTCACTTTAACCCGTGCTTGATGAACACCCTCACTTCGTCCGGCGGCGCCCGAAGGGCTCCAGAGCCGGTGGTACACTCGACTTTCGCGCAACTGCGCCTGCAGGTCTTGCGAACATGACGCAAACTTCCGAACGCCTACTGGTTCAAGCCCACCTCGACGCCAAGCAGCCCAAGGTCCTCAGTGCCGATGAAGAGGCTGGCCTGCGTACCGCCATCGCCGCCGAGCTGAAAGCTCAGGACGCGGTGCTGGTCGCTCACTTCTACTGCGACCCGGTGATTCAGGCCCTGGCCGAAGAAACCGGCGGCTGTGTCTCCGATTCCCTGGAAATGGCACGTTTCGGCGCCGCCCACCCGGCCAAGACCGTGCTGGTCGCCGGTGTGCGTTTCATGGGCGAGACCGCCAAAATCCTCACCCCTGAAAAACGCATCCTGATGCCGACCCTGGAAGCTACGTGCTCCCTCGACCTGGGCTGCCCAGTGGATGAGTTTTCGGCGTTCTGCGATCAGCACCCCGAGCGCACCGTGGTGGTGTATGCCAACACCTCGGCGGCGGTCAAGGCGCGGGCGGATTGGGTGGTGACCTCCAGTTGTGCGCTGGAAATCGTCGAAAGCCTGATGGATAACGGCGAGACCATCATCTGGGGCCCGGACAAGCACCTGGGTACCTACATCCAGCGCCAGACCGGAGCCGACATGTTGTTGTGGGACGGTGCCTGCATTGTCCATGAAGAGTTCAAGTCCAAGCAGTTGGAAGATATGAAGGCGCTGTACCCGGACGCCGCGATCCTGGTGCACCCGGAGTCGCCGACGTCGGTGATCGAGTTGGCGGATGCGGTGGGTTCCACCAGCCAGTTGATTGCCGCGGCGCAGCGTCTGCCCAACAAGACCTTCATCGTCGCCACCGACCGCGGCATCTTCTACAAGATGCAGCAGTTGTGCCCGGACAAGGTCTTCGTCGAAGCGCCTACCGCCGGTAACGGCGCGGCATGCCGCAGCTGTGCACACTGCCCGTGGATGGCGATGAATACGCTGGAGCGCACCTTGCAGTGCCTGCGTGAGGGCAGTAACGAGATCTTCGTCGAGCCTTCGGTGATCCCGCAGGCGGTGCGGCCGCTCAAGCGCATGCTGGATTTCACTCAGGCTGCGCGCCTGAAGCTGGCCGGTAACGCCTGAAACGAAGCGAGCTCGGTTAAAAATGTGGGAGGGGGCTTGCCCCCGATGACGGTGTGTCGGTCAATAGAAATATTGAATGTAGAGCCGCTATCGGGGGCAAACCCCTCCCACATTTTGATTTCAGCAGGCAGGGAGTTATTTCTTTTGCTTCGGAATTCTCACCAACTGCGTATCCGAGTAGATGTCATGCCAGCTGCGTTTCTGCTTGTCGAACAACGACCAGATAAACCCCAGCCCCACGCACAACCACGACGCAATCGACACCACAAAGCGTAACAGCGCCTGCCACAGGCTGATCCGCGAGCCGTCGGCGTTCTGTACGCGCACGCCCCACACCTGCATGCCCAGGGTCTGCCCGGAATGGGTCCAGAATTTGGCGAAGAAGCCAAACAGCACAAAGAACAGAATGGTCGACAGCAGCGGGTCGCCGTCCAGCGCACCGGACTCGGTGAGAGTGCGCATTTTCGCTTCGCCCACGAATGCGATCCACACCAGTTTGTAAAGGAAGGCGGTGACGATCAGCAGTGCGGTGCACAACAGGAAGTCATAGAACATCGCTGCCAGGCGACGGCCCAGGCCAACGGCGGGGAACTCGCCTTGGGGGCTCAGCAGGGGTTTTGACATGGCAGGGCTCTCTGGAGAAAAAATGCATTTTACGGGGCAATGCCCCTGCGGCGCCCATAAAAAAGCCCCTGATGGTGACATCAGGGGCTTTTTGTCGCAGGGAAGTATCAGCCTTCGGCGATCACTTCATCAGCTTGCATGCCTTTTTGCCCTTGCACAGCAACGAAAGTCACTTTCTGGCCTTCTTTCAGGCTCTTGAAGCCGTTGCCCTGAATAGCGCGGAAGTGTACGAACAGATCCGGACCGCTTTCTGGAGTGATAAAACCAAACCCTTTTTCGTCGTTAAACCACTTGACGGTACCGCTCTTACGTTCAGACATTTTCTTATTTCCTTGACGCTAAAAATTGATGACAGCCCCTTCGCATGAAAGAGTACTGGGCTGGGTTGCAGGAAAGTAAGAGACGTCGAACGGGTTGTAGCAAGCTTTGGCTACTGCCCAGGTCAGGTTCCAAGCGACCCATGCAAACACAGTGGACAAACTCTACGACAACTAATGCAGAAAAAACAAGCCCTGCCAAAAGCCCAGGTTTTGCTTGGCCTCATGACACTTCGTTGAATAATGTGGAAGCGACTTATTCGATAGAATGGGTCACTTGTTATAGGTTAATTCCTTTAACAAAGACTATCGTTGCTGCACTGTTTTATGGCGGTTGCGTTACAGATTAGTGCACATTAACGCAACCGCGTTACTTATAGGAACAGTCAATCAGCCACGATAGTAACGCTGCGGCACAAATGGCATTTTACTTACACGAAGAGGTACCTTTTTCCCACGCACCAGCGCAGAGACTTGGGTATCCAGTGCGATGAATGCACTGTCCAGGTAACCCATGGCCAGTGGGCCGCCCAGGCTCGGGCCAAAGCCACCGCTGCATACGCTGCCGATCACGGTGCCGTGTTCATCGACGATCTCTGCGCCTTCACGTACGGGGGTGCGCTCCTGGGGCAGCAGACCTACGCGCTTGCGGCTGACGCCGGCCTGCTGCTGGGTGAAGATGCGATCGGCGCCCGGGAAGCCGCCGGCACGTGCGCCGTCAGCCCGACGGGCCTTGGAGATCGCCCACAGCAGGCTGGCCTCGATCGGCGTGGTGTCGGTGTTCATGTCATGACCGTACAGGCACAGGCCGGCTTCCAGGCGCAGCGAGTCACGCGCACCCAGGCCGATCGCCTGTACTTCGGTTTCGGCGAGCAGGCTGCGTGCGAGGCTTTCGGCGTTGGCGGCCGGCACCGAGATTTCAAAGCCGTCTTCGCCGGTGTAGCCCGAGCGGCTCACGTAGCAGTCCACGCCCAGCAGGCGCAGGGAGGCGAACTGCATGAAGGTCATCTGCGTGACTTCAGGTGCCAGGCGAGCCAGTACCTTCACCGCAGCCGGGCCTTGCAGGGCCAGCAGGGCGCGTTCTTCGAACAGCGGCTCAATGCTGCATTGGTCGCCGATCCGCGCACGCAGGTGCGCCAGGTCCTGGTCCTTGCAGGCGGCGTTGACCACCAGGAACAGCTCGTCGTTACCCAGGTTGGCGACCATCAGGTCATCGAGGATGCCGCCCTGGTCATTGGTGAACATGGCATAGCGCTGCATGCCCACCGGCAGGTCAATGATGTCGACCGGTACCAGGGTTTCCAAGGCCTTGGCGGCATTGGCGCCGGTGAGGCGGATCTGGCCCATGTGGGACACGTCGAACAACCCGGCCTGTTCACGGGTGTGCAGGTGTTCCTTCATCACGCCCAGTGGGTATTGCACCGGCATGTCATAGCCGGCGAAAGGCACCATGCGCGCGCCCAGCTCGATATGCAGGGCGTGCAATGGGGTTTTCAACAGGGTTTCGGTGGACATATTCAGCTCCTGAAAAACGTACTGGCGCGCAGTTGGGCGTCAGCACTCGATAATGTTGACCGCCAAACCGCCACGGGCGGTTTCCTTGTATTTGCTTTTCATGTCGGCGCCGGTCTGGCGCATGGTACGGATGACCTTGTCGAGGGACACAAAGTGCTGCCCATCGCCGCGCAGGGCCATGCGCACGGCATTGATCGCCTTGACCGAACCCATGGCATTGCGCTCGATACACGGTACCTGTACCAGGCCGCCAATCGGGTCGCAGGTCAGGCCGAGGTTGTGTTCCATGCCGATCTCGGCGGCGTTTTCCACTTGGGAAACGCTGCCGCCCAACACTTCGCACAGTGCGCCGGCCGCCATGGAGCACGCCACGCCGACTTCGCCCTGGCAGCCAACTTCGGCCCCGGAGATCGACGCGTTTTCCTTGTACAAAATGCCGATGGCGGCGGCGGTGAGCAGGAAGCGCACCACGCCGTCTTCATTCGCGCCCGGGATAAAACGCATGTAGTAATGCAGCACTGCCGGCACGATCCCGGCGGCACCATTGGTGGGCGCTGTGACCACGCGGCCGCCGTTGGCGTTTTCTTCGTTGACCGCCAGGGCGTACAGGTTGACCCAGTCGAGTACCGACAGCGGGTCGCGCAGGGCCGATTCGGGGTTCTTGCACAGTTGGCGATGCAGGGCAGCGGCGCGGCGCTTGACCTTCAAGCCGCCCGGCAAGATGCCTTCGTTGCGACAACCGGCGCTCACACAGTCCTGCATCACTTGCCAGATCTTCAGCAAGCCGGCGCGGGTTTCTGCTTCAGGGCGCCAGGCACTTTCGTTGGTCAGCATCACCTGGCTGATGGACAGCCCGTAGGTGGCGCAATGGCCAAGCAAGTCCTTGGCGTGCTTGAAGGGGAAGGTCAGGGGGGTGGTGTCTTCGACGATCCGGTCGGCGCCGGCGGCGTCTTCATCCACCACGAACCCGCCGCCGACCGAGTAGTACTCGCGGCTGCGAATCTGGATACCCGCGGCGTCAAAGGCCCGAAAGATCATGCCGTTGGGGTGGTAGGCCAGGGGTTTGCGAATCATTGCCAGGTGTTCTTTCTCGTTGAACGCAATGCTGTGTTCGCCGAGCAGGTTCAAGCGACCGTCGCTGCGCATCTGCGCCAGGCGTGCGGCCACGGTTTCGGTGTTCACGGTGTCCGGGTGTTCGCCTTCCAGGCCCAGCAGCACGGCCTTGTCGCTGCCGTGGCCTTTACCGGTGGCGCCGAGGGAGCCATAGAGTTCCACCTTGATGCCGGCGGTGGCGCTCAGCAGGTTGTCCCGCTTGAGGCCCTCGACGAATCGAGCGGCCGCGCGCATAGGGCCGACGGTGTGGGAGCTGGAGGGGCCGATGCCAATCTTGAACAGGTCGAACACGCTTAACGACATGAGTTGTTCTCCGGTTTCTTATTGTTCTTGAGGTCATACGCGGTCAAGTGTGGGAGGGGGCTTGCCCCCGATAGCGGTGGGTCAGTAGAAAGTTCTGGTGACTGACACTCTGCCATCGGGGGCAAGTCGAATCGTCGCACCGCCCCTCCCACATTTGATTACGCGTAGCTCTCGATCGAAGGGCACGCGCATACGAGGTTGCGATCGCCAAACACGTTGTCGACCCGGCCAACCGGTGGCCAGTATTTGCCTTCGATCAACGAAGCTACCGGGTACACCGCCTGTTCACGGCTGTATGGGTGGCTCCATTCGCCCACCAGTTCCGCCGCGGTGTGCGGGGCGTTTTTCAGTGGGTTGTCGTCCTTGTCCAGGGTGCCGTTTTCCACCGCGCGGATTTCTTCGCGGATGGCGATCATCGCGTCGCAGAAGCGATCCAGTTCTTCCTTGGATTCACTTTCGGTGGGCTCGATCATCAAGGTGCCGGCGACCGGGAACGACATGGTCGGTGCATGGAAACCGAAGTCGATCAGGCGCTTGGCCACGTCATCCACGCTGATGCCGCTGCTGTCTTTGAGCGGGCGCAAGTCCAGGATGCATTCATGCGCTACCAGGCCGTTGCTGCCGGTGTACAGCACGGGGTAGTGCTCTTCCAGGCGACGGGAGATGTAGTTGGCATTCAGGATCGCCAGTTGCGACGCACGCTTGAGGCCCGCACCGCCCATCATGCTGATGTACATCCAGGTAATCGGCAGGATGCTTGCGCTGCCAAAAGGCGCTGCGCACACCGCGCCTTCCTTGCGCGCCATGGCCGCGTGGCCCGGCAGGAATGGCGTGAGGTGCGATTTGACGCCAATCGGGCCGACGCCCGGGCCGCCACCGCCGTGGGGGATGCAGAAGGTCTTGTGCAGGTTCAGGTGGGACACGTCGCCACCAAACTTGCCCGGTGCGCACAGGCCGACCATGGCGTTCATGTTCGCGCCGTCGATGTACACCTGGCCGCCGTTGTCGTGGATGATCCCGCAGATTTCGCGGATGCCTTCCTCGAACACACCGTGGGTGGACGGGTAGGTGATCATCAGCGCGGCGAGGTGTTCGCTGTGCTCGATGGCCTTGGCACGCAGGTCTTCGATATCCACGTTGCCCCGGGCATCGCAGGCGGTGACGACCACGCGCATACCGGCCATGTTGGCGGTGGCCGGGTTGGTGCCGTGTGCCGACGATGGGATCAGGCAGATGTCGCGACGGGCTTCGCCACGGCTCTGGTGATAGGCGCGAATGGCCAACAGACCGGCGTACTCACCCTGGGAACCGGCGTTCGGTTGCAGGGAGATCGCGTCGTACCCGGTGGCCGCGCAGAGCATGGCTTCCAGGTCAGAGGTCAATTGCAGGTAGCCGGCGCTTTGCTCGGCTGGGGCGAAGGGGTGCAGGGCACCGAATTCAGCCCAGGTCACCGGGATCATTTCGCTGGCGGCGTTGAGCTTCATGGTGCATGAACCCAGCGGGATCATGGTGCGGTCCAGTGCCAGGTCCTTGTCGGCCAGCTTGCGCAGGTAGCGCATCAGCTCGGTTTCCGAGTGATAACGGTTGAATACCGGGTGGCTGAGGATCGGCGACTGGCGCAGCAGCGCGGCGGGCAGGGTGCTGTCGACGCTGGCCGCCAGGGCGGCGAAGTCCGGCAGGGCTTTACCGTCGGCCAATACGCTCCACAGGGTCTCGATATCGGCCTGGGTGGTGGTTTCATCCAGCGACAGGCCCAGTCGCGCAGCGTCCACGACCCGCAGGTTGATGCGTTGGGCGCGGGCTTTGTCGTGCAGCGCGGCGGTGTGAGTGCCGGTGGCCAGTGTCAGCGTGTCGAAGAAGGTGGCTTGTTCAACCTGAAGGCCCAAGGTGGTCAAGCCCTTGGCCAGGATCGCGGTCAGGTGGTGAATGCGCTGGGCGATCTGGGTCAGGCCTTTAGGGCCGTGGTACACGGCGTACATGCTGGCGATGTTGGCCAGCAGCACTTGGGCAGTGCAGATGTTGCTGGTGGCTTTCTCGCGGCGGATATGTTGCTCGCGGGTCTGCATGGCCAGGCGCAGGGCCGGCTTGCCGAAGCGGTCTACCGATACACCGACCAGACGCCCCGGCATATCGCGTTTGAACGCATCTTTGGTGGAGAAGTACGCCGCGTGCGGGCCACCGAAGCCCAGCGGCACGCCGAAGCGTTGCGCGCTGCCAATGGCCACGTCGGCGCCGAACTCACCCGGTGGGGTCAGCAGGGTCAGGGCCAGCAGGTCGGCGGCTACCGCCACCAGCGCATGGGCGGCATGGAAGCGTTCAGCCAGTTCACGGTAGTCGAACACGTCACCGTTGCTGGCCGGGTATTGCAGCAGTGCCCCGAAGAACGGGCTGACGTCGGTCAGTTCGCGCTCATCGCCCACCACCACATCGATGCCCAATGGCTCGGCACGGGTGCGCAGCACATCGAGGGTTTGCGGGTGGCTGTGGATCGAGGCAAAGAAGGCATTGCTGCCTTTGTTCTTGCTCAGGCGCTTGCAGAAGGTCATGGCTTCGGCGGCCGCGGTGGCTTCGTCGAGCAAGGAGGCGTTGGCGATCGGCAGGCCGGTGAGGTCGCTGATCAGGGTCTGGAAGTTCAGCAGCGCTTCCAGGCGGCCTTGGGAGATTTCTGGCTGGTACGGGGTGTAGGCGGTGTACCAGGCCGGGTTTTCCAGGAGGTTGCGCAGGATCGGCGACGGCGTATGGCAGTTGTAGTAGCCCTGGCCGATATAGGTCTTGAACAGTTGGTTCTTGCCTGCGATCGCCTTGATCCTGGCCAGTGCCTCGGCTTCGCTCAGGCCGTCTTCCAGGCCAAGCACGCTGGTGCCCTTGATGCTTTCCGGGATCACGCTGGCGCTCAAGGCTTCCAGGGAGTCAAAACCCAGGCTGGCGAGCATCTGCTGCTCATCGTCCTGGCGCGGGCCGATATGGCGGGCGATGAATTCGTTGGCGGTGCTCAGGTTGATACTCATGGCGCGCTCCTCAGGCTTCGGCGTTGGCTTTGATCAGACGGTCGTACGCGTCCTGATCCAACAGTTTAGCGATAGCCTCGGCATCGGCCGGTTTAAAGCGGAAGAACCAGCCTTCGCCCATCGGGTCTTCGTTGACCAGTTCCGGGCTGCCGTCGAGCTTGTCGTTCACTTCCAGCACTTCACCGTCCAATGGCATGTACACGCCGCTGGCGGCCTTGACCGACTCAACGGTGGACGCTTCGGCGCCCTTAGCGTAGGCCTGCAACTCTGGCAGTTGCACGAAAACCACATCACCCAGCGCGTCCTGCGCGAAAGCGGTGATACCCACGGTGACGCTGCCGTCAGCTTCGGCGCGCAGCCATTCGTGATCTTCAGTGAAACGCAACTCGCTCATGGAAACTCCTCGGGGCCAGATTCGTCTGGTGGACGGGATTGGAATAATGGGGAGTTGCTTAGCAATATTGCGGCCAATGTTATTAATTCGTTACAAATCAATAGGTTAATAAAATGGGTTATGACGTTATGCGTTTTGCCTGTAGCGATTTCGCTACAGTCCGGACGTCTAAAAAAAGCCTATGTGGATCAAAGCCTTGCATGGCGCGTAAAAAACAGGGTTGTAGCGATATCGTTCCACTGTAGCGCTTTCAGTACAGTGGATGTCGTTCTCAGACCCTTTTTTGAAACGCGACCCTGTAGGCGCGAGCTTGCTCGCGAAGATCGTCAACGATGACGCAAGCAGCCTGGATGAACGCAGCACCCTTGGGGTTTTCGCCAGCAAGCTTGCGCCTGCAGTAAGCAGAGCCCATCTCAGGGTTTGTTCGGGATGCCGTACTTGCGCAGGCGATGGGCGATAGCGGTGTGGGAGGTTTGCAGGCGGCTCGCCAGTTGACGGGTCGAGGGGTAGCTGGTGTAGAGCTTCTCCAGCAGGTTGCGCTCGAAATCGTCCATAGCTTGTTCCAGGCTGTCGATCTCGCCATCGCTTTGGCGGGCGACCGAGGTGCCGGCGATATCCAGGTCACCAATGTCCACCAGGCTGCTTTCGCAGATGGCAGCTGCGCGGAAGATCACGTTCTGCAACTGCCGCACATTGCCCGGCCAGCGGTTGCCGAGCAGCGCCGGATACGTGCCGGGCGCCAGGCGGCACACCGGTCGCTGGATCTGGGCACAGGCCTGCTGCATGAAGTAGCGCGCCAGCAGCAGGATGTCCTGGCCGCGCTCGCGCAGGGGCGGCACTTCGACGTTGAGCACGTTGAGCCGATAGAACAGGTCTTCGCGAAAAGTCCCCTCGCTGACCATCTTTTCCAGGTCGCGGTGGGTTGCGCTGAGGATGCGCACATTGACCTTCACTTCGCGATCACCGCCGACCCGGCGAAAGCTGCCGTCGTTGAGAAAGCGCAGCAACTTGGCCTGCAGGTACGGCGACATCTCACCGATCTCATCCAGGAACACCGTGCCCTGGTTGGCCAGCTCCATCAGCCCCGGCTTGCCACCGCGCTGGGCGCCGGTAAACGCACCGGGGGCATAACCGAACAGTTCGCTTTCGGCGAGGTTCTCCGGCAGCGCCGCGCAGTTCAGCGCCAGGAACGGTGCGCTGTACCGCGCACTGATGGCATGGCAGGCGCGTGCCACCAGTTCCTTGCCGGTACCGGTCTCGCCCTGGATCAACAGCGGTGCATCCAGCGCGGCCACCCGCTGCGCGCGCGCCTTGAGGGTGCGGATCACCGGGGACTCGCCCAACAGTGCATCGAAGCCTTCGGCATGGTCGTGGTGCAGCGCAGACAATTGCTCGCCGATGCGGTTGGGCTGATAGAGCGTGAGCAGGGCGCCGGCATCGGTGATCGGGGTGGCATCCAGCAACAGGGTCTGGCCGTTGACGTTGATTTCGCGCAACGGCAAACGAAAGCCCTGTTCCAGCAAGGTGTCCAGCAACGCGGGGTCATTGAACAGCTCGGCAATGCTTTCCCCGGCCGGCTCGCGGCCGTACAGGGCGATCAACGCCGGGTTGGCCAGCAGGATCGTACCGGCGCTGTCCAGGGCCAGTACCGGGTCGGTCATGGCCGCCAGCAAGGCGTCGAGTTGCAGATGGCGACGTTGGCCGGGGAGGATGTCGACCACGGTGACCGACTGGACGCCGTGCACGCTGAACAGCGCATCGCGCAACTCTTCGAGGACTTCGGCACTCAGGGTCGGCGCGTCGATGTAGACGTTGGGCGGCACCATTTCCACGGCATCCAGGTTGAGATTGCGCCCACCGAGCAAGGCCAGGACTTCCTGGGTGATGCCGACGCGGTCGATGAAGCTGACGTGGATACGCATGGGGCGCTAACAATTCTGGGGAGCGAGAGGCGGCAAGTATGCCTTGGCGCGGATGGAGATCAAAATATGGGAGGGGCGGTGCGACGATTCAACATGCTCCCGATGGCGGTGTGTCAGTCAGCTGATCCACCGCCATCGGGAGCAAGCCCCCTCCCACATTTTGAGCAGTGTTGTGTCAGTGCAACCGGGTTATTCCAAGTGTTCAGGCTTGATCGGGTCGCCGGATTTAACATCCAGTTGATGCCGTACATCCTCGAACATCTGGTCGTACTGTTTGTGCATCGATCCATTCAACACGGCGATCTTCGGCATGCCGTATTTCTGCGCGATGTTCATCGCATGCCGCGCAAAGTCGAAGGCCTGGTCCTTGGGCAGGAAGAACTCTTCCTTGAGGTCCTTGCCCTGCACCGAGCCGTGCAGCTTGAACAGCATGCCCTTGCCTTCCTTTGGGTCCTGGCTGATTTCGTAGTCGATACACAGGTTGTAGCTGTAGTCCTGGGTATTCAGCGCGTGACGTTCAACGTGCAAGTGACCGGGTTCAAAGGTGGCCATAGGCGTATCTCCTCTACTTCACAGATAGGTGATGCCAGGTGTTGCCGTGCTGATGCGTGTGCCGGCACTGCCCTGGACGATGGCTTCGATGTCGGAGAGTGAACCGATCACTGCGGTTTTGCCAGTCTGGCGGGCGAACTCGCAGGCTGCTTGCACCTTGGGCCCCATGGAGCCGGCGGCGAAACCGAGTCTTTCCATTTCATCCGGGTGGGCCTGGCCGATAGCCTTCTGGGTCGGTTTGCCAAAGTCGATATACGCCGCGTTGACGTCGGTGGCGATCACCAGCAAATCGGCTTCCAGTTGCGATGCCAGCAGCGATGAGCACAGGTCTTTGTCGATGACCGCTTCAATACCCTTGAGCTTGCCGTCTTCGCCATACATCGTTGGAATACCGCCGCCGCCGGCGCAGATCACGATGCTGCCCTTTTCCAGCAGCCATTGGATCGGACGAATTTCAAAGATGCGTTTCGGCCGCGGGCTGGCCACGACGCGGCGGTATTTATCGCCATCCGGGGCGATCGCCCAGCCTTTTTCAGCGGCCAGTTGCTCGGCTTCGGCCTTGGAGTACACCGGGCCTATGGGCTTGCTGGGGCGCTGGAAGGCCGGGTCGTTGGCGTCCACTTCGACCTGGGTGAGCAGGGTGGCGAAGGGCACTTCGAAGTCCAGCAGGTTGCCCAGTTCCTGTTCGATGATGTAGCCGATCATGCCTTCGGTTTCCGCACCGAGCACGTCCAGCGGGTAGGGCGATACGCTGGTGTAGGCCGCAGCCTGCAACGACAGCAGGCCGACCTGCGGGCCATTGCCGTGGGCGATGACCAGCTCGTTGCCGGGGTGGATCTTGGCGATCTGTTCGGTGGCAATGCGGATATTGGCGCGTTGGTTGTCTGCGGTCATGGGTTCACCACGGCGCAGGAGGGCGTTGCCGCCCAGGGCTACGACGATGCGCATAATGCAATCCTTCTAGAGTTCAGCTTGTGAACACAGGACTAAGTGTGGGAGGGAGCTTGCTCCCGATGGCGGGCTAACATTCAATACTTGTGTCGACTGATACACCGCTATCGGGGGCAAGCCCCCTCCCACATTTTGACCGTGTTCCTACAGTAGGGGCTGTGTCGAAATCAGATATCCGCCAGCGCCGACACCAGGATCGCCTTGATGGTGTGCATGCGGTTTTCCGCCTGCTCAAAGGCAATGTTGGCCGGCGACTCGAACACTTCTTCAGTCACTTCCACACCATTGGCCAGGTTCGGATAACGCGCGGCGATGTCCTTGCCGACCTTGGTCTCGCTGTTATGGAACGCCGGCAGGCAGTGCATGAACTTCACGCGCGGGTTGCCCGAGGCTTTCATCATCTTGGTGTTGACCTGGTACGGCAGCAGCTGCTCGATACGTTCGTCCCACGCTTCCACCGGCTCACCCATGGAGACCCAGATATCGGTGTGGATAAAGTCCACGCCTTTGACCGCTTCTTTTGGGTCTTCGGTGATGGTGATACGCGCGCCGCTTTCTTCGGCAAAGGCCTGGCATTGCTTGATGAAATCTTCATGGGGCCACAGGGCTTTTGGCGCGCCGATGCGCACGTCCATGCCCAGCTTGGCGCCGATCATCAGCAGCGAATTGCCCATGTTGTAGCGTGCGTCACCCAGGTAGGCGTAGCTGATGTCATGCAGCGGCTTGTCGCTGTGTTCGCGCATGGTCAGGGTGTCGGCGATCATCTGGGTCGGGTGGAATTCAGCGGTCAGGCCGTTGAACACCGGCACGCCGGCAAACTTGGCCAGCTCTTCGACGATTTCCTGCTCGAAGCCACGGTATTCAATGGCATCGAACATGCGGCCGAGCACGCGGGCGGTGTCTTTCATGCTTTCTTTGTGGCCGATCTGCGACGACACCGGGTCGATATAGGTGACGTGAGCGCCCTGGTCGTGGGCTGCCACTTCGAACGCGCAGCGGGTGCGGGTCGAGGTTTTTTCAAAGATCAGCGCGATGTTCTTGCCTTGCAGGTGTGGACGCTCGGTGCCGGTGTATTTGGCGCGCTTGAGGTCGCGGGACAGGTCCAGCAGGTAATGCAGTTCGCGGGTGGTGTGGTGCATCAGCGACAGCAGGCTGCGGTTGCGCATATTGAAAGCCATGGTGGATCTCCTTCTGTTCAGGTTATCCCCTGGGCCGACGCCTTATGAGCGGCGGCCAAGGTTTGAAAGTTAGTAGTCGATAGGGTCGCGGATGATCGGGCAGGTCATGCAGTGGCCGCCGCCCCGGCCCCGGCCGAGTTCACCGGCGCTGATGGTGATGACTTCCACGCCGGCCTTGCGCAGCAGGGTGTTGGTGTAGGTATTGCGGTCGTAGCCAATGACCACGCCCGGCTCCACGGCGACCACGTTGTTGCCGTCGTCCCACTGCTCGCGTTCGGCAGCGAAGCTGTTGCCGCCGGTTTCGACGACCCGCAGGGCCTTGAGGTTGAGCGCTGCGGCCACGGTTTCGAGGAAGTTGGTTTTCTCCCGTTGAATATCGATGCCGTGTGGCTTGCTCTCGTCAGGGCGTAGGGTGAAGGGCACGATCTGGCTGACCACTTCGGGGAAGATGGTGACCAGGTCGCGGTCGCAGAAACTGAACACGGTGTCCAAGTGCATTGCCGCGCGGGATTTTGGCAGGCCGGCAACGATCACCCGTTCCACGGCTTTGTTCTTGAACAGGTTGCGCGCCAACTGGCCGATGGCCTGGTGGGATGAGCGCTCGCCCATGCCGATCAACACCACGCCATTGCCAATCGGCATGACGTCGCCACCTTCCAGCGTGGCGGCACCGTGTTCCTGGTCGGGGTCGCCATACCAGATTTGGAAGTCGGCGTTGGTGAACTCGGGGTGGAATTTGTAGATGGCGCTGGCCAGCAGGGTTTCCTGACGTCGCGCCGGCCAGTACATCGGGTTGAGCGTCACACCGCCGTAGATCCAGCAAGTGGTGTCGCGGGTGAACTGGGTGTTGGGCAGCGGCGGCAGAATGAAGCTGGCGTGGCCGAGGAAGTCGCGGAACATCTCGATGGTTTTGCCACCGAAGCTGCTCGGCAGGTCATCGGCCGACACGCCACCAATCAGGAACTCGGCGATCTTGCGGGGCTCCAGGCTACGCAGCCAGGAACCGACTTCATCGACCAGGCCCAGACCGACGGTGTTGGAGGTGATCTTGCGCTCCAGGATCCAGTCCAGGGCTTCGGGGTTGGCAACGATATCGGTCAGCAGGTTGTGCATTTCCAGCACATCAATGTCCCGCTCGCGCATCTTGGTGACGAAATCGAAATGGTCGCGCTTGGCCTGGGCCACCCACAACACGTCATCGAACAGCAATTCATCACAGTTGTTGGGGGTCAGCCGCTGGTGGGCCAAACCTGGGGAGCACACCATGACTTTACGCAGTTTGCCGGCTTCGGAATGTACGCCGTACTTCACTTTTTCCGTGGTCATTACAGATCCTCCAGTGAGCAACAATTACATAGTCAGGAAGCCGGCGTAGAGCCCATAGGCGGCCACCAGGGCGCCAATGACCACTGCGACGAAAATCAGCTTCTCGACGTTGGTGAAAATCGGTTTGCCCAGTTCATGCTTGGCCTTGGCGAACAGGATCGCGCCAGGGGCATAGAGCAGGGCGGAGAGCAGCAGGTATTTGGTGCCGCCGGCATACAGCAGCCAGACCGCATAGATCAGCGCGATCGCGCCGATGACCAGGTCTTTCCTGCGTTCGCCCGCGGCGTTTTCGTAAGTCTCGCCACGTACCGCCAGCAGCAGCGCATAGGCAGCGGACCACAGGTAAGGCACCAGGATCATCGAGGTGGCGAGGTAGATCAGCGACAGGTAGGTGCTGGCGGAAAACAGCGTGATCACTAGGAATACCTGGACCAGCGCGTTGGTCAGCCACAGGGCGTTGGCCGGCACATGGTTGGCGTTTTCGCGGCGCAAAAACTCCGGCATGGTGTGGTCCTTGGCGGCGGCGAACATGATCTCCGCACACAGCAGCACCCACGACAGCAACGCACCGAGCAGCGAGATAACCAGGCCGACACTGATCAACACGGCGCCCCAGTGGCCCACGACATGCTCCAGCACGGCAGCCATCGATGGGTTCTGCAACTTGGCCAGTTCCGGTTGGGTCATGATCCCGAGGGACAGCACGTTCACCAGCATCAGGAACAGCAGCACGGTGATAAAACCGATCACGGTGGCCTTGCCCACATCCGAACGTTTTTCGGCACGCGCCGAGAAGATGCTCGCGCCTTCGATGCCGATGAACACCCACACGGTGACCAGCATCATGTTGCGCACCTGGTTCATCACGCTGCCCAGGTCCGGGTTTTTCAGGCCCCAGATGTCAGCGGTGAAGATGTCCAGCTTGAACGCGAACACGGCGATCAACACGAACAGCACCAGCGGCACGATCTTGGCGACGGTGGTCACCAGGTTGACGAACGCCGCCTCCTTGATCCCGCGCAGTACCAGGAAATGCACGGCCCAGAGCAGGACCGAGGCGCCGATCACCGCGGCCGGGGTGTTGCCCTCGCCAAAGATCGGGAAGAAGTAACCGAGGGTGCTGAACAGCAGCACGAAATAGCCGACGTTACCCAGCCAGGCGCTGATCCAGTACCCCCAGGCGGACGAGAACCCCATGTAGTCGCCAAACCCGGCCTTGGCGTAGGCATATACGCCGCCGTCGAGGTCGGGTTTGCGGTTGGCCAACGTCTGAAACACGAAGGCGAGGGTCAACATACCCACGGCCGTGATGACCCAACCAATCAGGACAGCGCCAACATCGGCACTGGCCGCCATGTTTTGCGGCAGGGAGAAGATCCCGCCGCCAATCATTGAACCCACGACAAGTGCAACCAGTGCACCGAGTCGAAGTTTTCCGGCAGATTCAGACATTGCATAACTCCAATGCAGGAGAAGAGAGACCACAGAATAATTCCGTGCGCTATTCAAACAGCTGACTCAGATCACATCATTGGCACATTCCATTGTGAATTAATGACTTAGGCTGAAAAGCCGCGGGCAGCACTTTTCTTCGCAAAGGCGCTTTCCAGAGCGATCTGTGCGGTATGGTCAATCTTTTAGTGCAATGCGTGGACGTTTGAAGCTAGTCCTTTTTTCTGAATGTGCAAACTTTTCCAAAAGGCGACGATAAGTAGCTTGGAGGCGACAAAGTATTCGTCGTATTTAAATTCTAAATAAGCCTAAACTATGAAAACTGTCATGCCCTTGAGTTATGAGCGTGGCAGTTTTATCGCGGTCTTTAATAAACGCTACACTCGCTGAGTTAATTAGTTGAGTGCACGGTTGTCAGCTCAAACGTTATTGATTCAGGAGTCTGCATGTCTCAACCGGTCCAAAAACTTCGGCTAGGTGCCCTGATTGCCCTGGTGGTGGGGTCGATGGTGGGGGGCGGGATCTTCTCCCTGCCACAGAACATGGCCGCCCGCGCCGAAGTGGGCGCGATATTGATCGGCTGGGGCATCACCGCCGTGGGCATGTTGACCCTGGCGTTCGTGTTCCAGACCCTGGCCAATCGCAAACCGGGATTGGATTCCGGGGTGTATGCCTATGCCAAGGCCGGTTTCGGCGACTACATGGGGTTCTCGTCTGCCTGGGGGTACTGGATCAGTGCGTGGATGGGCAACGTCGGCTACTTCGTGTTGCTGTTCAGCACCCTCGGTTACTTTTTTCCGGTGTTCGGAGAGGGCAACACGCCGGTGGCCATCGGTTGCGCGTCGGTGCTGCTATGGGCTGTGCATTTCCTGGTACTGCGTGGGATCAAGGAGGCAGCGTTCATCAACCAGATCACCACCGTGGCGAAGATCGTGCCGCTGCTGCTGTTTATCGTGATCGCTGCCGTGGCATTCAAGGCGGATATTTTCACCCGTGATATCTGGGGCCTGGGCAACCCGCAATTCGGCAGCGTGGTGGACCAGGTGCGCAACATGATGCTGGTGACGGTGTTCGTGTTTATCGGTATCGAAGGCGCCAGCGTGTATTCGGCGCGGGCGGAGAAACGCTCGGACGTGGGCCGCGCGACCGTGATCGGGTTTCTTGGCGTGCTGGCGCTGCTGGTGCTGGTGAACCTGCTGTCCCTGGGCATCATGAGCCAGCCGGAACTGGCGCAATTGCAGAACCCATCCCTGGCCGGCGTGCTGGAGCATATTGTCGGCCCCTGGGGCGCATTGCTGATCAGCATCGGCCTGGCGGTATCGCTGGTGGGCGCGTTGCTGTCGTGGGCGTTGCTCTGTGCGGAAATCCTCTACGCCACTGCCCATGACAAGACCATGCCGGCCTTCCTGAAAAAGGAAAACGCCAACCAGGTGCCGGTCAATGCGCTGTGGCTGACCAATGTGATGATCCAGCTGTTCTTGGTGATTACGCTGTTTTCCCACAGCACCTACACCACCCTGATTTACCTGGCCTCGTCGATGATCCTGGTGCCGTACCTGTGGTCGGCGGCCTACGCGGTGCTACTGAGCGGGCGCGGCGAAACCTATGAAGGCGCCCCGCACCATCGCATCAAGGACCTGCTGATTGGCTTGATCGCTTTGGGCTATGCCGTGTGGCTGCTCTACGCCGGAGGCTTGAAATACCTGCTGCTCTCGGCGCTGCTGTATGCCCCTGGGGTGATTCTGTTCGCGCTGGCCAAGCGTGAGCAGGGCCAGCCCTTGTTCAGCCATGTGGAAAAAGGCATTTTCGGCTGCGTGATCGCCGGTGCGGGGTTGGCGGCGTACGGGCTGTATAGCGGGGTGTTGTCGTTGTGAGGCTGGCGTATCAGCCGCCCGATGACAAGGCGGCCATGGTGGGTTTTCTATCGGCGCGGCATTTGCGGACATTGCTGGGTCGGGGATTGATAGTGGCTGTGCTGGCCTCATCGGGGGCAAGCCCCCTCCCACAGGATGACTGAGTATTTCCTTCGAAATGCGCTCGAGCGTGGGAGGGGGCTTGCCCCCGATGGCGATCTTCAAGTCACCACCGAGGCCGGTGTGAACCCAGTTCCCCAGCCGGCAAATCCCACTGCACCGGCGTGCCGCTAATGCTCAGTGGCGCCAGCAAACGGTGGGCCTGACCCCAGGCTGTTTGTTCCACCACCAACCCCTGATCGCTTGGCTCTTCGGCACGCAACCCGGCCTGCTCCGGTACTTGCCCCGCATCCACCAGCAATTTCGCCGTGCGCGCCAATGACAAGCGCGCCGCCCCACCCCGGCCTGATGCCAAGCGCTCACCCAAGGCCCGGATTGCACTGGCCGCCATCAGGTAGCCGGTGGCATGATCCAGCGCCTGCAACGGCAGCGGCACTGGTTTATCCGCCCGCTTCCAGGCCATGCCCGCCTCAGCGATGCCGCTGCTCATCTGCACCAGGCTGTCAAAGCCGCGACGATTGCGCCACGGGCCGCTCCAGCCGTAGGCGTTGAGGCTGACGTCAATCAGCCCGGGAGCGAGGTGTTGCAGTTCGCCCGCGGTGTAACCCAGTTGTTCCAGTGCATCGGCGCGGTAACCGTGGAACAGTACGTCAGCGTCCTTGAGTAAGGCTTCGAATACCTGTCGGCCTTCAGCGCCTTTCAGGTCGAGGCGAGCGCAGCGCTTGCCCAGGGTCATTTCCGGTACCACGCCGGGTTCGTTCCAGGTGGGCGAGTCGATGCGCAATACATCCGCGCCCAGGCCGGCGAGGAAACGACTGGCCACGGGGCCGGCCAATACGCGGGTCAAGTCCAGCACCTTGATGCCGGTCAACGGGCGGGCAGCCGAACCGAGCCAGGGTTTGTCGGTGCCATTTTCGAAGACCTGACGCTGTATCAGTTCTTCGGCATTCACCGCCAGGCCCTGCGGATGTTGCTGCCAGGCTTGCCAGCCACGCATCTGCGCCGCACAACCGCCGGCCTCGACAATCGACTGTTCCAGTTCGGCGGCGTTCCAAGCCGTGACTTTGGCTGCCATTTCGGCGCGGTCGGCAGCCCGCCCCAGCACCCGCTCGGCCGCTGCACGGTGATGGGGCGCGTTGGTGTGCAAGCGAATCCAGCCATCGGCGCTGGCATAGTCGCCGGCCACCGGGTCCCACAGTGGCGGCACTTGCCAGCCCACCGGGCGAATCGAGGAAGAGAACCAGAAGGAGGCCAGGCGTCGGTCCACGCTCACACTGGGCAGGCGCCCGGTCTGTTGCTGGATCAGTTGGGCGACGGCCTGGCCGGCGGCACCGATGCTGGCGCTGGCCAGGTCGGTCACGGCGAAGGTCGAGGGCAGGGCGCCGGCCTCGGTCAGGGGCAGCGGGGTTTGTGGCAGATCGAGTGCGGCTTGGATGGGAGTCAGCAGGTCAGTCATCAAAGGCCCTCCGTAAGAGAAGGGCCACTATAGAAGATCCTCACATCGGTGTGACAACTCCCGGTTCCAGCGGCAGGTCAATGCTGGCGATAAAACCACCGTCGGGGTGATTGGCCAGGATCAGGCTGCCGCCGTGGCGTTCAGCGGCGCGACGGGCAATGGCCAGGCCCAGGCCATGGCCCTGCGCAGTCTGGCCGGGCGCGCGGTAGAACGGTTCGCCCAACTGGCTCAGGTGTTCGGCATCGACGCCTGGGCCATGGTCACGCACGCTGATCAGAATGCGTTCACCCTGGTGTTGGGCCTGCAACTCGATGGGCAGTCCCTGTGGGTTGAAGCGCTGGGCATTGCGCAGCAGGTTATCCACCGCGCGTTCGATCATGGTCGGCCAGCCTTTGAGATGCAGGTCGGCGTCGGCCGTCAGTTGCACCACCTGGTCCGGTGCGCTGAGCTGGGCGTCTTTTTGCAGGGTCTTGAGCAGCGGGATAAGGTCGACCTCCTCGGCGCTGGCGTTGTCGGCATCGACCCGGGCCAGCACCAGAATTTCACTGATCAGCGCTTCCAGGCGGTCGCATTCACGCGTCAGGCGCGGCCAGAGCTTTTCCCGTTCCTCAGGGCTGGCACGTTCAGCCAGCGCGAGGGCGATCCGCAAGCGGGCCAGGGGCGAGCGCAGTTCGTGAGACACGTCGCGCAGCAATTGGCGCTGGCTGCCGATCAAGCTTTGCAGGCGCGCGCCCATGCGGTTGAAGTCGGTGGCGAGCACGCCGAATTCATCGCGGCGGTTGGCCAGTTGCGCCAGGCTGTTTTGCTGGTAGGTGGCCTGGCCGAGGTCATGCACCGCACCGCGCAGGCGGCTTAAGGGGCGGGTAATGGACAGTGTCACCAACAGGCTGAAGAGCGTGAGCACCACCAGCGCGATCGCCAGTGCGCTCAACGGCCACAACAGGCTGTTACGGTGCCAGGCATCCAGCTCCGGGTGGGGGATGCGGTAGATCAGCAGGTAGGTGTCACCGGTTTTTTCGCTGGTGTACTCGGCGGTCAGGCGCCGCCAGGGCAGGTGGCCGTCCTTGCTGTCGTTCTGCCGGGCCTCGAAGGCGGCGGCGCGTCGCGGGAAGGTGCCGCGCACCACGGGCTCGCCGCTTTCGTTGAGCACTTGCACGTCGATGTGGTACTGGCGCTTGCGCTGTTGCAGCAGGTCTTGGGCGGCGTCCTCGCCCTGGGTTTCGTAGAGTTGGGTCCACTCTTCGGCCAGGTTATTGAGGCCGGGATGGCGGCTGAGAATCCAGGCGTCCTGGTTGAGCATATGCCCAAGCAGGATCGACAGCCCGGCAACCAAGGCGATGGCCAGCCAGAAACTGGCCAGGATGCGCCAGAACAATGAACGCACAGGAAACCCTCAAACAGGAAAAGCCCAGTGGCGTGAGCCACTGGGCTGGGGGAGTGACGCTAACGCATTATTGCGCTTTTTGCGGCTGTTGCGCCTTCCAGGCTTGGAATTCCTTCCACTCGGCACGGCGCTGTTCTTGCTTCTTGACGATTTCGTCGAATTTTTTCTGCTGGTCGGGCTTGAGCACGGCACGGATGTCGGCCTGGGTTTTCTGTCTGCCGGCTGCGATTTCATCCTGCATGGCTTTCTGGTCAGCGGCCGGGAGTTTGTCCAGGTACTTTTTGACCAGGTCTTTGCGAGCGTGCCATTGGTCACCCATCAGCCTGCCGATCTGCTCGCGCTGTTCCTTGCTCAAATCCAACTGGCTGAATGGGCCACCCTTGCCACGCGGGCCGTGTTCACCGCCGTGGCCCGGGCCACCCATCATGTGGCCTTCAGGGCCGCCCATCGGGCCTGGACCTTCGGGCATCGCGGCCATGGCAACGGTCGGCAGGGCGGCGGCGAACATCAGAGCGATTAGGGTCTTGCGCATGGTGATTCTCCTGTCTCTATTCCGGTGAGTCCGGATGTGAGTAGATTACGGAGATCAAGGTCAGCGGCGGTCAGGTGTGGGTAAAGCTTGGGTAAAGAGGGTTTTGTCGCGAACTGACAAAACCCTGTAGGAGCGAGCCTGCTCGCGAAAAACGCAAGATAAGCGCGGGCATTCAGGCCGCCCGTATTATCGTTGACGTTTTTCGCGAGCAAGCTCGCTCCTACAGGGGCGGGGGGTTAGAGGCTGTAGTAGTAACCGCGACTGCGCAGCGCCACGATCCGTGGCCGTCCGTCCGGGTGCGGGCCGATCTTTTTGCGCAGGTTGCTTACGTGCATGTCCAGGCTGCGATCGTAAAGGGTCAGCTTGCGGCCGAGGGCGATCTGCGCCAGTTCCTGCTTATCCAGCGGTTCGCCGGGCTGGCGCAGCAAGGCTTCCAGCAGGCGGCTTTCGGAGACGGTGAGGGTGAATTCCTGTTCATCAATGCTGACCACGCCGCGCACTGGGCTGAAGCACAGGTCGCCCAGTTCAAGCTGGGTCGACACGGCGGCCGGGTGGCTGCGGCGTAATACCGCGCGCAGGCGGGCAGTCAATTCGCGGGGGTCACAGGGCTTGGCCAGGTAATCGTCGGCGCCCAGTTCCAGGCCGAGGATACGGTCCAGCGGTTCGCCCCGGGCCGAGAGCATCAACACCGGCAGCTCCGGGTGGTCGTTGCGCAATTGCTTGAGCAGCTCCAGGCCGCTGCCGTCGGGCAGCATCACATCGAGCACCACCGCCGCTGGGGCGCTGTCGGCCAATGCTTTACGGGCGCTCAAGCCGTCGTGGCAGGCGCGTACCTGGAAGCCTTCCTGGCCCAACCAACTGGTCAGCAGCTCACAGAGCTCCTGGTCATCATCTATCAGTAGCAGCTCGCTCATGACTCACTCAATTTAGCCATTGTCGACGACGACGGTGTCCACCGCTGGCGAAGATCCCGCACAGCAAGGCGATCAGCGCGACGGCCCCACCGGTGACGAACCATTGCTGTTGCTCGGTCAGCCATCGGGTCAAGCCGCCACCCTCTGTCTCTTTGAGTTGCTGGACCAGGCGTTGGTTCTCTTGGCGCAAGCGACTCAGTTGAGCGCTTTCGCGGGCCGCATCGGCCGTTTGCAGTTGCTTGCTCAGTTCTTCGCGCAGTCGTTCGCTTTCTTTCAAACGTTGCTGCAATTCGGTGATCTGGCTGCCGGCACTCAAGGACAGGGGCGTAGAACTGCCGGTGTTCGAGGTTTCTTCAGCGTGGGCCGTAGCCCCGATCATTAACACTGCCAACAGACACAACTGACGTAAGCGCATCGGAACTCCTGATTCCACACGAATATTCAGAACGTTGTCGGCAGGTTACCGAGAATAATGAGCAAATAGGAGTGCGCCGAACCGATTAGGTTCGGCGCGACCCGAATCAAGGCAGGACTTGCTTGAACGGTTTGACCACGACGTCGGCGTAGACGCCGGCAGCGACATAGGGGTCGGCCTTGGCCCAGGCCTGGGCGTCGGCCAGGGAAGCGAACTCGGCGACGATCAGGCTGCCGGTGAAACCGGCGTCGCCCGGGTCGTTGCTGTCAACGGCCGGGTGCGGGCCGGCCAGCACGATGCGGCCTTCGGCTTGCAGCACTTTCAGGCGCTCGACATGGGCCGGGCGCACGGACAGGCGTTTTTCCAGCGAGTTGGCAACATCGGTAGCAATGATGGCGTAGAGCATGTCAATCCTCGGTTTTCGGCGTGGTGGGGTCGGTGTCATGCAGGTGACGCGACAGGTAGATGCCCTGACCGACCAGGAACAGCACGGTCATGCCCAGGCTGCCGAACACTTTGAAGTCGACCCAGTAGTCCTGGAAGGTAAAGGCCACGAACAGGTTGGCGGCGCCGCAGAACAGGAAAAACACGATCCAGGCCACGTTCAAGCGGGTCCAGACCGGCTCCGGCAGGGTCAATGCATGGCCCATGATCCGCTTGATCAGCAGGCGATCCCCGATGAAGTGGCTGCCGATGAATGCGAGGGCAAACAGCCAGTTCACCACCGGGGCTTTCCATTTAAGGAAGGTTTCGCTGTGGAAGGCCAGGGTCAGGCTACCGAAGACCAGGCACGCCACCAGGGTCAGCCATTGGCTTTTTTCCAGTTTGCGCTGGGAGATGAAGATGGCGCCGTAGACCACAATGGAGCTGATGATCAGCACCGCGGTGGCGCTGTAGATGCCTCCGACGGTCAGCTCATGGCCGGCGAGATCGATGACCCTGGGGTCGAGTTTGTAAACGATGAAAAACAGCAACAGCGGGATGAAGTCGATGAATTGTTTCACAGTAAGAGCCAGAAGCTGGATGTGGCGGCATAATAACAAACATCCTTGGTAGCGAAAGCGCCAGCTGACTTGAGGTTACACTCCCCCGTGAATGTTGATTTGCACTGCCACAGCACGGCCTCCGACGGCGCCCTGGCGCCCGCGGTACTGGTTGCGCGTGCGTTTGAAAAAGGCGTGCGAGTCCTATCGTTGACCGACCACGACACCCTCGAAGGCCTCGATGAAGCCCGCGAGGCGGCGCATGCCCTGGGCATGCAACTGGTCAACGGTGTGGAATTGTCCTGCACCTGGGGGGGCGCCACTATTCATGTGCTGGGCTATGGCTTCGATCAAAAAGCCCCGGCGTTGGTCGAGGCCATCGCCCAATTGCACGATGGCCGTTGGCTGCGGTCCGAAGAAATAAGTCGCAAGCTCGGCCTTAAAGGCATGGCCAACGCCCTCGACGGCGCCCGGGCCATCCAGCAGGAACTGGGTGACAGCGGCAACGCGCCGGCCCGTCCGCATTTTGCCGACTGGATGGTGCGTGAAGGGTTTGTCAGGGATCGCGCCGAAGCTTTTCGCAAATGGCTGGGCGCCGGCAAGTTGGGCGACGTCAAGCAACACTGGCCAACCCTGGAAGACACCGTCGAGACCCTGCGGGCCTCCGGGGCCTGGGTCAGCCTGGCACATCCCTGGCATTACGATTTCACCCGCAGCAAGCGCCGCAAGCTGATTGGCGACTATATTGGTGCGGGCGGCCACGCGATTGAAGTGGTCAACGGGCATCAACCCGCCGAACAGGTTGGCAGCCTGGCGATTCTTGCCCGCGAATTTGGTCTGCTGGTCAGTGCCGGCAGTGACTTTCATGGCCCAGGCGGCTGGTCCGAGATTGGCGAGTATCGCCCCGTCCCGGAAGACTTGCCGCTCTTGTGGGGGCGATTCAAGCATGACCCCATTACTGCCACCGTCTGAACAGGTAGAACACGTGAGTCAATTCTTCCAGATTCATCCGGAAAATCCCCAGGCGCGCCTGATCAAGCAGGCTGTGGAGATCATCCGCGCCGGCGGCGTGGTGATCTATCCAACGGATTCGTCCTACGCCATTGGTTGCCAGATTGGCGACAAGAACGCGGTCGAGCGTGTCCGGCGCCTGCGGGGCCTGGACAAGAACCACAACTTCGCACTGATTTGCAGCGACCTGTCCCAATTGGGCTTGTTCGCCAAGGTCGACACCGGCACCTTCCGCCTGCTCAAGGCCCACACGCCGGGGCCCTACACCTTTATCCTCAACGCCACCCGCGAAGTGCCGCGCCTGCTGCTGCACCCCAAGAAGCGCACCATCGGCCTGCGCGTGCCGGAACATCCCATTGCCCTGGCCCTGCTGGCCGAGCTGGGTGAGCCGTTGATGAGCGTGTCGTTGATCCTGCCCGGCGAAGCCGAGCCGCTATACGACCCCTACGAAATGCGCCGCCTGTTGGAAAAACACGTCGACCTGATCATTGACGGTGGTTATGGCGGCAACAAAGCCTCCACCGTGATCAACCTGGCCGACGGCGAGCCGGAAGTGGTGCGTGTCGGCTGCGGTGACCCGACTCCGTTTATGGTCGAGGCCTGAATGTCGGCCGTGGAAACCGTCGACAGCCAGGCCGGCGCCCAACAGGAACTGCCGTTCGCCATGGTGTACGGCCAGGCGGTCATGGAAATGCCGCTGGACCTGTACATCCCGCCGGACGCCCTGGAAGTCTTCCTTGACGCCTTCGAAGGCCCGCTGGACTTGCTGCTGTACCTGATCCGCAAGCAGAACATCAACATCCTCGACATTCCGGTGGCGGAAATCACCCGCCAGTACATGGGCTATGTCGAGCTGATGCAGTCGGTGCGCCTGGAGTTGGCCGCCGAGTACCTGGTGATGGCTGCCATGCTCGCCGAGATCAAGTCGCGCATGCTGCTGCCGCGTTCGGAAACCGTCGAGGCTGAAGAAGACGACCCGCGTGCCGAACTGATCCGCCGCTTGCAGGAGTACGAACGCTTCAAGGCCGCCGCCGAAGGCATCGACGGCCTCAGCCGCGTGGGCCGCGATGTGCTGGTGCCCAAGCTCGACGCCCCGGAGGCCCGAGCGCGCAAATTGCTGCCGGACGTGAGCCTGGAAGAGTTACTGATGTCCATGGCCGAGGTGCTGCGCCGTGGCGATATGTTTGAACACCACCAGGTCAGCCGCGAGGCCCTGTCGACCCGCGAGCGCATGAGCGACGTGCTCGAACGCCTCAAGGGCGGTGGCTTCGTGCCGTTTGTCGAGCTGTTCACAGCCGAAGAAGGGCGCCTGGGGGTGGTGGTGACCTTTATGGCGATCCTCGAACTGGTCAAGGAGTCCTTGGTCGAGTTGGTCCAGAATGAGCCTTTTGCGGCTATCCACGTGCGGG
The DNA here is from genome assembly GCF_030644265.1 of Pseudomonas sp. OVF7. Classification (NCBI taxonomy): domain Bacteria; kingdom Pseudomonadati; phylum Pseudomonadota; class Gammaproteobacteria; order Pseudomonadales; family Pseudomonadaceae; genus Pseudomonas; species Pseudomonas sp. OVF7. Next base: position 6,337,185 of record NZ_CP128996.1, on the reverse strand, counting down.
CGCGAGCCGAATAAAGAGCTGAATCGATGAATCTGACTGAACCCCGCGAACTGGCCCCGTTGCTGGAGGCCTTTCTCCTGGCCTCGGGTAAGCCGCAATCCCTGGAGCGCCTGTTCGAACTTTTTGAAGAAGCCGAGCGCCCTGAACCCCCGGTCTTTAAAAAGGCGCTGGAGATTTTGCGCAAGTCCTGCGATGGCCGCGCCTTTGAACTGCGCGAAGTGGCGTCGGGTTACCGCCTGCAGATCCGTGAGCAGTTTTCCCCGTGGGTCGGCCGCTTGTGGGAAGAACGCCCGCAGCGCTATTCCCGCGCGATGCTCGAGACCATGGCGCTGATTGCCTATCGCCAGCCGATTACCCGGGGCGAAATCGAAGACGTGCGCGGCGTGGCGGTCAACAGCCATATCGTCAAGACGCTGCTGGAGCGTGAGTGGATTCGCATCGTTGGCTACCGCGATGTGCCCGGCAAGCCGGCGATGTTCGCCACTACCAAGGCATTCCTCGACCACTTCAACCTGAAAAACCTCGACGACTTGCCGCCGCTCGCCGAACTGCGCGAGATGGAAGCCGAGCCGGTGCTCGACTTCGACGACGTGCCGGTTCCGGCCAGCCTGCAGGAACTGGCCGATGCCACCGCCGAGCCGGAGGAGCCAAAGGACGAAACCAGCTTCCACACCCTGTTGCTGGAACTGGACGACATGGAGCAGGGCATCAAGACCGACTTCGACGACTTGTTGCGTGACGGCGCATCCGAACCGGACGCCCAGGTAAACGTCGAAACCGAGCCGGTGGTCGAAATTGAACCTGAACCTGAACCTGAACCTGAACCTGAAGCAGAGGCCGAGGCCGAGGAAGACATCCTCGGCGTCGCCGAAGCCCGGGAAAAACTCCTGGCCGCCGTCGCCGCCCTCGAACAACCGCCGTTGAGCGATGAAGAAGACGAAGCCCGCGCGCTGGCCGAAGCCATCGAGAACGAGCGACGTCAGCTAGAAGACTGACGCGATCCCCCTGTAGGAGCGAGCTTGCTCGCGAAGATCGTCAACGAAAACGCGGGGAATCTGGGGGGGGTGCGGTGTTCTTGCGTTTTTCGCGAGCAAGCTCGCTCCTACAGGATGTGCACCACCGGTCGGCGGAAAGACCACTGACCTGGCGCTTATCGACTAGTCTCTGATGCGCAACGCGCAGCATGCGCGTATGATTCGCGACCCTTTGCCGACGTATTCGGCCAAAGCCCCGCTTTCAACACTCTTCAGGCCACGCCTGAATCGACCCACCGGGAGGTGCTTAAGATGAACGACAAAGACCAGAACGACAGCCAGGAAATCGGCCCAGCAGGCGAAAAACTGCAAAAGGTGCTGGCGCGTATCGGCGTGGGCTCGCGCCGCGACGTCGAAGCCTGGATCACCCAGAAGCGCATCAAGGTCAACGGCGTAGAGGCCACCCTTGGCCAGCGCGTCGACCTGCACGATGCAATCACCATTGATGGCAAGGTCATCAAGCGTGAAGAGGCTGCCGAATCGGTACGCCGCGTCATCATGTACAACAAGCCCGATGGCGAAATCTGCACCCGTGACGACCCGGAAGGCCGTCCGACCGTGTTCGACAAGATGCCAAAGCCCAAAGAAGGCCGCTGGATCAATATCGGCCGCCTCGACATCAACACCACCGGCTTGCTGATGTTCACCACCGACGGTGAGTTGGCCAACCGCCTGATGCACCCGTCTTACGAGATGGACCGTGAATACGCGGTGCGTGTACGCGGTGAAGTCGACGACGAGATGATCGAACGCCTCAAGGCGGGCGTGGTACTGGAAGACGGCCCGGCCAAGTTCACCGACATCAAGCAGGCTCCAGGCGGCGAAGGCTTTAACCACTGGTACCACTGCGTGGTGATGGAAGGTCGTAACCGTGAAGTCCGTCGCCTGTGGGAATCCCAGGGCCTGGTGGTCAGCCGCCTGAAGCGCGTGCGTTTTGGCCCGGTGTTCCTCAACTCCGACCTGCCAATGGGCCGCTGGCGCGAAATGAGCCAGTACGAAGTCGACATCCTCAGCGCCGAAGTTGGCCTGACGCCGGTCGCCATGCCGCAGATGAACGCCAAGAGCAAAGACAAGCTCGAGCGTATGCAGCGTAAATCGTCGCGCCCTGTGGCCCGTACCGAGCGCGTTGCGCGCACCCTGCGCCCGGCACTGAACGCACCGGCAACCGGCGGGCGTATTTCTCGTGAGCCGCAGATCGAAGGCGAGCGCCGCCCAACGGCTCCGTCGCGCCAGGAAGGCGAGCGTGCACCACGCGCACCGCGCCCGGCAGGCCGTGGTGAAGCACCTGCTGGTGGTCGCAGTAATCGCGGTGAGGCCGGTCGCGGTGCGCCATCGGATCGTCCGGCCGACAGCGCCAACACCAAACGCCCAGCCAAGCCAGCGCCGAAAAAGCGCCCTGGCCTGAAACTGGTCGCAGACGAGCCGTCGGGCAAGCGCCGTGGCGCTCCGGCGGGTTCCGGTCAGCGTCCAGGCTTTGGTCGCAAGAAGCCGCAGTGATGTAAGCGCTGCACACCAACGCCAACCCTAGGGTTGGCGTTTTTTTTGCCTTGGAATACAGGCAAAAAATGTGGGAGGGGGCTTGCCCCCGATAGTGGTGTATCAGCTTGCCAATCCGGCGACTGATGCACCGCTATCGGGGGCAAGCCCCCTCCCACATTTGGATCTTCATCCTTTTCAAGGTCGGTGCTCAGAACGCGAAAGTGCCGTCAAACACCGGTTTGTCATCCAGGGCCAAGACCCCACTGGCAAAGATCAGATCCAGGTGATGGCTGCCTTTCTGCCCGCCGCCCAAGCCCAGGTGCAAGCCGCAATGGCGCTCCTCGAACCCGGCATTGCGGGCGTACAGATCCTTGACCCCCTCATTGGTGCCGATCCCCAGCTCTTCCACCCGGCGGTTGGAGGGGTTGGCATTCAGGTATTTGTTGAAATCCTCCGCGAGCCCCGGCACTTCACTGGCCACGCTGCAGATGGTCGAGTTCTCGATCCACAACTCCAAGGGTGATTGCAGTACACCGTATTTGCGCGCAAAGGGGATGGTGCTGAGGAAGGTCCCCATGAACCGCACTTGGCCATTGATCGCCTCGCTGTGGGTAGCGATCTCGCCGGGGGCCAGGTCGTGGTTGCCGATACCGTTGATATTGGTCCACTTCTTGATGCTGCTCAGCGGCGCTTCCAGGCGCGAGCCGTGTTCGTCGGTAAAGCTCAGCACCGTGGCCTGGGACATGCGCCGGATCAGCGTGGCATTGAGGTCGGCGATACGCTGCGGTTCGACGCTGAAGGTGTCGTAGAAATAGTCGCCGTAATCCTTGAACAGCAGGGATTTCTTCCAGTGTTCAGCCATGACCTCATGCAAGGCGCGAATAAAGTCCGGGCCTTCGGCGCGTGGGTTGGGCAAGGTCGAGGAGTCGTACAGAAACAGGTACAGGTCGCAGGCTTCGATGGCCTGGGCCAGGTGGTGGCTGGGCGCCAGGTCCAGGCGTTGTAGCTGGAAGTTAAAACGGGCGGCACTGCCGTGGGTGATGGCCTGGGCAATGGCGTCGTAGCGTTCGGTATGGCCCAGTAACACGGTCGGGCGGCTCAGGCCGATAAGGGCCGGGTGATGCGCGAGGTAGTAGAGAAAGTGTTCGACGGCGCGGGCCTTGTCCATGACGTATGTCCTTCTGTGCCTTGGGTAAGGGGGCAGGTGCCGTGCACAGCACCTGCCGGATGCCTGCCGCGTGTTAGAAAGGCCACATCGCGGTGCCAAAGGGCACAACGGCGTCGGCTTGCATCATTTCAACGGCTGCCTCGTGGGTCGGTGCTTCAAACCAATCGTCAAGTTGCAGTTCGGTTTCCAGGTCTTTTTCCAGTGCTTGCATGGTGTATCTCCTAGAGGACGTTGTTTGAGAACGGCTTGCCAGCGGCTTCGCTGGGCAAGTGAAAGAACCTAGGTGAGAGTGTTTGGTAATGCAAAAAATTTATTGACACGGTTTCATTTGCATTTTTTGTTCTGTTTTTTCAGGGCGTCGATTTATTCAGAAAAAACAGTTGGCTAGCTGACACGACAGGTCAGCAATTTCCTGGCGACAATTTTCTGCTGAATGACGGATAAGCGTGCCTGTAACGCTGGGTTTCCGCGGTGTAACAATAAATTTACGATATTGGCCGGGCATTTCTCAGCCTCGCCAAGCTGTAAGGAATACCTGACAGATTGTCGCGCACGCTCTGCGACGGCCTCCCGAAGCTGTCGAGCGGTGTACAATGCGCCGCGTTTTACTGTGACCCCCTTGCGTAACCACGCAAATGGCCAAGACCTCAGGGTGACTCGCCCTGATCATTCCGCCTGGCCACGAGCCAGTCGGGTTCTATTTCGTCACAGATAAAAACAAACAGGTGACGCATGACCGTTAGAACGACGCTGTACTCCTGGTGCCTGCGCTGGGGTTTGAGCGGTGCTGCTTGAGTCGGTAATTCAAGCCAGCAACGTGCATTCAACATCATCAAACCTTGCGTGAGACCCTTTTCATGAGTGGACCCCATTCTTCTTCAGGCGAGCTGAAACGCGGCCTGAAAAATCGGCATATCCAGTTGATCGCCCTCGGTGGTGCCATCGGTACCGGCCTGTTCCTGGGCTCGGCCGGGGTGCTCAAATCCGCCGGCCCGTCGATGATCCTCGGCTATGCCATCTGCGGCTTTATCGCGTTCATGATCATGCGCCAGCTCGGCGAAATGATTGTCGAAGAGCCGGTCGCCGGATCTTTCAGCCACTTTGCCCACAAGTACTGGGGCGGTTTCGCCGGCTTCCTGTCGGGCTGGAACTGTTGGATCCTGTACATTCTGGTGGGCATGTCGGAGCTGACGGCTGTCGGCAAGTACGTGCATTACTGGTGGCCGGAGATCCCGACCTGGGTGTCGGCGGCAGCGTTTTTCGTGCTGATCAATTTGATCAACCTGGCCAACGTCAAAGTCTTCGGTGAGGCCGAGTTCTGGTTTGCCATCATCAAGGTGGTGGCCATCGTCGGCATGATCGCCCTGGGCAGTTACTTGCTGGTCAGCGGCAGCGGCGGCCCACAAGCCTCGGTGAGCAACCTGTGGGAACATGGCGGCTTCTTCCCCCATGGCGTCGGCGGGTTGGTGATGGCCATGGCGATTATCATGTTCTCCTTCGGCGGCCTGGAAATGCTCGGCTTCACCGCTGCCGAAGCCGACCAGCCACGCACCGTGATCCCCAAGGCAATCAACCAGGTGATCTACCGCATCCTGATCTTCTACATCGGCGCCCTGGTGGTGCTGTTGTCGCTGACGCCGTGGGACAGCCTGCTGGCGACCCTCAACGCGTCCGGCGATGCCTACAGCGGCAGCCCGTTCGTGCAGGTGTTCTCGATGCTGGGCAGCAACACCGCCGCGCATATCCTCAATTTCGTGGTGCTGACGGCGGCGCTGTCGGTGTACAACAGCGGCACCTACTGCAACAGCCGCATGCTGCTGGGCATGGCCGAGCAGGGCGATGCGCCCAAGGTGTTAGCGAAGATCGACAAGCGCGGCGTGCCAGTGCGTTCGATCCTCGCTTCGGCGGCGGTCACGCTGGTGGCAGTGTTGATGAACTACTTGATCCCGCAACACGCGTTGGAGCTGCTGATGTCTCTGGTGGTGGCCACGCTGGTGATCAACTGGGCGATGATCAGCTTCTCGCACTTCAAGTTCCGCCAGCACATGAACCGCACCGGCCAGGTGCCGCTGTTCAAGGCGTTGTGGTACCCGTATGGCAACTACGTCTGCCTGGCGTTCGTGGTGTTTATCCTGGTGATCATGCTGATGATTCCGGGGATCCAGGTGTCGGTGTACGCGATCCCGGTGTGGGTCGCGTTCATGGCGGTGTGTTACGGGATCAAGAACAAGCGCAGTGCTGAAGCCGCGTTGAGCGCAGCGAGTGCGACACTGAAGTAAACAGGCGCACGTCTAAAGAAAACCCCGCACCCTGTATTCCGCTGTCGGGAACTCAGGGCGCGGGGTTTTTGAATGTTGAAGTCGTCAACTTTTTGAAATCACACCGCTCATGTATTCGTTCAAGTCGCGCAAGTCCTTGACGTTCCAGGCATGCGGCGCGACCTTCACCCCATTCTCGCGCAGCGTTTTTGGGATCAGGTCTCCATTCGGGCGGAGTATGACCGAAGACACAATAACGCCCGGATAAGCCGCCAGCCGTTTTTTGAAGGCCGGGGTTGTAAGGTCAGGTGTGGGCGGGTTGCTTTTCTTGGCCAACGGCCCCGTTGCCTTGAGGTCTGGCCCGTGGCACATGGCGCATCGCTGTGAATAGAGGTTTTTGCCATTGGTATTGTCTGCAAGGGACAGTGGCGTTTGAATGAGTGATAAGGTGCCGAGCAAAATGATCAATAGTATTTTCATGTTCATGCGTCCTTGTTGTTGATGTTGTTGTCCGAGTTGGGCGTGTCCGTTGCCTAAGGTTTTTGATCGATGCTGGTGATATCCAATAATGTGCAGCTACCCGATGCCGAGATCGAGCTGACTGCCATCCGCGCTCAGGGCGCCGGTGGTCAGAACGTCAATAAGGTGTCGAGCGCGGTGCACCTGCGGTTTGATATTCCAGCATCGTCGTTGCCGGACTTCTATAAGGAGCGGTTGCTGGCGCTGCGTGACAGTCGGATCACCAGCGAAGGGGTGCTGGTGCTCAAGGCCCAGCAATATCGGACCCAGGAGCAGAACCGCGCCGATGCGCTGGAGCGCCTGGTGGAGTTGATCCTCAGCGCCACCAAGGTCGAGAAGAAGCGCCGCCCCACCAAGCCCACGCTGGGTTCGAAGAAGCGCCGCCTGGAATCCAAGACCAAACGCGGCAGCATCAAGGCCGGGCGCGGCAAGGTCGATTTCTAGGCACCGCGCGACTCACGGGCCTTGGGCGCTTGCCGGTACAGATAGACACTCAGCAGCAACCCTCCCAGGGCGGCAAGGGCGGCGAACAGGAAGATCGAGGCGAAGCCGAAGCCTGCCGCCACGGCCCCGGCCAGCGGGCCGGTAATCCCCAGCGACAAGTCGATAAACAACGAGTAAGCCCCTACCGCCGAACCCCGGCTGGACGCGGGCACCAGGTTGACCGCCTCCACCCCGAGCGCCGGGAACACCAGGGAAAAGCCGAAGCCGCTCAACGCCGCCCCAGCCAGGGCCAGGTGGGCATCCGGCGCCAGCCACAGCAACAACAGGCCAAGGATCTCCACTGACAGGCAGGCGATCGCCACGCGAAAGCCGCCAATCCGGTTGATCAAATTGCCGAACAACAGGCGGGCGCCGATAAAGCTGGCACCGAACAGGCTCAAGGCCCACACCGCGTTATCCCAGTGCTGGGTGGTGTAGTACAGGGTGATAAAGGTGGCGATGGTGCCAAAGCCGATGGAGCCCAGGGCCAGCGCGCAACCGTGGGGCAGGACCCGACCCAGCACGTTCATGAACGGCAGGCGCACCCCGGCCACAATCGGCGCCGCTTCCTTGGGCCAGGCCAGGGCGACGCCGATGACCGCCAGCAGAATGATGCTGACCCCCATGCTCCACAACCCGAGATGACTGACCAGCAGCACCCCCAACGGTGCGCCGACCGCCAGCGCGCCGTAGCTGGCGATGCCGTTCCATGAGATCACCTTGGCGGTATTTGTCGCGCCCACACGGCCAATGCCCCAGCCGATGGCGCCCGAACCGACCAGGCTTTCAGCACTGCCCAAGACCAGGCGGCCGATCAGCAGGCTGCCCAGGCTCAAGGCCGGCAGGCTGGAAAACCAGGCTGCGAGCAACATGAACACGCCGCTCAGGCCGCAGCCCACCAGCCCGATCAATACCGCACGCTTGCTGCCCAGGTTGTCGATGATGCGCCCGGCGTAGGGGCGGCTCAGTAAGGTGGCCAGGTATTGCACGCTGATCACCAGCCCGGCGATCACCGCGCCATAGCCCAGTTCACTGTGGACATAGCCGGGCAATACGGCGAGGGGGATGCCGATGTTCAGGTAGCCGATGAAGGTGAACAACACGATGGAAACAACTTGCAGCGTGACCGCCATGGGGCGCTGGGTATCTGGCATGGGAGAGGTCCACTGTCGCAGCAGGTAAAGATAGGCTGCTAATGATACCGGGGCTTTGGTCCGCGCAGGGCGGTAAAACGCAAAAACCTCAGATCAAAAAGACCTCAGGCTCGAGCGGGGGCCAGCAATTGGGTGGTGACCAGGGCGGCCAGCGCATTTTCCTGGGTACCGAAGCGCTTGAGCAAAACGGCTTGTTTGTCTGCGCTGAGGCGGTTCCAGACGTCGACCATCTGCAAGGCCGTATCAAGCACGGCGGTGTCGCGGCTGTCGGGAGGGGTATCGGTCATGGTGGGGATCTCGGGCAATTCAGGCAGTGTGGAAAGCGCTCAAAGGTGCGCTTTCCACACGGTCTGGTACGGCGTCAGTCCTGGCTTTTGCTGTCGACTGGTTTTGCTTCTTTGGCCTCAGGCTGCTTCGCGCTGGCCTGCTGCGGGGTTGGCTGCTCAGTTTCGTGCAGGCTTGGGAAGGGGAGATTAGGTATCTCGTGCATCGTCGTCGCTCCTCGCAAGGTCTGTGGTTTTCAATCGCAGGTGATTCCGCGCTCTCAAAAAGCCTTGGCAGGATACAGCACTGTAAATGACAAAAAGACTTTTATATCGACGGATGTGCGAGCCTTGATTTTTTTACGCAAGTGACAAGAGGCCGCACGGCTAGAACGGCACCTTGCCGAGGATCATGTCGCGGTACATCACGAAATCCCCCAGCAGGCTGTAGAACGGGTGCTGGAAGGTCGCCGGCCGATTCTTTTCGAAGAAGAAGTGGCCCACCCAGGCGAAGCCATAGCCGGCGATGGGCACCGCCAGCAACAGGCCCAGGGAGCCTTTGCCCACCGCATACGCCAAAAAGCCAATCACCAGCGTGGTCCCGATGAAGTGCAGGCGCCGGCACGTGCTGTTGGCGTGCTCCGCCAGGTAATAGGGGTAGAACTCGGCAAAGCTGTTGAATCGCTTGATGTTTTGCACGACGGGCGGCCCTTTGATTGTTATGCCGCCCAACAGATGTTCGGCGGGGAGCTTATTTGAGTCTAGAGTGATCAGTGGTAACAGCCAGTGACAATAGATGCCACTTTAGTATCCTTGGCTTCCTGGCTGCTGGTTGAGCCTGCTTTTTTAAGAAGACGCCATGAGCGAACGAACAACTTCTGCAAGCTGGGCGATGGGGATAGTCAAGGCATTGGAAATGGACGGCCTGGATTGCCGTGCCTTGTTCCAGCAACTGGGCCTGGACTACGCCGCCCTCAACGATCCCGATGCGCGTTTTCCGCAAGACTCCATGACGCGGCTCTGGCAGCGCGCGGTTGAGTTATCGGGCAACCCCGCGATCGGCCTGAACATGGGCAAGGTGGTGCGCCCGGCGTCGTTCCATGTGGCCGGCTATGCGCTGATGTCCAGTAACACCCTGGCCGAAGGTTTTATGCGCCTGGTGCGTTACCAGCGCATCATTGCCGAAAGTGCCGACCTGAGTTTCCGCCTGTTACCCGAAGGTTATGCGCTGATCCTCACGGTTCATGGCGATCACCTGCCACCGACCCGGCAAAGCGCCGAAGCGTCGCTGGCCTGTGCATTGGCATTGTGCGGCTGGCTGACCGGTCGCACCCTGCAACCGCGCAAGGTGCTGTTGCAAGGCGAGCAGCCCGCGAACCTGGCGCCCTACAGGCAAGCGTTCCATGCCCCACTGGAGTTCGACGCGCCCTACGACGCGTTGATCTTCGAGCGCGCCGACATGGACGCGCCGCTGCCCACCGCTAACGAGGCCATGGCGCTGTTGCATGATCGGTTTGCCGGTGAATACCTGGCGCGCTTCTCGGAAAGCCGTGTGACCCACAAGGCTCGGCAGGTACTGTGCCGCCTGTTGCCCCAGGGTGAGCCCAAGCGCGAAGTGGTGGCCCAGACCCTGCACCTGTCCCAGCGCACCTTGCAACGGCGTTTGCAGGAGGAGGGCACCAGTTTCCAGACCTTGCTCGACGACACCCGTCGCGAACTGGCCGAGCAATACCTGGCGCAGCCGAGCATGACCCTGCTGGAAATTGCCTACCTGTTGGGGTTTGCTGACCCGAGCAACTTCTTTCGCGCGTTTCGCCGCTGGTTCGATAGCACGCCCGGCGAATACCGGGCGCGTCTGTTGGAAACCTCGACGGTCAGTGACGCCAGAACGCAGGAATACACAGAACAAAGACTGTAATGATCTCCAGCCGGCCCAGTAACATGCCCAGCGACAAAATCCACTTGGCCGCATCCGGCAGGCTGGCGAAGTTGCCGGCCGGGCCGATGGTTTCTCCCAGGCCCGGGCCTACGCCGGACACGGTGCTGGCGGCGCCGGTCAGGGCGGTCATCCAATCCAGGCCCAGCAACGACAAGGCCAGGGCGATCATGCAGATGGTGATCGCGAAGAAGAACGAGAACGTGAGGATCGAGCGTACGATTTCTTCGTCGAGGCGGTGGCCGTTGTACTTCTGCTTGATCACCGCGCGCGGGTGAATCAGTTGGTTCAAGTTGGCCTTGAGCAGGATATAGGCGACCTGGAAACGGAAGATCTTGATTCCGCCCGCCGTGGACCCCGAGCAGCCGCCGATAAAGCCCAGGTAGAAAAACAGCATCAGTGAGAAGTTGCCCCACAGGCTGTAGTCCCCCAGTGCAAAGCCCGTCGTCGTAACCACCGACGTCACGTTCAGCGCCACATGGCGCAGGGCATCCAGCCAATGCAGGTTGGTGGTCCACCAGTACCAGGTGCCGAGCACCAGCCAGGTCACCAACAACAAGGCGAGCAGCCCCTGCACCTGCTGATCCTTGATCAACGCCCGGCGGTTGCCGCGCAACGTGGCGACATACAGGGTGAACGGCAGGCTGCCGAGGATCATCACCACCACCGCCACCCAGTGCACGGCCGGCTGTTTCCAGTGGGCCAGGGACTCATCGGAGGTGGAAAAACCGCCGGTGGAAATCGCCGACATCGCATGGTTGATCGCATCGAACAAGCCCATCCCGGCCCACCAGAACGCCAGGCTGCCGAGGATGGTGATGCCTACGTATGCCGCCACGATCAGCCGCGCCACCATGTGCGAACGCGGCATGACCTTCTCCGAGCGGTCCGAGGATTCGGTCTGGAACAGGCGCATGCCACCGATGCGCAGCAGCGGCAGGATCGCCACCGCCATGCCGATAAAGCCGATACCGCCGAGCCAGTGCAGCAGCGAGCGCCATATCAGGATGCCCGGCGACATGCTGTCCAGCCCGCTCAGGACCGTGGAACCGGTGGCGGTGATACCGGACATGCTTTCGAAGAAGGAGTCGGTGTAGCTGATGTGTTGGGTCAGCAAAAAGGGCAGCGCGGCGAAGATGCACACCACCACCCAACTGCTGACGGTCAGCAGGTACATGTCTCGGGGCCGCAAGTGCACATGCTCCGGGCGCCCGGGGATTACCAGGACCAGGCCGGCGACAAAGGTGATCAGGCTGGCCCACAGGAACGAAGGCAGGTCTTGGGTGCGCTCGAACAGCACCAGGGTGGCCATGGGCACAACCATGGCGATCGCGAGGGTGATCAGGAAGATGCCGATGATGAAACCGATGATGCGTAGGGTCGGCAACGCCATGAAGTGAGCTCGGGTGAAAGGAGAGAGGCGCCATTCTACCTGGGGTGCAGGGCATGTAAACCGGGCCGTCGAGACGATGCAGGTCAACTGTGGGAGGGGGCTTGCCCCCGATAGCGGCCTGTCAGTGAAGGAAGTACCTGCTGACCCACCGCCATCGGGGGCAACCCCCTCACACATGGGGTCTGTGGTAGAAGACATAGCGCAAAAAAAAGGCGACCCGAAGGTCGCCTCATTCAACACGGCACGGATCAGAACTCGTGATCAGCGTTATCCGGGTTCAGGTCGCTGATGCCCAGCTTGCCTGCAGCGGCTTCGATCGAGCCGGTCTGCTTGACCAGCGCGGCGATGGCGTCACGCACGATCTGGTTGCCCGCGTCGTTACCGGCAGCGATCAACTGGTCGTAATGTTCACCCTTGTTGGCATGATCAACCATGACCTGGATCTTCGCTTCGGTCGCGGCCAGGTCGGCCTTCAGGGCGCTATCGGCCGCCGGATCGACCTTGGCCACCAGCGACGACAGGCTGGCGCCCGTCATCTTGGTGCCGTCGACTCGGGTGTATTCGCCCAGGTAGACGTTGCGGATGCCCTTGGCGTCATAGAAGTGCGAGTTGTGGGTGTTGTCGCTGAAGCAGTCCTGCTCGTCTTCCGGCGAGTTGGCCTCCAGGGAAACCTTCATGCGCTCGCCAGCCAGTTCGCCCAAGGACAGGCTGCCCATGCCGAACAGCATTTTGCGCAGGCCGTCGGTGGCAGGTTCTGCCTCCAGGGTGGCGCGGTAGTTGTCTTCGACGTTGGGTTTCCAGTTGCCGACCATTTCTTCCAGGTCGCTGACCAGCAGTTGGGTCACGGCGCGCAGGTAAGTGCGGCGACGCTCGTTGTGGCCGCCCGTGGCGCCGTCGCCCGTCATGTAGTCCGATGCAGGGCGGTTGCCGGCACCTGGGCCGGTGCCGTTCAGGTCTTGGCCCCACAGCAGGAATTCGATGGCGTGGTAGCCGGTGGCGACGTTGGCTTCGGAACCGCCGAGCTCATTGAGGCTGGCGAGTTTTTCCGGGGTGATGTCCTTCACGTCGACCTTGTCTTCGCCCACCTGGATCTCGGTATTGGCAATGATGTTGGCGTTGGCGCCTGGGTTACCCAGGGCGTGTTCGTAGGATTTGTCGGTGTAGTCGATCAAGCCTTCGTCCAGGGGCCAGGCGTTCACTTGGCCTTCCCAGTCGTCGATGATGGTATTGCCGAAGCGGAACACTTCACTCTGCAGGTACGGTACGCGTGCAGCGACCCAGGCGGCACGGGCGGCTTTCAGGGTCTGGTCGTTCGGATTGGCGAGGAAGGTGTCGATCGCGGTCTGCAGGGTTTTCGCGGTGGATTCGGCGTCGCTGTAGACCGCGAATACCATGTCGGCGTAATGCGCGACCACAGCCTTGGCGGCTGCTTCGTCGACCTGGCCGGCAGGGGTGGCAGCCGCTGGAGCGGTAGTGCTGGCAGCCGGGGTCGGCGCCTGGGGCGCAGCGGCTTTGTCTTTACCTTCGCCGCAACCGGCGAGAGAAATGGCAATGGCCAGCAGACTGGCGGTGGCCAGGGGCATACGAATCATGGCGAACATCCTGCTTCGGTTGTTAATAGGGCGCGCGGGGCCGCGCAAAACTGCAACATAATGCGAAAGATTTGCATTTTGTGTAAAGGCTTAAACGAGGGAAATATTCAGTATTGTTTTATCGGCTCAAAGAATGGCTGCGTTATTGCGCTCGGACTGCTTCAAATAAGCTGCCAATTCCCGCGCTGGCAGCGGTTTGCTGTAGTGATAGCCCTGACCCTCATGGCAGCCTTCGGAGATGATATAGGCCTCTTGCTCCGCGGTTTCCACGCCCTCGGCGATCACCTGCATGCCCAGGCTTTTGCCCAACTGGATGATGGCGCGCACGATGGTTGCATCGTCATCGTCGTCCAGCAGGTCCTGAACGAAGCTCTTGTCGATCTTGATCTTGTCCAGGGGCAGGCTTTTCAGGTAGCTCAAGGATGAATAACCGGTCCCGAAGTCATCGATGGCGATCAGCGCACCGGAACGGCGCAGGCTCAGCAGGTGCTGGGCGGCGGTGCTGATGTCTTCCATCAGGCCGGTCTCGGTCACTTCCAGTTCCAGGCTGCGCGGCGGCAAGCGGTAGATCTGCATGAGGTTATTGACCACTCGCGGCAGTTCGGCGTGGTGCAACTGCACGGTGGACAAGTTGACCGCCATGCGCAGGCCGGTGAAGCCCTGGTCATGCCATTCGCGCAGTTGCCGGCAGGCCTGGTCGAGCACCCATTCGCCAATGGGGATGATGGTGCCGTTCTGTTCCGCCAGCGGGATAAACAAGTCTGGCGGTACCAGGCCATGCTCCGGGTGCTGCCAGCGGATCAATGCCTCGACGCCGACCACACGGTGGTCGCGATAGCTGATCTGCGGCTGGTACACCAGGTGGAACTGGTCGCGGCTCAGGGCGTCGCGCAGGTCTTTTTCCAGTTCGCGGCGACGGCGCATTTCGCTGTCGACGCTGGCGATATAGAACTGGTACCGGTTGCGCGAGCGGCTCTTGGCCAGGGTCATGGTTTGTTCGGCTTTTTGCAGCAGCTTTTCGGTGCTGTCGCCGTCTTCCGGGAACAACGTGATGCCAATGGTGGCGCGCAGGCGGATCAGCTCATGGTCGAGGGCGAATTCCGCTTCCAGGTCATCGAGGATGCTTTGCGCCAGTTCAGCGGCTTCGTACGGCTGGTCGATATCGGCCTGCACCAGGGCAAACTGGTCGCCGCCGAGGCGGGCAAGCGCACCGAGGCGGCCACTGTGGGCGCGCAGGCGGTCGGCCAGGGCGAGCAATAATTTGTCGCCGGCCTGGTAGGTGAACTGCTCGTTGACACTTTTAAAGTCGTCCAGGCCCACGCACAACACGGCCACGCGGCGTTGCCGGCGGCCGGCGTCGATCAGGATCTTGTCCAGTTGCTCCTGCAGTTTCTGGCGGTTCGGCAGGCCGGTGAGAAAGTCGTATTGGGCCATGCGCAGCAGGCTGGATTCAGCTTCGTGGCGCAGGTGGGTATTGCGTTCGATGGATTCGAGCAACTGATTGGCGGTGTTGATCCACAGCCCCAGTTCGTTGCGTTCGTGGCCCTTGAGCTGAGGGATCTTGTGTTCGCTGGGCCGGTCGGGGTTGATCGACGTCAGGTGCTCGATAATCCGCGACAACGGTTTGGTCAGCAGCCAGTGGTACACCAGGTACAGCACCAGGCCCATGGCCAGGGCGCGCAGCACACCGGAAATGAAGATGATCACCGAATTGACAATAAACCCCTGGCCATAGGTGGCTGTGTCGAGGGTGATGCTCAGGTCGCCGTAATATTCGCTGTAGGGGCCTTTGCCGACCAGGGCGGTGGTGAATGTGCGTTCCTGGCCGAGGATCAAGTCGGTCAGCCAGCGGCTGGGGGATTGCTGCATGGCGCGGCTTTTTTCCGCGAGCATGGTTTCGTTGGGATGGCCGATGGAGGCCATGCGCACCGCGTCGTCCTGAAACAGCCCCTCGATCACCTGCATGCCCATCTCGCGGTCCAGGCTATAGACGGCCTGGGTCGAGGGGTCGCGAAACATATCGAGGATGCGCTGGGCATCACTGGCCACGGCCTGGCGTGTCTTGTAGGCATCGAAGACGATCTGCGCGACGCTCAGCGCCACACCCACGATCAATGCCGACAGCAGCACAACCCGTAACAACTTCACCGACAAGCTGTTTTTGAGTTCCAGCTTCAAAGGGTCATTCCTTGTTCCATGCGGGTGGCCTTCAATATGCCATGAGTATTGGCAATCTGGTGAGGGCAGTCAAAGGGACATTAAGAGCAAGAGCCCAATCGACGTTTTGGCTGGATAAACGCGAGAGATGGCAGGTTATCTCATGGCTTGTCTGAAGTGGACGAGGAGAGGGGCGGGCGCTGCAAGCCCCACTGGGAAAAAAGCGGAGGAGCTGCGCCTTTATTATTCGCAGAGTGTCTTAAAAACTAATCGGACCCTGTGGCTGTTGCTCTTCGCCGCCGATCTTCGCGCCGTCGCCGGCTGTGTCCATTGCTTTATTGGCCATGTCCATTGCGTCTTTTGCCAGATCCATCCCCGTCCCCAGAAGGCCCATTATCATTGAGATTGCACTTGCTCCCGATATCGGATCCATCGTCATTCCTCACACTTGATTAAGAGGTTCATTCCTCCTATCGCTTGTGTGGCGAATTCTGTTGTTGGGTTCCCGTGCTTATGGCCTGTCTATCCTGCGCCCGTAAAAAATCTATGGTCCCCCCCATTTTTGCAATACTGATTAACGGGCGATGTGGTTGGCTTGCTTAAATCTATCCGGCGTCTGTTTGGGGCTTGCCCCAGCGCCACGATGAGAGTCGCGCCTGACGATCCTTAAAAGCCCGTCGGCTTCTGAAGCCGATTTTTATGTCAGGATCTTCGCCAGGCCGGTAGGCCGTTCACGTCATCCGTTGTTCAGCTATCGCAAAACCTGAAGGGTGAATTGTGGTACTGCAACAACCGCAGGGTCAGGCGTTCAAGGCGTCTGGCCCTGCTTCATATTGCGCATGGTGAGCCGCTATCGCCCAAGCGATACGCGCCAGTTTGTTGGCCAGGGCACAGGCCACCACATTCGAGTGTCGTCGGCGCAGCAGCGCTCGCACCCAGTCGGCCAAAGCCCCCTTCTGATGATCCAGCCTCTGCATGTAAACCCTGGAGCATTGCACCAGCAGTTGCCGCAGGTGCTTGTCACCCCGCTTGCTGATCCCCAACAAATTGGCTTTGCCGCCCGTGCTGTACTGTCGCGGCACCAAGCCCACTGAAGCCGCAAAATCGCGACTGCATCGGTATTGCTTGCCATCGCCCATTTCTACAGCCAGAAGGCTGGCGGTGATCGGACCGACACACGGCATGCTAAGCAAACGGCTCCCCAGATCATCGTCGGCCAGCTGGCAAGCCAGTTGTTTGTCCAGTTCCTTGATCTGTTCATCCAGGTAAACGAAGTGATCGTGCAGGCGTTGCAACAGCACTGTCAGCCGCACAGGCAGCTCATGCTCGGCCAAAACAGCTGCCAAACGCTTCATGATGGCTGAGCCTTTGGGCAGGCTGATGCCAAATTCCAGCAGGAAACCGTGCATCTGATTGGCTGTCTTGGTGCGGTCATGCACCAACGACTCGCGCATGCGATGCAGGACAGACAGGGTTTGCTGAGACTCGGTTTTAGGCGTAACGAAGCGCATGGACGGACGGGAAGCCGCCTCGCAAATGGCCTCTGCGTCGATAAAGTCATTTTTGTTGCCCTTGACGAAAGGGCGGACAAACTGCGGTGAAATCAACTTGGTCGTATGCCCCATCGCCGCAAGCTGACGGGCGATGAAGTGAGAGCCGGCACAGGCTTCCGTTACCACGACGCAGCTCGGTAAGTTGCCGAAGAACCGCATCATCTGCGCTCGCGAGAGCTTTTTGCGAAACACCTCGCGGCCCGATTTGTCTTGGCCCAGAAGGTGGAAATTATGTTTGCCGAGATCGATCCCGATCAGTGCTGACTCGCTCATGATGATGGCCTCCAAAAACAAAACACCCTGCGAAAGCGTAGCCCTCGCAGGGTGTGGGGGGGACCATCTCATTAGCCCGGCAATTGCCGGGCTCTTTCTACTGCAAGGGTTGCTTAGGCAGTGAAGGTCTTGCCTTCGAACTGCTCAGCCACGAACTTCCAGTTGACCAGGTTCCAGAACGCTTCCACATACTTTGGACGGGCGTTGCGGTAGTCGATGTAGTAAGCGTGTTCCCAGACGTCGCAGGTCAGCAGCGGGGTGTCGCCGCTGGTCAGCGGGTTGCCGGCGCCGATGGTGCTGGCCAGGGCCAGGGAACCGTCAGCCTTTTTCACCAGCCAGCCCCAACCGGAACCGAAGGTGCCGACGGACGTCTTGGTGAACTCTTCCTTGAACTTGTCGAACGAACCGAACGAAGCGTTGATCGCTTCAGCCAGTGCGCCGGTCGGTTGGCCACCGGCGTTTGGCGCCAGGCAGTTCCAGTAGAAGGTGTGGTTCCAGACCTGAGCGGCGTTGTTGAAGATACCGCCCGAAGAGGATTTGACGATCTCTTCCAGGGTCTTGCCTTCGAACTCGGTGCCAGGCACCAGGTTGTTCAGGTTCACGACATAGGTGTTGTGGTGCTTGTCGTGGTGATATTCCAAGGTTTCCTTGGAGATGTGCGGCTGCAGGGCATCGTGTGCGTAGGGCAGCGGCGGCAATTCGAAAGCCATGATGATTCTCCTAATCAGGTCAGTTGCGGTGAGCGCAAGGCCGATCACGGGCGGCCAAACAAGCGCCGGGGAGTTTGTACTCTTTGCGGCGCAGGGTCCGGATCATAGCACCGGGGGTACGGCAAAACCACGCAACAACTGTGTGGGATAGAGGTTCCAGAGCGTTTTAGAATATTCGTCATGCAGCAATCAATTGATAAGCGACGCTGAACATCATCGCGGCCACCAGCAGGTCCAGCAGGCGCCATGTTGCCGGGCGTGCCAGCCAGGGTGCCAACCAGGCCGCGCCGAGCGCCAGCGTGGCGAACCACAGGAACGAAGCGCTGGCTGCGCCGGCGACGTAGGCGCCGGGTTCGGTCTGCTGCGCGCCGAGCGAGCCAATCAGCAACACCGTGTCCAGGTATACATGGGGATTGAGCAGCGTCACCGCCAGGGCACTGAGCATGACCGCGCGTAATGAACGCACCTTGAGGTTGCCGCCTTGCTCCAGGCTTTGTCTGGAAAACGCCCGGCGCAACGCCAGGGTGCCGTACCACAGCAGGAACGCCGCCCCGCCCCAGCGGGCAATTGCCAGCAACAGCGGGTTCTGCGCCAACACCGTCGCCAGGCCGAAAACCCCGGCGGCGACCAGAATCGCGTCGCACACCACACACAATGCCGCCACTGGCAGGTGATGTTCACGGCGCAGGCTCTGCGCCAATACAAATGCGTTTTGCGTGCCGATCGCCATGATCAGGCCCAGGGCCACCAACAGGCCATTCAGATAGCTTTGCCACATAGGGTTTTACTCCGCGTTCGCCGCCAAATGCCGTAGTACGTCCATGGCGCGTTCGGCATCCGCATGGCCGACAAACAGGTGATCGTGGTAATACCCGGCAATCACGTTGCAACTGATGCCGGCCTTGCCCAGCGCGCCGGCGAAGGCGGCGGTCAGGCCCACCGCCTCCAGGGCCGAATGCACATTCAAGGTGATCCAGGCCGCCACATAGTCGAAGGGCAGCCCGGCCAGTTCGGCTTGCTGGCGTTCCAGGATCAGCGTCAGGCCTTGCGGTTCGCGAAAGCTGCCGATCACCTCGCAACCCGCAGGGATACGGTGGTCGGGCAGGGTGCAGAACACATACTCACCCGTGTTCAACTGCGGGCTCATGCTGCGCAGCAGGGTCGCCAGGGCGGTTTCGCCAGCCATGTGAGGTTCCTTTTAAAGAGAGAAGCAATGCTGGCTATTCTCATGGGACGAGCTGTATAAGAAAAACCAATATTGCTGATCGCTCATTAGAGAAACTGATGTTCGACTATAAATTGCTCTCCGCCCTGGCGGCGGTGGTGGAACAGGCCGGGTTCGAACGCGGCGCACAGGTGCTGGGGCTGTCGCAGTCGGCAATCTCTCAGCGCATCAAATTGCTGGAAGCGCGGGTCGGCCAGCCGGTGCTGGTGCGGGTTACGCCGCCGACACCCACCGATATCGGCCGGCGCCTGCTCAACCATGTGCAGCAGGTGCGGTTGCTGGAGCGTGACCTGCAAAGCCAGGTGCCGGCACTGGACGAAGAGGGCATGCCCGAGCGCCTGCGTATCGCCCTGAATGCCGACAGCCTCGCCACTTGGTGGGCCGAGGCCGTCAGCGAGTTTTGCGCCGAGCAGCATTTGTTGTTGGACCTGGTGGTGGAAGACCAGACCGTTGGCCTCAAACGCATGCGCGCCGGCGAAGTGGCGGCTTGCATTTGTGCCAGCGAACGCCCGGTGGCCGGTGCACGCAGCCTGTTGCTGGGGGCCATGCGCTATCGGGCGTTGGCCAGCCCGGCCTTTATTGCCCGGCATTTCCCGGCAGGCGTGCGTGCCGATGAACTGGCGCGCACGCCCGCCTTGGTGTTCGGCCCTGATGATTTCCTGCAACACCGTTACCTGGCCTCCCTTGGGGTAGAAGGCGGTTTTGAACATCATTTATGCCCATCATCCGAAGGCTTCATTCGCTTGACTGAAGCCGGGCTCGGCTGGGGCCTGGTGCCGGAGTTGCAGGTGCGCGACCAGTTGCAAAAGGGCGTGTTGCTCGAGTTATTGCCAGATAAGCCCATCGATGTACCGTTGTACTGGCATCATTGGCGCAGTGGCGGGCAACTGCTGGGCTTATTGACCGACCATCTGGCTCAGGCCTGTGGTCAATGGTTGGTGCCGTTGGAGTGATGGCAGGCGTCAAGGCAGCAGCGATGAAAAACGAAAGAACACGGGGTAATACATGAAAATTCTGGTCACCGGCGCAAGCGGCTTCATCGGCGGGCGCTTTGCGCGTTTCGCCCTGGAGCAGGGCCTGGACGTGCGGGTCAACGGGCGGCGCGCCGAAGGTGTGGAACACCTGGTACGGCGCGGCGCCGAGTTTATCCAGGGTGATTTGAATGACGCCGACCTGGTGCGCGACTTGTGCCGCGATGTCGAAGCCGTGGTGCATTGCGCCGGCGCTGTCGGGTTGTGGGGGCGTTATCAGGATTTCCATCAAGGCAATGTGCTGGTCACCGAAAACGTGGTCGAAGCCTGCCTCAAGCAACGGGTCAGGCGCCTGGTGCATCTGTCGTCGCCGTCGATCTACTTCGACGGGCGCGATCACCTCGGGCTGACCGAAGAGCAGGTGCCCAAGCGTTTCAAGCATCCCTACGCCGCCACCAAGTACCTCGCCGAGCAGAAGGTGTTCGGCGCCCAGGAGTTCGGCCTCGAAGTGCTGGCCCTGCGCCCGCGTTTTGTCACCGGCGCCGGCGACATGAGCATCTTCCCGCGCCTGCTGAGAATGCAGCGCAAGAACCGCCTGGCCATCGTCGGCGACGGCCTGAACAAGGTCGACTTCACCAGCGTGCACAACCTCAACGAAGCGCTGCTCAGCGGCTTGCTCGCCACCGGTTCGGCGCTGGGCAAGGCCTATAACATCAGCAACGGTACGCCGGTGCCGGTGTGGGATGTGGTGAACTACGTGATGCGCCAGATGGGGATGCCTCAGGTTACCCGTTACCGGTCGTATGGCTTGTCCTACAGCGTAGCGGCGTTGAACGAGGCGTTTTGTGCGATGTGGCCCGGGCGCCCCGAGCCGGCGTTGTCGCGCCTGGGCATGCAGGTGATGAACAAAAATTTCACCCTCGACATCAGCCGGGCCAGGCATTATCTGGACTACGAGCCCAAGGTCAGCCTGTGGGCGGCCCTCGACGAGTTCTGCAGTTGGTGGAAAGCCCAGGACCCTGGCTTGAAGTAAGCTCATAACCAGCAACACATCGGGAACCGAATTCCGGGTTCCGGGTCGATCAGTGCAGCGGGACTGCGGTTTATACTCCCGTCGCTCGGCGTTCCAGGTAGCTCCCTCACCGATTCAAGGTTGATTCATGCGTAACGATGCTAATGACGATTTTGACAATGTTCCCAGCCTGCGGGCCGACATCGGGGATGACGATGATTTCGTGCCGACTCCCGCCACGTCCGTGCGCTCGCGCAGTACCCCCGTGGTCAAGGTCAAGAGCGCCAGCACCGGGCCATTGTGGGCGCTGGTCGGTGCGCTGCTGATCGCCTTTGCCGGCCTGGCCTGGTGGAGCTTCCAGCAGATTTCCCTGATGGGCCAGCAATTGGTCGCCACCCAGGAAAGCTTTGCGCGCATCAGTGAAGAAGCGGCGGGGCGCCTGCAGGATATTTCCGGCAAGGTGGTGGCCAGCGAGGCCAGCGTGAACAACGGCAGCGAAGCGCTGAAACTGCAGATCAAGCAGTTGGAAACCCAGTTGCTGGAGCAGAGCAAGCAGCAAGTGGGCGTGGCCGGCCAGGCCACCGAGTTGGACAAGCGCCTGGCGCAAATGACCGCCAGCACCACCGACCTGTCGACTGCCAACGCCAAGCTGCAAGGCCAGGTGCAGGCCCTGACCGATGCCGTGGCGACCCTCAAGGCGGCGCAGGTCGATGCCGGCAAGCGTGATACCGAGATCAGGGAGCTGGCCGCCGACGTGGCGGCCTTGAAGAAGCAGGGCAACCCAAGCGCCGCCGTCGCCCGGCTGGAACAGGACGTCATGGTCCTCAAGAGCGCCCAGGACAACCAGTCAGCCAATAGCGATGCGCCGACCAACAAAGAGTTCGACGTGTTCCGCATCCAGACCACCCGCAATATCACGACCTTACAGAGCCAGGTGCAAAACCTGAATCAGCGCCTCAATGCGCCGGCGGCTGTCACGCCACTCATCCAGTAACACTCGCTCCTGAGTGTGCCTGTGGCGAGGGCTTGCGTGTGGCGAGCGGGCTTGCCCTAATGCCGTTCAGTTAAGGCTTTTTTGTAGGAGCGAGCTTGCTCGCGAAAAGCTCACAGGCGCCGCGTTCATTCAGGAAACACGCGTTATCGTTGACGTTTTTCGCGAGCAAGCTCGCTCCTACAGAAGGCGATGTACGCTTAACTGAACGGCATTAGGGCAAGCCCGCTCCCCATAGCCAACTCAGTGGTGTGAATGTCACCATCCGGTGACATTTCCCATTCCCTTCGTTACTTGCCCTCGTCTCGCCCTTGTTTAGACTCGGGCCCATCCCATAAAAAATAAAAAGGGCTACCCATGACCACGCAACCACTGCCTGCCAGCAGTTGGCTGAACGCACCTGCCCATCACGCCTGGCTCGCCAACGAAGGCCAGCGCCTGCTGTCATTCGCCAAGGCCGCCCGCTTGCCTGAAGGCTTTGGCAACCTGGACGATCAAGGCCAGTTGCCAGCCAATGCCCAGGCCGAAACCATGAACACCGCTCGCATGACCCACAGCTTCGCCATGGCCCACGCCATGGGCGTACCGGGCTATGCCGAGCTGGTCGCACATGGGGTCGCCGCGCTCAGTGGCCCGCTGCGCGATAGCGAACATGGTGGCTGGTTCGCCGCCCCTCGCGCCTTGGATGGCAACACCGGTAAGGCCGCGTACCTGCACGCCTTTGTCGCCCTGGCCGCGAGCTCGGCGGTGGCGGTGGGTGCACCCGGTGCGCAAACCTTGCTGAACGATGCCGTCTCTATCATCGACCAGTTCTTCTGGAGCGAGGAGGAGGGCGTGATGCTCGAATCCTTTGCCCGGGACTGGAGCAGCGTCGAAGCCTATCGCGGCGCCAACAGCAACATGCACGCCACCGAAGCGTTTCTCGCCCTGGCTGATGTCACCGCCGATACCCGCTGGCTGGACCGTGCTTTGCGTATCGTCGAGCGTGTGATACAGACCCACGCCGCCGGCAACCAATTCATGGTGATCGAGCATTTCGACGCCCAGTGGCAACCCTTGCTCGACTACAACGAAGACAACCCCGCTGACGGATTCCGCCCCTACGGCATCACCCCTGGCCACGGTTTCGAATGGGCTCGCCTGGTGTTGCACCTGGAAGCCGCACGCCTGCAAGCCGGCCTGGCCACGCCGGGCTGGCTGTTGACCGCCGCCAAAGGCCTGTTCGCCAGTGCCTGCGAGTCTGCATGGGCGGTGGATGGTGCCCCCGGCATCGTCTACACCCTGGATTGGAACCACCGCCCGGTAGTGCGCGAGCGCCTGCACTGGACCCACGCCGAAGCCAGCGCCGCCGCCCAGGCTTTGCTCAAGCGCACCGGCGAGTTGCAGTATGAAACCTGGTACCGGTGCTTCTGGGAGTTTTGTGACACCCATTTTATTGATCGAGCCCATGGCAGTTGGCACCACGAACTCAGCCCGCATAACCAGCCCAGCAGTCGGATATGGGGTGGCAAACCGGACCTGTATCACGCCTGGCAAGCGGTAGTGCTGCCTGCACTGCCCTTGTCCCCAAGCATGGCCAGCGCCTTGGCAGAGGGGTTCTATGTCACCAGATGGTGACATTTGTGCATCCCTTTGTTACCTGCGCTTGCAACATCCCTGTTTAAACTCCGTGCAGCGCAAGCTCCAGACTTGCATGCATAACAACAAAAAAAAGGTACTCAGATGAACGCGATTAATCGCCTCGCCATCGCTATTTCCGTCGCCTCGTTGTTTCCCCTCAGTGCTTTTGCCGCCGACTCGAAAGGGACGGTTGAAGTTGTGCATTGGTGGACCTCCGGTGGTGAGAAAGCGGCCGTAGATGTCCTGAAGGCCCAAGTTGAGAAAGATGGTTTCACCTGGAAAGACGGCGCCGTTGCCGGTGGCGGTGGCGCCACAGCCATGACTGTGCTGAAAAGCCGCGCGGTGGCTGGCAACCCGCCAGGTGTTGCCCAGATCAAAGGCCCGGACATCCAGGAATGGGCGTCTACTGGCCTGCTCGATACCGACGTGCTCAAAGACGTCGCCAAAGAAGAAAAGTGGGACTCCCTGCTCGACAAGAAAGTCTCCGATACCGTGAAGTTCGACGGTGACTACGTCGCCGTACCGGTCAACATCCACCGCGTGAACTGGCTGTGGATCAACCCGGCCGTCTTCAAGAAAGCCGGTATCACCAAGAACCCGACCACCCTCGAAGAATTCTACGCAGCCGGCGACAAGCTCAAGGCCGCGGGCTTCATCCCGCTCGCCCACGGTGGCCAGCCTTGGCAGGACAGCACCGTGTTCGAAGCCGTCGTCTTGTCGGTGATGGGGGCCGATGGCTACAAGAAAGCCCTGGTCGACCTGGATAACGGCGCGCTGACCGGTCCGCAGATGGTCAAGGCCCTGACCGAGCTGAAGAAAGTCGCGACCTATATGGACGTCGACGGCAAAGGCCAGGACTGGAACCTCGAGGCCGGCAAGGTCATCAACGGCAAGGCCGGTATGCAGATCATGGGTGACTGGGCCAAGTCCGAATGGACCGCTGCCAAGAAAGTCGCCGGCAAGGATTACGAGTGCGTAGCCTTCCCAGGCACCGACAAGGCCTTCACCTACAACATCGACTCCCTGGCGGTGTTCAAGCAGAAAGACAAAGGCACTGCCGCTGGCCAGCAGGACATCGCCAAGGTCGTGCTGGGTGAAAACTTCCAGAAGGTGTTCAGCATCAACAAGGGTTCGATCCCGGTTCGTACCGACATGCTCAATGAAATGGACAAGCTCGGCTTCGACTCCTGCGCCCAGACCGCGGCCAAGGACTTCCTGGCCGACGCCAAGACCGGCGGCCTGCAGCCAAGCATGGCGCACAACATGGCCACCACCCTGGCCGTGCAAGGTGCGTTCTTTGATGTCGTGACCAACTACATCAACGACCCGAAAGCCGACCCGGCCGACACCGCCAAGAAACTCGGCGCTGCGATCAAGTCTGCCAAGTAACGGTTGACCTTGTGAGGGGGGCCCCTGACCCCTCACAGGGCCTGTTCCTGTAGTCCTTTTTTCCTGTATTGGATTTCCCCATGAGTTCTGTTGCTGTGTTCAGCAAAGCCTCGCCGTTCGATGCACTGCAGCGCTGGCTCCCCAAACTGGTGCTGGCGCCCAGCATGTTCATCGTGTTGGTGGGCTTCTACGGCTACATCCTGTGGACGTTTGTACTGTCGTTCACGACGTCTACGTTCCTGCCGAGCTACAAATGGGCGGGCCTTGCGCAATACGAGCGGTTGTTCGACAACGATCGCTGGTGGGTCGCGAGCAAGAACCTGGCCCTTTTCGGCGGGATGTTTATCGGTATCACCTTGGTGATCGGCGTGACACTGGCGATTTTCCTCGACCAGAAAATTCGTCGCGAAGGTTTTATCCGCACCATTTACCTGTACCCGATGGCGCTCTCGATGATCGTCACCGGTACGGCGTGGAAATGGCTGCTCAATCCAGGCATGGGCCTGGACAAACTCCTGCGTGACTGGGGCTGGGAAGGCTTCCGTCTCGACTGGCTGATCGACCCGGATCGCGTGGTCTACTGCCTGGTGATCGCCGCGGTGTGGCAAGCCTCCGGTTTTATCATGGCGATGTTCCTGGCCGGCCTGCGTGGCGTGGACCAGTCGATCATCCGTGCTGCGCAGATCGATGGCGCGAGCATGCCGCGCATCTACTGGAGCGTGGTGCTGCCAAGCCTGCGTCCGGTGTTCTTCAGTGCGGTGATGATCCTGGCACACATTGCAATCAAGAGTTTCGACCTGGTGGCAGCGATGACTGCTGGCGGCCCGGGTTATTCCTCCGACCTGCCAGCCATGTTCATGTACTCGTTCACCTTCAGTCGTGGCCAGATGGGCATGGGCTCGGCCAGTGCAATCCTGATGCTCGGTGCGATCCTCGCGATCATCGTGCCGTACCTGTATTCCGAGCTGAGGACCAAGCGTCATGACTAGTCTCGCCTCCAAACCTGCCATCAGCCTGAGTCGCATCGCGATCTATGCGGTGCTGATCCTCGCGGTACTGCTGTACCTGGTACCGCTGGTGGTGATGCTGCTCACCAGCTTCAAGACCCCGGAAGACATCAGTACCGGCAACCTGCTGAGCTGGCCAACCGTGGTCACCGGCATCGGCTGGGTCAAGGCCTGGGCCACCGTCGACGGTTACTTCTGGAACTCGATCAAGATCACCGTGCCGGCCGTGTTGATTTCTACCGCCATCGGCGCGTTGAACGGCTATGTGCTGTCGTTTTGGCGCTTCCGTGGTTCACAGTTGTTCTTCGGTTTGCTGTTGTTCGGCTGCTTCCTGCCGTTCCAGACCGTTTTGCTGCCGGCCTCGTTCACCCTCGGCAAGATGGGGCTGGCCAGCACCACCACCGGCCTGGTGTTTGTGCACGTGGTCTACGGCCTGGCGTTCACCACGCTGTTTTTTCGTAACTACTACGTCAGCATTCCCGATGCGCTGATAAAGGCGGCGCGACTGGACGGTGCAGGATTCTTCACCATCTTCCGTCTGATCATCCTGCCGATGTCGACCCCGATCATCATGGTCTGCCTGATCTGGCAGTTCACCCAGATCTGGAATGACTTCCTGTTCGGCGTGGTGTTCTCCAGCGGCGACTCCCAGCCCATCACGGTGGCGCTGAACAACCTGGTCAACACCAGCACCGGGGCCAAGGAATATAACGTGGATATGGCGGCGGCGATGATCGCCGGGCTGCCGACCCTGCTGGTCTATGTGATCGCAGGCAAGTATTTCGTGCGCGGCCTCACGGCCGGCGCGGTCAAGGGGTAATCATGGCTACGCTTGAACTTCGCAATGTAAACAAGACCTATGGCGCCGGCCTGCCCGACACCTTGAAGAACATCGAACTGTCGATCAAGGAAGGCGAATTCCTGATCCTGGTCGGTCCCTCGGGCTGCGGTAAATCCACGCTGATGAACTGCATCGCGGGCCTGGAGACCATCACCGGCGGCGCAATCATGATCGGTGACCAGGACGTCAGCGGCATGAGCCCCAAGGATCGCGACATCGCCATGGTGTTCCAGTCTTACGCGCTGTACCCGACCATGAGCGTGCGCGAGAACATCGAGTTCGGCCTGAAGATTCGCAAGATGGCCCAGTCCGACATCGACGCCGAAGTGGCCCGTGTGGCCAAGCTGCTGCAGATCGAGCACCTGCTCAACCGCAAGCCGGGCCAATTGTCCGGCGGCCAGCAACAGCGGGTGGCCATGGGCCGTGCCCTGGCGCGTCGTCCGAAGATCTACCTGTTCGACGAACCGCTGTCCAACCTCGACGCCAAGCTACGCGTCGAGATGCGAACCGAAATGAAGCTGATGCACCAGCGCCTGAAAACCACCACGGTCTACGTCACCCACGATCAGATCGAAGCGATGACCCTGGGCGATAAAGTGGCGGTGATGAAGGACGGCATCATCCAACAATTTGGCACGCCGAAAGAAATTTACAACGACCCTGCTAACCTATTTGTGGCAAGCTTTATCGGTTCACCACCAATGAACTTCGTTCCTATGCGCCTAAAACGCAAGGACGGGGGGCTGGTGGCGCTGCTCGACAGCGGCCAGGCGCGTTGTGAATTGCCGCTGGGTATGAACGACGCCGGTCTGGAAGACCGTGATGTGATTCTGGGCCTGCGCCCGGAGCAGATCGTGTTGGCGGCGGGTGAGGGCAATGGTTCATCGAGCATTCGTGCCGAGGTTCAGGTCACCGAGCCGACCGGGCCGGACACACTGGTGTTTGTGCAGCTCAATGACACCAAGGTCTGCTGCCGTTTGGCGCCTGATGTGGCGCCGCAGGTGGGCGAGACCCTGACACTGCAATTCGATCCATCCAAGGTATTGCTGTTCGACGCCAACACTGGCGAGCGCCTCGGCACTGCTTCTTCATTGCCCGCACAGGGGCATGCGGACAATGTGGCCCAATTCAAAGGTCGCTGAAGTAGATAAGTTGTTGTTTTAGATGAAAAAAAAGTAACCCGCGTTAGATAAAAACAGTTTAATAACAATAAAGACGAGGATGTAGGGATGAAAAAGCAACACAACAACACTCGGCTGATCTGCCAACTGTCAGCAGCAGCAGCCCTTGTACTGTCCGCCAATGCGATGGCGGCCGATGCATTCAGCGCCGATTCCAAGTGGATGACCGGCGATTGGGGCGGTGAGCGTACCAAGCTGATCGAGCAAGGTATCGACATCAAGGCTGACTACGTAGGGGAAATGGGCGCCAACCTGCACGGCGGCTATAACGACGACAAAACCGGCCGTTACTCCGACCAGTTCGGTCTGGGCGTAGCGCTGGACCTGCAAAAGCTGTGGGGCTGGGATAACACCCAGGCCAAGATCCAGCTGACTAACCGTAATGGCCAGAACATCTCCAACGACCGCATTGGCGACCCGCGTGCCGGCACGCTGAGTTCGTCGATGGAAGTCTACGGTCGCGGCCACATGGTGCGTCTGACCCAGTTCTGGATCCAGCACCAGATGTTCGACAACAAGTTGGACGTGAAGCTGGGTTACTTCGGTGAAGGCGAAGACTTCAACACCTTCCCATGCGACTTCCAGAACCTGTCGTTCTGCGGCTCGCAAGTGGGTAACTATGTAAATACCTGGTACAACTGGCCGGTTGCCCAGGCCGCGATCCGCGTGAAGTACAACATCACGCCTGAGCTGTATGCGCAAATCGGTGCCTACAACCAGAACCCATCGCAACTGGAGCACGGCAACGGCTTCAAGCTCAGCGGCAGCGGCACCAAAGGTACCGTGATTCCGGTGGAATTGGTCTGGTCGCCGAAGGTTAACAACCTGCCGGGCGAATACCGTGTGGGTTACTACAAGAGCGCCGCCGATGCCTCGGACGTACGTGAAGACGTCAACGGCAACGACGCTGCTACCACTGGCGCCGCCTTCCGTACCCGCAGCAGCAAGAAAGGCTACTGGTTCGTTGCCCAACAGCAACTCACCACCCATAACGGCGACGCTTCCCGTGGCTTGAACATCGCAGCCAACGCGACCTTCCACGACAAGGAAACCAACCTCGTCGATAACTACCAGTCGTTGATGCTGGTGTACAAAGGCCCATTCGACGCGCGTCCAAAAGATGACGTCGGCATTGGCGCTGCGCGTCTGCACGTCAACAATGACGTGAAGAAAAACGCCGAACTGCTTAACGTCGCCAATGGTGTGAGTGATTACGACAATCCGCTGTACACGCCTATTCGCGAAACCGAGTACAACTTCGAAATCAACTACGGCTTCCACGTCACCAACTGGCTGACCGTGCGTCCCAACCTGCAATACGTTGTCCAACCGGGCGGCGTGGATAAAGTCGACAACGCGCTGGTGGCTGGCCTGAAAATTCAGTCTACGTTCTAACGCTGTTGCGATAAGCTCCTTCTCTCTGTGCGCATTTTGCGGGTAGCCATGGCTATCCGCTTTTTTTTGGGTGGCACTGTGACGATATTCAGGACCGTGGCACATGCATGAGCATCCGTTGCAACGCTTTTTCAAATCCCTGCGCGAGCGTCCGGTGTTTGCCTGGGAACGCTTCCAGATGCGCGATGTGTTGGTGATCGACCATCCCCTGTGTCAGGCGGTGTTCAGTCGTCAGGGCGCGCAATTGCTGCATTTCCAACCCCGCGGCCAGAAACCCTGGCTGTGGTGCGCGGCCAAGTGGCCGCAAGTCGGCGCCATCCGTGGTGGTGTGCCCGTGTGCTGGCCGTGGTATGGACGCCACCCGAGCGAGAACGCCTGGCCCTCCCATGGCTGGGCGCGGCTGATCGACTGGAAGCTGCTCGACAGCGCCAGCGACGACGACGGCGTACGCCTGCATTGGCAGTTGCAGTTATGCGACTGGCAGGTCGACCTGCATGCGCACCTGGGCGAGGCCCTGGAACTGCGCCTCAGCACCGAGCACCAGGACGAACTGCCGTGCCAACTGAGCCATGCGTTGCATGCCTATTGGCGTATCGGCAACGTCGGTGAGATAGCGCTGTCTGGACTCGATGGGGCCCAAGGCTATGACCAGCTCAACCGCCAGGTTTGCCAGCAGGAAGGTGAACTACGGGTCGATGGCGGGTGCCAGCGGGTGTTCCAGCATGAGGGCGAATTGCACCTCAAGGATCACGCCTGGCAGCGCGAGTTGTGCATCGACACCGGTGACAGCGCCGACACCGTCGTATGGCATCCCGGCAGCCGGCCGCTATTGGGCGTCAGTTTCAACGAGGCGTCGGGGTTTGTCTGTGTGGAGTCGGCGATGGCCGGGGCGAGCCTGGCGCCGGGGGAGAGGGCGCATTTGAGTTTGCAGGCCAGGGCTGGCGTTTAGCGGTGTTGCGGGTGGCCTTATCGGGGCAAGCCCCCTCCCACAATTGACCGGGTTTCAACAGGGGAATGCAGTCGAATGTGGGAGGGGGCTTGCCCCCGATAAGGCCAGTACAGCCAATACAAAGGCAGGCCTAGTTGAACTCATCCCCCACCGGATACCGGCTGTCGTTCAAGCTCTCTTTGATCTTGCGCAAATGCGGCTGGAAATCCACGCCACGGCGCAAGGTCATGCCGGTCGCCAGCACATCCAGTACCGTCAATTGGATGATCCGCGAGGTCATCGGCATATAGATGTCGGTGTCTTCCGGCAGCGGAATGTTCAGGCTTACCGTACTGGCCTTGGCCAGCGGCGAGTTTTCGGCGGTCACACCCAGCACCGACGCGCCATTTCCCCGGGCGATGCGCGCCACTTCCACCAATTCGCGGGTGCGCCCGGTGTAGGAGATGATCACAAACAGCTCGCCCGTATGCGCCACTGACGCGATCATGCGCTGCATCAGCACGTCGGCATGGGCGGTCACCGCCAGGTTGAAGCGGAAGAACTTGTGCAGTGCATCCATGGCCACCGGCGCCGACGCGCCGAGGCCGAAGAAGTGGATCTGCCGGGCCTGGATCAGCAAATCCACGGCCTTGCTGATCAAGGCCGGGTCCAGGGCCTGGCAGGCGGCGTCCAGCGAGGCAATCGCGCTGCCAAAGATCTTCTGTGTATAGGCCTCAGGGTTATCATCGGCCTCCACGGCGCGGCTGACGTACGCTGCGCCACTGGCCAGGCTTTGCGCCAACTGCAATTTAAGTTCAGGGTAACCGCTGACGCCGAACGAACGGCAGAAACGGTTGACCGTCGGTTCACTGACCGAGGCGGCTTGGGCGAGGGCTGCGATCGAGAAGCGGGTCGCCTGCTGCGGGTTGAGCAGGATGACCTCGGCGACTTTTTTCTCAGCCTTGTTCAGTTCTTCGAGGCGGTTCCGGATCTGTTCCAGAAGATTTCGCACGCGGTCCATTCAGTCTTTCCTTCGGGCGACGATGCAAATAAAGGGCGGCAACTCATCGACGAGTAGCCCTTTGCGGTGGCCTATCCTACTGAGGGTAGCTGAACACCACCACTCGGAATGCGTATTTCGGGAAAATGTTGTGGTTATTACTACATTTTTCCTTGAGTGATGCCTTGAAAAAAGGTATTTGTAGCTTAACTTGATAAAAGAACAAACATCATGCCTTCGATAACCGTAGAACCCTGCACCTTTGCCCTGTTTGGCGCCTTGGGTGATCTGGCGCTGCGCAAGTTATTTCCTGCCCTCTATCAACTCGATGGCGCCGGGCTGCTGCACGACAACACGCGCATCCTGGCCCTGGCCCGTGAAGCCGGTTCCGAGCAACAGCACCTGGCCCATATCGAAAAAGAACTGCGCAAGTACGTCGGCAAGGAACTGGACGAGAGCGTCGCCCAGCGTTTCCTCGCGCGGTTGACCTATGTTCACGTCGACTTCATGAAAGCCGACGATTACGTGGCCCTGGCTGAAATCGCCGGCACCGAGCAACGCCTGATTGCCTACTTTGCCACGCCGGCTGCAGTGTACGGCGCGATTTGCGAGAACCTGTCCAAGGTCGGCCTGGCGGAAAATACCCGGGTGGTGCTGGAAAAACCCATCGGTTCGGACCTGGAATCCTCGCGTAAGGTCAACGACGCCGTGGCGCAGTTTTTCCCGGAAAACCGCACCTACCGTATCGATCACTACCTTGGCAAGGAAACTGTCCAGAACCTGATCGCCCTGCGTTTCGCCAACAGCCTGTTCGAAACCCAGTGGAACCAGAACTACATTTCCCACGTGGAAATCACCGTGGCCGAGCAGGTCGGGATCGAAGGCCGTTGGGGTTACTTCGACAAGGCCGGCCAACTGCGCGACATGATCCAGAACCACCTGTTGCAGCTGCTGTGCCTGATTGCCATGGACCCGCCCGCCGACCTGTCCGCCGACAGTATCCGCGACGAGAAGGTCAAGGTGCTCAAGGCGCTGGCACCGATCAGCCCGGATGGCCTGACTACCCAGGTGGTCCGCGGCCAGTACATCGCTGGCTACAGCGCTGGCAAGCCGGTGCCGGGTTACCTGGAAGAAGAGAACTCCAACACCCAGAGCGACACCGAGACCTTCGTTGCCCTGCGCGCCGATATCCGTAACTGGCGGTGGGCCGGGGTGCCGTTCTACCTGCGTACCGGCAAGCGCATGCCGCAAAAGCTGTCGCAGATCGTGATCCACTTCAAGGAACCGTCCCACTATATCTTCGCCCCTGAGCAGCGCCTGCAGATCAGCAACAAGCTGATCATTCGCCTGCAACCGGACGAAGGGATCTCCTTGCGGGTGATGACCAAGGAGCAGGGCCTGGACAAGGGCATGCAACTGCGCAGCGGCCCTCTGCAACTGAATTTTTCCGACACTTACCGCAGCGCCCGTATCCCGGATGCCTACGAGCGGTTGTTACTGGAAGTGATGCGCGGCAATCAGAACCTGTTTGTTCGCAAAGATGAAATCGAAGCCGCGTGGAAGTGGTGTGACCAGTTGATCGCCGGGTGGAAGAAGTCCGGCGATGCGCCCAAGCCGTACGCGGCGGGGTCCTGGGGGCCGATGAGCTCGATTGCACTGATCACGCGGGATGGGAGGTCATGGTATGGCGATATCTGAATTGAAACTGCCTCAGGGCGTCACTGCCCATGAGTACCGTACGCCCGCGCTGCTGGCGGACGGCCTGGCCAATGACGTGGCCGAACAACTGCGCGCGGCCATCAGTGCCCGTGGCGAAGCGACCCTGGTGGTGTCCGGTGGCCGTAGCCCCGTGGCGTTTTTCCAGAACCTGGCCAAGCAGGGCCTGGACTGGTCCAAGGTCACCATCACCCTGGCCGACGAGCGTTGGGTGCCGGTGGAACATGCCGACAGCAATGCCGGTTTGTTGAAGCAGCACCTGTTGCAAGGCCCGGCAGCCAAGGCCAAGTTCCTCAGCCTGTACAGCGCCGCCGCCAACCTTGAAGACGCTGCCCGGCAGGCCGATCGCCTGCTGGCCGAACTGCCAGCCATTGATGTGCTGGTATTGGGCATGGGTGATGACGGCCACACCGCATCGCTGTTTCCCAACAGCCCGAACCTGAGCGAAGCCCTGCAGGCCGACGGTACCCGCCGTTGCTGGCCGATGCTGGCGCCGACCGTGCCGCACCAGCGCCTGACCATGAGTCGCGCGCTGCTGGCCACGGCCAACTACACCGTGCTGTCGATCTCCGGCAGTTCGAAATTGACCACCTTGAGCGCCGCGCTGGCCAGTGACGACGTTGCTGCCATGCCGATTCGCGCGTTTTTGCAACCTACTTTAGAGATTTACTGGTGCCCATGAGCCAAGGATCAGCCGCTATGAAAAGCCCTCAACCGACCGTGTCCATGGCGGATAAAGTTGCCCTGATCGACAGCCTCTGCGCCAAGGCGCGGATCCTGCCCGTGATTACCATTGCCCGCGAACAGGACATCCTGCCCCTGGCCGATGCCCTGGCCGCCGGTGGTTTGACCGCATTGGAAGTGACCCTGCGTTCGGAGTTCGGCCTCAAGGCCATCCAGGTCCTGCGCGAGCAGCGCCCTGAGCTGTGCACCGGCGCCGGCACCGTACTCGACCGCCACATGCTTGAAGCGGCCGAAGTGGCAGGCTCGCAATTTATCGTCACCCCTGGCATTACCCGCGACCTGCTGGAAGCCTCGGTGCACAGCCCGATTCCGCTGCTGCCCGGCATCAGCAATGCCTCGGGCATCATGGAAGGCTATGGCCTGGGCTATCGTCGCTTCAAGCTGTTCCCGGCCGAAGTCAGTGGCGGTGTAGCGGCCATCAAGGCCCTGGGCGGCCCGTTCGGCGAAGTGAAATTCTGCCCGACCGGCGGGGTTGGCCCGGCCAACATCAAGAACTACATGGCGTTGAAAAACGTGATGTGCGTGGGCGGTAGCTGGATGCTTGACCCGGAGTGGGTCAAGAACGGCGACTGGGCGCGTATCCAGGAAGTCACCGCCGAGGCGCTGGCGCTGCTGGACTGATCTGATTTACCGAATCGTTGTTGCTGTGCTTGACGGCATTTTTGCGGTGCACTTGGTCGGTGTACCGCTTTTTTTTGCCTGCAAAAAACTGAGCCCTCTCCCACGTTTAATCGCTGCTTAGCTCGGTAATGGCGTTGACCAGCACATCGATGTCCGCCGCTGAGGTCAGCAACCCTGGCGTCACCCGAATGCAGGTACCGAACGACGCTCCGACACGCGTGGTGGTGAACAGGTTGAAGTCCTTGAGCAACCGGTCCGCCATGACCTGCTGATCCCGGCCAATGAACTTGAATGCCGTAATCCCGCAATACAGCCGTGGATCGTCCGGCGTCAGTACCTCGATGCCCGGCAACGGCCGTACCCGGCTCACCCACAAATCCCTCAGGTAATTGACCCGGGCGCCCTTGGCTTTCGCGCCGCCCATTGCGCGATGCTCTTCAAACACCAGGGGCAAGGTCATCAGTGCCGGAAAGTTTGGCGTGCTGTACGACGTACGTGCACGAACGTCGGTGGCGGGGTAGTGGAACTCGCCCATGTCCGGATCTATGTCAGCCAGGCGTTCGGGGGCGATATAGAGAAACCCCAGGGTCAGCGGCGCGCCGATCCATTTGTGCAGGTTGAAACCGGCGAACTGAATGCCCAGCTCGACGAGGTTGAACTCGATCTGGCCCAGTGCATGAGCGCCGTCGAGGATCACGTCGATGTCATGCTCACGTGCAGCCCTGGCGATGGCCTCGACAGGCATCACCAGGCCGGTGCGATGGGTCACGTGGGTCAGCGCCATCAGCTTGAGGCGCGGGTAGCGCTCGAACGCATCACGATAGGTCTGCACCAAGCTGTCGAAACTGGCCGGATGAGCGTGGGACATTTCGATCACCTCCACCCCTCTGTAGCCGGCCAGCCAGCGCATGGCGCCTTTCACTGTGTCGTACTCCAGATCGCTGATCAGCACCTGATCGCCCGGTTGCAGGCGGTTGTAGTTGCGGATCAACGACTGCAACGCTTCGGTGGCATTGCGGGTGAATGTGACGGCTTCGGGGTCGGCATCGATCAGCTCGGCCAGTTGGCGGCGGATCGTCTCGTTCTCGCCCTGCTCGAAACGCTGGCGCACATGCACCGCGTTACTGCGGTTGATAAACGCCACGTGCTCCAGGTACTGCGCTTGCACCGCGTGGCTCATGCGCCCGAAGTAGCCGTTTTCCAGGTTGATCGGGCCTGGCTCCAGGGCATAGCGCTGGGCGATGGCCAGCCAGTGGGTTTCGTTATCTGCATTCCATGGCATGGCATAGGTTCCTAATGACGAGGGGCGGGTTTGCCGTGTTTGGCGCGCAGCGGTTCCAGCAGTTCGGACAAGCCGTTGTGGTCGATCTCCTGCATCAGGGCCAGCAGGCCGCCGAGTTCGCCGTGGGGGAAACCTTCACGGGCAAACCAGTTCAGGTACGGGCCGGGCAGGTCCGCGATGATGCGTCCCTTGTACTTGCCGAAGGGCATTTCGCGGGTGATCAGCAGTTCGAGTTTTTCGGGGTTCATGAAGGCTCAGGCGTTTGCGTCGAGACCTTGGAAAATACAGGCATTCTGCATGAAGGCCAAATGACAGATCATGCAAATAACGTACATACAGATGGTTAAAATATTTTTAAGTTGTTGAAAGTAAACATAAAAGTATTTTCTAAAAAACTGGCACGGGCGCTGCAATCATTAAGGCAACCCTTCTTCACCTGCCTAAGGAATTGAAAAATGACCGACATCAACAAAGAATCCATCTCCGTACTCAACGACCTGATCGAGACCAGCATCGACGGCCAGAAAGGCTTCAAGGAATGCGCTGAAGATATCAAGCACCCAGAACTCAAGGCTCTGTTTGCCAAGCGCTCCGCTGACTGCGCCACTGCCGCCGCCGAACTGAAGACGGCCGTGCGTGCCCTGGGCGGTGACCCAGAAGATTCCGGTAGCGTAGCCGGTGCCCTGCACCGTGGCTGGGTCGACGTGAAGTCGATGGTGACCGGTAAAGATGAAGAGGCTGTGCTGAACGAAGCCGAGCGCGGTGAAGACCACGCACTGAAGGCTTACAAAGAAGCCATCGAGAAGATCAACAAGCACAACTTGCTGGGCATTCGTGACTTGGTTGAACGTCAGTTCCACGGCGTGCAACGTAACCACGACCAGGTGAAAGCCCTGCGTAACCAGGCTCGCGCTCAGTCGTAAGCCCTGCGCTGTAACAATTGTGGGAGGGGGCTTGCCCCCGATAGCGGAAGATCAGTCGATATTTCAATGACTGATCCTCCACTATCGGGAGCAAGCCCTCTCCCACATTTGCATTGTGCTGACTCTGAAATGGCTATCAGCCGATGCTGATCGGCGGCAGTTCGGTCAAGGTGACTACCTGCTGCTTGCGCGGTGCGAGGATTTCGGCTTCGCCATCCACCACCAGCTCATCACGCTGGTTGAACACGCGGGTGGCAATGCGTACGCGGAACTTAGGCAGCTTCTCGAGGATTTCCAGACGCACGGTCAGGGTATCGCCGATTTTCACCGGCTTCTGGAAGGTCATCTGCTGGCCGATATAGATCGTGCCCGGCCCAGGCAGCTCGCAGGCCACCGCCGCACTGATCAGCGCTC
This sequence comes from Pseudomonas sp. OVF7, assembly GCF_030644265.1. Lineage (NCBI taxonomy): Bacteria > Pseudomonadati > Pseudomonadota > Gammaproteobacteria > Pseudomonadales > Pseudomonadaceae > Pseudomonas > Pseudomonas sp. OVF7. The sequence goes on along the minus strand of NZ_CP128996.1, from coordinate 6,299,953 downwards.
CGCTGAACATGCCGTGAGCGATACGCTCCTTGAACATGGTCGCCTTGGCGTATTCGGCATCCAGGTGCACCGGGTTGTGGTCGCCCGACATCGCGGCGAACAGTTGGATGTCGCGCTCTTCGACGGTCTTGCTGTAGCTGGCGGTCTGGCCAACTTCGAGGGCTTCGTACGGGGTGTTGGTTACCTGGGTCATCTAAAGGTGCATCCTGTGGCTAATCGATAATTTAAACGGATGATTTTAAAGGAAAAATTATTCGCAGCGGGCTGGCCTGCGCAAACTCAAGGCCTGGTCGAGCCACGTCAGCACATCCGCTGTGACTTCGTCGCGATTGGTTTCGTTGAACACTTCGTGACGCGCCTGTGGGTAGATAGTCAGTTGCAGGTTCCGGCAGCCGGCCTCGCGCAATGCGTTGGCCAGGCTTTTGAGACGCTTGCCTTCACTCACCGGATCACATTCGCCGCCCATCACCAGGATCGGCAGGCCGGGATCGATCTGCGCGAGATTGGACGCTTTGCTGATTTGCTGCAAGCCACCCAGCAGGTCGATCCACAGTTGGTTGGTGCAGCGGAAACCACAGAGCGGGTCATGGATGTACTTGTCGACCTCAACCGGGTCGCGACTGAGCCAGTCGAAACCGGTGCGATTGGGTTTGAACGCCTTGTTGAACGATCCGAATGACAGGAATTCAATCAATGCACTGCGCCCGCGCGGGCCCTGGCGCAGGCGTTCGGCGCGGGCGATGATTCGCGCTGCGCGATACAGCGCCACCGGCTGGAAATTCGAACCGCTGAGGATCGCACCGTCCAGGCTGGCGCTGTGGTGCAGCAGGTAGGCCTGGGCGATGTAGCTGCCCATGCTGTGCCCCAGCAAAATGATCGGAAGGCCCGGCTGCTGCTGGCCGATATGCTGATTGAGACTGGCCAGGTCACCCACCACCTTGTTCCAGCCGTCCTGCTCGGCGAACAACCCTAGCGTACCTTCGTCAGCGGTGCGGCCATGGCCGCGCTGGTCCAGCGCATACAGGCCGTAGCCGGCGCCGCACAAGGCCTGGGCCAGGCGCGCGTAGCGACCACTGTGCTCGGCCATGCCATGGGACAGCATCACCAGGGCCTTGGGCGTGCCGTCGGGCAGCCACTGGTTGACGTACAGGCGGCTGCGGTCATTCGCGGTCAGCCAGAAGGTGGTGTGGTTCATGGCGGTTCCTTTGCTCAGGGTCGTTGCAGTGTATAGCTCATCCCGAGGGTTGCGGCTGATCTGTGCAAGCCCTTGTAGGAAGATTCACGCAATTAATGAAGCTCAGTTCTGTATTTGCCTGTTTGGCCATTACTGCTAACGTCCCCAAAGCTCCGCTTTCTATAGCAGCACGCTTTTATAGCTGCAGCGGCCGGACACACTCAGGTAAGAGGACAAGAATAATGCAACCTGATTTCTGGAATGACAAACGCGCGGCGGGTGTCCCCAATGACATCGACCTCACCAGCTACAAGTCGGTGATCGAAGTCTTCGAGCGTTCCTGCAAGGCTTTTGCCGACCGTCCGGCGTTCAGCAACATGGGGATCACGCTGACCTACGCCGAACTTGAACGCCAGAGCGCGGCGTTCGCCGGCTACCTGCAACAGCACACAGACCTCAAGCCCGGCGATCGCATCGCGGTGCAGATGCCCAACGTGCTGCACTACCCGGTTGCGGTGTTCGGTGCGCTGCGCGCCGGGCTGATTGTTGTCAACACCAACCCGTTGTACACCCCGCGCGAGATGCGCCACCAGTTCAAGGACGCCGGCATTCGTGCCCTGGTCTACCTCAACCTGTTCGGGGCGCGGGTGCAGGAGGTCTGCACTGATACCGAGATCGACTACCTGATCGAAGCCAGGATGGGCGACTTCATGCCCGCCGCCAAGGGCTGGTTGGTCAACACCGTGGTCGACAAAGTGAAGAAGATGGTGCCGGCCTATCACCTGCCGCGTGCGGTGTCGTTCAAGCGCGCGTTGCGCATGGGCGCGGGGCAGGGTCTGATCCGCCATCCGGTGAGCCTCGACGATATCGCCGTGCTGCAATACACCGGCGGCACCACCGGCCTGGCCAAGGGCGCGATGCTCACCCATGGCAACCTGGTGGCCAATATGCAGCAGGTGCGCGCGTGCATGTCGCAGATTGGCGAAGATGGCCATCCGCTGATCAAGGAAGGGCAGGAGGTGATGATCGCGCCGCTGCCGCTGTACCACATCTATGCGTTCACCGCGAATTGCATGTGCATGATGGTCTCCGGCAACCACAACGTGCTGATCACCAACCCGCGCGACATCGGCGGCTTTATCAAGGAACTGAAGAACTGGCGCTTTACCGGGTTGCTGGGGCTCAACACGCTGTTCGTGGCACTGATGGACCATCCGGACTTCAAGAGCCTGGATTTCTCCCACCTCAAGCTCACCAACTCCGGCGGTACCGCGCTGATCAAGGCCACGGCCGAACGCTGGCAGCAGATCACGGGCTGTACAATCGGCGAGGGCTATGGCCTGACTGAAACCTCCCCCGTTGCCAGTACCAACCCCTATGGCAAGCAGTCTCGTCTGGGCACCGTAGGTATCCCGGTGCCGGCCACGGCGATGAAGGTGATTGATGAAGAGGGCGTCGAGTTGCCCCTGGGCGAGCGCGGCGAGCTATGTATCAAAGGTCCGCAAGTGATGAAGGGCTACTGGCAGCAACCGGTCGCCACCGCCGAGACCCTGGACGCCGAGGGTTGGCTCAAGACCGGCGACATCGCGGTGATCGACGCCGATGGTTTCATCCGTATTGTGGATCGCAAGAAGGACCTGATCATTGTCTCGGGTTTCAACGTGTATCCGAACGAAATCGAAGACGTGGTGATGGCCCACCCGGCGGTGGCCAACTGCGCGGTGATCGGCGTGCCGGACGATCGCACGGGGGAGGCGGTGAAACTGTTCGTGGTGGCGCGGGCCGAGGGCGTGAGCCTTGAAGAGTTGAAGAACTACTGCAAGACCAACTTCACGGGGTACAAGGTGCCCAAGCATATTGTGCTGCGCGAGTCGTTGCCGATGACGCCGGTGGGCAAGATTTTGCGGCGTGAGTTGCGCGATATCGCCTGATTGGAATTGGGCTCGACAATGTGGGAGGGGGCTTGCCCCCGATGGCGATGTATCAGTCACCAAATGTGTTGGCTGAACCATTGCTATCGGGGGCAAGCCCCCTCCCACATTGCTGTTTATCGCCTTGAAGGGCCTATTCCAGAGCCTTTTTCTGGGTGATTTCACCCTTGTTTAGAGTGTGACCAAATATTGTAGGACAGTCATGATTATGACTGTAGGGCCCTCTTTTGGATCTAGTCGGCCCTTGGCAAAGCTGCTACTCTCGGCGCGCTTTGTGACCTCTCGGCCTGCTTGAACGCGCCAGACTCACCTAAAAAAACATACACCAATAATAATCGCATCAAATGCGATGATGAATTCGCGTCGCTGAGGAGTGGGCTTCCATGAACGTAGACTTTTGGAAGGATAAGTACCCCGCCGGGATTGCTGCAGACATCAATCCAGACGAGTATCCAAATATTCAGGCGGTACTGAAACAGTCCTGCCAGCGCTTCGCCAACAAACCGGCTTTCAGCAACCTGGGCAAGACAATCACCTACGGTGAATTGTACGAATTGTCCGGCGCGTTCGCCGCGTACCTGCAACAGCATACCGACTTGAAGCCCGGCGATCGTATCGCCGTGCAACTGCCCAACGTCCTGCAATACCCGGTCGCCGTATTCGGCGCTATCCGTGCCGGCCTGATCGTGGTCAACACCAACCCGCTGTACACCGCGCGGGAAATGGAACACCAATTCAACGATTCCGGCGCCAAGGCCCTGGTGTGCCTGGCCAATATGGCTCACCTGGCGGAAAAGGTCGTGCCCAAGACCGCCGTCAAGCATGTGATCGTCACCGAGGTTGCCGACCTGTTGTCGCCGTTCAAGCGCCTGCTGATCAACAGCGTCATCAAGTACGTGAAGAAAATGGTCCCGGCCTATCACTTGCCCAAGGCGATCAAGTTCAACGAGGTGCTCGCCAAGGGCCACGGCCAACCGGTCAACGATGCCAGCCCGGCCAGCAGCGATGTGGCCGTGCTGCAATACACTGGCGGTACCACCGGCGTGGCCAAGGGCGCGATGCTTACCCACCGCAACCTGGTGGCCAACATGCTGCAGTGCAAGGCGCTGATGGGGTCGAACCTCAACGAAGGGTGCGAGATTCTCATCACCCCGCTGCCGCTGTACCACATCTACGCGTTCACCTTTCATTGCATGGCGATGATGCTGATCGGCAACCACAACATCCTGATCAGCAACCCGCGCGACCTGCCGGCGATGGTCAAGGAACTGTCGAAATGGAAGTTCAGCGGCTTTGTCGGCTTGAACACGTTGTTCGTGGCGCTGTGCAACAACGAAGGTTTCCGCAAGCTGGACTTCTCTGCACTGAAAGTCACCCTGTCGGGTGGCATGGCCCTGCAGCTGGCGGCGGCCGAGCGTTGGAAGGCCGTGACCGGTTGCAACATCTGCGAAGGCTACGGCATGACCGAGACCAGCCCGGTGGCGACGGTCAACCCGATCCAGAACATTCAGATTGGCACTATCGGCATTCCGGTGCCGTCGACCCTGTGCAAAGTCATCACCGATGACGGCGTCGAGTTGGCCCTCGGTGAAGTCGGCGAACTGTGCGTCAAGGGCCCGCAGGTGATGAAGGGCTACTGGCAGCGCGAAGACGCCACCGCGGAGATTCTCGACAGCGAAGGCTGGCTGAAGACCGGTGACATCGCGATCATCCAGCCGGACGGTTACATGCGCATTGTCGACCGCAAGAAGGACATGATTCTGGTCTCCGGCTTCAACGTCTACCCCAATGAACTCGAAGACGTGCTGGCGACCCTGCCGGGCGTGCTGCAATGCGCGGCCATCGGCGTGCCGGACGAAAAATCCGGGGAGCACATCAAGATCTTCATCGTGGTCAAGCCGGGGGCGACCCTGACCAAGGACCAGGTGATGGAGCACATGCGCGCCAATGTCACCGGCTACAAGGTGCCCAAGGCCGTGGAGTTCCGCGATGCGTTGCCGACCACCAACGTGGGCAAGATCCTGCGTCGTGAGTTGCGCGATGAAGAGCTGAAGAAACTCGGTCTTAAAAAGTAACGTAACCCAAATGTGGGAGGGGGCTTGCCCCCGATGGCGGTGTGAAGTCAACCGATTCAGTGACTGACACTCTGCTATCGCGGGCAGGCCCCCTCCCTCATTTTTTTTTTGCCGCGTTCCTACAGGGCGAACTGCGCGAAGTTGACACCGGCACCCGCCGGACGCACATCCTTCAGGAACGAATCCTTGTCCGCGCTCAGCTCCAGGGTAATCTCCGGCTTGCGCTTGCCCGCATTGCGCACCACCAGCCCTTCGAGCTTTTCACGCAGGAATACCGTCGGCACCTTCAGGTGCAGCAACTGGTCGGTCTCGGCGTTGTGCATCAACAGGTGAATCCACTCGTACTGGCCCACGGCAATCCGCGCCACCGGCAAGTCGAACCACCAGATATTGCGTTTGCGGTCCAGGTCGGTGAAATGGCAGTTGTTGACGCCGAGAACGGCACCGCCCAGTTCCTGGTTTCTGCGGGCGATGGCCTGTGCTTTATTGAGTTTCATAACCTTCCTACGGGATCTGTTATTCAGCGTTATAGCCTGAATGTGCCGCGCATTCTCGTGGGTTGGCCGCAAAACATAAAGCCAAACCTGCGCATGGCGATGAAATGCCCACCGAAAAATAATTGAAACTCTGCCGAACAGCCCCCGGTCAATCTTTAGGTAATGACCAAAACCCTTGATTGTTCTTTCGGAGGCATACCATGAGCAGCACATCGGATAAGGTAAAAGGCGTCGCGAACGAAGCTGTCGGCAACATCAAGCAAGGCGTCGGCAAAGTGACCGGCAACGATAAGTTGCGTGCTGAAGGTGTCATTCAGGAAAAGAAAGGCGAAGTGCAGAAAGCCGTCGGCGACACCAAGGATGCCGTCAAAAAAGCGACCAAGTAAACCTGAATCGCTGGCTGTGTTCCTTCAGCCCAACGGCCATCCACGGATGGCCGTTTTTATGTGCGGCGGTGCAACTAAATTCTTGAAATTGTTTCAAAGTCGCCAGATAGGCTACTTTGATGTAGAAAACGCCCCCTGAGTCGCCCCTGAACTCAACCTTTTTGCGGCGAAAGGAGACGCTATGATTTTTCCGGTACTCGATGGCCTCAAGCTGCACACAGTGCTGGTGCGCACGGTCAAGGAATTCGTCAACGACGAGATGTCGACTTACGCCTCGGCACTGGCCTACCAGATGCTGTTTTCCTTGTTTCCGTTCCTGCTGTTCCTCATTGCCTTGATCGGTTTCCTGCACCTGCCGGACTTTTTCACCTGGCTGCGCCTGCAGTCGGAACTGGTGTTGCCGCCCCAGGCCCTGGAGCAGGTCAACCCGGTGATCGACCAGTTGCAGCAGTCCAAGGGTGGCCTGCTGTCGGTGGGTATCGTGATTGCACTATGGACCGCCTCGGCCGGCGTGCGCTTGATGATGAGCGCGATGAACGCCGCCTACGACGTGGTCGAAGGGCGGCCGATCTGGAAGCGGTTTCCGTTGTCGATTTTCTACACCGTGGGCATCGCCGGCATGCTGCTGGCCGCCGCTGCGCTGATGGTGCTCGGGCCGCAGGTGATGGAGTGGCTGGCGGGGCAAATCGGTATGCAGGAATTCGTGGTCACCTTGTGGACCATCCTGCGCTGGCCGCTGATCGTGGTCCTGCTGATGTTCGCTGTGGCCCTGATGTACTACGTGATGCCCGATGTCGAGCAGAAATTCCGCTTTATTACCCCAGGTTCCGTGCTGGCGGTGGTGGTGTGGATCGTCGCGTCCCTGGGCTTTGGCTACTACGTCAAGACCTTCGCCGACTACAACGCCATGTATGGCAGTATCGGTGCAATCATTGTCCTGCTCCTGTACTTCTATATTTCTGCTGCCGTGTTGTTGCTCGGTGCGGAGATGAATGCCGTGATCGAACACATGTCCGCCGAAGGCAAGGACCCCGGCGAAAAGGCATTCGATGCACACACCCACGTGAGTGAGAAACAGCACGTCTCTGGCCTCGGCCGAGACCATTCCAAGCCCACCCCTGACGAAGTCTGATCGATGATCCGTGAAATCCTGAAAATGGGCGACGAACGCCTGCTGCGTATCGCGCCACCGGTCCCGCCGGAAATGTTCGACAGCCCCGAGCTGTGGCAATTGATTGACGACATGTTCCAGACCATGGAGCACGTCGGCGGCGTCGGCCTGGCCGCACCGCAGATTGGCGTCGACCTGCAACTGGTGATCTTTGGTTTCGAGAGCAGTGAACGCTACCCGGACGCTCCGGCCGTACCACAGACGATCCTGATCAACCCGCTGATCACACCGCTGAGCCCGATACTGGAAGAGGGCTACGAAGGTTGCCTTTCCGTACCCGGCCTGCGTGGCGCGGTAGACCGTTACCAGCAGATTCGCTACGAAGGTTTCGACCCCAAGGGCGAGCCGATCGTACGTATCGCCGAAGGCTTCCACGCGCGCGTGGTGCAGCATGAATGCGACCACCTGATCGGCCGGCTGTACCCGTCGCGGATCACCGACTTCAGCAAGTTCGGGTTTATCGAAGTGATGTTCCCGGACATGGACCCGACGGCCGACGAATAACCTCGCCGATACCCACAAATCCCTGTGGAAGGGGCTGGTTTGCCCCCGCCACAGGGGGGCGGCGGTGAGTCAGATCATTTGGCTGGTTTGACGAACCGCAACGTCATCCGGTCCGATTCGCCAATCGCCACATACCTGGCCTTATCCTGCTCGCCCAGCTTCAACGTCGGCGGCAAGGTCCAGACGCCGCCGGCATAGTCCTTGGTGTCCTTCGGGTTGGCGTTGACCTCACTCTGCCCGGCCAGTTTGAACCCGGCATCGGTCGCCAGCTTCACCACCTGCGCCGTGGTCAGGTAACCACTGTCCTTGATGGCGTCAAGGTTTGCGCCGTCCTTGGCGCGATGGTCTTCCACCCCCAGCACGCCACCCGGTTTCAACACGTTGTAGAACCCGCTGAAAGTGGCCTCGGCGGTATCGGCCAACACCCAGTTATGCACATTGCGGAACGTCAGCACTGCATCCGCCGAAGCGGGTTTGCCGAACACCGGGGCCTTGGGATCGAACTCGACCACTTCAGCCTTGGCGTAGCGCGCCGGGTCGGCGGCGAATTTCTTTTTCAGGTTTTCTTCCGACGTGCGCGCGTAGGCACTCACACTGGGGGCCTGCACGGCGGCGATGTAGTGCCCGTGGTCCTTGAGCAGCGGTGCGAGAATCTCGCTGTACCAGCCGCCACCTGGGGTGATTTCGATCACCCTCTGCTGGGCGCCCAGGCCAAAGAACTCAAGTGTCTGCTGCGGATGGCGATAGACGTCACGCGCGCTGTTGGCCGGGTCGCGCCAACTGCCGGCCAGCACACTGGCGTATTGCTTGGCGGTAATCGGCGCGTCGGCGGCCTGGCTGAAGGTTGGCGCGAGGAGGGCGGTGAGGGACAGAGCTGCAAGCGTCGTTTTCATGATCATCCTGTAGAGGGCTTCTGTGCCGTCGAGGCTAGCATGGGCCCAGTGTCGGCCGATCACACATTATCCGAGGTCGACCTCACCAAAGGTTCTAAGCCCATCGCAATCATCGGCTTGTTACGCTTGTAGCGCACCAGTCGTTCGCTGAGGGATTGCGGCAACAGCGTGTCCTGGGTAAAGCCCATGCGCTGATAAACGCCTTCCAGCTCCGGATGACAGAGCAGCCACACGGTGCCTTCCACATCTGCCACCGCCGCACCGATCAAGCGGGCTGCCAGACCCTGGCCGCGATACGCCGGGTCGACAAACACGCCCGTCAACCATTGCCCGCCAACCACGGGCGTGAGGCACAGGCCGGCGACAATCTCGCGGCGGCGCGCCACCCACAGACGTCCGCCCTTGAGCGCCTTCATCGACGACTGGTGGCTGCGATAAAACTTGTTCAGCAGCGGCCACAGGGGCTCTGCCAGCAGATCGATGGTCAACTCGGGCATGGTCTTCAGGCAGCGTAATCACGGGCCGGGGATTATAAGCGCCTTCTGTAGGGCAATAGGTGGTATACCCAGTGTTACATCCCCTGTAAGTGGAGCACGCATCATGGCCAAAGGTATGGATTCAAAGAAAGCCGCGAAGAAGAAACCGGCAAAAACCGCCGACGAAAAACGCGCCGACAAGAAAGCCAAGAAAACCGACACAGGTCTGTTCGGTCACTGAGTGACAAGCTTATAACCCAATGATCTGCCAGATTTTCCCGCCTCATTGCACAGAGCAGGAAACACCTGCTCTGAGCTGCCGCACGCCCCCTCTACCAGAACAGCGCACGGCCTCTGTGCCGCATGCAGCCCCCCCAGTCATTGCAGGCGAGCCGGTGCCACACTGGCGTCTATTTCAGATCATGAATTTTCGGCGGCCAGCGCGGCGATGACCGTTGGCCGCTCGCCCACCCGCTGTTGAAACGCCGCCAGCGCCGGCCACTTGCCCAGATCAATGGCGTGAAACCCCGCCCAGCGCAGCACCACGAACAGGTAGGCATCCGCTACTGAATAGTGCGCGCCTAACAGGTAATCCTGGTGCTCCAGGGTCTGCACCAGCACCGCGAAGCGCTTGAACAGCGTGGCCTGGAACGAGGCTTTGACCTCGCCCTGAATCGCATTGTTGAAAAACACTGCCAACCCACCATGAATTTCAGTCGCAATAAAATTCAGCCACTCCTGCAAGCGCACGCGCTCCCAGCTGCCATTGGCCGGGGCCAGGCCCGCGTCGGGTTTGAGGTCGGCCAGGTATTGCAGGATCGCGCTGGCTTCGGTCAACACCTGGCCGTTGTCCAGTTGCAGCGCTGCCACATAGCCCTTGGGGTTGATCTGCAGGAAGTCCTGGCCATCGGCAGTGGTTTTGGCCTGGTTATCCACGCGCACCAGGTCGAACGGAAGCGCCAATTCGCGCAGCACGATATGGGGGGCGAGGGAACAGGCATTGGGGAAGAAATACAGTTTCATCTGTGACAGCTCCGTTGAATTTGCGCCAGTCTCACCGCCGTGGCACCTTGCGTAAAATTAAACCTTCGGATCCCTGCCATAAGGACAGCGACTGTCATGATGAACCTGATGCACTGGCGCCTGCTGGTGGCGGTGGCCGATCACGGCAGCATCACCGCCGCCGCCGGACATGTCGGCATGACCCAGTCCGCCGCCAGCCAGGCCATGGCTGGCATGGAGGCGACGCTGGGTGCTCAGTTGTTTACCCGCGAGCCGCGCAAGACCTTGCCCACCGCCCTGGGGCTGAGTGTGATCGAGCAGGCGCGGGTGATGCTCGGGGCCTTGCAGGCGATTCGCAGTACTGTGGATGAGGCCAGGCCCATGCTGCGGGGGACGATTCGCATCGCTAGTTTCCCCATGGTGCTCGCGACCTTTCTGACGCCGTTTTTGCAACGTTTCCGCCAGTTATATCCCGGTATCGACGTCACCACCCTGGATGTTACCGATAACGAGGTGCTGACCCTGCTCGAGGCCGACCTGATCGACCTGGGCGTGGTGCTCAACCCCAAGCCCGAGCGCCAGGCCACCATATTGGGCCGTGACTGCTGGATGGCAGTGCTGCCGACGAACCATCCACTGGCACAACGCCCGGCCGATGCAAGCGTAAGTCTTGAGGAACTGTTCGAACAAGCCTTCGTGCTTGCCACCGGTGGTTGCAGCGCCAATGCCCGCAGCCTGGGCGCCGCGGTAGGGCTGACCCTGCGCGATATCCGCGTGGAAGTCCGCGAATGGAGCAGCGCCTTCAGCCTGGTACGCGAAGGCGTTGGCGTGACGCTGGTGCCGGAGATGGCCCTGCCGGTCGAGCGCCAGGGTTTACGCGTGATGCCGCTGACAGCGCCGCGGTACCGCGAGTTTGCCCTGGTCGGTTCACCCAACCGCCCACCTTCGGCCGCCGCCGACGCGTTGTTGAAGATGCTGGCTGAACGTTGATGCGCTTGAATCCACCAGGGGGCGATGGATCAGTCGCCCAAGGTTGAGACTGACACCCAGTGATCGGGAACCGGCCCGCTCGCCATCAGGGGGCCGGTTTGCTGTACGACAGCGCCAAGTCGCAGACAGGGTTTGCCTTGCGCGGTTGCTTAGATCGCCGCGAGGGTGTCTTTCACCGACTGCGCCTGGGGCGCCGCGGTCTTCGCCGCTACCTGCTGCTCTTGTTGTACTTTCACGCGCTCAGCCACCTGCTTGGCGATCGCATCCTGTTTTTCCTGGGGCATGGCCTGCACTTGTTCCTCGGTCAACCCTTGCTCCTTGAGCAACTGCTCGCGGATACGTTCGGCCGGGGTTTTGCTCATGTAATCGGTGAAGTCTGCGCGTGCGCTGCTGGTGGTGGAACCGGCGGCGGGTACATCCGTGGTCGCCGGAGTGGCTGCCGTGCTCGCTTGCAACTGCACGCGGGTCTTGGCGAAGGCTTCGTCGATGCGATCGTTGGCCTTGTCCAGTGCCTTCTGTACAACTGGCACGGTCACGCTTTGCTGCGCCGCTTGCAGGGCGCCGCTGTATAGCGTGCTGGCGGCGGCGTTGGCGGGGTCCATATCGGGGCGCTTGAGCTGTTGGACGGTCGATACGGCTTGAGTGTTGTTGTTAACCAGCATGATGGTTCACCTGGGGAAATGTACGGTGCCTCAGGTGGAGCAATTAGCGTGCCGGGCAGCATCACCCCGGTTTTACTGGGGCGCGCACGGCCGTCGCGGCAATAGTTGTCCCGTCGACGGCCAATCGTTGCCGTCAGTGGGCGATATTTTCCAACGCCAGATTGCGCGTACGCGGCCCGAACCAACTGATGGTGATCATCACGATCAACATGCTGCTGGCGATAAACGCCAACACGCCCGGGGTGCCCAGGTGTTCGAGGATAAAACCGATCAACAGGCTGCTGAACACCGTGGACAAGCGGCTGAACGAATAACAGAACCCCACCGCCCGCGCGCGGATATTGGTCGGGAACAGTTCGCTCTGGTACGAGTGATAACTGAAGCTCAACCAGGCATTGCAGAACGTGATCATCACCCCGCAGATCACCAACCCTACCGCCGTGGTCTGCAGGGCGAACAGGCTACCGAAGATCATCGCGCCCATGGCCGAGCCGACAATCTGCCATTTGTTTTCAAAGCGGTTGGCCACCTTCACGAACAACAACGGCCCCAAGGGGTAGGCGAGCGTGATGATAAAGGCGTACAGCAAGCTGTGGGTCACGCTGACACCCTGGCCCGAGAGCAACGCCGGCAGCCAGTTGCCAAAGCCGAAAAAACCGATGGCCTGGAACACATGGAACACGATCAGCATCAACGCACGGCGGCGGTACGGGGGTTGCCAGATATCGGCAAAGCGGCCGCTGCCTTGCACGCTGACGGTTTCCGGTTCGGGCTCATCCAGCGGCTGGCCGTAATCCTTCTGACAGCGGGCTTCGAGGTTGTCCATGATCGCACTGGCTTCGCCGAAACGACCTTTCTGCGCCAGCCAGCGCGGTGATTCCGGCAGGCGCTTGCGCAGTTGCCAGATAAATAGCGCAAACACTGCACTCGACAGCACTACCCAGCGCCAGCCGGCGACGCCGAACGGCGCCTGGGGCACCAGCCACCACGACATCAAGGCCACCGCCGGCACCGACAGGAACTGGATGAAAAACGCAAAGGCGAACGCCGAGCTGCGCATGCGCTTGGGTACCAGTTCCGACAGGTAAGCGTCGATGGTGACCAGCTCGATGCCCAGACCGATGCCCACCAGGAAGCGCATGCAGATGATGCCCAGGGCGGACGTCTGGATACCCATCAACACCGTGGCGACGGTGTACCAGATCAACGCGAAGGTGAAGATCGCCCGGCGCCCGAAGCGGTCGGCGATGGGGCTGAGCAGGCTGGCCCCGAGGAACAGGCCAAGAAAGGTCGCCGAGGCGAACGCGGCCTGGTCGGAGAAGCCGAATACACCGCCGCTGCCGGTGGCAAAGATGCCGTCCTTGATCAGGCCCGGGCTGATGTAGGCGGTCTGGAACAGGTCATACAGCTCGAAAAAACCGCCAATCGACAGCAGCGCCACCAGGCGCCAGATACTGGCGACAGCCGGCAGGCGGTCGATGCGCGCGCTGATATGGGCGGCACGGACCGGGTCGATGCCGTCCGTGGCAGAGGCAGTGAGTGTCGACATGGGGCAGATTCCAGGGGCAGTGAAGTGGAATCTTAGCCTGCTAACGGAAATCGCCGCTTGTGAAGTTGCCCGCGATGGCACGCCGATTCGCTGATTTATTGCGCGTCGGCGTGGTGTTTCAAGGTTTTATGGCGTGTGCTCAGAAGGTGATCGGAATTTCAAAGGCCTGGAACGCGTCATCCACCGGTTGATAGCCCAGCACGCGCGTGGTTTCGCTTAAATCCAGGCGCTTGAAGCGGTTATTGGAGATGCCATGGGCGATCAGGTGTTTGACCCCGGCTGTTTCCACTGCACGTTGCAGCAATTGCACCGCGTCACGGGGGCTAAGCCAGGCGCTGAGGTCGCGGGCGTTGCGCAGGTCATGGGCCTCGGGGAATTCGAAGGCGCCGATGCGCAGGGCGATGGTCGATAGCGGGGTTTTCGCTGCGTAATAACCGCATAACGCCTCGCCGTAGCATTTGCTCACGCCATACAGGTTGGCAGGCAGCACGGGCATGCCGGGGGTGATCTGGCGGTCTACCGGGTAGCCTTCGATGGTCTGGGCGCTGCTGGCAAATACCAGGCGCTCCACGCCTGCGGCCACGGCGGCTTCGAACAGGTAGGTGGTGGCGAGGATATTGTTGGGCAGCAACTCCTCGAACGACGCGCTGGCGTGGGGGATGCCCGACAGGTGCACGATCACGTCGATGCCTTCGAGCAGGGCGGTGAGGGTGGAGCGGTCGCTAAGGTCGGCGTGTACGAAGCGGTGGTCACCCAGGTCGAAATCCGGCGCGACGCGGTCAGTGAGGATGAAACGGTAGCGGTCTTTCGAAGCCTCGAAAAATGTCTTGCCGATTCTGCCGCAAGCGCCGGTGAGCAGTACGTTGAATCCTTTCACGTGCTTGTCCTTGTGCTTAATTGTGACCGTCGAGGGCGAAGGTCTTGAAGCCGGCGTGCTGGCTGAGCCGCTGGTAGTACGCCGCAATGGCGGGGTAGGGCGGCCGCTGCATGGGCGTCATCTGCCAGCGATGCACCGAGAGGCCGATCAGGATGTCGGCGAGGGTGAAATCATCGCCGGCCACGTAGGCGCCGGTTTTAGCCAACTGTTGTTCCAGCAGCCCCATCTTGTCGTTCCAGGCCTGCACGCCGGCTGCGATACGTTGCGGGTCCTGATGGTCGGGGCTATTGCGCACCAGCGCCTGGAAGGCATAGCCCCAGGACGGGTTGAGTTCGGTCGCCTGCCAGTCCATCCACTGCTCGACCCGCGCGCGCGGTGCGGGTTCGATGGGCAGCAGGTCGTGGCGTTGGTAGAGGTTCACCAAATAGCGGCAGATGGTGTTGGATTCCCACAGCACGCCGTGGTCATCGATCAGTACCGGTATTTGGGCATTGGGGTTCAGGGCCAGGAATTCGGCGGATTGGGTGGGTTTGAAACCGATGCCCCAGTCTTCGCGCACGTAGTCTATGCCCAGTTCCTGGCAGGTCCACAGGACTTTGCGCACGTTGATCGACGAGGTACGGCCCAAGATTTTCAGTGAGTGTCCCATGGTGCTTTCCTGGCGGTGGAGAGTGGTTAATCTAGCAGGGGCCAAGTAGGCGCGGTTAAAAAATGTGGGAGGGGGCTTGCCCCCGATAGCGGTGATGACGTCAGCCTGTCTGTAGCCGACCCACTGCCATCGGGGGCAAGCCCCCTCCCACATTTTTATCCAGTAGGGCCTTAGCAGCGTGGTGTGTGCTGGTCCATGGCTTTGCCCACCAGCAACACGCTTAGTTCGCTCAATTGGTGAATGGCCAGGGCAACATCACGGTGTTTGCCGGTAAGGTCATCAGACAGGTCGAGCAGCAAGGTGCTGACGGAGCACACGGTTTCGTAACTGTTGATCAGCAGGGTTTCGGTGGGGACATCGGGGATGAGCGTGAACAGCGTAGTCGGGGGATTGACGCTTTGCATGGTTGAAGTACCTGGCTGTGCCAACACCCTAATCGCTACTAAACGAATGGGTGGCAGCTGTACGCAGGTTAGTAGACCGGTAATCCCACACAAACCCGGCGCACCCGAAGGCGCCCTACGCACAGCCACCATGGTTGGCTTATGCATATGTGTGGAGAGCTTCAGGCTACTAAACCCGATCACCGAGAAATTCAGCGACCGGCAAACCTTAAAGATCACCCCTCAAGCGCACAAGCCGGCGGATTCTGACGTAAGCGTAGGCAACCGGGCAAGGCGCTTACCGCAATGTCAGCCTCATCCTACAGGCGTCCTACGTGCTTTCCCGCACCTGCAATTCAAACCCCATATCCACTACCGGCTTGGCGATCCTATTGCCCGCCATGATCGTCAACAAATGCTCCGCCGCACGTCGACCGATCGCTTCCCTGGGGGTGCTGATGCTGCTCAAGCGCGGCACCATGAAAGACGACGCTGGCAGGTCGTTAAAGCCCAGCACGGCCACGCGCTCCGGCACGCTGATGCCATGGCGCAGGGCTTCCAGCAGCGCACCTTGCGCCAGGTCGTCGTTGCCGAAGAAGATTGCGTCCACATCCGGGTGCGCCGCCAGCAATTGCAGGAACAGCTCGCCACCCAGGCCGACCGAGGAAGGGCGCGGTGTCAGCAGTTCCAGCGCCGGGTCGTACATCCCCGCTTGTTGCAACGCCCGGCGGAAACCCTCGCCGCGCAGCAGGGTACGTTGGTCCAGTTGCGCACCGATATAGGCCAGGCGCTTGCGCCCACGGGAGAGCAAATGCGCCGCTGCCGTTTCACCTGCGGCCAACTGTGAGAAACCCACGCAGTTCACGCCCGCATTAGGGTCCAGATCCATCATGTACACACAGGGCACATTGCTGGCCTCGACCATCCGTCGCGCGCTTTCGGTGCGATCGAACCCGGTCAGCAGCAACCCCCGTGGCTGGTAGGCCATGTAGTTGCGCAGCAGGTTTTCTTCTTCATCGCGCGAGTAATGGGAGTTGCCGATCAGTACTTCGAACCCCTTGGGCCGCAGTACCTGATGGATGGCTTCGAGGGTTTCGATAAACAGCAGGTTGGACAACGACGGCACCAACACCACCACCGAATGGCTCTGGGCCGAAGCCAGGGCACGGGCGGCGGGGTTGACCACATAGTTGAGTTCGGCGGCGGCTCGCTGCACTTTTTCCACCAGTTCGGTGGCCACGGTGCTGATGCCGCGCAGCGCGCGCGAGGCGGTAATCGGGCTGACGCCGGCCAGGCGGGCGACTTCATTGAGGGTAGGGCGACCGGTGGTGCGGGTATTTTTATCGTTCTTAGAGGTCATCAGGCGGCTTGCCAAACAAAAATCGAGGCACTAAGGTAGCGCTGTCTCCAAAAGGCTGCAAATTATTGAACTTTGGGTTGCCTGATCCGGTTCAAATGATTGGAGCGGATGCACGCGTCACTCCATAAAAATGACAAGACGGCGCGGGAAAAGCCTGTTTTTGCACTCGCCTTACAGCGTGCAAAGGTAGCGCTATCTGCGTCCTGAGGTGTTCCATGAGTCAACCTGTTACCGCCCTGGTCATCATGGGTGTTGCCGGCTGTGGCAAGACCAGCGTCAGCGAGGCCCTGTGCCGCCTGAACGGTGCCACGGCCATTGAAGGCGACAGCTTTCACCCCGCCGCGAACATCGAAAAGATGAGCGCCGGCCACCCCCTCAACGACGACGACCGCGCCGGCTGGCTCGACATCCTGTGCGATGAACTGCGCCGCTCGCTCAAAGCCGGTGAACACCCGGTACTCACCTGCTCCGCGCTGAAAAAGAAATACCGCGACCACCTGCGCGAAGCCGCGCCTGGCCTGGGCTTTGTATTCCTGGAACTGACCCGTGAAGTCGCCGCCGACCGCGTGTCCCATCGCCCCGGCCATTTCATGCCGGCCAGCCTCATAGACAGCCAGTTCGCCACCCTTGAATCGCCCAAGGGCGAGCCCCTGACCCTGGCTCTAAACGCCAGCGAAGACAGCGTCGAGGCGCTGGCCGAGCAGACCAACGCCTGGTGGCTGCAACACGGTTTTGAACCAACCCGATAATTTTTTGCCGGACAAGATAGCGCTATCCCCGGCAGGAAATTCAACACCCGTTTTAATAACAACAACAAACAGGAGAGACCCCCCCATGTTTGGCATGTCCCACGAGTCGTACCTGCTGTTAGATGCAGTCGTTACCATCATC
Organism: Pseudomonas sp. OVF7; assembly: GCF_030644265.1. Classification (NCBI taxonomy): domain Bacteria; kingdom Pseudomonadati; phylum Pseudomonadota; class Gammaproteobacteria; order Pseudomonadales; family Pseudomonadaceae; genus Pseudomonas; species Pseudomonas sp. OVF7. Next base: position 6,282,483 of record NZ_CP128996.1, on the reverse strand, counting down.
GGGCTGATCGTATTGATTACCCGGTTCAAGGTTCACCCGTTCATTGCGCTGATCATCGCGGCCGGCTTCCTCGGCCTGACCTCGGGTATGCCCGTGGACAAGATCATCAAGGCATTCCAGGACGGTTTCGGCGGGGTGCTTGGCTTTGTCGGCATCATCCTCGCGCTGGGTACGATGCTCGGCAAGATGATGGCTGAATCCGGCGGTGCCGATCAGATCGCCCAGACCTTGATCCGCGCCTTCGGCAAGGAAAAGGTCCAGTGGGCCATGATGTTCGCCGCGTTCCTGGTGGGCATTCCGCTGTTCTTCGAGATCGGCTTTGTGCTGCTGATCCCGTTGGTGTTTATCGTTGCGCGCCGTACCGGCGTGTCGCTGATCAAGATCGGTATCCCGTTGCTGGCCGGCCTGTCGGCGGTGCACGGCCTGGTGCCACCGCACCCGGGTCCACTGCTGGCCATCGGCGTGTTTGGCGCGGATATCGGCAAGACCATCCTGTATGGCCTGATCGTCGCACTGCCGACGGCCATCATTGCCGGCCCGATCTTCGGTACGTTCATTGCCAAGTACATTCCCGGCAACCCGTCCCAGGAGCTGGTCGACCAATTGGCCCGCGAGTCGGAGCACAAGACGTTGCCGAGCTTCAGCATCACCCTGATCACCGTGCTGCTGCCGGTGTTCCTGATGCTGCTGAAAACCTTCGCCGACATCGCCCTGGCCGAAGGCCACGTGGTGCGCAACTGGATGGACATGATCGGTCACCCGATCAGCGCCTTGCTGCTGGCCTTGCTGCTGTCGCTGTACACTTTTGGCCATCGCCAGGGTATCCACTCCAAACAAATCCTCAAGCTGCTCGACGCCAGCCTGGCGCCCACTGCCGCGATCATCCTGATCATCGGTGCCGGTGGTGGCTTCAAGCAGATGCTGGTGACCAGCGGTGTGGGTGACGTGATCGGCCATATGGCGGTCAACGCGCAGATCAACCCGATTTTGCTGGCGTGGCTGGTGGCGGCGGTGATTCGTGTGGCGACGGGTTCGGCGACCGTAGCGACCATTACGGGTGCTGGCATTGTGGTGCCGGTGGTGGGGATGATCCCAGGGGTCAACCGCGAGCTGCTGGTACTGGCGACCGGGGCGGGCTCGTTGATCCTGTCTCACGTCAACGATGCTGGCTTCTGGCTGGTCAAGCAGTACTTCAACATGACCGTGGCCGAGACATTCAAGACCTGGACGGCGATGGAAACCATCCTGTCGGTGGTGGCGCTGATCTTTATCATGTTGCTGTCGTTGGTGGTCTAACAGACACACCACAAGGCCAGGGTGAAAACCCAATCAAATGTGGGAGGGGGCTTGCCCCCGATATAGGGGGTCAATCACTGCATCTGGTGACTGACCCACCGCTATCGGGGGCAAGCCCCCTCCCACATGTTGACCGAGTCAGGCGCCGGTTTTCGGTACTAACCCATCCGCCCGGAACATCCCGCGAATTCCGCGCACCGCCTGGCGAATCCGGTCCTGGTTCTCGATCAGTGCAAAGCGCACATGGTCATCGCCATACTCACCAAAGCCGATCCCCGGCGACACGCACACCTTGGCTTCCTGCAGCAGTTTCTTGGCAAATTCCAGCGAGCCCATGGCGGCATAGGCTTGGGGAATCTTCGCCCAGACGTACATTGACGCCTTCGGGTTCTCGACCATCCAGCCCAGTTCATGCAGGCCCTTGACCAGCACATTGCGGCGCTGGCGGTACTGCTCGGCGATGTCCTTGACGCACTGTTGGTCGCCTTCCAGCGCCGCAATCGCGGCAACTTGCAGCGGGGTAAAGGTGCCGTAGTCGTGGTAGCTCTTGATCCGTGCCAGCGCGTTGACCAGTTCCGGGTTACCCACCATGAAACCAATACGCCAGCCGGCCATGTTGTAGCTCTTGGACAGGGTGAAAAACTCCACCGCAATATCCTTTGCCCCAGGCACCTGCATGATCGAGGGGGCTTTCCAGCCGTCGTAGACAATGTCCGCGTACGCCAGGTCATGCACCACCAGTACGTCGTACTGTTTGGCCAGCGCAATCACCCGTTCGAAGAAATCCAACTCCACACACTGCGCGGTGGGGTTGGACGGGAAGCCCAGGATCATCATCTTCGGCTTGGGGATCGAGCCGCGAATCGCCCGTTCCAGCTCGGCGAAGAAGTCCACGCCGGGTACCAGCGGCACCGAACGCACCTGGGCGCCGGCAATCACGGCACCGTAGATATGAATCGGGTAGCTCGGGTTGGGCACCAGTACGGTGTCGCCCTGGTCCAGGGTGGCCAGCATCAAGTGCGCCAGGCCTTCCTTGGAACCGATGGTGACGATGGCTTCCGACTCGGGGTCGATGTCCACGTCGTAGCGGTCTTTGTACCAGCGTGAAATCGCCCGGCGCAGACGTGGAATGCCTTTGGAGGTGGAGTAGCCGTGGGTATCTTCACGCTGGGCGACGGTGACCATTTTCTCCACGATATGGGGAGGCGTGGCGCCGTCGGGGTTACCCATGCTCAAGTCGATGATGTCTTCGCCGCGCCGACGCGCAGCCATCTTCAGCTCGGCAGTGATATTGAACACGTAAGGGGGGAGTCGATCGATGCGCGCAAAGCGGCGCGGCGAACCTTGGTCGGCCATTGTTGCCTCGGAGTACGTAAGCGCCCGGAACCGTCCGAGCGACGTTGGCCACTGCGGTGGCCTGCGGGGCAGACAATACGGTCGATGATGGCCAGTTGTCCAGATGCGTAGGAAAATTTTCTGCATGGAGTACAGCGCGGATATACCCCTATACTCGATATGGGTTTGTTCCCTCATAAGAAGGAGACTGTTCAGATGGATCAGCAGATAACACAACCGTTAGAGCCGCGCATGAAAGACGGCAAAGCCCTGGTAATCGCGGGGGTGCAAGGGCGTTATTCGAAGGCCACGGCGGGCGATATCCCCAAGCTGTGGGGCGTGTTTGACGACAGCGTAAAACACATCAAGAAACGCGTCGGTGGTGTGACCTACGGCGTTTGCCATAACCCCAGCCACGGTGAGTTCGATTACATGGCGGGGGTGGAAGTGCCGTCCAAAGGCGATGTGCCGAGCAACTTCGAATTCGTCGAACTGCCTGCGCACCACTACGCCGTGTTCCCGCACTATGGCCCGGTGCAGGCACTGGAGCAGACCTACGAGCGCATCATGTTCGAGTGGTTGCCGCACTCGGGCTACAAGGTGGCGGGAGCGGATTTCGAGCGCTACAGCGCGGATTTCGATGTACGCAAGGGCACGGGGACGGTGGAGATCTGGTTGCCCGTGGAACCCCGGTAACCGGCAGGCTGAACACGTCCCTCTGTGGCGAGCGGGCTCGCCCCGCGTTGGGCTGCGCAGCGGCCCCAAAACCTACCGCTGCGGTTCACCCGGAAGAATGCGGCAGCGCTGAATAGGGCTGCTGCGCAGCCCCTCGGCAGAGCCATGGTTAAGACGCATGGCGCGAACTTGGCTGTCGGGTTGCTGAGCGATAACTGAAGTATTCATGTCGCATATTCATTACTTTTTATCGGGTAAGTTATCTATACGTGACATTTAAAGCAGGCCAACACCGTATCGACCAAACACCCACCTCAACCTCCGCTCATACCCAACCCGCCCCTGATACGCCTCCCCGCTGTCCACCCATCCGGCGCCCAGATACAGCCCCATCGCCGCCACATTGTCCGTGTCCACCGACAACTCCAGCGCCTTGATCTGCGGCCACGCCTGTATCGCCGCCGCCGGCAGCGCCTGCAAACACGCCTTGCCAAAGCCCCGGCCCTGCTGCTGCCGATCCACCTGTAGCGCATGCAGCGTGGCGCTGTGTTCATCCGCCCAGTGCGGCAGGCAGGGCGGGCGCTTGAGCAGGAGGAACGCCACCGGACGCTCGTCGGCCAGCAGCGCAAAGCCTTTGACACCTGGGCTTGGGTTGACCAGCAGGGTGTTGAGTGCGCAATACATGTCGCCGCAAAACGGCAACTGCTCAGGATGAACTTCGAGGGCGCCGACTTGCTGTTGTTGCACAGCATTCAGCGCCTCGTAGGCGACAAGGCGGGTTTGCATCGGGGCGTCCGAACGGCTGCAAAGAAGGGCGCAGTCTAGCGGTTTTGTGCGGCACGAAATTATTTTTCAACGGGCTGTCGATTTGCCCGGAGGCCGTTCGACTAAGGGTGTCTTCCTTGATTTTCCAACCCGAAGGAGTATCGCCATGAGTACCGCAATCAACACCCTGATCGAAGAATGGAAGCAAGCCGTACTTTCCCGGAATATCGATAAGATTGTCAGCTATTACGCCGACGATATCGTCTCGTTCGATGCCGTGAGCGCCCTGCAGTTCAAAGGCAAGGCGGCCTACCGTGCGCACTGGGAAGCGTGCATGGAACACTGCCCCGGCCCCGGCATTTTCGAGTTCCACGAACTGCGTATCGTCGAGTCCCAGGACAGCGCATTCGCCCACTGGCTGGCCCACTGCGGCGGCGCCGGGCCGGACGGTGAAGTGAAGGCCTGCTGGATGCGGGTGACGGCCGGCTATCAACGTTTTAACGGCGACTGGAAGGTGGTGCATGAGCATTGGTCGGCGCCGTTCGACATGGCAAGCGGCACGGCACTGTTCGACCTGAAACCTTGAGCGCCGCGAACTATAGTCAGTCGTTGCGAAAACGGAGAACGCCATGAAATACCTGTGCCTGATCTACAGCAATGAACAGCTGTTGCACACTTCGCCAGACAGCCCCAAAGACCCGGAGTGTCTCGCCTACGCCCAGTCGATACAGGCCAGCGGGCGCATGCTTGCCGCCGAGCCGCTGGAGTCGGTGAGCACGGCCACCACCGTGCGCATGCGCAATGGCAAGCTGTCGATTACCGACGGGCCGTTTGCCGAAACCAAGGAGCAGCTCGCCGGGTTCTACCTGATCGAGGCGCGGGACTTGAATGAAGCGATCCAGGTGGCCGGTGGCATTCCGGCCGCTCGGGTCGGCAGTGTGGAAGTGCGCCCCGTGCGCGAATTGAATCTCTGACTCCAACAACCCTAAGACTCAGGAGGTTTATCCCATGCCCAAGCAACCTGCCGAATTTGAGCTGTCCATCAGCCGCGTGATCGATGCGCCGCGCAGCCGTGTGTTCCGCGCCTGGACCGAACCTGCCCTGTTGCAACAATGGTGGGGGCCCCACGGCATGACCACCCCCGAGTGTGAAATGAACCTGTGGGTTGGTGGCCTGTTCCGCACCCTGATGCGCGCACCGGATGGCAGCGAGTACCCGACCCAGGGCGTGTTCCTGGAGATCGACGCGCCCAACCGCCTGGTGTTCACCGATGCCTTCATGCCGGGCTGGATACCTTCGGGCAAGCCGTTCATGAGCGCTGAAGTCACCTTTGAGGAACAAGACGGGAAGACCCTCTACACCGCTCGCGCCATGCACTGGAGCGCTGAAGACAAACAGGCCCACGAAGCCATGGGCTTTCACGACGGCTGGGGCCAGAGCCTGGACCGCCTGGTGGCGCTGGTGACCCAGGGCATGCGCGATTGACGCCTCCCATCGAGGCGATCTACCGCAGTGAGTCCCGGCGCGTCCTCGCCACGCTGATCCGTTTGCTGGGGGATTTCGACCTCGCCGAAGAAGCCTTGCACGAGGCGTTCTTCGTCGCGGTCGAGCGCTGGCCGCAAGACGGTGTGCCGAGCAACCCACGCGCCTGGCTGGTGTCGACCGGACGCTTCAAGGCCATCGATCGTCTGCGCCGCCAGGCCCGGTTTACCCCGTTGTTGCAGGCGCAGGCCGACGCACTGGAAGCCGCTGACTGGAGTGAGGAAGACGTGGAAGACGACCGTCTGCGCCTGATCTTCACCTGCTGCCACCCTGCGTTGGCGGCCGACGCCCAGACGGCGCTGACCTTGCGTGAGGTCTGCGACCTCACCACCGAAGAAATCGCCCGCGCCTTCCTGGCCACGCCCACCACCATCGCCCAACGCATCGTGCGGGCCAAGGGCAAGATCCGCGAGGCGAAGATTCCCTATCAGGTGCCGTCCCTGGCCGAATTACCCGAACGCCTGGACAGTGTGCTGCGCGTGATTTACCTGGTGTTCAACGAAGGCTACTCGGCGTCCATGGGCGCGGACCTGACCCGCGAAGACCTGACCCGTGAGGCCATCCGCCTCGGTCGCTTGTTGACCCAATTGCTGCCCGAACCGGAAGTCCTGGGCTTGCTGGCGTTGATGCTGCTCCACGAATCCCGCCGCGCCGCGCGCACCTCGGCCAGCGGCGAACTGGTGCTGTTGGATGAACAGGACCGTTCGTTGTGGGATACGTCCTTGATGGCTGAAGGTTGCGCGCTGGTGGAACAGGCACTGACCCAGCGGGGTTTTGGCCCGTATTGCCTGCAAGCGGCGATTGCGGCGGTGCATGCCGAGGCACGCAGCGCCGGGGAAACGGATTGGCCGCAGATTATTGGGCTCTACGATGTATTGCTCAGGGCGGTGCCTTCGCCAGTCATTGAATTGAACCGCGCCGTGGCTGTGGCCATGCGCGATGGACCGTTGGCGGGCTTGCAGCAGGTGGAGGCGATTCTGGCGCGCGGGGAGTTGCAGGATTACCACTTGGCGCATTCGGCGCGGGGCGAGTTTTGCCGGCAGTTGGGACGGGTGGAAGAGGCCCGCAGGGCCTATGAAACCGCCCTGTCACTGACCCAGCAGATCCCTGAAAAACGCTTCCTCGAACACCGCCTGGCCGAACTCGATTCCCCCCAACAATGAAGATCCAAATGTGGGAGGGGGCTTGCCCCCGATAACAGGGTGTCAGTCACTGTATTAGGTGACTGACCCACCGCTATCGCGGGCAAGCCCCCTCCCACATGTGATCTTCATTGTCTGGGAGATCTCACTCCAACATCTTCCCCAACAACCAACTCCCCGCAGGCCCCGGAGGATGGTGACGGGACCACAGTGCATCCACGGCCACCGAACGCGGCCAGCCGCGTGCCTTGAGTTCGACCAGTTGCCCGCCACCGAAGCGTTCCACCAGCCAGCGGGGAATCGGCGCCCAGCCGAAACCCAACTGGGCCATCTCCAGCAGCATCAGATAACTGGGGGCCGACCAGACGCGGCCGTTGGCGCGGGTTTCGTTCGGGTTGATGATGCTTGCCAGGCGCAATTCGCGGTGCTGTTGCAGGGCGTGCGCCGTGAGGGTATCGAGGCCCGCCAGCGGATGCTTCGGTGACACGAACAGGGCAATCTCGGTGCGCTCGTCCACCGGCGCGCGGGTCAGGTCCGGCGGATACACGTCCTGGTGTTCAATAAACGCGATCTGCGCCCGCCCGCTTTGGACCAGGGCGATCAGGTCTTCGCATTCGGCGATCAGGCATTCCAGCTCAAGGTCCGGGTAGCGTTGTTCAAACGCGCTGAGGGCGACCTCGAAACGGTCGGACTGGTAGGTATCGGACATGGCGATACTCAGCTTCGGCTCCAACCCCTGGGCCAACTGACTCGCCGCCAACTCCAGCCGGCTGCTGGCCTCCAGCACCTGCTCGGCGCGTTGCAACAACACATGGCCTGCGGGCGTCAGTGTCGGCTTGCGGCTGCTGCGGTCAAACAGCACCACATCCAAATCAATCTCCAGGCTCGCCACCGCTGCGCTGACGGTGGACTGGCTCTTGCCGAGCTTGCGCGCCGCCGCCGAGAACGAACCTTGGGTCGCCGCCTGGACAAATGCCTGCAGCACTTCGTTAGAGGCCATGACTATCGCCTTGATCGATGGTTATTGGTTATGAAGTATCGAGCCAAGGGGTAATGATGGCAACCATCGTCACTCACGGAGCCGGGTTATGAACCCTACCAAGTCGATTACTGAACGTGTGTGCCAGGCCATTGGTTTCGAGGCCCTGGCGTTGTTGATTTGCACGCCGTTGCTGGCGTGGATCATGGATAAACCGGCCCTGGAAATGGGCATGGTCACCCTGGCGATCAGCCTGTTGGCGCTGACCTGGAACGTGATTTTCAATGGCCTGTTCGACCGCCTCAAGACGCGCTGGCACCTGGCCAACAACGCCTGGACCCGGGGGCTGCATGCCTTGATGTTTGAAGGGGGCTTGATTCTGGTGTGTGTGCCGCTGATTGCCGCCTGGCTGAATATCAGCCTGGTGCAGGCGTTTATCCTCGACATAGGCGTACTGCTGTTTTTCCTGCCGTACACCTATGTGTATCACTGGGGCTATGACGTGCTGCGCGAGAAGCTCCTACAGAAACATGCCGCCCGACGCCTCGATGCGCTGGCCGGTGATCCAGTGGCTGCCGTCGGCGAGCAGGCTGGCAATCGCCCCGCCGATATCATCCGGTAGGCCCGCGCGGCCCAGGGCGGTGTTGTTGGCGACCATCGCATTGAGGCTGGCGTTGTCACGCACGGCGCCGCCGCCGAAGTCGGTCTCGATGGCGCCCGGGGCCAGGATGTTGACGCTGATGCCACGTGCACCCAGCTCCTTGGCCTGGTAGCGGGTCAGCACTTCCATCGCGCCTTTCATGGCCGCGTAGGCGGCGTAACCCGGCAGGCTGAAGCGCGCCAGGCCGCTGGACACATTGAGGATGCGGCCGCCGTCGCGGATTAACGGTAACAGCTGCTGGGTCAGGAAAAACGGGCCCTTGAATTGGATCGCCACCAGTTGGTCGAACTGGGCTTCGGTGGTCTCGGCAAAGCTGGCGTGAATGCCAATCCCCGCGTTATTGATCAGAAAATCGAAGCGCTCCTGTGCGAACACATCCTTGAGCACGCCGGCCACTTCGCCAACAAACTGACTGAAGCTCGCGCTCTGGCTGACATCCAGTTGCAGCATGGCCGCGCGGCCACCCAATTGTTCGATCTGCGCGACCAAAGCCTGCGCTTCCTCCGCTTTGCTGTGGTAAGTGCCGATGATGTCCACGCCTTGCGCCGCCAGGTGCAGCGCGGCGTTTTTACCCAGGCCACGGCTGGCGCCGGTGATCAATGCGATTTTGCGGGTCATGATGAATGCCTCTGGATGGGATGGTGGCGCACAGTGTATTTGTGCGCCTATAACGTGATAAACAGCAGTGAATCGGAATCACTGGTCGGATCAGGCGAACAATCCCATGAACAAACTCGAACTGTTGCGCACCTTCGTACGCGTCACCGAACTGTCGAGTTTCACCGGCGCTGGCGAGAGCCTGGGCTTGCCGCGTTCGACGGTGTCCGAGCATGTGCAGGCGCTGGAAGAACTGCTCGGCGCGCGGTTGCTGCAACGCACCACGCGCACGGTGCAAGCCACGCAGGACGGGCGTGTGTTGTATGAGCGCAGCAAGGATCTGCTCGCGCACATGGAGGAACTGGAAGGGCTGTTTCGCCAGGAGGAAGCACAACTGGCCGGGCGTATTCGGCTGGACCTGCCCAACGTGATGGCGCGTGACCTGATCCTGCCGCGCCTGCCGCCCTTCATGGACGCGCACCCGTTGATCGAGCTGGAAATCAGCTGCACCGACCGTCAGGTCGACCTGCTCGCCGAGGGCTTCGATTGCGTGCTGCGCGTGGGCGCGCAGCCGGACCAGTCCGTGGTGGCGCGGCGGTTGTGCAGCCTGCCGATGATCAACTGTGCGAGCGCCACCTACCTGCAACGCTACGGCGTGCCGAAGACCTTGGCCGACCTGGCCGATCACCACCTGGTGCATTACGTGCGCCCGCTGGGTTCGCGCTCGATGGGGTTCGAATACCTGCTGGGCAACAAGGTGCACCGCCTGCCCATGGCCGGGCGGGTCACGGTCAACAGCACCGATGCCTACACGTCGGCCTGCCTGGGCGGCTTCGGGATCATCCAGGTGCCGGCCCTGGGCATGGCGCAGGCGTTGGCCAGTGGAGAGTTGGTGGCGGTGTTGCCGGACTATCCGGCGCCGCCGTTGGACGTGTCTCTGCTCTATGCCGGGCAGCGCCATTTACCGCTGCGGGTTCGGGTGTTCATGGACTGGCTGGCCGCGACCCTGCAAGACCAACTCTAACGCCGTGCCCACAACTGCTGCGGCGCCAGGAACGCGTCGTGGAAGTAATCGCGGAACGCCTGCATCGCCGGGGTAAACGCCCGTTCGCGGTGCCAGGCCAGGCCGACGCTCATGGGCGTCACCGGGTCGGTCACGGTCAGGGTTTCGATGCGCTTGCCTTCCAGGGACCAGGGCCGATGCACCAGGTCCGACAGGATCGCCACGCCGCTGCCGTTGGCGACCATGCTGCGCACCGCCTCCACCGAGCTGGTGCGCAGCCGCACCTGGGGCGTTTGCCCGGCCTGTTCCCAGTAGCGCATGGCGCTGTGTTCGGCCTCGTCGACGGTGAGCAGGATGTACGGCTCGCGGGCCACATCTGCCAGGCTCACGGCGCCACGTTCGCACAATGGGTGATGGCTGGGCAGCCACAGGCGGCGTTCCGAATTGAAGAGAATTTCCGAGACGATATCCGGGTGGGTGAGGTTGGCGGTCAGGACGACGGCCATATCAAACCGGCCGTCGAGCAGGCCCTGCTCAATGGCCTGGCGCTCTTGTTCGAACACCTCGATGCTCACGTCCGGGTGCCAGTGCTCCATGCGTTGCAAGTGGTGCGGCAGGAAATACCCCAGCACGGTGTAGCTGGCCGCCACCCGCAATACGCCGCTGGCGCGGTAGTCGGGGAGGGGGCTGTTCAGTGCGTCGTCGACACTGCGCACAATCACATAGGCACGGTTGAGAAAATGCCGCCCGGCGTCAGTGAGGCTCATGCCCTGGGCCGAGCGTACGAACAACTGCACGCCGAGCAGGGCTTCGAGCTCCTTGATCGCCGTGGTCACGGCAGACTGGGAGATGTTCAAGTGAATCGCCGCCTGGGAAATCTGGCCGATTTCGGCGGTGGCGACGAAATAGCGAATTTGGCGCAAGGTCAGGGACATAGCTTTATCTGATTTTCAGAAGATAGATCATCTGATAATAGATCTTCCCAAGGGGTCAAGCCGCAGCCTACTTTCGAGCATCACCTTTTGGCGGAGCGACCTCGATGCAGGCAGTGGATTTCAATTCAGACATGGGCGAAGGCTTCGGCCCCTGGACCATTGGCGACGGCGTTGACGCGGAACTGATGGCCTACATCAGCTCGGCCAATATCGCCACCGGCTTCCATGCCGGCGACCCCGGCACCATGCGTCGCACCGTCGCGCGCGCCAAGCAACTGGGGGTGGCTATTGGTGCGCACCCCGGTTTTCGTGACCTGGTGGGCTTCGGCCGTCGGCATATCCAGGCGCCGGCCCAGGAGCTGGTCGACGACATGCTCTACCAACTGGGCGCCCTGCGTGAAATCGCCCGTGCCCAGGGTGTGACGCTGCAACATATCAAGCCGCACGGCGCGCTCTACATGCACCTGGCCCGCGACGAAGAAGCCGCGCGGCTGCTGGTACAAAACCTGCAAATCATCGAGCCGACGTTGCTGCTGTATTGCATGCCCAATTCGGTGATCTGGCGCGTGGCCAAGGAGCTGGGGCAGCCGGTGGTGCGCGAGTTTTATGCCGACCGTGAGTACGACCTCACGGGCTCCATTGTGTTTACCCGCCACGTACGTGCGCTGGACCCGGCCACTGTCGCAGCCCGCGTCCTGCGTGCGTGTCAGACGGGGCTGGTGCGGACCGTAGAAGGCGAAGACCTGTTTATTGAGTTCGACTCCATCTGCCTGCACAGCGACACCCCCGGCGCCCTGGAACTGGTGGAAGCCACCCGTGAAGCGTTGGACCAGGCTGGCATAGCGGTAGTGAACGGGCTTGCTGTGGTGAACAGGCTTGAGGTGTGAGCAGGCTGGGTGTGGCAGTTGGCTTGGTGTGTGAACGGGCTTGATGTGGCGAGCGGGCTTGCCCTAATGCCGTTCAGTTAAGGCTTTTTTGTAGGAGCGAGCTTGCTCGCGAAAAACTCACAGGCGCCGCGTTCATTCAGGAAACACGCGTTATCGTTGACGTTTTTCGCGAGCAAGAACTAGGCGTCCCCCTCGCTCCTACAGAAGGCGATGTACGCTTAACTGAACGGCATTAGGGCTTGCCACAACTGACTCGCTCACACACCAAGCCCGCTCGCCACAGATCATTTTTTTTTTGCCTGCCTTTCTACAATGATTCCAAGAGGAACAGACATGGCTGAAACATCCCCAATCCGCTACAGCTTCGGCGCGGATGAACACCTGTTTGCCGAGGTCAGCGACAGCATGTCCCTGGAGGCTTTTTTCAAGGGCATGGCCGTGACCCGCGCCGTGGAGCGCCTGGCCCTGGATGGCGTGCTGGATGTATGCCTGGCCAATGCCTCGTTCCAGATTCGCTTCGACCCCGACCGCATCGCGCCCCATGTGCTGCTCGACGCGGTGCAAAGCGCCGAAGCCCAGGCGGTGGCCGAACGCACCTTGCACACGCGCATCATCGAAATCCCAGTGCTGTACAACGACCCCTGGACCCATGAAACCCTGATGCGTTTTCGCGATCGCCACCAGGACCCCAGCGGTACCGACCTGGAGTACGCCGCGCGCATCAATGGCCTGGCGGATGTCGACGCATTTATCGCCGCCCACAGTGGCGCGCCGTGGTTTGTGTCGATGGTCGGCTTTGTCGCGGGCTTGCCGTTCATGTTCCAGATGGTCGAGCGCGCGCGGCAATTGCAGGTGCCCAAGTACCTGCGCCCGCGCACCGACACGCCAAAGCTGACCCTTGGCCACGGTGGCTGTTTCGGTTGCATCTACTCGGTGCGCGGCGCCGGCGGTTATCAGATGTTCGGCGTAACCCCGGCGCCGATCTACGACCCGGCGCAGCAGTTGGCTTACCTTCAGGAACACATGGTGTTCTTCCGCCCCGGCGATATCGTGCAGTTCAAACCCATCGACCGCACGGCCTACGACCTGGCCGTCGCCGAGTTGGACGCTGGGCGTTTCGACCTGCGCATCCGCCCGGTGGAGTTTTCCCTCGATGCGTTTCTCGCCGACCCCATCGGCTACCCGAAAACCCTGCAGGAGGCGCTGGCATGATCAAGGTCCTCAAACCCGGCCTGGCCACCTCCGTACAGGACCTGGGCCGTGAAGGTTATTACCACCTGGGCATCCCGCCGTCGGGCGCGCTGGACCAGTACGCGTTGAGCGCGGCCAACCACTTGGTGGGCAATCCGGTCGGCGCGGCGGGGCTGGAATGCACGTTGATCGGCCCCGAACTGGCGTTTCAACAGGACGCGCTGGTGGCCATCAGCGGCGCCCTGATGTCGCCACGCCTGGACGGCGAAGTGGTGCATCAGGACACCGCCTTCCTTGTACGCGCGGGGCAGGTGTTGCGCTTTGAATTTCCGAAGGCGGGCGCCCGGGCCTACCTGGCGGTCGCCGGGGGGATCGACGTGCCGGTGGTGCTCGGCAGTCGTTCCACTTACACCCTCGGCGCGCTGGGTGGGTTCCATGGGCGGCGCTTGCAGGCAGGCGATGAATTGCCCATCGGCCCAGCCAGCGGACAGGGGCGGGCGGGCAACAGTTTGCCGATGGCGTTGCGTCGTTCGGTCGGTGGCGATGTGACCTTGCGCGTGGTGCCGGGGCTGTATTACGAACGCCTCAGCGATGGGGCAAAAAGCAGCTTTTTTGCCGAACCGTGGACGGTGGGTTCCGAAGCGGACCGCATCGGTTATCGCTTCAAGGGCGGCAGTGCCTTGAGCTTCCAGCCACGGGAGCAGCCGTTTGGGGCCGGGTCTGACCCGTCGAATATCGTCGACAGTTGCTACCCCATCGGCTCGATCCAGGTACCGGCCGGTCTGGAGCCGATTGTGCTGCACCGCGATGCGGTATCCGGCGGTGGTTACGCGATGATCGGCACGGTGATCAGTGCCGACCTGGACCTGATCGGGCAGATGCAGCCGAACCAGCGGGCGGGGTTTGTGGCGGTGACCTTGGAAGAGGCGCTGGAGGCGCGGCGGGTGTACAAGAAACGGCTGAAGGCGATGGCCGGGCTCTTCAACAGCTGACACAGCACACGTCCAAATGTGGGAGGGAGCACGTCGAATCGTCGCACCGCCCCTCCCACATTGTGCATCGATGGTGTGTCAGAAGAGTTTGGTGAACAGCCAGTACAGGCTACCGGATAGCACAATCGCCGCGGGCAACGTCAACACCCAGGCCATCAGCAAATTGCGGATGGTCTTCATCTGCAAACCGCCGCCATTGGCCACCATGGTCCCCGCCACACCGGACGACAACACATGGGTGGTCGACACCGGCAACCCGAACATATCCGCGGCGCCGATGGTCAGCATCGCCACGGTCTCGGCCGAGGCGCCCTGGGCGTACGTCAGATGGGTCTTGCCGATTTTCTCGCCCACGGTCACCACGATGCGCTTCCAGCCGACCATGGTCCCAAGCCCCAGGGCGATGGCCACGGCGATCTTCACCCACAGCGGAATAAACCGGGTGGAATTGTCGATCTGTTGCTTGAACAGTTGCAGCTTGCCCTGGGTATCGGCGTCGAAATGGCCGACCTTGTCCTTGTCCATCAAGCGAATGGTTTCACTGCTCAGGTACATGTCGTTACGCACGTTGCCGACGGCTTCGGCGGGGACTTTGGCCAGGGAGCCGTAGCCTTTGACTTCATCGCCGATCTGGCCGGCGAGGGCGGCGAGGGCCGGGATCAGCTCGGGGGTGGCCTGCTTGGTAGTCACATAGGTCGACAGGATCGGTCGCGGGTCGCCGGCCAGCGCCTGCGGCGCGCTTTTCATCAGCGCCACTTGGGTCACTTCGGCCACCGCCGCAAATTGCAACGACTGTTCGGCGGGCATGGTGCGGTTCAGCGCATAGGCCATCGGCAAGGTGCCAACCAGGATCAGCATGATCAGGCCCATGCCTTTTTGCCCATCGTTGGAGCCGTGGGCGAACGACACACCGGTGCAGGTGACGATCAGCATGCTGCGAATCCACCAGGGCGGCGGGGTGTCGCCTTTGGGCGCCTTGTACAGTGCACGGTTTTTCACGAAGACACGCAGGGCCAGCAGCAAGAGTGCGGCAAAGACGAAGCCGATCAACGGCGAGAGCAGCAGGGCATAACCGATCTTGATCGCCTGGCTCCAATCCACGCCGCTGGTGCCGTCACGCCCGTGCATCAGGGCGTTGGCCACGCCGACACCGATGATCGAGCCGATCAGGGTGTGGGATGAAGACGCCGGCAACCCCAGCCACCAGGTGCCGAGGTTCCACAGGATCGCCGCGATCAGCAGGGCGAAGATCATCGCGAAACCGGCCGAGGAACCCACCTGCAAAATCAGCTCGACCGGCAGCAGGGCAATGATGCCGAACGCCACCGCGCCGCTGGAGAGCAGCACGCCGAGGAAGTTGAAAAAGCCCGACCACACCACCGCAAATTGCGGCGGCAGCGAGTTGGTGTAGATCACCGTGGCCACGGCGTTGGCGGTGTCGTGGAAACCGTTGACGAACTCGAAACCCAGGGCGATCAACAGTGCCACGCCCAACAGCAGAAACGGGGTCCAGGTGGTAACGACGGTGCCCAGTTCGTGCATGTCGCGCATCAGGCTGTAGGCGGTAAACAACAGGCCCATGGCGAGCACGGCAAAGAAGATGATCACCGTCAGCAGGCCGGGTTTCTTGTCGAGCCGGGGTTGGGTATCAATCGATGACGTATGCGTGGAGGCAGTCAGGGAAGGGGTGGCCATGCCGGAGCATCCAGTGTTGTGAGGATGTCGTGCATGTTCGTTGCAGAATGTTACAGCGATGCTGCCGCAGGTCATTGTTTAGGTAATCGGGTGTGCCGCTGGTCTATAAAGCGCAGGGGAGCCAATGTGGGAGGGATGGGTACCTACGCACCTTTTCAGCCCCTGACAAATCGCCCTGTGGCGAGCGGGTTTGCCCCGCGTTGGGCTGCGAAGCAGCCCCAAAACCAGCCGCCACGGAGTGGCTGATACACCGCGTTCTTCTCGACTGTGGCGGCTACGCAGCCCAACGCGGGACAAGCCCTAATGCCGTTCAGTTAAGGCTTTTTTGTAGGAGCGAGCTTGCTCGCGAAGAACTCACAGGCGCCGCGTTCACTCAGGAAACACGCGTTATCGTTGACGTTTTTCGCGAGCAAGCTCGCTCCTACAGAAGGCGATGTACGCTTAACTGAACGGCATTAGGACAAGCCCGCTCGCCACAACAGCCCTAGATGCCGGGCGTTCAGCGTGATTGATAGCATTTCAGTTTGAAAATTTGCGGAACGCCCAGCGCCCGGCGATCAGCGTGAAGGTCGCGACCAGCGCCACCAGGATCCAGAAGCCCTCCGGGTCCTGGGAAAGCGGCACGCCGCCGACGTTCATGCCGAAAAAACCGGCAATGATATTGATCGGTAACGCCAGCACGGTCACCACGGTCAGGGTGAACAGCGTGCGGTTGCTTTGTTCGTTGAGGTTGGCGGCGATCTCTTCCTGCAACAGCTTGATCCGCTCACCCAGGGCCGTCAGGTCGTTGATGATCAGCGCGAACTCCTCGGTGGACTTGCGCAGCTCCTTCACGTCTTCCTTTTGCAGCCACTGCGGTGGGCGGTTGAGCAGGCGCAATAACGAGCCCGGCTCCAGCGCCAGCAAGCGTTGCAGGCGCACCAGCACCCGGCGTGCGGCCCCCAGTTCGGCGCGGTTGGTGGACAGGCGCGAGGACAGTAGCTGATCTTCGATATGGTCGACGCTGATGCTGGTCTTGCGCACGATCTGCGTCAGCACTTCGCCCTGGTCGCGTAGCAGGTGTACCAGCAGCTCCGAGGGCGAGCGAAAGCGTTCGCCGGCCTTCACCGAAGAACGCAGTTTATCCACCGAGTGCAGGGGTTGCAGACGTGCGCTGATCAACAGCCGGCTGCGGGCGCATACCCACAGTGTGGAAATATCCGACGAGACCATGCTGCTGAAGTTGAACACCACGTCGTTGACCACCGCCAGCAAGGCCGAGTCGACGTGCTCGATACGGGTGGAGCGCGAGCCTTCGTGCAAGGCTTCGAAGAACTCTTCCGGTAAATCCAGATGCGCCTGCATCCAGCGCTCGCACGCGGCGTGGGCCAGGTTCAGGTGCAGCCAGAGGAATTCTTCCGGGTCGCCCGGTTGCTGTAATGCTTGCAAGGCCGTGGCTGAATCAATCTGCTCACCCTTTTCACCGGGGCGAAAACGAAAACCGTAAAGCAAGCCAAACAGATCAGGATCCTGGTGGCTGTGGTCGATGCTGTGGTTCATGGCGGCTCGCAAAGAAAGCGCCTGTAGGACGTTTCACAGGTTCGCGTGGGCGAATCATTGCAAGGATATTTGACAGTTTTGTGACCGTTTGAAGGGGGCGAGCATAATTAAGACACTTTTTTGACCATCGGTCCGATAGGCTCAAGAAGCGTCTAGGACAGCCGATCCAGCACATAAGCACCCTACGCCCAGGCGTGCCTTTTATGACAGGGAAGTTGAGGCGTGCATGCACCCTATTTTCTTTGTATCGAGAATTCCCCCCAATGAATCTTTTGCGAACTTCTTTGAGAGCACAAATCCTGTCGTTGCTCGGTGGCAGCCTGTTGGCGATGCTTTTGATTGCCCTGGCCTGTTTCAACTTCCTCTCCAGCGGGGTACAGAGCTATCGCAGTTTGCTTGAAGGGCCGTTGCTGACCTCACAGTTGATCGATGAAGCCAACCTGCAATTCAAGGTGCAGGTGCAGGAATGGAAAAACGTGCTGTTGCGCGGCAAGCAGCCTCAGGAGTTGGAGAAGTACTGGAGCCAATTCCAGGACCGGCAGCGCGATGTCCAAGGCATTCTGACGCGGCTGGTGACCCAGACCAACAGCGACCCGGCCCTTAGCCGGCGTATTGAAACCCTGCGTCAGGAACACCAGCAACTCGGCGTCGCCTATCAGAAGGGCCGTGATGCCTATGTGGCCGCGGGTGCCGACCCGGTCGCCGGTGATACGGCGGTCAAGGGCGTGGACCGCTCCGCCAGTGAGCAGATGAGCGCCCTGGTCAGCGACCTGCGGGCCCAAGGCACCCAGCAATCCCAGGCCATTAGCGCCTATGCCAAACGCACGGTACTGGTGGGCCTGGCGATCATGCTGCTGTCCGGTGTACTGATCGGTTTGTTCAGCCTGTGGTTGATCAACCGCAACCTGATCCTGCCGATCCGTGGTCTGATCGACTACGTGACCCAACTGAGCCATGGTCGATTTGCCGAGCGCGTCGCCAGCCGCCGTCAAGACGAACTGGGGCACCTGGCCGCTGCTGCGAATACCTTGCGCGACTTTTTGGCCGAAACCTTCAGCCGCCTGCAACGCAGCGCCACCGATCTGGTCAACGCCAGCGGCGAGTTGAACTCGATCGCCGGGCAGATGGCGACCGGCACCCATGAACAATTCAATCGCACCGACCAGGTGGCCACGGCCATGACCGAAATGTCGGCCACCGCGCAGGAAGTGGCGCGCCACGCCGCCAGTGCTTCGCGCGCGGCCGATGAGGCCGACCATTCAGCCCGCGAGGGCGGCGAAGTGATGAAAGTCACCATCGCCACCATCGGCCAGATGCGCGATGAAATCCTCAACACCGGTACGATCATTCGCCGCCTGGAAACCGACAGCGTGCGCATCGGCAAAGTGCTGGAAGTGATTCGCGGGATCGCCGAGCAGACCAACCTGCTGGCGCTTAACGCGGCGATTGAAGCGGCACGGGCGGGCGAGGCGGGGCGTGGGTTTGCGGTGGTGGCTGATGAAGTGCGCAGCCTGGCGCAACGCACGGCGGCGTCGATCATCGAGATCAACCAGATTATCCAGGCCGTGCAAACCGGTGCGGTGGATGCGGCCGAGGCGATTGTCACGGGCCAGTCGTGCAGTGATGACAGCGTGGAAAAAGTCACCCAGGCCGGCGCGATGCTCGCTCACATCACCCAGGCGGTGGAAGCGATTCGCGACATGAACCGTCAGATTGCCACGGCGGCCGAGGAACAGACGTCGGTGGCCGAAGACATTTCGCGCAATATCACCCAGATCACCACCGTGGCCACGACCAACCTCGACAACGTGAAGCGCACCGAAGCGGCGAGCCACAACTTGCGCGGCTTGTCCGGCGAGTTGAACGAGGTGACGGCGCGCCTGAGCGCCTGATCAGGCTGCGGGCAGGGTGATCAGGCCTTGCGCCCTCTGCGCGCTGAGCGGCTCCGGGCCGTCATGGTTGCCGCGATGAAGGGCAGTGACCAGCAGGTAGAAGGATGAACGCCCATAAAAAAACCGCGCCACCCAAAGGTGGCGCGGTTTTTTCAAGGGTTGACTCAAGTGTCGAGTTTGTCTTCCAACACGGCGCCGGTCTTGGCGTCGAGTTTCACTTCGAACTTCTTGCCGGCGGTGTCGGTCAGGTCGACTTCGTAGACCAGTACACCGCTTTTGTTGTGGTCCAGCTCGGTGTCGGTGATGCTGGCACCTGCGTGCTTGGCCAGCGCGGCGGCATTGAGTTGCTCGAAAGGCTTCACGGCACCGGACTTGAGCAGGCCTTCAATGTGATCCGGGCGAACATCCGCCTGGGCCAGGCCGGCGGTCAGGGTCAGGGCAGTGGCGGCGAACAGGGCAGTCAGGGTTTTCATCGTGTGTGTCCTTCTTTGTTGAGCTGTTTAAGTGGCGCCAGATTAACCAGCGCAACTTAACTCATCCTTAATGGCAAACTGACTCACTCAGTACTTATAGTCGTTCAGCAGGTCCTGCACGCTGGACGACGGCCAGCGCTTGTAGAACTTCAGCAGTTCGGCTGCGCGGTTGGTGAAGATGCCATCGACACCGGCTTTCATCACTTTCTCGAAGTCCACGGGCTCATCCACGGTGTAGACGTGCACCAGCAGGCCCTTGTCGTGGGTCAGCTTGTTCATTTCAGGCTTGACCAGGTCGGTGTAACTCTGGTCGCCGTGGGCCGTCAGTTCGGCCGAAGGGCCCGTGCCGATGGCGCCCAGGCTCTTGGCTTCGTCGACCCACTTTTCGAACTCGGCAAAGTCTTTCGGCTCTTGCTTGGCGTAGTAGGCCGCCTTGGTCGGCTCGCCGGATTCGGCGAAGGTGACTTTGGACTTAGGCTCGATGCTGCCTTCACCCACCCACAACAGCAGGATCTTCGGGGTGTTCGGCATTTCTTTCTGCAGCTCTTTGAGGCTGGCGGTCTCGAACGTTTGCAACACCACGCGGCCCTTGCCTTGGCCGACGCCGGTGTTGCTCTTGCCCAGCTTGGAGCCGGCGGAGCTCAGCCAGCCTTTGTCCAGCAGCTTGTTCTTCAGGTCGGCTTCGATACCGGGGAATTGCTTGGGCTCCTTGGTCTCGATGTACAGGCCGGGTTTGTGCTGCGGGTTGCCTTCGGCGATCTTGATGATGTCGTCCAGGCTCTGGATTTTCAGGCCGACGAAGCCGGGACGGGCGCGATCCGGGTAGGCGGCATTGAACCAGCTGCCGGCGTCGAGGGTTTGCAGTTCTTTCCAGGTGAACTCGTTGGCCGGGGCGTCCTTGCGCTCGGGAAACTTGGTGGCCACGTCGGTGGTGCGTTGCAGGTTGTTGTCGTGCAAGGCGAACAGCACGCCGTCCTTGCTGCGCTGCAGGTCCATTTCCAGGTAGTCGGCGCCCAGGTCTCGCGCCACCTTGTAGGCCGCCGCGGTGGATTCAGGGGCGTCGTAGGAGGCGCCACGGTGGGCGATCACGGCGGGGTGGGGAATGCCTTCGTTAGTTGCCAATTCAGCCGGGCTGATCGGGTCGGCCGCCTGTACAGGGGTCACGCCGAGCATCAGGGCGAGCAGCACGCCCCCTAGGGTGGCGGGCGCCGGGCCGTTGGTAAACGTGACAGGCATATGCGAAATCCTTTCGTGGAGGTAGCTTTGAGAAGGCCTCCTTTTTAACAATTGATTGCGAACGGCGCTATCACCAAACCGACATTAACGTGCGCACGCGCCAATTTTCTCGGTTTTTTTGCGATACATTGCAGTACTCTTGCTGCGAACTGCCCCGTTAGAGGGCAGTCCTTTCTGCCACGCGTGTAAACCATCTTTCCAGTCCCTGTGGGACTTTTCAGTGAGGTTTACCATGCGCATCACCTCCGAGCTTATCTGCCAGGCTGCCGATCAACTCCGCGGATTTGTCGGCCTGAACCGCAAGACCGGCCAATACATCGTACGTTTCAGCGAAGACTCCTTCGGCATGGACGTGGCCGATGACGGCATCATTCCTACCGCGGAATTCGTCTGGTTGCCGGCCCCTGAGCAGACCATGACGCTGTCGCGCGAACGTATCCAGTTGCTGTTGGACCAGAATATCGACGACCGCATCAACATCAGCGAACCGCTGCGTGTGTATATGCGGCGCGTGGAGATTCCGCAGATCAGCGCATTACGCAGCCTGGTGAGCTAGACGGCATAAGCGGTAAGCGAGCTTGTTGTGGCAGTGGGCTTGTCGTGGTGGGTAGGCTTTCTCTGGTGAGCGGGCTTGTTGTGGCAAGCGGGCTTGTTGTGGCGAGCGGGCTTGCCCCGCGTTGGGCTGCGCAGCAGCCCCAATTAAGAACGCTGCAGTGTGTCAGGCAGCTCCGGGGCTGTGTTTTGGGGCTGCTGTGCAGCCCAACGCGGGGCAAGCCCGCTCGCCACAGTAGGCCCTCCACACCACAACAGGCCCGATTGCCACAACAAGCCCGCCCCCACAGAGAACCAGGCGATACGAAGGTTACTGGCCCTGGAATGCGTAGGCCCGTTCCACCTTGCACACCCTTGTCTGAAACGCCGAGTACCAGGTGGCGCGTCCTTGTTCACGCACTGCCCGGTGCTCGGCCTGCTGCTTCCAGGCGAGGATGTCGGCCTCGCTGCGCCAGTACGACACGGTGATCCCCAGGCCATCCTCCCGGGCCGATTCCACCCCGAGAAAACCCGGTTGCTCGCGCGCCAGTTCCAGCATGCGGGCGGCGGCTTCGCCGTAACCGTGATCACCATCGGTGCGCAGTGAGCTGAAAATCACGGCGTAATAAGGTGGGGCGGGGGTGTTGGCGATCATGCCGAGACCTCCTGGCAAGCCTTCAGCATCGCAATCGCCAAGGGCGGCGTGATGCCCTTGAGCGCCGCGCGTTCCGGCTGGAACAGGGTGGCGACGAAGAACGGATGATCCAGCAACTCGACCGCGCGCAGGTCGCCCGCCGAATCATGCCCGCTGGCAATCAAGTTGCCTTCCAGCAGCGCGTCGGCGAACTCGGGGTTGATGCCGTAGCGGCAGCGATAGCCTTCCTCGATATCGAGGCTGTCGTAGGCTTGGGCGATGCGCGTGTAGGGCGCCAGGCGCACCGTGTCAGAGGCCTCGACCAGAGCGCAACTCAGTGGCGTGATCACTGCGCGCCTGGCCTTCGGCGCCAGTTCACCGTGTTCGGCGTCGGCCCAGCCCAGCACGTTGCGGGCGTATTCCAGCACTGCGTGTTGAAAACCGCCGCAGGTACCGAGGAACGGCCGACGTTGCTCGCGGGCAAACCGGATCGCCCGTAGCGCACCGTCGGTGTCGCGGTAGGGGCTGGCAGGCACGCACCAGAAACCATCGAAACCCTGCAACGGTTGATGGGGGCCAAGGGTGTCCGTCTCCAGCCATTGCACGTGAACCTTCAGGCCCAATGTGTCGGCGGCTTGTTGCAAGGCGAGGGGAATCGCCTGGTGGGCGATAACGTCAGGGTTGTAATCGCCGATCAGGGCGAGGTGCAGGGCGGTGGTTTTCATCGGGTGCATCCCATGGCTTGTGGTGTCCTGAGGCGCACTATAGATTGGCGCTCACGCAATCAATATTGGCATTTCCCCATATGCTCAATGCAGCCACGCACTATCGACTCGACTACAACGACCTGTCGCTGATCCTTGCCTTGGTGCGCGGCGCCACGCTGGCGCGCGCGGCGGCGTTGCTGCGGGTGGATGTGTCGACGGTGTTCCGCGCAGTACGGCGCCTGGAGGCCGCGCTGGGCCAGACCTTGTTCGAGAAAAGCCGTGCCGGCTACTTGCCCACCAGCCTCGCCAGCCACCTGGCGCAGCAGGCCGAGCGCGCCGAACAGGCCTTGGAAGCGGCGCGGATTGGCGTGGAACAGGGCGGCGAGGTGATCAGTGGCACGGTGCGCCTGACCTGCACCGACTCAGTGCTGCAAGGCCTGTTGCTGCCGGCACTGGCGCAGTTCATGCCGGACTACCCGGCACTGACCCTGGAACTGAGCACCTCGAACGATTTCGCCAACCTCAGCCGCCGCGATGCCGACATCGCCCTGCGCTTGACCAAGACCCCGCCCGAACACCTGGTAGGACGCTGCCTTGGCAGCGTGACGTATCGGGTGTGTGCCAGCGCCGATTTTGCACGACGACATGCAGGACGTGACCTGGCCGACCTGGCCTGGATCGCACCGGATGACTTTTTGCCCGATCACCCCACCGTCGCCTGGCGCCGCGCGCACTTGCCAGGCGTGCGCCCCAGTTATCGCTGTAACAGCATGTTGTCGGTCACCGAGCTGGTGCGGGCGGGGTTGGGCGTGGCGGCGCTGCCGGACTTTCTGCTGGGTGGCGACCTGCAACCGCTGGGCCCTGTGCTGGCAGGGCACGACACGGCGCTATGGCTGCTCACGCGTCCCGATTGCCGGGCGTTGCGTTCGGTGGTGACGCTGTTTGATGAGCTGGGGAAGCACCTGCGGTTGCCGGGGCGCTAGGTTTTCCGCACAAAGTGCTCATGCATTTCGCAGGTCAGGGTCTCGATACGCTCGGTCAGTTGCTTGGTCATTTCCGTCAGGCGGGTGTTCTGCTCCAGCAGTTCCAGCAGTTGCTTGGTGGTCCGCGCGGCCTCGGCCTGGCGCTCGGCGTTGGCCACGGCCAGCGCTTCCCGGTGCTGCGCGTCGGCGTCGGACTGGGCTTTATCGCGGGCGGCCTGGCGTGTCTGGGCCAGCAGGATGAGCGGCGCGGCATAGGCCGATTGCAGGCTGAACGCCAGGTTGAGCAGGATGAACGGGTATACGTCAAAGTGCGTGATGCCGCTGACGTTGAGCGCCACCCACAAGATCACGATCGCGGTTTGCGCGCCGAGGAAGGTCGGCGTGCCAAAGAAGCGCGCGAAGGCTTCGGCCTTCAGCGCAAAGGTGTCGTTGCCGAAGGTCGGCGCCAGGTGATCGTGGCGCCGGTGGAAACGTCGATGGTCGACGGGGGTGGTTTCAGGCTTATCTGGCGTCATGGTGGGCTCGGGTCATCAACGGTAAGACGGGCGTTCACTATAGTCCTGGCGACCTGTCTGACGTATGAATAACCCAGAGCCGATTCAGTGGGCGCTGCGTTCGTTGGCAAAAGCGCTCACTGCCTGTACCGCCTCACTGGTGCCTTCGCGAATTTGCAGGATCACCGTGCCGGCGCGGTTGGCCAACTCCACAGCCTGGGCGGCGCGGTCACGCGTGCCGTCCATGCTGTCGATAGCCTGGCGGGTCTCGTCTTGGATCATCGCGATCATGCTGGAGATCTCGGTCGTCGAGC
Source organism: Pseudomonas sp. OVF7 (assembly GCF_030644265.1). Classification (NCBI taxonomy): domain Bacteria; kingdom Pseudomonadati; phylum Pseudomonadota; class Gammaproteobacteria; order Pseudomonadales; family Pseudomonadaceae; genus Pseudomonas; species Pseudomonas sp. OVF7. Next base: position 6,257,985 of record NZ_CP128996.1, on the reverse strand, counting down.
CGCTGGTGCGCGCCGCCAATTGCCGTACTTCGTCGGCCACCACCGCGAAGCCACGGCCTTGTTCACCCGCCCGCGCCGCCTCGATTGCCGCATTGAGCGCCAGCAGGTTGGTCTGGTCAGCGATGCCTCGGATGGTGTTGACGATGGCGGTGATCTGCTGCGAACGCTGGCCCAGCTTGGCGATCAGTTGCGACGAGCCGTCGATGTCGGCGGCAATCTCACGCATGCCAGTGGCGGATTGCTGGATCACTTCGGCGCCTTTTTCCGCGATGTCCCGGGTGTTCAGGGAGATGTGGTACGCCTGGGCTGCACTGGCCGCGTCGGCGGCGTGCCGTTGCACCATGGCTGTGACGTCGGAGGCGAACTTCACCACTTTGCACAGGCGCCCACTGGCGTCGTGTACCGGGTTGTAGTTGGCTTCCAGCCAGACGGTCTGGCCGTTTTTATCGACGCGCTCAAACTGGCCGCTGAACAACTGGCCCTGGTTCAGGCGCTGCCAGAATTCACTGTAGGCCGAACTGTTGACCAACTCCGGTTTGCAGAACAGGCGGTGATGCTTGCCCTGGATCTGCGCCAGGCTGTAACCCATGCGGCGCAGGAAATTGTCGTTGGCGGTGATGATAGTGCCGTCGAGGTTGAACTCGATCACTGCCATGGAGCGGTCGATAGCGCCCAGTTTGGCATCCGCTTCGCTCTCGGCCTGCAGGCGCGGGGTGACATCCATCGCGTACTTCACCACCTTGATCACTTTGCCGGCGTCGTCGCGTACCGGGTTGTAGCTGGCTTCCAACCACACCGACTGGCCGGCGTTGCCCACCCGTTCAAAGGTGCCGGATTGGAATCGACCGTTGCGCAAGTCCGACCACAACTGGTTGTACTCGGCGCTGCGGGCGTATGCCGGGGTGCAGAACAGGCGGTGGGATTGGCCCTCGATCTGCTCGGCGCGATAGCCCAAGGTCTTGAGGAAGTTCTCGTTGGCTCGCAACACGGTGCCTTGCAGGTCGAATTCGATCACTGCCATGGAGCGCTCGATGGCGTTCAGCAGGCTGGCCTGTTGCGCGACGGTATGTTGCAGGAGGTCGATGGTTTTTTTATGCGCGTTGAATAGCATGTTCGGGTGCTCGGGTAAGCAAGCGTCTTGGGGTATCCATGAATATGCGCCTGCCTCCGTAGGGCGCTTAGCCTCACGGTTGACGTGCTCATTGTCAGCTTCCTTGTGCCGACAGCGGGGTGGAACAACCGGTTCAGAGTGATCAGCCTGGCCAGAAGTTCGACCCAGGGCAGGGCCTTTTTTGGGTTAGCGGACGGATGGCGGCATTGTGCTATCTATTCGGGGGTGTCGCGGCAGTCAGACGGGCTGCCGCATCAGGTCTTCAGGCGGAATGGGCGATCAAGTAATTGCTGACATTGACGCGATTGCGCCCGGTATCTTTGGCTGTGTACAGCGCTCGGTCCGCCGCATTCAGCCACATGGCGGCATCGGTGAAGAGCGGCTGGAAGTCCGCCAGGCCGATGCTCAGGCTGACGCGCAATTCGGGGATCAGCGGGTTCTGATAACGGCTGAAGGTTTCGCGCATGTGTTCCATGACCTTCGCGGCTTCGTTCAACGACATTTGTGGAAGAATCACACAGAACTCATCGCCACCGTAACGGCCGGCCAGGTCGTTTTCGCGCAGGTGGCGCCGCAGCTCCAGGCCCAATTGCCGCAACACGGCGTCGCCGATGATATGCCCGTGGGTGTCGTTGATCTGCTTGAAGTGATCGATATCGATCAGGGCGATGGTGGCGTGGCTTTGCTGCAACTGGCACTTATGGAACTTGAGGTGCAGCAGGTCTTTCCATGAACCGTGGTTGAGCAGGCCGGTCAGGCTGTCGGTGCGGCTCAAGGCACTGAGGGCACGTTTGTGTTCCGCCAGTTTGATCGCCAGTTGATAACAGACCATGCCGATGGCCATGGGATAGAGGGTCAGCATCGGCAGGCAGGTGTAGACCTGCAGCAGGCTGACATCGGGGTTGAACCGGATGCCGAACAGCGCCCAGGCCACACATGCCCCGGCCCCTTGTGCCAGCAGGCCGCGCAGGAACAGGCGTAGGCCTCCGGCCGCGACGTTGTTCATGGTCATCATCGACAGGATGGTCACGGCTGTCAGTGGCGTGAACTGTGTGGCCGCGGCCCAGAAGCCGCCCGATAGGGAGTCATACAGCAGGTTGCGCTGTTCGGCCTGGTAGGGGAATTGGGAGCGGGTCGACAGCTGATATGCCACATGGGCCCAGGCAAACCCATTGAACAGCAGGAACGCCCATACCCAGCCCGGCATCGTGAGTGGATACAGCGCGCCGATGACGCTGATGCAACCGATGCCCAGGCCGATGATCCTTGGCTTGTAGATTCGCTTGGCAAATGAAAGCCCCTTGCCTCGTCTGTTTTCCATAAATTCCTGGTTCAGCTGTTTTTCACTGATACGGCTGCGCACGTTTGCCCGATTAACCGTTGATCGGATAAGTCCGGTGAATATTGTCAGTTATTCCTGTGGGAATAATCAGTGTCCTTCCAAGCCATTTGTGGAGAGACCGTGCAGGAATCGTCGAAAAACGACCAGGGATGTCGCTTATGCAACAGTGGGGAGGGGCCAGTGCTTCAGCGCTGTGCAGTGATTTCGTAACCGGCCAGGAAAAGATCGATGGCCGACTCGATGACCCTGGCCTGGCTGGCTGCATCAAGGGTGGGTTGGCCCAGCGTGATCTGTGGCCAGAACGCGAAAGCCTTGAGCAGGCTCTGGATCTGGTGGGCGGCGAAGGCCGGGTCGCTGCAACTGAGTCGGCCGTCTTGCTGGGCGGCGCGCACCCACTGGGTAAAGCCTTCTTCGCGTTTGCTCAGGCGGTTGACCATGTCCTGGGCGCGTTCCGGTGAATGGATGGTGGCGGCGATGGCAACCCGGGCCAGGTCGAGAAAATTGGCGTCCGACATCATCTTCATCTTGGCTTCGAGCAACTCGCGCAATTGTTCGCGCAACGGACGGTCGCTGGCGTAGCTGACGTCGAGCTGGGCGACGCTGCTGGCCCAGAGTTGGTGGAGAATTTCGGCGAACAACTCTTCCTTGCTGGGGAAATGGTTGTATACGGTGCGTTTGGAGACGCCGGCGGTGGCGGCGATCTTGTCCATGCTGGTGACCTCGAACCCGTTGACCCGAAACTCGGCAATGGCGGCGGCCACGATGGCTTCGCGTTTGCGGTCGGTGAGGCGCTGGGGGGCAGTCATGGGCAGTGATCGGCTCTAGGGGGAAAATTACACTCGGTAGTTTACTTGCTCCGGGTTTTGTTGCAATCTTGAAACTACACTGTGCAGTGTAACTTATGAGCGGTCTGTAGGAGTCACTCTGGAATGGCCACGATCTCAACCCGTCTCGACCCCGCGCCCGTCGCCCGCAAGCCTGCCGAACAGGCTCCGGGAAGCTTCAGCAACGGCGCCCCCGTGCAGCACGCCGGCTTTGCCAAAACCTTGGGTATTTTCTGGAAGATGCTCTTTCACAAGCCGCGCACCACGCGGCCAGTAGGGCAGATCCCGGTGCAACCGCTGACCCGCGAGCAACTGTCCGCCGCCCCCGACCACAGCGTATTTCGCCTGGGGCATTCCACGGTACTGCTGAAAATGCGCGGCAAGTTCTGGCTGACCGACCCGGTGTTCGCCGAGCGCGCGTCACCCTTCAGTTGGGCTGGCCCCAAGCGTTTCCATCAGCCCCCTATCACTCTTGAAGAACTGCCTGATTTGGAAGCGGTCATTCTTTCCCACAACCATTACGACCACTTGGACCGTAAGGCTGTCATCCAGTTGGCCGACAAGACCGCTGCCTTCCTGGCGCCGCTGGGCGTGGGCGATATCCTCGTCAAATGGGGCGTGGACGCGCGTAAAGTGCGGCAGCTCGATTGGTGGGAGGGCACGGAGGTCGGCGGCATTCATTTGGTCGCCACGCCTGCACAGCATTTTTCCGGGCGGGGCCTGTTTGATAGTAACCAGACGCTGTGGTGCTCTTGGGTGATGATCGACGGCGCGCGTCGGATCTTTTTCAGTGGCGACACCGGCTATTTCGACGGCTTCAAGCGCATCGGCGAACATTACGGCCCGTTCGACCTGACCCTGATGGAAACCGGTGCTTACAACGTCGACTGGCCCCATGTGCACATGCAACCTGAGCAAACCTTGCAGGCGCACATTGACCTCAAGGGCCGTTGGTTATTGCCGATTCACAACGGCACCTTCGACCTGGCGTTCCATGCCTGGCACGAACCCTTCGACCGCATCATGGCGCTGGCATGGGAGCGCAATGTGTCGATTACCACGCCGCCGATGGGCCAGGCGTTCAGTTTGAGCATGCCTGAACGCGGTCATGCGTGGTGGCTGGATGTCGAGACGCAAGCGGTTGAGGAACACGCCGTGGGCTGAACGTCGGCGCACTTGGAAAAAGGAATTTTCAGGGTGTTTCGAGGTTGCGACAAGCGCCGGACGACGGTGCGATGATCCTTGGGAATTTCATTTCTCGGGGCAGGTTCTGATGGAAGACAAGTGTAGGAAGTACTGGCGCCCATGCGTGCCATGCCCAACGGGGCAAGCGTTACCCTCGGGCGCGACCTGCCCGCCCTCCGTTCCTCCCACTGATGCACCGAGCGGCAGCGCGGGCGGCATCACGTTCGGTGCCGCTGCTCACACACCTGAGCCTGCGGGAACCGGCGTCCCCACTCCCCGGTTTGACGTGCCGGGCCCGCTGATGAAAACCGTACGCGACCCGGCGTTATCGCTCAGTGCGTTAAGTGGCGTCGACCCATCGGGGCCGGTGATGGTGGAAGTCCCCCTGGTACTGAACAACAGTGCTTTTACCCCGGCACCGGCATTGACCGGGTGGCGCATAGGGTATGCCGGGCGCTATGTACGGGGTGATGCATACGAACCCGCTGAACACAGCGCCTCCTTCACTCGTGCCTTGGATAAGTTGCGCCAGGCGGGGGCGCAACTGGTGGCGCTGGACGCGGAGCAGGTGGACGACAGCCTTCAATTCAGCATGCACAACGAAATCGATCGACACGTGACGGAGAATCGCCTTGATGCCCTGGTGTCCGAGGGGCGAAGTGCCGCGTTTCATGCCGCGTGCAGAAGTGGCTACCCGGGGCTTTTCGAGCCGCTGGAAGAAGGCAACAGGCTTTGGTTTTATAGCGCCCACTGGATGCGTGATCACGTGAGGGCGTTGGCACAGAGCTACCGCCTGCTGTTACAGGAACCCGCCACCTTACAGCCCACACCTTGGGTGGAGTAATCGGACGAGACTGCAAGATTTACCCTGGGGGAGGAAAGCACCGCCCTTTTTAGACTGGTACCGGGTTATCAATCGATAGCTCGCACGTTCCGTCCAATCGAGGGGAATTTATGTTCATACCTTCTTCGTCCGGGGGATGGGCTGCCGACCTTTACCGGGCATTTACACAGCCTGGGCAGGGATACAAGAGCGCCCATGAAATGTCAGCGGATATGGCCAAGCACTCAGGGGTCACTTCAGAGTCGTTGGTGAAGGAATCGTTGAAGCAGATCGCCAATATTGACCAGGGGCTCCAGGGGGGAAACGCGTTTTTAGAAATCAACCGCAACGCCAGGAATGAGGCGAAGGCGCTCGATCAGGAGCGTGCCAACGGCCAGGTGCGCAGTTATCTGCATGGCGTGCCCGTGGCACTCAAAGATGTGTTTGAAACCCAAGGCAATATGCAGACGAGTGCTGGCTCAAAAGCCCTGGTGGGCGCGCCGGCGACTAAAAATGCCAAGGTCGTGGACCAGCTGCTGAAAGCGGGCATGGTCATTGTGGGTAAAACCAACATGAGCGAATTGTCCAACTTTCGCTCCGAAGCGCCGGCAGATGGGTGGAGCTCCCGAGGTGGACAGACGCTCAACCCTCATCGGCTTGGTGGCCCGGTGGCAGGGTCGAGTTCTGGCTCGGCGGTGGCGGTGGCCCAAGGGCATGTTCCGCTGGCGCTGGGGCTTGAGACCAATGGTTCTGTTATTGCTCCGGCCGCCTATAACGGTGTTTTCGGCATGAAAACCACTGCCGGCCTGGTCAGCACGGAGGGCGTCATGACCAGTACGCGCCTGGATTCGGTGGGCACTTTTACACGTAATGTGCGTGACGCGGCGGAGGCACTCAACGCCATGACTGAGACCACCGTGTACACCGAGGGCCTCACGCCAGATGCCTTGAAAGGCAAGCGCATTGGCTACACACCATTGCCTGAGCTGACGCCGGAGGAGGCCAAGGACCCCGCGAAGCGCGCGGATAGAAAACACTTCGAGGACGCGATTGAACGGCTCAAGTCCGAGGGCGCTACCCTGGTGCCAGTGGGGCCAATGGACGAAGGCATATCTGATGACAACTACCGGGACTACAACGAAGCGTTGTTTACCGACGTTAAAAAACAGCTCGAGGACTATTTGGCGGGAAGGCAAGGCCTGCCGGTCAAATCACTATCGGAGCTGATCGCATTCAATAAACGCAACGGGCTGCCGGGCGAGCCGGACCAGAACCTTCTGGAACTCATCAACACCCTGGAGGTGCCGCAGGAGGAGCTCGACAGCCTGTGGGAGGCCATTACTCCGATTTTCCAGCAAACGATTGATAACCCGTTGAAGGCACACAAGCTCGACGCCATCGTGTCGAATTTCCTGTCCCATAACTATTACTTCACTGCTGCCGCGGGCTACCCAGGCATTTCAGTCCCTAGCGGCATGGATGATGAAGGCATGCCTACGGCGCTGTATTTCTATGGTTCGGGCAACAGCGAGGCCACCTTACTGTCCGTAGCCCATGGCTATGAGCAGGTGTCGCAGGCGATCAGGGAGCCGGCTTTCACCCCTGGTACGCCTTTCTCTCCCGCACCGCCGATGACCGATGGCGGGGTTGAGATGACCGCCAACCACTGAACCTGACCCCCGCGTGATACAGGATGCATTGGGCGCTGCAATTGCAGGCCCGGTGCATTCAGCGTTCACGGTCGCCCGGCCACGGGATGAGCGTATCGGCCTGCTGCAAGAGCAAACCGCCGGCCTCTAAATCGCTGTGTGACTGGGGCGACTCCATGGCTGACCCGCCTGGACTCTACGCACCATTCGGTTGAGGCGTTGGTGGCTCGATTGCTGCCGCAGTTGAGCCCATCAGCCGCGACATAATGCCTTTAGAGGCCGGCTCGGCGGGTGCGGTTTCAAACCTGCGCGCCCTCATCCCCCATCCCGGCGCAAACCCAGGGAAAAACACCAGCCCCTCCGCCTCCAGGCGAAACGCCAGGGTCAGGCGGGTTTCATCGTCCACGTCGCCGTTGTTCTCGAATTGTTGAATCGCCGCCACCGACACGCCGGCCTGACGGGACAGGTCTTCGCGGCTCCAACCCAGCATCACGCGGGCCTGGACGCTGTGCTTGGCGGTGAATTGATGCAGGACGATCTGCTGTTCTACGAAAGAGCTCATTGCCAGAGAGGACATGGGTTGTCTCCAGGGTTCGACGGGGAAGGCAAACTATACTGTGTTTTTGTACAGTTGTTTCGACCGCTCATCAACTGGATTCTTAACCACCTGCTATTCCAGCATCGGCACTTCCCGAATAATCAGGTGGTCCAGGTTCTCGATATTGGCGCTGAATACCCCGAACGTCTGTTCCGGGTTTTTCTTGCTCGGCACTTGCTTGAGCGCCGGCGTCACCCCGTAGAAGAAGCAATACAGCGGCCGTTCGCTGCTGGCCGCGGCCTTGATCTGCTCCAGGAACGCCTTGCGCTTGCGGTAGTTCTCGATGAGTTTCTTGCTCAGGTAGACATTGACCGAATAGGGCTTCTTGTCGAGCCAGACCCTCTTTTCAAAGTCGATGCGAAAACTGCTGGTGTAGTCCTTGATCGCTTTGATCTTGCCCCAGTAGATCAGGCCGTGGTTGTCCTGCAGGTACTCGATTTTCTTGAAAAACGCCCAGTAGGTCGCGCTGTGCTCGCCGATCTTCAGCGGCATCGCCTTGAGCTTATCCTTGTGGTCGATATTCGACACATAGCATTCCACCGGGTGGGCGAACACGCTGGTTTTATCCGGGGTGCTGTCGCTGGCGCTGACGGCTGCGGGGGGGCGGCCTGAAGGTGTTTGCGCGGGTGCTTGCGGGGCTTGCCCCTCGGCGTCGACGACCGGAGTGATGCGCGCGTAGGTACGCCGGGTCAGGACAAATTCCGATGGGAAGTTGTCCTCGCGCGCGTCGTCGCTTTCGCCTGCCGCCGGCTTGTGGCTGCTGGCATAGCGGCAACCCTCGATATGCTCGGTGCTGGGCGTGTTCTTGAAATGCGGGGTGCGCTGGTAGTTGACGTTCTTGGCGTTATACGTGCCCAGCACGTTGCCCGTTTCAAAGGCTGCGCGGCAGGCGTCGTTGGGGCAGAGGAAACGGTCCTTGTCGGAGTCGTACGCGGCGGTTTCGTCGAAATTCAGCTCTCGTACGTCGTAGATCGATAGCTTGTTGTCGAGACTCACGCTGTAGGCCGTGTCGAATTTCATGAGGCTCGGGTCCGTGAGAGGGATAACCGGATATTACGCAAATATCAGCCGTGGCAGCGATCAAATGTGCGGGCTGGCCGAAGGGGGGCTAGCCGCCACGCGGCGTCCGCTCAGGAAGCACAGGGTGCCGCCGAGGGCAGTGAGTGCGCCCAGGGCATAAAACATGCTGGTGGGCGCCGCGTTGATCAGCAAATACCCGCAAATCACCGGGCTCATCGCCCCGCCAAACGCGGCCAGGTTCTGTGCCCCGTAGTAACTGCCGCGCAGGGCATCCGGGGCGATGGTGTCGATAAACAGGAACTCGGACGGGTAGATGATCATCTCGCCGAGGGTGAACACAAACATCGCCAGGCACCAGGTGAGCAAGCTGTCGGCCAGGCTGAAGCCGATCAACCCAAGCATGAACAGCAAAGTGCCCAGCACGATCCAGTAGCGCAATTGCTCACGCTTGAGAAACCGCCCGATCTGGTACTGCATCGCGATGACGGTCATGGCGTTACACGCCAGCACCGCCGACAGAATCTTCAGCGCCTCGGCCGGCTTGTAGGCCACCAGCAGAAACTGCGACAGATACAGCGTATAGCGCCCGTGGACAATGGTGCTCAGCAGGCTGCCGCTGGTGAACAGAATCAACGTGCGGTCGCTGCGCAAGGTGCGCAGGGTACTGACAAAACTCAAGGGTCTGTGGCTGTCATCCCGTTGCGTCGGCGGGATACCGATCATCAGGAACACGCTGCCAAAGGCAATCGCGCTGGCGATCAGGAAGGGCGCCAGTTGCATGTGGCCGGCAATCACCACGCCGACCATCGGGCCGGTGGCGTAGCCGACATTGGTCAGGGTATAGCGCAGGGAAAACACCTTGGCGCGATCGCCCACCGGCAGGTTCTCGCTGATGATGGCTTTGGAGCCGATCAGGAACAGCGCTGACGCTGCTTCGGTGATGACCAGGGTCAGGGTGGTGAGGTAGAGGTTGCTGGCAAACGTCAGTAACAGAAAGCCGATGGCGCTGGAGAGCATGGCCAGGATCAGCAGCTTGCGCTTTTCCAGGCGGTCGATGATGTAGCCGCCATACAGGCCCAGCAGTGTGGCGATAAACACCGCGATGCCCATCAGCAGGCCGATGTCCTGCTGGTTGAGGCCCAGGCGCGTGCTCAGCAGCAGCGCCAGCAGTGGGCTGGTCATGGCGCGGCTGACCACGATGGTCACCGAGCAAATCATCAGGCGGCGGATTACCAGGGAGTAGGTGGCCACGGTGGGGCGGATGTCCTTGTCAGGTGCCTTGGTATTCTGTAGGAGCGAGCTTGCTCGCGAAGATCGTCAACGATAGCGCGGGCTTTCTGATTGCCCGCGGTGCTCTCGGGTTTTTCGCGAGCAAGCTCGCTCCTACAGTGGGGACGGGTTACTGGCCGGCGTTGATGCTGATCTTCTCGACCGCACCCTGTTCCAGATCCCACTTCTTCAGGATCTTGCCGTAGGTCCCGTCATCGATCATGCCCTGCAACGCCTCACTGATCGCCGTGACCAGCCCGGTGTTGCTCTTCTCGATCCCCAGCCCGGTGAACTGCTTGGAAATCGCCAGGCCCACCGGCTTGTACTTGCCCTTGTCCAACGACATCAAATAAGGAATCGTCTCGCTGCCCTGCATCGCCGCGTCCAGGCGGTTCTGCTGCAACTGTGCCCGCGCATCCGCCGAGCCTTCAGTGCCGATCACCACGATGGCGGGTTTACCCGCGGCTTCGCAGTTTTCCTTGCTCCACGCGGCAATTTCCGACGGCCAGGTGGTGCGGCGGCTGGTGCCGACTTTTTTACCGCACAGGTCGGTCAGTTCCTTGATCTCTTCACGCTTGGCCAGGGTGTACAGCTGCGGGCCGCTGGTGAAGTAGTCGATGAAGGTCACGGATTTCTGGCGCTCGGCGGTGTCGCTCATGCCCGACAGCACGATGTCCACGCGCTTGGTGGTCAAGCCGCTGAGCATTTGCTCGAAGCCGGTTTCCTGCCACTTGATCTTCACACCCAGGCGCTCGGCCAGGGCGTTGCCCAGGTCGAAGTCGAAGCCGGTGAGCTTATTGGTGGCCGGGTCCTTGAAATCCATCGGCGGGTAGTTCGGCACGATGGCCGCGCTGATCTCACCCTTGTCCTTGATTGCCGCCGGCAATGCCGCCAATACACCGGTGGAGGCCATCAGGCCTGCGAGCAACGTTGGGATGAACAATTTTTTCATGGGGGCGTTCTCGTTAGTTTTTTAGTTAAGTGCGAACGGCAGAAATAAAGCTTTGGGTACGCGGGTTTTGTGGGCTTATTAGAATTTCTTCAGGGCTGCCGGCTTCCACAATCTGGCCTGCATCCATAAACACCATGCGGTTGGACACTTCGCGGGCGAAGCCCAACTCATGGGTGACCACGATCATGGTCATGCCGGTGGTGGCCAAATCGCGCATCACCGACAGCACTTCTCCTACCAGCTCCGGGTCGAGGGCTGAGGTGGGTTCGTCAAACAACATCAACTTGGGGCGCATCGCCAACGCGCGGGCAATCGCCACACGCTGCTGTTGCCCACCGGACAATTCCACCGGGTAGGCATTGCGCTTGTCCGCCAGGCCAACGCGGGCGAGCAACTCCAGGGCGTCCTCCGTGGCTTCCTTGGGCGAGCGCTTGAGCACCTGGCACGGGCCTTCGACGATGTTCTGCAACACGGTCATGTGCGGGAACAAATTGAAGCGCTGGAACACCATGCCGGTGGCCAGGCGTTGGCGCGCGATCTGCACTTCATTCATCTCATGCAGCTTGTTGCCGACCACGCGGTAACCCACCAGTTCGCCGTCGACCCACAGGCCGCCCTTGTCGATTTTTTCCAGCTGGTTGACGCAGCGCAGCAGGGTGCTTTTACCCGAGCCCGACGGGCCGATGATGCACATGACTTCGCCTTGCTCGACCTCGATATTGATGTCGCGCAACGCGTGATACTGGTCGTAATACTTGTTCAGGTTGACGGCCTTGACGATGCTTCTCATGGGGCAAATCTCCTCAACCCAGACTTACGAACGCTTGCCGGCGCCGCGGGCAAAACGACGCTCGAGGCGGCTTTGACCAAATGAAAGAACAGTCACCACCGCCAGGTACCAGATGCCGGCGACGATCAGCAGCTCCATGACCCGGGCGTTGGCGTAGTAGATGTTTTGCGCGTTGTGCAGCAGCTCCGAGTACTGGATCACACTGGCCAGGCTGGTCATTTTCACCATGCTGATGAACTCGTTGCCTACCGGTGGAATGATCACCCGCATGGCCTGCGGCAGAATGATCCTGCGCAGCGCCTGCAGGCTCGGCATACCGATGGACTTGGCCGCTTCGTACTGGCCGGTATCCACCGACAGCAGGCCGGCGCGCACCACCTCGGCGGTGTAGGCGCCCTGGTTGATGCTCAAGCCGAGCAGGGCGGCCACGAATGGCGTCATCAGGTCGACGGTGTCGATGCTGAACAGGCCGGGGATCGCGATCACCGGGAAGATCAACGCCAGGTTGAACCACAGCAGCAACTGCAAAATCAGCGGTGTACCGCGGAACAGCCAGGTGTAGGTGATGGCCACGTAACGCAGGATCGGGTTGGCCGACATGCGCATGATCGCCGTGATCACCCCGATCACCACGCCCAGCGCCATCGCCAGGATCGACATGACGATGGTATTCACCAGGCCCCAAATGATGGCCTCAGACGTGAGGAACTGACCGATGTAGGACCATTCGATTTGGCCATTGGCAAACGCGCGCAACAGCGCGGCCAACACGATCACGATCAAGGTGGCAAAAAACATCCGCCCGTAATAGCGACGTGGCACGTGCTCGTACTGCGTGATATCGAACTGGTTCTCGGACAACTTACGCTCAGCTTCCAAGCGCTCGGCCGGGGTTTGGTTCATGGTTCTACTCCAAATGCTGTACACAGCCTTCCACTGTAGGAGCCAGCTTGCTCGCGAAGATCGTCAACGATAACGCGGGAAACCTGATGCCCCGCGGTGTTCCTGGGTTCTTCGCGAGCGAGCTCGCTCCTACAAGGTGAAGGTGTTCAAATTCTGAAACCGGTGTAGGTGTCGGCCCATTGCTGCTGAGCAGCCAATGCCGTTTTCAACCGCCCAATCTGCTCCCGCACCCGCTCTGGCGCCGTCCCACCCCATCCACTGCGTGCCGCAATCGCCGCTTCCAGGGTCAGGCAATCGCGCACCTCTGGCGTCAACCGCGCATCCACCTCCGCCAGCATTGCCGGCGAGGCTTCCCACAACTCAATCTCATGCTTCTCGCAGGCCTGCACCAAGGCGCCGGTAATCTCATGGGCCTCCTTGAACGGCACGCCACGGGTGGCCAACCAATCCGCCACTTCCGTCGCCAAGGTAAAGCCCATCGGCGCCTGGCGCCGCAGCTCCTCCACCTGGACCTTCATGGTCGCGACCATCCCGGCCATCGCCGGCAGTACCAGCAACAAGGTGTCCACACTGTCCAACACGCTGTGTTTGTCCTCGCTCAAATCGCGGTTGTACGACAGCGGCAAGGATTTGAGCGTCGACATCAGCCCGGTCAGGTTGCCGATCAACCGCCCAGCCTTGCCTCGCGCTAATTCAGCAATGTCCGGGTTCTTTTTCTGCGGCATGATCGAACTGCCGGTGGCGTAGGCATCGTCCAATACCACCCAACGAAACTGGCGCGACGACCACAGGCAAAACTCCTCCGACAGCCGCGAAATATTCACTCCGAGCATGCCCGCCACAAACAGGAACTCCGCCACATGGTCGCGACTGGCGACGGCATCGATCGAGTTTTCGCACGGCCCGGTGTAGCCCATTTCCTTGGCTGAATGTTCCGGCTGTCGCGCAATCGCCGAGCCGGCCATCGCCGCCGCACCCAACGGTGACAACGCCGTACGCGCATCCCAATCCACCAGGCGCTGGACATCGCGCAACATCGACTGCGCATGGGCCAGCAAGTGATGGGCGAACACGATGGGTTGCGCCTGCTGCAAATGGGTAAAGCCGGGGCAGATGCTCTCGACATGCTGCTCAGCCTGTTCCACCAACGCCTGCTGCAGACCCAACACCTCGGTGGTGATGGTGCGCGCATGGTCGCGTAGGAAAAGGCGCAGATCGTTGGCGGTTTGATCATTACGCGAACGCCCGGCGCGCAGCTTGCCGCCCAATGCGCCCAGGCGTTCGGTCAAGACGCGTTCGATAAAGGTGTGTACGTCCTCGTCATCCAGGGTGGGATGCAGGCGGCCGGCGGCGAAGTCTTCACCGATGCGGTCCAGGGCCTCGAGGGTGCGCAAGGTCTCCGATTCATCCAGCAGACCGGCGCGCTGCAACTCACGGGCATGGGCACGGGAGCCGGCCAGGTCGTAGGGCGTCAGGCGAAAATAGCGCTCAGGGCAACGGGACAATGCGGCCAACGCAGCAGACGGACCGGTCTTGAAACGAGCGCCCCAAAGGCGGTCGGTGGGCTGGGACATGGGTATTCCTCACGCTTGTTTTTAGAAGAGTCGGAGGCAGTAAAAAAAGGTTTTCAACTAAACTGAACCGGCGTCTGACGCGCCGTATTCAAGGTTGCCAAGGGCGGATGTTTATGTTCATTATCGCCGCCTGGCTATGTTCAAGGATTGGGTTGAAGCCTGTTGAATATGGCACTTGAGGTCAACGCGTATTATGGAAACTCCACTTTCCACTTCTGGAAACCTACCGCCAAAACCCGGCACAAGACCGCCCCTGCAACTCAGTGGTTTGGATTTCAAACTGCTGCGGGTATTTATGGCCGTGGTCGAAGCTGGCGGCTTCAGCGCTGCGCAAAACGAGCTGAACGTGGGCCTGGCGGCCATCAGCAAACAGATCTCCGACTTGGAAATCCGCATCGGCATGCGCCTGTGCACACGGGGCCGAGAAGGCTTCGGGCTGACCGAAGAAGGCAAGTTGGTGTATCAAGCGTCCATCGAGTTATTTACCTCGGTAGACAGTTTCAGAGACAAGCTTAGTTCGGCGCAAAATGAACTCATCGGCGACCTTAGTGTGGGCGTTATTGATAACACTGTCTCCGACGTTAATTCACCGCTGATTGCCGCGCTTGGCAACTTACATAGCCAATCACCAAAAATAAGATTACGCCTGCATGCCTCGCAATTGGACGAAGTTGAACGCGGTGTGGTGGAAGGGCGCTTGATTGTCGGCATCGTCCCCGTGTACCAGCGCCGCGAAGAGTTCGACTACTTCCCGCTCTACGAAGAAAAGGCCCACGCCTACTGTGCCGTAGGACATCCGCTCTTCACCGCGAACGACATTACGCCCGAGGTGCTGCGCCAATATGAAGTGGTCAACCATCGGTATGCGATCCATCGCGACAAGGCCACCTTCGTCAATTACGACAGCCAGTCCGCCTCGGCCTCGCAAGTCGAAGCCGTCGCTATCCTGATCCTCACCGGTCGTTTCCTCGGCTTCCTGCCGGAACACTACGCCGCGCCATTGGTAAGGGAAGGGCGCCTACGCGCACTGTGCCCGGAACACGTGCACCTGAGCACCGTCTTCAACCTGATCCTGCGCCACAACGCGCCAAGAAGTCCGCTGGTAAAAGCCTTTGCCACCGCCCTGGGCGTAGACCTCAAAGCCACGACATAACGTTCACGACAAACGCCGATCTACCGGATCACAGAAATCAAATGTGGGAGGTCTCGAGCTTTAGCGAGGCACCGATGGCATCGACTCGGTGTTCCAGCCGATCCCCATTACCCGCATCATCGCTGCAACCGAGCCCGCTTTTTCTTCTTCGCATGAAAATGCCGAAAATGCGCATCCTGCGCCGCCGCCAGCAGCTCCCGATCCCCGCGTGTATCGCCCCAGGCCCGCAGCCGATACTCCCCCAGGTCCCCATACACCGCCTCGAGCCGCAGCACCTTATTCTCACAGCGGCAATTATTCCCGGTGAGCTTGCCGGTCAACACCCCGTCGACCACCTCAAGCTCAGTCCCGATCAACTTGATCCCCAGCCGATTCGCAAACGGCTGCAACACCAACGCCGGCGACGCCGAACACAGCGTGACCTCCGCCCCGGAGCCCAACTCATGCTCCACCGACAACACCCCCGCCGGGCGCATCAACCGCGCCCAATTGCGTTGGCAATACTCCTCGGCCTTCTGCTGCACCCACGCCTTCTCCACCCCGGTCATAAAGGTGCGGATCAACTGCGCCTTCAACTCATCCCGGCTGATCTGCCGCACCAAAAAACGCAGCCCAGGCACCGCCAGCTTGACCATCCGGCCATAAAACTCGCCAGGGCCAAAGGCAAACTTGAGGAAGGGCACGAAACTGTCGTGGTGGGTCAGGGTGCCGTCGAAGTCAAAGACGGAAAGTACTTTGGCGTCAGCGGGGCCGGCTTCGAGCATGTCTGGGTTCACGGGTTGGCCTCGGTCCTATCTAGTATTTTTTTGAGTGTGCATCAGGTGTGACAGCAGGAGTTTACTCCCGTGCCAATCTTCCGACCTTGGCGTAAAGCCCCTCGGTGAAAGCCTCCCGGTCAGTCGACCGGTGACAACGCTGATGGCAATTGGGGCACAAGGCTACAGCATTGGTGATGCGATCCGAACCCTTCTGGGCGAGGTGCTTGACGTGATGTACTTCAAGAAATGGCAAGCCGTCGACCTCGAACGGCGCGTTAGAGCCGCAGCCTTCGCAGATGCCCTTGGCTTCTTTCAGTACCCAGGCGCGGACTTTTAGGGCTCGACCGCAGCTGCAAGCTCCGCGTCAGTGAACTCGCATAAAAAAGCCCCGAACAAGTCAGGGCTTCTTGGTGTTGCTGTGTTAAGGAATCAATCCCAGCTCAACGCCCCACCCGTCTGATACTCAATCACCCGGGTCTCAAAGAAATTCTTCTCTTTCTTCAAGTCCATGATCTCGCTCATCCACGGGAACGGGTTAGTGGTCCCTGGATACTCTTCCTTCAAACCAATCTGCGACAGGCGACGGTTAGCGATGAACTTGAGGTAATCCTCCATCATCGCCGCGTTCATACCCAGCACACCGCGAGGCATGGTATCGCGCGCATATTCGATCTCCAGCTGCGTCCCTTGCAGGATCATCTGGGTCGCTTCTTCCTTCATCTCGGCATCCCACAGGTGTGGGTTTTCGATTTTGATCTGGTTGATCACATCGATACCGAAGTTCAGGTGCATCGACTCGTCGCGCAGGATGTATTGGAACTGTTCGGCGACGCCGGTCATCTTGTTGCGGCGGCCCATGGACAGGATCTGGGTGAAGCCGCAGTAGAAGAAGATGCCTTCCAGCACGCAGTAGTAGGCGACCAGGTTGCGCAGCAGTTCTTTGTCGGTGTCGACGGTGCCGGTTTCGAACTTCGGATCGGAGATCGAACGGGTGTACTTCAGGCCCCAGGCGGCTTTTTTCGCCACCGATGGGATCTCGTGGTACATGTTGAAGATCTCGCCTTCATCCATGGCCAACGATTCGATGCAGTACTGGTAGGCGTGGGTGTGGATCGCTTCTTCGAAGGCCTGGCGCAGGATGTACTGGCGGCACTCCGGGTTGGTGATCAGGCGGTACACGGCCAGGACCAGGTTGTTCGCAACCAGGGAGTCGGCAGTGGAGAAAAAGCCGAGGTTGCGCATGACGATGCGGCGCTCGTCGTCGGTCAGGCCTTCGGGGTTTTTCCACAGGGCGATGTCGGCGGTCATGTTGACCTCTTGCGGCATCCAGTGGTTGGCGCAGCCGTCGAGGTACTTCTGCCAGGCCCAGTCGTACTTGAAGGGCACGAGTTGGTTGAGGTCGGCGCGGCAGTTGATCATGCGTTTTTCGTCAACGGCGACGCGGGCGGAAGCGCCTTCGAGTTCGGCGAGGCCTTCGGCGACGTCGAGTTTGTCCAGGGCCGCCTTGGCGCGCACGATGGCGGCGGAGTCACTGGCGGTGACGGCGCGGGCTTCGATGGCGGCAGCGGCGCCGGCACCGTCGAGGCGGTCCATGTTGGCTTCGGTGGCGTGGCCGGCGTTGGCGCCTTTGGTGGCTACTTCGCCGTCTTCTTCTTTGTCGAATTCGTCCCAGCTCAGCATGACGTGTCGTCTCCTGCGTGAGGGCTCAAAGGTGCCCGTGTGAAACCGGATGGTTGGGTGTTCACACGGCCCTAGGGCCGCGGTGGATCTTAAGAAATCGTTTGTTGCAACCGCTGGCGCAGGCATTAAACGGAATAGGGTCACGGGTGCTCTGCGTGAGGCTTGAGAGGCGGAGCGACAGGTGCATGCTCCAGCGCAGGCTCAGGTCTGGCTCTTCATCCCAGTGTAAAGGGATATTGCAGGCCCGATTTACCCGCGCATTATAGGGAAAAATTCGACTTTGTGTTGCGGCGGATGGTCTCGGAGGAGGGCCGCAATGGCGTGGTTTTCGGCCAAAGCGTGTGTTTGCAAGGCTTTGCTGGGGTTGGTTTTTTTTGAGGGGCGATGAGTGGCTTTTTGCGGGTCGGATGCAGGGGGGCGGGGCGTAGGGGGTAATAGCGTAATAGAGGTGCGTCGGCTGACGCTATCGGGGGCAAGCCCCCTCCCACATTTGGTCTGCGGGGGGTCAAAGGCCGGTTCTTGGCCGCAAGAACGATTTCTTGCGGCAAACAAGATCAAGTTCAAATTGAACTAACGAAGTGTTTATCCGTTAGAGCAACCATTGCCCATAACCTTGTAATTAAGAATGTGGCGCTGACCTTGGGAATCTTCATATTCCATTTTTACCGGTACCACTTCGCAAACTTCTGGAATAGTGCTCATGGACAATACTTTGGCCACGTCCAGCTTGGTGCTGTAGGTGTAGTCCTCGACAATCGGGGCTTTCTGGCCGGCCAGCTCAGTCGGGGCCTCATCGGCCAGGGCGGCGGTGGCGCACAAGCTGCTGAGGGCCATAACTAATAAAGCTTTCATTTCTCTATTTACCTTCTTCAGGGCGAAAGGGGTCACGGGGCCTTTGTGAGGCCACGTGTGTAACTTAGGGTTGGTAAGTTCGGATTAACGTGCCTTCGTGGGGGCTGTTACGTTGTTAATCACAGTGCCTTGTTGGCGGAGTTGATTTTAGGCCCGCAGGTTATATTCATATACCCGTGCTTTTGATAAACACTATTGGCGGTTTTTGTAACAATCCCGTGGTAAAGGTTTTTTCATCAGGCAGCCAAGCCACGCAGGCCGCGGGCCAGAGGCCCGTAGAGGGATAGCAGGGCAATTTGTAGGGTCTTGTTACTACCATCGTCGAATGGTTCTATAGGCCCACCCCGGCTACAACTGGGCCATACAACAACAACTATGTCACCGAGGTAAGAAAGATGAGTGCGGCTTCCCTGTACCCCGTTCGCCCCGAAACAGTCGCCAACACGCTGACCGACGAGGCGACCTACAAGGCCATGTACCAGCAGTCGGTGGTCAACCCCGATGGTTTCTGGCGTGAGCAAGCCAAGCGCCTTGACTGGGTCAAGCCTTTCACCGCGGTGAAGCAGACCTCTTTTGACGATCACCATGTCGACATCAAGTGGTTCGCTGATGGCACCCTGAACGTTTCCTACAACTGCCTGGACCGTCACCTCGCCGAGCGTGGCGACCAGGCAGCGATCATCTGGGAGGGCGATGACCCTGCCGAGAGCCGCACCATCACCTATCGCGAGCTGCATGAAGAAGTCTGCAAGTTCGCCAACGCCCTGCGTGGCCAGGATGTGCACCGCGGCGACGTGGTGACTATCTATATGCCAATGATCCCTGAAGCGGTGGTCGCCATGCTGGCCTGTGCCCGCATCGGGGCGATCCACTCGGTGGTGTTTGGTGGCTTCTCGCCGGAGGCCCTGGCCGGTCGCATCATCGACTGTAAGTCGAAAGTGGTGATCACTGCTGACGAAGGCATCCGCGCCGGTAAGAAAATTCCGCTGAAGGCCAACGTCGACGACGCGCTGACCAACCCGGAAACCAGCAGCATCCAGAAAGTCATTGTGTGCAAGCGCACCAATGGCAGCATCAAGTGGAACCAGCATCGCGACATCTGGTACGAAGACCTGATGAAAGTTGCGGGCACCGTGTGCGCGCCAAAAGAGATGGGCGCCGAAGAAGCGCTGTTCATCCTTTATACCTCCGGCTCCACCGGCAAGCCTAAAGGCGTGCAGCACACCACCGGCGGCTACCTGTTGTACGCGGCCCTGACCCACGAGCGCGTGTTCGACTACCGCCCAGGCGAAATCTTCTGGTGCACCGCCGACGTCGGCTGGGTCACTGGCCACACTTATATCGTCTACGGCCCGCTGGCCAATGGCGCGACCACGCTGCTGTTCGAAGGCGTGCCGAACTACCCGGATATCACCCGGGTGGCGAAGATCGTCGACAAGCACAAGGTCAATATCCTCTACACCGCACCGACCGCGATCCGCGCAATGATGGCCTCCGGCACCGCCGCCTGCGAAGGCGCCGATGGCAGCAGCCTGCGCCTGCTCGGTTCGGTGGGTGAGCCGATTAACCCGGAAGCGTGGGACTGGTACTACAAGAACGTGGGCCAATCCCGTTGCCCGATCGTCGATACCTGGTGGCAGACTGAAACCGGCGCCACCCTGATGAGCCCGCTGCCAGGCGCCCATGCGCTCAAGCCGGGTTCGGCGGCACGGCCGTTCTTCGGTGTGGTACCGGCCTTGGTGGACAACCTGGGCAACATCATCGAAGGTCCTGCCGAAGGCAACCTGGTGATTCTCGACTCGTGGCCAGGCCAGGCCCGTACCCTGTACGGCGACCATGACCGTTTCGTCGACACGTACTTCAAGACCTTCCGTGGCATGTACTTCACGGGTGACGGTGCCCGTCGCGATGAAGATGGTTACTGGTGGATCACCGGCCGTGTGGATGACGTGTTGAACGTGTCTGGCCACCGCATGGGCACCGCCGAGATCGAAAGTGCCATGGTTGCCCACCCGAAAGTCGCGGAAGCGGCGGTGGTGGGTGTGCCGCACGACATCAAGGGCCAGGGCATCTATGTCTACGTCACGCTGAAAAACGGCGAAGAGCCGAACGAAGCGCTGCGTCTGGAGCTGAAGAACTGGGTCCGCAAGGAAATCGGCCCGATCGCTTCGCCGGATGTGATCCAGTGGGCACCGGGCTTGCCGAAGACGCGCTCGGGCAAGATCATGCGGCGTATCCTGCGCAAGATCGCCACGGCCGAGTACGACGGGCTGGGGGATATTTCCACCTTGGCTGATCCGAGTGTGGTGGCGCATTTGATCGAGACGCACAAGACCATGAACGCCGCGTAACGCGGGGTAGGTGGGAAAGAGCCCCATTCGGTGTATGCCGAGTGGGGCTTTTTTTGTGGTCTCTCAAAACCACTGAGGATCCCATGTGGGAGGGGGCTTGCCCCCGATAGCGCCGGGTCAGCTCACAAATAAGTGACTGACTACCGCTATCGGGAGCAAGCCCCCTCCCACATTTGGATCTCCACCAGTCAAATAAATATCGGTTTCCCTGGTAGGACGTTTCTGAATGTTACTGTCACCTCTAAATGTGTAACCCTATGCTCGAACATGAGGCAAAGGGCTACGCTCATGCCCTGAAAAACCGCGTTTTAGACACCCCCAGAAATAAGATTAAACGCCAGACTTGCCGTGCCAGAAGGGTTTGCGAATAATAGGCCCGCAATTTGCAGTATCAATAGGTTTAATGTCTTTTGCCTCTGCATAAAATTCAGAGGCTGTCAATGTGCTGGAACCGCTTTCTCGGTGCTTCTGTAAATTGTTGTCGCATTGAGGAAATATCGGCTTCCGGCCTGTCGTTAGAATGCCGATCACTCGCTCGTCGTCGCAGGTGTAGCCCGCGTAGGACGCAGCACCGCTATTCGGTTTCACTCAGTCGCATCGTGGGCCATGGCTCATACTGCTGTTTTGCCCTATACCGATGGAGTCCCAAGATGAAGAAACTCGTGCTGTTGGGCGCCCTGGCGCTGTCCGTGCTGTCCATGCAGGCTTTCGCTGAAGGCAAGCCTCTGAAAATTGGTATCGAAGCGGCTTACCCTCCGTTTGCCTCGAAGGCGCCGGATGGCAGCATCGTCGGTTTTGACTACGACATCGGCAACGCCCTGTGCGAAGAGATGAAGGTCAAGTGCACCTGGGTCGAGCAGGAGTTCGACGGCCTGATCCCGGCGCTGAAAGTGCGCAAGATCGACGCGATCCTGTCGTCCATGTCCATCACCGAAGACCGCAAGAAGTCCGTGGACTTCACCAACCGCTACTACCTGACCCCAGCGCGCCTGGTGTTGAAGGAAGGCACTGCGGTCAGCGACAGCCTGGTTGAACTCAAAGGCAAGAAGATCGGTGTGCAGCGCGGTTCGATCCATGACCGTTTCGCCAAGGAAGTCCTGGAGCCTAAAGGCGCCACCATCGTTCCTTACGGCACCCAGAACGAGATCTACCTGGACGTGGCTGCCGGTCGCCTCGACGGTACCGTGGCCGACGCGACCCTGCTGCAGGACGGCTTCCTGAAGACTGACGCCGGCAAAGGCTACGCGTTCGTGGGCCCAGCCTTCACCGACGTCAAATACTTCGGCGACGGCGTAGGTATTGCCGTACGCAAGGGTGACAAGGAAAACCTGGAGCGCATCAACGCCGCTATTGCCGCGATCCGCGCCAATGGCAAGTACAAGCAAATCCAGGACAAGTACTTCGACTTCGATATTTACGGCGCTGACGCCAAGTAATTCATCGCAGCTGTCTGTCCGAAATGGCGCAAGCAACAGAATTCCTGCGGTTTGCGCCATTTTTTCATCCCCCTTTTCGAGGACCTGAATCATGTTGAAAGGCTACGGGGCCGTCATCCTCGATGGCGCATGGTTGACGCTTCAGCTCGCCTTGTCGTCCATGGCCTTGGCCATTGTTCTGGGTCTGATCGGGGTCGCGTTACGCCTGTCGCCGGTGCGCTGGTTGGCCTGGCTGGGTGACTTGTACTCCACGGTGATCCGCGGGATCCCCGACCTGGTGCTGATCCTGCTGATTTTCTACGGCGGCCAGGACTTGCTTAACCGCGTCGCGCCGTTGCTCGGCTATGACGACTATATCGACTTGAACCCCTTGGCCGCCGGTATCGGCACCCTGGGTTTCATCTTTGGCGCCTACCTCTCGGAAACCTTCCGTGGCGCCTTCATGGCCATCCCCAAGGGCCAGGCCGAAGCCGGCCTTGCGTATGGCATGAGCAGCTTCCAGGTGTTTTTCCGGGTGATGGTGCCGCAGATGATCCGGCTGGCGATCCCCGGGTTTACCAACAACTGGCTGGTACTCACCAAGGCCACCGCGCTGATTTCGGTGGTGGGCCTGCAAGACATGATGTTCAAGGCCAAGCAGGCGGCAGATGCCACCCGCGAGCCTTTTACCTTCTTCCTCGCAGTGGCGGCGATGTACCTGGTGATTACCAGCGTCTCGTTGCTGGCCTTGCGTCATCTTGAGAAGCGCTACTCGGTAGGCGTAAGGGCGGCTGATCTATGATCTTCGACTACAACGTCATCTGGGAGGCCATGCCGCTGTACCTCGGCGGCCTGGTGACCACCCTGAAATTGCTGGCTTTGTCGCTGTTCTTCGGCCTGCTCGCCGCCTTGCCCCTGGGCTTGATGCGTGTGTCCAAGCAGCCGATTGTCAACGGCATTGCCTGGCTCTACACCTACGTGATCCGCGGCACGCCGATGCTGGTGCAGCTGTTCTTGATCTACTACGGGCTGGCCCAATTCGAAGCCGTACGCGAGAGCTTCCTGTGGCCGCTGCTGTCCAGCGCCACCTTCTGCGCGTGCCTGGCCTTTGCAATCAACACCAGTGCCTACACGGCCGAAATCATTGCCGGTAGCCTCAAGGCCACCCCGAATGGCGAGATTGAAGCGGCCAAGGCCATGGGCATGTCGCGCTACAAGCTGTACTGCCGCATCCTGTTGCCATCGGCCCTGCGCCGCGCACTGCCGCAGTACAGCAACGAAGTGATCATGATGCTGCAGACCACCAGCCTGGCATCCATCGTCACCCTGATCGACATCACCGGTGCCGCACGCACGGTGAACGCGCAGTACTACCTGCCGTTCGAAGCCTATATCACCGCTGGCGCGTTCTACCTGTGCCTGACCTTTATCCTGGTGCGCCTGTTCAAGTTGGCCGAGCGCCGCTGGCTGAGCTACCTGGCTCCACGGAAGCACTGATATGGAACGCATCGATCACCTGTTGCCCTGGGGCCACCTGGGCTGCGAGCGCCAACTGAGCGTATTCCGTTTCGGCAGCGGCGAGCGCAAGGCCTATATCCAGGCCAGCCTGCACGCCGATGAGTTGCCCGGCATGCGTGCGGCCTGGGAGCTGAAAAAACGCCTCACCGAACTGGAACGGCAAGGTGCCTTGAACGGCGTGATCGAGCTGGTGCCGGTGGCCAACCCGATGGGCTTGGGCCAACTGTTGCAAGGCAGCCACCAGGGCCGTTTCGAGGTGGGCAGCGGCAAGAATTTCAACCGCGATTTCGTTGAGTTGAGCGAGCCGGTGGCCGAGTTGCTCACAGGTAGGCTGGGGGATGATCCTCACGCCAATGTGCGCATGATTCGCCAGGCGATGACCGATGCGCTCAACGCCTTGCCTGAGCCGAGCAGCCAGTTGCAAGGCATGCAGCGCATCCTGCTCGGCCACGCCTGCACCGCCGACATCGTCCTCGACCTGCACTGCGACGCCGAAGCCGCGCTGCATATGTACGCGCTGCCCCAGCACTGGCCGCAGTGGCGTTCGTTGTCGGCGCACTTGAATGTGAAAGTCGGTCTGCTCGCGGAAGATTCCGGTGGCAGCTCGTTTGATGAAGCCTGCTCGTTGCCGTGGTTGCGCTTGTCTCGCGCCTTCCCCGACGCGCAGATCCCGCTGGCCTGCCTGGCGACCACCCTGGAGTTGGGCGGCCAGGCGGACACGGGGCGTGACGAGGCGATCTTCCACGCCGAAGGCATCCTCGCGTTTCTCGCCGAACAAGGCCTGATCCAGGGCGAATGGCCGGCGCCGCAACACGAACCGTGCGAAGGCGTGCCCTTCGAAGGCACCGAATTGCTGTTCGCGCCCCACGCCGGGGTGATCAGTTACCTGCGTAAAGCCGGGGACTGGATCGAGAAGGGCGAGCCGATTTTTGAAGTGATTGATCCCCTGGAAGACCGCGTGAGCACAATCTGCGCGGGCACCTCGGGGGTGTTGTTTGCCGTTGAACGGCTACGTTATGCCCAAGCGGGTTTCTGGCTGGCCAAGGTGGCGGGGCGCGAAGCGCTGCGTCACGGGCGCTTGCTCAACGACTGACCACCTGTTTTTGTGAGAACCGACCGCATGTACAAACTTGAAGTCCAAGACCTGCATAAACGCTATGGCAGTCATGAAGTGCTCAAAGGCGTGTCCCTGGCCGCCGCGGCCGGTGATGTGATCAGCATCATCGGTTCCAGTGGTTCGGGCAAAAGTACCTTTTTGCGCTGCATCAACCTGCTGGAGCAACCCCACGCCGGCAAGATCCTGCTCAATAACGAAGAGCTGAAACTGGTGGCCAACAAGGACGGCGCCATGAAGGCCGCCGACCCCAAGCAACTGCAACGCATGCGTTCGCGCCTGTCGATGGTGTTCCAGCATTTCAACCTGTGGTCGCACATGACAGCGCTTGAAAATGTGATGGAAGCCCCGGTGCATGTGCTGGGCATGTCGAAAAAAGACGCCCGCGAAAAGGCCGAGCATTACCTGGCCAAGGTGGGCGTGGGCCATCGTAAGGATGCGTTCCCTGGCCATATGTCTGGCGGTGAGCAGCAGCGCGTGGCGATTGCCCGTGCCCTGGCGATGGAGCCGGAGGTGATGCTGTTCGACGAACCCACCTCGGCGCTGGACCCGGAACTGGTGGGCGAAGTGCTCAAGGTGATGCAGGACCTGGCCCAGGAAGGCCGCACCATGGTGGTGGTCACCCACGAAATGGGCTTTGCCCGTGAAGTGTCGAACCAGTTGGTGTTCTTGCACAAAGGCATCGTGGAAGAGCGCGGCAACCCGCGGGAAGTACTGGTCAACCCGCAGTCCGAGCGGTTGCAGCAGTTCCTGTCCGGCAGCTTGAAATAATCAAGGCCGCTGCTCCCCCCTGTAGGAGCGAGCTTGCTCGCGAAGATCGTCAACGGTAACGCGGGAAGCCTGATACCCCGTGGGGTTCTCAGGTTTTTCGCGAGCAAGCTCGCTCCTACAGGAAAGCAGGTCTTCATCGTTTTTAAGCTTTGTGTTGGTTTACGGGCTAGCATTGGCCTTTGTCTTTATTACTGTTACAGGCTTCGGATAGCACTCCATGACCGCCCACAAAATTGGTTTCCTGATTTGGCCCAGCACAAAAGCACTCACGCTTGCGCTGGCTGAGGAGGCTTTGCGCGTTGCTCAACGGGTGCATCCGGAGGTGGTCTACGAACTCTCGTTTCTGCTGGCCGAGCCGCCAACCCAGGGTGCCTGGCAATTGCCAGGCGAGCCGTGGGCCGGCAAGCTCGAAGGCTTCCAGAAGCTGTTCCTGCTGGCGGACGAACCGCCGACCGTGATCGCTTCGCAACTGAGCACCGCGCTCAAGCAGCTCGTTCGCGCCGGTTGCGTGATCGGTGGCTTGTCGGCCGGCGTTTACCCGTTGGCGCAACTGGGCCTGCTCGATGGCTACCGTGCCGCCGTGCACTGGCGCTGGCAGGACGATTTCGCCGAGCGCTTCCCCAAGGTCATCGCCACCAGCCATCTGTTCGACTGGGACCGTGATCGCCTGACCGCCTGCGGTGGCATGTCGGTGCTTGACCTGCTGCTGGCGGTACTGGCCCGCGACCACGGCGCCGAGCTGGCCGGTGCGGTCTCCGAAGAACTGGTGGTGGAGCGCATTCGCGAAGGTGGCGAGCGTCAGCGTATCCCGTTGCAAAACCGCCTGGGTTCCAGCCATCCGAAGCTGACCCAGGCGGTGTTGCTGATGGAAGCCAATATCGAAGAGCCGTTGACCACTGATGAAATCGCCCAGCATGTGTGCGTGTCGCGACGACAACTGGAGCGGATCTTCAAGCAATACCTCAACCGCGTCCCCAGCCAGTACTACCTGGAACTGCGCCTGAACAAGGCCCGCCAGATGTTGATGCAAACCAGCAAGTCGATCATCCAGATCGGCCTGTCCTGCGGCTTCTCCTCGGGGCCGCATTTCTCCAGCGCCTACCGCAACTTCTTCGGCGCCACCCCTCGCGAAGACCGCAACCAACGGCGCAGCAGCAGCCCTTTCGAGTTGTCGTCGGTACCGTCCGAGCGCGGCTGATCAGGCGCGCTTCATTCCTCCATGCTATCCGGCGAAGCGGGCCTGACCAGCGGGTTGCCCTGCGTGTCCAGGCGGGCCTGTGCAACTGCCAAGTCGTTGCCGGTTTGCAGGTAATACTGCCTGAGGTAGCTGAGGCTTTGCGCCGACCAGGGGTTGCCGCTCAAATCGGATGTATGGTCGAGTGGCGAGGCCAGTTCCAGAAAGTCGGCGGGCAGCACTTCGATCAGGTTGTCGCTCAAGTCCAGGGTGCGCAGCTCGGGCAAGGCGGACAGTCCTCGTGGTAGTTCGCTGATCTCGGTGTCTTGCAAGTACAGCGACTCCAGTTGGGTCAGGTGACTGACATCGGGGGGGATGCCCAGGATGTTCTCGCTCAAGTCCAGATACACCAGGTTCGTGACCCCTGACAGCGCGTCGACGCTGATGGGGGTTAATCCGATAGCGCACTCGGTCAGGCTCAGGGTATTCAACCCGGTCAGTGTAAACACCGTGGGTGGAATCGTGCCCAGGCTGAGCTTGCAGAGGGTCAGGCTTTTGAGTTTGGGAAAGCACTTGAGGAGGCCATCGACCCGGGTCGTCGTGCCCTCTCCATCGAGCTCGAAGGACGATATGTGGTCAAAGCGTGCGCTCAGTTCTGGCAGCTCGCCCAGGATCGGGGCGTCGAACCCCAGCCTGTGGGTGACCTCAAGGCTGCCGTTGTTGTCATCCAGTTCGGTTTCGCGGCGCCAGGCGTCTTCAAGTAATGTCTTGAAGGCCATGCGATTGAGTTGATCCTGTGCTCGTGTTTGCTCATCCAGGGGCACATCCAGAATCGGGTGTCGCTGGGGAGTGTCCAGCGCCCATTGCTGGAGATCGGCGCGCAGTTTTTCATATTCGGCCTCAAGACGTTCAAGCGCCGGCGCGGCTTCGTCCAGGCCGCCTGGCAGCTCAAAGAAAAAGCGATTGGCTTCACCTTCGGCAAAGGTGGGGTACAGCGCTTTGATCCTGTCGCGCATTGGCGTGGGCGCGTCGGCCTGGAAATGTTCGCCGGTGCGCTGGCAATAGCGTTTGATCTGCATCAGCGTCGACCTGGACAGCGGGTTGCGCGAGAGGTCGAATGCCGCCGTTACGTTTGCGGGTAAGGTGAACGCTACCTCGGGAACCTGGGTGATCAGGTTGTCGCTCAAGTCGATGCGCTTGCGTTCGACGGAGGTCAGCAGGCCTGAGGGGATTTGCGGCAGGTCCGTCTTTTGAAGGTTGAGGCGGGTAAGCCTGGGAGGCAGGGCAAAGTCCGGGAACCGAGCCAGTGGGTTATGACTGAGGTCCAGCT
Source organism: Pseudomonas sp. OVF7 (assembly GCF_030644265.1). Taxonomy (NCBI): domain Bacteria; kingdom Pseudomonadati; phylum Pseudomonadota; class Gammaproteobacteria; order Pseudomonadales; family Pseudomonadaceae; genus Pseudomonas; species Pseudomonas sp. OVF7. The sequence continues at coordinate 6,229,829 of NZ_CP128996.1, read as the reverse complement.
CCTCCAGGTTGGCCAGTGTGGCGAGTGATGCGGCGCTCTCGGCTGACAGCGTGAGGCGGCAGTGGGGCAGGCGCAATGACGAGAGTTGGGGGAGATCGAACACCGCATCGGGGATATCACTGAGCCCGTAGTGCTCGATAGCCAGATGGTTGAGCGAAGGAAACCCTTTGAAAAACAGTGGCGACTGCAACGGAAACGGCGCCCCCGACCCTTGCAGGCGCAACGACGATACATGGTTGAACGTGCTGTTGAGAGGGGGGAATTCTCCCTCGAAGGGTTGCGAGTTTTCCAGGGTGTAAGTGGGGATGACCTGCAGGCTCTGCTCATCCAATTCGCCCTCCCGACGCCAGCAGGCTTGGAGTGTCTGTTTGAACGCTTGTCGCCGGGTTTGCTCCTCGGGCAGCGTGGTTTGCCTGACCCATGTGTCGAGCCCGTCGGACAGGCCCGCGTATTCAGTTTCCAATCGTGCCAATTCGATCTGGCCCATTTCCAGATTCCCGGGCAGGCCAAAGATAAAGCGGTTGACTTCATCCACGCTGAAGTCAGGGAACAGCGATTTGACTTGGCGGATATCCACGTCTGAAGCGTCGATCCCCCAATAGATGCCCGTGCGTTGGTAGTAGGTCTTGGCCTGCTCCAGGGTCGCTCGTGACAGCGGGTTGTCGGAGAGGTCGAACGTTTTGGTGGTATCGGCCGGCAGCTCAAAGAGCGCGGGCGGCACTTGAGTGATTTGGTTGCTGGAGAGCACCGCCAGTTCCAGCGCCGGTCGGCTGAGCAAGCCGGCAGGCATCGCGGATATGCCCGTGCTGGACAAGTCCAGAAACTGCAGGTCAACCATGTTCTCGACACTGGGAACCCGCTCCAGCGGATTATTGAACAAGTCCAGGGTCCGAAGCGCGTTCATGGCGGTCAGCCTGGCCAGGCTCGCGGGCGTCAGGGTGATGTTGCATTCGCTGAGAATCAAGGTATTGAGGGTGGGCGAGGTGTTGATGGCCAACGGTAGGTCGCCCAACTGAGCGTTGCTGATGCTGAGGTAACGCAGCCTGGGGAAACTGCGCAAAAACCTATCGACGTTCAGGGCCGTTTGGTCGCCCTTGAGTTCCAGGTAGGAGATGTGTTCGAAGTTTGCCCGCAAGGCCGGCAGCTCCCCGGAAAGGGGGTAGGGAAGTTTGAGCATCTGGCCGTTACGGGCAGGAGGGGCGAAGTATGCGTCAACCTCGGTTTCCCGGCGCCAGCCACGTAGCAGCGCCTGCCGGAAAAGGCGGCGATTTTGCCGCGCATCGTTGTGTGCCTGGTGGCTGATATTCACCTCAGCGTCTGCGGAGTACCTGGGGGTGTCGGCTACCCAGGCGGCCAGGTCGAGATCGAGTTGCAGGTATTCCAGGCGTAGCGCGGTCAAGATCGGCATGGCCCCGCCCGGACGTCTGTTGAGGTCCTCGATCAGATCGGCGATTTGTTCGTCGGTGTGGGCGGGAAACAGTTCCCGTGCCATGCCCCGCAGGTCGGGTTGTGCGGCCGGCCCCGCAGGCGCTGGTGGGTAGGCATCCATGCCCAGCAAGCGCAGGTGGGTGCGGCTATCGGCGGGCGGGTGGGCCGGCTGGGCGCCGAGCAGCCTGCGCAAGGGTTGGCGTTCCAAGGCATGCTTGCGCAATGCCTGCTTGAGTGCCGGGCCTTGGCCGATGTGCAGGCCCAGGGCGTCGCGCCTGGCATCCGGGAGGGCCTGGAGGAGTGCGGTGTACAGGTCTGTTTCGCCAGACAGTGGGCCGCGGCTGTCTTGGGGGGTGTATCGCCCTTCGGGGGAACGTACCAGGGTGCGCTTGATCCGTGCCTTCGGTGGGCCGATGGCATCCATGAGGATGCCGGTTTGGTCGTGTATCTCGAGGCGTATTTTTTTTGACCAGCCAGGCAGTCGCTCCAGGGAGTGCAAGGCCAGTCGATGGGTGCCCAGGTCGTCCGTCGAATCCAGATACAGGCCCTCATAGGCATGGTTGACCTGTGCCTCGTCGCGCAGCGCTTGAGCCAGCTGGGTCAAGCGCGCCGGGACGGTACCTTGGTCGACGTCTTTGAGTTCTGTGCTGCTGGCGCTCTCCAGTAGGGCGTCGGCTGCGCTGAGTGGCAGGCCTGGCGTGTTGTCGATCAATGTTTGCTGGCGCGGGTTGCCCGGTTTATCGAGCAGCAGGTAGCGGGTCTCGAACAACTCGCGGCGATGCGATTGGGCCAGTGCGCCCAGTTTTTTTCTGAGTTTGAGCGCCCGATTGGACATGGAGGTGACCGGATCACCGAACGCTTCCCCCAACAAGGTTTTGCGTTGTGGTTCGTCCAGCGCTTCCAGCAAGGTTTTCAGCAGGTCGCCGTTTTTCAATTGGGCTTCATGTACTTGCACCACGCTGGCGTTTTTTTCACCGGGCAGTTCCCAGAGCGTTTTGCCCTGGGTATCGAGGAAGCGCAACGTCTTGGCTTTTGGCCAAAGGCTCAGGTTGGCAAGCAGGTGCAGTTGGGTTTGCGCATCGGCCCGTTTGTAAATCGCTGGGTCATCGCTGTTCATTTGGTCGATGAAGTCCTGCAGCGCCCGGTCGATCTGGAAGCGTTCAAGGGTATCGGTCAGCAGCGGGGGCGGTCGGTGCTGGTTGACGTACATCTTGCGCAAGGCGCCGTCGTCGATGGCGCTGATATGGCGAGCCATGGCCAGTTGTTCATCGTTGAGCCCGGCCGTTTTCGGCCCCTGGCGTTTCATGAGCGTGGCGCTGTCCCAACTCAAGGGGGTATCCAGCTCGCTCAGCCAGGCGCCTTTGCCATTGGTCAGCAGGGGCGGGCGGTAGGCGTTGGTTCGGGTGGGATGTTTCAGGTAGGGCTGTTGGGTCTTCGGATCCGTCAGTACCACGAAGGGTTTGTCCGACAGCAGCAGGATATCTTTACCGTTATGGGGATGCAGCCCTTCTGGGCCGGGGTAAGCGTGGCTGGGCAGTTGGATATCGTGGGCGTAGGGCGCGAGGTCCGGTTTCCAGAGCCGAGCCTTGCCATTGGGCAGCATGACGGGCTTGAGGCGGTTGAAAAACTTCACCGCTTCGGAGGGCAGCAAGGCGCGTAGGGCGCCGGCGGCCATGGGCGCGCCGGCGATGAACAAGCCCAGTTCCACGCCTTGCTCCACGAACGATAACAAGTGCCCGAATGCCTCGGTCACGTCGCCCACCGCCCAGTCGATGATCCATTCAAAGGCGTCGTCGAGCATTTGATAGGCGCTGTAGCCGAGCATCAGCAGGCCCACGGGAGGGACAAATGGGGCGACGATGAACGCTGCGATTTGCAGGATCGCCGACGCGACTTTTTGCACGATGGCCCAGCGCTCCCAGCGTACTTTCTGATCGACGCTTGCCGTGGACACGGCCATGGCGCGGGCATCGTTGAACACCTTGCTGAGCGTTGCCTGGAACAGGTGGCTGAACAGGTCCCCGCTGATGCCGCTGGCGCGGAACGCCAGGTGTGGATGGTCGATGGGGGTCTCACGCCAGGACGGCAGCGGGTCGCCGTGGGTGTGCGGGTGCCAGGTGACCTTGGAGAGCCGGCGGTTGAGGTCGGCGAAGAAGGGGCCGCGCTCTTCGTGATTGACGAAGCGGCTGAAGAACTGTTGGTACTCGGCGTTGCGCAGGTGGTTGCCCAATGCGCTCATGAAGTCGGCGAGTGTGGGGTACTGTTTGAGCGGCGCGTAGGGGTCGTCCGGGATATAGGCAATCACACCTACCGGGTGACGACTGCCAATGTTTTCGGCAAACAGCACGATGCCGGTCAGCGTGGTCGACATGATGCTCAGGCTGTAGCACAGCAGCGGGTAGCAGGTGCTTTGGCTGTCGTCGGTGTTGAGCAGGCGTTGCAAGCGTATGAAGGATTGATCATCGGGCAGATCGCCTTTCATCCGGGCCATCTGCAACGCGACGCTCAAGTCCGCCACCTGGCTTTGCTTGAGCTTCAATCGCAGGCGGGTTGCGGCCACCGGGTTTTTGAAATCAAAGAATTGTTCAAGGTAGCGCTGGTACTGGGCGCCGATGTCCAGTTCCCGGCACAGGGCAGTGAACTGATCGACCGCGATGTGCGCGTCGAGAGAAGGCAGGCTGTCGAATTGACCGGTACGGGTGGGCTGGGTGATGAAACCGGATGACGCTTCGAATACTTCGCCCGCTTCAAAGTTGTGCAGGGCGGCGTCTACCAGTGAAACGGTCCAGGTTCTTGCCGCCCCCGAGCGAACGGAGAACCAGGGGATGGTTTGGGGAATGTACAGGCGCAAGTAGGTGGCGCTGACATCTGGCTCAACGCCAAAGCGTTGCTTGAGGCGCGCTTGGAGCAATGGGGCGGCGAAGTCTTGCGGCGACTTCAGGTTGCCCATGGCCTGATCGACCGCGGTCTTCGCCTTCCAGGCAGCGCTCACCAGGGTTTTGAGGGTGTCATGGGCTTCAGGGGGGGCGGTTTTGTACCACGCGGGGAGGTCCGGCTGGACGTTGCTCAGCGCGGTGCGTCTGGCTGGGGAGAGGTTGGGCAGCCAGTCGGGAACGGCCTGCGTGAGGATGTCCATGTGCGGGTCGCGATAAACCGCCAGGTCCGGGAGTTGAAGGGATGAGGTCGGTTGGGTCATGGGGGGGACGCCTTGGTGTGATGAACAGGCGTGAGAGCAGACCAATTTCGGTGGGCCCATCGGGGGTAGATAGATAACCGGCCGCCCGTTACGTTGCAGCTATCCGGCTTGACCATCTGCCGTTGTGACGCGCCAGCGTTTAAACTGCGCCATTGCGATGCTATTTGTCGCATTGGCGTAAACCCGCGAAAATCGCGGGTTGGCGCTATAAGAAGTTGTCGCTTGGCGACAAGGCCGCACTGAAAACTGTCCTTACAATCCCTGCATCGCCCGCCAGTTCCAGGCAGGCGTTCCTCTTCAGGAGACTCCGATGTCCGTTGAGCAAGCCCCGGTGCAACGTGCCGATTTCGACCAGGTGATGGTGCCCAACTATGCACCTGCTGCCTTCATCCCCGTGCGTGGCAAAGGTTCCCGCGTGTGGGACCAGGCGGGTCGCGAGCTGATCGACTTTGCCGGCGGCATCGCGGTCAACGTATTGGGCCACGCCCACCCGGCGCTGGTCGGTGCCTTGACCGAACAGGCCAACAAGCTGTGGCACGTCTCCAACGTGTTCACCAATGAGCCGGCCCTGCGCCTGGCGCACAAGCTGATCGACGCCACCTTTGCCGAGCGCGTGTTCTTCTGCAACTCCGGCGCCGAAGCCAACGAGGCCGCGTTCAAGCTGGCCCGTCGTGTCGCGTTCGACCGTTTCGGCAGCGAGAAGTACGAGATCATCGCCGCGCTGAACAGCTTCCACGGCCGTACCCTGTTCACCGTGAACGTCGGTGGCCAGTCGAAGTATTCCGACGGCTTCGGGCCGAAGATCACCGGCATCACCCATGTGCCGTTCAATGACCTGGCCGCGCTGAAAGCCGCCGTGTCGGACAAGACCTGCGCCGTGGTGCTGGAGCCGGTGCAAGGCGAGGGCGGCGTGCTGCCGGCCGAGCTGGCCTACCTGCAAGGCGCCCGCGAACTGTGCGACGCCCACGACGCGCTGCTGGTGTTCGACGAAGTGCAGACCGGCATGGGCCGCAGCGGCCACCTGTTCGCCTACCAGCATTACGGTGTGGTGCCGGACATTCTCACCAGTGCCAAGAGCCTGGGCGGCGGTTTCCCGATTGCCGCGATGCTCACCACGGAAGCTTTGGCCAAGCACCTGGTGGTCGGCACCCACGGCACCACCTACGGCGGCAACCCGCTGGCGTGTGCGGTGGCGGGGGCGGTGATCGATGTGATCAACACGCCTGAAGTGCTGGCTGGCGTCAACGCCAAGCACGACCTGTTCAAGGCGCGCCTGGAACAGATCGGCAAGCAGTACGGCATCTTCACCGAAGTGCGCGGCCTCGGCCTGCTGCTGGGTTGCGTGTTGAGCGACGCCTGGAAAGGCAAGGCCAAGGACGTGTTCAACGCGGCCGAGAAAGAAAACCTGATGATCCTGCAAGCCGGCCCCGACGTGGTGCGTTTCGCGCCGAGCCTGGTGGTGGACGAGGCGGACATCAACGAGGGCCTGGATCGCTTCGAACGTGCGGTAAAAACCCTGACCCAAGCCTGATAGCGACACATTTTGCTGGCTGGACCGGGTCAAAAATGTGGGAGGGGGCTTGCCCCCGATAGCGGTGTATCAGTCACTGATGCAACAACTGGAAGACGGCTATCGGGGGCAAGCCCCCTCCCACATTGAAATTCGCCCCACAAGAGGATAGGTGGTGTTCCTGACCTGTCCGGTATTTTTTCCCTATGAGTTTTCGAGTTAAGGAGTGACACCATGCTGGTGATGCGCCCCGCGCAAATGGCTGATCTGGGCGAGGTACAGCGTCTGGCTGCGGACAGCCCGATTGGTGTCACTTCCTTGCCGGATGATGTCGAACGCCTGAGTGACAAGATCGCGGCCAGCGAAGCGTCCTTCGCGGCCGAGGTCAGTTTCAACGGTGAAGAGAGCTATTTCTTTGTGTTGGAAGACACCGAGACCGGCAAGCTGGCGGGCTGCTCGGCCATCGTCGCTTCGGCCGGCTACTCGGAGCCGTTCTACAGCTTTCGCAACGAAACCTTCGTGCACGCCTCCCGTGAGCTGAAGATTCACAACAAGATCCACGTGCTTTCCCAGTGTCACGACCTCACCGGCAACAGCCTGCTCACCAGCTTCTACGTGGTGCCCGAGCTGGTCGGTTCGCCGTGGTCGGAACTCAATTCCCGTGGCCGCCTGTTGTTCGTTGCCAGCCACCCCGAGCGCTTTGCCGACTCGGTGGTGACCGAGATTGTCGGCTACAGCGATGAGAACGGTGACTCGCCGTTCTGGGATGCGATCGGGCGCAATTTCTTCGACCTCAACTATGCCGCCGCCGAGCGCCTGTGCGGGCTGAAAAGCCGAACCTTCCTCGCCGAGCTGATGCCGCATTACCCGATCTATGTACCGCTGCTGCCGGACGAAGCCCAGGAAGCCATGGGCCAGGTGCACCCGCGGGCGCAGATCACCTTCGACATCCTGATGCGCGAAGGCTTCGAGACCGACCATTACATCGACATCTTCGACGGTGGCCCGACGTTGCACGCACGGGTCTCGGGGATTCGCTCGATCGCCCAGAGCCGTGTGGTGCCGGTGAAGATCGGTGAAATGGTCAAGGGCGTCGGCCGCCAGTACCTGGTGAGCAACGGCCAGTTGCAGGACTACCGCGCGGTGATGCTGGAACTGGATTACGCCCCCGGCAAACCGGTGACCCTGGACTTGGCCGCGGCCGAAGCCCTGGGTGTCGGCGACGGCGCGAGTGTGCGCCTGGTAGCGGTATAAATAGAGTTTCGCGGGTGGCTGCAAAGCGGCCCGTTTGAGGAGATAGCATGATCGTTCGTCCCGTACGCAGCAGCGATTTACCGGCCCTGATTGATCTGGCGCGCAGCACCGGCACCGGCCTGACCACCTTGCCGGCCAACGAAGAGCGCCTGACCCACCGGGTCGGCTGGGCGGAAAAAACCTTTCGCGGCGAAGCCGGGCGCGGCGATGCCGACTACCTGTTCGTGCTGGAAAACGACGAAGGCCGCGTAGTGGGGATTTCCGCTATCGCTGGCGCCGTCGGCCTGCGTGAGCCCTGGTACAACTTCCGTGTAGGCCTGACCGTCAGCGCCTCCCAGGAACTGAATATCTACCGTGAGATCCCGACGCTGTTCCTGGCCAACGACCTCACCGGCAATTCCGAACTGTGCTCGTTGTTCCTGCATGCCGATTACCGCACTGGCCTCAATGGCCGCATGCTGGCCAAGGCGCGCCTGCTGTTTATCGCTGAATTCCCGCAGCTGTTTGGCAACAAGATCATTGCCGAGATGCGCGGGGTGTCCAACGACGCCGGGCGTTCGCCGTTCTGGGAAAGCCTGGGCCGGCATTTCTTCAAGATGGAATTCAGCCAGGCCGACTACCTCACTGGCGTGGGCAACAAGGCTTTTATCGCCGAGCTGATGCCCAAGTTCCCGCTGTACAGCTGCTTCCTTTCCGAAGACGCGCGCAACGTGATCGGCAAGGTCCACCCGGACACCGAACCGGCCCTGAGCATGCTCAAGAGCGAAGGCTTCAGCTACCAGGGTTATGTCGACATCTTCGACGCCGGCCCGGCCGTGGAGTGTGAAACCAGCAAGATTCGTGCGGTGCGCGACAGCCAGTCCCTGGTGTTGGCCATTGGCACGCCAGGTGACGACGCCACGCCGTTCCTGATCCATAACCGCAAGCGCGAAGACTGCCGCATCACCGCCGCACCGGCGCGCCTGGCGGCAGGCACCCTGGTGGTGGATCCGTTGACCGCCAAGCGCCTGCAACTGGTAGTGGGTGATCAAGTGCGTGCCGTACCGTTGTCTGCTGCTCGGGAGTCGAAATAATGAATTCGCTGTATATCGCAGGTAGCTGGCTGGCAGGCCAGGGTGAGCTGTTCGAATCGCGCAACCCGGTGACCCAGCAAGTGCTGTGGGCCGGCAATGGCGCCAGCGTCGAACAGGTTGAGTCCGCCGTGCAGGCGGCGCGCCAGGCGTTTCCGGGCTGGGCCCGGCGCCCGCTGGAGGAACGCATCAGTGTGCTTGAGGCCTTCGCCAATACCCTGAAAAGCCGCGCCGATGAAATCGCCCGCTGCATCGGCGAAGAAACCGGCAAGCCGCTGTGGGAGTCGGCCACCGAAGTCACCAGCATGGCCAACAAGATCGCCATCTCGGTACAAAGCTACCGCGAGCGTACCGGCGAGAAGAGCGGCCCGCTGGGCGACGCCACCGCCGTATTGCGCCACAAGCCCCACGGTGTGGTCGCGGTGTTCGGCCCTTACAACTTCCCGGGTCACTTGCCCAACGGGCATATCGTCCCAGCCCTGCTGGCGGGTAACACCGTATTGTTCAAACCGAGCGAGCTGACCCCCAAAGTCGCCGAGCTGACCGTGCAATGCTGGATCGACGCCGGTTTGCCGGCGGGCGTACTCAACCTGCTGCAAGGCGCGCGGGAAACCGGCATTGCGTTGGCGGCCAACCCAGGCATCGATGGGTTGTTCTTCACCGGCTCCAGCCGCACCGGCAACCATCTGCACCAGCAGTTCTCCGGGCGTCCGGACAAGATCCTGGCCCTGGAAATGGGCGGCAATAACCCCTTGGTGGTGGACGAAGTGGCCGATGTGGATGCGGCGGTCTACACCATTATCCAGTCGGCGTTTATCTCCGCCGGCCAGCGCTGCACCTGTGCCCGTCGCCTGCTGGTGCCCGAAGGCGCCTGGGGCGATGCGTTGCTGGCGCGCCTGGTGGCGGTCAGCGCATCGATCAGCGTCGGTGCCTTCGACCAGCAACCCGCGCCGTTCATGGGTTCGGTGATTTCCCTGGCGGCGGCCAAAGCCTTGATGCAAGCCCAGGAACTGATGTTGGCCAATGGTGCCGTAGCCCTGCTGGAAATGACCCAGCCCCAGGAGCAGGCCGCCTTGTTGACGCCGGGCATCATCGACGTCACGGGGGTGACCGAGCGCGAAGATGAAGAGCTGTTCGGCCCACTGTTGCAGGTGATCCGCTACGCTGATTTCGCCGCGGCGATTGCCGAAGCCAACAACACCCAGTACGGCCTGGCCGCTGGCTTGTTGTCCGATTCCGAAGCGCGTTACCAGCAATTCTGGCTGGAAAGCCGTGCCGGGATCGTCAACTGGAACAAACAGCTGACCGGCGCCGCCAGTACCGCGCCATTTGGTGGGGTAGGGGCGTCGGGCAACCATCGCGCCAGTGCCTATTACGCGGCGGATTATTGCGCGTACCCGGTGGCGTCGCTGGAGACCCCGAGCCTGGTGGTGCCTGCCACGCTAACCCCCGGCATCACACTGATCTGACTGTGGGAGGGAGCTTGCTCCCGATGGCGGTGTGTCTGTCATCTGATTTATCAACTGACAGTCAGCTATCGGAGGCAAGCCTCCTCCCACACTGGATTTGTGGTGTGTTGAAGACTTTTGAAGCCTATAAAAACAGATGTTCGTGGAGCCTCGCCGATGAAATCCTATGAAGTCAATTTTGACGGTCTAGTGGGGCCGACCCATAACTACGGCGGTTTGTCCTACGGCAACGTCGCGTCCCAGAGCAACAGCCAGCAGTCTTCCAACCCCAAGGAAGCCGCGTTGCAGGGCTTGCAGAAGATGAAAGCGCTGATGGACATGGGCTTCGTGCAAGGGGTGCTCGCGCCTCAGGAACGTCCGGACGTGGCCGCCTTGCGCAACCTCGGTTTCAGCGGCAGCGACGCCCAAGTGATCGAGCAGGCGGCCAAGCACGCCATGCCGCTGCTGGTGGCCAGTTGTTCGGCATCGAGCATGTGGGTGGCCAATGCCGCCACCGTCAGCCCGAGCGCCGACACTGCGGATGGCCGCGTGCATTTCACCGCCGCCAACCTCAATTGCAAATACCACCGCAGCATCGAACACCCCACGACCAGCCGCGTGCTGGGGGCGATGTTTGCTGACCAGAAACACTTTGCCCACCACGCGGCACTGCCGGCCGTGGCGCAGTTCGGTGACGAAGGCGCAGCCAACCACACGCGTTTTTGCCGCGACTATGGCCAGGCCGGTGTGGAGTTTTTCGTGTACGGCCGCAGCGCGTTCGACAGCCGTTACCCCGCCCCGCAGAAATACCCGGCGCGTCAAACCCTGGAAGCGTCGCAAGCCGTTGCGCGGCTGCACGGTTTGAAAGATGAAGGCGTGGTCTACGCCCAGCAGAACCCGGCCGTGATCGATGCCGGCGTGTTCCACAACGATGTGATCGCGGTGGGCAACGGCGAAGTGCTGTTCTACCACGAGGATGCGTTCCTCAATACCGAGCAGATGCTTGCCGAGTTGCAGGGCAAGTTGGGCCGGTTGGGCGGCAATTTCCAGTCCATCTGCGTGCCGCGCGCCCAGGTCAGTGTCGAGGACGCCGTGCGTTCCTACCTGTTCAACAGCCAACTGCTGAGCCGCGCCGATGGCTCGATGTTGCTGATCGTGCCCGAAGAATGCCGCGCCAACGAGCGCGTATGGCACTACTTGCAAGGCCTGACGGCGTCCGGTGGGTTGATTCGCGAAGTCAAGGTCTTCGACCTCAAGCAAAGCATGCAGAATGGCGGTGGGCCGGCGTGCCTGCGTTTGCGCGTGGCGTTGAACGAAACCGAGCTGGCAGCGGTGAACCCAGGGGTTATCATGACCGCGCCGTTGTACGACACACTGACCCAATGGGTCGACAAGCACTACCGCGACAGCCTGCGCGAAACCGACCTGGCTGACCCGCAATTGCTGCTTGAGTGCCGGACGGCACTGGATGAACTGACGCAAATCCTTAAACTGGGCTCGGTTTATCCTTTCCAGATCAATTAACGCCGTACGGCTGAGAGTTATTTATGAGCACCGACACCCTGCAACTGATCCTTGAAGACACCGACGGCACCCAGCTGGAAACCTCCTGCACCCGCGTCGCCGTGGTCTGGCAGGGTAAGGAAATCTGGATCCAGCACGACGGCCGTGGCCAGCTGCTGATCGGTGTGGATGTGGAAGAAGGCGACTCCGAATACGCCAACCTGCTGATGCGCCCACTGGCTACCAACCTGATGAGCCTGCAACTGGAAATGGAACCGGCCGACGTTGAAGGTGATGATGACGATCACGTCCACGGCCCAGGCTGCAACCACTAAGGAAGCTGCGTATGCTCGCCCTCGGCAAACTGCTTGAACTGACCCTCGCCGGTCGCGAACCGGCGCAAAAAATTCAACTGACTGTCGACGGCGTGCAGATGCGCTGGCTCAGCGAGGGCGCACTCGAAGTACGCCCGCCGCAAGCCCGCGACAACGGCGGCGACCTGCTGCTGTCGTCCGGTATCCATGGCAACGAAACCGCGCCGATCGAATTGCTCGACCGCCTGTTGCATGGCATTGCCCGTGGGCAGATCAAGCCCCGCACCCGTATTCTGTTCCTGTTCGGCAACCCCGAGGCCATGCGCCGCGGTGAACGTTACCTCGAACTGGACGTCAACCGGCTGTTCAACGGCCGTCATGAACAAAACATCGGCCCCGAGGCCATGCGTGCCGCCGAGCTGGAGCAACTGGCCCGCAGCTTTTTCAGCGTGCCTGGCCGTTCGCGCCTGCATTACGACCTGCACACTGCGATTCGCGGCTCGAAGATCGAGCAGTTCGCCCTTTACCCATGGAAGGACGGGCGCCAGCACTCGCGGCGCGAACTGGCCCGCTTGAGCGCTGCCGGCATGCAGGCGGTGCTGTTGCAGAACAAGACCTCGATCACCTTCACTGCCTTTACCTACGAACAACTCGGTGCCGAAGCCTTCACCCTGGAGCTGGGCAAGGCGCGGCCGTTCGGGCAGAACCAGGGCGTCAATGTTTCCCGCCTGGAGCTGCGCCTCACGCAGATCATCGAAGGCAGCGAGCCTGAGACTGACAGCCTGGACGGCTTGAAACTGTTCGCCGTGTCGCGGGAAGTCATCAAGCACAGCGATGCGTTCCTGCTGCACCTGCCGGCGGACGTGGAAAACTTTTCGGAACTGGAAAAGGGTTATCTGCTGGCCGAAGATGTCGCCAAGACCCGCTGGGTGATCGAGGAGGAGGGGGCACGCATCATCTTCCCCAACCCGAAGGTGAAGAATGGCTTGCGGGCAGGGATATTGATCGTGCCGACCACGGACGTGGGCCTGGCATAGGTCTCAAGGCGTATCCGGATCCAAATGTGGGAGGGGGCAAGTCGAATCGTCGCACCGCCCCTCCCACATTTTGTTTTGCAGTGTTGCTTAGACCGCTAGGGCCCGCGGCTCACTGCGACGGATCGCACGCACCTTGTGCAGGGTGTCGGCGCAAGTGCGCGCAGCTTCCTGGCCTTTGTGTACGAAGTGCTCGTAGAAGAATGTGTGGTGCTCACTGCCGGCATGGAAGTGATGTGGGGTCAGGGACACCGAGAACACTGGCACTTCGGTTTCCAGCTGTACCTGCATCAGGCCACTGACCACCGACTGGGCGACGAATTCGTGACGGTAGATGCCGCCATCCACCACCAGCGCGGCGGCGACGATACCGGCGTAACGGCCGGTCTTGGCCAGCAGTTTGGCGTGCAGGGGCATTTCAAAGGCGCCGCCGACTTCGAAGAAGTCGATGTCCGATTCCTGGTAGCCCAGGGCGATCATTTCGGCGAGGAAGCCTTTACGGGATTGGTCGACAATATCCTTGTGCCAGCAGGCCTGGATAAACGCGACGCGCTCACCGTGGTGGTTTTTGCTTTTGCTGTCGATTGCGGTGGGTTGCATGTTCTGACTCCTGTTTAAGAAAAAAACAGGGCGTTATGAATCGAATGGGATTTAAGGGTACGAACCGCTGAGTCATGCAGGCATGCGGTCAGCGTGCGGCCCTTAGGTGCCAATCCCGTTCTCTCTTCATCCGGACTATGACCGTCGGCCCCGGGATCACACCGGGTCTGCTGACCTTGTCGCCGTCCTGCGTGAGCAGTTCGAGGCGCCAAGCGCTCGCGGGCTATGCACATTGCGCGCAATTACCGCCGGTGGGGAATTGCACCCCGCCCTGAGAACGTTGCCACCAGAACCCTGGCGGCGGAGAGTTTTTAACATGGTTTTTCAAAAACTGCACGATCGCTGTATCGATAACCTATATCGGTTTGTTTGGTTGGTATTCGATTGAATGCGAGTGGGGCTTGATATTCCGTGGCTTTGCCCGCAGTAATCACTCACAAAGGGACTTATCCAATCCGCCAGAGGCCTGTTTCATGACCGTGATTGACCTGCGCAGCGACACCGTGACCCAACCCACCCCCGGCATGCTCGACGCGATGGCCAGCGCCGTCAGTGGCGATGATGTCTACGGTGAAGACCCCAGCGTCAACCGCCTGGAGGCCGAACTGGCCAAGCGCCTGGGGTTCCCTGCGGCGTTGTTCGTCCCGACCGGCACCATGAGCAACCTGCTGGCGTTGATGGCGCACTGTGAGCGCGGCGAGGAATACATCGTCGGCCAGCAGGCCCACACCTATAAATACGAAGGCGGCGGCGCGGCGGTGCTGGGTTCGATCCAGCCGCAACCGCTGGAAGTCCAGGCGGACGGCTCCCTGGACCTGGACCAGGTGCTGGCCGCGATCAAGCCCGACGATTTCCACTTCGCCCGCACCCGCCTGCTGGCCCTGGAAAACACGATGCAGGGCAAGGTGCTGCCACTGGAATACCTGGCGAAAGCCCGGGCCTTTACCCGTGAACATGGCCTGGCCCTGCACCTGGACGGCGCGCGCCTCTACAACGCAGCGGTCAAGCTGGAGGTGGATGCGCGGGAGATCACGCGGCACTTCGATTCGGTGTCGGTGTGCCTGTCCAAGGGCCTCGGCGCGCCGATTGGCTCGGTGTTGTGTGGTTCCACGGCGCTGATCGCCAAGGCGCGGCGCCTGCGCAAGATGGTCGGCGGTGGCATGCGCCAGGCCGGCTCCCTGGCGGCGGCGGGGCTGTATGCGCTGGACCACCAGGTGCAGCGCCTGGCCGACGATCACGCCAATGCGCAATGGCTGGGGGATGAGTTGCGCAAGGCCGGTTATACCGTGGAGCCGGTGCAGACCAATATGGTCTACGTACAGATCGGTGAGCAGGCCGAAGCCTTGAAAGCCTTTGCCGCTGAACGCGGGGTCAAATTGAGCGCCGCGCCGCGTCTGCGCATGGTCACGCATCTGGATGTCAGCCGGGCGCAAATCGAGCAGGTCGTGCAAACATTCGTCGAGTTTTCGCGCAAATGAGCGTGCAGACCGTCTAATTGACTGTTTCTATCACATAAACACGCTGTACCACCGGCAAAGGGCCGATATAATGCGGCCCTTTGCCGTCGCTCCGTCTGATGATGTTGCGCACTGGCCTTTGGCCGCAGACTCCGTGGAAGAACCTAATGAAAAGCGCAGAAATCCGTGAAGCCTTCCTTCGCTTCTTCGAAGAGCAAGGTCACACCCGTGTCGCCTCCAGCTCCTTGATCCCAGGCAACGACCCCACCCTGCTGTTCACCAACGCGGGGATGAACCAGTTCAAGGACTGCTTCCTGGGCCAGGAAAAACGCGCCTACACCCGTGCCGTCAGCAGCCAGAAGTGCGTGCGCGCCGGTGGTAAGCACAACGACTTGGAAAACGTCGGCTACACCGCCCGTCACCACACTTTTTTCGAAATGCTCGGCAACTTCAGCTTTGGCGATTATTTCAAGCAGGATGCGATCAACTTCGCCTGGACCTTCCTGACCGGCGTACTGAAACTGCCGAAGGAAAAGCTCTGGGTCACCGTCTACGCCAGCGATGACGAGGCTTACGACATCTGGACCAAGCAAGTCGGGGTGCCGCCTGAGCGCATGGTGCGTATCGGCGACAACAAAGGCGCGCCGTACGCCTCCGACAACTTCTGGACCATGGGCGATACCGGCCCGTGCGGTCCTTGCACCGAGATTTTCTACGATCACGGCGCCGATATCTGGGGTGGCCCACCGGGTTCGCCGGAAGAAGACGGTGACCGTTACATCGAAATCTGGAACAACGTGTTCATGCAGTTCAACCGCACCGCCGATGGTGTGTTGCATCCGTTGCCAGCGCCGTCGGTAGATACCGGCATGGGCCTGGAGCGGATCAGTGCGGTGATGCAGCACGTTCATTCCAACTACGAAATCGACCTGTTCCAGAGCCTGCTGGCCGCGGCTGCGAAGGCCATTGGTTGTGCCAATGAAGACCAGGCGTCGTTGAAAGTGGTGGCTGACCACATCCGTTCCTGCGGCTTCCTGATTGCCGACGGCGTGCTGCCGTCCAACGAAGGCCGTGGCTACGTGCTACGCCGTATCATTCGTCGCGCTTGCCGTCACGGCAACAAGTTGGGCGCCAGCGGTAGCTTCTTCTACCAGATCGTCGCGGCCCTGGTTGCCGAGATGGGCGATGCATTCCCGGAACTCAAGCAGAACCAGGCGCACATCGAGCGCGTGCTCAAGGCTGAAGAAGAGCAGTTCGCCAAGACCCTGGAGCAGGGCCTGAAAATCCTCGAGCAAGACCTCGCCGGCCTGCAAGGCAGCGTGGTGCCGGGCGACGTGGTGTTCAAGCTCTATGACACCTACGGCTTCCCGATGGACCTGACCGGCGACATCGCCCGTGAGCGTAACCTGACCCTGGACGAGGCAGGCTTCGAGCGTGAGATGGAGGCCCAGCGTGTGCGCGCGCGTTCCGCCAGCTCGTTCGGCATGGACTACAACAGCCTGGTCAAGGTTGACGTGGCCACCGAATTTACCGGCTACAAGGCCACCAGCGGTGCGGCCAAGGTCGTTGCGCTGTACAAGGACGGCCAGTCGGTCGACGTCTTGAACGAAGGTGACGACGGCGTGGTGGTCCTGGACCGGACGCCGTTCTACGCCGAGTCCGGTGGCCAGATTGGCGACTGCGGTTTCCTCAAGGCGTCCTCCGGTCGTTTTGATGTGCGCGATACCACCAAGACCGGCGGCGCCTTCCTGCACCACGGTGTATTGGCGTCGGGCAGCCTGATCGTCGGTTCGCCAGTGGACGCCCAGGTAGACGCCGATGTGCGTCACGCCACGTCGCTGAACCACTCGGCCACTCACTTGCTGCATGCTGCACTGCGCCAGGTATTGGGCGAGCACGTCCAGCAGAAGGGCTCGTTGGTCGACAGTCAGCGCCTGCGCTTCGACTTCAGCCACTTCGAAGCGATCAAGCCGGAGCAAATCAAGGCCCTGGAAGACATCGTCAACGCCGAAGTGCGCAAGAACACCCCGGTGGAAACCGAAGAGACCGATATCGAGACCGCCAAGGCCAAGGGGGCCATGGCGCTGTTCGGCGAGAAGTATGGCGACAACGTGCGTGTACTGAGCATGGGCGGCAGCTTCTCGGTGGAACTGTGTGGCGGTATCCACGCCAACCGTACGGGCGACATCGGCCTGCTGAAAATCATCAGCGAAGGCGGTGTGGCATCGGGCGTACGTCGTATCGAAGCGGTGACCGGTGCTGCGGCCCTGGCCTATCTCAATGCGGCTGAAGAACAACTCAAGGAAGCGGCTACGCTCGTCAAGGGCAGCCGCGACAATCTGATCGACAAGCTGTCGGCCGTGCTCGAGCGCAACCGCGTGCTGGAGAAACAGCTGGAGCAGTTGCAAGCCAAGGCTGCCAGCGCGGCAGGTGACGATTTGTCTGCTTCCGCCCTGGACGTCAAGGGTGTGAAAGTCCTGGCAGCGCGCCTGGACGGTCAGGATGGCAAGGCGTTGCTGGCCTTGGTCGATCAGTTGAAGAACAAGCTCGGCCGCGCAGTGATCCTGCTCGGCAGTGTCCATGAGGATAAGGTCGTTCTGGTTGCCGGTGTAACCAAGGACCTGACCGGTCAACTCAAGGCCGGTGATTTGATGAAGCAAGCCGCTGCGGCAGTGGGCGGGAAGGGCGGTGGTCGTCCGGACATGGCGCAAGGCGGTGGTGTAGACGCTGGTGCCCTGGACGCGGCCCTGGCCCTGACCGTGCCGTTTGTCGAGGCAGGTATTTAAGGCGCTGGTAACGGGCCCATGGTCTAGTCATGGGCTCGCTCGGTTGCTGGAAGATTGGTTTATTGGGCGCCCCTTTACGGGCTGAGGCGGCTTAGAAATGGCTTTGATCGTACAGAAATTTGGAGGTACCTCGGTCGGTTCTGTCGAAAGAATCGAGCAGGTTGCCGACAAGGTTAAGAAATTCCGCGATGCCGGCGATGACCTGGTGGTGGTGCTGTCCGCCATGAGCGGCGAGACCAATCGCCTGATCGATCTGGCTAAGGCAATCAGTGGCGATCAACAACCACTGCCGCGTGAGCTGGATGTGATCGTGTCCACCGGCGAGCAGGTCACCATTGCGTTGCTGGCCATGGCGCTGAATAAGCGTGGCGTGCCGGCGGTGTCCTACACTGGTAGCCAGGTGCGCATCCTCACCGACAGCGCGCACACCAAGGCGCGTATCCTGCAGATCGACGATCAGAAGATCCGTGCTGATCTGAAGGAAGGGCGTGTCGTGGTTGTCGCCGGTTTCCAGGGCGTTGACGAGCAGGGCAACATCACCACCCTCGGGCGTGGCGGTTCCGATACCACCGGCGTAGCGCTGGCCGCAGCCCTGAAGGCTGACGAATGCCAGATCTACACCGATGTGGATGGCGTCTACACCACCGATCCGCGCGTGGTGTCCGTGGCCCAGCGCCTGGACAAGATCACCTTCGAAGAGATGCTGGAAATGGCCAGCCTCGGTTCCAAGGTGTTGCAGATCCGCGCGGTGGAATTCGCCGGCAAGTACAACGTTCCGCTGCGCGTATTGCACAGCTTCAAAGAGGGTCCGGGCACCCTTATTACTATTGATGAAGAGGAATCCATGGAACAGCCGATCATTTCCGGCATCGCCTTCAATCGCGATGAAGCCAAGCTGACGATCCGTGGCGTGCCAGACACCCCGGGCGTGGCTTTCAAGATCCTCGGGCCTATCAGCGGCGCGAACATTGAAGTCGATATGATCGTGCAGAACGTTTCGCACGATAACACCACCGATTTCACCTTCACCGTACACCGCAACGAGTACGATGCGGCCGAACGTATCCTGCAGAACACCGCGAGCGAGATCGGCGCGCGTGAAGTGGTCGGCGATACCAAGATCGCCAAGGTGTCGATCGTAGGTGTGGGCATGCGTTCCCATGCCGGCGTTGCCAGCCGTATGTTCGAGGCCCTGGCCAAGGAAAGCATCAACATCCAGATGATCTCCACCTCGGAAATCAAAGTATCGGTGGTGATTGAAGAGAAGTACCTGGAACTGGCTGTACGCGCACTGCATACCGCTTTTGAGCTGGACGCTCCGGCCCGACAGGGCGAGTGATGCAATGCCAGGAAGGCGCGGTTTACCGCGCCTTTCATTTTTTTGTCGGGCCCATGTTCTTTTACCTGTGCTCGACAATACTTAGGCAGGTAGGGCTACGGCCTTTTGGTTGTAGGTCGAATGCCTTTTTTTTGCAGACTGTTGTTCCTGAACTGAAATGCGTGAGGAGAAAGGTATGTTGATTCTGACTCGTCGTTGCGCAGAAAGCCTGATTATTGGTGATGGCGAAATCACCGTGACCGTGCTCGGCGTCAAAGGCAATCAAGTGCGTATCGGGGTTAACGCTCCGAAAGAGGTAGCGGTCCACCGCGAGGAAATCTACCTGCGGATCAAGAAAGAGAAGGACGAAGAACCAAGCCTTTAATTTTTATCGTTTTTTATGTTTGCAAACGGGGATGAACGTGGTTAATATACGCCCCGTGTTGCGGAGAGCTGGCCGAGTGGCCGAAGGCGCTCCCCTGCTAAGGGAGTACACCTCAAAAGGGTGTCGGGGGTTCGAATCCCCCGTTCTCCGCCATTATTTGCTTAGTACGTTGCAATCTGGATTTATCGGTAAGTTGTTGAAATTACTCGAAAAAATCGCTTTACATAGAGATTGAACGGCCTATAATGCGCGGCAACAAATGCACTCGTAGCTCAGCTGGATAGAGTACTCGGCTACGAACCGAGCGGTCACAGGTTCGAATCCTGTCGAGTGCACCATTTAAGAGTCAGTTGCAGTAATGCAGCTGGTTCGGCTTCAACCAGTTGTGATCTGGTCTAAAAACACAATCTGCACTCGTAGCTCAGCTGGATAGAGTACTCGGCTACGAACCGAGCGGTCACAGGTTCGAATCCTGTCGAGTGCACCATACAAACAAAAAGCCCGCCTAGTGCGGGCTTTTTGCCGTCTGGGGTTTATGTGGAATGTGTTCTTTTTCTCCGGCCCCATGTGTTTTCCTCCCGGGCTGCGTCGTCGCAGTTCATAGATGCGGCTAATGCTGAGCTTTGACTCGCAAGCGCTTGTTCTTTCCAGTTTTTTGACGTTAAAAATGGCCGGGCGGTGTATCATTGCGCCCGTCAGCCCCGCCGGGGCTTATGGAATACCTCCATGGACTTACCCAGTAGTTACTCAGTATCCCGTTTTACCAATCATGAATTGACTGATTGATCCTTCCGGCGTGCCCCGCTGCTGGGAGTGGAGTTCGCCTATGACCGAAGTAGAAGTAAAGAAAACACAAGAAAGCCTGCAGGATCGCCTGGCTCAAGTCATCGAGCTGCTGCAGCGCCAGCGCGTGGTCGAAGACCTCACGCACCGCCAGGAAGGTCCGAATCACGACCGCGTCGAAAACCTGGTTCACCGGCAAAACCTCGTCGAATTGCAGCGCAAGCTCGATGACCTGCACTCTGCCGACGTCGCCTATATCCTTGAAGCCTTGCCGCTGGACGATCGACTGACCCTCTGGCAACTGGTCAAGGCTGATCGCGACGGCGACATCCTCCTCGAAGTATCCGATTCGGTGCGCGAAACCCTGATCGCCGACATGGACGATCACGAGCTCCTGGCCGCAGCCAGGGAGATGGACGCCGACGAACTGGCTGACCTGGCGCCTGAGCTGCCCCGTGACGTTGTCCATGAGCTGATGGAGGCCCTCGACGGCCAGCAACGCGAGCGAGTGCGCTCTGCGTTGTCCTATGACGAGGATCAGGTTGGCGCCCTGATGGACTTCGAGATGGTCACCATCCGCGAAGACGTCAGCCTGGAAGTGGTATTGCGTTATCTGCGTCGCTTGAAAGAACTGCCAGGCCACACCGACAAGCTCTTCGTGGTCGACTACGAAGGCATTCTCAAGGGGGTGCTGCCGATCAAGCGCCTGCTGGTCAACGACCCAGAGAAGAAAGTGGCCGATGTCATGGCCAGCGACCCGGTGAGTTTCCATCCGGACGAAGATGCCTACGATGCAGCCCAGGCGTTCGAGCGCTACGACTTGATCTCTGCCCCGGTGGTCGACAAGAACGGCAAGCTGATCGGTCGTCTGACCATCGATGAAATGGTCGACCTGATTCGTGAGGAAAGTGAAACCGAAGTCCTCAACATGGCGGGTCTGCGTGAAGAGGAAGATATTTTTGCGTCGGTCTGGCGTTCATTGCGTAACCGCTGGGCCTGGCTGGCCGTCAACCTGATTACCGCTTTTATTGCTTCAAGGGTGATCGGGTTGTTCGAAGGCTCTATCGAGAAATTGGTGGCATTGGCGGCACTGATGCCGATCGTAGCGGGTATTGGCGGCAACTCCGGCAACCAGACCATCACCATGATCGTGCGCGCCATGGCGCTGGACCAGGTGAACACCGGCAATACCTCACGCCTGATGCGCAAGGAACTGGCGGTAGCGCTGATCAACGGCGTGGTGTGGGGCGGGGTGATTGGTATTGTGGCCTACATGCTGTATGGCAGTTGGTCCCTGGGGGTGGTGATGACTGCCGCCATGACCCTCAATCTGCTGTTGGCCGCCCTCATGGGCGTGTTGATCCCCATGACCCTGGCACGCCTTGGGCGCGATCCAGCCATGGGCGCCAGCGTGATGATTACCGCCATGACTGACAGTGGTGGTTTCTTCATCTTCCTGGGGTTGGCAACCATCTTCCTGCTTTGATCGCCTTCCTGGCTGGCTTGTTGTAGTGAGGGGGCTTGTTCCCCTTCCAGCGCAAGCCAGTTTGCTCCAGCAATAATCCCCTTCCCAAATTCAAGGCAAAAAAAAGCCAGCACAAGGCTGGCTTCGGCTTTCAGGGGTAGATCAGTCGGCTTCTGCGGCCGCCTCGACATCGTGTGCAATAAGTGAGACGAGAGCATTTTGCTGGCGGTGGGAGAGCTGACGGAAACGCTGCAGCAGTTCGCGTTCGTGCAGTGACAGCTCTGGGCTGTCCAGGCGCATGCTCAACTCTTCACCCAACGCACCTTCCTGAATAAGGCTCTGTTCCAGGCGCGCGATGATTTCGGAGTTCATGCTGCGGTGATGATTGCGAGCCACCTCGGCAATGCGTTCCCGCATTCCGTCTGGCAGACGTACGACGAACTTGTCAGCCGTACGGCTGGAATAAATTGCCTGTTTCAATGGGCGCATATATTTAACCGGTTAGTTCAGGGGAGCGGTTTTTGGAATTGGCCGCAAGATGAGTGTTAAGACAAGGCTCACGACCAAAGTTCAACCTGAATTGCAAAGAGGCCGCATCATGCCTCAGATTTGCCAGTTCCTTGGCGTCAATTCTGTGACAAATATTGAACTGACTAAAGGCTTTATGCCAGCACTGATTTGCATTTTTGCGGACTGGTTGGAAAACTTTCCTGCAGAAGATCAGATTCGGCGATCTTCCCGCAGGCCTAGGCCGCAACAGGGTTTGAGGGCGCACATCCTATAGCAATGTGGCCTTTTGCCCCTAATCTTAAGACTAGTGGCAATTTGCCGATTTACTAGGCGAGGCGACATAAGGTAGGGCGAAACGCAGGCGAGCGATGCTTCAGCGCAGCACGGGATCGAATTTGATTCGGCGGCCCACAATCAAGGTCAGAACCAGGCATCCGGCGAACAGGGCGCTGGCGATGAAGGCGATGGTTTGGCCGTCTTGGGAGGAGGTTTCCAGTCCGAGCAGACCGGTTACCAGGGTCAGGCACAGAAACAGCCAGGCAGATTTGGACATGAAGGCTTCCTCAGAATACCCAGTGTTCGGATGCAGGTGCTGCCTGTGTGCTCTGGGCCAGGCGAACCGGTGATTGCGGGTTGGCCGTCATCACTGCCAATTGCGGGCGTTGCTGCAGGTGGTGTGGAATGGCCTGGCTCACCTTGGCGTCGTCTTCGGTAGTCGGCGACTGCTGGAAGTGGAACATCACCAATACGGCCAGGGCCACGGTATTGAGGGCTAACAGAAGGGCACTGTTCATGGTCATGTTCTCCGTCGGTGACTGGGCCAAATTGGATTTTGTCGAAGAAGTATTGCAGATGCCGTGCCAAACTATTATTTCAATTAAATCAATGGCTTGAGGCTATTTTTAGGGGGCTGAGGGTTGCAAATTGCAATGCTGGCATTTTGGGGTAATGCATTTTGCACGATGGCTTCGGCAGCCCTGGTTTTACGAGGCGAAACCCTGCTCTTTCTGGCAGGCATGCGCCTACACTCAAAAAGCCCACGGACGACATGACAAATCCGACCTTGGCCGTTAACATGCACGCCGTCCGTCGCAGCGCCCATCGCTGCGACGGCTGTCATTTGTCCCAGTAGCTCAATTGGATAGAGCATCCCCCTCCTAAGGGGAAGGTTGGCCGTTCGAACCGGCCCTGGGACACCAGATTCAAAGCCCCGCACAGTGAACGCTGGCGGGGCTTTTTTGTACGCGTAGAGTCTTTTCAAACTCAGGTCGAACCTTGCCGCTGATCGAGGTTCACAGCAGGTGCGTCGTGTATTTTTACTAACGGTGTACCTCGCACGCCCCCCGGCAACGTCAGAGCTGTTGCCAATCAATTTAAACAAAATAATCCTCGGAAACAGCGCGTAGCGCCTGTCCGGACCCAACAACCCAGGACTATCATGCCGGTAGCCCTGACCCTCACTGCAAGGAGCCGCTCGGAACGCCGATGCGCCAGATCTGGAAATCTTTTCGAGCCCTTTATTTCGCCTCCTTGATGATGCTGATCGGCTCCGGCCTGCTCAGTACTTACCTCGCGTTGCGCCTGGCGGCTGACCATGTCGACAGCCTATGGGTGGGTGCCTTGATGGCAGCCAACTATTTCGGCTTGGTGCTGGGCGGCAAGATCGGGCATCGCCTGATTGGCCGGGTGGGGCATATTCGTGCCTACGCCACCTGTGCGGGCATTGTCGGTGCAGCCGTGCTGGGCCATGGCCTGATCGACTGGCTGCCGGCCTGGATCGTGCTGCGGGTCATCGTGGGCTTGGGGATGATGTGCCAGTACATGGTTATCGAAAGCTGGCTTAACGAGCAGGCGGACGCCAGGCAGCGTGGCGTGGTGTTCAGTGGCTATATGATCGCGTCCTACCTGGGCCTGGTGTTGGGCCAACTGATCCTGGTGATGCATCCCCAGCTGGGCCTTGAGCTATTGATGCTGGTGGCGCTGTGCTTTGCCCTGTGCCTGGTACCCGTGGCCATGACCCGGCGTATTCACCCGGCGCCGCTGCATCCGGCGCCGATGGAGCCGCGCTTCTTTATCAAGCGGGTACCGCAGTCGTTGAGTACGGTGCTGGGGGCGGGGCTGATCGTTGGCTCGTTCTACGGCTTGGCGCCGCTGTATGCGTCCCAGCAGGGGCTGACCACCGAGCAGGTGGGTCTGTTCATGGGTAGCTGCATTTTTGCCGGTTTGGTGGTGCAGTGGCCGTTGGGCTGGCTGTCGGATCGCTATGATCGTGCGTTGTTGATTCGCTGCTTCGCCCTGTGCCTGGCGGTTGCGGCATTACCGTTGGCCATCCTGAGCAAGGTGCCGTTGGAGGTGCTGTTCGTGGCCGGGTTCCTGTGTTCGTTGGTGCAGTTCTGTCTGTACCCGCTGGCGGTGGCGTTTTCCAACGATCACGTTGAAGGTGATCGGCGGGTATCGCTGACAGCCATGTTGCTGGTGACCTACGGGGTCGGCGCCAGTATCGGGCCTTTGCTGGCTGGCGTGGTGATGAAACTATTTGGCAGTCAGATGCTGTACGCGTTTTTCAGCCTGTGTGCGCTGATCCTGGTGTGGCGTATCCGTCCTAAAGCCGTGACCAACCTGCATCAGGTCGATGATGCGCCCCTGCAGCACGTGGCCATGCCTGACAGCATGTCCAGTTCGCCGCTGGTGGCTGCACTTGACCCGCGGGTCGATGAGCAAGTGGTGCAAGAGCAGATGCAGACAGCTGCTGCTGAGCCTGAGCCTGAGCCTGAAGTCGACTCGGTACCACCGACAGATGAGCCGCCTTTCGAAGGACCGCCAGAACCTATAGGTCCGGATGAGCACCCCCATGACCTGAGCAGGGCACGCCCCTGAAAGCAAAAACGGGCAGATCCTGAAAGGGGTCTGCCCGTTTTTTTGTCGCGATCTTCACACTTAGAAGTCGTCGTCCTTGTCGAAGCGTCGCGCTTCGCGTTGCAGTTGATACACAAATCGTTCGACCTGGCGCTGTACCAGGCCGCTCATGTTGTGGAAGCGCACGCCTGCGAAGGTGGTGTTGATCTTCTCTTCGAAATGCAGGTAACGCAGCTCGACGGAGGTGGTCATGCTGCCGAACGGCAGGGCAGCGATAAAGCGATCGTAGACCTGGCCCAACTGCAGGCGTTCGGAGATATCGCCTTCGAAGCGCAATTTGCAGCCGGTGGCGGAAATATCCAGCAGCTTGCCGCTGACCGGGGCCTTGAGTTTCTCGCCGCCCAGCTCGATATTGACCAGTTGGGCCAGCTTCAGTGCCGCGCGGAAGGCATTGCGGCGCTGGTGGTAGACCACCTCGCCCGGCATGGCGCCGGTGTAGATGCGATGGCCATCTTTTTCGCTGATGGTCAGGGTGCCATTGCTTTCCCAGGCGACGCGCACGCCGTCGTGAAAGCCTTCGATGCGGAAGGGTTCGCCATTCTCAAGGTGGCGTTCGCCGTCACGCGGGATCATTTCGTCCAGGGCCAGGGTCTTGCTGTCCCGATCGACATCGACCAGGTAGCTCTGGAAGCGCTGGCTGCGTTCGTGGAAGGTGATGATCAGCGGATCATGGCTTTCTTGCAGCATTCGCAAGGTGCCGGCGATTTCCAGAGGCGTGGTGAGCACCTTGGGTGGCTGCGGAGCATCTTCCGCATTAAGGGCGTTGAACACGGTTCTTCCATCTCCAGACAAAATACGACTACACGCAAGAACCGGCATTTTGCCAGTATGTGGCGGGCCTTGGATAGGCTGTGCCGAAAACGGGCGTCAGGCTTGGCTGCGGGTGCTTGGTTTGACCAAGCGTGAGGTAGAGCCTTGGGCGTTGTACAGCGCCGGTGGCTCACCGCCGTGGAGTATACGCAGCTGGTTGGCGGTCGTAGCTTGCTGAAGCTGGATCGACTGGCCGTTGAGCAGGTTGACTTCCTGGCACTGGCTGAGCAATTGGTTGAGTTCTTTGCTTTGGGCCAGCAGTTGATCGCCGACCGAGGAGTGGCTGGCCAGTTGGGCGAGGCCGTCGTGATCGGCGGGCAGGCCCAGGCTGGTGAGAATCTGGCTGCGCTTCTTGCCATGCTGTTCCAGCAGGACAATCAGCGACTGTTTGCGCGCCAGGATATCTTCCAGCAGCGGCATATCCCGGCCGTAGAGGGCCAGGGTCTCTTCTTTCAGCAGCTCGAGCAATTGTTGCGTCGGCGCCAGATCATCAATGATCAGTTGAAGCAAGGTTTCGTCGTGGTGCATGGCTGGCCTTGGTTTTAAGCGTCCAAAAGCCCTGCGCAGGCCTTTGCCTAGCGCTCGGCTTCGAAGTTAAGCAGCTTGCTGGCTACACGGTTGCTGTCGACTTTATAGCTGCCATCGGCGATAGCCTGTTTCAATTCGGCCACGCGGGCTTTATTGACCACAGGTTGGTCGCGCAGCGAGTCAGTGACCTTCTGCAACTGTTGAGCCTCATTGCTCAGGTGTACGGATTCCCCGCTTTGGCTGGCGCTGGCCTGTTCTGTCTTGGCAGGCAGAGGCTGGGCCTTGGCTTCTACGCTGTCCTTGGTGCCGCTGGTGCGCGTAGTGCCTGGCAATGCCGGGGAGTTATTCAAACGACTGAAATCGATGACCATGATAATTAAAAACCTCTGGGTATTTGGACGCTTGCCATGTTTTCGGCCATACCCGGACAAACTTTAGGCTCGATTGACAATAAACCTGCACGCGCAACATCTGGCACACAGTGTAGGAAAAGCTGGCGTCCTATTCCAGTGATCTATAAAGCAACCTCGACTTGTCCGGGGGCTGTTACCCGTGCCTTGATGACACGATTGGAGTTGAGGTTCTTGACGCGTATCTGCTCACTCATGCCTCCGTTGGACAGCGCTTCACCCGGCATTTTCACATTCAAACCGCCGCTGCTCGCGGAAATTACCACCTGGTCACCCTTGCGAACCACCTCGGCCTGCTCCAGATGGACCAGGGTAATGACCTGATCGGTGACCATTGGTCGGGTAAGTTTCTGCCCGATGGCCTGGTCGACCGACGTCAGATAGCCCTGGTTGATCAAACTGATGTCGCGTTCACGCAAGGCCACGTCCTCGAAACCGATGATGCCAGTGCGTTTCAACGGTCTTACCACCACCACGACATCGCGGAACAACTTGACCTGCGCTGGCACAAACACGGTCCAGGGCGCGGCGCCCTCGCAGCGAACCTTCACCGTCACACGGCCGATAGGCTGTGCGGGGCTTTCCAGGGACGCTGTCAATTCCTTGTCGCACATTGGCATGCGCAAGCGCGGGTCTAGCTGGTTGACCTGGATTTCATAGCGCCCAGGTGTCTGGGTGGTCGCCAGATAATCTTCTACAGTGAACTCAAGAAAGCCTTGAGTGACGCCGATAAGTAGATCAGGCAAGGTGACGTTATCTGCGCGGGCCGTGGTTCCCAGGCTCAAGGCAAGCAACGCCATCGAGACGCAGAGCAATCTGCGGCTGCGTGGGAGGCGAAGGCGTCGGGAAACTGTCGTTTTAATGTCCATAGCCAATAAATAGCAAAGCTCGTGCCGTTTAGTATTGGGTACGCGTCGTACCCCCGAAGGTTTTAGCGTAGGAGTCTGGGCATGGCAGGTGTAATGGATTCAGTAAACCAGCGCACACAGCTGGTAGGGCAGAATCGCCTGGAGTTGTTGCTGTTTCGTCTGGACGGCAAGCAGCTATACGGCATCAATGTGTTCAAAGTGCGGGAAGTGCTGCAGTGCCCCAAGCTGACGATCATGCCCAAGTCCAGTCCGGTGGTGTGTGGCGTGGCCAACATCCGTGGCGCGACCATCCCGATTCTTGACCTGGCCTTGGCGACAGGGTCGTCCGGTCTGCAGGATCGCGAGAACCCGTTTGTGATCATTACCGAATACAACACCAAGACCCAGGGTTTCCTGGTGCGCTCGGTGGAACGCATCGTCAACATGAACTGGGAAGAAATTCATCCGCCACCCAAGGGCACCGGTCGCGATCACTACCTCACAGCAGTGACGCGGGTGGACAACCAGCTTGTAGAAATTATCGACGTGGAGAAAATCCTCGCCGAAGTGGCACCCACCTCTGAATCGATTTCGGTCGGTGTGGTGGACGCCGATACCGCGCACAAGGCGATTTCCTTGCGCGTACTGACGGTGGACGATTCTTCGGTGGCGCGTAAGCAGGTGACCCGTTGCCTGCAAACCGTCGGCGTGGACGTGGTGGCGCTCAATGATGGTCGCCAGGCGTTGGATTACCTGCGCAAGCTGGTCGATGAAGGCAAGAAGCCGGAAGAAGAATTCTTGATGATGATCTCCGACATCGAGATGCCGGAAATGGACGGCTACACCCTCACGGCTGAGATACGTAACGATCCACGCATGCAAAAATTGCATATCATCCTGCATACTTCGTTGTCGGGCGTATTCAATCAGGCGATGGTCAAGAAGGTCGGTGCCGACGACTTTCTGGCCAAATTCCGTCCTGATGACCTGGCATCCCGGGTAGTTGACCGGATCAAGGCAGCAGATCACGGCTAGGGGCTTTTTCCCTGGCGGTCACACGATTTAAGAGGCGGTATCTTTGTCTACGGGTAATTTGGATTTCGAACAGTTCCGGGTCTTCCTGGAAAAAGCCTGTGGCATATTGCTTGGTGAAAACAAGCAATACCTGGTATCCAGCCGTCTCAACAAGCTGATGGAACAGCAGGGCATCAAGTCCCTGGGTGAGTTGGTCCAGCGGATCCAGAGCCAGCCGCGCAGTGGGCTCAAGGAAATGGTGGTCGATGCCATGACCACCAACGAAACCCTGTGGTTTCGCGATACATACCCCTTCGAGGTGCTCAAGAGCAAAGTGTTGCCGGAGGCGATCAAGGCCAGCCCGGGCCAGCGCTTGCGCATCTGGTCGGCAGCCTGTTCTTCGGGGCAGGAACCGTACTCGATCTCGATGACCATCGATGAATTCGAGCGGACCAACATGGGCCAGCTGAAGGCCGGTGCGCAAATTGTGGCGACGGATTTATCCGGCACCATGCTCACCAACTGCAAGACCGGCGAGTACGACAGCCTGGCCCTGGGGCGTGGCCTGTCCCAGGAGCGCCTGCAACGTTACTTCGACCCGAAAGGGGCGGGGCGCTGGGCGGTCAAGGCGCCGATCAAGAACCGAGTGGAGTTTCGCTCGTTCAACCTGCTCGACAGCTACGCCAGCCTGGGCAAGTTCGACATAGTGTTCTGCCGCAACGTGCTGATCTACTTCTCTGCCGAAGTGAAGAAAGACATCTTGCTGCGCATCCACGGCACCCTCAAGCGCGGCGGTTACCTGTTCCTCGGTGCATCCGAAGCGTTGAACGGCCTGCCCGATCATTTCCAGATGGTGCAGTGCAGCCCGGGGATCATCTACCAGGCCAAGTAATAAAGAATGTGGGAGGGGGCTCGCCCCCGATAGCAGTGGTTCAGTTGATGTATCTATCACTGATACACCGCTATCGGGGGCAAGCCCCCTCCTACATTTTTTTTGCGGCAAAGTTGAAGAAAGCGGCAACTCCCCATTGCCGCTTTACTGGCGTCACGCGGAAAACGGTTGCCGCTTTTCTGGCATTGCCGTCGGCAAGCTCCCCGCAACCCCTTGATATCCGGGCTTTCACAAGATTGGCATGCACCTTGCTATAACCCTGTTAACGCACAGCAGGTCAGCCTAAAGGTTTCCGCCATGAGCATCAGCTTCGATAAAGCGCTCGGTATCCATGAACAAGCCCTGGGCTTCCGCGCCCAGCGTGCCGAAGTCCTGGCCAATAACATTGCCAACGCCGATACCCCGAACTACAAGGCTCGGGACCTGGACTTCTCCGCCGTGCTCGCAGCACAGCAGGACAAGACCAAGAACGGCACCTTCGCCTTGAACATGACCAACAGCCGTCATATTGAAGCGCAAGGCCTGAGCAGTGGTGACGAGTCGCTGCTGTATCGCACGCCGATGCAGCCATCCATCGACCAGAACACCGTCGACGCCCAGCTGGAGCAATCGGCCTATGCCGAAAACTCGGTGAACTTCCAGGCCAGCTTTACCCTGCTCAACAGCAAATTCAAAGGGCTGATGTCAGCCCTGCGTGGAGAGTAAGCCATGTCCCTGTCCAGTGTTTTCAATATTGCCGGTAGTGGCATGAGCGCTCAAACCACGCGCCTCAACACCGTCGCCAGTAACATCGCCAACGCCGAGACCGTGTCTTCGAGCATTGACCAGACCTACCGCGCCCGCCACCCGGTATTTGCCACCATGTTCCAGGGCGGCCAGAGCGGCGGCAGCGATTCGCTGTTCCAGAACCAGGACGCCGCCGGCCAGGGCGTGCAGGTGCTCGGCGTGGTCGAAGACCAGAGCAACCTCGAAGCACGTTACGAGCCTAACCATCCCGCCGCGAACGAAAAGGGTTATGTCTACTACCCCAACGTCAACGTGGTCGAGGAGATGGCCGACATGATTTCCGCCAGCCGCTCGTTCCAGACCAACGCGGAAATGATGAACACCGCCAAAACCATGATGCAGAAGGTCCTGACCCTGGGTCAGTGATAAGGGGCGCCAAATAATGGCCATCGTTGATACGTCAAACAACTCGGCAGTCCAGGACCTTTTCAATTCCAAGGTCAAGACCGCAACGGACAACAGCAGTCTTAACAGCGCTACCAAGGCGGCGACAGGCAGCCAGTCGCTGGGCAAGGATGCGTTCCTGCAGTTGCTGGTGACCCAGCTGAAAAACCAGAACCCGCTGTCGCCCCAGGACAATGGTGCGTTCGTGGCGCAGTTGGCTCAGTTCAGCAGCCTGGAAGGCATCAACACCCTGAACGACTCGGTCAACGCGATCTCCAGCAACTTCAGCTCGTCACAAGCACTGCAAGCGTCGTCGCTGGTAGGGCGTTCGGTGGTCATCCAGACCGACAAGTCCACCGTGGACACGAGCAAGAGCATGACCGGTTCGGTAGCGGTGACTTCGGCGGTGGGCAACGTCTCCGTCAAGATCACCGACAAGGACGGTGCCGTGGTGCGCACCCTCGATATGGGCGAGCAGGCTGCCGGCAACCAGAGCTTTATCTGGGATGGCAAGGACGACAAGGGCGCGGTCGCCCCAGCCGGCACCTACACCTTCAATGCCACCACCAAGAACGACGCGGGCGATGCGGTTGCCCTGGCCACGTCGCTGCCGGCAACGGTAACGAGCGTGACCCTGAGCCAGACCGGCGGCGAAATGCTGCTGAACCTGGCGGGCGGCATGGGCAGCATCAAGCTGTCGCAAATTCAGACTATCGGTACATAGAGCCGGCTAAATACGGCAGAGGGAGAGAAACATGTCTTTTAACATCGGCCTTAGCGGCCTCTATGCGGCCAACAAACAACTGGACGTGACCGGCAACAACATCGCCAACGTCGCGACCACTGGCTTCAAATCGTCCCGTGCGGAATTCGCGGATATCTACGCGGCCTCCAAACTGGGTACCGGCCAGAACAGCATCGGCAACGGTGTGAACCTGGCGGCAGTGTCCCAGCAGTTCACCCAGGGCGACGTCAACAACAGTGGCGGCATCCTGGACATGGCGATCCAGGGCGGCGGCTTCTTCGTGCAGAAGGGTACCGACGGCTCGCTGGAGTACACCCGCAGCGGCGCCTTCCGTGCGGACAAGGACGGCTACATCACCAACAACACCGGTACCTCGCGCCTGCAGGGTTATGCGGCGGATGCTGACGGCAAGATCATCAAGGGCGGCCTGACCGACCTGCAATTGAACCTGTCGAACCTGCCGCCGAAGGCTTCGAGCAAGGTGGACTCCACCAGTAACCTGAACTCGTCCGAGCTGCCGATCGATCAGACGTTGCACCCATTTGATCCGACCAAGACGGACAGCTTCAACACTCAATACTCCACCACGCTCTACGATACCCAGGGCAATGCGCATCCTATGGTGCAGTACCTGGTGAAAACCGGCTCCAACACCTGGAACTCCTACACCCTGATTGACGGGCGTAACCCTGACGGCACCCCGATCAGCGGCACCGGTTCCACGGCGCCCGTAGCCTCGACGTTGTCGTTTGACACCGCCGGCAAGCTCACCGGGATCGTCACCCCGCCAGCCACAACGTCCAATACCACCCTGACTATTTCCACCTGGCAGCCGGGCGGCCTGGTCAATGGTGTCTGGACGCCTAACGGTGCAGCGGCCAACGCTGGCGGTATTGCCGTCAACATGGCCAACATCACCCAATACAACTCGGCCAGCTACCGTAACCCGCCGGTCACCGACGGTTATGCCACTGGCCAGATCACCGGCCTGAAGATCGACGGCAGCGGTGTGCTGTTCGCCACCTTCAGTAACCAGCAGAGCAAGGCCATCGGCCAGATCTCTCTGGCCAGCTTCAACAACGAGCAGGGCCTGCAGCCATCCGGCGGCACCGCCTGGAGAGAGACGTTCGCCTCGGGCCAGCCGGGTTACGACGCACCGCAATCCGGTACGCTGGGTTCGATCGTGGCCAACTCCCTGGAGAACTCCAACGTCAACCTGACCAACGAGCTGGTGGACCTGATCAAGGCCCAGAGCAACTATCAGGCGAACGCCAAGACCATCTCCACCCAGAGCACCATCATGCAGACCATCATCCAGATGACCTGATGCGGTCATGCTCCACAAGAAGCCCCTCGCAAGAGGGGCTTTTTTGTGGGCGCAGGAAAACATGCCGTGACGCAAGTAACGATGCGTAAAACGCGTATGAGGCGTGCACCATATCCGCCTCGCCACTGATCAGGTCAGGGGCCGGTGGGCTCACCAGTCAAGTGCAGGGCGGGTATGTGGCGTTCGTCTGGAGGTGCCCAGCGGGGGGGGCATGAGGAAACCAAAAAGCCCGATAAACCCTATGCAGTCGGGGTCTATCGGGCTTTTTCAATCCGGGGCGTTCAAGCCCAGGAGCGGCTCAGCTTATTGGCAAGCTTCGCAATCCGGCTCGTCGATCGCGCAGGCCTTTGGCACGGGGGCCGGGCCGGCTGGCGCTGCGAGCACCGAGTCATCACCGTGGTTGCCGCCGCTGGAAACCGCGTTCAGCTTGCCGGTGTTGATGGTTGACTTCTCGGTGCTGGTCGCGGCCAGGGCACGGAGGTAGTAAGTGGTTTTCAGGCCACGGTACCACGCCATGCGGTAGGTCACGTCCAGCTTCTTGCCCGATGCGCCGGCGATGTACAGGTTCAGCGACTGAGCCTGGTCGATCCACTTCTGACGACGGCTGGCGGCGTCAACGATCCACTTGGTGTCCACTTCGAAAGCGGTTGCGTAGAGCTCTTTGAGTTCTTGCGGGATGCGTTCGATCTGCTGCACGGAACCGTCGTAGTACTTCAGGTCGTTGATCATCACCGAGTCCCACAGGCCACGGGCTTTCAGGTCGCGAACCAGGTACGGGTTGATCACGGTGAATTCGCCCGACAGGTTCGATTTCACATACAGGTTCTGGTAGGTCGGTTCGATCGACTGCGATACGCCAGTAATGTTGGCGATGGTCGCGGTCGGTGCGATGGCCATGATGTTGGAGTTACGAATACCTTTCTGCACACGGGCACGTACCGGCGCCCAGTCCAGGGATTCGTTCAGGTCAACGTCGATGTACTTCTGGCCGCGTTGCTCGATCAGGATCTGTTGAGAATCCAGCGGCAGGATGCCCTTGGACCACAGCGAACCCTGGAACGTCTCGTAGGCGCCG
Source organism: Pseudomonas sp. OVF7 (assembly GCF_030644265.1). Taxonomy (NCBI): domain Bacteria; kingdom Pseudomonadati; phylum Pseudomonadota; class Gammaproteobacteria; order Pseudomonadales; family Pseudomonadaceae; genus Pseudomonas; species Pseudomonas sp. OVF7. The sequence goes on along the minus strand of NZ_CP128996.1, from coordinate 6,196,033 downwards.
CGCTCGTCGGCCAGGTCGCAGGAAGCCTGGATGGCGTAGTAGCTGACCGCTTCCATGGACTTGTCGGCGAACTCGACCGCTGCATCCGAACCGTAAGGAATGTGCTGCAGGTACAGCGCGTCCTGGAAGCCCATGATGCCCAGGCCGACTGGACGGTGCTTGAAGTTGGAGTTCTGCGCCTGTGGCACCGAGTAGTAGTTGATGTCGATAACGTTATCGAGCATGCGTACGGCGGTGTTGACGGTGCGCTCCAGCTTGGCGGTGTCCAGCTTGCCGTTGACGATGTGGTTCGGCAGGTTGATCGAGCCCAGGTTGCAAACGGCGATCTCGTCCTTGTTGGTGTTCAAGGTGATCTCGGTGCACAGGTTCGAGCTGTGGACCACGCCCACGTGCTGCTGCGGGCTGCGCAGGTTGCATGGGTCCTTGAAGGTCAGCCATGGGTGGCCGGTTTCGAACAGCATGGACAGCATTTTGCGCCACAGGTCCTTGGCCTGGATGGTCTTGAACAGCTTGACCTTGCCTGGGTACTCGGTGAGGGCTTCGTAGTACTCGTAGCGTTCTTCGAAGGCCTTGCCGGTCAGGTCGTGCAGGTCCGGCACTTCGGATGGCGAGAACAGGGTCCATTTGCCGTCATCGAAGACACGCTTCATGAACAGGTCAGGGATCCAGTTGGCGGTGTTCATGTCGTGGGTACGACGACGGTCATCGCCCGTGTTCTTGCGCAGCTCGATGAACTCTTCAATGTCCATGTGCCAGGTTTCCAGGTAGGCACACACAGCGCCTTTGCGCTTGCCACCCTGGTTCACGGCGACGGCGGTGTCGTTCACCACTTTCAGGAACGGTACTACGCCCTGGGACTTGCCGTTGGTGCCCTTGATGTACGAACCCAGTGCACGCACTGGCGTCCAGTCGTTGCCCAGGCCGCCAGCGAATTTGGACAGCATGGCGTTGTCGTGGATCGCATGGTAGATGCCCGACAGGTCATCCGGCACGGTGGTCAGGTAGCAGCTCGACAGCTGTGGACGCAGGGTGCCGGCGTTGAACAGGGTCGGGGTCGACGACATGTAGTCGAAGGACGACAGCAGGTTGTAGAACTCGATCGCACGGTCTTCTTTATGCTTTTCTTCGATCGCCAGGCCCATGGCCACGCGCATGAAGAACACTTGCGGCAATTCGAAGCGGATACCGTCCTTGTGGATGAAGTAACGGTCGTACAGGGTCTGCAGGCCCAGGTAGGTAAACTGCTGGTCGCGTTCGTGGTTGATCGCCTTGCCGAGTTTTTCCAGGTCGAAGGTGGCCAGGACCGGGTTCAGCAATTCGTATTCGATACCCTTGGCGATGTAGGCCGGCAGGGCCTTGGCGTACAGGTCGGCCATCTCGTGGTGGGTGGCGCTCTCGGCCACGCCGAGGAAGCCCAGGCCTTCGGCACGCAGGGTGTCCATCAGCAGGCGCGCGGTCACGAACGAGTAGTTTGGCTCGCGTTCAACCAGGGTACGGGCGGTCATCACCAGGGCGGTGTTGACGTCGGTCAGGGCCACGCCGTCGTACAGGTTCTTCAGGGTTTCGCGCTGGATCAGGTCACCGTCGACTTCTTCCAGGCCTTCGCAGGCTTCGGTGACGATGGTGTTCAGGCGGCCCAGGTCCAGCGGTGCAAAGGTACCGTCGGCCAGGGTGATGCGGATCGACGGGTGCGCCTGTACGGCGGCGTCGGCGGCAGGGGCGCGCACGGCACGTTCCTTGGCGCGCGAGTCACGGTAGATCACGTAGTCGCGGGCCACTTTCTGCTCGCCGGCACGCATCAGGGCCAGTTCGACCTGGTCCTGGATTTCTTCGATGTGGATGGTGCCGCCCGACGGCATGCGACGCTTGAAGGTCGCGGTGACTTGTTCGGTCAGGCGGGCAACGGTGTCATGGATGCGCGACGAGGCAGCAGCGGTGCCGCCTTCAACTGCAAGAAACGCTTTGGTGATGGCGACGGTGATTTTGTCATCGGTGTAAGGAACGACAGTGCCGTTACGCTTGATCACGCGCAGTTGGCCAGGTGCAGTGGCGGACAGATCCATATTCGAATCAGCGGCCTGCGGCACGGAGCCCTGCGGGTTCTCGCGAGTTGTGTCGGTTTGCATGGGGGGTTGTCTCCACATTTCTATATTTATTTGGGCACCATCACGGTGCCCACCGTTCCGTCCTGAAGCACTTACAGCAGGCCTGGGCCTGGCATAACAACTTCGGGACAGGAGGAAGGGAGCTGTTTGCGCCGCTTCCATGCCGAAGTCTTCGGTTCGGGGCTCAAAGGCCCTTTGCCGTATTCCTGGTGGGTGACAGTTGCCAGGTTCAAGCACTGCAACACCCGTACCGTTTTGCGCTGTTGGAGCTTGAAAACGGTTGCCATCCGCTTGAGCGGTTTGGGCTTTCAAATAATCCAGGGGTCAGACCAAACAGGAGCAAGAAAGGGCTTGAGTTTCTCGTCTGATTTGTGTTGGGTCTTTTCGCTAAAAACCCTACATGTAGGGTTTTTTTGGCGCCGAGGTACAAGATAATGCGTTTTGGGAGGCTTAGCAACGCAAGACCTGTGGATAACGCTGTGAGTAAAATGTGTATGAAACTTGGAACACCCGTGTAGGCCGCAGTACTGCTGGATTACGCCGTTTGTCACTGAATATTCCAAGGTAAAAACGTGCGATTGGATTTTTGAGGGCGCGAACCCTATCACAAAAAAACTCGATCACCGAACGCATTTCCCGGCTTGTGTTTGAGGGTTGGGGCATGGCTACAATCGATCATTGTTATGCCCTCACAACATTACAAATAAGGTGTGGCTGGCGAAGATCAACATGTGGGAGGGGGCTTGCTCCCACCTTTGATCGAACAGGCCAATCAATCCCTTAATAACAACGAGGATTACCCGTGGAGCACGAAGCCTGGCAAATACTGATCGTCGAGGATGACGAGCGACTCGCCGAGTTGACCCGCGATTATCTGGAGAGCAACGGCTTGCGGGTGTCGGTGGAAAGCGACGGCGCCCAGGCTGCGGCACGGATCATCGCCGAGCAACCCGACCTGGTGATCCTCGACCTGATGTTGCCCGGCGAAGACGGCCTGAGCATTTGTCGCAAGGTGCGCGAGCGCTACGACGGGGTGATCCTCATGCTGACCGCGCGCACCGACGACATGGACCAGGTCATGGGCCTGGACATGGGCGCCGACGACTATGTCTGTAAACCCGTGCGTCCGCGCCTGTTGCTCGCGCGCATCCAGGCCCTGCTGCGGCGCAGCGAACCGGCCGAACCGGCTGTGGTGGAAAACCAGCGTCGCCTGCAATTCGGCCCGCTGGTGGTGGACAACGCCCTGCGCGAAGCCTGGTTGCACGACGGCGGCATCGAGCTGACCAGCGCCGAGTTCGACTTGCTCTGGCTGCTGGTGGCGAACGCCGGGCGTATCCTGTCTCGCGAAGAGATCTTCATCGCCCTGCGCGGCATCGGCTATGACGGCCAGGACCGTTCCATCGATGTACGCATTTCACGCATTCGCCCGAAAATCGGCGACGACCCGATCCACCCGCGCCTGATCAAGACCATCCGCAGCAAGGGCTACCTGTTCGTTCCTGAAGCCGCCGCCGATATGCCGCTGTGAATTCGATCTTCCTGCGTATCTATGGCGGCATGTGCGCGGCGCTGATCCTGGTGGCGCTCCTGGGCGTGCTGGCCTTGCACCTGCTCAATGAAGTGCGCAGCGGCCAGTACCGCGAACGCCTGGCCCACGGCACCTTTGCCTTGATGGGTGACAACCTGCAACCCATGAGCCCGATCGAGCGCCAGCGCGCCCTGGCGGTGTGGGAGCGATTGTTAGGCATCCCCCTGGAGCTGCGCACGCTCAGCGAGGCGCAACTGGACTTGAGCCAACGCAACCGCCTGCAACGCGGCCAGGTACTGGTGGAGCAGACCGGCCCGCATGCGGCGCGGGTGCTGCGCCTGGTCAGTGAGCAAGAGTCACTCGTACTGACCGGCGAAGTGCAACAGATCAGCGAGCAATTGGCGCGCGCGACGATTTACCTGCTGGCCGACGAACTGGTGCGTTTCCCGGTGGCCGAACAGCCACAACGCTTGGCCGCTATAAAGGAAGCCAAGGGCTTTGGCTTTGAGATGCACCTGATGAACCTCGACCAGGCCGATATGGACGATGACCAGCGTCGCCGCGTTGCGGAAGGCGATACGGTAATGGCGCTGGGCAAAGGGGGCGATTCGATCCGGGTGTTTGCCGGCATGGTCGGTACGCCCTGGGTGCTCGAAATCGGCCCGTTGTATCAAATGAACCCGTACCCGGCGCAGTGGTTGATCTTGATCGCGCTGATCGGCCTGACCCTGATCGGCCTGATCGTCTATTTACTGGTGCGCCAGCTCGAACGACGACTCAAGGGCCTGGAAGCCGCGGCCACGCGCATCGCCAAGGGCAACCTGGAAGTGCGTGTGCCCGCCCGCGGTGCCGATTCGGTCGGGCGCCTGGCTGCGGCGTTCAATGGCATGGCCGAGCACCTGCAGCAGTTGCTGGCGATCCAGCGCGAACTGGTGCGCGCCGTGTCCCACGAATTGCGCACGCCAGTGGCGCGCCTGCGCTTCGGCCTGGAGATGATTGGCGAAGCCGCCAGCCCCGAAGCCCGGCGCAAATATATGGAAGGCATGGACAGCGATATCCAGGACCTCGATGGCCTGGTGGACGAAATGCTCACCTACGCCCGTCTGGAGCAGGGCGCGCCGGAGCTGAATTTCCAGCGGGTCGACCTCGATGCGCTGCTCGATCAGGTGATCGGCGAATTGTCGCCACTGCGTCCGCAGGTCAATGTGGCTCGGGGTATTTGCCTGTCATCGGCACATTGGGATGACGCCTGGGTCGATGCCGAACCGCGCTACTTACACCGTGCGCTGCAAAACCTGGTGAGCAACGCCATGCGGCATGCCCAGGGGCGGGTGCTGATCAGCTATCAGGTCGGCCAGGTGCGCTGCCGCATCGATGTGGAAGACGATGGCCCCGGCGTGCCGGAAAGCGCCTGGGAGCGCATCTTCACGCCCTTCCTGCGTTTGGACGACAGCCGCACCCGTGCATCGGGCGGGCATGGTCTGGGGTTGTCGATTGTCCGGCGGATTATCTACTGGCACGGCGGCCGGGCGTTGATCAGCAAGAGCAACAACCTGGGTGGGGCGTGTTTCAGCTTGAGTTGGCCCAGGGATCAGGATAAACCCTGACCCCGCCATCGGGAGCCCGTGGAATCGTCGCATCGACCCTCCCACATTTGGAATGCGCTCCCCTGTGGGAGGGAGCTTGCTCCCGATGGCGGTCTATCAAGCGCCGATGGCAACCAGGCTCAACAACTGCCCCTCATTCACAACGAACTGCGCGGTAAGGTCCTTGCCGCGGCACCACTCGCTGGACAGGTCCGTCAACAGGCGCAACCTTACAGCCCCGGCCTCCGACCACTCCAGCACCTCGGCATGCTCAAAGTAGAAGCGCTTCTGCACGATCGGATAAAGCGCCTTGAACAGGCTCTCCTTGGCCGAAAACGTCAAGGTGACCAGCTGCGCATGTTGCTCGCGGGGCAGCACGGCCATGCGCTGCAACTCATCAACGGTGAGGATTTCCCCGGCCAGGCGTTCTGCCCGTTCCAGGCTCAGCATATTTTCCAGGTCCATGCCCAGCCCGCGCCACTGCGCCTTGTGGCCGACTATCGCCGCCGCATGCCCGGTGCTGTGGGTGATGGAGCCACTGATATGCCCTGGCCAGACCGGCGCACGGTCTTCGCCGATGGCCGGGACGCAATCCAGCTGGTCAAGGTGTTGCAGCGCGGCGCGAGCGCACAGTCGGCCGGCGAGAAACTCCGCCTGGCGCTTGGCCACTGAGCGCTGGATGCTTGCCGGCGGGGGTACCGCGCTGCGCTGGAAATCACCCGGCGCCAACAAGGCAGGGTCGAAGCGCGTGCTGAGAAACACCGTGCCCGGCAAAGGATCGGGCAGCGGCCAATGGGCGTCGAGTGGGGTGCAGCAAGCGGGTAGGGGCGTCATGTGCGGTATTTTGCCGAGTTGGTGCGCCAGTGGATAGCCCACAGTGGTTCAGGTGAGGTTCAGAGCCTGTTCAGGGGGAGTTCAGGGGCGCCTGCGTAGTCTGGATCCCACAGCCCAAACGCGTATGAGGTAGCACCATGACTGCGATCAAGAAGCTGATGTTGGCGTTGACCATGCTCAGTGCCACTGCCGGGGTCCAGGCCTCTGATAGCGCCTTTGCAGCATTCGGTAGCGAGCGAACCAAGAAATCCAGCAACCTGATTCATCGTGTCAGCTTCGAAGATGCAGGCACTCAGTCCGCCCCTTGGGGCCAGTCGCTGGGGCTTGCCACCCCGCAGGCGGCTTATCGCGTCGGCTATGGTCGCCTGACTGGTGAGTACAATGGCACTAAACTGCGCCCGCAAGACCTGCAGGGCCGCTATGATATCCCCCTGTCGGACAGTTGAATTGCCTTGGAGAGCCTTATGAAATTGCTGGTGGTGGAAGATGAGGCGCTGCTGCGTCATCACCTGTTTACCCGCCTGACCGACAGCGGCCATGTGGTCGAGGCCGTGGCCAATGCCGAAGAAGCCTTGTACCAGACCGGGCAATTCAACCATGACCTGGCCATTATCGACCTCGGCTTGCCTGGCATGGGTGGCCTGGATTTGATCCGCCAACTGCGCAGCCAGGCCAAGACCTTCCCGATCCTGATCCTGACCGCCCGTGGCAACTGGCAGGACAAGGTCGAGGGGTTGGCGGCTGGTGCCGACGACTATGTGGTCAAGCCTTTCCAGTTCGAAGAGCTGGAGGCGCGCATGAACGCCTTGTTGCGCCGCTCCAGCGGTTTTACCCAGTCGACCATTGTCGCCGGGCCGTTGCTGCTGGACCTCAATCGCAAGCAGGCGTCCCTGGATGAGCAGCCGTTGGCGCTGACCGCCTATGAATATCGGATCCTTGAATACCTGATGCGTCACCATCAACAAGTGGTCGCCAAGGACCGCTTGATGGAGCAGCTCTACCCCGATGACGACGAGCGCGACCCGAACGTCATCGAAGTGCTGGTTGGCCGCCTGCGCCGCAAGCTGGAAGGCACGGCAGGGTTCAAGCCGATCGACACCGTGCGCGGCTTGGGTTACCTGTTCAATGAGCGTTGCCGTTGATTCGCTCGCTACGTGTGCGCTTGATGCTGGCGGCCGCGACCTTGGCCGTGCTGTTTATGCTGGGGTTGTTGCCGGCCATGCAGGGCGCCTTCAGCCTGGCGCTGCAGGATTCCATCGAGCAGCGCCTGGCCTCGGACGTGACCACCTTGATTTCGGCGGCGCGGGTCGAAAACAACCGCCTGCTGATGCCCGCGCAGTTGCCGGACGAACGCTTCAACCTGACCGATAGCCGGCTGCTCGGCTATATCTACGACCGCGAAGGCCACCTGGTGTGGCGCTCGCGCGCGACCCGTGAAGAAAACATCAACTACAAGCCGCGCTACGACGGGCGCGGCAATGAATTTGCGCGGATTCGCGAAGCCAATGGCCAGGAGTTCTTCGTCTATGACGTGGAGGTCAAGCTGCTGGGGGGCAAGAGCGCGGCGTTCAGTATCGTCGCCCTGCAACCGGTGCGCGAATACCAACTGACCCTCGAAGGCCTGCGCGAAAACCTCTACCTGGGCTTCGGCGCGGCCTTGCTGGTGCTGTTGACCTTGTTGTGGCTGGGCTTGACCTGGGGCCTGCAAGCCCTGCGGCGCCTGAGCCAGGAGCTGGACCAGATCGAGGGCGGTACCCGCGAAAGCCTCAGTGAACAACACCCCCGCGAACTGCTGCGCCTGACGGGCTCCCTCAACCGCCTGCTGCACAGCGAACGAGAACAACGCACCCGCTACCGCGACTCCCTTGACGACCTGGCCCACAGCCTGAAAACCCCGTTGGCAGTGTTGCAGGGCGTGAGCGAAGACATGGCCCAGCGCCCTGAGGACCGCGACCAGGCCAGGGTCCTGCAATCGCAGATCGAGCGCATGAGCCAGCAGATCAGCTACCAATTGCAGCGCGCCAGCCTGCGCAAAAGCGGCCTGGTGCGCCATCAGGTGCGTCTGGAACCGGTGGTGCAAAGCTTGTGCGACACCCTGGGCAAGGTGTACCGCGACAAGCGGGTCACGGTGGCCTTCGACTTACCCCCAGAGTGCGATGTGCCGATTGAAAAGGGCGCGTTGCTCGAATTACTCGGCAACCTGCTGGAAAACGCCTACCGCCTGTGCCTGAGCGAGGTGCGCATCAGTTTGGTGGAAAGTCTGGAGGGCACCGAGTTGTGTATCGAAGATGACGGCCCCGGCGTACCGCCGGACCAGCGTGCGCGGATTCTGCAACGGGGCGAGCGCCTGGACCGTCAGCATCCGGGGCAGGGCATCGGCTTGGCGGTGGTCAAGGACATCATCGAAAGCTACGGCGCGCGCCTGACCCTGGGGGATTCAACACTGGGTGGGGCGGCCTTCAGGATTCACTTTCCGGCCGTGTGATCGGCTAGCCGTGGTTAAGGCATCCTTTGTGGCAGGCGGGCTTGCCCTAATGCCGTTCAGTTAAGCGTACATCGCCTTCTGTAGGAGCGAGCTTGCTCGCGAAAAACGTCAACGATAACGCGTGTTTCCTGAATGAACGCGGCGCCTGTGAGTTTTTCGCGAGCAAGAACTAGGCGTCCCCCTCGCTCCTACAAAAAAGCCTTAACTGAACGGCATTAGGGCAAGCCCGCTCGCCACCGTTGCAGTGTTCCTCCTTAACTGACTGGAATTGGGGCTTGCCACAACAAACAATCTTCTAATTTTCCTGGGCCCGATAGGCTCCAGGTGTCAATCCCGTCCACTTCTTGAACGCCCGATGAAACGCCGACGGCTCGGAAAAACCCAGCTGCTCGGCGATCTCCTGCAATGACAAGTCCGCGCGTCCCAGGTGGTAGATGGCGATATCCCGACGTAACTCATCCTTGAGCGCCTGGAAGCTGCAGCCTTCTTCGCGCAGGTGTCGACGCAAGGTCTGCGGGCTGATATGCAGGTGCTGGGCGATAGCCTCCAGATCCGGCCAGGGTGTGCGGTCGCGGCTGAGCAGGCGTCGGATCTGGCTGCTCAAACTGTCGCCTTCATCGGGCCGCGACAGCAAATCAGCCGGGGAGCGCTCGAGGAAAAGCTTGAGCGTGCGTTCGTCCTGCAACAGCGGCAGGCTCAAATAGCGTGCGGGGAATACCAGGCTGCTGGTTGGCGCGCCAAATACCTGGGGGCAGGGAAACAGCAGGTCGTACTCGCTGGCATGGTCCGGCATTGGGTAGCTGAACGTGGCCTGGTGCAGGCGGATACGCTGGCCGATCAACCAACTGCCCAGGCGATGCCAGATGACCAACAGGCATTCGCTGAGGAAGTGGTCCGGGTCCCAGAGCTGGGAATCATCCAGGCTCAAATGCGCCATTTCGCCATCACGCGTCAGCCGCCAACGCGGACCTTGTGGGAATAGGCTATAAAATAATAAGCCGCGTTCCAGAGCCTTCTCCAGGGTGCGGCAGTGGATCAGGGCATGGCACATCATGGCGAAGGTGCCGCGCTTGCTTGGGCCTTCGGCGAACCCCAGGTATTCGTCATCCAGCTCGCGCCAGAGCATTTGCAACAGCCGGGTAAATTGCTCAGGCGCGATGCGGGCGCGAGGTTCATTCAGCAGTTCCGGGGTAATGCCCACCTGCAGCAACAGGCCCGTGTAGTCGTAACCGGCCCGACGCGCACCGCGGAGGGCGGCTCGGGCGTAGTGACTGGCGATGGTACGTTCACGCATGAAGGGGCCTCGTCCATGGAGTGGCGGATGGTAGCCACCCCCTGACGGAGCAACAAGGCGGATATCCGCCAAATTGTAGGACGGGATTGGACGGGTGGGCGGAAATCCGCCACCTCCGGCCCAGCCCCCGATTACGCTGGAATCCCTCGGGCCCTGATGTCTAAAGGCCTGTGGGGATTTTCAGCAAAGTGGCACGGCGTTTGCGATAAGGATGACAGCGCAGGCTTGGTCCTACAGGCCTCGCAAACAACAAATCCCTCCAGTGCAGGAGGGTTCGCAATTCAAGTGCCGTGGGCAATGGCGGATATTTGCCACACGGGACGATTGAGGAACTTTGCAATGACGACTCGTCAGCCACTGTACAAATCCCTGTATTTCCAGGTGATCGTTGCAATCGTTATCGGTATTTTGCTCGGTCACTTCTACCCGCAGACCGGTGTGGCCCTCAAGCCACTGGGTGACGGCTTTATCAAGCTGATCAAAATGGTCATCGCCCCGATCATCTTCTGCACCGTTGTCAGCGGTATCGCTGGCATGCAAAACATGAAATCGGTGGGCAAGACCGGCGGCTATGCGCTGCTGTACTTCGAAATCGTTTCCACCATCGCCCTGCTGATCGGCCTGGTCGTCGTGAACGTTGTGCAACCGGGCGCCGGCATGCACATCGACGTGGCCACCCTGGACGCTTCGAAAGTCGCTGCCTACGTGACTGCCGGTGCAGACCAGAGCATCGTTGGCTTCCTGCTTAACGTGATCCCGAACACCATCGTCGGCGCGTTCGCGACCGGTGACATCCTGCAAGTGCTGATGTTCTCGGTGATCTTCGGTTTCGCCCTGCATCGCCTGGGTGCCTATGGCAAGCCGGTGCTGGACTTCATCGATCGCTTCGCCCACGTGATGTTCAACATCATCAACATGATCATGAAGCTCGCGCCAATCGGCGCCCTGGGCGCCATGGCGTTCACCATCGGTGCTTACGGCGTGGGTTCGCTGGTGCAACTGGGCCAGCTGATGATCTGCTTCTATATCACCTGCGTCCTGTTCGTGGTCGTGGTGCTTGGCGCCATCTGCCGCGCCCACGGTTTCAGCGTGCTGAAACTGATCCGCTACATCCGTGAAGAACTGCTGATTGTCCTGGGTACTTCGTCCTCCGAGTCCGCACTGCCACGCATGCTGATCAAGATGGAACGCCTGGGCGCGAAGAAATCCGTGGTTGGCCTGGTGATCCCGACCGGTTACTCGTTCAACCTCGACGGCACTTCGATCTACCTGACCATGGCTGCCGTGTTCATCGCCCAGGCGACTGACACCCACATGGACATCACCCACCAGATCACCCTGTTGCTGGTGCTGCTGCTGTCCTCCAAAGGCGCTGCGGGCGTGACCGGTAGCGGCTTCATCGTACTGGCAGCGACCCTGTCTGCCGTGGGCCACTTGCCGGTTGCCGGCCTGGCGCTGATCCTGGGTATCGACCGCTTCATGTCCGAAGCCCGTGCCCTGACCAACCTGGTCGGTAACGCCGTTGCCACCCTGGTCGTGGCCAAGTGGGTCAAGGAGTTGGACGAAGACAAGCTGCAAGTCGAACTGGCTTCCGGTGGTCGCGGTATCTCCGACACCCGTGAAGAAGACGACCTGGGCGTGGCTGAAGGCCCTGCTCCCGTTATCAAGTAAGCGGACACGCGGTATGAAAAACCCATCTTCGGATGGGTTTTTTTGTGCCTGGCGATCAGGCCCAAGGCGTGGTGCTCATCAATGCTCAGCCGGGCTTTTTTGTTAATGGTGAGTTAACTTAGCACCCTAAGGATGTTTTTTTATCCGTTCATAAACCTCGTTTATCAAAGGCCCGGTGAGGATTTATCTTCACAAGAGAGCCCGATTAGCCTGAGCCATCTGCGTCAACCGACTCCGCTTTCTTCAAGTGGGCAGATTGCTCGACCCCATAACCCAGTCACTATGCGGGCGTGCCCATGATTACCCTCAAACTCAACGGTCAAGACCATTCATTGGACGTCACCGAGGATATGCCGCTGTTGTGGGCTATCCGCGACGTTGCCGGCTATAACGGCACCAAGTTCGGCTGCGGCATGGGCCTGTGCGGCGCGTGCACCATTCATATCGACGGCGCGCCGGCCCGCAGTTGTATTACCCCGATCGGCGCGGTCAAGGGCCAGGCCATCAGCACCATCGACAACCTGCACACCGACCCCATCGGCCAGGTGGTCCAGCAAGCCTGGCTCGACACGGCCGTGGCCCAGTGCGGTTACTGCCAGGGCGGCCAGATCATGTCGGCCACGGCATTGCTGAAAACCAATCCCAACCCCAGCGATGCGCAAATTGAAGAAGCGATGGTCGGCAATATCTGCCGTTGCGGCACCTACAACCGCATCAAGACCGCGATCCGCCAGGCGGCCACCCACCTGCAGGAGGCCAAGGCATGAGCGCATTGCCGGCTGATTTCGTCCTCAATAACCTCAGTCGTCGCGGCTTCCTCAAAGGGCTCGGCGCTACCGGTGCGTTGGTGGTGGCGGCCAGTTGGGGCCTGCCCGATGCCTTCGCCGCCGACGCGGTGAAGAAGTACGGCGGCGACGCCATGCCCCATGGGCTGATCGACGATCCCAAGGTCTACGTCAGTATTGCCACCGACGGCACGGTGACCGTGATCTGCAACCGTTCGGAAATGGGCCAGGGCGTGCGCACCAGCCTGAGCCTGGTGGTTGCCGATGAGCTGGACGCCGATTGGGCCCATGTGAAGGTCCAGCAGGCGCCCGGTGATGAGGTGCGTTACGGCAACCAAGACACCGATGGCTCGCGCAGCATGCGCCATTGGTATGAGCCGATGCGCCGTTGTGGCGCCAGTGTCCGGGCCATGCTGGAGCAGGCCGCTGCCGAGCAGTGGAACGTTCCGGTGGGCGAGTGCCGGGCACAACTGCACAAAGTCATTCACCAGCCGAGCGCTCGCGAATTGGGTTATGGCGAGCTGGCCACCGCTGCCGGTGCATTGGCGGTGCCGGCGCGAGACAGCCTGCGCCTCAAGCAACCGTCGGAATTTCGCTACATCGGCAAGGAAGGCGTCAAGGCCATCGATGGTGCCGATATCGTCAATGGCCGTGCGGTCTACGGCGCTGACGTGCATTTCGACGGCATGCTCTACGCCACCGTTGCACGGCCGAAGGTGTACGGCGGCAAGGTCAAGTCCTTCGATGCCAGTGCGGCGTTGAAGGTGCCGGGCGTGGTCAAGGTCCTGGAAATCGAAAGCCGGCCCCTGCCCTCGGAGTTCCAGCCCCTTGGTGGGATCGCCGTTATCGCCAGCAACACCTGGGCGGCGATCAAGGGCCGTGAAGCGTTGACCATTGTCTGGGACGATGGCGTCAACGCCGGCTACAACTCCGTCGACTACCGTAAGACGCTGGAAGCCGCCGCGCAGAAGCCGGGCAAAGTGGTGCGCAATACTGGCAATCTCGACCAGGCCCTTGGCGAGTCGGACAGTACCCTGGAGGCCGCTTATTACCTGCCCCATCTGGCCCAATCGCCGATGGAGCCGATGGTCGCCATCGCTCGTTTCGACAACGGCCAGTGCGAAGCCTGGGCGCCCAGCCAGGCGCCCCAGGTGACCCGTGAACGAATCGCCGAGCGCCTGGGGCTGCCATTCGATAACGTCACCGTCAATGTCACATTGCTTGGCGGTGGCTTTGGCCGCAAGTCCAAGCCGGACTTCGTCGTCGAGGCGGCCATCCTGGCCAAGGCATTCCCCGGCAAGGCCGTGCGTGTGCAATGGACCCGTGAAGATGACATCCATAACGCCTATTTCCACACCGTGTCCGCCGAGTACCTCAAGGCTGGCCTGAACAAGGATGGCCTGCCGTCCGCTTGGCTGCATCGCACCGTGGCGCCGAGTATCACCGCGCTGTTTGCGCCGGGCATGAACCATGAGGCAGCGTTCGAGCTGGGCATGGGCTTTACCAACATGGCCTACGCGATCCCTAACGTACGCCTGGAAAACCCAGAGGCGGCGGCCCATACCCGGGTTGGCTGGTACCGTTCGGTGTCGAACATCCCCCATGGTTTTGCGATTCAGTGCTTTGTCGATGAACTCGCGCACAAGGCCGGCCAGGACCCGTTGCAATACCAACTCAAGTTGCTTGGCCCAGACCGTCAGATCGATCCGAAAACCCTGAGTGACGAGTGGAACTACGGCGAATCCCCGGAGCGCTACCCGATCGACACTGCCCGCCTGCGTGGTGTGCTGGAAACCGCAGCCAAGGCGGCGGGCTGGGGGCGCACCTTGCCCAAGGGCCGAGGTCTGGGGCTGGCGGTGCACTACAGCTTCGTCACCTATGTGGCCGCGGTGATCGAGGTAGAGGTCCAGGGTGATGGCACCCTGATCGTGCACAAGGCCGATATTGCCGTGGACTGTGGCCCGCAGATCAACCCAGAGCGCATCCGCTCGCAGTTCGAAGGTGCCTGTGTGATGGGCCTGGGGAATGCCGTGCTGGGTGAAATCAGCTTCAAGGATGGCAAGGTCCAGCAGGACAATTTCCATATGTATGAAGTGGCGCGCATGTCCCTGGCGCCCAGGCAAGTTGCCGTGCACCTGGTCACGCCAAAGGGCGAGGTGCCATTAGGCGGGGTCGGTGAGCCCGGCGTGCCGCCGATTGCGCCGGCGCTGTGCAATGCGATCTTTGCCGCGACGGGTAAGCGTATCCGCGAACTGCCGGTGCGTTACCAACTGCAAGGCTGGCAGGAGGTGAAGGCCTGATGGACAGTGTGGATCTGAACGTCCTGCGTAGCGTGCTCGAATGGCGTCGCGCCGGGCAACGGGTGGTGTTGTATAGCGTGGTCCAGACCTGGGGCAGCGCGCCGCGCCCGCCGGGGGCCATGCTGGCTTTGCGCGGCGATGGCGTGGTGATTGGCTCGGTATCTGGCGGGTGCATCGAAGATGACCTGATTGCGCGCTTGCAGGATGGGCGGTTGGCCGAAGACGGGCCGCCGGTGCAACTGGTGACTTACGGTGTGACCCGGGATGAGGCAGCGCGCTTTGGCTTGCCATGTGGCGGCACCCTGCGCCTGACCGAGGAGCGGGTCATTGAGTGGGAGTGGGTTGCCCAATTGCTGGCGCGCTGCGAGGCCCATGAAATTGTCGCCCGTGAACTGGAGCTGGCCACGGGGGCTGTTAGCCTGAGTGCTGCGAACAAGACCGACGTGGTGAGCTTTGATGGCCAGCGTTTGCGCGCCATCTACGGCCCGCGCTGGCGCCTGCTGTTGATCGGTGCCGGGCAACTGTCGCGTTATGTGGCGGAAATGGCGCGGTTGCTGGATTTCGAAGTGCTGATCTGTGACCCGCGGGATGAATTTGTGTATGGCTGGGAAGAACAGCACGGCCGCTTTGTGCCAGGTATGCCCGATGAAGCGGTGCTGAACATCCAGACCGACGAACGCACGGCCATCGTCTGCCTGACCCATGACCCGCGCCTGGATGACATGGCGCTGCTGACGGCGCTGAACTCCAATGCGTTTTATATCGGCGCGCTGGGGTCGCGGGTCAATAGCCAGAAACGCCGTGAGAACCTGGCGGCACTTGGTTTGTCGGCCGATGCGATTGCGCGTCTGCACGGGCCGATCGGTTTGCATATCGGCAGCCACACGCCGGCGGAGATCGCGTTGTCATTGATGGCAGAGATTGTCGCGATCAAGAACGGCGTGGAGGCCGTGCAAAAAAAGCCGCTGTCGACGGTGGTTGAGTGATGGTGACTGCCATTGTGCTGGCGGCGGGGCAGGGCAGTCGTTTTCGCGCTGCGGCCGGCGCTGATCAGGACAAGTTGCTGGCGCAGTGCGTTGGCCGGGACGGCGTGATGCGGCCGGTATTCGAACAGGTGTTGGTGAATGTGCCTGATAGCGTTGCAAAACGCTGTGTGGTGACCTCGCCGGATCGGCTTGAAGTCATTCGTTTGGCACAGCGCTACGGCTGCGAAGTGGTGCTGCTGCGCTCGGCGGGCATGGGCGACAGCCTTGCGGCGGCGGTGGCGGCCAGCCGTTCAAGCGACGGTTGGTTGGTGGTGCTGGGGGATATGCCGTTTATCCTGCCGAGCAGTATTGAGCAGGTGGTGGCGCACGCGGAGGGTATCAGTGTGCCGGTGCATGCTGGACAGTATGGGCATCCGGTCATGTTCGGGCGTTCGCTCGGGCCAGCGTTGATGGCGCTGACGGGGGACCGGGGGGCTCGACCGCTGTTTGCGCATGCCAGCGTACGGGAAGTGCCCGTGGACGACCCCGGCGTGCTATGGGATGTAGATGTGCCACCGTCATTACGTTTCGTGCCTGCCTGACCTTCTGGCAGCCGGCTCGCTGGACACAACCCGATCGCATAAAAAAAAGCCCCGCCTGAGTGATCAGGCGGGGCTTTTTATTGGCTTATGGAATCAGACGAAGGGTTTAGGCTCGTGTTCTTCTTCCAAGGCCTTTGGATGATGCTCTACCACTTCGTCAGCAGAACCTGGGTTCTCGTCGACGATAGGGGCAGTGTGCTCCACCACAGTTTCAGCGACCGGGGCTGGCGCCTCGACCACTTCGGCTACAGCCGGTGCGGCAGCGGCTGCGGCAGCAGCGGCGGCTTCAGCTTCCTTGCGGCGACGACGCACTTCACGTGGGTCGTTCGGCGCACGGCCGTTTTCGGTCAGTGCGCTGACCACTGGGGCAGCTTCAACCACCGGCGCGGCGACTTCGGCAACCACTGGCGTCTCAACCGCTGGCGCAGGCTCGGCAACCACAACCGGGGCGGCTTCAACCACTTCGGCGACCGGGGCCGGCGCTTCTTCTACCACAGGGGCAGGGGCTGGCACTTCAACTGGAGCGGCAGGCTCGGCAGTCCACTGGAACGCGGTCTGTTCTTCGCGAACTTCACGCACAGCCGGGGCCGCTGCTTCGACAACCGGGGCTTCAACCACTGGCTGAGGCTCAGCAACCGCTTCAGGCTCGGTAGTGGTAACTTCGGCTTCCGGCTGGGCTTCACGAACCGGTGCAACCTCCACTTCCGGAACCACGGGGGCTTCGATTGGGGTGGTGGCTTCGACAACCGGTGCTTCAACGACTGGGGTTTCAGCGACAGGCGCTTCTGCCGCATGCGTTTCTTCGACGGCGGCAGTGGCGCGTTCAGCCTGTTCGTGAGCCTGGGCTTCAGCAGGTGCGCTGATGACCGAGCTGGCAACAGCAGCGGTTACGGCCAGGCCGGCAGCCAGTTCGGTGCCAGTGGGTTCGCTGGTGGCGGCTTCTGCGTTCTCGCCGGTCTCTTCCGAGCCTTCGATCACATTGCCGTTGGCATCACGTTGACGCTCGCGACGGTTGCTGCGACGACGCTGGCCACGGGAGCGGCGGCGTGGACGATCGCCTTCGGCGTTGTCCTGGCCGTCTTCCTGCAGTTGCTCTTCGCCGGTCAGCACTTCTTCTTCGCTGGCGGCAGGGGCTTGCTCGGCACGAGGTTGACGTTCTTCACGCGGAGCACGTGGTTGACGTTCTTCACGTGGCGCACGTTCTTCACGCGGTTGGCGAGCCGGGCGTTCTTCAGTCGAGGCAGTAACTGCAACAGCAGCACCGGCAACGGCTGGCGCAGCGTCCAGTGGCTCGCGCAGTTCGCGCACACGTTCTTCACGTTCGCCACGTGGCTTGCGATCTTCACGCGGAGCACGTGGGGTACGCGGTGCGCGCTCTTCGCGCGGTGCACGTTCTTCACGGGCTACGGCCGGAGTGTCTTCACGGGCTTCGCGAGGCGCACGCTCTTCACGTGGTGCGCGCTCTTCACGCGGGGCACGTTCTTCGCGCGGCTTGCGCTCTTCGTCACGACGACCATTGCGGTTGCGGCTTTGCTGGCGACCGTTGCGACGCTCTTCGTTGCGAGCCGGGCGTTCGGTGGCTGGTTTTTCAACCACTACCGGTGCAGCAGGCTCTTCCTTGGTGGCGAACAGGCTGACCAGCGACTTCACCAGGCCCTTGAACAGGCTTGGTTCAGGCAGGGCGGCCGGCGCGGCAACCGGGGCGACGGCTTCAACCGGAACCGGTGCATTGGCACGGGCTGGCGCGGTCTTCACGGCGGCTTCCTGGCGAACCAGGGTGCGGGTCGCGGCGGCAGGCTGCACTTCTTCCACTTCGGCAGCGGCAGCCGCGATTTCGTAGCTGGACTGGCCGCTGTGGGCTTCCGGGCTGTCATCACGCAGGCGCTGCACTTCGAAGTGCGGCGTCTCGAGGTGATCGTTCGGCAGGATCACGATACGGGCACGGGTGCGCAGTTCGATCTTGGTGATCGAGTTGCGTTTTTCGTTGAGCAGGAACGCGGCCACCGGGATCGGCACTTGCGCGCGGACTTCGGCGGTGCGGTCTTTCAGCGCTTCTTCTTCGATCAGGCGCAGGATCGCCAGGGACAGCGATTCAACGTCACGGATGATGCCGGTGCCGTTGCAACGCGGGCAGACGATGCCGCTGCTCTCGCCCAGGGATGGACGCAGGCGCTGACGGGACATTTCCAGCAGGCCGAAGCGCGAGATGCGGCCGACTTGCACGCGGGCACGGTCAGCTTCCAGGCATTCGCGGACTTTCTCTTCCACGGCGCGCTGGTTCTTGGCTGGGGTCATGTCGATGAAGTCGATCACGATCAGGCCGCCGATATCACGCAGGCGCAGTTGGCGGGCGATTTCTTCAGCCGCTTCCAGGTTGGTCTGCAGGGCGGTTTCTTCGATGTCGCTACCTTTCGTGGCACGCGCCGAGTTGATGTCGATGGACACCAGGGCTTCGGTCGGGTCGATCACGATGGAGCCACCGGAAGGCAGTTCGACCACGCGCTGGAAGGCGGTCTCGATCTGGCTTTCGATCTGGAAACGGTTGAACAGCGGAACGCTGTCTTCGTACAGCTTGATCTTGCTGGCGTACTGCGGCATCACCTGGCGGATGAAGGTCAGGGCTTCATCCTGGGCTTCAACGCTGTCGATCAGCACTTCGCCGATGTCCTGGCGCAGGTAGTCGCGGATAGCGCGGATGATGACGTTGCTTTCCTGGTAGATCAGGAACGGCGCGGAACGATCCAGGGACGCTTCTTTGATAGCGGTCCACAGTTGCAGCAGGTAGTCGAGGTCCCACTGCATTTCCTCGCTGCTGCGGCCCAGGCCGGCAGTGCGAACGATCAGGCCCATGTCGGCCGGTGCAACCAGGCCGTTCAGCGCTTCGCGCAGTTCGTTGCGCTCTTCGCCTTCGATGCGACGGGAAATGCCGCCGGCACGTGGGTTGTTCGGCATCAGTACCAGGTAGCGGCCGGCCAGGCTGATGAAGGTGGTCAGGGCGGCGCCCTTGTTGCCACGTTCTTCTTTTTCGACCTGGACGATGACTTCCTGGCCTTCGCTCAGGACGTCCTTGATGTTCACGCGGCCTTCAGGGGATTTCTTGAAGTATTCGCGGGAAATTTCTTTGAGGGGCAGGAAGCCGTGGCGCTCGGAGCCGAAATCGACAAAGGCAGCCTCAAGGCTCGGTTCGATGCGAGTAATACGGCCTTTATAGATGTTGGCCTTCTTTTGCTCGCGTGCACCGGATTCGATGTCCAGGTCGTAGAGGCGTTGGCCATCTACCAGTGCAACACGCAACTCTTCGGGTTGAGTTGCGTTAATCAGCATTCTTTTCATGTTGTACCGTCGGTTTCCGGGCTGCCGGAAACGGCGTTCGGCACACACGACTTCTCACGGTCGGTGTCAGGTGCGTCAAGAGTGGTTGGCCACTCCAGTGTCCAGCAATAACCGGCCAATTGGGCTGGTATCGCGACGGACGCGTCCTGCTTGTTAGCGGTGGTGACAAAGGCACCACTTCAACAAAAGCTAAGGTCAGGAGGAGGAATCAACCGGCGACTGTGGACGAGATGAAGCGTCTATATATAAGCCTAGTGCTACACGGTCCGACGGTTGTGCATCTCCACCCTACACGTATCCCTGATAATTCGGGTGCTGCCGCGCGCAGAATCCGCAGCGGGTTGGCATTTACCGTGTTCTCCAATGGGGAGTCCACGCTCATGGCTAAACAAGACTAGGTGTGGGCGACTGCGCTCTCACTCAGCTCTTAACAGGCGTTGTTTCCGAAGCATTCGCCATGGTGTGTCCCAAGACTGACTGCACTTTGTGAACTGGCCGTAAATATCGGCGCAGAAGACGAGTATTCACTCTGCTTTCTGCACTCGCTTCAGGCCTCATGTCACCTGCGCTTGTTACAATCTCGGGCGTTCCAAGGTGGTGAAAGCCCCGTAGGACGGCCTCGCGTCCTGATGAATTGCGATGGTCAGGGCCGGCAGTTTGCCGCTAGTCCTCTGTCCAGGCCGCTTTTGGCGGCGTTCGCGACTATAGCAGCAATGATTAAGTGCTTCAATTCCATAAAAAATTGTTATCATCGCCGCCATGACGACTACCGCCCCCCAGACCCCCAGCGTCCAGCTGCTCGAGGTCTCGCCGGAATATGCCGGCCAACGCATCGACAATTTTCTCCTGGCCAGGCTCAAAGGCGTGCCCAAGACCTTGATTTACCGCATCTTGCGTAAAGGCGAAGTGCGTGTGAACAAGGGCCGCATCAAGCCCGAGTACAAGCTGCAGGCGGGCGATATCGTTCGTGTGCCGCCGGTGCGCGTACCTGAGCGTGACGAGCCCGTGCCATTGGCCCAGGGCCTGTTGCAGCGCCTCGAGGCCTCGATTGTCTTCGAAGACAGCAAGCTGATTGTGATCAACAAGCCGTGCGGCATTGCGGTTCACGGGGGCAGCGGCCTGAACTTCGGCGTGATCGAAGCCTTTCGTCAGCTGCGTCCGGATGCCAAGGAGCTGGAGCTGGTCCACCGCCTGGACCGTGACACCTCCGGCCTGCTCATGATCGCCAAGAAGCGCAGCATGTTGCGCCATCTGCACACAGCCCTGCGTGGCGATGGCGTGGACAAGCGCTACATGGCGCTGGTGCGTGGCAACTGGGCCAGTTCGATCAAGAGCGTCCGCGCGCCGTTGCAGAAGAGCAACCTGCGCTCCGGCGAGCGCATGGTTGAAGTGGACGAGGAGGGCAAAGAGGCCCTGACCCTGTTCAAGGTGCTGCGCCGCTTCGGTGACTTCGCCACTCTGGTCGAAGCCAAGCCCGTCACCGGTCGTACCCACCAGATTCGCGTGCACACCCTGCATGCGGGCCACTGCATTGCGGGCGATACCAAATATGGCGACGAGGATTTCTCCAAGGAAATCCGGGAGCTGGGCGGCAAACGCCTGTTCCTGCACGCCTATATGCTCACCGTGCCGCTGCCCGATGGCGGTGAATTGAAACTGCAGGCGCCGGTCGATGACATGTGGGCCAAGACCGTGGAGCGTTTGAGTGTCGCACCTTGATTACAAGCTGCTGATTTTCGATTGGGACGGCACCCTGGCCAACTCCATTGGCCGGATCGTCGAATCAATACACATCGCCTCCAACCGCTCGGGCTTCGAGCCGTGCACTGACCTCGCGGTCAAGGGCATTATCGGCCTCGGCCTGCCGGAGGCGATTCGTACCTTGTACCCGCACATCGCTGACGCTGAGTTGGTCGCTTTCCGTGGGCACTACGTCGATCACTACATGGCCCTGGAGGCCGAGCCGTCGCCGCTGTTTGATGGGGTGGTGCAGTCCCTGGACGCTTTTCGCGCCGAGGGCTATCACCTGGCCGTCGCCACCGGTAAGTCCCGTCGCGGGTTGGACCGGGTGCTCGAGGCGTATGGTTGGGAAGATTATTTCGACATCACCCGCGCCGCTGACGAAACCGCCAGCAAGCCCCATCCCCTGATGCTTGAGCAGATCCTGGTCCATTGCGGCGTGTCGCCGCGCCAGGCGCTGATGGTGGGCGACGCTTCCTTCGACCTGATGATGGCGCGCAACGCTGGCATGGACAGTGTGGCGGTCAGTTATGGCGCCCAGGCTGCCGAGGCGTTGCAGCCATATGAGCCCAGGCTGACGATCGATCATTTTTCTGAATTGCAGGCCTGGCTCGGCCGGGCCCAATAAGTCTTTGCTGGGGTAGTTGGCATGAGTGATGAGTGGAAAGCACCGGAAAAGGCCAGTGACGACAAGGCCGATGACAAAAGCTGGAAGCTGTTGGAGAAGACTCTCCTGGCCAGCGTGCAGGAGCAGCGTCGTTCGCGGCGTTGGGGGATTTTTTTCAAGCTGCTGACCTTTGTTTACCTGCTGGGCATGCTGGCGCTGTTCAGCCCGCTGATGGACATGGAAAAAAGCGCCACCCGTGGCAGCCACTACACGGCCCTGATCGAGGTGCGTGGGGTGATCGCCGACAAGGAGTCCGCCAGCGCCGACAATATTGTCAGCAGCCTGCGCGCGGCCTTTGAAGACCCCAAGGTCAAGGGCGTGATCCTGCGCATCAACAGCCCCGGTGGCAGTCCGGTGCAGTCGGGCTATGTGTATGACGAGATTCGTCGCCTGCGCGGGCTGCATCCGGAGATCAAGCTGTATGCGGTCATTTCCGATCTCGGCGCTTCGGGTGCCTATTACATTGCAAGCGCCGCTGACCAGATTTATGCCGACAAGGCCAGCCTGGTCGGCTCCATTGGTGTGACGGCGGCCGGTTATGGTTTTGTCGGCACCATGGAGAAGCTGGGGGTGGAGCGTCGGACCTACACCTCGGGCGAGCATAAGGCGTTCCTTGACCCGTTCCAGCCGCAAAAGGCGGATGAAACCCAGTTCTGGCAAGGCGTGCTCGACACCACTCATCGCCAGTTCATCGCCAGCGTCAAGCAGGGGCGTGGGGATCGTCTGAAGGATAAAGAGCATCCGGAGTTGTTCTCCGGTCTGGTGTGGTCGGGCGAGCAAGCATTGCCACTGGGTCTGATCGATGGCTTGGGCAGTGCCAGTTCGGTGGCGCGGGATGTGATTGGCGAGAAGGACCTGGTGGATTTCACCGTTGAAGAATCGCCGTTTGATCGTTTCTCCAAGAAGCTCGGTGCCAGCGTGGCTGAGAAGCTGGCGCTGTACATGGGCTTCCAGGGCCCGGCGCTGCGCTGAGATTTCGATAGAGGTGGGAGGGGGCTTGCCCCTGATAGCGGTGGGTCAGCTACAGATAAGCTGACTGAATTACCGCTGTCGGGAGCAAGTCGAATCGTCGCGTCGCCCGTCCCGCATTGGGTTTTGCAGCGTTCTTAAGGGATTTGCACGCCTTCGCTGAGTAGCATATCCACCAGCCGAATCAGGGGTAAGCCGACAAGACTGGTCGCGTCCGGCCCTTCGGTGCTCTGGAACAGGCTCACGCCCAGCCCTTCAGCCTTGAAGCTGCCCGCGCAGTCATACGGCTGCTCGATCCGCAGGTAGCGCTCGATGCGCGCTGCATCCAGCTCGCGCATGTGCACGGTAAAGGGTATGCAGTCCACCTGGCAGTGCCCCGTCTCGCTGTTAAGCAGGGCCAGGCCGGTGAGGAAACTGACACGTTTGCCACTGGCAGCCAATAATTGCTCGCGCGCGTTTTCGAACGTGTGAGGCTTGCCGATGATGCGGCCTTCCAGCGCGGCGACCTGGTCGGAGCCGATGATCAAATGTCCAGGATGGCTGGCGGCGAGGGCACGGGCTTTCTGTTCGGCCAGGCGTTTGACCAGATCCGTGGCCGACTCATTTGCAGCGTGGCTTTCGTCGATATCCGGCGAGCTGCAGGTGAACGGCAGGTGCAGGCGGCTCAGCAATTCCCGGCGATAAACCGAGCTGGAAGCGAGTAATAAAGGCAGCATGGACGTCTCCTCAAGGCAGCCGCCGATTCTAGCGGGGCGACCGGCCGACGCACAGGGCTGAATTTCCTTTGACATGGCTGGGGGCATCCCTATAATGCTGCGCCTATGTTGAATGACCCGATTCCACCTCACGTTGACCCGCGCAAATTGGCTGATCGTGGCACTTCCCTTCAAGGTGAGTTGCTGCTGGCCGATTTGGAGAGACTCTGCGACCCGCTTTCCGACACTGTCGGTACGGTGCAGGCCAAATTCGTTTTTGAACGAGATGAACGTAAATCTGTGGTAATCCACAGCTTTATCGACACCGAGGTCAAAATGGTTTGCCAGCGTTGTCTTGAGCTGGTCACCCTGCCGATCCACAGCGAGTGCAGTTATGCTGTGGTGAAGGAGGGTGCGAATACCCAGTCGTTGCCGAAAGGTTATGACGTGCTGGAACTGGGCGAAGATCCTTTGGATCTGCATGCACTGATCGAGGAGGAGCTTCTGCTCGCCTTGCCCATTGTGCCTGCTCATCATCCGGAAGAATGCCAGCAGCCGGCGGGCCTCGATGACGAGCCCGAACCGAGCGAGGACGAGGTAACGCGGTCCAACCCGTTCAGTGTATTGGCGCAGTTAAAGCGTGACCCAAACGTTTAGGAGTTAATCAATTATGGCTGTTCAGCAGAACAAAAAATCCCGCTCTGCCCGTGACATGCGTCGTTCGCACGACGCTCTCGAGGCTAGCACCCTGTCCGTAGAAAAGACCACCGGTGAAGTTCACCTGCGTCACCACGTATCGCCAGAAGGCGTATACCGTGGCCGTAAAGTGATCGACAAGGGCGCTGACGAGTAATCACTTGTCTGCTCAAGTCATCGCGATTGACGCAATGGGCGGGGACTTCGGTCCCCGCAGCATTGTTCAGGCCTGCATTGCCAGCCTGGCTGCCACACCCTCGCTGCACCTGACCCTTGTCGGTCAACCCTCCCTCCTTGAAGAACTGATTGCCAGCCATCCGGCGGTGGATCGCGCGCGCCTGACGATTACGCCAGCCAGCGAAACCATCAGCATGGATGACAAGCCGGCGGCGGCCCTGCGTGGCAAGCCCGATTCTTCGATGCGGGTAGCCCTTGAGTTGTTGCACGACGGCAAGGTGCAAGCCTGCGTCAGCGCCGGCAATACCGGTGCATTGATGGCATTGTCGCGGCATGTGCTCAAGACCCTGCCGGGGATTGACCGGCCGGCGATGGTGGCGGCGATTCCGACGCAGAAAGGCTATTGCCAACTGCTGGACCTGGGCGCGAATGTCGATTGCAGTGCCGAGCACCTGTTTCAGTTCGCCGTGATGGGCTCGGTGGCCGCCGAAGCGCTGGGTGTGGTCCGGCCGCGAGTGGCCTTGCTGAACATCGGTACCGAGGACATCAAGGGCAATCAGCAGGTGAAGCTCGCCGCTACCCTGTTGCAGGGCGCGCGGGGCTTGAACTACATCGGCTTTGTCGAAGGCGACGGTTTGTACCGTGGCGAAGCGGATGTGGTGGTGTGCGACGGTTTTGTCGGCAATATCCTGCTCAAGTCCAGCGAAGGCCTGGCCACCATGATCGCGATGCGCATCGAAGCGTTGTTCAAGCAGAGCCTGGCGTCACGCATGGTGGGCGCCCTGGCGCTGCCGTTGATGCGTCGCCTGCAGGCTGACCTGGCGCCAGCGCGGCATAACGGCGCAAGTTTTCTTGGCTTGCAGGGCATTGTGGTCAAAAGCCACGGCTCGGCGGGGGTGCAGGGCTTCCAAAGCGCTATTGCGCGTGCGCTTATCGAGATCCAGGAAAACCTGCCTCAACGTTTGCACGGCCGTCTAGAGGATCTGTTGCCTTAGGCGAATCGGCTCGGGAATGCTTAAATGTGACCGACCAGTTCAATTGACCATCCAATCTGTCAGTTTCGTGCGCTCCCACCATTCATTTTAAGATCGGGAGCGACCATTTCCGACGACCTGATCATTTAGGGGCTTGTTACATGTCTACATCCCTCGCATTCGTCTTTCCAGGGCAGGGTTCGCAGTCCCTCGGCATGTTGGCCGAGCTGGGCGCGCAATATCCGCTGATCCTGGAAACCTTCAAGGAAGCTTCCGATGCCCTGGGTTACGACCTGTGGGCGTTGACCCAGCAGGGGCCGGAAGAACAACTCAATCAAACCGATAAAACCCAACCGGCGATCCTGACCGCTTCGATTGCCCTGTGGCGCCTGTGGCTGGCTGAAGGCGGCGCACGCCCGGCATTCGTGGCCGGTCATAGCCTGGGCGAATACAGCGCCCTGGTGGCGGCGGGCAGCCTGACCCTGGGCGAGGCGGTCAAGCTGGTCGAGCGTCGTGGCCAACTGATGCAGGAAGCCGTTCCGGACGGGCAGGGCGGCATGGCCGCTATCCTCGGCCTGGACGATGCGGTCGTGATCGAGGCCTGCGCCGAAGCCGCTCAGGGCGAAGTGGTCAGCGCAGTGAACTTCAACTCCCCTGGCCAGGTGGTGATCGCCGGTGCCAAGGCGGCGGTCGAGCGTGCCATCGAAGGCTGCAAGGCCCGTGGCGCCAAGCGTGCGCTGCCGTTGCCGGTGAGCGTGCCGTCCCATTGCGAGTTGATGCGTCCGGCAGCCGAGCGGTTTGCCGAGTCCATCGCCGCCATCAACTGGCAGGCGCCGCAGATTCCGCTGGTGCAGAACGTCAGCGCGGCGGTTGCGCCTGATCTCGAGACCCTCAAGCGCGACCTGTTGGAGCAGCTCTACAAGCCGGTACGCTGGGTTGAGTCGGTACAGACGCTGGCCGCCAATGGCGCCACCGAGCTGGTTGAATGCGGCCCGGGCAAGGTCCTGGCTGGCCTGAACAAGCGTTGCGCCGACGGTGTGTCGACCGCCAATCTCAATACCCCGGATGCCTTCGCTGCCGCTCTCGCGGCACTGGCCTGACCCCTGATCCCCGAACTTAGGAGAAGCCTGCATGAGTCTGCAAGGTAAAGTTGCACTGGTTACCGGCGCCAGCCGTGGCATTGGCCAGGCCATCGCCCTGGAACTGGGCCGTCAGGGCGCCGTTGTCATTGGCACCGCCACTTCCGCTTCGGGCGCCGAGCGTATCGCCGCGACCTTGAAGGAAAACGGTGTCCAAGGCACTGGCCTTGAGCTGAATGTGACCAGCGATGAGTCCGTGGCTGCGGTACTGGCCGAGATCACCGCACAGTTCGGTGCGCCGGCAATTCTGGTGAATAACGCCGGTATCACCCGCGATAACCTGATGATGCGCATGAAAGACGACGAGTGGTACGACGTGGTCGACACCAACTTGAACAGTCTGTTTCGCCTGTCCAAGGGCGTTTTGCGCGGCATGACCAAGGCGCGCTGGGGCCGAATTATCAATATTGGCTCTGTAGTGGGTGCCATGGGCAACGCAGGCCAAGTAAACTACGCAGCCGCCAAGGCCGGTCTGGAAGGTTTCAGCCGTGCATTGGCGCGTGAAGTCGGCTCGCGGTCGATTACGGTCAACTCGGTGGCCCCAGGGTTCATCGATACCGATATGACCCGCGAACTGCCGGAAGCACAGCGTGAAGCCTTGCTGACGCAGATTCCGCTGGGCCGTCTGGGCCAGGCTCAAGAGATCGCGAATGTGGTCACTTTCCTGGCATCCGACGGTGCGGCATACGTGACTGGGGCTACAATCCCGGTGAACGGCGGGATGTACATGAGTTAAATTGTGACGGATCGCTTCAAAAAAATGTCATACGAGCTGTCTAAAATCCGTTATAAAGCTGCAACTTAATTTATAGGCAGGTGGCCTACGGGGTACAGGGTGAAGCTTTCAGTTGAAAAGCTGAAATGGCTTTCTATACACTTACCCACTGGCCAGCTGCCTGAATTTGTCCATTAGGAGTTAAACAAGGTATGAGCACCATCGAAGAGCGCGTCAAGAAAATCGTTGCCGAGCAACTGGGCGTCAAAGAAGAAGAAGTGATCAACACTGCTTCCTTCGTAGAAGACCTGGGTGCCGATTCCCTTGACACCGTTGAGCTGGTGATGGCTCTGGAAGAGGAATTCGAGACCGAAATCCCGGACGAAGAAGCTGAAAAAATCACTACTGTTCAAGCTGCTATCGACTACGTTACTAGCCACCAGGCGTAATAGTTTGTAGTCGTCGCTTGCTGTCAGGGAAAAACCGCACTGCTGTAACGGCGTGCGGTTTTTTCTTTAGCTCTGATGAAAAGTGGCTCTGAAGCAAAGTGTCGTCATCAAGAAAAAGGAGAGTGCTGTGTCGCGTAGACGCGTCGTAGTCACCGGTATGGGTATGTTGTCGCCACTGGGTACGGATGTGCCGAGCAGTTGGCAGGGCATTCTGGCTGGCCGCAGTGGTATTGGTCTGATCGAACACACGGACCTTTCTGCCTATTCCACCCGTTTTGGCGGCTCGGTAAAGGGTTTCAATGTCGAGGAATATCTCTCGGTCAAAGAGTCCCGCAAACTCGACCTGTTCATTCAATACGGCCTGGCAGCCGGTTTTCAGGCAGTGCGTAACGCCGGCCTGGAAGTGACCGACGCCAACCGTGAGCGTATCGGCGTCGCCATGGGATCGGGTATTGGCGGTCTGACCAATATCGAAGAAACCAGTCGCACGCTGCATGATTCCGGCCCCCGTCGAATTTCACCGTTCTTCGTTCCGGGCTCGATCATCAATATGATTTCCGGTTTCCTGTCCATCCACTTGGGTGCCCAGGGACCTAACTACGCCATTGCCACGGCGTGCACCACGGGCACTCACTGCATCGGCATGGCGGCGCGCAATATCGCCTATGACGAGGCGGATGTGATGATCGCCGGTGGCGCCGAAATGGCCGCCTGTGGCCTGGGCATGGGCGGCTTCGGCGCATCCCGTGCGCTGTCGACGCGCAATGACGAACCGACCCGTGCCAGCCGTCCATGGGACAAGGGCCGTGACGGTTTCGTACTGTCCGACGGTGCCGGTGCCCTGGTGCTCGAAGAACTGGAACACGCCAAGGCGCGGGGTGCCACCATCTACGCCGAGCTGATCGGCTTCGGCATGAGCGGCGACGCCTACCACATGACCTCGCCACCGGCCGATGGTGCTGGCGCTGCGCGTTGCATTACCAACGCCCTGCGCGATGCGAAGGTCAACCCGGACCAGGTGCAGTACATCAACGCCCACGGCACCTCGACCCCGACTGGCGACCTGGCGGAAGCCGAAGCCATCAGGTCGGTGTTCGGCGACCATGCCTACAAGCTGGCGGTCAGCTCTACCAAGTCCATGACCGGCCATCTGTTGGGTGCGGCGGGCGCGGTCGAGGCGATCTTCAGTGTGATGGCCCTCAAGGATCAGGTCGCTCCGCCGACCATCAACCTCGATGAGCCGGACGAAGGTTGCGACCTGAACTTCGTGCCTCACGAAGCACAGCCGATGCCGATCGACGTGGTGATCTCCAACTCGTTCGGTTTCGGTGGCACCAACGGTTCCCTGGTGTTCCGCCGGTTCGCCGAGTGATGCACAGCTGGGTCGACGGTCAGCCAGCGGACAGCGTGCCCCTGAAGGATCGTGGCCTGGCTTATGGCGACGGCTTGTTTGAGACGATTGCCGTCAAGGCCGGGCAGCCCGTGCTGCTCGACCGCCACCTGCACCGCCTCGACGAGGGCTGCAGGCGGTTGGCACTGGTTGCGGATCCGGCGCTGATCCGCAGCGAAGTGCTGGCTTATGCCGCCGCCCTCGGCGACGGTGTTCTCAAGTTGATGCTCACCCGCGGCGACAGCCTGCGCGGTTATGGCATCAACCCCGGCGCTCCCGTGCGTCGGATCTTGCTGGGCAGTCCGCCCGCCACTTATCCCCCGGCCTATGGAACCGACGGTATCCGCCTGTTTCCGTGTGCCACCCGCTTGTCCGAACAACCGCTATTGGCGGGTCTCAAGCACCTCAACCGCCTGGAGCAAGTGCTTGCCCGCGCCGAATGGCAAGACGCCGAGCATGCCGAGGGCTTGATGCTGGATAGGTCCGGACGCGTCATCGAGGGCGTGTTCAGCAACTTGTTCCTGGTTTGCAACGGCTTGTTACTAACCGCCGATCTGGCGCGTTGCGGGGTTGCCGGTGTCATGCGCGCCGAGGTCCTGGCCCAGGCACAAGCGCTGGGCATCCCGGTGGCCGTGGCTGATATCAGCCTTGAGCAGTTGCAACAGGCTGATGAAGTCTTTGTGTGCAACAGCGTTTATGGCATTTGGCCGGTGCGCGACTGTGCTGCGATGAGCTGGTCGGTTGGCCCGCTCACCCGTAAACTGCAGGGCATTGTTCGCGCACTATTGGATATTTGAGTTGATACGAAAACTGGTTGTACTGCTGCTGATCGGTGTGTTCTCGGCGGCGTTGCTGTTGGGGTTTTCCGCCTGGAAACTCGATTCCTCCCTGAAGCAGCCGCTGAACCTGACGCAGGAGCAGTTGCTTGATGTGCCGGCAGGGGCCACCCCCACGGGCACCTTCAATCGCCTGGAGGCCGAGGGTGTGCTCGAAGGTGCCTTCTGGCTGCGCCTGTACTGGCGTTTCAACCTCGATGGACAGCCGCTGCACAGCGGCGAATACCGCATGACGCCTGGGATGACCGCCCAGGGCCTGATTGGCCTGTGGCAACGTGGCGAAGTGGTGCAATACAGCCTGACCCTGGTGGAGGGCTGGAATTTTCGCCAGGTTCGTTCGGCCCTGGCCAAGCATGAAAAAATCGTACAGACCCTCTCGGGCCTGAGTGACAGCGAGGTGATGGACAAGCTTGGCCATCCCGGCGTGTTCCCTGAAGGTCGGTTCTTTCCTGATACCTACCGTTTCGTGCGCGGCATGACCGATGTCGAATTCCTGAAAAAAGCCTACAACCGCCTGGACGATGTACTCGCTCAGGAATGGAGCAAGCGCGCCGCTGATGTGCCGTACACCGACCCTTACCAAGCGCTGATCATGGCCTCCCTGGTGGAGAAAGAGACCGGTGTACCGGAAGAACGTGGGCAGATCGCCGGGGTATTCGTGCGCCGCATGAAGATCGGCATGCTCCTGCAGACCGACCCGACGGTGATCTACGGCCTGGGGGAGCGCTACAACGGCAAGTTGACCCGCGCCCACCTCAAGGAAGCCAACCCCTACAACACCTACATGGTGGCCGGTCTGCCGCCGACGCCGATCGCCATGGTCGGCCGCGAGGCGATTCATGCTGCGCTGAACCCGGTGCCGGGCAGCAGCCTGTATTTCGTCGCCCGTGGCGATGGCAGCCATATTTTCTCCGATAACCTGGATGCGCATAATGCCGCCGTGCGTGAGTTCCAGCTCAAGCGTCGCGCCGATTATCGCTCCAGCCCGGCGCCGGTGGTAAAACCGCCGGAAGACCCGACGCCCCCCGCCGATACTCCAGCTCAAGCGCCGGCGGAGCCTGCACCGGACACCGTCGCGCCGCAAAGCCCGCAATGACTCTGACTAAGGACTGCCTGTGACTGGCTTGTTTATTACCCTGGAAGGCCCGGAAGGCGCCGGCAAAAGCACCAACCGCGATTACCTGGCCGAGTGCTTGCGCGCCGAGGGTATCGAAGTGGTGTTGACCCGTGAACCGGGCGGCACGCCGCTGGCCGAGCGTATCCGCGAGGTGCTGCTGACCCCAGGTGACGAACAGATGAACCCGGACACCGAGCTGTTGCTGGTGTTTGCCGCACGTGCCCAGCACCTGGCCGAGGTGATTCGCCCGGCCCTGGCCCGAGGTGCGGTGGTGATTTGTGATCGCTTCACCGATTCCACCTATGCCTACCAGGGCGGTGGCCGGGGCTTGTCGCTGGAGCGCATTGCCACCCTGGAAACCTTTGTGCAGGGCGATTTGCGCCCTGACCTGACTCTGGTGTTCGACCTCCCGGTAGAAGTCGGCCTGGCGCGTGCCAGTGCCCGTGGTCGCCTCGATCGCTTCGAGCTGGAAGGCCAGGCGTTTTTCGAGGCGGTGCGCAGCGCATTCCTTGCGCGCGCCAAGGCTGAACCGGCGCGTTATTACCTGCTGGACGCCGCGCAGCCGCTGGCCCGGGTGCAACAGGCCATTGACGCTTTGTTGCCGACACTGCTGGAGCGCGCCCGTGGCTGAAGCCTACCCCTGGCAGGATAGCCTCTGGCAGCAGTTGGCCGGCCGTGCCCAGCACGCCCACGCCTATTTGCTGCACGGGCCGGCGGGGATCGGCAAGCGCGCCCTCGCCGAACGCCTGATGGCCAGCCTGTTGTGCCAGCGTCCGGTCAACCTGGAAGCCTGCGGCGAGTGCAAATCCTGCCTGTTGCTCAAGGCCGGTAGCCACCCGGACAACTATCTGCTGGAGCCTGAGGAAGCCGACAAGGCGATCAAGGTCGACCAGGTCCGCGACCTTGTCGGTTTCGTGGTGCAAACCGCACAGATGGGCGGGCGCAAGGTGGTGTTGATCGAGCCGGTGGAAGCGATGAACATCAATGCCGCCAACGCCTTGCTCAAAAGCCTGGAAGAACCTTCCGGCGATACGGTGCTGTTGTTGGTCAGTCACCAGTCCAGCCGCTTGTTGCCGACCATTCGCAGCCGGTGCGTGCAGCAGGCGTGCCCGTTGCCGAGCGAGGCCATGAGCTTGCAGTGGCTGGCACAGGCGCTGCCGGAGTGCGCCGAAGACGAACGGGTCGAGTTGCTGACCCTGGCCGCCGGTTCCCCCCTGGCAGCGGTGAAGCTGCACGCCCAGGGCGTGCGCGAGCAACGGGCGCTGGTGGTGGATGGCGTGAAAAAACTGCTCAAGCAGGAGCTGTCCGCTACTCAGTTGGCCGAAGCCGCCTGGAAAGACATCCCCTTGCTGCTGCTGTTCGACTGGTTCTGCGACTGGTCGAGCCTGATCCTGCGCTACCAGTTGACCCAGGATGAACAGGGCCTGGGCCTGCCGGACATGCGCAAGGTGGTGCAGTACCTGGCGCAGAAAAGTGCCCAGGACAAGGTGCTCAATATCCAGGACTGGATCCTCGCCCAGCGCCAGAAGGTGCTCGGCAAGGCCAACCTCAACCGCGTGCTGTTGCTCGAAGCGCTGCTGGTGCAGTGGGTCGGCTTGCTCGGCCGCCGTTAATTTCCGTGGCCGACGGGTGTATCGTTGGCCAGGCCCTTTCCGTGACCTAAGTCGTAATTTCCTATGCTCGTAGATTCCCATTGCCACCTTGATCGCCTTGACCTTGCCCAGCATGGCGGTTCCCTTGATGCCGCCCTCGAAGCCGCCCGTCAGCGCGGGGTAGGGCACTTCCTGTGCATCGGCGTCAGTGCCGACAACGCCGCTGACGTCAAAGCCCTCGCCGATCGCTATGCCGATGTGGATTGCTCGGTGGGTGTCCACCCGTTGGACCTCAAGCCCGGTGAGGCCCCGGCCCTCGACTGGCTGTTGGGGGAGCTGAACCACCCGCGCGTGGTCGCCATTGGCGAGACCGGCCTGGATTACCACTACGAACCCGAAGCCGCCGAGTTGCAGCAGGCATCGTTTCGCCTGCACCTGCAAGCCGCCCGGCAGACCGGCAAACCAGTGATTGTCCACACCCGCGGTGCTCGCGCCGATACCCTGGCCCTGCTGCGCGAAGCCGCGCTCCCCCAGGCAGGCGTGCTGCATTGTTTCACCGAAGACTGGGACATGGCCAAGGCCGCCCTGGACCTGGGGTTCTATATCTCCCTGTCGGGCATCGTGACCTTCCGCAATGCCGATGCCTTGCGGGATGTGGCGCGCCAAGTACCGGTCGACCGTCTGCTGGTGGAAACCGACTCGCCGTATCTGGCGCCCATCCCCCATCGCGGCAAGCCAAACCTGCCGGAGTATGTGCGGGATGTGGCGGATTACCTGGCGATGCTGCGCGGTGAGTCATATGAGCGCTTTGCCGAACAGACCACTGCGAACTTCAAGCGCCTGTTCCCGCAGGCCCATGTGGCCGGGTAACGGGGCCGGACAAATCGCAGGCAAAAAAAACCCGGGTTCTGGGGGGGCGAATCCGGGCTAAGACCATTAGGAGTAAAACAAGGGCACGCGGTCCGTTGGTACCCAGGTCGACGCTTCACTTGGGGGAGATGTCGCGCCGACAGTTGAAGTATTGATCAGTATCCGATTCAGTCCAGTCGCGGCTGGTCGTTTCTTAAACAGATTTGGAATACGTGCGCTTCGCTTGAGTTCTCATTGAGCCGGTGCCCAGCTGTAGTTGTTGCGTATTATTTCTGACTGATAAGCATGAAATCGTTGGCGGACTGAAAGTAAAGTGCGCAACGGGTTCACATAGACGTTGCCCAACGACCGTTCAGTCGGGATAATCCCTCGCATCGGGTAAATCGTATCGCCACGTATCCGTGGCCCTGCGCAACCCTCCCTAATACCGACCTCTGCAGACCTCTTCCTCATGCACAAAGAACCCCGTAAGGTCCGTGAGTTTCGCCGCCGTGAGCAGGAAATTCTCGACACTGCACTCAAGTTGTTCCTCGAACAAGGTGAAGACAGCGTCACCGTCGAGATGATTGCGGATGCCGTGGGTATCGGCAAAGGCACGATCTACAAGCATTTCAAATCCAAGGCCGAAATCTACCTGCGCCTGATGCTCGACTACGAGCGCGACTTGAACGAGTTGCTGCACTCGGCCGATGTCGACAAGGACAAGGAGGCCCTGTCCCGGGCCTATTTCGAATTCCGCATGCGTGACCCGCAGCGCTATCGCCTGTTCGACCGCCTGGAAGAAAAAGTGGTCAAGGGCCACCAGGTGCCGGAAATGGTCGAGGAACTGCACAAGATCCGCGCCTCGAACTTCGAACGCCTGACCCTGCTGATCAAGGGTCGCATCAGTGAAGGCAAGCTCGAAGATGTGCCGCCGTACTTCCACTACTGTGCCGCCTGGGCCTTGGTGCATGGCGCCGTGGCGCTGTACCACTCGCCGTTCTGGAGCAATGTGCTGGAAGATCAGGAAGGTTTCTTCCAGTTCCTGATGGACATCGGTGTGCGCATGGGCAACAAGCGCAAGCACAGCACCGAGCAGCCACACGCCCCCGCTGAAACGCCTGCCACGTAATGATTTGCTGCCAGGTGCAGTAACCCAGGAATATACTCAGGCAAGGATCTTGCTAAAAGCTGATTTATCAGTCAGTTTTTAGCGCGCCCCGAATCATCCTCTGCCGGAGTGATCCATGATCGTTGATCGTCAAGGCAGGCGTTTTCGCAATTTGCGGATCAGCCTGACCTCAGCCTGCAATTACGCGTGTACCTACTGCGTGCCAAACGGCAAGCGGCTGGTGGCTGCCCAGGACGAACTCTCGGCCGAGGCCATGGCCCGTGGCGTGGCCTATCTGATTGAAGCGGCGGGTATCGAGCGCCTGCGTATCACCGGCGGCGAGCCGCTGGTCAGCCCCAAACTCGAAGCCTTCATGGGCGCCGTGGGCGGGATGGGCCTCAGTGATATCAGCCTGACCACTAATGGCCAGTTACTTGCGCGCAAACTGCCGCTGCTGGTGGACGCCGGTATCCGGCGTATCAACGTTTCCCTCGACACCCTGGACGCCGACGCCTTCCGCAGCATCGCCCGTGGCGGTGACCTGGCCACCGTGCTCGATGGCATGGACCAGGCCCGCGCGGCCGGGATCAAGATCAAGGTCAATATGGTGCCGTTGCGCGGGCAGAACCTCGACCAGGTGATGCCCCTGCTCGACTATTGCCTGGAGCGTGGCTATGAATTGCGCTTTATCGAGTTGATGCGCATGGGCCACCTGGCCAAGGACTCCAATGCGTTTCTGCAGCAATTCGTCAGTTTGCAGCAACTGCTTGGCCTGATCGGCGAACACCATGAGTACCTGCAAGCCAACGCACCGGTAGATGCCACGGCCGTTCGCTACGAAGTGCCGGGTAAAGGCTTTTTTGGCGTGATCGCCAACGAAAGCGTGCCGTTCTGCCGTACCTGCTCGCGGTTGCGGCTGTCGTCGACCGGTTGGTTGCATGGCTGCCTGTCGTCGAGCAACCGGCACTACGTCGGCGACCTGCTGGACAAGCCGCGCCACCAGGCGCTGCCGGCCTTGCAGGGCCTGTTGGTCAAGGCGCTGGGCGATAAACAGGAAGTCGCGTTCTCCGGCGGCGCGACGGTCATGAAGATCATCGGCGGCTAACGCTATCCCGAAGATGACACATCACCCACATTTGATTTGAGCTGCCCTCAAGCTGGCGCAGAACCTGCATCTTGAGCCCATTCGCCGGTTTTCCGTCACCGGCTTCTGGAGGATTAGGATGCGTAGTCTGGTTTTGTTGCTGGCGTCGTTGACGTTGAGTGGTTGCATGACCGTCAGCGATATGGCCGAAGGCACCCGCTATCAGATGAGCGATGCCGGCTTGCTCGACCATAGCGATACTCGCCGTACCGCCTCGGTTCGCATCCAGCCGGACTCCTTTGTGTTTATCGCCCAAGGCGCTTTCGTGCCACCGGGCAGTGCCTATCCGCGCCCGAACGTGGTAGCCGAGGAAGCCTTCAACGGCTTCGTCGAGTACTTCCCCATGGTGCGCCGCGCCCGTCAGCCCGAAGGGCTTGAGCAGGCCATGGCCGAAGCCCGTGCGGCCGGTGCCCATTACTTGTTGTACTGCCGTTTTGCCGCGGCGGATGACCGTATCGGCAACGCCGATGAGTGGACCGACCAGCAGGCCCTCGACCGCCTCGGCCTGGACAGCGGTGTGATCCAGATCATGTTGATCGAGACCAGCACCCAGTATTTGATTGATACTGCACGTATTCGCAATCGTGGCGGTTTACTGACGTTCCACGACAACAAGCCCGAAGATCTGATTGCCCGGCCCCTGGCGCAGTACGCCCGAGGCCTGCTGGGCATGGGGGACCAGTAAGGCCAGCACGTAAAAGAGGGATAACACCATGACCGATTCCGCCAAGGCCAATGACCTGTTGGCCCAACTGCCCAAGGGCAAGGGGCCGGCGCCGGTGCATCTGTGGAACCCGGACTTCTGCGGCCATATCGACATGCGTATCGCCCGTGATGGCACCTGGTTCTACCAGGGCACGCCCATCGGGCGTAAGCCGATGGTCAAGTTGTTCTCCAACATCCTTCGCCGTGATGGCGACGATTACTTCTTGGTCACCCCTGTAGAAAAGGTGGGCATCAGCGTCGATGATGCGCCCTTTGTCGCGGTAACCCTGGATGTCGAAGGGCAGGGCGAAAGCCAGGTGTTGCGCTTTACCACCAACGTCGATGATCAAATCGAGGCTGGCCTCGAACACCCGCTGCGGGTAGTGATCGACCCCGACACCCAGGAACCGTCCCCCTATCTGCGTGTGCGCACCAACCTCGAAGCGCTGATTCACCGCAATGTGTTCTACCAATTGGTGGAGCTGGCCGTGAGCCGTCCGATCAACGGTCAGAACTGGCTCGGTGTGTGGAGTGGCGGGGAGTTTTTCCGTATCGGGCGGGAGTCCTGAGGGCGGTTTTTTCATCTCTTTGAAATAATTCGCTTGCTGTGATCGGGCGCTTTCGGTTATCAATTTGTACATGATTAGACATGTTCGATTTGATAAGAAAAAACGCGTCGTCGACGAGCTCATCCGCCGTATCGAGGGTGGGGTGATGGCCGACGGTTTCCTGCTACCGGGCGAGCACCAGTTGGCCGAAGAGTTTGCGGTCAGTCGTGGCACCTTGCGCGAGGCCCTGGCCGAGCTCAAGCGCCGTAATTACATTGCCACCCAGAGTGGCGTGGGTTCCATCGTCACCTTTGACGGCATGGTGCTTGACCAGCGCAGCGGTTGGGCCCAGGCCCTGGCCGACACGGGCGCGCTGGTGACCACCGATATCCTGCGCTTCGAAGCCGTGACCCGCGCGGACCTGCTCAGCCGTTTCGGCAACGATCAATTTATTGCCCTCGACCGCCGTCGGCGCACCACCGATGGCACCGCCGTGTCCCTGGAACGCTCGCTGATGCCGGCGACCGGTGGCCTGGAAAGCCTGCCCCGTGTGGGCCTGATCGACAACTCCCTGACCATCACCCTGGCCGCCTACGGTTATGTCGGCGCCGAGGGCGACCAGTGGATCGGTGCCGAGCCGCTGAGCGAGGAAGACGCCGAATTGCTCGGTCGCCCGGCAGGCACGGTATTTCTCAAGGCTTCGCGTACCACCTACGACCGTCGCGAGCGCTTCATGGAGCACGTCGAAAGCTTGCTCGACCCTCTGCACTTTCGCCTGCACCTGCAGTTTGGAACGTCGAAATGACCCCGATGCTTCGCGCTCTTGGCGCTTTCTATGGCCTGGCCCTGGGCGATGCCTTGGGCATGCCCACCCAATCCTTGAGCCGTGA
Source organism: Pseudomonas sp. OVF7 (assembly GCF_030644265.1). Taxonomy (NCBI): domain Bacteria; kingdom Pseudomonadati; phylum Pseudomonadota; class Gammaproteobacteria; order Pseudomonadales; family Pseudomonadaceae; genus Pseudomonas; species Pseudomonas sp. OVF7. Next base: position 6,158,142 of record NZ_CP128996.1, on the reverse strand, counting down.
ACAGGTCAAGGCGCGCTTCGGTGCGATCACTGCCCTGGAAGATGCTGACGCCAACCAGCCCATCGCGCCGAACATGCCCGCTGGCTCCATCACCGATGACACCGAACAGGCGATTCTGGTCGGCGAGTTGCTGGTGGAAGGCCACGGCAAGATCGACCCCACTGTGCTCGCCCAGCGCCTGATCGACTGGGAAGCGGTGATGCGTGCCAAGGGCTCCCAGGATTTGCTCGGGCCTTCGACCAAGCGCGCCATCGACATGATCCTCGCCGGGCACACCCCGGAAGAAGCCGGACGCTACGGCACCACCAATGGCGCGGCGATGCGCATCACGCCGGTGGGCATCGCCGCCGATGTGCGCGACCCGGCGCAGTTTCTCCAGGCGGTGATCCAGGCGTGCCAGGTCACCCACAACACCACCCTGGGCATCTCCAGTGCGGCGGCGGTGGCCGCCGTGGTATCGGCGGGCATCAACGGTGTGGACCTGGGCGAAGCGTTGAACATCGGCACCCAGCTCGCCCAGCAAGCCGAAAGCCATGGCCACTGGATTGCGGGCGGGCGTATTTCCACGCGCATCAGTTGGGCGCGGACCTTGAGCGTCGGCAGTGGCGACAAGGCGCTGTTCGCCGACCTGCTCTATGAATTGATCGGCACCTCCGTCGCGTCCCAGGAGTCGGTGGTGGTGTCGTTCGCCCTCGCGCAGCAAGTGGCGTCGGGCGAAATGAACGCATTTGAAGCCCTGTGCCTGGCCGCCAGCCTGGGGGGCGATACCGACACCATCGCCGCGATGCTCGGGGCCATGTTGGGGGCGTGCCTGGGCATGCAGTGCTGGCCTGAAGCGATGATCGAACAGGTCAAGCGGGTCAATGGCCTGGATCTACAGGCGCTGGTGCAGGGGCTGCTGACCATTCGGTAAGCGCCGCAAACAAACAGGTGGGAGCGGGCCTGCTCGCGTCAGCGGTGTATCCGCCCCGATGCTTTGACAGAAAGCGCGCTCCCACTGTGAGCTCATCGAGTCAGGAAGACCGAGAGTCGATCGACCTTAAGCATCTGCCACAACCACAACAATACAGGCACCAGGAGCACCCCTCATGAGCAGCATCTCTTCCAGCCAAAGCGCTGGGCAATTGGAAACACGCGGCATCGAACCGGTCCCTGAAGGCGAGTGCAACGGTCATCCGCTGCAACTGTTCTGGGTGTGGTTCGCCGCCAATATCAGCATTCTCGGCTTGCCGCTGGGCGCGACCCTGGTGGCGTTTCGTGGGCTGGCTATCTGGCAGGCGATCATCGTTGCGATCCTTGGCGCAGCCGGTTCCTTCGCGGTGGTGGGCATTATTTCCATCGCTGGCCGCCGTGGGCGTGCGCCCAGCCTGACCCTGTCCCGCGCGATCTTCGGCGTACGCGGCAATATCGGCCCGACCCTGGTCTCGCTGATGTCACGCCTGGGCTGGGAAACGGTCAACACCACCACCGCCGCCTTCGTGCTGCTCTCGTTGTGTTCGATCCTGTTCGGCTCCCCGGTGGAGGCGAAAAGTGCGCCGCTGCTGACCCTGATCTTCATCGCCATTTTCGTGTTGCTGACCCTGTCGGTTTCCGGCCTGGGCCACGCTACCTTGCTGGTGATCCAGAAGTGGGCCACCTATGTATTCGGTGCCTTGAACATCCTGGTCGGCGGTTTCCTCTGCGCCACCATCGACTGGAGCGCGGTGTTCAACGCTACCCCGGCACCGATGAGCGCGATGATGATCGGCATCGGCACCATGGCTGCCGGTACCGGTATCGGCTGGGCCAACGCCGGTGCCGATATGTCGCGCTACCAGCACCGCAGCGTCAAGGCCGTGCGCCTGGTGGCGTCCGCAGCGTTTGGTGCAGGCATTCCGCTGGTGCTGCTGATCACCCTCGGCGGCCTGCTGTCGGTGGGCAATCATGACCTGGCCTCGGCCACCGACCCGATCATCGCGATCCGCGACATGCTGCCGACCTGGATGGCCGTGCCATACCTGATCACCGCGTTTGGCGGGTTGCTGTTGTCGAATAACCTGTCGGTGTATTCGGCCGGCCTCACCACCTTGACCCTCGGTCTGAAGGTCAAGCGCGTGCATGCGGTGATCGTCGACATCGTGGCGATCTTCGCCGGCTCCATCTACTTCATGCTGATCGCCGACAGCTTCTACGGCCCGTTCATCACCTTCATCTCGTTGCTGGCGGTGCCGATCACCGCCTGGGTCGGAATCTTTGTGGTCGACCTGATCCATCGCCACTACTACAGCCCCAAGGATTTGCTGGACGTGAGCCCAAGCAGCGCCTACTGGTATCGCGGTGGCGTGGAATGGCGGGCGTTCGGCGCCTGGGCCGTGGCGATCGTGCTGGGTTTCAGCTTCACCACGATCGGTACCACTGCGCAAAACATCTGGTTCGCCGGGCCATTGTCCGACTCCTGGCTGGGCCACAACGGCCTGGGCTGGATCGTCACTTTCCTGGTTGCCGGCGGCATTTACGCGGTACTCGGCGGCGCGGCTGACCGTCGTCCGGCTTTAGTTGAGAGCCCCAATGTCTAGATTGCTGCACACTGGCCAGGTCATCGTCGACCTGGTCATGTCCCTGGAAAAACTGCCGGCCACCGGTGGCGACGTGCTCGCGCACTCGGCCAGCTTCGAGGCTGGCGGCGGGTTCAATGTGATGGCGGCGGCGCGACGCAATGGCTTGCCGGTGGTGTACCTGGGGCGTCATGGCAACGGCCGCTTCGGCGACCTGGCCCGTGCCGCCATGCAGGCCGAAGGTATTGAAATGGCCTTGGCGGCCAGCGGTGGCAAAGACACCGGGTTGTGCGTGTCTCTCACGGAAGCCACCACCGAACGCACCTTCATCTCCCATATCGGCGCTGAGGGCGAGTTGAGTGCCGAGGACCTGGCCGCCGTAACGCCGCAGGCGGACGACTATGTGTATGTCAGTGGCTACAGCCTGCTCCTTGAGGGCAAGGCACAGCCGCTGATCGACTGGCTGCTGGCACTGCCACGCGCAATCGTGGTGGTGTTCGACCCGGGCCCTCTGGTCAAGGCGCCGGGCTCGGCCTTGATGAGCGCATTGTTGCCGCGTATCGATATCTGGACCAGCAATGGCCCCGAAGCGCTCGCGTTTACCGGTGCGGCGGATATCACCGCCGCGTTGCCCGCGCTCAGTCAGCACCTGCCCGCCGAAACGTTGCTGGTCGTGCGTGACGGGCCGAATGGCTGCTGGGTCGGGCGCGCGGGTGAGGTTGAGCACGTGCCGGGCTTCAAGGTGCGGGCCGTGGATAGCAATGGCGCTGGGGATGCGCACGCGGGCGTGTTCATGGCCGGTCTGGCCATGGGCCTGGCGCCCGCCGTGGCGGCACGCCGCGCGAACGCGGCGGCGGCACTGGCGGTTACCCGCTGGGGACCTGCGACGTCTCCAGGCACTGCCGAGGTTGACGCGCTACTCGCTGAATGACCATGCACTCAAAGATGGGCAAGCACCCTCTGATCAATGATCAAGTAACTTATTGATTTTTAAGAATTAGTCTTTCCCTTGAACGCCCGGATTTTTGTGGCGAACGAGCTTGTTGTAGTGAGCGGGCTTGTTGTGGCGAACGAGCTTGTTGTGGCGAGCGGGCTTGCCCCGCGTTGGGTCGCGAAGCGGCCCCGAACCCAATCGACCGAGATCCCGCGGGTAGGATCGCGGTGGATTTGCTGGGGCTGCTGCGCAGCCCAACGCGGGGCAAGCCCGCTCGCCACAGTTTGGCCCTTGGGTCAGGGCCAGGCCAGATAAAAGCCATTACTGCCGGGTTTGGCTTTCCAGCTTTCGCGCTTCTTCCACGCCCGACGCGGTCAGCTTGATCGGCAGGTTCAACGCATAGTCACCGGCAGCATCGGTGGTCACATGCCCATCCTTGATAAAGCCGCGGTCTTGCAGGAGCGCCAAGACACTGGCGACCACTTTTTCACCGCGGTAATTATCCAGCACCTCCTTGCCCAACCCGTTCGGGTGGGCGTGCAGCAGGCGGGTGAGGACTTCTTGTTCAAGGTTTTTATCGACGTTCATGCATACCTCTTCACTGGGAAATGATCGGGTGTTGGTCTTGCTACCGATGCATCAAGGCGCAGGCTGTTTCGGGGCGCCTGGGATGTTGGAGTCGTCGCCTTTGTTGATCGTCGGCTGATTGACCGATGGGCCCATTTTGCCGTTACCGACGGCGGCCGGGGCCTGGCGCTGGGTGTCGTTGCCTTTGGTGCGCGGGTCGGCGCCGTTGTCGATGATTGCACCCCCGTTGGTGTCGAGGCCGGTGCCCATCGAATCCTGGGATTCCTGGGTGGCAGGGCTGGGCGGGCTGCCCACAGGATCGGTCTTGCCGGTGGACGAGGTGGCGGCCAATACACTCAGCGAAGCGGCGGACAGCAGGCCGGTGAGGGCGAGGGCGGCAAACGTGGAATTCTTCATGAGGGTGTCTCCATATGATTGATGTCCTTACCCTTTATTGGTCCGCCCAGTTTGTGGGTTCGTGCCTCGGTGGCGACGAACGGTATCAGCTCACCTGTAAGATTTTATGTGCCGAGAGACGGCGCTCGATCAAGCGTGCAACGGTGATCAGCCAGTTCAGCGCGGCGATGATCAGTACGCCCAGCATCAGTGTCGACAGCCCGAATTCGACGATGATCTTGCCCGCCAGCCAGGGAAAGCCAAACACGCCGACAAAGTAGGCCAGGCTGAACAGCAGCAATGCCTGGGACGTTGTACCGGGCGGCGCTTCGTGGGCGACCAGCCCGTTGATGACGGAATACGTCAGGCCGTACCCCACTCCCAGCGTGGCCGCCGCCAGCAGATAGCTGAGGTTGCCGCTCACGCCAAAGGCGAACAGCGCGATCGAACCGAGCATGATCCCGGATAACACACAGGCAGCCCGATAGGCATCCAGCTTGACCACGAAGCCGGCGATCAACAGGCGGCTGGTGATCGCTGCACTCAGGAACCCCGCGAAGAACAGCGAGTAGTCCAACCCGTGCGCGGCGGCATAGCTGGTCTGGAACGATGAGAGCCCGCCAAACACGCAGCCACCCAGGCCGACCATGAGGATCGCGAACGCCGCCTTGGAAGACAGCACCCGGCGGCTGGCGGCCAGGGAAATCCGCGAAGCCGGGGCATTTTCCCGATGCTTGAGCGCGGCGCCCAATCGCCAGAAAACAAGAACCCCGGCGAGGCTGGCCAACCCGGCAATATAGAACGCGGTCGTCAGGGGCAGGTCCAGTGCCGCGGTGGCGCGTCCGAGCAAAGGGCCGGAGCCGATGCCACTCAACATGCTGCCCGACAGCAGCGCAAAGTACTTGGCGCGTTGGCTGGGTTCTACCAGCAAGGTCACGATGATCGGGCCCAGCGTATAGAAGACGCCCCAGCCCAATCCGAGGGCCAGCCCGAACAGCATCAAGCCCTGGCCAAACCCTGGCGTCAGGGCAAAACCCAGGCAGGCAAGTACCAGCAACACGCCCATCCCCGCGATGGCCCGTGCCGCTCCCCATGCATCGGCCAAGTGCCCGGAGAGCACCACCGCCACGAACGTGCTGAGCATTGCCGTGGAAATCACACTGCCCGCGTCATGCTCGTTCCCACCGCGCGAATGAATCAGCAACGACAGCAAAAAGGTTGAACCGTAGGACAGCGACAATAGGAAGCTGGCAAGGCAAAACAGGGCGAACAACTTTCCGCCCACCGGTGAGGTGGAGTGCATGGGCAAGCCTTGGGGTCGTTGGAGTTATGGCCGATTTTTACCACGCACGCCCAGGCGGATTGTTCTGTGGTTGGTGGTGCTTGCGTTAGCCGGCAACGGAGTAAGGCCGGTTTACAGTGCGCCGATCTCCTCGATAAACGTCTCCATGAATCCCTTGAGCCGATGGTGGCGGGCTTGTGCCAGGCGCTGGCCGGTCGGCGTTTGAAATCCGTCGGCCAACGACAATAATTTGGTCTGGAAATGGTCCAGGCAAAAACGTTTGTCGTCGTACTCGCGGTGGCGTGCCGTGGGGTCGGCCGGGTCATACAAACCGCTGCCCATGCGCCCGGCGGTGTAGAACGTGCGGGCTACGCCGATCATGCCCAGGGAGTCGAGGCGATCGGCGTCCTGCGTGATCTTGGCCTCCAGGGTCCGAGGCTCCAAACCAGCGGAAAAACTATGGGTGGCGATGGCGTGGGTCACGGCGTCGACCCTGGAGGCAGGCCAGCCGAGCAACTGTAACGTCTGCGCCGCCTTGTCGGCGGCCAACTGCGAGGCTTTCGAGCGCAACGGTGAGTTTTTCTCGACGGCCACGCAGTCGTGCAGCAATACCGCCGCCAGCAACACCTCCAGATCACCGCCTTCCTGCGCCTGGATCAAGCGTGCGTTGTGCCATACGCGCTGCAGGTGCGACAGATCGTGGGCGCCATCTTCCGAAGGCCCGAGGGCATGGGGCAGTAAGGTGGCGGCGAGGTCGGGCAGGGGCGCGAAGGGCATGGGGCTTCTCATCAGGCGGTGGGCCAACAGGGTAGTCGCGATTGAAATTGCACTGCAATCGGTGATGAAACCGTCTTAGTATGTGGCCTTTGAATTTGCCCAAGGTTCGCCCATGACCATTGAGATTCGCCCCGCCGTGCCCAGCGATGCTGCACAGATCCTGACGTTTATCACCGAGCTTGCCGAGTATGAAAAGGCCCGGCATGAAGTGATTGCCAGTGTGGTGGATATCGAGCGCAGCCTGTTCAGCGAGGGCGCTACTGCCCATGGCCTGATCTGCTCGCGGGACGGCTTGCCAATCGGATTCGCGGTGTTCTTTTTCAGCTATTCCACCTGGTTGGGCAGCAATTGCCTGTACCTCGAAGACCTCTACATCAACCCGGAGCAGCGCGGCGGCGGGGCGGGCAAGAAGCTGCTGCGCCACCTGGCGAAGATCGCCTGCGACAACGGGTGCGGGCGCTTTGAGTGGAGCGTGCTGGATTGGAACGAGCCGGCGATTGCCTTCTATAAGTCCATCGGGGCCCAGCCGCAGGAGGAGTGGGTGCGCTATCGGATGGAAGGTGATGCCCTGAGGGATTTCGCCCAGGGCTGATACCCCTCGTGAACCGGCCAGCAAGGCCGGTTTTTTTATATCTATGCTCACTATGTGGGATGCAAATTTATATATTGAGATATTTTGGCTTTCGGGTTTATAGTCGGCGGCATCAGCACTCACTACCAAAAATAAAACAGGTGAAGCGATGCAGGCACAACCGTTGTCACTCCCCGCCGTACCCGAGCCGACTTACGGCGATCGGCTGAAAAACAAGGTGGTGATCGTCACTGGCGCCGCCCAAGGCATTGGCGAGGCGATCGTTGCCTGTTTCCAGGCCCAGCAGGCGCGCCTGGTGATCGCGGATATCCAGGGCGCAAAGGTCGAGGCTGTCGCTGCCCATTGGCGTGAACGCGGCGCCGAAATCCATGCACAGCCCGTCGACATCACGTCCAAGGAGCAGTGGCAGGCGTTGGTCAATGTGGCCATCGAGCGCTTTGGCCGCGTGGATGTGCTGGTCAATTGTGCCGGGGTCAATGTGTTCCGCGACCCTCTGGAAATGACCGACGAAGACTGGCGTCGCTGCTTTGCCATCGACCTCGACGGCGCGTGGTACGGCTGCCGTGCAGTGTTGCCGCACATGATCGAGCAGGGCATCGGCAACATCATCAACATCGCTTCCACCCATTCCAGCCACATCATTCCCGGCTGCTTTCCCTATCCCGTCGCCAAGCACGGCCTGCTCGGCCTGACCCGCGCCCTTGGTATCGAGTACGCGCCCAAGGGCATCCGCGTGAATGCCATCGCGCCGGGCTATATCGAGACCCAGCTCAACGTCGACTACTGGAACGGCTTCCCCGACCCGCATGCCGAGCGCCAGCGCGCGTTCGACCTGCACCCGCCCAAGCGTATCGGCCAGCCCATCGAGGTGGCCATGAGCGCGCTGTTCCTGGCCACTGACGAGGCGCCTTTTATCAACGCCACCTGCCTGATGATCGATGGCGGGCGCTCCGTGATGTACCACGACTAGACGTCGCCGCCCCAATAACAACAAGAGGTGCCATTCATGAAAAAAGGAATACGCGTTCTCGCCGCCGCTATTGCGTTAAGCGGCTTCAGCGCATTGGCCTGTGCCGAAGAAGTGAAGATCGGCTTCCTGGTCAAGCAGGCGGAGGAACCCTGGTTCCAGACCGAATGGGCCTTTGCCGAAAAGGCCGGCAAGGACCAGGGCTTTACCGTGATCAAGATCGCCGTGCCGGACGGTGAGAAAACCCTCTCGGCCATCGACACCCTGGCCGCCAATGGCGCCAAGGGCTTTGTCATCTGCCCGCCGGATGTGTCCCTGGGCCCGGCAATCATGGCCAAGGCCAAGCTCAATAACCTGAAAGTGCTGGCGGTGGACGACCGCTTTGTCGACGCCAAGGGCAAGCCCATGGAAGACGTGCCCTACGTCGGCCTGGACGCCTACAAGATCGGCCAGAAACAGGGCGAAGCCATGGCTGCGCAAGCCAAGCAGCGCAACTGGGACTGGAAGGACACTTACGCGGTCATCAACACCTTTGACGAGTTGGAAACCGGCAAGAAACGCACCGACGGTTCGGTGGAGGGCCTCAAGGCCGCCGGGTTGCCGGCCGACCATATCCTGTTCAGCGCACAGAAAACCCTCGACGTCCCCGGTAGCATGGATTCCACCAACTCTGCCTTGGTCAAACTGCCCCGTGGCGCGAAAAACCTGATCATCGGCGGTATGAACGACAGCACCGTGCTCGGTGGCGTGCGCGCCACCGAAAGCGCCGGCTTCAAGGCGGCGAATGTGATCGGCGTGGGCATCAACGGCACCGACGCCATCGAAGAACTGAAAAAATCCGACACCGGCTTCTACGGCTCGATGCTGTTGAGCCCGGATGCCTCCGGCTATAAAACGGCCACGGCGATGTTCGAGTGGGTAACCAAAGGGACTGAGCCGGCCAAGTTTACCGCCCTGGATAACGTGACGCTGATCACCCGCGCCAACTTCAAGGCTGAACTGAGCAAAATAGGGTTGTGGAAATGAACGGGGCGGCTCTGCGGTTCGACGGCATCGGCAAGGAATTTCCCGGGGTCAAGGCGCTGGCGCAGATCAGCTTTGAAGCGCGTCCGCACCAGGTGCATGCGCTGATGGGGGAGAACGGTGCGGGTAAGTCGACCCTGCTGAAAATCCTCGGGGGGGCCTATATTCCCAGCAGCGGCACGGTGCATATCGGCGAGCAGGCCATGGATTTCAAATGCGCCGCCGACAGCATCGCCAGCGGCGTCGCGGTGATTCACCAGGAACTGCACCTGGTACCGGAAATGACTGTCGCGGAAAACCTGTTCCTCGGGCATTTGCCGTCGCGCTTCGGCGTGGTCAATCGTAGCCTGCTACGCAAGCAGGCCCTGGCCTGTCTCAAGGGCCTGGCCGATGAAATCGACCCCGAGGAGAAGCTCGGGCGCCTGTCCCTGGGCCAGCGCCAACTGGTGGAGATCGCCAAGGCCCTGTCCCGCGGCGCCCATGTGATTGCGTTCGACGAGCCCACCAGCAGCTTGTCCGCCCGGGAAATCGACCGCTTGATGACCATCATCGGACGCCTGAGGGACGAGGGCAAAGTGGTGCTCTATGTGTCCCACCGCATGGAAGAGGTATTCCGCATCTGCAACGCGGTGACGGTGTTCAAGGACGGCCGCTACGTGCGCACCTTCGACGACATGAGTGCGCTGACCCACGACCAACTGGTGACGTGCATGGTCGGTCGCGATATCCAGGACATCTACGACTATCGCCCGCGTGAGCGCGGTGATGTGGCGCTGAAGGTCGACGGCCTGCTCGGCCCTGGCCTGCGCGAACCGGTGAGTTTCGCGGCGCACAAGGGCGAGATCCTCGGCCTGTTCGGGCTGGTCGGCGCCGGGCGGACCGAGCTGTTGCGCCTGCTCAGCGGGCTGGAACGCAGCAGCGCCGGGCAGTTGCAATTGTGCGGTGAACCGCTGCAACTGCGTTCACCGCGCGATGCCATCGCCGGCGGCGTGTTGCTGTGCCCTGAAGACCGTAAGAAGGAAGGCATTATTCCGCTGTCCAGCGTCGCGGAGAACATCAACATCAGCGCCCGTGGTGCCCACGCATCGTTCGGCTGGTTGTTGCGTGACGAGTGGGAAACCGGCAACGCCGACCACCAGATCAAGGCGATGAAGGTCAAGACGCCGAACGCGGAGCAGAAAATCATGTTCCTCTCGGGCGGCAATCAGCAAAAGGCCATTCTGGGTCGCTGGCTGTCGATGCCGATGAAGGTCCTGCTGCTGGACGAACCGACGCGCGGCATCGATATCGGCGCCAAGTCGGAGATCTACCAGATCATCCATAACCTGGCGGCCAGCGGTATTGCGGTGATCGTGGTGTCCAGCGACCTGATGGAAGTAATGGGCATCTCCGACCGCATCCTGGTGATGAGCGAAGGCGCCCTCACTGGCGAATTGACCCGCGATCAAGCGGATGAAGCACGGCTGCTGCAACTGGCTCTCCCGCGTTCGCGGGCTTGAAGAATAAGAGGGTTTGGGTATGTCTCAGGTAAAAACTGCAAAGGGCTTCTGGCCGGGTTTCAACCAGCGCAAGTTTCTCGATGATTGGGTCATGCTGTTGGCAGCCCTGAGCATCTTTGTGCTCAGCGCGCTGTTCATCGACAATTTCCTTTCGCCGCTGAATATGCGCGGTCTGGGCCTGGCGATTTCCACCGTGGGTATTGCGGCGTGCACCATGCTGTTCTGCCTGGCCTCGGGCCACTTCGACTTATCGGTGGGCTCGGTGATCGCTTGCGCCGGCGTGGTGGCGGGGATCGTGATCCGCGACACCGACAGCGTGGTGCTCGGCGTGTCCGCGGCGTTGGCCATGGGCCTGGTGGTGGGGCTGATCAACGGCATCGTGATCGCCAAGCTGCGCATCAATGCATTGATCGCGACCTTGGCGACCATGCAGATCGTGCGCGGCCTGGCCTATATCTTCTCGAACGGCAAGGCCGTGGGGGTGATGGACGAGCGCTTCTTCGTGTTCGGCAACGGCCAATTGCTGGGCGTGCCGGTGCCGATCATTATCACCGTGCTGTGCTTTGTGTTCTTCGGCTGGCTGCTCAACTACACCACCTATGGGCGCAACACCATGGCCATTGGCGGTAACCAGGAAGCGGCGTTGCTCGCCGGGGTCAACGTCGACCGCACCAAGATCATCATCTTTGCCGTTCACGGCTTGATCGGCGCGTTGGCTGGGGTGATCCTCGCCTCGCGCATGACCTCGGGCCAGCCGATGATCGGCCAGGGCTTCGAGCTGACGGTGATTTCGGCGTGTGTGCTGGGTGGGGTGTCGTTGAGTGGTGGCATCGGCATGATTCGCCACGTGATTGCCGGGGTGTTGATCCTGGCGATCATCGAGAATGCGATGAACCTGAAGAATATCGATACCTTCTACCAGTATGTGATCCGCGGTTCGATCCTGTTGCTGGCGGTCATCATCGACCGCATGAAGCAGCGCTAGACCGAATACCTCAGGCCCCCTGTGGGAGGGGGCTTGCCCTAATGCCGTTCAGTTAAGCGTACATCGCCTTCTTGTAGGAGCGAGCTTGCTCGCGAAAAACGTCAACGATCACGCGTGTTTCCTGAATCAACGCGGCGCCTGTGAGTTCTTCGCGAGCAAGCTCGCTCCTACAAAAAGCCTTAACTGAACGGCATTCGGGCAAGTCCCCTACCACACTTGGATCGACGCTGTGTTCGCGTTCAGCATTTGCCATAATGGCGCCGTTTTCGTACTTCCCAATAGGCCCGATATGCAGGAAACCGCCCACACCCCCGTCAAAGACGCCGCCCCCACCGGCACCCAGACCCTGCTGCGTGGCCTGGGCGTCGTGCAAGCGGTGGCCGCGGGTGCACGGGATCTCAAGGAGATCGCCAAGCGCATCGGCACCACCCGCAGCACCACGCACCGCCTGGCCAGTTGCCTGGTGGACGAGCGTTACCTGCGCGTGGTGCCGCAAGTGGGTTACCTGCTGGGGCCGAAGCTGATCGAGCTGGGGTTCCAGGCGCGCGAAGAGTTGCCGTTGGTCAGCCTGGCCGTGCCTTACCTGGACGAACTGTCGGCCCTCACCGGTGACACCATTCACTTGGCCATCCGTGAAGACGACGACGTGCTCTACCTGCACAAGAACCCTGGCCGCTACGGCCCGGAAATGCGCTCGCGGGTGGGCCATCGCATGCCGTTGGCGCGGACCGGGGTCGGCAAGGCGATGTTGCTGGATGACACCGCCGAGGAGTGGCAGCGCCTGTACCAGGCCAGTTTTCCGCAGGGCGGCAAGAGCCAGCAGTGGCCGCAGCACCCGGAGCAATCCTGGGCGCAGTTCGAGCAGCGCATGCGTGAATACGTGGCGGGAGGGTATGCGTTCGATCTGGAAGACAACGAACCGTCGATCCGTTGCGTGGCGGCACCGGTGCGCGATGCCAGCCGGCGTATCGTCGCCGGCATCAGCATCGCCAGTACCGTGCCCTACATGCCACTGGAGAAAATGGCCGAGCTGATCCCTGTGATCAAACAGGTCGCAGCCCGGCTGTCTGCGGAGTTGGGCGCGAAAGCCTGATCAGGCTTTCAGGGTCGCCATGTCGATGACAAAGCGGTACTTCACGTCACCGGCGATCATGCGGGTGTAGGCCTCGTTGATCTGGCGGATATCGAGCATTTCGATGTCGCAGGTAATGCCATGCTCAGCGCAGAAATCCAGGACTTCCTGGGTTTCGGCAATGCCACCGATCAGCGAGCCGGCCAGGACTTTACGACCCAGCACCAGCTTGGCGGCGTTGACGGGCGGATCTACCGGCTCGATCAAGCCGACCAGGATGTGCACGCCGTCAAAGCGCAGTACATCCAGGTAGGGGTTGAGGTCGTGTTGCACCGGAATGGTGTCCAGCAGGAAGTCGAAGTGCCCGGCGGCGGCTTTCATCTGTGCGGCGTCGGTGGACACGATCACATGGTCGGCGCCCTGGCGACGGCCTTCTTCGGCCTTGCTCGCGGAGCGGGTGAACAGGGTCACCTCAGCGCCCATGGCCTTGGCGAACTTGATGCCCATGTGGCCCAACCCCCCCATGCCGAGGATGCCGACTTTATCGCCGGCCTTCACGCCGTAGTGCTTGAGCGGTGAATAGGTGGTGATACCGGCACAGAGAATCGGTGCGGCGCTGGCCAGGTCGAGCTTGGCCGGGATCTTCACCACGAAATGCTCGCTGACCACGATGCTGTCGGAGTAGCCACCCATGGTGTTGCTGCCATCGACCCGATCCGGGGTGGCATAGGTCATGGTCGGGCCTTCGAGGCAGTATTGCTCCAGGTCCGCCTGGCACGCGTCGCAGTGGCGGCACGAATCGACCATGCAACCGACGCCGACCAGGTCGCCGACTTTATGCGCGGTGACGCTGGTGCCGACGGCGGTGACTTTGCCGACAATCTCATGGCCCGGCATCAGCGGGTAGACGGCAATGCCCCATTCGTTGCGGGCCTGGTGGATGTCGGAATGGCATACGCCACAGTAGAGAATCTCGATTGCCACGTCATCGGCGCGCGGGCTGCGGCGTTCAAATGACATGGGGGCGAGGGGAGTGGTGGCCGATTGGGCGGCATAACCGATGGCGGTATACATGCAGAAAACCTCGCAGAAGCAGTGACAGATGAGGCGGGCCATTCTCCGCGCCACCCCCAGGTGCGGCCATGGCGATTGCTCCGAGTCTCATGCCTATTCCTCCGGGAGTGCCCCGGGTTTGGATCTATGTGTCGCCAGACCTGCGATGATGTTCCCATCCCTTTTTCGCGAAGTTTTTTGCCATGTTGTTGACCCGCCATCTCGACGCCAATGCCACGCTGGTTTCCTTGATTGAGGGGCTGACGTCCTGCGACGGTTTTTCCCCGACCCACCTGCCTGGTGTGCAAGTGCTGCGCGCCAGTTGCGATGTGGCACGTGGCCCGCAGATCTATGAGCCGAGCCTGATGTTCGTGGCCCAAGGCAGCAAGGTCGCCTACCTGGGCCCGCGCACCCTGGAGTACGGCGCCGGGCATTACCTGATCCAGGCGATGCCGGTGCCGTTCGAGTGCGAGACCTTCGCCCTGGCGCCCGGTGCGCCGTTGCTGGGTGTGACGGTGGGGATTGACCGGGTGGTGCTGGGGGAGTTGGTGATGGCCATGGGCATGCAGGCCGGTCCGCCGCCGACGGCGCAGACCTTGGAGTCGATGAGTTCGGTGGTGCTCGACGATGCGATGCGCGGCTGCGTCGAACGGCTGTTGCTGTGCCTGCATGATCCGCTGGAGAGCCGGATCATGGGGCCGGCGCGGGTGCGGGAATTATTGTTCACCGCACTGCGCGGGCCACAGGCCGATGTGCTGCGCGCGTTGGTGGAACAGCAGGGGCAATTTTCGCGAATCGCCACCTCGTTGAATCACCTGCATGCCCATTTCGCCGAGCCACTGAATATCGAGACGCTGGCGGGGTATGCGCACATGAGCGCGTCGACGTTTCATGAGCATTTCAAACGTTGCACGCTGTTGTCGCCGGTGCAGTACCTCAAGCGCTTGCGCTTGCTCAAGGCCCAGCAATTATTGCTGGTGGAAGGCATGGGGGTGGCGCAGGCGGCGCATAGCGTGGGGTATCAAAGTACGTCGCAGTTCAGCCGCGAGTACAAACGCTACTTCGAGCGCAACCCCGGCGAAGAGCGGGCTGCATAGTCATGTCAGGCAACAGCACAATCCAACTGTGGGAAGGGGGCAACCCCTCCTACAGTTGATCGAGTTTGATTCCATAAAAAAGGCTCCCGTTTGGGAGCCTCGTTTGGCTTACATATTCGGGTAAGTCGGCCCGCCCGAGCCTTCCGGCGTGACCCAGGTGATGTTCTGCGAAGGATCCTTGATGTCACAGGTCTTGCAGTGCACGCAGTTCTGGGCGTTGATCTGGAAGCGCTTCTCGCCATCTTCCTTGGTCACGACTTCATACACGCCAGCCGGGCAGTAGCGTTGCGCCGGTTCATCGTAGAGCGGCAGGTTGGTGCCGAGCGGGATGCTGGGGTCTTTGAGCTTCAAGTGGCACGGCTGTTCTTCTTCGTGGTTGGTACCGGAGATGAACACCGAGCTCAGCTTGTCGAAGCTCAACTTGCCGTCGGGCTTGGGGTAGTCGATCTTCTGGCAGTCCTTGGCCAGCTTGAGGCACGCATAGTCGGGCTTGGTGTCGTGCAGGGTGAACGGCATCTTGCCACCCAGGATGTTCTGGTCGAACCAGTTGAAGCCGGCGCCGATGATCGGGCCGAACTTGTGCATCGCCGGGCCGAAGTTGCGGCTGGCGAACAGTTCTTCGTAGAGCCAGCTGGCCTTGAAGCTGTCGACGTAGTTGGTCAGTTCGTCGCCGCCTTCGGATTCGGCAAACAGGCGTTCGGCCACGGCGTCGGCAGCGAGCATGCCGGACTTCATCGCGGTGTGGCTGCCCTTGATCTTGGCCACGTTCATGGTACCCAGGTCGCAACCGATGAGAGCGCCGCCCTTGAACACCATTTTTGGCAACGAGTTGATGCCGCCTTTGGCCAGGGCGCGTGCGCCGTAGCTGATGCGCTTGCCGCCTTCGAGGTACTGGGCCAGCACCGGGTGGTGCTTGAGGCGCTGGAACTCATCGAACGGCGACAGGAAGGTGTTGCTGTAGGACAGATCGACGATCAGGCCCACAACGACCTGGTTGTTTTCCAGGTGATAGAGGAACGAGCCACCGGTGTTCTCGTTGCTCATGATGTCCAGCGGCCAACCGGCAGTGTGCACCACCAGGCCAGGCTGATGTTTGGCCGGGTCGATTTCCCAGATTTCCTTGAGGCCGATGCCGTAGTGCTGGGCGTCGGCGTCGCTGTCCAGCTTGAAGCGCTGGATCAGTTGCTTGCCGATATGGCCGCGGCAGCCTTCGGCGAACAGCGTGTATTTGCCGCGCAGTTCCATGCCTGGGGTGTAGACGCCTTCTTTGGGATGGCCTTCGCGGTCGACCCCGAGGTCGCCGGTGATGATGCCGCGCACCACACCGTTTTCGTCGAACAGCGCTTCCTGGGCGGCGAAGCCTGGGTAGACTTCCACGCCAAGGTTCTCGGCCTGCTGGGCCAGCCAACGGCACAGGTTGCCCAGGGAGATAATATAGTTGCCTTCGTTGTGCATGGTCTTGGGCACAAAGAAGTCAGGCACCTTGGTCGAGGTGTCGGCGCTGCGCAGTACATAGATGTCATCGCGCACCACCGGGGTGTTGAGCGGGGCGCCGAGTGCTTTCCAGTCCGGGAACAGTTCGTTCAGGGCGCGGGGTTCGAACACGGCACCGGAGAGGATATGAGCGCCGACTTCGGAGCCTTTTTCGACCACGCAGACGCTGATTTCCTTACCGGCTTCGGCGGCCTTCTGCTTCAGTCGGCAGGCGGCGGACAGGCCCGCCGGGCCAGCGCCGACGATGACCACGTCGAATTCCATGTATTCGCGTTCCACAGGCTATCTCCTACTCAAGGCTCAACAGGCTTTTTTTCTAATGGGTGGAGGTTAGGTGTCATAACCGTCATCGCTGCTTTAAACAGCAGGGTATGACCCACCTTTCTCTCTAGGTGGCGCATTATATCTACACCACTCCCAGCGTCCAATACAAACGTTTGTTTGAATTGCTTGGAGGCTAGGTAAATCAAAGCAACGCGGCTTATGACTGACCATTTTGCCGTATTGACCAGAATAGGTGTTCCGGTCAATATACGGTCGGTTTTGCGCTTAGCGTAGGCAGACTGTAGGTTTCAAGAGCACGTCCAAAAGCAGGGCGAAGGCAAAACGGGTGACGCGCGTGCAAAAGATGGCGCGCAGTTTACACGCCGCGAGAAAGAATGACCTCCCAGTCACCACTGACGAACGGTCATCACTGGCCTGTCGCGGTGTCATTCGCCGACGTTTTTGGAGGTGCCCTTGTGTGCCGATGAGCATCAACCGCCAGGTTCGCCTAGGCGACTTTCTTTTCACCGGAGAGTAACGAGGAATCCATGAAGGTTCTTGTAGCTGTCAAACGCGTTGTCGATTACAACGTGAAAGTTCGCGTCAAGGCGGACAATTCCGGCGTCGACCTCGCTAACGTCAAGATGTCGATGAACCCTTTCTGCGAAATCGCTGTGGAAGAAGCTGTACGCCTGAAAGAGAAAGGCGTTGCGACTGAAATCGTCGTGGTTTCCATCGGCCCGACCACTGCTCAAGAGCAGCTGCGTACCGCCCTGGCACTGGGTGCCGACCGCGCCATCCTGGTTGAGTCCGCTGAAGAGCTGACCTCCCTGGCCGTGGCCAAGTTGCTCAAGGCCGTTGTCGATAAGGAACAGCCTCAACTGGTGATCCTTGGCAAACAGGCCATCGACAGCGACAACAACCAGACTGGCCAGATGCTGGCTGCGCTGACCGGTTACGGCCAGGGCACCTTCGCCTCCAAAGTCGAAGTGAGCGGCGACAGCGTGGCTGTCACCCGCGAAATCGACGGCGGCGCGCAGACAGTTTCGTTGAAACTGCCGGCCATCGTCACCACCGACCTGCGTTTGAACGAGCCGCGCTACGCGTCCCTGCCGAACATCATGAAAGCCAAGAAGAAGCCTCTCGAAGTGCTGACTCCGGACGCTTTGGGCGTTTCCACTGCCTCCACCAACAAGACCGTCAAAGTCGAAGCGCCGGCTGCACGCAGCGCGGGTATCAAGGTCAAGTCGGTGGCTGAACTGGTCGAGAAACTGAAAAACGAAGCGAAGGTAATCTAACAATGACTATCTTGGTAATCGCTGAACACGACAACAAGGTGCTGGCTCCGGCCACCCTGAACACCGTGGCTGCTGCCGCCAAAATCGGTGGCGACATTCACGTGCTGGTTGCAGGCCTTGGCGCTGGCGCCGTGGCTGAAGCCGCTGCGAAAATCGCTGGCGTGAGCAAAGTCTTGCTGGCTGACAACGCCGCCTACGCGCACCAGTTGCCTGAAAACGTTGCCCCTCTGGTCGCAGAGCTGGGTGCCGGCTACAGCCACATCCTGGCCGCCGCCACCTCCAACGGCAAAAACATCCTGCCGCGCGTTGCTGCGCAGTTGGACGTTGACCAGATCTCCGAGATCATCTCGGTTGAAAGCGCCGACACCTTCAAGCGCCCGATCTACGCCGGTAACGCCATCGCAACCGTACAGTCCAACGCTTCGGTCAAGGTCATCACCGTGCGCGCCACCGGCTTCGACCCAGTGGCTGCCGAAGGTGGTTCGGCTGCCGTTGAAGCCGTCGCCGCTGCCCACGACGCTGGCACTTCCAGCTTTGTTGGCGAAGAGCTGGCCAAGTCGGATCGCCCTGAGCTGACCGCTGCCAAGATCGTCGTATCGGGCGGGCGTGGCATGCAGAACGGTGACAACTTCAAGCACCTGTACGCCCTGGCCGACAAGCTGGGCGCGGCGGTCGGCGCTTCCCGCGCAGCCGTCGACGCAGGTTTCGTACCCAACGACATGCAGGTCGGCCAGACCGGCAAGATCGTTGCGCCACAGCTGTACATCGCCGTCGGTATCTCCGGCGCGATCCAGCACCTGGCCGGTATGAAAGACTCCAAAGTGATCGTTGCGATCAACAAGGACGAAGAAGCACCGATCTTCCAAGTGGCCGATTACGGCCTGGTGGCGGACTTGTTCGAAGCCGTACCTGAGTTGGAGAAGCTGGTCTAATCCAGCCGCTTCACTTATAAAGAGCCCGGTCTTTGGACCGGGCTTTTTTTTTGAATACCCCAAAACACTGTAGGAGCGAGCTTGCTCGCGAAAAACGTTAACGATGACGCGCACATTCTGGATGAACGCGGTGCCTGTGAGTTTTTCGCGAGCAAGCTCGCTCCTACAATAATCCTACGGAGAACCTCGCCATGGAACTGCGCCCCTGGGCCGTACTGCTGGGCTTCACGCTGCTGCCAGGCCTGGCGCTTGCCGCCGGTAAATGCGAGCGCCTGGTGATCACCGGCAGCCCGGATGCGCCGCCTTTGCTCTGGCGCGATCCCCAGGACCCCACGCACCTGATCGGCGCCACCGCCGATGTGCTGCAACAGGTGGCCAAGGACCTCGGGCTGAAAATCGACCTGCTCTACGGCGGCAAGCGCTCCATGGCCCTGGATGAAGTGCGCAGCGGGCGCATGGACCTCCTTGCCGACGCACCGTTGAACCTGGGTGAGCTGGAGAACCTCGATTACATCCACCCGGCGCTGGTGCAGACCGATTACCTGGTCTGGACTCGCAAAGACTCAACGCTGGCCTATACCACTGCGGCCGACCTGCACGGTCACCAGGGTGCAGTGTCGGAACGGGCACGATTGGGCCGCGACTTTGAAACCTTCGCCAGCCAGCAACTGAGCCTGCAACGCATGCCCACGTTGACCCCGGCGTTCCAGAAACTGCTGTTAGGGGAGGTGGACTATGTATTGGCCGGACGCTATTCGGGCATGGCCATGGCCCAGACCTTGGGCATGAGCAATGACCTGGTCGCTCGCGACGTTCCCGTCGACCAGCCCGGTCTGTACCTGGCGATTTCCCACAACTCGGCCTGCAATGATCCGTGGCTGCGCGGACAGCTGGCCAAAAAGATGACAGAATTGTCCGGGTCTGGTGTGACGCAAGCTGCGCTACAGCGCAACCTCGAGCGCTGGAAAGCGCAATTGCAACAACCCGTCGGCACCCCAACACAGTAGGGATTTCCAGTGATTTTTCGACCTCTTTTAGCGGCCCTCGCCGTCGTTGCTCTGGCGGGATGTGCAGCCGATCCTGCGCCGAATGAACAAATACGCCTCACCCAGCAAGCGTTGGAACAAGCCAACGCCGTGGGTGCCAACACCGATGAATCGCCCGAACTGAAACTGGCCGAAGACAAATTCGCCCAGGCCAAGGCCGATATGGCCGACCAATCCTACAAGGACGCGCGCATGCAGGCCGAACAGGCCGAGCTGGATGCGCGCCTCGCCGAAGCACACGTGCTGACCCGCAAGAGCCAGGAACAACTCAACGTGCTCAATACCCGCATCACCCGCTTGCGCAAGCAATTGCAGTTGGGAGAAGCCCAATGAGCCCGATGATCCGTGGTTTGAGCTGTGTATTGCTGCTGGGCAGCGCGGCGCTGGGCGGCTGTGCCAGCCACCCGAATGGCGAACTGGCCCTGCAACAGGCGGGCAGCGATTTCCAGAAGGTCAAGGAAGACGCGAATGTGCTGCGCTTTGCGCCCAAAGACGTGATCCGCGCCGGTGAATCCCTCGCCCGTGCCGATCGCCTGTCCAGCTATTGGGGCAGCGGTGCCGACGTGGTGCATTACGCTTATCTTAGCCAACGCTATAGCGCGATCGCCCGCGAACACACCGAGCAGGCGCTCAACCAGGAGCGCGGCGCCAAGCTTGAACTGGAACGCCAGCGCTTGCAGCTGGCCCTGCGTGAAAGCAAGTTGATCAGCGTGCAGCAACAGGGCAAATGGCTCGAAGAACAGATCGCCAGCCTGGCCACCACCCAGACCGATCGGGGCCTGGTAATGACCCTGGGGGATGTGTTGTTCGACACCGGTGAAGCAGAGCTGAAAAACTCGGCCAACCGCACGGTGTTGAAGATCGTGCAGTTCCTGCAACTGAACCCCAAGCGCGTGGTGCGCATCGAGGGTTACACCGACAGCACGGGCGGCGAGCAGGAAAACCTCAAACTGTCCCGCGACCGGGCGCAATCGGTGGCGGACGTGCTGGTCGACCTGGGCATCGACGAAAAACGCATCCAGGTCGAAGGCTACGGCGATCAGTACCCGGTGGAAGCCAACGCTTCCGAGCGAGGCCGCGCGCAGAACCGTCGGGTGGAAATCGTGTTCTCCGACGCCAAAGGCCAGTTGGGCGCCGCTCGCTGAAGCGTTGCGCCGTTCAAAAATGTGGGAGGGGGCTTGCCCCCGATGACGGCGTGTCAGTCAGCGAAACTGTTGACTGAACCCCCGTCATCGGGAGTAAGCCCCCTCCCATATTTGTTTGGGGGACACCCTCACAGTTTTTGCTGTCACTGCGGTCCGCGCTCGACTATTGTGGCAACTGTCCCCGTACACTTCTAAACTGTGCCGGTATGTTTCACACAAAAATAAAATACCCGTGAAATCGAGTGCTGCGTCATGACCAATCTGTTGCTTTACCAACGTATCGCCCAGCAACTGGCTGAGGATATCCGGCGCGGTGTCTATCAGCCGGGCGAGCGCGTGCCTTCGGTGCGCAAGATGAGCTCCCAGTTGAATGTCAGCCACGCCACGGTGTTGCAGGCCTACGCCAACCTGGAAGACCAGGGGTTGATCCGCGCGCGCCCGCAGTCCGGGTATTACGTGCACCAGACGCCCGCGCTCACGGCGCCGACGCCGGATATCGCGCGGGTCGAGCGCCCGGGGCTGGTCACCCGTAGCAGCATCATCCAGCAGGTGTTGGTGGAGTCACGTCGCGAAGGCGTCTTCCCGCTGGGCGCCGCCGTGCCGAGTGTCGATTACCTGCCAGTGCGCGCGCTGCACCAGCAGTTGGCCAAGGTCACGCGCTTCCAGAGCCCTCGCGCGTTCAGCTATATGTTCAGCCCTGGTTTCGAACCGTTGCGTCGCCAGGTGGCGATCCGCATGCGCGATGCCGGCGTGGTGGTCGACCCGTCCGAAGTGGTGATCACCCACGGTTGCGTCGACGCGTTGCAGATGTCGTTGCGCGTGTTGACCCGTCCAGGCGACCTGATCGCCGCCGAATCGCCGACCTATTACGGCTTGTTGCAACTGGCCGACCTGCTCGGACTCAAGGTTATCGAGATCCCCAGCGACCCGGCCACTGGCATGAGCCTGGAAGCCCTGCAACTGGCAGCCAACCAATGGTCGATCAAGGCCCTGGTGCTGACCACGCGCCTGAGCAACCCCCTGGGCGGCACCATGCCTGAGGAACGACAGAAACAGTTGCTGCGCCTGGCCTCGGATTTCGATATCCAGATCGTCGAGGACGATATCTACGGCGAGCTGATGTTCGAACTGGGGCGCACCAAGGCCCTGAAAGCCTATGACCGTCTGGATCGGGTGATCTACTGCTCGAGTTTTTCCAAGACCTTGTCCCCCGGTGTGCGCATCGGTTGGATGATCGCCGGCAAATACCAGCAGGAAATCCAGCGCCTGCAGATGTTCAGCACCCATTCGGCATGCAGTGTCACCCAGATGGGCGTCGCCGCGTACCTGGAGAACGGTGGCTACGACCGGCACCTTCGCTACATCCGTCAGGAATACCGCAAGAACCTCAGCGCTTTCCAGCTGGCGGTCCAGCAGTATTTCCCCGAAGGCACGCAGATGACCCGGCCTAACGGCGGTTTTATCCTGTGGGTCAGTTTGCCCGGGCGGGTCAATACCCAGGAACTGCATGTACGTGCCCTGCAACAGGGCATCAGCATCGCCCCGGGGCTGATCTTCAGTAACACCGAACAGTTCAACCACTGTATTCGCTTGAATTGCGGCACGCCGTGGAACCGTGAGGCAGAGCGCGCACTGATGACCCTGGGGATGTTGGCCAGCCAGTTGTGCCAGGAAACCGCAGCCGGTTTTTAGGCGCCCAAATGGGGCGGTACCGATCGCCGGCTGATCACCGCGCTTGTCATGCCGCGCACAACAAGCGAGCATATGGCCCTCTGCCGTTAATGCTGTTGGCGATATGACCTCTATTTTTCGTGCCTTTTTGGTGATTAGCCTCTTAAGCCTTGGCAACGTCGGCACTGTACTGGCGGCGACCCCTGTGCCGGGAGCCGCACCCGCAGTCAGCACCGAGCAGAAGACCCCTGCGAAAAAGCCGGCACCTGCGAAAAAAACCGCGCAGACCAAGAAGAAAGCGGCCACGACGAAAAAACGTGCGCCGGTCTCGAGCAAGTCCAAGTCGGCTCGCGAAGTGGCTCAGACCCAATTGCCACCGGCACAGTTGGACTTGTCCTTACCCTCGGACATGGTCAGGCACTTGCAACCCATTGGCACCATGGCCCAGCCGAGGAACGTGCCTCTGCTGCCGCCGATGTTTGGCGAAAAGCCATCCGATAACAGTGCGTTCCAGATCAACGGCCGCTTGCTCAGCAATGAGATGAGGCTGCAACTGCGCAACGAAGAGCGCCGCGAAGTCGAAGGCGCCGCGCTGGATTTCGAGTTCAAGCAGTAGACTTTCCGTCAAAGGTGACTTCGTCACTCGACCATCTGTCGCAGACTGGTCGGTCACTTTTGTTTTCTGCGAAAAACCCCTGTTAGACCATTTTAAAACGGCTGTTTAAGGGCGTAATCTAGCCCGGCCATCCCTATTGAGTCGTCGAGGACCTGCTGGTCATGAAATGCCGTGAAGGCTGTGGCGCCTGTTGCATCGCCCCCTCCATCAGTTCACCGCTGCCAGGAATGCCCCACGGCAAACCCGCGGGCGAACGCTGCCTGCACCTGTCGGTCGAACAGCTATGCCTGCTGTTCGGCCGTCCGGAGCGGCCGGCGGTGTGCAGTGATTTCAAGGCGGATATCGAGGTCTGCGGCACCGACCAGGCCGATGCGATCCGGTTGATCGGCTGGTGGGAGCAGATGACGGCGGCTTGATGGGCTTTACTATCGGAACTTCAACAATAAGGAATACACAATGGGTTCGCTGAAACGAATGGCTGTGTTGTGCGGTTTTACGGTGTTGTTTGCTGCTACTGCTCAAGCTGAGGATTGGCAGGTCGCCAAGGACGAAGACGGCATCAAGGTGTCGCTGAGCGAAATTGCCGGCTCCAAGTACAAGGCATATCGCGGTGTGACCGTAGTCAAGGCGCCGGTGGCCAAGATCGTGGCATTGCAGGAAGACGTGGCTGGCGCCTGCAAATGGATTCATGAGTGCAAATCGCAAAAACTGCTCAAGAAGGAAGGCGACAAGAGCTGGACCTATACCCAGTTCAAGGCACCGTTCCCGGTGACCGACCGCGATTCCATCCTGGAAATCACCACCTCCACGGCCGCCGACGGTAGCGTGACTCGCAAGCTGCTGGAAGTGCCGACCTACCAGCCGGAAGTGAAGGGCTACGTACGCGTCGCCCAGGTGGAGGGTTACTGGAAGCTGGTGCCCAAAAACGCCAATGAAACCGAAGTCACCTACCAGGTGCACACCGAGCCAGGCGGCAGCGTGCCTTCGTGGCTGGCCAACAAGTTCGTGGTCGACGCCCCGTTCAACACCTTGAAAGCCCTCAAGGAACGCGCTGAGCAGTAAGCGCAGTTGATCCGGTGCCTCCGACCTTGAGTGGAACGTTTGCCAGGCCCTCAAGGTCCAGATAGAGGTAAGCCCACACATGGGTTTTATCGAGGAGGCACCGATGCAAAAGTGGCAGATTACTTTCGTTGATGATCACGGCGTGCAGTCCGTGGAGCAGTTCACCTGCGAACAGAAGCCCAGCCTCGAAGACGCTGCGCACATGATTCGTAACAAGCTGGTGCCAGTGGCTGCCGAATTGAACCTCAATGACCTGGAAGGTCGTAAACCCGAGCCCACGGTCAAGATCCTCAAAGACCAGAACAGTATCCAGATCCTCGACATTTCTCCTGCTGTCTGAACATTTCCTGTATGCCTTTCAAGCGCCTCTGGTGGAGGTGATAGCTTCGCGCTACTCTGCAAGCGAGATCAGCGAATGAATCGCTAAGGTCTGGTCTTGTCAGCTACATGCTTGTTTTCCAGCGGTGATGTCATTGCCCCAGGTGATGTGATTGCCGTAGCCCCGCGCCAGTAGGGCGCGGGCTTGGGGAAGCACGGAAAGTCTATCCATCGGTCTGAGGAGGACGTTTCATGAGCACAGCCTATCAAGAAGACATCAGCACCAACGTTCTGCGCCGTATGAAAGAAGGCGGGTTCGATTTTTCACGGTTCCACCCCATCGAGTTCTACGCCATTTTCCCGGATGAGGAGCGGGCGCGCAGGGCTGCGGGTGAATTTCGTGGCGAATCGCTGAATGCCCAGGTCAGCGCGCGCGACGATGGTGCCTGGTACTTGGAACTGAGCAAGATCATGTTTGCAACCTACGACGGCATAGGAGACTTCGAGCAGGACTTTGAGGCGGTGGTCGAGCCCTTGGGCGGGATCATCGAGGGATGGGGGGTCAAGCAGGAGGTGCGTGGCTTACCCATGTAAATTTCCATCATGTAGTCAGGTTTTATGAGCAGCGAAGTGTATCGGCTGACCTTTTGGGTCGGCCGATTTTGTTTGGGCGCCAATAAAACTATTCGGAACTTGCGCGTGTTTTTTGGGCACCAAAAAAAAGCCACCCGAGCAGGGTGGCCTAAAGGGAAGAGCGGTTCGCTGACGTGGCAGGACGCATCCTGTTCAGCCGATGGGGACGATTATCCGCAGGCTTGGCCGGGCAGTGAAATCAACTCTGGCTATGCTGTTGATAGTCAAAGCCCGCCTTGTGATGAAGCAATGGGCATGACGCCGGGCGTTCTGCGCACCAGGAAGGTGCGACATGGCGCTTCTATTAATTCAACGGCTTGATTTATAAGTGTTTATGCCGCTGGCACGGGCCTTGCGATGGTTCTTGCGTCCGGGTGACAAGGAGTTCGGCATGATCCGCACTTATTACGACGAAATGTACGATGGGGCAGGGCAGGTCCGCCCTCACTACCGCGAGTTCGCCCGTTGGTTGGCTGAAACCCCTGCTGAACTGCTGGCCCAGCGCCGGCGCGAAGCCGATTTGCTGTTTCACCGCGCCGGGATCACGTTCACCCTCTATGGGGACGAGCAGGGGACCGAGCGCCTGATCCCCTTCGACACCATTCCCCGCAGTATTCCCGCCAGTGAATGGCGGACTGTCGAACGTGGCTGTATTCAACGGGTCAAGGCACTGAACATGTTTCTCGCCGACCTGTATCACGATCAACGCATCATCAAGGCCGGGATCATTCCCGCCGAACAAGTGCTGGCCAACGAGCAATACCAATTGGCCATGCAGGGCCTGGACCTGCATCGCGATCTGTATTCCCACATCTCTGGGGTCGACCTCGTACGCGATGGTGACGGCACCTACTACGTGCTTGAAGACAACCTGCGTACACCGAGCGGTGTCAGCTACATGCTCGAAGACCGCAAGATGATGATGCGCCTGTTCCCTGAACTGTTCGCCGCCCAGCGCATTGCGCCAATCGATCACTACCCCAACTTGCTGCTCGACACCCTGAAAAGCTCCAGCCCCCTGGATAACCCCAGTGTGGTGGTACTGACGCCGGGGCGCTTCAACAGCGCATTCTTCGAACATGCTTTCCTAGCCCGGGAAATGGGGGTGGAACTGGTGGAGGGCGCCGACCTGTTCGTGCGCGATGACCGCGTGTTCATGCGCACCACCGACGGGCCCAAGGCGGTAGACGTGATCTATCGACGCCTCGATGATGCATTTCTCGACCCGCTGGCTTTCAACCCGGACTCCATGCTCGGCGTGCCCGGCCTGCTGGCGGCCTATCGTTCCGGCAATGTGGTGCTGGCGAATGCTATCGGCACCGGGGTAGCGGATGACAAGTCGGTGTACCCCTTCGTCACCGAGATGATCCGTTTTTACCTGGATGAAGAACCGATCCTGAAGAACGTTCCGACCTTTCAATGCCGCAAGCCCGACGAACTGTCCCACGTGCTGGCCAACCTGCCGGACCTGGTGGTCAAGGAAACCCAAGGCTCCGGCGGTTACGGCATGCTTGTCGGCCCGGCGTCCACGGCGGCGGAAATCGAAGCCTTCCGCGCGCGCATCAAGGCCAAGCCCCACGCCTATATCGCGCAACCGACCCTGTGTTTATCCACCTGCCCGACGTTTGTCGAAAACGGCATTGCGCCGCGCCATATCGACCTGCGCCCCTTCGTGCTCTCCGGCAAGGAGACCCGCGTAGTGCCCGGTGGCCTGACCCGCGTGGCCCTGCGCGAAGGGTCGCTGGTGGTCAATTCGTCCCAGGGCGGCGGCACCAAAGACACCTGGGTGGTTGAGGACTGATGCCATGTTGAGTAGAACTGCCTCGGATTTGTACTGGATGTCGCGCTACCTGGAGCGCGCGGAAAACCTCGCGCGCATGCTCGATGTCAGCTATTCGTTGTCGCTGATGCCCCAGGACGGGCGCGGCGACGGCTTGCATGAGTTGGCCATGCCGTTGTTGATCACCGGCACCTTGGACGATTACCACGAACGCCACGGCGAATTACACGCCGAGCGCCTGTTGCACTTCTTTGCCCTGGACGCCGCCAACCCGGCGAGCATCTACAGCTGCCTGGGCGCCGCGCGGGCCAGTGCCCATGCGGTGCGTGGGCGTATTACCGCCGACATGTGGGAAAACATCAACGCCACCTGGCTGGATATTCGCGATATCGCCCAGCAGGGCTTGAGCCGCTACGGCATGAGCCGGTTTTGTGAATGGGTCAAGGAGCGCTCCCATCTGTTCCGGGGCGCGACCTACGGCACCATCATGCGCAACGACGCCTTTCGCTTTATCCGGTTGGGCACCTTTATCGAACGCGCCGACAACACCCTGCGCCTGCTGGATGCGCGCTATGAAATGGCCGGCGACCAGGCCGAAGCAGTCACCGATGGCACGGCCCACGCGTACTACCAGTGGAGTGCCTTGCTGCGCGCATTGTCGTCGTTCGAGGCCTATACCGAGATCTATCGGGATGCCCCCGGCGCGCGCCAGGTGGCGGAGTTGTTGCTGCTGCGCGCCGATGTGCCGCGTTCACTGCGGGCCTGCAGCGAAGAGATCGACCAGATCCTCGCCAGCCTGCCCGGCCTCAATGGTCGCCCGGCCCAGCGGTTGGCCGCGGAGATGGACGCGCGCCTGCGCTTTACCGCCATCGATGAAATCCTCGAGGAAGGCCTGCACGCCTGGCTGACCGACTTTATCCCCTTGGTTCGCCAGTTGGGCGACGCCATCTACAGTTCTTACCTGGAGGCGGCATGAGACTCTCCATCAGTCACGAAACCACTTACCACTATGACGACCAGGTTCGCGCGAGCATCCAGTACCTGCGCCTTACGCCCCACGATAGCGAGCGCCAGCACGTACTCAGTTGGCAATTGGAATTGCCACGCCCGGTGCGTGCCCAGGTCGACCCGTTCGGCAATATCCTGCATGTGCTGACCCTGGACGAACCCCACGATGCCATCATCATTGGCGCCCGTGGCCAGGTGGATATCGACGAACTGCGCGAGGCCGAGCACGAAAGCCAATCGGCCTTTCCGTTCCTGCGCAGTACCCGCCTGACCGAACCCGACGACGCCCTGCGCCGCTTTGCCGAACAGCACTGCCACCAGCGTCGCGACCGTACGGCGCTGATCGACCTGATGCATGCGCTCAACCAGTCGATGGTCTATACGCCGGGCGCCACCGAAGTCGACACCAGCGCCGCCCAGGCCTTCGCGGGCCGGGCGGGCGTGTGCCAGGACCACACCCACGCGTTCCTGGCCTGCGCACGCAGCCTTGGGATTCCGGCGCGGTATGTGTCGGGGTATCTGTACACCGAAGACAGCACCCACCTGGCCAGCCACGCCTGGGCCGAAGCCTGGCTGGATGACGCCTGGTACAGCTTTGACGTGACCAACCAATTGGCCCGCCCCGAACGGCATTTGAAACTGGCCGTGGGCCTGGACTACCTCGACGCCTGCCCAGTGCGCGGCATGCGCCGTGGCGGTGGGCATGAGCAGATGCATGCCAAGGTGAGCGTGGCGCCGACGCCGGTGATCTCAGTCCAGCAGCAGTAGTCCGCTTCCACCGGTCTACCTCCTCTGGCGAGCGGGCTTCGGGCTTGTTGTGGCGAGCAGGCTTGTTGTGGCGAGCGGGCTTGCCCCGCGTTGGGCTGCGAAGCAGCCCCAATAAAGCAGAATGCGGTGTATCAGATATGGCCGGGATGGCTGGTTTTAGGGCTGCTGCGCAGCCCAACGCGGGGCAAGCCCGCTCGCCACAAAGTACCCGCTCGCCACAACAAGCCCGCTCGCCACAGCACATCCGCTGCTACAGAGATTGGGTGGATTCAGGGTTGTTGCTTGCGCCCGGCCATATGCTTCAAATACCCCACCAGCAACGCCAGCTCGCTGTCAGGCAACACACTGACGGCGAACGCTGGCATCTTTGCCTGCGGCCAGCGCCTCAGGCTCTGCGGGTCGCGGATATAGCGCTTGAGGAAATCGCCGCTGAAATATTCGGTGGGGTTGTAGGGAATATTCAGGTCCGGCCCTACCTGCGCATCGCCGCCACCATTGAGGCGGTGACAGGCCAGGCAGTTTTTCTGGAACAGCGCAAAGCCCTGGTTCACCGGGTCATCGGCCGCCAGTTTCGGGTCGGGTAACAGCGCGGGAAAACGCTCGGCCACGGTCTTCAATTGCTTGATCGCGGAAACCTGGAACGGCCACTGTTCCGGGCTGATAGGCCCGGCCTGCGGGTCGGTCCACACCAGGTAAAACGGCCCGGCGCTGGGTTTGCCGTCGGCCAGCGCGGGCCATGGGTGAGCGGGGTCTTCCACCGCGAGCCAGGCGCGGGCGCCGCTTTTTTGCAACAACGGCGCGGCCGCCAGTTCAGCAGCGAATCCATCAAGGGCCACGGCTTGCAGATGGTTTTCCGGCTTGAGGCCCGGTAGGAGCGCCGCCAGCGGCACTGCGCGATAGGTCATGTTGCGTTTGTAGGACACGTCATCAACGATCTGCACCGTCTGCGCCTCGGGAAGCTTGAGCAGCTCGGCGGTCTGCCAGGTCCTGCTGGCGTGGTCCAGTTCAATGGTCAGTTGCGCGGCCGAGGCGGGCAGGGCCAGGAGCAGCGCGAGGAAGGCTAGGGACGGTTTCAAGAGAGAGGTCCGGACGAAAGGGCGATGGAACCTACCATAGCGCAAAATGCGCACGCAAAACGGCAGCTCCTGACAGGACCGCTATAAGCAATGTCCCGACAGGTGCTGCCAAAAACTGCAATCCTGATGTACAGAATGGGGCATGTGATTCGTCAGCCAATAACCTTGGTGAGGTTGGGCAGGATCAGAATCAGTGTGGTGGCGAACAGAATAAGTCCCGCCTGACGTACTTTCGTGTGCTTGAACATGGCTGACTGCCTTTTGTTGTTATTCCTGAGCGTCAAATGCGTGCCGGTGTAGGTCAGTATCGCAACGTGACGTGTCGCTTTTCTTACAGTTGCTCCAGCAAAACCCGGCAGCAACGTCTTACTGATTGAACCTTAGAGCCCTCGTTCTGCATGGCTTAGATCCATTTCATATCAGCTAATCGCAATTACTGATTAAAACGCTATGAGGCCTATCGCCATCTTGGCGCCAATGCCTTGGCTAGACCGCTAAAACGATTAATCAGGCGAATCCTGTAGCTCCCTACCGTTCGTCCGAGCGTGGGGGTCAAAACCTATGAGCGCATCCGTCATTGAAACCGTGTCAATCGGGCCTAAGGTAAGGGCACTACTGCGCAATGGTTCGAGGACGTCATGACCCAAGCTTTGATCTTTGATGCGATACGCACGCCCCGTGGCAAAGGCAAGGCCGAGGGTGCCCTGTACAGTGTCAAGCCGGTGAACCTGGTGGCGGGGTTACTCAAGGCGCTGGCCCGGCGCAGTGACCTCGACACGCATCAGGTCGATGACATCGTCCTCGGTTGCGTCACCCCGGTGGGCGACCAGGGCGCCGACATCGCCAAGACCGCCGCGCTCGTGGCCGACTGGGACATCAGCGTCGCCGGCGTGCAAATCAACCGCTTCTGCGCCTCGGGCCTGGAGGCGGTGAACCTCGGCGCGATGAAAGTGCGTTCCGGCTTTGAAGACCTGGTGGTGGTCGGCGGCGTCGAGTCCATGTCCCGCGTGCCCATGGGCAGTGACGGCGGCGCCTGGGTGCTCGACCCGCACACCAATATGCACTGTCACTTCACGCCCCAAGGCATTGGCGCGGATTTGATCGCCACCCTGGAAGGTTTCAGCCGTGAGGATGTCGACGCCTTCGCCCTGCACTCCCAGCAGAAAGCGGCCAGGGCGCGCGCAGACGGTTCCTTCAACAAATCGCTGATCGCGGTGCAGGACCAGAACGGCATTGTGTTGCTGGACCATGACGAGTTTATCCGTGGCGACTCCACCCTCGAGGGGCTGGGCAAACTCAAGCCCAGTTTCGAAATGATCGGGCAGATGGGGTTTGATGCCACCGCACTGCGGGTCTACAGCCATGTGGAGCGCATCCACCACGTGCACACCCCAGGCAACAGCTCCGGCATTGTCGACGGCGCCGCCTTGATGTTGATCGGTTCCGAGGCCAAGGGCCGTGAACTGGGCCTGCGTCCGCGGGCGCGCATCGTGGCGACGGCGGTCACCAGCACCGACCCGACGATCATGCTGACCGGCCCTGCACCAGCCACGCGCAAGGCCTTGGCCAAGGCAGGTTTGCGGGTCGAGGACATCGACCTGTTTGAGGTCAATGAAGCCTTCGCTTCGGTGGTGCTCAAGTTCATCAAGGACATGCGCATCGACGCCGCCCGGGTCAATGTCAACGGCGGGTCTATCGCCATGGGCCACCCGCTGGGCGCCACCGGCTGCGCGATCCTCGGCACCCTGCTCGACGAGCTGGAGGTGCGCCAGCAGCGTTACGGCCTGGCCACTCTGTGTGTCGGCGGTGGCATGGGCATCGCCACCATTATCGAACGCCTCTGAGCCCAAGGAATTGTCATGACCCAAGCTATCCGATACGAAAAAGGCCAGGACCAGATCGCGGTGCTCACCCTCGATATGCCCGGCCAGAGCGCCAACACCATGAACGCCGTGTACCGTGAGGCCATGGCAGCCACCGTTGCGCGCCTGGAAGCGGAAAAGCACACGCTTGCCGGCGTGATCGTCACGTCGGCGAAGAAGACATTCTTCGCCGGTGGCGACCTCAATGAACTGATCAAGGTCGACAAGGCCCACGCCAAGGATTTCTACGACAGCGTGCTGGTGTTGAAGGCGCAACTGCGCCGTCTGGAAACCCTCGGCAAACCCGTGGTGGCCGCGATCAACGGCGCGGCCCTTGGCGGTGGCTGGGAGATCTGCCTGGCCTGCCATCATCGGGTCGCGCTGGATAACCCGTCGGTGCAACTGGGGCTGCCGGAAGTCACCCTGGGCCTGTTGCCGGGCGGCGGCGGGGTGGTGCGCATGGTGCGCATGCTGGGGTTGGAAAAGGCCCTGCCGTATTTGCTCGAAGGCAAGAAAGTGCGGCCGCAACAGGCGCTGCAAGCCGGCTTGATCGATGAACTGGCGGCGGATCTCGATGAGCTGCTGGCCAAGTCCCGCGCCTGGATTCTCGCCAACCCTGAGGCGAAACAGCCTTGGGACACCAAGACTTTCCAGATCCCTGGTGGTACGCCGTCGAACCCGAAAGTCGCGCAAATGCTCGCCATCGCACCGTCGATCCTGCGCAGCAAAACCAACGGCTGCTTCCCGGCTCCGGAGAACATTCTCAGTGCCGCCGTGGAGGGTGCCCAGGTGGATTTCGACACCGCGCACCTGATCGAAACCCGCTACTTCACCGAGCTGGTCACCGGGCAAGTGGCGAAGAACATGATCGGCACCTTCTGGTTCCAGCTCAATGAAATCAACGCCGGCCGTTCGCGGCCCCAAGGGTTTGCCACCTATGTGACACGCAAGGTCGGCGTGCTTGGCGCCGGCATGATGGGGGCGGGGATCGCCTACGTCAGCGCCAGCGCAGGCATTGACGTGGTGCTCAAGGACATCAGCCTGGCCGCCGCCGAAAAGGGCAAGGCGCACACGGCTGCGTTGTTGGACAAGAAGGTCAGCCGTGGGCAATTGACCGCCGGGCAGCGGGAAAGCATCTTGGCGCGCATTCATCCAACCCAGGATGACGCCGACCTGGGCGGTTGCGACCTGATCATTGAAGCGGTGTTCGAAGACCGCGACCTCAAGGCCAAGGTCAGCGCCGCTGCGCACCGCGTGGTCGGCAGCGACGCGGTGATCGCTTCCAACACCTCGACCTTGCCCATCAGCGGCCTGGCCACGGCCGTGCCCGACCCAGGCAAGTTTATCGGCCTGCACTTCTTCAGCCCGGTGGACAAGATGCCGTTGGTGGAGATCATCAAGGGCGCCCATACCTCGGAAGAAACCCTGGCCCGTGGTTTCGACTTCGTCCTGCAAATCAAGAAAACCCCGATTGTGGTCAACGACAGCCGCGGCTTCTTCACCTCGCGGGTGTTCGGCACCTTTACCAACGAAGGCATCGCCATGCTCGGCGAAGGCGTGGCCGCGCCGATGATCGAGACCGAAGCGCGCAAGGCGGGCATGCCGGTGGGGCCACTGGCGGTGTCCGACGAGGTATCCCTCAGCCTGATGAGCCATATCCGACAGCAAACCGCCAAAGACCTGCAAGCCGAAGGTAAAACCGTGCCGACCCATCCGGCGACGGTGGTGATTGATCTGCTGGTCAACGAGTACAAACGCGGGGGCAAGGCGGCGGGGGGCGGTTTCTACGAGTACCCGGCGGGCGGGCAGAAGCATTTGTGGCCTGAGTTGAAGGCGCGCTTTGAGCGAGCCGACCAGCAGATTCCAGCGCAGGATGTGCGCGACCGTTTGCTGTTTATCCAGGCCATCGAGACCGTGCGATGCGTGGAGGAGGGCGTGTTGATGTCCACCGCGGACGCCAACGTGGGGTCAATCTTCGGGATTGGCTTTGCGGCGTGGAGCGGGGGCGCGTTGCAGTTTATCAATCAGTACGGCTTGAACGACTTCATCGCGCGGTCGCGCTACCTGGCCGAGCAATATGGTGAACGCTTTACGCCGCCGGCGTTGCTGCTGGAGAAAGCGGCGCGGGGTGAAGTATTTCGGTGATCAACCTGTGGGAGGGGGCTACACCCCGATAGCGGAGCATCAGTCACAGAATACAGTGGCTGGATCACCGCTGCCGGGAGCCAGCCCCTCTCCCACAAAGAGCATCCTGCGGGGCTTGCCTTGGAGGGGTATTTCAAGGCAGGCTCTTGGGGTGTTCAATATT
Source organism: Pseudomonas sp. OVF7 (assembly GCF_030644265.1). Taxonomy (NCBI): domain Bacteria; kingdom Pseudomonadati; phylum Pseudomonadota; class Gammaproteobacteria; order Pseudomonadales; family Pseudomonadaceae; genus Pseudomonas; species Pseudomonas sp. OVF7. The sequence goes on along the minus strand of NZ_CP128996.1, from coordinate 6,124,083 downwards.
CCCATCGCCGTGTCAGGTATTTTTTATGTCGCTACGCGTCTGCATCCTGGAAACCGATATCCTGCGTCCAGGCTTGATCGATCAGTACCAAGGTTACGGGCAGATGTTCAAGCGCCTGTTCTCCAAGCAGCCGATTCCCGCCGAATTTGTCGTGTACAACGTGGTGCAGGGTGAATACCCCTCGGACGACGAAGTGTTCGACGCCTACCTGGTGACCGGTAGCAAAGCCGACTCCTTCGGTACCGACCCTTGGATCCAGACCCTCAAGACCTACCTGCTCGAACGCTACCAGCGCGGCGACAAGTTGCTGGGCATCTGCTTCGGTCACCAATTGCTGGCGCTGCTGTTGGGCGGCAAGACCGAGCGCGCCGGCCAGGGCTGGGGCATGGGCATCCACGACTACAAGCTCGACGCCAAGGCCCCTTGGATGAGCCCGGAGGTGCCTGAACTGACGCTATTGATCAGCCATCAGGATCAGGTCACCACCTTGCCGGAAAATGCCACGGTCATTGCCTCCAGCGATTTTTGCCCGTTCGCCGCGTATCACATCGGCGACCAGGTGCTGTGCTTCCAGGGACACCCGGAATTTGTCCACGACTATTCCCGCGAACTGCTGGAGATTCTTCAGACAACCTTGGGCGAAAAGGTCTACACCAACGGCGTGGCCAGCCTCGAACGCGACCACCACGGCATCACCGTGGCGGAATGGATGATGCGCTTTGTGGCACACAAGCCCGAGGCCAAGGTCAAAGCCAGCCCGAGCGCTTGAAGCTGGCCCACAGTCCGGTACAGCCTAAAGCGATGAACCCCAACACCCCGAAATAGCCGTAGTGCCACTGCAGCTCGGGCATGTTCTGGAAGTTCATCCCATAGATCCCCGCGACCGCCGTGGGGAACGCCAGGATCGCCGCCCACGCGGCGAACTTGCGTTGCACCACACTCTGGCGCGACGCTTCCAGCAACACCCCGATCTCGATGGTCTGGCTGGCAATGTCGCGCAGGGTGGTGAGGTCTTCCATCTGCCGCGTCACGTGGATCTGCACGTCACGGAAATACGGGCGCATGTTCTTGTCGATAAACGGGAAGCTCAGCTTCTGCAATTCCTGGCTGATTTCCACCATGGGTGCCACATAGCGCTTGAGCCGCAACACATCACGACGCAGGCCGTGAAGGTTCTGGATATCGCGCTCACTCAGCGAGCTGCACAGCACGTTGCGCTCCAGCTCATCGATCTCGGCGTGGATCGCCTCGCTCACGGGCTGGTAGTTTTCGGTGACGAAATCCAGCAGGGCATAGAGGACAAAATCCTCCCCATGCTCCAGCAATAACGGCCGCGCCTCACAGCGTTGGCGCACAAAGCCGTAGGACGCTGAATGGCCGTTGCGCGCCGTGATGATGTAGCCGTTGCCGGCGAAGATATGGGTCTCGATAAACACCAGCTTGCCGTTCTCGCGCACCGGTGAGTAAGTGACGATAAACAGCGCGTCGCCAAACGTTTCCAGCTTCGGGCGGCTGTGTTTTTCCAGGGCGTCTTCGATGGCCAGCTCATGCAGGTTGAACTGGCGTTGCAGGTTGGCCAGCTCCTGGGCGTTGGGTTCTTCCAGGCCGATCCACACAAAGTGACCGGGTTTGGCGGCCCAGGCCGCGCCTTCGTCAAGGGTGATATCAGTAACTTTCTTTCCGGCGCTGTACACAGCGGCCGCAACAACTCTACCCATGATGCTGATCACTTCTTATTAGGAGGACAGGTGTTGGGCAGCTTAGCTTGAAGCGAGTTCTATTGTTGCGGCACTTTGCAGTTCCAGGTCCATTGCCTTGATGCACTCATCCATCTGCGCATGACACGCCTGCATCAACGCCGGGATGTCATCCGAAGTCAGGCCGATGGTAGGAATCGGCGGCAATGAGCGTATGAGTACATCACCGCTGTTCCAGCGGTTCAGCCGCATATGGGTGACGTAATTGCTCACGCACACCTGCACGATTGGCACACCCGCGGCCACCGCCATATGAAACGCACCCTTCTTGAACGGCATCAGGCCACTGCCCAGGTTGCGCGTGCCTTCCGGGAATACCCAGATCGACGTGTCCTTGTGCTGCAAGGTATGGGTGGTGGTCAGCATCGCCCGGCGTGCCTTGTATGCATTGCCCCGGTCGATCAGCACATTGCCCGCCAGCCAGAACAACTGGCCGAACAACGGCACCCATTTCAGGCTTTTCTTGGCGATGCACACCGTGCGGTGCGGCACCACGGTGCCGAGCACAAACAAGTCATAGTTGGACTGGTGGTTGGCGATGATCACGCACGTACCGGGCTTGTTGCGCAACGAGTCCACGTCGGCCTTCACGTTCAGGCGCAAGATCCACATGGCCGGCAGTGCATACAGGCGGGCACACAGGCGGCTGTTGTCCGGGTTGAACGGTCGGCAGATTCCCACCAGCACGCCCAGCCCACCGGCGGCGATAAAGTGCAGACCCATCAACAACATACGCAACAGAAAAAGCATCGATACGGCTCATCGAGACAAAAGTGGGCGCAGTGTACGGATGTGCACTGAATTCGGCAATTGCGCCTAAATAGGAAGGAGATAGGCGATGTTTAAGTACATGTTTCAACAAGTGCTGACAGAGCCTGTCTAGAGCGGTGAGGGATGATTCGGATATGCCTGTAAGAAAAAGCCCGACTCTAGGTCGGGCTTTGGTGCAGCAGGTGTAGGCGATTAGCTGAGGATATGACCCTGATCCTGGATGATGGCATCGTCCAAGGCTTCCAGCAGCCCACTGCGCACTTTCAACTTGGTGTGCTTGTGCGCGTTCATATTGAGCTTCTTCAACTGCCGTGCGGCTTCCAGCGCCGCTGCGTGCAACTCCTCCGGCGCCACCACCTTATCGAGGAAGCCGGCCTGCAACGCGCCCTGCGGGTCAAACATCTCGGCATTGATCACCGAGCGATGAAACGCCGACTTACGCAGACGATCCCGCGCCAGTTCGATACCCGCATGGTGCATGGTCATGCCGATCGCCACCTCATTCAGGCCGATACTGAACGGGCCCTCGACACCAATCCGATAATCCACCGACAACAGCAGGAACGCGCCCTTGGCCACCGCATGGCCTGGGCAAGCGACGATCACCGGGAACGGGTGCGACAACAGGCGACGTGCCAGCGTCGAGCCCGACGTCACCAGGCTGATAGCCTCTTTAGGGCCGGCCGTCATCACCTTCAAATCGTAGCCACCCGACAAAATCCCCGGTGTACCGGTGATGATCACCACCGCCCGGTCTTTCTCTGCCTGATCCAGCGCTTCGTTAAATGCGCTGACCACCGCTGGAGAAATGGCGTTCACCTTGCCGTTGCTCAAGGTCAGTGTGGCGATACCGTCTTCGAGGTGGTAGGAGATCAACTCACTCATGACGCGGTTCCTTGTAGGATTTGTTATAGACGTATGCAGCAGACGTTACCCACCACGCCCGCCCTGGTAAAGCACCATGACTGACTACCCAGTCAGACTTTTCCCGTATACCCGACGGCAGACGGCCTAGGGCAGGGCACAGCAGCCAGGGTAGACCCTCGCGATCAGTGCCTGAGATTGGCACAATCACCCTCCTGCACCGCCCCCACGCCGACATACCCCCTAACCGCATGAAAATTCTGAAAAAAACCTTTGCCATCAGAAAGGCTTTCGACTACATTAGCGCGCCTCGACAGACTGAACTGGTTTGACGAGATACGGTGAAGTGTCCGAGTGGCTTAAGGAGCACGCCTGGAAAGTGTGTATACAAGAAATTGTATCGAGAGTTCGAATCTCTCCTTCACCGCCACATTAAGTAAACACAAACCCCTGATTTTCCTAGAGAAAGTCGGGGGTTTGTGGTTTCTGGCGTCTGAAAAATGGCCATATGGGACAGATCTGGGACTGGTGGTGATGTTCCGCTTCTCGCATCACTCTCAAAATCGGCTTGTATACTCTGAAGGAATGTTTTTGAATCAGTACGGCTACGAGCGAGGTGTAGCAGTGGTCTGACCATTTCCTTAGCATCGACTGGAAGTCATCTTTATGAGTCAATTAGAAAATTTAGGCAGCACAGCTTTCTCCCGTCTCCGTGTGTTGCAGCGAATTGAGAAAATAGCCTTAGCCCAGAATGTTACGGAGTTGAGTTTCCGCTTTGGGATTACTATGGGGTACCTAAACGCAGCGGCTGAACTGAGATCGCTGGGAAAGGGGGATTGGGAGGAATTAGTTTTATCCGCAGAGAGCGCATATGACAACCACCCGTTGGCATCGGTAAGTTCTACTAGTTTAACTTGAAAGGGCAGAAAGTTCAGGCGGTGCCGCCTTTGTTGGCTCTTTGTGCTCTATGTGGTTTATTCTGAGGGCGGTAGATTGGAGTTGTAGTTGTGTGTTTTTATTTTTTTATTTTGTGAATGAAAGTTCTTTCCCGATTTCAATTAATTGAATTCGTCCAATTTTTTTCGACTCAATACATGCAACTGCGTACTTTGAGTTGATATTTCCTAGTAGGTAGCATTGCTCTGTTTTGTACTGTTCCCCTACGGCTTTTGGCAGTTTTATGTCTCCGTTTAAGATTGAGCTGCCCCAGACTTTTCCAAGATAAAGAGGAGTTATATACAGGGCGAAAAGTGCCCCGAGTAAAAAGCAAATCGCAATTTTGGTGTTGAGTTTTTTATGAATGCAGACTTGAAATACAGCGAGGGTTACTAGAGTTCCCGCAATCAAGTATAAGCTGTAGCAGATTAATTTTGAAAATTTATAGCTGTTCATCCAGTCTTTGTTTAATTCATCTGTTGGCATGTATTTTAAAAATATTAACGTGAGTGATAGAAGTAAGAAGCTTACTATTTTTGCAGTTACTAATTTTCCAGAAAAGAAAATATAGGTGCTCGCAGCACAAGTTACACCGACCATAGCTAATGGCTCAAGCCCTGCGCGGAGAATGTCCTGTGTAACAGCAAAATCAATAACCCAGCCTGCATTTAATGTTTCGTACATTGACATTAGCTTTACAAAGCCGGCAATGTACGCAAATGCAGAAAGTCCGACGATGGCGCTGCCAAGTTTACCAAGCCCTTCTAGGAGGTTCGTAGGCACGGGCGGTACGCTTAACGTATTCATGAAAACTCCATAAAGTACGCCAACCTTTTATGGTTGGCGCTGAACAACTAAATATCTATGTTTCCTATCCATTCGACACCGTAGACTTTGAAACGTTTCAACTCCCCTCTGCCAGTCAAGATTCTTGATGCATTTAATGAGATTTTTCCGTCCAGACCTCTGTTTCGATCATGGCTGGACTTTGTAAGAAATTCTTTCTCGGCAGGGCTTACATCTATATCCAAATCAAATGGTATAGTTCTATCTAGTTCGTCTACAAATACTCGACCATAGCCACTCAGAATATTGTACTTGGTGACGTTACCAATTATTCCCTCTTCAGGCTCGCCTTCATCTCGAATAGATACGTAAGCCATGGTTGTATGATCTAACCTGATCATCTCTCCTACTCTCGGGCGCGAGATGGATATTTCCATGTTGGCCGCATTTTGGATGGGACGATGTAGTGATGCCATAGGTGACTCAAGCGCAACGCCAATTTCCCCAATAAGAGGCTCAACTCTATCTGCAAGCCGCCTTACGAACGGAGTTTCTGGAATATGTTCCCCTCCTATTGCTTCAGACCAAGTCCATTTTAAAAAATCCCAAAATGCAGGTGTGATTACGCTTGCCCCGATAAATTGGACGACAGGGTCTGTAAAGACAATTGTAACCAACTCTTCGAAGCTACCATTTTTGGGCGGATGCAAATAGACTTTGGCGCCTGCAACTCGCTCAGCTCGCTTTCGAATTTGTCCTTCATTTATAAATGCATGCGTGGTTACTGACAGCGCTCTCGCCAATCCCTGCGTTGAAACGCTTGCATCATAAATGTCTAGCAGCCCTTGATCCGCGCTTCCACCGCTGTATGAAATCTTAAAATTAAGCTCTTTCATTTACACCTCACGTCCTTGAGTACCGGCCTTGACTGGCCGTAAGCCATCATTCTTGCTGGCGCCTAATGTAGTCAAATTAAGCTGAAAGGCATAGCGTCTATTCTGTCTATCCGCGAGTAGACTGCTTTTTGCTTATTTTTGTGTTGTAAATAGGTTTCAGCCTCGCGATATTTGCTTGCCTCGATGCAGCGCCACGACATCTAGAGATTCAATGCAAGCTGCAGCATCCCTACGACATGCGGACCATCCTCATTGATCCACGTCCCATAGTGCTGACGAATCATGTTCCCGTTGGTATGTCCCATCTGTTCAGCGATCCAGTCGATCGACGCTATCCCTGTGGTCAGCAACTGGCTGGCGTACGTGTGCCGGCACTGACCAGGTCCACGATATCGAACCCCGGCCGCGAGCAAGTGAGCCTTGAAAAACCTGTCCCGCACCACGAAGTCGCTGACGTGCGGCAGGCCGCTTTTCGTATTCAGGAAAACAAAGTGCAGCTTATGTTGCCGGACGGTTTTGTTGTCCCGCTCAACAATATCAACGGTTTCCGCCTTCTTTTTTCTATTCAACGCATCGATCTTCCTCAACGCATCCCACGCCGGGGCTAGCAGGCGAACCTTGCGCGTTGATCGACGGGTTTTCGTCACCCGATAAGCCCCTCGCACCTTGGACCGACGGAACGTCACCGTGCCTTGCTCCAGGTCGACATCCTCCCAGGCCAGGGCAATGGTCTCGGACACCCGGGGGCCGGCCCATATCATGAACTGAACCATCAACAGTTCTTGCGTGCGGTTGGTATGGGTTTCCAGGATCTGTTTGATTTCCGCCCTGGTGAACGGGTCGGGTGCCTCGGGATCTGGCAGTCGCACCATTAAACCCTCGGTCGGGTCATGCGCGACTTTCATCCTGGTGCGATAGAGCCGGAACACCTGGCGGACGTTGCTGATGATGTCGCGGATGGTCTTGTTTTTGAGCGTTTTCGACAGTGTTACCTGTATCCATTCCTGCAGGTCCAGGTGGTCGATATTTTGGATCTGTACCTTCCCCCAGCGCGGCCGTACGTGAACCTCCGCTTTGTTGGCGTAACCCCGATAGCTGGAAGCCGCGACGCTGTTAGCTTTGATCTTCAACCACAAGTCCAGGTAATGGCCGAATGTGTTTTCCACCAACTTGACCGAGTTGGGAAAGTGCCGTGCGTAATCGAAGGTGCCGGCCTGAATCTCGTACTCGATGATTTCAACCATGCGCTTAGCCTGGGCCACGTTGGCCGGCGTGTTGCCGCCCGGGATTGCTTCCCGGCATTTCTCCCCGTTGTATTGAAAATAGATTCTCACGGACTTCCCGCGAGCTTCGACCCCACTCATGTAAACCCCTAAAGCTGTGCTTGTGTATCGACAGTCTGACGATCGGAAACAAAAAGGCCCGTTTCCGGGCCAAGTATCTGGTAGCGCATCTTCTTGTGGACGCGGCTTACCCTTTGGGCTTGTGGTTGCGTAGATGCGCGTTCTGCAGCTGGCGCCGCTGACTGCACTTGTCATGGTTACCTTGGGCGCGCCACCTGCCGCACTGATCGCAAAGGCTGGTGTAGTCAATGTTCCATGGGAAGCGCCGCGCTGGTGTTGCTGCAGGATTGTTAGACATTGCGTGATACACCCCGGGTTGTCGGCTTGGCGAGCAGTTGGGCGACGACGGCGGCGCCCGTTTCGCTCAGTTCGCCCAGGGTGTTGGCCATCTGGCTGAGATTTTCGAGGCGGGTTTTTGATTTAGGGGTTTTGTGTACCAGGTACTCGCTGATCAAAGACGAAGTACGGTTGGAGATCAAAAGCCCCGGCCGGGAGACCTTCACCATCCAGGCAGAAGGGCCGGTCAAAGGTCTGGTGACGCTCGATATCGGCTACAACGACAACACGCTGCAGCGCCACTTCATCGGCTTTGTTGAGCGCTCCACGGCGATCAACAGCGTGCAGCAGATCCTGGTCTGCCGTGAACTGGCGGAAATCCTGTCGCAGCCTATGCCGTTGAACCTGCGCCATGTCGACCTGCAGGGCGTCTTGGCCGAGGTCAGCGACAAGACCGGTCTGCGCTTTCGCGTGCCGGACAGGGCCTATGCCCAGGCCAAGGCGCCGTTCTTCTATAGCCTGGCTGCCGGTTACCTGGCCATGGACAGCCTGGCCAGCGTGTTCAGCATCCCCGACTTTATCTGGCAGCAGCAGGGTGACGGCGAAGTATTTGTGGGCAGTTGGGCCGACAGCTTCTTTGGCATCCGCTCGCCGCTGCAGCTGCCGGTAGAACTGTTCGACGGCTACCAGGGCAACCAGAGCGCAATGATCGCGGCCCTTCCAGGACTGCGCCCAGGTGCAACCATCAACCAGGGCGAGAGGATCACCAGCGTGACCCTTGCCGGCAATCAAATGGCGAGTAAATGGACGACGCAATCTGTCGCAGCGTAGAGCGGCAATTCCCCGAACTGACCGACGGCTACCACCTGCCACACTTTGGCCGCGTGGTGGCCGTGCCCGATGCACCGGCCGCACCTGGTCTGTGCGACGACTTCCGGCCGCGCTTTGGCGTCGACGTGGAAGTGCTGCTGCCCGATGGCGAACCGGATCCTGGGCTTCTGATCCTGACTGGCCTCCCGCTGCCGGCGCCGATGGGTGGGCAAGAGGCGGGCATGTTCGGCTTCCCGGAGGAGGGTACCACCGTGGTGGTAAGCTTTGCCTATGGCCTGCCGCACAAGCCCTTTATCACGCAGATCCTGCCGCACGGCCTGAGCCTGCCCCGGGTACTGAAGGGTGACCAGGTGTGGCAGCACAGCGAGGCCTGCCAGCAGCGCGTCGACACCGATGGTAAGTGGCTGCGCCAAACGGACGGCAAGATCCAAGACAAGGCGATCGAGCGGGAAGTGGAGGCGATGCAGAACACTGAGAGCTTCCAGAGCCACACCCGGACGGTGGACGACCATTCAACCGAATCGGTGGGCGGGATCAAGAAGATCGAGGCGCTGGGGGCACTCAAGCTGCTGTCGGGGGGATTTGCCAGTCTGGTGGCGATGGATGATCTACACCAGGCGACTGGGAGAGACTTCAACTTGGTGGTCGGACAAAAACATAATGCAATAGTTGGAGGGGATATGGATGAAGCAATCAACGGCTTGCGTTATAGCATTTCAGAAGTTAGCCAAAACTTTCAGGTCCCAAAAACTTGGATAGGTTCCGCTAGCGTAAATGTTCTTCGAATTCTGAATGATGTGATTTGTCTTGTTGAGAGTTTAATATAAAGCTCTCTGAGCACGTTCATACGAATATAGGGCAAGCGCCGCAAACTGCTGCGGCGTTTATTGAAGATGCTTTTAAGTTGGAGGCGCTGTCTTCGGAGCTAACTTCCGTCACGTTGAAGGCTGAGCCTCGTAAAGGTTGATTGCTGTGTTCAATATTTCAAATAGTTCAGGTGATTCAATGATGGGCCACCTTAAAAAAGCTGAATACTCTTGTTTAACATCCATTAAAGCTTTTAAGTGTTCGATTGCGAGCTGGCGGGCGCTAGGCAGCTCGTCATCATTGATGAATGTATTAATGTGTTGAATTACTTTTGCATATCTCCTATAAACCCGCTTTCTGAGCTGGACGCTCGTAATGGACTTGTTTCCGGTGTCAGCCTCATTGAAAATTCGGTTCAGTAAATGTGCGGTTTGCAAGGTGGAGGGTTCGTCGTTGGTCGCCTCAATTATAATGTTTGAGAATGGAGTATTTGGAGGGATGTGACGAACTAACATAAGTACATTTAATGTTGGATCAGTACAGTCTAGAATATTATCGTAATGGTGTCTTTTAAAGTTGTTGCACCTGCCGCAGGAATAAAATAGATTATTCCAGTCATACATTCTGCTTTCGCACCCCTGATGAGATCGGAAGTGTTCAATGTTTAAAATAAGAGGGTCTTTGGTCTCGCAGATATAACATTTGCTATGAAAGGCTTGGTCTAGTGATGCCACAACGTCTTTTGCGCTATAACTACTTTTGGCTGCTAGGGAAGCTGGAATGGTAGATGGGCGTATGACATTAAACATTTTTTCTGGCTCGCTTCTTAGTCAGATATTTGTTTAAGGCTATTTCATAGAACATTCTAGACTCATCGTCAAGGGTGTCCGCATGTGGAGACAGTGCCTCTAGTAATTTATTGATATCCTCGGGAATAAAGTTTTCGTCGTTACTTTTGGAAGTGAGCTCCTGTAAGAGATCTTGCATTTTTTGCGATATTGGAGGAACACCCAGTATTCCTTCCACCACGTGTTCCAAAGAAAATAGAGATAAATCTTCACACTCCTGCCCAGTCGATATGTCGTAAATAAGGGCGTCATCAATCGAAGTGACCACGAACGGCGAGTGGGTCGTTACGATAAATTGAATGTTTGGAAATGATCTTGTGAAGAAGGGAAAAATTTTCCTTTGCAAGGATGTGTGAAGGTGTGCATCAATCTCGTCAATTAACACTACTCCTCTCAACTCAGTAGGAAGTACGCTGAAATACTCCGTTCGCACGAGAAGGTCTGCATATATTTCAAAAATAGCTAGGTAGCCAGATGATAAGCTCTGAAAACTGTAGGGTGGCCTGTTATCTTGTTTCAAAGAGAATGCTAAGTTCTCATCGTCAAAGACAGTGTGAATTGAATCGTCTTCAAAAAGAAACTTGAGGTTTTTTTCAAAAGCTTTAAACCAGGTTTCTATTCGTTGTATTTTTTCTTTGTTTCCCTTTCTCATAGCTAAGCCAATATTGACTTCAAGATTAACTAGGTGCTGCTCTAGGTTGCGTCCTAGGTTTTCCTTTTTCTTATAATCAGGCATTTCCGGAGTAAGTGCCGTTGCTGCTGTTACTTTCAGAATTTCAGACTTTCTCGTTGCCTCATAAAAACGAATAATTGCATGTGCTTCCTTATATTCCTTTACGAAATTGTCTGAGGACACATACGAGATGGTCAAAGGCTCTGTTATTTTTTTTATTGCTTCACGGTAATAGCTAAGTGTAGATTCGTGGCCAGAAATCCTGGTTATGGGGTTTATTCTAGGTTGGTGTGTTTCTTCTGCTTGTCTAAGCTGGTCTCGGAGGTTTTCCAGTTGTGATAATTGTCCCTCGTCAATGTTGTTCATTAGGATCTGGTGTAACGACTTTAAGAATGAGGTTTTGCCTGATCCGTTTCTACCAATTATTATCAGATTTCGAGACTTTATATCTATTGAGACTTGGCGCGCAGTAGTTATAATTTCTCCTGAAATGTGTTTTATGTGCTTTGCGCTTTTGTTTTCTGTTTCTAAGGTATCATTCATTTTAGTTGTGTCCATGCGCTAGGCTTGCCCGATTGCTATCTTCACTAGTTATGTTTGTGAAGTTTAGATCTTGGTGTTTACTAATTGGGTCTATTTTATCAGTGGTGAGCTTAGTTGCTATAAGTGCGTTATGGCCCGAAAGTGTCACAAAAATTCCATCAGAGGTGAATGGCATTAGGTGATTTTGCATTGGCGCTTCCTTGAAGCCGTTGGCTGACGCGCTCTTGGGCGGGCAGCAGGTTTGAGAGTTTAAGTAGGTATTGACACAATGGCGATGCCTAAGAGGCCGGTATTGGGCAAAAAAATCAACTTCATAAAAAACAGGGGGGTGGCGAGCTGAGCGAGCGTGTGGTTGCACACATCCCTGTACGAAGAGACAGCGGCTTACTGATGATGACCACGAGTTGATGATAACGGCTGTACCGGCGAGTGGAGGCTTTCTAAAGAATAAACTCATCCGAAAAGCACTTATCCCCCTCCCGCCGACGGGCTTTGTGTCCCTTTTTTGTGCAAACGGGGTTTGGGGTGCAAACGGTGCCCCCGCCCAAGCCCGCTGCGGGGGCTGGGGGATGTTTCGCAATTGCACAGAGCGCAAGGCTTTGCAAAAAAGTGCAGTGGCCTTGCACATGCGTCACGGGACGGCAGGGGAGTGGTCACGCAAAGGAGGTGCCCGGTTTACGGGGGCTATGGTTGTGAAAACCTGCTGCAGGCGGCGTTTTCGTTTTCGGAACCGTTCATATCAGGGGTCAACCAGCTGCGGTCAAACCCTACGCAAAAAACGACTGTGAGGCCCAGCCTGTCTGGGTTTCAAGCATCCTGAGACATTGCACAGTATCGGCATCAGTTTTCGGGTGTGAGTACCCATCGAGAGCGTGCGGAAAAAATCGCCAGAACGGTTAGCGCATTGCTATTTTCCAGGCAAGGGGTGGGGAAAAGGGTAATTTTAGTAATCGGTAGGGAAGAATGGGCTGGAGCCCTTATAAAGCTTGGCTTTCAGCCATTACCTTGGAGAGTAATATCCTTGGAGAGTAATATAAGGTAACGAAGTTCGCTGCAGGCGGCCACGGATGTCGCAGAGCGACTGCGGGCCTCGATCGAAGCGGCAGATATCTACATGGTCGGCCACATCACCGTTTCGCTTGGCGTAGCGCTGTGGCGCCCGGGCGGCGATTCGGTATCCGCTGTGCTGGAGAGGGCTGACCAGTTGTTGTACCAGGCCAAGCAAAGTGGTCGTAATCGGGTGGTGGTGCAACCGTCTTAAAGGGGTGGGGCGTCGGGGGATAACATCGTGATCACACGCCCCCCAACCCCTCTTCAATGCCTATGCCGATGATGCACATCCGGAAAATGTGCATGGCTATGCTTCATCGCACCATGCATATGCACATGACTATGTGGCACCTTCGCATCCCACTCAAACCCATGCTCATGCTGGTGATGTTCATCGTGCACATGCCAATGCCCGTGCTCAGTCGCTTCATGTTGATGCTCATGGGCGTGCCGCTCCGTCAGGTGCAGCCACACCCCTACGGCCATCAGCGCGGACGCTATCCAGAAGGCCGCTGACACCGACTCCCCCAACGCCAGCAGCGCAATCGCGGCGCCCAGGAATGGCGCGGTCGAGAAATAGGCCCCCGTGCGCGCGCTGCCCAGCCCGCGCAGTGCCAGTACAAACAGGACCAGGCTGATGCCGTAGCCCAGGAAGCCGACCAACAGGATCGGCCCCAGTTGCGCGGCACTGGGTAGCTGCGCGCCGAGATAAAGCGCCAGGCTGCAATTGACCAGGCCCGCCATCAACCCCTTGGCGCCGGCGATAAACAGTGCGTCCGACGCCGACACCTTGCGCGTCAGGTTGTTATCGATCCCCCAGCACAGGCAGGCCACGGCTACTGCCAGCGGGCCGGTCCAGTCGTGGCTTGGGCCGCCGCCTTCGGGCCATGACAGCACGACGCCGCCCAGCACGATGGCGAGCATGCCGAGGACGATGCGTCGATCCGCGTTTTCCCGGAATACCAGCCAGGCGATGACGGCGGTCAGTACCGATTCTAGGTTGAGCATCAGGGAGGCCGTCGAGCCGGTGGTGCGGGTAAGGCCGAACATCAGGGCCACGGGGCCGAGGATGCCGCCGAATGCGATGGCACCGAGCAGCCAGGGCCATTCAGGTGCGGTCAGGCCGGTGGGTTTCCAGCCGCGATCACGGATGAGGCGTACGGCACTCAGGCCAATACCGCTGCCGAGGTAGAGCAGGCCGGCGAGCAAGATGGGCGAGAGGCCCAGGCCGAGGCTTTTGGCGAGCGGGGTGCTGGCGCCGAACAGCGCGGCGGCGGCGAGTGCGTAGACGATACTGAGGTTCATGGGCCATCCTCGGAAGGTTGGCCCATGATACGTCGCTCACTCGGGTTAAATCCCGGGCGAATACAGCAACGTGAGGTTTATTGCGCTTTTTTCAGCTTGATCACATCACCGGAAATGTTGGTGGTGTAACCGCTCAGCACCCAAGCCCAGAACCATTTTTCCTGTACTTGTGTGTTGATCAGCGCGTCGCCGCCTTTTGCCTTGATGGCAGCATCCTGTGCACGCACGAAACGGCTGTTCTGGCCGATCGGGATGACGCCGAACAGCATGATGCCGGTGGCGCTGGCTTCGCTGTGGCCCAGCACGGTGTATTGATTGCTGTCGTACTGCGGGGATTTGATGGCGGTGCCGGTGCAACCTGCGAGGGCGAAACCGAGAACAGCTGCTGCAACCACTTTACTGACGTACTTCACTGAGTAACTCCATGGGCTGAATCCCGAGATTCAATTCTCGGGGGCGACACTTTAATCGCTCCTGTAACAGATTGAAATAAAAGCGCCTGCGTCAGGCTTGCACATACACCCACGCGGTGAGGCCCGAGGCCAGCGCCACCGATACCCGCTTGTAGTCCGACACTTCGTAAGCATCCGCCGCCGCCAGCTCCTGCTCGGTGATCTGGAACACCATCCCGTCGACGCTGGCGCCTTGCTCGAGGGTCGGCGCCACGATCGGATGATGGGTCTTGCCACTGGTGGCCAGGACGTGCGGGTCGGTGATTTCTACCCAGCGTTGCGAGTAGCCCAGCATGGCGTCGTGATGGCCGCTCAGTTCGCGGCCGAAGTTAGCCAGTTGTACGGCTTTGTCCTGCAAGGTGCCGTAGGAAAACAACAGCACGGGAAATTCGGTTGAGCGTTCCATTTCTGTTCCTTGAAGGGTCAGGCGAGCAGGTCTTCGTAGAAGGCGCCGTAGGGTTGGGTCGGGTGGGCGATCTGGATCTCGAGAATCCACAACCCGGCATTCGGACAGTGCTCGAAATCACCCAGGTCGCCGCCACGATGAATGGCGTGGGGAAAGTCGCTGACACGGTGGCCCTTGATGTCCAGGTTCAACCGCCAGCCCATGGCGCGCGCTTGTTCTTCGGCGTAGCGGTAGAGTTCGAGGCCGACCACCTGGTCGTTTTTCCAGCGCGATTGTACGCGGTCGAACAGCTCCTTGGCGGCGCTGGCGCAGGCGATCATGTCCGGGTCGGTGCCGGTGGCGAATGTCGCGCCGGCGTCACCTTCGTGGCCTTGCCACACGGCGCCCATGTCGATGAAGAAGATATCGTTGTCGCCCAGCACCGGGTCGCCTTCGGAGCGTTGCTTGAAGGTCTTGAGGGTGTTGGCGCCGAAGCGCACCAGCAGCGGGTGCCAGATGCGTTGCATGTTCAGGTCGGCGAGCACTTGCTTGCCCAGTTCACGCGCTTGGGACTCGAGCATACCGGGGCGGATGCGCTGTGAAAGGTGTTCGATGGCTTGCCAGGTCATGGCCTGGGCGTAGCGCATGGATTCGATGCTGTAGGCGGCGCCCACGGCTTCTTTGGGTTGTGCGGACACCGGTGTTCCCCTCGAGTTGAATAGCATCAGGCGTTATGCGTTTAACTATATAGCGACTCGCAGGCAGAGCCAAAGCGCAAAGGGGCTGTGCGACGACGTTTTCTGTCGAAATCACCTGCTGGGGTTGATGAGTCAAGCGTCAACGAGGCCGTAATCTTCTCAAGCATAAAACGACCGAATTTGTGTGGCGGGCCTGTTGTGTTGAGAGGGCTTATTGTGGTGATCGGGCCTGTTGTGGCGAGCGGGCTTGCCCCGCGTTGGGCTGCGAAGCGGCCCCAAAACCTGGCGATTTAATATGCCTGGATAAACGCGGTGGCCTTATTGGGGCTGCTTCGCAGCCCAACGCGGGGCAAGCCCGCTCGCCACAACAGGCTCGCTTGCCACGGGGGAGGGGCGGTTTACTGCGCGACAGCACTCGCAAGGTTTTTATGCCCCTCAGACATGCAACCAGGCCAGGCTCCCCAGCAGCATCGCCACACCCGCTGCCGTATACGACAGCCGCTTCAACCACTCTTTCCTCGTCAACAACGTGATCGCCGCCAACGAGATCGCGATCTGGATCGCGGTCATCGCTTGGGCCCAGCGGTGATGCTGGTGCAGTGCCTGTTCGGATTTTTCATCCCAGGCTTTCGAGGTCGCTTCGAGTTTCTCGGCCTGCTTGCGCACTTCTTCCTTCTGGTTCCTGTAGCGCTCGATCTCATCCTTGTAGTGCGCGGCGTCCACACCAGGAATATGGGTGGCCAGTTCCGCCAGGTTTTGCCGGCTGGATTTGGCCTGGTAGTAGTTCCATTGGTTGGCGGCTTCGGTCTTGATGATGGCGGCGTTGTTCTTGTCCATCGCCGCTTCGCTTTCGGTGGAGCCGGCCTGGTAGCTGAGCATGGCACCCAAGGTGGCCATCAGGGCGGTCATCACGGCGATGCGGCTGGCGAAACTGTCGCCGCGTCCGTGGGCATGTTCAGTGGTGTGTTCGATGTGTTTTTCGTGGGGGCTGGGGACTTCGAAGGCTTCGGACATGGGGGCGTCTATGAAGGGAGTGAGGGAGTCTGATTCTTTACCAGTGAAGCTGTCTCAATCCTGTACGTAACGCTGCAAACCCTGCACGAGGGCATCGAATGTGACCCGGCAGCGCGGGCTGTTGCGCAGGTCTTCATGCATGGTCACCCAGGTGTCGAGTTTCAGCGCGAAGGCCTGCGGCAATACGCGCCGCAAGCGCGGGTCTCGTTTGGCCAGTTGCACCTGGCATCCACCGATACCGGCGCCGGCGCGGATCAGGGCCAGTTGGGCCAGGTCGCTGTCGCTGCTGAAGGCAAAGTCGCTGCGTTCGAAGCCGGTGATGGCCACGCTGCGGATAAACGCGTTGGCCTGGTCGTAGCCGATCACCGAATGGTCGGTGAGGTCTTTCAATACCTGTGGTATGCCGTGTTGTTGCAGGTAATCGTCGCGGGCGTGCAGGCCGACTTCGATCAGGCCGATGCGCTGTGCCAGCAGTTGTTCCTGGCTTGGGCGCACCATGCGCACGGCGATGTCGGCTTCCAGTTGCAGCAGGTCGCTGAGGCGGTTGGTCAGTACCAGTTCGACCTTGAGATGCGGGTGCTGCCGGCGCAAGTGCGTGATGATCGACGGCAGCACTTCCACGCCGACCACTT
Organism: Pseudomonas sp. OVF7; assembly: GCF_030644265.1. Classification (NCBI taxonomy): domain Bacteria; kingdom Pseudomonadati; phylum Pseudomonadota; class Gammaproteobacteria; order Pseudomonadales; family Pseudomonadaceae; genus Pseudomonas; species Pseudomonas sp. OVF7. The sequence goes on along the minus strand of NZ_CP128996.1, from coordinate 6,107,216 downwards.
CGCTGGCCGACACGCGCACCACGCCGCGCACTTCGTCGCCCTGGGATGACGCGGCGCGCTCAAGGGCGGCGGCGGTGCGCTCCATGGTTTCGGCATGGGCGCGCAAGGTGTGGGCTACCGCGGTGGGCAGTAAGCCCGTGGGGGAGCGGGTGAACAGCACCACGCCCAGGGCACTTTCCAGCGCAGCGATGTGCCGACCGACCGTGGGCTGTGTAATGCCAAGCAGCCGCGCGGCCCCTGACAGCGACCCCTCCTTGAGTACCCCGAGGAACGACCGGTAAAGCTCCCATCCAATGCTTGATGCCATGCATAAATGTATAGCGACTGGATGGTCTTCGGCAATTTATCTATAGCAGGGCCGCGCACACAATGGCCTCACCAACCACTGTGGGAGAGGATGATGAGCAAGGTTCTGGTATTGGGTGCCACCGGTGGCATTGGCGGCGAAGTGGCGCGGCAGTTGAGCGCGGCGGGCTGGGAGGTGTGTGCGTTGACCCGGGATGTCGACAAGGCCCGTCGCCAGAATCCCGCCCTTACCTGGCTCAAGGGCGATGCCCTTGATCGCGCGGCGGTGATCGCGGCCGCCCGTGGTTGCGCGGTGATCGTCCACGGGGTCAACCCGCCGGGCTACCGCCATTGGGCCGAGCAGGTGCTGCCGATGATCGACAACAGCATCGCCGCCGCCATCGCCGAAGGTGCCACCATCGTACTGCCCGGTACGGTCTACAACTTCGGGCCGGATGCGTTTCCCGTGTTGCACGAAGACTCGCCCCAGCACCCGCAGACTCGCAAGGGCACGATCCGGGTCCAGCTTGAGCAACGTTTACGGGAGGCGTCCCAGCAGGGCGCCCGGGTGTTGATCGTGCGCGCCGGTGACTTTTTCGGTACCCGGCTGGCCAATAACTGGTTTGCCCAAGGGTTGGTCAAACCCGGCAAACCCGTACGCCGCGTCAGCTATCCCGGTGCCCCTGGGGTGGCTCATCAATGGGCCTACCTGCCGGATGTGGCGCGTACCGTGTTGGAGTTGATCGAGCGCCGCGCGACCCTCGACGCCTTCGCCTGTTTTCATATGGCCGGGCATGTGGATACGGATGGCACGCAGATGACCCAGGCGATCCAGCGCGTGGTGTTGCGCCGGACAGGCCAGCAACCCCAGGTCGGCGCGTTCCCCTGGTGGCTGTTGACGTTGGCGATGCCCTTTGTCGTGACCGTGCGCGAGATGCAGGAGATGCGCTACCTGTGGCACACCCCGTTGCGCCTGGATAACCAGCGCTTGCTGGCGACCCTCGGCCACGAGCCCCACACCCCGCTGGAGCAGGCAGTAGAGGCCACATTGGAGGGCTTGGGTTGCTTGCCTACGCCCGCCTGGTCAGGCGCACATACACCGCAAGGTTGACCAGCACCACCACGGCGCCCAACACCAGTTGAATGTTCGGCGTCAGGCCGGCGGGGTAGATCAGCGTCAGGATGTAATGCTCGATAAAGCCACCGCCATAGCCGTCTTGCCCGGCCAGGTGGCGAAACAGGTTTTCCCAGCGGGTCAGCGGACACGGCAGGTGGAACACCTCCACCGCAATGCCCCAGGCGACCGCAGGTCCATGCAGCCACAGCACCCCACGCCACTTGAGGGCGAGCAACCCGCCGAACAGCACGAACACAATGAAGGACAGATGGAACAGCACCAGGCTGTCGGCGGCCAGACGGTAGAGCATCACGGGCACTTCAAAAGGAGGGCCCCACAGTCTAAAGGGTTGCCTGCTGGCAAGGGGGGCCGTTATTGTGCTGAATCCTTTTAGTCCTTCCCCCCAAGGATCTGTAGTGATGAATGCACCGCGTACCGCCGCTCCGATCAAGGCCGTCATTTTCGATATGGACGGTTTGCTGCTGGATACAGAAGGCATCTACACCGAAGTGACGCAGATCATCGCCGAACGCTACGGCCGTACCTATGACTGGGGGATCAAGCAGCACATCATCGGGCGAGGCGCCCAGGACCTGGCCGACTATGTGGTCAAGGCGCTGGACTTGCCGATCACATCGGCGCAATTCCTCGAAATCCGTGAACCGCTGATGAGCGAGCGGTTCCCCAGGGCCCTGGGCATGCCCGGTGCCGAGGCGTTGGTGCGGCACTTGAAGGCGCACAATATTCCGATTGCCGTGGGCACCAGTTCGTCGCGCAATTCGTTTGGCCATAAAACCACCCTGCACCGCGAGTGGTTCAGCCTGTTCGGCACCATCGTCACCGCTGACGACCCGGAAGTCGGTGCCGCCAAACCTGCGCCGGACATCTTCCTCACCGCCGCCCGCCGCCTGGGTATCGCGCCACAGGACTGCCTGGTGTTCGAAGACTCACCGTTCGGCGTCACCGCTGCAAAAGCCGCGCGCATGACCGCCATCGCCGTGCCTGATGAAGCCATGGCCGACAGCAAGTACCACCACGCCGACCAGATCATCCGCAAACTCGCGGACTTTGACCTGGCGGCCTATGGCTTGCCGCCAATGTCCTGATTCACCACGATCAAACGGTGGGAGGGCCCACTGCCTCTGTGGCGAGCGGGCTATTGTGGCGAGCGGGCTTGTTGTGGTGAACGGGCTTGTTGTGGCGAGCGGGCTTGCCCCGCGTTGGGCTGCGAAGCAGCCCCAAAACCTGGCAATTCAATATGCCTGGATAAACGCGGTAGCCTTATTGGGGCCGCTTCGCAGCCCAACGCGGGGCAAGCCCGCTCACCACAACAAGCCCGCTCGCCACAAAAATCGGTCGCTTAGTGAAAAATTTAATACTTAAGAATCAATAAGTTACTTTATTGAGAAGAGGGAGCACGTCGAATCGTCGCTCCCTCTCCCTCATTTGGTTTTGCAGGGCTTCAGAAAATCAGGCGCTGAACCCACCGTCGATAGTCAGGCTGGCACCGGTGATATACCCGGCTTCAGGCCCGGCCAGATACGCCACAAAGCTGGCAATCTCTTCCACATGCCCATAACGCCCGACCGCCATCAACCCGATCAGGCTCTCGGCGAATTCGCTGTTCGCCGGGTTCATGTCGGTGTCCACCGGCCCCGGTTGCACATTATTGATGGTGATCCCACGTGGCCCCAGGTCTCGCGCCAACCCTTTGGTCAAGCCGACCAGCGCGGCCTTGCTCATCGCGTATGGCCCACCCCCGCCAAACGGCATGCGCTCGGCGTTGGTGCTGCCGATGTTGATCACCCGGCCACCTTCGCCCATATGCTTGGCGGCTTCCTGGGTCGCGATAAACACACTGCGCACGTTGATCGCCAACGTCTGGTCGAAGTCTTCCAGCTTGAAGTCTTCCAGCGGTGCGATGGCCAGTACGCCAGCGTTGTTCACCAGGATATCCAGGCGGCCAAACGCTTTGACGGTGGCATTCACGGCATTGCGAATCGCTGCCGCATCGGCACTGTCGGCATGGATCGCCAGGGCCTTGCCGCCTGTGCTGAGCACATCGTTTTGCAGTTCCTCAGCCTTGGCGGCCGAGCTGACGTAGGTAAACGCGACGGCTGCGCCCTGCGCCGCCAGGCGCTTGACGATGGCAGCGCCGATGCCACGGGAACCGCCTTGAATCAAGGCAACTTTGCCGCTGAGGTTGTGGGTGGTCATGTCGATCTCCAACGGGTCCAAGGCGGTATGCCTTGTTGATGGGACCGAGTATCGACCTCGCCTGCCCATGCCGGTAGACGGTGATTGCTATAGTCTGTGTAAACCAAAAGTTTAGAGTGGGCGATATGGAGAGCTTTGGAAGTATCGAATGCTTTGTGCGCAGCGCCGAAGGCGGCAGCTTTGCCGAAGCGGCCCGGCACTTGAGCCTGACCCCGGCAGCGGTAGGAAAAAGCGTCGCCAAACTGGAAGTGCGCCTCGGTGTGCGTCTGTTTCAGCGCAGCACCCGCCGCCTGGCCTTGACCGAAGCCGGCAAGCTGTTCCTCGAAGAGGTCAGCGGCAGCCTCACCACCATCCAGAACGCCGTGGCCAACCTGGCCAGCGCCGAAGGGCGGCCGGTGGGCACGCTCAAGGTCAGCATGGGCACGGTATTTGGCAACCGCTATGTGGTGCCGCTGCTGGGGGCGTTTATGCAGCGCTTTCCGGATATCCGCCCGGACTGGCATTTCGATAACCGCCAGGTCGACCTGATCGGCCAGGGCTTCGATGCCGCCATCGGCGGTGGTTTTGAACTGCCCCAGGGCGTGGTGGCGCGCAAGTTGGCCCCCGCCCATCGGGTGCTGGTGGCATCGCCGGATTACCTGGCGCAACGCCCAGCGGTTTTGCTGCCCGAAGACTTGTCGCGGTGCAGCGGCATTCTCATCCGCTCATACATGGACGCCCCCAGTATGCCAAGCGCTCAATTCGTGAAAACACAGACGGGATAAGGTTGCAGCCATACATCCGGACTTTAAGTGAGGCTATGCCTCTGTCCCTGATGGAATTCGCTGATCGGGCTCTTATCACCACAACGCGCTCGAAGCGCTGTGAGCGGAGCAGAGTTACCCGATCCCGGTCCTACCTGTCTTGCCATCACGTCATGATCGCCTGAGCAACCTTGGAAATACTCCCTCTAACGCACCACTTTTTGATTCCACCGAGCCGGCTACGCCCCTGTTACATCAGGGGTGTAGTCGGCTCGGAACTTGCTGCCATGGGCCAATAGTGCCCAGGCTATCCGGACAGTTTTATTAGCCTGAGCAACAACTGCAACGTTGGTGTGCCGACGAGCCAATAACCCCTTCAGCCAATCCGCCGAAGGATCTGTTTTACTCTCCACCACTCGAACCACCGACCGAGCGCCGTGAACCAGCAAAGTGCGTAAATAACCATCGCCCCGTTTACTGATCCCCAACAACGTGGGCTTTCCTCCGCTGGAATGTTGTCGTGGCACCAACCCCAGCCATGCTGCCATTTGCCGACCATTAGTGAAATTCTTCGCATCACCCACTGACGCCACTAGCGCGGTTGCAGTGAGCGGGCCGACTCCTGGTATTTCTGCCAGGCGGCAACTGTCTTCATTGCTGCGATGCCATTGTTGAATCTCCCGTTCCAACTCGACGACCTGTCGATCCAGCTCTTTGAAATGCTCACTCAAACGCTGCATCAGTTGGCGCAAAGATCGAGGAAGAGCGTTGTCACGATCTTCCAAAATGCCCGGCAAACGCTCGGTAATATGCCGAATGCCCTGCGGCAAGACCACGCCAAACTCTCCAAGAAGTCCACGAATCGAATTAGCTTGTGCCGTTCTGGCCTTTACGAATCCCTGCCGTGCGCGATGCACGGCCAGAATAGCTTGTTGCTCTACCGTCTTGATCGGCACAAAGCGCATGTTGGGCCGAGTAACGGCTTCACAGATTGCTTCTGCGTCAGCTACATCGCTTTTGTTCGACTTCACATAGGGCTTCACAAATTTCGGTGCCATTAACTTGACCGTATGACCAAGTGCCTGCAGTTTTCTTGCCCAGTAGTGGGCTCCGCCACATGCCTCCATGCCCACCAGGCACGGCTCTAACGTGGCAAAAAACGGTACAACTTGTTCACGTTTAAGCTGCTTCCTTAGCGCCGTTTTTCCTTGTTCGTCGATCGCGTGAAGTTGAAACAGGGCTTTTGCCAAGTCAACCGAAACAGTCGTAAGCTTCATGAGGACGCTCCCTTCCGTTAAGTGTGGGTAACACTTTAACTTTGGCACATAGATGCCGTTAGGAAGGGGGCGTCCATCCCATTACCGCAAACCGGCCGCGTGCGCTCCTGGCAACTGACCAGCCTGGCCCGCGAACAGCGCCCGCTGCAGCTCAAGCCCGGCATGACCATGAGTGACTCCGAAGCCGCCTGCTGTGCCAGCGCCCAAGGCCTGGGTATCGCGCTGGTAAGCATGCCGATGGCGGTGCCGTTTCTGCACAGTGGCGAGGTGGTGCGGGTGTTGCCTGACTGGTACGTCGATGACGGCAACATCTCCATCTACTACGCCGAACACAAACTGCTGCCGGGCAAGACCCGGGCGTTTGTGGATTTCATCCTCGAGCAGTTTGTGGGGCAGGGCCTGGGCCTGCAGTTCAGCGCAATCTGAAACGGAGCAGCGCCCCTCCCACTTTTAATCTTCAGTGGCCGAACCGGGTCGGCCAGCCAATGACTTTCTTCGGCCGTGGTGTCGCGTAAGTCCTGATCTTCGATGTCGACAACCCCAACCGCACCAGGGATTCGGCAATGGTCACCGCTGCCGTTACCCCGTCCACCACCGGCACCCCGGTGCGTTGGCGAATCTGCTCATCCAGCCCGGCCATGCCGCCGCAGCCCAGGCAGATCACTTCGGCCTTGTCCTCGCAGATCGCCAGCTCTGCCTGGCGCACGATGGCTTCCATGGCGGCCAATGGGTCTTCTTCCAGCTCCAGCACCGCCATGCCACTGGCGCGCACCGAGGCGCAGCGCTGGTACAGCCCGGCCAGCTTCAGGCGATCCTCGATCAGCGGCACCGTACGGTCCAGGGTGGTCACCACGGAGTAGGCATGGCCGAGGAACATCGCCGTGCTGGCCGCCGCTTCGGTGATGTCCACCACCGGCACGTCGAGCAACTCCTGCAAGCCTTCGCGGCCATGTTCGCCATAACCGGCCTGGATTACCGCATCGAAGGGCTGGTCATAGGCCATCACCCGGTCCATGACGGCGATGGCCGCCAGGTAGCTTTCAAAATTGCCCTCCACCGATTCAGCCCCGAAGTAGGGGGTGAGCCCGACAATCTCGGTGCCTGGCGACGCCACGGCCCGCGCTTGTTGGGCGATGGTTTCGGTAATGGATTCGGTGGTGTTGACGTTGACCACGAGGATGCGCATGGAAGGTCCTTGTTTAATGACTGACGTTATCGACTGCAATGCTTTCACCGCTGACATCGGCATAGAACGGCTGGCGCTTGGCGATCACCCGGTAGAGCAACCCTGCAATACCGGCGCCAAACAGCCAGGAAAACGGCGAGACGCTGGCAAAGCCCGGCAGCAGCGCCAGCAGGATGGCGATCACCGCCGCAGGAATGAACGCTGCCACCGCGCGCATATTCACGCCACGGCTGTAGTAATAAACGCCATTCGGGTCTTCGCTATACAGCTGCGGCACGTCCACCTGGCTTTTCCGAATCAGCCAGTAATCGACCATGATCACCCCGTACAACGGCCCCAGCAGCGCGCCCAGGCCGGAAAGGAAATACACGATCACCAACGGGCTGTTGTAGAGATTCCACGGCAGGATCAGTACCGCCACGGCGGCGCTGATCAAACCGGCGCGGCGGAAGTTCAGGTACTTGGGCGCCAGGTTGCTCAGCACAAAAGCCGGCGCGACGAAGTTGGCCATGATGTTCACCGCCACGGTGACGATCAGGAACGCCAGGCAGCCCAGCACCAGGAAGAAGGTATTGGGGATGGCTGCGATGATTTCGGTGGGGCTCTCGATCACCTGGCCGTTGAGCTGGAACTGCCCGCCGCAGAGCAGCACGGTAATCGCGGCGAACACCAGGATATTCACGGGCAGGCCCCAGAAGTTGCCGACCTGGATGGTCTTGCGGCACGGCGACGAGCGCGCGAAGTCGCAGAAGTTGAGGATCAACGTGCCGTAGATCGCCAGCCACAGCGCACCACCGGCAAAGATATTGCGCCACATCTCACCGCCGCTCAGCGGTTCGCGGATCGACCATGCAATGTGGCCGTCGGCCTGGAAGTACATCCACCCGGCCAGCGACGCGACGGTCAGCAAAATGACCGGCCCGGCGAAGCCTTCGTAGCGACGCACCGTTTCCATGCCGTAGGCCAGTATCACCAGTTGCACGAACCAGATGGTCACAAAGCACACCCAGCCCAGGCTCGACAAACCCAGGATCGAATTGTGGTCGTAGTCGCCGAACCCCGGATGAATCGCCGTCAGCAATACGCGGAAAACCACCGACGCCAGGTAGGTCTGGATACCAAACCAGGCAATCGCGATCACCGCCCGGATCAACGCCGGAATCTGCGCCCCGTGAATGCCGAAACTGATGCGGCTGATCACGGGAAACGGCACGCCGGTCTTTTGGCCCATATACCCCGACAAGTTCATGAAGAAGTACACCAGCGCCGCGCCTATCCCCAGGGATAACAAAATCTGCCAGCCACCCAGGCCCAACGCATATAAGCCGATGGCGAATGAATAGTTGGCAATGTTGTGCACGTCGTTGGTCCACAGCGCAAAGATGCTGTAGCGCCCCCAGCGTCGGCCTTCGACCTTGGTGGGTGCCAGGTCTTTGTTGTGCAGGCGCGGGCTGAGCACCAGCGGGCCGGGGCCGGCAGCCTCGGGGTTCAGGGCGGAGGAGGGCAGATCCAGTGCGATGTTGTTCGAGAGGCTTGTACGCATTCCGGCAGGCTCCAGCACATCTGCAGGGAAGCTGCAGACTGAAAAGTGTATGTAGGTTTTGTATTTATTGTATACAAAGCGTATTTACACTTAAGCCACATGCGTGCCAGTTTTGGATCTATGAAAGCCCTGGGTAATTTCGTTTTTATAGGTTGGTTAAATAACTGGCTGAATTTGAAGAAATATAAATTGACCGATTGAACAGCTATTTATTTTTGCGTTGTCAGCGTGCGATTCGCCAGACCAACCGAGGGGAGGGGGGAGGTGTTACGTTATGGTGCGCATGAAGAAAAATTGCACACATAAATGGCACCAATGGTTACATGTATGTGTACATTTCTAACACTCAACACAAACCAAATGTGGGAGGGGGCTTGCCCCCGATAGCGGTGTGTCAGTCACTGATGCAGTACCTGATACTCAGCCATCGGGGGCAAGTCGAATCGTCGCACCGCCCCTCCCACATTTTTTACAGCATCAACTTCAAGCCTTGCTGATGATATTCCCAGCGTGCAGCCCGCATTCCTTCTGCGTGGCTTCCTCCCACCACCAGCGGCCTTCACGCTCATGCTGGTTCGGCAGTACAGGGCGGGTGCACGGTTCACACCCGATGCTGATAAACCCGCGCTCATGCAGGCTGTTGTACGGCAGCTCCAGCATGCGGATGTACCCCCAGATCTCTTCACTGGTCATCTGCGCCAGCGGGTTGAACTTGTACAGGGTGCGTTCCGGGGTGGAGAAGGCGCTGTCGATTTCCAGCGCCGCCACCTGGCTGCGGGTGCCGGGGCTCTGGTCGCGGCGCTGGCCGGTGGCCCAGGCGCGCACGTCGGAGAGTTTGCGGCGTAGCGGTTCGATCTTGCGGACACCGCAGCATTCGCCATGGCCGTCCTTGTAGAAGCTGAACAGGCCTTTTTCTTTGACGAAGGGTTCCAGCTTGCTCTGGTCCGGCGAGATCAGTTCGATATCGATCTTGTAGAACTCGCGCACCTGCTCGATAAACCGGTAGGTCTCCGGGTGCAGGCGGCCGGTGTCGAGGCTGAACACCTTGACGTTCTTGTTCAGCTTCCAGGCCATGTCCACCAGCACCACATCCTCGGCACCGCTGAAGGAAATCCACAGGTCATCACCGAACTGGCTGAACGCCAGCTTGAGAATGTCCTGGGCAGACTTGTTGGCATAAGTCGCGGCGAGTTCAACGACATCGAAGGCTTGGTTCATCAGGACGGTTCCTACAGGTCAATGGCGCTGAGCGCTCTATAGGGGAGCGATGGTATCAAAATCCGTCCCGCGTTGCGGCGGCGGGCTTGAATCGCTAGAGTTCGGCAGTCCTTTTGCTCGCTCGACTTGAACAATATAACTAGGAGTGTCTTGTGGAAATTGCCTGTCTCGACCTGGAAGGGGTGCTGGTTCCGGAAATCTGGATCGCCTTCGCTGAAAAAACCGGTATTGAATCCCTGCGGGCGACCACCCGGGACATTCCCGACTACGACGTGCTGATGAAGCAACGCCTGCGCATCCTCGATGAACACGGGCTCAAGCTGGCCGATATCCAGGAAGTGATCGCCACGCTCAAGCCGCTGGAAGGCGCCATCGAGTTCGTCAACTGGCTGCGCGAGCGCTTCCAGGTAGTGATCCTGTCCGACACCTTCTACGAATTTTCCCAGCCGTTGATGCGCCAGTTGGGCTTTCCGACCTTGCTGTGCCACCGCCTGATCACCGACGACAGCGACCGTGTGATCAGCTACCAACTGCGCCAGAAAGACCCCAAGCGCCAGTCGGTACTGTCGTTCAAGAGCCTGTACTACCGCGTGATCGCGGCCGGCGATTCCTACAACGACACCAGCATGCTGGGTGAGGCCGACCGTGGGATTCTGTTCCATGCGCCGGAGAATGTGATCCGCGAATTCCCGCAATTCCCGGCGGTGCATACGTTTGAAGATTTGAAGAAAGAGTTCATCAAGGCTTCGAATCGGCTGTTGAGCCTTTAATTTTTTCGGCCGGGCTGATGGGACGGGTAAAGCCACTGCCTATGTTCCTGTCAGCCCTCTGCAAGCAATCGCTCATAAGGAATACTCAAGCCTTCATGCAGTCGCTTGATCATCGACAAGCTCAGCTTGCGCTTGTGATTCAGCACTTCGGATACACGTCCGCTCGTCCCGATGAAAGGCTCAAGATCCCGGGCGGTCATACCTAGCTGTTCCATGCGAAATTTAATCGCTTCCACCGGGTCTGACGGGGGGATGGGATAGTGCTGCGCCTCGTATTTTTCGATGAGTATTGCGAGGACTTCCAGCTCATCACCCTCTGGCGAGCCTGGTTGCGCTCCCCATATCTGCTCCACGCGCGCAAGCGCAGCGGTCAGGTCCTCTCGGGAATGTATCGGTTTGATGTTCATCATACGGTCTCCGCATTGATCTGATCGTATTGCGCATGAGTTCCTACGAACCGTATGAACCCAAGCTGTCGCTGGTAATCGATCGCCATGATCACTCGATATTTGTTGCCGCCCACGTTGAATACAACCCTGCCACCTTTGAGAATGCTCGCGGTCCTGAGCTCTGCCTTGAGTGCTTGTGGCGTCGGGTAAATTGCCTTTTCCATATGCCGATACAATTCAATAAGCGGCGCTTTTGCATCGATATAGGCGGGTTGGTTTTCCCAGAATATTCGTAAGGTCGATAGAGCGATTATCCGCATCGCTGCAACCTCCCAATTTGGGAGATGGTAGGTGCGATTGAGAGGAGATGCAATCTCGGAAATATTTCCTGAAGGGTAGGCAGTCGCTTCATGTGATCCTTCACAGACGGCGGGTGGACGGTTGACGCCGGACGCTATCCTCCGACGTTCAACTGCGTCTACTGCGGGTCTGATTCAGGTTTTTTCTACTGCCCGGCTCTGCGTCTGAGAGCCAGAAAGGAACTGCGCGCTACAGGCTTTCCAGTGTTTGTAACAACACCCGCACCTTGGTCAGCGACTCCTGATACTCCGCCTGCCACTGCGAATCCGCGACGATCCCGCCGCCGCCCCAGCAGCACACCTGACCATCCTTGACCAGCAAGCTGCGAATGGCGATGGAGCTGTCCATCTCGCCGCGCACATCCAGGTACACCAGCGAACCGCAATACAAGCCGCGCCGCGTCGGCTCCAGTTCGTCGATGATCTGCATCGCGCGGATCTTCGGTGCGCCGGTGATGGAGCCACCGGGGAAGCTGCCGGCGATCAGGTCCAAGGCATCTTTGTCGTCGGCCAATTCACCGATGACGCTGCTGACCAGATGGTGCACGTTGGGGTAGCTTTCCAGGCTGAACAGCTCCGGCACGCTCACCGAGCCGGTGCGGCAGGTGCGGCCGAGGTCGTTGCGCAGCAGGTCGACGATCATCAGGTTTTCGGCGCGGTCCTTGGGGCTGGCCAGCAGTTCGGCGGCATTCGCCGCGTCTGCTTCGGGGGTCAAGCCGCGAGGGCGCGTGCCTTTGATCGGGCGGGTTTCGACCTGGCGCTGGCTGATACGCACGAACCGCTCCGGCGACAGGCTCAGCACCGCGCCATCATCCGGCAGGCTCTGGAACCCGGAAAACGGCGTCGGGCAGGCTTCGCGCAGGGCGCAATAGGCCGCCCACGGATCGCCGAGGCACGGTGCGCGAAAGCGTTGGGCAAAGTTGACCTGGTAGCAGTCACCGGCCTGGATGTAATCCTGGATGCGTACGATCGCCTGGCGATATGCCTCGGCGGTCAGGTCAGGGGCCATGGGGCCCAGGAGCTTGAACGTGGCTGCTCCGTCGACAACGCCATGACTGAACACCGCGATCAAGCGTTGCCGCTCGCTGACTGCCAGCGCCGGGTGAAACACCAACTGGCTGGTCCGCGCCTGGTGATCACTGATCAGCGCCCAGGCATACAGGCCAAAACGCGCATCCGGCAGGTGCAAATCGTCTGCGGCCAGGTGCGGCATCTGTTCCAGGTGGCGGCCGAAGTCGTAGCTCAAGTAGCCGATCAGGCCGCCAGCAAACGGGAGTTCCAAGCCAGCGGGTATGCTCGCTTCACCCAGTTGGGTCAGGCTTTCCCGCAGGCGCTGCAGGAAGTCTGCGCCGCTTTCACCAGGCGATACCGTTAGTGTCACTTGCGGCCAGGCGCTGAGCAGGTCATAACGCCCGCGCTCGGCCACGGGCCTGCCGCTGTCCAGCAGGACTGCGCCTGGCGCATGGCGAATCGCCGCAAAATACTCGGCGGGGTTGGCCCGGTAGGGCAGCGGGTGTACGGAGCAGGTCGACATGCGGGGGTGGATCAGCTGTTGGCGTGGGGGAGGGGATTGTAGTCCCCCGTAGGATTTGCTCCTAGGGGGGATGTCGGGGATAGACAGATGTAAGGCCGCGTCAGCCTTCGACGGGCGGAATATGCCCGAACATTTCCTGTACGAACGCCACCCGCTCTTCCGGGGTTTCCGTCACACCGGCCGCTTTCAGCGCTTCCAGGCGCGCCTCCACGGCATGGGTGCGCAGGGTCAGGCCGCAGTCGTTGGCGATCTGGATATTCAGCCCCGGCCGTGCGTTCAGTTCGAGGATCAGCGGGCCTTTCTCCTGGTCCAGCACCATGTCCACGCCGATATAACCCAGCCCGCACAGCTCGTAGCAGCCGGCCGCGAGCTTCATGAAGCCGTCCCAGTTGGGCAGTTGCACACCGTCCACCGCGTTGGTGGTGTCGGGGTGCTTGGTGATGATGTTGTTCAGCCAGGTACCGCGCAGGGTCAGGCCGGTGGCGAGGTCGACACCCACGCCAATCGCGCCCTGGTGCAGGTTGGCCTTGCCGCCGGACTGACGCGTCGGCAAGCGCAACATGGCCATCACCGGGTAGCCCATCAAGACGATGATGCGGATATCCGGCACGCCTTCGTAGCTGATGCTCTTGAAAATCTGGTCGGGGACCACGCGGTACTCGATCAGCGCGCGGTCACGATGGCCACCCAAGGAGTACAGGCCGGTGAGGATGCTGGAAATCTGGTGCTCGATTTCCTCATGGCTGATGATCTTGCCGGACACTGTGCGGTAGCGCCCTTCAAAACGGTCGGCGACGACCAGGATGCCGTCGCCGCCGGCGCCCTGGGCCGGCTTGATCACGAAGTCGCTGCGCCCACCGATGATCGCGTCGAGCTTGTCGATTTCCTTCTCGGTGGAAATCACTCCGTACATTTCCGGCACATGGATGCCGGCCGCCATGGCCCGTTCCTTGGTGATGATCTTGTCATCCACGATCGGGTACAGGCTGCGCTTGTTGTACTTGAGCACGTAGTCGGCGTTACGCCGGTTGATGCCCATGATCCCTCGCGCTTCCAGGGCCTTCCAGGTCTTCCAGAAGCCGAACATTACGAATCAGCCTTGAGGAAGGCCTTGAACCGCACCAGTTCGGTCAGGCGGTAGCCGCGATAGCGACCCATGGCCAGCATGAAGCCCACCAGGATCAACAGGATCGCCGGGAAGGTGAATACGAAGTAAATCAGCTCCGGCACGCTCATGATGATGTGTGCCAGGGAGGCGGCGAACAGCGTGCCGATCGCGACTTTCATCGCATGGCTGGCGCCGCGTTCTTCCCAGGTGATCGACAGGCGTTCGATGGTCATGGTCAGGATCACCATCGGGAACAGCGCCACCGACAAGCCGCGCTCCAGGCCCAGTTTATGGCTGAACAGGCTGATGGCGGCGATCAGCACCACCACGAAGGTCAGCACCACCGACAACCTGGGCAGCATTTGCAGCTTCAAGTGTTCCAGGTACGACCTCAGGGACAAGCCCAATGCCGTGATAATCGTGAACAGCACAATCCCGAAGCCCAGCTGCGTCTCGCGGAACGCCAGCGCGATCAGCACCGGGGTGAACGTGCCCAGGGTCTGCAGGCCGATCAGGTTGCGCAGGATCAGGATCACCAGCACGCCGATCGGGATCATCACCATGATCATGAAGGTTTGCTGGGTTTGCAGCGGCAGGCCATACAGCGAGTATTCGAGGAAGTTGGCGTCGGTATTTTCGTCGGTCAGCTTGGCCAGGCGAATCGCGTTCATTTCGCTGTTGTTCAGGCTGAAGGTAACCACGGCTTTCTTGCCGCCATCGACGGTGATCAGGTTTTCATCGCCGGTCCACCACAGCAGGCGGTCGGCGGGCAGGCCCTGTTCGCCGGTCTCCGGGTTGAAGTACAGCCAGTCATTGCCATTGAAGCTGCGCAGCCACAGTTCCGGGGTTTGCGGCTGGTCGGCGACCAGGCGGATGGTGTGGACCTTTTCCACCGGGACGTGGGCGATGGACAGCAGCAGCTCGACGATCTTGGCCTTGTGCGGCGTCGACGGGTCGCCGCCCAGCAGCAGCTTGACGTTGTCGTCGTTGAGGTTGTTGGTGCGCTTGATCGCTTCGGTAATAAAGGTCTCGACGTCGGCCGAGTGCTGGCGGATCGGCGCCAGCAGGGCTTCGGCGGCGATTTTCTCCGGGCCTTCCACGGCAATGCTGTCGCGGAAGGTCGGGCCCTTGATCTTGACCTTCTCGCCGCTGTAGCGCTTGGTCAGCACCAGGCGGTAATACAGGGTCTGGTTGCCCTTGGCGCGGCGTGCCGACCAGGTGACCTTGCGGTTGCCATCGATGCGGTTGACGCTCACCCCGTAGTTGTTCGAGATGAAACTCTCATTGAGGCTGACGAAGTCGCGGCTCAGGGGCGGCACGAACATCTGGATCTTCACCGGGTCTTTCGGGTTGGCGACGAACTCGACCTTGGCGTCGATGTTCCACAAGTCGTCGGTGGCGTCCTCGGTAACAGGAATGCCCAGCACGAAGATCTGGTAGGCGGTGACCGAAATACCGAGCACCACCAAGAGGGTGATGAGGATTTTCAGGTGCAGGGTGAGAGAGCGCATTCGGTTTACTCGGCGGTATGAGCGTCGGCGGCGCAGGCGGGTTTGCCTGCTGCGTATTTAAGACTGGGGTCGACCAGCGCATCAAAGCGTTTCAAGGCTTCGGAGCCGATCAGCAGTGGGTATTGGAAGGCGCTGCGGTCAGTCAAGTTCACTTCGATGCTGCGTAAAGCGCTGCCCATGCAGATATCCAGGGCAATCACCGGACGGGCGGTGTAGTTCTTGTCCTCATCGGGATCGTAGTCACCGGCGCGACGCTTGATCTTGCTGACGCGGGCCAGGGGGCGTTCGATGGGGTGGGAATGGGCGGCGTCGATCGCCAGGTAGAAGCGTACCCAGGATTCACCGTTGCGCTTGAAACGCTTGATATCGCGGGCGCTGAGCGAGGCGGTCTTGGCGCCGGTGTCGAGCTTGGCCGCGACTTCCAGGTCGATACCGGCGAGCTTGGCGTATTCGTTGAGGCCATACACGGTCTTTTCGGCGGCAACGCTTAGCGCCGGCATAAGTCCCGGTACGAACAATAGGCATATCAGAAGGAAGGGCTTGAGTCTCATAGATCCTGAGGCGGTGCAGTGCGATGTTCAATTCAAGGCGACTGGCATTGCTGCGCAAGCTCCCTCGTGCGCCGTTTCATCCAGTGATGTCAGGCAAAAGCGGCGGGCATTCTAACATGATGCTTTTCTGACGCCAGCGCTGGCAGGCGGCCATGCCCCAAGCGCGTGCGGGGCTGGTTATTAGACGATTGTCGACAATGTGCATTTATTCTTTGACTATCTGGGGCTGATTGGCTAGTTTTTGCCACATTGCTTTTAAAGGTGTCGACAATATGCTCGAGCAAGCGGAGGCCCCGGTGGTGCCCTCGGACGAATCCCAGACGATGTCGGAAAACGTCTTCCGCCGTATCCAGGCCGCCATCGTCAAGGGCGAGATCGCCCCCGGCAGCAAGATCTCCGAGCCAGAGCTGGCGCGCACCTACGGCATCAGCCGCGGCCCGCTGCGTGAGGCGATCCACCGCCTGGAAGGCCAGCGCCTGCTGGTGCGCGTACCCCATGTGGGCGCGCGAGTGGTGTCGTTGAGCCACGCCGAGCTGATCGAACTCTATGAGATCCGCGAGTCCCTCGAAGGCATGGCCTGCCGCCTGGCTGCCGAGCGCATGACCGATGCGGAAATCGAAGAGCTGCGCCAGGTGCTGCACACCCATGAACGCGACGAAGCGTTCCAGGCCGGCCTGGGCTACTACCAGCAGGAAGGCGACTTCGATTTTCACTACCGGATCATTCAAGGTGCCGGTAACCGCACCCTGACCCAAATGCTCTGCGGCGAGCTGTACCAGTTGGTGCGCATGTACCGCATCCAGTTCTCCGCCACCCCCAATCGTCCACGCCAGGCTTTTGCCGAGCATCACCGCATTCTTGACGCGATTGCCGATCGCGACGGTGAACTGGCCGAACTGTTGATGCGCCGCCATATCGGTGCATCCAAACGCAATATCGCCCGTCATTTTCCCGACGGCGCTCCCCAGACAGCCACTCAGCGAGGTGAGTCATGAGTTCCAATAACAACACCACTCCAGGCCAGCGTTTCCGTGACGCGGTTGCCAGCGAACAGCCCTTGCAAGTGGTCGGCGCAATCAACGCCAACCATGCGCTGCTGGCCAAGCGCGCGGGCTTCAAGGCGATCTACCTGTCGGGTGGCGGGGTGGCTGCCGGCTCCCTGGGCGTACCGGACCTGGGCATTACCGGCCTGGACGACGTGCTGACCGACGTGCGCCGCATCACCGACGTGTGCGACCTGCCCTTGCTGGTGGACGTGGACACTGGCTTCGGCTCCTCGGCGTTCAACGTGGCGCGTACCGTCAAGTCGATGATCAAGTTCGGCGCTGCCGCCATCCACATCGAGGACCAGGTTGGCGCCAAGCGTTGCGGGCATCGTCCGAACAAAGAAATCGTGTCCCAGCAGGAAATGGTCGACCGCATCAAGGCCGCCGTGGATGCGCGCACCGATGACAGCTTCGTGATCATGGCGCGTACCGATGCCCTGGCGGTCGAGGGCCTGGAGTCGGCGCTGGAGCGTGCCGCCGCCTGCATCGAGGCGGGCGCCGACATGGTGTTCCCGGAAGCCATCACTGAACTGGAGATGTACAAGCTGTTCGCGTCCCGGGTGAAAGCGCCGATCCTGGCTAACATTACCGAGTTCGGCGCAACGCCGCTGTACACCGTCGAACAGTTGAAATCTGCCGATGTTTCCATCGTGCTGTACCCGCTCTCGGCCTTCCGCGCCATGAACAAGGCCGCCGAGAACGTCTACACCGCGATCCGCCGCGACGGCACCCAACAGAACGTGATCGACACCATGCAAACCCGCATGGAGCTTTACGATCGCATCGACTACCACACCTTCGAGCAGAAGCTCGACGCGCTGTTCGCCGCGAAGAAGTAACGAACGCGCCTCTCTATAAATACAAGATTAAATACAAGATTGGAGAACAGACATGGCTGAAGCAAAAGTACTGAGTGGCGCCGGCCTGCGTGGCCAGGTTGCCGGGCAGACGGCGTTGTCCACCGTGGGGCAGGCCGGTGCCGGCCTGACCTATCGCGGCTACGACGTGCGCGAACTGGCGGCCGATGCGCAGTTTGAAGAAGTGGCCTACCTGCTGCTCTACGGCGAACTGCCGACCAAGACCGAACTGGCCGCCTACAGCGCCAGGCTGAGCAAGCTGCGCGACCTGCCGCAAGCGCTCAAGGAAGTCCTGGAGCGCATCCCCGCCGACGCCCACCCGATGGACGTGATGCGCACCGGTTGCTCGTTCCTCGGCAATATCGAGCCCGAGCAAGACTTCAGCGTGCAACGCGACGTCACCGACCGCCTGCTCGCCGCCTTCCCGGCGATCATGTGCTACTGGTACCGCTTCAGCCACGACGGCAAGCGCATCGACTGCGTGACCGACGAGCCCAGCATCGGCGGCCACTTCCTGCACCTGCTGCATGGCAAAAAACCGAGCGAGCTGCACGTCAAGGTGATGAACGTGTCGCTGATCCTCTACGCCGAACACGAATTCAATGCCTCGACCTTTACCGCGCGGGTGTGTGCGTCGACCCTGTCCGACCTGTATTCCTGCGTCACCGCTGCGATTGGCTCGCTGCGCGGCCCGCTGCACGGCGGCGCCAACGAAGCGGCGATGGAAATGATCGAGCGTTTCGGCTCGGCAGAGGAAGCAGTCGAAGGCACCCTCGGCATGCTGGCGCGCAAGGACAAGATCATGGGCTTCGGCCACGCGATCTACAAAGACAGCGACCCGCGCAATGAAGTGATCAAGGGCTGGTCGAAAAAGCTCGCTGACGAAGTGGGCGACACGGTGTTGTTCCCAGTGTCCGAAGCCATCGACAAGACCATGTGGGAACAAAAGAAACTGTTCCCCAACGCCGACTTCTACCATGCCTCGGCGTACCACTTCATGGGCATCCCGACCAAGCTGTTCACGCCGATCTTCGTGTGCTCGCGCCTGACCGGCTGGGCCGCCCACGTGTTCGAACAGCGCGCCAACAACCGCATCATCCGTCCAAGCGCCGAGTACATCGGCGTTGAACAGCGCAAGTTCGTGCCAATCGAACGTCGCTGAATTGCAGGTGTAATCCTGCTCTCTGTAGGAGCGAGCTTGCTCGCGAAAAACGTCAAGGCATCGCGATCATTCAGTATGCCCGCATTATCGTTGACGACCTTCGCGAGCAAGCTCGCTCCTACAGGAGGCAGGTTCCCGCAGCAACCTATACCGTGACCGAGTCCTGACGATGAACACTGAATTCCGCAAACCGCTCCCCGGCAGCCGCCTGGATTATTTCGACGCCCGCGCGGCGGTCGATGCCATCCGCCCAGGCGCCTACGCCACCTTGCCCTACACCTCACGCGTGCTCGCGGAAAACCTGGTGCGCCGCTGCGACCCTGCCACCCTCAACGCGTCCCTGAGCCAGTTGATCGAACGCAAGCGCGACCTCGACTTCCCATGGTTCCCGGCACGCGTGGTATGCCACGACATCCTCGGCCAGACCGCCCTGGTCGACCTCGCTGGCCTGCGCGATGCCATCGCCCTGCAAGGCGGCGACCCGGCCCAGGTCAACCCGGTGGTGCCGACGCAACTGATCGTCGACCACTCCCTGGCCGTTGAAGCCGGTGGTTTCGACCCGGACGCGTTCGAGAAAAACCGCGCCATCGAAGACCGTCGCAACGAAGACCGTTTCCACTTTATCGAGTGGACCAAAAAAGCCTTCAAGAACGTCGACGTGATCCCGCCGGGCAACGGCATCATGCACCAGATCAACCTGGAGAAAATGTCCCCGGTGATCCAGGTGCGTGACGGTGTGGCCTTCCCGGATACCTGTGTCGGTACCGACAGTCACACCCCGCATGTGGATGCGCTGGGCGTGATCGCCATCGGCGTCGGCGGCCTCGAAGCCGAAAGCGTCATGCTTGGCCGCGCCTCGTGGATGCGCCTGCCGGAAAGCGTCGGCGTGGAGCTGACGGGCAAGCTGCAACCCGGC
This sequence comes from Pseudomonas sp. OVF7, assembly GCF_030644265.1. Lineage (NCBI taxonomy): Bacteria > Pseudomonadati > Pseudomonadota > Gammaproteobacteria > Pseudomonadales > Pseudomonadaceae > Pseudomonas > Pseudomonas sp. OVF7. The sequence goes on along the minus strand of NZ_CP128996.1, from coordinate 6,087,427 downwards.
ATCACCGCCACCGACATGGTGCTGGCGCTGACCGAGTTCCTGCGCCAACAGAAAGTGGTCGGTGCCTGGTTGGAGTTCTTCGGCGAAGGCGCATCGAAACTGACGTTGGGCGACCGCGCGACCATCTCCAACATGGCCCCGGAATACGGTGCGACAGCGGCGATGTTCTACATCGACCAGCAGACCATCGCCTACCTGAAACTCACCGGCCGCGAGGACGAACAGGTCACCCTGGTCGAGCAGTACGCGCGTCATACCGGCCTGTGGGCGGACGACCTCAAGAGCGCGAAATACGAGCGCGGCCTGACCTTCGACCTGTCCAGCGTCGTGCGCAACATGGCCGGCCCGAGCAACCCCCACGCCCGTGTCGCCACGCGTGACCTGGCCGCCAAGGGCATTTCCGGCCAGTGGGATGAAGTTCCGGGGCAAATGCCTGACGGCGCGGTGATCATCGCTGCCATTACCAGCTGCACCAACACCAGCAACCCGCGCAACGTGATCGCCGCCGGCCTCCTGGCACGCAACGCCAACAAGCTGGGGCTGAAACGCAAGCCGTGGGTCAAGTCGTCCCTGGCACCGGGTTCGAAAACCGTGGCCATGTACCTCGAAGAAGCGGGCCTGGGCCATGAGCTGGAAAAACTCGGTTTCGGCGTGGTGGCCTTTGCCTGCACCACCTGCAACGGCATGTCTGGCGCACTGGACCCGGTGATCCAGCAGGAAATCATCGACCGCGACCTGTACGCCACCGCCGTGCTCTCGGGCAACCGCAACTTCGACGGGCGTATCCACCCGTACGCCAAGCAAGCGTTCCTGGCTTCGCCGCCGCTGGTGGTGGCCTATGCGATTGCCGGCACCATCCGTTTCGATATCGAGAAGGACGTGCTGGGCCTCGATGCCAATGGCAAGGAAATCCGCCTGCAGGACATCTGGCCGACTGACGAAGAGATCGACGCAGTGGTCAAGGCCTCGGTCAAGCCGGAGCAGTTCCGCGCGGTGTACATCCCGATGTTCGCGATCCACGAAGACACCGGCCCGAAAGTCGCGCCGCTGTATGACTGGCGCCCGCAAAGCACCTATATCCGCCGTCCGCCGTACTGGGAAGGCGCACTGGCCGGGGCGCGGCCACTCAAGGGCATGCGCCCGCTGGCCGTGCTGCCGGACAACATCACCACGGACCACCTGTCGCCGTCCAACGCGATCATGCTCGACAGCGCCGCGGGCGAATACCTGGCGAAAATGGGCCTGCCGGAGGTCGACTTCAACTCCTACGCGACCCACCGTGGCGACCACCTGACCGCGCAGCGCGCCACGTTCGCCAACCCGAAACTGTTCAACGAGATGGTCGTCGAGAACGGCAAGGTCAAACAGGGTTCCCTGGCGCGCATTGAGCCGGAAGGCAAAATCACGCGCATGTGGGAAGCCATCGAAACCTACATGGAGCGCAAGCAGCCGCTGATCATCATTGCCGGCGCCGACTACGGCCAGGGCTCGTCCCGCGACTGGGCGGCCAAGGGCGTACGCCTGGCTGGCGTGGAAGCGATTGCCGCTGAAGGCTTCGAGCGCATCCACCGCACCAACCTGGTGGGCATGGGCGTGTTGCCGCTGGAGTTCCTGCCGGGCACCGACCGCCACACCCTGCACATCGACGGCAGCGAAACCTATGACGTGGTCGGCGAGCGCACCCCGCGCGCGCAGTTGACCCTGGTGATCAATCGCAAGAATGGCGAACGTGTCGAAGTGCCGGTGACCTGCCGCCTGGACACCGCCGAAGAAGTGTCGATCTACGAGGCGGGCGGCGTGTTGCAACGTTTTGCCCAAGACTTCCTGGAATCGGCGGCGACCGTCTGAAGAGGATAACCATGGCACACGTAGCGCAAATCAAGATCCCCGCCACCTATATGCGTGGCGGTACCAGCAAGGGCGTGTTTTTCAGGCTCCAGGACCTGCCCGAATCGGCGCAGGTGCCGGGTGCCGCCCGCGATGCCTTGCTGTTGCGGGTGATCGGCAGCCCCGACCCCTATGACAAGCAGATCGATGGCATGGGCGGTGCCACGTCGAGCACCAGCAAGACCGTGATTCTCGCCAAGAGCACCCGTGCCGATCACGACGTGGACTACCTGTTTGGCCAGGTCTCCATCGACAAGCCCTTTGTCGACTGGAGCGGCAACTGCGGCAACCTGTCGGCGGCGGTGGGCTCGTTCGCTATCAGCGCCGGGCTGGTCGACCCGGCGCGCATACCGCACAACGGCATTGCCGTGGTGCGGGTGTGGCAGGCCAATATCGGCAAGACCATCATTGCCCATGTGCCGATCACCGACGGCGCGGTGCAGGAGACCGGTGATTTCGAGCTCGATGGCGTGACCTTCCCGGCCGCCGAAGTGCAGCTGGAGTTCATGGACCCGGCGGCGGAAGAAGAGGGCGGCGGCGGTTCGATGTTTCCCACCGGCAACCTGGTCGACGAGCTGGAGGTGCCGGGTGTCGGCACCTTCAAGGCGACGCTGATCAACGCGGGCATCCCGACGATTTTCATCAACGCCGAAGACCTTGGCTACACCGGCACCGAGCTGCAGGGCGCGATCAACAGCGACCCCAAGGCCCTGGCGATGTTCGAGACCGTACGGGCCTATGGCGCGTTGCGCATGGGGCTGATCAAGCACCTCGACGAAGCGGCCCAGCGCCAGCACACGCCGAAGGTGGCGTTCGTGGCCAAGCCTGCCGACTACTTGGCGTCCAGTGGCAAGGCGATCAAGGCCGGCGATGTGGATTTGCTGGTGCGCGCCCTGTCCATGGGCAAGCTGCACCACGCGATGATGGGCACGGCGGCGGTGGCGATCGGCACGGCGGCGGCGATTTCGGGGACCTTGGTCAACCTCGCTGCGGGCGGTATTGAACGCAATGCCGTGCGCTTCGGGCATCCCTCCGGCACCTTGCGCGTGGGGGCTGAAGCCACCCAGGTGGACGGTGAGTGGGTGGTGAAGAAAGCCATCATGAGCCGCAGTGCGCGGGTGTTGATGGAAGGTTTCGTCCGCGTACCCGGCGACGCCTTCTAAAACCCTGCACAGATCCAATGTGGGAGGAGGCTTTTTGTAGGAGCGAGCTTGCTCGCGAAAAACTCACAGGCGCCGCGTTCATTCAGGAAGCGCGCGTTATCGTTGACGTTTTTCGCGAGCAAGCTCGCTCCTACAAGAGGCGATGTGAACTGGCATTAGGGTAAGCCCTTCCCACAGAGGATCTCTATTCCAAAAGGCAGGCATCCAAGATCTGCTTCCCATAACCGTTAGCCCGAGGATTGACCCCACCCATTTTTGGAGATCTGCCATGAGCACCAACGTCGACCAGAACAACCGCCCCGATTACGACCAGGTTTTGCAGGACATTGCCGACTACGTCCTCAACTACCGCATCGACTCCCCGGCCGCCCTGGATACCGCGCGCAATTGCCTGATGGACACCCTCGGCTGCGGTCTGCTGGCCTTGCGTTTCCCGGAGTGCACCAAGCACCTGGGGCCCATCGTCGAAGGCACGGTGGTGCCGTTCGGCGCGCGGGTACCGGGCACGTCGTTCCGCCTGGATCCGGTCAAGGCCGCCTGGGACATCGGTTGCCTCGTGCGCTGGCTCGACTACAACGACACCTGGCTCGCCGCCGAATGGGGGCACCCCTCGGATAACCTCGGCGGCATCCTCGCCGTGGCCGATCATCTTTCGCAAAAGCGCGTGGCCAATGGTGAGGCACCGCTGACCCTGCGCGCGGTGCTGGACGCAATGATCATGGCCCACGAAATCCAGGGCGTGATTGCCTTGGAAAACTCCTTCAACCGCGTCGGCCTCGACCATGTGCTGCTGGTGAAAGTCGCCTCCACGGCGGTCACCGCCAAGCTGATGGGGGCCAACCGTGAACAACTGCTGGCAGCTCTGTCCCACGCCTTCGTCGACGGCCAGGCCTTGCGCACTTACCGCCATGCGCCCAACGCCGGTTCGCGTAAATCCTGGGCGGCGGGAGATGCGTCGAGTCGTGGTGTACGCCTGGCGGACATCGCCATGCGCGGTGAGATGGGCATTCCCGGGGTGCTGAGCGCGCCGCAGTGGGGGTTCTACGACGTGTTGTTCAGCCACACCAACAAGGACTTGGCGCTCAAGCCCGAAGACAAGCGCGTCTTCAGCCTGTCGCAGCCCTACGGCACTTATGTGATGGAAAACGTGCTGTTCAAGATCAGCTTCCCTGCCGAGTTCCATGCGCAAACCGCCTGCGAAGCGGCGGTGACCTTGCACCCGCAGGTCAAGGATCGCCTGCATCAGATCGAGCGCATCGTGATCACCACCCATGAGTCGGCGATTCGCATCATCTCCAAGGTCGGCCCACTGGCCAACGCCGCCGACCGCGACCATTGCCTGCAATACATGACTGCGGTGCCCCTGGCGTTCGGCAACCTGGTGGCCGAGCAGTACGAAGATGAGTTCCACGCAGCCCACCCGATCATCGACGAACTGCGCGACAAAATGGTCATCGTCGAAGACCCGCGCTACAGCCGCGAATACCTGGAGGCCGACAAGCGCTCCATTGCCAATGCGGTGCAGGTGTTCTTCACGGATGGCACCCACACCGAGCAGGTGGCGGTGGAGTACCCGATTGGCCATCGCCGTCGCCGCGCAGACGGCATTCCATTGCTGGAAGACAAGTTCAAGGCCAACCTGGCCACGCGGTTTACCGCGCAGCGCAGCGCGGAGATTTTTGCATTGTGCAAAGACCAGGCGCTGCTTGAAGCGACGCCGGTCAATCGGTTCGTGGACCTGTTCGTGATCTAAAAAACACAGGAGATCCCGGTCACACAGGAGATCAAATGTGGGAGGGGGCTTGCCCCCGATGGCGGTATGTCAGCCAATACATCGGGTACTGACATACCGCCATCGGGGGCAAGTCGAATCGTCGCACCGCCCCTCCCACATTTGGAATTGTGCTGGAGTTGAAAGTTACATACTGCCTTCGACATCATCCAGGCTGAACGTCTCGGTATGGTCGTCATAGGAGAAAATCTCCGCATACCGCCCCCAGGCCACCACGCTTTCCAGGGTTTTCTCCACGAACGCTTCCGTCATCGAGTCTTCCAACTCCTGTTCGAAGCGCACCCGTGGCGCCCGATGCCCGCTGCGCTCCAGCAGCACCTGGTGAATGCGCGCGGCCAACGGCACGTGTTGAATCAAATGCTCGGCGAACAGGGTTTTGCGTTCCTGGGTGCCGTAGTTGGCGAACAGCTTGCCAGCATCGGTAAGCGTGATGTCGGCGCCCTTGAGTTCGGCGAAACCCAAATGTTCAAGCATCTCCGCCACCGGGAACAGGTCGTCCACTTCCAGCAAGCGCCGTTCGGCGACGGTCGGCAAACCGGCATGACCGTTGTAGGGTTCGGCGGCCAGGGTTTCGATCAGGCCGGCCATCAGGTTGGTGGACACTTCCGGCAGCAGGCTACCCATTTTCAGCTCGGGTATGCCCCGGCTCGCATCGGCGCTGCGCCTGTCGGTCATCAGGGCGTAGATGTCGTCGACCATTTGGCGGAAGGTGGGGTCCAGCCGATTGCGCGGGTGCGCGAACGGCACTTTGATCTCGGCGACCACGCGGCCGGGGTTGGACGACAGCACCAGGATGCGGTCGCACATCAGCACCGCCTCTTCGATGTTGTGCGTCACGATCAGGATTGACTTGATCGGCAGTTGTTTGCCGCTCCACAAATCCAGCAGGTCGTTGCGCAGGGTTTCGGCGGTGAGCACATCCAGCGCCGAGAACGGTTCGTCCATCAGCAACAAGGTCGGGTTGACCACCAGGCCACGGGCGAAGCCCACGCGCTGGCGCATACCGCCGGACAACTCGCGTGGGTAGGCGTTTTCAAAACCGTCCAGGCCGATCAGGTCAATCGCCGCCAGCGCGCGCCTGCGGCTTTCCTTGCGTTCGACTTGCAAGGCTTGCAGGCCGGCCTCCACGTTTTCCAGCACGGTCAGCCAGGGGAACAGCGCAAACGTCTGGAACACCATGGCCACGCCTTCGGCCGGGCCGGTCAGCGGTACGCCGTGGTAGCGCACTTCACCCGATGACGGCTGGATCAGCCCGGCGATGATGCGCAGCAACGTGGATTTGCCGGAGCCGGAGCGGCCGAGCATGCCGACGATTTCGCCTTCGTGCAGGCTCAGGTCCACACCGCTGAGGACTTGCAGTTCATCCTTACCTTTGCCGAACACCCGGTTCACGTTTTTCAGCGAGTAGATTTCCGGGGTGTCGGCAGCATGTTCGGGGCGGGTAGTCATCACAGCGAATCCCATCAGTTCAAGCGGAGTTTGTTTTCAGCCATGGCGTACATCGGTCGCCAGACCGCGCGGTTGAAAGCCACCACAAAGATCGACATCACCACCACGCCCAGGGCGATCTTCGGGAAGTCGCCGGCCGCGGTGGTCTGTGCGATATAGGCGCCCAGGCCATGGGCGACCACGTTGTCCTGGCCCCAGGATACGTACTCGGAAACGATGCTGGCGTTCCATGCCCCGCCCGAGGCGGTAATGGCGCCGGTGACGTAGTACGGGAAGATGCCCGGCAACATTACCTTGCGCCACCACAGCCAGCCGCGAATGCGGAAGTTGGCGGCGGCTTCCTTATAGTCATTGGGAAAGGCACTGGCGCCGGCGATCACGTTGAACAGGATGTACCACTGGGTGCCGAGCACGATCAGTGGGCTCAGCCAGATGTCCGGGTTGAGGTGGAAGTGCAGGATCACAATGACAAAGACCGGAAACAGCAGGTTGGCCGGGAACGCCGCGAGGAACTGCGCCAGTGGCTGGATTTTTTCCGCCAGCTTTGGTCGTAGGCCGATCATCACCCCCAGCGGTACCCAGATGAGCGAGGCGATCAGGATCAGCCCCACGACACGCAGCAGGGTAATCAGCCCCAGTACCACCACATGCCCGACTTCGGCGAGGGTCACCTCGGTGCCGACATAGCGCACGATGTGGTACAGCGCGTAGGCCGTCAGCAGGGCGATCAGTGAGCCCCATACCCAGTCGATCACCTTGGACCTCGTGGCACTGGCCGCGGGCATGGCCTTGAGCGTGCCGCGCGGCAAGGCGAAGCGTTTGTTGCCCAGGCGGCTGATCGTACGGGTTATCGGGCGCAGGATACGTTGGACCACGCGTGTGCGCTGGATCAGGTTCAACACCCAGGATTGCGGGGCGACGCCTTGTGAGGCGGTGGTTTCCATCCGGAACTTGTCGGCCCAGGCCACCAGCGGGCGAAACAGGAACTGGTCGTAGATCAGGATTACCGCGATCATCGCCAGGATCACATAGCCTACGGCGTGCAGGTCTTTCTGGGCGATGGCCAGGGCCAGGTACGACCCCACGCCTGGCAGGGTAATGGTCTTGTCGCCGACCGTGATGGCCTCGGAGGCAACCACGAAGAACCAGCCGCCTGACATGCTCATCATCATGTTCCAGACCATCCCCGGCATGGCGAAAGGCACGTCGAGTTTCCAGAACTTCTGCCAGCCGGACAGCCGCAGGTTGGTTGACACTTCGACCAGGTCGTGAGGAAGCATGCGCAGGGACTGATAGAAACTGAACGTCATGTTCCAGGCCTGGCTGGTGAAGATCGCAAAGATCGCGGCGAACTCCGCGCCGAGCACGCGCCCGGGAAACAGCAGCAGGAAGAACGTCACCGTAAACGAGATATAGCCGAGCACCGGCACCGATTGCAGGATGTCCAGCACCGGCACCAGCAGCTTTTCGGCACGTCGGCTTTTGGCCGCGAGGGTGCCGTACAGCAGGGTGAACACCAGCGCCGCCGCCATTGCCGCGAGCATGCGCAGCGTGGTGCGCATGGCGTATTCCGGCAGGTTGGCCGGGTCGAGGGAAATGACTTCGCTTTGTAGGGTGGCGATGGGGGCCCAGGTTTCCCGGGCGGTGATGGAAAAAAACAGTAAAAAGCCGATGACCAACGGCAGGGCGACCAGGTCCCAGCGATTGGGGAGCAGACGTAGCGTGGACGCCGGGATGTAGTGACGGAACACTTTGTTCATAGGCAGTCAGTCCTGCAGCGTTCAGGTTCAGAGTGGGCGTAATGGGAGTGAGCGTAGCCGCTGCACGAATGACCTACCGAACAGCACGGGTGCTGTTCATGAGTCAGGGGCATCAAGAAGATGCTGGAGGAATTGTACGTTTCTGAATGTTACAAGCGCGTCAATTTTGCTGTCAGTTTCCTGTACGAACTGAGACTGGGGCGCGAGCACCCCAGCCGCTCAGCTGTTATTCAAACCGCAGGATCACGCGGCGGTTGTGTTTGCTCTTCTTCTCGATCTTTTCGCAGAACACCCGGCCGATTTCCTCGGTGTTGGCCACATGGGTGCCGCCGCACGGTTGGATATCGATCCCGCCAATTTCAATCACGCGTACCGAGCCCTGGATCACCGGCGGCGCGACCGCCTGGGTGCGGGTGATCTGCAGCAGGGTGGCGTACTCCGTGGCGGGCATCGAGAGGGTCTTGACCTCATGGGCCTGGGCGATCAGCGCGTTGAGGTCGCGGGTGATGCTGTCCTTGTCCAGCGTCATCTCCGGCAGGTCGAAATCCAGGCGGCCCTTGTCGGCACTGATGCTGCACCCGGTCACAGGGGCATCGATGAGCGAGCACAGCAGGTGCAGGCAGGTGTGCATCTTCATGTGCTGGTAGCGCCGTTCCCAATCGAGGTTGGCCTCCACCTGCACCCCGGCAACCAATGGCTCGGGGCAGTGTTCCACCTGGTGCCAGATGATCGAGCGCGCTTCGGCGTCGCGCACGGTACCGGTGATGTCGACGCGCGTGCCATCCGCCAGGGTGAAGTGGCCAGTGTCACCCGGTTGCCCGCCGCCGGTTGGGTAGAACAGCGTGTGCTCCAGGGCGATGCCGTGCTCGCTGACGGCAATCACCCGGGCGTTGAATGCGTTCTGGTAGGGCGCGCTGTCAAACAGCGCCAGGGTTTCCATGGTGTGCACGGACATGTTCATCCTCCGACGATCAGTGGGCTGGCTTGCAGCAAGTGGCGCACCATTGCGCTCAAGCCAGGGGGGGAGAGCAAAGTGATTTCGAATTCCGGGCCGCAGACTTTGAGGTTCAATGGCAGGCGCGGCAGGTGGTCGGCCGTTTCGACGCGATGCAGGCGAAATTGCAGGTGATGGCGTTCCTTCACCGTGGGTTCGAGCATCAGCCCTTGCAGGGGGTGGAAGTCGGCGTCGAGTACGGTGACCTTGTGGCTGGTACTGATCTCACCGACCACGTGCAGGCGCTCATCGAGGGCGAAGGCACCGAGGTAGTTGCTGTGGTCCGATTCATCGTTTTTTTGCAACTGGATCTGGTTCACCACTTTGACCTTGGTACCGGCGGGCACGTCCTGGGTAATCACGCACGAGGGGCTGATAAACACGTTGTCGCCGATCGTCACATAACCCAGTACGCGGGCGCCGGAGCCGACTTCGACGTTGTTGCCCAGGCGCGGGTGGCGCTTGCCGTCCGGGTTGTTGGCGATGCCGCGGGCGCCCAAGGTCACGCCGCAGAGGATGTAGCAGTCGTTGCCGATTTCGCAGGTTTCGCCGATCACCGTGCCGTAGCCGTGGTCCAGCACAAAACGCCGGCCGATGCGCGCAGCCGGGTGAATCTCCGCGCCGGAAAGGATCTTGCCCTGGTTGCTGAGCTTGAGGGCAATGCGCGAAAACACGCCGTTGGTCCGGTCGGGGAAATTCCATACCAGGTGGGCAAGCCGATAAAACAGCACGGCCTTGAACGAGGCATAGGACTCCAGGATCAGTTCGCCCCGTCCGCGCGACGCCGGGTCGCGGTAGGCATAGGCGATCAGGTCCTCGGCTACCGCCTGTGCGGCGTTCTGGATCAGCGGCGCCAGGTGCGGTTCCAGCTGCTTCATCTGCGTGGGCGTGAGGGTTTTGATGAGGTGGGTGAGTAACTCATCGTGCAGCTGTTGCATGTCGATAAAGCCGCTCATGGAGGCACCCCCGCATTCTGGATGGTTGGAAAACCGGTTATTCGAAACTGGGCAGGTAGCTGTCGGCATTGTCGTAGACCATGGTCAACACCACCGTTTCGGGCGGTAGTTCGGCGGCGAGTTGGGCGATGGCCACCATATTGGCGGCTGAGGACAGGCCCAGGCTGATGGCGTCGGTGCGCATGATGCGTTTCATCATGTCGATGCATGCCTGGCGCGAGACCTTGAGCATGCCGTCGATCACGTCCAGGTTGAGGATGCTCGGGATCAACCCGATCGACAGGCCCTGGATATGGTGCGGCGCGTGCTGGTTTTTCAGCAGGTCGCATTCCTCCGGCTCCACGCCCATCACGCGCAGGGCCGGCCAGGCGGCCTTGAGGGTTTCACCGATGCCGGTGATATGGCCGCCGGTACCGATGCCGCTGACAAAATAATCGACACGCCGGTCAGCGAAGGCACGCAGGATTTCCGGGGCGGTGGTGTCGCGGTGGGTCTGCGGGTTGGCGCCGTTGCGTTGCTGGTTGAGCATCACGTAGCTGGGGTTTTCCAGCTGCAGTTCCATGCACTTTTCACCGTGGGAATTGTTGCCCAGGCGACTGTCCGACAGCACCACCTTGGCGCCGTAGAGGCGTAGCAGTTTCTGTTTTTCGGGGCTGTAGTTATCCGGGATCACCAGCACTACTTTGTAGCCCAGCACGTTGCCCGCCATCACCAGGCCGATGCCGGTGTTGCCACCGCTGGGTTCGATGATGGTTTGCCCGGAGTCGCGGATCAGCACGCCCCGGCGTTCGGCGTCGAGGATCATGCCCAGGGCGATGCGCGCCTTGTGGCTGCCACCGGGGTTGAGCGATTCCAGCTTGGCGTAGACCTCGATGCCGAGGTCTTCGGAAAACTGCGCCAGGCGCACGATCGGCGTATGGCCGATGGCGTCGAGTATGGAGTTATGCAACATCAGCTCATCATCCCAAATCGACGGTCAGTACAAAGGCATGTCGGGTTCGACGTCGCGAACCCAGTGCTTCATGCCGCCTTGCAGGACTTTGGTGTTGGCAAAACCGGCCGCCAGCAGTGTGCTGGCCGCTTGTTCGGCGCGGGTGCCGGCGTAGCAGATCAGGTAATGGGTGTTGTTCCGGCTGAGGCGCCCGAGTTGGCCATCCAGCTCGGCCAGGGGGATATGCACCACCCCCGGTAATTTGCACACCTCGAGTTCGCTGGCATCGCGCACATCCAGCAGCACGTCGGCGCTGCTGTGGTGTTCGAGTACCTGCTTGAGTACGCGCGGCTTGATGTAGCGCTCTTCGGCCAGGGACGGTTGGCTGGGCACGGCATCTGCGCACACGGTCGGTGCCTGGGTTTCGCTGTGGCGCAGGTCGGAGCAGCACGGGCAGTCGGCGCGGCGCTTGAAACGGATTTCGCTGAATTTCATCGCCAGCGCGTCGAAGCGCATCAAGCGGCCAGACAAGGGCTCGCCCAGGCCGATCAAGAGCTTGATGGCCTCGGTGGCCTGGATCATCCCAACCACGCCCGGCAGTACGCCGATAACCCCGCCGGCGCTGCAGTTGGGCGCCAGTTCCGCCGGCGGAGCCTTGGGGAACAGGCAGCGGTAGCACGGGCCTCCTTTATAGTTGAGCACGCTGATCTGCCCGTCGAAACGGTAGATCGCCCCGTATACCAAGGGTTTGCCCAGTTGCACGCAGGCATCGTTGACCAGGTAGCGGGTGTCGAAGTTGTCGGTGCCATCAATGACCAGGTCGTAGGCACCCACCAGTTCCAGGGCGTTATCGGCATTCAGCGCGGTGTCGTGGGCGTTGATCTGGATATGGCGGTTGAGGTCCTGCAAGCGCTGCTTGGCAGATTCGACCTTGGGCATGCCGAGGGTGCTGTTGCCATGCACGATCTGGCGTTGCAGGTTGCTGCTTTCCACCACATCGAAATCCACCAGGCCCAGGGTGCCGACGCCGGCCGCCGCCAGGTACAGGCTGATGGGCGAGCCCAGGCCACCGGTGCCGATGATCAGCACCTTGGCTTTCTTCAGGTTCAACTGGCCTTCGCGCCCAACGCCGGGCAGGGTGATATGGCGCACGTAGCGCTGTACTTCCTCATTACTCAGGGTGTCGACATCCATGCCGCCGGACGTGGCGAGCAGGACTTCGATCCTGGCCTTTTCCGGCAGCCGGTCATCGGCGTCGATCAGCGCTTCCTCGGCGGTGAACAGGAAGTGCTCCTTGAGCTGGTTGTTCTTTTCGTGAAACAGGTGCGTGCGCAGCTGGGGGTGGCTGTCGCAGAGGCTTTCAATGACTTCGCGCAATGTCGATCCGGCGCCCTCGAGGGTCGATTCCGGCAGCTTGGCCACGCGAACCAGAATGTCGGGGAAAGAGACAGCGTTCATGGACAACTCCGTGTGCAGGTCGTTGAAGGGTTGAAGGGCGAAATGCTTGCCATCCCAGGCAAACAGCTTTGATCCCAGGGCCTGGCCTCGGCGAACATCCACCACCAGGTAGCTGACGGGGTAGATCGGCTCGCCCAGGAACAGCGCCTTGTCCTGGTCTTCGTCACTGAAGTAGGCGCCGACGTCCGGGTGGGAGTGGTAGATCACCACCACCGGGTTGTCGCTGCGAAACGCCTTGTTCATCAGCAGGGTGTCGGCTACCGAGAACGTGTAGCCGTTGGCCGCGCTGCGCGGATACATCTCGGGGTTCTTGCGGTGCAGCTCATTCTGGATATTGCTGCCCAGGTACACGCTGCCATCGGCGAAGACGAACCCACAGCATTCCTCGGGGTAGCTGCGGCTGGCGTGGGCGTAGATCTGTTCGAGGGCTTCTGGGCGAAGGACGGCCATGTTTCTCTCGCGTTTCTGTGTGAGGGCCGGGAGGGTCAATTTTTCTTGGCCATGAGTTTTTCAATGGGCAACTTGGTGATCGCAAAGCCGGCCAGCAGGATGGCCGAGTACAGCATCAGGTCGCGGGAAATCGTCACGCCTTCGTACCAGGCGCCGATGATCACCGCGAACACCGGGAAGATGATGAACACGAATGACAGGATGATCGGGCTCAGGCGCTTGAGCAGCATGAAGTACACGATGAACCCACCCACCGAGGCGACCAGCCCCAGGTAGAACAGGGCGCTCCAGGAGCGCAGGGTGATGGCTTCGAAGGTCGGCGCTTCAAACCACAGCCCGGCGACGAACAGCATCAGCCCGGCAATCCCGATGGGCAGCGTGTTGTAGGTGATCACGCTGATGGCGCTGCCTTTCTGCTTGGTAATGACGTAGCACAGGGCATGCATGATCGCGGCGCTCAGAATCGCCAGCACCCCGAAGAACTCGGCGTGGTCCAGGTGCAGGCCCTGGCTCTTGATGATCATGTACAGGCTGCCGAAGCCGATACCGATGCCGACCACTTGGGAAAAATAGATGCGCTCGCGCAGGAACAGTGCGGAAAAAATCAGGATGAACACCGGCATGCAGCTGAACAGCAGGGCGGTGAGGCCGGACGACACATGCATCTCACCGTAGTTGAGCAGGTAATAGGGCACGCTGAAGTAGGACAGGGTCACGAACACGAAGAACCAGCGGCTTTCCCTGGGGAACAGGATCGGCTCACGGCGCACCATGGCGAAACACAGGAACAGCGGGAAGGCGATAAGGAAGCGCAGGCCGGCGGAGGTCAGCGGCGGCACGCTCTCCACCGCGATCTTGATGCCCAGCCAGGTAGTGCCCCAACTCAGGCACACGATGAGAAACATCACACTGGTCACCAGGCCGGCCAACCACTGTTTTTGAGTTTTTGTTTTTGCAGTGTTTTCGAGAACGGCGGACATTGGCATCGTTTATTGCTTCCCTGAGCCGGAATTGAACTCTATATTGAACTTGTAATGAGTTATTTTTTTGGCTGATTGAACCCGTAAAAGCACACTATTAGGGCGAAAGATGACTGTCAAAACAAATATTGACATGGTGTCAATTATGCGTGAGGGGTTATCCAACGGGCAGGGCGTCAAGTACAAGCGCCTGTCCGATGTCATGGAACGGGGTATCCTCGAAGGCTTGATTGAACCGGGACGAAAACTACCGCCCCACCGGGTGCTTTCCGACAATCTGGGCGTGACTATCGGCACTATCAGCCGGGCCTACGGCGAACTCGAACGCCTCGGCCTGGTGGTGGCGCGGGTCGGTGACGGCACGTTCGTGCGCAAGCGTGGGATGGAGCGACAGCGTGATGAAGGCTTTCGTAACTTCAGCGAAGAGCCGCGGCAGTACTTTGATATGAGCCGCAACATGCATATCCCGGGGCAGGAGACGTTATTCCTGGCCCAGAGCTTCCAAACCCTGTCGACCAATGCCAAGTTCCTCCAGGACATCAGCGCCTACACCCCTGACGCCGGCCTGCCGCGCTACCGTGAAGCCGGTGCGCAATGGCTGGTGCAGCGCGATTTCCATCCGATTCCCGAACAGGTCATCTGCGTCAACGGCGGCCAGCATGGGTTGTTGTGCGCGATGATGGCGCTGTTGCGTGCAGGCGATACGGTGGTCACCGAACAGTTGACCTACCCTGGCCTGATCACCGCCGCGCGCATGCTGGGTGTGCGTCTGATCGGCCTGGAGATGGATGAAGAGGGCGTGCTGCCGGGAGCGCTGGATGAAGTCTGTCGTAATCACCGGGTTTCGGCGTTGTATTGCACGCCGACCATCCAGAATCCTACGACGGCGGTCTTGTCGGTCGCACGTCGCGAGGCTTTGGTCAAAGTGTGCCGCGAGCACAACCTGCTGATTCTTGAAGATGAAGCCCACGGCGTGCTGGTAGAAGATCGGCCGCCGCCTCTCAGCTATTTCGCGCCTGAGCGTACGATTTTGATCAGCAGCCTGAGCAAGGCGGTATCGGCCGGTTTACGCGTGGGTTACGTGCACGCGCCACCGGCGCTGGTCAGCCGTATCTCGGCGGCCTTGCGCTCGACCTGCTGGATGGCCACCCCCGTGACCCTGGAACTGGCCACCCAATGGATCGAAAACGGCACGGCGGAATACCTGCTGCGCCAGCAGATCAACGAGATCAGCCGGCGCAAAGCGCTGGTGCGCGACCTGTTGGCCGGGCTGGAATACCGCACCCATCTCAATAGCCCGCATTTCTGGATTGAAGTCCCAGAGCCCTGGCGCGCGTCGGAAATCGAGGCAGAGCTCAAGCAGAACAATTACCTGATCGCCACCGCCGAAGCGTTCGCCGTCGGGCAAACGGCTGTGCCGCAGTTTATTCGAGCGAGTATCTGCAATACGTCGGGCGATGATCAGTTGTTGCGGGCCGGGTTCGATGCGTTGGCGACGGCGTTGGGGCAGGGCGGTGGGCGGTTCCACCTGTAGCGAGGGGCGTTGTTGGGGGGAGCGGGCTTCTTTGTGGCGAGCGGGCTTGTTGTGGCAAGCCCGCTCGCCACAACAAGCCCGTTCACCACCGTTAAGCAGCGTCTCAAGGCATTATTTGAAGCGTCGCTCGACGCCTTTCTCCACCAGAATCTTCGCTGAGATCTCCTCCACCGAAAAATGCGTGGAATTGATATGCGCAATATTCTCGCGACGGAACAGATTTTCCACTTCACGCACTTCGAATTCGCACTGGGCATAGCTGGAGTAGCGGCTGTTGGGCTTGCGCTCGTTGCGAATGGCCGTGAGGCGGTCCGGGTCGATGGTCAGGCCGAAGAGCTTATGTGAATGCGCGCGCAGGGCGGCCGGCAACGTCAGGTGCTCCATGTCGTCCTCGGTCAACGGGTAGTTGGCCGCACGGATACCGAATTGCATCGCCATGTACAGACAGGTGGGCGTTTTGCCGCAGCGGGACACGCCGACCAGAATCAGATCGGCCTTGTCGTAGTAGTGGGTACGGGCGCCGTCATCGTTGTCGAGGGCGAAGTTCACCGCCTCGATACGCTCCATGTAATTGGAGTTATGCCCAATGGAATGGGACTTTCCGACCGAATAAGAGGAGTGTTCGCTCAACTCCTGTTCCAGCGGCGCCAGGAAGGTCGAGAAAATATCGATCATGAAACCATTGGAGGTTGCGAGGATCTCACGGATGTCTTGATTGACGATGGTGTCGAAAATGATCGGCCGAAAGCCGTCTTTTTCTGCCGCCAGATTGATTTGTTGTACCATGGCCCGCGCTTTATCCACGTTGTCGATATAGGGCCGCGTGAATTTGGCGAAGGTAATGTTTTCGAACTGCGCGAGCAGGCTCTGACCCAGGGTTTCGGCTGTAATGCCGGTGCCGTCGGAAATAAAGAAAGCAGATCGTTTCATTTGAGCCCTGGGCCTTAAGCTGATGGCGAATCTTGGATATGATAGGCGCGATTTTGCCGTCCCGCAGTGGGCCGCATTCTCACTTATTTTCCAGGTCCAGGCCACAAGCGCTGGCGAATGCTCCTACTGAGCAGCCGGCGTCCTGAGCTTTTCCAACACAGAAAGTGGAGAGATCACCTTGGTAGAGTACGTAGTTTCCCTCGATAAGCTCGGCGTCCATGATGTAGAGCACGTAGGGGGCAAGAACGCATCCCTCGGCGAGATGATCAGTAATCTTGCAGGCGCTGGTGTCTCGGTGCCCGGTGGTTTTGCCACCACTGCCCAGGCTTACCGCGATTTCCTCGAACTGAGCGGTCTCAACGCCCAGATCCACGCCGCGCTGGATGCCCTGGACGTCGATGACGTCAACGCCCTGGCCAAGACCGGCGCCCAGATCCGTCAATGGATCATGGAAGCCGAGTTCCCCGAGAAGCTCAACGAAGAAATCCGGACGGCCTTCGCCACCCTGTCGGCCGGCAACCCGGACATGGCCGTCGCCGTGCGTTCCTCGGCCACCGCCGAAGACTTGCCCGACGCCTCCTTCGCCGGCCAGCAGGAAACCTTCCTCAACATCCGCGGCGTGGAAAACGTGATCCGCGCGGCCAAGGAAGTGTTTGCCTCGCTGTTCAACGACCGTGCCATTTCCTACCGGGTCCACCAGGGTTTCGACCACAAGCTGGTGGCCCTGTCTGCCGGTGTGCAGCGCATGGTGCGTTCTGAAACCGGCACCGCCGGCGTGATGTTCACCCTCGATACCGAGTCGGGCTTCCGTGACGTGGTGTTTATCACCGGCGCCTACGGCCTGGGTGAAACCGTCGTACAAGGTGCGGTCAACCCCGATGAATTCTACGTACACAAGGGCACCCTCGAAGCGGGTCGCCCGGCCATCCTGCGCCGCAACCTGGGCAGCAAGGCCATCAAGATGATCTACGGCGACGAGGCCAAGGCCGGTCGCTCGGTGAAAACCGTTGATGTGGACAAGGCCGAGCGCGCGCGTTTCTGCCTGACCGACGCTGAAGTCAGCGAACTGGCCAAGCAGGCGATGATCATCGAGAAGCACTACCAGTGCCCGATGGACATCGAGTGGGCCAAGGACGGTGATGACGGCAAGCTGTATATCGTGCAGGCGCGTCCCGAGACCGTGAAGAGCCGCACTTCGGCCAATGTCATGGAGCGCTACCTGCTCAAGGAAACCGGCACCGTGCTGGTGGAAGGCCGAGCCATTGGCCAGCGCATTGGCGCCGGCAAGGTGCGGATCATCAAGGACGTGTCCGAAATGGACAAAGTCCAGCCCGGCGACGTGCTGGTCTCCGACATGACCGACCCGGACTGGGAGCCGGTGATGAAGCGCGCCAGCGCTATCGTCACCAACCGTGGCGGGCGTACCTGCCACGCGGCGATCATCGCCCGTGAACTGGGGATCCCGGCGGTCGTGGGCTGCGGCAATGCGACCCAGTTGCTCAAAGATGGCCAGGGCGTGACCGTTTCCTGCGCCGAAGGCGACACCGGCTTCATCTTCGAAGGCGAGTTGGGCTTCGACATCAAGCAAAACTCCATCGACGCCATGCCGGACCTGCCGTTCAAGATCATGATGAACGTCGGTAACCCGGACCGTGCCTTCGACTTCGCGCAACTGCCGAACGCCGGCGTGGGTCTGGCCCGCCTGGAGTTCATCATCAACCGCATGATCGGCGTGCACCCCAAGGCCCTGCTGAACTACGACGGCCTGCCACAGGACATCAAGGACAGCGTCGACAAACGCATCGCCGGCTACAACGACCCGGTGGGCTTCTATGTCGAGAAGCTGGTGGAAGGCATCAGCACCCTGGCGGCTGCGTTCTACCCGAAAAAGGTCATCGTGCGCCTGTCGGACTTCAAGTCCAACGAATACGCCAACCTGATCGGCGGCAAGCTCTACGAGCCGGAAGAAGAAAACCCGATGCTGGGCTTCCGCGGTGCCTCGCGTTACATCAGCGAAGCGTTCCGTGATTGCTTCGAGCTTGAATGCCGCGCCCTCAAGCGCGTGCGCAACGAGATGGGCCTGACCAACGTTGAAATCATGGTGCCGTTCGTACGCACCCTGGGTGAAGCGAGCCAGGTTGTGGATTTGCTGGCCGAAAACGGCCTGTCCCGTGGTGAGAACGGCCTGCGCGTCATCATGATGTGCGAACTGCCGTCCAACGCCATCCTGGCCGAAGAGTTCCTCGAGTTCTTCGACGGCTTCTCCATCGGCTCCAACGACCTGACCCAGCTGACCTTGGGCCTGGACCGCGACTCCGGGATCATCGCGCACCTGTTCGACGAGCGTAACCCGGCGGTCAAGAAGCTGCTGGCCAACGCCATCCAGGCTTGTAACAAGGCTGGCAAGTACATCGGTATCTGCGGCCAAGGCCCTTCCGACCACCCTGACCTGGCCAAATGGTTGATGGAACAGGGCATCGAAAGCGTCTCGCTGAACCCCGATTCGGTGCTGGAAACCTGGTTCTTCCTGGCGGAAGGCCAAGCGTCCGCCTAAGGTCGACGCGTCAAAAGTGCCGGTCAATCGTCAGGTTGGCCGGCATTCTTATCTGTACAGGGCGGAACTCCTTCCGGACGCCGCCCTTTTTTGTGCAAGAGCATTATGCAAAGCAGCAGCAACCTGTTTCCCGTCGCCCTGATCAGCGCTGAACGTCGTGGCGACCTGAGTGAAGATGTGTATCGACTCAAACCCGGTAACAGTCCCGACGGCACCGTCGAGCTGGCCGTCACCCGGTTGGGCCTGGCCGATGTCCCGGAAAACCGGGGCATTCCGGTTATCTTGTTGCATGGCAGTTTTTCCAATCGACGCTTTTGGTATTCGCCCAAGGGCATTGGCCTGGGGGCCTATTTGGCGCGCCAGGGATTCGACGTGTGGATCCCGGAAATGCGCGGGCATGGGCTGTCCCGGCGCAACCAACAGTACGCCCGCAACCGCGTTGCCGACTATGCCCGCTACGATTTGCCGGCGATCGGCGCGTTTGTGCGCGAGCAAAGTGCGCAGGTTCCGCACTGGGTCGGCCATTCCCTCGGCGCCACTACCCTGGCAGCGGCCTTGGGGGGGAAGCACCTGGGAGCGCCGGCAGTGGCCTCGGTGGCCTTGTTTGGCTGCCAGGTGAGTCGCACCCACTGGCCATTGAAAATTCCACCGGTGGAGTGGACCGGCCGCTTGTTCTTGAAACGTTTTGGCCAGGTCTCTGGCGCTCGGCTCAAGCGTGGCCCGGAGGATGAACCGGCTGGTGTGATGATTGAGGCCATGCGCTGGAATGGCCTGTTTGGACGCTTTGGCGATGGCAAGCAGGACTGGTGGAAAGGCCTGGCCGATGTGGACGTACCGCTGCTGGCCGTCAGTGCCGCGGGCGACCGGCAGGACCCGGATTGGGCGTGCCGCAAGCTGTTCGAGCAAGTCGGCTCCGAGCACCGCCAATACCTGTGCCTGGGACGCCAGCAAGGTTTTACCGGGGACTTCGGGCATGTGGAAATGCTGGTCAGCAAACCCGCCCAGATCGAGGTGTGGCCGCTGGTGGAGCAATGGTTGAAAGATCCGCTGACACCCTCGCTGGGTGCCAGGCCTGAGGCTTTGGTCGTAGTTTGACGCAGCGCTCTGCCAAGGGCGTTTCGCTCGTGTGTGGTTGCGGCTAAGATATGACGCGTTAATCGCTTCTGGTCATATTCAGTCGCGCAGTGGTTATTGCGTTGCGACGAAGCGGATGGGATGTTGCGCACCGGCCCAGGCTGGCGCTTCTTTCGAAAGACTCTTCTTTGACAGAAAGGAATTTTTTCAATGAACCATTACGTGACCCCCGACTTGTGCGACGCCTACCCGGAACTGGTGCAGGTGGTCGAGCCGATGTTCAGCAACTTCGGCGGTCGAGACTCCTTTGGCGGCGAGATTGTCACCATTAAATGCTTCGAAGATAACTCTCTGGTCAAGGAACAGGCCGACCAGCCAGGTACCGGCAAGGTATTGGTGGTCGACGGTGGTGGTTCGCTGCGCCGTGCGCTGCTGGGCGACATGATCGCCGAAAAAGCCGCGAAAAACGGTTGGGAAGGCCTGGTGATCTACGGCTGCATCCGGGATGTCGACGTGATCGCCCAGACCGACCTGGGGGTGCAGGCCCTGGCCAGCCATCCGATGAAGACCGACAAGCGCGGTATTGGCGACTTGAACGTGGCGGTCACCTTTGCGGGTGTGACGTTTCGCCCGGGTGAATACATCTACGCCGACAATAATGGCGTGATCGTGTCGCCCAGCCCGCTGAAAATGCCTGAATAAACCGCAATAGCCAACGGGGTGAGGATGTTCGAGGAAGAAAACGCGCAATGGGGGCTGGTGCATGCCCTGGTGCTGGACGGTAAAGGCGGTGCGCGTTCGATTGCCCGGACTGAGCTCGACGATTTGCATATGCAGCCCCAGGAAAGCCTGTGGCTGCATTGGGACCGCAGCCATCCCCAGACCCAGACCTGGTTGCGCACCTCCAGCGGCTTGAGCGAATTCGCCTGTGACCTGCTGCTGGAAGAGAACACCCGGCCGCGCCTGTTGCCGCTGCCGGACGCCGAATTGCTGCTGTTCCTGCGTGGGGTCAACCTCAACCCGGGCGCGGAGCCTGAGGACATGGTCTCGGTGCGTATTTTTGCCGCAGCCAGCCGTGTGATCTCCCTGCGTTTGCGCCCGCTGCGTGCCACCGATGAATTGCTGGTGCAACTGGAGGAGGGCACCGGGCCCAAGACCGCATCCGAACTCATCCTTTATATGGCGCAGTACCTCACTCATAAAGTGCAGGATCTGGTCTCGGACCTGTCTGAAATCGTCGATATCGAGGAAGAAAAACTGGATGCCGACGAACGGTATACTCCGGAGCATGGCAGCGTTTTGCAGATCCGTCGGCGAGCGGCCGGGCTCAAGCGTTTCCTGTTCCCGCAGCGGGATATTTTTGCCCAGCTGACGCGGATCAAATTGCCGTGGTTTTGTGATGACGATGCCGACTACTGGAACGAATTGAACAACAGCCTGACCCGCTACCTGGAAGAGCTCGAATTGACCCGGGAGCGCGTGGGGCTTGTGCTTGAGACCGAAGACCGGCGCTTGAGCGTGCGCATGAACCGCACCATGTACCGCTTCGGGATCATCACCGGGATCTTCCTGCCGATGAGCTTTCTGACCGGCCTGCTGGGGATCAATGTGGGGGGGATTCCGTTCTCTTCCAGCCCCTACGGATTTGTGATTGCCTGCCTGCTGATGGTCTCGGTGGCGCTCGGACAATGGTGGCTATTTCGACGATTGCGCTGGGTTTGACCTGAATATGAGCTGAACGTAGGAAGGGTCCCATGTGACCTCAAGAATTTTACCCTCGTCTTTTAAAACACTTGCGAGAGGTCTTTATGCACGATCCGTTCGAACAGTCTTTGCGTGACATGCTCAATGCCTCGCCGTCCAACCGCGACGACGATGCTTGCCTGGGTCGCGTGTTGAAAACCGCCAACCGTCAGGTGGGTGCGGGGGACCTGTTCGGCCTGCTCGGTCGGTGGTTACCGGCGTTGATGATGGCCCTGAACAACGGTTCAGCCCATGTATCGCCGGTTTCCCGTCGTAAACCTCTTGCTCGCACTGCTGATAAGGCTGATTGAATATGGAACTTGATCTCTGGACCCAGAGCCTGGTCACCGCGATGACCGCATTGTGGACCAAGGTGGCGAATTTCATTCCCAACCTGTTTGGGGCGCTGGTCCTGGTGCTGCTGGGCTTTGTCGTGGCCAAGCTGCTCGACACCCTGCTGTCCAAATTGCTCGCGAAACTGGGCCTTGATCGCCTGATGGCAGGTACCGGGCTGACCAAGCTGCTCGGCCGCGCCGGTCTGCAAGTGCCGATTTCGACCTTGATCGGCAAGATCGTCTATTGGTTCGTATTGCTGATTTTTCTGGTTTCAGCGGCTCAATCCCTTGGACTTGAGCGAGTTTCAGCTACGCTCGACATGCTTGCGCTGTATTTACCGAAGGTTTTCGGTGGCGCGCTGGTCCTGCTTGTCGGCGTTTTGCTGGCGCAACTGGCCAATGGGCTGGTGCGCGGGGCTGCCGAAGGGGTAGGGCTGGACTATGCGGCAGGCCTGGGGCGAATTGCCCAGGGGCTGGTGATCATCATCAGTATTTCCGTCGCGATCAGCCAGTTGGAGGTCAAGACTGACCTGCTCAACCATGTGATTGTGATTGTTTTGATTACCGTTGGTCTGGCCGTTGCGCTGGCCATGGGGTTGGGAAGCCGGGAAATTGCCGGCCAGATTCTTGCGGGAATCTACGTGCGTGAGTTGTATCAGGTGGGGCAGCAAGTGCGTGTGGGCGAGGTCGAAGGGCAAATCGAGGAGATCGGCACGGTCAAGACAACGGTGCTGACCGATGACGGCGACCTGGTGTCGCTGTCCAATCGGATTCTCCTGGAGCAGCAGGTCAGTAGCCGCTAACGCGGCAAACCCTGCTAATGTACGCCGCCGCGAACCTGGGTGACCGGATTGCAGCGGACATTGACCTGACTGTCGGCACGACTTGTTTTGAATAAAGCCCAAACGCTGTCCACGCGCTATGACCCCCGTGAGCTCTCTGATGAGGAGTTGGTCGCGCGCGCGCACACGGAGCTGTTTCACGTAACTCGTGCGTACGAAGAATTGATGCGCAGATATCAACGCACTCTGTTCAACGTTTGTTCAAGGTATTTAGGGAACGATAGAGATGCGGATGATGTCTGTCAGGAAGTGATGCTCAAGGTGCTGTACGGCCTGAAGAACTTCGAGGGCAAATCGAAGTTCAAGACCTGGCTCTACAGCATCACGTACAACGAGTGCATCACGCAGTATCGGAAGGAACGGCGAAAGCGTCGCTTGATGGACGCCTTGAGTCTCGACCCCCTTGAGGAGGCGTCTGAAGAAAAGACGCCGGCACCCGAGGAGAAGGGTGGACTTGATCGCTGGTTGGTGCATGTGAACCCGATTGACCGGGAAATTCTGGTGCTACGATTTGTCGCAGAGCTGGAGTTTCAGGAAATCGCCGACATCATGCACATGGGTTTGAGTGCTACAAAAATGCGTTACAAACGTGCTCTTGATAAATTACGTGAGAAATTTGCGGGCGAGACTGAAACTTAGTGCGTGGCAAATATCTCTTACGTGTAGGCAAGTTCTGTTAGACTTGTCGCCGAGTTGTCCCCCGGTTTGTGGGACTGCTTTACAATCACCAGATGGGGATTTAACGGATGAAACTGAAAAACACCTTGGGCTTGGCCATTGGTACTCTTATTGCCGCTACTTCTTTCGGCGCGCTGGCACAAGGCCAAGGCGCAGTTGAAGGCCAGCTGTTCTACAAAAAGCAGTTCAACGATAGCGTCAAGCACATCGAAGACGGCTATAACCCTGGCGCTAGCATCGGTTACTTCATTACCGACGACGTGTCGGTTAACCTGAACTACGACACCACCAACCACACCCGTTCGAACGACGGTACTGGCAACCAGAAGATCAAAGGTGACACTGGCAGCGTGACTGCTCAGTACCACTTCGGTCAGGCCGGTGTTGACTCCCTGCGTCCATACGTAGAAGGTGGTTTCGGTCACCAGAGCCGTACCAACGTACAGGCTGACGGCCACAGCGGTCGCGACCAGTCGACCCTGGCTATCGCTGGCGCTGGTGTGAAGTACTACTTCACCAACAACCTGTTCGCTCGTGCTGGCGTTGAGTCTGACTACAACCTGGACAACGGCAAGTGGGACTACTCCGCACTGGTTGGCCTGGGCGTGAACTTCGGCGGTAACGCTGGCGCAGCTGCTCCAGCTCCTACCCCAGCACCAGCTCCAGAGCCAGTTCCAGAGCCAGAAGCTCCGGTTGCTCAGGTTGTTCGTGTTGAGCTGGACGTCAAGTTCGACTTCGACAAGGCCGTTGTTAAGCCTAACAGCTACGGCGACGTGAAAAACCTGGCCGACTTCATGGCTCAGTACCCAGCTACCAACGTAGAAGTTGCTGGTCACACTGACTCCGTAGGTCCAGACGCTTACAACCAGAAGCTGTCCCAGCGTCGTGCTGACGCTGTTAAGCAAGTCCTGGTTAAAGACGGCGTTGCTCCTAGCCGTATCACCGCAGTAGGTTACGGCGAATCCCGCCCAGTTGCTGACAACGCAACTGAAGCTGGTCGTGCCATCAACCGTCGCGTAGAAGCGTCGGTAGAAGCTACCGCTAAGTAAGTAATTACTGAGTGGTAGAAAAAAGCCCGGCTTAGGCCGGGCTTTTTTTCGCCTGGAATTTGCCTCAGGCGCTGGCGGCTTCTGTCAGCTGGGCGACCTGTGCCATGCCGGCCACCTGGCCAATCACCAGGATTGCCGGGCTCTTCAGGGCGAACGCCTGCGCATCCTCGTGCATGCGCCACAGCTCGCTGCGGCACTCGCGTTGCTGCGCCAGCGAGGCATTTTCGATCATCGCCACTGGCGTATCCGCCGCCATGCCGCCTTCAAGCAATTGCTCGCGAATCTCCTCCAGCTTCGCTACGCCCATGTAAACCACCAGCGTCGTACCACCCTCGGCCAAGGCTCGCCAGTTCAGGCGGCTGTCGTCCTGGGTATGTGCGGTGACCAGCGTTACGCCGCGACTGACCCCTCGCAACGTCAGGGGAATATCGCAATTGGTCGCCCCTGCCAGCCCTGCTGTGATTCCGTTGACCAACTCCACCTCGACCCCACGCTCGCGCAGCCAGGTGGCCTCTTCGCCACCCCGGCCGAAAATGCAGGGGTCGCCGCCCTTGAGGCGCACCACGCATTTGCCCTGGCGCGCATAGCGCAGCATCAGGCGGTGGATAAAATCCTGCGGCGTCGAGCGACAGCCGCCGCGTTTGCCGACGGTAATCACTCGCGCATCGCCGCAATGCTCCAGCACCGCCGGGTTGACCAGGTCATCGATCAGCACCACATCGGCGGCGTGCATCGCCCGTACCGCCTTGAGGGTCAGCAACTCCGGATCACCGGGGCCTGCGCCCACCAGCCAGACTTTTGCGCTCATGTTGTTGCCCTCACACACTGATTGCGATTGGCTGCGGGTTGCTGGCCAATAGACGTTTGATTTCCGGTACACAGGAACCACATTGCGTGCCGCAGCCCAGTTCCTGTTTGAGCCCCTCCAGGGCCAGGCCCCGGGCAATGCCGGCACACACCGCGTTTTCGCTGACGTTCTTGCAGTTGCACAGGATCTTGCTGCTCGCCGCCGCGCCGCCGGGTGCTGCGCTTAAGGGCGCCAACAGCCAGCGCCGCAACTGATCGTCGGTGCGACCTTCCAGCCACAGGCTTTGCAGCCAGTGGCGGGCCAGGGTTTCACCCGCCAGGCGCACCGCCGTAATACGGCCTTTCTCGATTTTTACCCGCTTGCCGATGGAGCGACGCGGGTCGTCGTAGGCCATCACCGGCCCGTCATGCAGGCCCAGCAGTTGGTCGATACGGGTCAACAGTTGCAGGTCGGGTGCCTCAGTATGTGCCGCGCGTACCAGCAACGCTGGCCGCTCACGACCGGCCAGGCTCAGGCTGACGTAGGCAAAGCCCTCGCACAGTGGGCGCAAGGCCTCGAAGTGTTGCTGAACATCGCCTTCGATCAGTGCAAATAACTGCCACGGCAGTTGCACGGCTTCCAGGCGTACGCCGCTGTGCTTGAGTTCCGGCTGTTTGGATAACGGATCGAATGCTGGCTGGGTGAGGCCATTGACGCCGCCCTTGAGAAAACGATCGCCCCAGTGCATGGGCAGGAAGGCTTGGCCGGGACGCACACTGTCATCGCTGCTGACCGCGACGATCAGGTGGCCACGACGGCTTTTCAGGTTGACCAGGTCACCGTCCTTGAAACGATGCCGGCGCAGTTCGTCCGGGTGCAGGCTGAGCCGCGCCTCACTGACGTGACCGAACAATTGCGCGGCGGTGCCGGTGCGGCTCATGCCATGCCATTGGTCGCGCAGGCGTCCGGTGATCAGGGTCAGGGGGAAGCGTGCGTCACGCTGCTCCTTGGCTGCTCGATAGGGATCGGCGATAAAGTGTGCGCGGCCATTGTCGGTCGGGAAGAGCCCATCGGTGTACAGGCGCGGTGTTCCAGCCTGGGCGCCCAGGGGAAATGGCCACTGCTGCGGGCCGATCTGGTCGAGCAGGGCATGGCTGATACCCGACAGGTCCAAGTCACGGTCGCGGGTCAGCAGCTTGTACTCGTCAAAGAGCTGCGCCGGTTGCTCGAACGCGAACAGGCTGTTCAAGCCAGGGCGCAGGCGACGCTCCAGACGCTGTGCGAAATCCACGGTAATCGCCCAGTCCGCACGAGCTTCACCCGGAGGGGCAATGGCCTGGCGCACATGGGAAATACGCCGTTCGGAATTGGTCACCGTGCCTTCTTTTTCGCCCCAACTGGCGGCGGGTAACAGCAGGTCGGCATAGGCGGCGGTTTCGGTGGTACGAAACGCCTCCTGCAACACTACAAACGGGCAGGATGCCAGGGCCTCGCGCACGTTGTTCTGGTCTGGCAGCGATTGCGCAGGGTTGGTACAGGCAATCCACAGGGCCTTGATCTTGCCCGCCTGCACCTGTTCAAACAGTTCGATGGCAGTGAGGCCAGGGGTAGCCGGTAATTGCTCCACGCCCCAATACGCGGCCACTTCAGCCCGATGCTCGGGGTTGGCGGCCTCCCGATGCCCGGGCAGCAGGTTGGACAAGCTGCCCGTCTCGCGGCCGCCCATGGCGTTTGGCTGGCCGGTCAACGAGAACGGCCCGCAACCTGGGCGGCCGAGGGTTCCGGTCGCCAGGTGCAGATTGATCAGCGCGCTGTTTTTCGCACTGCCGGCGGTGGACTGGTTGAGCCCCATGCACCACAGCGATAAAAAGCTGCTGGAGGTGCCTACCCATTCGGCACACAGGCGTAATTGCTCGACGCTGATGCCGCACAACTGCGTGACCATCTGTGGCGTGTAGTCGTGCACCAGGCGTTTGAGTGCGGCCAGGCCGTCGGTGTGGGCCTGGATAAAATCACGGTCGATCCAGTCTTCCCACAGCAGCAGGTGCAAAATCCCGTGGAAGAGCGCCACGTCCGTGCCCGGCAGGATCGCCAGGTGCAGGTCAGCCAAATCACAGGTATCTGTGCGACGCGGGTCGATCACCACGACTTTCATCTGCGGCCGCCGTGCCTTGGCCTCTTCCAGGCGTCGGAACAGTACCGGGTGGGCGTAGGCCATATTGCTGCCGACGATCATCACGCAGTCGCTGCATTCGAGATCTTCATAGCTGCATGGCGGCGCATCGGCGCCCAGGCTGCGCTTGTAGCCGACCACCGCCGAGGACATGCACAGCCGCGAGTTGCTATCGATATTGTTGGTGCCGACCAGGGCCCGGGCCAGCTTGTTGAAGCTGTAGTAATCCTCGGTCAGTAACTGCCCGGAGATGTAGAAGGCCACGCTGTCGGGCCCGTGTTCGGTGATGGTCTCGGCGAATACGTTGGCCGCATGTTCCAGGGCGGTGTCCCAACTGGCGCGGGTGCGGGCCAGGCCCTTGCCCAGGCGCAACTCCGGGTACAAGGCGCGGGCGCTGAGGTCGCCGGTCAAATGCAGGCTGGCGCCTTTACTGCACAGCTTGCCGAAGTTGGCCGGGTGGTTGGGGTCGCCTTGCACGCCGAGGATCTGTTCGCCGTCATGCTCGATCAGCACGCCGCACCCCACCCCGCAGTAACAGCAGGTGGACGCGGTGGTCTGGCGGTTCATCAACCGGCGTCCCGCAGGGCCAGCATCACCCGGCCGTTTTCCACACGGGCGGGATGATGATGGGCGCAGCCGATATCCGGCGCCAGGGCTTCGCCGGACGCCAGGTCAATCTGCCAGTTGTGCAGCGGGCAGGCCACGCGTTTGCCGTAGATCAGGCCTTGGGACAGCGGGCCGCCCTTGTGCGGGCAGCGGTCGTCGAGGGCAAAGACTTCGTCGTCGCTGGTACGAAAAATCGCGATGTCGCCTTTGGGCCCATTGATGATGCGCGAGCCCAGGGTGTTGATCTCGTCGAGGGCACAGATATCCAACCAGTTCATGCCGGCACCTCCAGTTGTTTGACGGGGATGACCTCGAACTCCTTTTTCAGCAGCGGCTGTTCCAGGCGTTCTTTCCACGGGTCCTGTTCGAACGACAGGGAGAATTGCAGGCGTTCGTTGAGGGCTTTGCGCCGGGCCGGGTCTTCCAGTACGGCTTTCTTGATATGGTCCATGCCCACCCGTTGCAGGTAGTGCACGGTGCGTTCCAGGTAAAAGGCCTCTTCGCGGTACAGCTGCAGGAACGCGCCGTTGTATTCGCGCACTTCCTCGGCGGTCTTGAGCTTGACGAAGAACTCGGCGACTTCGGTCTTGATCCCGCCGTTGCCACCGATATACATCTCCCAGCCGGAGTCCACACCGATAATGCCGACGTCCTTGATACCGGCTTCCGAGCAATTGCGTGGGCAACCGGACACCGCCAGCTTCACCTTATGCGGCGACCACATGTTGAACAGGTCATGCTCCAGTTCGATTCCCAGCTGTGTGGAGTTCTGCGTGCCGAAGCGGCAGAACTCGCTGCCGACGCAGGTCTTCACAGTGCGGATGGATTTGCCGTAGGCGTGGCCGGACGGCATGTCGAGGTCCTTCCACACGCCGGGCAAGTCCTGCTTCTTGATGCCCAGCAGGTCGATGCGCTGGCCGCCGGTGACCTTGACCATCGGCACGTTGTACTTGTCGGCCACGTCGGCGATGCGCCGCAGTTCCGAAGGATTGGTCACACCGCCCCACATCCGTGGGACGACGGAGTAGGTGCCGTCTTTCTGAATATTGGCGTGGGCCCGTTCGTTGATCAGGCGCGATTGCGGATCGTCCTTGGCTTCACCCGGCCAGGTGGAAATCAGGTAGTAGTTCAGCGCCGGGCGGCAGGTGGCGCAGCCGTTCGGGGTGCGCCAGTTCAGGTAGCCCATGGTGCCGGCGATGGTCAGCAAGTGCTGTTCGCGGATGGCCTGGCGGATTTGCCCGTGGTTGAGGTCGCTGCAACCGCAGATGGCTTTTTCGCTCTTGGGTTTGACATCGGCGGCACCGCCCACGGTGTTGATCAGGATCTGTTCCACCAACCCGGCGCAGGAACCGCAGGAGCTGGCGGCCTTGGTGTGTTTTTTCACCTCGTCGACGCTGAACAGCCCGTGTTCCTGGATAGCCTTGACGATGGTGCCCTTGCACACGCCATTGCAGCCGCAGACTTCGGCGTTGTCGGCCATGCTCATGGCTTTGTCCTGGCCTTGATGGCCGACGTCACCCAGGGCGTTTTCGCCGAACATCAGGTGGTCGCGGATCTCGCCAATTGCGTGGTTCTCACGGATTTGTCGGAAATACCAACCGCCGTCGGCGGTGTCGCCGTACAGGCAGGCGCCGACGAGGATGTCGTCCTTGATCACCAGCTTCTTGTAAACGCCGCCAATCGGATCGGAGAGGGTGATGGTCTCGGTGCCTTCGCCGCCCATGAAGTCGCCAGCGGAGAACAGGTCGATGCCGGTGACCTTCAGCTTGGTCGAAGTCACCGAGCCCTTGTAGGTGGCAAAGCCCAGTTGGGCCAGATGGTTGGCACACACCTTGGCCTGCTCGAACAGTGGCGCTACCAGGCCATAGGCAATCCCGCGATGGCTGGCGCATTCGCCGATCGCGTAGATGCGTGGGTCGTAGGTTTGCATCGTGTCGTTGACCAGAATCCCACGGTTGCAGGGGATGCCGGATTTTTCCGCGAGTTCGGTATTGGGCCGGATGCCGGCGGCCATCACCACCAGGTCGGCGGGGATGATGTCGCCATTCTTGAATTGCACCGAGCCGACCCGGCCATTGCCGGCGTCGTGCAGGGCCTGGGTCTGTTCGCACAGGCGAAATACCAGGCCACGGCTTTCCAATTCGGTTTGCAGCAGTTGGCCGCTGGTCTTGTCCAACTGGCGTTCCAGCAGCCATTCGCCGAGGTGCACCACGGTCACGTGCATGCCGCGCAGCATCAGGCCGTTGGCGGCTTCCAGGCCGAGCAGGCCGCCGCCGATCACCACGGCGTGCTTGTGGGTCTTGGCGGTCTCGATCATCGCCTGGGTGTCGGCGATGTCGCGGTAGCCGATCACACCCTGCAGGGTGTTGCCCGGAATGGGCAGGATAAACGGTGTGGAACCGGTGGCGATCAGCAGGCGATCGTACTCGGCCTCGGTCCCGTCTTCGGCAATGACCTTGCGTTTGACCCGGTCGATTTGCACCACTTTGCGGTTGAGCAGCAGCTTGACGTGGTTGTCCAGGTACCAGTCGAGGTCGTTGAGTACGATCTCTTCGAAGGTTTGCTCACCGGCCAGCACCGGCGAGAGCAGGATGCGGTTGTAGTTGGTGTGGGGCTCGGCGCCGAACACGGTGATGTCGTACAGCTCGTTGCTCAGCTTGAGCAGTTCTTCCAGGGTGCGGACCCCGGCCATGCCGTTGCCGATCATCACTAATTTGAGTTTTTTCATATCGTTCTCCGCATGGGTTCGACCCATCACGCGCAAACAAAAAAAGGCGTCCCCGCTAGTTACCTAGCGAGGACGCCTTTGTCCTGGTCCCGTTCTCTCGGGAAGCTCGACCCTTCGACGTTGAAGGTGCGGCTATATGTTGGGTGTTGGGAAAGCTAATGCAGTGGTTGTGCCAAGTTGCATGACCCTCGCATTTATTGGCTCAATCGCTCTTCATTCCCTGTTTTTTCGCACCATTTGAACGCGCGCTGCCCACATCTGGCGCATGGTCAGGCTGTAGGCGCAAGCACGCTCGTTCCTACAGGTACAGCGTGTAGAGCAGCACCAGGTTGATCAGCAGTGAGACCAGCGCCAGGGTCCGCCAGACCTTCAGGGGTTCGCGCTCCAGCAGCGGGCGTGGTCGCACGCTGAGTTCGTGGCGGTCGGCCTGTTCCAGCACCAGCAACCATTCTTCGGCGGTTTCGTAGCGCTGGGTGGGATCGGCGGCCACGGCCCGTTCCAGGCTGTGGGGCAGCCAGTCCGGCAAATCGGGACGATAGCGACTGGCGCTGACCGGCAAGTTGAACCTTGGCCGTTGGAAGGCTTCGATTTCGCCGTAGGGATAATGCCCGGTCAGCAGGTAATACAGGCTGACGCCAACACTGTACAAATCTTGTTGCGCCGTAGGACGTTCGCCATTAAATGCCTCGGGTGCAATAAAGCTCGGGGTACCGGGCAGCAGGTGGGCGCGGTCTTCGGACAGGCCCGGACAGTAGGCCAGGCCGAAATCCAGCACACGCAACTCGGCGTCGTCGCCCAGCAGCAGGTTTTCCGGCTTGATGTCGCGGTGCAGGATTTGTCGGCGGTGCAGCAGGCCCACCGCGCGCAACAACCGTTCAGCGATGGACTGCCATTGCGCCAAGGGTAATGGGCCTTGGTGCTGGAACAGTTCGGCGAGGGTTTGCCCTGGGTATTCACGCATCACGTAGTACAAATGCTGACGCCCGCTGGCGGGGTGGACTTCAGGAAACGCGCGCCCGGCCACTCGGCGTAGAAACCACTCCTCCGAGAGCAGGGCTTGGCCGGCGTCGCTGTCGTCGTCGCGGCTCAGGGGCAGGGTCTTGAGCAGCCAGGGTTGCTGCTGGGCATCGCGGACCCGGTACAGTAAGGACTGACGGCTCTGCGCCAGCACGCATTCCACCTGCCAGCCTTCAAAGTGTTGGCCAACCTTGAGCGGCGGCGGCAGTGGCCATTGCTGCAACTGCACCAGGGCGTCGCCGAGGGTGGCTGCGCCCCGTTGATCGATGCGCACCAGCAGGGCGCTGGCATTGTCCTGGCTACCCGCCAGGTGTGCGGCGTTGACCAGGGTGGTCACCGCGAGGTCGAGGTCGGTCTGCTCGCGCAGGATCGCACGGATGCTGTGGTCGCCTAGGGTGGCCCATACGCCATCGCTGAGCAGCAGGAAACATTCGCCCTCACGCAGTTCGCCATCGAGGAAGTCCAGCACCAGGTGTTGATCCAGGCCGAGGGCGCGCTTGAGCACGTGCTGCATGCCCGGTTGTTCCCACACGTGGTCCGCGCTGATGCGCAGCAGTTCATCGTCCAGCCAGCGATATACCCGGCAATCGCCGACATGCGCCAGCGTAAAGCGCTGGCCGCGAAACACCAGGGCGCTGAGAGTGGTCAGCAGCGGCTGGCCGCCGCCATTGGCTTGCAGCCAGCGATTCTGTGCGAGCAATAAACGTTCGAGTGCCTGGGCCACGCCCCAGGTTTGCGGCGTGGCGTAGTAGTCCAGGGCCAGGGCCTGCAAGGTCGAGCGCGCGGCCAGGCCACCGTCGGCGCACTGGCTGACACCGTCGGCCAGCGCGCACAGGTAGCCCTTGCTCGCGGCCAGTTCCGCCACGGGGGTGACCACGCGCAGGGCATCCTGGTTTTCGGCGCGGGGGCCGATGGCGCTGGCCTGGGCGACGCTCAGTTGCAGGCTCATCAGACGCGTGCGGCGGTCACGGCGGCCGAACCCCAGGTGGTTCTCCAACGCCGCTTGACGCCGTGCAGGCCGAACCAGGCCAGCACGCCCAGGCTGGCGAACAACCACAAGGCCAGTTGATAGCTGCCGGTGCTCTGCTTGATGGCGCCCATGCCCGCCGCCAGCGCGAAGCCGCCGATACCGCCGGCCATGCCGATCAGGCCGGTCATCACGCCAATTTCACGCCGGAAGCGCTGGGGCACCAGTTGGAACACTGCGCCATTGCCGGCACCCAGGCCGAGCATGGTGCAGACGAACAAGGCCAGTGCCGCGTAGGAGCTGGGCAGGTTGAAACCCACTGCCGCGATGCAGATTGCCGCCACGCTGTACATGCCCAGCAGGGTGCGAATCCCGCCGAAACGGTCTGCCAGCGCGCCGCCCAGCGGGCGCATCAGGCTGCCGCCAAACACGCAGGCGGCGGTGTAGTAACCGGCGGTCACCGGGCTCAGGCCGTACTGGTCGTTGAAGTAGCCGGGCAGGGCGCTGGCCAGGCCGATAAAGCCGCCGAAGGTCACGCTGTAGAAGAACATGAACCACCAACTGTCGCGGTCACCCAGGGCCTTGAAGTAGTCACTCATGGACTTGGCTTTCGGGCGTTCAGGCGCATTGCGCGCGAGCCAGGCGAAGACGATCAGGGTCAGGATCAACGGGATCAGGGCGAAGCCGAACACATTGCTCCAGCCAAACGCGGCGGCCAGTACCGGTGCCAGCAGGGCTGCAAACACGGTACCGGAGTTGCCGGCTCCCGCGATGCCCATCGCTTTGCCCTGGTGTTCGGCCGGATACCACTGGGAGGCCAAGGGCAGGGCGACGGCAAAGGACGCACCGGCCATACCGAGGAACAGCCCCAGCAGCAACGCTTGTTCGTAGCTGTGGATTCCCACTTTCCAGGCGATGAACAACGCCGCGATCACAATCACCTGGCCAATCAGCCCGGCGGTCTTGGGCGACAGCTTGTCGGCCAGCATACCCATCAGAAAGCGCAGCACCGCGCCTGCCAGGATCGGCGTCGCGACTACCAGGCCGCGCTGTTGGGTGGTCAGGTGCAGGTCGGCGGCAATCTGCACCGCCAGGGGGCCCAGCAGGTACCAGACCATGAAGCTCAGGTCGAAATACAGGAACGCGGCAAACAGGGTCGGGGTGTGCCCGGATTTCCAGAAGCTTGATTTCATCACGCACCTCAACGGTTGGGAGTCTTGTAAGAAGGCCTGGTGATGGAACAGCCGGCTAAGGCCGCCCCACCGGCCCCATGCACTGGGGCCAAAACGAAAAAACGCCGCCACCGGGTTCGCGAGGGCAAACCGGATGTGCGACGTCTTTGTCGTGGAGGGGCAACCGCCGTTGGTTACCTGTGAAGATTCTTTAGCAAGAGCTGAGCCAGGTCAGCCGAGCAGCTCGCTCATGGCGATGATCTGCTCCGCCACCTGGATCAGTTTCTGCTGGCGGCTCATGGCCTGGCGGCGCATCAGGGTGTAGGCCTCTTCCTCGTTGCAGGCCTTCATTTTCATCAGCAGGCCCTTGGCCAGTTCGATGCGCTTGCGCTCGGCCAACTGCTGGTCGCGGGCGTGCAACTGGGCGCGCAGGGCCTGGTCGCTTTCGAAGCGTGCCATGGCCACGTCGAGGATGGGCTGCAGGCGCTGGGCCTGGATGCCTTCAACGATGTACGCACTGACGCCGGATTTGATCGCCTGGCGCATCACACTGGGGTCGTGCTCGTCGGTAAACATGACGATGGGCCGGGGTTGGTCGCGGCTGACCAGCACCACTTGCTCCATGACATCACGGCCGGGTGACTCGGTATCGATCAGGATCACATCCGGACGCACCGTTTCGACGCGCGCGGGCAGGTCGATGGTCAGGCCGGACTCGTCGATCACCTCGAAACCGGCCTCTATCAGTGCCGCCTTGAGGCGCCCGACCTTGCGCGGGGTGTCGTTGATCAACAGGATTCGCAACATATCAGTCCTCCTGTCAGCGCAGGGCTTGGCGGCTGGCGTGGTCGGCCATGGCATGCAGGCGGAAGCTGCGGGCATAGGCGACGGGGTCGGCGCCGTCCCAGATCTTGCCGTCGATCAATTGGCTGCTGCGCATGTCCTGGTCCCTGGCAGGCAACCCAAGTGCCGCGGCGGCCTGGCGATAAAGCGCCAGTTGCTGCACCTGCCGCGCCACGCCGAGGTAGTCCGGGTCTTCGCGCAACAGGCCCCAGCGACGAAATTGGGTCATGAACCACATGCCGTCGGACAGATACGGCAGGTTCACTGCTCCATCGGCAAAGAACCGCAGCGCATGGGGGTCTTGCCACTGGTTACCGAGGCCATCGTCGTAGTGACCCAGCAGGCGCGGCTCGATGCAGTCGAGCGGGGCGTCGAGGTACTCGCGGGCGCTGAGCAACTGAGCGGTGGAGCGACGGTTCTCGGTGCTTTGCTCGATAAAACGACTGGCTTCAAGGATCGCCATGACCAGCACGCGGGCGGTATTGGGGTATTGGTCGACAAAGGCTTGGGTGCAGCCGAGGACTTTTTCCGGATGATTGGGCCAGATTGCCTGGCTGGTCGCCAGGGTGAAGCCTTGGTTTTGCTTGACTGCGCTGGCGCTCCAGGGTTCGCCGACACAGAAGCCGTCGATACGCCCGGCCTGCAGGTGCGCGACCATTTGCGGTGGCGGTACCACCACGCTCTCCACATCCTGCAACGGGTGAATGCCTTGGCTCGCCAGCCAGTAATACAGCCACATCGCATGGGTACCGGTGGGAAAGGTCTGGGCGAAGGTCAACGGTGTTCGGCTTTGGTGCACGTGGCGATCCAGTGCCTCAGGAGTGACCACGCCTTGCTGTTGCAGGCCGTGGGACAGGTTGATGCTCTGGCCATTCTGGTTCAGCCCCATCAGCACCGCCATGTCGGTCGGGGCGGTGCCGCCAATGCCCAGGTGCACGGCATAGATCAGGCCATACAGGCCGTGGGCAGCGTCCAGTTCGCCGCTGACCAGTTTGTCGCGCAGGCTGGCCCATGACGACTGACGCTTGAGGTTCAGCGTCAAACCATAGGGTTGGGCGAACCCCTGGGTCGCCGCAACCACCAGCGAGGCGCAGTCGGTCAAGGCCATGAAGCCCAGGTCGAGGCTGCTCTTTTCCGGGGCGTCACTGCCGCTGACCCAGGCCAGTGGGTCTTTTGTCGGGCTGCTGCCTACCGAATCGTTCATCAGTGCCTACCTTCTCGTTCAAAAAAAACGTCGTCCCTTCAGATGGCGGTGTAGGCCATTGCAGGTAACGACGTCTTTGTCCGTAAGCCCGCTCCGTCGTTGGCGCGTGCTCTGATGCAGAGTGCAAAGCAAGGCACATGCCACGGGGCGACAGGCGCCGTTCGCCGTCAACTTTTCATCAAGATTGAAACCCGGCCGGCTTTCAGTATGGCTGACTCTTTACGCCAGACCGCCCAGGAATCCCACGGTGTACGCTGACTTATCCGCAACCACGACCGTTCATTGGCCTTGCCGCTGGCTGCTATGCGCTGTACTGATGCTGGGCTGCGCGTCTGCGTGGGGGGAGACCTACCAGGCACAGGATGAAAGCCTGCACACGTTTTTTACCGCGTTGTCAGTGCCCTTCGGCCTGCCTATCGTCGTCAGCCGGGAGGCCGCCCGCCGACGCATCAGCGGCACCTACGACTTCGGCAACGCGCGGCAGGTCCTGGAGGCGGTTGCCCGGCAATACGGCCTGATCTGGCACAGCGATGGCCAGGTGCTGCACCTCTACGACGCGGGCGAGGCGAAAAGTTCGGCAGTGGCGCTGCGGCATATTTCCGTTGAAAAGTTGACTGGGCTCATGCGCCGCTCGGGCCTGGATGATTCGCGTCACCCCCTGCGACAGAGCGGGGAGCGGATGTTCTATGTGACCGGGCCGTCGAACTATGTGGACCAGGTGTTGCGGCTCGCGCAAACGCTGGACCGGCCGCAGGCTGATTTGCGCGTGGGCACCCACACATTCGGTGTGGTGCAGGTGTTCAACACCCACGTGGCTGACCGTCGGTACGCCATGGGCGATGACCATGTGAATGTGCCGGGGGTGGCGTCGATGATCGAGACCCTGTTGGCCAACGAGCGCAGGCGTAACCCGCAACCAGCGAATGACATGCTGGCTGACAAGAGCCTTTCGGTATTTGCGTACCCGGATACCAACAGCCTGTTGATCAAGGGCACCCCTGCCCAGGTGCGTTTTATCGAACGACTCGTCGCGGAACTGGATATGCCCAAGCGGGCCATCGAGGTGTCGTTATGGCTGGTGGACGTGGACAGCGAGGAACTCAAGAAG
Organism: Pseudomonas sp. OVF7; assembly: GCF_030644265.1. Lineage (NCBI taxonomy): Bacteria > Pseudomonadati > Pseudomonadota > Gammaproteobacteria > Pseudomonadales > Pseudomonadaceae > Pseudomonas > Pseudomonas sp. OVF7. The sequence goes on along the minus strand of NZ_CP128996.1, from coordinate 6,050,263 downwards.
ATGGAGATGGGCTGGCCTGACGAGGCCAACCCTTCAGCCGCGGCGACGCGAGTGCTGGAGCCTTCGGAAGATAATCGCTTCATGGCGTTGGTCACTGCGCTGGAGCGTCGACGGCGGGCCAGGGTGGTGACACTGCCCGTGATATTGGCCCAGGAAAATGTTCCCGCCGTATTCCAGGACAACCAGACTTTTTACCTGCCACGACCTGGAGAAGACGGTGGCGACTGGCAGCCCGTTCGGTACGGCACCCAGGTCAGCGTGTTGCCGCGCTTCACCCATGGCAATGAAATCGAGATGCAGATCAACGCTGTCGATGGTCAGCAACTGGGCAAGGGAAGGAACCGTAAACAATCGCCTGTGGTGGGGAATGTGGGCATCAGCACGGTGATTCGGGTGCCTCAGGGCCGGCGCCTGTGGATAGGGGGCTTTCAGCGTGATGCCGAGTCCTTGGCGCGGGGCAAGGTGGCAAGCCGTGGAGGCGAGGTGCGCTTATTCGTGGTCCAGGCTCGGGCGGTAGGTCATGAGCCGAGAACACTCAACGGCGCCGTGGGGCCGCCCCTCCTGACCCAGGCTCAATACGAGCGCGTGCAACGTGCGTTCGTTCGGCCTGTCGCAAAGCCCTTCAATGATCGTCAGCCCACAGGCGGATCGATCGAAGGGGAGCGGCATGAGGTTTATCTCGACAGTGATGCTCAGTGAGGGGTGATGAAGAAACGTCTTACGCATGGTCTCCCACAAAGCCTCGGATGTATGGGGTTTTTCCTAGCGTGGTTCGACCGCCAGATTTCTATAGTCATGTCTCTCGTGGTTTGGCCGGCACTGGCAATGAGGACCGTCAATGTCAGTAGTCGGATGCAGAGGTATGTATGACCGTCTTGAGTGAGCGAATGACGACGGCAACCCTGTTTTTTGCGCGCTGGACCCTTCACGGTGATGGCCGGTTGACCGGTGACGGCGTGGATATTCAATTGCCGCCCAAGGAATGGCACGTGCTGCGGCTGCTGCTGGTTTCCGGCGGCGAACTGATGACCAAGGATCGGCTTCTGGAGCTGGCATGGCCCCATGGGGAAGTTGCGGAGGAGTCGTTGACCCGTTGCATCTATTCCTTGCGTAAGCACCTCAGGGCGGACAAGGGCTTCATCAAGACGATCTATGGCAGGGGCTATCGTTTCACCTGTGCCGTGAGTATCGAGGAGCATGAGCCGCGCCGGGCCGGGCAGGGGCGCGCGGGCCGCATATGTTCGGCCTGCGGCCAGGTGAGTCATGGGTAAACCCTGGTACACCGGCCTGTTGCTGGCGGTGCTGGCGTGGAGCAATGAGGCACTGGCTTACTGCTGGGAAGAAGTGGCAGCCCGCTATGACATCGAAGCTGAATTGCTGCAGGCCATTGCAGCGGTGGAGTCGGGGTACCGCGCGCATGCGATGAATTACAGCAACAGCAATGGCACCCGCGATATCGGTTTGATGCAGATCAACAGTATTCATTTGCCGCGCCTGCTCAAGCAAGGCATTACCGAAGAGCGCCTGTTGAGTGAACCTTGCCTTTCGGTGGAGGTGGGTGCGTCCATTCTTGCGCAGTTCATCGAGCGCTTTGGCTACAACTGGACGGCCGTGGGTTCCTACAATGTGGGGGCGGGGATGGGGCCCGAGCGGGAAGCGTTGCGCATGCGCTATGCCGAAAAGATCTGGGCGCGCTATGAGGAGCTGGTGGCGTTGCGCAACTGACGATTGGGCGGCACGCCTCGCATGCAGCCCATCACCCCGGCTATAATCGCCGCCACCTTTCGCCGCCATCCGAGTCTAGCCCGCCCATGTATACCCTGGCCCGCCAGCTGTTGTTCAAACTCTCTCCGGAAACCTCCCACGATCTGTCCCTGGACCTGATCGGTGCGGGTGGCCGCCTGGGGCTCAATGGCCTGGTATGCAAGGCACCGGCGAAAATGCCGGTGTCGGTGATGGGGCTCGACTTTCCCAACCCGGTGGGGCTGGCTGCCGGCCTGGACAAGAACGGCGCGGCAATCGACGGTTTTGCGCAGTTGGGTTTCGGTTTTGTTGAAATCGGTACGGTGACCCCACGCCCACAACCGGGCAACCCCAAGCCACGGATTTTCCGCTTGCCGGAAGCCGAGGCGATCATCAACCGCATGGGGTTCAACAACCTGGGGGTTGATCATCTGTTGGCGCGGGTTCAGGCGGCGAAGTACAAGGGCATCCTTGGGATCAATATCGGCAAGAATTTCGACACGCCGGTCGAGCGTGCCGTGGATGACTATCTGATCTGCCTGGACAAGGTCTACGCCCACGCCAGTTATGTCACGGTCAACGTCAGCTCGCCCAACACCCCGGGCTTGCGCAGCCTGCAGTTCGGCGACTCCCTCAAGCAATTGCTCGAAGCCTTGCGCCAGCGCCAGGAAGACCTGGCGGTACGCCACGGCAAGCGTGTGCCCCTGGCGATCAAGATCGCTCCGGACATGAGTGATGAAGAGACCGTGCTGGTGGCCCAGGCCCTGGTGGAGTCGGGGATGGACGCGGTGATTGCCACCAATACCACCCTCAGCCGCGTGGGCGTCGAAGGCCTGGCCCATGGTGACGAGGCGGGCGGCCTGTCAGGCGCGCCGGTTCGGGACAAGAGCACGCACATCGTCAAGGTACTGGCAGCCGAGCTGGCGGGGCGTTTGCCGATCATCGCGGTGGGCGGTATCACCGAAGGCAAGCACGCAGCCGAAAAGATCGCCGCGGGCGCGAGCCTGGTGCAGTTGTATTCCGGCTTTATCTACAAGGGCCCGGCGTTGATTCGTCAGTCGGTGGATGCCATTGCAGCCTTGCCCAAGGCCTGAGAGGCGCGCAATAAAAAGGGCTCCTTAAGAGGAGCCCCTGGGCCGAAGCCCGCCGCCTGGATAAGGCGTGCGTGGTTAAGTCGTTACATATTCGTGGTGGTGTCGGAATTAAATGCCCTTGATTAGCCGACGGCGTGAAGTTCGTTGAGTCTGTGGATGCCCGCAGTGCCTGTCATACCGTCCCAGTTGTCGCCGCGTCCTTCTCGCCAGCCGTTGATCCAGGCTTGGCGTACCGACGGTAGAGTAAATGGGCAAAGCTCACGGGATTTGCCATGAACGCCATATTGATATCCGCGTAAAAATGCTCTTTCCAACGGATCACGCTTAAGTCTTCTCATAGGGTGTTTCCCTCACTTGTTGACTGTCTAGATATCCTTCGGCCTCGTCCGAGGCCGGGCAGAGTTTTTCTGCCGTTGGTGGGCTCGCTGCCGGCGTGGCGAGCCAAAGTGTCGACACCGTTACGGCGCCAACCTGTGTTGAGTTCTAACCAATAGGTCACATGGATTCAATGATCGTTTTGTCATAAGCACGTAACGATAACGATGCTATAGCCATAAGCTGGGCTGGCTTTTCGCCCCATTTATGGGGTAAAGCCAGCTATGATGTGCCCTGCGAAGAGGATTGGTTCAGTCCCTTAGTGAGAAAGACCGCCCGTTGCAGTCGGTTATTATTCGACGAAGGGTCGGAATATTTCTTTTTGTTTCATCAGATGATCTATCTGCCCCGTCAATCAAGGCCAAAAGGCCCGGCAGGCGGGGTGGGACGGCACATTCGTGCCACGCGGGCACTCTTCAAGAAAAGTGCCTGATTGAAAACCGAACCGGCGATGCGTTGCCCGTTCATTTATTGCTGAAAAGCCTGGATTGCCCATGTCGGACCGTTTTGAACTCTTCCTCACTTGCCCCAAGGGCCTCGAAGGCCTGCTGATCGAGGAAGCCGTCGGGCTTGGCCTTGAGGAAGCCCGCGAGCACACCTCGGCCGTGCGCGGCATGGCCGACATGGAAACCGCCTACCGCCTGTGCCTCTGGTCGCGCCTGGCCAACCGTGTATTGCTGGTGCTCAAGCGCTTCCCGATGAAGGACGCCGAAGACCTCTACCACGGCGTGCTGGATATCGAGTGGCAAGACCATATGGTCGCCGACGGCACCCTGGCCGTGGAATTCAGCGGGCATGGTTCAGGCATCGATAACACCCACTTCGGTGCGCTGAAGGTCAAGGATGCGATCGTCGACAAGTTGCGCACCCCAACCGGCGAACGTCCGTCCATCGACAAGATCAACCCGGACCTGCGCATCCACCTGCGGCTGGACCGTGGCGAAGCGATCCTGTCCCTGGACCTCTCCGGCCACAGCCTGCACCAGCGCGGTTACCGCCTGCAGCAGGGTGCTGCACCATTGAAGGAAAACCTGGCGGCCGCGATCCTGATCCGCGCCGGCTGGCCGCGCATTGCGGCTGAAGGCGGCGCGCTGACTGACCCGATGTGCGGTGTCGGTACCTTCCTGGTGGAAGGCGCGATGATCGCTGCCGACATGGCTCCCAACCTGAATCGCGAGCAGTGGGGCTTCACCGCCTGGCTCGGTCACGTGCCGGCGCTGTGGAAAAAGCTTCACACCGAAGCCAGCGAACGTGCCGCCATCGGCATGAACAAGCCACCGCTGTGGATTCGTGGCTATGAGGCGGACCCGCGCCTGATCCAGCCCGCGCGTAACAACGTCGAGCGTGCCGGTCTCAGCCACTGGATCAAGATCTATCAGGGCGAAGTTGGCACCTTCGAGCCGCGCCCGGACCAGAACCAGAAAGGCCTGGTGATCTGCAACCCACCCTACGGCGAACGCCTGGGTGACGAAGCCAGCCTGTTGTACCTCTACCAGAACCTCGGCGAGCGCCTGCGCCAGGCGTGCATGGGTTGGGAAGCCGCGGTGTTCACCGGTGCTCCGGACCTGGGCAAGCGCATGGGTATCCGCAGCCACAAGCAATATGCGTTCTGGAACGGCGCCTTGCCGTGCAAACTGTTGCTGATCAAGGTCAACCCGGACCAGTTCGTCACCGGCGAACGCCGTACCCCGGAACAGCGCCAGGCCGAACGTGAGCAAGCGGCTTATGACCAGGCCCCGACTGAGCCGCAAGAGCGCCAGTACAACAAGAACGGCAACCCGATCAAACCTGCGCCCGCGCCGGCCCCTGTGGTTGAGCAGGCGCGCTTGAGCGAAGGTGGGCAGATGTTTGCCAACCGCCTGCAAAAGAACCTCAAGCAACTGGGCAAGTGGGCCAAGCGTGAAGGTGTGGACTGCTACCGTGTGTACGATGCCGACATGCCGGAATACTCCATGGCCATCGACCTGTACCACGATTGGGTGCATGTGCAGGAATACGTTGCGCCGAAGTCCATCGACCCGGAGAAAGCCTCGGCGCGCATGTTCGATGCCCTGGCGGCCATTCCCCAGGCGTTGAACATCGACAAGAGCCGCGTGGTGGTCAAGCGTCGCGAGCGCCAGAGCGGCACCAAGCAGTACGAACGCCAGAGCGCCCAGGGCAAGTTCACCGAAGTCAGCGAAGGCGGCGTGAAGTTGCTGGTCAACCTGACCGATTACCTCGACACCGGGCTGTTCCTCGACCATCGCCCGATGCGCATGCGCATCCAGAAAGAGGCGGCCGGCAAGCGCTTCCTCAACCTGTATTGCTACACCGCCACGGCGAGTGTGCATGCGGCCAAGGGCGGTGCGCGCAGCACCACCAGCGTCGACCTGTCCAAGACCTACCTGGACTGGGCACGTCGCAACCTTTCGCTCAACGGTTTTTCCGATAAGAACCGCCTGGAGCAGGGTGATGTGATGGCGTGGCTGGAAGCCAGCCGCGATGAGTTCGACCTGATCTTCATCGACCCGCCGACCTTCTCCAACTCCAAGCGCATGGAAGGTATCTTCGACGTGCAGCGTGACCACGTGCAGTTGCTCGACCTGGCCATGGCCCGCCTGGCACCGGGCGGCGTGCTGTATTTCTCGAACAACTTCCGCAAGTTCCAACTGGAGGACAACCTCAGCGCACGCTATGCGGTGGAGGAAATCAGCGACAAGACCATCGACCCGGATTTTGCTCGCAATGCCAAGATCCACCGGGCCTGGAAAATCACCGCGCGTTGATTGTCCGGCTCATGAGCCGCAAGCCTGGATTTTTCCGGGCTTGCGGCTTTTTTTGCGCTGGTCAAACCCTGGACCGATGGCTATAACTAAAACCTAGCCAAAGTGACACCCCCCCGCACGCTGGCGTTGTGAGTGTTGCCTATGTCGTTGCAAGCCGTTCGCCCGAAAATCCTAGGCTTTATCAGTGAGCAGGCGTCGGCTTGGCTGGTGGCGTTGGTGGTATTACTGGCGGGTTGTACGTTGACAACCATCGTCGCCTGGGCGGCGTCCGACCTCGACCAACAACAGGAGCGCCAGCGTTTCCAGTTGCTGGTCAACGAGCGATTCAGCCGCCTGCAAGAGCGTTTCGAGGACCAGGAGCAGCGCCTGGGAAGCCTGCGGCGTTTCTTCGTCAACTCCGATGAAGTGTCCCGCGAAGAATTCGAGGGTTTCGCCCAGCCCTTGCTGCAGCGCGCCCGCGCCTATGCGTGGGCACCACGGGTGTCGCGTGATCAGCGCAAGCTGTTTGAGCAGCAGGTGTCTCGCCAGCGCGGTACGCCCTTCAACATTCGCGAGCTGAATGCAAACGGCGAACTGGCACCCGCCGCCGAGCGTGATGAATACGTACCGGTGCTGTACAGCCAGACCCTGAGCCTGCTCGTCTCGCCCCTGGGCTTTGACCTGCTGGCCCAACCCCTGCGCCGCTCGGCCCTTGAGCGTGCGCAAAAGAGCGGCAAGCTGGCGGTGTCGCAACCCATGCAATTGGTGGGTGTGGAACCCGCCTACGCCACCGGGGTGTTGTTGGTGGCGCCGGTCACGGCCCATGGAGCGACTGAGCCCCACGGCTTTGTAATGGCTGTGATCAGCATGCGCCAACTGGTGGCCGAGGGCCTGCCCAGACCCGACCGCGATAACCTGGCGATGCAGATTGTCGACACATCCGACCTGCAACAGCGGCTGTTGTACGAGTCCGGTAGCGCACGGGTCGACAGCGACCTCAGCGCCGTGCGCCGCCTGACCCTGGGCGACCATGTCTACGCGCTTAGCTTGCGCCCCAGCGAGATGTTCGAGCAGGCCAATCACTCATCATTGGCGTTGATCCTGGCCATGGGCGGGCTGCTTAGCCTGTTACTCAGCGCCTTGCTCTACGTCCTTGTCAGCCAGCGCCAACGTGCGTTGAAACTGGTGCAACAACGCACCATGCAGTTACGCGCCCGTGAACAGGAATTGCGCGGCGCCCACGGCCAGTTGCGCAGCGTATTGAATGCCGCCACCCAGGTGGCGATCATTGCCACTGATCTGCGTGGGGTGATCAATACATTTAACGCTGGCGCCGAGCAGATGCTTGGCTTCAAGGCCGAGCAGGTGTTGGGGCGCTCGACGCTTGAAAGCCTGCATGTGCCCGCAGAACTGGAAGCGCGGGCCACCAGTTTGAGCGTGGCGCTGGGCAAACGGATCCCGCCGAGCCAGGCGATGCTGGTGGAAAGCCCGGACAGCCAGCATGAGGCCAGTGAATGGACCTTGGTTCGCGAGAACGGCAGCCAGCTGACGGTCAACATGCTCGGCACGGTGTTGCTGGATGACCACGGTTTATGGGTGGGATACCTGGCGATCTACCTGGATGTGACTGAGCAAAAGCGCGCTTACGAGGCATTGGCGGCGCGGGATCGCTTGCTGAAAAAACTCAGCGCCCATGTGCCTGGCGGGATTTTCCAGTTCACCCTGGAGCCCCAGGATAACTGGCGCTTTATCTACGCCAGCGATGGCATGCGCGATATTTATGAAATCGAGACCGGGATGTTGCAGCAGGATGCGAAGAAAGTCTTCGAGCGCATTCATCCCCTGGATGTGGAGCGGGTACGCGCGTCGATTCGTTTGTCGGCGCTGCAATTGAGCCATTGGCGCGAAGAGTACCGCGTGCAATTGCCACAACGAGGCCTGCGCTGGATTCGAGGCGAAGCCACACCGGAAGAACTGCCGGCAGGCGGTACGTTGTGGCACGGTTATGTGTCGGATATCACCGACCTCAAGCGCGTGGAAGAAGAGCTGCGTACGTTGTCCATCACCGACTCCCTGACCGGCATCCATAACCGTCGGTATTTCCAGGATCGCCTCAAGACCGAGATGCTCCGCCTCAACCGCACGGCCGGAGCGCTGTCGGTGATCATGCTGGATATCGATCACTTCAAGCGAATCAACGACCTGCATGGGCACGGGGTCGGCGACGGCGTGTTGCAGGAGCTGTGCAAACGCATTGGCCAGCGTCTGCGCCGTACGGATGTGTTCTGCCGCCTGGGTGGCGAGGAGTTCATGGTGCTGTGCCCCAACACTGATGGCGAGCAGGCCTACCGCCTGGCGATGGAGTTATGGCAGTCGTTGCGCAGTGCGCCAATGGAACCGGTGGGCATCGTGACTGCCAGCTTCGGGGTGGCGAGCTGGCGGGTGGATGAAGGCGTTGACGGTTTGCTGTTGCGCGCTGACTCGGCGGTGTATGTGGCCAAGCAGGCGGGCAGGGACCGAGTGGCCGCAGAGGAAGTACAGGCTTGAGGACCGACGCCGGAGCACCCGTGGGAGGGCACGAGCCTCTCCCACAGGAGGACGGCGGTGTGGCCTAGAGAACGGGCGCTGCCGCCGCCAGTTTCGGCTGGCGATACAGGTCCAGCAGCACCTGGTCCAGTACCGACGACGCACCCCATGGCTTCGTATCGTTGAGGATCGCCACCACGGCCCAGGTATTGCCATTGTTATCGCGGCTGAACCCGGCGATCGCGCGCACGGTGTTCAGGGTTCCGGTCTTGACATGGGCTTCGCCGCGCATCGCCGTGGTCTTCAGGCGTTTGCGCATGGTGCCGTCGGTGCCGGCAATCGGCAGCGAGCTGATGTATTCCGCCGCGTAAGGGCTTCTCCAGGCCGCTTGCAGCATCTCAGCCATCTCACGGGCGCTGACCCGTTCGGCACGGGACAGGCCCGAACCGTTCTCCATCACCAGGTGCGGCGAGGTGATGCCTTTCTTTGCCAGCCACTGGCGTACCACTCGCTGGGCAGCCTTGGCGTCGTCGCCGTCCGCGTCGTTGCGGAACTGCGCGCCCAGGCTCAGGAACAGCTGCTGGGCCATGGTGTTGTTACTGTATTTGTTGATGTCGCGGATGATTTCCGCCAGGTCTGGTGAAAACGCACGGGCCAGCACCTTGGCATCCTTGGGCACCGGCGCCTGGATATCGCGGCCCTGGATCGTGCCGCCCAGCTCCTGCCAGATTGCCCGAACGGCACCCGCGGTGTAGGTCGCGTGGTCCAGCAACGACAAATAGGTTTGTGAGCTGCAACCTTCAGCCAGTTGGCCGCTGACGGTGACGGTGACACTGCCGTCCGCGGCGGTGACCGGGTTGTAGCGCACATCGCCGGTGCATTGCTTGGCGTTGGAGACCTTGACCTGGTTATCGATACGAATGCTGGCGATCGGCGGCTCGACCGATACGAGCACCCGCCCCGAATCGTTGCGCGTCACGAAGCGCAGGGCCTTGAGGTTGACCAGCAGAGCGTCGGGCTTGACCAGGAAGGGCTTGTTTTCGTCGTTGCCGTCGTCATTGAACTCCGGCAGTTGCGGCTGGGTAAAGAAGCTGCGGTCCAGCACCAGGTCGCCGGTGACTTGTTGCACGCCATTGGCGCGCAGGTCACGCATCAACAGCCAGAGCTTTTCCATGTTCAGCTTGGGGTCGCCGCCGCCCTTGAGGTAGAGGTTGCCGTGCAAGACGCCGCCACTGAGGGTGCCGTCGGTGTAGAACTCGGTCTTCCACTGGTGGTTGGGCCCGAGCATTTCCAGGGCCGCATAGGTGGTGACCAGCTTCATGGTCGAGGCCGGGTTCACCGAGACGTCGGCATTGAATACGGTGGGGGTACCGGGGCCGTTCAGGGGAATCATCACCAGTGACAGCGCGGTGTTTTGCAGCTTGGCTTTCTGAAGGGCCTGCGCGACGCTGGGCGGCAGGGTGTTGTTGATCGGCGCGGCGGTAATGGAAAAACTCAGTGGCAGGAGAAAACCGGCAAGCAGTAATGGACGCAAAGATTTGATCATAAGGAATAAGACCCTGCTGCTGACGAGGGGGAAAAGGCGAGGGGTATGTAAGAAAATCCCTCATTGGTCATGAAAGTGTCGGCATTATGCCCCAAGGTGGAGCCCGTTGTAGCTGAACGATAGCTGCTAATCGGCGTTTTTTTTGCGTGTGGCTGGCCGCCTGTACCAGAGAGTCGGGCAATCGCCACCTTAAACTGCTAAAGTGCCGCCCGTTATTACTTATGAGGATTGTTCCAATGGCGACTAACCGTTCCCAGCGTCTGCGCAAAAAACTGTGCGTTGATGAATTTCAAGAGCTGGGTTTCGAACTGAACCTGGACTTCAACGAAGGCCTGAGTGAAGAAGCTATCGACGCTTTCCTCGAAGCATTCATCAAAGAAGCCATGGAAGCCAACGGCCTGGGTTATGTTGGCGGCGACGACTACGGTCTGGTTTGCCTGCAGAAGCGTGGCTCGGTCTCCGAAGAGCAGCGTGCTGCTGTTGAAGCCTGGCTGAAAACCCGCTCCGAGCTGACCAAGGCTGAAGTCAGCCCGCTGCTGGACGTGTGGTATCCGGAAAAGCCGATCAACGCGGCTAAGTGATACTGAAAAAACGGCGACCCGAGGGTCGCCGTTTTTTTATGCCTTGCGCCCGTTCAGAATCAGCAGCGTCAACACCCCCGCCACAATCCCCCAGAACGCTGAACCGATGGAAAACAACGTCAGCCCTGACGCCGTGACCATAAAGGTGATCAGCGCCGCTTCCCGTTCCTTTGGCTCATTCATGGCAATGCTCAGGCCATTGATGATCGAGCCAAACAAGGCCAGCGCTGCAATCGATAGCACCAGTTCCTTGGGTAACGCTGCGAACAACGCTGCCAGTGTGGCGCCAAATACGCCGGCAATTGCGTAGAACACACCACACCAGACCGCCGCTGTGTAGCGCTTGTTGCGGTCTTCGTGGGCGTGTGGCCCGGTGCAGATGGCTGCGCTGATCGCTGCCAGGTTGATCCCGTGGGAGCCGAACGGCGCCAGCACCAGCGAGGCCAGGCCGGTAACGGTGATCAACGGCGAGGCCGGCACGTTATAGCCGTCGGCGCGCAGCACGGCGACGCCGGGCATATTCTGCGAAGTCATTGCCACCACGAACAGCGGAATGCCAATGCTGATGGTCGCTGCCAGCGAGAAGTGCGGAGTGGTCCACACCGGGGTCGCCACTTCCAGGTGGAAGCCGCTGAAGTCCAGCAGGCCCATCAAGCCAGACAGCAGGGTACCGATCACCAGCGCGGCCAGCACCGCATAGCGCGGCGACAGGCGCTTGATGATCAGGTAGGTGAAAAACATCCCCAGCACCAGGCCGGTACGATGTTGCGCGGCGACAAATATTTCGCTGCCGATCTTGAACAGAATGCCCGCCAGCAAGGCCGCCGCCAGTGAAGCCGGAATACGCTTGACCAGTTTTTCGAAGCTGCCGGTCAGCCCGCACAGGGTCACCAGCACTGCACAGGTGATATAGGCACCGATCGCTTCGCCATAACTGACGCCGCCCAGGCTGGTGATCAATAGCGCTGCGCCCGGTGTCGACCAGGCAATGGTGATCGGTGTGCGATAACGCAGGGACAGGCCGATGCTGCACACCGCCATGCCGATGGAGATCGCCCAGATCCATGAAGAAATCTGCGCCGTGGTCAGGCCGGCGGCTTGTCCAGCCTGGAACATCAGCACCAGGGAGCTGGTGTAGCCGGTCATCATGGCGATAAAGCCGGCGACGACGGCGGACGCGGAAGTGTCGGCCAGCGGGCGCAAGGGCGCTTGGGTGGCGTCGGTCATGGATAGGTGTTCCTTTTACCTGACCCCCTCCTTGTAGGAACGAGCGTGCTCGCGAAAAGCGTCAACGATAACGCGGGCGCCCTGGATGTTCGCGACGCGCTCGGATTCTTCGCGAGCACGCTCGCTTCTACAGTGGGGTGTCGTTCGTGGGAAATCTTGGATTCAAGCCTAAACTCAAACGTAACTACTCATTGCAATACAGCCGGCGCCGCAAACAGCCGTACAGTGTGTTGGCGCAGTGGGTTGTGTACAATGTGCCGTGTTTTTAGCTGATACTTGCCAGCGACCCATTGTTGCCGTATTACCTTAAAGTCGCCGTATTACCGTTAATTCGCCGCCGTTCTCCCGACCCGAGTGCCCATGAACGAACAGTTGCAACCTCTCAAGAAACAACCGCGAGCCGGCAAGGCCGGTCGCAGCGGAACCCAGGACGATATCGTCTACGCGCATATCTTCGAGGCGATCCTCGAACAACGCCTGGCACCCGGTACCAAATTGAGTGAAGAGGCACTGGGCGAAATCTTCGGCGTCAGCCGTACCATCATTCGCCGCGCCCTGTCGCGCCTGGCCCATGAAGGCGTGGTGTTGCTGCGGCCCAATCGCGGCGCGGTGGTGGCCAGCCCAAGCGTCGAGGAAGCACGCCAAGTGTTCCTCGCCCGGCGCCTGGTAGAGCGAGCGATCACCGAGTTGGCCGTGCAGCACGCCACCGCCGAGCAACTGGCCGAACTACGCCAGATGGTCAACGACGAGCGCGACAGCTTCTCCCGTGGCGATCGCGGTGCCGGTATCCGCCTCTCTGGCGAGTTCCACCTCAAGCTGGCCGAGGCGGCGAAGAACGCGCCGCTGATCAGCTTCCAGCGCAGCCTGGTGTCCCAGACCTCGTTGATCATTGCGCAGTACGAAAGCGGCAATCGCTCGCACTGTTCCTACGATGAACACACCCAGTTGATCGATGCGATCGAGGCCCGCGACGCGGCGCTGGCAGTTGACTTGATGATGCACCACATGGACCACATCGACAGCAAGCTCAACCTCGACGAGGAAAGTGCGTCGGATGATTTGCATGCGGTGTTCTCGCATTTGTTGCAGACCAAGAAGCCGGGGCGTTCGCCTGTAAAGTTGTAAACCCGATTAAAGAATGTGGGAGGGGGCAAGTCGAATCGTCGCACCGCCCCTCCCACATTTGTTTTGTGTTGTGGCGCAGATCAGCGTTGGTGCACCCGTTGGCCGGCCGCATAGGTCTGCAACACCGTCCGATCATCCCCCAGCGTCATCAACACGAACAACGTCTCGGCTATGTTGTTGGCCTGCTTCAAGCGATAGCTCAGCAGTGGCGTGGCGTTGTAATCCAGCACCAGAAAGTCTGCATCGGTGCCTGGCTGCAACGTGCCGATCTTGTCTTCCAGGCGCAGCGCCCGCGCACCCCCGAGGGTGGCCAGGTACAACGACTTGAATGGGCTCAACCGCGCGCCCTGCAGTTGCATGACCTTATAGGCTTCGTTCAAGGTTTGCAGCAGTGAGAAGCTGGTGCCGCCGCCCACATCCGTGCCCAGGCCAACGTTGAGCTTGTGTTTCTCGGCCATCGGCAGGTTGAACAGGCCGCTGCCGAGGAACAGGTTCGACGTCGGGCAGAACGCCACCGCCGACCCCGTCTCCGCCAACCGCGCGCATTCGTCATCACACAGGTGCACACCGTGGGCGAACACCGAGCGCTCACCCAGCAGCTTGTAATGGTCGTACACATCCAGGTAGCCGTTGCGCTCTGGAAATAACGCCTTCACCCACTCGACTTCCTGCTTGTTCTCACTGATGTGCGTCTGCATGTACAGGTCCGGGTACTCGCCCAGCAGTTGCCCGGCCAACGCCAATTGTTCCGGCGTGCTGGTGGGGGCGAAGCGGGGCGTGACCGCATAGTGCAGGCGGCCCTTGCCGTGCCAGCGTTCGATCAACGTCTTGCTTTCCTGGTAGCCGGATTCGGCGGTGTCGGTTAGGTAATCCGGGGCGTTGCGGTCCATCATCACTTTGCCGGCGATCATGCGCAGGTCGAGTTTTGCGGCCGCTTCAAAGAACGCGTTCACCGATTGCGGATGCACGCTGCCGAACACCAGGGCGGTGGTGGTGCCATTGCGCAGCAATTCCTTGATAAAAATGTCGGCCACTTCTTCGGCGTGGGCCTTGTCGGCGAACTGGCGTTCGCACGGGAAGGTGTAAGTGTTGAGCCAGTCCAGTAACTGCTCGCCATAGGCGCCGACCATGCCGGTTTGCGGCAGGTGGATATGGGTGTCGATCAGGCCTGGGGTAATCAGCGCATCCTGGTAGTGGGTGATGTCGATATCGGCGGGCAGCTTCGGCAGCAGGTCACTGGCGTGGCCCAGGGCACTGATCTTGCCGTTTTCGATCACCAGCAGGCCGTCTTCGAAATACTCATAGGAGGCTTCGATGCCCACTTCAGCGGGGTCGGCGATGCTGTGCAGGAGGGCGGCACGGTAGGCTTTGCGAGTCAAAGGCATGGTCGTCTCAATTGATAGCTTGGCTGCGGCGTGACACCGGCAGCAGTTTGGCAATAGGTTCGGCGCTCGCGGTGTGCTGGCCGAAATGGGCGTTATAGGTGGCGATGATTTCGCCGGCGATGGAGATGGCGATCTCTACCGGCAATTTGCCCTTTACCTCGGTGAGGCCCATGGGGCAGCGCATGCGTTGCAACTGCGCGGCGTCAAAGCCGCGATCACGCAGGCGGTGTTCGAACTTGACGCGTTTGGTCTTCGAGCCGATCAGGCCGAAGTAGGCAAAGTCATTACGCTTGAGCAGGGCGGCGGTCAGTTCCAGGTCCAGCGCGTGATTGTGGGTCATGACGATGCAATAACTACCCGCGGGCAGGTCGGCAATTTCGTCCACCGGCTCTTCGCTGACGATTTTACGCACGCCCTGGGGGATATGTTCCGGGAATTCCTGTTCGCGCGAATCGATCCAGCGCACCCGGCACGGCAGGCTCGCCAGCAACGGCACCAGCGAGCGGCCGACGTGACCGGCGCCGAACACCGCGATCTGCGCCTGCACCTGGCCCATGGGTTCGAACAGCAATACGGTTACGCCACCGCAGCACTGGCCCAGGCTCGCGCCGAGGCTGAAGCGCTCCAGGTGGGTGTTCTGCTGGCCGCGCGCGAGCATGTCACGGGCGATCTGCATCGCCTTGTATTCCAGGTGTCCGCCACCGATGGTGTCGAAGGTTTGCGTGGCGCTGATCACCATCTTCGAACCGGCATTGCGCGGCGTGGAGCCGAGCTCTTCGATGATGGTCACCAGTACGCAGGGTTCGCCTTGGTTCTGCAGGTCGGCGAGGGCGCTGATCCAGTTGTTCATAGTCACCTCTTGTGGTGTCTGTCAGGCCGTCATCGGGGGCAAGCCCCCTCCCACATTTGAAGGCACAGATCAAAGTGTGGGAGGGGGCTTGCCCCCGATGGCAGCGCCTCGGTCTAGAGCGAAGCCATCTCGGTTTCGGTTTCAACAGGCACAGCCGCCTGCAACTTGCGCATCTGCTCGCACCCCCACAACACCCGCTCCGGTGTCGCCGGTGCATCGATCTTCGGCTGATGGCGATAGTCACCCAGGCTCGCCACTGCATCCTTGATCGCACACCACGAGGCAATGCCGAGCATGAACGGTGGCTCGCCCACGGCCTTGGAATGAAACACCGTGTCTTCCGGGTTCTTGCGGTTCTCCACCAGCTTCACGCGCAGGTCCAGCGGTATGTCGGCCACCGCCGGGATCTTGTAGCTGGCCGGGCCGTTGGTCATCAGCTTTCCCTTGTTGTTCCACACCAGCTCTTCCATGGTCAGCCAGCCCATGCCCTGGATGAAGCCGCCTTCCACTTGGCCGATGTCGATCGCCGGGTTCAACGAGGCGCCCACGTCGTGGAGGATGTCGGTGCGCAGCATCTTGTATTCGCCGGTCAGGGTGTCGACGATCACCTCGCAACAGGCCGCGCCAAAGGCGTAGTAGTAGAACGGCCGCCCCCGCGCCTGGCTGCGGTCGTAGAAGATTTTCGGGGTCTTGTAGAAGCCAGTGCTCGACAGCGACACCTGGGCGAAGTACGCCTGCTGGATCAGCGCTTCAAAGGTCAGGATGTGATCGCGCACGCGCACATGGCCGTTGTGGAATGCCACGTCGGCCTCACTCACGTCGTACTTGCGCGCGGCGAATTCCACCAGGCGTTGCTTGATGGTTTCGGCGGCGTTCTGCGCGGCCTTGCCGTTCAGGTCGGCACCGCTGGAGGCGGCGGTCGGCGAGGTGTTGGGCACCTTGTCGGTATTGGTGGCGGTGATCTGCACGCGGTCGATTTCCACCTGGAACACTTCGGCCACCACCTGTGCGACCTTGGTGTTCAACCCCTGGCCCATTTCGGTACCACCGTGGTTCAGGTGGATGCTGCCGTCGGTGTAGATATGGATCAACGCACCGGCCTGGTTCAGGAAACTGGCGGTAAAGGAAATACCGAATTTCACCGGGGTCAGCGCCAGGCCTTTTTTCAGGATCGGGCTGTGGGCGTTGTACAGGCGGATCGCTTCACGGCGCTCGGCGTATTGGCTGCTGACTTCAAGCTCAGCGGTCATTTCCTCGAGCATGTTGTGCTCGACGGTCTGGTAGTAGTGAGTGACGTTGCGCTCGGTCTTGCCGTAGTAGTTGGCCTTGCGCACGGCCAGCGGATCCTGGCCTAAGTGGCGGGCGATGGCGTCCATCACTTCCTCGATGGCGACCATGCCTTGGGGGCCGCCAAAGCCCCGGTAGGCGGTGTTGGACGCGGTGTTGGTCTTGCAGCGGTGGCCGTTGACCGTGGCGTCGCCCAGGTAATACGCGTTGTCGGCGTGGAACATTGCGCGGTCGACAATCGAGTTCGACAGGTCCGGCGAGCAACCGCAGTTACCCGCCAGTTCCAGATTGATACCCTGCAGGCGACCGCTGTCGTCGAAGCCCACGTCGTATTCGATATAGAAGGGGTGGCGCTTGCCGGTCATCAGCATGTCTTCGACACGGGGCAGGCGCATCTTGGTCGGCTGCCCGGTCAGGCGCGCGACCACCGCGCACAGGCACGCCGGGCTGGCCGCCTGGGTTTCCTTGCCGCCGAAACCACCGCCCATGCGACGCATATCGACGACGATCTTGTTCATCGACACGTCAAGTACTTCGGCCACCAGCTTCTGTATTTCGGTGGGGTTCTGGGTGGAGCAGTAGACGATCATGCCGCCGTCTTCGGTGGGCATCACTGACGAGATCTGGGTTTCCAGGTAGAAGTGTTCCTGGCCGCCGATATGCAGGGTGCCCTGGAGGCGGTTTTTTGCGGTCGCCAGTGCGCCGGCCGAATCACCGCGCTGGTGGGTGTGGCTGTCGAGCACGAAATGCTTATTGCGAAAGGCCTCGACCACATCCAATACGGGTTCGAGGTCTTCGTATTCGATCACGGCCGCCATCGCGGCCTTGCGTGCGGTTTCCAGATCGCGGGCAGCCACGGCCAATACCACTTGGCCGACAAACTGCACGGTGTCGATGGCCAGCAGCGGGTCGCCGGGCATCAGCGGGCCGATGTCTTTCAGGCCTGGCACGTCTTCATGTGTGATGACGATACGCACACCGTCGAAGGCGTAGCAGGGCGCGGTGTCGATGCTGAGGATTTTCGCGTGGGCGCGGTCGGACATGCGCGCATACAGGTGCAACTGGTTGGGGAATTCCAGGCGGTCATCGATGTACTGCGCTTCACCGCTGACGTGCTTGGCGGCGCTGTCATGCTTGACGCTGCGGCCGACCCCGGAGGTCAGGTCCTGGGCAAACAGCTCGGCCAGTTCGGCCTGGGTTTTTACCACGGCGTGATGGTTAGACATAAGCGGTCACCCGAGTCTCGATGTGCGGCGTTTGCAGCTCGATAAAGTATTTGCGCAGCAGGTTCTGCGCGCTGAGCAGGCGGTATTCCTTGCTGGCGCGGAAGTCCGACAACGGGGTGAAATCCTCGGCCAGGGCAGTGCAGGCTTTCTCGACGGTGGCGGCATTCCAGGTGGCGCCGATCAGTACGCTCTCGCAATGTTTTGCGCGTTTCGGGGTGGCGGCCATGCCCCCGAAGGCAACACGCGCATCGCTGATCACACCGTTGTCGATCTTGAGGTTGAAAGCCGCGCACACCGCGGAAATATCGTCGTCCAGGCGCTTGGACACTTTGTACGCCCGGAATAGCGCGTGGCCCTTGGGCACGATGATTTTCTCGATGAATTCGCTGTCCTGGCGTGCGGTGACGCGGTAGTCGATGAAGTAATCTTCCAGCGCCAACGTACGACGGGTGTTGCCCTTGCACAGCACGATCTGCGCGCCGAGGGCGATCAACAGTGGTGGCGAATCACCAATCGGCGAGGCGTTGCCGATATTGCCGCCCAGGGTGCCTTGGTTGCGGATTTGCAGGGACGCGAAGCGGTGCAGCAGCTCACCGAAGTCCGGGTAGGCCTGGTGCAGCGCGGTGTAGCAGTCGGAGAGAGGGGCGGCGGCGCCGATTTCCAGGCGATCGTCGAAGGATTCAATGCGCTTCATTTCGTCGATGTTGCCGACGTAGATCATCACCGGCAGCGTGCGGTGGAACTGAGTGACTTCCAGCGCCAGGTCAGTGCCGCCAGCCAGCAGCCGGGCTTGCGGGTAGGCATCGTAGAGGTCGGCGAGGTCGGCGACGGTCAGGGGGACCAGGCAGCGTTTGTCGCCGCTGTTGAGTTCACCGGTTTGCGTCGGCGCGATGGCCTTGAGGCGTGCGATGGTTTCGACTTGCCGGCTGTCGAACTGGTCCTGGGGTTTGTTACAGCAGGCCTGCTCGGCGGCGGCCAGGATCGGGCGGTAGCCGGTGCAACGGCACAAGTTGCCGGCCAGGGCTTCATGGGCTTTCTGGCTATCTGGCGCATCGCTGTTCTTTTGCAGGGCAAACAGCGACATCACAAAACCGGGGGTGCAAAAGCCGCATTGCGACCCGTGGCATTCGACCATGGCCTGTTGCACGCTGTGCAGTTGACCCTGGTGCTTCAGGTCTTCGACGCTGATCAATTGTTTGCCATGCAACGATGAGACAAACGTCAGGCAGGCATTGAGGCTGCGATAACGAATCCGCTCAGCGCCTGGCTCGTCGCTGTGCAGCTCGCCGACCACCACGGTGCATGCACCGCAATCGCCGCTGGCGCAGCCTTCCTTGGTACCGGATTTGCCCAGGTGCTCACGCAAATAGTTGAGCACGGTCAGGTTGGGGTCCAGGGCGTGCTCGCTACGGAGCTCCTGGTTAAGTAGAAACTGGATCACGGAAGGCCTCGCAGACTCATTATTGTTGTTAACCGCTTTGCGCCGAATCTAGTCATGTCTGACTTTTCGGTCAATGATTTTCTGACTGTGAGGTCAAGAAATTGCGATCACAACACTTTCAATTATGGTCCAGTCTTCTGGAACCGCTGTTTTTGGGGGGGCTTCTGGGTTTCAGCGCTGCTTATTCCGTGCCAAATTCAGCAGGGTGGGCCTAGCGCCATCAGCCAGGCATTTGCGCTACACTGCCGCGCTTGTATCGATAGAAGATTTTGAAGGGAAAACATGACGTTCAAGGCGCCGGACAGTCTCGCCGAGCAAATTGCTCACCACCTCGCCGAACGTATCATTCGCGGCGATCTCAAGCCTGGGGAGCGGATCCAGGAACAGAAAGTCACGCTGGCGCTCAATGTCAGCCGTGGTTCCGTGCGTGAAGCCTTATTGATCCTCGAACGTCGCCACCTGATCGCGATCCTGCCGCGCCGTGGCGCCCACGTCACCGAGCTCACCGCACACAAGGTGCAGAGCTTGTGCACGTTGATGAGTGAGCTGTATATCCTGCTCGGCAATGCGGTGGCCCAGGGCTGGCAGACCCAGGCTGACATGGCGCCGTTCCTGCAGATCCAGCAGCGCCTGGTCGGCAGTTTCGAGCGCCAGGACATCCGCGCCTTTGTCGAAGAATGCTTCAGCGTGATGCGCGCCGCGTACCCCTTCGCCAACAACCCGTATTTGCAGGAAACCGTCGAAAACCTGCAGCCGGCGATGAACCGTGCCTATTACCTGGCCCTCGATCAGCGCAAGGCCTCCATGAGCGAGTACCTGGCGTTGTTCGAGCAATTGCTCGCCGCCGTGCTTGCCCGCGACCTGCCGCAGATTCGCCAGGTGTTGTCGGCCTATGGCCAGCGTAGTTGCTCGCTGGTCATCGCTGCGTTGGCGGACGCCTAAGCGTGCGGCTCAAGTGCATCAAACTGGCGGGGTTCAAATCCTTCGTCGACCCGACCACGGTGAACTTCCCCAGTAACATGGCGGCAGTGGTGGGGCCCAATGGCTGCGGCAAGTCGAACATCATCGACGCCGTACGCTGGGTGATGGGCGAGAGCTCGGCAAAAAACCTGCGCGGCGAGTCGATGACCGACGTCATCTTCAACGGCTCCACCAGCCGCAAACCCGTCAGCCAGGCCAGCATCGAACTGGTGTTCGATAACTCCGACGGCACCCTGGTCGGCGAATATGCGGCCTACGCGGAAATCTCCATCCGCCGTAAAGTGACCCGCGACAGCCAGAACAGCTACTTCCTCAACGGCACCAAGTGCCGGCGCCGGGATATCACCGATATCTTCCTCGGTACCGGCCTGGGCCCGCGCAGCTACTCGATCATCGAGCAAGGCATGATCTCCAAGCTGATCGAAGCCAAGCCGGAAGACCTGCGCAATTTTATCGAAGAAGCGGCCGGCATCTCCAAGTACAAGGAGCGCCGCCGCGAAACTGAAAACCGTATCCGCCGCACCCACGAAAACCTTGCCCGCCTCACCGACCTGCGTGAAGAGCTGGAACGCCAGTTGGAACGCCTGCACCGCCAGGCCCAGGCCGCCGAAAAGTACCAGGAATACAAGGGCGAGGAGCGCCAGCTCAAGGCGCAACTGTCGGCCCTGCGCTGGCAGGCGCTGAATGACCAGGTGGGCCAGCGTGAAGCGATCATCGGCACCCAGGAAATCAGCTTCGAAGCCCTGGTAGCCGAGCAACGCAATGCCGACGCCAGCATCGAGCGCCTGCGCGACGGTCACCATGACCTGTCCGAGCGCTTCAATCTGGTGCAGGGCCGTTTCTACTCGGTGGGGGGAGACATCGCCCGGGTCGAGCAGAGCATCCAGCACGGCCAGCAGCGCTTGCGTCAGTTGCAGGAGGATTTGAAGGAAGCCGAGCGCGCGCGCCTGGAGACCGAATCTCACTTGGGCCATGACCGCACCTTGCTGCTGACCCTCGGCGAAGAGCTGGACCTGCTCACTCCCGAGCAGGAGATCACCAGCGCGGCGGCCGAAGAAGCCGCTGCCGCCCTGGAAGAGTCCGAAACCACCATGCACGGCTGGCAGGAGCAGTGGGACACCTTCAACCTGAAATCCGCCGAGCCTCGGCGCCAGGCCGAAGTGCAACAGTCACGCATCCAGCAGCTGGAAACCAGCATGGAGCGTCTGGCCGAACGCCAGCGTCGCTTGCAGGAAGAACGCGTGTTGCTCGCTGCCGACCCGGAAGACGCGGCGATCATGGAGCTCAGCGAGCAACTGGCTGAAAGCGAGATGACCCTCGAAGAGCTGGAGGCCAGCGAAGAACAGCAAGTCGAGCGCCTGGAGCAATTGCGCCAGCAACTGCAACAGGCGACCCAGGCCCAGCAGCAGGCCCAGGGCGATCTGCAGCGGCTCAACGGTCGTTTGGCCTCCCTGGAAGCCCTGCAGCAAGCCGCTCTGGACCCTGGCACCGGTACCGCCGAATGGCTGCGCGACCAGCATCTGGCCGAGCGTCCGCGCCTGGCCGAAGGCTTGAAAGTCGAAGCCGGTTGGGAGTTGGCGGTGGAAACCGTATTGGGTGCCGACCTGCAAGCGGTACTGGTGGACGATTTTGGGGGCTTCGACCTGGCCGGTTTTGCCCAGGGCGATTTGCGCCTGCTCAGCCCGGCCGCCGACGGCACCCGCGTGCCGGGCAGTTTGCTGGACAAGGTCGAGGCGGCGATTGACTTGTCGCCGTGGCTGGGCCAGGTCAAACCGGTTGAATCACTTGAGCAGGCGCTGGCCCAGCGCGGTCAGTTGGCTGCCGGCGAAAGCCTGATCAGCCGTGATGGCTACTGGGTCGGCCGCCACTTCCTGCGGGTACGCCGCGCCAGTGAAGCAGAAAGCGGGGTTTTGGCCCGTGGCCAGGAAATCGTCAATTTGATCGCCGAGCGTGAAGAGCGCGAAGCGACCCTGGAAAGCCTGGAAACCGAGCTGCAAACCCTGCGCGCCACCCAGCGCCAGCAAGAGACCGGCCGCGAACATCTGCGTCGCCTGTTGCAGGATGAGGCGCGCCAGCAAGGCGAATTGAAAGCCCAGCTTTCCGCGAGCAAAGCCAAGGTCGAGCAACTGACCCTGCGCCGTACCCGTCTCGATGAAGAAGTAGCCGAGATGGGCGAGCAACGCGCGCTCGAGCACGAACAAATCGGCGAAGCACGCCTGCAATTGCAGGAAGCCCTCGACAGCATGGCCCAGGACACCGAGCAACGCGAACTGCTGCTGGCCCAGCGGGACAGCCTGCGTGAACGCCTTGACCGTGTGCGCCAGGAAGCTCGCCAGCACAAGGACCACGCCCACCAGTTGGCGGTGCGCCTCGGCTCGCTGCGTGCGCAGCACGACTCCACGCGCCAGGCCCTTGAGCGCCTGGAGATGCAGTCCGAACGCCTGACCGAGAAGCGCGAGCAACTGAGCCTCAACCTGGAGGAAGGCGAAGCGCCCCTGGAAGAGCTGCGGCTCAAGCTTGAAGAGCTGCTCGACAAGCGCATGACCGTCGACGAAGAACTCAAGACCGCGCAAATCGCCCTCGAAGATGCCGACCGCGAACTGCGTGACGCAGAAAAGCGCCGGACCCAGGCCGAGCAGCAATCCCAACTGATCCGCGGCCAGCTCGAACAACAGCGCATGGAATGGCAAGCCCTGACCGTGCGCCGCAAAACCCTCCAGGACCAGTTGCTCGAGGATGGCTACGACCTGCACGGCGTGCTTGACACCTTGACCGCCGAGGCTAACGAAAAAGACGCCGAAGAAGAACTCGAACGCATAGCCGCGCGGATTCAGCGCCTGGGGGCAATCAACCTGGCCGCCATCGATGAGTACCAGCAGCAGTCCGAGCGCAAACGCTACCTGGACGCCCAGGACGCCGACCTGGTCGAAGCCCTGGATACCCTGGAAAACGTGATCCGCAAGATCGACAAGGAAACCCGCAACCGCTTCAAGGATACCTTTGATCAGATTAATGGCGGTTTACAGGCGTTATTCCCAAAAGTTTTCGGTGGTGGCAGCGCTTACTTGGAACTGACGGGCGAAGATCTACTCGATACAGGGGTAACGATCATGGCGCGGCCTCCGGGCAAGAAGAACAGCACCATCCATTTGTTGTCCGGCGGCGAAAAAGCCCTGACCGCATTGGCCCTGGTGTTTGCCATCTTCAAGTTGAACCCGGCGCCGTTCTGCATGCTCGACGAAGTTGACGCACCGCTGGATGACGCTAACGTGGGACGGTACGCACGCCTGGTCAAGGAGATGTCCCAGACTGTGCAGTTCATCTATATCACCCACAACAAGATCGCCATGGAAATGGCTGATCAGTTGATGGGGGTGACGATGCACGAGCCGGGCTGTTCGCGATTGGTCGCGGTGGATGTCGAAGAAGCGATGGCGATGGTGGAATCCTGAGCCACGCCAGGAGAGAAGATTTGTAGCGCGATGTAAGACGGTTTACCGCCCTGGCGAAAGTGGCAAATGGACATATTTGTTCAAGGCATTTTGACAGACGGTGTAAAGTTATCTTTGGTCGTGCTAGTTTAATGTCAATTTTTCGTATGCGTGGGCAAAACGTCAGTCAGAACATAGAGTTGGCGCCACGTTTTAAAGCGGTTTGCACGGTGCTAAACCCCTTATTTTTCAGCATTTTTTATTAGAGGCACGGGATTACATGGAAATCGGTCTGCGCGAGTGGCTGATCGTCATCGGCATTATTGTCATTGCCGGTATTCTTTTTGATGGCTGGCGCCGCATGCGCGGTGGCAAGGGCAAGCTCAAATTCCGTCTGGACCGTAACCTGTCCAACTTGCCCGACGACGACGGCAGCGCCGAGCTGCTGGGGCCGCCCCGTGTGTTGGATACCCATAAGGAACCGCAGCTGGATGAGCATGACCTGCCGTCCATGAGCGCGCCTGTGCGTGAAGCCCGCGAGCCGTCTTCCAAACGTGGCAAGCGCGGCAGTGCTGCAGTTGCCGAGCCGCACCAGGGCGACCTGAACCTTGACGTCGACGAAGGCCCGAGTTTCAGCAGCCGCGATGACGACTTCCCTGATGAGAATGCGACCAAGAGCCCGCCGCGCCAATCAGTCAGCGATCAGCCTGCCGCCGAAGAAGTGCTGGTGATCAGCGTGATTTGCCGCGACGCCGCGGGCTTCAAAGGCCCGGCGCTGTTGCAGAACATCCTCGAAAGCGGCCTGCGTTTTGGCGAAATGGACATCTTCCACCGCCACGAAAGCATGGCCGGTAATGGCGAAGTGCTGTTCTCCATGGCCAACGCGGTCAAGCCGGGCACCTTCGACCTGGACGATATTGACCTGTTCAGCACGCCGGCCGTCAGCTTCTTCCTTGGCTTGCCAGGCCCGCGTCACCCGAAACAAGCGTTCGACGTGATGGTGGCGGCAGCGCGCAAGCTGTCCCAGGAACTGAACGGCGAATTGAAGGACGATCAGCGCAGCGTCCTCACCGCCCAGACCATCGAACACTACCGTCAGCGCATCGTCGAATTCGAGCGTCGCGCCCTGACACAGAAACGCTGAGGATTGGCCTCAAGCGTTGTCGATAGAATAAGCGCACCAACATTTGAGCAGCTTCGGCTGCTCTTTTGCTTTATGAGAGAACACCCATGACCGCCGCCCACACCCGCATCCTTGAACTGCGCGCTGAACTGGATCAGCACAATTACCGTTACCACGTGCTCGACGAGCCGAGCATTCCGGACGCCGAGTACGACCGCTTGTTCAATGAGCTCAAGGCCCTGGAAGCCGAGCACCCGGAACTGGTGACGCGTGATTCGCCGACGCAGCGGGTCGGCAGTGCGGCGTTGTCGGCCTTTACCCAGGTGCGTCATGAGATCCCGATGCTCAGCCTGGGCAACGCGTTCGATGAAACCACCATGCTCGAGTTCGATCGCCGCGTCACCGAGGGGCTCGACCTGCCGGTGGGCGATCTGTTTGGCGGTGGTGCCGCGGTGGAGTACAGCTGTGAACCAAAGCTGGATGGCCTGGCGGTCAGCCTTTTGTACCAGGACGGCGAACTGGTGCGCGGCGCCACCCGCGGCGACGGCACTACGGGCGAAGACATCAGCGTCAATGTGCGCACCGTGCGCAATATCCCGTTGAAACTGCACGGCACCGGCTGGCCGGCCACCCTGGAAGTGCGCGGCGAAGTGTTCATGTCCAAGGCCGGTTTTGAGCGACTGAACGCCTCGCAACTGGAAGTCGGCGGCAAGACCTTCGCCAATCCGCGTAACGCCGCCGCCGGCAGCCTGCGCCAGCTGGACTCGAAGATCACCGCCAGCCGCCCGCTGGAGTTCTGCTGCTACGGCATTGGCCAGGTCACCGCAGACATCAGTGACACCCACATCGGCAATTTGAAACAGTTGCAGAAGTGGGGCCTGCCGATCAGCCATGAGCTGAAGTTGGCCAAGGGCATCCAGGCATGCCTGGACTACTACCGCGATATCGGCGAGCGACGTAACAGCCTGCCCTATGAAATCGACGGTGTGGTGTTCAAGGTCAACAGCATTGCCTCCCAGCGCGAACTGGGTTTCCGTGCCCGTGAGCCGCGTTGGGCGATCGCGCACAAATTCCCGGCCATGGAAGAACTGACCGAGCTGCTCGACGTGGAATTCCAAGTTGGCCGCACCGGTGCCGTCACGCCGGTGGCACGACTGAAACCGGTCAAGGTCGCGGGTGTGACCGTGTCCAATGCCACCTTGCACAACATGGACGAAGTGGCGCGCCTGGGCCTCATGATCGGCGACACCGTGATCATCCGCCGTGCCGGAGACGTGATCCCGCAGGTGGTATCGGTGGTCACCGAGCGCCGTCCGGAAAATGCCCGCGCCGTGCAGATCCCCGAGAGTTGCCCGGTGTGCGGCTCCCACGTCGAGCGCACGCAACTGGTCAAGCGCAGCAAGGGCAAGGAAACCGTCAGCGAAGGCGCGGTGTACCGCTGTGTCGGCCGCCTGGCCTGTGGCGCGCAGCTCAAGCAGGCGATCATCCATTTCGTCTCGCGCCGGGCGATGGACATCGATGGCCTGGGCGACAAGACCATCGAGCAGTTGGTGGATGAAAAACTCATTGGTTCGCCGGCTGACCTCTACACGCTCAAGTACGAACAGATCATCGACCTGGAAGGCTTCGCCGATATCTCCAGCAAGAAGCTGATCGCCGCCATCGAGAACAGCAAGAGCCCGACCCTGGCGCGCTTCATCTACGCCTTAGGCATTCCCGACGTGGGCGAGGAGACCGCCAAGGTGCTGGCGCGTTCCCTGGGGGCCTTGGAGCGCGTGCAGCGCGCGTTGCCGGAGGTGCTGACGTACCTGCCGGACGTGGGCCTGGAAGTCGCGCACGAGATCCGCAGCTTCTTTGATGACCGCCACAACCAGGACGTGATCGGCACACTGTTGGCGCCGGACAAATGCGGCCTGCAATTGCAAGACGAAGGCGCCCTGGCCGCCGAATTCGCCGCCAGCACCACCCTCGGCGGTTTGCTCGACAAACTCAATGTGCCCAGCGTCGGTCCCGGCGCCGCGCAGAAACTGGCGGACAAGTTCGGCTCCCTCGAAGGCGTGATCAAGGCTGACTGGCTCGATATGCGCCAGGCGCTGCCCGAGAAGCAGGCCAAGGCTGTGCGCGAGTTCTTCGATAACCCCGACCATGCCAACCATGCCCTGGCCATCGAGCGGCAGCTCGAGGAATTCGGCATGCACTGGCAGAGCGAGAAGAAAGTGATCGAAGGCTTGCCGGAAGCAGGGCATACCTGGGTGCTGACCGGCTCCCTGGAGCGGATGAGCCGCGATGTCGCCAAGGACAAGCTCGAAAGCCTCGGCGCCAAGGTGGCCGGTTCGGTGTCGGCGAAAACCCACTGCGTGGTGGCCGGGCCGGGTGCTGGTTCGAAGTTGGCCAAGGCCAGCGAACTGGGCCTGAAGGTGCTGGACGAAGACGCTTTCGTGGCCTTCCTCGCCGGGCATCACATCACCGTCTGATAGCGTGCGCTTCTGGTGGCGAGCCGACTTGCTGTGGCGAGCGGGCTTGCCCCGCGTTGGGCTGCGCAGCAGCCCCCCATAAGAGCGCTGCAGTGTGTCAGCCAGCTCCGGAGCTGTGTTTTGGGGCCGCTTCGCGCCCCAACGCGGGGCAAGCCCTAATGCCGTTCAGTTAAGGCTTTTTTGTAGGAGCGAGCTTGCTCGCGAAGAACTCACAGGCGCCGCGTTCACTCAGGAAACACGCGTTATCGTTGACGTTTTTCGCGAGCAAGCTCGCTCCTACAGAAGGCGATGTACGCTTAACTGAACGGCATTAGGGCAAGCCCATTACCACAGTAAGCCCACTCGCCACAGGTTACTGTTTGCTCGTTCCATCTCTTAACCGACAGGCATTAGGACTCGCCCCGCGTCGGGCAGCAAAGTGGAACGATCCCGAGCGAGAAATGATCTAGTCTCTGTCACCCAGGGAGAGATCGCCATGTTCCGCTATTTCGAGCAACTCAGTTCGCGCATCGCCGCACCGTTCATGGCCGAATCCTCGCGCAACAGCAAGGTCTGGCAATGCCGGTGCGGTCAGCCGCTGTTCTTTCGCAACAGCCAATGCCTGGCCTGCTCGGCGGTGCTGGGCTATCAACCCCAACAAAGCCGATTGTCCTCCCTGCAGCCGGGGCCTGTCGTGGACACCTGGCTGCAAGACGACAACCTCGATGCAGGCGCCTTTCGCCGCTGCGCCAACCTCGACACGCCCGCCGCCTGCAACTGGCTGATTCCCGCCCACAGCACCGCACCGCTGTGCGTGGCCTGCAGCCTGAACCGCACCATTCCCGACCTGTCGATCACCGAGAACCACGAGCGCTGGCGCAAGGTGGAAACCGCCAAGCGCCGACTGGTGGCACAACTGATCAGTCTGGGCCTGCGCGTCGTGCCCAAGAGCATCGACGAAGACAACGGCCTGGCCTTCGACTTCGTCGGCATCGACCTGGAAGGCAATGCGCCGACCACCGGGCATGCCAACGGCCTGGTTACCCTCGACATCAAGGAGGCCGACGACGCCCACCGCGAAAAAGTCCGGGTGCAGATGCGCGAACCCTATCGCACGCTGCTCGGGCATTTTCGCCACGAGGTCGGTCACTATTACTGGGACCGCCTGATCGCCAACAGCCATTGGCAGACACCTTTTCGCGACCTGTTCGGCGACGAAAGCGCCAGTTACGCCGATGCCCTCGACCAGTATTACCAGAATGGCCCGCGCCCGGATTGGCAACATACCTGCGTCAGTGCCTACGCCACCATGCACCCGTGGGAAGACTGGGCCGAAACCTGGGCCCACTACTTGCACATGATGGACGCGGTCGACACCGCCCTGGGGTTTGGCATGAGTGCGCGGGAACTGGACCTGGATTACCAGCCATTTCCCCTGAGCACCCTCTACGACCCCGAGCACCCTGGCGGTGCGGCGTTCCTGTCTTTCGTCAACGCCTGGATCGAACTGGCTGGCATGCTCAACGAACTGTCCCGTGCCATGGGGCAGCCGGATTTCTATCCCTTCGTACTGCCACCGGCGGTGATCGCCAAGCTGCACTTCATTCACCTGGTCATCCAGGAAGAGGGCGGCCGGGCGGACGAGGTGTTGCAGACACCATGATGAATTAATGTGGGAGGGCGCTTGCTCCCGAAAGCAGTGTGTCAGTCACTGATTTATTGGCTGGCAGACCGCTATCGGGAGCAAGCCCCCTCCCACAGGGGATGGCGGGGATGCTGACGGCCATGGCAAGTACTTGAACCCCTTCATATTTTAATCCGGCACCAACGGTTGTAACTTCCGATGAGATCGGTACAATGGCGCGGCTTGCCGAGAGGCCAGCGTCGTTATGGTGACCCCATCGGTCCCCCCGCAACGATTACCCGTGAACCTGGTCAGATCCGGAAGGAAGCAGCCACAGCGGGAACATTGTGTGCCGGGGTGTGGCTGGTGGGGTTGCCTCCATAACGCTCTTCCTGAATCTTCAAAAATCCTTATTTCTAAAACGCTTTGCTGGCCATTACTGTCTGCGAATCGATTTCTGCTGTGCGCTCCACAGGCTTACGGGCGGTACAGGGGGAATGCCTTTATCACCGGCACTATTTCGTCGCCCAGGGTCTTGGCGCTTTCCCATCGCTCGTCCCTGGTCTGGGACTTGGCCGGGACGTTCCTGGCGAAGTGAAAGATGACGATCGCGCCCGTGCCGGCGTCGCGGTAGTACTTGAAGAAGCTGAATTCAGAGAAATGCCCGTCTTTGCGCAGCGCCGAGGGATAAAACAGCATCAGGTAGAGGATCCCGGTTCGGTTATCTGTTGCCAGGACCGCTGGCATGTCCGGGTTTTCCTGTTGGTGCAACTGCACCGTGCGCTTTCCCAGGTCCAGCGGCTCGAAGCGGTCATCGGGAGGCACAACCGTAAAGTCCACCATTTCAGTCCAGGCGTCGACGCTTTGGTTTTCCGGAAAGTATTCCCACAAGCCGTTTTTCTGGAATTTCAGGACAAATGTCTTACCCGCGAACACCACCGACTTTGTTTCGGCAATGGAGGGGCGTGAGAGGTCTGGAGCGGGCGTCGAGGCACAGCCTGACAGCAGGGCCATGATCGACAAGATCAGCAGAGGGGCTTTCATTTCAATCCTTGAAGGTTTTCAGATACTGGCGTTATGCGCCGGTGACAGTAGCGTAATGAATAGGCAAGCGCCCCGATTATGAAGCACCAGCGTTTTAAGGGTTTATTCGTGAGGGCTCTTTCACAGCTTTTAATGCTCACTCTGGACAACCTCAAACCACCTTGTTAGTTTCCGCCAGCCACTTGTTTCAGAGTATGACAAGTGTTTGTAATTGATATTGAAGTGCCATCACTTCTTTAACTAACAAGGATGTCTGTCATGAAAAGCCTGCAAGGGTTGCCTCGTCTTATCAGTGCTTCAGTAGGCGCTCCCGGCAAAGCCCGAAACTTGCCCGCCGATGTGCAGTGCATCCAGTATTTATTCAATTTGATCATTCCCAAGATGGGTTTTCCGCTGGCCGAGAATGGCAAGTGTGATGGCCAGTTGGTGCAGTGCATCAGCCAGTATCAGTTTCGCCATCTCAAATACGCCCACCCCGATGGCGTGATCGACCCCACCGGTCGCACGTTCAACAGCCTGATCGAAGAGGCGGTGAAGGTGCCCGTCAAAGCCTTCCCGACGATGCGTATCCCCAGCTTTCTCAATGTGTTTGGCAACAACAATGGCGATGCGGTGCAGGCCACGGTCAACGTGTACCTGGACCGCGTGCGCGCGACGATCGAGGCCGAGCGGCGTAACCGCCAATTGATGCTCCAGGCCACGTGCGACGGGGGCATGACCCTCAGCGAAACGGACTTCCAGAACGCCGCCACACAGTTGGGTAGCGGTATTTCGGTAAATATCATCAAGGCCTTCGCCACTGTGGAATCAGGTGGGCGTTCGGGGTTCGGCCCGGCCAAGTTGCCGGTGATCGCGTTTGAAGGGCACTTGTTTCGCAAGTACACCAAGCACATCTACGACCAGGCGCACCCGCTGCTGTCCTACCCCTACAAGAAAAAAGCCGGGCCGCAGTGGCAGGCCAATAACAAGGACCAGGCCAAGGCTTGGGAAACCATGGCCACCGCGTTTGCCCTGGATCAGGAAGCGGCACTCATGTCGGCTTCGTGGGGCATGTTCCAGATCATGGGCTTCAACTTTGCCTCGTGCGGTTACAAGACGGTGTTTGAGTTTTCGGCAGCATTAAAGGTGAATGCCGGCAACCAACTAAAAGCGTTCCTCGGTTTTTGCAGCAAGAGCCCGGCATTGATGAAGGCCATGAAAGCCAAGGATTTTACCGGCATGGCGCGTAACTATAACGGCGAGGACTACGGCAACTACGACGTCCTTATGCAAAAAGCCTACGAAAAACTTGAAGGGAAAAAATAGGATGATCCGTTTTCTAGCGATAGGTGTGTTGTCGTTGTGCGCCGTGGGCCCTGCCTTGGCCGGTTCGGCTGCGTTGCATTCGGGCAAGTACGAAGGGCTGATGCTGGCAGTGACGCCGGAGCATCAGGTCGAAGGGTTCTATTCGGAAGCAATGGGCGAGGGCGTTACCCGCAGTTGCGCGTTTTACCTGCAAGGCAAACCTGAGGCGCTCACCACTTGGCTCGATGAGGCTCATCCCGGCAGCCTGGCGCCTTCGTCCGATGGCGTGACCCTGACGGTGGAAGAGGGCCGCCAGCACCCTGGGTGCATGAACGTGCTGATGCCGGAGATTGCCACCGGCCTGGACCTGACCCAGACCGCCAGTAAAAAATGGATCGGCCTGGTGACGGTATCCGCCGACAAGGCTTACCTGCTGAAGACCCCAGGCGCCAAGACCGCCAAGCGTCCGTATATCGTCAAGCGCGATGTGGTCGGTGTGCTGGCCTTCAAGGACGGCTGGGCCCAGGTCGAGTTCATCAATGCCGACGACCGCTCGTTCAGCGGCTGGATCAGCCAGGATCAATACACTCGTCTAGCGGCGCCTCACTAAGACATCCCCAAAACGCCGCAGTGTGCCAGGCATACTGCGGCGTTTTTGCGTCCGGGGTTCAGGCTTTGTTGCGGTTGAACAGCTTGCGAATCACTGCGAGCAGCGCCACTACGCCGATTACCAGGAACTTCTTCGCGGCCAGCAGGAAGATACCGATCTTGGCAAAGAGCCCGGCCTTGGCGGCAATCCCGCCGGCAACCAACGCGGCGAGGCCGTAAGTGGCGAGCTTGTCGGTGTTCGGGTTGAAGTCGGTATAGAGGTTGCCGTCGGTGAAGTTGGTAAAGGCCAGCACCTTGGGCAATTCTTGCTGGATGGTGGCCAGGTCGGCCATGGCGGCGACGGCGTTGAGTTCCAGCACGCCTTCACGGCCCAGCACGCGAATGCTGTAGTTGAGGGTCGTCTGGTCGGCGTCGTCGGCCTTCAGTTCGCGGGCCCAGTACATCTTGTGGGTGGTGTCGTCGTAGTGCGGCGGCTCCGCCCAGCCCAGCAGGTGCAGGCCCGCGTAGCCTTGTTTCTGGCGTTCCTGGTTCTCTGCTTCATCTTCTTCCTGCATTTGCTTGAGCAGGTCGGCGTAGTCGATTTTTGCCGCATCTTCGTCGGAGATGTGCCCGTCGGCCTTGTAGCTGACGATCACGCCCCAGCCGCGTTGCGACAATGGGCTGACGGCTTTGGGCACGATCATGCCAAGGGTCTTGAAGCCCGGCGGGTTGCCCCAGCCATCGGTCAGCAAGCGCTCGGTATCGGCGGGGTCGAGGTAGTAGAACTCGTCGGTGAGCTTGAGGGTGGCGATGCCGCTGGGCAGGGTGACCGTGCCGGTCTTTTGCTTGAGTGAGGCCAGAAAGTGCTCGGCTGTTTCGGCGGGGGCACTGGCTTCAACGGGGGCAGGCGAGGTATCAGCAACGGCAGGTGCGGCAGGCAGGCTCAGCGCGGCCGCCGCCAACAACAGGCGGAAGTAATTCATGGTAGTCCCTTACATTTTGAATTAATTTTGCGAAAGGATAACCGAAACAACATGTTGCGAGTTAGCCGAAAGTTTCCCGCAACAGCCCGGCGAATGCGTCCCGTGCCAGGTGGCGTTGGGTGTCCTTGTGCCAGAACAGCAGGTTATCCACGGCCGCCAGTTCTTCAAATCGATACGACGCCAGCTGATTGGCCTGCTCATAGCGCGCCAGGATGCCTTCCGGCGCCAGCGCTACGCCAATGCCGGCACTCACACAGCCGATAATCGTGCCCCAACTGGCATAGCTGGCGATGGCCGGCTTGAAGTCGTGGGGCTTGACCCAGTTCTCCAGCGCCGCGCGGTAGGGGCAGCCGGGTGGCCAGACCAGCAGGGTTCGGCCGGCCAGGTCGGCCGCACTGTTGATCGGTGCGCTGGACACACTGGCGATCAGCACCAGCCGTTCGCTGTAGACCACGCTGTGTTCGAGCTTGGTGCGTTGGTTGCCGGCGGCCACCAGCGCCACGTCGAGGCGATGGTGTTGCAGATCGTCCAGCAGTTGCCCCCAGGCACCGGTCACCAGCTCCAGGCTGACGTCGGGGTAGCGTCGATGGTATTCCGCCAGCAACGGCGGCAGGCGGCCGCTGGCGCTGGACTCCACCGCGCCGATGCGCAAGGTGCCACGGGGAATGGCGTTGGCGTCTACGGCGCGTTTGGATTCATCCACCAGCGCGAGGATGCGCTCGCAGTAGTCCAGGAAAATTTCCCCGGCGGCACTGATGGCCAGCCCACGCCCGGCACGGATGAATAACGGTGTGCCCAGCTCGCTTTCCAGCTGCTTGATGCGCGTGGTGATGTTCGACGGCACGCAATGCAATTGCAGTGCGGCCTGGGCCACGCTGCCGGTTTGCGCCACGGCTCTCACCATCTTCAGTTGGGCCAGTTCCATTGCTCAGTTCCACTGATTTCAGAAGTCAGAAACGGTTAATTGTCCTGCGATGTGCCCAGGCCAAGACTGACGGCATTCCTTCCCTGTTTCTGGATGCCGTTGATGAATGCCCCGTCACCCGTAAAGCTTACGCTAGTCATCGCCAGCGTGATTCTCTGTTGGGCCTATTCGCCGATTGGCGTGCACATCGGCCTGCATAGCTACAGTCCGGGCCAGCTGGCGTTGCTGCGATTTCTGATCGCTTCGGTATTGATGGGCGCGGTGGCGCTGGTGCTGGGGATTGGTCGGCCACGTCTGCGGGACATGCCGTGGTTGCTCGTGCTGGGTTTTTTCGGGGTGTTCCTGCACCACACCAGCCTCAATTATGGGCAGCAATGGGTGACAGCGGCGGCGTCCAGCGTACTGGCGCAATCAGCGCCGTTGTTCAGTGTGCTGATCGCGGCGTTCTGTTTGAAGGAGCGAGTCAGCCTTTGGCGGTGGGGCTGTGTGCTGTTGGGGTTGCTGGGCGTGCTGGTGGTGATCTGGGGCGACCAGGGCCTCGGCGAGATGGACCCGCGCGGCCTGTTGATCCTGCTGGCGGCGGCCTCATGGAGTGTGTACTTCGTCATCCAGAAGCACTGTGCGCATCGCTACAGCCTACTGACCCTGGCGTGCTACATGGTGTGGTCGGGCACCCTGATGCTCTGCGTGAACCTGCCTGGCCTGCCCACCGCCGTGGCGCGAGCGCCGTTGGTGGAGAACCTGGCAGTGTTGGTGCTGGGGGTTTTCCCCAGTGCGTTGGCCTACCTGGCGTGGGGGTTCGTGTTAAAGCACGTCGACGTCAGCCGCGCGTCGGTGGCGATGTACCTGATCCCGCCAGTGGCCATGGGGATGGCGGCCACGCTGCTGGGCGAGCACGTAGCCTTGCAGGTGGTGCTCGGCGGGGTGATCGTGCTGGCGAGTGTGGCGGCCATCAGCCTGGAAGGGCGTTGGCGGTCAGGCGCTCAGGCTGAACGCACGCAAGCGGTGGCCGTCGAGGTCCTGGGCGACGAAGGTGTAGCCAAAGTCCAGCGTGGTCGGTGACTGAAGGATCGTGGCGCCCCGTTCTACCCATTGTTCGTGCAGGGCATCGACGGCGGCGGTATCGGCCAGCGAAAAACAGACTTCACCGCCGCCGCCCGTGGCCTGGGCCGCAGGTTCCACGGTATGGCGTGACCACAGGCCGAGCTTCACGCCATGGTCGAGAATGAACAGGGCAAAGGTCGGGTTCAATTCGACCGGTGGCTTGTCCAGCAGGCGGCTGTAGAAATTGGCGCTGGTGGCCGGGCTGTCGACATACAGCAGGAAGTAATGGGCGAGGGTGTTCATGCAGGCTCCTTGAGTACGGGCGGTTATGTGAGCCCAGTCTATAAGGCCGCCCTGTCAGTTCTTGTCAGGAGTGCGCAGGCTGGTCGCAGCAATCATCCATAAAGCGCCCAGGACTACGCGCAGACACTCTCCGGTTCAGGCCATTAAAACGCCAGTCAGGCGAGCTTGGTCAGATTAGGCGAGCGTGCCGGATGCAATTTCCCCCTTGCTCCGCTAGCATTACCGGCTTCCGCTTCCCAGTTGCGACGGTTTTCGATGAGTTATCAGGTTCTTGCACGTAAATGGCGTCCGCGCTCGTTCCGCGAAATGGTCGGCCAGACCCATGTGCTCAAGGCTCTGATCAATGCCTTGGACAGCCAACGGCTGCATCACGCCTACCTGTTTACCGGTACCCGGGGTGTCGGCAAGACCACCATTGCCCGAATTATTGCCAAATGCCTGAACTGTGAGACGGGGATCACATCGACGCCCTGTGGCACCTGTTCGGTGTGCCGCGAGATCGACGAAGGGCGTTTTGTCGACCTGATCGAGATCGACGCCGCCAGCCGCACCAAGGTCGAAGACACGCGGGAACTGCTGGATAACGTGCAGTACGCGCCGAGTCGCGGCCGCTTCAAGGTCTACCTGATCGACGAAGTACACATGCTGTCCAGCCACTCGTTCAACGCATTGTTGAAGACCCTGGAAGAGCCGCCGCCCTACGTCAAATTCATTCTGGCCACCACCGACCCGCAGAAGCTTCCTGCAACTATTCTGTCGCGGTGCCTGCAGTTTTCCCTGAAAAACATGACCCCTGAGCGCGTGGTCGAGCACTTGACCCATGTGCTGGGTGTCGAGAACGTACCGTTCGAAGACGATGCCCTGTGGCTGCTCGGCCGCGCTGCCGATGGCTCGATGCGTGATGCCATGAGCCTCACTGACCAGGCCATTGCCTTTGGTGAAGGCAAGGTCATGGCCGCCGATGTGCGTGCCATGCTCGGCACCCTGGATCACGGCCAGGTGTTCGATGTGCTGCACGCATTGATCGAGGGCGACGCCAAGAAGTTGCTCGAAGCCGTGCGCCACTTGTCGGAGCAAGGCCCGGACTGGAACGGCGTGCTTTCGGAAATCCTCAACGTGCTGCACCGCGTCGCCATTGCCCAGGCGCTGCCTGAAGGTGTCGACAATGGCCATGGCGACCGCGACCGCGTGCTGGCCCTGGCCCAGGCGTTGCCGGCCGAAGATGTGCAGTTCTACTACCAGATGGGCCTGATCGGCCGTCGGGACCTGCCGTTGGCGCCGGATCCGCGCGGTGGTTTCGAAATGGTCCTGTTACGAATGCTGGCCTTCCGGCCTGCCGACTCCACGGACGCCCCGAGACAGCCGCTAAAGCCAGTGGGGATCAGCCAAGCCACAGTTGATTCCGCCAAACCAGTGGCTGGCGCGGCGGTTGTCGCGCCAGTGGTTGCTGCGCCTGCGCCTGCGCCGGTTGCCCCGGCGCCAGAGCCTGTAGTTGTTGCGCCGGAAGTCGCGCCGGAGCCGCTGATCGAGCCCGAGCCGGCCCCAGTGGTTGACCTGCCCTGGAATGACCCGCTGGAGGCTGACGCTGAAGTCGAGTTGCAGCCCGCCGTGGAGCCGGTGCTGGAAACCGCTGGCGAGCAGCCCGAGCTGACGCCGATGCCTACGCCGACCCCGGACAGCGTGGTGCCGGACGCGCCGGAATGGGTCAGCGCGCCCGTGCCTGAGCCCACTGTGGCCCAGGTGGATGCCGCAGTCCCAGGTATCGACCTCGACGACGAACCACCGCTGGACGAAGACTACATCGAACCGGACATCGATTCGGCCTACAGCTACCTGGACGAACTGGCCAGCGAACATGCGGCCGAGCCGGCCCCCGAGCCCGAGGCCGAACCCGCCGCAGCACCTGCTACCGGCCTGGCCCTGCAATGGCTGGAGCTGTTCCCGAAACTGCCGATTTCCGGCATGACCGGCAGCATCGCCGCCAACTGCACCCTGATCGCGATCGAGGGCGACCACTGGCTGTTGCACCTGGACCCGGCCCACAGCGCCTTGTTCAACGCGACCCAGCAGCGCCGACTCAACGATGCCCTTAACCAGTACCATGAGCGCACGCTGACCATTGCCATCGAGTTGATCAAGCCCGAGCAGGAAACCCCGGCCCAGGCCGCGACTCGCCGGCGCCTGAACCGCCAGCGCGAAGCCGAAGAGTCGATCCACGCTGATCCGCTCATCCAGCAAATGATGGAACAGTTCGGTGCGGTCGTCCGTCACGATACTATTGAACCTGTCGAAGCCCCGGTGCCCCAGGCGTCATGACACCGGGCTACTTATTGATCCACGTACTTTTGAGGTGATTCCCATGATGAAAGGTGGCATGGCCGGCCTGATGAAGCAGGCGCAGCAGATGCAGGAAAAGATGGCCAAGATGCAGGAAGAACTGGCCAACGCCGAAGTCACCGGTAAAGCCGGTGGCGATATGGTCAGCGTGGTGATGACTGGCCGTCACGACATCAAGCGCGTGAGCATCGACCCGAGCCTGCTCGAAGGCGTCAGCGATGACGACCGTGAAGTGCTCGAAGATCTGTTCGCCGCCGCCGTCAACGACGCCGTGCGCAAGATCGAAGCCAACAGCCAGGACAAAATGTCCGGCGTGACCGCTGGCATGCAACTGCCGCCGGGTATGAAGCTGCCGTTCTGATCGGCCAGCCTTGGCTAGACTGAAATGCCAGGCATTGCGCCTGGCATTTTTGTTTGTGCCGATC
Organism: Pseudomonas sp. OVF7; assembly: GCF_030644265.1. Taxonomy (NCBI): domain Bacteria; kingdom Pseudomonadati; phylum Pseudomonadota; class Gammaproteobacteria; order Pseudomonadales; family Pseudomonadaceae; genus Pseudomonas; species Pseudomonas sp. OVF7. Next base: position 6,012,568 of record NZ_CP128996.1, on the reverse strand, counting down.
CGATCGAACCCTGGCCCGGCACTCATGGTCTGCACCCTATACCGATGGATTCGATAAGGAGCCCCCTGATGCCTCAAGAACCGACTCTTAACCAGCGCATTGTCCTGGTTTCGCGCCCTCACGGCGCCCCCACGCCAGAGAACTTCCGCCTTGAGCGGGTAACCCTGCCGGAACTGGCGGACGGCCAGGTACTGCTGAAGACGCTGTACCTGTCCCTCGACCCATACATGCGCGGGCGCATGAGCGACGCCCCGTCCTACGCGGCGCCGGTGGAAATCGACGAAGTGATGACCGGTGGCGCTGTCAGCCGTGTCGAGCAGTCGCGCCATCCGAAATTCGAAGTGGGCGAGCTGGTGGTCGGGGCTACCGGCTGGCAGAGCCACAGCATTTCCGACGGCCGCAACCTGATCCCGGTGCCCAAGGGCTTGGCCAGTCCATCCATGGCCCTGGGCGTGTTGGGCATGCCGGGGATGACCGCCTACATGGGCTTGATGGATATCGGCCAGCCCAAGGCCGGGGAAACCCTGGTGGTGGCGGCAGCGTCCGGCGCCGTGGGCTCGGTGGTGGGGCAAGTGGCCAAGCTCAAGGGCTTGCGAGTGGTCGGTATCGCGGGCGGCCCCGACAAGTGCCGCTACGTTGTGGACGAGCTGGGCTTTGATGCCTGTATCGACCACAAGAGCGAGCACTTCGTCGATGAGCTGGCCCAGGCCTGCTTCAAGGGCGTGGATATCTACTTTGAGAACGTCGGTGGCAAGGTTTTCGATGCCGTCATGCCGCTGCTCAACCCCAAGGCACGGATTCCCCTGTGCGGCCTGATTGCTGGCTATAACGCCCATGAAGCGCCCAGCGGGCCTGATCGTTTGCCGGCGCTGCAACGTACCTTGCTGACCAAGCGCGTGCGTATCCAGGGTTTTATCGTGTTTGATGACTACGGTGATCGCCAGCCGGAGTTCCTCAGCGCCATGGCGCCGTGGGTGCGCGACGGCAAGATCAAGTTCCGCGAAGACGTGGTCGACGGCTTGGAGCAGGCACCCGAGGCCTTTATCGGTTTGCTCGAAGGGCGCAACTTCGGCAAGTTGGTGGTGCGTGTCGCGCAGGATTGAGCATTTGACGCTAATCCGAGGCGCGGGTATAAACCGCGTCTCGTTGTTTTGTCGGACCATTCCCCCATGAGCTTCAGCCCCCTGATTCGCCAACTGATCGACGCCTTGCGCACCTTGCCCGGTGTGGGTCAGAAAACCGCCCAGCGTATGGCGCTGCAACTGCTGGAGCGTGATCGCAGCGGCGGCACCCGGCTGGCCCAGGCCCTGAGCCAGGCCATGGAAGGGGTTGGCCACTGCCGGCAGTGCCGCACCCTCACCGAAGAAGAGCTCTGCCCGCAATGCGCCGACCCACGCCGCGATGACACGCTGCTGTGTGTGGTGGAGGGGCCGATGGATGTGTATGCGGTGGAGCAGACCGGTTATCGCGGGCGCTACTTCGTGCTCAAGGGCCACCTGTCGCCCCTGGACGGCCTGGGGCCGGAAGCGATCGGTATTCCACAGCTGGTGGCGCGTATAGAAGCGCAGGGCACGTTTACCGAAGTGATCCTGGCCACCAACCCGACCGTGGAAGGTGAAGCCACCGCGCATTACATAGCCCAACTGCTGAGCAACAAAGGCCTGGTCACTTCGCGCATCGCCCATGGCGTGCCGTTGGGGGGCGAGTTGGAGTTGGTGGACGGCGGCACGTTGGCGCATTCGTTTGCCGGTCGAAAACCGATCGCGCTCTAACGATCACCGCAGGCTCAAGTGTGGGAGGGGGCTTGCCCCCGATAGCGGTGCATCAGCCAATGAATCGTTGACTGACACACTGCCGTCGGGAGCAGGCCCCCTCTCATTTAGGATGTGCATACGGCTTGATAACCAAGCAAGCGCTTGGTAATTTCGCTCCACCTTACCTTGGAGCTTGCCGATGCCTGCCTTCCAGGACTACTTCGACCCCAGCCACCAATTGGTTCGTGACAGCGTGCGCCGTTTCGTCGAGCGCGAAATGCTGCCGGACATTGAGCAGTGGGAGGAGGCGGAAAGCTTTCCCCGGGAGTTGTACCGCAAGGCAGGCGCGGCGGGGATCCTCGGCATCGGTTATCCCGAAGCCCTGGGCGGTAGCCATGAAGGTGATCTGTTCGCCAAGGTCGCCGCCAGCGAGGAGTTGATGCGCTGTGGTTCCGGTGGTGTGGTGGCGGGCTTGGGCTCGCTGGATATCGGTTTGCCGCCGGTGGTCAAATGGGCGCGGCCCGAGTTGCGCGAGCGTGTGGCACCGCAGGTGTTGTCGGGCGAGAAGATCATCGCCCTGGCCGTCACCGAGCCCGGTGGCGGTTCCGATGTGGCCAACCTGCAAACCCGCGCCATTCGCGACGGCGATCATTACCGGGTCAGCGGCAGCAAGACCTTTATCACCAGCGGTATTCGTGCCGACTTCTACACCGTGGCGGTGCGTACCGGTGGGCCTGGCTTTGGCGGCATCAGCCTGTTGCTGATTGAAAAGGGCACTGCCGGTTTTACCGTGGGCCAGCCACTCAAGAAGATGGGCTGGTGGGCGTCCGACACCGCTGAATTGTTCTTCGATGATTGCCGGGTGCCTGTCGCTAACCTGATCGGCGCCGAGAACCTGGGATTTGCCTGCATCATGGGCAACTTCCAGAGCGAACGCCTGGCCTTGGCCCTCATGGCCAATATGACTGCACAGCTTGCGCTGGAGGAAAGCCTCAAATGGGCCGCCCAGCGTGAAGCGTTCGGCAAACCCATTGGCAAGTTCCAGGTGCTCAAGCATCGCCTGGCAGAAATGGCCACCGCCGTGGAAGTCTCAAGGGAGTTCACCTACCGCCAGGCCGCGAAAATGGCCGCTGGCGTCAGTGTGATCAAGGAAATTTCCATGGCTAAAAACCTGGCCACCGACACCGCTGACCGCGTCACTTATGACGCCGTGCAGATACTCGGCGGCCAGGGGTATATGCGTGGCAGCCTGGTGGAGCGGCTGTATCGCGACAACCGCATCCTGTCCATCGGCGGGGGCACCCGCGAAGTGATGAATGAAATCATCAGCAAGCAGATGGGGTTGTGAGGTGTGTTGTCCTTAATGGCTTCATCGGGAGCCCAGGTCACCGTTACCGTTCAGTCAGGGCAAACTGCGTCAGGCAAAAGGTCGGAATCCCCATGTCTTCCAAGCGCTGCGAGCCACCCAGCTCCGGCAGGTCGATGATCGCCGCCGCTTCAAAAAGCCTCGCGCCCATGCGCCGTACCAGGTTCGCCGCGGCGATCAGGGTGCCGCCGGTGGCGATCAGGTCATCGAACATCAGCACCGAGTCACCTTCGCACAGGCTGTCGGCGTGCACTTCGAGGAAGGCTTCGCCGTATTCGGTCTGGTAACCCTCGGTCAGCACATCGGCCGGCAGCTTGCCTTGCTTGCGGAACAGGATCAGCGGTTTGTTCAATTGGTAGGCGAGGATCGAGCCGATCAGGAAGCCTCGGGCGTCCATCGCGCCGATATGGGTGAAGTCGGCTTCGACGTAGCGGTGGGCAAAGCTATCGGCCACCAGGCGCAGGGCGCGGGGCGATTGGAACAGTGGCGTGATATCGCGAAAGATCACCCCAGGCTTGGGGAAGTCGATGACAGGGCGAATCAGGGATTTGATGTCGAACGAATCGAAGATCATCGTCGAAGAGTCCTGGGGCAGGGAAGCGGACTCGAAGTATACCCGCGGCCTCGCGGGTTGGCGCGGCCCCAGGTGTCTGGATCAACCTTTGAACATCAACCTTCCAGCGAACCGCCGGCCAATGCACACAGCTGGATCGGGTCGAGGATATGCACTTCCTTGCCTTCGGCGGCGATCAGCTCGTTCTGTTGGAAACGGGTGAACACCCGCGACACGGTTTCCACGGCCAGGCCAAGGTAGTTACCAATTTCGTTGCGCGACATGCTCAGGCGGAACTGGTTGGCCGAGAAACCACGGGCACGGAACCGCGCCGACAAGTTGACCAGGAACGTCGCAATGCGCTCGTCGGCGGTTTTTTTCGACAACAGCAGCATCATTTGCTGGTCATCACGAATCTCGCGACTCATCACGCGCATCAGCTGACGGCGCAGTTGCGGCAGTTGCAGGGCCAATTCGTCCAGGCGTTCGAAAGGAATTTCGCACACCGATGTGGTCTCCAGGGCCTGGGCCGACACAGGGTGAATCTCGGTGTCCATGCCCGACAGCCCGACCAGCTCGCTCGGCAGGTGGAAGCCGGTGATCTGTTCTTCGCCGCTGTCGCTCAGGCTGAATGTCTTCAACGCGCCCGACCGTACTGCATAGACGGAATCGAACTTGTCGCCCTGGCGAAACAGAAACTCGCCTTTTTTCAGCGGGCGACCGCGTTTAACGATATCGTCCAGCGCATCCATGTCTTCCAGATTCAACGAAAGTGGCAGGCAGAGGGGCGCCAGGCTGCAATCCTTGCAGTGAGCCTGGCTGTGAGCGCGCAGTTTGACTGGCTCGGACATTTCTTAAATCCTTGTGGGAGAACACACATAAGGCGTAAGGGTACCGCACTGGGAGGCGTTGAGGCCAGCGTGTACAAAAAACCAGCATCGGCATAAAGCTTTATGTGTCCAGGTCGATACAAAGGGACGAATGCTTGAGCTCGGAGGCTCGAATCATGATCTCCATTAGTGCGAATATCCCGGTCAATACGGCCTTGATGGATTCGCCGCCGTCGAAAGACCTGGTGGCGGAGACCAAGGCTGCCGCCGCCGCCAAGGCACTCAAGGACGCAACGGCCACGCCGCTGCGGCAAACCAAGGAACCTGAAGGCGTGAAGGTGACCATTTCCGGTGCCGCCTTGCTTGCTGCCAGTGCCGCGAAGAAGTCCAACAGTGATATCGAGGAGAGCGGCCTGCCGGATAACATTCAGCAGGCCCTCAAGATGATCCGCAAGATCAAGGAGCAGATCGCCGAGAAACAGCAGGAACTGCAAGCGGTGATGGCGGACAAGAGCCTTAGCCCGGAAGAGGCGCGGATCAAGATCAGCAATCTGCAAGGGGCGCTGAGCACCCTGCAAGCTAGCCTGGTGACCGCGCAAACGTCCCTGGCCAAGTCGATGAAAGGCTTGAGTGGCCCAGATGCACTCAAGGCCGGTTCCCTGGCAATGGCGTAGGACGGTCTCAGATCACCCGTGAAAATCGATGCCGGTTCTGGTGGTCCAGATAGGCATCGAACACCATGCACACCGAGCGCACCAGCAGGCGTCCGGCCGGCAGCACCCGAATACCCTGGGCGTCGAGCTCGATCAGGCCGTCTTCTGCCATCGCCTCCAGTTGCGGCCAGACTTCGTCGAAGTACCCGCGAAAATCAATGTTGAATGCCTGTTCGATCTGTTCGAAGTCCAGGCTGAAATTGCAGATCAATTGCTGAATCACTTCCCGCCGTAATCGATCGTCCGTGGTACACAACAAGCCACGGCTGGTGGCCAATTGTGCGCCGGCCAGTGCGTTCTGATAGCCGCTGAGGTCGCTGGTGTTCTGGCAATACAGGTCGCCAATCTGGCTGATTGCCGATACCCCGAGCCCGATCAAGTCGCAATGGCCATGGGTGGTATAGCCCTGGAAGTTGCGTTGCAGCGTGCCTTCTTCCTGGGCGATGGCCAGTTCGTCGTCCGGCAGGGCGAAGTGGTCCATGCCGATGTAGCGGTAGCCGGCCTCGGTCAGTTGTTCAATAGTGGTTTGCAGCATCAGTAGCTTTTGCGCCGGTGCGGGCAGGTCGTCGCTGTTGATCCGTCGCTGGGGCATGAAACGCTCCGGCAGGTGTGCGTAGTTGAACACCGACAAGCGGTCCGGTTGCAGCTTGATCACTTCTTCCACGGTGCGTGCGAAGTTGATGGGGGTTTGCTTGGGCAGGCCGTAGATCAGGTCGATATTGATCGAGCGAAACTGCAGGGTGCGCGCCGCGTCGATCACCGCGCGGGTTTCTTCCAGGCTTTGCAGGCGATTGACCGCCCGCTGCACGTCCGGGTCGAGGTCTTGCACGCCGATGCTGACACGGTTGAAGCCCAGTTCGCGCAACAGGCCCATGGTCGCCCAATCGGCCTCACGCGGGTCGATCTCGATGCCGTAGTCGCCGGAATCATCGTCGAGCAGATTGAAGTGTTTGCGCAGGCAGGCCATCACCTGGCGCAGTTCGTCATGGCTGAGAAACGTTGGGGTGCCGCCGCCGAAGTGCAGTTGTTCCACCGATTGCTTGGGGTCGAGATGGCAGGCGACCAATTGGATTTCCTGCTCCAGGCGCTGCAGGTAAGCCTGGGCGCGGCCCCGGTCCTTGGTGATCACCTTGTTACAGGCGCAGTAGTAGCAAATGTTCGCGCAGAATGGCACATGCACATACAGCGATAACGGTCGGACGGCCTTACGGCTGTCGCGCAGGGCGTGGAGCAGGTCGAAGGTACCGACCTGACTGTCGAATTGTACGGCGGTGGGGTAGGACGTGTAGCGCGGCCCCGCCAAGTCGTAGCGGTGAATCAGATTGCTGTCCCAACGAATGGCGTCGAGCATGCGGGCGTTCCCCCGGATAGGCTAGTGGGCCGAGTCTAGGGGCGTGGCTGAAAAGGCATCTTGATTTGCGTCAACGGGGAGCGGCGCTATGCCACATGGCCTTTTAGTGGCCCATTAGCCAGTGCTGATGGGGCCCTGGCAAGGTCCAGATACCGAACAGCATCACCAGCACGCCCCCCGCCACACGCACGCTACGTTTGCGCAATAACGCCGTGACGCGTTCGGCGGCCAGCCCCGTCGCCAGCAGCACTGGCCAGGTGCCGAGGCCGAACGCCAGCATCAGCAGCGCACTGTCCAGCGCATTGCCCTGGCTGGCAGCCCACAGCAGGGTGCTGTAGACCAGGCCGCACGGCAACCAGCCCCACAGCGCGCCCAGCAGCAGGGCGCGGGGCAGGCTGGACACTGGCAGCAAACGGTTCGCGACCGGCTGGATGTAGCGCCACAGGCCGCGCCCAAGGCTTTCGATACGGGTCAGCCCGCTCCACCAGCCGGCCAGGTATAGGCCCATGCAGATCAGCAGCAACCCGGCGAGCACGCGCATGAACATCGCCGCCGGGCTGTTGGCCACGGCCCAACCGGCCAGGCCGATCAACAGGCCCGCCGTGGCATAGCTGAGGATGCGGCCGAGGTTATACGCCAGCAGCAGGCGAAACCTGCGGCTGCGTTGTTCCTTGGGGATCGCCAGGGTCAGCGCGCCCATCAGCCCGCCGCACATGCCCAGGCAATGGCCGCCGCCCAAGAGCCCGAGGATCAAGGCGGAGACCAGCAGCGGCAGGAGTTCAAGCATGGGGAGGGTCTTTGGGTTGGGCCGGCTGTTCGGGGCCGTTGGCCTTGTCAACGGCGGCCAGGTGGTTCGGGTCCTGGTCGTCGAACAGCACGCTGTGGGCCGGGCCGTCGAGGTCGTCGTACTGACCACTGTCCACGGCCCAGAAGAAGATGTAGATGGCGACGCCCACTAACAGCAGCGCCGCTGGAATCATCACGTATAGAGCTGGCATCTGCACTCCATGCCCGCGCGGCTCAAGCCGGCAGCGGGCGATTTACCAAGGGGGCGCTTTTGGCCTGCGCACTCGGCAGGCGAGTCAGGCGCAGGGCGTTGAGCACCACGGTCAACGAACTGAGGGACATGCCGATCGCCGCCCAGATCGGCGTGATCCAGCCGAGGGCGGCAAACGGCAGCATCAGGCCATTGTACAGCCCGGCCCAAAGCAGGTTTTCAATGATGACCCGACGGGTGCGTCGCGCCAAGGTGAAGGCTTGCACCAAGGCATCCAGGCGGTTGGACAGCAATACCGCGTCCGCGCTGGTTTTCGCCAGGTCCGTGGCCGAACCCATGGCCACGCTGATATCGGCGGCGGCGAGTACGGGGACATCATTGACACCGTCACCCAGCATCAACACCTTACGGCCTTGCTGATGCAACTGTTGCAGCACCTGCAGCTTGTCGTCAGGGCGCAGGCCGCCGTGGGCTTCGTCGATGCCCAGTTCGGCGGCCACGCTGGCGACCATCGGTGAACTGTCCCCCGACAGCAGCAGCGTGCGCCAGCCCCGTGCCTTGCACGCAGCCAGCAGGGCCGGCGCGTCGCTGCGCAGGCGGTCATCCAGTACGAACCAGGCGAGGGCGCCGTCGCGGTCGCCCAGCAGCAGCCATTGTCCGGCTTCGTCCGGTGAGGCGGGGATCGGACAACCGCTCAGTGCGCACACGAACCCCGGCTGGCCGATCCGCAGCAGGCGTTCGCCGACGCGACCTTCCAGGCCCAGGCCGGGGGTACTGAGCACTTCGTCAGCGGCCAGGGGGGCACGGCCGAAGGCCCGTGCGATCGGATGTTCAGAGCGATTTTCGAGGGCAGCGGCGAGGCCCAGGCACTGGTCGCTGTCCAGGGCGCCCAGCGGCCGGATCGCGCGCAGCGCCAGGCGCCCTTCGGTGAGGGTGCCGGTCTTGTCGAAAATCACCGTGTCAATCTGGTTCAAGCCTTCCAGCACATGGCCTCGGGTGAGCAACAAGCCGAGTTTGTGCAGGGTGCCGGTGGCGGCAGTCAGGGCGGTTGGCGTGGCCAGCGAGAGGGCGCACGGGCAGGTCGCCACCAGCATCGCCAATACGATCCAGAACGCCCGCGACGAATCCAGCTCCCACCAGAGCAGGCCGATCAGCACGGCAGCGAGCAGTGAGCAGAGCAGGAACCATTGTGCGGCGCGGTCGGCTATCTGCGCCAGGCGCGGTTTGTCGGCCTGGGCCCGTTCCAGCAGGCGCACGATGGCCGACAAGCGCGTGTCATGCCCCAGGGCGCGGACCTCGACCGTCAGTGCGCCTTCGACGTTGAGGGTGCCCGCCGTCACAGCGTCGCCGACCTGGCGCGGCTGCGGCAGGTACTCGCCGGTCAGCAGGGATTCGTCGATGCTGGACTGGCCGTCGAGGATCACCCCATCTGCCGGCAATACCGCGCCGGGGTGCACCAACACGCGGTCGCCCAACGCCAGTTCGCTGAGCAGGATACGTTCGCTCTGCCCATCACTTTTCATGCGCAGGCATGAGGCGGGCAGCAGGTTGACCAATTGCGCGGTCGCCGCCGCCGTGCGTTCCCGGGCACGCCGCTCCAGGTAACGCCCGGCCAGCAGGAACAGGGCGAACATGCCCACCGCGTCGAAATACAATTCGCCGACCCCGGTGATCGAGGTCCAGATGCCGGCCAGGTACGCGCCGCCAATCGCCAGGGACACCGACACATCCATGGTCAGGTGGCGGGTGCGCAAGTCGCGCATGGCGCCCTTGAAAAACGGTGCGCAGCTGTAGAACACGATGGGGGTCGTGAGAAACATCGCGACCCAGCGCAGGATCACGTGCAACTCCGGGCTCAGGTCGATATTGAATTCCGGCCAGGTGGCCATGGTTGCCATCATCGCCTGGAACCACAGCAGTCCGGCGACCCCCAGTTGGCGCAGGGCCCGCCGGTTTTCGCCGGCCAGTTGTTCGGCGGCGCGGTCCGCCTGGTAAGGGTGGGCGGCGTAGCCGATATGGCGCAACTCACTGAGCAGTTGGCTCAACGGCAATTGCCCGTCGGCCCAACGTACATGCAGGCGATGGTTGGACAGGTTGAGACGCGCCTCGGCCACGGCGGGCAGGCTGCGCAGGTGTTTTTCGATCAGCCAGCCACACGCGGCGCAACTGATGCCTTCCATCAACAGGGTGGCTTCGGCAAGGTCGCCTTCGTGGCGTACGAAGGGTTTTTGCACGTCGGCGCGGTCGTACAGTGCCAGTTCGTCCACCAGTTGCACCGGCAGGGCCTCGGGGTTGGCCGAGGCTTCGCTGCGGTGCTGGTAATAGCTTTCCAGCCCGCCGGCCACGATTGCCTCGGCCACCGCCTGGCAACCCGGGCAGCACAGCTCGCGGCGCTCGCCGAGGATCTCGGCGGTGAACCGGCTGCCGGGTGGCACGGGCAGGGCGCAGTGGTAGCAGGGAGTGGGGCTGGTCATGGCGTGAGATCTTGGGTGGCAGGGAGGGCCTCATCGCGGGCAGGCCCGCGCCCACAGGGGCGCTCGTTCCTGAGGTGTGAGCGGGCTTGCTCGCGATGCGCGAAGCGCAGGCGTTTACTTCTTCAGGTCTTCAGCACCTTGCAACGGCTCATCACCCAACAGCAAGTCCTTGTCGTGGCTGACCTGTTCTTCTTCGAACAGGCGCCAGGTCCGGTCACCTTCCACACCGAGCAGTTCCACGAAACGGCGGCCTTCGACCTTGTCGGTGACCTGGCCGATATAGCGTCCGGGTTCGCTGGCGCTGCGGGTCAGGTTGATCTTGCGATCCTTCTCCGGCTGGGTCGGGGAGATCAGGTTCAGTTCCAGGGTCGCCGGGCCGCTGTTGCCGGTCAGATATACCTCGACTTCGCCGGTCAGTTCGTCCAGGTGCACCTTGGCGCGCAGTTGCAGGGTCTGGGCCAGTAGTTCGCGGTCCAGGGAGCGGTTGATGCCTTTGCCGGCCTCGTAGTAGTTGTCGTTGACCAGGTTGTCCGGGTTCTTGACTGCGATGGTCACCATGGACAAGGTCAAGGTCACCGAGCAGGCCAGGATCCCAATGATGATCCAGGGCCAGAGGTGCTTGTACCAAGGGCTTGTGGCAGTAGCTGCGGGCATTGTTCTGCTCTCTGGTTAACGAAGTAGTGTGGTTAACGAACCTGAGGGCCGATGAAACGGCTCTTGGCTTCAATATGCACGTTGGCGTCATCGGCATCCTTGAGGATGAAGGTCACCTCATTGGTGCTCGACGGTAACTGCTCCGGTGCGCTCGACAGTTCGACCGGCATGCTGACGATATCGCCGGCGGCCACCTTGATTTCGCGTCGGCCTTGCAGCTTGAGGTCCGGCAGGCCGGCGGCGTCGAGCACGTAGGTGTGGTCGCGCTGGTCCTTGTTCATGATCTTCAGGCTGTAGACGTTTTCGATCCGGCCTTCGGCGTTTTCGCGGTAGAGCACGCGGTCCTTGCTGACGTCGAAACCTACCAGCGAACGCATGAAGAATGCCGTGGCCAACAGGCTCATCATCGCCAGCAGCACCAGCGCATAGCCGATCAGGCGCGGGCGCAGTTTGTGGGTCTTCTGCCCGGACAGGTTGTGCTCGGTGGTGTAGCTGATCAGGCCGCGCGGGTAGTCCATCTTGTCCATGATGTTGTCGCAGGCGTCGATGCACGCAGCACAGCCGATGCATTCGATTTGCAGGCCATCGCGGATGTCGATACCGGTGGGGCAGACTTGCACGCACATCGTGCAGTCGATGCAATCGCCCAGGCCCTGGGCCTTGTAGTCGGCACCCTTTTTACGCGGGCCACGCACTTCGCCACGGCGTGGGTCGTAGGAGACGATCAGGGTGTCTTTGTCGAACATCACGCTCTGGAACCGCGCGTACGGGCACATATAGATGCACACCTGCTCGCGCAGCCAGCCGGCGTTGCCATAGGTGGCGAGGGTGAAGAAACCCACCCAGAAATACGACCAGCCATCGGCCTGGCCGGTGAAGAAGTCGAACACCAGTTCGCGAATCGGCGAGAAGTAACCGACGAAGGTCATACCGGTGACAAAGCCGATCAGCAGCCACAGGGTGTGCTTGCTGAATTTGCGCAGGAACTTGTTGGCCCCCATCGGCGCCTTGTCCAGCTTGATGCGCTGGTTACGGTCGCCTTCGGTGACCTTTTCGCACCACATGAAGATCCACGTCCACACGCTTTGCGGGCAGGTATACCCGCACCATATGCGCCCGGCGTACACGGTGATAAAGAACAGGCCGAACGCCGCAACGATGAGAATGCCCGAGAGGAGGATGAAATCCTGGGGCCAGAAGGTCGCACCAAAAATGAAGAATTTACGCTCCGGAAGGTTCCACCACACGGCCTGGTGCCCCCCCCAATTCAGCCACACGGTGCCGAAGTAGAGGAGGAACAAACCGGCGCCACCGAGCATACGCAAGTTGCGAAACAGGCCGGTGAAGGCACGGGTGTAGATTTTCTCTCGCGATGCGTAGAGATCGACAGGTTGATTCGAGTTTTTGGCAGGCGGGGTAACGTCATGTACCGGTATTTGGTTGCTCATCATTGCATCCCACGGCGGTGGAGATTTGCCTCGGCCAGTACGTGCCAACCGGGGTCAAATGAAGGGTGTTGCAGTGGCGTAATGATACGCCCCCGATGGTACTCCAAGGGTGCGACCTTTGGTCGCGTTGGGGGGAATCAATTGATGGTGTACGTGACCTGGATCAATTGACTTGGGAAGTATGGACGGTTTTTGCGGGGCCAGCCTTCAAAACACCGACGATCCAATGTGGGAGGGGGCTTGCTCCCAATAGCGGAGTGTCAGTCAATAAAGGTCTGACTGATCCACCGCTATCGGGGGCAAGCCCCCTCCCACATTGGTTTTTTCTGTGTTTCTAAATAACGGTCGGTATTACTGCCCTTCAGCCTTTTTATCCCCATGGGACAAGCTGTAAACATACGCCGCGAGCAAGTGCACCTTGTCGTTGCCCTGCAGTTGCTCCTGCGCAGGCATCTGGCCCTGACGGCCCCAACGGATGGTCTGCTGCAGTTGGGCGAAGCTCGAACCGTAGATGAATGCACCCGGGTGGGTCAGGTCGGGTGCGCCCATGGCTGGGGTGCCTTTACCGGCCGGGCCGTGGCAGGCCACGCAGTTGGCGGCGAAGAGTTTCTCGCCGTTGGCCGCGTCGGCTTTCACGCCTTCCGGCAGCTTGCGGCCGTCGAGGTTGGTGATGACGAACGCGGCCACATCGCTGACGCCTTGTTCCTTGAGGATATCCAGCCAGGCCGGCATGACGGCATGGCGACCTTTCATGATGGTTTCCTTGATGGTCGCCGGTTCGCCACCCCAGCGCCAATCGGCGTCGGTCAGGTTGGGGAAACCGTAGGCGCCCTTGGCGTCGGAACCGTGGCACACGGAGCAGTTGGAGGCGAACAGGCGGCCGCCCATCTTCAAGGCTTGCGGGTCCTTGGCCACTTCTTCAATCGGCATCGAGGCGAATTTGGCAAAGATCGGCCCGAACTTGGCGTCCGACTTGGCCATTTCCTTTTCCCATTCATGCACGCCGGTCCAGCCGGTCTGGCCGTTGGCGAACGGGGTTTGCTTGTCGTTGTCGAGGTAGTTGTAGCCCGGCAGCAGGCCTTTCCAATTGCCCAGGCCGGGGTACAGCACCAGGTAGCCAAGGGCGAAGACGATGGTGCCGACGAACAGCATGAACCACCACTTCGGCAGCGGGTTGTCGTACTCCTCGATGCCGTCGAACGAGTGGCCAACGGTTTCGTCCGTTTGCTCGGCGCGCTGGCCCTTGCGGGTCGACAGCAGCAGCCAGGTCAGGGCGAAGATGGTACCCAGACTGAGGACTGTGACGTACAGACTCCAGAACGTAGTCATTCTTTGTTACTCCTAGAAGCTTGCTCGACGTGCTTGATGGCTTCGGGATCATCCGCAAAAGGCAGCATGGTCGCGTCGTCAAACTCCGACTTGCGCCGCGGGCTGAACACCCACAACGCCAGGCCGATAAAGGCCACCATCACCACCACGGTGCCCAGGCCACGAATCATCCCGATATCCATGAAGAATCACCGTTTGCTTTTGATGATGGTGCCAAGGCCTTGCAGGTAGGCCACCAATGCGTCCATTTCGGTCTTGCCCTTCACGGCTGCGGCTGCACCGGCGATGTCGTCGTCGGTGTAGGGCACGCCCAGGGTGCGCAAGACTTCCATCTTCTTCGCGGTGTCCTTGCCGTCGAGCTTGTTTTCCACGAGGAACGGGTACGCCGGCATTTTCGACTCAGGCACCACGTTGCGCGGGTTGTACAAGTGCGCTCGCTGCCAGTCGTCGGAGTAACGCCCGCCGACACGGGCCAGGTCCGGGCCGGTACGCTTGGAACCCCACAGGAACGGATGGTCCCAGACACTTTCACCGGCGACCGAGTAGTGGCCGTAGCGTTCGGTTTCGGCGCGGAACGGTCGGATCATCTGCGAGTGGCAGCCGACACAACCGTTGGCGATGTAGACGTCGCGGCCTTCCAGTTCAAGGGCGGTGCGGGGCTTCATGCCTTCGACCGGCTTGTTGGTCACGTCCTGGAAAAACAGCGGAACGATCTGGGTCAGGCCGCCGATACTCACGGCGATGACCATGAAGAAGGCCAGCAGGCCGATATTCTTCTCGACTACTTCATGCTTCATCAGTGGGCTCCCACAACGACGATCTTGGCGGCGGCTTCGGCTTCTGCAGGGTCGGAAGCACGCACGGTGCGCCAGACGTTGTAGGCCATGAACAGCATGCCGGTGGCAAAGAACGCGCCGCCCAGGGCACGGACGATGTAGCCCGGGTGGCTGGCTTGCAGCGCTTCGACGAAGGAGTAGGTGAGGGTGCCGTCATCGTTGATCGCACGCCACATCAGGCCCTGGGTGATGCCGTTGACCCACATCGAGGCGATGTAGAGCACGGTGCCGATGGTGGCCAGCCAGAAGTGCGTGTTGATCAGCCCGACGCTGTGCATCTGCGCACGGCCGAAGATTTTCGGGATCATGTGGTACAGCGCGCCGATGGAGATCATCGCCACCCAACCCAGGGCGCCGGCGTGTACGTGGCCGATGGTCCAGTCGGTGTAGTGGGAGAGCGAGTTGACGGTCTTGATGGCCATCATCGGCCCTTCGAAGGTCGACATGCCGTAGAACGCCAGCGATACCACCAGGAAGCGTAGGATCGGGTCGGTGCGCAGCTTATGCCAGGCGCCCGACAGGGTCATCATGCCGTTGATCATGCCGCCCCAGCTCGGTGCCAGCAGGATGATCGACATCGCCATGCCCAGGGACTGCGCCCAATCCGGCAACGCGGTGTAGTGCAAGTGGTGCGGGCCGGCCCAGATGTACAGGGTGATCAGCGCCCAGAAGTGCACGATGGACAGGCGATACGAGTAAATAGGACGTTCGGCCTGTTTCGGCACGAAGTAGTACATCATCCCCAGGAAACCGGTGGTGAGGAAGAAACCCACGGCGTTGTGGCCGTACCACCACTGGATCATCGCATCCGTCGCCCCGGCGTAGGCCGAGTAGGACTTGAACAGGCTGACCGGCAGCGACGCGTGGTTGACGATGTGCAGCATCGCCGTCACCAGGATGAAGGCACCGTAGAACCAGTTACCCACATAGATGTGCTTGGTCTTGCGCTTGGTGATGGTGCCGAAGAACACCACCGCGTAGGTCACCCACACGATCGCGAGCAAAATGGCGATGGGCCATTCCAGCTCGGCGTACTCCTTGGTGGTGGTGTAGCCCAGCGGCAACGTGATGCCGGCCCCGACGATCACCGCTTGCCATCCCCAGAAGGTGAACGCGGCGAGGCCATCGGAAATCAGTCGCGTCTGGCAGGTTCGCTGCACGACATAGTAGGAGGTGGCAAACAGGGCACATCCGCCGAAGGCGAAAATCACCAGGTTGGTGTGCAGCGGGCGCAGGCGGCCAAAGGTCGTCCAGGGCAAGCCGAAGTTCAATTCCGGCCAGACCAGTTGCGAGGCGATGAACACCCCGAGCCCCATGCCAAGGATCCCCCAGACCACCGTCATGATGGCGAACTGGCGGACTACCTTATAGTTATAAGCAGTCGGACTGATTGCTGTGCTCATTCTAAGGTTCCACGGTTTAGGTTTTTTTATAGGTAAAAATCGGTCGCAAGTATGGAGAAACCGAGGTGCCATTGCAACGCAAGGGTGACCTGTGTCAATGCGTTCCACGCCAGATTCTGCGCCCTTTCCATGTTTGATGTAAGGACAAAATCCGAAATGGAAAGCTGATCAAATGGACAGGAATTTTATCAGGTCGTGGAGACTTGTTACTGGGTGTGTATGAACACGCTGCCCGGCTGACGAGTGGTCAGTGGCACGACAGCCGGTCGCTGCCAGCCTTTGCGCCTGTCGCCCTGTAGAAATGTTCAACCCAACGAGTGCAAGTCAGCCGTCGACCGGTCAATACCGATCCACTGTGGGGACAAGCGTAGACCCGAATGGCAGGAGGGGAAAGTTGTGCTTTGGAAGGGTGCGACACTTGGTCGCGTAACGGGGTAGGGCTGCCGCCCCAGGGCGGGGCGGCAGTTAACGGTTATTGAGCTTGGCTTTCTGGCTTGGCGCCATCAGCGTTATGGGACAGGCTGTAAACGTAGGCGGCGAGCAGGTGCACCTTGTCATTACCTTGCAGCACTTCCTGGGCCGGCATCTGGCCTTGGCGGCCGTGGCGAATAGTTTGCTGCAACTGCGCCAGGCTGGTGCCGTAGATATAGCCACTTGGCAGGGTCAGGTTGGGCGCGCCCATGGCTTCCATGCCCTGGCCTTGCGGACCGTGGCAGGCAACACAGGTGGTGCTGAACGTGGCTTGGCCGGCGGCCAGGTCGGCAGCGCTGTCGGCCGGCAGTGGCAGCTTGGCCAGTTCATGGCGTACATAGGCGGCGACGTTTTTCACCCCCTCGTCACCCAGCATGTCACCCCAGGCCGGCATCGCCGCATGGCGACCGTTCATGATGGTGGTCTTGATTGCTTCGGCCGAACCGCCCCAGCGCCAGATGTTGTCCGCCAGGTTCGGGAAGCCAAACGCGCCCTTGGCATCCGAGCCGTGGCACACCGCGCAGTTGGACGCGAACAGGCGTCCGCCCATTTTCAGCGCTTGTGGATCTTTTGCGACGGCTTCCACCGGCATGGCCGAGAATTTGGCGAAGATCGGCCCGAACTTGGTGTCGGCCTTAGCCATTTCCTTGTCCCACTCCTTGGCCGATGTCCAGCCGCCTTCATAGCCTGGCAGCACGCCTTTCCAGTTGCCCAGGCCCGGGTAGAGGATCAGGTAGCCGACGGCAAACACCAAGGTGCCGGCGAACAGCATGAACCACCACTGGGGCAGCGGGTTGTCGTATTCCTCAATGCCGTCGAAGGCGTGGCCCATGGTCTGGTCGACACTGCCCTTGGTCTCGCCCTTGCGGGTGCCGAACAACAGCCAGGTCAGGCCGATCAGGCTGCCGAGGGTCAGTACGCAGATCCATGTACTCCAAAAGGTAGTCATGGCCGGTTGCTCCTTGTTACAGGCTCTTCTTGAGCGTCGGATGGAGAGGGTTCGTCGGCAAACGGCAGCAGGCGCGCCTGCTCGAATTCCTCATTGCGCCGGTTGTTGAACACCCACAGCGACAAGCCGATAAACGCGATAGCGACGACCAGCGTGCCGAGGCCGCGGATGGTGCCCGCATCGAATTCAAATCCCATGGCTCACCTCTTGCTCTTGATGGCAGTGCCGAGCACTTGCAGGTACGAAACCAGTGCATCCATCTCGGTCTTGCCCTTGAGGCTGGCCACGGCGCCACTGATGTCGTCGTCGGTGTAGGGCACGCCGAGGGTGCGCATCACTTTCAACTTGGTCTCGGTGTGGCTGCTGTCGACAGCGGCGGTCACCAGCCATGGGTAGGCCGGCATTTTCGACTCGGGCACGACGTTGCGCGGGTTGTACAAATGCGCGCGGTGCCAGTCGTCCGAGTAGCGCGCGCCGACGCGGGCCAGGTCCGGCCCGGTGCGCTTGGAGCCCCACAGGAACGGGTGGTCCCACACGCTTTCACCGGCGACCGAGTAGTGGCCGTAGCGTTCGGTCTCGGCGCGGAATGGGCGGATCATTTGCGAGTGGCACTGTACGCAGCCTTCGCGGATGTAGATGTCGCGACCTTCCAGTTGCAGCGCGGTATAGGGCTTCATGCCTTCCACCGGTTTGTTGGTGACGTCCTGGAAGAACAGCGGGACGATCTGGGTCAGGCCGCCGATACTCACGGCCAGTACCATGAGCAGCATCAGCAGGCCGACGTTCTTTTCAATCGTTTCGTGTTTCATCATCGACTCCTCAGGCCATCTGCGCCGCAGCGGCGACTTCGGCAGGTTGTGCCGAACGCACGGTGCGCCAAGTGTTGTAAGCCATCAGGAACATGCCGCTGAGGAAGATGGCGCCGCCGACCAACCGCACGATGAAGCCTGGGTGGCTGGCCACCAGGGTTTCGACGAAGGAGTAGGTCAAGGTGCCGTCTTCGTTGACCGCACGCCACATCAGGCCCTGGGCGATGCCGTTGACCCACATCGAGGCGATGTAGAGCACGGTGCCGATGGTGGCCAGCCAGAAGTGCGCGTTGATCAGGCCGAGGCTGTACATCTGCTCGCGACCGAAGATTTTCGGGATCATGTGGTACAGCGCGCCGATGGAGATCATCGCTACCCAGCCGAGGGCGCCGGCGTGTACGTGGCCAATGGTCCAGTCGGTGTAGTGGGAGAGGGCGTTGACCGTCTTGATCGCCATCATCGGACCTTCGAAGGTCGACATGCCGTAGAACGCCAGCGAAACCACGAGGAAGCGCAGGATCGGGTCGCTGCGCAGCTTATGCCAGGCGCCCGACAGGGTCATCATGCCGTTGATCATGCCGCCCCAGCTTGGCGCCAGCAGGACCAGCGACATCACCATGCCCAACGACTGTGCCCAGTCCGGCAGCGCGGTGTAGTGCAGGTGGTGAGGACCGGCCCAGATGTACAGGGTGATCAGTGCCCAGAAGTGCACGATCGACAGGCGATAGGAATACACCGGACGCTCGGCTTGCTTGGGTACGAAGTAATACATCATCCCCAGGAAGCCAGCGGTCAGGAAGAAGCCTACCGCGTTATGCCCATACCACCACTGCACCATGGCATCCGTCGCACCGCCGTACAGCGAGTAGGACTTGGTCAGGCTGACCGGGATTTCCAGGTTGTTGACGATATGCAGGATCGCGACGGTGATGATGAACGCACCGAAGAACCAGTTGCCGACGTAGATGTGCTTGGTGTTGCGCTTGGCCACGGTGCCGAAGAACACAATGGCGTAGGCCACCCAGACAATGGTGATCAGGATGTCGATCGGCCATTCCAGCTCAGCGTATTCCTTGGAGCTGGTGTAGCCCAGCGGCAAGGAGATCGCGGCGAGCAGGATCACCAGTTGCCAGCCCCAGAAGCAGAACGCTGCGATTTTCGGCGCGAACAGCTGGGTCTGGCAGGTGCGCTGCACGGAGTAGAAGGAACTGGCGAACAACGCGCAGCCACCGAAGGCAAAGATCACCGCGTTGGTGTGCAACGGGCGCAAGCGGCCGAAGCTGGTCCAGGGTAAGTCGAAGTTGAGCGCAGGCCATACCAATTGGGCGGCGAGAAAAACCCCGAGCCCCATGCCGACGATGCCCCACACCACCGTCATAATGGCGAATTGGCGGACCACCTTGTAGTTATAGGCGGTACTTAATGTAGTGTTCATGGTTCCCCATCCACGGTTCAACCCAAGCGAATGCGGCACTTGGGCTGGAGTTATAGGCAGACTGAATAGCGAGGCAAGCATGAGCAAAGAGCACAAGGCCAGTATTGACGGGGATCAATGGGCGCAGTGTGTGCGGGAACACGGCTGGTTGTGGGACGCCGCGGCAAAGGGAGATCGGCGTGAGCCTGTCACCCTGATTCTGGCCCACGGCGCCGGCGCACCGATGGACTCGACGTTCATGACCGACATGGCTGCACGCCTTGCCCTGCATGGGGTGAACGTGTTGCGCTTCGAGTTTCCCTATATGGCCCAGCGGCGCGTAGAGGGCGGCAAACGCCCGCCGAACCCGGCCGCCAAACTGTTGCAGGCATGGCGTGAGGTGCATGCCGAGGTGCGACGCCATGTCGCTGGAACACTGGCCATCGGTGGCAAGTCCATGGGCGGGCGCATGGCCAGTCTGGTGGCCGATGAACTGGGCGTCGATGGGTTGGTATGCCTGGGGTATCCGTTCTATGCGGTGGGCAAGCCGGAGAAGCCCCGGGTCGAGCATCTGGCCGGGCTGCAGACGCCGACGTTGATCGTGCAGGGCGAGCGCGATGCCTTGGGTAATCGAGTGGCGGTAGAAGGCTATGATTTGTCGCCGAGCATCGAGGTAATGTGGCTGGTGGCGGGGGACCATGACTTGAAGCCGTTGAAGGCTTCGGGGTTCAGTCATGAGCAGCATCTGGAGGCTGCGGCGGTGCAGGTTGCCCGGTTTCTCGGAGCCCTCTAGGGCCCTATCGGGGGCAAGCCCCCTCCCACACTCGACTGCGTTCCAAGGGGTGTACGCGGTAAATGTGGGAGGGGGCTTGCCCCCGATAGCGGTCTAGCGGTTAAACCGCTCGACCAGCGAGTACTGGGTATTGGCGGTATGCGTCAATTCCTCACTCAACTGCGCCGAGTTCAACGCCTGTTCCGAAGTCTGGTCCGCCAACAGCGCAATGGTGCTGATGTTGCGGCTGATCTCTTCGGCTACCGAGCTTTGCTCTTCGGTGGCGGCCGCAATCTGGGTGGTCATGTCGGTGATGTTGGCCACTGCTTCGCTGATGCCGACCAACGCCTGATCCGCTTCCATCACCCGCGCCACCCCTTCTTCGGCCTGGCGATGCCCGGCGTCCATGGTTTGCACGGCGGCGGCAGCGGTTTGTTGCAGCTTGGCGATCAAGGCATGGATCTGCCCGGTCGACTCGGCGGTGCGCTGGGCCAGTTGACGGACCTCGTCGGCCACGACTGCGAAGCCACGGCCCATCTCCCCGGCACGCGCGGCTTCGATTGCCGCGTTCAGCGCCAGCAAGTTGGTCTGATCGGCGATGCCTTTGATCACATCGACGACACCGCCGATTTCATCGCTGTCCTTGGCCAGTTGGGTAACGGTCACCCCGGTTTCGCCCACGGCCAGCGACAGACGCTGAATGGCCTCGCGGGTTTCCCCGGCGATATCGCGGCCACGACCGGTCAGGCGATTGGCTTCCTGGGTCGCATCCGCCGTGCGCTGCACATGGCTGGCAACTTCCTGGGTGGTCGCCGCCATCTGGTTGACCGCGGTGGCCACCTGTTCGGTTTCCACGCGCTGGCGTTCCAGGCCGCTGGAGCTGTTATGCGCCAGGGTGTTGGACTGCGCCGCCTGGTCGTTGAGGTGTTCAGCCGTGTCCTGCAGACGCGTGAGGCAGGTTTTCAGGCGGGCTTCCTGGCTGAGGATCGACATTTCCAGTCGCGCCTGGGCGCCACGGCTGTCGGTGTACATCTGCGCGATCAGCGGGTCTGAGGTGGTCTGCTCGGCCAGGCGCAGCAGGCGCTTGAGGCCACGCTGTTGCCAACTCAGGCCCAGCAGGCCCAAGGGCACCGACAGCCCCGCCGCCAGGGCAAAGCCCCAGTGGGAATTCAGCGACGCACCGATCATGAAGCTCAACTGGCTGATCAGGATAAACGGCAGCCAGTCCTGCAACACCGGCAGCCATTTGTCCCGCTGGGGAACGGCAGACTTGCCCTGGTTGATGCGTTGATAGAGCGCTTCGGCCCGGCGGATCTGCTCGGCGGTGGGCTTGATGCGCACCGACTCGTAGCCGACCACCTGGTTGCCGTCGAAAACCGGCGTCACATAGGCGTTAACCCAGTAGTGATCACCGGTCTTGCAGCGATTCTTGACAATGCCCATCCATGGCAAGCCTTGTTTGAGCGTTGACCACATGTGCCCGAATACGGCCGCCGGAACGTCCGGGTGACGAACCAGGTTGTGCGGGGCACGCACCAGTTCATCGCGGGAGAACCCACTGATTTCGACGAAAGCGTCGTTGCAGTAGGTGATCACGCCCTTGGCATCTGTGGTGGAGATCAACCGTTGCTGAGCGGGGAAGGTACGTTCGCGCTGGGTAACGGGTTGGTTATTACGCATGATTGTTCAATCCGCAAGGCTTTCAGGGAGTATCGGCAGGAGCGGGCGCTTATTTAACTTATTTTTGCAACAATCCGCAGGAACGCCTTGCCTCCGGTAGACATCAGCCAGCCAGCATCGGATAAGTAAACAACCCGAAGTGAAGCAGGTTCAGCCCAAAGTGCGTGGCAATCGCCGCACCCAGCCCACCAAAGCGATAAGCCAGGCCGTAACCCACACCGGCAATGCTTGCCAGCAACACCCATTGCCAGCCCGCGCCCAGGTGCACCAGCCCGAACAGCAGCGAGGCCAGCAGCAGTGCCAGGTTCTCGCCGTAGGGCAGGTGCTTGAAGCGCTGTTGCAGGCCGCCCTGAATGTAGCCGCGAAACAACGCCTCTTCCACCAAGGTCACCAACAACAGGTTATTCAATACCCACAACCACGCCTGCACCGGCCATTTCGGCGCCCAACTGATGACGCCCAGCAAGGCTGCGCCGCCGAGGGCGGCAATCGCGGTCAGGGCCAAGGCCAGGGCCGTGACGCAGATCGACAGGCGCAAGGAGCGTCGCGCCACCACCCACGGGCAGGCCAGTAACAGCCAGAAGCCGATCAGCGGTTTGTCCTGGTTCAGGTACATCGAGAAGGGCACCGCGTCGGGGGTAAAGCGTTGCGGCTCGATGGCGCGCCCGTTGTAGAAGCCCGGTAGCCAGTGCATCGCCAGGCTCAGGGCCAGCACAATGAACAAACCATGGCCGATGTAGCGTGCCCAAGGCGTGCGCTGCTGGCGCACGGCATAACCGGCAATCAGCAGCAGGGCGACGGACACCAGCGCCAGCACGCCCAGTTGCCCATAGGCCAAGGCCAGCACATAGCCGATGGAAAGAAGCGCCAGGTACAGCCAGGGCAATGCGAGCATGGGGAGTCCTTGGAAAAAACTGGACGGCATTATAGCGATCGTCCCCTGCGGGCCACATGAAAACTGTGCCACGCAAGGGCGTTGGTGAAGTGATTGCAAAACGTATCAACGGCTGGTTATAGTCAGGCCTTCTTCATCCCTCCATACAAGATCAGCCCATGCCAGCTCTCCAGCGCATAGCGGTAGTCGATTCAGCGGTCAACGCTGTGGTCGTACCGTGCGGGAACAAGCAGCCTGCGCAGATCAGTCACTACCCCCCACCTGTCAGTCGCACGCCGGTGTACGCAGTCGTATCACCGCCGGGTGTTGGCATTTCGGGCTGATCAGCGACTCGCTGTCCCCGTCTGCACGCCTGAAAAAACTCCAGAACTTCAGCCTTTGCTGAGTCGGCTTTTTTTGCCTGATTACAGGTGGTAACCATGTCTGTTCTTTCGAAACAATCCGTGGCCGCGGCGGCCTCGACGAGCCTGTTTGTCCTGCTGTGGAGCAGCGGGGCGATCTTCTCCAAGCTGGGCCTGGCCCATGCGTCGCCCTTCGCCTTCTTACTGATCCGTTTTGCCATCGCCCTGCTCGGTCTGGTGATCCTCGTACCGATGCTCAAGCTGCAACTGCCGCGCCCCGGCAAACCGCTGTGGTATGCAGCGGCGACCGGCCTGGTGTTGTTGGGGGCCTACCAGATTTTCTATCTGCTGGCCCTGGACCTCAACGTCACCCCCGGCGTGATGGCGACCCTCATGGGCGTGCAGCCGATCCTGACCGTGGCGCTGACGGAGCGCCAGCGTTCCGGGCGCCGCCTGTTTGGCCTTGGCCTCGGGTTGGCGGGGTTGATCATGGTGGTGTACCAGGGTATCGGGCTGGCGGGGATGTCCCTGGCCGGGATGCTCTTCGGCCTGCTGGCCCTGGCGAGCATGACCTTCGGCTCAATCATGCAAAAACGCATTACCGACAACCCTTTGGGCACGCTGCCGGTGCAGTACCTGGCCGGGCTGCTGTTGTGCGCGGTATTCGTGCCGTTCCAGCCGTTCCACTTCGAACAGAATGCCGGCTTTTACCTGCCGGTATTGTGGATGGGGCTGGTGGTGTCGGTGCTGGCGACGTTGCTGCTGTACCGCCTGATCGCGCGGGGCAACCTGGTCAATGTCACCAGCCTGTTCTACCTGGTGCCGGCGGTGACGGCGGTGATGGATTACCTGATCTTCGGCAATCGGCTGGCGTTGTTGAGCCTGCTGGGGATGGGGTTGATCATCGTTGGGTTGGTGTTTGTGTTCCGTAAAGGCTAGGTGATGGCACTGCCCTCCTTCGTGGCTGCCAACGGAGGAGGGCGGGCTGCGCAAAGGGTTATTGCTGAGAGAGAGCGGTTGCAAGGGTGTCCGCCATACGTTTCACATATTCGCGTAGTTCAGGCACGGCTGTCGCCTCCCAGTCACGGGCTTGGAGGAGAGGGCCAACATAATACAACCATCGTGATTCCACTCCATTGTGATCCACCAGTGCTCCGGAGGGCGCGATCTCCATGCCTATTCCGAGTGCATCGGGTTTCAACTGGCCCCTAGTTCGCAGCGACGCAAGCAATGGGTCGTCCAGTTGTCGAATATCGAATGCTGGAGTCGTGCAATTGATCACGGCCTTAACCTCAATAGTGTCCTCGTTCTTTGCGCCACGGCGCCGCAGATGAACGGTGACACTTTCTGATCCGGACTCGTAGCCTGTCACGCGTCCGGCGAAGAGCTTGAGCTTGCCACGTTGAATCTCAGCCAGCATGCGGGCGCCTGACTGCGGGGCGCAGCGGTGACGATGGGTGTCCCAGTATGGGCGAACGTGACGAAGGAAGCGCTGACGTTCAACAATGGGCAGTGCGTGCCACAACTGTGCTGTTGCTGATCGTAGCCCGCCAATCACGTCTCTCCAGTCATCTCCCTTGCAGGTCTGCAGCTTTATCGCATTGCGAACTGCCCTGACATAATGACGAGTTGTGCAGTTCGTGAGCATTTGCTGGGTAAGTTGCCCATCATAGTGGGGGTGTGAGTTCAATATTCGATGGGGTTGAGGAGCGAGGCCGCGACGAGAAATCACATAAATCATCCCCTGATGCCCGCGGTCGCGTAGGTCAAGTACTACGTCCAGCATGGTCAGTCCGCTGCCAATAAGCAGTACGGCAGCATTGGCGTCAATACTAGCTAAGGCGTCGGGTTGCCATGGATCGTGCAGATACCGAGGGTCTTCGTAAAATAATCTGTGTGCCGCTGCACTTGATGGTTGTTGACGAGCGCAACTGCCGGTGCTCAGGACGATATGGTCAGCGTAAAGAGAGTCACCGTTTTTCATCAGCAGGTGAGCCCTATGGCGTTCGGTGTCATATGAAACTTCCACGACCTCGCCTGTGACATTGCGTAGCTCGCTTCCTGGAGCTGCATTCTTCGACGCATCGTTCAATAAGGTTTCAAGGTAGTCGCCATAGAGTTGCCTCTGAACAAAAGACCCTGGGGTGACCTCGGGAGCATAGCGCTTGGCGAACTCATAAAAGCCGTCGCTCTCATCGTTGGTCAGGGCATTCATCCTGCCTGCCGGTACGTTCAGTACGTGTGATGAGGTACGCGTACCATAAGCGACGCCACGAGCCATGGCGCCGGGCGGGCTGATCAGCAAGATTCTAACGGGGGCGGCCAATGAGCTGCGCAATAAATGAACAGCTAACGTGGAGCCGCAGAAACCTGCGCCAATGATTGCGATGGTTTTGATCTTCATCCTTGCTCCTGCTTGGATAGGGCGTTTCATTCCATTTTGACAATCAGTCGCAGTCAAATTTGGTGGCGTGTGCGTTGAGTAAGGCGCAAATCAAGAAGCCGGAAAACGGGCCTCATATTGGAGTGGATTTGGATGTTACTCCAATGCCTGATTGGGTGCTTTCAGGATTGTTGATGTGAGTCGCTTGGTCCCAAGGACTGATGGCAATTAAGTATTACTGCTATTCGTGCATCGAATAAGTAATACAGGTTTAAGTAATGTTTTCCTCTATAAAAATAATGAACTTTCTTATAAGGCGAAATTCAGGGGTGCAGTATTTGTTGCTTTGCGTTATGTCAATCTCATGACTGTGTCAAAAAAATCGCTTGGTAGTGGCTTGTCGCCGCCGAGATTCAAGATTTTTCCCTGCAGTTATTAGGAAATTTCAGCTTTCTTTGTAGGCTTTAGCGTCAGTGCGGCCGCGCGCTTGGCTTCAAGGCATGCGCTCTCTGTTACGAAACTGATCATTGGTCACTGAGTTGGATTGTACCCACGGAAAATAGCTGTAATACTTATTGCTTTATAAGGGCGTATATCCCCTGTTCCCTACAGGGTGTTCAGTTCTTCGCGATGGGATATTAGTGTCTATTCTTACAGTGTGTAGTCCTTCTCGCCTGCAATCGCGTGATCCTCGCGGAGCAAGAGTTGTGGTGTTGATGTGCACCTACAACGGCGAGTCATTTCTGGCTGAGCAGCTCGACTCGTTTGAGCGGCAGACTCATTCCAATTGGTCCCTGGTGGTGTCTGATGATGGGTCCATGGACGGCACTCTTGCGGTTTTGGAGGGGTATCGTAATCGTTGGGAGCAGGACCGACTGCTGATGCTGGAGGGACCAAAAAAAGGGTTCGCCGCCAATTTTCTCTCGCTGACGTCTCGAGCAGATATTGATGCCGACTTTTTTGCATGGTCGGACCAGGACGATATTTGGAATGATGACAAGTTAGAAGTGGCTCTGGCTTGGCTGCAGACAGTACCCGCTCATAGGCCTGCGCTTTATTGTGGTCGCACCCAATTAATTGGTGAAACTGGCGTTCATCTTGGGTACTCGCCCCATTTTAGACTCTCGCCAGGTTTTAGTAATGCGTTGGTTCAAAGCATCGCAGGGGGCAATACGATGGTCTTCAACCGGGCTGCCCGCACGCTGCTGTGCGAAGCCGGCCCTGAGCTGCAGGTACCTGCTCACGACTGGTGGTTATATCAACTGATCTCCGGTGTGGGGGGGGTTATTCACTACGATCCCGAACCCAAAATGAAATATCGGCAACATGCGGAGAACGTGGTTGGCAGTAATTCCGGCTGGCTTGCCAGGCTGATTCGCTTGCGGATGGTGTTTCAGGGACGTTTTCACGAATGGAATGAACAAAATATACAGGCGCTGGATGCCATGCATCATCGGCTGTCCCCCGATAGCCAGGTGACGCTTACTCACTTCAAGTGGGCGCGCGAGCAAAAAGTTCTTCGCAGGATTTCGGGAATCTGGCTGGCAGGGCTGTACCGGCAAACTCTGCTGGGGAATTTAGGTCTCGTGCTTGCTACCGTCATGAAAAAGATCTGAATCTGTGTGTGTTCAGGGGCATTGGGTTTGTTGGGGCGCGGAGGGGATCATTCATACCTTCACCAGCGCACCACCGCATTTCGCTTCGCGGGCACAGTGCGTCCCTCAGGCATAATTATGAATATTCAGGATCTACAGCAGCTCATTTAAGTCAGTAAAAGGGCCTTTTGGTCTGACTTTTGTCAAAATATCAACAAAATAGAGTTTTTGATAATGTATCCAGTTGACGCGAATGAAAATGTGGTAATCGTGCTGGGTATGCATCGTAGTGGCACCAGCGCCATTGCCGCAGGCCTTGAGCAGTTGGGGCTGGTGATGGGGAGTTCCTTATTTAAAGGCGACGAATGGAATCCCAAGGGCTATTTCGAAGAGCGCGAGATTGTCCAATTCAACGATAGATTGCTTGCCTTGTACGACTGCCGATGGGACTCGCCGTTGCCTCCACTGCTTGAGCGCGATCATCGGTGGGACGCCTGTATTGACGAAGCGATGAGTTTGGTTCGAGTCCTGTTTGACGAAGTACCTGCGTGGGGATTCAAGGATCCGAGAATGTGCCAGCTGGCACCTTTTTGGGGGCAGGTTTTCTCACAATTGGGTATCAAGCCACGGTTGATGATAGTGGTGCGTGATCCAGCTGAGGTTGTGCATTCGCTGGCCCGGCGCGATGGTATTTCCTCGGATCGTGCAGCGTGGCTATGGATGACGCATCTTCTCGGAGCTATGGAATATCTTGATGTTGCCGATGACATCAGATTTTTCGCGTTTGACCATATGCTTAGCCAGCCAGCCACATTTTTATCCGATGTTGCGGGTTGGCTGAATTTAAAACCTGCGTCCGAAACGATTGCTCACTTCGCGCGGGACTTCATCGCTCCAGCACTCTCGCATGGTGCGGGCACCAGGCAAGCGGCTCTTCCGTCGCTTGTGTTGCAAGCCTATGAAAGCGTACGGAGTGCGATCGAGAGAGGACTCACGCCGCGCGCTTTACGCGAGAGTTTCGAGTGGCAGGGCATAATCAGCGAATATCGGCGTGATATCATTCCGACACTGACTTCAGTTCAAAGATTTTTCCAGAATGATCGCCAACTTTCGGTCATGGAGTTGCGTATCAGCGCGTTGAGCAAGGGGTTGGCGTCTGCCGAGAAATTGGCACTCGATCGTCTGGAGGAGATGCAAAAACTCGACACTCAACTTATAGAGACCAGCGATGCTCTGGCTCGCGCCGAGCAAATTGTGCTGCGTCAGCAGGAAGAGCTAAAGCTTAGGGGGGATGCGCGTTCTCGTCCTAACGAATTCGAGTCCCTGGCAGTTGAGCGTTTGAAGCAAGTGCAAAAGCTTGATGGCCAATTGAGTCAGATGAGTGCTGAGCTCGCGCACGCTGAGCAAATCGTATTGGAGCAGCAGGGCGTTCTCATGTCTCAAAACGAGGAGTACGCTCGATTCCGGGAAACTGAGTTGGCTCGATTTCGTGAGATTGAGTTGTTAGCGATTGAGCGTCTGGAGCACATGCAAAAATTGGATGCTCAACTAATTGAGACGAGTGCCGCGCTCGCGCTCGCCGAGCGGGTCGTGAGTGAGCAACAGGATGCATTCAAACGAAAGGATGAGCTGCTGGCACTTTTTGAGGAAACTCAGTTGCTTGCAATTGAGCGCCTGGCACAGATGCAAAAGCTTGATGCTCAGCTCCTTCTGACCAGCGACGCTTTGGCTTATGCCGAAAAGATCGTGATGGAACAGCAGGAAGCGTTAGCGCACGCAAATTTTCAGGCGTCAAGTTCTGATGAGGCCCCAGTGCCTGCCTCGGAGTCTCTGCAAGATGCGCCAAAGCTGGATTTGAAGGTCTAACCGGTGACTTTGGCGAATGTCAAAGAATTTTTGTGATGGTAACTCGATATTGGAACAGATACACATGGATGTAGTGGGTTCTGACGTGCCGCGTCTCAATCAAGCAGAAGTACGGTCAACGACCTTGATCTGCCAAATAGATCATTTCGTTCGTCATCCCCATGGTCTGTTCGGCTTCGGATGGGCGCTGGATCATGAACATAAGATCGTTCAGTCGCACCTGAATATGCTCTTCGCTGATGGGCGGGTCGAGCGTGTTGCCGTGTCGCTGGGCAGGGTGCGCGAAGATGTTGCGTCGGCGTTTCCGGATAATGACCAAGCGGGAAATTCGGGCTTCATGGTTATCGCTGGCTGGGGAGGTGAGCCTCCGGAAAAAGTCGAGTTGGTTTTCGAGATGCAGGATGCAGTGACAGGTCGCCACGAACTCGCTCTGTCTGCGCTCGACACAGCATCCGGAGCAGAAGTGGCAGAGAGCATATATCTCGCCAAGCGCGCCTGGGCTTACTTACGCCGGGGAAACATCAGGACGCTGATCAAAAAGTTCCTCCGGTATCGTGGGCGAAATCCAACGTTAATGAGCCAGGACGAAGTCGCTCTCGCAGCACGTCTGAAGAATCGGCCTTGCCGCTTGTTGATTGATCATTCAATGGGTGGAGGGGCCAATCTCTTTCGCGAGCGTGTGGCGTCTGCCTGGAGTGCAGCCGACGATACCGTGATATTGCTTAGCTTCCGCGTGTCGTCCATGCAGACGTTTGTCGAAGTACGCGACCACAACGGGTCCTATTCGTGCAAGCTGTCGAACTTGAACAGCTTGGTTGAACTGTTGGTGCGTGCAGATCTAAGAGAGGTCTTTTTCAACTGTGCGGTCTCTTTCCCCCAGCCGCAAAATCTTAGAGAGTTTATGCTGGTCTTGAAGCAGCGAACCAAGGCTAGCCTGGTCGTGGCGATACATGAGTATTTTCTTGTCTGCCCGTCGCACTTCCTACTGGACGATAAGGGGCAGTACTGCGGCATACCTTCGATAACACGCTGTCATTCTTGTTTGAATAACCATCCCGATGGATTTGTGTCCCTCGCTGGTGAGCGGTCAATTGTACGTTGGCGCGAAATGTGGGGGGAGTTGCTGAGGTGCGCGGATGAAGTTCGTTGCTTTTCAACGTCGTCTCTTGCCCTGCTTGAGCGGGCTTATCCCGGCATGGGAGCCAGGGCTAAACTGTGTCCTCACTATGTGAAGCCGCTTCGCGAAGTCAGCCTTCCGAAAAAGCCGCAAAAATATCTGACGATTGGGGTGATAGGTTCCATTTCCCATCATAAAGGAGCGGGCGTCCTGGAAAGTCTGGCTGAGGCAATTTGTCAGACGGACGCGCCAGTTCGAATCGTGGTTATTGGAAATCTGGATGCACCTTGTCCTGCGCCGGTGGTGAAGGAAACGGGGCCTTACGCACAGGATGATTTACCCAAAATTGTTGAAAAATATGGGATCAGTATTGCGTTTTTGCCATCAATTTGCCCTGAAACATTTTCCTTTGTCGCCCACGAAATCCTATCGATGAAGTTGCCATTGATCTGTCTGGACTTGGGCGCTCAAGCTGATTTAGTGCGGAGTCTGGATACCGGTTACATCGCAAAGCGACAGGATGGCCCGGGTTTGCTTGAAGATATCCTGGCTTTTGATCGCTTTCTTCACCCTTTAAGTCTTAAGGTTATTTCTTGAAAAAAATACATGTCTATACCAGCGCGGCCTGTAATTACATTCCAAAAGTCCGGGCTTTGGTCGAATCGATTAAAAAATACCATCCTGACTGGGTCGTGCACTTGGCGTTGTCGGATGAAGTACCCGCCGGTCTGGACCTTTCTGCAGAGCCGTTTGATGAAATTCATCCTATCAGCAGCCTCGACATACCGGATGTGAACGGCTGGGCGTTTTGTCACACCATCGTTGAGTTATCGACGGCCATCAAGCCGTTCCTCCTGGCTCGTCTGCTTGATCGTAAAGATTGCTCCGGTGTCATCTACCTTGACCCGGACACCGTATTGTTTTCACCTTTGAATGATGTACTGGAGGCCCTCCAGCATTCAAATATTGCGCTGACGCCTCACCAGGTCACCCCAGAGCCGACATTAGCCGCCATCATGGATAACGAGATCTCCAGCCTGAAGCACGGCATTTACAACCTGGGTTTCCTCGCCGTTGCGCCTACGGAAACAGGCAAGCAGTTTGCTCAGTGGTGGTCGGACCGTCTCTATTATTTCTGTCGCGCTGAAATTCACAATGGATTGTTCACCGATCAACGTTGGATCGATCTGGTACCAGCATTTTTCGAGGGCGTGTGCATCCTTCGAACGTCGCGTCTAAACGTAGCTCCATGGAACATTACTACTCGGCAGATTACTGGTGAGTTGCCAGATAGCGTGATGGTGGACGGCCAGCCTCTTGGCTTCTATCACTTCACTGGTTTTGACAGCGGTGCGCATCGGACCATGGCTTGGAAAAACGCTGCGAACCAACCGACTGCACACGCGCTGATCAAATGGTACGCGGATACGATTGCTGATTTGGGCAAGGACCCTTTAAGCCAAGTACCTTGGGCATTTTCACGTTTTGCCGACGGCACTGTCATTCCCAAGGCCGCACGACTCATTTATCGCGAGCGATTGGATCTGCAACAAGCCTTTCCTGATCCTTTTGCAACTGAAGGTGGTGGTTACCTGGCCTGGTGGGAATCCCAGGGGCGCGTGGAGTTTCCGGCCCTTTTTGATTCTGAATCTTCGGCAGCGGAAATACTTCGGGTGACGTCTGCTTTGACGCCAGGTTATCAGGCGGGTGGCGTTCCGATGGTCTTCAGTTCTAGCCGTGTTCGCGCACATTTGGGACAGGTACTGGACGACCCACGTCACGGTGTATTGTTGGCCAAGCGCGCATGGGAAGTTCTTCGTACGGAAGGTGTTCCCGGTGTTATGAAGCGCATCTCCCGATGATTTTTATCGCTGAACAGGACTTGTTGAAATGTCAGTAATGGATGTTAAACAACAGCGACCGGGTATACTTCAAAGCAAGACTTTGCATGCGTTGCTTGCTATTAATTCGAGCAGTGTCAGCCGGCTCATTATTTTGCTCACCTTCGTACTTGCATGTGCAGCGATTGCGATGCATGCGCCTGGGCAGATGTCGATGGACACGAGCATACAGCTCTACGAGGCCCATATAGGCCGATCTGTGAGTTGGGGCCCCCCCTTCATGTCGGCGCTGCTCAGGTGGCTAGGTGGGGGAGAGCTATCTGCTGCGATGTTCGTAATGATCAATTCAATACTTTTGTATGGAGCCTTTGCAGTTGTTGTATTAACGATGTTGCAGATGCGCGCCGCTCAGGGACTTCGTGATGTTCCAACGTGGCGAGTGCTCGCTGCGTTCCTCCTGATAATGAATCCCATCGTTTTCATTTATTCAGGCATTGTATGGAAAGACGTACTCTTCGCATCGTTATTAACAGCTTCTAGCGCATGCGCTATTGCCGCAACGGTGGGCTCACCTTTGCGTCGGTATTGGTGTATTGGCTTGTCGATAATTTTTCTAAGCGCCGGATATCAGACTCGCCAGCAAGGGGTGTTCATGGCGCCCGTCCTGTTGCTATCGCTGATTGTTGCTCTTTATTCCTTCAAATCGACTAAAAAAATCCTAGGTGCTTCGCTGATCATTGTTTTGTTCGCAAGTGCTGTCTTGGGAATTCAGCATCAGGCCAACTCGACCGTGACGGGAGCTGGGGATCGCGCCAGTTCTGTGGGGTTTCGCAGCATCATTCAGTTTGACCTTGCGGGTATCATCAGCAATTCAAAGTTACCCCCTAACCAACTTGCTAACCCTGTGACTCAAGAGCAGCTTGCTGCCATCAAGTCTGTTTACGATCCAAGTAGAATTGACTTTCTTGATCTGAACCCAGTTGTTCGTGCTTGGTTCGCCGCCATACCAAGCGAAACGCTTCGGCATGAGTGGTGGGAGATGGTGAAGCAGAACCCGAGTGCTTATATGGAGCACCGTTTTACAACCTATGCGACATTGCTGGGGCTGCGAGGGCTTAATGGCACGCTGCCCGTCTTTGTTGGTGTGGAAGGTAATCCAGAGTATCTGGCTGCATCGGGAGTCAGGCAGGGAACTACCCCAAGGGCTCAAAGAATATATGATATGGCCGTGTCTTTTTTCAGTTGGCCAATTTACCGTCATGTTTTTTGGATGGCGGCGCTTATAGTGATTGTTGCCATCGGTGCACGCAGAATCTCCCCAGGGCCTGTTAAAACCATAGGTGGAGTTATTGCTCTGGCGACACTCCTGATGTATGGCTCTTTCCTACCGACCAGCATCGCTTCGGATTTTCGATATTTATTTGCAACGATACCATTAGTGATGGTGTTGGGCTTGATTCTTCTGTTCGGTGTCGAAAAGAAGAGTGACACGGAGTGTGGTGAAAAAGAGTGGCAGGTTTCACCCGTCTGTGCTGCTGAATCAGCATAAGATGAAGAGTAAGCCGGGTTTCTAAGGATCACATTACATCATGGCAGTTCTCCTAGTGGTTCCTTCTTTTCGGTGGCGCCACTGGGTGTTTTAGAGGGCTTTTGGTGAATTTAGAGATGGTGATGCCTCGACTGCTTATCTATTTTATATTTGGAAGCGGTATAGGTCGGACTTGAGGAGAACGGATATCAATATTTATATTCAACTGGGTACGCTGGAAAATACAGAGGGCAGGCGATGAATCCGCATGCCCCTCAACCGTTATCCATGTGGGCTCTGTTACGTAGTTTGTGGTTGAATCGCCAGTTGATTGGTCGAATGACGAGGCGCGAAGTAGTTGGTCGCTATAAGGGATCGTTTCTTGGTCTGGGTTGGTCCTTTCTCAACCCGTTACTGATGCTTGCGGTATATACCTTTGTTTTTTCTGTAGTATTCCGTTCTCGCTGGGGAATAGCTGAGAACGGGGTAGAAGAAAGTAAGGCCATGTTCGCCGTTGTGCTATTCATCGGTATGATCGTATATGGCCTGTTTGCGGAGATTCTTAATCGAGCTCCCAGCCTGATTGTAGGGAACGTCAACTATGTAAAAAAAGTAGTTTTCCCTCTCGAAATTTTGCCTGTCGTGGCTGCAGGTGCGGCGCTATTTCACGCGCTGGTCAGCCTGACCGTTTGGCTATTGGCATACACCCTGCTCATCGGTGTTCCTCATTGGCATGTGTTGTTTCTTCCTTTGGTGCTTTTTCCGTTATTACTCCTTGCGCTGGGGTTGGCGTGGTTTCTCGCATCCCTAGGTGTTTTTCTGCGAGATGTAGGGCAAACCGTGACTATTATCACCACCATGATGATGTTTTTAGCACCGGTCTTTTTTCCCGTTAAAAATTTGCCGCTAGAGTTTCAACCACTTATCATGGCTAATCCTTTGACGTTTATAATCGAACAAGCTCGCGATATATTGATTTGGGGTGTAATGCCCGATTTTGTCGGATTGTTTTATTATTCTCTTATTGCATTGGTCGTATTTTGGGGAGGGTTTTTCTGGTTCCAGAAGATGCGAAAAGGGTTTTCCGATGTGCTCTGATTTTGCAATAAGGGTAAGCGCCGTCAGTAAATGTTTCCATGTTTACGACACGCCGCGCGATCGCTTCTTTCAGATGTTTAATGGTCGGCGTAAACAATATTTCAGAGAATTTTGGGCACTACGCGAAATATCTTTTGCTGTAAGGAAAGGCGAGACCGTTGGTATTGTCGGGCGCAATGGCAGTGGAAAATCTACTTTGTTGCAGATTATTTGCGGGACGCTAGCGCCCTCCTCGGGAGATGTTTATACGTCTGGACGGGTGGCCGCACTGCTTGAGTTGGGATCAGGGTTTAATCCGGATTTCAGTGGGCGTGAAAACGTATATATGAATGCAGCGGTACTTGGACTGTCTCGAGAAGAAACAGATTCCCGGTTTTCCGATATCGAGGCGTTCGCAGAAATAGGTAGCTTTATTGATCAACCCGTCAAAAATTATTCCAGCGGTATGATGGTACGTCTGGCTTTTGCTGTAGCGATTCATGTGGATCCGCAAATTCTTATTATCGACGAAGCGTTGTCGGTGGGGGATGAGCTATTCCAGCGTAAGTGTTTTGCACGCATTGAAGCGATTAAAGCCAATGGTGCAACAATTCTTTTTGTATCTCACTCAGGGAGCGCAATTGTAGAGCTGTGTGATCGTGCCATTCTTTTGGACGGTGGCGATAAGCTCACGGAAGGCGCCCCCAAAAATGTCATCGGAAAATATCAAAAATTACTTTATGCTCCTGCCGAGAAGGCTAAGGATATCCGCGCAGCGGTTAGTGCGGAGGGTGATGTAACTTTGTCGACACTGAATTCAATTGTAGAGTCGGTTCAGCATACTTCCTCGAAGAATGCTATTGATGAAATTTTCGAGTTCTACGATCCACATTTGAAAACCCAAAGTGAACTATCCTATGAACCCCAAGGCGCAACCATTCAATTCCCCCAGATTGTCAATCTTGCCGGCGAATCTGTTAATTGTTTGATACGCGGGCGGACATACCGTTACACCTATAAAGTCAACTTCACGCTTGCTGCCATGAGTGTCCGCTTTGGTATGATGATTAAAACTCTGACTGGCGTCGAATTGGGCGGGGCCGCTACCGCCATGAGCCCTTTAGATACGATCAGTTATGTGGCCCCCGGCACTATAATTCAGGTTGAGTTTGCCTTTGAGTGCAATCTAAATCCAGGTACATACTTTTTGAATGCAGGAGTACTGGGGGCAGTTGGCGAGGAAGAAACATACCTTCATCGGCTGTTGGATGCATGCTTATTCCGCGTACTACCGATGACTGAACAGTTGGCAACAGGAGTTGTAGATTTTAAGTGTGTGCCCGATGTTTTAATATTCAGCGGTGAAAACATTTAACACTCGAATAACCAACCTTCAATGGACTCTGTGTAATGAATAATAATCTGGTATTTCAAATTTCTAGCGTAAGTGCTAACGCCAGGGCCTCTATGAAAGGGCAAAAACCATTTGTGTTGTGGTTGACCGGGCTTAGCGGCGCGGGGAAAACCACTGTTGCTAATGCGATTGAAGTTGCTCTGGTTGAG
The DNA here is from genome assembly GCF_030644265.1 of Pseudomonas sp. OVF7. Lineage (NCBI taxonomy): Bacteria > Pseudomonadati > Pseudomonadota > Gammaproteobacteria > Pseudomonadales > Pseudomonadaceae > Pseudomonas > Pseudomonas sp. OVF7. The sequence continues at coordinate 5,976,559 of NZ_CP128996.1, read as the reverse complement.
CGAGGTCGACACACCTACCTGATTGACGGCGACAATGTTCGCATGGGCTTGTGTCGAGACTTGGGTTTCAGTGACGCTGATCGTGAGGAAAATATTAGGCGCGTTGCAGAAGTGTCGCGTTTGTTCGTTGATGCAGGTCTTATTGTGATCACCTCGTTTATCTCGCCATTCGAGCGAGACCGAGCGCTTGCTCGCGACGTCATCGGCGCTGAGACATTCATAGAGGTCTTTATTGATGCGCCGCTTTCTGAATGCGAGCGCCGAGATCCTAAGGGGTTGTATGTCAAAGCTCGTAAGGGATTGATCAAAAAATTTACGGGTATAGACTCCATCTACGAAGCCCCGCAGGCACCAGATATTCATCTCAATACATTGGAGGACGATGTATTGACAGTGGTTTCGAACGTTATGGACTATCTGGACGAGCGCACGTTGGTATAGGTATTACGATAACCGCTTCAGGCCTTCACGGTAACCATAATACCAAGCATGATAATGGCAACGCCAATGAAGTATTGTGGTTGAAAGCGCTCTCCAAAGACAAAGTGACTTCCTAAGGGGACCAGTACAAAGGCAAGGGCCATCAATGGGTATGCTTTACCTAGCTCGATTTTTTGCAGTACCCATATCCAGGCTATCGTAGTGATTCCGTATAATGCAAAAGCTGAAAATAAAGTGATCAGTGTTTTGGTATCAAACCAACTGTCACTTTCATGCAAAGAAACAGCGCTCAGCTTAAATAGAATTTGCCCGGTGGCAATACCAAGAACACAAGCAAACGCTATCAGATAGGTCATGAGCGGGGGGCCTTTTTAGTCAGTATGTGTTTCTTGCGTAATACATGGAAAGCTTGACGCGGTGAAGAAGCAATATCATGGCCAAGAAATGCCAGTAAAAGTTGGATGCCGATAATGACCGGTAGTGCTGACAGCATGACAGTGCCTGCTGGGGTTGGCATATTTGCATGCAGAGAGTCAATCCAGTGGCTAATCCCAAAAGTTGATCCTGCCGTCAATAATATTAGCCCGAGCGGTAGCTCTATCGACGCTAAAGACATGCCTCGAAGATAGTAATTATAGAAGATGCGTTTTCCAAAGTTTCGGATGTGTTTAATTAAAAATTCGCCAATTACCTTGGACACTTTAAGGTTGCTGACTTCGTCTTCATACTTGGCATCCATAGGGATATCAATCACAACAGCATTCAATGTGTTAAGACGAAAAAGCATGTCGGTTTCAAAGAAATAGCGTTGGCTTATTTTGTTAAGAGGAAGGTGCTTGGCTATTTCACTGTGTATGGCTGTATAACCATTGGTTGGATCGAACAACTCCCAGTATCCAGAAGAAAGCTTTGTCATGAACGAAAGTACAGCGTTTCCGAAAAGCCGAATTTTTGGCATTTCGGATATTTTTTCTAAATTGAAAAAGCGATTACCTTTAGTGTAATCAGCATTCCCTGCGATGATGGGCGATACAAAGTCGCTGATGAGGCTCGGGTCCATCTGCCCATCGCCATCAATTTTGACGATGATATCCATTCCATCCGCGATGGCGGCCCTGTACCCCGTCATTACCGCTCCGCCAACGCCCAGATTGACCGGATTGCGCAACACGATTACGCGTTCGTCGACGCAATGTTCAACGACGAAGTCAGCTGAGCCCTCTGGGCAGCAGTCGTCAACGACGTAGATTTTAAAAACTTCCGGCCCGATCTGCCGAATAACTTCTAATATGTGGTTCCTCACCTTATAGCAGGGGATCAGAACCGCTATTTTCGTCGCTTGATCAGACACGTGAGTGCTCCATCTCTCATGCAAAAAATTTGAGTGAGACTAGCATATTCATTTGTAATGAAGAACAGTTGAGTGGCATTAATTCATTAGCGCCTCGTCGATAATGCCTTTCGACCGAAGAGGATAATATTGGTTCGTTTTAAATTGACGGCGTGTAGATATTCTTGGCTTGTGAGCTTGATCACCTGGAAATGATGCTTCTTGCCAGAGTTTCCTGTGGTTGATGGTGGTAGATTTTTGGACGACTGATCAGTAGAGGTCTTAGTCTAGGCGCTGGAGGGGCGTGGCCTTTGTTAGGGGGCGGATTGGCTGTCGTGTACTGACGGGATGGTGAGTCCGGGGTGAGCCTTGCAGGTTTTTTGGGGCATTGCCATTATTTGGTAGTTGATCACCATCGTCTTTGTCATTGAGGATCGCAGTGAAATCATTGGATTAAATAAGCAAAAAACTGATGGTTTGCGACGATATTAATTCTAAATTAGTGAATAAGCAGTTGCGCAGTTTTCGGGCCTTTATTTGGACTGTTGATTCAAGGTTGATGTATCAACAGTCTAAATAAACAGAATTTTTGAAAGATGGAAAGCTCAAGGTCCTGCTCTCTCTAGAAGAGTTTTTTTCTTGGGAGGGAGCACGGTTTTTGTGAGTGAGACTAACCCAGGCGTGATAATTTTTTATGTAACTGCTCTATAGCACTACACATTGTTGGCCAATCGAGAAAGCCGCGTTTTTCGTAATAAAGAGGTTGTTGATGTGGAGGCTGTGTTAGTCGATGCCGATTCACACCTTGCAGCGATTGGACGCCATAATAAAAATAATGGCCACCTACAAATGGGAATAAACCTAACCAGCTACGCCATTGTGATGGATAAGAAAGACAAAGTCTTATGTAGAAAAAACGAGCTCGCCAGGTGATCGACTGCTGCTCAATGGGGCCATTTTCTGGAAGTGGTGATAGCACACGGAAAAGCGGACCTGAACAATTCCGAGCGTTGTAGAGCGGGTATTGCCAGACGGTCGCTGAATGTGTTCGGACTGCTAATAACTCAACTACAATGGCGTGGAGCAGATCGTGGTCAGGGTGACCGCCTTCCCAGGCTGGCACAAAACAGGCATGAAGAGTTGGATGGTCATTAAGGAAGCAATCAAGCCAGTCTACAAATACGTCAATATGGCGATGCAGCTGACCGTCTATAATTGACAATTGTCGGCCGATAAAAACAATATCGTCCGTGGCAACTCCCAACTTCTGTAGAACGGTTCGTGACTCATGGTCTCGACGATCAGGGTCAGCAGTGGCGGAGCCATCGGTTACGTAAATACAGCGAACCCATCGGCCAGCCGCTAACGCTTGCTCAATCTGGTGGAATAAGCCGAACTCGTCATCTTGATGAGGCATAAAAAATATAGAAGCTAACTTCATGCGGGGGGCTCTCGAAATTAAGGTATATCAATGGTGTCGAGATTGAGTCGTGTGATTTTTTTCAAAAAAGCATCGTTCTTTTCTACATCTTCGGTAAGATATTTGTAACCAAAACTTCTCGGCTCGAAAAAGAAGCCGGGTATCTTAATAAAAAAATAACCGGGTCGATAAGCCGATAACGTTATTACCAGCCCCAAATTAGACGAGTACAATCCATCTGTGCCGAGAAGGTTGAAAAATAATGGCTTTTTTCTTGTGAACCATCCACCTGTTGGTCTTATCGCTTTCCATAAACCATCGTCTTTGATTTCGTCTCTAAAGAAACGCCAAAAAAACGGCACACCTATATACAGGTGAAGATTTCCTTTCAGTGTCCACCCCAAACCTTTTTCGCGTATTTTCCTTATGTTTTTATTGGGGTAGCCGCACACGACAGCTATATCGTCTTCGGCAAATGATTTATACAAACGCTTTCCAAGAATAATCGAAGAACCCTTTTGAGTCCCGTCGGACATGGTGTCCGTAGAAAGGAAAACTGCGGAGTCTCCATGGCTTAATTTTAAGCCACAGTACGCGGCCACCATAGTGCCATTTTTAATAGAGCAACAGATTCTTGATTCATTCAGCAGGTATTTTTGAAACACGAGAGTCGCGTTTTTCTCGGAGCTCCCGAAACATCTTCGGAATAAACGAGTCCATTGTTCGATGAATTCACTGCTATAGTCGCTGCGCTTGGCTATATGAATGCCATCATCCAATAAGTTGCTCATTATTAAGTTTCGCTCCCTGTGAAAGCTGTAGATTTTATTGCGCATACCTGATCAAGCTAGAAGCTTTTTTTTGCGCGTCAGCATCCTGGCCAATTAGGCGGGTGGTCGGCCGGGAAATTGTAAATGGTTGGGCAGAAACCTACAAATAGTTTGATCAAATTCAGTTTTCTTCTTTCCCAATGCTCAGAGTTGATCGGTGGGCTATTTGCATTCTGCTAAACCTACCAACCGTTTTAATTCTACCCTCTTGGCGAAGAGCAGGCAGCGCTCCACGGGAAAATTCGTCCTCGGTGTCCGTCATTTTAGGGCCTGGCTGAGAGGGGGGAAGCGCGCTTGGGCAGAGGATGGTCACTATCTTGACGATGGGGCGAGAAATCTAGGGCTGGGTTGTCGTATTTTGTTGAGTTGTCGCAGTTTTGTGGTAGATTTCCGCAAAAAATTTACTATGGACGAATAAGAAATGGTTTTCAGCTCGGTCGTGTTTATTTTTTACTTCTTACCTGTTTTTCTTTTGTTTTACTATTTGACGGGGGTCAGAAACGCATTTTTACTTACTGCCAGCGCAGTATTTTATGTTTGGGGGGAAGGGCTGTATTTATTGCTGTTGATGGCTATGTTGATAATTAATTTTAGTGCGGGAAAGATAATAGATTCAGCAGTCGGACCACTTCGTAGGTGGGCGCTGGGTGTGTTTGTTATTGTCAATCTTTTAGTGTTAGGCGTTTTTAAGTATAGCCAATTTTTGGTTGATATCATCTTCGGGGTTTTAGGTGTTGAGTCTCCCCACCTTGGCATGCATCTGCCACTTGGTATTTCATTTTTTATTTTTCAGTTAGTGTCCTACCTTGTCGAGGTATATAGACGAACGATCCGCCCTGAAAATAGTATCGTGCGGCTGTCTACTTATGTGATGATGTTTCCGCATTTAGTCGCGGGCCCGATTGTTCGATATACCGACATTGAGACTGAATTGCATCATCGAACAGTGGGTGTAGAAAAGTTCGGCCTGGGTGTTCAGTATTTCATTGTGGGGCTATGTCAAAAGGTAATGATCGCAAATTCGGTCGCGCCGGCAGCTGATCATTTGTTTAGTCTTGATCCATCGGGAGTGACGTCTACAGTTGCCTGGATTGGTACAGTTGCCTATACAATACAGATATATTTTGATTTTTGTGGCTACTCTAATATGGCGATCGGTCTCGCCTTTATGTTGGGGTTCAGATTTCCTAAAAATTTCGACTATCCATACTCCTCAACGTCGATCACAGAGTTTTGGCGGCGTTGGCATATGTCTCTTTCTTTTTGGTTCAGAGATTATGTTTATATACCACTGGGTGGCAGTCGGGGGGGAGAGGTTTCGACAATTCGAAACCTGCTGATTGTATTTTTTGTGACGGGGCTCTGGCACGGTGCAGCATGGACATTTATTTTTTGGGGGATGTTTCATGGTGTGTTCGTTGTATTGGAGAGAGTATTTTTGAAAAGAGTACTCGAGGCCGTCCCTGTTATTTTGGCGCGCTTCTACACGTTACTGGTGGTCATGGTTGGCTGGGTGTATTTCAGGGCCGATAGTTTTGATGACGCATGGGTCATTATCAAGGCGCTAGCGGGTTTCGACAGTCCCCAGCATGAATGGCAACCCATGATGGTCTGGATGACGCCTGAAACAATAGTTGCGCTGGCCGCAGGAATTGCTCTGTCATTCCCTATTATTCCGTGGGTCTGCGCACAGCTAAATCTAACGAGAATCAATGGGTCTACGGAACCCGGCATGCATGGTCGAGATGCCGCGGATGTTCATGCTCTGCCTGTTTTTTTGTTGGTGGGTGGGCTGGTTTGTTGTGTGGTGCTACTTGCAAGCAGCTCTCTTAACCCATTTCTATATTTCCGATTCTGAGGCGCATAAATGAGCCATGCATCCGAAAGTAGTGAGCTGTCTATAAAGACCCGACGTACTTATCATTGGTGGTCTTTGGTTGTTGGAGTACTGGTGGTCGTTTTCGTCATCCACTTGTTTCCTTTGTTCAATGTTGCTGAGCCAGGTATGTCTGAGAACCGGGTACTCGCAAGTGCACCCGGGGTTCCGAAAAGTCTCGCTGACTGGGCGATATTGCCGGCAAAGTTGGACGCCTTCGCAATCGACCAGTTTCCACTGCGTGCACATATGATTGCGGCGTTGAATTTTATTCGTTACAAACTCGGATATTCGGGTTCGAAAAGGATTATTGTCGGCCAGAACGGCTGGCTATTTTATGATGATGGTAGTCACTTGGTACTTATGTCAGGTGATTTAATTCTGGATAAACCAAATATTGATGCTTGGGTAAGTGGGTTTCGTCAACGCGTGGATTACCTGAACAAAAGAGGCGCGAAATTTTATTTCATGGTAGCTCCTGTGAAGGAGGATATCTATCCCGAAAATCGACCTAGTTGGATGCCTGGGCATAGAGTTAATACTGAAGTTGATGAAATCATCAGTGCTTCAAAAAAAGCAGGGTTCGATCAAATCGTAGATCCTCGTGAAGCCATTTTCCAAGAGCGACACAATCAAAAGCTCTATGATGAGTACGACACGCATTGGACGGGATTGGGCGCTTATATTGCTTACAAACAGTTAATGACCAGATTGTCTAAAGACTTTGCCGGCATGCAGCCGTTGCCGTTGACTGCGTTTACACCGGTTGGGCTCTCAAAGGCAGGGATTCCCAGAGATTTGTCATTGATGCTTGGGATAGCGGATTTCGTCCCGCATGATCGGGTCTCGTTTGCGGGGATGGTGACCCATCCTCCTGAAAAAACGACCTTCCTGAGTGACAACCATAGCTGGGTTGGGCCGCAGGTTCTTCATACCGACGCTAAAACCGGAAAGACGCTACTCCTTCTGAGGGACTCATTCTCAACTGAGTTGCTGCCACTTCTGAAAGAGCACTTTGATACGATTGTCATGGCGCATGTGCAGGACGGTTTCTTTCGTACTGACCTCATTGAGAAGTTCAAACCAGACGCTGTTGCAATTGTCATTATTGAAACGGGAACCCGGCACACTATGAGTGTCATGCCCACTTTAGAAGACCATTGACAACATCTGTCACAGCAATTTCGCACATTGGTTTGGCGCAGGCAGGACATATTACGGGGGCCAAGCCAATGTGTCTTGCAGATTTCTAAGCGCTCCATTAACCCGACATTGTATGGACCGGACACATGGTGGACACATGTGCGGGGACATGGTTGACACATTATGGACCATAGTCAGGTTTGCTCACGTCGATCGTTCGTAGGAAGTGATGGCAGAAAAACACGTCAAACAGTCCATCACCTTCAGTGTTGGGCCGTATTGCGATGTGATGCCCAGCCAAACCTTTGGCGATGCTGAAGTAGCGTTTCTGAAAACGAAAACGGCTGTGATAAGCCTTGGCTAATACGTCGTCCGGTCCGTACTCAAAGGTTGGTAACTGTTGCGGATAAGCCCATGGGCTGGCTCTATACCGGTCCATAGGCACCTTGTAGTCCAGCGCCTGATGGGGCCGTTGCAGGTTATAAACATCACGCCACCGATCAAATGCTGCTTGAGCTTCCTTGAGCGTGGAAAACTGACGCCCTTCAAGTACTTCGGCCTTGAGTGAGCGATGGAAACGCTCAATCTTTCCATTGGTTTGTGGGTGGTAAGGGCGGCTGAAACTGATCCGAATACCCAGACGAATCAACCAGATACTCAGCTCTGTGATTTCACCAGGGTTACGTGGAGAGCCCCAAGGCGGTCCGTTATCAACGTTGATGCGAGCCGGTAATCCGAAGCGCTGGAATACCTCGGTCAACCTTTCTTTCACCGTGGCTCCACGCTCGTTATCACAAGCTTGAATAGCCAAACTGAAACGTGAATGGTCGTCCAGTAAAGTCAGGGGATGGCATCTGCCTTCTTGCGTCGGGAAATGCCCTTTGAAATCCATCTGCCAAAGATTGTTGGGCGCCTCGTGTTCAAACCTCAGCTTTGCCTCTTGCTCCTTCGTAGTCGGCTGAATCAGCCCGTGCCGGTGCAGGACATTGGTAACGGTGCTGGGAGCAATCTGCTTTTTCAAGAGGCTGCTGATCGTGCGCCCACCCCATGCTGGATGGTCTTGTCTGAGCGCTATGACCTGCGCTTCCAGGGCCGGCGTGGTCAGCTTGGGGCTGGTAGCCGGTTTTCGGGATTTATCTTGCAGCCCTGAATGGCCGAGCGTCGCGTAGCGGTTAAGCCACTTGTAAGCCGTCTGCGGACTGATACCGAACCGTCGGCATAGTTCTCGTTTGTTGCTGCCGGGTTGCCGTGCTAAGGCAACAAACTCTTCTTTCAGGCTCATGGCATCTCTCGTGTCCCAGGGCATGATGGCTTTCCGGCGAAATTGGCTCGCCGAAAAGTGTCCACCATGTCCCCGCACACCCGTCAACCATGTGTCCGGTCCATACACCCGACATTCAAAGTGGCCACCTAATCCCCGATGCTGTGCTTCCGATTCCCTCATGAGCCGGTCCGCCATGATGCGACCCGACGTAAAAAGTAAAAAAGTCTATCTCTACGCTAAGCTCGTCGACTTTCGAAATCCATTGATGGCCTGGTCGAAGTGGATATCAAAGGAGAAAATTCGCTGTTGCGTCAGCGCCTGTTCGGACGCAGGTCTGAGCAAGTGGCTGACCCGGAAACGCTGCAGCTAGCCTTGTTCAATGAAGCGGAAAGCGTCGTAGAACCCATCGATTAAGCCGCCGAAGAGGGAGCTGTTGCGCCGACCACTGCGGATTGGTAAGCGCAAACTGCTGCCGGCCGATCTCCCTTGCATCAAGTCATCCATGAACTGTCCGGGAATGAACTGACCTATGCGTGCGGCTGCCGCAAACACGCTATCGGCGAGCAGGTCAGCGAGCAGCTTGAAACCCTGCCGATGTAGATCCGAGTGATCAAACATTTTCGTAAGGTCTACATTGCCGTGCCTGTGAAACGGCACCGGCCACGGCGGACAAGCCGGCTCAACTGATTCAGAAAAGCATGGCCTGCCCAAGCGTGCTAGCGATGCTGCAGACCATCAAATACGTGGACGGTTTGCCGCTTCCCCGTTTCGAAATGCTACGGGGCTACCATGGAATCGATATCCCGAGTCAGACCTTGGCCCGCTGGGTTATCCAGTGCGGCGAACACTTACAGCCAGCGCTGAATTTAATGCGCGACCAGTTGCTGGAAAGCCGCATCATCCATTGCGATGAAACTCGGGTACAGGTGTTGAAAGAGCCTGATCGAGAGACAAGTAGTGTGCGCAAACCGGCGGCCCGCTCTACAAACCAGTGATCCTTTTCTACTACCCCATCAGTGGGGCGCAGGAAGTGCCGACGCGCCTGCTTGATGGCTATCGCTGCTACGTGATGGCCGATGATTACGCTGGTTACAAAGCGCTGGGCACGCAGGCAGGGGTTGAGCGTTTAGGTTGCTGGGTGCATGCACGGCGAAAATTTGTCGAAGCGCAAAAAGTGCAACCCAAAGGCGAGGGGGGCCGGCCGACATCACACAGGACCTGATCAACAGGCAAAGCCATCAACTACCTGGCGAGCAACTGGAACAAACTTGAGCAGTACATCGAGGAGTACATCTGCCAATCGACAACAACCTGACGAAAGAGCTATCAGGCCCTTTGGGATCCTAAGAAAGAACTGGTTGTTCAGTGACACGCCCAAAGGTACGACGGCTAGTGCCCAACTTTACAGTGGGGCCCTATACGTGGTTACACCACACCCTTGAGTGCCTGCCGGCGGCTCTTTAAGCTTTACTGTCCTGGAAATGCTCACCAGTATCGTATAGTTAATATTCTATCCATCTTGATGGCTGGTGGGGTTTACGATGAGGTTAAAGAATACAGGCGGAGCAACGATCATGGAATACGATGATAAACGGATTGAGGAAGCCGTGTTGCCCCTGTTGGTAACCTTCAGTTTTGATAACGGCAATGCGTGGAAAAAGCTCGACTTCGAGACCGTGAGCCGATTGCATGAATACGGTTTCATCAGTAGTCCTGTGAACAAGAACAAATCAATCCGGTTCACGGCTGAAGGGCTAGAGTGAGGTCGGCAGATAGCCAACCGCTTGTTTGGGGTAAAAAACTCAAGTGGAGCATGTATCCGATTCGGATATATGACTTAATACCGGAGCCATACGGTAGAGGGGGGGTATGGATTGAATGTTTTTAACTTACTACCTGTGCTCAGACATTATTCATACTGACTCTTATTTTGAACAGTAAAACGTATCTCTCCAGCCTTCGCTGTAGTCCACCATTGCACTTTCAATTTCAGGGTTCTCTAAAATGAATGTGTTCCAGTCGAACGTCTCTGTCGCATATCCAAAGTGTTTAGCAATAAAGCGTATGGCGCTTCTTGACGGGCGTCCGACGAGGGTTTTTCCGTTTCGCGTCAGTGAGTCGGAGTAAGCCATTTGCTGGTCTTCCACCGGGTCAAGCAGGAGCTGGACGCCATGAGGGTTGGCAAATACAACGCGAGGATCGCTGTTTTCAATGTCCGGTAACTCATCGACTACCGGTGTCACTTCGGTGTCGATTACCACAAGTTTTGCGCCGGTACGTTCGATCAAGTCAAATAATTCAGCATGTCGAATAGTGTGGTAATAAAACCCGAGGCAAAAAACGATATCAAATTCTTTGTTGCTGAGGTGGTCGAATACATCGCCGCACAAAAAATTAAAACGTGAGGGTTCGATACCATACTCGTTAAACGTATCAATGGCGTTGTTAATCAACTCTTGCCGGGGTTCGATACCCGTAACATGGGCCGCACCTGCTTGTAGGGCAGCAAATGACCAACGCCCGTCGTGACTTGCTATATCAAGAACGCGCTTGCCTTTTATTAACTCGATATTCCGCTCCATTATTGCGCAAAACCGCGAATTCAGGCGGTCTGGAAACGGGCTGGTTTGGCTGGTTTTATAAAATCTTGGGAAATTATCAAAAAAGCCCATGTGGTTCCCCTCTACGCAACTTGGCGCGACTCGACATTGAGTCGAATACGCTCAGGATAATACACGACGTGCCTCCTAGCGGAAGACTGCGGTAAGATTTATCCCTTTCCTTGCAGGTTTCCGTCGCTGCTGTTTTTTACAATTATGGATAAAAGCATCCAGGCTGGCTTATTTATAGTTTTTTTGGCCGCAACACCAACCACAACGCCCCCGCAATCAACACTCCGCCATACAGATGCGCCATTGATAACGGCTCGTCGAGCAGCAACGCGCCCCACAGCACGCCGAACGGCGGGATCAGGAAAGTGGTGGTCATCGATCTCACGGGGCCAATCGCAGTGAGCAAGCGGAAGTACAACACATAGGCAAACGCCGTACACACCAGCCCCAGGCCCAGCAGCGACAACCACACCTGCCACCCACCCCAACTCGCGGGCGGATGGCTGATGGCGCTGTAGATAAACAACGGCAGCAGGAACAACGTGGCGCCGAGCATGCTGCCCAGTGCGGAAAGACGACTGTCCAATCCTCCCCGCTGGTCCAGCCAGCGGCGCGCCAGGAACCCGGCAAAGCCATAACACGTAGTCGCCAGCAAACAGGCCAGCGCGCCCATCAATAATTCCAGGTCAAACGCCACCGGGCCCGCGCGGGTCAGTACGCCTACACCGAAAAGCCCCAGGCACACCCCGGCGATTTTCGACGGGGTCAGCCGCTCGCTGAAGAACAGCCCGCCGATCAACACCCCCATCAACGGCGTGGTGGCATTGAAGATCGCCGAGTAACCCGCTGGCAGCACCTGGGCGGCCACCGAATACATCGTCGCGGGAATCCCGGAGTTGATCACCCCCAGCAGCAGGACGGTCTTGAACTTGCCCTGGAAGTCCCAGCGCACGCGCATCATCGCCAGGATCACCAACAACCCTGCGGCGGCAATCGACACGCGGAAAAACGCGGTCGGCACCGTGCCAATCTCTGGCGCGATGATGCGCATGAACAGGAAACTCGCGCCCCAGATGGCGGCGAGCCCCAGCAAGTACAAGGTGTCGACAGGTCTCACGTAACGCTCCTACCTCAATAAGCCGGCGAGTGTTACATGACCTTTCTATTGATTACAGAACAAACCGCGTCACCAACCCATTCAGGTCCACCGCCAGGCGCGACAGTTCCTGGCTGGCGGCCGAGGTCTGGGTGGCGCCAGCGGCGGTCTGGGTCGACAGGTCCCGGATATTCACCAGGCTGCGGTCCACTTCGCGGGCCACCAACGCTTGTTGCTCGGCGGCGCTGGCGATCACCAGGTTGCGCTGGCTGATCTGCGAGATGGCAGCGGTGATTTTTTCCAGGGCGCTGCCGGCGTTGTTGGCCCGTTGCAAGGTTTGGCCGGCGTGCTCGGCGCTGCTGTTCAAGGCACTGACGGTGTCCTGGGTGCCTTGCTGAATGCCGGCGATCATCTGCTCGATTTCTTCGGTGGAATCCTGGGTACGCTGGGCCAGTGAGCGCACTTCATCGGCGACCACCGCAAAGCCACGCCCGGCCTCACCCGCGCGGGCGGCTTCAATGGCGGCGTTGAGCGCCAGCAGGTTGGTTTGACCGGCAATGCCGCGGATCACTTCCAGCACCTTGCTGATGTCCTGGGCCTGCATCGCCAGGCCCTCGGCTTTGTTCGAAGCGCCGAGCACTTCGTCCACCAGGTTCTGGATCGAGCTGATGGTTTCGCTGATCTGGTAGTGGCCGTGCTTGCTGTCTTCGTCGGACGCCTGGGACGCTTCGGCGCTGGATACCGCATTGCCCGCCACTTCATCCACCGCCGCGCTCATCTCGGTCACGGCGGTCGCGGCCTGTTCGATCTCGTCGTTCTGCGCTTGCAGGCCACGTGTGCTCTGTTCCATCACCGAACTCATTTCTTCAGCCGCCGATGCCAGTTGCTGCGCCGATTCGCTGATGCCACGGATGGTGGTTTGCAGTTGCGCCTGCATGGTTGCCAGTGCTGTCAGCAGTTGTGCCGGTTCGTCATGGCCCTGCACCACGACGGGCTGGCTCAAGTCTCCGGCGGCAATGCTGCGCGCAACGCTCAGGGCCTGGCCCAGTGGCGCGGTGATGCTGCGGGTCAACAGCCAGGCCAGCAGCAAGGTGGCGACCAGCGCAACGCTGATGATCAGGCCGACAATCCACTGCGCGCGCGTATACACCTGTGCCGCTGCATCGGTTGCGGCTTCCACGCCGTTCTGGTTGAAGGTGATCATGTCCTCCAGGCTCTTGGTGAGGATTCCACCCTGTGGCGCCAGGCGGTTGTTGAGCAGGTCGATAGCGTCCTGCTGCTGGTCCTTATCCACCAGGGCGATCATCTGCCCGACGATGGTGAGGTAAGTGTTTACGTTGGCTTTGACCTGCTTGAGCAGTTCGCGCTCCTGGTCGCTGCTGAGCAGGGTTTCGTGATGGTCCAGCAGGGTTTGCAATTCCGTACGCTGGCGGCTGATCAGGCCTTTGCTGTTGTCACGCACGCGCGACTCGTCGGTGGTTGCCAGGCGCAACGCTTCCAGACGGATGCTGGCCGCGTAGGCCGCGCTGTCATGGATATTCTCGATGCTCGGCATCCACGACCCCTCGATCACCAGGGCGTTTTCACGCAGCTTGGCCATCTGACCCAGGCCAAACAGGCCGACAATCACCAGCAGGCTGGCCAACACCCCAAAACTCAGACTGGCGCGCAGCCCGATCCTCATGTTCCTCAATGACATCTCAGTGCTCCTCGGGCGATTAAAACCAGTTCCCGGATCGGTCTTCTGACCTTGTTAGGGTGGGAGAGGGCGCGGTATATATCAAAGTGCCATCACTGCGGTAATCAGGGTTTCCCTTAGGCTGTATCGAAATGCTTACATATGCTGAAAACCAGTCGCCGTGCGGGTTTGCCTCGGCTGCTGCGGCCAGGCCACGTGGTTCCAGGCTTTCAGATGAAACGTTTAACGTACGAAACGCGACTTTAGGGGGTGTTTATTGACCGTATGGTCGAATTAAAAAAACTGAAAATAAATGTACGATCTGCGCGAAGTTGTACAAGCCGTCGGAAAAAATCATCCTTCTCCTGTCACTCTTCACTGGCTAAGCTCAGGGCTTCCAGATGCCCGTTCGAGGTTTCCCGCATGTCGCAATCCACGCCCGCCCTCGCTATTGCGCGGATGATCCTTGAAGGCTTCGACGATTACCGCGAGCACTTTCGCCAGATCACCGACGGCGCCCGCGAACGTTTCGAAAAAGCCCAGTGGCAACTGGGGCAGGCAGCCTCGGCGGCGCGTATCAACCTGTATGAAGAGAAGGTCAGTGAAGTGACCGAGCGCCTGCGGGCTGCCTTCGACGAGGCCACGCTGCTGGATATCGACGTTTGGCCGCTGGTGAAAAGCGCCTATATAGGCCTGATTGACCTGCGCTTTGACGATGAGCTGTCCGAGACTTGGTACAACTCGATTTTCTGCGGCCTGTTCAGCCATGACCTGATCAGCGACGGCTGCATGTTCATCCACACGACCCGGCCGAGCCTGCGTCGGGCGCGAGCGGCGCAGACCCGCATCTACACGCCGGCCGGCAAAATCACCGATATGCTCGCGCAGATCTTCGCCGACTACCGCTTCAGCGAACCCTATGCCGATTTGCCGGCCGACCTGCGCCGCCTCGAAGCACAACTGCGCGAGAACCTGCCGGATTGGGTCTGCAAGGACCCGGAGCTCAAGGTCGAGCTGTTTTCCTCGGTGCTCTACCGCAACAAGGGCGCCTACCTCGTAGGACGCATCTACACCCATGAAGAACAGTGGCCCCTGGTCATCCCGCTGCTGCACCGCGAAGGGCGCGGCATCCAGATCGACGCGCTGATCACCGATGAAGCCGATGTGTCGATCATCTTCTCGTTCACCCGTTCTTACTTCATGGTCGACGTACCGGTACCGGCGGAATTCATCGGCTTTCTCAAGCGCATCCTGCCGGGCAAGCACATCGCCGAGCTGTACACCTCCATCGGGTTCTACAAGCACGGCAAGTCGGAGTTCTACCGCGCGCTGATCAACCACCTGGCGACCACCGATGACCAGTTCATCATGGCCCCCGGCGTGCGCGGCATGGTCATGAGCGTGTTCACGCTGCCGGGCTTCAACACCGTGTTCAAGATCATCAAGGACCGCTTCTCGCCGTCGAAAAACGTCAACCGCGCCACGGTGATCGAGAAATACCGCCTGGTCAAAAGCGTCGACCGCGTCGGGCGCATGGCCGATACCCAGGAGTTCGCCGACTTTCGCTTCCCCTTGAGCAAGTTCGAGCCCGAGTGCCTGGCCGAATTGCTCGATGTGGCCGCCGGTACCGTCGAAGTGGAGGGCGACACCGTGCTGATCCGCCACTGCTGGACCGAACGGCGCATGACCCCCCTCAACCTCTACCTCGACAACGCCAACGACGCTCAAGTGCGCGAAGCCCTGGAAGACTACGGCCTGGCCATCAAGCAATTGGCGGCGGCGAATATCTTTCCCGGTGACATGTTGCTGAAGAACTTCGGCGTCACCCGCCACGGCCGTGTGGTGTTCTACGACTATGACGAAATCTGCTTCCTGACCGAGGCGAATTTCCGCCACATCCCCGCACCCCGCACCCCCGAGGATGAAATGGCCTCCGAGCCCTGGTACTCCATCGGCCCGCTGGATGTGTTCCCCGAAGAATTCCCGCCGTTCCTGTTTGCCGACGCTGGCCAGCGCAAGCTGTTCAATGAACTGCACGGCGAGCTGTATAACGCCGACTACTGGAAAAGCCTGCAAGACGCGATTCGGGCCGGCAAGGTCATCGATGTGTTCCCTTACCGGCGCAAGGACCGCGATAACGAATGAGGGGCGCGCGCGGCGGCGGTTTTCTGCGACAATCCGCCCCCTGCATAAATAGACGACCCAAACGCACCTGATGACTGACCAAGCGCCTGCTATCGACCAACTGCTGAAAAACCTCGACCACGCCATGCTCGCCGACCGCCACCGCTTGCGGCGGCAGTTGCTCGAGCTGCGCAAGAAGCCCGATGAGGAGAAGCTGGCGCAGTGGGTCACGCGCATGCAGGCGTCCTGTGCCCAGGTCACGGCGCGGCGTGCCAGCCTGCCGGTGATTCGCTACGACGACAGCCTGCCGATTGCCGCCAAGCGCGATGAGATCAAGGAAGCATTGCTCAAGCATCAGGTGCTGATCATTGCGGGCGAAACTGGCTCGGGTAAAACCACCCAACTGCCGAAAATCTGCCTGGAAATCGGCCGCGGCCAACACGGCCTGATCGGTCATACCCAGCCGCGCCGGATTGCCGCGCGCAGCGTCGCCAGTCGCGTCGCCGAAGAGTTGGCCACGCCGCTGGGCGCGCTGGTCGGCTATCAGGTGCGCTTTGAAGACCAAAGCGACTCCAACACCCTGATCAAGCTGATGACCGATGGCATCCTGCTGGCCGAAACCCAGAACGATCGCTACCTCGAACGCTACGACACGATCATCGTCGACGAAGCCCACGAACGCAGCCTGAACATCGACTTCCTGCTCGGCTACCTGAAGACCCTGCTGCCGCGTCGTCCGGACCTGAAGGTGATCATCACCTCGGCAACCATCGACCTGGAGCGTTTCTCCAAGCACTTCGACGATGCGCCGATTGTCGAGGTTTCGGGCCGCACCTTTCCGGTGGACACTTGGTACCGTCCACTGACCCTGGAACAGGACGAAGAGGGCAATCGTGTCGAAGATGACTTGACCGTCGACCAGGCCATCCTCGCCACCCTCGATGAAATCGCCGCCTATGAGCGCAGCGAGCGGCGCAGCCCCGGCGATGTGCTGGTGTTTTTGCCCGGCGAGCGCGAGATTCGTGACGCCGCCGACATGCTGCGCAAGGCGCAGCTCAAGCACACTGAAATTCTGCCGCTGTACGCGCGCCTGTCGCCGGCCGAACAGCAGCGTATCTTCCAGTCCCATCCCGGACGACGTGTGGTGCTGGCGACCAACGTTGCCGAAACCTCGCTGACCGTGCCGGGCATCCGCTATGTGATCGACAGCGGCACCGCACGCATCAGCCGCTACAGCTACCGCGCCAAGGTGCAGCGCCTGCCGATCGAAGCGATCTCCCAGGCCAGCGCCAACCAGCGTAAAGGCCGTTGTGGTCGGGTTGAGCCGGGGATCTGCATTCGCTTGTACAGCGAAGAAGACTTTATCGGGCGCCCGGAATTTACCGACCCGGAAATCCTGCGCACCAACCTGGCTGCCGTGATCCTGCAGATGCTGCACCTGCGCCTGGGTGAAATCACCGACTTCCCGTTTATCGAGCCGCCGGATGGCAAGGCGATCAGCGACGGTTTCAACCTGTTGCAGGAGCTCTCGGCCGTCGACCGCAACAGTCAGCTGACGCCGCTGGGGCGCCAATTGGCGCGCCTGCCGGTGGACCCGCGCATGGGCCGCATGCTGCTGGAAGCCGCCAAGCTCGGCAGCTTGCAGGAAGTACTCATCGTGGCCAGCGCCATGTCGATCCAGGACCCACGCGAGCGCCCACCGGAGCGCCAGCAGGCCGCCGACCAGGCCCACGCACAATGGAAGGACCCGGATTCGGACTTCGCCGGGTTGGTCAACCTCTGGCGCGGCTTTGAAGAACAACGCCAGGAACTGACCGCCAGCCCGCTGCGCAACTGGTGCCGCAAGAACTTCCTCAACTATTTGCGCCTGCGCGAGTGGCGAGACTCCCATCGTCAGTTGAGCTTGATCTGTCGCGACATGCAGTTGACGGTCAATAAGGAACCGGCGGACTTCCCCAAACTGCACAAGGCGGTGCTGTCTGGCCTGCTCAGCCAGATCGGCCAGAAGACCGAAGACGGCGATTACCTCGGCGCGCGTCAGCGGCGCTTCTGGATTCATCCGTCGTCGGGCATCGGCAAGAAGCGCCCGCAATGGTTGATGACCGCCGAACTGGTGGAAACCACCAAGTTGTATGCGCGCATGGTGGCCAAGATCGATGCCGACTGGATCGAGCCATTGGCCGGGCACCTGATCAAGAAAAACCACTTCGAGCCCCATTGGGAGAAGAAGCGCGGCCAAGTCGTGGCGTTCGAGCAGATCACCTTGTTCGGGCTGATTGTGGTCGGTCGGCGGCCGGTGCATTACGGGCCCATCGACCCGGTGGTGTCCCGCGAGCTGTTTATCCGCGAGGGCCTGGTGCGCGGCGAGATTCAGTCCCGCGCCAAGTGCCTGGCGGCCAACCAGCAACTGCTGGAGCAGCTCGACGAACTGGAAGCCAAGGCGCGCCGTCGCGACATCCTGGCGGACGAAGAAACCCTCTACGCCTTCTACGATGCGCGCTTGCCGGCGGAGATCCACCAGACCGCCACCTTCGACAGCTGGTACAAGGTCAACAGCCACAAAGACCCGCAATTGCTGATCATGCGCGAAGAAGACGTGCTGGCCCGCGAAGCCAGCGAAGTCACTGCCGCACATTACCCCGACACCCTGCACCTGGGCGACCTGGAACTGGCCCTGAGTTACCACTTCGAGCCCAACCATCCGCGCGACGGCGTGACCCTGCGGGTACCGGCGCCGCTGTTGCCGGCCTTGCCGCCGGAGCGCCTCGAATGGCTGGTGCCGGGGGTGATCGAAGCCAAGTGCATCGCGCTGGTGCGTAACCTGCCCAAGGCACTGCGCAAGAACTTCGTGCCGGTGCCGGATTTCGTTAAGGCCGCGCTGCAACGCATCGAATTTGGCCAGGGCTCGCTGCCCCAGGCATTGGGCCGCGAACTGCTGCGCATGACCGGCGCGCGGGTCAGTGATGAAGCCTGGGCCGAGGCCGCGCAGCAAGTCGACAGCCACTTGAGGATGAACCTGGAAGTGGTCGACGGCCAGGGCAAGTTCCTCGGCGAAGGCCGCGACCTGGCCGAGCTGACCGCGCGCTTTGCCGAAGCCAGCCAGGCCGCATTGGCCGTGCCGCAGACCGCGAAAAGCCAGCAACCGGTGCAAGCCAAGGCGTTCGCGGCGGTGGCCGAGAAGACCCAGCAGAAGATCGCCGGGCTGTCGATGACGGTGTACCCGGCGCTGGTGGAGGAGGGCGGCGCGGTCAAGGAGGGGCGTTTCTCAACGGCCGCGGAGGCTGAATTCCAGCACCGCCGCGCGTTGCAACGCTTGCTGATGCAGCAACTGGCTGAACCGGCGAAATTCCTGCGCGGCAAGTTGCCCGGCCTGACCGAATTGGGCCTGATGTACCGCGAACTGGGGCGTATCGATGCCTTGGTGGAGGACATCCTGCTGGCCAGCCTCGACAGTTGCGTGCTGGACGGCGAAGCCAGCCTGCCGCGCGACGGTGCCGGCCTGGCGGCCTTGGCCGAACGTAAGCGTGGCAGCTGGACCGAGCACGCCGAACGCCTGGCGCGCTTGACCCTGGAGGTGCTGAAGCTCTGGCACGGCCTGCAAAAGCGCTTCAAAGGCAAGATCGACCTGGCCCAGGCGGTGGCCTTGAACGATATCAAGCAACAGTTGAGCAACCTGGTCTATCCCGGTTTTGTGCGGGAAACCCCGGCGCAATGGTTCAAGGAGCTGCCGCGTTTCCTCAAGGCCATCGAGCTGCGCCTGGAGAAGCTGCCGAGCCAGGTGCAAAAGGACCGGGTGTGGAGCACCGAGCTGGGCGGCCTTTGGGCGCAGTACCAGAACCGCCTGAACAAACATGCCCAGGAAGGCAAGCGCGACCCTCAGTTGGAACTCTATCGCTGGTGGTTGGAGGAGTATCGCGTGTCGTTGTTTGCCCAGCAGTTGGGCACCAAGGTACCGATTTCCGACAAGCGCCTGAGCAAGCAGTGGAGCCAGGTAGAACCCTGAAGCCTCTCCCTGCCTCCAGGAGGGCAGGTCCAAATGTGGGAGGGGGCTTGCCCCCGATAGCGGTGTGTCAGGCAAAGATTCTGTGACTGATACACCGCTATCGGGGGCAAGCCCCCTCCCACATTAGAAATCGGTGCGCTTTGAACAGTGGCATATGGCGCCAAATCCCTGGGTTTGTGGCAAACTTCGCGGTTATAAATGCCGGGATCGTCGTGATGGGCTGGTGCGCAGCCGCGGCGCGATGGAATAAAGCGTTGCCAGTTTGGTGCCCGCGGTGGGGAATCGGACTACTTACAGTTTGGTACGACGGTACCAATATCTTCTGCCTGACAGATTTAGAGGAACGACCGTGCATAACGTCGTCATCAGCGGCACTGGCTTGTACACCCCGGCCAACAGCATCTCCAACGAAGAGCTGGTGCAGTCTTTCAATACCTACGTGCAGCAGTTCAACAGCGACAACGCCGCTGCCATCGAGCGCGGCGAGGTGCAGGCGCTGACCGAGTCCAGCGCAGCCTTTATCGAGAAGGCCTCCGGTATCAAAAGCCGCTTTGTCATGGACAAGGACGGCATTCTCGACCCGCAACGCATGGCCCCGCGCCTGCCCGAGCGCAGCAACGATGAATGGTCGGTCCTGTGCCAGATGGCTATTGGTGCCGCCGAGCAAGCCCTGCAGCGCGCCGGCAAGACCGCCGCCGATATCGACGGCGTGATCGTTGCCTGTTCCAACCTGCAGCGTGCGTACCCCGCCATCGCCATTGAAGTCCAGGAAGCCCTGGGCATCGAGGGGTTTGGTTTCGATATGAACGTGGCGTGTTCCTCGGCCACTTTCGGCATCCAGAATGCCGCCAACAGCATCCAGCTGGGCCAGGCCCGGGCGATCCTGATGGTCAACCCCGAAGTTTGCACCGGCCACTTGAACTTCCGTGACCGCGATAGCCATTTCATCTTCGGTGACGCCGCCACGGCCGTGATCCTGGAGCGCGCCGACCTGGCAACTTCCGAGCACCAGTTCGACGTGGTGAGCACCAAGCTGTTGACCAAGTTCTCCAATAACATCCGCAACAACTTCGGCTTCCTCAACCGTGCGGCGGAAGAAGGCATCGGG
This sequence comes from Pseudomonas sp. OVF7, assembly GCF_030644265.1. Lineage (NCBI taxonomy): Bacteria > Pseudomonadati > Pseudomonadota > Gammaproteobacteria > Pseudomonadales > Pseudomonadaceae > Pseudomonas > Pseudomonas sp. OVF7. Next base: position 5,955,634 of record NZ_CP128996.1, on the reverse strand, counting down.
GCCCCCGACAAGCTGTTCGTGCAGGAAGGCCGCAAAGTCTTCCGCGATGTCTGCCCGATGGTCGCCGAGCTGATCGGTGTGCACCTGGAAGAGAACCAACTGAATGTGGCCGATGTGAAGCGCTTCTGGCTGCACCAGGCCAACCTGAGCATGAACCACCTGATCGTGAAGAAACTGCTGGGCCGCGAAGCCACGGTGGAAGAAGCACCGGTGATCCTCGACACTTACGCCAATACCAGTTCGGCAGGTTCGGTGATTGCGTTCCACACCTACCAGGACGACTTGCCCAAGGGCGCCGTGGCGGTGCTCAGCTCGTTCGGCGCCGGGTACTCCATTGGTAGCGTGATCCTGCGCAAACGCTGATCTACCGGTCGGTCACGATCCAATGTGGGAGCTGGCTTGCCTGCGATTGCATCACTGCGGTGCCAGCATCGCAGGCAAGCCAGCTCACACGGGAATCGGGTTTTCCACGGTGGAATCGAGGTAGACGATGGCGGCAGCGGACGATGCGCACCTGCTTGAACGCTTGCTCAAGGGCGAGCAGCGGGCCTACAAGGAATTGGTCACCCAATACCAGAGCGCCATGCGCGCGGTGGCCTATGCCATCGTCGGTCAGCGCCATGCCGATGAAATCGTGCAGGACGCCTGGCTGGCGGTCGTGCGCAACCTGCCCAAGTTCGAAGGACGCTCCAGTCTCAAGACCTGGCTGCTGACCATCACTGCCAACGCCGCCAAGAGCCGTTACAAACAGAATCGCCGGGAAGTGCTGCTCGACGATTTGCCCTCGCCCCATGGGACGATCGGTGATGAGCGTTTCTCGCCCGACGATGGCCACTGGGCCGTCGCCCCCTATGCCTGGCACCAGGACACGCCGGAAGCCCTGCTGACCGAGGAAGAGCTGCGCAAGTGCCTGGAGCATACGTTGCTGAGTCTGTCTGAGTTGCAAGGCAGCGTGTTGGTGTTGCGCGAACGCCAGGGCCTGGAACTGGAAGAGATCTGTAATCTTCTGACGCTGTCGCTCTCCAACGTTCGTGTGCTGCTGCATCGAGCGCGGCTTAAAGTCTTCGCCACGGTGGAGCATTTTGAGGAAACGGGCGAATGTTGACCTGTAAAGAGCAAGTGGCACGTTCCAGTGACTATCTCGATGGGCAATTGACCTTTCGCGAGCGCCTGTTGGTGCGTCATCACTTGATGTTTTGCCCGAACTGTCGGCGGTTTATCCGCCAGATGCGCCTGATGCAGGCGACGTTGCGGATCTTGCCGCAGCCGCCGGTCGACGATGCGGATGCCTTGGCACAGCGGCTGGCTGCCGAGCGGCTCAAGGATCAGGAGTAGCGGGGAAGCAAAAGCTGGCTCGCGTGGGTGAGTCGAACGGATGATGGGGACCGATTCACCCACGCAAGGCTGTTACAGCCACCTCGGGCCGTCCTGGCCCAAGGCTTGTCACACGGGTATTCAGAACTTGGCTTCAGCATCCAACTGCAGGGTGTTGGTGTTGGCGTCGCGCTGAGTGCGGCTGGCGTAGTCAGCCTTGGTCAGGAAGTACGTGGCGCCGACGGCGAAGTTTTTGTCGATGTCGTAGCTGACCTTCATCTTGTGGCCGCGCGAACCGGTGGTGCCGTTGCCGAAGTCCGAATCGGTGAAGGCGCCTACAACAGCGTTACGTTGCGTATCGCGGTAGTTGTAGTCCAGGTTGAAGCCGAACACCTTGGACTTGGCACCCAGCAACCAGGCAGTGTCCTGGTCGTTGGAGGCGTCGTTGTTCTTCACGTACTGGCCGTAGAACGCCAGTGGCACGGCCAGGCCGCCGATGTCTGCCTGGGCAAACCCTTCGTACAGGCGGAATTGTTCGTTTGGCGAGTTGCCGTTGACCGCCAGTGCGCAAGGTGTGCTGGTGGTGGTACAGGCACTGTTTTCGTCGTTCTGGTAAGCGTAGATGCTGCCGCCCAGGGTCATTTTCAGGTTGTCGGTCACCGAGAAGCGTGTGCCCAACTGGCCGGAAGTCAGGCGCAGGTCGTGGCGAAATTGCACGCCGTCGCCGTCGACGTTGTCCTTGAGGTTGTAGTTACCGATGCTGCCGAACAGCTCGGCGCTGCTACCCAGTGGGTATTTGTAGGTCAATGCCAGGCCTTCCGGGTTGATATCGCTATCCCAGATCACGTCGCCCATGTTCACCCAAGGCTGGAGCATTTTGCCGCCGATCACGTGCAGGTTCTTGATCTGCTCGGGGTGGTAGTCGATGTAGCCAAGGTCCAGCCAGATCGACTTCTTGTCGAAGTAGTTATCCTGGTCCTGGTTGGTGGACCGCGCGTCGTCGCTGCTGCCCGTGGCGATACGGATGCCGGTGTCGACCTGGGAGTTGATCTCGGTGTAGGCGCCCAGGCGGGCACGAATGCGCTGACGGTCCTTGTCACGGCCACCGTTGTTGGATTCGCCCTGGATCTTCACGGTCTCCTGGCGGAAACGTACGTCACCCTTGAATTGCGTCTTCGCGGCCCATGCCAGCTTCTGATCGAAGACGCTGAGGTCGTTGGTTTTTTTCGCGGTGGCCGCGATCTGTTCGTTGGTCTCTTGTTGAGCTTGCTGAGCGATCTGCTTTTCTTTCTGATCCTTGGCCAGTTCAGCTTGCAGTTCGGTGTACTGCGCTGCGGTGATCTGGCCGTTGGCCTTGAGCATGTCGAGCAATTTAGCGTCGACTGCGGCGCTGGCAGGAACGCTCAGGGCCAGTAACAGGCCACCGCACAGGACCGCCGCAGTTTTAGTGGAAGCAAGACGCATATCAATCTCCGAAAGTGAGGAGGGATGGCAAACCATCCAGGACACAACCGACCGAGGACGGACGGAAAAAATAGCCGCCCGGTAGAACCAGGCGCTCTAAAAACAGGCGTCAGTATCGCGATGGTTTATGACGGCGCAGTGGCGAAGTAATGTCATCTACATGACAAATTATTTAAGAAGGAACTATTGGCATGCAGCCTTGTCCGGCGATTTGAGGGTGTACTGGGTCCGGCGATAAGCGATACTCGCCAGGCTTTCACGCCCTGAAGTAGTGAGGATGCCGATGCCGTTGCAACGCCTGCCAAGCCTGTCCGAAACCGCCCCTCAGACCTGGGATGCCCTGGTGCCGGACGCCCAACCGTTCGTGCGTCATGCGTTCCTGAGTGCGCTGGAGGACAGCGGTAGCGTCGGCCCCCATTCCGGCTGGCAACCGGAGCATCTGTTGCACTGGGAGGGCGATCGGCTGGTCGCGGCGTTACCCGGCTATCGCAAATGGCACTCCTACGGCGAGTACGTGTTCGATCACGGCTGGGCGGATGCCTGTGAGCGTGCCGGTATCGACTATTACCCCAAGCTGCTGACGGCCGTACCGTTCAGTCCGGTCAGCGGACCGCGCGTGTTGGCGGCCAATGCCGCCGACGCTTTTGAACTGCTCCAAAGCCTGCCGGGCTACCTGGAAATCGAGGGGCTCTCCGGCGCCCATATCAATTTCACCGATGCGTTGGCCGATGACGCCCTGGCCCAGCAGCCGGGCTGGATGCAGCGCCTGGGTTGTCAGTTTCACTGGCAGAACCGTGGCTATCGCGACTTTCAGGACTTTCTCGATGCCCTGAGTTCACGCAAGCGCAAACAGATGCGCAAGGAGCGCGAACAGGTGGCGGGGCAGGGCATTGAATTTGAGTGGTTACAAGGCCATGAACTGAGCGAAGCGCAATGGGATTTTGTCTATGCCTGCTACGCCAACACCTACGCCGTCAGACGCCAATCGCCGTACCTGACCCGCGCGTTTTTCAGCCTGCTCGCCGAGCGCATGCCCGAAGCTATCCGCGTGGTGCTGGCCAAGCAAGGCGCCCGCCCGGTGGCCATGGCGTTCAGCCTGGTCGGTGGCGACAGTTTCTACGGCCGCTACTGGGGCTGCCTGGCGGAGTTTGACCGCCTGCATTTCGAAACCTGTTTCTACCAGGGCATGGACTATGCCATCGCCCACGGCCTGCAACGTTTCGACGCCGGCGCCCAGGGCGAGCACAAGTTGATTCGCGGGTTTGAGCCGGTGATTACCCGGTCATGGCATTACTTGCGTCATCCGGGGTTGAAAAAAGCCGTTGAGGATTTCCTGGCGCGCGAGCGGGTGGGGATCCTGGCGTATGCCGAAGAGGCGAGGGCAGCCCTGCCTTACCGGCAGGGCTGAACCCGCGCGGCCTCAGGCCGGCTCCTCCTTGCCCAGCCATCGATAGGTAAAACCGCCGACCACCGCGCCGAGAATCGGCGCGAGCCAGAACATCCACAACTGCTGGATCGCCCACCCGCCCACGATCAGCGCCGGGCCCGTACTGCGGGCCGGGTTGACCGAGGTGTTGGTCACGGGGATGGAGATCAGGTGGATCAAGGTCAGGGCCAGGCCGATGGCGATCGGTGCGAGGCCCTTCGGGGCACGAGGGTCGGTGGCGCCAAGGATGATCAGCACGAACATCGTCGTCATCACTAACTCACAGACAAACCCCGCAGCCAATGAATAGCCCCCCGGCGAATGCTCGGCATAGCCGTTGGAGGCCAGGCCCGACGCCAGTTCAAACCCTGGCTTGCCGCTGGCGATGAAGTACAGCAGCGCTGCGGCGACCGTGCCGCCAATTACCTGGGCCACGATGTAGGCCGGTAATTCCCTGGCCGGAAACCGCCCGCCCACCACCAGCCCCACCGATACCGCCGGGTTCAGGTGACAACCGCTGATGTGTCCGATGGCGACGGCCATGGTCAGCACCGTGAGCCCGAACGCCAGGGCTACACCCAACAACCCGATGCCGACGGCGGGAAACGCCGCGGCCAACACCGCACTCCCGCAACCGCCCAACACCAGCCAAAACGTGCCCAACCCTTCTGTGACTGAACGCTTGAACAAAGACATGCAACCCGTCCTTGATAGATCGCTCTACCGAATCAGTAAATCAGTGATGCTCCCTGCGGATTTACTTCAGCGCCCGCCTGGGCACTGCACTGAGTACAGCACGGTTCCGGCACAAATCCAGGGTACTCATGGGGGAGGGAGCAAGCTCCCTCCCTCTCACATTTTGAGTTGCGTAGGCCCGGCAGTTTTCAATCGATACCGACAAACCCGCCAGTCTGGTGTTGCCACAACCGCGCATACAGCCCGCCATGGGCCAGCAGCTCGGCATGGCTGCCGCTCTCGGCGATCTGGCCCTTCTCCAGCACCACCAGGCGATCCATGCGTGCGATGGTCGACAATCGGTGCGCAATCGCAATCACCGTCTTGCCTTGCATCAGGGTCTCCAGGCTTTCCTGGATGGCGGCTTCCACTTCCGAGTCCAGCGCCGACGTGGCTTCGTCCATGATCAGGATCGGCGCGTCCTTGAGCAGTACGCGGGCGATGGCAATCCGTTGCCGCTGGCCGCCGGAGAGTTTGACCCCGCGCTCACCCACGTGTGCATCCAGCCCGGTACGTCCTTCGGCATCCGACAGCAGCGGGATGAACTCATCGGCGCGCGCCTTGTGCACGGCGGCCCAGAGTTCTTCATCGGTCGCATCCGGTTTGCCATACAGCAGGTTGTCGCGGATCGAGCGGTGCAGCAGCGAGGTGTCCTGGGTGATCATGCCGATCTGTTCGCGCAGGGATTCCTGGGCAACCTCGGCGATGTCCTGGCCGTCGATCAGGATGCGCCCGCCCTGCAGGTCGTAGAGGCGCAGCAGCAGGTTGACCAGGGTCGATTTGCCCGCGCCGGACGGGCCGATCAGGCCGATTTTTTCCCCGGCCTTGATGGTCAGGTTCAGGCCGCCAATGATCCCGCTCTTCTTGCCATAGTGAAAATCCACCTGCTCGAAGCGCACTTCCCCATGGGGGACGCTCAGGCGCGGGGCGTTTTCGCGGTCGATCACCGCCAGTGGCTGGGCGATGGTTTTCAAGCCGTCCTGCACCATGCCGATGTTTTCGAAGATGCCGTTGACCACCCACATGATCCAGCCGGACATGTTGACGATACGAATCACTAGGCCGGTCGCCAGGGCAATCGCGCCTACGGAAATCAGCGAGTGGGTCCACAACCACAGGGCCAGGCCAGTGGTGGTGACGATCAGCAGGCCGTTCATGGTGGTGATCACCACGTCCATGCTGGTCACCACGCGGCTGGCCAGTTGGGTTTTTTCGGTCTGCTCGATGAGCGCTTCCTTGGCGTATTGCTGCTCGTAATGGGTGTGAGCAAACAGCTTCAAGGTGGTGATGTTGGTGTAGCCGTCGACAATCCGGCCCATCAATTTGGAGCGCGCCTCGGAGGAAATCACCGAGCGCTCTTTCACTCTGGGCACGAAGTAGCGCAGCGCCAGGCTGTAGCAGACGATCCAGGTCACCAGCGGGATCATCAGGCGCCAGTCGGCTTCGGCAAACAACACCAGCGAGCTGATCGCATAGATCGCCACGTGCCAGATCGCATCCACCGCCGCGACAGCGGAGTCGCGCAGGGAGTTGCCGGTCTGCATGATGCGCTGGGCAATACGCCCGGCGAAGTCGTTCTGGAAGAAATTCAGGCTCTGCTTGAGCACGTAGCTGTGGTTCTGCCAGCGGATCAGGCTGGTCATGCCGGGGCTGATGGTCTGGTGCACCAGCAGGTCATGCAGGGCGCCGAAGATCGGGCGCAGCAGCAGGGCCACCACAGCCATCCAGATCAGTTCGGTGCTATGCAACTGGAAGAAGTTCGCCGGGGGCGTCCCCTGGGCCAGGTCGATAATGCGGCTCAGGTAGCTGAACAGCGCGACCTCGATCAGCGCACCGATCAGGCCCACCACCAGCAGCGCGGCAAAACTCGGCCACACCTGGCGCAGGTAATAGAGATAGAAGGGCAGGACTTTATCGGGAGGGGCCGCGCTGGGGGCTTCGCGGAAGATGTCGATCAGTTGTTCAAAACGACGATAGAGCATTAGGGTTGACGCCCGCCTGGCGGGCTCTCCTGTTCAAATGCGTGCGGTGCCTGGTGGGCGCCGCACGGAACTACCTGCAGACCTCAGTCGATGCGCTTGGCCGACTTGATCAGGACAGGATCGATAGGCACGTTCTGCATGCCTTGCTTGGTGGTGGTCTGCGAGTTGACGATGATGTCGACCACGTCCATGCCCTTGACTACCTTGGCGAACACGGCATAACCAGCGTCTCGACCTGGATCGAGGAAGGCATTGTCGGCGACGTTGATGAAGAATTGGCTGGTGGCCGAGTTCGGATCGTTGGTGCGCGCCATGGACAAGGTGCCACGTACGTTGTGCAAGCCATTGCTGGCTTCGTTCTTGATCGGCGCTTCGGTCGGTTTTTGCGACATCTGCTGGGTGAACCCGCCGCCCTGGACCATGAAGCCCGGGATCACGCGGTGGAAAATCGTGTTGGTGTAGAAGCCCTTGTCGACGTAGGCCAGGAAGTTTTTGGTACTGATCGGCGCCTTGACCGGGTCCAGTTCGATTTCAATGTCGCCATTGGTGGTGGTGATCAGTACGTGCGGCGCCTTGGCAGGCTCGGCCGCCATCAGGTTGGCAGCGAACAATACGGAACCGGCGAAGAAGGCGATTTTTTTCAGCATGGGTCAGTGATCCTGGGTAGTGGTTTCGACTGTCTTTAGAAAATCGAGCAACGTAGCGTTAAAGACTTCGGGTTGGTCCAAGGGCGTGGCATGGCGGGAATCCTCGATCACCACCAGCCGCGCATCGGGCAGCAGTTTTACATAGATTTCTTTCTGCGCCACGGGGGTGTAGTCGTGGTCGGCGCTGATGACCAGGGTTGGACAGGTAATCCTCGAAAGTCGTTCCTGTACGCCCCAGCCCACAATCGCGTCGAAGCTGGCGAGATAAGCACGTTTGTCGTTTTTTGCCCAGCGTTCGGCCATCTTGCGGCGCAGGTCGGCCTGGTGCGGTTTGGGGAACAGTCGGTCGCCGAGAGCTTTGCCGATCGTGGCCAGGCTGAGCGCGCGCGCGAGGCTCCAGCGCTTGGCCCACTGCCAGTAATCATCGGCACTGCGAACCTTGACCTCGGGCGCGCTGTTGACGATGCACAGGCTCTTGACCAGGCCGGGCTCGTCCACCGCCAGCTGGAAGGCGATCATCCCCCCCATGGACAAGCCCACCACATGGGCGGGCGGCAGGTCCAGGTGTTCGATCAGGGCGAGCAGGTCGAAGGTAAAGCCCTGGATACTGTAGCGCTCTCGAGGTTTGTCGGAGCGCCCATGGCCGCGTACATCCACCACGATCAAGCGGTAATGCCTGGCCAGCACCGGGATCTGCAGCTCCCAATCCTGGCTGCTGGAGCCCAGGCCATGGATCAGGATCAGCGGCGTGCCGTGACCGTATTCCTCGTAATGCAGGTTGCAGCCTTCGTGGTCGAACCAGGCCATGCTTGAACTCCGTTTCAGGCTTGCTGCGGGGCGGCGAAAGGGGCGTCCAAGGGGGCTGTGTCGAACGTGCGCAGCAGCTCCACCAGGATCTGCGTGGCTGGGCCCAAGGGTTTGTCCTTGTTTGAATACAGGTAGAACGTCGGATGGCGGCTGCCGCCCTGTTCCAAGGGTAGCTGCTTGAGCACGCCTTCGGCGAGTTCGCGTTCGATCATGTGCCGGGGCAGCCAGGCAAAGCCCAGGCCGCTGCCGACAAAGGCGGCGGCGGTGGCCAGGCTGCCGACGGTCCAGCGCTGCTCGGCGCCAAGCCAGCCCACATCGCGCGGCTGCTGGCGACCGGAATCGCGGATCACCACCTGCATCTGGCTTTCCAGGTCCTGGAAGCTCAACTCGCGGTTCATGCGGTGCAAGGCATGCTCGGGATGGGCCACGGCGATGAACTCCACATCGCTCATTTCCGTGCCCAGGTAGCCGGGAATGCTGAAACTGCTGATCGCCAGGTCGGCCACGCCTTCCATCAACAGCTCTTCGACACCCGACAGCACCTCCTCACGCAAGCGCACGCGACAACCGCGGCTTTGCGGCATAAAGGCCGTCAAGGCACGCACCAGGCGCGCATTCGGGTAGGCGGCATCGACCACCAGGCGCACTTCGGCCTCCCAGCCCTGTTCCATATGGTGGGCCAGGTCTTCCAGTTGACTGGCGTTTTTCACCAGTTGCCGGGAGCGGCGCAACAGCACTTCACCGGCCTCGGTCAGCACCGCCTTGCGCCCGTCGATGCGCAACATCGGAACGCCGAGTTGGTCTTGCATGCGGGCCACGGTGTAGCTCACCGAGGACTGCGAACGGTGCAGCGCTTCAGCCGCCTGGGCGAAGCCGCCATGGTCGACCACGGCTTGCAGCGTGCGCCATTGATCAAGGGTAACGCGGGGCGCTTTCAAGATGAGCTCCTCTTGTCCTAAGCTGGCGGTCCTTATTGGAGACTGCCGAATGAGAAAATTCTGTTGTGTGTTGCTGGCGCTGTTGCCGATGAGTGCCTTTGCCTACCCCATCGACGTGACTAAAAAAATCGACGGCGTGAGCATCGATTACACCGCCTCCGATGTGGACGGCGACATCAGCTCGATTCAATTGAATAACTACGGCACGAAGGACGCCGTGTGTTCGGTCACCTTTACCAACGGTCCGGAATCACCCCGTCGACGCACGGTCACGGTACCGGCGGGTAAAAGCACCAACACCACCGTCAAGTTCAACCGCGCGATCATCAAAATGCGGATCGCCCTGGCCTGCGCCCCGAAATAAAGCAGCAGCGGAGCGTCCCGACAGGAATACTCCGCTTATAAACAAATTTCTAGATGGTTTATAGCAGTTTTTTGCGCTTTTTTATCGAATTGGCTCTGTCTACTCTTCACTCCATCGCCTTACAGCAAATGCAGATGGAGCCTACGAAGCCATGTCCAATGTTCTGATCATCGAAAGCAGCGCCCGCCAACAGGATTCGATTTCCCGGCAACTGACCCAACAGTTCATCAGCCAATGGCAGGCCGCCCATCCGGCAGATCAGATCACGGTGCGTGACGTCGCCCTTGACCCGGTGCCGCACCTGGACGCCAACCTGCTCGGCGGTTGGATGAAACCTGCCGACCAGCGCAACCCCAGCGAACAGGCCTCCCTCGACCGTTCCAACGAATTGACCGATGAATTGCTCGCCGCCGACGTGCTGGTGATGGCGGCACCGATGTACAACTTTGCCATCCCCAGCACCCTCAAAGCCTGGCTGGACCACGTGTTGCGTGCGGGTGTGACCTTCAAGTACACCGCCACGGGGCCCCAAGGCCTGCTCACCGGTAAACGCGCCATCGTGTTGACCGCTCGCGGCGGTATCCATGCCGGCGCCAGCTCCGATCACCAGGAACCCTACCTGCGCCAGGTCATGGCTTTTATCGGGATCCATGACGTCACCTTCATTCATGCCGAAGGCGTGAACCTGAGCAGTGACTTCCAGGAAAAGGGCATCAACCACGCCAAGGCGCTGCTGGCGCAGGTGGCTTGATCCTTTAATCGCCAGATAATCGCGCGGTGTTTATATCGCTCCACGCAAACCCTTCAAGTACGCGTAAGAACCTCCCTTTGCACTTGTTGCTCCTGAGTGCTCCTGCCCGACTGACGCTATAGCGAGGTCGGGTTTTTTTTGCCCCGAGTTTCGTCAAACGCCGAAAACCTTTAATGTCCCGCCCATTCGAAATGAGGCGCGCATGGGCTATCTACTGGTTGTTACCCTGATTCAGGCATTTTCCTTCAGCTTGATCGGCGAATACCTCGCCGGTCACGTCGACAGCTACTTCGCGGTGCTGGTGCGTGTGCTGCTGGCCGGGCTGGTCTTTATCCCGTTGACCCGCTGGCGCTCGGTAGAACCGGCCTTCATGCGCGGCATGCTGGTGATTGGCGCGCTGCAGTTTGGCGTGACCTACGTGTGCCTGTACCTGAGCTTTCGTGTGCTCACGGTGCCGGAGGTGCTGCTATTCACCATCCTCACTCCGTTGCATGTGACCCTGATCGAAGACGCGCTCAACCGCCGCTTCAATCCCTGGGCGCTGATCGCCGCCTTGGTGGCGGTGACGGGGGCGGCGGTGATCCGTTTCGACCAGATCACCCCGCACTTCCTCATGGGCTTCCTGTTGCTGCAACTGGCCAACTTCACCTACGCCGCCGGGCAGGTTATGTACAAGCACCTGGTGGCGCGCTACCCCAGCGACCTGCCGCACTATCGACGCTTCGGTTACTTCTACCTGGGCGCGTTGTTGGTGGTGCTGCCGGCGTTCCTGTTGTTCGGCAAAGCCAACTTCCTGCCGGAAGCGCCATTGCAATGGGGCGTGCTGGTGTTCCTCGGATTGGTCAGTACCGCCTTGGGCATGTATTGGTGGAACAAGGGGGCCTGCCTGGTCAGCGGCGGCACCTTGGCGGTGATGAACAATTTGCATGTGCCGGTGGGGCTGCTGCTGAACCTGCTGATCTGGAACCAGCACGAGCCGCTGGGGCGGTTGGCGTTGGGTGGCCTGGTGATTCTGGGGGCGGTGTGGATCAGTCGGTTGGGGGCGCGCAAGGAGCCAGTGCTGCGCTGACCCGCCCAGGGGAGCGGGCTGTTGTGGAGAGCCGCAATGCCAGTCAGTCAAAGAGGAACTGTAACTGTGGCGAACAGGCTTGTTGTGGTAATGGGATGGACGCCCCCTTCCTAACGGCATCTATGTGCCAAAGTTAAAGTGTTACCCACACTTAACGGAAGGGAGCGTCCTCATGAAGCTTACGACTGTTTCGGTTGACTTGGCAAAAGCCCTGTTTCAACTTCACGCGATCGACGAACAAGGAAAAACGGCGCTAAGGAAGCAGCTTAAACGTGAACAAGTTGTACCGTTTTTTGCCACGTTAGAGCCGTGCCTGGTGGGCATGGAGGCATGTGGCGGAGCCCACTACTGGGCAAGAAAACTGCAGGCACTTGGTCATACGGTCAAGTTAATGGCACCGAAATTTGTGAAGCCCTATGTGAAGTCGAACAAAAGCGATGTAGCTGACGCAGAAGCAATCTGTGAAGCCGTTACTCGGCCCAACATGCGCTTTGTGCCGATCAAGACGGTAGAGCAACAAGCTATTCTGGCCGTGCATCGCGCACGGCAGGGATTCGTAAAGGCCAGAACGGCACAAGCTAATTCGATTCGTGGACTTCTTGGAGAGTTTGGCGTGGTCTTGCCGCAGGGCATTCGGCATATTACCGAGCGTTTGCCGGGCATTTTGGAAGATCGTGACAACGCTCTTCCTCGATCTTTGCGCCAACTGATGCAGCGTTTGAGTGAGCATTTCAAAGAGCTGGATCGACAGGTCGTCGAGTTGGAACGGGAGATTCAACAATGGCATCGCAGCAATGAAGACAGTTGCCGCCTGGCAGAAATACCAGGAGTCGGCCCGCTCACTGCAACCGCGCTAGTGGCGTCAGTGGGTGATGCGAAGAATTTCACTAATGGTCGGCAAATGGCAGCATGGCTGGGGTTGGTGCCACGACAACATTCCAGCGGAGGAAAGCCCACGTTGTTGGGGATCAGTAAACGGGGCGATGGTTATTTACGCACTTTGCTGGTTCACGGCGCTCGGTCGGTGGTTCGAGTGGTGGAGAGTAAAACAGATCCTTCGGCGGATTGGCTGAAGGGGTTATTGGCTCGTCGGCACACCAACGTTGCAGTTGTTGCTCAGGCTAATAAAACTGTCCGGATAGCCTGGGCACTATTGGCCCATGGCAGCAAGTTCCGAGCCGACTACACCCCTGATGTAACAGGGGCGTAGCCGGCTCGGTGGAATCAAAAAGTGGTGCGTTAGAGGGAGTATTTCCAAGGTTGCTCAGGCGATCATGACGTGATGGCAAGACAGGTAGGACCGGGATCGGGTAACTCTGCTCCGCTCACAGCGCTTCGAGCGCGTTGTGGTGATAAGAGCCCGATCAGCGAATTCCATCAGGGACAGAGGCATAGCCTCACTTAAAGTCCGGATGTATGGCTGCAACCTTATCCCGTCTGTGTTTTCACGAATTGAGCGCTTGGCATACTGGGGGCGTCCATGTATGAGCGGGCTTGTTGTGGCGAGCGGGCTTGCCCCGCGTTGGGCTGCGCAGCGGCCCCAATAAGAACGCAGCAGTGTGCCAGGCAGCTCCCCAGGGCTGTGTGTTGGGGCTGCTGCGCAGCCCAACGCGGGGCAAGCCCGCTCGCCACAGGGGGTGGTGGGGCAGTTTGCTGCGCGGCAGCGCTAAGTCAGAAACTCCCACGGAGGATGCGGTGTTAACCCGAATGCTGTTCGATGGCGGGTAGATGACTGGCCCCCAACACCGCCGGCAACACCCCGGCACGCAAGTCATTCCCGCTGGGTTGTTGATAGAGACTCAACCCAAATTCCGGCAGCACCGCCAGCAAGTAATCGAAGATATCCCCCTGGATCCGCTCGTAATCCGCCCACGCGGTGGTGCGGGTGAAGCAGTAGATTTCCAACGGCACACCCTGGGCGGTGGTTTGCATCTGGCGCACCATGCAGGTCATGTTCGGTTGGATGTCCGGGTGGCTTTTCAGGTAGGCCAGGGCGTATGCGCGGAAGGTGCCGAGGTTGGTCATGCGGCGACGGTTGGCCGACAGTTGCGCGCTGTGGCCCTGGGCTTCGTTCCAGGCCTTGAGTTCGGCCTGCTTGCGGCTGATGTAGTCGGTGAGCAGATGCACCTGGGTCATGCGCGTTTCTTCATCATCGCGCAGGAACCGCACACCGCTGGCGTCGATGTACAGGCTGCGCTTGATGCGTCGCCCACCCGACGCCTGCATGCCGCGCCAGTTCTTGAACGACTCGGACATCAGGCGCCAGGTGGGGATGGAGACGATGGTTTTGTCGAAGTTCTGCACCTTGACGGTGTGCAGGGTGATATCGACCACATCGCCGTCGGCACCGACCTGCGGCATTTCGATCCAGTCGCCCACCCGCAGCATGTCGTTGCTGGTGAGCTGCACGCTGGCGACGAACGACAGCAGGGTGTCCTTGTACACCAACAGGATCACCGCCGACATGGCGCCCAGGCCCGACAGCAGCAACGGCGAGCGGTCGATCAGGGTGGCGACGATGATGATTGCGGCAAAGACGAACAGCACCATCTTCGCCAGTTGCACATACCCCTTGATCGAGCGCGTGCGCGCATGTTCGGTGCGGGCATAGATGTCGAGCAGGGCGTTGAGCAGGGCGCTCATGGCCAGCGTCATGAACAGGAGGGTGAATGCCAGCGCGACGTTGCCGATAAACAGGGTGGCGGTCTTGCTCAGGTCTGGCACCAGGTACAAGCCGAACTGGATCACCAGGGACGGCGTCAGCTGTGCCAGGCGATGGAAGACTTTGTTGTGCCGCAGATCGTTGAGCCAATGCAGGGGCGGTTGCCTGCCGAGCAGCTTGATGGCGTGAAGGATGAGGTAGCGCGCCACCCGGCCCAGTAACAAGGCCACCACCAGCAACACCAACATACCCAGGCCAGCATGCAGCAACGGGTGTTGATCGAGGGCGCCCCAAAGGTCTTGGACGTTGAGCCAGAACTGTTTGATATCCATGGGTGAAACCGATTCTTCTGTAAGACAAGACGGGGCGATTAGAGCATTTAAGTGCAATAAAGTTGACGTTGTGGACAAACCAGCTGACAAAAAAGCGGCTGATTAGCGCCGTTCGCGTAAAGAAACTCGGTTTGGACGGCCGAAACCGGTACCCTATGCAGCTGATATTTTGTATTTCTTCGAGGTAGCACCCGTGTTTTCCCAATTCGCCCTGCACGAACGCCTGCTCAAAGCCGTGGCCGAGCTTAAATTTGTCGAGCCTACGCCTGTGCAAGCAGCGGCCATCCCGCTCGCGCTCCAAGGGCGTGACCTGCGGGTGACGGCTCAAACCGGGAGTGGCAAGACTGCCGCTTTCGTCCTGCCGATTCTTAACCGCCTGATCGGCCCGGCCAAAGTCCGCGTCAGCATCAAGACCCTGATCCTGCTGCCGACCCGCGAGCTGGCCCAGCAGACCCTGAAGGAAGTGGAGCGCTTCTCGCAATTCACCTTCATCAAGTCCGGCCTGATCACCGGTGGCGAAGACTTCAAGGTCCAGGCCGCCATGCTGCGCAAGGTGCCGGATATCCTGATCGGCACGCCGGGCCGCATGATCGAGCAGCTCAACGCTGGCAACCTCGACCTCAAGGAGGTCGAAGTGCTGGTGCTGGACGAAGCCGACCGCATGCTCGACATGGGTTTTGCCGACGACGTACAGCGCCTGGTGGGCGAGTGCGTCAATCGCCAGCAGACCATGCTGTTCTCCGCCACCACCGGTGGTTCGACCCTGCGCGACATGGTGGCCAAGGTCCTGAACAACCCTGAGCACCTGCAGGTCAACAACGTCAGCGACCTGAACGCGACCACGCGCCAGCAGATCATCACCGCTGACCACAATGTGCACAAAGAACAGATCCTCAACTGGCTGCTGGCCAATGAGACCTATCAGAAAGCCATTGTCTTCACGAATACCCGCGCTGCGGCCGATCGCATCTACGGTCGCCTGGTGGCGCAGGACTACAAGGCGTTCGTGCTGCACGGCGAGAAAGACCAGAAGGACCGCAAGCTGGCCATCGATCGCCTCAAGGCCGGCGGCGTGAAGATCCTGGTGGCCACCGACGTCGCCGCCCGCGGCCTGGACGTGGACGGCCTGGACATGGTCATCAACTTCGACATGCCCCGCAGCGGCGACGAATACGTGCACCGTATCGGCCGTACCGGGCGTGCGGGCAACGATGGCCTGGCGATCTCGCTGATCTGTCACGGCGACTGGAACCTGATGTCGAGCATCGAGCGCTACCTCAAGCAGTCGTTCGAGCGTCGCACCATCAAGGAAGTCAAAGGCACCTACACCGGGCCGAAGAAGGTTAAGGCGTCGGGCAAGGCCGTTGGCGTGAAGAAGAAAAAAGTCGACGCCAAGGGCGACAAGAAAAAGGCCGGCGCCAAGTCGCCGACCAAGCGCAAGATCACCAACCGGCCGAAGACCGACAACCTGTCGCTCGTCAGCAAGGACGGCATGGCACCGCTCAAGCGCCGCAAGCCAGAAGCGCCGGCTGCCGAGTAAGGCGGAGGTGAAATAAAAAAACCGGACGTTGTCCGGTTTTTTTTGCCTTCAGTTTTTCGCCTTGGCGGCGGCCTCTTTCAATTCTTTGAGGCGGGCATCGATCAACTGGCACTTGTCGGGGAACTCCGCGCTCTGGGTATCCAGGTCCATTTTCTGCAACTCGTCGTTCATCTCCTTGGCCTTGGAGGGGTTCTGTTCGGTGAGTTTCGCTACTTCCTGCCCCAGCTGTTCGCGCTTGGCGGTCGCCTCGTCCGGCGTACAGGCCCAGGCGGGCAGGGCCGTGAGCAACATGGTGGCAATGACCAGGTTCATCAGGGTTTTCATACTGGGACCTCCTTGGTGGTTATGTGCAGTTGAGGACGCGAACGTCTGGAAAGTTCAGAGAAATGACGCTCGTCCATTCGGCTGAACGGCCAGTGACGCGGCGTGTCACACCTTGAGACGGGCTCCCTTTCCATCGGCCCGCAGGAGGAATCAGGATGACGACTTACAACTGGGATTTGATCGAACGTCTGCTGCATGAAGTGCAGAACGGTGAGGGCAGCTTCGCCCCACGCAAGTACGCCGAAGAGGAAGCGGCCGAGAAGGCCACGGCGGGCGAGTCCACGGGCAACCTGGATGCGTTGAAAAAAACCGCTGCGGATTATGAAGCGCTGCTGTTCAAGCGCGGTTTTATTGAATCGCGACCTGAGGAAGAGGGCGGCAACGGCGAAAACTTTATCCTGACCGGGCTCGGCGCGCAGTTGCTGGCGCTGATCGACAGCTCTATTCCGGGCAATGATCACCCACGCCAAGTGCTGGATGAGCAGGCAGATGCGTTGGACCCGGCGACCTTTGCTGAAGTGGCGTCCAAGGCACAGATCGCTTGAATCCCTCCATACCCGGCCCCTTCGCGCCGCCGGGTACGCCGCAGCTGTCAGATCGGTAATCTGCCGCTAAGGTTGCTGACAGCTGGCGCCGCCTAATCTGCAGCCATTCATCTCATGGACTTGAATCGGCATGCATTCCACTACCTCCAGACGAACCTTCGTCAAAGGCCTGGCCGCCGGCGGCTTGCTCGGTGGGCTCGGGCTATGGCGCCCGCCGGTTTGGGCGCTGAGCAATCCCGGCCACCCCACCGTGCTGACGGGCAGCGAATTCGATCTGTTTATCGACCAGACGCCTGTCAACCTCAGCGGCCAACAGCGTACCGCGCTGACGATCAATGGCAGCCTGCCCGGCCCGCTGTTGCGCTGGCGCGAGGGCGACACCGTGACCCTGCGCGTGAAGAACCGGCTCAACGAGCCTACCTCGATCCACTGGCACGGCATCCTTCTGCCGTCCACCATGGACGGCGTGCCTGGCCTCAGTTTTGAGGGGATCGAACCGGGTGGGGTGTATGTCTACCAGTTCAAGGTCAAGCAGCATGGTACCTATTGGTACCACAGCCATTCCGGGTTTCAGGAGCAACAGGGCGTGTACGGGCCTCTGGTCATCGATCCCAGGGAGCCGGAGCCGTTCAGTTACCAGCGCGACTACGTTGTCATGCTGTCGGACTGGACCGACGAAGACCCCGTCGCGCTGATGAAGACCCTCAAGAAACAGTCCGATTACTACAACCGGCACAAGCCCACGGTGGGCGATTTTATCAGCGATGCAGGCAAGCACGGCTGGTCGGCTACGGTCGCCGATCGGCTGATGTGGGCGCGCATGAAGATGAATCCTACCGACCTCGCGGACGTCAGCGGCGAGACCTACACCTACCTGCTCAACGGCCAGCCGCCCGGTCGCAACTGGACCGGCTTGTTTGAGGCCGGGGAGAGAATTCGCCTGCGCTTTATCAACGGCTCGGCGATGACCTATTTCGATGTGCGCATTCCGGGGCTGAAGATGACCGTTATCGCCGCCGACGGCCAGCCGGTGCAACCGGTCAGCGTCGACGAGTTCCGCATTGCCGTGGCTGAAACCTTTGATGTGCTGGTCGAGCCCACTGCCGCCGCCTACACGCTGTTTGCCCAGTCGATGGACCGTACGGGGTATGCCCGTGGCACGCTGGCCCGGCAGGCGGGGGCGGAGGCCTCAGTGCCGGCGCTTGATGCGCGCCCTTGGATAACCATGGACGACATGGGCATGGGCGGCATGGACCACGGCGCCATGGACGATATGCCGGATATGGAAGGCATGGACCACAGCGCCATGGGTTCGATGTCGATGCAGAGCCATCCGGCCAGCGAGCAGGACAACCCGCTGGTGGATATGCAGGCGATGAGCCCGATGCCCAAGCTCGACGACCCTGGCGTCGGCCTGCGTAACAATGGCCGGCGCGTCCTGGCCTACGCCGACCTGCGCAGCACCTTCGAGGACCCCGATGGCCGTGATCCCTCGCGTACGATCGAGTTGCACCTCACCGGGCATATGGAGAAGTTTGCCTGGTCATTCAATGGTGTGAAATTTTCCGCTGCCGAACCCTTGCAGCTGACCTATGGCGAGCGGGTGCGACTGGTACTGGTCAACGACACCATGATGAGCCACCCGATTCATCTGCATGGCCTGTGGAGCGACCTTGAAGATGAAAACGGCGAGTTCCAGGTGCGCAAACACACGATCGACATGCCACCGGGTACCCGGCGCAGTTACCGCGTGACGGCCGATGCTCTCGGCCGCTGGGCCTATCACTGCCACCTGCTGTACCACATGGAAATGGGCATGTTCCGTGAAGTTCGCGTGCATGAATGAGGAAGCGGGCATGAACCATCGTGTTATATCGCTGTGCATCACGTTTGCCACATTAACCTGCGGCTCGCTGGTGTTGGCGGATGAACTGCAGGGCATGAGCCCGGCGGCTTCGTCCGCACCCACCCAAAGCCGCACGCCGATCCCGGTACTGACCGACGCCGATCGCGCAGCGGTCTATAACGCGCCTGGCGGGCACAGTGTGCACGACAGCGCGATTCATTCGATGCTGCTGATCAACCAGTTGGAATGGCAAGGCGCCGACGATGGCAGTGCGCTGAACTGGGACATCAAGGGCTGGGCCGGCGCTGATATCGACCGACTGTGGCTGCGCAGCGAAGGCGAACGCAGCGCCGGCCGCACTGACAGCGCCGAAGCCCAGGTTTTGTGGGGGCACGCCATCAGCCCTTGGTGGGACTTGGTTGGCGGTGTGCGGCAGGATTTCAAACCCGGTCACAGCCAGCGCTGGGCAGCCTTCGGCATCCAGGGCATGGCGCTCTACAACTTTGAGGCCGAGGCGACGCTGTTTGTTGGCGAGTCGGGCCGCACCGCGGCCCGGCTGGAAGGCGACTACGACATTCTGCTGACCAACCGCCTGATCCTGCAGCCGACCGCGGAACTCAACTTTTATGCGCAAAACGATCCGCAGCGCCGCGTGGGCTCAGGCCTTGCGGAAAGCGAATTGGGCCTGCGGTTGCGCTACGAGGTACGCCGAGAGTTTGCGCCTTACGTGGGGGTCAGTTGGAACCGCACCTATGGGCAGACAGCACAGTACGCCCGCGCGGAGGATGAAGACGTCAGCCAACTGCGCTGGCTGGTCGGTGTGCGCCTATGGTTTTGACACTTTTCCTATACCTATAACTCGCCGCCTTGAGCGGCCTGGAGCCTTGCATGTCTCTGTTGAAAACTGCGTTAGCGGGTGGTGCGCTGTGGGCCGGATTAATCCTCAGCCTGCCGGCCGCGGCCCATCCGAAATTGCTCTCGTCCATTCCAGCCGCTGGCACCCAGGGCACGCCGCCCGCGGTCATAGAGCTGCGCTTCTCGGAGAACCTGCTGACGCAGTTTTCCGGCGCCAAGCTGACCATGACCGATATGCCCGGCATGCCCAACTCGCCGATGCCGGTCAAGGCCAGTGTGGCGGCGAGCACCGATCCCAAAGTGATGTTGATCAAGCCGGCTTCCGTGCTGAGCACCGGTACCTATCGGGTTGACTGGCGCGCGGTGTCGTCCGATACGCACCCGATCACCGGTAACGTAGTATTCAGCGTTCAGCCATGAGTGAATTGAGCCAAGTCGCCCTGCGGTTTGCCCTCTATCTTGACCTGATGTTGTTGTTTGGCTTCGGGCTCTTTGGGCTTTACGGGCTGAACGCTTCGCAGCGCACGCTACTGAACTTCAAGAGGCTGATGGGGTGGACGGCGGGCCTGGGGGTGTTGTTGTCCGTGGCGTCGCTGCTGTCCATGACCCAGGCCATGAGTGGCGCCAGCGATTGGCAGGCGTTATGGCCACATTTGCAGATGATGCTCTGGCAGACCGACCTGGGTGTGGCCTGGTGCCTGCGTATCGTGGCGCTGGTCCTGGCAGGGTGTACTACCCGCTTGCTGCCGGCCACGGTGTTGGGGGGCGTCGCGCTCGTGACACTGGTCTGGAGTGGGCACGGCGTGATGCACGAAGGGATGCTGGGCGCGTGGCACATCATCAGCGACGCGGCACATCTGCTGGCTGCGGGAGGCTGGGTCGGGGCGTTGGCGGCGTTTGGGCTGTTGTTGAGGCGCGCATTGTTTCGGGACCGTTATCGCGTCGAGGTGTTGGCCGGGGCACTTGCAGGGTTTGAGCGTATCGGCGCGGGATTCGTCGCGGTGCTGATCGTCACCGGTGGGGTCAATTATCTGTTGGTGGTGGGGCCGAACCTGGACGGCATCAACGGCAGTGTCTACGCGATCCTGTTGGGCCTGAAGCTCGGCGTTTTTAGCTTGATGCTGGGGCTGGCGGCACTCAATCGTTTCCATCTGGTTCCGTTTCTGCAACGGTCCCTGGCGGCGGGCGACACTGCCGCTGCGGGCCGCGTGCTGCGGCGCAGCATGGCCCTGGAGTTCGGCGCGGTGGTATTGATCCTGGGGCTGGTGGCTTGGCTGGGAACCTTGGCGCCGGGCTAGGGTTGCACGCTTTTCAGGCACTTGAGCGCCTGGAAGTCACTGCGGACCTTGTCGATTTTTTGCGAGAGTTTCAGCCGTTGCTGCACTGTGCTTTCAGCCGTCAGATCCACGAGCAGGCTACGGGCAGCTGTTTCAGTCTGGGCGTAGGCGACGCGATACTCTGGAGTCCATAGGCTTTCGCGGTTCACCAGCAATTGCTCGATTTTCTGCGGGAAATCGGCGCCGTCACGGTGTTGCACCGCTTCGATAAATTGCGCCTGCCAGCGGGCGCGGTTGCCGATCCACTGCTGGTTCTGTTCACCCAGGTCGATTGACCAGGTCATCACGCGGTTCTGCTGGCTGGCGCTGAGCGGGCCCATCCAGGTCTCAAGGCGCTTGTTCATGCGCTCGGCGCGTTCCTTGATCTGCTGGGGGAGGGGCGGCTTGAGGTATTCGTCCTGGCGTTTGCGCAGGTCTTTGGCCAGGGCTTGGTTCATGTCCTTGACCTGTTGGTCGTCCAGGCCTTGCAGCAATTGGATCGCTGACGGGGTGACCTGTTGCGCAATCTCGGCAATCGCCTGTTTGGCTTCGACGGTGCGGGTCTGTAGTGCGGCGTCGGTGACCTGGTGGTTGTCGACCATCTGTTGCAGGCGGTCGAGCCAATCCAGATAACCCGGCAGTTGTGTGGTGCAGTGCCAGGCCAGGTGTTCCTTGAGTGTGTCGTTGAACCAGGTCTTTTGCCCGGGGGTCATGTCCAGGTAGTCACTGAGGGTCCAGGGGATGATGACATCGAGATTGCGGTAGGCCAGGCCCACGCGATTGCAGCCGGCGAGCACCAGGCTCAGGGCCAGCAATACCAGCAGAAGTTTGAGCCGTTGCAGCATGGGCGGGTCCTTGCGCGGGAGGGGTTAGTGCATGTGAACCCGCGGCAGGCACCACAGTTCAGCCCATCAATAAAACGACCGCGCGGCCTTCAAGGTCAACAG
The DNA here is from genome assembly GCF_030644265.1 of Pseudomonas sp. OVF7. Lineage (NCBI taxonomy): Bacteria > Pseudomonadati > Pseudomonadota > Gammaproteobacteria > Pseudomonadales > Pseudomonadaceae > Pseudomonas > Pseudomonas sp. OVF7. The sequence goes on along the minus strand of NZ_CP128996.1, from coordinate 5,933,770 downwards.
GCCATCGCATTGCGAATTGTGTCCGGAGTAGGCCGAGCAATCGCTGCCGGTGAGGCTGGAGCCGCTGTAGATCAGGTCTAGGTCAATGCCTTTCCAGGCGCGGGAAAACTGCACCGACCAGTCGCTGAAACTGCTGATGGCGCCGCCTTCCACCGACGCTGGCGTGCCCAGTTGATGGGTGGTGTACTTCATGCTGACACCAATGCCGAAAGGCTGGGTGCCGCTGAGGTCGGCAAACAGCGTGCTGTCCTGGCGGTCGGGGTCGTTGCTGAAGGATGCACCGAAGCGGTTGCCCAACAGGTTCAGGCCACCGTAGAACTCCTGGCTGTTCCTGAGGCTGAGCGTGGGGTAGCTGTAGTGGATCAGCCCTACTTCGTAGCCGAGGGTCTGGTCGAAAGGATGTTTGAAGCCCATGTAGGAATCGACCTCGAGGTTGCTGGTCGATGACAGGCCCATGTTCGGGGAAAACTGGCCGATGTACAGACCGCTGTCGTGACTGAGGTCCAGGCCGCCATGGAATGAATCACTGCCGGGCGATGTCGGCTTGACCAGGCCCTGGGCCATGCTGCGGCTGGGGGTGGTGCCCAATTTAAGGTCGAAGTCGCCCAATTCGCGCTGGAAGATCTGCGCTTGGGCAAGCGGGCTGGCGGCCAAGGCACTGACCAGGAAGATGTAGGGTTTGAGCATGCTTCACTCCATGAAAAGCGAGGAGCAGTGACGGAAAAATCGGGCAGATGCCCGTGCTAGACGTGTGCAAGCATACCGGCGAATGCCAGGCGATGAGTCCCGTTCGTCGATTAACGTATTAGAGGATCAGGCAAGCGGGTATTTCGGGCTCTAGTCCTAGCGCCTTGAAGGCAAGACGCTTAGGGACCAGGTGCGTTGCGCGGGGGTTACTTCTTGCCCAGGCTGATTTGCTTGGACGGGCCGAAAGTCTGGCCGCTCACGCCCTTGGCAATCTGCTGGATTTCGCCACCGGATTTGAGGAACGCAGCAATCTGGCTGTTGATCGATTCGCTGGTTTCAACGGCGGGAGCTGGCTTTGCTTTGCTGTTGGATGCTTTTACGCGCATGGCGGCCACTAACCTGTAGAAAATTAACTTGGCCAGGCATCGTACAGGAAATACTTGACAATTGCTTGGTAAATATCCCCTTGGAATTATAAGTGGGCTGGAAAATCAGCTGGTTTTAACTTTGCAATAAGCGCCTAACTGACTGTTTTAACTCGTAACGCTGGGGGTGAAATGGCCGTTGTGCCGTGGAGCAATCGAGCTGTTTGATCTGACGAGCGGGGCGCTGCCAGTAGAACGCCATGCCAGCCGCGATTTTTCAGGCGCGCGCGCGTGCTGCACGCAACTCGGGTAGAATGCCGCCCACGCAATGAGGGTATTGGAAATGGCTTTAGTCGGGCGCTACAACAGCTTGCAAGTGGTTAAACACACTAACTTTGGTTTGTACTTGGATGGTGCGCAAGATGGCGAAATCCTCTTGCCTAATCGTTACATCCCCAAAGATATTCCCAGTGAAGATGAAGACTGGCTTAACGTTTTCATCTATCTGGACAGCGATGACAAACTTATCGCCACCACCGAAAAACCGAAAGTTCAAGTCGGCGAATTTGCCAGTTTGAAAGTCGTCGAAGTCAACAGTATTGGTGTGTTCCTTGATTGGGGCTTGCCCAAGGACCTGTTGCTGCCGTATTCGGAAGAAAAGCGCCAGTTGAGCGCCGGTGAATATTGCGTGGTGCACGTCTACCTCGATAAGCACACCAAGCGCATCACGGCGACTGCACGCCTGGACCGTTACCTGGACAAGACGCCGGCCAACTACCAGGTGGGCCAGGAGGTCGATCTGCTGGTGGCCGAAGCCACCGACATGGGTTTCAAGGCGATTATCAACAACAAGCACTGGGGCTTGATTCACAAGAACGAAGTGTTCAAGTTCCTGCGCCCGGGCAAGGAAGAGAAGGGCTTTATCAAGGAGATCCGCGCCGATGGCAATATCAGCCTGAGCCTGCAGCCGGTTGGCCAGGAAGCGGCCTCCAGCCTGAACTCGAAGATCCTCGCCAAGTTGCGTGAAAACAACGGCAGCCTGCCGGTCAGCGACAAGAGCGACCCGGCGGTGATCAGCAACTTGTTTGGCGTGAGCAAGGGCAACTTCAAGAAAGCCATTGGTGCACTCTACAAGCAGGGCCAGATTGTGATTCACGCGGATCGCATTGAACTAAGCTGAGTTCGCTTGGCTCTCTGGTAGGAGCGAGCGTGCTCGCGAAAAAGGTACATCCGACGCAGCGATGCGCTTGGAATACATTCGCGAGCACGCTCGCTCCTACAGAGGTTGTATCAATGTCCAAGACGTCTGTCTTCGCCTACCTCGGCACCTTGTTCGCCTTTCTGGTGCTCGACGGCCTCTGGCTCGGCGTCCTTATGGGCCCGACCTACAAATCCCTGCTGGGCCCACTGATGCTTGATCAGCCTCGCCTGTTGCCCGCCGTGCTGTTCTATCTCCTGTACGCCATCGGTTGCGTGGTCTTGGTGGTCCTTCCCAGCGCAAGCTGGCAACGCGCGGCGCGCCTGGGTGCTTTGCTCGGCCTGGTGGCCTATGGCACCTATGACCTGAGCAATTGGGCCACGCTGCAAGGCTGGTCGGCCGGCTTGGCGGTGATGGACATGGCGTGGGGCACTCTTCTGACCGCGGCGTGCTGCACGGTCGGGCACTTGTGTGCACATCGAGTGCACCGGTGATTGTGTACAGGATTTATGTGCACCGTTGCTGAGCGTCTTACCAGCCTCTAGCCAAGCATAAATACCTTTGCAACCCGCGCTGCAGGGGGATTGTGTGCTATTGGCACGCATTCTGCTGACTCTATCGTATACAAACCATGCCGCCTCCCGTATGCATCCCGTTACGGCAGCGCAGGCCGGTATTTCGAGGAGCCCAGCGATGACCGAACAATTGCCCAAAGGCTACAGCCCCCGCCTGTATAACCAGGACCTGGGCCCGCAGCCGCAGAAGTGGACCTGGTACAACATCTTCGCGTTCTGGATGAGCGACGTGCACAGCGTCGGTGGCTATGTATTCGCCGCCAGCCTGTTCGCCCTCGGGTTAGCCAGTTGGCAGGTGTTAATCGCCTTGCTCGCGGGTATTTGCATCGTGCAATTGATTGCCAACCTGGTGGCCAAGCCCAGTCAGCAAGCAGCGGTGCCTTATCCGGTCATCTGCCGGCTGGCGTTTGGCGTGTTTGGTGCGAATATTCCTGCGGTGATTCGCGGCCTGATCGCCGTGGCGTGGTATGGCATTCAGACTTATCTGGCGTCCAGTGCCCTGATCATTGTGGTGCTGCGCTTTTTCCCGCAGATGGCCGTGTATGCAGAGCCGCACTTCGCAGGCCTGTCCTACCTTGGCTGGTTGGGTTTTCTGAGCCTGTGGGTGCTGCAGGCGGCCGTGTTCTGGGCCGGCATGGAATCCATCCGCCGTTTTATCGACTGGGCCGGGCCGGTGGTCTACGCGGTGATGTTCGTCCTGGCGGGTTGGATTGTGTGGAAGGCGGGTTGGGCGAATATCAGCTTTACCCTGTCGGAGAAATCCCTGTCGGGCTGGCAGGCGTTTGGCCAGGTCATAGTGGCGACGGCGCTGGTGGTCTCGTATTTCTCCGGGCCGACCCTGAATTTCGGCGACTTCAGCCGCTACTGCCGCAGTATGCATGATGTGCGGCGCGGTAATTTCTGGGGGTTGCCGGTGAATTTCCTGGCGTTCTCCCTGGTTACCGTGGTGATCGTCTCGGGCACCTTGCCGGTGTTTGGCGAAATGCTGCATGACCCGATCGCCACCGTGTCGCGAATCGACAACAGCATGGCCGTGTTGCTGGGGGCCTTTGCCTTTGTGACGGCGACCATTGGCATCAACATCGTTGCCAACTTCGTGTCCCCGGCCTTTGACTTTGCCAACGTCGCGCCAAGCAAGATCAGCTGGCGTGCCGGCGGGATGATCGCGGCGGTGGCGTCGATCTTCATTACGCCGTGGAACTTGTTCAATAACCCGCTGATGATCCACTACACCCTCGACATCCTCGCGGCATTCATCGGGCCGCTGTTCGGGATTCTGCTGGTGGACTTCTACCTGATCAAAAAGCAGAAGATCGATGTGGATGCGCTGTTCGATGACAGCCCCAGCGGGCGCTATTACTTCGACGGCGGTGTGAATTGGACAGCGGTCAAGGCCCTGTTGCCCGCGACGCTGGTGGGTGTCGCGATCACTTTTACCCCAGCCTTGCAGGGCATGGCCAACTTCGCCTGGTTTACCGGCTGCTTCCTGGGTGGGCTGTTTTTCCTGGTGCTGGCGCGGCGTGAGCAGGTTCGTGCGCCGGCACCGTTGGTCGCGGGCTGACCAACACCCCTCCCGCCACTAACAGGCCTGCACCGGCGATCAGCAACGCGGGTTGCAGGCCACCGCTCAGGTGGCTGCTCACCGACGCCAGCAACGGCCCACTCAATTGGCCGATGGCAAAGCTGGCGGTCAGCAGCCCGGTGTTGCGCTGATAGCCGTGGGGTGCAACGTCCCGCAGGCGCGCCATCACCAACTGCATGCAGGCCAGGAAGGGCCCGCCGCACAGCAACACCCCCAGCGCCAGACCCCAACCGTTACCCAGCAGGCAGGCAAATACGCCGGCCGCTTGCAGCCACAACGTGCTCATCAGCCAGCGGCGGGTGGTGTCCGGGTCCTTGCGCCGCAGGCTTGCGACCACCACGCCAATCGCCGCCGCCAAACCAAAGCAGGGCCAGAACAGATCGGCCTGCCAGGCGCCCTTGAATTGCGCGCTGGCCATCTGTGACAGGAACGTCGCCGGAATGATGTAGCCCAGGCCGAACAACACATAGATCCAGCACAGGTGGGTAATGCTGCCGTTGCTGGCTGTGTCGGCGTGGCTTGCAACAGGCGCAGTGACGGCGGACGGCTGGGGCAAGCATGGCAAGATTGCCAGCAGCATCACCAGCGCCACGACGCCATAGACCAGCCACAACGTTGCAGAGCTTTGGCCCAACAGGTTGGAGCCCAACGCCAGCAATCCGGTCAACAGAATCCCCAGCCCTGGCGCGGCGAACACCAGCGCCCCCAGGCGTGCACGTCCAGCGGCAATCGCCAGTGGCTGGCTCAGGCTGGTGATCATCACCAATACCCAGGCACTTGCAACGCCGGTACCGAAGCGCAACAGCAGGTGCGGCCAGAACCCATGGGCCCAGTACGAGGCCAGGGTCAGCAGCACGCACAACCACAGCCCGCCATACAGGCGACCACGCACGTGGTGATGGCTGCGGGCGAAGATCGAGTCCACCGCTCCCACGAAGTAACCCAGGTAATTGGCGGCGGCGATCAGCCCGGCGCCGGTCAGGTCGATCTGGCCTTCGCTGAGCAGATGGGGCATTTGCGGGGTGAGGGCGAAGCGGCCAATGCCCATGGCCATCATCAGGGCGATAAAGCTGGCGAGTAAGCGGATCAGCGCAGACATGGGCAGGCGTCCTGGACGAAAGCGAATGCCTGTAGGCTAAAGCGAATTGACTTTCTGTAAAAATGAATAATAGTGAGTAACTTGTTCAGTTTTGGAGAAAGGTGTGGAGTTCAGTCAATTGCGCATTTTCCAGGCCGTGGCGGAAGAGGGCTCCATCACCCGCGCTGCCGAGCGCCTGCACCGTGTGCCATCGAACCTGTCGACCCGGCTCAGGCAGATGGAGGAACAGCTCGGCGTCGAGCTGTTTGTGCGCGAACGCCAGCGTTTGCAGCTTTCTCCGGCGGGCAAGGTGTTGCTGGACTACAGCACCCGTCTGCTGGCGCTGCACGATGAAGCCCATGGCGCCGTGCAAGGCGGGCAACCGGCCGGCGACTTTGTACTGGGCAGCATGTACAGCACGGCGGCGGTGCACTTGCCGAAGCTGTTGGCGCGTTATCACAAGGCGTACCCGATGGTGAACTTGCAGGTGCAATCGGCGCCCAGCGGTGAATTGCTCGAAGGGTTGATTACCGGTCGCCTGGATGCTGCTTTTGTGGATGGGCCCATCACCATCGCCTCGTTGGACGGTTTAGCCCTGTGCGAAGAACGCCTGGTGCTGATATGCGAAGCCGATCACCCGCCGGTGCGCGGCCCCCAGGACGTTGCTGGCCGTTCGGTGTTCACTTTCCGACGCAGCTGCGCCTATCGCACGCGCCTGGAAACCTGGTTTTCCCACGAGCACGTCGCCATGGGCCGGGCGATTGAGATCGAGTCTTACCAGGGCATGCTCGCCTGCGTCATCGCCGGTTCTGGTGTGGCCTTGATGTCTGAATCCATGCTCGACAGCCTGCCGGGCAAGGACGGTGTGTCCGTTCATCCGTTGACAGGGCATTTTGCCACTGCGACCACCTGGCTGATGTGGCGAAAGGGTATGCTCGGCGCTAACCTCAATGCATGGATCGACCTGCAGCAAGAGGGCAAGGCCGAGTCCCTGCCAGGCACGCGCGCGATTGCTTGAGCGATCCGTCAGGATTGGGATCGATTCGGTAATAGTTCGTTGTGGTTTCGTTCAAGCAATACGTAGGACTTAGGGCTACTATCAATGTAGGAAAGGGCGACAGAATTTGCGCCTACCCGCATTACCCTCAAAGGGGGCAACCATGAAAGAGAAAATCCAAAATTGGCTCCACGACCTCGGCGTTGCACTGGGCTTGATCGAGCCACCGCTGCAACCGGTGCCGATTCGTACTGATGACGAGCAGCGTCGTCCTCGTCGTCGGTAAGACTTGGGAAGCGCTCACACGAAGCACGTTACGAGCTGTGTGAGCGTTGCGGAGTAAAGGTCTGTATAGGTGTTATTTAGAGCGGGTGATTTTTGTCTTCCCGAAGCTGCGATCATCCTCATTAACCGGGCTGTTTGGGGCGTACTCTCCAACGACGGAAAACTCGCCGGTGTAATTGGGATCGACTTGAAAGTAAATTTCATGAGCGTAGTTGCGGCTTATAGACAGAGGAAAAGCGAGGCTTCCTGTTGCGTTATTGAATAGGAGCCTACATAGGCCGGAGTAGACCTCCACATTTTTTCCGTTCAGATGCACCCTGTCACCGGTTTGCAAGTTGGCGGGTACTGTAGGTCCGGGTGGATGTGAAGCTTTTGGATTTTTCATTTCAACACCTCGTTCCGTAAAGGTAACTATAAGCCCAGCTGTTTCCAGCTTGACATTGCAGTGTCAAGCTAATGCTGCGTTCAGCCTCATATCTACTGTCAGAAATACCAGTCCAGACCAACGGAAACTCCAGAATCCACGCAAAAAAAACGGGTGCGACATCCGACGTCGCACCCGCTGAAGAAACCGCTCTAAACCCGTTATTTCTTACAACGCCCGAGCCACCTCCGCCTCCGGCTGGCGCGACAACAAGCTCACCAGCACAAAGCTCACCAACGCCACCGCCAGGCTGTAGTAGATCGGCGTGTTCGCATCCAGCCCATCCTTGAACATGAACACCAGCGCCGTCACGAAGCCCAGGGTCATGGACGTGATTGCCCCCGATGTGGTTGCCCGCTTCCAGAAGATCGCGCCGATCAGCGGGATCAGCATGCCACCCACCAGCAGGTTGTAGGCCAGGGTCAGGGCGCTGATCACGTCATTTACCACCAGTGCGATACCCAGCACGACGATACCGGTCAACATTGTGAACAGGCGGTTGATTGCCAGGCTCGACTGTTTACCACCGCGTAAACGTGGCAGCAGGTCTTCGGTCAATACGGTGGCCGCCGCCAGCAAGCCCGCGCTGGCGGTGGACATCATCGCCGCCAGTGCCGCCGCAATCACCAGCCCGCGAATCCCATCCGGCAGCGACGCTTTGACGATCGCCGCAAACGCGTTATTGACGTTATCCAGATCCGGGATCAGCACGTGCGCCGCCATGCCGATCAAGGCACACGCCAGGCCATAGAGGATGCAGTAGAAACCAGCGAAAGTGCCTGCGTACTGGGCGACCTTTTCGTCCCGGGCGGTGAACACCCGCTGCCAGATGTCCTGGCCAATCAGGATGCCGAAGAAGTAGATCATGAAGTAGGTGATGATCGTGTCCCAGCCGATCGCGGTGAAGCTGAAGCTCGATGCTGGCAGCTTGGCCACCAGCTCATCCCAGCCGCCCACGCGGTACAGGCAGATCGGCAGCAGGATAAACATCAGGCCGACGGTCTTGATCACGAACTGCACGATGTCGGTGAGGGTCAGCGACCACATGCCGCCGATGGTCGAATACACCACGACCACGCCACCGCCCAATACCACCGAGATCCAGAACGGCAGGCCAAACAGCACTTGCAGCACCGTGCCGATGGCCAGGATCGAGGTCACGCCGATCATCAGCGCGTAGGCTAGCATGATCACCGCACTCGCCTGGCGAGCCATGGGGTTGTAGCGTTTTTCCAGGACCTGGGTCACGGTGAAGATCTTCAGCTTCAACAGCGGCTTGGCCAAAAACAGGTTCAGCGCGATGATCCCCATGCCCAATGCGGCACACAGCCAGAAGCCAGAGATGCCGTGCACATAGCCCAGGCGCACGGTACCGACGGTGGACGCGCCGCCCAGTACCGTGGCGGCCATGGTGCCCATGTACAGCGATGGCCCCAGGTTACGCCCGGCCACCAGGTAGTCTTCGTGAGTCTTGGCGCGGCGCATGCCGTAGTAGCCGAGCACAAGCATGCCGGCGGCGTAGATGAGTACGACGAATAAATCCAAAGCCATGACGGCGAGTCTCCGATTATCTTTTTTATTGGGGTCAGGCGGTCTGTTGCTGCGCTGATTGCGCGCGCGCGTCAGTGCGCTGGCTGCGAGGGTCCGTTGGCCCATAGACGGCAGCCGGTTCCGGGAACAGGCGAAGCAAGGTCAGGTACACCACCGAGGCCAGCCCCAGCGTCACCGGCAGGCTGATATCGATACCCTCGGCCAAGTTGCCCAGCGGCCCGACAAACTGCCCAGGCAAGTTGACGAAGCACAGGCCCACCAGCGCACTCGGGATCCAGGCTCCCAGCCCGCGCCAGTTCCAGCCATGGCTGAACCAGTAGCGGCCACCGGTTTCGCCGCGGGTGAACACCTGCAGGTCATCCGGGCAGTAGAAGCCTCGGCGTACGATCAGGCCGATGATCATCATCACCATCCACGGCGTGGTGCAGGTGATGATCAGCACGGCGAAGGTCGACACGCTTTGCACCAGGTTGGCGGCGAAACGTCCGATAAAGATGAAGGCAATCGACATCACCCCGATCAGCAGCGTGGCCTTGACCCGCGACAAAACGCGCGGAAACACGCTGGACATGTCCAGCCCGGTGCCATACAGCGACGTGGTGCCGGTGGACATGCCGCCGATCACTGCAATCAGGCACACCGGCAGGAAGAACCAGCTAGGTGCCACCGCCAGCAAGCCGCCGACATAGTTGTTGGCCGCGATGTAGTCCGGCGCCTTGATCGCCACGATGGTGGCGGTAGCCAGGCCGAACAGGAACGGAATCAAGGTGGCGACCTGCGCCAGGACCACGGCCAGCATGATCCGGCCCTTCGGGGTTTCCCGCGGGATATAGCGCGACCAGTCACCCAGGAACGCACCGAAGGAAATCGGGTTGCTCATGGCCACCAGCGCGGCGCCGATAAAGGCCGCCCAGAAACCGCTCTGGCCCATCGCGACGGTGCCGGCGAAGTGGCTGTCGAAGGTTGGCGCGAACGCGAAGATGCCCAGCAGGAACAGCAGGCTCGCCGCCCACACGGCAATGCGGTTGACCCACAGCATGAAGCGAAAGCCGTAGATGCACACCGTCAGCACGAGAATCGCGAATACGCCGTAGGCCAGGCCCAGGGTCAGGTCGGTTTCCGGCAGGCCGATCAGGCGTTTCGCACCGCCGACCAGGGCATCACCGGAACTCCACACCGACAGTGAGAAGAACGCAATCGCGGTCAGCAATGACAAAAACGAACCGACAATTCGCCCATGCACGCCAAAGTGCGCGCCGGAAGACACGGCGTTATTGGTGCCATTGATCGGCCCGAACAGGCCCATGGGCGCCAAAATCACGGCCCCCACCAGCACGCCCAGCACAATCGCCCAGACCCCAGCCTGGAACGACAAGCCGAACAACACCGGAAAGGAACCCAGCACGGCGGTGGCAAAGGTATTGGCACCGCCGAAGATCAGGCGAAACAGATCCTTGGGCCCCGCGGTACGTTCGTGGTCCGGGATCTGTTCGACCCCGTTGGTTTCTATTTTGCGAATACTGTTGTCGTTGTTTTTATTATTCATGATCAGCTCCGATCACATTGGCTAAGGGGGCGGCAGCCCTTCCGGCATAGCGGACAAATGTTCGTGACAGGCCAGCCATAGGCCTTCTTGTTGTTCTGCGCGCAGCCCTTGCCGTTTGAAGACAATGGTCTCGCGTTCCTGGCTAAAAAATTGCTCCCCGTTCATGCGCAGCTCGGTGGCCACGTCATGCATGAAAATCGCCACGTCGCCTTGCAGGCTGACAAAGGCGTTGCTTGAGGTGCAGGACAGCACTTCGAATCCCTCGTCCCGCCGCCAACTGTCCCACAACGCCTGGTAGGCATCGCGACTGAGCAGCGGCTGGGGGAGGGTGTAGAACACGAAGCTGGCATCGGCGCTGAACGCGCCGAAGTAAGCCTCGCGATCATTGCGCGCGAAGGCTGACACCAAGTCGGCCGCAGCTTTCAACACCTCACGGGCGCTCATCAGCGATGGGCCACGCCGGGCAGTACGCAGAGCATTTCGTACAGCAGGTTGGCGCCCAGCAGCGAGGTGTTGCCGGTGGTGTCGTAGGGCGGCGAAACCTCGACCAGATCGCAACCAATCAGGTCGAGGCCCTGGCAACCACGGATGATCTCGATTGCCTGGATCGTGGTCAGCCCACCAATTTCTGGGGTGCCGGTGCCAGGTGCCCAGGCTGGGTCGATACCGTCGATGTCGAAACTCAGGTACACCGGGCCGCCACCGACTTTTTCGCGTACTTCGGCCATCAACGGTGCGAGGGAGTGGTGCCAGCATTCTTCGGCCTGGACCACCCGGAAGCCCTGCTTGCGGCTCCAGTTGAAGTCTTCGGCAGTGTAGCCCTGGGCACGCAGGCCGATCTGCACCACACGGTCACAATCGAGCAGGCCTTCTTCCACCGCGCGGCGGAAGGTGGTGCCGTGGGCGATTTTCTCGCCGAACATGTGGTCATTGACGTCAGCGTGGGCATCGATGTGCACCAGCCCGACCTTGCCGTGTTTCTTGTGGATCGCCCGCAGGATCGGCAGGGTGATGGTGTGGTCGCCACCCAGGGTCATGGGGATCACGTTGTGTTCGAGGATTTCGTCATAGGCTTCTTCGATGATGCGCACGGCGTCGAGCAGGTTGAAGGTGTTGATCGCCACGTCGCCGATGTCGGCCACCGACAACGAATCGAACGGTGCGGCGCCGGTGGCCATGTTGTAAGGACGGATCATCACCGATTCGGCGCGGATTTCACGCGGCCCGAAGCGGGTGCCGGCGCGCAACGACGTGCCGATGTCCAGCGGTACGCCGATAAACGCGGCGTCCAGGCCCTTGGCCGACTGTAGGTGGGGTAGTCGCATCATGGTGGCGATGCCGGCGAAGCGCGGCATTTCGTTGCCGCCCAGTGGTTGGTGGAAAATCTTGTCCACAGGATTGCCTCAGCGTTGTTTTGTTTATTAGGGGTCGATTCTGCGAAAAGCCAGGGGAGGGAAGAATCGCCAGGGGCAAATACTTAGTTCAGATTTTTCTAAACTAATGGCTGAGGTAGACTCTGACGATTCTTGTAGGCGCGAGATTGCTCCTACAGTTACCGCGTTTTTGGAGGCCCGATGGCCAACGCCTTGCCCGACCTGAAACTCCTGCGCATCTTCGTCAGCGTCGTGCGCCACCAGGGGTTCGCCAATGCCCAGCACGAACTCAACCTGTCCACCTCGGCCATCAGCACCTATATGAGCCAGTTGGAGTCGGCGTTGGGCCTGGTGCTGTGTCATCGCGGCCGGGGCGGGTTCAGCCTGACCAGCAAGGGCGAGTTGTTCCACCAGGAAACCCTGCGCCTGCTCGGCGAACTGGAAGGCTTCGAGCAATACGCCGCCGCATTGAAGGGTGAGTTGCGCGGTACCCTCAAGCTCGGCGTGCTCGACTCTACCGTCAGCGACAAGGCCCTGCCGTTCGCCGAAGTCATCGGCGCCTATAGCCTGGAACACCCGGCGGTGCATTTGCATTTGTCGGTGATGAGCCCGTACGAACTGCAACTGGGCGTGCAGGACAATCGCCTCGACCTGGCCATCGGTGCCTTCTCCAATCGCATGAGCGGGCTGGTCTACATGCCGCTGTACCGCGAGCAACACTGGCTGTATTGCAGCACTCGCCACCCACTGTTCAACGAGCGGCGTATCCCCGAACAAGTGATTACCCAGCAACGCATGGTCGGGCGCGGCTACTGGAGCCAGGCGGAACTGGCGCGCCATGGTTTCAAGCACAGCGCCGCCACGGTGGAAAGTATGGAGGCACAGTTGATCCTGGTGCTGTCCGGCGCCTATATCGGCTACCTGCCCGAGCACTACGCCCAGGCCTGGGCTGACAAGGGTGACCTGCGCGTATTGCTGCCGGCGACCTTCGGCTACCAGGCGCCGTTCTCGATGATCATGCGCCGTGGCCGCAGTCGCGAACCGCTGATCCAGACCTTCCGCGATTTACTCAAAGCCCAGCTCAACCAGGCCTGAAGAACCATGTCCCGACCCCAATGTTCCCGCTGTCACAGGCCCGCTGTCCATTGCCTGTGCGCGCTGATCCCCAGCCTCGACAGCCGTACCCGTGTGTTGCTGTTGCAGCATCCGAGCGAGGTCAACCATGCGCTCAATACCGCGCGGCTGGCGGCGTTGGGTTTGAACAATGCGCAACTGGTGGTGGGGGAGGTCTTTGATGATCTGCCGACGCTATTGAACCCGCCAGGCTATCAGGCGCGGCTGTTGTTCCCCGCCGACGACGCCCAGCCGCTGCAAGCCTATGCGCCCGACGATCAGCCGCTGTTGCTGGTGGTGCCCGATGGCACCTGGCGCAAGGCGCGCAAACTGCTGCACCTCAACCCTTTATTGGCGGCGTTGCCCCGGGTGGCCCTGGCCGAGGGTGGCGTGTCGCGTTATCGGCTGCGCAAGGCGCCGGGGCCGGGGGCATTGTCGACGGTCGAAGCGATCGTGCAGGCGTTGCAGGTGCTGGAGGCGCCGGTTTCGTTTGAGCCGTTGCTCAAGCCGTTTGATGCATTGATCGAAGGGCAGATTGCGGCGATGGGAGAGGAGGTCTTTCAGAAAAATCATGGTGACGGGCATTTGGGCTAGGCGGGTTATCGAGGTGCGGCTATCGGGGGCAAGCCCCCTCCCACATTCGACCGCATTCTCATGCTGGAACTCGGTCCAGTGTGGGAGGGGGCTTGCCCCCGATAGCGTCCACCCAGCCGCCACCTCCCTCGCTTATTCCTATAAGCCATAAGCACCACACTTTGCGTGATATGGCGCGCCTGGCTTTCCCGGTATGATGTTCGCCCCCGCAGTCTGGATTGCGAATACGCCATGACCTTGCAGTACCCTACAATCGCCGATTGCGTCGGCAATACGCCCCTGGTCCGCTTGCAACGCATGGCGGGTGAAACCAGCAATACCCTGTTGCTCAAGCTCGAAGGGAACAACCCGGCTGGTTCGGTCAAGGACCGCCCGGCGTTGTCGATGATCACTCGCGCCGAGCTGCGCGGGCAGATCAAGCCGGGCGATACCCTGATCGAAGCCACCTCGGGTAACACCGGGATTGCCCTGGCCATGGCCGCGGCGATCAAGGGCTACAAAATGGTGCTGATCATGCCCGACAACGGCAGCGCCGAGCGCAAGGCGGCGATGACCGCCTATGGCGCCGAGCTGGTGCTGGTCACCCAGGAAGAAGGCATGGAAGGTGCCCGCGACCTTGCCGAGCGCATGGCCGCCGAAGGCCGTGGCCAGGTACTGGACCAGTTCGCCAACGGTGATAACCCCGAAGCGCACTACACCACCACCGGCCCGGAAATCTGGCGCCAGACCCAAGGCACGATTACCCATTTCGTCAGTTCCATGGGCACTACCGGCACCATCATGGGCAACTCGCGCTACCTCAAGGAGCAGAATCCTGCGATCCAGATCATCGGCCTGCAACCGATGGAAGGCGCGGCGATCCCCGGTATCCGGCGCTGGCCCGAGGAGTATCTGCCGAAGATCTACAACGCCTCGCGGGTGGATCGCATCATCGACATGGCCCAGCGTGAAGCCGAAGACACCACCCGTCGCCTGGCCCGTGAAGAAGGTATCTTCTGCGGCGTGTCGTCCGGTGGGGCCGTGGCTGGCATGCTGCGCCTGTCCAAGGAAGTGGAAAACGCGGTGATCGTCGCGATCATCTGTGACCGAGGCGACCGTTACTTGTCGACCGGCATTTTCGACGAACCCAACTGATGGCCAAGCACGAGAGAGGCCTGCGCTTCCAACCGACGGGCGGCAGCCGGGCCCCGCAGATTCCTGTAGGCAAGAAGCAGCGCCTGACCATCGAGCGCCTGGCCAATGATGGCCGTGGCATCGTGTTCTTTGAGGGGCGCACCTGGTTCGTCAACGGCGCGTTGGCCGGCGAAGAGGTGGAAGCGCGGGTGCTGGGCGCCCACGGTAAGGTGGTCGAGGCGCGTACCGAGCGGGTGTTCAAGGCCAGCGAATTACGCCGCCCGGCACCGTGCGCGCACTTTGGCCGCTGCGGCGGTTGCAGCGTGCAGCACTTGCCCCATGACGAACAACTCGCCCTGAAACAGCGCATGCTCGCCGAGCAACTGTCCCGTGTGGCCGGTGTCGAACCGCAAGAATGGGCCGCGCCGTTGAGCGGGCCGGAGTTTGGCTATCGGCGTCGCGCCCGAGTGGCCGTGCGTTGGGATGCCAAGGCCAGGAAACTGGAAGTCGGTTTCCGCGCCGTGGCCAGCCAGGACATTGTCGCCATCGACGATTGCCCGGTGCTGGTACAGGCCTTGCAACCGATCATGCAGCGTCTGCCGAACATGCTGCGTCGCTTGAGCAAGCCTCAGGCATTGGGGCATGTGGAGGTGTTCAGCGGGTCGTCCAGCGCCGTGTTGCTGCGGCATATGGCGCCGTTGTCGGATGCGGACCTGCTGATCCTGAAAGAATTTTGTAACTTCCATGAAGCCCAGTTGTGGCTGCATGGCGAAGGCCAGCCGGAGCCTGTCGAGCCTGATCAGTCGCTGGGTTTTCGATTGGACGCATGGGACTTGGAGTTGGCGTACCGACCAGGGGATTTTGTCCAGGTCAACGCCGGGGTCAACGAGGCGATGGTTGCCCAGGCCCTGAACTGGCTGGCACCACAACCCGATGAGCGGGTGCTGGACCTGTTTTGCGGCCTGGGCAACTTCGCCCTGCCGCTGGCGAAACAGGTGCGCGAAGTGGTGGCGGTGGAAGGCGTGCAGGCCATGGTGGACCGGGCTGCACGGAACGCCATCAGCAACAATTTGCATAATGTGCAGTTTTTTCAGGCCGATTTGTCCCAGCCTTTGAATGACGTGGAATGGGCCAAACAGGGCTTTTCTGCGGTACTCTTGGACCCACCCCGCGATGGTGCCCTGGAGGTTGTGCGCAAGCTCGCCACCCTGGGGGCCAAGCGCCTGGTGTATGTGTCCTGTAACCCGGCGACGCTGGCGCGGGACACGGTTGAGCTGGTCAAGCAAGGCTACCGGCTAAAACGTGCCGGGATCCTCGACATGTTTCCGCAGACAGCGCATGTCGAGGCCATGGCGTTATTTGAAGCGGGCTAGGATGCCCGTTTAATCCGACTGGCCTGCGATCTCCAAGGCCTATGACCTGCCACGGAGTTCGCAGTAAAAAGGTCGGCGATGATTCTGGCGCATCGAAGGTGCGTCGTAGGGAAGGTAAGCAAGATGGTACAGGTGAGAGCACACCAGCCGATCAACACCGACGGCAGTATCAATCTCGAGGCATGGCTGGATCATGCCGTCAGTGTCGACCCGGCACTGGACCGTGAAGCCTTGAAAGCAGCCTGCGAGTTCGCTCGTGAGTCTGAACAGCAAGACAATGCGGCCAAGAACCTGTGGGCGGAGGGCACTTCCAGCTTTCGTACCGGGTTGGAAATCGCTGAGATCCTCGCCGATCTCAAGCTGGACCAGGATTCGCTGATCGCCGCCGTGCTCTATCGCGGCGTGCGTGAAGGGCACATCCCGTTGGCTACCGTTGGCCAGCGCTTTGGTTCGGTGGTGGCCAAGCTGATCGACGGCGTGCTGCGCATGGCCGCCATCAGTGCCAGCCTCAGCCCGCGCCAATCGATGGTGCTGGGCACCCAGGGCCAGGTGGAAAACCTGCGCAAGATGCTGGTGGCGATGGTCGACGACGTGCGTGTCGCGCTGATCAAGCTGGCCGAACGTACCTGCGCGATCCGTGCGGTGAAGACCGCTGATGACGAGAAGCGCAACCGCGTCGCCCGCGAAGTCTTCGACATCTACGCGCCCCTGGCCCACCGCCTGGGTATCGGCCATATCAAGTGGGAGCTGGAGGATTTGTCCTTTCGCTACCTTGAGCCCGACCAATACAAACAAATTGCTACCCTGCTGCATGAGCGGCGGCTCGACCGTGAGCGCTTCATCACCGACGTGATGGGCCAATTGCGGGCCGAGTTGCAGGCCACGGGTGTGGATGCCGACATCAGTGGCCGCGCCAAGCATATCTATTCGATCTGGCGCAAAATGCAGCGCAAGGGCCTGGCCTTCAGCCAGATCTACGATGTGCGTGCGGTGCGCGTGCTGGTGCCGGAAATGCGCGATTGCTACACCGCGCTGGGTATCGTCCACACCCTGTGGCGGCACATCCCCAAGGAATTCGACGACTACATCGCCAACCCCAAGGAAAACGGTTATCGCTCGCTGCATACGGCGGTGATTGGCCCCGAGGGCAAGGTGCTGGAAGTGCAGATCCGCACCCACGCCATGCACGAAGAGGCAGAGCTGGGTGTATGCGCGCATTGGCGCTACAAGGGCACCGACGTCAAGGCCGGGTCCAACCAGTACGAGGAGAAAATCTCCTGGCTGCGCCAAGTGCTGGAGTGGCACGAAGAACTCGGCGATATCGGCGGCCTGGCCGAACAGCTGCGCGTGGATATCGAGCCGGACCGGGTCTATATCTTCACCCCCGACGGCCACGCCATTGACTTGCCCAAAGGCGCCACGCCGCTGGACTTTGCCTACCGCGTACACACCGAAATCGGCCACAACTGCCGTGGCGCCAAGATCAATGGGCGCATCGTACCGCTCAACTACAGCCTGCAGACCGGTGAACAGGTCGAGATCATCACCAGCAAGCACGGTACGCCGAGCCGCGACTGGCTGAACCCGAACCTGGGCTACATCACCACGTCGCGGGCGCGGGCGAAGATCGTCCACTGGTTCAAATTGCAGGCGCGCGACCAGAACGTCGCCGCCGGCAAGACCCTGCTCGAACGCGAATTGGCGCGCCTCGGCCTGCCCCAGGTGGACTTCGACAAGCTGGCCGAGAAGGCCAACATGAAGGTCGCCGAAGACATGTTCGCCGCCCTCGGGGCTGGCGACCTGCGCCTGGCGCAACTGGTCAACCTGGCCCAGCAGTTGGTGGAGCCGGAGCGTGGCAACGAGCAACTGGAGCTCATCCCGCGCAAGGCCACCGGCTACAAGCCTGGCAAACGTGGCGATATCCAGATCCAGGGCGTGGGCAACCTGCTGACGCAAATTGCCGGTTGCTGCCAGCCTCTGCCGGGCGACGCCATCGTCGGCTACATCACCCAGGGCCGTGGCGTGAGCATTCACCGCCAGGACTGCGCTTCGGTGCTGCAACTGGGCGGGCGCGAGCCGGAGCGGATTATCCAGGTCAGTTGGGGCCCGGTGCCGGTGCTCACCTACCCGGTGGACATCATCATCCGCGCCTACGATCGTTCCGGTTTGCTGCGTGACGTCTCGCAAGTGCTGCTCAACGAGCGGATCAACGTGCTGGCGGTCAACACCCGCTCGAATAAAGAGGACAACACGGCGTTGATGTCCCTGACCATCGAGATCCCGGGGCTGGACGCGTTGGGGCGGTTGCTGGGGCGGATTTCCCAGTTGCCGAACATCATTGAGACGCGGCGCAACCGTACCCCATGAACGTCTGGATGAACACAGTCTGAAATGTGGGAGGGGGCTTGCCCCCGAAAGCGGAGTGTCAGGTACCAGATTCTTGGTTGACCCACCGCAATCGGGGGCAAGCCCCCTCCCACATTTGATCGGCGGTGTTCATACCTGATCGGAAATAGAATGATGTATTCACTTGAAGACCTGCTGCACCTGATGAGCCGCCTGCGAGACCCGCAATACGGGTGCCCGTGGGATATCAAGCAAACCTACGCCACCATTGTCCCGCACACCCTGGAAGAGGCCTACGAAGTGGCCGACGCCATCGAGCGCGGCGATTTCGATCATCTGCAAGGTGAGTTGGGCGACCTGTTGTTCCAGGTGGTGTATTACAGCCAACTGGCGCGGGAAGAGGGGCGCTTCGAATTTGCCGGGGTGATCGACAGCATCACGCGCAAGCTGATTCGCCGTCATCCCCATGTGTTCCCGACCGGCGATCTGTATGCGCCACTGGATATTCCTCAACTGAGCGAAGAACAGGTAAAGGAACGCTGGGAGCAGATCAAGGCCGAGGAGCGTGCGGAAAAATCCGACGCGCCAGAGCAACTGTCCTTGCTCGACGATGTGCCGACGGCCTTGCCGTCCTTGTCCCGTGCCGCCAAATTGCAGAAGCGCGCCAGCCAGGTCGGTTTCGACTGGCCGGCGGCCTTGCCGGTGGTGGATAACGTGCGCGAAGAGTTGGACGAAGTGCTCGAAGCCATGGCCGATAACGATCCGGTGGCCATCGCCGATGAAGTCGGTGACCTGCTGTTTGCGGCGGTCAACCTGGCTCGTCACCTCAAGGTCGACCCGGAAACCGCCTTGCGCGGCGCCAATGCCAAATTCGAGCGACGTTTCCGATTTATCGAACAGGCATTGCGCGATACGCGCCAATCCATGGAAGATTGCACCCTCGAAGAGTTGGACGCCCTGTGGGGCGAAGCCAAACGCCAGGAAAAGAACGTGTCCAGCTGCGGTTGAGCAGTTGCCTAAGTGAGTAAGCACCATGAGCCTTTCCCTTCGCGACCAGTTGCTTAAAGCAGGTCTGGTCAACCAAAAGCAGGCCAAGCAGGTCGGCAAAGAGAAACAGAAACAGCAGCGCCTGGTCCACAAGGGGCAGGCCGAGGCCGATGACACCCAGGCGCGCCTGGCCCAGGAAGCGATGGCCGAGAAGGTCAAGCGTGACCAGGAGTTGAACCGTCAGCAACAGGAAAAAGCCGAGGCCAAGGCCCGTACGGCCCAGGTCAAGCAACTGATCGAGACCTCGCGCCTGCCCAAGCTGACCACCGAGGACTACTACAACTTCGTGGATGACAAGAAGGTCAAGCGCCTGTCGGTCAATACGTTGATGCGCAACAAGCTGAGCAACGGTTCCCTGGCGATCGTGCATCACGGTGGCGGCTATGAGATGATCCCGCGCGAAGCGGCGCTGAAGATCCAGGAGCGCGCACCGGAGCGTATCGTGCAGCTCAATATCCTCACCGAAAGCCAGGTGCCGGACGAGGACGATCCGTATGCGGCCTATCAGATTCCTGATGATCTGATGTGGTAAGGCTGTAAAACAACAAACCCCGCTCAAAAGGCGGGGTTTGTGTTTTAGCGCGCAGCGTCAGGTGGTTACCAATCCACGGCGTAACTCATGCTGAAGGTGCGACCCTCGGCATTCGGGTAAGGCGCGCGGGCGTTGGCCTGGGCGAACATGTTCTGGTAGTTGCGGTTGCTGAGGTTGTACACCGCACCTTCCAGGCGACCCACCGGCAGTCTCACGGAACCCAGCAGGTCGACCAGCGTGTAGCCTTGGATATCGCGGCCGTTGTTGTCTTTGAACGCCGCGTCGTAGTCGGCCAGGCGCATGCCTTGCAAGCGCACGCTGTAGTCGCCGCGGTCATAGCCAACAAAGGCCGTCGTCTTGGCGGGGGCAATACGTGTCGCCGGCAAGTCGATCCATTGTCCGTTCTGGCGGGTTTCGCCTTTGGCGTAAGCGTAAGTCCCACCCACCGACCATTGATCGGTGACGTTGTACGTCAGGCTGGTTTCGATGCCGCGCACGCGCTCTTTCTGGTTCACCAGGCGCAATACACGATCATTGGCATCGTAGAACTGAGTGACATCCGAGGTGTTTTCATACGCGGTGACGTTCGCCAGCCACTTGTCCCAATTCCCACGCCAGCCCAGCTCGTAGCTGTCGACCTTCAGGGCCTGGGCATTCAGTTTTTGAATGTCGTAAGTGCTGCTGACGTCGCGCAGGAAGCGCTGGATGTCCGGCAGGGAAAAGCCCTGGCTGAAGTTGACGAATACATCCTGGTTTTCGCTCAGGTGGTACACCGCCCCGAGGTTGTAGAGGGTGTCATCGTATTTGAGGGTGCCCCCTGGCAGGGTCGCGCGATTACCGGTCTGGACGATTTCGCCGTACGCAATGCTGTCGGCAATGTCGCTTTCGATCCACTCGCGACGTACACCGCCACGCAGGGTCCAGTCGTCGATGTCGTAGGACAGTTGGCCAAAAATAGCTTTGGTGGTGGTCTGGATGTCCGGCCCCAGTTCGAACGTGGTACCGGTCTTGGTGTAGGTGAGGCCGTTGACCCGGTACTGGTCGCCACGCTGACGTGAGGTTTCATGATCATAATCGGCACCCCACACCAGGTTGCCGGTCGCCGTGCCAATGTCCGGCATTGGCGTGTCGATGGCCGCTCGCAGGCCGTAAACATCTTGCACGCTGTTGTTGTCGGACACGCCCGCGCGGCCCCTGGACAGGTCGGGGAAGAACAGCGCGTCGGCACGCCGCCAATAACTTTCGACCTGCAGGCTTTGGCCGTAGAAATCCTGATCGGCGTAATTGAGGTTTACTGCCTGGTTGTGGGTGAACGGTTGATCGTCCAGGTCCAGGCCTTTTACCGCGACTGCGGTGTTGGTGACGCGTGGATTCTTGGTGTAACGCGTGTCTTGTTCGTCCTTGTAGTCTTGCAGGGACAGCGTGATTTTCTTGTCGTCATCCAGCTCGTAGCCGAAGCGACCTTGCAGGTCGTAGGTGTCGGTGTCCATGTTGCTGCCCTGGGACGTGTCCTGGGGAATGCGCTTGCCGTTACCGTCGAACTGGTCGTTGCGTTGCACAGCGTTGGCCGAGAGATACCAATCCACCGGGCCACTGCGGCCCGTGGCGCTTTGGAACGCTTCGTAGGAGAAACCTTTATGGCTGAAGTTGTTGCCGGTGGTCATGCCGATCTTGCTGCTCAACGCCAGCTCTTCACCTTTGTTGCGCTTGGTGATGATGTTGATGATGCCGCCTGACGCGCCCGCACCGTAGACACTGCTGGCGCCGGAAATGACTTCGATACGCTCGATGCTTTCCGGCGCGACGCTGTTGAGCTGGCGGAAGTTGTCACGTGTGGCGTTCTGGGATACCCCGTCGATCAGGATCAGGGTATTGCGCCCACGAAGCGTCTGGCCGAAGTTGCTCATGCCGCCGCTGGAGGGGGCGATGCCTGGTACCAGTTGCCCGAGGATGTCTGCAACCCGGCGACCGGCACCCGCTTGCTGGCGGATCTGCTCTTCGCTGATCACCTGCACCGAGCCTGGAATCGCCGCGATGCTGGTTTCACTGCGGGTGGCCGACACGACCGTGGCCTGCAGTTGCAGGTTGGTGGGTGCGGCTTGCGTACCTTCGCTCTCATCGGCCCAGGCGGGCGCGCTTATCGACCCTAGAAGCGGCAGCAGAACTGCCAGTTGCGATTTGTTCATGACCTTGCCTTTCAGTTGTTAGAAGTATTGACAGAAAAACCGGATGTCTCGGGTGTTCGGGTGAACGAACGAATCGCGCGGATGCCCAGGGCGGCCAAGGCGTACGTGAGTGCCACCAGCCAGAAGCTGTGCGCCAGGCCCACGATGCCCATGCCGATACCGCCGATCAGCGCGCCACACAGCGCACCGGCTTTGGCGGCGCTGTTGCCCAGGCCCAGGGCAAAGCCCTGCTGGCTGGGCGCAACGGTGTTGGCGATCAATGTGTAGGCGACTGGCAGCAATGCACCCTGCCAAACGCCCCACAGGAGCCGGCTGGCGAGGAATCCCAGCCATTCGCTGGCCAGTGCCGTAAACGCCAGCGTCAAGGCACAGGACCACGTGACCCACTCGATGATGCGCAGCGTGTGCGCCGGTTGATGGCGGTCGAACAGGCGCCCCCATAACGGTGCGGACAGCGCCAGGGTCAGTGCGCTGGCGGCATAGCTGGCGCCGATCAGCCACGCAGGAGCGTGTAGCACGTCGGCGACGTACAAGGCGTAAAACGGCTGGGGCATCATCTTGGCCGCCTGGATCAACACGATGATTCCCAGCATCGCACCGAGCCAGCCTTTGGGCAGCGCGGTCGGCGTTGCGCTGCGTGTTGGTCGTGATCGTGGTGCGTCGGTGGGCAAGAACAGGCTGATCACCGCGCACAACACGCACACCGCCGTGGCGCTGTAGCACAGCAGTGCAAAGCCCGAGACATCCATCAACCAGCCGCCCAACACCGGTCCGGCCAGCGAGCCCACGGCAGTCGCCGATTGCAGTCGAGCCAGAATGTGCCCGCGCCCGCCGTCGCCGCAGCAGGCCAGTGCATAGGCTTGCGCCGCGGCGATAAAACCGGCCAGTGCCCCTTGCGCGACCCTGATTGCCACGAGCAGCCAAGGATCGAAGGTCACGGCGGCCAGGCCCTGGCACACCGCCAACGCCAGCAACGCCCGGATGATCATTGGCTTGTGCCCGGTGCGGTCACCCATTCGCCCCCACATGGGGGTCAGGATCATCGCCGCCATCATCGGCCCTGCGTACACCAGCGAGGACAGCAGGCCGGTGTATTGGGCATTGGCGACGCCGAGCAGCTTCTGGATTTGCAGCGGCCAGAAAGGTCCACTCATTTCCATGGCGCCCATCGACACCAACTGAATCACTACCAGCAGCCGCAGTGCGGTGTTGTTAGCCGGCATTGGCGGCGGCGCTCAGCGGGTTCGGCAAACGCCCGACGATATCGGCATGGCTCTCCAGCAGACGCATGCGCATGAACGACTTGGCTGGCCAGTCCTGCTCCAGCAACGCTTTGCGCTCGGTCTCCCAGCGCTGTGGTTCGACCTCGTTGCGCAAGTCGTCGAAGCACTGGCTGACCTGTGTCGACAGTTCGTTCCAGAGCAGCACTTGGGGCACGTCGAAGTGGCGTGCGCTGAGCAACACGAGTTCGCCCAGGTGGCACATGAATACGGTGTGCAGCAGTTTGTCGCGCACGAACCCGGCATCGTCGTACAGGGTCATTTTGGGATCGTGCAGTTCGATGTCCAGGCCATGGGCGTGCAAGGTCTTGCGGTCGATCCGGATATCACCGAAATCACGCAAGAGCAGGCGGCTCAACTGCCCGTCAGCCGCCATGACCATGAAGGAGTTCTGCTGATGAGCTTCGAAGGCCACGCCATAACGTAAATACATGCCCAGCAGCGCCGGTACGGCAATCGCGGCGTAGTCCCGAAAGAACGCGAGCAGGGCAGCTGTGTCGTCCTTGCCTTGGCTCAGTCGCACCCATTGGCGCAGCAGCGGCTGCCCGTGCTGGTCGATCGCGAACAGGCTGCCGACCGGCACGGCCATTTCACCCGGTTGGAGCAGGCTCTGGGGGGCGTCACGGTACAGTACGGCCAGGTGGCGGGAGTGTTCATCATTGGCCGGTTGCGGCTTGAAATGCACGCCGATCCGCTCGGGGACGATGCTGAGGATCTGCTGGATCGAAGGCTCGCGCTCGAGGATCGTCTGCAGCAGGTGGCTGATCCGCGGGCCCATGCGCGCCGAACGTGGCGAAACAGTGCGTTGCACACTGGTCAGGCGCAGTGAAACCGGGAGTTTCACCATCGGTGCATCACACCGGCCTTCAGGCAGCACGGTCCTGAACGACATGGTCGGGTGGGCGGTGAACGCAACGATATCGGTCAGCACCAACAACCGGTCTCCAATTTCGTTGGCGAACAATTGCGGTAACTCTTGGCGGGCCTGCCAAGGGTGAGCCGGCAACGGCAGATAATCGCCAGCCTCAAGGCCTTGAGCGGTCAACTGCTCCGTCAGCTGCCGGGCGGCCTGGGGGAAATGATGTTGCCACCATTGCCAGTAATCCGCCGTGCCCGCCAGCCTTTCCACATGGGCGAATTGGCGATGCAGGGCGCACAGGAATACCGGAAAACGGGCTTCGAATTCCGGTGAGAAATCGATGACCTGGTGGGTATTCAAACCCAGTTTGGTCTTGTAGTTGGGGTGCCAGGGATGGCCCAGCGTGCCCCATTGCTCAAGCGTGGAGGTCGGATTGGTCACACTGGGGTCATGCTTGAGGTGGCTCAAAAGGTTGCTTTGGTGCATCGGGTCCATTGCCGCATGGAGCTTGAGTGTCCATTGCTCATGAAAGGCGAGGCACAGCGTATCGTTGACAAAGCTGTCGTCGATTTCGGTGTTGAGGCGGCCCAGGACGTCCGGGTCGGCAGGTGATTCGAGACTGCTGTTGAGCAGCGTCAGTAGCTGCGACGGGAACTGAATATTCAGGTCAGGATGATCATCACGCAGCAGGGCGACCCGGCCACGCACGTCCCAGCTGGCCATGCGGCCGGGGAGCAGGTGATCGAAACGCAGGCGGCTCTGGTCAGGCAGCGCGAGCCAGCAGTGTCCGTGTTCGTCATAGGTGCGGGTGCTGGGGTCCAGCAGGCCTTCACGAAACAGTGCTTGGATCAAACGTTGAAAGCTACGCTCGGCGGCGGGGGCCAGGGCGTTGATCAGAGCGTCGAGGGTGATGTTGTTAGCCTGAAATTGCGGGGTAGCAAGTGCTTCGCTCCAACGTTCAAGCAACAATTGTTCTGGGGTACGGCTGTGTCCGCGCATCAAGTGGAGTTCCCTGTCCGTGAGCCTGAGTGAAAAGCGGCTGAATGTTATCGAGAACTATTACCAATTGTCTATTTATTGTTACCTTTTTGCTGAAAGGTTTATTCAGAGGCGCGGGGGGAGAGGTGGGGCGCGAACGATTCGGGTGGTCAAAAGCACGGCAAGGGGCGTCGAGGCCTGTGTAAAGGGCTGCTTCAACGTTGTGATAGGGGGGGGGCGGGAGGTGGGCTGGGGCGGCGTGAAATATGTATTTTTCAATACAGTTGTCGAGGCTGAGGCAAAGACGGTCACGATTAAAAACGGCAAACCCCGCTCAATGGCGGGGTCTGTCGTGTGTAGACGGCCTGGCTGCGTGGGCCGACGCCTACTTGATTTCAGTGTTTCAGGAGCTCTGGGCCTGGCGTTTCATTTCAAGCGATTCGAGCTCGTTTTTATAGTTATGAGCGTCGCTCTCGTTGTGAAACATGCCGACCAGCAGGTCTTGTTGGTGGACATCCCAGATGTGAATCCCATGGCCCAGCGCTTCGTGGGACATATGTTCGTCGTCGCGTTCAGTCACTTTTACAGTCATCTGCTTGCTCCAATCTCTGGTTGATCTGCGGCAAGTCGTCGCAGGCCTTTGTTATATGTTTTGTTAGCTTGCTAAGTAAACTGATTTTCCCTGCAACAATTAATTGCAGGAAACGCAACAATCCCGCAGGCCCCGTAAACCGCGACATTGCGTCGCAGGGCGCTGGGTTTTATGACAAAAGTTTCATGTCTGGGTCAGGCTTTGACTGCTTTATTGACCCAGCCGCCCGCCATCGGAGGCAAGCCCCCTCCCACATTTGGAATGCGTTCCCAGTGGAGGAGGGCGCTTGCCCCCGATGGCGATAGCGGCCCGGCGTGAAAAGCCAGGCGAAAAAAAGCCCCGCATCAGCGAGGCTCCTTTATTGAACATCAGCTCATCAGCTGCCTTTGACAGACTTGCCGTCAACGGTGCCATCTTGCAGCATGATGTTGTATTCCTTGCCGTCGGTTTCCACCTGGCGCAGGGCGACCAGAAGGCCGCCCCAGTCCTTGGCGAACCACATCTGGGTGATGCGCTTGCTTTGGGTTGGGTCACGCACTCGCTCGACCTTGATCGCGTCGATGGAGCCGGCTTTGGTCTGGACCTTTTCCGGGCCGATCACGCGGAAGTCGTAGGTGTCGACATCGGTGCCTTCAACCACGTTGTAGCTCATGCTTTTCTTGCCTGCAGCGACATCCCGCTGCAGGGCCAACTGGTAGGTCGACTTATCAAGCATGCCGCTTTGCAGGGGCACGTTGACCGGGTCCTTGTTTTCAAAACCGGTGACTTTCTTGGTCGTCTGGTCGAAGTCCAGGTTGATCTTCTTCGCCCTGCCCAAGCCACCCCGTTCGAAGGTGTAGCTCTTGGGTTGCAGGGTGTCCTTGTCAAACAGGATCACGCTGGTCTCGGTCAGGCTGGCGATCATCATGGACGCCTTGAAGTTCAAGGTCCAGGAGCCGTCGCCGTTCTTGGTCAGGCTGCGTTCGGCCGAACCACTCATGGGCAACTGTTTCCAGTCGGCGGTGTAGCTGGCGGAGAACGGGTGTAGGTCTGCCGCTTGCACGGCGGGCAAGGCGAACAGCGCAAAAGCGAAGAGCAAGGCGCGACGCATAAAATCTCCTAGGTTCGAATCAAGTGGCCGCTGGCCGCAAGTAACTGGCCGTCCAATAATGCACCCTGGTTACCAAGAATCAACCGCCCCTCGGCAAACCAGCGAACAGCCAGCGGGTAAATCCTGTGTTCCTGGGTATGAACCCGTTGCGCAAGCGTCTGCGCCGAGTCGTCAGACTCTACCGGAACCACTGCCTGTACGACCAGAGGCCCGCCATCGAGTTCCTCGGTGACAAAGTGCACGCTGCAGCCATGCTCGCTGTCGCCGGCGTCGAGGGCGCGTTGGTGGGTGTGCATACCTTTGTACTTGGGCAGCAGGGAAGGGTGGATATTCAGCAGGCGCCCCGCGTAGTGCCGCACGAAGTCAGCGCTGAGGATGCGCATGAAGCCGGCAAGGACCACGAGTTCAGGGTTGAAGGTATCGATCAGTTCGATCAAGGCGCTGTCGAAGGCCTCGCGACCTTCGAAAGCCTTGTGATCCAGGGTGCGGGTTTCAATGCCCGCGTCCCTGGCGCGTTGCAGGCCGTAGGCGTCGCTGCGGTTGGAGATCACCGCAGCGATGCGCACCGGGCTATCGCCGGTACGCGTGCTGTCGATCAGGGCCTGCAAGTTACTGCCGGTGCCGGAAAGCAGCACCACGACATCACAGGTCTGGGACATCAGTGAGCCTTGAGGTTCTTCAGTTCAACCTGCGCAGCGCCTTCAGGGGCGGTGGCGATCTGGCCGATGACCCAAGGCTGCTCGCCCGCTTCACGCAGAACGTTCAGCGCGGTTTCAACGTGCTCTTGCGCCACGCAGATCACCATGCCGACGCCGCAGTTCAGTACGCGGTGCATTTCGGTTTCATTGACGTTGCCTTTCTCTTGCAGCCAGTCGAAGACCGCCGGACGCTGCCAGCTGGCCACGTCGACAATCGCCTGGGCGCCTTTGGGCAGTACGCGCGGGATGTTGTCCAGCAGGCCGCCACCGGTGATGTGGGCCATGGCCTTGACCGCGCCGGTGTCCTTGATCAGCTTGAGCAGTGGCTTGACGTAGATGCGTGTCGGAGCCATCAGCAGGTCGGTCAGCGGTTTGCCGTCGAGCTGGGTGTTCTCGATGTCGGCGCCGGACACTTCGATGATCTTGCGGATCAGCGAGTAGCCGTTGGAGTGCGGGCCGGACGATGGCAGGGCGAGCAGGGCGTCGCCGGCAGCCACTTTGGAGCCGTCGATGATCTCGGCCTTCTCTACCACGCCAACGCAGAAGCCGGCCAGGTCGTAGTCTTCGCCTTCGTACATGCCCGGCATTTCAGCGGTTTCGCCGCCGACCAGGGAGCAACCCGACAGTTCGCAGCCGGCGCCGATACCGGTCACCACTTGTGCAGCGGTGTCTACGTTCAGCTTGCCAGTGGCATAGTAGTCGAGGAAGAACAGCGGCTCGGCGCCGCACACCACCAGGTCGTTGACGCACATGGCGACCAGGTCGATGCCGATGGTGTCGTGCTTGTTCAGGTTCAGTGCCAGGCGCAGCTTGGTGCCCACGCCGTCAGTGCCGGAGACCAGCACGGGCTGCTTGTAGCCGGCCGGGATCTCGCAGAGGGCGCCAAAACCGCCCAGGCCGCCCATGACTTCGGGGCGCGCAGTGCGCTTGGCGACGCTCTTGATGCGTTCGACCAATGCTTCACCGGCGTCGATGTCTACACCGGCGTCCTTGTAGCTCAGGGAGGGTTGCTTGCTCATGATCCAGGCCTTTAGGGGGGATTCAGGGGTAACGACCGAGCTGGCGAAGGCTTTCATGAAGAGGCCCAGCCGTTGACGGTCTGCGAAGGCGCGCGATTTTATCAGGCTTGAGGGGCAGCGGCCATCCTCGGGCCGACGGGCAGGGCCACATAGATAAAAAAAGCGGGTTAAAAAAATGCTAACCGCGCCTGCCCAGGCACGTATTAAGGTATAGCCTTTAACTCGCTATCGTTATGACAGTACGAAAACTTACCGAGACTCCGTGAATGTTTTACCGGTCGCTGTGGTCACAGCCTTGGGAAACCGGGTTCGCGCGGTCTGTTCCAGCCGCTAAATTTGTCGTTCGGGAATCTTCCATGCGTCTGTGTAAATTCTTTTTTGTAGGCTGCCTGTCATTGGCCAGCCTGGCGAGTCATGCCGAAACCCTCAATGGCCTGTATCAAGTACTTGAACCGGTCAGTAGTCAGTCCCCGCAAGAGCGTGACCAGGCGACCCAGCGCGCCGTGCAGACCTTGGTCATCCGCCTCACCGGTGATGCCAAGGCCGCCGACGGCCCGAGCCTGGCGGCGGTGCGCAAGGACCCGCAGCAAATCATCAGCCAGTATGGCTACGACGCCGGCCCACCGGAAAGCCTGCAAGTGGATTTCGACCCGGTCAGCACTGATCGCGCCTTGCGTGAAGCCGGCCTGCCGATCTGGGGCAGCAACCGGCCATCGATCCTCGGCTGGTGGTTGAACGACTCCACCGACGGCAGCAGCCTGGTGGGCGATGGTCAGGCCGTCGCCCAAGCGCTACGCCGTGCGGCCCAACATCGTGGCTTGCCATTGCGCCTGCCGCTGGGCGATCTGGATGAGCAGGTCGTCGCCACTGCGCCGAATCTCGAAAGTGCCGATGCCACGCCCCTGCGCGCGGCCTCCGAACGCTATGGCGCCGACGCTTTGCTGGCGGTGCATGCGCGTCAGGACGGCAACCAGTGGCAAGCCAAATGGCGCCTGTGGCTGGGCGACAAGAGCGAGCAGGGCACCGCGCAAGGGGCCGATACCGCCGCCGTCGCCGATGCCGTGATGCTGGCCGTGAGCCAAAAACTGGCTCCCCGCTTTGCGGTCAAGCCGGGTGTCAGCACAGAACAATTGTTGGAAGTGCAGGGGATGAACCTGGAGCGGTATGCCGCCCTGGGGCATCTGCTGGAGCCGTTCGGTGGCCAGCCGCAGCTCGTTGACGGCAATCGTATTGTGTATCGCGTCAACGGCAGCGCCGATCAGTTGCGTACCCAGTTGAGCCTGGCCAAGTTGCAGGAGATTCCTGCCGCAGAGGCGCCGGTTCAGCAGCCCGTGGCAGATGGTACCCGGCCGGCTGTGGTAGCCCAGCCTCAGGCGCAACTGCGTTTTCGTTGGTAAATGTTCTTCCTGCTCTATATAGAAGCAGGAAGCAAATGACAGATGGAGTGGTTTATGGCGGATGCGCGTCGTTGGGTGTGGCTTGGCGGGATCGTCCTGCTGTGCGTTTTTGTGTTCCTGCTGCATTCGATCCTGACGCCGTTCCTGGTGGCGTTACTGCTCGCTTACCTGTTCGATCCGGTGGTGGATCGCCTGGAGAAAGCCGGGCTGTCGCGCACCTTGGGCGTGGTAGCGGTGTTTGCGCTGTTTACGTTGATCATTACCGCGCTGGTGTTGGTGCTGGTGCCGATGCTGGCCAAGCAACTGTTTCGCCTTTATGAGTTGGCGCCGCAGATGCTCGACTGGCTGCAGCACACGGCGATGCCGTGGGCCCAGGCCAAGCTCGGCCTGGCAGATGGCTTCTGGAAGTTCGACAAGGTCAAGGCGGCGATCAGCGAGCATATGGGCCAGACCACCGATATCGTCGGTGTCGTGCTCAGCCAGGCGACGGCTTCCAGCTTGGCGCTGATCGGCTGGCTGACCAACCTGGTGTTGATCCCGGTGGTGGCGTTCTACCTGTTGCGGGACTGGGACATCATGATGGCCAAGATCCGCAGCCTGCTGCCGCGCGACCGCGAGGAGCGCATTGTGTCCCTGGCCGGCGAGTGCCACGAGGTGCTTGGCGCGTTCGTGCGTGGCCAGTTACTGGTGATGCTGGCCCTGGGGGTTATCTACGCCGCCGGATTGATGGCGATCGGCCTGGAGCTGGGCCTGTTGATCGGCTTGATCGCCGGGCTCGCCGCGATCGTGCCCTACATGGGCTTCGTGATTGGTATCGGCGCGGCGCTGGTGGCCGGGTTGTTCCAGTTTGGCGGCGATTTGTACCCGATGCTGGGGATTGTCGCGGTATTCATGGTCGGCCAGGCCCTGGAAGGCATGGTGCTCACGCCGCTGCTGGTGGGGGACCGTATCGGCCTGCACCCGGTGGCGGTGATCTTTGCGATCCTGGCGGGCGGTGAGTTGTTCGGTTTTACCGGCATCCTGCTGGCGTTGCCGGTGGCGGCGGTGATCATGGTCCTGGTGCGCCATCTGCATGATCTGTACAAGGATTCGGATGTGTATACGGGTGTCGAAGACCCCGAGTTGTAATTGCAGTGTCACAAACCCGGTCGATGGCCGGGTTTGTTGTTTCTGGCGCCTGCGTGTCAAATATTCCGCTTGAATCCAACAAGTTAACGCAAACCTTTGATTTTGCTTGTGGTCTGTTGCATTGTGCGCCCGGCGTCACGGGTATAAACTTTGCAAACTTTACACAGAGGCCACTAACGGTTCGATTGGAGCCGTTCAGTCAGCATGAAACCGATTCAGCTGCCCCTAGGTGTGCGTCTGCGTGATGACGCCACCTTTATCAATTACTACCCAGGCGCCAATGCCGCTGCACTCGGCTATGTCGAGCGGCTCTGCGAAGCCGACGCCGGGTGGACTGAAAGCCTGATCTATCTGTGGGGCAAGCATGGCGTGGGGCGGACCCACCTGTTGCAAGCCGCATGCCTGCGCTTCGAGCAAATGGGCGAGCCGGCGGTTTACCTGCCCTTGGCCGAGTTGATGGACCGCGGTATCACGATATTCGACAACCTTGAGCAGTATGAGCTGGTGTGCCTGGATGACCTGCAGGCGGTTGCCGGCAAAGCTGATTGGGAAGAGGCGCTGTTTCATCTGTTCAACCGCCTGCGCGACAGCGGCCGCCGCCTGCTGATTGCCGCGTCCACCTCGCCCCGTGAGCTACCGGTCAAGCTGGCCGACCTGAAATCGCGCCTGACCCTGGCACTGATCTTCCAGATGCGCCCCCTGTCCGACGAAGACAAGTTGCGAGCCCTGCAATTGCGCGCGTCCCGTCGCGGCCTGCACCTGACCGATGAGGTGGGGCATTTTATCCTCACCCGCGGCACGCGCAGCATGAGCGCATTGTTCGATCTGCTCGAACAGCTCGACCAGGCCTCTTTGCAGGCCCAGCGCAAGCTGACCATTCCCTTCCTGAAAGAAACCCTCGGCTGGTAGTCAGCCCTTGTTTTTCGGGGCTTTCGGCAAATTCCAGGCGCCAGAAAACCTGCGTTTTGGCCGGTTTGGCCACGCAAAAGGCACGTATAGGGTATTAAGGGCTTAGATGTCATGGCGCAAACAGTAAGTCACATAGAGCGCGATTGAATTTGCAAATCGATGTGATAGAGGGCATAGTCTCGACTTCTTTACACATCAGCCACGGTCGTGCCCATGCTAAATCGCTTCGCACCCCTCGTGCCTCTCGCACTCGTTACCCTGTTGTTTGGTTGCGCCT
The DNA here is from genome assembly GCF_030644265.1 of Pseudomonas sp. OVF7. Taxonomy (NCBI): domain Bacteria; kingdom Pseudomonadati; phylum Pseudomonadota; class Gammaproteobacteria; order Pseudomonadales; family Pseudomonadaceae; genus Pseudomonas; species Pseudomonas sp. OVF7. Next base: position 5,901,578 of record NZ_CP128996.1, on the reverse strand, counting down.
CCCACCCTCAACAAGTGGCTGAGCAGCACAAAAACCAACAGCAATCCCAGGCAAAATTTGTTGCTGCACAGTCTTCTACCGTTTACGAAGAAGAAGTGGCAACCGAAAAGGAACTGGCCGACTTTGCCGGCAGCAAGCCTTATCAGCTTCCCGTTCTGGCCGACAGCATCCTCGAACGCGGCATGTCCCTGATCGGTACCCGTTACCGTTTCGGCGGTACCTCTGAAGCCGGTTTCGACTGCAGCGGTTTCATCGGCTACCTGTTTCGTGAAGAAGCTGGCATGAATCTGCCACGCTCCACTCGCGAAATGATCAACGTGAAAGCACCGTTGGTCGCGCGCAACAACCTCAAGCCCGGTGATCTGCTTTTCTTCAGTACTGCAGGCCGTGGTCGTGTCAGTCACGCCGGTATCTACTTGGGCGATAACCAGTTTATCCACTCCAGCAGCCGTCGCAGTGGCGGTGTTCGAGTCGACAACCTGGGTGACAGCTACTGGAGCAAAACCTTTATCGAAGCCAAGCGCGCACTCGCCATGGCCCCGACAACGGTTACCGCCAGCAAGTAAAGTTAAAGTGATACTTGAAGTTTGACGTGTAAGCGCTAGAATCCCTGGATATTGTTGTAATCCGTTCGCGCAAGCTTTGCTTGCGCGTTCTGGTTTTCAGCGTTCGGCAGCGAAAGCCGCATCCAGACCAGGATTGTTCTGCACATGTCGACCTCGGCCCGCCTGATTCTTATTGTTTGCGCCGCGCTCCTCAGCGCCTGCGCAAGCCGCACACCGCCACCCGCTCACGTAGCGGCCAAGCCTAAGCCGGTGTTCAACTATTCCAGCCAAAGTTTTTCGCCTGCTGCCGAAGATGTGCTCTTCCGCGCGCTGGGCCTGGTCGGCACGCCTTACCGATGGGGCGGCAATACGCCGGATTCGGGTTTTGATTGCAGTGGCTTGATCGGCTTCGTCTACCGCGATGCCGCTGGCATCTCCCTGCCGCGCACCACCCGCGAATTGATCGTGATGCGCGCCCAGGATGTCAGCGAAGAAAACCTGCAGACCGGTGACTTGCTGTTCTTCGCCACCGGTGGTGGATCACAGGTCAGTCATGCCGGGATCTATGTAGGCGAAGGGCGCTTTGTGCATGCGCCACAAACGGGCGGTACGGTGAAGCTGGACACCTTGTCCAAAGCCTATTGGCAGAACGCCTACCTGAGTGCCAAGCGCGTGTTGCCGGCTGAGCACTTGGCCCGCAATCCCTAAGCCAGAAACCGAACCCAATGTGGGAGGGAGCAAGCTCCCTCCCACATTTTTTGTGGTGGTCTTGAGAAAAGTTACTTAACTGCAGACACCCGCCACACCTTATTCCCCACATCATCCGCCACCAGCAGGTCCCCCTGCTGATCGATCACCACACCCACCGGCCGGCCCATGGCGTTCTCATCCTTGTCGAGGAACCCGGTCAGCACGTCCACTGGCTGCCCCTTGGGTTTGCCACCTTCGAACGGCACAAAGATCACCTTGTAGCCACTGTGCGGCTTGCGGTTCCATGACCCGTGCTGGCCGATAAAGGCGCCGTTGACGAACGGTGCAGGTAATTTGCTGCCTTCGGCGAAGGTCAGCCCCAGCGAAGCGGTATGCGGGCCGACGGCGTAGTCCGGCGCGATCGCCTTGGCGACCAGGGCCGGGTCCTGTGGTGTGACACGCACATCCACATGTTGCCCGTAGTAGCTGAATGGCCAGCCATAAAACGCGCCATCCTTGACCGAGGTGATGTAGTCCGGCACCAGGTCGCTGCCGATCTCATCGCGCTCGTTGACCGCGGTCCACAGCTTGCCACTCTGCGGTTCCCAGGCCATGCCGTTGGGGTTGCGCAGGCCCGAAGCGAAAATCCGGTGCTGGCCACTGGCGCGATCGACTTCCCAGATCGCCGCCCGACCTTGTTCCGCTTCCAGGCCGTTCTCGCCGACGTTGCTGTTGGAACCGACGCTCACATACAACTTGCTGCCGTCCTTGCTGGCTACCACGTTTTTCGTCCAGTGGTGGTTGATGCTGCCGCCCGGCAGGTCGACCACCGTGGTGCCGGCCTGCGTGATTGCGGTTTCGCCCGGTTGATAGGGAAAGCGCAGCAGCTTGTCTGAGTCGGCCACGTAGAGGTCGTTGCCCACCAGGGTCATGCCGAACGGCGAGTTGAGATTTTCCAGGAAGACCGTGCGGGTCTCGGCGACGCCATCGTGATCGGCATCGCGCAGCAAGGTGATGCGGTTCGGGCTGGGCACGCCGGCACCGGCACGGCCCATGACCTTTTCCATTACCCAGCCGCGAATGCCCTTGGCGTCATCCGGCTTGGGCGGCGCATTGGTTTCGGCCACCAACACATCGCCATTGGGTAGCACATACAGCCAGCGAGGGTGATCCAGGCCTTCGGCGAACGCTGTCACCTGGGTGCCCGCGGCGGCGGTTGGCTTCATGCCATCAGGCCAGCCAATGGCTGGGGCGATATTCACGGTGGGGATCAGGGTCTTGTTGGGCTCTGGCAGTTGGGGCGAAGGGCCGGTGCCATCCGATACCTTCAAGGTCGAGCTTTCTCCGCAGGCAGCGAGGGTGCCTGCGACCATGATCAGTAGGGCGAGTCTTGTTTTATGCATGGTTTTCTCCTGAATGCCTGTAAGGGTAGAGGAGTGCTGCGGCACGATGGTTCAAGTGCAAGGCCAGCTTTAATTGACGCTCCCCCCCCAACCCACTAACCTTCGCGACTTGTTTCAGGTGCTCTGTGACCCAAGGGTCGACTGAGTGAAACAGGGAAGCCGGTGAGTGAGCGCACTTGTACACAGTGTTGCCGCAATTCCGGCGCTGCCCCCGCAACGGTAAATGAGTCAAGACGGTGCTATTGGCCACTGTATCGCGCTGCGATATGGGAAGGCGCAGCGTCGGCCTGCTTTCTATAAAGCGAGCCACTCATGAGTCCGGAGACCGGCCTGGATCATCCAACAGCATCACGGTGGGCGATGCTTGGCTGTCTGTTTTTGTTTTTTCCTGCCCGCTGTTTTTGTCCAGCCCCAACGGAGAGCTGCCATGACCGATTCCCCCGACCGCGACGAACGCCACCTGGCGCGCATGCTGCGCAAAAAAGCCGTGATTGACGAGCGCATTGCCAATTCCCCGAACGAATGCGGTTTGCTGCTGGTGCTGACCGGCAACGGCAAAGGCAAAAGCAGCTCTGCGTTCGGCATGCTCGCGCGCGCCATGGGCCACGGCATGCAGTGCGGCGTGGTGCAGTTCATCAAAGGCCGTAACAGCACCGGCGAAGAATTGTTCTTCCGGCGTTTCCCCGAACAAGTGCGCTTTCACGTCATGGGCGAAGGCTTCACCTGGGAAACCCAGGACCGCCAGCGCGACATCGCCGCCGCCGAGGCCGCCTGGGCCGTGTCTCGCGAACTGCTGCAAGACCCGAGCATCGGCCTGGTGGTGCTGGATGAGCTGAACATCGCCCTCAAGCATGGCTACCTCGACCTGGACCAGGTACTGAGTGACCTGCAAGCCCGTCCGCCGATGCAGCACGTGGTGGTTACCGGCCGTGGCGCCAAGCCGGAGTTGATCGAGATGGGTGACACCGTCACCGAAATGGGCATGCTCAAGCACGCGTTCCAGGCCGGTATCAAGGCACAGAAGGGCGTCGAACTTTGAATCAGCCCCGTCATTGTCCGGCCGTACTGATCGCCGCACCGGCGTCCGGCCAGGGCAAAACCACGGTCACCGCTGCGCTGGCCCGTTTGCACCGCAACCTGGGGCGCAAAGTACGCGTGTTCAAATGCGGCCCGGACTTCCTCGACCCGATGATCCACGAACGCGCCAGCGGTGCGCCGGTGTATCAGTTGGATATGTGGATGGTTGGCGAGCAGGAAAGTCGTCGCTTGCTGTGGGAAGCGGCAGGGGAGGCCGACCTGATCCTGATCGAAGGCGTCATGGGCCTGTTTGACGGTACGCCGTCCAGCGCCGACCTGGCGCGGCACTTCGGTGTGCCGGTGCTGGCGGTGATCGACGGCACCGCCATGGCCCAGACCTTCGGAGCCCTGGCCCTGGGCCTGGCGCGTTATCAGCCGGACTTGCCGTTTGCCGGTGTGTTGGCCAACCGTGTCGGCACCCTGCGCCATGCGCAATTGCTCGAAGGGAGCCTCACCGAAGGCCTGCGCTGGTACGGCGCGTTGTCCCGTGAAACCGGGATTGAGTTGCCCAGCCGCCATCTTGGCCTGGTGCAAGCCAGCGAACTGAATGACCTCGACGTACGCCTGGACGCCGCTGCCCAGGCCCTGGGCAACAGTTGTGAAGTTGCCTTGCCGCCGCCGGTGACCTTCGCCGCGCCTGAAGTGATCGAAGCCGAACCGCTGCTCGCCGGTGTGCGCATCGCCGTCGCCCGTGACGAAGCCTTTGCCTTCACCTATGGCGCCAGCCTGGATCTGTTGCGGGCGATGGGGGCCGAGTTGCGCTTTTTCTCACCGATTCATGATCGCCAAGTGCCCGAGGCCGACAGCCTCTATCTGCCAGGCGGGTACCCGGAGCTGCATCACCAGGCGCTGGCGGAAAACACCTCGATGCTCGATGCCATCCGTGCCCATCATGCTGCCGGTAAACCCTTGCTTGCCGAGTGTGGCGGCATGCTCTACCTGCTGGACTCGCTCACCGATGTCGACGGCACCCGTGTCGAGCTGGTCGGCCTGTTGCAGGGGGATGCGGTGATGCAGAAGAAACTGGCGGCCCTGGCCCTGCAAAGCGTCGAGTTGCCGGAAGGCGTATTGCGCGGGCACACCTACCACCATTCCCTGACCAGCACCGACTGGCAACCGATCGCCCGTGGCTTGAGCCCCAACGGCGGGCGGGGTGCCGAGGCGGTGTATCGGCAAGGGCGGATGACCGCTTCCTACGTGCACTTCTACTTCCCCTCCAATCCCCGTGCGGTTGCTGCGCTGTTTGCGCCCGACCTTGAGTCAGCCCAGTCCCATGAGTGACAACGCTTTCCCCCCGGCCGAGCGCGACGCCGTTTACCGCGCCATCGCCGAACGCCGCGACATGCGCCATTTCACCGGCGGCACGGTGGCCCCGCACTTGCTGCATCGCCTGCTCCAGGCCGCGCACCAGGCGCCCAGCGTCGGCCTGATGCAGCCCTGGCGCTTTATCCGCATCAGCGACCGCCAGCTACGAGGGCAGATCCAGCAACTGGTGGAGGAAGAACGTATACGCACCGCCGAAGCCTTGGGCGAGCGCTCCGATGAATTCATGAAGCTCAAGGTCGAAGGCATCCATGACTGCGCCGAAGTGCTGGTGGCGGCGCTGATGGACGATCGCGAGCGGCATATCTTCGGGCGACGTACCTTGCCGGAAATGGACATGGCCTCCCTGGCCTGCGCGATTCAGAATCTGTGGCTGGCCGCGCGCGTCGAGGGCTTGGGCATGGGCTGGGTCTCGCTGTTCGAACCCCGGGCCCTGGCCGACCTGCTGGGTTTGCCGCCTGGCGCGAAACCCCTGGCGGTGCTGTGCCTGGGGCCGGTCGACGCCTTCTACCCGGCCCCGATGCTGCAGCTCGAAGGCTGGACCGAACCGCGTCCGCTGAGTGACATGTTGTATGAGAATGTGTGGGGAGCAAGTCAATGAGTGTGGCCTTGCTGTGTGTCGCCGCGGTGGCGCTGGATGCGCTGCTGGGTGAACCCAGGCGCTGGCATCCGCTGGTGGCGTTTGGCAATTTCGCCGGACGCATCGAGCAACGTTTCAATAGCGGTGGCCGTGGCTGGCGCAGCCACGGTGTGACCGCGTGGGTGATTGCGGTGGTGCCGTTGACGCTGTTGGCCACCGCGTTGTCGTGGGCACCCTATATCGGTTGGGTGTTGGAGGTGCTCGCACTGTACTGCGCCCTCGGCATGCGCAGCCTTGGCGAGCATGTGATTCCGGTGGCCCAGGCCCTGCGCAGCGATGACCTGGATGAGGCCCGCAAGCGCGTGAGCTACCTGGTCAGCCGCCAGACCAGCGAACTGGACCGTACTGAAGTCGCCCGTGCCGCCACCGAGTCGGTGCTGGAGAATGGCAGCGACGCAATATTTGCTGCGCTGTTCTGGTTCGTGGTGGCCGGCGTGCCGGGTGTGGTGCTCTACCGTCTGAGCAACACCCTCGACGCGATGTGGGGCTATCGCAACGAACGCTTCGAACGCTTCGGCTGGGCCGCGGCGAAGATCGACGATGTACTCAACTATGTGCCTGCGCGCCTGGTGGCCTTGACCTACGCGTTGCTGGGCAAGACTCGACTGGCGCTCAAATGCTGGCGCACCCAGGGGCCGACCTGGGACAGCCCGAATGCCGGGCCGGTGATGGCCGCTGGCGCAGGCGCCTTGGGCGTCGAGTTGGGCGGTGCGGCGATTTATCATGGTGAGGTGCACCAGCGCCCTCAGTTGGGAGAAGGTCCACCGGCCGATGCCGACGCCATCGACCGTGGCTGGCAACTGGTGCAACGCGGCGTATGGTTGTGGTTGCTGATCCTATGTGCAGGGGCGCAATTCTATGCTTGAACACGGCGGCCGCCTGCGCAAGGCGGCGATTCAATACGGCATTGCCGAAGCCGATTGGCTCGACCTGTCCAGTGGCCTGGCGCCATGGCCGTGGCCGATCCCCGAGATCCCACAGCGGGCCTGGGCACGCTTGCCGGAAACCGACGACGGCCTGGAGCAGGCCGCCAGCGAATATTATGGGGTGGCGCACGTATTGCCGGTGGCGGGTTCCCAGGCGGCAATCCAGCTGCTGCCGCGCCTGCGGCGTGCCGGCAAGGTCGGCGTGCTGTCGCCGTGTTATGCCGAGCACGCCGAGGCCTGGCGCCGCGCGGGTTACGTGGTGCGCGAAGTGCAGGAACAAGAGGTCGATTTCTTTCTCGACAGCCTTGATGTGCTGGTGGTGGTCAACCCTAACAACCCCACGGGCCTGAGCCTGGCGCCGCAACGCCTGCTCGACTGGCATACACGGCTGGCCCAGCGTGGCGGTTGGCTGGTGGTGGACGAAGCCTTTATGGACGTGACCCCGCAGTTGAGCCTGGCGGGCCAGGCCCATCAGGTCGGCCTGATCGTGCTGCGCTCGTTCGGTAAATTCTTCGGCCTGGCCGGCGTTCGACTGGGTTTTGTGCTGGCCGAACGCAAGTTGCTCAAGCTATTGGCCGAACAGGTCGGACCTTGGGCCGTCAGCGGTCCGACGCGAGTACTGGGCCAGGCCTGCCTGCGCGACACCGCCGGGCAGGTTCAACAGCGCGCGCGTTGCATTGAAGCCGGCCAGCGCTTGTTCGCATTGTTGGAGCGGCATGGTTTTCAGCCCCAGGGCGGTTGCGCCCTGTTCCAGTGGTTGATCACCCCGCACGCCGAACGGCTGCACGAATTCATGGCCCAGCGCGGCATCCTGCTGCGTCTGTTCGTACACGACAGCAGCCTGCGCTTCGGCCTGCCAGACACGGAAGCAGACTGGCTGCGCCTGGATGAAGCGCTGACCGCCTATAAGGACGTTGCATGAGTACGCTGATGGTGCAGGGCACCACCTCCGATGCCGGCAAAAGTACCTTGGTGACCGCGCTATGCCGCTGGCTGGTGCGCCAGGGCGTGGCGGTCGTGCCGTTCAAGCCGCAGAACATGGCCCTCAACAGTGCCGTGACGGCCGAAGGCGGCGAGATCGGTCGCGCCCAGGCGGTGCAGGCCCAGGCGGCGAACCTGGCGCCCCACACCGACATGAACCCGGTGCTGCTCAAGCCCAACAGCGACACCGGCTCCCAGGTCATCATCCATGGGCGCGCGGTGACCAGCATGAACGCGGTGGCCTATCACGACTACAAAGCCATCGCGATGCAGGCAGTACTGGCTTCCCATGCACGGTTGAGCGCAGCCTACCCGGTGGTGATGGTGGAAGGCGCGGGCTCCCCGGCAGAGATCAACCTGCGCGTCAATGACATCGCCAACATGGGCTTTGCCGAGGCGGTGGATTGCCCGGTGCTGCTGATCGCCGACATTAATCGAGGTGGAGTGTTCGCCCACCTGGTCGGCACCCTCGAATTGCTGTCGCCCAGCGAACAGGCCAGGGTCCAGGGTTTTATCATCAACCGTTTCCGCGGCGACATCGCGTTGCTGCAACCAGGGCTGGACTGGCTGGAAGCACGCACCGGCAAACCGGTCGTGGGCGTCTTGCCCTATGTGATGGACCTGCACCTGGAGGCCGAGGACGGCATCGACCAGCGCCAGATCGACAAGGCGGCGCAGGTGCTCAGGGTGGTGGTGCCGGTGCTGCCGCGCATCAGCAACCACACCGATTTCGATCCGTTGCGCCTGCATCCCCAGGTGGATTTGCAGTTTGTCCGCCCAGGCCAGGCGATTCCGCCGGCCGACCTGATCATCCTGCCGGGCTCGAAAAGCGTTCGCAGCGACTTGGCCTACCTGCGCGCCAACGGCTGGGACGCCGCCGTGACACGGCACTTGCGCTATGGCGGGAAGGTGCTGGGGATATGCGGCGGTTTGCAAATGCTCGGCGAGCAGGTCCACGACCCAATGGGCCTGGAAGGGCCTCCCGGTTCCAGTGACGGCCTGGGGTTGCTGGCGTTCAGTACGACCCTGGAAGCAGAGAAACAACTGCGCAATGTGCGCGGGCGCCTGCTGCTGGAGGATGCCGAAGTCAGTGGCTATGAGATCCACGCAGGCGTGACGTCGGGCAGTGCGCTGGAGCGCGCCGCGGTACGTCTGGAGGATGGCCGCTGCGACGGTGCCCAGAGCGCGGACGGACAAATCCTCGGCACCTATCTGCATGGCGTGTTCGAGACGCCCGCCGCCTGCAGTGCCTTGTTGCGTTGGGCCGGTTTGCAGGCGGTACAGGCCGTGGATTACCACGCGTTGCGCGAGCGCGATATCGAGCGATTGGCGGACTTGGTGGAGCATCACCTGGATACCGGGTTACTGCGCCGTTTATGTGGAGTCGCGCCATGCGCCAACTGATTCTCGGCGGTGCGCGCTCCGGTAAAAGCCGCCTGGCTGAAAAACTCGCCAGCGACAGCGGCCTGCCTGTCCTCTATATCGCCACCAGCCAACCCTTGGACGGCGAAATGCACGACCGCGTCGCCCTGCATCGCCAGCGTCGCCCCGACACCTGGGGGCTGATCGAGGAACCACTCGAACTGGCCCGGGTGCTGCGCGACAACGCCGCGCCCGGCCGCTGCCTGCTGGTCGATTGCCTCACGCTCTGGCTGACCAACCTGCTGATGCTCGACAACCCCGAGCGCCTGGTCTTGGAACGCGACCAACTGCTGGACACCCTGGCCTCGCTGCCAGGTGAAATCATTTTTGTCAGCAACGAGACCGGTTTGGGTGTCGTGCCGCTGGGCGAATTGACTCGCCGCTATGTGGATGAAGCCGGTTGGCTGCATCAAGCCTTGGCCGAGCGTTGTCAGCGTGTTGTCCTGACGGTGGCCGGCCTGCCCCTGACGTTGAAAGGTACTGCGTTATGACTGACACCTGGTGGCTTAATCCCTGTAAGGCGATTGACGCTCAAGCATACGAACAAGCACTGGCACGCCAGCAGCAATTGACCAAGCCGGCCGGTTCCCTGGGCCAGCTGGAAGCGCTGGCCGTGCAGTTGGCGGGCCTGCAAGGCCGAGTCAAGCCGTCGGTCGAACACCTGTGGATCGCCATCTTTGCCGGCGACCACGGCGTGGTGGCGGAGGGCGTGTCGGCCTATCCCCAGGCCGTTACCGGCCAGATGCTGCATAACTTTGTCAGCGGCGGCGCGGCGATCAGTGTGTTGGCGCGGCAGCTGGATGCGCAGTTGGAAGTGATCGACCTGGGTACCGTGACGACGTCGCTGGCACTGCCCGGCGTGCGTCACTTGAATATCGGGGCGGGCACCGCCAACTTCGTCAACGCCCCGGCGATGACTGAAGCGCAGGGGCGCCTGGCGCTGCAAGCCGGGCGGGATAGCGTCCAGCGCGCCGTGGAGCACGGCACCCAGCTGTTTATCGGCGGCGAGATGGGCATCGGCAACACCACCGCCGCCAGTGCGTTGGCCTGCGCCTTGCTCGATTGCCCGGTGAGTGACCTGACCGGTCCGGGGACGGGCTTGAATGCCCAAGGCGTGAGCCACAAAGTGGCGATCATCGAGCGCGCCCTGGCCCGGCATGCCGGGCAGCGCGATGATGCATTGCACACCCTGTTCAACCTCGGTGGTTTTGAGATCGCGGCGCTGGTCGGGGCCTACCTGGCGTGTGCCCAGGCCGGCATCGTGGTGCTGGTAGACGGGTTTATCTGCAGCGTCGCCGCGCTGGTCGCCACGCGCATGAACCCGGCCTGCCGCGAGTGGCTGGTGTTTGGCCATCGTGGCGCCGAGCCCGGCCATCGCCATGTGTTGCAACGCCTCGAGGCGCAGCCGTTGTTGGACCTCGGCCTGCGCTTGGGCGAAGGCAGCGGTGCGGCGCTGGCGGTGCCGTTACTGCGCCTGGCCTGTGCGTTGCACGGGCAGATGGCGACATTCGCCGAAGCCGCTGTGGCAGACCGCCCGGCATGACCTTGCACCTGGACCTGCTGCGCCACGGCGAAACCGAATTGGGTGGCGGCCTGCGCGGCAGCCTCGATGATGCGCTCACCGATAAGGGGTGGGCGCAGATGCACGCCGCGGTGCTGGGGCAGGGGCCGTGGGACCGCGTGATCAGTTCGCCGCTGCAACGCTGTGCGCGTTTTGCCCAGCAATTGGGTGCGACGCTTAACCTGCCGGTGAGCCTGGAAAAAGATCTGCAGGAACTGCATTTCGGCGCCTGGGAAGGGCAGAGCGCGGCGGCGCTGATGAAGACCGATGCCGAAGGGCTGGGATTGTTTTGGGCCGACCCTTACCGCTTTACGCCGCCTGATGGCGAGCCCGTCAGTGACTTTTCTGCGCGGGTCCTTGGCGCTATCTCACGCTTGCATCAGGCGTATGCCGGCCAGCGCGTGCTGTTGATCAGTCATGGCGGTGTGATGCGTTTATTGTTGGCGCGCGCGCGTGGCCTGCCACGTGAGCAACTGTTGAACGTCGAGGTCGCGCACGGTGGCCTGTTCAGCCTGCAGGTCGGCGCCGACGGCGCGTTGAAGGAAGGTACCTGAAGATGCTGCCGTTCTGGATCGCCCTGCAGTTCCTCAGCAGCTTGCCGGTTCGCCTGCCGGGTATGCCGCAGCCGCAGGAATTGGGGCGATCGTTGCTGTTTTACCCGGTGGTTGGCTTGTTGTTCGGGTTGCTGCTATGGGCCCTGAATGTGGCATTGGCCGGGGCCCCGTTGTTGCTGCATGCCGCGCTGTTGCTGACCGCCTGGGTGCTGCTCAGTGGTGGTTTGCACTTGGATGGCCTGGCGGACAGCGCGGACGCCTGGCTCGGTGGTTTCGGTGATCGCGAGCGCACGTTGACGATCATGAAGGACCCCCGCAGCGGGCCGATTGCCGTGGTCACGCTGGGCTTGGTGTTGCTGCTTAAATTCGCTGCACTGGTGGCGCTGATCGAGCAGCACAATGGCGCGGCTCTGATCCTGGCACCGCTGATCGGGCGGGCGTCGATGCTGGCGTTGTTCCTGACCACGCGCTATGTGCGCGCCGGTGGCTTGGGCCAGGCGCTGTCGGATCATCTGCCCAGGGTGGTCGGCCAACAGGTGCTGATCCTCAGTGGCCTGGCCTGCATCCTGATCGGCGGCTTCAACGGCGGGATCGCCGTGCTGCTGGCGGCGCTCTGCTTCGTGGGCTTGCGCCACCTGATGGTCAAGCGCCTGGGCGGAACCACCGGCGACACCGCAGGTGCCCTGTTGGAGCTGCTGGAAGTGGTCGTCTTGGTTGGTCTGGCGCTGTAACACTTTCTTGCATTTCGTTAATCGCGGGTATATACACGCTCCATGCTTGCCTCCCAATGTTTATGCACCAATCTGCGACGCGCCGCCCGTGGCGTCAGCAGGCATTACGACGGCGCTCTCGACGGCTTCGGGATCAACGTTGCCCAGTATTCTTTGCTGTGTAACTTGCAGCGCCTGGATCAACCGAGTATTTCCAGCCTGGCCGAAGCCATGGGCCTGGATCGCAGCACGTTGGGGCGTAACCTGCGGGTACTGGAGGGCGAGGGCCTGGTACGGTTGATCGAAGGGGATGACCAGCGCAACCGCCTGGTGTTGTTGACCGAAGCGGGTGAAGCACGATTGGCCGCCGCCTTGCCGGCCTGGGAAGCGGCACAGCAAAAACTGATCGATCAATTGGGCGCGGAAAAACGCGAAACCCTGTTGGCCTTGCTGGATGAGCTCGCCTGAACGCGGGTTTGTTCGACTATAAGCGGGTATATACCCGCGAGCGGAGAATAAGAAATGACCTCGATGTGGCGCACCAGTGGCTGGATTCTTGTGGGGAGTGCGCTGATCCTGGCGTTGTCCTTGGGCGTGCGGCATGGCTTCGGGCTTTTCCTGGCGCCGATGAGCGCCGAATTCGGCTGGGGTCGTGAGACCTTTGCCTTTGCCATCGCCTTGCAGAACCTGATCTGGGGCCTGGCGCAACCCTTTACCGGGGCCCTGGCCGACCGCTTTGGCGCGACCAAGGCTGTGTTCATCGGCGGGGTGCTGTACGCCGCGGGGCTGGTGTTGATGGGCATGTCCGATTCGGCATGGTCGTTGTCGCTGAGTGCTGGGTTATTGATCGGTATTGGTCTATCCGGCACATCATTCTCGGTGATTCTTGGGGTGGTGGGCCGCGCCGTACCGCCGGAGAAACGCAGCATGGCCATGGGCATTGCCAGCGCCGCGGGGTCTTTCGGCCAGTTCGCCATGGTGCCGGGTACCCTGGGCTTGATCAGTTGGCTGGGCTGGTCAGTAGCCTTGCTGGCGTTGGGCTTGATGGTCGCGTTGATCCTGCCGCTGGTGGCCATGCTCAAGGACCGTCCACTGCCGACCCTGGCGGGCCAGCAAACCTTGCGGGAAGCGTTGAAGGAAGCCTGTTCCCATTCCGGATTCTGGCTGCTCGCGTTCGGTTTTTTCGTCTGTGGTTTCCAGGTGGTGTTTATTGGTGTGCATCTGCCGGCGTACCTGGTGGACCAGCACCTGCCCGCCACGGTCGGTACGACGGTACTGGCGTTGATCGGCCTGTTTAATATCTTTGGCACCTACACCGCCGGTTGGCTCGGTGGGCGCATGTCCAAGCCGCGCTTGTTGACGGGGCTGTACCTGTTACGCGCGGTGGTGATCATGCTGTTCCTGTGGGCGCCGGTGACGGAAATCACGGCCTACCTGTTCGGCATGGCCATGGGCTTTTTGTGGCTGTCGACCGTACCGCTGACCAATGGCACGGTGGCGACGTTGTTCGGTGTGCGAAATCTCTCCATGCTCGGCGGGATCGTGTTCCTGTTCCACCAGCTCGGTTCGTTCCTCGGTGGCTGGCTGGGCGGGGTGGTCTATGATCGAACCGGCAACTACGATTTGATCTGGCAGGTGGCGATTCTGTTGAGCCTGCTCGCCGCCGCCCTGAACTGGCCGGTACGCGAGCGGCCGGTGGCGCGCTTGCAGGCGCAGATGGAGGCGGCATGAGTGTAGCGTTACGTGGTCTGATCCTCGTCGCGGGGTTGATCCTGGTGCTGCTGGCCTGGTGGGGCTGGCAGCATGGCGGGCTGGCGTTGATGCAACTGGGTATGGCGATCTGTTAAGTTCGTGGTCTGAATATTTTTAAGGACACACGACATGCAGATGCGTTGGCTCGCTGTACCCGTCCTGATGGCCATTGGCAGTGCCGCCCTGGCCGCCAGTTGTCCGCCGCTGCTGGAAGGCCAGTTGCCCAAGCTGCGCGCCAAGGAATCCATCGACCTGTGCCAGCGCTTTGCCGGCAAGCCCCTGGTGATCGTCAACACCGCCAGCTTCTGCGGGTTCGCCCCGCAGTTCAAAGGCCTCGAAGCGTTGTACCAACGCTACAAGGGCCAAGGGCTGGAAGTGATTGGCGTGCCGTCCGATGACTTCAAGCAGGAAGCCAAGACCGGCGAAGAGACCGCCAAGGTCTGCTACGTGAATTACGGCGTGACCTTCACCATGACCGAGCCGCAGAAGGTCAAGGGGCCGGATGCGGTGCACCTGTTCAAGGTGCTGGCGCAACAGACCAACGCGCCGAAGTGGAATTTCTACAAGTATGTGGTGGATCGCCAGGGCAAGGTGATTGCCAGCTTTTCCAGCCTGACCAAGCCGGACAGTCCGGAGTTGATCAAGGCAGTGGAAGAGGCGCTGGCGTCGAAACCCTGAGCATTGCCCATTAAAAAGCCCCGCCTCCTTTACAGGAGAGCGGGGCTTTTTAATGAGCGTTGGATCAGAACTTGTACGTCACACCCAGGCCGAAACCGTTGGCGCTGTTTTCGTACTTGGCGCTGTAGGAGCCCAGCTGGTTGGATTTATTCACTTTGACCGGCTCTTCCTTGAGGTAGGAGTAAGCCAGGTCAACAGTCATGTTATCCATCACCGCGTAACCCAGGCCAACACTGAAGATAGTCCGGTCGCCGGTTGGGATGCGTGGTGAACGGTCGGTGTTGTTGGTTGGCGATTGGTCGAAGGTCAGGCCGGTACGCAGTACCACCTGCTTGGTGACCTGGTACGAGGTGCCCACGGCGTAGGCCCAGGTGTCGTGCCAGTTCTGCGGTTCAGTGATCGTTCTGACGAGCGTAGGTGCAGCTATGCCACCGCTGGCCGCTGTCACACCTTCGTTGTTGATGGTGATGTCTTTCAAGCGACTCCAACGAGTCCAGGTCGTACCCGCATACAGCTTCCAGGCGTCATTGAGGTCTTGAGTGACCGACAAGTCCCAGGATTCCGGGGTATCCACTTTCAACGACGCATCGTAACGGTTGTTGGCCAGTACGACCGATGGCACTGTGGCAGCCTTGGTGACTTCGGTGTGGCCTTCGAGCTTGTACTTCACTTTCGAGTGATAGGTCAGGCCAACGCGCGTGGTATCAGTGGCTTGCACCAGGATACCGGCGTTAAAGCCCAGGGCGGTATCGTCGCCTTTGACTTTGACTCTGTTGTCGCCCGGGAAGCCCAGGCCGGCCAGGCTTGGCTGCGATTCCAGGGTGCCGTCGATGCGGTTGATGGTCGGACCAAAACCGATGGAAACTTTGTCGTTGAAGGCGTAGCTGACGGTCGGTTGGAAGGTGATAACCGACACTTCGCTCTTGTTGCCAAAGCCACGACCTTGGAAACCGCTTTCGTAGTCGGTCTTCAGCCCGAACGGTGCATACACCCCGAAGCCGATAGCCCATTGATCGTTAAGTTTGTTGGTGTAGAAACCGAATGGCACGGCAGTAAAAGGCACCATGTCGCCTTTGTTGGACCCGCTGGAGCGGCCGCCGGTATTTTTGATATCGGTCGAAGCATCGATCGCTGCAACACCACCGGTAATTTGCTGGCCTTCAAGGCGGGCCATACCGGCAGGGTTACCAAAGACAGTGCTTGCGTTTTCGGCAGAGGAGGAACGTCCTGCGAAACCTGTCCCCATTCCTGCGACGTCTTGTTCGTTAAGGGCAAAGCCACTTGCGAAGACGTGGGAAGAGGCCATGGCAACGGCGAGGCTAAGTGTGGTCTTGAGCATTACTTTTTTCATTATTAGAACTCCGTGGTGATCACCGCTGCGGAAAGTATCAATAAAATTAACATCGCGCTATAGGCTGTAATGCAGGAGATAGAGCCGTTTTGTAGGACAATCCGACCAAA
This sequence comes from Pseudomonas sp. OVF7, assembly GCF_030644265.1. Taxonomy (NCBI): domain Bacteria; kingdom Pseudomonadati; phylum Pseudomonadota; class Gammaproteobacteria; order Pseudomonadales; family Pseudomonadaceae; genus Pseudomonas; species Pseudomonas sp. OVF7. The sequence goes on along the minus strand of NZ_CP128996.1, from coordinate 5,885,855 downwards.
ATTCCGGTTTTTTGCCGAATCTTGCAAATTGCCCGGTCAGCAGGCCACGTGATTCATGGGTGAAACACAGGTTTGCCAGGCTTGGGCGAAATCGCGCAGCCTTCCTTGAGGGTGAAATATTTCTTTCCAGATACGTGCCATTCCCAGCACATCGCCGGGCGGTGGTAAGGCTGGGCGATGTTGTTCCACCAGCAGCCAGGCGATGGCGGTGGCGTAACGCAGGTTAACCGTCAATTCCAACTGGGGCGCACTGAGGAACGCATGTTGACTGGCCAGCCCGCGTACGAGGCTGGCGCGTTCGGGGTCCAGCGCCAGGTAGTCGTCCCAGAGCGCGCGGTGGCGGGTTTCGGTGATGCTGTACAGGCCATGGCCGCGTCGATCATGCAGGGCGGAACCCAATTCCGACTGGCTGGCGGCAATCCCCAGCAGGAGGGATTCAGCGCTCGGGTGAGGGTGGCCAAGATAAAATAACGTCGGCCTGATCACATAACGACACAATTCACTGGCGGCGATACCCATACAAGCCTCAATCCGTGAAAGTGGTCGACGATGCCTGGGAAGGGGGGGCTTGGCAGCAGTGAATCGGATCCCAGGCTCGTCGTAAGCGGATCATGCCGCTTGAGTTGAAGTGTAGTGTCATATTCGTGATGTAAAAGACTGTTTTTAAAACATCTTCTCTAATCAGTTATAACGGTTATATCTATTTGAGCTTAATCCGCGAGCGTCGGGTTCGAATTCCGGGCAATAAAAAACCCTGTGTTTTAGACAGGGTTTTTGTATTTCAGCGACTCGGGTCGATCAGGCAACCAGTGCCTGACGGGTACGCTCGATCACGGCCTGCAGCGGCTCTGCGCTGGAGTATTGATCGGGGTACAGGCGTTCGCTGTGACGAGCGATACCGTGTTCGTTGACCAGGGTGAAGCTGAAGCAGCCTTTGCGAGCGGCCATGATCAGGCAGTTCATTGGAGCAAAAGCGTTGGTAAGGGTGCGAATGGCATCCTGAGTATGGATAGTGGACATATTATTGGTGTTCCTACAAATGACACGGTTAAGAACCGTGCAACGTTAAAACGTTCCAGTGACGTTGATCACCATTGATCGAACGAAGAACCCGACTGGAACAAAGCAGCCAGTTTGAAGCGCTAATAAGTTAGGCGCGCTTGGGCTGGCAGGTAGGTACTTAGGAGGGCAGGCAACACAACAGGGGCAAAGGTTCTGGGCCCAGGGTGAAGATCCTGATCAATTTGCAGGCTGGTTCGGTCAGAGTATTGAGTCTTCGCGACACCCTTTGCTTGTTCAAAGGCCGTGTCGTCGCAAGGAATACCTGGAAACCATCGAGGTGGTCGATCCCGTGTTGTACAGGGGAGTTGTTCGACCAGAATTGACTTTCAGCTTGGTACTAACGCCGCGGATAGTAACGGATTGAAACAGGGAAAGGAAGTGTGCTAGCGAAAAAACTTTAATCAGCCGCCCAGCAGCCCGCGATATACCAGCACGGTAACCGCGGCGGCCAGCGAGCATCCCAGACCATAGGTGGCCAGCGTCAGGCGCAGGGACTTGCCGGTTTCCACCACCTTCATCACATCGCGCATATCGTTGATCCGGCCTTCACCCAATTCGATGCACAGACTCACTGCCGTAAACGCCGCCGACAACAGGATCGCGATGGCAAACAGTGCGCCATCCGGGGAGGGCAGCGCTGCGTTGATCCCAAGCGACGTCGCGCAAATGGTCAGTAACAGTAAGGCGAACAACAGAATTCCTTTCATCGGTTCGTACACGGCTGCGCTTTAGGTGTGGGGAGTGTGGCGACCGCGGATGATTTTGAAAAGTCCCTTGGGTTGTCGCAGCGGTAACAGTTCTGGGCGAGATCGAATCAAAAAAACAGGCGATATAACCAATGGATGTGTACTTGTACACATTGGTTGCGTGATGTGTAACCTGGCTGTCAAGTGTCTTGCTGCGCCGCCATTTGCCTGGGATGAAAATTTAAGTCAATGAAAAATATCGCTTTTTTTTATTGGTGAAAAAATCGTCAGTTTGACTGCGGCCCCCGTTCCATGGGCCTTTGCGCGAGTTAAAGATGGGTTGTCCACTGAGTTATCCACAGCTTCTGTGGATTGTCCCGAGCGCTTGCTCTAGCACGGGCGTGCAGAGTTTTTTCAGCTTTACGTGTACGAAAAAAAGAGTAGAGTGGCGCGCCCTCCGGTTTGTCCCACAGTGCTTTATGAAGTTTCGCTCAGTATCACCTTCTGTTACCAGCACGCCCCCGACTGTTACCGCACCCAAGCGTTTTTCCTTGAAGGTCGCCTTGTGGCTGCTCGATAGCCCACGCCTGGGGCACAGCACTAACGTCAAGCATTTTGCCGGACGTCTGCTGAAACAACCTGCGCGAGATGGCGTGGTGGTTGCGCAAAGCCGTCTGGGCCAACTGATGTGTCGCGAATGCGGCAGCGCCCGTGACCGCCGTATCGGCCATGACCTCTTGCGCCTGGCTGCGCGTGCCGGTGACCGCCGCGCCCAACGCGAATTGGGTCAGCTCAAAGACTGAGCTGTCTTCCGGCCCTGCGCTTGGTTAACCTTCCTCTTTTCGGTAATGACAGGAATGGCTATGGCTTTTGACTGGACCAGTATTGCCCTGGGCCTCGCGGGGGCCGCAGTGCCGCTATTGGCCGTGTGCTGGCAGCTCCAGCGGCGGTTGGTCGCGCGCATGGCCGGTTGGGAATTGCTCGAAGAGCGCCTGGCCACCGCGCAACTGGCCCAGGAAGGCCTCGCGGCTCAACTGGATGCCAGCCGCGACGAGATCAGCGACCTGAGCCAAGCCAATGCCGCCAAGCAAGCTGACCTGGCTGCCGTGCGCCGCGAAGTCGAGTTGTTGCAGATCGATCGCGACAACGCCCGTGACGCCGCCCACGCCTGGAACCTCGACCGCAGCGCCAAGGAAACCGAACTGCGCCGTCTCGACGCTTTGTCGGCTGCCCTGCGCGCCGAACTGCGCGAGCAGCAGGACAGCCATCAGCAGCGCCTCGCTGATCTACAGGGTTCGCGAGATGAGCTGCGCGCGCAGTTCGCCGAACTGGCCGGCAAGATCTTCGACGAGCGCGAGCAGCGCTTTGCCGAAACCAGCCAGGAACGTCTGGGCCAGTTGCTCGATCCACTCAAGGAGCGCATCCAGTCCTTCGAAAAACGCGTCGAAGAAAGCTATCAGAACGAGGCCCGCGAACGCTTTTCCCTGGCCAAGGAGCTTGAGCGCCTGCAACAACTGAACCTGCGTCTGTCGGACGAAGCGACAAACCTGACCCGCGCCCTCAAGGGCCAGAAAACCCAGGGTAACTGGGGTGAGCTGATCCTTGAGCGCGTGCTGGAGCATGCCGGCCTGGAGAAGGGCCGCGAGTACCAGACCCAGGTCAGCCTCAAGGGCCCGGACGGCGAGCGCTTCCAGCCGGACGTGCTGATCATGTTGCCCGGCGATAAGCAGGTGGTGGTGGACTCCAAGGTCAGCCTGACGGCCTATCAACAATACGTGGCGGCGGATGACGAGGTGATTGGCCAGGCGGCGTTGAAGCAGCATGTGCTGTCCCTGCGCAATCACGTCAAGGGCTTGGCCGGCAAGGATTACAAACGCCTGGAAGGCTTGCACAGCCTGGATTTCGTCTTGCTGTTCGTGCCGATCGAAGCGGCGTTTTCAGCGGCATTGCAGGCCGAGCCGAACCTGTTCCAGGAGGCATTCGACCGCCATATTGTCATCGTCAGCCCCACCACCTTGCTCGCCACCCTGCGGGTGATCGACAGCCTGTGGAAGCAGGAGCGCCAGAGCCAGAACGCGCGGGAAATCGCCGAGCGTGCCGGCTGGCTTTACGACAAGTTCGTACTGTTCATCCAGGACCTGGACGAAGTAGGGAGTCGGTTGCAGCAGTTGGACAAGGCTTACAGTGCAGCGCGCAATAAGCTGACAGATGGGCGCGGCAATCTGGTCAGTCGCACCGAGCAATTAAGATTGCTCGGTGCCCGCGCCAGCAAAAGCCTGCCGGCGGATTTGCTGGAGCGCGCGATGACCGACTCCGACGGCGTAGCGCACCTTCCCGAATAAACGTCATCCGACAGGGGGGAGGGGGCGTGCTCCGGATTGCATTGGACCAGGCACGGAGGGTGTGACTGAGGCTCCGCTATCGGGAGCAAGCCCCCGCCACATTTTTAAAGCGGCAAATGCCGACTCAGCAACGCCCGCAACGCCGCCGGCTTCACCGGCTTGGCCAAGTAATCCAGCCCCGCTGCATGCACCTCGGCCACCATTTCCGGGCGGCCGTCGGCGCTGATGACCACACCGGGAATCGGTTCCGCCAACTGCGCCCGTAGCCAGCCCATCAGCTCGGTGCCGGTTTCGCCGTGGTCCAGGTGGTAATCCACCAACGCCAGTTGCGGGCGTACGCCCTCGGCCAGGAGCGCCGCGCATTGCGCCTGGTCGGTGGCGGTCCAGACCTCACAGCCCCAGCGGGTCAGCAGGCTGCGCATGCCGATCAGGATGCTTTCTTCGTTATCCACGCACAGCACTTGCGCGCCGCTCAATGGCAGGCCACTTTCCTGCGGCACCTTGACCTGCGGGCTGGTCTGGATGCGCGCCAGTGGCACGCGCACACTGAACACGCTGCCCTTGCCCGGCCATGAGCGCACGCTGAGGCGATGGCCCAGCACGCGGCACAGGCCATCAGCGATCGCTAGGCCCAGGCCCAGGCCTTTTTCCGCGCGGGTCTGGTGGCTGTCCAGGCGCTTGAATTCTTCGAAGATCACCTGCTGTTTATCCAGCGGGATGCCAGGGCCGCGGTCCCAGACTTCCAGGCACAGTTCGCCCTGGCGTCGACGTACGCCCAGCAGCACCGGGCCGTCGGCATAACGGAAGGCATTGGTGAGGAAATTCTGCAGGATCCTGCGCAGCAACTTGATATCACTGTCGACCCGCAAGCGACTGCCGCGCAGGCGGAAGCGCAAGCCTTGTTCCTGCGCCAACGCCTTGAATTCGGCGCCCAGTGTGTCGAACAGCTCGTTGAGCACAAAGGGTTGGCGCTGCGGATTGATCTTGCCGTTTTCCAAGCGCGAAATATCCAACAGGTCGCTGATCAGGTCTTCGGCCGAACGCAGCGAACTGTCCAGGTGCTGCACCAGTTGCCGGGCTTCGTTCGACAGGCCGTCGTTCTGGTGGGAAAGGGCGGCTGAGAACAGGCGCGCGGCATTCAACGGTTGCATCAGGTCATGGCTGACAGCTGCCAGGAAGCGGGTCTTAGACTGGCTGGCGGACTCGGCCGCGCCCTTGGCATCGGTCAGTGCCACATTGAGTTGCGACAGCTCATGGGTGCGCTCGGTGACCCGCCGCTCCAGGCCCTCATTGGCCTCGGTCAATGCCTGCTCGGCTTCGCGGAACGCGGTGATGTCGGTGAAGCTCATGACAAAGCCGCCGCCCGGCATCGGGTTGCCGATCAACTCGATCACTCGCCCATTCGGGAACAGGCGCTCTGAGGTGTGCGCGCGGCCCTGGCGCATCCAGTGCAGGCGGCGGGCCACGTGGACCTCGGCTTCACCTGGCCCGCACAGGCCGCGTTCGGCGTTGTAGCGAATGATGTCGGCAATCGGTCGGCCGACGCTGATCAAGCCTTCGGGGTAGTTGAACAGTTCCAGGTAACGGCGGTTCCAGGCCACCAGCTTGAGTGACTGGTCTACCACGCTGATGCCTTGGGTGATGTTTTCGATCGCGCCTTGCAGCAAGGCCCGGTTGAACTGCAACACCTCGGAGGCTTCGTCGGCGATCCGCACGACGTCTTCCAGCTGCATTTCCCGGCCTTCAATGGCCGCTTTCACCACCGCGCGTGTCGAAGACGCACCGAGTACACCGGCCAACAGACGCTCGGTGTGCGCGATCCAATCGTTGTCGGCATTCTGGTTGGGGTTGAAGCCCTTGCCTTGGCGATAGGCAAAGCGGATAAAACTCTGCTGGGCGCGTTCCTCGCCGACAAAGCGTGCCGCGAGGCTGAGCAGGTCGCTGATCTGTACCGACAGCATCGAGCGGGCGCTAGCGCGCTGGCTGGTTTCCTGGCCGATGAAGCGCCCGGCCTGCCAGTGCTCGGAGACGCGTGTACGCGACAGCATCGAAACCCAGACGAACAAGGTGAAATTACCCGCCAGGGAGAACACGGTGCCCAGGGTCAGCGACGTGACCGAGAAGCCCAGTGGGTGCGAATGCAGCCAGGTCAAGCCAGGGAATAGGCTGAAGGACCAGCCGAGACTTTTCGCTGTAACCGGTAGGACCAAGGTGTAGAACCACAGGAACGTACCGGCCGCCAAGCCGGCAAACACCCCCCGCCGGTTGGCCTGCTTCCAATACAGTGCGCCAAGCATGGCGGGTGCCAGTTGGGTCACGGCGGCGAAGGCGATCTGGCCGATGGTCGCCAGGCTCGCCGTGGAGCCGAGCAGGCGATAGCTGACGTAGGCCAGCAACAGGATGATCACAATGCTGACCCGACGTACCGACAGCATCCAGTGGCGGAACACTTCGAAAGGGCGCTCGGCACTGGAGCGGCGCAATAACCAGGGCAGCAGCATGTCGTTGGAGACCATGGTCGACAACGCGATGCTGGCGACAATCACCATGCCGGTGGCGGCCGATGCACCGCCGATAAAGGCGAGTACGGCAAGGGCCGGATGGGCTTCGGCCAAGGGCAGGCTGATCACATAAGAGTCGGGCAGCACCGAACCGGGCAGGAGCATTTTGCCGCCCAGGGCAATCGGCACGACAAACAGCGCGGCAAGGATCAGGTAGGCGGGGAATACCCATTTGGCCAGGCGTAGATCCTGAGGGTCGATGTTTTCCACCACGGTGACGTGAAACTGCCGCGGCAGGCAGATGATGGCCATCATGGCCACGCCGGTCTGCACCACCATCGAAGGCCAGTTGACGGTTTCTTTCCAGTATTCCTCCAAGCGGGGCGCGAGCATCGCCTGGCTGAACAGGTCGCCGAAACCGTCGTACAGGCCGTAGGTGACAAACGCGCCGACGGCGAGAAACGCGAACAGCTTGACCAACGACTCAAAGGCAATCGCCAGCACCATGCCGCGGTGGTGTTCGGTGGCGTCGAGGTTGCGGGTACCGAATACGATAGTGAACAGCGCGAGCACCAGTGACACGATCAACGCGGTGTCCTGGGCGCGGGTGCCGGTGGTGTCGGCGCCCGAGCCGATCAGCAGGTTCACGCCCAGCACAATGCCTTTGAGCTGCAGAGCGATATAGGGCAGTACGCCCACCAGGCAGATCAGCGCGACCACCACGGCCAGCGATTGGGATTTGCCGTAGCGAGCGGCGATAAAGTCGGCGATGGAGGTGATGTTTTCCTGTTTGCTGATCAGCACCATCTTTTGCAGGACCCACGGTGCAAACACAAGCAATAGCACCGGCCCCAGGTAGATCGGTAAAAATGCCCACAGTTGTTCGGCGGCCTGGCCTACGGCGCCGAAGAACGTCCAACTGGTGCAATACACGGCCAGCGACAGGCTATAGACCCACGCGCGCATACGCGGTGGCAGCGGCGCGTGGCGGCGGTCACCGTAAAAAGCGATGGCAAACATAATGGCCATATAGGCCAGGGCAACGGCGGCGATCAGCCCGCTGGACAGCGTCATGGTAACTCCGGACAGAAGAACACCCAGGCATTCCGGGCCCGGTTGGACAGTCTCGCATGATGCATGGGGTTAGTCAGTGTCGACCAAGGTCGTGTGGGATCTTATGTCGCATGCCCGCTGATATTGACTGCTGGCACGAGACACGCACTTACCTCGGTGGCAGGGTTTTCTGGCGCAGGATGTAGATCGTCACCAGCACGGCGCTGGTCAGCATGAAGCCGCGCGCCCAGGGCAGGGGGACCAGGTAGCAGGAGAAACCGATGCTCAACCACATCAGGCCGATGGCGTAGACCTTGCCCTTGAGCGGGATGCCATTGCCGTCGAGATAGTCGCGAATCCAAGGGCCCAGGCGCGGGTGCTCCACCAGCCAGCGGTAGAAACGCGGGGAGCTGCGTGCGAAGCAGGCGGCGGCCAGCAGGAGAAAGGGCGTGGTCGGCAAGACCGGCAGGAAAATACCGATGACCCCCAGCGCCACGCTCAACCAGCCGATGGCCAGCAGCACGTAGCGCAGGAGCAACGAGCGGTTGCCCATGGGTGTCACGGGCAAACGACTCAGTGGTGGCGTGGCTTGAGGATCGCCGGTTTTTCGTCAGGGGCGTTGCACAGCAGGTACAGGGCGGTGAGCGCTTCCGGAATCTGTACGATCATGTCGTCCATCAGGTTGGGGTCGGCGGCGATGTCGGAGAACTCCGGCTGGTCGTCGAACAGGCCCGAACCGACCATGATGGGCAGCAGCATTTCGCTGACTTCTTCCTCGGCGGTTTCGAACCAGGCGGCTTCACGCAGGAATACGCCTTCCATGAAGCCGATGCACCAGCCGCGCAGGTCGGAGTCGTCCGGCTCTTCGCCCAGGTCGAGGTCACACGGCAGTTCGAACTCTTCATCGGAGGCCAGTTGGCGACCGATGTGGGCCTTCAGGGCCACCAGGGTGGCTTCGATTTCTTCACGCTGGGCGGCGTCGGCGTAGTGCGGCTCTTCGGCGAACAAGGCGTCGATCCACTCACGGTCCGGCACGATGTCGGAGGAGATCGACAAGGCGGTCAGGTAGCCGTGGGCGGCCACATAGTCCAGCGCCTCGTCATGCAGCTCATCGGCGTCGAGGAAGGCTTGCAGGCGGGTTAGTTGCTCAGCGAAGGACATTGAAGGACTACCTTGGGAATAAACGATGCTGAATTCTAGGCTTTCTTGAGCGCCCAGGCCAGCCGCACTGCATATTTGCCAGGTTTTAGAGACGGACGTCTATTCGTCAGTCGCGCCCTTTGCCGGATGACCCTCGGGTATACTGCCGCGTTTTGTGATGCCCCGCAGGCCAGGCACCAGGCCGAGAAAACTTCGTTTACGGATTATTTTCCGTGAAGCCGCGTTTTTTCGGCCAGCCTGTACTGAGGGTTTCGGCACTTTTTTGGAGTTTTACATGCTCGAGCAGGCTCAACGCGTCCTCAAGGACATCTTCGGCTACGACAGTTTTCGTGGCCGCCAGGGTGCGATCATTGAGCGCGTGGCCAGTGGCGGTGATGCCCTGGTCCTGATGCCTACCGGCGGCGGCAAGTCGTTGTGTTTCCAGGTGCCCGCCTTGCTGCGTAACGGCCTGGCCGTGGTGGTGTCGCCGTTGATTGCGTTGATGGACGACCAGGTGGCGACCCTGGAGGAACTCGGTGTGGCGGCCGCGTCATTGAACTCCACCCTCAGCGCCGAACAGCAGCGCGACCTGGCCGCGCGCATCAAGCGCGGCGAAGTGAAAATGCTCTACCTCGCCCCAGAGCGCCTGGTGCAGCCACGCATGCTGGCCTTCCTGCAAAGCCTGGAAATCGCCCTGTTCGCCATCGACGAAGCCCACTGCGTTTCGCAATGGGGGCACGATTTCCGTCGCGAATACCTGCAATTGGGCCAGTTGGCAGAGTTGTTCCCCGACGTCCCGCGCATCGCGCTGACCGCCACCGCCGACAAGCGCACCCGCGAAGAGATTGTCGAGCGCCTGCATTTACAGAATGCCGAGCGCTTCCTGTCGAGCTTCGACCGACCGAATATTTTCTACCGCATCGTGCCCAAGGAGCAGCCACGCAAGCAGTTGCTGGCGTTCCTGTCCGAGCGGCGCAGCGATGCGGGCATTGTCTATTGCCTGTCGCGCAAGAAAGTCGATGAAGTGGCCGCCTTCCTGTGCGAGCAGGGTTACCCGGCGCTGCCGTACCACGCCGGCCTGCCCAATGAAACGCGCTCCGCCCACCAGAAACGCTTCCTCAACGAGGAAGGCCTGATCATGGTGGCAACCATCGCCTTCGGCATGGGGATCGACAAGTCCAACGTGCGCTTCGTGGCGCATATGGACCTGCCCAAGTCCCTCGAGGCTTACTACCAGGAAACTGGGCGTGCCGGCCGTGACGGCCTGCCAGCGGATGCCTGGATGGTCTACGGCCTGCAAGACGTGGTGATGCTCAAGCAGATGCTGCAGAACTCCGAGGGTGACGAACGCCACAAGCGCCTGGAACAGCACAAGCTCGACGCCATGTTGTCGCTGTGCGAAGAGACGCGCTGCCGCCGCCAGACCCTGTTGGCGTACTTCGACGAAGACATGCCCGAGCCGTGCGGTCACTGTGACAATTGCGTCGACGGCGTACAGACCTGGGACGCCACCGAACCGGCACGCCAGGGGTTGTCAGCGATCTACCGTACTGGCCAGCGTTATGGCGTGGGCCATCTGGTGGACGTATTGCTGGGCAAAGACAACGAAAAAGTGCGCAGCTTCGGTCACGAAAAACTCTCGGTCTATGGCGTCGGCAAGGCACGGGCCGAAGGCGAGTGGCGTTCACTGTTCCGACAGATGGTCGCGCGCGGCCTGGTGGATATCGACATCGAGGGCTACGGCGGCCTGCGCCTGAACGACAGTTGCCGGCCGCTGCTCAAGGGCGAAGTGAGCCTGGAACTGCGTCGCGACCTCAAGCCGCAAACCACCGCCAAGAGCAGCACCAGCCAGGCCAGCCAACTGGTGCGTGGCGAAGAACGCGAGCAGTGGGAAGCCTTGCGCACCCTGCGGCGCAAACTGGCACAGGAACACAGCGTGCCGCCTTACGTCATCTTCCCCGACTCGACCCTGTTGGAGATGCTGCGCGAGCAACCCACCACCCTGGCCGAGATGGCCCGGGTCAGCGGCGTGGGTGCGCGCAAGCTGGAGCGTTATGGCCAAGCCTTCCTCGAAGTGCTCGGCGGCCAGGCCGAGGCGCCGAAGGAAGTCGCCGATATTCGCCATGAATTGATCAGCCTGGCACGCGCCGGGATGACCCCGATTCAGATCGCCGGCCAACTGCAATGTTCGGAGAAAAACGTCTACACCCTGTTGGCTGAAGCCATCGGCAAGCAACAGCTGTCCCTGGAGCAGGCCCTTGATTTGCCGGAAGATTTGCTCGGCGAAATCCAAGACGCCTTCCTCGATGGAGAAGGCGAATTGCCAGCTGTTTCGGAGATTGCGCCGCTGTTTACCGGGCGTGTGCCTGAGGGTGTTTTGTACTGTGTTCGGGCGGCATTGCAGTCGGAATTCGAAATTTAGTGTGCCAATTACGACAATGTAACGAATCAGTACATAGCAGACCTTGCCTACTGACATGGCTCATGCTTAGCTGACTAATAATTAGCCATACTTTATTTTCAGTCTAACCCATGAGTTTTTTATGCCGTTAACCGATCAACACCGTTTTGGCATGCAGTTGGCGCAAATGTCCCGAGGTTGGCGCGCCGAGCTGGACCGCCGTCTGGCCGGGCTGGGCTTGTCCCAGGCGCGCTGGCTGGTGCTGTTGCACCTGGCTCGTTTCGAAGAAGCACCGACGCAACGCGAGTTGGCGCAAAGCGTCGGCGTGGAAGGCCCGACCCTGGCACGTTTGCTCGATAGCCTGGAAGGCCAGGGCCTGGTGCAGCGCCAGGCCGTGGTGGAAGACCGCCGTGCCAAGCGTATTCTGCTATGCGATAGCGCCCGCCCCTTGATCGAGCAGATCGAGACCATTGCCACTGCCTTGCGCCATGAACTGTTCGTGGGCGTGGATGAAGAAGATATGCGCGTGTGCATGCGGGTGCATGGGCATATCCTGGCGAATCTGGAAAAGTCCTGACACGGCTGGATCCAGGGCGTGTTGTGGCGAGTGAGTGTGTACCCTCGCCACAACACGCCGGCTCCTGCGGTTGATGCGTCAGAACGTCTGCCCCAGGTTCAAGTAAACCGCCTGCTGACTATCATCATTGAACCCATAGCTGAAGTTCAGTGGCCCCAATGGCGTATCAAACCCGAGGAAAATACTCGCGGCATTGATATAGCCGCTGTCGAATTCATTGTCGTTGTTCCACGCCCGGCCCCGTTCCAGGGAGGCGCCCAGGTACAGCGGGAAATCCAGTGGCAGGTATGAGCGCGGCGTCAGGCGGCGGTAGTACACCGCCCGCATCAAGCTGATGTTCTGCCCCGAAATCGCATCCTGGCGAAAGCCCGACAATTGCCGCGCCCCGCCGAGCAGAAAGCTGGAAATCACCACATCCGAGTTATCCAGGGTCCGCCCGTAGCGCCCGCCCAGCACCAGGGTGTCGGGGCCGTTGCTCATGGCCTTGTCCAGCTTGAATTCCCATTGCCGGTATCGCTGGTCCGAGCCCAGCCCCGGCTCGAATTCCCGGAATGCCAGGCCGATGTCTTCACCGCTGTGCGGGAAGTACACGTTGTCGAGGGAGTCGAAGGAGTACTTCAACTCATAGAAGCCTTCGCTGAAGCTCACGCTCGGCAGGTCTCGGTCGCCGATGCGCACGTCGGCCTTGCCCCAGGCCTCGCCGACACCGAAGCGGATCTCACCGCTGTTGCCGATCTGCCGCCCGACATTCAACCCGAAACCATAGCGTTCCAGGCGGTATTCGGAGATGGGGTCGTTGTCCAGGATCAGCTCGACGTTCTGCGCCTGGGCACTCAGATAGGGGGCGACGAAGTAACGTGAGCCGGTGTCCATCGGCTGGTAGAACTCGCTGTACAGTTCCTGCCGGTCGCCGATCTGCACTCGCGTCAGCCATTCTGCGCCGAGGCGGTTGATGCCGTTCATACGGTAGCTGGCGCCGAGGTTGAAAGCGCTGTCGCCGCGCATGTCGTCCGACAGGTTCAGGCCCAGGCGCAGGTAATCGGTGCCGCTGCGTTTGCCGCGCGCGCTGATCACCAGGGTATTGTCGTGGCCTTTCTTGACCACGCGGTATTGCACCTGCTCGAAGTAGTCCAGGCCGTACAAGGTGCCCATGTCCGTTTGCAGGCGGCCCAGGTTCAGCGGCTCACCCAGGGGTTGGCGGATGTAGTAGCGGATCACGTCATCGCTGACTTTCGAGTCGTTCTCCACCGTGATGGCGGTGATTACCGGCGTGCGTTCGCCCGGAGTGCGCGCAGCGACCAGTTCCGGGTCGATCGGTTCGGCAGGGCGCAGGTGGGCCAGGCGCACGTCGAGGGCGCGGGTGGCGCGGTAGCCGGCGTCGATCATGTCCTTGGCGCGGCCGAAGTCCGTCACGCCGTAGGCGGCCAGTGGTGGTTGGATCAGCACATCCTTGGGGTGCAGGGCCTTGAGTTGTTCTTCGGAGTTACGTCGGGTCATCAGGGTGATGGACTGGTTGAGCACATCCACCACCGTGGCCAGTTGCTTGCGCGAGCGCAGCGGCGTGCCGATGTCGACCACGATGGCGATGTCGACACCCATCTCCCGCGCCACGTCCAGGGGGATGTTGTCGGTCATGCCGCCGTCCACCAGCAGCCGGCCATCCAACTCGACCGGGGCGAATACGGCCGGGATCGACATGCTGGCGCGGATCACCTGGGGCAGGTGGCCCTTGCGGAACACCACTTTTTCGCCAGTGGTGATGTCCGTGGCTACGGCGCGGAACGGGATGGGGAGCTTGTCGAAATTGCGGATGTTACTGGTGTGGGCAAACATGCTTTCCAGCAGCAGCGCCAGGTTCTGCCCCTGGATCACCCCGAGGGGCAGGCCCAGGCTGCCGTCATCGCGGAAACTGAGCTTCTGCTTGACCAGGAAGTCCCGGTCGTCCTGCTTGCGCCGGAACGGCACATCCTCGCGAGGCGGCGCGTCGGAGAGGGCTTGCTGCCAGTCGATGCCCAGTGCCAGTTTTTCCAGTTCGTCGATCTTGTAACCCGACGCATACAGTCCACCGATCACCGCCCCCATGCTGGTACCCGCAATCGCATCGATATGAATCCCCTGTTCCTCCAGGGCCTTGAGCACGCCGATATGGGCCAGGCCGCGCGCGGCGCCACCGGACAGTACCAGGCCGATTTTCGGGCGCGGCGCGTCGGCGGCGTGGGCGAGGAGGGGGAGAAGGCACAGGAACAGGCAGGACAGCAGGCGGCGCATCATGAATCTCGAGGCTGGGCGATAAAGGCCGGTATTATAGCCACTCGACCCTCCGAGCCCGTTACGCCAGGAACCTGTCAAGTTATGTCCGTCAGCAAACCCGAAATCGTCATCACCTACTGCACCCAGTGCCAATGGCTGCTTCGCGCCGCATGGCTGGCCCAGGAGCTGCTGAGCACCTTTGCCGATGACCTGGGCAAAGTGTCGCTGGCGCCCGCCACGGGAGGGGCGTTTCGCATCACCTGCGACGGCGTGCAGATCTGGGAGCGCAAGGCCGATGGCGGCTTCCCGGAGGCCAAGGTACTCAAGCAGCGTGTGCGCGACCAGATCGACCCGCAGCGTGACCTGGGGCACAACGATCGTACGCAGTAAAGGTCACCGTCCTGGCAGGATAGTGACCCACTGCCGCGTGCCTACTTGGCAGCCATCTGGTTCTTGATGAAGCCCACGATCCACGCCAGCACCAGGCCACCGATGCCGCCGCCGACAATATTGCTGCCGACCGCCGCCACATCCAGTGCTTCGCCACCGGAGGTGCCCGTCAGTACGGAGGCCAACTGGCCCAGCATCAGGCCGCCGACCCCGCCAAGAAAGGTATTGAGCCCGGTGCCCAGGCTCTGTTTGGTCATGCCGGCCAGATTACCGCCGACGGCACCGCTGATGATCTGAATCAGCAAGCTGATGAGTGTTTCCATGATGCAGCTCCTGCATAGCGTTAATGGCGTGACCACTCGCTTGCAGCAACTTCAAAGGGCATGGCTGTCGTCGAGGAGTCTTTATCCGTTGAACGACGACAGACTGTTGCGGATGGGCAAAGTATAGATCAGGCCGTCGCTGCCGGCTGTTTGGCCTGGCTGGCACTGCCCATCAGGCCGGAGAGGACGATGGCGACAATGATCAGCGCGCCGCCCAGCAGCATGCGCAAGGTCGGGGTTTCGGCGAACAGCAGCCACGCCACCGTGATGCCATAGACCGGTTCCATGGCGAACACCACCGAGGCGGTGCGCGCCTTGATCACCGCGAGGCTGGCGACAAACAGGCTGTGGGCCAACCCGGTACAGAACACCCCAAGCAGCCCGATCCACAGCCAGTCCATGGCCCGCACATCCGCCAGCCCTGGTGCCGCCACGGGCAACAGGCACACGGCGACCACCACGTTCTGGCACAGCGCCGCCTGTACCGCCGGAATCCGTCCGGAGCTGGCGCGGTTGTTCAGCGACAGCAAGGAAAACAGCAGCCCCGAGACAATCCCCCACAGCAGGCCGCCCGTGGCTTCGCTGGCGAGGTTGAAGTCTGGCGTGACCAGCACCAGGCCGACGGTCACCAGCGCGACCAGCAGCACTTCATTGGCGCGTATCCGCTCGCGGAAGATCAAGCCCTCGAGGATCACAGTGAACGCCGGGAATGCGGTAAACCCCAGGGTTGCCACCGCGACGCCAGCAACCTTGACCGCCATGAAGAACGTCACCCAATGTGCGGCCAGCAACACGCCACTGACCAGCAGCCGGCGCCAGTCGCGCATTTGCAACGTCTTCCAGGGGGCGTTGCTGGCGAAGCGCGCGAAGACCGCCAGGGCCAACACCGCAAACGCGGCGCGGCCGAACACGATGATGGCCGGCGAGGCGGCCGCCAGCTTGCCGAATACGCCGGTGAGGCCAAACATCAGTGCGCCGATATGCAGGGCGCCGAGGGCTGAACGGGGAGTCATTGCGATCCTTGAACCAACGGGGTGACAGGATCGCAGTCTAGAGGGTGGACGGTGTGGGTGTCTGTCGTGCGGCTCGCGATTTTTAGCGCAGGACTCGCGTGTGCACCAAACGCCGCAAGGCGCCGGGGGAGGCGCCGAACTCACGCAACATTGCCGCGGCAAACGCACTCTGCGAGGCATAGCCGACGCGTGCGGCGATCTCGCCGATGGGCAGCGGGGTGTCGCGCAGCAGGCCCAGTGCCCTGTGCAGGCGACGGCTGCGGATATAGTCCATGGGCGTCTGCCCGCACTCGGCCATGAATCGCGCATGCAGGCGCGCCACCGAGAGGTCGGCGATGCGCGCCAGGTCAGCGACCTGCAGGGGATGGGCGGCGTGCCGCTCGATATGGGCATTGAACGCGGCGTAGGGCAGGCGCCGGCCCGGCGTGAGGGGCGCCTGCGGATGATTGAGGCTGGCGAGTAACAACACCGCGCCTTGCTGGGCGATCAGCGGGTCACTCACCGGGCTGTGCGCCAGCCATTGCACCAACTGGTGTTGCCGGGTATCCAGGCTCAGGCGGGCCGGTTGATCGAGCAGGCGGCGGCTGGCATCGGCATGCTCGCCCAACGATTGCAGCACCCAGTGTTCGGTGGGCACGTCGAGCACCAGGCAGCGGCTGCCATCGCGGCTGCCGCAGGCGTGATGCGCAGAGAAGGGCAGCACCATCACACTGCTCTCATGCACCTGGCTGCCACGGCCATCGACTTCCAGGTCCAAATGGCCGGACAGGCCGAACACCAGCTGCGCGTGGTCATGGCTGTGGGCAATGGGCGCTTCGAGGTAGTGGCGGAGCGTGAGGGACGGTTGCATCGCGGTCTCCTGGGCAGCAGGGCGCCAGTCTACAACGCTTCGCCCTCGGTGGGCGCTGTCATCAGACTGACGCACAGCTGTCATGGGCTATTCACCGCCTGGGCGCAAGCTCGCAAAAACAGCGTCGAGGGATGCCCATGACCAGTGCCGAGTTCACCCCGCCCAGCCGTAAGCAGCGCGTGCGTACCCTGTGGATTTCCGATGTGCACCTGGGCACCCGGGATTGCCAGGCCGAACACCTGTCGCAGTTTCTCAAGGGGTACCATGCCGACAAGGTCTACCTGGTCGGCGATATCATCGACGGCTGGAAGCTGCGTGGCGGCATGTATTGGCCCCAGGCCCACACCAACGTGATCCGCCGCTTGCTGACCATGGCCAAGCGCGGCACCGAGGTGATCTACGTCACCGGCAACCACGATGAGTTCCTGCGTCGCTATTCCACGCTGATCCTGGGCAACATCCAACTGGTGGACGAGGCCGTGCATGTCACCGCCGATGGCCGGCACTTGCTGGTGATCCATGGCGACCAGTTCGATGTGATCACCCGCTATCACCGTTGGCTGGCGTTCCTCGGCGACTCGGCCTACGAGTTCACGCTGACGTTGAACCGTTGGCTCAATCATTGGCGCGCGCGGTATGGCTACGGCTACTGGTCGCTGTCAGCGTACCTGAAGCACAAGGTGAAAACCGCCGTGAGCTTTATCAGCGACTTTGAAGAAGCCATCGCCCATGAAGTGACCAAGCGTGAACTGCACGGCGTGGTGTGCGGGCATATCCATCACGCGGAAATTCGCAAGGTGGGTGAGGTCGATTACCTCAACTGCGGGGATTGGGTGGAGTCGTGCACGGCGTTGATCGAACACTGGGATGGGCATATCGAGTTGTATCGGTTGGCCGATGCGCAGGCCAAAGAGGCACAGCTCAAGGCCGAGATGATCACCAACTGAAGGCCAACCACAGTCCAGATGTGGGAGCGAGCTTGCTCGCGAAAAACGTCAACGATAACGCGTGCAGCCTGAATAGGCGCGGTGCTTATGAGTTCTTCGCGAGCAAGCTCGCTCCTACAATTGGTTTTGTGTTTCTTCAGTTGGAGACGTCGGCAATGGCTTCGGCCAGGAGCGTCAGGCGTGTCGCGTCAATACCCGCCACGTTAGCCCGCCCCGAACTGACCATATACACGCTGTGCTTCTCGCGCAGTTGCTTCACCTGCTCGGCACTCAAACCGGTGTAGGAAAACATCCCGCGTTGTGCGCCGATGTGCGCGAACCGCTCCGACAAACCGTGAGGCGCCAACGCCTCCACCAGTCCGCAACGCAACTGCGCGATGCGTGAACGCATGGCTTCGACTTCGCCGCTCCACAGCGTCTTCAGCTCGGCATCGCCGAGGATGGTCGCGACCACCGCCGCCCCATGATCCGGTGGGGTCGACCACAGGTTACGGGCGATGTTCGCTAACTGGCTGCGCACGTCGGTCAGCTTCTCGGCATCCGCCGCACACACAATCAACGCGCCGACACGGTCACTGTACAGGCCGAAGTTCTTCGAACAGGAACTGGTGACCAGCACCTCTGGCAACTCGGTCGCCATTAGCCGTACCGCCCAGGCGTCCTGTTCCAGGCCGTCGCCGAAGCCCTGGTAGGCAAAGTCGATCAACGGCAGCAACCGGCGCTCGCGCACGATCTCCAGCACCTGGCGCCAGTCCGCCTGGGACAGGTCGAAGCCGGTCGGGTTATGGCAGCAGGCGTGCAGCAACACCACATCGCCCTCGGGCACGGTGGACAGGGTGGCGAGCATTGCCGCCACATCCAGCCGGTTGTCCGCCCCCACGTAAGGGTAATGGCTGACCTTGAGCCCGGCCTTGGCGAAGATGGTTTCGTGGATCGGCCAGGTCGGGTTGCTCAGCCATACGCCACGGCCGGGCAGGCTGTGGGCGATAAAGTCGGCGCTCAGGCGCAGGGCGCCGGTGCCGCCTGGGGTCTGGGTGGCGCCGGCACGGCCTTCGCGCAGCAGCGCCGAGTCGGTGCCCAGTACCAGCTCACTGATCAATGTGCCAAAGGCCGCATTGCCGTGGCCGCCGATATAGGTCTTGGTGGTCTGGGTGTCGACCAGGCGCTGTTCCGCGCGTTTCACCGAATGGGGAATCGGCGTCAGGCCCTGGTCGTCCTTGTACACGCCCACGCCGAGGTCGAACTTGTTCGGGTTGGAGTCTTGGGCGTACAGGTCCATCAGCCCGAGAATCGGGTCGCCGGGCACGCGACCAATGGCATCGAAATGCATTACTTGCGGCCCTCGGCGTTCTTGGCCACTTCGTCGGTACGCGCGGCCATGATGAAGTCGTTGCGGTGCAGGCCCTTGATGGAGTGGCTCCACCAGGTCACGGTGACTTTGCCCCATTCGGTGAGCAGGCCTGGGTGATGGCCTTCGGCTTCGGAGATTTCACCCATGGCGTTGGTAAAGGCCAGGGCGAACTTGAAGTTCTTGAACAGGAAGACCTTTTCCAGTTGCATCACGCCATCGCGTACTTCGATATTCCAGTCGGGAATCTGCTTGAGCAGCACCGGCAGTTCTTCATCGCTGACCTGTGGGGCATCGGCGCGGCAGGCTTCGCAGTGGGCTTGGTTCAAGGTAGTCATGGGGGTGTCCTGAATTCGAGTGTCTGGAAACGGTCGTCAGTGGCGTTACCCTAAAGCAACGCGGGGCCAGGGAACAGACTCACCTGGCCGCAAAACCTGAGGTTCACGCTGCTTTGGGTTTTGGCGGAAATTTCGGGGCGTGCAAGCCTAACTGCATACCGCGCTCAACCATGCCCATGATGTCTTCCTGCGCGACTTCGAACAGGCGCTTGAGGTTGGGCAGGACAAAGTACAGCGGTTGCAGGATATCAATACGATACGGCGTGCGCATTGCCTCCAGTGGGTCGAAGGCTTGGTGCTCAGGCTCGGACGACAGGCTGTACACCGTCTCTTTGGGCGACGACAGAATGCCACCACCGTAGATGCGCCGACCTTCAGGGGTATCCACCAGGCCGAACTCGATGGTCATCCAGTAGAGGCGCGCGAGGTACACCCGTTGCTCCTTGGTGGCTGCCAGGCCGAGCTTGCCGTAGGTGTGGGTGAATTCGGCGAACCAGGGGTTGGTCAGCAGCGGGCAGTGACCAAAGATCTCATGGAAAATATCCGGCTCTTGCAGGTAGTCCAGTTCTTCGCGGGTGCGAATAAAGGTCGCCACGGGAAACTGCTTGTTGGCGAGCAATTCGAAAAAGGTCTGGAAGGGGATCAGCGCCGGCACCCGGGCAACTTGCCAGCCCGTGGTGTCGGCCAGCACCTGGTTGATTTCGCTCAACTGTGGAATGCGGTCCAGGGGCAGGCCGAGCTTGTCGATGCCGTCCAGGTATTCCTGGCAGGCGCGACCCTCGATCACTTTCAATTGACGGGTGATCAGAGTGTTCCACACCGCGTGTTCTTCCGGCGGGTAGTGGATAAAACCTTGCGCATCGGGCTCGCGGGCCACGTAGTGCGTCTGCTTCATACGGCTCTCCTGCTAGGCATTCGTTCTTGTTATGTCCTGCGATGACCCTATTGATACCCCGACTGGGGCGCGATTCCACCTGCCGCTCAGGTGTGTTCGTAGGAAAAATTACCGTTTTTCGTAAAGTTTTCGTTACGACCCTGGGTATTCTGGCGTCACCACGCTGTGAAAAGCGCGGCGACTGTCACATAATCTTGACGACTATCTGCGCCCAGCGACAAAAAGACGCAGCGCCTACCGACCTTTCGAGCCTTTCCATGCGTATCAAAGTGCATTGCCAGAACCGCATCGGCATCCTGCGGGACATCCTCAACCTGCTGGTGGAGTACGGCGTCAACGTCGCCAAGGGCGAGGTCGGTGGCGAGCACGGCAATGCCATCTACCTGTACTGCCCGAACCTGGTGAACATGCAGTTCCAGGCATTGCGTCCGCAGTTCGAGGCGATTGCCGGGGTGTTTGGCGTAAAGAGGGTAGGGCTGATGCCCAGCGAGCGCCGGCATATGGAGCTCAATGCGCTGCTTGGTGCCCTGGAGTTTCCGGTGTTGTCCATCGACATGGGCGGCTCCATCGTTGCCGCCAACCGTGCCGCGGCGCAGTTGCTTGGCGTGCGGGTGGACGAGGTGCCGGGGATTCCGCTGTCGCGCTATGCCGAGGATTTCGATTTGCCGGAACTGGTGCGCGCCAGCAAGTCGCGGATCAATGGCCTGCGGGTCAAGGTCAAGGGTGACGTGTTCCTGGCGGATATCGCGCCGCTGCAATCCTCCGAGCACGATGACAGCGAAGCGATGGCGGGCGCCGTGTTGACCCTGCATCGCGCCGATCGCGTCGGTGAGCGCATCTACAACGTGCGCAAGCAAGAGTTGCGTGGCTTCGACAGTATCTTCCAAAGCTCCAAGGTCATGGCTGCCGTGGTCCGCGAAGCGCGGCGCATGGCACCGCTGGATGCGCCGCTATTAATAGAAGGCGAAACCGGCACGGGTAAAGAGTTGCTGGCGCGTGCCTGTCACTTGGCCAGCCCGCGTGGGCAGTCGCCGTTGATGGCGCTCAACTGCGCCGGCCTGCCTGAATCGATGGCCGAGACCGAGCTGTTTGGCTATGGCCCAGGCGCTTTTGAAGGCGCGCGGGCCGAAGGCAAGCTCGGGCTGCTGGAACTGACAGCGGGCGGTACGCTGTTTCTCGATGGTGTCGGGGAAATGAGCGCGCGCTTGCAGGTGAAATTGCTGCGCTTTTTGCAGGACGGCTGCTTTCGGCGTGTCGGCAGCGATGAAGAGGTGTACCTGGATGTGCGGGTGATCTGCGCCACCCAGGTGGATTTGTCCGAGCTGTGCGCCCGTGGTGAATTCCGCCAGGATCTCTACCATCGCCTCAACGTGCTGTCCCTGCATATCCCACCGTTGCGTGAATGCCTTGATGGCCTGGCGCCGTTGGTGGAGCACTTTCTCGACCAGGCCAGCCGCCAGATCGGCTGCCCGCTGCCCAAGCTGGCGCCCGCCGCGATGGAGCGCCTGAGCCACTACCACTGGCCAGGTAACGTGCGGCAGTTGGAAAACGTGTTGTTCCAGGCGGTGTCGTTGTGCGACGGCGGCACGGTCAAGGCCGAGCATATCCGGCTGCCGGACTATGGCGTGCGTCAGCCGCTTGGCGATTTCTCGCTGGAGGGTGGTTTGGAGGCGATCGTCGGACGCTTCGAGAAGGCAGTGCTGGAAAGCCTGTACGCCGAGCACCCTAGCAGTCGACTGCTGGGTAAGCGCTTGGGCGTGTCTCACACCACCATCGCCAATAAATTGCGCGATTACGAAATCCTCAAGGTCGACAAATAACCCGTGTGGGAGGGGGCAACCCCTCCCACATTTAATCCGTGGCGTTGCCGTAAGCGGCATAAGTCCGCCGTTTTTTCGACTCCCACCGGGACGTCATTTATTCACGCCCGCCGCCAAACCCCCGCCCCGCCTGCACTTCTCCCGCTTTTCAAAAGTTGGTTCGCAAATTGCTTAAGCCTCATCAGTACAGCGGTGGGCGGCAAGCGTCCGTCAGAAAGAGGATAGAGCGTGGACAAGTACCTTTATGTGGCAATGACCGGCGCCAGCCAGAATGCTCTGGCGCAGAAGGCCCATGCCAACAATCTGGCGAACATTTCCACCAACGGCTTCCAGCGTGACCTGGAGCAGGCCCGTTCGATGCCGGTGTTCGGTGACAGCTTTCCGGCGCGGGCCTTTGCCATGACCGAGCGGCCAGCCACCGACTTCTCGCCGGGCGCCATGATCGAAACCGGTCGTGACCTGGATGTGGCGGTCAGCGGTGACGGCTGGATGGCGGTGCAAACGCCTGACGGTGGCGAAGCCTACGTGCGCAGCGCCAGCATGAATGTGGATGCGCTGGGCGTGCTGCGGGCCGGCAACGGTATGCCGATCATGGGCAACGGTGGCCCGATTGCCGTGCCGCCCCAGCAGAAAATCGAAGTGGGCGCCGACGGCACCGTCAGCATCCGCGCCATGGGCGAAGGCCCACGGGTGATGGCGGAAGTGGACCGCATCAAGCTGGTCCAGCCGGACCTCAAGAACATGACCAAAGGCCTTGACGGCACCATCCACACCAAGGATGGCCAGCCGGCCCAGGCCGATGCGAGCGTCAAGCTGACCTCGGGCTTCCTGCAAGCGAGCAACGTCAACGCGGTGGAAGAAATGACCGCGGTGCTGGCGCTTTCCAAGCAATTCGAGCTGCACATCAAGATGATGAACAGCGCCAAAGAAGACGACCAGGCCATGACCCGCGTTCTGGCGATGAGCTGATAGCGGCATCACCCACACTAATTTTGCAGCACAGCGCCAACAAACAGGCGCACGAAGGAGAACAGCATGCTTCCGGCTCTATGGGTTGCCAAAACAGGCCTGTCCGCCCAGGACACCAACCTGACCACCATTTCCAACAACCTGGCAAACGTGTCGACCACGGGCTTCAAGCGTGATCGCGCCGAGTTCCAGGACCTGCTCTACCAGATCAAGAAGCAGCCTGGCGCCCAGTCGACCCAGGACAGCGAACTGCCGTCGGGCCTGCAACTGGGTACCGGTGTGCAGATCGTCGGCACCCAAAAGAACTTCAGCGCCGGTAACTTGCAGCAAACCGGCCAGCCGCTGGACATGGCGATCAACGGCAAAGGGTTTTTCCAGATCCTGCAGCCGGACGGCACCACCACCTACACCCGAGACGGCACGTTCCACCTGGACGCCAATGGCCAGGTCGTCACCGCCAACGGTTTTGCCCTGGAACCGGCGATTGTCGTGCCCGCCAACGCCCAAACGTTCACCGTCGGTAACGACGGCACCGTGTCCATTACGGTGGCGGGTAACCCGGCGTCGCAAGTGATCGGCAACCTGCAAACCGCCGACTTTATCAACCCGGCCGGCCTGCAAGCCATTGGTAACAACCTGTTCCTGGAAACCGCCTCCAGCGGCGCGCCGCAAATCGGCACCCCTGGCCTGAACGGTTTCGGCACCACGCTGCAAAGCACCCTGGAAACCTCCAACGTCAGCACGGTTGAAGAGATGGTCAACATGATCACCACTCAGCGCGCCTACGAGATGAACTCCAAGGTGATTTCCACCGCTGACCAGATGCTTTCGTTCGTTACGCAGAATCTGTAATCAAGTCTATGGGGCGCTCCTGAGAGCGCCTGCAACACCGTGAGGTTAGGGTCATGAATCGCTATGTTTCCGTTCTGGCATTGAGTGGGATTGCCGTGCTCGCGGGCTGTGTCGCCCCGACGCCAAAACCCAATGACCCGTACTACGCGCCGGTGTTGCCACGCACGCCGCTGCCGGCTGCGGCCAATAATGGCTCGATCTACCAGGCCGGTTTCGAACAGAACCTGTACAGCGACCGCAAGGCGTTCCGGGTCGGTGACATCATCACCATCACCCTCAACGAGAAGACCACGGCCAGCAAGAATGCCAACTCGCAGGTGGGCAAGACCAGCAAGACCGGCATTGGCCTGACTTCGTTGTTTGGTGCTGTACCGAACACCAATAACCCCCTGGGCAGCGGTGACTTGAGCCTGAGCGCAGGCTACAGCGGTGACCGCGCCACCAACGGCAAGAGTTCGGCGGGGCAGGGCAACAGCCTGACCGGTTCGATCACCGTGACCGTGGCCGATGTATTGCCCAACGGCATCATCGCCGTACGCGGTGAAAAGTGGATGACCCTCAACACCGGCGACGAGCTGGTGCGCATTGCTGGCATGGTTCGCGCCGATGATATTTCCACCGACAACACCGTGCCGTCGACACGGATTGCCGATGCGCGCATTACCTACTCGGGTACGGGTTCGTTTGCTGATGCGAGTCAGCCGGGCTGGTTCGACCGTTTCTTCCTTAGCCCGCTGTTCCCTTTCTAGGTGGCCACTTTGAACGTCAAACAGCTGATGGCAGCGGCACTGTTGTTATGCCTGAGCGCAGTCGCCCAGGCCGAGCGCCTGAAAGACATCGCCAGCATTTCCGGCGTGCGTTCCAACCAGTTGATCGGCTACGGCCTGGTGGTGGGGCTCAATGGTACGGGTGACCAGACCACCCAGACCCCATTCACCCTGCAGACCTTCAACAACATGCTCTCGCAGTTCGGCATCAAGGTGCCGGCGGGGTCGGGCAACGTGCAGTTGAAAAACGTCGCGGCGGTGTCGATCAGCGCCGACTTGCCAGCCTTCTCCAAGCCGGGCCAGGTGGTGGACATCACCGTGTCGTCCATCGGTAACTCGAAAAGCCTGCGGGGCGGCACCTTGCTGATGACCCCCCTCAAGGGTATCGACGGCAACGTCTACGCCATCGCCCAGGGCAACCTGGTGGTTGGCGGTTTCGACGCCGAGGGGCGTGATGGTTCGAAGATTACGGTGAACGTGCCATCGGCCGGTCGCATCCCCGGCGGCGCCACGGTTGAGCGCACCGTGCCCAGTGGTTTCAACCAGGGCAACAGCCTGACCTTGAACCTCAACCGTTCCGACTTCACCACCGCCAAGCGCGTGGTCGACAAGATCAACGACATGCTTGGCCCTGGCGTCGCCCAGGCGATCGATGGTGGTTCGATTCGTGTCACTGCGCCGCTCGATCCGAGCCAGCGCGTCGACTACCTGTCGATCCTGGAAAACCTTGAGGTCGACCCCGGCCAGGCCGTGGCCAAGGTCATCATCAACTCGCGCACCGGTACCATTGTGATCGGCCAGAACGTCAAGGTCTCGCCAGCGGCCGTGACCCACGGCAGCCTGACGGTGACCATCACCGAAGACCCGATCGTCAGCCAGCCTGGGCCGCTGTCCAACGGCCAGACCGCCGTGGTGCCGCGCTCCCGTGTCAACGCTCAGCAAGAAGCCAAGCCGATGTTCAAGTTCGGCCCTGGTACGACCCTGGATGAGATTGTCCGCGCGGTGAACCAGGTGGGCGCAGCGCCCGGCGACTTGATGGCGATCCTCGAAGCTTTGAAACAGGCCGGCGCCTTGCAAGCCGACCTGATCGTGATCTGAGGCCATGGCCATGGATATGCGCAAAAGCGGGCTGACCAGCACGGCGGACTCGGGCTCTTACTCCGACCTGAACCGGCTTAACCAGCTCAAGGTCGGTGCTGACAAGAACAGCGAAGGCAACATGCGCAAGGTGGCGCAGGAGTTCGAGTCGTTGTTCTTGAGCGAGATGCTCAAGTCCATGCGCTCGGCCACCGAGGCCCTGGGCAAGGACAACCCGCTGAACACTCCGGCGGCCAAGCAATACCAGGAGATGTACGACCAGCAGTTGGCGGTCTCCATGTCCCGCGAAGGTGGCGGTATCGGCCTGGCCGACGTGCTGATGCGCCAGATGCAGAAGAACAAACCGGTGGACGCCCAGGCGGCCACCTTGCAGGGGCCGGCGGCGGCAGACGCGGCGAAGAAGGTCGATGTGCCGACGGAAATCGCCGCTGGCACCAAGGCCGATGGCCCGCTGGGTCGCTCCAATGGCCAGCGCCCGCTGTGGGCGTACCGCGTGGCGGTGCCCGAGGGCGCCAGCGCCCACGCCAACGATATGGCGCTGATGAACCAGCGTCGTATTGCCCTGCCAAGCAAGCTGACCGACCGCTTGCTCGCTGGCATTGTGCCGACCGCGCCGGTCGCGATCGATGCTAAAAACGCACCGCTGCGTAACAGTGCCGCCGACGACAGCGTGGTCAACAGCACTGCGCGCACGTTTGCCGTACCGAGCGGACGCATGCAGGTCTACGGTCGCGCCGTGGCCCAGCCACCGTTGGCGCCGGCGAAGAAAGCCTTCAGTTCCCAGGATGAATTCGTCGCCACCATGTTGCCGATGGCCAAGGCTGCGGCGGCGCGTATCGGCGTCGATCCAAAGTACTTGGTGGCCCAGGCCGCCCTGGAAACCGGCTGGGGCAAATCGGTGATGCGCGCCGAGGACGGCAGCAGCAGCCACAACCTGTTCGGCATCAAGGCCGGCAAGAGTTGGCAGGGCGGCCAGGCCCGCGCGATCACCAGCGAGTTTCGTGATGGGGCGATGGTCAAGGAGACGGCGCAGTTCCGTTCCTACGACTCCTACCAGGACAGCTTCCATGACCTCGTGACGTTGCTGCAAAGCAATGATCGCTATAAAGAAGTTGTGAAATCGGCCGATAACCCCGAACAGTTTGTACGCGAGTTGCAAAAAGCCGGATACGCAACCGACCCGGCCTATGCCAGCAAGATTTCGCAGATCGCCAAAACGATGGACAGTTACCAGAATTACGCTGCCGCGGGCGCGACCACTCATTTATAAGGTCTGAACCACCATGAGTTTGCTCAATATCGGGATGTCGGGGCTTAACGCCGCTCAAGGATCGTTGTCGGTCTTGAGTAACAACATCGCCAACGCCAACACCTCGGGCTATTCGCGTCAGCAGACCACCCAGAACGCGAACGCGTCGAACCCCTACGGCGGCGTATACATCGGTAGCGGCACCACCCTGGCCGATGTGCGCCGGGTATATAACGAATTCCTGGACGCGGCTTACCAGAACAGCACGGCACTCAATAACGATGCCAAGGCCTATTCGAGCCAGGCGAGCGCCATCGACAAGACCTTGTCGGACAAGACTACCGGCATGTCCTCGGTACTGGGGGCGTTCTTCTCCGCCGTGCAGACCGCCGCTTCCAACCCCAGCGACGTTTCTGCCCGACAAGTGCTGTTGACCAGCGCCCAGACCCTGAGCAACCGTTTCAACGCGATCTCCGGCCAGCTCAACCAGCAGAAAGAATCGATCAACGGCCAGTTGGGCACCATGAGCGATCAGGTCAACCAATTGACCTCGTCGATCGCCTCGCTCAACAAGCAGATCACCCAGGCCCAAGGCTCAACCACCACGGCGCCGGCCAACCTGCTGGATGCGCGTAACGAAGCGGTACGTTCGCTCAATGAGTTGGTGGGGGTCACCGCCAGCGAAAAGAACGGGATATTCAGCGTCAGTACCGGCACCGGCCAGTCCCTGGTGTTGGGCGACCAGTCCAGCACCATTTCGGCAGTGCCGAGCCAAAACGACCCGAGCCAGTACACCATCCAGCTCAATGCGGGTGGCGGAACCTCGATCGACCTGGGCAATGTGCTCAGTGGCGGTAGCATCGGTGGCCTGTTGCGTTATCGCAGTGACGCCTTGATGCCGGCCATCAATGATTTGGGGCGTATCGCCATCGCCACCGCCGATACCGTCAACAGCCAGCTCGGCCAAGGCCTGGATTTGAACGGCGACTTCGGCGTGTCCCTGTTCAAGGACGTCAACAGCGCTGTCGCCATCTCGCAGCGCAGCCAAGGCGCGGCGGGCAACAGCGCCGGTTCCGGTAACCTGAATGTCAGCATCAGCGACACCAGCAAGCTGTCGACCTACGACTATAAAGTCACCTTCAGCAGTGGCAATAACTACACGGTGACGCGTTCCGACGGCAAGGCCATGGGCGCGTTTGACACCACCACCACGCCGCCGCCGGTGATTGATGGTTTTACCCTGGCCCTGGACGGCAAAGGCCCAGTGGCCGCGGGTGACACTTTCAAGGTCAGCCCGACCGCCAACGGTGCCACCGGTATCGGTACCCAACTGACCGACGCCAATAAAATCGCATTCGCCGGGCCTTTGCTGGGCGAGGGCAGCAAGACCAACCAGGGCACTGGCACCTTTACCCCGCCGAGCCTGACGGTGCCGATCGACATCGATGGCGGCGCGGCGACCGCTCAGCTGCGTACCGGGATTGAACACTCGATGCCGGTCAAGATGGTATTCGGCAAGCCGGCCACCGACGGCACTCAGCCGTACACGCTCAACGATGCCCAGGGTAACCCGATTGGTACCGGCACCATCGTTCCAGGCCAAGGCAACAAGATTACGGTCGCCGTACCGATGCGCGATGCCAGCGGGACCTTGCTCACCCCGGCACAGAGCTTCAGTTTCGATACTACGGTCGGCGGCTCGCCTGCCGACGGTGACAGCACCTCGTTCTCGTTCAACGCCGCGGGCCGCTCGGATAACCGCAATGCCCTGGCATTGCTGGACCTGCAAACCAAGGCCTCGGTCGGCCTGGCCGATGGCAGTGGCGGTGGTGTGAGCCTGGTGACGGCCAACAGCCGCCTGGTCTCGACCGTGGGTGCCAAGGCCGCTTCGGCCATTACCGACACCACGGCAACCGGCGCATTGCTCAAGGCCAACCAGGACGCGCGCAACTCGGTGTCCCAGGTCAACCTGGATGAGGAAGCGGGCGACATGATCAAGTTCCAGCAGTACTACACGGCGTCGTCGCAGATCATCAAGGCTGCGCAAGAAACCTTCAGTACATTGATCAATAGTCTTTAAGGGAGTCTGGGACGATGCGTATTTCTACTGCTCAATATTTCGAAACCAGTTCCGCCAAGTATTCGGACAACTATTCCAGCGTGGTGAAGGCTCAAGACCAGGCCAGTTCCGGTGTGCGTGTGCAAACCGCCGGGGATGATCCGGTCGCCGCCGCGCGCTTGCTGTTGCTGCAACAGCAGAAAGACATGCTGGGCCAGTTCAACGGCAATATCACCAGCCTGAAAAACTCCCTGACCAACGAAGAAAGCGTGCTCGGCGCGATCAACGATGCCTTGCAGCGCGCCACTCAGTTGGCCCTGCGTGCCGGTGGTTCGTTGAGCGACGCCGACCGTCGCTCGGTTGCCAGTGAAGTGGGGGCGATCGAGGATCAGGTCCTGGGCTTGCTCAACAGCAAGGACTCTTCCGGCAACTACCTGTTTTCCGGTTCCAAGACCCAGACCCCGCCCTACAGCCGTAACAATGATGGCACCTACAGCTATCAGGGCGACGAAACGCCGCTGAGCCTGCAAGTGTCGAATACGTTGACGGTCAACGCTGGCGATACCGGCAAGACGGTTCTGGAGGGCGCTGCCAACTCCAGTCGCACCCAGGCCACGTGGCTTGCACCTGTGCCCCAGACGGTGCCGCCGACGGTCAATGACAACAAGGTTGCGCTGTCGGCCGGGCTGGTGACGTCGAGCTCCGACTACGCCAGTAAGTTCGCCGACGGCGAGCCGTACAAGCTGACCTTTACCAGCAGTACTCAATACAAGGTGTCCGATAAGAACGGCACTGACGTGACTTCGGAGATTGCCGGCAACGGTACCTTCGACGCCACCAAGGAAGGCAGCACCAGCGTGGCGCTGCGTGGGGTGAAGTTCGACATCACCATGAACCTCGGCGACGTTGCTCCGGGCGCCAACTCCGATGCGCTGGTCAAGGATCGTTCGTTCAGCCTGGAAGCCAAGCCGGATACCTTCAGTATCTCGCGCACGCCGAGCAACGCGTCCACGGCACAATTGAACAATGCCACCGTGTCCAGCCAGGCGGGCTATGCCAGCACGTTCCCGACCAACAGCGGGGCGCTGATCAAGTTCACCAGCGCCACCGCCTATGAGATGTATACCCAGCCCTACACCGCCAATAGCAGGCCCATTGCCACCGGTGATACCGGCGGCGGGACAACCTTGACCGCGGCCGGGGTGACCTTTGACATCAGCGGCGGGACGCCGCAAGCGGGCGATCAGTTTTCCGTGGGGGCCAATACCCAGAAAACCCAGAATGCGCTGGACACCCTTGGCCAATTGCGCAAGGCGCTGGAGCTGCCCGCCGACGGCAATCCGGCGGCGACCGTCAAGCTCAAGGACGTGTTGGATGCTTCCATCGCCAACCTGGCCAATTCAATGTCGCAGATCACCAACGTGCGGGGTTCCATCGGTGCGCGGGGCAACGCCCTGGACATCCAGTCTGACGAAAACACCAGTATCGGCCTGGCCAACACCAGCACCATGAGTGACCTGGCCAACATCGATATGGGCGAGGCGGCGATCAATCTGACGCTGCAGCAAACCATGTTGCAGGCCTCGCAATTGGCGTTCGTCAAAATCTCCCAGTTGAGCCTGTTCAACAAGATGTAAGCGGCGTCTAGCCAAGCGGCCCGCTCTGGAAACAGGGCGGGCCGTTTTCGTTTCTGGGGTTTAATTGTTTGAAGGTTTTGCACAAAGCACACACAATTGAGTGACCTGTGAGTCATAAAGCGCATCTTCACTGTATCGTGTGAAAAGGATAAGTCGTCACAGGGTCCTTGCGGGGCGGCTTTCAGCGAGATTTTTATGGGGTTATCCCCTTTATTGTCCAGCACTCCAGGCGTCGTCCGAGGGGTGTTCTCCAGCTATTTAGTATTGGGAAGCCACAATGATTGGCATAAAAAGCATCGCCAGTTACGTGCCGGCAGACGGGATCGATAACTACGCCCAGGGTGCCAAATTCGCCAAGGATGAAGAGTTCATCATTGGCAAGATCGGGTCGGCGTTTCTGCCGCGCAAGGAAGCTGCGCAGGAAACCTCCGACCTGTGTGTCGAGGCGGTCAACGCTTTGTTTGCCAACAACCCGGATTTGAAGCGCGAGTCCATCGACGCACTGATCGTCGTCACCCAGAACGGCGACGAAGAGGGTTTGCCCCACACCGCCGCCATCGTCCAGGACAAGCTGGGCCTGCCGACCCACGTGGCGGCCTTCGATATTTCCCTGGGCTGCTCGGGCTACGTCTACGGTATCTACGCAATGAAAGGCTTCATGGAAGCCACCGGCCTGAAAAACGGCCTGCTGGTCACGGCCGATCCGTACTCCAAGATTGTCGACCCGGAAGATCGCAACACCACCATGCTGTTCGGCGATGCCGCCACTGCCACGTGGATGGGCGAAGACGCGTCGTGGTTGCTGGGCAAGGCGAAGTTCGGCACCGACGGTTCCGGCGCGCCGCACCTGAAGGTCAGTGATGGCGTGTTCTTCATGAACGGCCGCCAGGTGTTCAACTTCGCATTGCTCAAGGTGCCGGCACACCTGCATGAGCTGCTCGATGAGTCGCAGCTCAAGGCCGACGACATCGATGCGTTCTGCATTCACCAGGGCAGTGCGGCGATTGTCGATGCCGTGGCGCGGCGTTTCGAGGATGCCCCGGTGGACAAGTTCATCAAGGATATGGTCGAGACCGGTAACACCGTGTCGTCGAGTATTCCATTGCTGCTGGAGAAGCACGTGATGGACGCTACCTGGAAGCGCGTGGCCATCAGCGGTTTTGGCGTGGGCCTGTCGTGGGGCTCGGCGATTCTGCATCGTCCGTGACGCGTCGGTAGACTGAGTTCGCCGCAAAAGCAAACGCCGATGATCGAAAGATCATCGGCGTTTTTTATTTGGCGCCAAAAAAACCAGAAAATCCGGTGGGAAAAGTCAGCCTAAAGCCTTGAATTACAAGGGATGGCACGAGGCCAGTAAAAAAAATAAAAAAAAGGCTCAAGCAACCGCCTACCACGACGATAACTATTACGTAGGTTCTCAGGCCACACCCGGCGGTTGCCAGGGCCGGAAGCCGCAGTATCCATCCAACGAGGATTTCGTCATGGCTTTAACAGTAAACACCAACATTGCTTCGATCACTACCCAGGGCAACCTGAACAAAGCTGGCGGCGCCCTGGCCACTTCCATGCAGCGCCTGTCTTCCGGCCTGCGTATCAACAGCGCTAAAGACGACGCTGCCGGCTTGGGTATTGCTACTCGCATGACTAGCCAAATCAATGGCCTGGGTCAAGCAGTGAAGAACGCTAACGATGGTATCTCCATCGCGCAAACCGCTGAAGGCGCAATGCAGGCTTCGACCGACATTCTGCAAAAAATGCGTACCCTGGCTCTGTCTTCGGCTACTGGCTCCCTGAGCACCGACGACCGTAAGTCGAACAACGACGAATACCAGGCTCTGACTTCGGAACTGACCCGTATCTCGCAAACCACTACTTTCGGTGGCCAGAAACTGCTGGACGGCTCTTACGGTACCAAAGCTATCCAGGTTGGCGCCAACGCTAACGAAACCATCAACGTAAGCCTGGACAACGTTGCTGCCAACAACATCGGTTCGCAGCAGATCAACAGCCTGGGCATCACCCCTGGTGCTGGTGTTGCTGGTGGCGCAATCGCTGTGACTGGTAACGGTCAGACTACCAACGTAACCGTAGCTGCCGCTGCTTCCGCTAAAACCATCGCTGCCCAACTGAATGGCGCCGTCGGTGGCCTGAGCGCTACTGCCAGCACTGAAGCTCAGTTCGTTGTCGGCGCGGGTGCTGCTGCTGCTCCGGCTTCGTTCACCATGACCGTTGGCGGCCAAGCCACCACGTTCATCGGCGTAACCGATACCGGCAGCTTGGCTGAGCAACTGAAGTCCAACTCCGCCAAACTGGGTATCAGCGTTAACTACGATGAATCCAAAGGCACTCTGTCGGTTAAATCCGACACCGGTGAAAACCTGGCCTTCAGCGCTTCGACCGCTGCCGGTACCATCACTGTTGCGACCAAAGACGGTTCCGGTGCCTACGGTACTGCCACTGCCCTGGCTGACGGCATCATCGCTACCGGTGCTGTGAACATGAACTCCTCCAAGGGTTACTCCCTGGAAGGTGCTGGTGTGACCGGTCTCTTCGGCGCCGCTACTTCGGCTGCTTCGGCCAAGGTTACGGTTTCGCAGACTGACGTGACTGACGCCACCAAGGCCCAGAACGCAGTGTCCGTAATCGACCAGGCTATCGCTACCATCTCCAGCTCCCGTTCGGGCCTGGGTGCGGTTCAGAACCGTCTGACCAGCACTGTGGATAACCTGACCAACATTCAGAAAAACACCACGTCTGCCCGTAGTACTGTTCAGGACGTCGACTTCGCTTCCGAAGCCGCTGAACTGACCAAGCAGCAAACCCTGCAGTCGGCTTCCACCGCGATCCTGTCGCAGGCTAACCAACTGCCATCCGCTGTACTGAAGCTGCTTCAGTAATTACAGCGCTGGGTAAATGACGGGAGGGCGCGTTTACGTGCCCTTTCGTCTTTTCCAATCAGAGGAGATTGGGCATGGACATGAATGTAAAACTGAACTTGTCTTATCCGCTACAGGCCCCTCAAGGCACTGTGGCACCTGTGGTTGCTGACAAAGATAAGACTAAGGTTGAGCCGGCCGCGCCAGCCACCGGTAAGTCCCAAAAGGACGATCTGGAAAAAGCGGTCACCGATATTAAAGAATTCGTACAAGCGGCCCAGCGCAATCTGGATTTTTCCATTGACGCTTCCACCCATAGGGTTGTGGTCAAGGTCATCGCCACCGACACCGGTGAAGTGATCCGCCAGATTCCCTCGGAAACGGCCTTGAAGCTGGCACAAAGCCTGTCCAGCGCCAGTCATGTGTTGTTTGACGACAAGGCTTGAGCTGGCATGAAACTTGTTGCTGTTACGGCTTGAAGTGTTGTTCGTCAAGATAACGGCAGCCACCGTAAAGGAGAAAGATGATGGCGGGTACAACGATTACTGGCGTGGGGTCGGGTTTCGACACTCAGGCGATTGTGAAGTCCCTGGTAGATGCCGAGCGAGCGCCGAAACAGGCACAGATCAACACCCAATCGCAAAAGGCAACTACCCAGCTGTCGTCGATCGGCAAGATCCAGGCTGCCCTGGACGCCTTCCGTGGTGCGCTGACCAGCATGGGCACCGACAACAGCTTCAGCGGCTTGACCGGTACCTCTTCGGACGAAAAGGTCGCCACCATGACGGCCAACCAAGGTGCGGCGAACGGCAGCTTCTCGCTGATCGTCAACCAGCTGGCCATGCCTTCGAAGCTATCGACCAAAACGTTTGCCGGTGGCCAGTCGACAGTCGTCAACGCCGGCACCACGGCGACAACGCTGACAATCACGCAGTCGGGCAAGAACTTTGATTTGAGTGTGCCGGCAGGCGCGACACTGCAACAGGTGCGTGATTCGATCAACTCCACGTTCGGCACCGCCGGCCTGAGTGCCAACATCCTCACCGACTCCACCGGTTCACGTCTTATCCTGACCTCCACCAATAGCGGGGTCGGTTCGGACCTGACGATGTCGGGCAACTCTGGGATTGATACTGGCTACACGGTAGTCAGCGCGCCTCAGAACGCCAAGTACACCATCGATGGTATTGCGGCGGAGTCCAAGTCCAACAGCATCACGGATGCGGTGAGTGGGGTAAGCATCAAGTTGCTGTCGCTGTCGCCTACGGTCACGGCCAACGATCCGAATACAACCAACCCGCTTCGTACCGCCATGACCATCTCGGTCACTACCAGCGCCACCGCGCTGAAGTCCGGGGTCAAGGGCTTTGTCGACAGCTATAACGCCCTGCTCAAGGCCATGAACGCCGAGACCAAGGTCACCAAGGACGCCGCGGGTAACTCCATCGCCGCGACCCTGACCGGCGACTCGACCATGCGCACCTTGCAGTCGGCGATCCGCAACGAGTTCAACGCGCTTTCGGGGAACGGCACCTTGAAGTCCCTGGCGCAGTTCGGTGTCACAACCGATCAGGATACCGGCGCGCTGAGCATCGATAGCAAGCAGTGGGATAAGGCGGTGCTGACCAATGCCGCTGACATCAACAGTATCTTCAGCGGCAAGACTGGCTTGCTGGCGCGCCTGACGGCCGCTACCGACGCGTATGCCAAGCCGAGCACCGGGATTCTGGCCACGCGTACCACCTCGTTGGCCGACAGCCTGAAAGACCTGACCAAGCAGCAGACCGATCTGGATGACCGTCTCACCACCATGCAGGACGCCTTGACCCGCAAGTACACCGCCATGGATACGCTGGTAGCGCAGTTGCGTCAGCAGAGCACCAGTATTCTCGGTACGCTCAATGCAATCAGTGGCTCAAAAAGCAGCAGCAGTTGATTGACTGCGCCTGAAAAAGCCCGGGTCCGTTGACCTGGGCTTTGTTCTTTGTAGAGCCGCCGGGTTAAAGTTTTTTGCGACCCGGTCGACATAATGGTTACTGCAATCCTTCCAGCTGTTGCCTGTCACGAGGTAGAAAATGAATCCCATGAGAGCCCTTCGCCAATACCAGAAGGTCAATTCCCATGCCCAGATCTCCGAAGCCAGCCCGCATCGCCTGGTGCAGATGCTGATGGAAGGCGGCCTGGACCGCATGGCGCAAGCCAAGGGGGCGCTGGCGCGTGGCGATATCGCTCAGAAGGGCCTGATGCTGGGTAAGGCCACCGACATCCTGATCGGCCTGCGTGATGGCCTGGATGCGGAAAAAAGCGACAACAAGGAATACGTCCAGCAACTGGAAGGTCTGTATGTGTACATGACCAACCGCTTGATGCAGGCCAACCTGCACAACGATGCCGAGATGATCGACGAAGTCGCTCGTCTGCTGATTACCGTAAAAGAAGGCTGGGATGCCATTGCCGCACCGCAGGGTGCCGCACAATAAGGCCATCGGCCTTGAGGAACTCGTCATGAGCCAAGCACTGCAACGCATTGATGAAACCCGCGACGCCTTGATCGACGCGCTGGCCGAACGTAACTGGGACGCCATCGGCGAACTGGATATGGGCTGTCGCAGTGTGATCGAGGAGGTGCTGAGCGAAGCGCCGGTGGACGAGGATGCGTTGCGAGAGAAACTGGAGAGCCTGCTCGCGGTTTATCAGCAGTTGCTAGAAGTGACGACCGGCGAACGCCAGGCGATTTTCGAAGAGATGTCGCAGATCAACCAAGCGAAAAAGGCGTCAAAGGTTTACCATCTGTTCGGTTGAACGGGCGCAGTTAATCCGAACGGCGCGTCATATATTTGACTGTGCCAGCATTTTTGACTTAACTAGTGCTGTTTTCAGATTTCAGACGTCTAGTAAGTAAGAAGTCTTACAAGCGTCTAGATTGCCCTCACTCTGGGGCAGAGCGTTTTACTAGGGAAGTTGCTATTGCATGTGGCGTGAAACCAAAATTCTGCTGATTGATGACGATAGCGTCCGTCGCCGCGACTTGGCGGTGATTTTGAATTTTCTTGGCGAAGAAAATCTGCCCTGCGGTAGCCACGATTGGCAGCAGGTGGTCAGCTCATTGTCATCGAGCCGTGAAGTCATTTGTGTGCTGATCGGGACGGTAAACGCTCCTGGTGCAGTTCTGGGCTTGTTAAAGACACTGTCAACCTGGGATGAGTTCCTTCCGGTGTTGCTAATGGGCGATATTTCTTCTGTCGACCTGCCGGAAGACCAGCGCCGCCGTGTACTTTCCACCCTGGAAATGCCGCCCAGCTATAGCAAATTGCTCGATTCCCTGCACCGCGCCCAGGTCTATCGCGAGATGTACGACCAGGCCCGCGAACGCGGTCGCCACCGTGAGCCCAACCTGTTCCGCAGCCTCGTCGGCACCAGCCGTGCGATCCAGCACGTGCGCCAGATGATGCAGCAAGTGGCCGATACCGACGCCAGCGTGCTGATCCTCGGCGAGTCCGGCACCGGCAAGGAAGTGGTCGCGCGCAACCTGCACTATCACTCCAAGCGCCGCGACGGGCCCTTTGTGCCGGTCAACTGCGGGGCAATTCCTGCAGAGCTGCTCGAAAGCGAACTGTTCGGCCATGAGAAGGGCGCCTTTACCGGAGCCATCACCAGCCGTGCCGGGCGTTTCGAACTGGCCAACGGCGGCACCCTGTTCCTTGACGAAATCGGCGACATGCCACTGCCGATGCAGGTCAAGCTGCTGCGCGTGCTGCAAGAACGCACCTTCGAGCGCGTTGGCAGCAACAAGACCCAGAGCGTGGACGTGCGCATCATCGCGGCCACCCACAAGAACCTCGAAAGCATGATCGAGGTCGGCAGCTTCCGCGAAGACTTGTACTACCGCCTCAACGTCTTCCCGATCGAGATGGCCCCGTTGCGTGAGCGCGTGGAAGACATCCCGTTGCTGATGAACGAGCTGATCTCGCGCATGGAGCACGAAAAGCGCGGCTCGATTCGCTTCAACTCCGCCGCGATCATGTCGCTGTGCCGCCACGGCTGGCCGGGCAACGTCCGCGAACTGGCCAACCTGGTGGAGCGCATGGCGATCATGCACCCCTACGGTGTGATCGGCGTGGTCGAGCTGCCGAAAAAATTCCGTTACGTCGACGATGAAGACGAGCAGTTGGTGGACAGCCTGCGCAGTGACCTGGAAGAACGGGTCGCCATCAACGGGCATACCCCGGACTTCGGTGCTACCGCCATGTTGCCGCCGGAAGGCCTGGACCTGAAGGACTACCTGGGCAACCTGGAACAAGGGTTGATCCAGCAGGCCCTCGACGACGCCAACGGCATCGTCGCCCGTGCCGCCGAGCGCCTGCGCATCCGCCGAACCACCCTGGTGGAGAAGATGCGCAAGTACGGTATGAGTCGTCGAGAAGGTGATGAACAGGCAGATGATTGACGCCTGTTTTTCAAGCCACTGTTTTATAGGTGGTTTTTTTTAGGCACGGGTATTGCTACAGCCCTCGCAACGTTCCGTTTAACTGACGGTCAGCCAAGCGAGAGAGCATGATGCCCCACGCCGCCCAACTAACTTCGGTCCCTGATCTCCAGGGACTTGTCCCGTCTGTAGAGCAACAGAGCCGCCAGGGCCTGGAGCAGGCGTTTTCGCTGTTCAACCAGATGTCCAGCCAACTGACTGATTCCTACAGCCTGCTGGAGGCTCGGGTCTCCGAGCTCAAGGGTGAGCTGGCCGTGGTCAGTGCCCAGCGCATGGAAGAGCTGGCCGAGAAAGAGCGCCTGGCCAACCGTCTGCAAAACCTGCTCGACCTGTTGCCCGGCGGCGTGATCGTCATTGACGACCAGGGTCGCGTGCGCGAAGCCAACCCGGCCGCCTGCGACATGCTCGGCCTGCCGCTGGAGGGCGAGTTGTGGCGTGAAGTGATCACCCGCTGCTTCGCGCCGCGCGAAGACGACGGTCATGAAATCTCCCTCAAGGACGGGCGCCGCCTGTCCATTGCCACCCGCTCCCTGGACGCCGAGCCCGGCCAGCTGGTGCTGCTCAACGACCTGACTGAAACCCGTCACCTGCAAGACCAGTTGGCGCGGCATGAGCGGTTGTCGTCCCTGGGGCGGATGGTCGCTTCTTTGGCGCATCAGATCCGTACGCCGTTGTCGGCCGCATTGATCTACGCCAGCCATTTGACTGATGAGCAATTGCCCGCGGCCACCCAGCAGCGTTTTGCCGGGCGCCTCAAGGAACGCTTGCATGAACTGGAGCATCAGGTGCGCGACATGCTGGTGTTTGCCCGCGGCGAATTGCCGCTGACCGACCGCATCACGCCGTCGGGGTTGATGCAGTCGTTGCAGGCGGCAGCAGCCACCCATATCCAGGAAGCCAATGTGCGCTGGCAGTGCGACAGCCACCTCGGCGAGTTGCTGTGCAATCGCGACACCCTGGTGGGCGCCTTGCTCAACCTGATCGAAAACGCCACCCAGGCCAGCGGCCCCGGCGCACGGCTCAAGGTGCACTTGTATACGCGCGAGCAAACCCTGCGCCTGTGTATCAGCGACAGCGGCAGTGGCATCGAGCCGGCGGTGCTGCGGCGCCTGGGTGAGCCTTTTTTCACCACCAAGACCAACGGCACGGGCCTCGGCCTGACCGTGGTCAAGGCAGTGGCGCGGGCTCATCAGGGAGAATTGCAGCTGCGTTCCCACCTGGGGCGCGGCACCTGTGCATTGATGACCTTGCCGCTGTTCGTCAGCGCGGCAAGCGCGGAGTAAAGAGCAATGGCTATCAAGGTTTTATTGGTGGAAGACGATCGCGCCCTGCGTGAGGCATTGGCTGACACGCTGCTGTTGGCGGGCCATGACTACCGGGCGGTCGGTTCTGCCGAGGACGCCTTGGAGGCCGTCGAGCAGGAGTCCTTCAGCCTGGTGGTCAGCGACGTGAACATGCCTGGCATGGATGGCCACCAGTTGCTCGGCCTGCTGCGTGCGCGTCAGCCGCAGTTGCCGGTGTTGCTGATGACCGCCCATGGCGCGGTGGAGCGGGCGGTGGACGCCATGCGCCAAGGAGCGGCGGACTACCTGGTCAAACCATTCGAACCCAAGGCGCTGATCGAACTGGTCGCCCGGCATGCCCTGGGTGTGATTCCGGCCACCGAGGGCGAAGGTCCGATTGCCTTCGAGCCGGCCAGTGCCCAATTGCTGGAGCTGGCGGCCCGCGTGGCGCGCAGTGACTCCACGGTGTTGATTTCCGGCGAGTCCGGCACCGGCAAGGAGGTACTGGCGCGCTATATCCACCAGCAATCCAGCCGCGCCAAGCAACCGTTTATCGCCATCAACTGCGCCGCGATCCCCGACAACATGCTCGAAGCGACGCTGTTCGGCCATGAAAAAGGCTCGTTCACCGGCGCCATCGCGGCCCAGCCCGGCAAGTTCGAGCAAGCCGACGGCGGCACCCTCCTGCTCGATGAAATTTCCGAAATGCCCCTGGGCCTGCAAGCCAAGTTGCTGCGGGTGTTGCAGGAGCGTGAAGTGGAGCGGGTCGGCGCACGCAAGCCGATCCAGCTGGATATCCGTGTGATCGCCACGACCAACCGCGACCTCGCGGGCGAAGTGGCGGCAGGGCGTTTCCGTGAGGACTTGTTCTATCGGCTTTCGGTGTTCCCCCTGGCCTGGCGCCCGTTGCGCGAACGCCCGGCAGACATCCTCCCGCTGGCCGAGCGGCTGCTGAACAACCACGTCAAAAAAATGAAGCACGCCCAGGCGCGGCTGTCGGCCGATGCCCAGGCCTGCTTGATCAGCTACCCATGGCCCGGCAACGTGCGGGAATTGGACAACGCAATCCAGCGCGCGCTGATTTTGCAGCAGGGCGGCTTGATCCAGCCTCAGGATTTCTGCCTGGCCATGGGCAGTGGCGCCGCGCCGCTGCCGAGCCTGGCGCCCGCTCCGGTCGTCGCCGAAGCCGAGTCTGCCGGTGCCCTGGGTGACGACCTGCGGCGCCGCGAATTCCAGATGATCATTGACACCCTGCGTGCCGAGCGCGGCCGTCGCAAGGAGGCTGCCGAACGCCTGGGCATCAGCCCGCGCACCCTGCGCTACAAGCTGGCGCAGATGCGCGATGCTGGTATGGACGTGGAAGCGTATCTTTTTGCCACCTGATCCGTAACGAGACTGACAAGGTTTGTCGCCTTTTCTTACGAGTTGCTACAGAGCTGGCACCCTTGTTGCTACCTCCCCAGTAATCGCTGCGTAGTGTCAAAAAATTGCGGGTTGTCGGAGAGAAGGTCATGAGCCAGGGTATTGAGTTCAATCGGTTGATGTTGGATATGCGCTCCATGCAAATGGATGCCATGGCTCAGCCGAAATCCGTCGCGCCAGCGCCGGAATTGGGCCAAAGCAGTTTCGCCGATATGCTCGGCAAGGCAATCAATAAAGTCAGCGATACCCAGCAAGCCTCCAACCAGTTGGCCACCGCGTTCGAGATCGGCAAGAGCGGCGTAGACCTCACCGATGTGATGGTCGCCTCGCAAAAGGCCAGCGTTTCGTTCCAGGCGTTGACCCAGGTCCGTAACAAGCTGGTGCAAGCCTATCAAGACATCATGCAGATGCCGGTTTAAGGACGAGATTTAAGTCATGGCAGAAGCAGTCGTGGACAACGTACCCGCCAAGGCAGACGGCAAACCGCCGCTGTTTGGCCTGTCGTTCCTGGAAAACCTCTCCGAAATGACCATGCTGCGTCAGGTGGGCCTGATGGTCGGCCTGGCAGCCAGCGTGGCGATTGGTTTTGCCGTGGTGTTGTGGTCGCAGCAACCTGATTACCGTCCGCTGTATGGCAGCCTGGCCGGCATGGATTCCAAGCAGATCATGGAAACCCTGGCCGCCGCCGACATCGCCTACACCGTCGAGCCCAACTCCGGCGCCTTGCTGGTCAAGTCCGATGACGTGGCCCGTGCGCGCATGAAGCTGGCCGCCGCCGGCGTGACCCCGTCCGACAGCAATATCGGTTTTGAAATCCTCGACAAGGACCAGGGGTTGGGGACCAGCCAGTTCATGGAGGCCACCCGCTACCGTCGTGGCCTGGAAGGCGAGCTGGCGCGTACCATCTCCAGCCTGAATAACGTCAAGGGTGCCCGCGTGCACCTGGCGATCCCGAAGAGCTCGGTGTTCGTGCGTGACGAACGCAAGCCCAGTGCCTCGGTGTTGGTCGAGCTGTTCTCCGGCCGCTCCCTGGAGCCTGGCCAGGTGCTGGCGATCATCAACCTGGTGGCCACCAGCGTTCCCGAATTGAGCAAGTCGCAGATCACCGTGGTGGACCAGAAGGGCAACCTGCTGTCCGACATGGCGGAAAACTCCGCGCTGACCCAGGCCGGCAAGCAGTTTGACTACAGCCGCCGCATGGAGAGCATGCTCACCCAGCGCGTGCACAATATTCTGCAGCCGGTGCTGGGCAACGACCGCTACAA
The DNA here is from genome assembly GCF_030644265.1 of Pseudomonas sp. OVF7. Classification (NCBI taxonomy): domain Bacteria; kingdom Pseudomonadati; phylum Pseudomonadota; class Gammaproteobacteria; order Pseudomonadales; family Pseudomonadaceae; genus Pseudomonas; species Pseudomonas sp. OVF7. Next base: position 5,843,956 of record NZ_CP128996.1, on the reverse strand, counting down.
GGCTGAGGTGTCGGCCGATGTGGACTTCAGTGCCGTCGAGTCGACCTCCGAGCAGTTCAACCCGGACCAGCCGGCCCTGCGCAGCGAGCAGTCCACCAGCGAACAACGCACCGCCAGCAATGGCCCGCAAGGTGTGCCGGGGGCCCTGAGCAACCAACCGCCGTCGCCGGCCTCGGCGCCGCAAACCACGGGCGGCGCTGCGGCGACCGCGGGCGCCATCGCCCCAGGCCAGCCACTGCTGGACGCCAATGGCCAACAGATCATGGACCCGGCCACCGGCCAGCCAATGCTCGCGCCTTACCCGGCGGACAAGCGTAACCAGTCCACCAAGAACTTCGAACTCGACCGCTCCATCAGCCACACCAAGCAACAGCAGGGCCGGATCAATCGCCTGTCGGTGTCGGTGGTCGTGGATGACCAGGTCAAGGTCAACGCCGCTGACGGTGCTGTGACTCGCGCGCCGTGGAGCGCCGACGAATTGGCGCGCTTCACTCGCCTGGTGCAGGACGCTGTCGGTTTCGACGCCAGCCGGGGTGACAGCGTCAGCGTGATCAACATGCCGTTCTCTGCCGAGCGCGGCGAAGTTATCGCCGACCCGGCGTTCTACACTCAGCCGTGGTTCTGGGACATCGTCAAGCAAGTGTTGGGTGTGCTGTTCATCCTGGTGCTGGTGTTCGGTGTGCTGCGTCCGGTGCTCAACAACATCACCGGCCATGGCAAGAAACAACTGGCCGCCTTCGGTGGCAGCGACGTCGAGTTGGGTGGCATGGGCGGCCTGGATGGTGAACTGGCCAACGACCGTGTCAGCCTCGGCGGCCCGCAAAGCATCCTGTTGCCTAGCCCGAGCGAAGGCTATGACGCTCAGTTGAACGCAATCAAGAGTCTGGTGGCAGAAGACCCGGGCCGTGTGGCCCAGGTCGTGAAAGAGTGGATTAACGCAGATGAGTGATAATCGAGCCGCCGTTGCCAAGCTCACCAAGGTCGACAAAGCCGCAGTCCTGCTGCTGTCCCTGGGTGAAACCGACGCCGCCCAAGTGCTGCGTCACATGGGGCCCAAAGAGGTTCAGCGCGTGGGCGTGGCCATGGCGCAGATGCGCAATGTGCACCGTGAGCAAGTCGAACAGGTGATGAGCGAGTTTGTCGAGATCGTCGGCGACCAGACCAGCCTGGGCGTCGGTTCCGACAGCTACATCCGCAAGATGCTCACCTCGGCCCTGGGCGAAGACAAGGCCAACGGCCTGATCGACCGCATCCTGCTGGGCGGCAACACCAGCGGCCTCGACAGCCTCAAGTGGATGGAACCGCGCGCCGTGGCTGACGTGATCCGCTACGAGCACCCGCAGATCCAGGCGATCGTGGTGGCGTACCTCGACCCGGACCAGGCCGGTGAAGTGCTTGGCCATTTTGACCACAAGGTCCGGCTGGACATCATCCTGCGCGTGTCGTCGTTGAATACCGTGCAGCCAGCGGCGCTGAAAGAACTCAACACGATTCTCGAGAAGCAGTTCTCGGGCAACTCCAATGCCTCGCGCACTACCCTGGGTGGTATCAAGCGCGCGGCCGACATCATGAACTTCCTCGATAGCTCGGTCGAAGGCCAGTTGATGGACTCGATCCGCGAGATCGACGACACCCTGTCCGGCCAGATCGAAGACCTCATGTTTGTGTTCAACAACCTCTCCGATGTCGACGACCGTGGCATCCAGGCGTTGCTGCGTGAAGTCTCCTCCGACGTGCTGGTGCTGGCCCTCAAGGGCTCGGACGAAGGCGTCAAGGAGAAGATTTTCAAGAACATGTCCAAGCGCGCCTCCGAACTGTTGCGCGACGACCTGGAAGCCAAGGGCCCGGTGCGCGTCAGCGACGTGGAAACCGCCCAGAAGGAAATCCTCACGATTGCCCGCCGTATGGCCGAAGCCGGAGAAATTGTTCTCGGCGGGAAGGGCGGCGAAGAAATGATCTAAGGCGCCCCACATGTCGAGCAAAGATGAGACGCCCAGCGATCTGATTCGCGCGCGGGACGTGGGCGGGTTCGACATCTGGTCGTTGCCCAGCTTCGACCCGCACGTGCCGGAACCCGAGCCTGAACCGGTCGAGGAACTGCCGGCGGAAATGGAAGAAGTGCCGCTGGAGGAAGTCCAGCCGCTGACCCTGGAAGAGTTGGAAAGCATCCGCCAGGAAGCCTACAACGAAGGCTTTGCCGCCGGCGAAAAAGACGGCTTTCGCAGCACCACCCTCAAGGTGCGCCAGGAAGCCGAGGCCGCGTTGAGCGTCAAGTTGACCTGCCTGGAACGCCTGATGGGCAGCCTGTTCGACCCCATCGCCGAGCAGGATTCGCAGATCGAAAAAGCCATGGTCGGCCTGGTGCAGCACATCGCCCGCCAGGTGATCCAGCGCGAACTGGCGCTGGACTCCAGCCAGATCGAAAGTGTGATGCGCGAAGCCCTCAAGCTGCTGCCCCTGGGCGTCGGCAATGTGCGGCTGTACATCAACCCGCAGGATTTCGAGCAGGTCAAAGCCCTGCGCGAGCGCCACGAAGAAACCTGGCGCATCGTCGAAGATGCGGCGTTGCTGCCCGGTGGTTGCCGTGTCGAGACCGAGCACAGCCGCATCGATGCCACGGTGGAAACCCGCATCAGCCAGATCATGGCCAAGCTCTTCGATCAACTCCACGAACAAGCCCTGCACCCGGCCGAGCCTGACCTGAGTGTTGAGCTGGACGCCTCCGATGCGCCTTGATCGCACCAGCTTCGCCAAGCGCCTCGGCGGTTATGCCGAGGCCACCGAGTTGCCCGGCCAACCGATCCTTGAAGGGCGCCTGTTGCGCATGGTCGGCCTGACCCTCGAAGCCGAGGGCCTGCGGGCCGCCATGGGTAGCCGCTGCCTGGTGATCAACGACGACAGCTACCACCCGGTGCAGGTCGAAGCTGAAGTGATGGGCTTCTCCGGCAACAAGATTTTCCTCATGCCTGTCGGCAGCCTGGCGGGCATTGCCCCCGGCGCCCGCGTGGTGCCGCTGGCCGATACCGGTCGCCTGCCCATGGGCATGAGCATGCTCGGCCGCGTGCTCGACGGTGCCGGTCGCGCGCTGGACGGCAAGGGCGGCATGAAAGCCGAGGACTGGGTGCCGATGGACGGCCCCACCATCAACCCGCTCAACCGCAACCCCATCAGCCAGCCGCTTGACGTGGGCATTCGCAGCATCAACGGTTTATTGACGGTCGGTCGCGGCCAGCGCCTGGGTCTGTTCGCCGGTACCGGCGTGGGTAAATCGGTGTTGCTCGGCATGATGACCCGCTTTACCGAGGCCGACATCATCGTGGTGGGGTTGATCGGCGAGCGGGGCCGGGAAGTGAAGGAGTTCATCGAGCATAGCCTCGGTGAAGAGGGCCTCAAGCGCTCAGTGGTGGTCGCCTCGCCTGCGGACGATGCGCCGCTGATGCGTTTGCGCGCCGCCATGTACTGCACGCGCATCGCCGAGTATTTTCGCGACAAGGGCAAGAATGTCCTGTTGCTGATGGATTCGCTGACACGTTTCGCCCAGGCCCAGCGGGAAATCGCCCTGGCCATCGGTGAGCCGCCGGCCACCAAGGGGTATCCGCCGTCGGTGTTCGCCAAGCTGCCCAAGCTGGTGGAGCGCGCCGGTAACGCCGAAGCGGGCGGGGGCTCAATCACCGCGTTCTACACCGTATTGTCCGAAGGCGATGACCAGCAGGACCCGATTGCCGACTCGGCGCGGGGCGTGCTTGACGGCCACATCGTGCTGTCGCGGCGCCTGGCGGAAGAGGGGCACTACCCGGCCATCGATATCGAAGCGTCGATCAGCCGGGTGATGCCGTCGGTGGTCACGCCGGAGCATATGGCGCGCGCCCAGCAGTTCAAGCAACTGTGGTCGCGCTATCAACAGAGCCGTGATTTGATCAGCGTCGGCGCCTACGTGGCCGGCGGCGATCGTGAGACCGATCTGGCGATCGCCCTGCAGCCGCAGTTGGTGACCTACCTGCGCCAGGGCCTCAACGACAACATCAGCATGGGCGAAAGCGAAGCGCACCTGCAATCCATCTTCGCCCCCGCGCCAGGCGGCTAAGCCATGGCCAGTAGTCGCTCGTCACGTCTGGCCCCGGTGGTGGAGATGGCTGAAAAAGCCGAAAAAACCGCCGTGCAGCGCCTGGGTTACTTCCAGGGCCAGGTGCGCCTGGCGGAAAGCAAACTGGGCGACCTGGAGCGTTTTCGCGGCGAGTACCAGCAGCAGTGGATCGAGCGCGGCACCAAGGGCGTGTCCGGGCAGTGGCTGATGGGCTACCAGGGCTTTCTCAACCAGCTTGAAACCGCCGTCGGCCAGCAGCGCCAGAGCCTGGCCTGGCACCAGAACAACCTCGACAAGGCCCGCGAGAGCTGGCAAGCGGCCTATGCCCGGGTAGAAGGGTTGCGCAAGCTGGTGCAGCGCTATATCGATGAAGCGCGGGCCATTGAAGACAAGCGCGAGCAGAAGCTGCTCGATGAGTTGTCCCAGCGTCTTCCCCGCCAATCACCATTCTGACGGTCGCCATCGGGCGCAAGCCCCCTCCTACATTTGATTGGCAATGTTGCCCACATCCGGTTCACCTGCTACACCTTGTGTCTATGCCAATGACAAGGAAGCAGTCGTATGTCAGTCATGTCAGAAGTATCCCTGGATGGGAAGAAGTTGACGATCGCTATCAAGGGCCGGTTCGATTTCGGCAGCCATCAGGTGTTTCGTGACGCCTATGAGCGTTTCTACAAGGTGCCTGAGCTGTATGTGGTCGACCTGAAAGACACCACCTACATGGACAGCTCGGCACTGGGCATGCTCCTGCTGCTCAGGGACCATGCCGGCGGCGACGACGCGGAAGTCCAGGTGATCAACATCAACTCCGATGTGCGCAAGATCCTCGCCATTTCCAATTTCGACAAACTGTTCGATATCAGTTGAGCGTCCTGGCCCCCGTCCTCGAGGCGCTGACTATCCTGATCGCCGAGGACAGCGCCGCCGACCTGCTGCTGCTGTCGACCATCATTCGGCGCCAGGGCCATCAAGTCCTCACGGCCAGCAATGGTGAGGAAGCGGTCGCGGTGTTTAACCGCGACCGCCCGCAGTTGGTGTTGATGGATGCACTGATGCCGGTGATGGATGGCTTTGAAGCGGCGCGCCGGATCAAGCAGCTGGCCGGCGAAGCACTGGTGCCCATCATCTTCCTCACTTCCCTGCGCCAGAGCGAAGCCCTGGCCCAGTGCCTGGATGCGGGCGGCGACGACTTCCTGCCCAAGCCTTACAACCCGTTGATCCTGTCGGCCAAGATCAACGCCATGGACCGCCTGCGCCGCCTGCAAGCCACGGTGTTGCAGCAGCGCGACTTGATCGCCAGGCACCACGAGTACCTGTTGCACGAGCAGCGGGTGGCCAAGGCGGTGTTCGATAAAGTCGCCCATTCCGGCTGCATCAATGCCGCCCCGAATATTCGCTACCTGCAATCGCCTTACGCGCTGTTCAACGGTGACCTGCTGCTGGCGGCGTATACGCCGTCGGGTGATATGCATGTGCTGCTCGGCGACTTTACCGGCCATGGCTTGCCGGCGGCGGTGGGCGCCATGCCGTTGGCCGAGGTGTTTTATGGCATGACCGCCAAGGGCTACGGCCTGGCGCAGATCCTGCGCGAGATGAACGCCAAGCTCAAACGCATCCTGCCGGTGGACATGTTCTGCTGCGCCACCCTGTTGTGCCTGAGCACGCAGCGGCGGGCGGTGGAGGTGTGGAACGGCGGCATGCCCGAAGGCTATGTGCACGACATCGCCACTGGGCGGCGCACGCCACTGCTGTCCCGGCATTTGCCGCTGGGGGTGCTGTCAGCGCAGGCGTTTGATGATCGCACTGAAGTCTGGCCCATGGCCCTGGGCGACCGCGTGTTTCTGTTGTCGGATGGCGTGCTGGATACCGCCGATGCCAATGAACAGTTGTTCGGTGTCGAGCGATTGCAGCAGGTGTTCGCGTCCAATCGCGAGCCCGAGCGGCTGTTCGAAGACATCGAGCAGGCGTTGGCGGCGTTTCGCGGAGAGGCGCGGGACGACGTCAGCCTGGTGGAAATTACCCTGCAAGCGGATCCGCCGTTGCGTGCGACGGGGCTGTTATATGCCGACAGCGGCCAATCGTGCCCGCTGGACTGGTCGGTGAGTTTTGAATTTCGCGCCGAGACCCTCAAGCGCTACAACCCCTTGCCCTATCTGCTGCAACTGTTGCTGGAGATCCACGGCCTGCGGGAGCGGAGCGGGGCGCTTTACACGGTGATGGCCGAGCTGTATTCCAACGCCCTGGAGCACGGCGTGCTGGGCCTGGACTCGCGGCTCAAGCGCGATGCCCAGGGGTTTGCGCAGTATTATCGCCAGCGCAATGAGCGCTTGGCGCACCTCAACAGCGGCTACGTGCGTGTGCACGTGCAAGTGTCGCCCACCGCCGCGGGGGGCAAGATGACCCTGCGCGTCGAAGACAGTGGCCCTGGGTTCGATGTGGAGCAGGTGCTGGCGCGGCCGCTGGATTTCGACCGTCTGTCTGGCCGTGGCCTGAGCCTGGTGCGCCAGTTGAGCAGCGCGATAGGCTGGTCCGATGGCGGGCGCAGTGTCTGCGTGGAGTTTTCCTGGGAGGCTCTGGCATAATCCGCCGATTCTTGATCAAGGAGCGAACAAGTGGTTGAGGTTCATCTGGACCCAGACGTGTTGTCGGGTTTGCAGGAAATCATGGAAGGCGACTATCCCAAGCTGCTCGATACCTTTCTTGACGATTCGCAAAAGCGCGTCGAAGCGTTGCGCAAGGCCCGCGATGATGCCAAGGCATTGGGGCGCATTGCCCACAGCTTCAAGGGCAGCAGCGGCAACCTGGGGGCGGTACGCTTGGCGCAGTTGTGCCAGCGGCTGGAGGCCGAGTCCGTCGAGGCCGCGGCGGACCTGGGGGCCTTGGTCGACCAGATCGATCATGAGTTTGCGCTGGTCAAGCCGCTGTATGAGTCGGAGCGCCAGCGTTTTCAGATGTGATGAGCGTTGTTGCCCAGGGTGAGGGGAGCGATCAAGGCGTCCTTTGCAAACCTGGCCCGACTCTTGCTGTATGTCTTTTACTGCATCTCCGATCCCCATGCAGTGGAGACCTTTACCTATGCCAGTCGCCCCTAATTCGCTCCTACAGGCTGCCCCTGCGGCCAAGGCTCAAGCGCCCGCCGCCAATCCACCGGCAGTGGCTGCGGACCCACGGGACAAGGGCCCTGGCTTCGCTCAAGTGTTCGCCAGCCAGGCGTCGAAACCGACGGTCAAGGCCGACGATAACGCGCCAAAATCCACGCGGGACAAGCCTTCCGACAACAGCGCCAAACCGGTCGCGAACAACGATAAGCCTGCCGCCAACAACGACAAACCTGCCGCCAGCACGTCAGCGGTTGCCGATAGCGGCAATTCCTTGCCTGCCACCGTACCGGCCAAGTCCAGTGACAGCGCGAGCAGTGAAGGCGACAAGCCCACTGATCCGACACTGGCGCAGCAGCCTCCAGTCGACCCGGTGGTCGACCCGGCCTTGATTGCCACGGTCACCCCGGTTGTGGTGCCGGTACCGGTAGTGGCGCCGGTGGAAACGCCGGCGCCGGCGCCTGTTGCCGCTGCCAAGGATGACAAGGCCCAGCCCGTGGTCGCCGCACCCGTCGCCGCCACCGATCAGCCCCAGCCACCGGCTTTCGACCCCGAAGCCGACCCCCTCGACGCCATGCCGGCCGTGCGCCTGGCGATGGAGCAGGGCGGTCATGTGTCGGCCAGCAGCCAGACACCGGCGAAAACCGCACCGACTACGACTCAGGATCAACCGACCGCTGCACAGAGCTTTGCCGCTGGCATGGCCAATATGGTCGACCAGCAAGCCACCAAGGACAGCACCGACCAGGGGGGCGACAAAGCCTTCAGCGGGCTCATCGAAGGCGGCCTCAAGGACCTGAAGAACGCCAGCAGCGATACCCGTGTCGATGATTTTGCCAACCGCCTGGCCGCACTGACCCAGGCCGCCACGCCGAAAACCGCCAACGCCTTGCCGCCGGTGGCCAACGCACCGTTGGCCATGCATCAGAGCGGCTGGACAGAAGAAGTGGTCAACCGCGTGATGTACCTGTCCAGCGCCAACCTCAAGTCGGCGGAAATCCAGTTGCAGCCGGCTGAGCTGGGGCGCCTGGATATCAAGGTCAACATGACGGCGGACCAGCAGGCCCAGGTGACGTTCATGAGTGGTCACGCCGTGGTGCGTGAGGCGCTGGAAAGCCAGTCCGGCCGTCTGCGGGAGATGTTTGCCCAGCAGGGCATGGGCCAGGTGGACGTCAACGTGTCCGACCAGTCCCGTGGCTGGCAGGGCCAGGGCCAGGAACAACAGCAGCAGAACCAGGCGCGCGGCGTGAGCGGCGGCGGCGGCCGGGGTGACGGCAGCGACTTGACGGATCACGCCGAGGTGGCCGCGGCCGTCGCGCCGGTGACCCAGACCGTGGTCGGCTCCAGCGCCGTCGATTACTACGCCTGATGTAAGTCTGGCATAGGACAAAATGTGGGAGGGGGCTTACCCCCGATGAGGGTGTGTCAATTCATACATCAGTTGACTGATACACCGCTATCGGGGGCAAGCCCCCTCCCACACTTGATTTGTGGTGTTCCCTCGTCTGCGTCCAGCCAGACAACTCTGGCATAACACTTGCTCTTGCCTTTCCGAAGATCTATGAATCCCCGAATAGTGACGGATTATTGGCATGGCGAAGAGCGACGACGCAGCAACAGCACCCGCAGGCAAGGGTAAGGGCAAGCTCAAGCTTATCCTGGTGATTGTCCTGGGCCTGCTCCTGGCCATTGGCGCCTCTGTGGGCGGCACCTGGTACATCATGCACAGCAGTGCAAGCAAACCGGCACCCGCCGCCGAAACCGCCAGTAACGTCAAGCAACCGGCAATCTTCGAGCCGATGCTTCCGGCCTTTGTCGCCAACTTCAACCAGAACGGCCGTCAACGCTACCTGCAGGTGAGCATCACCTTGCTGGCGCGCAACCAGGCCGACCTGGATGCCCTCAAGGTGCACATGCCCGTGATCCGCAACAACCTGGTCATGCTGTTCTCCGGGCAGAGCTTCGACGCCCTGGCCACCCCGGTGGGCCAGGAAATGCTGCGCCAGAAGGTCACCGCCAGCGTGCAGGAAGTGGCCCAGAAGGAGCTCGGCAAAGTGGTGATCGAGCAGGCGCTCTTTACTAATTTCGTATTGCAGTAGGATCACGACATGGCCGTGCAAGACCTGCTGTCCCAGGATGAAATCGATGCGCTGTTGCATGGCGTGGACGATGGTCTGGTACAGACCGAAACGGCTGCCGAGCCCGGCAGCGTCAAAAGTTATGACCTGACCAGCCAGGATCGCATCGTCCGTGGACGCATGCCGACCCTGGAGATGATCAACGAACGTTTTGCCCGCTACACACGGATCAGCATGTTCAACATGCTGCGCCGCTCGGCGGACGTGGCGGTAGGTGGCGTGCAGGTGATGAAGTTCGGTGAATACGTGCATTCGCTGTACGTGCCCACCAGCCTCAACCTGGTCAAGATCAAGCCGTTGCGCGGCACCGCGCTGTTCATCCTCGACGCCAAGCTGGTGTTCAAGCTGGTGGACAACTTCTTCGGCGGCGACGGCCGTCACGCCAAGATCGAAGGCCGTGAATTCACCCCGACCGAACTGCGGGTGGTGCGCATGGTGCTGGAGCAAGCCTTCATCGACTTGAAGGAAGCCTGGCAGGCGATCATGGAAGTCAATTTCGAGTACATCAACTCGGAAGTGAACCCAGCCATGGCCAACATCGTCGGCCCCAGCGAAGCCATTGTGGTGTCCACCTTCCACATCGAACTCGATGGCGGCGGCGGCGACCTGCACGTGACCATGCCGTACTCGATGATCGAGCCGGTGCGCGAAATGCTCGACGCCGGTTTCCAGTCCGACCTGGACGACCAGGACGAACGCTGGGTCAAGGCCCTGCGCGAAGACCTGCTCGACGTCGACGTTCCCCTGAGCGCCACCGTGGCCCGTCGCCAGTTGCGCTTGCGCGATATTTTGCACATGCAGCCAGGCGATGTGATTCCAGTGGAATTGCCGGAAGAAATGATCATGCGCGCCAATGGCGTGCCGTCGTTCAAGGTCAAGCTCGGTTCCCACAAGGGCAACCTGGCGCTGCAAGTGGTCGAGGCGATCAACCGTCGCTGAGCCACCCCGATTGATGCACCCCCATTTATGAATGTTTGCTCCGCCGAGGACATGTAATGGCTACCGAACACGAAAGCACTTCCGCCGAAGACCAGGCCCTGGCCGACGAATGGGCTGCGGCCCTGGAAGAAACCGGTGATGTCGGCCAGGACGATATCGACGCATTGCTGGCCGCTGACGCCGCCACCGCGCCGGCCGGCAAGCGCCTGCCGATGGAAGAGTTCGGCAGCGTGCCGAAGAACAACGAGCCGGTGACCCTCGATGGCCCGAACCTGGATGTGATTCTCGATATCCCGGTGTCGATCTCCATGGAAGTGGGCAGCACCGACATCAACATCCGCAACCTGCTGCAACTCAACCAGGGCTCGGTGATCGAGCTGGACCGCCTGGCCGGCGAGCCGCTGGACGTGCTGGTCAACGGCACCCTGATCGCCCATGGCGAAGTGGTGGTGGTCAACGAAAAGTTCGGCATCCGCCTGACCGACGTGATCAGCCCGAGCGAACGCATCAAGAAGTTGCGCTGATATGAAACGGCTGATGGTGGGACTGTTAGTCGCGCTGCCATTGGCGGCCTGGGCCGCCGAGCCGGTGGCCCAGGCCGCCGTTGCGCCGGTGGGCGGTGGCGTCGGCGGGCAACTGACCCAGCTGGTGCTGGGCCTGTTGCTGGTGGTCGGCTTGATCTTCGTGCTGGCCTGGCTGATGCGCCGTGTGCAGAACATCGGCCCGGGCAATGCCCAGGTCATCGAGATGATCGGCTCGCGCGCCCTCGGCCCACGTGATCGGCTGGTGCTGGTGCAGGTGGGCGAGGAGCAGATTCTGCTGGGTATAACCCCCGGCCGCATCACCCCGCTGCATGTGCTCAAGACCCCGGTGAACGTGGACGCGTCCCAGCCCGCCACGCCAGAATTCGCCCAGCGCCTGATGGAGTTGCTGGGCAAGGATCAGAAGGATAAGAAGTAATGCGCGTTTTATTGACGCTCATGCTGTGGCTGGTCGCGCCACTGGCGTTGGCCGCCGACCCGTTGTCGATCCCGGCGATCACCCTGGGTACCAACGCGGCCGGAGCCCAGGAGTATTCGGTCAGCCTGCAGATCCTGCTGATCATGACCGCGCTGAGCTTTATCCCGGCGTTTGTCATGCTGATGACCAGCTTTACGCGGATCATCATCGTCTTCTCGATCCTGCGCCAGGCCCTGGGCCTGCAGCAGACCCCTTCGAACCAGATCCTCACCGGCATGGCGCTGTTCCTCACGCTGTTCATCATGGCCCCGGTGTTCGACAAGGTGAACCAGCAAGCCCTGCAGCCCTACCTGGCGGAGAAAATGACCGCCCAGGACGCGATCGACAAGGCTCAGGGCCCGATCAAGGACTTCATGTTGTCGCAGACCCGCTCCAGCGACCTGGAGTTGTTCATGCGCCTGTCCAAGCGGACCGACATCGCCACCCCGGACCAGGCGCCGCTGACCATCCTGGTGCCGGCGTTCGTCACCTCTGAACTGAAGACTGCGTTCCAGATCGGCTTCATGATCTTTATCCCGTTCCTGATCATCGACCTGGTGGTGGCGAGCGTGCTGATGGCCATGGGTATGATGATGCTGTCGCCGCTGATTATTTCGTTGCCGTTCAAGATCATGCTGTTTGTGCTGGTGGACGGCTGGGCGCTGATTATCGGCACGTTGGCCAGCAGTTTCGGCGGAGTGTAGCGACATGACTCCAGAAGTAGCGGTCGACCTGTTCCGTGAAGCGCTGTGGCTGACCACCATGATGGTGGCGGTGCTGGTCGTGCCGAGCCTGTTGGTTGGCCTGCTGGTGGCGATGTTCCAGGCCGCGACCCAGATCAACGAACAAACCTTGAGCTTCCTGCCGCGCCTGCTGGTGATGCTGATCACGCTGATCGTCGCCGGCCCGTGGCTGGTGCAAACCTTCATGGAATACATCCTGCAGCTGTATGGCAGTATTCCGCAGTTGATCGGCTGAGCCCATGCAATCGCTGCTGGCCTTGACCGATACCCAGATCAGTACCTGGGTGGCGTCCTTCATCCTGCCGCTGTTTCGCGTCACGGCGGTGCTGATGAGCATGCCGGTGTTCGGGACTACCCTGGTGCCACGCCGCATCCGCCTGTATTTCGCCGTGGCGATTACCGTGGTGCTGGTACCCGGCCTGCCGCCGATGCCGCCGGTCAATGCGTTGGACCTCAGTGCGCTGATGCTGATTGCCGAACAGATCCTGATCGGCTCGCTGCTTGGCTTCTCCCTGCAACTGTTCTTCCAGGCGTTCGTGATTGCCGGGCAAATCATCTCGATCCAGATGGGCATGGGCTTCGCCTCCATGGTCGACCCCACCAACGGCGTGTCGGCGGCGGTGATCGGACAGTTCCTGACCATGCTGGTGACCTTGCTGTTCCTGGCCATGAACGGCCACCTGGTGGTGTTCGAGGTGCTGACCGAAAGCTTCACCACCTTGCCGGTGGGCTCGGGGTTGGTGGTCAATCATTTCTGGGAACTGGTGGGGCGCCTGAGCTGGGTGTTGGGCGCATCGCTGCTGCTGGTGTTGCCGGCCATCACCGCGCTGCTGGTGGTCAACATCGCGTTCGGCGTGATGACCCGCGCGGCGCCGCAACTGAACATCTTTTCGATTGGTTTCCCGTTGACCCTGGTGCTGGGCATGGGGATTTTCTGGGTCGGCATGGCTGACATTCTCAATCAGTATCAACCGCTGGCGACCGACGCCCTGCAGTTCTTACGTGATCTGGCACGGGCGCGCTGAGCTATGGCCGAGAGCGAGAGTGGCCAGGACAAAACAGAAGACCCCACGGAGAAGCGCAAAAAGGACTCCAGGGAGAAGGGCGAGATTGCCCGTTCCAAGGAGCTCAACACCGTTGCGACCATGATGGCCGGGTCCGGCGCCTTGCTGATCTATGGCGGCGGCCTGGCGCTGGACCTGATGGAGCTGATGAAACTCAACTTCACCTTGCCCCGTGAAGTACTCCTTAGCCCCGGTGCCATGGGGCAATACCTGCTGCATTCAGGGAAGATCGCGATCCTGGCGGTGCAACCGATCCTGATCACGTTGCTGCTGGCTGCGCTGATCGGTCCGGTCGCCCTGGGCGGCTGGCTGTTCGCCGCGAGCAGCATGGCGCCCAAGTTCAGCCGGATGAACCCGGCAGCCGGGCTCAAGCGCATGTTTTCCAGCAAGGCCCTGGTGGAACTGCTCAAGGCCCTGGCCAAGTTCATCCTGATCCTGTTCGTGGCGCTGGTGGTATTGTCCTCCGACATCGACGACCTGCTGCGCATTGCTCATGAACCGCTGGAGTCCGCGATCATTCACAGCGTGCAAGTGGTGGGCTGGAGCGCGCTGTGGATGGCCGCAGGGTTGATCCTGATCGCCGCGGTGGATGCGCCGATCCAGTTGTGGGAAAGCCACAAGAAACTGCTGATGACCAAGCAGGAAGTGCGCGACGAGCACAAGGACCAGGAGGGCCGTCCTGAGGTCAAGCAACGTATTCGCCAGCTGCAACGCGAAATGTCCCAGCGCAAGATGATGGCCGCGGTGCCCGACGCCGACGTGGTCATCACCAACCCGACCCACTACGCCGTCGCGCTCAAGTACGACCCGGAGAAAGGCGGCGCGCCGATGCTGCTGGCCAAGGGCAGCGACTTTACCGCGCTGAAAATCCGCGAAATCGCCGTGGCCAACGACATCCTGCTGCTGGAGTCGCCGGAGCTGGCGCGGTCGATCTTCTACTCCACCGACCTCGACCAGGAAATCCCCGCCGGGTTGTACCTGGCCGTTGCGCAGGTGTTGGCGTATGTCTACCAGATCCGCCAATACCGCGCAGGCAAGGGCAAGCGCCCTGATCCGCTCAAGGACCTGCCGATCCCGCCAGACCTGCGCCGGGATTCTTGATCACATTCTCTGTGGCAAGCCGGCCTATTGTGGCAAGCAGGCTGACCGTGGCAAGCAGGTTGGCTGTGGCAAGCAGGTTGACTGTGGCGAGCGGGCTTGCCCTAATGCCGTTCAGTTAAGCGTACATCGCCTTCTGTAGGAGCGAGCTTGCTCGCGAAAAACGTCAACGATAACGCGTGTTTCCTGAGTGAACGCGGCGCCTGTGAGTTCTTCGCGAGCAAGCTCGCTCCTACAAAAAAGCCTTAACTGAACGGCATTAGGGCTTGCCCCGCGTCGGGCTGCGAAGCAGCCCCGGCAGGAACACTGCAGTCCTTCAGGCACAACTCAGTGTCTGTTTTTGGGGCCGCTTCGCAGCCCGACGCGGGGCAAGCCCGCTCGCCACAAATGTGCTCTCCTTCCCCTATGACCGCTCATCGCAAACACCCCTCAACCTGTCAACTTTGACAGTAGCCACCATCGCCTTATCGCGTTTCTATTGCCTCAGGCACTGCGCAACAAGATGCAGGATGTGAAGTGATGAAGCCATTTACAGGCAGAGTCAAAGCTTATAACCAGAAGACCGGCAAGGGCTCTATTGCGCCGGATGAAGGCGGGGACGACGTGTCAGTAGATCGGCGCGGCTCGGGTGGACACAGGCTTTCGAAGGGTCAGAAAGTCTCGTTCCTGATGATCCATCGACCGGATGGCATCTATGCCTATGACGTAAAACTGATCTGACGACACCTGTGCAGGTCCTTAATTGAAGTGTTCGGAGAACGGCTATGGCTACGGGTATTGTGAAGTGGTTTAACGGGGAGAAGGGGTTTGGCTTCATCACTCCCGACGACGGCAGTCCGGATCTTTTTGTCCACTTTTCGGCAATTCAGACTGATGGTTACAGAAGCCTTGAGGAGAATCAAAAAGTCGAGTTCGAGGTCACTCAAGGCCCAAGGGGCCCGCAGGCTGCCAACGTCCGTGCCCTATGAGCTTGATGATCGTTCCCGCAGGGTGCTGCAGGAACGATCAGCCATCAGGCCATCAAGTGCTCGCTGTCCTCCAGCACACTGCCAGCCAGCAGCTTTGCCAGCCCGATCAACTGAGCAACGCCCAGCGCACCTTCGCGTTTTGCCCCGCCCAATTCAATGACCCCGGCATATCCCAGGTGGCAACGGATGGACACATCTCCGATAGGTGGGAGGGGGCTTGCCCCCGATAGCGGCGCATCAGTCACCTGTTCTTGGCCTGACACACTGCAATCGGGGGCAAGTCGAATCGTCGCACCGCCCCTCCCACATTTGAACGGTGTATATCCGGTAGAACTCGGGCGCCTGTAGCGATCCATACCCTCAAAAGCAAAGTTGGAAGGCTTCTTGCAATACCGCCTTCAAGTCGCCAACTGGCGTCAAAAGTTTGCTTTAAGGGATACGGGGAATACCGGTGGTAGATCGCTCTCAAATGCTCAGCACGGCCCGTGGCACCCTGACTGATTTGTCACGGGGCAACCTGGGTGTGCCGTTGTTGTTGCTGGTGATGCTGGCAATGATGATGTTGCCGATGCCGCCGTTCCTGCTCGATGTGTTCTTCACCTTCAACATCGCTTTGTCCGTCGTCGTCCTGTTGGTCTGCGTGTATGCCCTGCGGCCGCTGGATTTCGCGGTGTTCCCGACGATCCTGCTGATTGCGACCCTGCTGCGGCTGGCGCTGAACGTGGCCTCCACGCGGGTGGTGATGCTCCACGGCCAGGACGGCCATGCTGCCGCAGGCAAGGTGATCCAGGCCTTCGGTGAGGTGGTGATCGGCGGTAACTACGTGGTCGGTATCGTGGTGTTCGCGATCCTGATGATCATCAACTTCGTGGTGGTGACCAAGGGTGCCGGGCGGATTTCCGAGGTGAGCGCGCGCTTTACCCTCGACGCCATGCCCGGCAAGCAAATGGCCATTGATGCTGACCTCAACGCTGGCCTGATCGATCAGAACCAGGCCAAGTCGCGCCGCCTGGAAGTGGCCCAGGAGGCCGAGTTCTATGGCTCCATGGACGGCGCCAGTAAGTTTGTACGCGGTGACGCCATCGCGGGCCTGTTGATTCTGTTCATCAACCTGATCGGCGGCATGGCGGTCGGGATCTTCCAGCACGGCATGACCTTCGGCGATGCCGGCAAGGTGTATGCCTTGCTGACCATCGGTGACGGTTTAGTGGCGCAATTGCCATCACTGTTGTTATCTACAGCTGCGGCGATCATGGTGACCCGTGCGTCGGGCTCCGAAGACATGGGCAAGCAGATCAGCCGGCAGATGTTTGCCTCGCCCAAGGCGCTGGCCGTGGCGGCGGGCATCATGGCGATCATGGGGCTCGTGCCCGGCATGCCCCATGTGTCGTTCCTCAGCATGGCGGCCATGGCTGCGGGTGGCGCCTACCTGTTCTGGAAAAAACAGAACACGATCAAGGTGAAGGCCCAGCAAGAGATCGCGCGCCAGCAGGAACTGCTGCCATCCCCGGCCCGTGCCCAGGAAACCAAGGAATTGGGCTGGGACGACGTGACCCCGATCGACATGATCGGCCTGGAAGTCGGCTACCGCCTGATTCCGCTGGTCGACCGCAACCAGGGTGGGCAATTGCTCGCGCGGATCAAGGGGGTGCGCAAGAAGCTGTCCCAGGACCTGGGCTTCCTGATGCCCACCGTACACATCCGCGACAACCTCGACCTGGCCCCCAGCGCCTACCGCCTGACCCTGATGGGCGTGATCCTCGCGGAAGCCGAGATCTACCCCGACCGCGAACTGGCGATCAACCCCGGCCAGGTGTTCGGCACGCTCAACGGCATTACCGCCAAAGATCCGGCTTTTGGCCTGGAAGCGGTGTGGATCGAAATCAGCCAACGCAGCCAGGCGCAGTCGCTGGGTTACACCGTGGTGGACGCCAGCACCGTGGTCGCCACCCACCTCAACCAGATTCTGTACAAGCACTCACACGAGCTGATCGGCCACGAAGAAGTCCAGCAATTGATGGGGTTGCTCAGCAAAGCCTCGCCAAAACTGGCCGAAGAGCTGGTGCCGGGCGTGCTGTCGCTGTCGCAGCTGCTCAAAGTGCTGCAGGCGTTGCTCGCCGAACAGGTGCCGGTACGCGATATTCGCAGCATCGCCGAGGCTATCGCCAACAATGCCGCCAAGAGTCAAGATACTGCCGCGCTGGTGGCTGCGGTGCGTGTCGGATTGTCCCGCGCAATCGTGCAAAGCATTGTGGGGCTTGACTCCGAGCTGCCTGTGATCACCTTGGAACCAAGGTTGGAACAAATATTGCTCAATAGTATTCAGAAGGCCGGACTTGGCCAGGAAGAGGGTGTCCTGCTGGAGCCGAGCATGGCTGAAAAGCTGCAGCGTTCGTTGATCGACGCGGCGCAGCGCCAGGAAATGCAGGGCCAGCCGGTGATTCTGTTGGTAGCAGGCCCGGTCCGAGCGATGTTGTCGCGGTTTGGACGCCTGGCAGTACCGAATTTGCACGTATTGGCTTACCAGGAAATTCCTGACAATAAGCAAGTGACCATCGTCGCGACAGTTGGGCCCAACGGCTGAGGTAGTGGGTTATGCAAGTAAAGCGTTTTTTCGCCGCCGATATGCGTCAGGCCATGAAACTGGTCCGTGATGAGCTGGGCGCCGACGCTGCGATTATCGGTAACCGCCGTATTGCTGGCGGTGTCGAGCTGACGGCTGCCCTGGATTACACCCCTTCGGCGCTGGCCCCGCGCGTGCCGAACATGGAACTCGAAGACGAGCTGCGCAAGACCGCCTCGCGCATTGTGTCGGCCCAGGCTGAGCTGAGCATGCGGGGTGACAGCGATGCCACCACCAATCGCCAGTTGTTCGCCGGCTTGCCGCTGACCGCTGCCGAGCCGCTGGTCGAACCTACGTTCAAAGAACCGCCACGTCCTGCAGCGCCCGCGCCGGCTGCCGCAGTCGACCAGCGCGTGTTCGATTCGATGCGCTTTGAACTCAACGGCCTGCGTGAATTGCTGGAAGTGCAGTTGGGCTCGCTGGCCTGGACCCAGTTGCAAGGCAGCAAACCGCACCAGGCTAACCTCTGGCGTCGCCTGCAACGCATCGGCCTGTCTGGCCCGTTGTCCCGCGACCTGTTGGCGCTGACCACCGAAATCGAAGAACCTCGCCAGGCCTGGCGCATGTTGCTGGCCCACCTGGCGCGGATGATCGCCACCCCGGAAATCGAACCCCTGGAAGAGGGCGGCGTGATCGCCATGGTCGGCCCTGCCGGCATGGGCAAGACCACCACCCTGGCCAAGCTGGCGGCCCGTTATGTGCTCAAATACGGCGCTTCGAATATCGCGCTGGTGAGCATGGACAGCTACCGTATCGGCGCCCAGGAGCAACTCAAGACCCTGGGCCGCATCCTCAATGTGTCGGTGACCCACGTCGACCCGGGCCAGTCGCTGGCCAACGCGCTCGACCCGTTGCTGCGCAAACGCGTGGTGCTGATCGACACCGCGGGGCTGCAAGCCAGCGACCCGGCCTTGCGCCTGCAACTGGAAAGCCTGGCCGGGCGTGGCATCAAGTCTAAAAATTACCTGGTGCTTGCAACCACCAGCCAAAAACAAGTTCTTACCGCTGCGTACCATAGCTACAAGCGCTGCGGGCTGGCCGGCTGCATCCTGACTAAGCTTGATGAAACGGCGAGTCTGGGCGAGGTGTTGAGCCTGGCCATCAGTCATGAACTACCGGTCGCCTACCTGACCGACGGGCCGCGGATCCCGGATGACCTGCATCTGCCGCGCCGTCATCAGTTGGTCAGCCGTGCCGTCAGCGTGCAAATGCAAGAAGAGCCTAGCGAGGAAGCGATGGCCGACATGTTCGCTGACCTCTACCACAACCCGGCAAAACGGGTGGGTTGAGTCAGTATGAACACCGTGAAATGTATCTACATCGATGGTCTGCAAGCGATTCACGCGGCCAAGCCATGTAGCCTGCGTCTAAGCAAGACAAGGTAAAGAAATAAAATGGGCAGCATGCATCCCGTACAGGTGATCGCGGTGACCGGCGGCAAAGGTGGCGTCGGGAAAACTAACGTGTCAGTGAATTTGTCCCTGGCGCTGGCAGAGCTTGGCCGTCGCGTCATGCTGCTGGATGCTGACCTGGGGCTGGCGAATGTCGACGTTCTGCTGGGACTGACGCCCAAACATACCCTCGCCGATGTGATCGAGGGCCGCTGTGAGCTGCGTGATGTGCTGCTCCAGGGCCCCGGTGGGATCCGTATCGTACCGGCCGCCTCGGGCACCCAGAGCATGGTGCACCTGAGCCCGGCGCAGCATGCCGGTCTGATCCAGGCGTTCAGCGATATCGGCGACAACCTCGACGTGCTGGTGATCGACACCGCCGCCGGGATCGGCGAGTCGGTGGTCAGCTTCGTGCGCGCCGCGCAGGAAGTGTTGCTGGTGGTCTGCGATGAACCCACCTCGATCACCGACGCCTATGCCCTGATCAAACTGCTTAACCGCGACTACGGCATGAACCGCTTCCGCGTGCTGGCCAACATGGCCCAAAGCCCGCAGGAAGGCCGCAACCTGTTCGCCAAGTTGACCAAGGTCACGGATCGCTTTCTCGATGTCGCCCTACAATACGTCGGCGCAGTTCCCTATGACGAGTGTGTGCGCAAGGCTGTGCAAAAGCAGCGTGCAGTCTACGAAGCGTTCCCTCGTTCGAAATGCGCCTTGGCGTTCAAGGCTATTGCTCAGAAGGTCGATACTTGGCCGTTGCCCGCTAACCCTCGGGGGCATCTGGAGTTTTTCGTCGAGCGATTGGTGCATCAGACGAGCGCAGGACCCGTGCTATGACAGCGACCGGCTACAACGCCTACAAGAAGTCCGCCCGTGACAGTCAGGGTGAGTTGATCGAGCGTTACGCGCCTTTGGTCAAACGCATCGCCTATCACTTGCTGGCACGCCTCCCCGCCAGTGTCCAGGTCGAAGACCTGATCCAGGCCGGCATGATCGGCCTTCTCGAAGTGTCGACCAAATACGACGCGAGCAAGGGCGCGAGTTTCGAGACGTATGCGGGTATCCGTATCCGTGGCGCGATGCTCGATGAGGTGCGCAAAGGCGATTGGGCGCCGCGTTCGGTACACCGCAATACGCGCATGGTCAGTGACGCAATTCGGTCAATTGAAGCAAAAACCGGTCGCGACGCTAAAGATCATGAAGTTGCGGCCGAACTCCAATTGAGTCTCGACGATTATTACGGGATTTTGAACGATACCTTGGGCAGCCGCCTGTTCAGTTTCGACGACCTGTTGCAGGACGGCGAACACGAAGGGTTGCACGAGGACGGCGCGAGTACGCATATGGAGCCGTCGCGTGACCTGGAGGATGAACGCTTCCAGGGCGCATTGGCCGACGCAATTGCCAATTTGCCGGAGCGTGAGCGACTGGTGTTGGCGCTGTACTACGACGAAGAGCTGAACCTCAAGGAAATCGGTGAGGTCCTGGGGGTCAGCGAATCGCGTGTCAGCCAGCTGCACAGCCAGTGCGCGGCCCGCTTGCGGGGGCGATTGGGAGAGTGGCGCGCGCGCTGACAGGCAGTGTGGGGACACTGCAGACGCAACCGCGAGGGCCTTGGCCGCCGCGGGGGCTAACCGTGGTGCCCTGGGCAGTCCTTTTTGTGTAACGCCTGTTGATTGAAATGGCGCGTCCAGGTGCTGGGCGCGTTTAAGACTGCTTGGAGGTCGAATTGGACAAGAACATGAAAATCCTCATCGTTGATGACTTCTCAACGATGCGGCGGATCATAAAAAACCTGTTGCGTGACCTTGGGTTCACAAACACGGTCGAGGCGGATGACGGCCTTACGGCGATTCCGATCCTCAACAGCGGGAGCATCGACTTTCTGGTAACCGATTGGAACATGCCGGGCATGACGGGTATCGACTTGTTGCGCCACGTGCGTGCCGACGAAAAACTGCGCAGCCTTCCCGTGCTGATGGTGACCGCCGAAGCCAAGCGTGAACAGATCATCGAAGCCGCCCAAGCCGGGGTTAACGGCTATGTGGTCAAACCATTCACTGCGCAGGCCTTGAAAGAGAAGATCGAAAAAATCTTCGAACGCATCCACGGCTAATGCTGCCACGGGGGAGCTATGGAGCAAAAAGAATCATCGCAGGCCGACTTTGAGTCGACCCTGAAAAAACATGCTCACCAGCTGGTCGACAGCCTTGAAAAAGGCCAGTTCGGCGATGCGGTGCAGTTAATCCATCAGCTCAACCAGACCCGTGACCGCGGCCTGTACCAGGAGGTGGGCAAGCTCACACGCGAGCTTCACAGTGCGATCGTCAATTTCCAGATTGACCCGCACATGCCTCAAGCCGAAGAGATTTCGCAGATCACCGACGCCACCGAACGCCTGTCCTATGTGGTCAGGCTGACTGAGGCAGCGGCCAACCGCACCATGGACCTGGTGGAAAACGCCACGCCCCTGGTCAACGGCATGGCCACGGAAGCCCAGGCGCTGAGCGTTGACTGGGGTCGCTTCATGCGCCGTGAAGTCGGCGCAGAAGAGTTTCGTGAGCTGGCCCGTCGGGTCGAAGGGTTCCTGTCACGCAGCGAGCAGGAAAACCGTACGGTTTCCAGCAACCTCAATGACATTCTGCTCGCCCAGGATTACCAGGACCTGACCGGTCAGGTGATCAAGCGTGTGACCCAGTTGGTCACCGAAGTGGAAAGCAACCTGCTCAAATTGGTACTCATGGCCGGCCAGGTCGACCGTTTCGCCGGCATCGAACATGACCGCGAAGCGATCCTCTCTGAAAAAGATCCACAAAAACATCTCGCCAAGGGTGAAGGTCCGCAGATTCATGCCGATAAACGTGAAGACGTTGTGTCAGGTCAGGATGACGTAGATGACCTGTTATCCAGTTTAGGCTTCTAAGGAGCACACCCATGAGCTTCGGCGCCGATGAAGAAATCCTTCAGGATTTCCTTGTAGAGGCCGGCGAAATTTTAGAGCAACTGTCCGAACAACTGGTCGAGCTGGAAAGCCGCCCGGATGATGCGAACCTGCTCAATGCAATTTTTCGCGGTTTTCATACTGTAAAAGGGGGCGCCGGCTTCCTCCAGCTCCATGAGCTGGTGGAGTGCTGCCACATCGCCGAAAACGTGTTCGACATCCTGCGCAAGGGTGAGCGTCACGTTGACTCGGAGTTAATGGATGTAATCCTCGAAGCGTTGGATGCGGTCAACGGCATGTTCAGCGAAGTGCGCGAACGTGCCCCGATCACCGCCGCCACCCCGGAACTGCTGGCCGCCCTGGCGCGCCTGGCAGAACCTGCCGACACCTCGGCCGCGCCCGTGGTGGAAGCGGCGCCGGAGCCGGTGGTCGAAGCCGAAGCGGATGTCACCGACAGCGAGTTCGAGCAGTTGCTCGACTCTCTCAATGCGGTCAAGGCCGAGGCTGAAGCACCGTCGGCCGTACCCGCACCCGCGGCCGCTGCGCCTGCCGAGCCGACCAGCGAAGACATTACCGACGCAGAGTTCGAATCCCTGCTCGACCAGTTGCATGGCAAAGGCCAGTTCGCGGCTGATGCCGTGGCCACTGCGGCTGCCCCGGAAACGCCGGCGGCAACGGCCAGTACCGATATCACCGACGACGAATTCGAAGCGTTGCTCGACCAGTTGCATGGCAAGGGCACCTTTGCCGCCGATGCCTTGCCGGAAGTCGCGGCCACTGGCGCGGCGCCGACGCCAGCTGCACCGGGCGCCGCTGCGGCCCCTGCTGACGACGGCTTGATCTCCGATCACGAATTCGAAGCCCTGCTCGACGAATTGCACGGAAAGGGCAAGTTCACCGAAGTGGCCCCGGCTGCTGCGGCGACTGCCACCCCCGTGGCCGCGAAACCGGCACCGGCCAAGGCCGCCGCGCCTGCTGCCGCCAAACCGGCGCCAGCCCCAGCGCCAGCCGCCGCGGCCGCCGCGCGTGCGCCTGCCGCTGCCGTAGCCGACAAGCCTGCCAGTGAAGCCGAAACCACCGTACGGGTCGATACCGCACGACTGGACGACATCATGAACATGGTCGGCGAACTGGTGCTGGTGCGTAACCGCCTGGTGCGCCTGGGCCTGAACAGCGGCGACGAAGCCATGCAAAAGGCTGTGTCGAACCTCGACGTGGTCACGGCTGACTTGCAGACCGCCGTGATGAAGACGCGGATGCAGCCGATCAAGAAAGTCTTCGGCCGCTTCCCACGCCTGGTTCGCGACCTGGCTCGCCAGCTCAAGAAAGAAATCAACCTGGAACTGGTGGGTGAAGAAACCGACCTCGACAAGAACCTCGTCGAGGCCCTGGCCGACCCCTTGGTCCACTTGGTGCGCAACGCCGTCGACCACGGCGTGGAAACCCCGGAAGAACGCGAAGCCTCGGGCAAGTCCCGCAACGGCAAGGTGATCCTGGCGGCGGAGCAAGAGGGCGACCATATCCTGTTGTCGATTACCGATGACGGCAAGGGCATGGACCCGGCGATCCTGCGCAATATCGCGGTCAAGCGTGGCGTGATGGACAAGGACGCCGCCGACCGCCTGACCGACACCGAGTGCTACAACCTGATCTTCGCCCCAGGCTTCTCGACCAAGACCGAGATTTCCGACGTGTCGGGCCGTGGCGTGGGCATGGACGTGGTGAAGACCAAGATCAGCCAGCTCAACGGCTCGATCAATATCTACTCGACCAAGGGCCAGGGCTCGAAAATCGTCATCAAGGTGCCGTTGACCCTGGCGATCATGCCGACCCTGATGGTGATGCTGGGCAACCAGGCCTTCGCCTTCCCACTGGTCAACGTCAACGAGATCTTCCACCTCGACCTGTCACGCACCAACGTGGTGGACGGCCAGGAAGTGGTGATCGTGCGCGACAAGGCGCTGCCATTGTTCTACCTCAAGCGCTGGCTGGTGGCATCGGCTGCCCATGAAGAGCAGCGCGAAGGCCACGTGGTGATCCTTTCGGTGGGCACCCAGCGTATCGGCTTTGTGGTCGATCAACTGGTGGGCCAGGAAGAAGTGGTCATCAAGCCTTTGGGCAAAATGCTGCAGGGAACCCCGGGCATGTCGGGCGCGACCATCACCGGTGACGGTCGGATCGCGCTGATTCTCGATGTTCCGAGCATGCTCAAGCGTTACGCCGCACGGCGTATTTGATTCTGGTGGGGCAGGGCGGTATTGCCCGTCCCGCCTAACGGAGTGTTTATGGTAGTCAAGGTCCTGGTGGTGGACGATTCGGGTTTCTTCCGCCGCCGCGTCTCGGAAATTCTTTCCGCCGATCCAACCATCCAGGTGGTCGGTACGGCCACCAACGGCAAAGAGGCGATTGATCAGGCCATAGCGTTGAAGCCGGACGTGATCACCATGGACTACGAAATGCCGATGATGGATGGCATCACGGCAGTCCGGCACATCATGCAGCGCTGCCCGACCCCGGTATTGATGTTCTCCTCGCTGACGCACGAAGGCGCCCGGGTCACCCTGGATGCGCTGGATGCTGGCGCGGTGGATTTCCTGCCGAAGAACTTCGAAGACATCTCGCGCAACCCCGAGAAGGTCAGGCAGATGCTGTGCGAGAAGGTGCACAGCATTTCCCGCAGCAACCGTCGCAGCCTGTTCAGTGCGCCTGCACCGGCACCCGCAGCACCCGTCGCGCCCCCGGCTGCGCCCACCAGCACCGCGTTCGGTCGTCCGGCCCCGGCGCCTGTTGCCCGGCCAGCCGTGGCCCCGGCCCGTGCGTCGGCGCCCAGCGCCTATTCGCAAGCGCCCAAGCGCAAGGCTTATAAGTTGGTGGCCATTGGCACGTCCACCGGCGGCCCGGTGGCGCTGCAACGGGTATTGACCCAGTTGCCGGCCAACTTCCCGGCGCCGATCGTGTTGATCCAGCACATGCCTGCGGCCTTCACCAAAGCGTTCGCTGAACGCCTGGACAAGCTCTGCCGTATCAGCGTCAAGGAAGCCGAGGATGGCGACATCCTGCGCCCTGGCCTGGCGCTGCTGGCGCCGGGTGGCAAGCAGATGATGGTCGATGGCCGTGGCGCGATCAAAATCCTGCCAGGCGATGAACGCCTCAACTACAAGCCGTGCGTGGATATCACCTTTGGTTCTGCGGCCAAGTCCTACGGCGACAAAGTTCTGGCGGTGGTCCTCACCGGCATGGGCGCCGACGGTCGTGAAGGCGCGCGGTTGCTCAAGCAGGGTGGCAGTGCGATCTGGGCCCAGGATGAAGCCAGCTGCGTGATCTATGGCATGCCCATGGCCATCGTCAAGGCGGACCTGGCCGACGCCGTCTACAGCCTCGACGACATCGGCAAGTATCTGGTGGAGGCTTGCCTCTGATGGATGTCTTGAGCCTGATCGGTATCACCATGGCGTTTGTCGCGATCATCGGCGGCAACTACCTCGAAGGCGGTCACCTCGGCGCATTGGCCAACGGCCCGGCGGCCTTGATCGTGATTGGCGGTACCGTGGGCGCCGCGTTGCTGCAGTCGCCCTTGAGCTCATTCAAGCGCGCCATGCAGATCCTGATATGGATTATTTTTCCGCCACGCGTCGACCTTCCGGGTGGCATCGATCGGGTGGTCAACTGGAGCCTCATCGCTCGCAAGGAAGGCCTGCTGGGCCTGGAAGGCGTGGCCGATGCCGAGCCTGACAGCTACGCGCGCAAGGGCCTGCAATTGCTGGTGGACGGCGCCGAGCCGGAAGCAATCCGCAGCATCCTGGAAGTGGACTTCTACACCCAGGAAAGCCGCGATATCAACGCGGCCAAAGTCTTTGAAAGCATGGGCGGCTACGCGCCGACCATCGGCATCATCGGTGCGGTAATGGGTCTGATCCACGTGATGGGCAACCTCGCCGACCCTTCGCAACTGGGCAGCGGCATTGCCGTGGCGTTCGTCGCCACCATCTACGGTGTGGCGAGTGCCAACCTGGTGCTGTTGCCGGTGGCCAGCAAGCTCAAGTCGATCGCCATGCGCCAGTCCCGTTACCGCGAGATGCTGCTCGAAGGCATCCTCTCGATTGCCGAGGGCGAGAACCCGCGCTCCATCGAATTGAAGCTCCAGGGCTTCATGGATTGATGTACATGAAAGGTGTAGGAGCGAGCGTGCTCGCGAAAAGGGTCAACGATAACGCGGGCATCCTGGATGAACGCGTGGCTCTCGGATTTTTCGCGAGCAAGCTTGCTCCTACAGGTGATTCGTTGTGCGGAGGTAATCGTCTGTGAGCCGTCGCCGTCGCGAGCCTGAAGAACATGTCAACCACGAACGCTGGCTGGTGTCCTACGCGGACTTCATCACCTTGCTGTTCGCGTTTTTCGTGGTGATGTATTCCATCTCGTCGATCAACGAAGGCAAGTACAAAGTGATTTCACAGGCGTTGATCGGCGTATTCAACGACGCCGACCGCTCGCTCAAGCCCATCCCCATCGGTGAGGAGCGGCCCAAGACCGTGACCCCGGCCAAGCCGCTGGTCAACGACAGCGATGAAACCGCGGCTGGCGTGGGTGGCACCAGCGACCCGCTGAAAAGCATCGCCGACGACATCAGCGCCGCATTTGGCGACCTGATCAGTTCCAACCAGATGACCGTGCGCGGCAATGAGTTGTGGGTGGAGATCGAACTCAATTCCAGCCTGCTGTTCGCCAGCGCCGATGCGATGCCGAGCGACCAGGCGTTTACGATCATCGACAAGGTGGCGGCGATCCTCAAGCCGTTTGAAAACCCGATCCATGTCGAAGGCTTTACCGACAATATCCCGATCAGCACCGCGCAATACCCGACCAACTGGGAGCTGTCCTCGGCCCGTGCCGCCAGCATCGTACGCATGCTGGCCATGCAGGGTGTGAACCCCGGGCGGCTGGCGTCGGTGGGCTATGGCGAGTTCCAGCCGGTGGCCAACAACGCCACGGTGGAAGGCCGCGCGCGTAACCGCCGCGTGGTGCTGGTGGTGTCACGTAACCTGGATGTACGCCGCAGCCTGACCGGTACCGGCACCGCCAATGCAACACCGGACGCGGCCTTGAAGCGGGCTGGCACACAAACTGCACCAGCCCTTGCAAAACCGCCGGTGCGTCAAAGCTCCGTCAATTCTCCGTCACCGGCTCAATAACTTTATGCAATGTCTCGGTCGCGTCTACGCCCACCGGGAGGAACCAACCGAATGAGAGTCTGGGCAGTTGCCAATCAAAAAGGTGGAGTCGGCAAGACCACCACCTCCATCGCTTTAGCCGGCTTGCTGGCTGAGGCGGGCAAGCGTGTGGTCGTGGTCGACCTCGACCCCCATGGCTCGATGACCAGCTATTTCGGTTACGACCCGGATGCCCTGGAACACAGCAACTACGACTTGTTCCTGCACAAGGGCAGTGTGCCGAGCGATTTGCCTGGCCAATTGCTGTTGCCTACCAGTAACGAAAGCATTTCCCTGCTGCCGTCCAGCACCGCCCTGGCCACCCTGGAGCGCCAGTCGCCGGGGCAGAGCGGCTTGGGCCTGGTGATCGCCAAGACCCTGGCGCAACTGTGGCAGGACTTCGACTACGCAATCATCGACAGCCCGCCGTTGCTGGGGGTGCTGATGGTCAACGCCTTGGCGGCCAGCCAGCAACTGGTGATCCCGGTACAGACCGAGCACCTGGCGGTCAAAGGCCTGGAGCGCATGGTCAGCACCCTGGCGATGATCAACCGTTCGCGCAAACAGGCGCTGCCGTACAGCATCGTGCCGACCTTGTTCGACCGCCGTACCCAAGCCTCCCTTGGCACTTTACGCGTGCTGCGCGACGCCTACCCGGAGACCATCTGGAATGGCTATATCCCGGTGGACACGCGCCTGCGTGACGCCAGCCGCGCGGGCCTGGCACCGTCGCAATTCGACCCCAAGAGCCGTGGCGTGCTGGCTTACCGCGCATTGCTCAAGCACCTGCTGTCCCAACAGCTTGTGCCGCAGGTGGCGTGATGAACCGTCCCGTCGAACTCAAGACCCGGCCGCAACTGGCACTGGAATCCTACCTGGATGCCTTGCTGCAGGAAGCCACCGCCGAAGAACTGCCGGAACCGATCCTGGTGCTGGAACCGGCCGTACAGGAACCGCCGCAAAGCACGCTGGATGAGTTTCAACTGGCCGTGCTGGAAGAGCAGGCGCGGGATGCGCGGGCGGTGCCCGTCGCCGCGCCGGTGATGCCGAGCGCCCCTGTGGTGGTGGCGCCCGTGGTGGTCGAACCGGTGGTCGAAGTCCACTTGCCACCGAGTATCACACCGCCGCCGGTCAGTGGTGATGATCGCCCGTCGTGGGCCGCCGAGCCGTTCGAATGCCTGTTGTTCGACGTGGCCGGCTTGACCCTGGCGGTACCGCTGGTGTGCCTGGGCTCGATTTATTCCCTGGAAGGCCAGGAGCTGACGCCACTGTTCGGGCAACCGGAGTGGTTCCTCGGCATCCTGCCCAGCCAGGCCGGCAACCTCAAGGTGCTGGACACCGCGCGCTGGGTGATGCCCGATCGCTACCGCGATGATTTCCGCCAGGGCTTGCAATACGTGATTTCGGTGCAAGGCTATGAGTGGGGGCTGGCGGTGCATCAAGTCAGCCGCTCGTTGCGCCTGGACCCGAATGAAATCAAATGGCGCAGCCACCGGGGCCAGCGCCCCTGGTTGGCGGGCACCGTGATCGAACATATGTGCGCGTTGCTTGATGTCGCTGAACTGGCCGAGTTGATCGCCAGCGGTGCCGTCAAATCGATGCCAGGCCACACACGCAGTTGATTGAACAACAAGGACCGCACGGTTGTGCGGCCCACGAAGCACACACGCCGAAACTAACGGCATTTGAAGGGGTAGGGGTATGAATAAGTCAGCGTCCGCGTCCGCACAAGGTTCGGATGATCCGATCCTGCAATGGGTGACCTTCAAACTGGACAACGAAACCTACGGCATTAACGTGATGCGCGTGCAGGAAGTGCTGCGCTACACCGAGATCGCCCCGGTACCGGGTGCACCGAGCTACGTGCTGGGCATCATCAACCTGCGCGGCAATGTGGTGACGGTCATCGACACGCGCCAGCGTTTCGGCCTGGATACCGTCGAAGTCAGCGACAACACGCGTATCGTCATCATCGAAGCCGACAAGCAAGTGGTCGGGATCATGGTCGACAGCGTCGCCGAAGTGGTCTACCTGCGCCAGTCGGAAGTGGAAACAGCGCCGAACGTCGGTAACGAAGAGTCGGCCAAGTTCATTCA
This sequence comes from Pseudomonas sp. OVF7, assembly GCF_030644265.1. Classification (NCBI taxonomy): domain Bacteria; kingdom Pseudomonadati; phylum Pseudomonadota; class Gammaproteobacteria; order Pseudomonadales; family Pseudomonadaceae; genus Pseudomonas; species Pseudomonas sp. OVF7. The sequence continues at coordinate 5,814,567 of NZ_CP128996.1, read as the reverse complement.
AGGCGTATGCAACAAGAACAACGAGTTGTTGATTCTGGTTGAGCTGGACAAAATGATGAGCGAAGAAGAGTGGTCGGAACTGGAGAGCATCTGATTGTTCCTTGAAGCAGCGGTGATTGTCCTGGCCCTGTTGTGGGCCGGGACGTTGGCATTCCTGCTGCGCCACCTGCGCCAGCAACGCGAATCGGCCATGCAACAGGCCGAGCGCGATGCCGTGCGTGATCGGCGCGTGCTGGAGCTGGTCAAGCGCGTTGATCACTTCCAGCAGAGTGCGGTACGGGTCGGAGACGAAGTGCATGAACTGCGCGCGATCCTTGCTCCCCTGCCGGACAAGCTGGCGCAGATCGAGCAGCGTGATCCGTCGAGTCTTTCCTTTGCCCAGGCCGCGAAGCTGGTGGGCATGGGGGCTACGGTGGATGAACTGACGCAGTCGTGTGGGTTGACCCAGGCTGAGGCGCAGTTGATGAGTAAGTTGCACAGGAGCTGAGCGTACTCGCCAATCCACCCGGTCAATTAATTTCCAATCCCAATGACTTTTTTCTCCTCCCCAAAGGTCAACATCCTTCAAGCCCTTTGAACGCGGAGATTTCCCCCCATGACCACCCCCAAGGCCCTGTTGATCCTCCACGGCAAGCAAGCCCTCAACGAGGACGTGCGCGCCGCTGTAATGAGCCGGCGTGAGCAGGGCGAGGAGCTGGCCGTGCGGGTCACGTGGGAGGGCGGCGACGCCCAGCGCCTGGTCAAGGAAGCCCTGGCCGATGGCTATACCCACATCATCGCTGGCGGCGGCGACGGCACCTTGCGCGACGTGGCCGAAGCCATGGCCCTGGCCAGGACCGACGCCAGCCTGGTGCTGATGCCGCTGGGCACCGCCAATGACTTTGCCAAGGCCGCCGGCGTGCCGCTGGAGCCTGCGCAGGCCCTGGCGCTGCTGGATGTACCGGCCAGGGCGATCGACCTCGGCCAGGTCGGTGGGCAAATGTTCTTGAACATGGCCACCGGCGGTTTTGGCAGCCAGGTCACCGCGAACACCTCCGAAGACCTGAAAAAAATCCTCGGTGGCGCCGCCTACCTGTTCACCGGCCTGTCGCGCTTCAGCGAATTGAAGGCGGCGTATGGCGAGCTGGAAGGCCCGGGTTTCCATTGGAAGGGCGAACTGCTCGCGCTGGGTATCGGCAATGGGCGCCAGGCGGGCGGCGGGCATGTGTTATGCCCCGAAGCGTTGGCTGATGACGGGTTGCTCGACGTCAGCATCCTGCCGGCGCCCCAGGAAGTGGTCGGCACCTTGCGTGAGCTGATGAACAATGGCTGGGGCCTGGACACCATGTTCGTGCGCGCGCGCCTGCCGTGGGTTCAGATCAAACAGGCCGAGGGGTTGTACATCAATCTCGATGGCGAACCGCTGAAGGGCGACGATTTGCGCTTTTGCGCGCTGCCCAAGGCGTTGCGCGTGCACTTGCCGCTGGGCTCGCCCCTAGTCGTCCAGGCTGATGATCTGCTCGCGCACGGCAAATAACACCAGGCCCGCCACATCGAAAATCTGCAGGCGCTTCATGATCTGTGAGCGGTGCGCCTCCACGGTCTTGATGCTCAGGCCGAGGCCGTGGGCGATTTCGCGGGTGGACTTGCCGCGCACGATCAGGCGCAGGATTTCCAGCTGTCGCGCGGTGAGGTTGTGGTTCTGGGCGACGGAGGAAACCGGGCCCTGGTTGCGCACCAGCGCCTGGTTGATCACCGTATGGGCGATCGCCGGGCTCAGGTAGCGCTCATTGTTGCGCAGGGCCAGCAGGGCGTGCTCCAGTTCGTTGGCGGTGGTGTCCTTGAGCAGGTAGCCATGGGCGCCGGACTCCAGCGCGCGCATGATCAGCTCCGGGTCGGTGTGCATCGACAGGATCAGCACCTTGCTCGCCGGGTAGGCAGCTTTTAACTGTTGCAACGCGTCCAGGCCGCCGGTGTGTTTCATCGACAGGTCCAGCAGCACGATATCGGGCTGCAAGGCGCTGAACGCCTCCAGCACCTGTGCACCGTCGCTGGCCTCGCCGACCACCGCATAGCCGGGTATATCCAGGATCAGCGCGCGTACGCCGGCCCTGATCAGTGCGTGGTCATCCACCAGGAGTAAATTGCAGATCACTCGAGAACCTTAGGGGAACTGGCCCGTTCGAGGGCGCGGGGCGCCCAGGGGAAAAGCGCGTCGATCCGGGTCCCTTTGCCAGGCTGGCTGCTGACGGACAAGGTGCCCCCCAGTTGATCAATCCGCTCGGACATACCCGCCATACCCCGTTGGCCTTCCAGGCCGGGGTTACTGGCGGGCGAGAAACCCTGGCCGTCATCACTGATAAACAGCGATAACCCTTCGGGCAGGCGTTGCAGGCGTACCAGCAGGTTGCGGGCCTGGGCGTGGCGCAGCATGTTGGTCACGGCTTCCTGGGTGATACGAAACGCCGCCACGGCCATTTCTTCCGGAATGCCGGTCAGGCGTTGATGGCATTCCAGGCTCCAGTGCACCTGAGTGTTTTCCAGGGTCTTGAGCAAGTGTGCCCGCAGGCTGGCTTCCAGGCCCAGGCTGGTCAACTGGCGCGGGTTGAGAATCGCGGAGACGTCGCGCACCTTGGCCAGGGTTTCATTCAGGGTGTTGCACAGCACCGCGCATTGGCCTTGCAGGTCGTCCGGCAGGCGACGCTTGAGCCATTCGCTTTGCAGCTTGGCAGCCGTGAGCAATTGGCCGATATCGTCATGCAGGTCGCGGCTGAGGCGGTGGCGCTCGTTTTCCTGCACTTGCAGCAGGCGTTCGGCCAGTTCCTGAGGCTGGAACTTGATGGATTTGCGCGAACTCCATTGACGCAACCCCACCAACGCCAGCGTGGCCAGGTTGAACAGCAGCACCGCCAGCGGCAGGGTGTCGGCGCGAATATAGGCCCACAGGCTGAGCAGCGACGAGCACAGGCACAGGGCAAGGATCAGGCGCCGTGCATGGCTGCGGGACACGGACCTTGCGATGAGTGACTTGAGGCTGGCGTACATAACGGATGGAGCCAATGAGGGTTCGCTGCGATAAGACCGGTCACGGCGGCTGACGGGGCTCTGTTTGGAATGCGTGGCCGAATCGTTTTTGTACATGATGAAGTTGAGTGACTTCGAGCGGGGGCATAGTACCACCACTCTTACCGTTGGTCGCCTGGCGCCTGACACCGTTGAGTCATAATTCAGGCAAACGGTCTGGACGGTAAATACTGGGTCTAAACAATGGAGGGTTGTATTGTTTAAGTTGGATCGTATCGTTATTGCGGTTAGTGGCTAATTGATATCTTTTCGCCTGCAGGTCGATCACGGCCGATGAGTTGCGTCTGTCGTTTTTAGCTAACTCACGTATTAAAAGCGACCTGGCTGGACTCAGGAGGTGTGATGCAAACGTTGCTGCGGTTTATAGCTGTAGTCCTTTTGCGGGATTTGCAGTGTCACCGTGGCAATCAATGTCGTTTGTTCACTTTCATCCAGTGTCAGTTCGCCGGTCCTGGTGTCAATCAACTCCAATTGCCATGCCAGTAATGTCAAGCAATCGTGCAAGGCCTTCAGGGCTTGATCGTGCAGTTGCAGCGGGTTTTCCGCATTGGCGATCAGGTATTGGATGTGCCGGGAGAACTCGCTGATCGCCCGCAGGGCCAGGCTGTCGGCCTTCTCGGCCAGTTGGGTCAGGCTGACCGTCATGCAGTCGATGGCATCGCTGTCGTTGCGAATCAGATGCAGGTGGCTCAGGCATTCTTCCGACTTGGTCAGCAGCGTTTCGGCCTCAAGCAGGAACTCGGGAAGTGTGGTTTGCCATTCGTTTGCGCTATTCATCATGCAAGTCTCCACAACGTAAGGTCGGGTGATGAGATGTCGCACCAAGTGAATGGCGTAAAACTATCGCTGAAAGATGACTGAAATCTGTAGGTCGCTTCTGAGATTTCAGTAGGACCGTTATCTAAATACGGGCGACAGCCGAGTACGCGGCCCGCAGTTGAGTTCATTTGCACAACTTCGGTTGCCGCGACGTGAATGTCTGGAAGGCCAGTAGGCCGTGGACTTGCGATGGCAAACAAAAGCCTGACTCCATTCATGCAATGAGAATGGCGTCACATTAATGGCTATTAGATATCGCGAATATCAGGTTGGGCCTGATTGTGCATAGGGGAATCCCTTACGCAGCGGAACCTCGCGCCGATTTGGATGTCGCGCGATGTCGCTGCCTTGCCGAATGGAGAGGCCAGCGCAGTAAAGCATGATGTCAGTGTGACATCAATGGATTTACGTGGCATTTTAACGGGGTCAAGGTCTGGCGTTTGCCGCCGATAACTAGCGTAGGAGCGAGCTTGCTCGTGAAGAACTCAAGATGCCACGTGATCCAGAAGGGGCGCGTATCGTCGGTGCTAATCGCGACCTGCTTCAGTCAACTGCATAACCCTTAGCGCATCAGGAGCTTTTAATGGCCGGCATTCTCGACACGGTAGATCAACGCACGCAACTGGTGGGTGAGAATCGCCTGGAGATCCTCATGTTTCGCTTGGCGGGTCGGCAGTTGTTCGCGATCAACGTGTTCAAGGTGCAGGAAGTGTTGCAACTGCCCAAGCTGACCCTGATGCCCCAGCGCCATCCTTTTGTGTGCGGGGTGGTCAACCTGCGCGGCCAGACCCTGCCCGTTATCGACCTGTCCCAGGCCATCGGCATGCGCCCGCTGGTGCCGGGCCCGAACAGCACCATCATCGTCACCGAGTACAACCGCTCGGTGCAGGCGTTCCTGGTGGGCGGCGTCGACCGCATCGTCAACATGAACTGGGAAGCCATCCTGCCACCGCCGACCAGCGCCGGTCGCCAGCATTACCTCACGGCCATCAGCAAGGTGGATGACCAGTTGGTGGAAATCATCGACGTGGAAAAAGTCCTGGCCGAGATCGTGCCGTACAACGCCAAGGTCTCCCGCGAGAAACTCGATGATCCGGTACTGGAACGCGCCCGTGGCCGTGAAGTGCTGCTGGTGGACGACTCCAATGTGGCCCTGTCGCAACTGCGCGACACCCTCGGCCAACTGGGGGTGAAAATGCACATCGCCAGCGACGGGCTCAAGGCCCTGAACATGCTCAAGGGCTGGGCCGACAGCGGCCAGGTGATGACCGACAAGCTGCTGATGATCTTCACCGACGCCGAAATGCCTGAGATGGATGGCTACCGCCTCACTACCGAAATTCGCAACGACCCACGCCTGCGGAGCCTGTATGTGGTCCTGCACACTTCACTGTCAGGCAGCTTCAACGAGTCGATGGTGAAGAAGGTCGGCTGCGACAACTTCCTCTCCAAATTCCAGCCGGACAAACTGGTGGACGTCGTGCGCGAACGCTTGATGCTGGACGAAGTGTCCGCCTGACCTTAGGGTGACGTCTTTGCCCCTCAGGAACGCAGGCCCATGCTTCGTCTCAGCGCGCTGTACCGTTACCCCTTGAAGTCCGGCAAGGCCGAACCCCTTCAGCATATCGGCCTGGATAAACTCGGGCTGGCTGGGGATCGACGCTGGATGCTGGTGGACGAAGCCAGTGGGCGGTTCCTCACCCAGCGGGCCGTGGCGAAGATGAGCCAGCTGTCGGCGCTTTGGAACAGCGCAGGTGGCCTCAGCCTGAGCGCGCCCGGCCACACGCCGCTGGAAATCGCGCTGCCCGGCCGTGATGCCGAGTTGCGCGGCGTGACCATCTGGCGTGACACCCTGCGCGTACCGGATGCCGGCGATCAGGCCGCCGCCTGGGTCAGTGACTTTATCGGCAAGCCGACCCGGCTGGTGCACATCCCGCTGGAGCGCGCCCGTTACACCGAGGCGGGGTATGGCCAGGAGGGTGACCAAGTGGCCTTTGCCGATGGCTACCCGCTGTTATTGATCGGCCAGGCCTCCCTGGACGACCTGTCCGCGCGGGTGGGGCGGCCCATGGAAATGTTGCGTTTTCGTCCCAACCTGGTGATCGAAGGCGGCGATGCCTTCGCCGAGGACGGCTGGAAACGCCTGCGCATCGGTGACGTGGAGTTTCGCGTGGTCAAGCCTTGCTCGCGTTGCATTCTCACCACCATTGACCCCAGGACCGGCGAGCGCAGTGCCGACCGCGAACCCTTCGTCACGCTGGAGGCCTATCGCAAGACGGAGAACGGCGCGATGTTCGGCCAGAACCTGGTCAACGATGGCGTCGGTCGCCTGGAAGTCGGCATGCCGGTGACTATCCTCGAATAGATCGCCCGCCCATAAAAAATCTATGGTCCCCCCATTTTTGCAATACTGATTAACGGGCGATGTGGTTGGCTTGCTTAAATCTATCCGGCGTCTGTTTGGGGCTTGCCCCAGCGCCACGATGAGAGTCGCGCCTGACGATCCTTAAAAGCCCGTCGGCTTCTGAAGCCGATTTTTATGTCAGGATCTTCGCCAGGCCGGTAGGCCGTTCACGTCATCCGTTGTTCAGCTATCGCAAAACCTGAAGGGTGAATTGTGGTACTGCAACAACCGCAGGGTCAGGCGTTCAAGGCGTCTGGCCCTGCTTCATATTGCGCATGGTGAGCCGCTATCGCCCAAGCGATACGCGCCAGTTTGTTGGCCAGGGCACAGGCCACCACATTCGAGTGTCGTCGGCGCAGCAGCGCTCGCACCCAGTCGGCCAAAGCCCCCTTCTGATGATCCAGCCTCTGCATGTAAACCCTGGAGCATTGCACCAGCAGTTGCCGCAGGTGCTTGTCACCCCGCTTGCTGATCCCCAACAAATTGGCTTTGCCGCCCGTGCTGTACTGTCGCGGCACCAAGCCCACTGAAGCCGCAAAATCGCGACTGCATCGGTATTGCTTGCCATCGCCCATTTCTACAGCCAGAAGGCTGGCGGTGATCGGACCGACACACGGCATGCTAAGCAAACGGCTCCCCAGATCATCGTCGGCCAGCTGGCAAGCCAGTTGTTTGTCCAGTTCCTTGATCTGTTCATCCAGGTAAACGAAGTGATCGTGCAGGCGTTGCAACAGCACTGTCAGCCGCACAGGCAGCTCATGCTCGGCCAAAACAGCTGCCAAACGCTTCATGATGGCTGAGCCTTTGGGCAGGCTGATGCCAAATTCCAGCAGGAAACCGTGCATCTGATTGGCTGTCTTGGTGCGGTCATGCACCAACGACTCGCGCATGCGATGCAGGACAGACAGGGTTTGCTGAGACTCGGTTTTAGGCGTAACGAAGCGCATGGACGGACGGGAAGCCGCCTCGCAAATGGCCTCTGCGTCGATAAAGTCATTTTTGTTGCCCTTGACGAAAGGGCGGACAAACTGCGGTGAAATCAACTTGGTCGTATGCCCCATCGCCGCAAGCTGACGGGCGATGAAGTGAGAGCCGGCACAGGCTTCCGTTACCACGACGCAGCTCGGTAAGTTGCCGAAGAACCGCATCATCTGCGCTCGCGAGAGCTTTTTGCGAAACACCTCGCGGCCCGATTTGTCTTGGCCCAGAAGGTGGAAATTATGTTTGCCGAGATCGATCCCGATCAGTGCTGACTCGCTCATGATGATGGCCTCCAAAAACAAAACACCCTGCGAAAGCGTAGCCCTCGCAGGGTGTGGGGGTGACCATCTCATTAGCCCGTCTCCTGCGAGACGGGCATTTTTTTACGCGGCAGGAGCGCTTAGCCGCGGTATTCGCACAGGTAAGCGGTGTCCACGGCGACTTTCAGCTGGAACTTGCTGTTGGCCGGTACGTTGAACTGGCTGCCGGCGGCGAAGGTTTCCCAGTCGCTGCTGTCGGGCAGCTTGACGGTCAGGGCGCCGGACACCACGTGCATGATTTCACGCTGGGCGGTGCCGAATTCGTATTCACCCGGGGCCATGACACCAATGGTCGCCGGACCTTCTGCGGTGCCGAAAGCGATCGACTTGACGGTGCCGTCGAAGTACTCGTTGACTTTAAACATGGGCGAATCCTCGGAAAAGGGTCTGGAAAGGTCGGCCAGTATGCCCAAGGGCAGGGGAGCTGCCTAGACCGGCAAAATCAGCGGCAGCAGGCGGGCGGTGTTGCGCGCATCTTCCAGCGCCCGGTGTTGCTGGCCATGGAACTGCATCCCCGCCAATTGCAGGGCACCATTGAGCCCCAGGGGTTTGTCCAGGCGCCGCGCCTTGGCGAAGCGTTGCTTGAGGTTGACGTGGGGCGTGTGGGCGAGGGCGCTGCTCAGGCCATGACGCTGCCATTCCAGTTCCAATTGCTGGCGATCGTAGTCACCCCAACTGGCCCAGCCCTCCAGGCGGGGTTGATGCTGGCCCAGCCAGCGCTCGAACAGCGGCCACACCTCGGTGATGGGCGCGGCGCCGTCGATGTTCGCCTGGGTGATATGGGTCAGCTTGCGGCAGAACGGCGTCAGCAAGGGGCGCCGCAGCGGCCGCACAAAGCGCTGGAAATGGTCCAGTTCGCGGCCCTGTCGGTTGACCAGGCTCGCACCGATCTCGATGACTTCCATCTCCGTCACGGGCCAGCCGCCGTCATCCGTTGTGGCCTCAAGGTCAATAATCAGCCAATGATGCATGGTGCAGGTTCCCGTACTCTTCCCTTCCTGATGGGGATAGAGCGTAGCCCGGTCGCGTAGTTCCGCGCTGTTTTTGATTGAGGCCGGGCTTATTCGATCTCCAGCAGCACCTGGCGATTGCGCACCTGGTCTCCGGCGATCACCTGCACGTCCTTGATCACGCCATCCATGCCGGCTTTCAGCGGGTGCTCCATTTTCATCGCTTCGAGCACCAGCAACAGCTGGCCTTTGCTGACGCAGTCACCGGCCTGGACACGCACATCGACGATCGCACCGTCCATCGGCGCCTTGAGCGTGCCGCTGTTGGCCTGGGCCTGGCGGCTCGCGACCTGCTGCGTGCGGTCAACCACGCTGACACCCGGCAACCAGGCATGGGCGCCGTCAAGGTGGTAGGCGAGGCGGCGGCGAATGCCGTTGATCACCAGGGTGGCCCAGCGGCCGTCGGTGCGAAGGTCCTGGATGTCGACGCCATCGATGTGCAGCCGGTGATCGGCCAGCACACTTAGGGTGACGTGGTGAACGGCATCGTTGACGCTCAGTTGGTAGGTACAGGGGACAGTGGCGTTGTTGCGCCAGCCTGCCAGGTCCCGGCGATGCTCGGCGGCGCTGCGTTGGTAGAACAGTGCGGCAGCCAGGGCGATCTGTTCTGCACTGGCGGTCACGGGCGGGATAGGGCTGAAGTGCTTGGCGATAAACCCGGTGCTGACGTCGCCCTGGATAAAGTCCGGATGCCCGAGCAGGTCGGCCAGTAGCCGCTGATTGCTCGCAACCCCGAGCAGCACCGTGTCTTGCACCGCCCGCAGCAGTTTGCGCCGTGCCTCTTCACGGGTAGCGCCATGGGCGATGAGCTTGCCGAGCATCGGGTCGTAGAACGGGCTGATCTTTTCGCCTGTGCACAACCCATGATCGATCCGGATGCCGGGGGCCGGCTCCCAACGCAGCACCTCGCCGGTCTGCGGCAAAAAGCCCTGGGCCGGGTCCTCGGCATACAGGCGTACTTCCATGGCGTGGCCGCTGAGGGTCACTTGTGATTGCAGCAGCGGCAGCGGCAGGCCGGCGGCGACTTGCAGTTGCCAGTCCACCAGGTCGAGCCCGGTGATCAGTTCGGTAACCGGGTGTTCCACTTGCAGGCGCGTGTTCATTTCCAGGAAGTAGAACCGGCCGTTGCGGTCGAGCAGGAACTCCACGGTACCGGCGCCCACGTAATTCACTGCGCGCCCGGCCTTGAGCGCCGCTTCGCCCATGGCCTGGCGCAGTTCGGGCGTCATCACCGGGCACGGCGCTTCTTCAATGATTTTCTGATGGCGGCGCTGGATCGAGCAGTCGCGTTCGCCGAGGTAGACCAGGTTGCCGTGGCTGTCGCCGAACAGTTGGATCTCGACGTGGCGCGGGTCGATCAGCGCCTGCTCGAGGATCAACTCGTCGCTGCCAAAGGCATTGCGGGCTTCCGAACGTGCGGTGTGGAGGTTGTCCAGCAAGGACGCGGGATCGTGCACCAGGCGCATGCCGCGCCCCCCACCGCCGGCGCTGGCCTTGATCATCAGGGGGTAGCCGATGCGCTGGGCTTGCGCCTGCAAGGTGGCGTCGTCCTGGGCGCTGCCTTGGTAGCCGGCGATACAGGGCACGCCAGCCTCCAGCATGGCGAGTTTGGACAGGCGCTTGCTGCCCATCAGTTCGATGGCCTCGACGCTGGGGCCGATGAAGATCAGGCCGGCGTCTCGGCACGCGCGGGCGAAGTCGGGGTTTTCCGAGAGGAAGCCGTAGCCGGGGTGGATGGCGTCGGCGCCGGTCTTTTCGGCGGCCGCGAGGATGGCCGGGATATTGAGGTAGGACTGTTGTACCGGGGCGGGGCCGATGTACACCGCTTCGTCGGCCATCTGCACGTGCAGGGCCTGGGCGTCGGCGTCGCTGTAGACGGCGACGGTGCGGTAGCCCATTGCCTGGGCCGTGCGTTGGATGCGGCAGGCGATTTCGCCGCGGTTGGCGATCAGGATCTTGGTGAGCTGGGGCATTGGATTATCCCTTGGGTTATGCGGTGTCTGTTCCGGCCTCATCGGGGGCAAGTCGAATCGTCGCACCGCCAATCCACAGGCGGCGCGGAAAAAAATGTGGGAGGGGCGGTGCGACGATTCGACTTGCCCCCGATGACGTCACTTGCACCACCGAGGCTTTCTCTTCTGCACAAACGCCTGCGTCCCCTCGATCCCTTCTTCACTGGTCACCGCCTCGGCAAACCACTGCGCCGCCTGGTCCAGCAGCGGCCCCAACGGCTGTTCCACACTGGCCAGCAACAGCGCCTTGGTGCGCGCGTTGGCGCCTGGCGCGCAGCGCAGCACTTGCCCCAATACCTCATCCAAACGCTCCGCCAACGCCTGCGGATCGCGCTCGGTGAAGTGCACCAGCCCCAGCCGTTCAGCTTCCAGTCCATCAAAGCGTGCGGCAGTGAGTGCCAGTCGCCGCGCCTGGGTCAGGCCGATACGCTTGACCACGAACGGCGCAATCTGTGCCGGCAGCAACCCCAGGCTGGTCTCCGGCAAACCGAACTGCGCCTGGTGATCGGCAATCGCGATGTCACTCACGCAGGCCAACCCGAACCCACCGCCCAGCACTGCGCCTTGCAGCACCACGATGACCACTGGCGACACGGCTTCCACGTCTTGCAGCAAAGCGCCAAAGGCCCGGTTCAGTGCCTGCAATTGATCGCCTGCGCTGACCAGATCCTTCACATCGGCACCGGCGCAAAAGTGTCCGCCTGCGCCACTGATCACCACCGCGCGCACCTGGCTGTCCAACCCCGCCAGCACCGCGCGCAGTTCATTGACCATTTCCAGGCTCATTGCATTGCGGCTTTCCGGCCGGTTGAGGGTGATATGCAGCACCCCGTTATGCGGTTCGAGCAGCAGGGTGTTCATGGTTTTTTCCCCGGCAGGGTGCCCATCAGTTTGCAGATAATGCCGAGCATGATCTCGTCGGCACCGCCGCCAATCGATACCAGGCGCACATCGCGATAGGCGCGGGCCACCGGGTTGTCCCACATAAAGCCCATGCCACCCCAATATTGCAGGCAGCTGTCGCTGACTTCACGGCCCAGGCGCCCGGCCTTGAGCTTGGCCATGGAGGCCAGGCGCGTGACGTCCTGGCCTTTGATGTATTGCTCGGTGGCCTGGTAGACCAGTGCGCGCAGGCATTCGATTTCGGTGGCAAGTTCAGCCAGGCGAAAGTGAATCACCTGGTTGTCGATCAGCGCCTTGCCGAACGTCTGGCGCTCTTTGCAGTAGTCGATGGTGCTGTCGATGCAGTACTCCAGGCCCTTGATCATATTGGCCGCGCCAAACAGGCGTTCTTCCTGGAATTGCAGCATCTGCATCATAAAGCCGGCCCCCTCATGGCCGATGCGATAACGCTGCGGCACGCGCACGCCATCGAAAAATACCTGGGCGGTCTCGGAGCTGTGCATACCGAGTTTTTCCAAGGGCGGGCTGACGCTGATGCCCGGGGTGTTCATCGGCACCATGATCAGCGACTTGTTGATATGCGGCTTGTCGTCGGAGGTGTTGGCCAGCAGGCAGATAAAGTCGGCGCTGGGGGAATTGGTGATCCACATCTTGCTGCCGTTGATCACGTAGTCGCCGCCGTCCTTACGCGCATGGGTCTTCAGCCCGGCCACATCGGAGCCCGCACCGGTTTCCGAGACGCCGATGCAGCCCACTTTTTCGCCGCTGATGGCCGGGCGCAGGAATTCGTCGCGCAATTCGTCGGAACCGAAGCGGGCGAGGGCGGGGGTGCACATGTCGGTCTGCACGCCGATGGACATGGGGATGCCACCGCAGCGTATGGTGCCGAACTCTTCGGCGGCGACGATCGAGTAGCTGTAGTCCAGGCCCATTCCGCCGAATTGCTCGGGCTTGGAAATGCCCAGCAGGCCGAGGTCGCCGGCCTTGCGGAAGACGTCGTGGATGGGAAAGCGGCCGGCTTTTTCCCATTCGTCGACGTAGGGGTTGATCTCGCGGTCGACGAAGGCGCGGACGGTGCGGCGCAGTTCCTGATGTTCCTGGGTGAAGATCATTGTGCTTATTCTCCGGTTAGAAACGCGCCACGCCAAAGCTGTTCGGCTGCAACTCCCGCACTTCGGCTTCATCACAGATATCCAGCAGAAACCCCAGCAGCGTGCGGCTATCCCGTGGGTCGATCAGCCCGTCATCCCACAGGTTCGCGCTGCCATACAGCGCGGTGGATTGACTCTCGAGCTTCTGTGCAGTGACTTGCTCCAGCATATCCAGCACCTTGGGGTCCGGCACCAGGCCGTTCTTCAGTTGTTTGGCCTCGGTGACAATCCGCAGCACCTTGCCGGCTTGCGCGCCGCCCATCACGGCGGTGCGGCTGTTGGGCCAGGCGAAGATAAAGCGTGGGTCGAGGCCGCGTCCGCACATCGCATAGTTGCCGGCGCCGTAAGAGCCGCCGACCACGAGGGTGAGTTTAGCGACGCGTGCATTGGCCACGGCCTGGATCATCTTGGCGCCGTGCTTGATCACGCCTTGTTGCTCCGACTCGGTGCCGACCATAAAACCGGTGGTGTTGTGCAGGAACAGCAGCGGCGTACGGCTCTGGTCGCACAGCTGGATAAACTGCGCGGCCTTGCTGGCGCCCTTGGGGGTGATCGGGCCGTTGTTGCCGATGACGCCGACGGCCCGCCCCTGGATGTGCAGGTGACCGCAGACGGTGTGGGGGTCGAACTCGCCCTTGAACTCCAGGAAGTTCGAACCGTCGCCCAGGCGTGCGAGGATTTCGCGCACGTCATAGGGTTTTTTCGGGTCGTCGGGGATCAGTCCCAGCAAGTCGTCGGCCGGGTACAGCGGCTCCTGATAAGCCCGCTTGGGCGCAGGCGGCAGGCGATCATTCCAAGGCAGCAGGCTGACAATCTCGCGCACGATGCGTATGCCGTCGGCGTCGTTTTCAGCCAGGTATTCGGCGGTGCCTGCGGTTTGCGCGTGCATTTGGGCACCGCCCAGTTCCTCGTCGCTGGCGACTTCGCCGGTCGCTGCCTTGAGCAGCGGCGGCCCAGCCAGGAATAGCTTGGCCTTACCGCGCACCACCACCACGTAATCCGACAGCCCCGGCTGGTAGGCGCCGCCCGCCGTGGCCGAGCCGTGTACCACGGTGATCTGGGGCAGGCCCATGGCGGACATGCGCGCCTGGTTGGCGAAGCTGCGTGCGCCTTCGACGAAAATCTCTGCTGCGTAGTTGAGGTTGGCACCGCCGCTTTCAGCGAGGGTCACCACCGGCAGCTTGTTCTCCATGGCGATCTGTTGCAGGCGCAGGGATTTTTTCAAACCGGTAGGCGAAATGGTGCCGCCCTTGATCGCACTGTTGTTGGCCACCACCAGCACGCGCACACCGCTGACGTAGCCGATACCGGCGATCAAACCGCCACCGGCCGCGCTGCCGTCCTTGTCGTCGTGGAGCTTGTAGCCGGCGAGGCTGGCCAGTTCCAGGAACGGCGCGCCGGGGTCCAGCAGCCGGTTGAGGCGCTCGCGGGGCAGCAGTTGGCCGCGTTGGTCGAACTTGGGCTTGGCCTCCTGGGCCTTGCTGAGCAGGGCATCTTCCAACTGGCGCCACTGCGCGATGGTGGCGAGCAGGGCTTCGCGGTTCTGTGCGAACTGCGGGCTGTGGGCATCGATCGAGCTTTCAATCACGGGCATGGTTTATTGCTCCGCCTTGAGCACGTCTGGCAGGTACGCGCGGTGGAAACCATTGAACGGCGCGCTCGGTGGGTGCGCCTTGTGCAGCGGCCAGGCGCGGTTGCCCAGGCTGGCGGCGCCGTCGATGCGCAGGGTGCTGCCGCTGATGAAGGCCGCGGCGGGGCTGAGCAGGAACACAATGGCCGCACTGACTTCCGACTCGGTGCCGATGCGCTTGAGCGGCACGTGTTCGCGCAGGGTCGGGATCACGGCCTTGAACGCGCCTTCGTAGGTGTCCATGCCGCTGGAGGCAATCCAGCCCGGCGCTACCGCGTTGACCCGCACCCCGGCGTAACCCCATTCGAACGCTGCGGTCTTGGTGAAGTTGTCCATGCCCGCACGCGCCGCACCCGAATGGCCCATGCCGGGCATGCCGCCCCACATGTCCGCGAGCATGTTGACGATGGCGCCGCCGTGTTTGCTCATCGACTGGTTGAACACCTCGCGCGCCATCAGGAAGCCGCCGACCAGGTTGGTGCGCAGTACGGTTTCGAAGCCTTTTTGATTGATCGACGCGAGCGGCGACGGGTACTGGCCGCCGGCGTTGTTGACCAGCCCATGGATCGGGCCGTGGTCATTGAGGACCTGCGTGACCAGCGCTTTCACCGCCTCTTCATCGCGAATATCGCAGGCCAGCCCGTGGGCGCTGCCACCGTCTTCGGCAATTTCCGCCGCGACCTTTTGCAGTTTTTCCGGCTTGCGCCCGACCAGGATCACCTGGGCACCGAGGGCTGCCAGTTCATGGGCGGTGCAGCGGCCAATGCCGCTGCCGCCGCCGGTGACAATCACGGTGTGACCCTGGAACAGGTTGGCTTTGAAGATCGAGTCGAAGGCCACGGCGACATTCCTTTTATTGGCATTGATCGGCGATGTGTTGCGGCACGGCGATGGGGATTTCCAGCAGTTGCTGGGCAAAGGCCTTGCCTTGCGGGTCAATGCGCAGGCTGGCGATACCGCCGCCGCCCAGGGCATTTTCCAGCAGGAAGTTGAGGCTGTGGCTGCCCGGCAGGTACCAGCGTTCGACACGGCCGTGGAGCGGGTCGAGCACGTGGCTCATCCAGTCGACGACCACGGCTGGGGTCAGGGTCTCGGCGATCCACGGCAGGTACGCCGGGTCGCGGGCGATCACCCCGATATTGCTGTGGTTGCCCTTGTCGCCAGAGCGCGCCACGGCGAGTTTCACCAGGGGCACGCTGGCGTCGGCACGGCCCTCGGGCATGGGCGGGTCGACGGGGGCGGAGGGCGTGCCCAGCGCATCGAGGGTGGGCAGTTCGCAGGTGTGACGCTGGCCCTGGACGTCGATGAGCAACGCACACGCAGACTTATCGACCAGGAATGAAAACAGTCGAATCAGCGGATACACCGTCGGCCGCCCACCGACGATGCCGGTCAGCCCCGGCGCCATGCCGGTGGCCGCCTGGGCGATCTCGCGGGCGAACAGCGCCAGTGCCTGCTTGCTCGGGTGCCGCACCGCGATCTTCACCACCACTTCGCGGCAGTCATGGCGCTGGGCGTGGGCGCCGTAGGTGGCTTCACTGCCGAGCAATTCGATATTCACCTCGGTGTAGGGCGCCCAGCCTTGTTGGCTGAACAGTTCCGAGGTCTTGTGGATGATCGCTTGGCTGACTCGCTCGGCCTTGGCCACCGCGTCGATCCCGGCGATCAGGCAACTGGCGGTGCAGCGAAAACCATCGGGGTAGGTGGCGCTGACTTTGTATTGAGCGGTGGGCGGCAAGCCCTTGGCGCCATGCAGGCGCACGCTGTGCTTGCCTTGCTGGTGCAATTTGACCTGGCTGAAATCGCAGATCACGTCAGGCAATAGGTAAGCGCGGGGGTCGCCGATTTCGTAGAGCAGTTGTTCGGCCACGCTCAGTTCGCTGATCAGCCCGCCGCTGCCTTCGACTTTATTGACGGTGAACTGGCCGTCGGCGCTGACTTCAACAATGGGGAAACCGATGTGTTCGTAGTCCGGCACGTCGCGCCAGTCGGTGAAGTTGCCGCCGGTGCACTGGGCGCCGCATTCGATGATATGCCCGGCCAGGGCGGCCTGGGCGAGGCGGTCGTAATCCTGCCAGGACCAGTTGAATTCATGCACCAATGCCGCACTGACCACCGCGCTGTCGACCACCCGGCCGGTGATGACGATATCGGCGCCCAGCTTCAGCGCCTGGGCAATGCCCGGTGCGCCCAGATAGGCGTTGGCAGACACGCACAGGGGCGGCAGGGGCGCGCCGTTGAACATGTCAGTGATGCCTTGCAGGTGCGGGAGTTGGGCGTGCAGGTCATCGCCCAGCAGCACCGCGATTTTCAGTGGCACGTGGGCCTTGTCACAGGCCGCTTGCAGGGCGGCGGCGCAGGCGTGCGGGTTGATCCCGCCGGCATTGCTGATCACGCGGATGCCCTGGCGCTGGATATCGCCCAGCAACGGCGCGAGGACCTCGACAAAGTCCGTGGCGTAGCCGGCCTGGGGATCTTTCATCCGGGCGCTGGCCAGGATCGACATCGTGACTTCCGCGAGGTAGTCGAACACCAGGTAATCCAGCTTGCCGCCGTGCACCAACTGGGCAGCGGCAGTGCAGGTGTCGCCCCAGAAGGCACTGGCGCAGCCGATACGAACCGTCTTGCTCATGAGAAATCCTTCCTCGAATGGCTGGCTTCGATCCTACCAAGCAAGCGCTTGGTTTGTAAACTTCGGATACAAGTTTTAGCCAAGCGCTTGCTTGGGTGGCGGCCACGGCCTAAATTGCCGCCCAAGACGTCAAAGAAGTAGAGGAGAGCAGCATGGATGAGCACAAAGCCCTGCGGGTGATGCGCACCATGGTCGACGGCGGCCAATTGACCGACCCCGACAGTGCCCGGGGCAAGTTGCTGCAAACCGCGGCTCACCTGTTTCGCAACAAGGGCTTCGAACGCACCACCGTGCGCGACCTGGCCAGCGCCGTGGGCATTCAGTCCGGCAGCATCTTTCATCACTTCAAGAGCAAGGATGAGATCCTGCGCGCGGTGATGGAGGAAACCATCCACTACAACACCGCGTTGATGCGGGCGTCGCTGGAAGAGGCGACGAACGTGCGCGAGCGTGTGTTGGCGCTGATTCGCTGCGAATTGCAGTCGATCATGGGCGGCAGCGGCGAGGCGATGGCGGTGCTGGTATACGAATGGCGCTCGCTGTCGGCCGAAGGCCAGGCCCAGGTGCTGGCCCTGCGTGATGTGTATGAGCAACTCTGGTTGCAGGTGCTGGGCGAGGCCAAGGCCGCCGGCTATATCAAGGGCGATGTGTTTATTGCCCGGCGCTTTCTCACGGGGGCCTTGTCCTGGACCACCACCTGGTTCCGTGCCGAGGGCAGCCTGACCCTTGAACAATTGGCCGAAGAGGCTTTGTTGATGGTGTTGAAGGCCGATTAAGACGCAAGCTGTTAATTTGGCGGTGGAAAAGTTGTCTCGCCAGACAAAAACGCCTAGCTTATCGCCATCAGAATAGTGAACGGTGTGTGCCTCGATGTTTTCGCCATGGCGGCTGGCTGCAGGACTTTCTTTATGGGCACTGGGCACCGCAGGGTGGATGCCAGCTTCGGCCGCGCAATTGGTGAGGATTGGCGCCGCGCATTTCCCGCCCTACACCGTACGCCCTGAGCAGGGCGCAGACACCGGTTTGCTGCCGCAACTGGTGGAAGCGCTGAACGCCGCGCAGGCGGACTACCAATTTGTGCTGGTCCCCACCTCCATCCCCCGGCGTTTCCGGGATTTCGAGCAAGGCCGGGTGGACATGGCGATCTTCGAAAACCCGGACTGGGGCTGGCAGAAGATTCCCCACACCAGTGTCGACATGGGGCTTGAAGATGCCGAAGTGTTCGTCGCCCAGCATGAACCCGACCGCGATCAAAGCTATTTCAACGACCTGACCGGCAAGCGCCTGGCGGTGTTCAGCGGTTATCACTACGCCTTCGCCAACTTCAACGCCGACCCCAGGTACATGGCCGAGCACTTCAACGCGACGCTGACCTACTCCCATGACAGCAACCTGCTGATGGTCGCCCGTGGCCGTGCCGATATCGCGCTGGTCACGCGCTCATACCTGAGTGACTTCATGGTGCGCAATGCCGAGATGGCGGGCCAGTTGATGGTGTCGGAGCGCATTGATCAGGTGTACCACCATTACGCCTTGCTGCGACCCAAGGCGCCGATCAGCGGGCCGGCGTTTGCCGAACTGCTCAAACGTTTACGCGATAACGGCGAGATGTTGAAGATTTTCGAGCCGTATCGCATTGATGTGATGGCCGTGCCCTGACCTTGGCCAGGGTGGGGGTGGCCTCAGTCAGACCCGCCGCGCAAACGTATCGCTATGGTTGCCCGACACTTTGCGGCAATGCACCAGCGCATCACGGATCATGAAGTTCACCAGGGTTGGCGACACACCCAGTTCCTTGGCGATGTCCTTTTGCGGCACGCCGTGCAGGCGGTACATCTCGAATGCATAGCGGGTGCGCTGGGGCAGCTCCGTCAGGGCGTCGGCGATGTTTTCCAGGGTGTTGAAATTGATGTGGGTGGTTTCCGGTGATGCGCCATGAATCACCACATTCAAGCCTTCCTCTTCCGTGCCCGAGTACTTGAGCTCCAGGGCTTGCTTGCGGTAGTGATCGATCGCCAGGTTGCGCACGATCTGGAACAGGTAACTCAACTGGGCCTTGAACGATGAGGTGATCGTCGGTGCCGATTGCAGCCGGAAGTAGGCGTCCTGCACCACATCTTCGGCCCGGGAGCGGCACCCGGTAATTCGTGCTGCGATCTTTACCAGGATCAGCCGATTGTCGACGAATGCCTGGAGCAGCGGTGAGTCGCACCTGCCTGTGGATACTTGTTCCGTCATGGAAATCACCTTGTCGCTAAAGAGGTTAGGGGAGGGCGTCCTTGCTGAGGCCTCCTACACATCGGGCAACAAATTATGCTTAATGATAATGATTGTCAAATGAGAAGGCGAACTAATCTTATGCCTTTGCGGAAGGTGTGAGCCACGTCTCGCTCGCCCCCGGCGACTAATTATTTGCCGGTGTCGTCCGTTCTTCTGGGTGACAGGTCCGTTAGTAAAACGGCCAAGGATCAGCACCCGCAGGAGGGCGAGATGGGTTTCTATCGTGCATACAGCGTGATTCAGTGTGGGGGCCACCGGCGATGAGTGCGCCGACTCGACTGCGCCTGTTTTGCCTGCCTTATTCAGGGGCCAGCGCCATGGTCTACGTGCGCTGGCGCCGCGCCCTGCCGGAGTGGTTGCAAGTGTGCCCGCTGGAGTTGCCCGGGCGTGGCATGCGCATGGACGAGCCGTTGCAGCGCGATATCAAGGTATTGGCCGCGCAGTTGGCGGATGAAATCAGTCGCGACCTGGACGGCCCCTACGCGTTGTTCGGTCACAGCCTGGGTGGCCTGCTGGCCTTCGAGCTGGCGCACGCGCTGAACGCACGCCATATACCTGCGCCGCTGGCGTTGTTCGCCTCCGGCACCGCCGGGCCCGCGCGCCGTGATGTCAGTGAATACGCCATTGAAAAGACCGATGAGCAACTGATTGCCCGCCTGCGCGAACTGCAAGGCACCGCCGAAGAAGCCCTGGCCAATCCCGAGTTGATGAAATTGATGCTGCCGATCCTGCGCGCCGATTTCCTGCTGTGCGGCAGTTTCACCTATGGCCAGCGCACGCCGCTGGACATGCCGATCCACGTGTTCGGCGGCAAGCAGGACAGTGTGCGCGCCGACCAATTGCTCGATTGGCAGGCCGACGCCGCCAGTGGCTTTTCCCTGGATATGTTCGACGGCCACCACTTCTTTCTCGTGCAGCACGAAAGCGCCGTGCTGCGCTGCCTGCGGCGTTATGCCGACGAGCACCTGGCCCGCTGGCGCAATGGCAC
The DNA here is from genome assembly GCF_030644265.1 of Pseudomonas sp. OVF7. Lineage (NCBI taxonomy): Bacteria > Pseudomonadati > Pseudomonadota > Gammaproteobacteria > Pseudomonadales > Pseudomonadaceae > Pseudomonas > Pseudomonas sp. OVF7. The sequence goes on along the minus strand of NZ_CP128996.1, from coordinate 5,794,374 downwards.
GGCGCGGCAACTGGCCGCCGGCTGAACGCCCCCTCCCATTCCCGAATTTCCCGTAAGCCGATTTCAGGCAGGAACCCCAAGATGGACGCCTTCGAACTTCCCCGCACCCTGGTCCAGTCCCTTCAACAGCGTGCCGAGCAGACCCCGGACCAAGTGGCCCTGCGCTTTCTCGCCGAGTCCGCCGAACAGAGCATCGTGCTCAGTTACCGCGACCTGGACCTGCGCGCCCGCACCATCGCCGCCGCCCTCCAGGCCAACGCAGCGTTGGGCGAGCGCGCGGTGCTGCTGTTCCCCAGCGGCCCGGACTATGTCGCGGCGTTCTTCGGATGCCTGTACGCCGGCATCATTGCAGTGCCGGCCTACCCGCCGGAGTCCACCCGCCGGCATCACCAGGCGCGCCTGCTGTCGATCATCGCCGACGCCGAGCCACGCCTGCTGCTGACCATCGCCAGCCTCGGCGATGGCTTGGCGCAGCTCGAAAACGCGCCGCCGGTGTTGAGTGTCGACACCCTGGACGCACAAATCGCGGACAGCTGGCGCGCCCCCGACCTGCAACCCGACGACATTGCCTTCCTGCAATACACCTCTGGCTCCACCGCGTTGCCGAAGGGTGTACAAGTCAGCCACGGCAATCTGGTTGCCAATGAAGTGCTGATTCGCCGAGGCTTCGGCATCGACGTGAACCCGGACGATGTGATCGTCAGCTGGCTGCCGCTGTACCACGACATGGGCCTGATCGGCGGCCTGCTGCAACCGGTTTTCAGCGGCGTGCCCTGCGTACTGATGTCGCCGGCGTACTTCCTCGGCCGGCCGCTGCGTTGGCTGGAAGCGATCAGCGAATACGGCGGTACCATCAGCGGCGGCCCGGATTTCGCCTACCGTTTATGCAGTGAGCGGGTCAGTGAGTCGGCGTTGGCGCGTCTCGACCTGAGCCAGTGGCGCGTGGCCTATTCCGGCTCCGAGCCGATCCGCCTCGACACCCTGGAACGCTTCGCCGAGAAATTCGCCCGTTGCGGTTTCACCGCGAACAGCTTCTTCGCCTCCTACGGCCTGGCCGAAGCGACCCTGTTTGTCGCCGGTGGCCGCCGTGGCCAGGGCATCCCCGCGCTGCGTGTCGACGAACAGGCGTTGGCCGCTAACCGCGCCGAACCAGGGCAGGGCAGTGCGATCATGAGTTGCGGCACGAGCCAGCCGGACCATGCGGTGCTGATCGTCGACCCGCACACCTTGAGCGAACTGGCCGACAACGGCGTCGGCGAAATCTGGGCCAGCGGGCCGAGCATCGCCCATGGCTACTGGCGCAACCCCGAAGCCAGCGCCAAGACCTTCGTACAGCACGCCGGCCGCACCTGGCTGCGCACCGGTGACCTGGGCTTTATCCGCGAGGGTGAGCTGTACATCACCGGCCGCCTGAAAGACCTGCTGATCGTGCGCGGGCACAACCTGTATCCCCAGGACATTGAGCAGACCATCGAGCGCGAAGTGGAAGTGGTGCGCAAGGGTCGCGTTGCGGCGTTCGCGGTGAATGATCAGGGCCAGGAAGGTATTGGCATTGCGGCGGAAATCAGCCGCAGCGTGCAGAAGATCTTGCCGCCTGAAGCGCTGATCAAAGCCATCCGCCAGGCCGTGGCCGAGGCCTACCAAGAGGCGCCGTGCGTGGTGCTGCTGCTCAACCCCGGTGCCTTGCCCAAGACCTCCAGCGGCAAGCTGCAACGCGCGGCCTGCGCGGTGCGTCATGCCGATGGCAGCCTCGATAGCTATGCGCAGTTCCCCGACCTGCATGCGCCGGCGCCTAATGCGGCGCAGGGGTCGGAGCTGCAAAGCCGGATCGCGGCGATCTGGTGCGAACAGTTGCACGTGGCGAGCGTGGCGGCCGACGATCACTTCTTCCTGCTCGGCGGCAACTCCATCACCGCCACCCAGGTGGTCGCGCGCCTGCGCGAAGACCTCGGCCTGGAGCTGAACCTGCGCATGCTGTTCGAAGCCCCGACCCTGGAAGGCTTTGCCGCGCATATCGCGCAATTGCAACAGGACGGTGGCGTTGCCCAAGGCGCGATCCACACCCTATCGCGCGACGAAGACCTGCCCCAATCCCTGGCCCAGAATCGCTTGTGGATCACCTGGCAACTGGATCCCCTGAGCAGCGCCTACACCATCCCCGGCGCCCTGCGTTTGCGTGGCGAGCTGGATGAAGACGCGGTATGTGCCAGCTTCCAGCACTTGATCCAGCGCCACGAAGCCCTGCGCACACGTTTCTATGAGCGCGATGGCCAAGCCTTCCAGCGTGTGGACGCCAACAGCGATTTCGATCTGCACGTCATCGACCTCAGCCACCTGCCCGCCGCCGAACGTGACGCCCGCGCGCAACAGATCCGCGAGGACGAAGCGCGTACCCCGTTCGACCTGGAAAACGGCCCGCTGCTGCGGGTGACCCTGGTACGCCTGGAGGATGAAGATCATCAACTGCTGGTGACGCTGCACCACATCATTGCTGACGGCTGGTCGCTGAATCTGCTCATCGACGAGTTCTCGCGACTGTATGCCGCCGCTGCCCAGGGCCAAACCCTGGCGTTGCCACCCCTGGCTTTGCAGTACGCCGACTACGCAAGCTGGCAACGCCAATGGCTGGCCGAAGGCGAAGGCCAGCGCCAACTGGCGTACTGGAAGGCGCAACTGGGGGAGGAGCATCCGGCCTTGAGCCTGGCCACCGACCACCCGCGCTCGGCGCAGCAACGCCACACTGCTTCACGCCACAGCGTGCGCCTGGGCGCCAGCCTCAGCGAAGCGATTCGCCAGACTGCCCAGTCCCATGAGTCCACGCCATTCATGCTGTTGCTGGCGGCGTTCCAGACCTTGCTCTATCGCTACAGTGGCCAGCGCGATATCCGCATTGGCGTGCCCAACGCCAACCGCCCACGCCAGGAAACCCAGGGTCTGGTCGGTTTCTTTATCAACACGCTGGTGCTGCGCGCCGAACTGGACGGGCGTTTGCCGTTCAACCAGTTATTGGCTGCGACACGCCAGGCCGCCTTGGGCGCCCAGGCGCATCAGGACTTGCCCTTCGAACAACTGCTGGAGGCATTCCCGCAGGCCCGCGAACAGGGTTTGTTCCAAGTGATGTTTAACCACCAGCAACGCGACCTGAGTGCCTTGCGCCGCCTGCCGGGCATGCTTGCCGACGAGCTGCCTTGGCACAGCCGCGAAGCCAAGTTCGACCTGCAACTGCACACTGAAGAAGACCGCAATGGGCGCTTGGGCCTGTCGTTCGACTACGCCGATGAACTGTTCGAGCCTGCGACGATCCAGCGCCTGGCCGAACACTTCATCCACCTGCTGCACGCGATCTGCGAGCATCCGCAGCGTGCCCTCGGCGACCTCAAGCTGATGCAGCAGGACGAACAGCAAGCGTGGAGCCAGGCGCCGTGTGCCCCCGCTCAACAATGGCTGCCCGAACTGCTCAACCCATCTGTCTCTGATAACACCGCGCTGGTCTGGCAGGACGGCAGCCTGACGTTTGCCCAACTGCATACCCAGGCCAACCGCCTGGCCCATTACCTGCGCGACAAAGGCGTTGGCCCGGACGTGTGCGTGGCCATCGCTGCCGAGCGGTCGCCGCAGTTGCTGATCGGCCTGCTGGCGATCATCAAGGCCGGCGGTGCCTATGTGCCGCTGGACCCGGACTACCCCGCCGAGCGCCTGGCCTACATGCTCCGGGACAGCCGCGCGCACCTGCTGCTGACCCAGACCGCCTTGCTCGAACACCTGCCGACGGCCGACTGCGTGTGCGTGATCGCCATGGACAGCCTGCATCTCGACAGTTGGCCGACCCAGCCCCCTGGCCTGCACCTGGAGGGTGACAACCTCGCCTACGTGATCTACACCTCCGGCTCCACCGGCCAGCCCAAGGGCGTGGGCAACACCCATGCGGCCCTGGCCGAACGCTTGCAATGGATGCAAGCCACCTATCAGCTCAACCACACGGATGTGCTGATGCAAAAGGCGCCGATCAGTTTCGACGTGTCGGTGTGGGAATGCTTCTGGCCGCTGATCACCGGCTGCCGCCTGGTGCTGGCTGGCCCTGGCGAGCATCGTGATCCGCACCGTATCGCGCAGTTGGTCCAGGAACACGGCGTGACCACGCTGCACTTCGTGCCGCCGCTGTTGCAGCTGTTTATCGATGAACCGTTGGTGGCCGAATGCACCAGCCTGCGCCGCCTGTTCTCCGGTGGTGAAGCCTTGCCCGCCGAGCTGCGCAACCGCGTATTGGCGCAGTTGCCGGCGGTGCAATTGCACAATCGTTATGGCCCGACCGAGACCGCGATCAACGTGACGCACTGGCACTGCCGCGTGGAGGATGGCGAGCGCTCGCCGATTGGCCGCCCGCTGGGCAATGTGATCTGTCGCGTGCTGGATGAGCAGCTCAACCCCGTGCCCGTTGGCGTGCCGGGTGAGCTGTGCATCGGTGGCATTGGCCTGGCGCGGGGTTACCTCGGTCGTCCTGGGTTGACCGCTGAGCGCTTTGTCGCCGACCACCAAGGTGCGCGCCTGTACCGCACCGGTGACCGCGCCCGATGGAGCGCCGACGGTGTGCTTGAGTACCTCGGCCGTCTCGACCAACAGGTCAAGCTCCGCGGTTTCCGTGTGGAGCCGGAAGAAATCGAAGCTCGCCTGCTCGCCCTGGACGGCATCGCCCAGGCCGTCGTGCTGGTGCGTGACGCACAGTTGATCGGCTACTACACCGCCCATGCCGAGCTGGACGAACAGCAGGTCAAAACCGCCCTGGCCGCCGAGCTGCCGGAGTACATGGTGCCCGCCCTGCTGATGCGTCTGGACGCCATGCCCCTGAGCCCGAGCGGCAAGCTCGACCGCCGCGCTTTGCCGGAGCCGGTGTGGCAAACCCGTGAGCACGTCGAGCCTGAAACGCCGCTGCAACAGCAGATCGCCGCGATCTGGCGCGAGGTCCTTGGCCTGCCGAAGATCGGCCTGCACGATGACTTCTTCGCCCTGGGCGGCCACTCGCTGCTGGCCACGCAAATCATCTCCCGTACCCGCCAGGCCTGTGACGTCGAGCTGCCGTTGCGCACTTTGTTCGAAGCCAGCGAGTTGGGCGCTTTTGCTGAACAGGTCGGGCTGATCCAGGCGTCGGGGCAACGCAACCAACAAACCACCATCGCCAAGGTCGACCGCAGCGAACCGGTGCCGTTGTCCTATTCCCAGCAGCGCATGTGGTTCCTCTGGCAGATGGAGCCGGACAGCCCGGCCTACAACGTCGGCGGCATGGCGCGCCTGCGCGGGGTGCTGGATGTGGGGCGTTTCGAGGCGGCGTTGCAAGCCTTGATCATGCGCCATGAAACCTTGCGCACCACCTTCCCGAGTGTCGATGGCGTGGCCTATCAGAAGGTCGCGCCGCAGTCCGGCGTGCGCATGGGCTGGCAGGACATCTCGGCGCTCTGCGAAACCGAGCGCCAGCAACGCTTGCAGCAGCTGGCCGACCATGAAGCCCACTCACCGTTCAACCTGGAAACCGGCCCGCTGCTGCGCGCGTGCCTGGTCAAGGCCGGTGAGCAGGAGCACTACCTGGTGCTGACCCTGCACCATATCGTCACCGAAGGCTGGGCCATGGACATCTTTGCCCGTGAACTCAGCGCGTTGTACGAAGCCTTTATCGACGAGCGCGACTCGCCGCTGGCGCCATTGCCCGTGCAATACCTCGACTACAGTGTGTGGCAACGCCAATGGCTGGAAGCCGGCGAACGCCAACGCCAGCTGGATTACTGGACCGCGCAACTGGGTCATGAGCACCCGCTGCTGGAACTGCCGGGCGACCGTCCACGGCCACCGGTACAAAGCCATCGGGGCGAGCTGTACCGTTTCGATTTGAGCGCTGAACTGGCCGCGCGGGTGCGGGCGTTTAATGCCGAGCGCGGCCTGACCTTGTTCATGACCATGACCGCCACCCTGGCCGTGTTGCTCTACCGCTACAGCGGCCAGACCGACTTGCGCATCGGCGCCCCCGTGGCCAACCGGATTCGCCCGGAAAGCGAAGGGCTGATCGGCGCGTTCCTCAATACCCAGGTGCTGCGTTGCCAGCTCAATGGGCAGATGACCGTGGGTGAGTTGTTCGAACAGGTGCGTCACACCGTGATCGAGGGCCAGTCCCATCAGGACCTGCCGTTCGACCATCTGGTCGAAGCCTTGCAACCGCCGCGCAGTGCGGCGTACAACCCGTTGTTCCAGGTGATGTGCAACGTGCAGCGTTGGGAGTTCCAGCAGAGCCGCCAACTGGCCGGCATGACGGTCGAGTACCTGGCCAACGATGCGCGCGCGACCAAGTTCGACCTCAACCTGGAAGTCACCGACCTTGACCATCGCCTGGGGTGCTGCCTGACCTACAGCACCGACTTGTTCGATGAGCCGCGCATTGCGCGGATGGCCGAACATTGGCGCAATCTGTTGCAAGCGCTGATCGCCAGCCCCGAGCAGCGTCTGAGCGAATTGCCGTTGCTCAGCGCCACGGAACAGCGCGCGTTGCAGGACAGCCTGGGCGTCGAAGCGGGCGAGCACCGCCTTGATCAGTGCATTCACACGCTGTTCAGCCAACAGGCAAAAGCCCGTGGCGATGCGCCCGCGCTGACCTTCGCCGGCGTTACCCTCAGCTACCGCGAGCTGGACGCCCGCGCCAACCGCCTGGCCTGGATGCTGCGCGAGCGTGGTGTCGGCCCGCAGGTACGCGTCGGCCTGGCGTTGCCGCGCTCCCTGGAAATGGTCATCGGCCTGTTGGCGATCCTCAAGGCGGGCGGTGCCTATGTACCGCTCGACCCGGAATACCCGCTGGACCGCCTGCACTACATGATCGAAGACAGCGGCATTGGCCTGCTGCTCAGCGATGCAGCGATGTTCGAAGCCCTGGGTGAACTGCCGGCGACCGTGGCCTGCTGGTGCCTGGAAGATGACCTTCCGGTGCTGGAGAATTACCCGGCCGATGAACTGCCCTTTATCAGCCTGGCGCAGCACCAGGCCTACCTGATCTACACCTCCGGTTCCACCGGCAAGCCCAAGGGCGTGGTGGTGTCTCACGGTGAAATCGCCATGCACTGCCAGGCCGTGATCGAGCGCTTCGGCATGCGTCCGGACGACTGCGAATTGCACTTCTATTCGATCAACTTCGACGCCGCTACCGAACGTTTGCTGGTGCCGTTGCTCTGCGGTGCGCGGGTGGTATTACGCGCCCAGGGCCAGTGGGATGCAGAAGAGATCTGCGCGCTGATCCGTACCCATCGCATCAATATCCTCGGCTTTACGCCGAGCTACGGCAGCCAGTTGGCGCAGTGGCTGGCCACCCAGCAGCAGACGTTGCCGGTGCGCATGTGCATCACCGGTGGCGAGGCGTTGACCGGCGAACACTTGCAGCGCATCCGCGCAGCGTTCCAGCCGCAGGTGTTTTTCAACGCCTATGGGCCGACCGAAACCGTGGTGATGCCGCTGGCCAGCCTCGCGCCCGAGCAGTTGGAGGAGGGCGCCGGCAGCGTACCGATCGGCAGCATCATCGGGGACCGCGTGGCGTACATTCTCGACGCCGACCTGGCCTTGGTGCCGCAAGGTGCGACGGGTGAACTGTATGTCGGCGGCGCCGGCCTGGCCCAGGGGTATCACCAGCGTCCGGGCATGACCGCCGAACGCTTCGTGGCCGATCCCTTCGCGCGTGACGGCGGGCGTCTTTACCGCACCGGCGACCTGGTGCGCCAACGCGCCGATGGTCTGGTGGAGTACCTGGGGCGGATCGACCATCAAGTGAAGATTCGTGGCTTCCGTATCGAACTGGGCGAGATCGAAACCCGCCTGCTGGAGCACCACGCCGTACGCGAGGCCGTGGTGCTGGCGCTGGATTCGCCCAGCGGCAAACAGCTGGTGGCCTACCTGGTCAGCGATGCCGAGCACGGCGCATTACGCGATGCGCTCAAGGCGCATCTCAAGGCGCAACTGCCGGACTACATGGTACCCGCGCACCTGATCGTGCTGGACAGCATGCCGTTGACCGCCAACGGCAAACTTGACCGGCGTGCCTTGCCGCAACCGGACCCGGAAGCCAACCGCCAACAGTACGTGGCCCCGCGCAACGCGTTGGAAAGCACCCTGGCCGCGATCTGGTGCGCCGTGTTGAACGTGCCGCAAGTCGGCCTGGACGATAACTTCTTTGAACTGGGCGGCGACTCGATCCTGTCGATCCAGGTGGTCAGCCGTGCGCGGCAGGCGGGGATTCACTTCAGCCCCCGCGACCTGTTCCAGCACCAGACCGTGCAAACCCTGGCGGCGGTTGCCACGCTCGTCGAGCAAGTGACGGCCGAGCAGGGCGTGCTCACCGGCAGCTCGGGCCTGACGCCCATCCAGCAGTGGTTCTTCGATACCCCGATTCCCGAACGTCAGCATTGGAACCAGGCGCTTGTCCTCAAGCCCCTGCAACTGCTCGAGCCCCATCGCCTGGAGCAAGCGCTGTTGGCGGTGCTGGAACACCACGACGCGCTGCGCCTGAGCTTCAGCCAGCGCGACGCGCAATGGCACGCCGAGCACTTGGCCGTGCCCCAGGGCGGCGTGCTGATGCAGGCGCACGTGCACGATATGGCGCAGTGCACCGCGCTGTTCACCGAGACCCAGCGCAGCCTCGACCTGGCGCACGGCCCGCTGTTGCGCGCCTTGCTGGTGGATGGCCCGCAAGGGCAACAGCGCCTGCTGATCGCTATCCATCACCTGGTGGTCGATGGCGTGTCGTGGCGGGTGCTGCTGGAGGATCTGCAAAACGTCTATCGCCAGCTGAGCGAAGGCCAGTCCGTCAGCCTGCCGGCCAAGACCAGCGCCCTGCGTGACTGGGCTGCGCGCTTGCAGGCTTATGCCCACAGTGAATCCCTGCGCGAGGAATTGACGGTATGGCAGGCTCAATTGGCCGGCCCGGCCGTGGCATTGCCGGTGACGCGTCCTCTAGGCGCGCTGCGTAATCGGGATGCGGATACCGTCAGCGTGCGCCTGGATGCCGAACACACCCGCCAGTTGCTGCAACAGGCCCCCAGCGCCTACCGCACCCAGGTCAATGACCTGCTGTTGACCGCGCTGGCCCGTGTGGTGTGCCGCTGGAGTGGGCATGATTCGGCGCTGATCCAGCTGGAAGGCCATGGTCGTGAAACCCTGTTCGATGATATCGACCTGACCCGTAGCGTCGGCTGGTTCACCAGTGCTTATCCGCTGCGCCTGACCCCACTGGCGGAGCAGGGCGCTTCGATCAAGGCGATCAAGGAGCAACTGCGCGGCATCCCCCACAAGGGCCTCGGCTATGGCGTGCTGCGTTACCTGGCGGACGACCTGTGCAAGCAGACCCTGGCCGGGCTGCCCAGCGCCGGCATCACCTTCAACTACCTCGGTCAATTCGACCAGAGCTTTGGCGCCGATGCGCTGTTCCACCCGCTGGACGAGTCTGCCGGCCTGGCCCATGACCCGGATGCACCGTTGCCCAACGAACTGAGCATCGACAGCCAGGTGTACGGCGGTGAGCTGGTGCTGCGCTGGACCTTCAGCCGCGAACGCTTCGATCGGCAGACTCTCCAGGCTCTGGCCGATGCCTACCTGGCCGAACTGCGCAGCCTGATTGCGCACTGCCTCAGGGACGATGTTGGCGGTTTCACGCCGTCGGACTTCCCCCTGGCGCACTTGAGTCAGGCGCAACTGGACAGCTTGCCGGTACCCGCCAGCGTCATCGAAGACGTCTACCCGCTGACGCCAATGCAGGAGGGTTTGCTGCTGCACACCCTGCTGGAACCGGGCACGGGTCTCTACTATATGCAGGACCGCTACCGCATCGACAGCGCCCTGGACCCTGAGCGTTTCGCCCAGGCCTGGCAGGCGGTGATCGCCCGGCATGAAGCCTTGCGTGCCTCGTTCTGTTGGAACGTTGGCGAAGACATGCTGCAAGTGATCCATCAGCCGGGCAGTACGCCGATTGAGTACCTGGATTGGAGTGCTGATCCAGAAAGCGAGCAGGAGCCGCGTCTGCAAGCGCTGCTCAAGAAGGAGCGCGAAGCCGGTTTCGATCTGCTCAACCAGGCGCCGTTCCACCTGCGCCTGATCCGCGTCGGCGCCGAGCGCTACTGGTTCATGATGAGCAACCACCACATCCTCATCGATGCGTGGTGCCGCTCGTTGTTGATGAATGACTTCTTCGAGATCTACATGGCCCTGGGCGAAGGGCGCGAGGCACAACTGGCCACGCCGCCGCGTTATCGCGACTACATTGCCTGGCTGCAACGCCAGAACCTGAGCGAAGCACGCCAGTGGTGGCAGCAGAACCTGCAAGGCTTCGAGCGCACCACGCCGATCCCGAGCGACCGGCCATTCCTGCGTGAACATGCCGGCCATAGCGGTGGCATGGTGGTGGGCGACTGCTACACCCGTCTCGAGGCCCGCGACGGTGCGCAACTGCGCGAGTTGGCGCAGGCCCATCAACTCACCGTCAACACCTTCGCCCAGGCTGCATGGGCGTTGGTGCTGCGCCGCTTGAGCGGCGATCGTGACGTGCTGTTCGGCGTCACCGTGGCTGGTCGCCCGGTGGACATGCCCGAGATGCAGCGCACCGTCGGCCTGTTCATCAACAGCATCGCCCTGCGGGTAAAACTGCCCGAGGACGACCAGCGTTGCAGCGTGCGCCAGTGGTTGAGCGGCTTGCTCGACAGCAATATGCAACTGCGCGAGTACGAATACCTGCCGCTGGTGACGATCCAGGAACACAGCGAGTTGCCCAAGGGCCAGCCGCTGTTCGACAGCCTGTTCGTGTTTGAAAATGCCCCGGTGGAAGTCTCGGTACTGGATCGCGCACAAAGCCTGAATGCCACCTCGGACTCCGGCCGCACCCACACCAACTTCCCGCTGACGGCCGTGTGCTATCCGGGTGATGACCTGGGGTTGCACCTGTCTTACGACCAGCGTTACTTCGACGAAACCACCGTGCAAGGCATGCTCGGCGAGTTCAAGCGTTTGCTGCTGGCATTGATGCACGGGTTCCATGGCGACATGGCCGACCTGCCGCTGATGGGCGAGCAGGAACGTGCGTTCCTGTTGCACGGCTGCAACCAGAGCGCGCACGCCTACCCGCTGGAACGCAGTTATGTCGAACTGTTCGAAGCGCAGGTCGCCGCCCATCCACAGCGCATTGCCGCCAGTTGCCTGGACCGACAGTGGACCTATGACGAATTGAACCGTCGCAGTAACGGGCTCGGTCACGCGCTGATCGCGGCGGGTGTCGGCCTGGACCAACCGGTGGCGTTGCTGGCCGAGCGTAGCCTTGACTTGCTGGGCATGATCATCGGCAGCTTCAAGGCCGGTGCCGGTTACCTGCCGCTGGACCCCGGCCTGCCGAGCCAGCGTTTGCGCAGCATCATCGACCTGAGCCGTACGCCGTTGCTGGTGTGCACCGAGGCGTGCCGCGAGCAGGCCATTGCGTTGCTGGACGGTTTTGACTGTCAGTTGCTGGTATGGGAGGAAGTGCCGTCCCGGGGTGCCAACCCTGGTGTCTACAGCGCACCGTACAACCTCGCCTACGTGATCTACACCTCGGGCTCCACCGGTTTGCCCAAAGGGGTGATGGTCGAGCAGCGCGGCATGCTCAATAACCAGTTGAGCAAAGTGCCTTACCTGCAACTGAGCGAGACGGATGTGATCGCCCAGACGGCCTCGCAAAGCTTCGATATTTCCGTGTGGCAATTCCTTGCCGCGCCGCTGTTCGGGGCGCGGGTGGATATTGTGCCGAACACCATCGCCCACGATCCCCAAGGCTTGCTGGCGCATGTTCAGACTCAAGGCATCACGGTGCTGGAAAGCGTGCCGTCGCTGATCCAGGGCATGCTGGCCGAGGAGCGCATCAGCCTCGATGGCCTGCGCTGGATGCTGCCCACCGGCGAGGCCATGCCGCCGGAGCTGGCGCACCAGTGGTTGCTGCGTTATCCGCAGATCGGGCTGGTGAACGCCTATGGCCCGGCAGAATGCTCGGACGACGTGGCGTTCTTCCGCGTCGACCTGGCCTCGACCCGTGGCACTTACCTGCCGATTGGGACGCCGACCGACAACAACCGCTTGTACCTGCTGGACGGTGCGTTGGAACTGGTGCCCCAAGGCGCGGTAGGCGAGTTGTGCGTAGCCGGTACCGGTGTGGGGCGTGGCTATGTCGGCGACCCGTTGCGCACCGCCCCAGTGTTTGTGCCGAACCCGTTCGGCGCGGCGGGCGAGCGTTTGTACCGCACCGGCGACCTGGCACGCCGTCGCAGCGATGGCGTGCTGGAGTACGTCGGGCGTATCGACCACCAAGTGAAGATTCGCGGTTACCGCATCGAGCTGGGGGAAATCGAAGCACGCCTGCACGAACAATCGGACGTGCGCGACGCGGCCGTCGGCGTGCAGGAGGGGGACAACGGCAAACACCTCGTCGGCTACCTGGTGGCCGCCGATGAAACCTTGAACCCAGGCGAGCGCCTGGACCGCATCAAGCAACGCCTGCGCGCCGAACTGCCGGAGTACATGGTGCCGCTGCATTGGCTATGGCTGGACCGCCTGCCGCTCAACGCCAACGGCAAGCTCGACCGCAAGGCCCTGCCCACCCTGGAGATCGGCCAATTGCACAGCCAGGACTACCTGGCGCCGCGCAACGCACTTGAAGCCACCTTGGCCGCGATCTGGGCCGAGGTGCTGAAAGTCGAAAGGGTAGGGGTACAGGACAACTTCTTCGAACTGGGCGGACACTCGTTGCTGGCCACGCAGATTGCCTCGCGGGTGCAGAAAACCCTGCAACGGGATGTGCCGCTGCGGGCGATGTTCGAGTGCAGCACGGTGGCGGCGTTGGCCGAGTACATCGATGGGCTGGCGGCGAATGAGATCAGCGCGCAGAAGGTGGATCGCTTGAGTGATTTGATGGCGGAGTTGGAAGGCTTGTAATTTTCGCAGCCTGCGCGGGCCTCATCGAGAGCAGGCCCCCTCCCACAGTGACCGGGTTCATCCTGAAGGAAGGGGCTCGAGTGTGGGAGGGGGCTTGCTCCCGATGGCGTCAGCCCAGGCGCGGCTTATTTCGGTCCAAGAATCTTCACCAACTTATCCGGCGACGGCGCGCCTTGCTGTTGCTGCAAGCCACCCTTGTCATCCAGGTAGAAAATCGCCGGGGTTGCCGACAACTCCAAGTCATCCATCAACTGCATATTGGCATTGAGTTGGGCCTGGATATCCGCCGGGATTTTCTCCAGCGGCTTGAGCTTGCTGCCTTTGCCGGCGGCTTCGTGTTCTTCCAGGGCCTTGGGCGCGTCTTTGCTGGCCAGCAGCGCAGCGGATTTGCCTGGGCTGTCCTCGCGAATAATCCCCACCATGATATGTCGCAGCTGCACCTTGCCGGCTTTCACCCATGGCCGCGCCTGTTCCCAGAACATGTTGCAGTACGGGCAGTTGGGGTCGCTGAACAGGTAGACGGTGCGGGGGGCGTTTTTGTCGCCGTCCTGGATCCAGTGGCTCTTTTCCATCTTGGCCCAGACTTCCTTGGCCATCGGCGCGTACACCAGTTTTTCCAGGGGCGCGCTGCTCAGGTCATTACCCTGGGCGTCGTACAGGTTGCCGGCGATCACACTTTTGCCGTCGGCGGTCAGGTACAGGGCCATGCCACGGTTCTGATACTGCGCGGCGTAGCCGGTGAGGCCGCTGGGTGCATCGAATTTGCCGATGATCTTGGCACCCTTGGCTTCGATCTGTTTGATCGGTGCCGGCCAGTCTTCGGCCTGGGCCAGGGTGGCGGCCAGGCTCAGTGGCAGCAGGGTCAGCAGGTGGCGGAGGCGGGGCATGTCGGTTTCCTTGAGGGGGCCGTGGCGGCGGGGGCGGAGTCGAAGGGTTCCATGGCACGGGCCAGGCTGGCCTGGGACAGTTCACCGAGGTGGCTGTTGATCAGGCGTCCATCGGCTTGGTAGAACAGCGTGGTCGGCAAGGCCATGGAGCCCACGGCCTGGCCCAGGCGACCACTGGCATCGAACAGCACGTTGTCCAGGTTCAGGCCCTGGGTGGCCAGGTAGGTGCTGACGCTTTGCATGCTCTCGGCCTGGTTGACGAACAGGAAGGTCACGTCGGGGCGCATGCGTTGGGCGCTTTCCAGTACCGGCATTTCGCGACGGCAGGGCGGACACCAGGTGGCCCACAGGTTGATCACCAGCGGCCCGCCTTGATAGTCGGCCAATTGCACCACCTCGCCGTTGGCGGTGCGCAAGGTGATGTCTGGCAGTCGTGTGCCTTTTTCATACACGCTGAGGGACAGGCTGGTCATGCCCCAGAACACCAGGCCGGTGATTACCCCGGCGCTCAGCGGCTTGCGCAGGGCCGGGCGGCGCCAGCCGTACAGCAGCGCGCCGAGGATCAGCGCGATCACGCCCGGCCAGGCCAGAAAGCCGCCGTCGCGCAGGTCGACCATCTGCAGCGGGTCGTTGCTGTAGTAACTCCAATACATCAGTACGAAGCTGACCCGCGCGCTGAGCATGCCCAGCAGGAACAGGCTGAACAGCACCGACTCGGGGTTTTCCCCGCCACGCTTGGCCACGCGCCAGCCCACCAGGGTGGCGAGAATCAGCGCGCTGATCAGCAGGATGTGATTCAGGGCGATAGCGAAGGTGCCGATGGTCAGGGTCAGCATCAGAGGGCGCCCCGGGTCTGGGTCCAGCGTTGCAGGAAGGCCGCGGCATCCACTTCGCCGGTGATGCGCTGGGCACGCCGTTCTTCGCCGTCAGGGCCGATCCACACGAAGCTCGGCGGCCCTGGCACCTTGTAACGGCCGAGCAGCTCGCGGCTGGCGGCGTTGTCGGCGGTGACATCCAGGCGCAGCAGGCGCACGTCCTTCAGGGCGTCGAGGACTTCGGGTTTGCCGAATACCTGTTTCTCCATGATCTTGCACGACACGCACCAGTCGGCGTAGTAGTCCACCAGCACCCATTGGCCCTGGGCCTTGGCGCTGTCGAGCTGGCTTTGCAGCACGGCTGGGTCGTTGATGGTCATGAACGCGTCGTGGGCGGTAGGGCCGGCGACAGCGCGCGAGCCGCTGTAGACCTTCAACGGTTGCCACAGGTCATCGCTGCCACCTGCCGCGCCCACCAGCAGCAGGCCGCCCCACAACCCCAGTACCACGGAACCGGCGCCGGACAGCATGGCGACACGCCCGAAATCCTGTGCCAGGCGCCAGCCGCAATAGGCCATGGCCAAGGCCAGTACACCCCACAGGCCCAGCCACAGGGCTTCATCGACGACCGGACGAATCATCAGTATGGCGGTGGCCAGGAACAGGAAGCCGAAGATCCCCTTGAGCACATTCATCCAGGTGCCCGGCTTGGGCAGGAAGCGGTTGCCCACGGTCACCAGCAGCAACAGCGGCACACCGATGCCGATGCCCATGGCGAACAGGATCAGGCCGCCGTGCAGGGCATTGCCGCTTTGCGCGATATACAGCAGCGCACCGGCCAGGGGCGCGGTCATGCACGGGCCGACCAGCAGGCCGGAGAGGGCGCCGAGTACTCCGGCGCCGATCAGGCTGCCGCCACTCTGGTTACGGCTGACGTTGTCCAGGCGGTCGCGCAGGGCCACCGGCAGTTGCAGTTCAAAGAAGCCGAACATCGGCAGGGCCAGGATCACAAACAACGCAGCGAAGCTGCCCAGAATCCACGGGGTTTGCAGCAGCGCGGCGAGGTTACTGCCGAGTAGGGCGGCGACTACGCCCAGCGCGGCATACACCAGCGCCATGCACACGACATAACTGCCGGCCAGGGCAAAGCCACGACGCGGGCTGGCACCGCTGCCGACCACCAACCCGGCGAGAATCGGCAACATCGGCAATGAACAAGGGGCAAACGCCAGCAGCAGGCCCAGGCCAAAGAACACCAGCAGGCTCCAGCCCAGGCTGCGTTGTTGCAGGCCGCTGGCCAGGCTCTGGTCCTGGGCTTCGGCGGTAGCGGCCACGGCGGGGTTGCCCCCCAGGTCCACGGTGATCGACTGCGGCGGGTAGCACAGGCCGGCATCGGCACAGCCCTGCCAGCCCAGCTTGACCTTGCCGGTGGTCCCGGCGGGGATCTTCACTTCCAGGCCCTGGCGATACACTTGCTGCTCGCCGAAGAACTCATCGCTATGGGCTTCGCCTTGGGGCAGCGGCGGCTTTTCAGCCAGGCCGTCGAACTTCATGCGCTGCTGGTACAAGTAATAGCCGTCGGCGATCTGCCAATACCACTGGGTTTCACCGGACTCCAGGCGTTCGGAGGTAAAAGTGAAGGCTTTGCCCACCGGGAGGAAGTCGGGTTTGGTCTCGAATGGGTTGCCCGGCGCGGCCTGGACGAACCCTGCGAATAACGCCAGCAGAACGATAAACAAATGCCGCATGGTCAAGCCTTAGTTCGATGCAAGTGAGGCACACAATGTGTGGTGTTGATTAACCGATGATTAACCGGGCGCTATTCTAAAGTGTAGGGAATGTCTGAGGGGGCTTCTTTTCGCGGCATAATCGCTGCTTAATCCGCAGCACTTTTAATCACCCCCATCTTTCATGAAGGGTTCAGCATGCACGTACTGGTCTGTGAAGACGACGAACTGATCGCCAGCGGCATCGTGGCCGGCCTCGGCGCCCAGGGCTTTACGGTCGAGCGCGTGGCCTCGGCGGCAGCGGCGCGGGCGATGCTCAAGGCGGCTACCTTCGACATCATGGTGCTCGACCTCGGCCTGCCCGACGAAGACGGCCTCAAGCTGTTGCAGCAACAGCGCAGCCAGGGCCTGGAGATCCCGGTGCTGATCCTCACCGCGCGCGACTCGGTAACCAACCGCGTCGACGGCCTGCAGGCCGGTGCCGACGACTACCTGCTCAAGCCCTTCGACCTGCGCGAACTCGCCGCGCGCCTGCAAACTCTGCTGCGGCGGGTGGCCGGGCGTAGCGTCAACCTGATCGAGCATGGCCAACTGACCTACAACCCCAGCAGCCGCGAGACCTTCCTGGGCGGGCAGCCTGTGGACTTGTCGCGCCGCGAACAAGCGTTGCTGCAAGCCCTGCTGCACAACAAAGGCCGAGTGCTCTCCAGCGAGCAGCTCAAGGACAGCGTCTACGGTTTCAACGACGAGCTGGAGAGCAACGCGCTCAACGTGCACATCCACCACCTGCGGCGCAAATTGGGCAATGGCGTCGTTGAGACCGTGCGCGGCCTGGGCTATCGCCTGGGGCCGGCGGATGGCGGCCCGGCCGAGGCGGGAGAGAAGGTTTCGTGATGAGCCTGCGACTGCGGCTGACGTTCAAGCTCGGCGCCGCCTTTGTGCTGATCTGGGCCCTGGCGGCTGCCTGGATGCTCAATGATCTGCGCAACCAAATGATGTTTTCCCTCGACCAGCGCCTGGTGGCGTCCGCGCGCATGGTCGCTGGTTTGATGGAGCAAATGCCCGGCCTGGCGAGCACCGCCGAGGGCAAGCATTTCAGTGCCGAACAACTCAACGTGCCGGGGGGCATGGCATGCCAGGTCAGCTCCTTGCGCGGTGAGGTGCTGGCGCGCAGCCACACTACCCCTGACCAGGGCCTGGAATCCCACCGCAGTGGTTTCCGTGACCAGATCATCGACGGCGCGGCGTGGCGCAGCTTCACCCTGGCCCGTGGCGACCTGTTCATCACCACCGCCGACCGCCAGGTGGAGCGGGAAGCCTTGAACCTGTCGATCCTGCTGGCGGCCTCGGTGCCGGTGGGCGTGGCCCTGTTGGGCTGCTTGTGCCTGCTGTGGCTGGGCATCGGCCAGAGCCTGCTGCCGCTCAACCGCATGCGTGACGCGTTGATGCGCCGCAGTGCCGACTCCCTTGAGCCGTTGCAGATCCACCCGCTGCCCAGCGAGCTCAAGCCGCTGCTCGACACGCAAAACCAACTGTTGCAACGCATCGCCAAGACCATCGAGCGCGAACGCCGCCTCACCGGCGACGCCGCCCACGAGTTGCGCAGCCCGCTGACGGCGATCAAGACCCACCTGCAAGTGGCCCGCATGACCGAGGGCGCTGCCCGCGACCAGTCCCTGGCCCACGCCGAGGAGGGCGCCGACCGTCTGCACCGCACCCTCGAACAATTGCTGCTGCTGGCGCGGGTGGAGGGCAGCCTGTCGTTTGACGATGGCATGCAATCCAGTGCCGAGGAGGTTGCACGGCTGGCGATCCAGGACGCGAATGCCGGTGACAATTCGCGGATCGACCTGATCCTGCCGGACAACCTCTCAAGTGCCCCGGTGGAAATGCCGGTGGGCCTGGCGGTTGCGGCCCTGCGCAACCTGTTGGACAACGCCCTGCGCCACACCCCGGCGGCTACCCGGGTGGAACTCAATGTATCCACCACCGCCGACCAGGTGGTGTTTCGTGTGCGTGACCATGGCACGCAGATATCCGCCGAAGACCTGCAATACCTGACCCAGCGTTTCTGGCGCAATGGCAACAGCGAAGGGTGCGGCTTGGGCCTGGCGATCGTGCAAGCGATCGTGCAGCGCTGTTCGTGCTCGTTGACATTCGACAGCCAGCCGGATGGCCTGCGAGTTGACCTGGGCATGCCCCTGCGGCGCTGATCACCCTTTTTTCAAGTGTCACACATAGTTACCGCCCTCCTGAGGTTCAACCCTTCAGGATGGCGGTAATTTTTTTGCGCTTGAACGGGCTGAATGACTCGGCCTGTGTTGAAAAGGACAGCTCTTATGTTGGTGATCGATACCAGTTTTCCCTCCCGGGACTTCAACGAACGCAATGGCGAACCTGTGCGCCAAGTGATCCTGCATTACACCGCGGCACCCTTCGCCTCCTCCTTGCACACCCTGACCCGGAACGGGGTCAGTGCGCATTACTTGCTGCCCGACCCCGATGAGCCCGGCTACCGCACGGCCGGCTATGACGAATTGCGCGTGTTTCGCCTGGTGGACGAGGACAAGCGTGCCTGGCATGCCGGGGTGAGCCAATGGGGGGGGCGGGATAACCTCAACAGTCGCTCGATTGGCATCGAAATCGTCAATCAGGCGCGGGATGACGCCAGTGGGTTTACCTTTCCCTGTTACGCCGAGGAGCAGGTCGAGGTGTTGATCGAGTTGCTGCGTGACATTCTCGAGCGTTACCCACAGATCGGGCCGACCGACGTGCTCGGGCATTCGGATGTGGCCTATGGGCGCAAGAGCGATCCGGGGCCCCGGCTGCCGTGGCGCCGCTTGTTCGAGGCGGGAATCGGGGCGTGGTTTGACGAGTCGACGCGAGCCATGTACCAGCGCCGGTTCTGTCTCGGCTTACCGCCTGAAGTGGAGGTGGAGCGGGCATTCCAGCGCTACGGCTATAAGCCGGCGCAGAACCGCCATGGGTTTGAACTGAGGACCCGCGCATTTCAGATGCACTTTCGGCCGCGGGATTACTGCGGGTTCCTGGATGTCGAAACCTGCGCGATTCTGTATGCCTTGAATGAAAAGTACCTTGGGCTTTGAAGCCCCGCACCGTTCAAAGGTGGGAGGGGCGGGGCGACGATTCGACTTGCCCCGCCCACATTTTGATCCTCATGCCTCAGTCAACAATCACTTCTCCTAAATCCTCCTCTCGCTGGTGCGTTTCCAGAACAGGAAATCCGTGCGCATGCCCTTGGGCCAGACGCCAACGGATCGGCAGTTTGGTCACCATCATCAGCGTATTGAGGGATCGAGAGATGTCAGTCGCTACCAGCCGTATCGAAGACGCCCAGGCGCTTGTCAGCCCGGCACCCGCAGAAACGCTCTACCAGTTCGAAGAAACGCCGCTGCTGGCCCGTCAGCGCCAGCAGGAGTCCAATGCCCGCAGTTACCCACGGCGTATCCCCCTGGCGCTCAAGCGCGCCAAGGGGATCTACGTGGAGGATGTGGAAGGGCGCAGCTTCATCGACTGCCTGGCGGGCGCCGGCACCTTGGCGTTGGGGCATAACCACCCGGTGGTGATCGCCGCCATCCAGCAAGTGCTGAGCGATGAATTGCCGTTGCACACCCTCGACCTGACGACGCCGGTCAAGGACCAGTTCGTGCAGGACCTGTTCGGTCTGTTGCCGCCAGCATTGGCCCGTGAAGCGAAGATCCAGTTCTGCGGCCCCACCGGCACCGATGCGGTGGAAGCCGCGTTGAAACTGGTGCGCACCGCGACCGGCCGGAGCACGGTGTTGTCGTTCCAGGGTGGGTACCACGGTATGAGCCAGGGTGCCTTGAGCCTGATGGGCAGCCTGGGTCCGAAGAAACCCCTGGGGGCGTTGCTCGGTAATGGCGTGCAGTTCCTGCCGTTCCCCTACGACTACCGCTGCCCGTTCGGCCTGGGCGGCGCGCAAGGGGTTCGGGTCAACTTGCATTACCTGGAAAACCTGCTCACCGACCCGGAAGCCGGGGTGTTGTTGCCGGCGGCGGTGATCGTCGAAGTGGTGCAGGGCGAGGGCGGCGTGATCCCGGCCGATCTCGATTGGCTGCGCGGTTTGCGCCGTATCACCGAGCAGGCCGGCGTGGCGTTGATCGTCGATGAGATCCAGAGCGGTTTCGGCCGCACAGGCAAAATGTTCGCCTTTGAACACGCCGGGATCATCCCGGACGTGGTGGTGATGTCCAAGGCCATCGGCGGCAGCCTGCCGTTGGCGGTGGTGGTGTACCGCGACTGGCTCGACACCTGGCTGCCCGGCGCCCATGCCGGAACCTTCCGCGGCAACCAGATGGCCATGGCGGCGGGGTCGGCGGTGATGCGCTACCTCAAGGACCATGACCTCGCCGGCCATGCGGCGGCGATGGGCGAGCGCCTCGGCGAGCACCTGCGCCTCCTGCAGCGCGACTTCCCGCAGTTGGGCGATATCCGTGGCCGTGGGTTGATGCTCGGCGTAGAGCTGGTGGACCCGCACGGCCCCCTCGATATCCAGGGCCACCCACCGGTGCATCGCCAACTGGCACCGCTGGTACAGCGTGAATGCCTCAAGCGCGGCCTGATCCTGGAGCTGGGTGGCCGACATGGCGGCGTGGTGCGCTTCCTGCCGCCGCTGGTGATCACGGCCGTGGAAATCGACCGCGTTGCCGAGATCTTCGGGCGTGCATTGGCGGCGGCGGTCGCCAGCCTCTAATTTTTCAACGTCTTGGTACGTTTCTACAGATATCAGCGCTGCGCGTGGTGCGCAGCCAGCCTTTGAGCGACGGAGAACCGCAATGACCTCAGTATTTGACCGCGACGACATCCTGTTCCAAGTAGTGGTCAACCATGAAGAACAGTACTCCATCTGGCCCGACTACAAGGCCGTGCCGGAAGGCTGGCGTATCGTGGGCAAGAGCGGCCTGAAGAAAGAGTGCCTGGCCTATATCGAGGAAACCTGGACCGACATGCGCCCGCTGAGCCTGCGCCAGAAGATGGACGGCGCCGCGCTGGGCTGACACAAAACCTGGGTCAAGCCTGCTGGATGTGGAAGGCGGGCTTGATGTGGAAGGCTGGCTTGATGTGTGGCGAGCGGGCTTGTTGTGGCGAGCGGGCTTGCCCCGCGTTGGGCTGCGCAGCGGCCCCAAGACCAGCCGCTGAGTTGTACCTGATACACCGAGTGCTTCTTGATTGGGGCTGCTTCGCAGCCCAACGCGGGGCAAGCCCGCTCGCCACAACAAGCCCGCTCGCCACAACAGACCCGCTCCCACCAGAGGTCTGCTCCCACAACAGGCCTGTACCCCTTATACGTTCTTGTCTTTTTCCAGCCCACCCGCAGCCCCTGTCACCACCTGCACACTCAAGCGCGGCGTGGCCAGGTCGAGCCCGGCTTCGTCCAGATGGCGCTTGAGTGACAGGTTGAACGCCCGCGACACTTCCCACTGCTTGATCGGCGCGGTCTTGAAGCGTGCGCGCAGGATCGCGCTGCCCGACTCGAAGCTCTCCACGCCCTGAATCTCAAGGGGCGACCAGATATTGCGACGCTGCAGCGGGTCGTTGCGCATTTTATGGCCGACGTCGCGTATCAGCTTGATCGCGCTGTCGATGTCCATGTTGTAGGGGATCGCGACCCGGAAGATCGCGTAGCCGAACTCCCGCGAGTAGTTCTTGATGCTCTTGATTTCGCTGAATGGGATGGTGTGGACGATGCCGTCGATATCGCGCAGGCGTACGGTGCGGATGGTCAGGCCTTCGACGGTACCGAGGTGGCCACCGACGTCGACGTAGTCATCGATGGCCAGGGAATCCTCGATGATGATGAACAGGCCGGTGATCAAGTCCGCCACCAGCGACTGCGCACCAAAACCGATGGCCAGGCCGATTACACCGGCACCGGCCAGCAGTGGCGTGACGTTCATGCCCATGTTCGCCAGGGCAACGATGGCCGCGATGATAAAGATGGTCACGAACAGCACGTTGCGGATCAACGGCATCATGGTCTGCGCACGGGCATTGGCCAGGCCTTTGCGCGAGCGGGTGAGGGCGTGGAGGATCGCGGTGTCGCTGAGAATCCAGATCAGCCACGCGAACAGCAGGGTGCCCGCCAGGCCGAATAGCTTGACGGCGACTTCATGACCATCGCCTTCGGTAAAGCGGATCAGCGACAAGCCCCAGACTCGCAGCCCCAGCTCGATAAATGCCAGCCATACCGCCAGGTGGGCCAGGGTGTAGACGAAGCTTTTCAGGCGCTCGGAGTACAGCGCATGGCGCTTGTGCCCGCGTTGCGGTTTGAGCGCGTGGCGTCGGACCAGGCCGTTGATCACCATGCACAGCACCAGCAACACGGTGCACAGCAGCGACTGGCGCAGGGCGGTGCTGGTGTCGCCGGCCGAGACGAAGGTGGCGAACAGCGAGATACCCACCAGCAGCAGGGCCGGGATGAACCAGAAGGTGCCGATGATTTCGATCGTGTCGCTGAGGGCGCGGCGGGTCAGGCGTCGGGACAGCGGCTGGTTGCGGATCAGGTGCGCAATCGGCCGGCGAAAACGCAGGATAAACACACCGGTGGACAGCGCAGCCATCACATTGGCCACGGTCGCTGCGGTATGAGCCAAATGCTGGCCGAGCGCCGTGACCAGCCTGGGGTCGCTCAACGCTTCGCCAAAGGCGGCAAAGCTACCGATCCACCACAGTGGACGGAACGCCTGGTGCCGCAGGATATACAACGCGCGGTGGCGGTGCGGGCCGTCGAGCAGGGAGAACGCGATCACGCAGATCGCCGAGAAGCACGTACCGACCACCAGTGCGTAGGCCAGCACCATTGCCAGGGATTTGCCCAGGGACGACGGCAGTGCATAGCTCAGGTACACGGTGATCACCAGGGCGATCAGCCAAGGCCCCAGCTTGCGCAGGGCGAAGCGCAGCATGTCCCAGGTGCGCGGGTGTTGTGGCAATTCCTCGGGCAGGCCGAAGCGCTCGCGCACGCGGTGGCTGAGCCAGATCAACGCGGCGGCGAGCAGGCTCCACACCGCCAGGATCACGGCGAAACCGAAAATGATGGGGAGCCATTCATTGGCCGGCAGTATCAGTGCGCTCAGTTCATCCTTGGCCAGGTCAACCTCGTTGGACCAGCGGCTGATCGGGCTGTCGTCCCCGGAAAATTGTTGCTCAAGGTCCGACAGCGTGCTGCCGATCAACCCGAGCACGCCTTGTTCGGCGGCCGGCTGGGCTTTTTGCGTGGCTTCGCGCAGCTTCTTCAGGTCGCTCAGCAGTTGGGTGCGCTGCTGGTCGTTTTCCAGGGTCTTGATCACCTCGTCCAACGACTGCCCCAGGGGCACATCGGCCTGGGGTTGGGTCTTGTTGGTGCTGCCCAGCATGCCGGGCAAGCTCACGGCCTGGGCAGGTGCGAGCGGCAGCAGCGTGAGCAGGGCGATCAGTAGGTAGCAGGGCAGAGCGAACAGACGGGAAAGCACGGAGGCGGTCAACCTTGGAAACGACGAGTTGACCGAGTGTACGAGGCCGCTATGCCCAATGCGAGTGCATTTGTCATTCGGCCAGTTTGGCGAGGATCTTGTAGACCACGGTGCCCAGGATCAACAGCATGCCGATCCACATGCCGAACACACCCAGGGGCTTGTCACGAAAGTTAAAACCAACCGCGAGCATGATCATGCCGATCAGGATAGGGATGAGCATGGCGTGGAAGGAGGACATGGTGATCATGAGGCGATGGCCTTGTCAGAGTGGGAATAGTGACAAGTCTAGGTGGGATTGTGGGAAATGCAGGTGATATAGATCAGGTGTACGCGAAGCCAAATGTGGGAGGGGCAAATCGAATCACCGCCCCTCCCACCTGTTTAACTGCATTCAGCCTTTGGATCAGGGCAGGTCGTGGCTGGCGTAGAACGCGCCGAGTACTTTGACCAAATGCGCCAGGTCATGGCTGCCGCACAGCTCGCGGATGGAATGCATGGCAAACGTCGGCAGGCCGATGTCCACGGTGCGCACGCCCAGGTGGCTGGCAGTGATCGGGCCGATGGTCGAGCCACAGCCCATGTCGCTGCGCACCACGAAGCTCTGTACCGGGACTTCCTCGGCCATGCACAGGTGGCGGAAGAAACCGGCGGTTTCGCTATTGGTGGCGTAGCGCTGGTTGCTGTTGACCTTGATCACCGGGCCCGCATTCAGCTTGGGCCCGTGGTTGGCGTCATGCTTCTCGGCGTAGTTCGGGTGCACGCCATGGGCGTTGTCGGCTGAAACCAACAGCGATTTCTGAATGGTGCGTACGAATTCATCACCTTCAGGCAGCAGGCGGCGCAGGGTCTGTTCCAGCATCGGGCCGTCGGCACCGCAGGCCGAGCAGGAACCGACTTCTTCGTGGTCGTTGCACACCAGCACGCAGGTTTCATCGGTCTCGCTGGTGAGCAAGGCTTGCAGGCCGGCGTAGCACGACAGCAGGTTGTCCAGGCGTGCGCCGGCGATGAAGTCGCCGTTCAGGCCGATCACGGCAGCACTCTGGGTGTCGTAGAAGCTCAGCTCGTAGTCGAGTACCACATCGGCGTTCAAGCCGTGCTCGCGGGCCAGTTGCTCGGTGAGCACGGCGCGGAAGTCCACGCGTTCATCGCCGGCAAACTGCGCGAGGATCGGCGGCAACTCGGTCTGGGCGTTGATCGCCCAGCCCTGATTGGCTTCACGGTTCAGGTGAATGGCCAGGTTGGGGATGATCGCGATGGGCAGCTTGAAGTCGATCAGTTGGCTTTCGACCTTGCCGTCGCGGCGGAAGGTGACGCGACCGGCCAGGGACAGGTCGCGGTCGAACCACGGCGCCAGCAGCGCACCGCCGTAGACTTCCACACCCAACTGCCAGAAGCCCTGGCGTTGCAGCTCAGGCTGCGGCTTGACCCGCAGGCACGGGCTGTCAGTGTGGGCGCCAACCAGGCGGATGCCGCCTTGCAGTGGCGCGTGACGGCCGAGCTTGAAGGCGATGATCGAGGAATCGTTGCGGGTGACGTAATAGCGCCCGTTGGCTTCGGTGGCCCAGGTTTCGCGCTCGTCGAGACGCTGGAAACCGGCGGCTTCGAGGCGCTGGGCCAGGGCCGCGGTGGCATGGAAAGGAGTAGGGGAGGCCTTGAGGAAGTCGATCAGGCCTTGATTCAACGCTTCGCGCATAAATAGCTCCAGACAGCAATGCGCGGAGTTTACCGTCCGATGGCAAGAAGTGCACAGCACAAATGTGGGAGGGGGCTTGCCCCCGATTGCCGTGGCCCAGTCAACAAATACAGTGACTGACACTCCGCAATCGGGGGCTGCCCCCTCCCACATTTACTGTGTTTGCAGCTTTAGAACGGGGCTGGGCACTCGAAGCGCAAACGCTCGCCGCTTTGCGGGTGGGTAAAGCTCAGCATGCTCGCGTGCAGGCACAGGCGTGGCCAGGCGGCCAGGGCTTGTTCATGGGCGTACAGGCCATCGCCGAGCAAGGGGTGGCCGATGGACAGCATGTGCACCCGCAACTGGTGGGAACGCCCCGTGATCGGCGTCAACTCGACGCGGCACCAGTCGCCGCAACGTTCCAGCACCTTCCAGAAGGTCAGCGCATGTTTGCCGAATTCGTGGTCGACCACATGCCGCGGCTTGGTCGGCGGGTCATAGCGCAGGGGCAGGTCGATGCTGCCGCTGTCCAGTGCCGGCTGGCCCCAGGCCAGGGCGGTGTAGGCTTTTTCGGTTTCGCGATCGTGAAACTGGCGAGACAGCTCGCGGTGAGTATCGGCGTCCCGGGCCAGCAGGATGATGCCCGAGGTTTCCCAGTCCAGGCGATGGACGATGCGGGCTTCGGGGTAGCCGTTTTCCTGCAGGCGGGTGATCAGGCAATCCTTGTTGTCATCGGCGCGGCCAGGCACCGAGAGCAGCAAAGTCGGCTTGTTCACCACCAGGACGGCATCGTCCTGATGAAGAATATGGATGTTGGACAACGGCATTAAACAGCCTCGTAACAAACGCCAACGGCGGCTCGACCACCCGATGCCCGCAAAGGCATCAGGGTGACGGAGCCGCCGTGGCGACCGCCCTTTCGATCAACGATCAGGCAGGGTGATATTGAGTTCCAGAATCGAGCAGCTGCCGTCGTTTTCCAGGGCGACATGCACGTCATCGTTGCCGATATTGACGTACTTGCGGATCACCTCTACCAATTCCTTCTGCAAGGCTGGCAGGTAGTCCGGTGTACTGCGTTGGCCGCGTTCGTGCGCCACGATGATCTGTAGACGCTCTTTCGCTACCGACGCGGTACTTGGCTTTTTGTTGGCGCGAAAGAAGTCGAGAAATTTCATTGTTTAGTTGCCTCCAAAGATACGCTCGAAGAATCCCTTCTTCTTAACATCGAGGAAGCGATGTTCCACGGTCTTGCCCAGCAGACGATCGACCGCATCGCTGTACGCCTGGCCGGCGTCGCTCTGGTCGTCAAGAATCACCGGCACGCCTTGGTTGGATGCCTTCAAAACTGCCTGGGATTCCGGGATCACGCCCAGCAGGGTCACTGCAAGGATTTCCTTCACGTCTTCAACGCCGAGCATTTCGCCGTTGCTGACACGCTCAGGGTTGTAGCGGGTGAGCAGCAGGTGTTCCTTGATCGGGTCCTGACCCTCTTCGGCGCGCTTGGACTTGCTGGCCAGCAGGCCCAGCATACGGTCCGAGTCACGTACCGAGGACACTTCCGGGTTGGTCACCACGATGGCTTCATCGGCGAAGTACATCGCCAGGTGAGCACCGGTTTCGATACCGGCCGGGGAGTCACACACCACGTATTCGAAGGTTTCCTTAAGCTCGGCGAGGACTTTGCCGACGCCTTCCTTGGTCAGTGCGTCTTTGTCACGGGTCTGGCTGGCGGCCAGTACATACAGGTTCTCAAGGCGTTTGTCCTTGATCAGGGCCTGTTGCAGGTTGGCTTCACCATTGACGACGTTGACGAAGTCGTACACCACGCGGCGTTCGCAGCCCATGATCAGGTCGAGGTTACGCAAACCGACGTCGAAGTCGACGATGACTGTCTTGTGGCCGCGCAGTGCGAGGCCGGTACCGATAGCGGCGCTGGTGGTGGTCTTACCCACACCACCCTTGCCGGATGTAACCACGAGAATCTTGGCCAAGGTGTTTCACCCCTAAGGAAAAAGGACTTTTCAGCCCCTGAAAAACATCTCTTGGAACTCGCTGCAGGCGGACAGCCTTTGTAGGGAAAAGATGGGGTTCCCGCAGGGGAAACGCCAACTTCCAATTATTCCTACGCAAGTCTTGCCAGTTTCGCTGTGCTATCAGAGTCTAGAGATGCTTGGAAAATGCGGCAGTATCCGTTAAAGACGGATGATGTTCAACACATCGCCCGACAGGCTGACCTGTACACCAGCCCCCCACAGCGGATCGCGGCGCAAATCTTCTGAAACCTTGTACTGGCCTGCGATGGACACGAGTTCAGCGGTCAATTGCTGGCAAAAAATACGTGCCTTGGTGTCACCCTTGATACCGGCGAGCGCACGTCCGCGCATCGGGCCGTATACATGGATGTTTCCGTCGGCCAGAAGTTCCGCGCCGGGGCTGACCGATGAGATCACCACCAGGTCGCCGCCCTGGGCGTAAATCTGCTGCCCGCCGCGTACGGGGGAGGTGATGATCTTTGTCGGCTTGATCGTCGGTTCCGCCGGTTTTTCCGGTTTTTTCTTCACTTCACCTTCCGTCGGATCGAGTGGACGCTCGCGTGCGCCGGACGGTGGCAGTACTGGCAGTTCAATGGCGATGGCGGCGGCAATGTCTTCGATACGGCTGGCACGAATCGCCAGGGTGCGTAAGCCATGGGAGCGGCATACGCGCATCAGGCCGGGCAGGTCGATCGCGCCTTGGCCGGCCGGCAGCTTGTCCAGGGCCAGCACCAGCGGGGCATTGTTGAAGAAGTTCGGCGCCAGGGCGACCTTGGCGGCGAGCTGGCGGTCCAGGGCATCGAGGTCATTGCGGGCCAGTTCCAGCACGGTGATGGCGAGCATGCTGCCTTTCAGCTGGAACACGGGATCTTGGTCTAGCGGTTCGGTTTGGCTCATGGTCGGCAAAAGCGGCTTGTCACGAAAAGTGTCGAGACTTATAACGAGAACATCCACTGGCCGCAAGCCGAGTCGAACCGTTGTAGAATGCGCGGCCCTTGTCTTTACCGGAATCTGTAATGGATCGCCCGCGTTTTCGTGCTGTATTTTTTCACCCGCGTTTTTGGCTGTTATGGCTGGGACTCGGCCTGCTGTGGCTGATCACTCAATTGCCGTATCGCGCGTTGCTGGCCATTGGTCGCCTGCTGGGTGCGGGCATGTACCGCGTGGCCGGCGAGCGTCGCCGCATCGCCGCGCGCAACCTGGAGCTGTGCTTCCCGGAAAAATCCGCCGCGCAGCGCAAAAAGCTGCTCAAGGAAAACTTTGCTTCCACCGGCATCGCGTTCTTTGAAATGGCCATGAGCTGGTGGTGGTCGCGCCAGCGCCTGGCGCGCCTGGCTCACGTCGAGGGCCTGGAACACCTCAAGCAGGCGCAGTTGGATGGCAAGGGCGTGATCCTCATGGCCCTGCACTTCACTACCCTGGAAATCGGCGCAGCCTTGCTGGGACAGAAGCACACCATCGATGGCATGTACCGCGAGCACGGCAACCCCTTATTCGACTTTATCCAGCGCCGTGGTCGCGAGCGGCATAATCTCGATTCCCTGGCCGTCGAGCGCGAAGACGTGCGCGGCATGCTCAAGCTGCTGCGCGCCGGCCGCGCCATCTGGTATGCGCCGGACCAGGACTACGGCGCCAAGCAAAGTATCTTCGTGCCGCTGTTCGGCATCCAGGCCGCCACCGTGCCCGCCACCAGCAAGTTCGCCAAGCTGGGCAAGGCGCTGGTGGTGCCGTTCACCCAGGAGCGCCTGGCCGATGGCAGCGGTTACCGCCTGGTGATCCACCCGCCGTTGACCGACTTCCCAGGCGAAAGCGACGAAGTCGACTGCCTGCGCATCAACCGCTGGGTCGAAGCCTCGGTGCGTGAATGCCCCGAGCAATACCTGTGGACCCACCGCCGCTTCAAGAGCCGGCCACCGGGCGAACCCAAGCTGTACGAAAAACGTCGTCGATAACACCTGACCTTCCCCTGTTGGCCCCACATGGAGTGATGCAATGCGCCCAGCTGAACCGGTCACAGGCTTGATTCTTTCCGGCGGCGGAGCGCGAGCGGCGTATCAGGTGGGGGTTTTGGCGGCGATTGCCGAGTTGCTGCCGTTGGGGGCGCCGAATCCTTTTCCGGTCATCGTCGGCACCTCGGCCGGGGCGATCAATGCGGTCAGCCTGGCCAGCGGCGCCATGGACTTCACGGCGGCGATCCAGCGTCTTACCGCGTTCTGGCAGGGCTTTCGCAGCCATCGGGTGCTGCGCAGCGATTGGCCGGGGGTGATTCACCAGGCCAGCCGTTTCTGTTTTCACAGCCTGCTGGGCCTGGGCGCCCAAGTGCCGGTGGCGCTGCTCAACAGCTCGCCGCTGCGCGAGCTGCTCCACGACAAGCTGCACCTGGAGGGCATCGATGAGGCCATCCGCGAGAAGCATCTGCACGCGGTGGCGGTGACCGCGTTCGGCTATGAGTCCGGACAAGCGGTGACCTTCTATCAGGGCGGCGGCACCATCGACGCCTGGTTGCGCCACCGCCGTATCGGCGTGCCGACCCAACTGACGGTTGAACACCTGTTGGCCAGTTCGGCGATCCCCTTGCTGTTTGCCCCGGTGAAACTCGACCAGGAATATTTCGGCGATGGCGCCGTGCGACAGTCGGCACCCATCAGTCCGGCCTTGCACCTGGGGGCCAGCCGCGTGCTGGTGGTGGGGGTCAGTGGCAACCCACGGGGCAACGAGGCGGCGACACCGCGCGTCTTCACGGGCCAGCAACCGACCCTGGCGCAGATTGGCGGGCATATGCTCAACAGCACGTTCATCGACAGCCTGGAAAGTGATATCGAGTTGCTGGAGCGTTTGAACCAGTTCAGCCATTTCCAGCCTGCCGACAGCGCATCCCGCGGCCTGGCCCCGGTGGACGTGCTGGTGATTGCGCCGAGCCAGCCGATCGATGAAATCGCGGCGCGGCATCGTCAGGAATTGCCCGCGGCATTGCGCCTGTTCCTGCGCGGGCCGGGGGCGACCAAGACGAGTGGGGCAGGGGTGCTGAGTTACTTGTTGTTCGAAGCGGGGTATTGCAGCGAGTTGATTGAATTGGGCAGGAAAGATGCGTTGGCCAAGCGTGAAGAAATCACCCGGTTCTTAGGCCTGCCGCCTATCTGAATGTGGGAGGGGCAAGCCCAAATACCAGTCAGTTATCGCTCCTACAGAAGGCGCTGTACGCTTAACTGACTGGCATTGGGGCTTGCCCCTGACACATTTTGACCTGCGATGTTCGGTCAGAAGTGATACTTGACCAGGAAGCTCGCCGTGTCCTGGTTGGTCTTGAACGCCCCGGAATCCTCGATCCCGTACTTGTTCTTCCAGTAGTCGTATTCAAAACCCACATACAACTGCTTATCGCCCCAATGCAGCGCCTTGCCTAGGTCGTATTTGACCTGTGGGTTGAAGTGCAGGTTGGCGTGGTAAGTGCCACGGGCGTTCTTGTCGTTGTCCACCACCCAATCCATGAAACCGTCGATCAGGATGTCGGAGTTGCCAACGGGGAGGGTGTACGCCCATACCGGAGTGATCTGCCATACGCCGTCACCCGGGCGATTGCCTTCGGTCTGACGCTGGTAGAAGTTCAGCTGGAAGTAGTCGAAGCCTGGGATGTTCAGGTCGAAGCCAGGGCCGAGCAGGTACGATTCGTTATCGCCTTCGCCGAACTCATAAGTGAAGGCCAGTAACACATCCTTGATCGGGCCGAAGGACAAGTCCTTGTCCAGGATCTTGCCGAACGACAAGCGTGGGCTGAACTCGCCGTAGTAAGTGCTCGGGCCGACGTTGCCGTCTTCCTTGCCGTTATAAAAGATGCGGTCGAGGAAGAAGAAGTTGTCGCCGTACTTCCATGCGTCGGCATGTTCGAAGGTGACGGTTTGCTGGATCTGCGGGTTAACCGTGAAGCTCTTGCCCCACAGGTAAGTCAGGCTGTTGTTCTGCCACTGCAACAAGTCACCGGCCACGGCTTGGCCACCGGCCAGCAGCGATCCCGCCAGCATCAGGCCCTTGAACATAGGTTTCATTCGGTTGCTCCCGAGTTAAAGTTTTATGGTTTTTCTTCTACGCAGGCGCTCTGGTGTGGCGCCTTTTGGTTCGCTGCAAAAATCGTCTATTCGGTCAGCTTTGATGCTTTTAGCAAGAGCTGCGCCAACGTGTTTGAAAAACCAAAAAATCCCCGTCGGCTGCACGGAATGCAGTCGAATTCAGGGGATGTTTGTGCACATTGGTCGCTGTTGCAGGGCCGGGATAAGTTGGCCTTGCAGTCAGCTTTTACATTCGCTGTTTTTTTTTGAGTCGATTCGAGCGGGCGCGGAGAATACTGGCTCCAAAGCCTTGGCTCAAGTGCGCTGTTAGAGCGCGCAGGGGGCGAGAATGGGGCACGGCACATGGCCGGCCCCAGGTGAATGGCATGCATGGGATGTTCCTTGTCTGTTGTTATTTTTGGACTAACAAAGGCATCAATGCGTATGGGCGACGGCGGGGCGCTCTGCGCCGCCGAGGATATTGAACAGCACGTTCAGCGCCAGCGCGCTGAGGGTCGCCATGGCAATCCCGCTGTGGGTGATCGGGCTCATCCACAACGGCAGTTGTGCGAAGAACTCCGGGCGCACCACCGGGATCAGGCCCATGCCGATGCTGACAGCCACCAGCAACTGGTTGCGACGGTCGGCGATATCGGCTTCCTGGAGAATCTTGATCCCGGTGGCCGCCACCATGCCGAACATGGCAATCGCCGCGCCGCCAAGTACTGCTGGCGGAATCGAC
The DNA here is from genome assembly GCF_030644265.1 of Pseudomonas sp. OVF7. Taxonomy (NCBI): domain Bacteria; kingdom Pseudomonadati; phylum Pseudomonadota; class Gammaproteobacteria; order Pseudomonadales; family Pseudomonadaceae; genus Pseudomonas; species Pseudomonas sp. OVF7. Next base: position 5,761,990 of record NZ_CP128996.1, on the reverse strand, counting down.
GCCACCAGGTAGGCGGCCTTGGGCAACAGGCTGAGCACAATCAGAAAGGCGCCGGCCATGATCGTCACCGAACGGCAGCGCACGCCCGTCATCTGCACCAGGCCGATGTTCTGCGCAAACGAGGAGTGGGTAAAGGTGTTGAAGAACCCGGCGAAGAACGATGCGCCGGCATCGCACAGCAAGCCACGGCGGAGCATCTTCGGGGTCACGTCCTGGCCGGTGATCTTGCCCAGGGCGAGGAACATGCCGGTGGATTCGACAAAGATGATCACGACCACCAGGCACATTGACAGGATCGGCGCCAGCTCGAATGTGGGCATGCCGAAGTGCAACGGTGTCACCACCTGTACCCATGGCGCCTGGGCCAGGCCGCTGAGATCGACCATGCCAAGCAGGCCGCACAAGCCGTAGCCGAGCGCCATGCCGATCAACACCGAGATATTCACCCAGAAGCCCCGCATGAAGCGGTTGATCAGCAGGATAGTGGCCAGCACCAGTGCGGCGATGGCCAGGTAGATGGGCGAGCCGAAGGTCGCGGCGGCGCTGCCACCGCCTGCCCAATTCACCGCCACAGGGAACAGCGACAGGCCGATGGCGGTGATCACGGTGCCGGTTACCAACGGCGGAAAGAAGCGCACCACCTTGGACATGAATGGCGCGATGAGCATGCCGAAGAACCCGGCGGCGATGGTCGCGCCGAAGATCCCCTGCAAGCCGATACCCGGCATGCCGGCCATGGCGACCATGCTGCCGACCGCGGCGAAACTGGCGCCCATCATCACCGGCATGCGAATCCCCAGGGGGCCGATGCCGAACGACTGGACCATGGTCGCGACACCGGCCACCAGCAGGTCGGCGTTGATCAGGAAGGCGATTTCTTCACGGCTCAGGCCGGCGGCCTGGCCAATGATCAGGGGGACCGCGACGGCGCCGCCGTACATCAGCAAGACGTGTTGCAGGCCTACCAGAATCAGTTGCAAGAGGGGCAGCCGCACCATGGCGGGTGCGGCAGGAATCTGCGGTTCGACTAACTCGGTCATGCAACACCTCGGATCTTTTTATTGTTGTGTTGTGTGGAACGCAATCTTCAAAACACGGCATGTCCAAATGTGGGAGGGGGCTTGCCCCCGATAGCGGTGTGTCATTCAACGTATCTGTGACTGATGCACCGCCATCGGGGGCAAGCCCCCTCCCACATTGGAACTGTGTGAATCCGTCAGTTGGTACGCGCCCCCTGATTGATCCAGGTGCCGATCAAATCGCGCTCCTGCTGGGTCATCTGGGTGATGTTGCCCAGCGGCATGATCTGGCTCGCCACGGCCTGCGCCTGGATACGCGCCGCCTGTTGCTGGATCTGCGCCGGTGTATCGAACATCACGCCTGCCGGTGCGGTGCTGAACAGCGGGCTGGTGGGCTTGGCCGAATGGCATACCGCACAGCGTTCCTGGATCACCCCATGCACCTTGTCGAAATCAATCGTCGCCTGGGCGGGGGCAGATGCTGCGACGGGGGCGGCTGGCGCTGCGGATTTCACGCCGCCGCCCAAGGCGGTTTCCGGCAACGGTTGGTACTCGATCGCGGCGGGTGCCTTGGCCACTTCTGCCACGGGCTTGGGCCCGGTCACGTAGGCCAGGGAGATCATCGCCAACGCCCCCACCGGCAAGGTCCAGGCATACTTCTGGCTGTTATGCCGGGTGTTGAAATAGTGCCGCACCAACACCGCTGCCACCGCGATACCCGCGAGGATCAGCCAGTTGTATTGGCTGCCGTAGGTGCTCGGGAAGTGGTTGCTGATCATGATGAACAGCACCGGCAGGGTGAAGTAGTTGTTGTGCCGTGAGCGCAGCAAACCCTTGGCCGGCAGGGCCGGGTCGGGCGTGCGGTTCTCCGCGATCGCCGCCACCAGCGCACGCTGGGCCGGCATGATGATGCGGAATACGTTACCGACCATGATGGTGCCGATCACCGCACCCACGTGCAGGTACGCGCCACGGCCGCTGAACACTTTGCTGAAACCGTATGCGGCGCCAATCAACAGCACGAACAGGATGAAACCGAGCAGGGCAGGGCGCTTGCCCAGGGCCGAGTCGCAGAGGAAGGAGTAGATGAACCAGCCGGCGAACAGCGAGCCAATGCCCAGCAATACGCCTTCGGTGCCGCTCAGGCTGCTGCCGGGGGCGAGCAGGTACAGCGTCGGGTTGAGGTAGAACACCACGCATAACAGCGCGACGCCCGACATCCAGGTGAAATAGGCTTCCCATTTGAACCAGTGCAGGTTGTCCGGCATGGTCGGCGGGGCCAGTTTGTATTTTTCCAGGTGGTAGATACCGCCACCGTGGATCGCCCACAAGTCGCCGGCCAGGCCGCTCTTGGGGTTGACGCGGTTGAGGTTGTTTTCCAGCCAGACAAAGTAGAACGAAGCGCCGATCCAGGCGACGCCAGTGATCATGTGAACCCAGCGCACGCTAAGGTTCAGCCATTCCAACAGATGTGCTTCCACAGTCTTTACCTCTCGCCTGTCACCCTTGTTGTCGGGTGATCCGGCCTTCTCTTATTGGTGGGGGGCGAGGATCAACCGCTCATCCTCTTTGAAAAAATGCTCATCGCAGTTATTGCCTGTGCCACTGCGATCAACCACCAGGAAGTCATCCCGCTTTTCGATCGTCAGCACCGGGTGGTGCCAGACGCCGCGATGGTAATTAATGCCCTGCCTGCCGTTGGTGACGAAGGCGCGGACCAAGCCTGATACAGGTGCATCGCCAAGTGGCGCGACCACGATCAGAAAGGGGTTGCCGAGCAGCGGAATGAAGGCCTGGCTGCCCAGCGGGTGTCTCTCCAGCATGCACACGGTCAGCGGCATATCCAGCGCGTCGGCGCGGAAGATGCTGATGATTGCGTGGTCTTCAGGCTGTGCGGTTTCTACCGTTGCCAGCTTGTGAAAGCGCATGGTCGAGCCGTTGTTGATCATGAAGTGATCGCTGCCGTCGGTTTCGATAACGTCTCCGAAAGGGGCGAAGGCTTCTTTGGTCAGCGGTTCGATCATCAGTGTGCGCATGGCTGTCTTCTTATCCGGATTCTGTGTTGTGTCATTCAGTTCATGTGGCGAGCGGGCTTGCCCTAATGCCGTTCAGTTAAGCGGACATCGCCTTCTGTAGGAGCGAGCTTGCTCGCGAAAAACGTCAACGATAACGCGTGTTTCCTGAATGAACGCGGCGTCTGTGAGTTCTTCGCGAGCAAGCTCGCTCCTACAAAAAAACCTTAACTGAACGGCATTAGGGCTTGCCCCGCGTTGGGCTGCTAAGCAGCCCCCATCAAGTCAGCGCGTTTCTACCGATACAACGCGGTGCCTGGTTTCAGGGCTGCTTCGCAGCCCAACGCGGGGCAAGCCCGCTCGCCACAGAGGTTCACTGCTTACTTCGAAACTTTACCCAGCACACGCAGGCGGCTTACGCCCCCATCCGGGAACACGTTCAAGCGGATATGGGTGATTGGCCCCAGCGCCTTGATCTGCTCAGCGAAGGTGTGTTCGGCGTGCATTTCCAGCTTTTGCGCCGGCAGCAGTTCGCGCCAGAACAGCGATTGGGTTTCGATCTGGCTGTCGGTACCGCCCTTGACGAACGCGCCCTGGATCGAACAGGTGTCCGGGTAGTTGCCCTTGAAGTGCAGGGTGTCGACGATGATCTTCTCGATCTCGCCGGGGTGGCCCAGCGCGACGATCACCCAGTCATTGCCTGGCGTGCGACGACGCGCGGTTTCCCAACCATCGCCCATGTTGATGCCACGGCCCGGGTTGAGGATGTTGCTCATGCGGCCGAAGTGTTCGTCGGAGCAGGCCAGGGCGCGACCACCATTCAAGGCGGCAGCCAGGTCGACCTGTTCGTTATCGCCCACTGCGGACCAGTCGCGGAACGGCACGCCGTACACACGCAGGCGGGCCACGCCGCCATCCGGGTAGATGTTGAAACGCAGGTGGCTGAACGCCTGGTCGTTGCTGATTTCGTGGTAGTGGTGGCTGTTGCCTTGCAGTTCGACGGCCGACAGTACTTCTACCCACTGGGTGTTGTCGTCAGGCTCGCCCGAGGCCAGGAAGCAGGCTTCCAGGGACGCCGACGGCGGGTAGTTGCCGGTGAAGAATGAAGTGTCGATGTCCACGCCCTTGATCGAACCCGGTACGCCCAGGCGGATCACTGCGCTGTCGTAGCCTTCGAAGCGCTTGCGGCGCGACTCCCAGCCGTCCATCCACTTGCCGTTGTCATCGAAAACGCCCTCCTTCCACACGGCCGGGGTCGGCTGGAACAGGCGGTTGGCGTCGGCGAACCAGTCATCGGTGACGGAGATGATCTTGGTGCCCAGGCGGGCGTCGGCCAGGTTGACGAACTTCTCGAAAGGTACAGCGTAAGCTTTCATTCTTCTTGTCTGCCTTAGATAGAGTGGCTGGGGATGGTCGTTTAGAGGGTCAGTAAACGGAACAGCGCGATCTTGTTGATCTCGGCCAGTGCGCAGTTGAACTCGGTGTCTGCCGAGTGGTGGATGCGCGTTTCGAACGCGGCCAGGATCTGGTGCCGGTTGCTGCCTTTTACCGCCATGATGAAGGGAAACTTGAACTTGGCCTTGTAGGCATCGTTCAGCTCGGTGAAGCGCGAGAACTCTTCGGCCGTGCATTGGTGAATACCGGCGCCAGCTTGTTCATTCGTGCTGGCTTCGGTCAACTGGCCCTGGACGGCCGCACGGCCTGCCAGGTCCGGGTGAGCGTTGATCAACGCCAGCTGACTGGCGTGATCGGCGCTCAACAGGATATCGCTCATGCGCTGGTGCAGGGTTTCGATCTGGTCGATCGACGCATCCAGGCCCAGGTCATAGGCTTTTTCGGCCACCCATGGCGAGTGTTCGTAGATATCGGCGAAGGCTTTGACGAATGCGTCGCGGCTCAAGGTCGAGGGTTTCAGGGTCTGGAACGTGGTCATTTCGCCACTCCCGTATAGGGGTGGGTTTCCTGCCAGTGGCGGGCAATGTCGACACGGCGGGCGAACCACACCTGCTCATGACCCTTGGCGTATTCGAGAAAACGCTTCAAGGCGGCCAGACGGGCAGGGCGGCCGATCAGGCGGCAATGCAGGCCGATGGAAAGCATCTTCGGCGCGTCGGCACCTTCGGCATACAGCACGTCGAAGGCGTCCTTGAGGTACTCGAAAAAGTCATCGCCCTTGTTGAACCCCTGCACCTGGGTGAAGCGCATGTCGTTGGTGTCCAGGGTATAGGGGATCACCAGGTGCGGCTTGCCGGTGGGGTTGTTCGGTTCCCAGTAGGGCAGGTCGTCGTCGTAGGTGTCGCAGTCGTACAGGAAGCCGCCTTCCTCCATCACCAGCCGCCGTGTGTTCGGGCCGGTGCGCCCGGTGTACCAGCCCAGGGGGCGTTCGCCGGTCAGTTCGGTGAGGATGCGGATAGCTTCGAGCATATGCTCGCGTTCCTGGGCCTCGTCCATGTACTGGTAGTCGATCCAGCGGTAGCCGTGGCTGCAGATCTCGTGGCCGGCTTCGACCATGGCGCGGATCACATCCGGGTGGCGCTGGGCGGCCATGGCCACGGCGAAGATGGTCAGCGGAATGTCGAACGCCTTGAACAGCTTGAGGATGCGCCACACGCCGGCACGGCTGCCGTATTCGTACAGCGACTCCATGCTCATGTTGCGCTCGCCCTGCAGCGGCTGGGCCGAGACCATTTCCGAGAGGAAGGCTTCTGACTCTTTGTCGCCATGCAAGATGTTGCGCTCGCCGCCTTCTTCGTAGTTGAGTACGAAAGACAACGCAATGCGTGCCTTGCCCGGCCAGTGGGGGTGAGGAGGGTTACTGCCGTAACCGATCAGGTCGCGTGGGTAGTCAGCGCTCACTGCAGTCTTCCTTCTTGTTCGTGGTAGCAATAGGTGTGGCGGCCGGGCAGTGAAAAGACTGGGTGGCGTCACAGCGATGAGTGATTGTATACAACTTATTGCCAACTTTGTAAGCCTGCATTTCTGCATTTTTTCCGCATCGCTCTCCTTCAAGGGTGTAGCAAGAAACTTGCCTGACTGGTCAGCTAATGGACAAAAGGTCGTTTAAAAGCAAGGATTACTGACGAATCGACTCGTCGAGCAATGTCGGCGGGGGGATCAAAAGCGTTGTGATATTTATTGTGTACAATTTTTTTAAAAAGTGTCTTAATCAGCCATCGCCGACTTTTTTGATGCCCTGAAAAAGTGCGGTTTCCTCTTCTACTGACTTCGGGAGGCGCACAAACGCCATGGGACGCTTGACCACACACGTTTTGGACGCCGCACATGGCTGCCCCGGCAGCGCAATCAAGGTTGAGCTGTACCGCGTCGAGGGCGAGAAGCTTGAACGGCTCGCCACCGCCCTGACCAACAGCGACGGTCGTTGCGACGCGCCGCTGCTGCAAGGTGATGACTACCGCAGCGGCGTGTACCAGCTGCAATTCAGTGCCGGCGATTATTACCGCGCCCGGGGCGTGCAACTGCCGGAGCCGGCTTTCCTCGACGTGGTGGTGTTGCGCTTCGGCATCAACGCCGAACAGGATCACTACCATGTGCCCTTGTTGATTTCGCCTTACAGCTACTCCACCTATCGCGGTAGCTGAGCGTCACCTCGCCTAACGCTCTTCGTTGGTTTTTTGCCCGCCCACACTGCGGGCTTTTTTTTTGCGTGTCGTGCGTTCAACTATCTAGCGCCAGGGGCACCTCGGCGATACCTAGGATGGGTGTTTTCCTCCTAGAAAAGAAAACACCATGACCTCGTCCATCGATCACCCAAGCGCTGCGCCCCCTTCCAGTTCCCCATCCGTTGCAGACGACAGCGATGCGCCACAGGCCATTCGTGAGCGGTTAACGCGGCGGATCAACGCCCATCCCCATCCAAGCCGCCTGATCAATCAGATCGGCCTTGTAGATCGGCGTTGTACAGAGTCGACGCAGGAACTTGCACGCTTGATAGGACGCTCTCCCAAAGTCTTGACGGTTATCCGTGCCGAGCTGCGCAAAGCATTCGGCATGGACCCCGACTGCTTGTTGTTCACCGAATCCAAGCGGCCAAGCGAAGCCGGCAAAGTCGACAGTTTGACCGATCGGGCGTTGATGTTGCTGGCGTTGCCCGTGGTAATGGCCAACGTTAACCAGTTCACCGCGCTGAGCGTCAAGGGAGATCCGGGTTGCCGCTTACCGTATACGCCGCTGGAAGCGTTGCAGCGTGTCAATGCGCTGAGGCTCTTTGAGCGATTGGATCACGCGGTTTCTGAATACTGGGGCACGCTGGCGCAGGGCTCCTGGCTCACCCGCCAGGAACGTTGGGTCGAGTTGCAAAAGACGCTCTTCGCTGACCGTGCGTTCATGGCGCGGCAACTTGAGGAGCTATCGAGCGCGGGCATGGCCCTGGTTCAAGCCCTGATCGACGCCCCTGCCGCAGAAGCACGCGAGCGGGCAGGCGGGGAGTGGGCCAGCGTCAAAGTGAGCCAATTGATGTGGCCGGGCACTCCTGCCGTCGCGATGCCCGGGGCCTTGCATCTTTACCGTGAGGGGGAGGCCAGTGATACGCCTCATGTGATTTACCTGCCGGGCGCCGCCCGCAATTTCTACGAGGCCCCATCCTTCCTTGCCCTTCAGTGCGACCTGCTGGCGTTGAACCGGTCGCTGTTCCACGACCTCTGGCATTGCTTGCCGTTAAGTCGCCGCAAAACCTTGTACCGGCCGGCGGACCTGTCGCCGGCCACCGGCTTCACGCGTGGCTTGGAGGTGAGGGACGATGCGCTGGCGCATGGCGCCCAGGCCTTGCTGGCCGGGCAATGGAGCAATGAGCTGGGGTGTGCGGTGAAGGTGTATTTTGCCCATGTGTTTTCTGACGTGCGGTCTCAGCCGCCACCGCTGGATGCCGTGCTTTTTTTCGCGCAGGTGGAGAGCGCCAGGCGCCAACTGGTCGGCGCTGCCCGGCTCGGGGTCATTGGCGATCAATTGCTCAAATGGGACCAGCAACGACGACGCGAAGAAATCATGTTCACCGGTGTGGCGCCGGGTTTGCCCATGCGTACCGTAGAACAGCAGGTCAAACGCTATGAAAAGGGCCTGGTCGCGTTATTGGCCGCGGATGACCCCTGCGCGGAGACTCCAGCCTATCTGGAGATCATGTCCCAGGTGGGGCGACTCAACGTCCATACCCATGTGCTGAAAACCTTGATGCAAAGCGCGCGGCATCGGCTGCTTGAGTTGGCATTCTGGGCAGAGCGCCCCCATGGGAAGGGAACGGCCAGACGTGTTTCCCTGTTTATGCAAGCCCAGACCGAAGCCTTGCGTTGCGAAGCGCAGTTGCTGCACGGGCTCAAGTTGATCAGTGCGGCCCATCGAGACCTGGTGGTCGAAGTGGTGGCCCAGCCCCTGGCAGCCAAACGCCCGGGCAGCGATACCCGGGTGCTGTCGATCGCGGTGGGCAGCGAACCGGACGCCTTCTACCCACTCCATAATGTCTGGGTGATGACCACGGCGGCAGCGGTGCGGGTTCCGGCCCGCCAGCATCCGGTGGTGCTGTACGCGTTCGGCGTGGAGGGGGGGATTCAGGCGTTTGCCGGTTTGGACGCCTTGACCCGAAGCCTCAAGACGAGCCTGAGCAGCCCGGATGGCTCTGTGCTGTGGGGCACCGTCGAGCGGGATAAACGCTCCGATCTGCGGGGGCATGCGGCACGTGAAACGCTCGCTGTTCGCTACCTTGAGATCCCGGGCAAGCCAGCGCTGGCCTCGCTCAAGAAACTGCTGGGTAGTTACTCTCGCTTGCACAACAGCAACGAGGACATCACGCGTATTTTCAGTGAGGTGACGGATCCCGGGCTGAGCCGCTCGCTGTTGATGGTCGAGCTGGAAGATCAACTGAGTATTCCCCTCAATAACCTCCTGAGCCGGGCTCTGGCCAATGTCGAGCTGCTGCGCAAAGCGGTATCCGAAGCGAAGAAACTGCCCACGTGGTTGGCGCGCGCAAGCCGTGCCCAGCGTAAAAAATTCCAACACTTGGAGCGTGTGTACCTGGGCAGTACCTTTGCCTTTCATGATCGGATCGAGCACTACCTGCCTGACCTGAACACGTTCGCCCGCCAAGCCTTGATCGACCGTTTACGCCAGGATGGTTTTTCCCCGCTGCCGGATATCGACGAGCCTTTGATTGAGCTGCCCGATGATGTGCGCGGCTCTTTCTGTGGCTGGAGCAGCACCTGTACCGTGGGTGATCGCAACATAGTGTTGACGCCAACCACGACGCGCACGACGTTCAGTCTGCTGCAATTGGCGCTGCATAACCTGGACCCACTGGCGCCCTGGACGCAGTGGCGACTCGATCGCGCCCGCTATCTGCAAGCTGACTGGAAGCAACAGCTCAATGCCGGTTACCTGATCCGCCTGGTGTCTTCACTGGATATCGGTGGGCAATACGACGCGTTGATCAACCGGGCTTTTTACCCACTCATTGGTCCTGGCCGGACGCTCAGCGAAGGACGTATCCCCGCGTTGCTGAATCGCGCCCTGCGTGCGGGCGTTGAACATCATCTGTTCTCGGCGATTCAACGGGGTCTGACAGCCAATGCACAAAACCTGTTCATCGCCGCGATGGCGGCGATAACCCCGCAAGACTTGTGGAAGAGCCCGTACCAGTTGCAATTGCATGTGGTGCATGTGGTGGGGCACACCCTGCAGCATGATCGCTATATCGCGGGGATAGTGGTCGTGCAGGACAAGCTTTCCGGGCTCTGCGTGGTCTACTGGCCCGATGCGCCCCACGGCTTGGCGCTCACTGAGTACAGCAGCCTGCAAGTGGCCCAGGATGAACTCAATCGCATCGGTGCCTTGCCCGATAACGTCAAGGCACTCTCGCGGCAGGTCGCCCCCGGTTGGGCATTCGAGGCGATCACCCATTATCCGGAGGCGGTTGGCGAGCGCGCTGTGGGGGCCGCGCACTTGATTGTCGCGCCGGCTTTTTTCTTCATGAAAGGGATCTGGAAAGGTATCGGTTTTGTTCGCTCATTCAAGGTCAAGCACTTGGAGCCGACGCCGTTGCCGGAAGAAATTGAAAAACTGATCCTCGAGCAGATCGCTTGCGAGCCGCGGGAATGGTTGGCGATCGTCGGAACATCCCACAGCAACGCCCAGGCATTGCTCTACCGTGCCAGCCTGCTTGACCTGCAGCGCCGGACGCAGGCGGCGAGTCAATCCGGCAACGCGCTGCAAGACTATCGAATTCGGCGCCTTGGTGAGCAGGGCGATACCCGTGCGCGGGCGTTGGTGGCGTTTTTCTCTCCGGCCTTCGGGGTGTTGAACGAAGCCTATGAGTTGTTGCTTTCGGCACGGCGTTATCACCGTTCTGGCGACCCTCGGGATGCCGTCGAAGTCGGTTTCAGGAGCGCCTATCTGGCGATTGACCTGTTGATGAGCTTTATCCCCGGCCCCAAGAGCACCGGCATGGCGCGCCCCGCGCTGGGTAATGGGCTGAGAAAAATACACCGCTTGCGCATGACACCGTATGACGGGCTTTCACGCCCGGAACCGCCCAAGGTGACCCAACTCAAAGCCCTGGAACGCTTCAAAGCCAAGGGTGTGCCCGAGGGCGCGGTGGCGCTTAAAGGGCCTGGGGCGTCCGGCGTCTACGTGAAAAACGGCGAGCTCTTCGTGGCGGATGAAACCCACCATTACCCACTTTACCGGCGCGACAACGAACGGGTATTGCGCCTGAAAAACCAGCAGGCGCCGGGGCAGGACGAACTGATTATCAACGTCCACCAACCTGGGGAGTGGTTACTGGGCGCTGATGCGCCCCAGCCGGTGGCGGGGACGAGTACCGCTGGGCTTGACCCCTGGCGTGCGCCAATGCCGGTAGTGTCGGATTGGCGGCCAACCAGTGTGCGCGCAGCGACAGAACATCGTATTTACCAGTCACCCGCCACAGCCAACGAATGGTTCGATTGGAGGGTTCAGGTTCCTCTCGAGCAGATGTCTGCCGCCACGGAGTTCGGGACGTTTCATGTGAGCCAGGACGCCCGAGGGTTTTCCTACGACGCTATCTACATCGGGGCGCAATATGACACGCCGACCGTGTCGGGGATCGGGTATTACCGGTTGCTTCATGAGGGTAGCAATGCGCCAAGGAGCGGTATTGCGTTTATTGTCCCGGACGAGCCGCTGGTTTCACGCGCCTACGTGGATATCGAACGTTGGACAAGCACTGCGCCAGGCGAACAGCCGATACCGGTATCGCGCAATGCGACGGGTGACTGGCAAGTGCATACGCGTTTGTTCGACCGGCCGTTGGAGCACTATGTCGGCACGGCCTTCCCCACCATGACCCTGCACAGCCAGAGAATGGCAGCCAGAAGGCTGATCGAGTTGGCCGACACTGCCTACTCGGTCTCGACCACTCACCTGCTCAATATCCGGGCGACGCTGGACAATTGGCTGGCCTCCAATGCCAGGGGCTCGAGCCAGACCGATGACTTGCTGAGAATGTTACGCCGCACCGAACGAGCGCACGGATCAATCCGCATCGGTAACGAGAGCAACGCGCCGGGCTTCACTCGCGTCGACTTCAGGGCTCCCCACTTGGATCCTGTGTTGCGATATAGCGGTCCAGGGAGAACGGCTCAGCGCAACACTGCACAACGCGCCGCCATCCGGAATGTCCTGGAGCAGCAGGGCTTCAACGTGTATGACGTCGAGGTAAGAAGAAACAGGTACCTGAGCAATGAATTTATCGCGACGCACCGTTCTTCCGCGTCAGGCAATGTGTACTACATCAGCGCCCTGTGGGTTGAGCGAGCCAGTGTTCAGTTGAAAGAAAGGCTGACCGATCACTGGTTGAATGTCGCCATCAGAGCCAACCCGGGTTCGCTTCCCGTTGTGAGTGTCCAGCGCGCCATGCAGGAAAATCGATTGGTCCGGATCGTGGCAGGTATTCAATGGCCTGTCTTTCAGGCGGATCCACCCAGTGTTTATTTTGTGAAGGTGTGAGCGCCTCGCCGCGATCGACTCGACAGTGTGCAGGCTGAAGCGTCTGCCAGTGACCTCATCGACTCAGCAGAGACGCTGCCCCGGCCCCGCTGAATAATGCGGCGCTGACGCGGTTGAACCCGACCTGGCCCTTGCCGCTGCGCAGGTAGCGTGCCGCTCCCTGTGCGCCGAGCCCGTAGGTCAACTTGCACAGCAGGTCGAGCACCGTCCAGGTGGCGATCATGACCAGCAGTTGCGGCAGGAAGGATTGCCCGCTGTCGAGAAACTGTGGCAGGAAGGCGGCAAAGAACAGAATGTCCTTGGGGTTGCTGGCGCCCAGTACAAACGCGCGGCCAAACAAGCTGCGAAAACGCGGCGTGGCGATGGCCTGTGGTACGTGCACGGCGAGGCTCGGCTGGCGCGATTGCTGCCAGCTTTGCCAGGCGAGGTAGAACAGGTACAGCGCGCCGAGCAGTTTCAATGCGCCGAACAGTTGCTCACTGGCCAGCAGCAGGGCGCCCAGCCCCAGTGCCGATGCACTCAAAAGGCAGACCGAGGCAAACACGCCACCCAGGAATGCGGGGTACGAACCGCGCAGACCATAGTTGAGGCTGTTACTGATCATCAGCAAGGACAGTGGGCCGGGGATCAGGATCACGATCAATGCAGCGCCGCTGAACAGCAGCCAGGTTTCCAGGGTCATGCCTTACTCCTTTTTATAGAAATATGAATTTAGCGATGAAAATCGCGCACAGCACCCACAGGCTGAGGGAAATTTCGCGGTACTTGCCGGTACCTGCTTTCAGCGCCACATAGGTGATAAAGCCCAGGGCGATACCGTCGGCGACCGAGAAGGTCAGCGGCATCATGATCGCGGTCACGATTGCCGGGATGCTGTCGGTGGCTTCATCCCAATGGATATGGGCCATGCTCGCCATCATCAGCATCGCCACATAAATCAGTGCACCGGCCGTCGCATAGGCCGGGATCATGCCGGCCAGCGGTGCGAAAAACATCGCCGCCACAAACAGCACGCCCACGGTCACGGCGGTCAGCCCGGTGCGACCACCGGCCGCGACGCCGGCAGCGCTTTCCACATAACTGGTCACCGGCGGCACGCCGACCATGGCGCCAAACACGCTGGAGGCACTGTCGGCCTTCAGCGCCCTGGACAGGTTATGGATCTTGCCATCGTCGCCCACCAGCCCGGCGCGTTGTGCCACGCCCATCAGTGTACCTGCGGTGTCGAACATGTGCACAAAAAGGAAGGCAAATACCACGCTGATCATGCTGACATTGAATACACCTTTGATGTCCATGGCCATCCAGGTCGGTGCCAGGCTCGGTGGGGTGGAGAGAATGCCGTTGTAGTGCACCAGGCCCAGGCCCCAGCCGGCCAGGGTCACGGTGATGATGCTGATCAGGATCGCGCCAAACACGCGGTGATAGCTGAGGATCGCGATCAATAGAAAACAGATGGCCGCCAGCAGCGGGGCGGGTTCGTGCAGGGAACCGAGTTTGATCAGGGTGGCGGGGCTATCGACGATGATGCCCGCGGTTTTCAGGCCGATCACCCCGAGAAACAGCCCGACACCGGCGCCCATGGCATGGCGCAGGCTGACCGGGATGCTGTTGAGCAGCCATTCACGCACGCGCGACAGTGTCAGGAGCATGAACAGCACGCCAGAGATGAATACCGCACCCAGTGCGGTCTGCCAGGTGTAGCCCATGGTGCCGACCACGGTGTAGGTGAAAAACGCATTCAAGCCCATACCCGGCGCCAGGCCCACCGGCCAGTTGGCATACAGGCCCATCAACAGGCACCCCAGGGCGGCGGCGATGCAGGTGGCGACGAACGCCGCACCGTGGTCGATACCGGCGTCGGCCATGATGTTCGGGTTGACGAAGATGATGTAGGCCATGGTGATGAAGGTGGTGAGGCCGGCGATCAGCTCGGTCTTCACTGTGGTGCCATGCAAGCGCAGTTTGAACAGGCGTTCGAGCCAGCCGTGGTTCGTGTGGGTGAGGTTCGGCGGGGCGAGGTCCAGCGGGGCTTCGGATTTGCGGCTATCCACAGCGAGTACTCCTCAAGCATTTTATTGTTATGTCCAGCGCGCACGCGCTGTGAGGTACTGGCGGGTTTGTTGACCAATAGGTCAGGAACTCGCACGAAGCGAATTATGCTTTTGTATACAAAGAAAGCAAATAATGTTTTCTATTTCTTGTGCGAAATAGATGAAAGGCACATCCCGGTGGGGGGTGTGGCAAGCGGGCTGGCCTGTGGCGAGCGGGCGTGTTGTGGCGAGCGGGCTTGCCCCGCGTTGGGGCGCGAAGCGGCCCCATGACAGGCGTGTGTTTTTAACTGACACACCGCGGTGCCTGGTTTTGGGGCCGCTTCGCAGCCCAACGCGGGGCAAGCCCGCTCGCCACAGCGATCACGGCGGCCCTGCAAGGGCCTGGTTCACCGCCAACCAGCCGGTTACCGCTTCTTCGCCTGCTTCGGCGAAGGCGCGCTGCAGCAATTTCACCTGTTCGCGGCGCAGTGACTGCTCGAAACGCCGGCCGTCCTCGGTCAACGCCAGCAAGCGTTTACGCTTGTCGGCCTCGGACGCGACACTGTTCACCAAGTGCATTTCCTGCAATTGGCGCAACGGCATGTTAAGCGCCTGCTTGCTCACGCCCAGCAATTCCAGCAGTTCCTTCACGCTCAGGCCCGGGTAGCGCGCGATAAAAAACACGATGCGTTGGTGCACCCGGCTCAGGCCGCGGCGCTCGAGCATTTCGTCGGCCTTGGCGGTAAACGCCTGGTAGCCGAAGAAGAACGCTTCCATGGCGGCTTGCTGACTGTTCTGGTTTTTAAGGTCAAGCATATTGACGTATCTACTCAAGTCGTCGTAATTTCGGTCAACTAGTTTGACGTATTTCCCACAGGCTTCGCTAGCGGTGACCTTATGGCCTTCTCTGAACGTGTTACGCGCCTCAAAAGCTCCTTGATTCGTGAAATCCTCGCGGCGGCCCAGCGCCCGGAAGTGATGTCGTTCGCCGGAGGCTTGCCCGCCGAAGCGATGTTGCCGGCGTTGAACTGGGATGGCATGCCGCTGAATATCGGCCAGTACGGCATGAGCGAAGGCGAGCCGCAACTGCGTGAATTGCTCGCTGCCCAGGCCCGCGCCCTTGGCGTGCCGTGCCAGGCCAGCCAAGTGCTGGTGGTCAGCGGCTCCCAGCAGGCCCTGGACCTGGCGGCCAAGCTGTATATCGATAAAGGCACCCAGATCCTACTGGAAGGCCCGACCTACCTGGCCGCCTTGCAGATCTTCCAACTGTTCGGCGCCGAATGCCTCACCGTGCAACTGGAAACCGACGGCCCGAACCTGGCCGCCCTGCGTGCCAGCCTTGAACGCCATCGGCCGGCGTTCATTTACCTGATCCCGACGTTCCAGAACCCGTCGGCGGTGCGCTACAGCGAAGCCAAGCGCGAGGCTGTCGCGGCTTTGCTCGACGAGTTCGGCGTGACCCTGATCGAGGACGAACCCTACCGCGAGCTGACCTTCGATGGCGGCAGCGCGCAGCCCATTGCCGGCCGCCTGAAAAAGGCCAGCTGGATCTACACTGGAACGGTGTCCAAGACCTTGTTGCCTGGCCTGCGCGTCGGCTACCTGATCGCCAGCCCCGACCTGTTCCCGCATTTGCTCAAGCTCAAGCAATCGGCTGACCTGCACACCAACCGCGTCGGCCAGTGGCAAGCGATGCAGTGGTTGGGTACCGACAACTATCAACAGCACCTGGTCGAGCTGCGCGGTTTTTATCGCGAGCGACGCGATGCTTTTCAGGCTGCATTGGCGCGTCACTTCAGCGAGTTGGCCGACTGGCAAGTGCCCCAGGGCGGATTATTCTTCTGGCTGACCTTGAAACAGCCGCTCGATACCCGCACCTTGTTGGCTCCTGCACTCGATCAGGACGTCGCGTTCATGCCCGGTGAACCGTTCTTTTCCGAGCCGGACCAGCACCTGGGTTCACTGCGGCTCAATTTCAGCCATATCGACCCGTCCCGCCTGGACGAAGGTCTCAAGCGCCTGGCCGCAGTGGTCCGTCAAGCACAGCACGCGCAAGCGGCATAAGGGGAGCCCCATGTATAAGGTTTATGGCGATTACAAATCGGGCAACTGCTACAAGGTCAAATTGATGCTCAACCTGTTGGGCATCCCGTACCAGTGGGTGGATGTCGACATCCTCAACGGCGACACCGAGACCCCGGAATTCCTGGCCAAGAACCCCAACGGCAAGATCCCGGTGCTGGAACTCGAAGACGGCACCTGCCTGTGGGAATCCAACGCGATCCTCAACTTCCTGGCCGATGGCAGCCAGTTCCTGCCCACCGAGCCGCGCCTGCGCACGCAAGTGCTGCAATGGCAGTTCTTCGAACAGTACAGCCATGAGCCGTACATTGCGGTGGCGCGGTTTATCCAGCTTTACCTGGGGCTACCGGAAGATCGCCAGGAGGAATACAAGAAGCTGCACAAGGGTGGCTACAAGGCGCTCAAGGTCATGGAGCGCCAGTTGCAACTCACGCCCTACCTGGTCGGCGACCAGTTCTCCATTGCCGACGTGGCGTTGTATGCCTACACCCATGTGGCCGAGGAAGGCGGTTTTGATCTGGCGCCGTACCCGGCCGTGCGGGCTTGGTTGGAGCGTGTGGCCAGCCATCCCAGACATATCGCGATGCTCGACTGACTGACGCGGTCAAAAACTCTGGGAGGGTGTGTCGGACAGTTCCTCATTCAGCAGGTCGAAACAACGTTGTGCCGCCGGGCTCAGCCCCATCCCGCTACGACTGATCAACCCGATCTCCCGGTTCACGCCGGGATGATCGATGTGGATACGTTTCAACCCCTCCAGGCTGTCCGCCGCCGACTCCGGCAGCACACTGATTCCCAGGCCCTGGCGCACCAGCGCCAACACCGTAGACATGTAGTTGGCTTCCATGCCGGCGTGCATCGTCAGCCGCGTCTCATCGAACAGCCCATCCACCTGCTCACGCACGCTGCTGTCGCGGCCGGTGAGGATGATCGGCTGGTCGGCCAGTTGTTGCAGCGTCAGCTGGCGATGGTGGGCGAGGGGGTGATCCAGCGGTACAAACGCGCACAAACGATCATTAAGCACCGGCACGAATTCCAGGCCATGGCTCAACCGCGCGCGTACGCCGATACCAAAATCCACCTCGCCTGCGCGCACCTGGGCGTGAATGCGGTGGGCCACCAGGTCCTGCAAGCGCACTTCGATCCCGGCAAAACGCTCGCGAAACAGGCGCAACGCCGGGGGCAGGGCGCCTGCGCAGACCGAGGGCAGGGCGGCGATGGTGACCACGCCCCGGCGCAGGGCGGCCAGGTCGCGGGAGCCAGTGACGATGTTGTCCAGGTCCAGCAGCAGCTTTTCCATCGGCCCACGGGCTTCCTGGCCGGCGGCGGTGATGCTCACATGGCGCGGGCTACGGTCCAGCAGGGTGACGCCGAGCCAGTCCTCCAGTTGTTGCACCTGGACTGTCAGTGCCGAAGGAGACAGGTGCAGTTCATTGGCGGCCTTGGTGAAACTTCCGGTACGGGCCACCGCGAGAAACGCTTGAATATGCTGGATTGAGTTCTTCATTTTGTTTTTCCGAACATGCGGGGCTGAATATTCCAATTTACAAAGACTAACCCGCTTCCAATACTCCAGGGAAAACAATAACCGGCCACCAAGGCCGCTCTGGAGTAACCCATGCTCGCTACCCTGGGTGTCATCACCATCCTGTGCCTGCTCGCTGCCGTCATGAGCAAACGCCTTTCGCCGCTGGTGGCCCTGATTGCCTTGCCGATCATCGCCGCGCTGCTCGGCGGTTTCGGCCTGCAAACCAGCGCTTTCATCATTACCGGTATCAAGAACGTCGCCCCCGTGGTGGGCATGTTTGTGTTCGCGATCCTGTTTTTCGGGATCATGACCGATGCCGGCATGCTTGATCCCATCATTGATCGCATCCTGCGTACGGTAGGGACGCGTCCTACACGAATTGTGGTGGGTACCGCGACCCTGGCCTTGCTGGTCCACCTGGACGGTTCCGGCGCGGTGACCTTTCTGGTGACGGTGCCGGCGATGCTGCCGCTGTATACACGGCTGGGCATCGACAAGCGCATCCTTGCCTGTGTCTGCGCGATGGCCGCCGGGGTCAACTTCCTGCCTTGGACCGGCCCGGTGTTGCGCTCGTCGGCAGCCTTGCACGTGCCAGTGGCGAACTTGTTCCAGCCGCTGATCCCGGTGCAGATCGTCGGCCTGATCTTCGTTTTCGCCTGCGCCTGGTGGCTTGGTCGTCGCGAGGAAAAACGCCTGGGCCTGGGCGCCGGTTCCACAGTGGATGCCGTGCCGCAACGGGTGCTCAGCGACGATGACATCCAGCTGCGCCGCCCACGCCTGTTCTGGGTCAACCTGATCCTGACGGTGCTGGTGATGGTGGTGATGATTGCCGGTTGGGTCGATCCCGTGGTGATGTTCATGCTAGGCACTGTGGTCGCGCTGTGCATCAATTACCCGAATGTCGACGCCCAGCGTGCGCGCATCGATGCCCACGCCAAAACCGCCCTGACCATGGCCAGTATCCTGCTCGCCGCCGGGGTGTTCACCGGCATCATGCAAGGCACCGGCATGCTCAAGGCCATTGCCGAAGTGGCGGTCGCGCAGATTCCAGCGGGCCACGGCAAGCTGATCCCCGCAGTGGTGGGCTTCATTTCCATGCCCCTGAGCATGCTGTTCGACCCCGATTCCTACTATTTCGGCGTCATGCCGGTGATCGCCGAAGTCGGCAAGGCCCTGGGCGTCGACCCGCTGCAAGTGGCCCAGGCCTCGCTGCTCGGCGTACACACCACCGGCTTCCCGGTCAGCCCGCTGACCCCCGCGACATTCCTGTTGGTGGGCCTGTGCAAGATCGAATTGGCCGATCACCAGCGCTTTACCATCCCTTTTCTGTTTGCTGCGTCGGTGTTGATGACCCTGACGGCGTTGCTCCTGGGAGTGATTTGAGATGAACACCTTGCGCATCGGTTCCGGTGCCGGCTATTCCGGCGACCGCATCGAACCTGCCGTAGAACTGGCCGAACACGGCGACCTGGATTACCTGGTCTTCGAATGCCTGGCCGAACGCACCATCGCCCTGGCGCAACAGGCGCGCATCAGCGATCCGCAGGGCGGGTATGACCCGCTGCTGAGCGAGCGCATGCGCCGCGTGCTGCCGTTTGTCGGCCGCCGCGCGGGGCGCCGACGTCTGCGAGTGATCACCAATATGGGCGCGGCCAATCCGGTGGCGGCGGCCCTTGAAGTGCGCCGCATCGCCAATGAGTTGGGCCTGGGCCTCAAGGTGGTGGCGGTGCTGGGTGACGATGTGCTCGACATCCTGCGTCCCGAGCAGGTGCTGGATAACGGCCAGACCTTGGGCTCACTGGGCGCGCGGTTGATTTCTGCGAACGCCTACCTGGGGGTCGATGGCATTCTCGAGGCCCTGGGTGCCGAGGCTGATGTGGTGATCACCGGGCGCGTGGCCGATCCGTCGCTGTTCCTGGCGCCGCAGATGTTTGAGTTTGGCTGGGCGATGGACGATTGGCCGCGTCTGGGGCGCGGCACACTGGTGGGGCATTTGCTCGAATGCGCGGGGCAGGTCAGCGGTGGGTATTTCGCCGATCCCGGCTTCAAGGACGTGAATGACCTGGCGCGCCTGGGGTTTCCGTTGGCCGAGATCAATGCCGACGGTGATGCGGTGATTACCAAGGTCGCGGGTTCCGGTGGACGGGTCAGTCGAGCGACCTGTACCGAGCAATTGATCTATGAAGTGCATGACCCTGCGGCGTACCTGACCCCTGATGTCACCGCCGACTTTTCCCAGGTGACCTTTATCGACGACGCTACTGACCGGGTGCGGGCCCAGGGCGCCAATGGCCGAGCACGGCCGGAACAGTTGAAGGTCAGCGTGGGTTACCTGGACGGTTGGATCGGCGAGGGGCAGATGTCCTACGGTGGCCCGGGTGCGGTCGCACGGGCGCAACTGGCGCGAGATGTCGTGCTCAAGCGCCTGGAGTTGATGGGGGTGAAGATGCAGGAGGTGCGCGCCGAGTTGATCGGCATGGACTCATTGCACGGCCCACGCAGCAGTGTCGAGCCTTGGGAAGTGCGTCTGCGCGTGGCTGCGCGCTGTGAAGAGCGCAGCGAGGCGGTACGTGTCGGCAATGAAGTGGAAACCCTCTACACCAACGGCCCGTCTGGCGGTGGCGGCGCCAGCAAGAGTGTGCGGCAGGTGGTGGCGGTGGCGTCGTTGCTGCTGCCGCGTAACGCGGTCAACCCGAGGATCGAAGCATGAAGCTGCACACCCTGGCCCATTCCCGCACCGGGGATAAGGGCGACACCTCGAATATTTCGATCATTGCCTATCGCGCCGAGGACTATCCCTCGCTTTGCGAACAGCTCACGGCCGAGCGCGTGAGCGAATTTTTTGCGGGCCTTCTGGAACCGGGGGCTGCGCCGATACGGCGTTATGAGTTGCCCAACGTGCAGGCGCTGAACTTCGTGCTGCCTGGGATCCTGCGCGGCGGGGTGACACGCTCGCTGGCGCTGGATGCCCACGGAAAATGCCTGGGCTCCGCATTACTGGACATGGAAATCCTGTAGGAGCGAGCTAGCTCGCGAAAATCGTCAACGATAACGAGGGGAACCTGACACCCCGCGGCGTCCTCAGGTTTTTCGCGAGCAAGCTCGCTCCTACAGAGGAGACGGCGTCTGTCAGAGCGCAGCGAAGCGCTTGTCCAGGTAATCGATGATCACCTTGGAATCGTACATCCACGTGGTCTGGCCATTCTCTTCGATGCGCAGGCACGGCACCTTGATCTTGCCGCCTTGCTCCAGCAGGGTCTGGCGATCTTGCTCGTTGTTCTTTGCATCCTTCAACGCCACCGGAACATTCAGGCGATGCAGGGTACGACGGGTCTTCACGCAGAACGGGCAGGCGTGGAACTGGTACAGGCTCAGGCCCTTGGCCGCCGCGTTCACCTGTGCCTGCTGCTCGGCGGGGCGCTGCTTTTTGCGTGGGCGGGTAATGAAGTCGCCCGCGATGATGACGTGGCCGAGGCCCACTCGAAGTGCTTTGACGAACATGGCTGAAACCTCTTGCCCATGACAGAAGGGGCCGCAGCTTACCTGAATTTTGCGGGCGAAAAAAAACCGGCGATGGACGCCGGCCTTTTCCTACGCAGCCTGTTACTTGATCAGGCTGAGGAATTCGCTACGGGTCGCCGCGTTTTCGCGGAACTCACCCAGCATCACCGAGGTGATCATCGACGAATTCTGTTTTTCCACACCGCGCATCATCATGCACATGTGCTTGGCTTCGATCACCACCGCCACGCCCAGGGCGCCGGTGACCTGCTGGACCGCATCGGCGATCTGGCGGCTGAGGTTCTCCTGGATCTGCAGGCGGCGCGCATACATGTCGACGATCCGCGCGACCTTGGACAGGCCCAGCACCTTGCCGCTCGGGATGTAGGCGACGTGAGCCTTGCCGATAAACGGCAGCAGGTGGTGTTCGCACAGCGAGTACAACTCGATGTCCTTGACCAGCACCATTTCGCTGTTGTCGGAGCTGAACAAGGCACCATTGGTGACTTCTTCAAGTGTCTGTTCATAGCCGCGGCAAAGGTACTGCATCGCCTTGGCGGCACGCTTTGGCGTGTCGAGCAGGCCCTCGCGGGAGACGTCCTCGCCAAGTTGGCCGAGGATCTCGGTGTAATTCTGTTCCAGGGACATGAAACTACCTGTTGGATTTTCGCAAAGCGCAAGGTTACGGTGGCCGACACATGGCTGCAAGCCTGACGATGGCACTTGTTACTCGTCGCGCCCTTCCATCATGGTGCGCTTGAGCATCACGTACACCGCGCCGGCGCCACCATGACGGGCCTGGCAGGAGGTAAAGCCAAGCACCTGGGCATGCTGGCGCAGCCAGGTGTTGACATGGCTCTTGATCATTGGCCGCTTGCCGTCCAGGCGCACGGCCTTGCCGTGGGTGACGCGCACGCAGCGGATTTCGAATTTGGTGGCTTCGGCCAGGAAGGCCCAGAGGGTTTCCCGGGCTTTTTCCACGGTCATGCCATGCAGGTCTAGACTGCCTTCGAACGGGATCTGGCCTGCCTTGAGCTTGCGCATCTGGCTTTCCTGCACACCGTCGCGGGCCCACATCAGTTCGTCTTCGGGGCCGACGTCGATCACGAACTGGTCCGACAGGCCGTCTACGGTGGTGGCATCGGTGCGCACGGTCGCAGCCTGGCGCAACTTGGCGATCTGCGCCCGGTCAGTCTTAGGCTTGCCGGTGTCGGCGCGGTCGTGCTTGATCGGCTTGACGCCGCGCAGCTCGTTCTTGAACAGGGAAAAATCGTCGTCTTGCATGTCAGCCTCCGCGAAGGGCGGGCAGTTTACCTAAATCGCGGCGGCCAGGGCGCAGGAAACGCTATCCAAGCGCCATCAGTCGTGTTTTTTCATCAGGTGCGAGGCGATGTTCAGTGACAACGGCTGGCGCATCCGCCGCCGGCTGCGCCGCCACAACCACACGCCGAACCACAGCACCAACAGGCCGACCACCACCAGGATCGCCGAGCCGCCAGGGCTGGCATTCAATTCGCCCAGTGCCGGGGAGTGCCCCGACAAGCCTGCGCCACCGGCCACCGCCAGCAGCACACCTACAACCGCCAGCAGCGCGGCAATGCCGGCCACCAGGCGCAGGCGCCAGTTGCTCGGGCCCTTGGGGCGCAAGCGACGAGCATCAAAACCATCGGATATCTTCATTCCGACCTTTCCTCCAGGGTATCGGCCCTTCGACCGGAAGATACACAGGTTGTTCCTGTGCCAGAGGCAATTGCAGCAAATGACAGGCATTTGCAGATGAGCGGGGCCCGCACGCGGCCGCTCCGCTCATCGCGCGGCTGTCAGATCAGGTCTTTGGTCAAGGCAAGGGTGGCGAAGTTGTCGGCCATGATGGCCATTTCGGTTTGCTGCACGTGTTCGGCAGTGAGGACGCCGCCCTTGTAAGGCAGGTCGCGGGTGGCACAGGCGTCCTCCACCAGGGTGCAGCGAAAGCCCAGGTTCTTGGCGGCGCGCACGGTGGTGCTGACGCTGGAGTGGCTCATGAAACCGCAGACGATCAGGTCCAGCGAACCCAGGTCCTGCAGGTGTTTTTCCAGGCCGGTGCCGTGGAAAGCGCTGGGCAGCAGCTTGCCGATGATGGTTTCGTCGCCGGCCGGTTCCAGGCCAGGGATGAATTCGCCACGCTCGCCCTGAGGGTCGAACAGGCCGCCCACGGTGCCCAGGTGGCGCACATGCACGATCGGGCGCCCGGCGCTGCGTGCGGCTGCGACCAATTGCTTGATATTGGCGACCGCCGCGTCCATGCCCGTGAGGGCGAGCGGGCCGCTGAGGTATTCCTTCTGGGCATCGATGATCACAAGGGTCGCATGGCTGAGATTGGCAGCTGCATAACCACGACCGCTGAGTTGAAACATCGTCTTTGGAACGGACATTCTGGGGCTCCTGTGAGTGGGGCTTTTGTGACATTGTCCACTGGCTGAGCGGTTCTGTGAATCGCTACGATCATAAGGTACGCCGTTGCTGGCGTGCAGCCATGTCAAGAGGCCGGCTTGTTCCAGCCAATGATGGCAAACTGGATGAAATCCGACGTACGGCGAGGGCGTTACGTACATCGTCGCTACGGGCGAAGGCTGTTAGAATCGCCAGTCGTTTTTTCCAGGAGCTTGCCCCCGTGATCACTTCTCGCCTGCGCACCTTGCGCGACCATATCCGTTGGGCTGTCAGCCGTTTCCATGGGGAAGACCTGTTTTTTGGCCACGGTACCGACAATGCCTGGGACGAAGCCCGGCAATTGGTGCTCGGCGCCTTGCACTTGCCGTGGGAAATCGCCGACAGCTACCTGGACTGCAACCTGGAAGAAGAGGAAATCTCCCATGTGCAGCGTTTGCTGCATCGCCGTATCCACGAGCGGGTACCCACCGCCTATCTGTTGAAGGAAGCCTGGTTCTGCGGCATGTCGTTCATTGTCGATGAGCGTGTGCTGATCCCACGCTCACCGATCGGCGAACTGATCGAAAACCGCTTCGAACCCTGGCTGGCCCAGCCGCCGGCGCGCATTCTCGACCTGTGCACGGGGTCCGGTTGCATTGGCATCGCGTGTGCCTATGAGTTCCCGGACGCCGAAGTGGTGTTGGGCGACCTGTCCTTCGAAGCGCTGGAAGTGGCCAACCAGAATATCGAGCGCCATGGCGTCGATGAACGCGTGTACACCGTGCAGGGGGACGGCTTTGATGGCTTGCCGGGCCAGCGCTTTGACCTGATCGTGTCCAACCCGCCGTATGTGGATGCCGAGGATTTTGCCGACATGCCGGACGAATACCAGCATGAGCCAGAGCTGGGCCTGGCGTGCGGCGACGATGGCCTGAACCTGGTGCGGCGCATGCTCGCCGAAGCGGCCGATCACCTGACCGAGAAGGGCTTGCTGATTGTCGAGGTGGGCAACAGCCAGGTCCACGTCGAGGCGCTGTACCCGGAAGTCGATTTTGCCTGGCTGGAGTTCCAGCGCGGTGGGCATGGCGTGTTCATGTTGACGGCTGAACAGTGCCGGGCGCATCAGGCAATCTTCGCCGCCAGGATCTAACTGAAGAAGAACCGGCTGTCGTGGCAAGCGGGTTGTTGTGGAAGGCGGGCTGTTGTGGCGAGCGGGCCTGTCTGTGGCGAGCGGGCTAGCCCCGCGTTGGGCTGCGCAGCAGCCCCAGTAAGATCACCGCGTTTTTTCAGACAAAACGCAGTGCGGGATTTGGGGCTGCTGCGCAGCCCAACGCGGGGCAAGCCCGCTCGCCACAGGGTTCCAGTTTGCTGCGCCACGGCGCCCAGTCGGATAGTCGGATAGTCGGATAGTTGGCGCACCTTCCACCTGTGTATCCCGTGTAACCCGGTCACTCGCGATTTACCGGTGCGTAGCGATCCAGATCAACAACCCCGCCTGAAACACGGTGAACGCTACCAGGCAGGTGATGGTAAAGCGTAGCCCGCTGTCCTCACGCTTGAACTTGGTGACCTTTTCCTCTTCCTTGCGCAGCTTCACTTCCTGCTCCGCCAGGTTCTGTTCGGCCTGTTGCAGCATTTGCGCGGCTTCGAGGATCTCCACGAACTGCACCTTCTCGGTGTTCCAGCTGTCCAGCACATCGCCGACCTTGCCGGGCTGCACGTTGCCTTTCAAATGCTGCACATCGGCGTAGGCCACGTCAAAGCCTTGGACACGCAGGAAGTGATCGCGACGCAGGCGCGTGGCTTCATTGAGCGCGTCCTTGTTGGCCAGGTCTACGCCGTCAACGCGGTAGTGGGCCCACTTCTTCTTCGCCCACGCGGCGCCTTGGGCGACCAGGAATCGGCCGATGCCACGGTTGGCCGGTTCGATTTCCAGGCTGTTGCCTGGGCCGAAGTGCACGCGGTGCTTGTCGTGATCGACCCAGATGTCCAGGTGATTCTGCTCGCGGCGCACCCGTTGGCCCGGTAACTGGATGACCATGCGCAGCAGGCTGTGGTGTTTGTCGTTGCGTTCGGCGTAACCGAACTGCACGAAACGCAAAGGCCTCACCCCCGTGGCGCGGTCAGTGGCCAGGGGCGCCAGGCGCAGCATCTTGAAATGTTCCGCCTGCACGTCTGCCCACGGCAGGGGCGCCGCGTCGACGACCTCGGTTTTTTCCGTGGCGGTTTCAGCGGTAGGTTCTGGTGTTGCTTCGGTGATAGTCATGCGGCGCGATCCTGTCCAAGCCCAGCCAGTCGACAGGCTTTTTGCTGTCGACCCTGGGCTTATCGGCCGCTTTTCCCAGTACTGGAGGCAATTAGTCGGTCAACGGGGTTGAAGTCCGTCGATAAAGCGCACCAGGCGTGTGCCCAGCTCGGCGGCCAGGGGCAATTGAGGGTTGTTATAGGAGGCCAGTTGCTGCTTCACGTCGTTGGGCACGATGCGCATCACGTGGTTCATGCCCTCGATTATCGTCAATTCGGCGTCGGGCTTGGCGTTCTTCAATTGCTGCGCATCGCCCACCCCCACCTGGATATCGTGGGTGCCCTGGATGATCAGTGCCGGCATGCGTAGCTTGGCAAAAGCTGCCGAGGGGTCGGCACGAAACAGGCTGATCAGATAGGGCTGAACGCTGGGGCGGAAAATCCCTTCCAGAGGGGCCGGCACATCGGGGTCCACCTGGCCGGCCTTGAGGTGGTCAAGGATTTCATTACTGCGCAGCAGCAGGGCAGGGGGCAGGTGGTCGGCCAACTGTTGGCGTATCACCTGGTCCACCGGACGGGCGCTGCCGGACAAGGAGACCACCCCCGCCGGATCGAGTTGCGGCGCGGCCAGGGCGGCCACCAGCGCACCTTCGCTATGGCCCAGCACAATCAGCGGGCCCATGCGCTTGTCGGCCTTGAGCAGCTTGCCCCAGGCCACGGCGTCGGCCACGTAGGCGTCCAGGGTCAGGTTGCGCTCATCGGGCGTGGCGGCCAGGCTGGCGGCAACGCCGCGCTTGTCGTAGCGCACGCTGGCGATGTTATGCCGGGCCAGTACCCAGGCCAGGCGCTTGAGGCTGTCGTTGCGCGCGCCGTCGGCGCTGTTGCCGTTGCGGTCGGTGGGGCCGGAGCCGGCAATGATCAGCACCACCGGCACCGGTTTGTCGGACTGGGGCAGCAGCAGCGAGCCAAACAGCTCGCCGCTGCCGGTGTCGAGGCTGATGGGCCGTTGCAACACCACGGGGGACGCGGCACAGGCCACGCCAGTAAACAGGGTCAGGGTCAGTAGCAAAACTCGAAGCATCATCACGCCATCATCAGGAAGGTGCCGGTTCGACCAACGTCTACCGGTAAGGTTTCGAGGATGAACTAGTCGGTTGGCCCGCGTATACTGGCGCGCTTGGTTATCACCTCTGAGTGATTACAACTGATTTCACGGAGCGCCCTGCATGTCCGGCAATACCTTCGGCAAGCTGTTCACTGTCACCACCGCAGGCGAAAGCCATGGCCCGGCGTTGGTCGCCATTGTCGACGGCTGCCCGCCCGGCCTCGAGCTGTCCCTGGAAGACCTGCAGCGCGACCTCGACCGCCGCAAGCCCGGCACCAGCCGCCACACCACCCAGCGTCAGGAGCCTGACCAGGTCGAAATCCTCTCTGGCGTGTTCGAAGGCCGCACCACTGGCTGTGCCATCGGCCTGCTGATCCGCAACACCGACCAGAAGTCCAAGGACTACTCGGCGATCAAGGACCTGTTCCGCCCGGCTCATGCCGACTACACCTACCATCACAAATACGGCGAACGCGACTACCGTGGCGGCGGCCGCAGCTCGGCCCGCGAGACCGCAATGCGCGTGGCGGCCGGTGCGATTGCCAAGAAGTACCTGGCCACCCAGGGTATCGTCATCCGTGGCTATATGAGCCAGTTGGGCCCGATCGAAATCCCGTTCAAGACCTGGGACAGCGTGGAAGACAACGCCTTCTTCTGCCCCGACCCGGACAAAGTGCCGGAACTGGAAGCCTACATGGACCAGTTGCGCCGCGACCAGGACTCCGTGGGCGCCAAGATCACCGTGGTCGCCGAAGGCGTCAAGCCGGGCCTGGGCGAGCCGATCTTCGACCGCCTGGACGCCGAGCTGGCCCACGCGCTGATGAGCATCAACGCGGTGAAAGGCGTGGAAATCGGCGCGGGCTTCGCATGTGTCGCCCAGCGCGGCACCGAACATCGCGACGAACTGACCCCACAAGGTTTCCTCAGCAATAACGCGGGCGGCATCCTCGGCGGTATTTCCTCCGGGCAGCCGATCATTGCGCACTTGGCCCTCAAGGCCACATCGAGCATCACCACCCCGGGGCTTTCGATCGATGTGCACGGCAATCCGGTGGACGTCATCACCAAGGGCCGCCATGACCCGTGCGTCGGCATCCGTGCCACACCGATTGCCGAAGCGATGATGGCGATCGTGTTGATGGACCACCTGCTGCGCAACCGTGGGCAAAATGCCGATGTACGCGTGAGTACCCCGGTACTGGGCCAACTGTGACGGATTGTGGTGGCGAGCGATGTGGCTCGCGCGGGGCTGTGAAGCAGCCCCTTGCGGCAACATGACACCCCCCGTCCCGTACTGGCGCCTCTCCAGCTTCTACCTGTTCTACTTCGCCCTGCTGGGGGCGACAGCGCCATTCCTGGCGCTTTACTTCGATCATCTGGGGTTCTCCAGCGCGCGCATCGGCGAACTGGTGGCCATCCCCATGCTGATGCGCTGCGTGGCGCCCAACCTGTGGGGCTGGCTCGGCGACTATACCGGTCGGCGCCTGGCCATCGTGCGTTTTGGCGCGGTGTGCACCCTGGCGAGCTTTTGCCTGATTTTCATCAGCAAGACTTACGCCTGGCTGGCGCTGGTGATGGCCTTGCACGCGTTCTTCTGGCATGCGGTGCTGCCGCAGTTTGAAGTCATCACCCTGGCCCACCTGCACACACAAACCTCGCGCTACAGCCAGGTCCGCCTGTGGGGCTCCATCGGCTTTATCCTCACCGTCGTGATCATGGGCCGCCTGTTCGACTGGCTGAGCCTGGATATTTACCCGGTGGTGGTCGTGGTGATCATGGCCGGCATCATCGGCGCCAGCCTGTGGGTACCGAACGCGCAGCCTGCCACCCAGGGCAATCGCCTGGCTGCCGAGGGTTTCCTCACGCAATTGCGCAGCCCCGGGGTCCTTGCGTTTTATGCCTGTGTGGCGCTGATGCAAATGAGCCATGGGCCGTACTACACCTTCCTGACCCTGCACCTGGAGCACTTGGGCTACAGCCGAGGCGTGATCGGTATGCTCTGGGCCCTGGGGGTGGTCGCGGAAGTGCTGATGTTCCTGGCCATGAGTCGCATCCTTACGCGCTTTTCCGTGCGTCGTGTGTTACTGGCCAGTTTCCTGCTGGCGGCGCTGCGTTGGTTGCTGCTGGGCTCGTTTGCCGAGTTTTTCTGGGTGTTGCTGTTGGCGCAAGTGATGCACGCGGCAACGTTCGGCAGTTTTCATGCGGCGGCGATTGCCTTTGTGCAACGCAGCTTCGGCGACCGCCAGCAGGGCCAGGGCCAGGCGTTGTACGCAGCGTTGGCCGGCACCGGCGGCGCACTTGGCGCTTTGTATGCCGGCTATAGCTGGAACCTGTTGGGGCCGACCCTCACGTTCAGCATCGCCAGCGTCGCGGCCCTGGCCGCCGCCCTTATCATCGGCTTTCGATTGCAAGAGCAGAACCAAGGAACCGTCCAATGAGTTATGTAGCCGTTTACTCCGTCACCACCCCGGATACCCCGAACAAGGTCCTGACCCATTTCGACGACATCGTCTCGACCCTGGCCGAGCACGGTGTGCGGTTCGAGCGCTGGCAACCAGGCCCACTGGCAAAAGGTGCCAGCGAGGCTGAAATGATCGCCGCGTGCCAGCCCCGGATCGACGCCCTCGGTTACGGCTGCATTGAGGTGTTCAGCGTCACCGGCGACCACCCGCAACGCACCGAGCTGCGCGCCGGCCTTCTCGATGAGCGCCGCTACAGCTCGGACCAGGCCAGGTTCTTTATCGCCGGCCAGGGGCTGTTCAGCTTGCACATCGGTGACTATGTGTACGGCGTACGCTGTGAGAAAAATGACCTGCTGGTGATCCCGGCCGGCTTGCCGCATTGGTTCGATATGGGAGAGCACCCGCACTGCGTGATCTTGCAGTTATCCCACCAGCCTGGGCACGCGGTCGCTGAGTTTACCGGGAGTGAGCTTGCCGCTGGATTTCCAGGATTGGACGACTAGTCGCTGGTTCGCGATTGTTCAACCCGCCTATGCGGAAAAGTATTGTGGGAAGAACCTTATTGGAGTGTAAGACTTGGCTGTTTTTGCCGGTCTTGCTCTTTAATTCCGTTCGTTATGTAAATCTCTCCAAACCTCGATGTTTATGCTGTCTGTCAATAGGAGAAATCCGAAGGTTAGGACAGCGTCCGCAAATAAAAGGAGAGAGATGAATGAGCGCGCAACAGGAGCAGGATCGATCGTCACCGACGCAGGACGAAGTGTCCACAGCGGTGAGAAAGCGCCTGAGCTTGTCCGGCAAGCCCCTGACCCCCGCGGAACAGGAAATCCTGCGCTGGGCCCTGGAGGGCAAGACTGTCTGGGAGATCAGCCAGATTCGAGCCAGTTCCGAAGCCACGGTGAAATTTCACCTGCGTAACATCTATGGCAAGTTGCAGGTCACCAACCGCGTGCAGGCAATGAATGAAGCGGTTCGGCAAGGCCTGTACTGAACGCATAAAAAAGGGCCGCGACGCTTGATGGCGTCGCGGCCCTCTTTATTGCTGGATAGCTCAGGCCGAATGGTAGGTCGGCAAGGCAAAGCGGTTCTGGCTTTGCAGCATCGAAATCTGCGGCAGCTCACTGGCTTGTTCGGCCAGGTCGCGGCGAATCGCGCTGATCACCCACGTCAGTTGATCGGCAGTGTGCAACTGCTGGTAAGAGATTGAACGCTTGACCTGCTTGCCTTCGCTGTTGCGCAGGGTCAACAGGATACCGCCGTCGGGACGTGGCTGGGTGGTGACGTCGTAGTTGGAGAATACTGAGGCGAATTTATCTTGGATCAGGCTCATGTCTATCAGCTCCGTTGGCTCAAGTTGGCAAGCATGGAGTGATAGGTGCAGTGATTGTGCCAGCTAGTGATTTTATAAAAAGTCTTTATAAATCAATAGTTTAAAAATATTCAGAATTTTCGGTTTCGTGCAATTTGCATGAATGGCCATCATGCATCCTGCATTTTGCGCTATTCGATAGGCCCGTCGCGGCGGGTGCTCAAGGGTAAAGACTGTCAGTACGTGACTAAATTCCCTTTTTTCAGCCGACGAGGGGCAGGGGATACAAAACTTTTCAAATCCCGCGTGTACAGCTGAAGAATCGCTGGCGTATTTTCCTGCAAGGCATTCGGCCTCCTGCCTTCGCAAGGCGCCGGTGTTTCCGGATCAGATAAAGAATAAGAAAAAGGATGTTCCGCCATGAGCCATCAGCCAAACGACATGATCACCTGGGGCATGATGCTGCGTAAGGTGCCAGCCATCGTGCGGGCCTTGCCCCGAGTGGTGCGCGGCATGCGCGCTGCGAATGTCACCGACCCGGCGCAGCCTTGCGGCCTGGGCTGGCACTTCGAACAAGCCACCCTGCGTAACCCTGATGGCGCCGCCTTGCTCTACGGCGACAGCATGCTCAGCTACCGCGACGCTAACCAGCGTGCCAACCGCATCGCCCATCATCTGGCCTCCCAAGGCATCGGGAAGGGTGACGTCGTCGCGCTGTTTATCGAAAACCGTCCCGAGTTGCTGCTGAACGTGCTGGCGGTGGCCAAGCTTGGCGGCATCTGCGCCATGCTCAATACCGCACAAACCCAGGCGGCGTTGGTGCACAGCCTGAACCTGGTCAGCCCGGTGGCAATCGTGGTCGGCGCGGAATTGGTGGATGCCTATACGGTGGTGCGCGATCAAGTGTCGATCCCGGCGGAGCGCACCTGGTTCGTCGCAGATCAGCATGCCAGCGCGGTCCCCGAGGGGTATGTCGACCTGATGGCCGCCAGTGCCGACTGTTCGCCAGACAACCCCGCCAGCAGTGCCCGGATCTTCTTCAGCGACCCCTGCTTCTATATCTACACCTCCGGCACCACCGGCCTGCCCAAGGCCGGCATCATGAAACATGGTCGCTGGACCAGGACCGCCGTCAGTTTCGGCAGCATCGCCCTGGACATGGGCCCGGACGATGTCATGTATTGCACCTTGCCGCTGTACCACGCCACCGGTCTGTGCGTGTGCTGGGGGGCGGCGATCATTGGTGCCTCGGGATTCGCCATTCGGCGCAAATTCAGCGCCAGCCAGTTCTGGGACGATGCGCGCAAATTCAACGCCACTACCCTCGGGTATGTCGGCGAATTGTGCCGCTACCTGCTTGACCAGCCCACCAGTACCCAGGATCGTGATAACCAGGTGACCAAGATGGTCGGCAACGGCTTGCGCCCCGGTGTTTGGGCACAATTCAAACAGCGCTTTGGCGTCGAGCATATCTGCGAACTGTATGCCGCCAGCGATGGCAATATCGGCTTTACCAACGTGCTGAACTTCGACAACACCATCGGCTTTTGCCTGCAACATTGGGCGCTGGTGGATTACGTCCCGGAGAGCGGCGAACCGCTGCGGGGCAGTGATGGCTTCATGCGCAAGGTGCAAACGGGCGGCCAGGGCCTGTTGCTGGCCAGGATTGATGAAAAGTCGCCGTTCGATGGCTACACCGACCCGGAAAAGAACCGCAAGGTGGTGCTGACCGACGTGTTCGAAAAGGGCGATCGCTACTTCAATACCGGCGACTTGTTACGCAGCATCGGCTTTGGTCATGCGCAGTTTGTCGATCGTCTGGGGGATACCTATCGCTGGAAGGGCGAGAACGTTTCCACCACCGAAGTCGAGAACATCCTGCTGCAACACCCGCAGATCGCCGAGGTCGTGGCCTATGGTGTCGAGATCGAAAACACCAACGGCCGCGCAGGCATGGTCGCCATCACTCCCAGTGAATCCCTGGCGGCCCTGGATATGCGCGAACTGCTGCAATTCGCCCATGGTCAATTGCCGCACTATGCGGTGCCGTTATTCCTGCGGATCAAGGTGAAGATGGAGACCACTGGCACCTTCAAGTACCAGAAGGTACGACTCAAGGAAGAAGCCTTCGACCCGGACAAGGCGGGCAACGATCCGGTCTACGCGTGGTTGCCGGGCTCGGACAGCTACGTGCCGGTCACCGGGCAATTATTGGCGCAGATCCAGGGCGGTGAGTTTCGCTATTGATTGTGTCTATGAAGGCTTTTGACAAAAAAGCCATGACAGTGGGGAACTCCATCGCGACACTGGGCGCCATATAAAGCACCAGAACAGGAGCCTCCCCATGTCAGACCACGCCAAACGAATGACCGAAGACGAAGCCGCCGAATTTGCCGAGCAGGTCTTCGACGTGGCCCGCAAAGGCGACGCGGCCATGCTCGCCGCGCTGCTGGCCAAAGGCTTGCCGGCCAACCTGCGCAACCACAACGGCGACACCTTGCTGATGCTCGCGGCCTACCATGGCCACGCCGAGGCGGTAAAAGTGCTGCTGGAATTCAAGGCTGACCCGCTGATCGCCAATGACAAGAACCAACTGCCGATCGCTGGCGCGGCGTTCAAGGGCAACCTGCCCGTGGTCAAGGCCCTGATCGAGGGTGGCGCGCCGGTTGACGCAGCATCCTCGGACGGCCGCACGGCACTGATGATGGCGGCGATGTTCAACCGCGTTGAGATGGTGGACTACCTGCTGGGCCAGGGCGCGAACCCCAAGGCGGTCGATGCCCAGGGTGCGACGGTGCTGGCAGCGGCGCAGACCATGGGCGCGATGGATACGGCGGC
The DNA here is from genome assembly GCF_030644265.1 of Pseudomonas sp. OVF7. Taxonomy (NCBI): domain Bacteria; kingdom Pseudomonadati; phylum Pseudomonadota; class Gammaproteobacteria; order Pseudomonadales; family Pseudomonadaceae; genus Pseudomonas; species Pseudomonas sp. OVF7. The sequence continues at coordinate 5,728,460 of NZ_CP128996.1, read as the reverse complement.
GCAGTTGCAGAAACTGGTGTAGGCTACGCGCCCTCGAAAACCAGCCCGTCACAGGATCGCCCCATGAAAACCGCCCTCGTCGAACTCATCAGCAACATCAGCACCGGCCTCATGAGCGACGACGAGGTGGCGCGCATCGCCGAAGAGGCCGCCCAGGCCTACGCAGACCCTGCGGCCTTCCTGGCGGCCAATCCGGACATCAACTACGACGACACCTTCCCGATCCCGCTGGGGGAGTGGGTGGTGGTCGGCAGCCTGCCGGACACCGTGCTGTTCCAGGCCGATACCTACAGTGATCTGTTTGCCCAGATCGTCGCGTCGTTCGGCCCGGGCGTGGCATTCAACCTCAAGCCCAAGCAACTGGCCAAGACCGAAGCGCTGACCGTCCTCAACCGCATCCAGATCCAGATGAGCGCCCTGAGCCCGGAAGACGGCGGCTATGTGTTGATGAACTTCAGCCAACCGCTGGATGACGAGATCCAGGCGGTGCTGGTGTACGGCAACGACCTGGCGCGCGTGTTGGCGCTGTGTGCCGAAGTCGGCATCAAGGGCGAGCCTTCCCTGGAAGCGTTGAAGGTGGCCGTTCACGTCTGAAATAAAACGGAACCCCCGCCAGGGCTGACTATCCTACAAGGGCATGCCCTCACTTAGGAGCGACACCATGGGTTCTACTTTCAACGGTCTGATCGGGTTGATCATCCTGGCGCTGGATATCTGGGCGATCATCAATGTGTTCCAAAGCGGCGCAAGCACCGGGGCCAAGGTGCTCTGGATCCTGTTGATCCTGTTGCTGCCAGTGTTGGGCCTGATCATCTGGGCGATCGCCGGGCCGCGCGGTAATGTGCGGATCTGACCCCTCACTCCCTTTGGCGTGTGAGCAATAAGTGTGGGAGGGGGCTTGCTCCCGATAGCGGTGTGGCAGTGCCAGATGAGTTGGCTGACCCACCGCTATCGGGAGCAAGCCCCCTCCCACAGTGGTCTTCAGCGCACTCCAGAGATTTGTGTGTCGAAATATTCGCTGCACGAAATTTTCACATCCCATCCAAGACAATTCGCCCGCTTTGAATCGCCGCCCCAAGGCTCTATCTCCAGTGCCGTTAACGGCAGAAGGGGGGCGCACATTCAGTAATTAATAGCGTTGCTCGCATTGATCGGGCACCATTTGCGCCACCGCGCAAACCGCCTACCCCCAGCCAGCCTGGGCGAGGCCGAGCGCCATTGCTTTATTTCGCAACTTAAACTTCCAATGGGTCCTGAAACGACATGGCAAACCCGGACGCCCTGAGTCAGCAGCGAGCTTCTAATCGCCTGCTGCAACCGACCGTCAAATCCCATCTGGCGTACACGCTGCTTTGCGCACTGGTCATGATGGTGATGTTTTCCCTGCTGCGCCTGGCGCTGCTGGCCTACAACCGCGAGATGATCCTCGACACCCCGGCCTCGACCTTCCTGGAAGCGTTCGCCAACGGCCTGCGCCTGGATATTCGCCTGGTGGTGTACGTGCTGATCCCGCTGCTGCTGGCCCTGTTCAGCGTACGGGCCATGGCCGCGCGTGGGTTCTTCCGTTTGTGGCTGACCGTTGCGTCCAGCATCGCCCTGTTCCTGGGCTTGATGGAGATGGACTTCTACCGCGAATTCCACCAGCGCCTCAACGGCCTGGTCTTCCAATATGTCAAGGAAGACCCGAAGACCGTGATGAGCATGCTCTGGTACGGTTTCCCAGTGGTGCGCTACCTGCTGGCCTGGGCCGTGGGCACGCTGATCCTGAGCATCGCCTTCAAGGGTGCCGACCGTGCCACGCGCCCGCGCGGCCCGTTCAGCGGTGGCAGCATCGGTACCCGCCAGGTGGCGCCGTGGTACTCGCGCATCGCGGTGTTCGTGGTTTGCCTGCTGGTCGCGGTCGTCGCTGCTCGTGGCACCCTGCGCCAGGGCCCGCCGCTGCGTTGGGGTGACGTCTACACCACCGAGTCGAACTTCGCCAACCAGTTGGGCCTCAATGGCACCTTGTCGCTGATCGCCGCGGCCAAGTCGCGCTTCTCCGAAGAACGCTCCAACATCTGGAAAGCCACCCTGGATCAACCGCTGGCCACCCAGACCGTGCGCGACATGCTGGTCTTGCCGCAAGAGAAACTGGTGGATACCGACACCGCCGCCGTGCGCCGTGACTACACGCCGCCGGCCGAAAAAACCCTGCCGATCAAGAACGTCGTCGTGATCCTGATGGAAAGCTTCGCCGGTCACTCGGTGGGCGCCTTGGGTCGCCCGGGCAATATCACGCCGTACTTCGACAAGTTGTCCAAGGAAGGCCTGCTGTTCGACCGCTTCTTCTCCAATGGCACTCACACCCACCAGGGTATGTTCGCCACCATGGCCTGCTTCCCGAACCTGCCGGGCTTCGAATACCTGATGCAGACCCCCGAAGGCAGTCACAAGCTGTCGGGCCTGCCGCAGTTGCTCAGTGCACGCAAGTTTGACGACGTGTATGTCTACAACGGCGACTTCGCCTGGGACAACCAGTCCGGTTTCTTCAGCAACCAGGGCATGACCAACTTCATTGGCCGCAATGACTTCGTCAACCCGGTGTTCTCCGACCCGACCTGGGGCGTGTCCGACCAGGACATGTTCAACCGTGGCCTGGAAGAGTTGAAGGCCCGCGAAGGCGGCAAACCGTTCTACGCATTGCTGCAAACCCTGTCCAACCACACGCCGTACGCGCTGCCCAACCCGTTGCCGGTGGATAAAGTGACCGGCCGTGGCAGCCTCGACGAGCATTTGACGGCCATGCGCTACTCCGACTGGGCCCTGGGCCAGTTCTTTGAAAAGGCCCGCAAAGAGCCGTACTTCAAGGAAACCCTGTTCGTGATCGTGGGTGACCACGGCTTTGGCAATGAACAGCAGATCACCGAAATGGACCTGGGCCGCTTCAATGTGCCGATGCTGATGATCGCACCGGGTATCCAGGAGAAGTTCGGCGAGCGTGACCACACCGTGGGCACCCAGATCGACATCGTCCCGACTATCATGGGGCGCCTTGGCGGCGACACCCTGCACCAGTGCTGGGGGCGTGACCTGCTGAACCTGCCGGAAGGCGACAAGGGTTTCGGCGTGATCAAGCCTTCGGGCAGCGACCAGACCGTGGCGTTGCTCACTGGCGACCGCGTGCTGGTGTTGCCTAAGGAAATGCCACCGAAGTTGTGGGAATACGAACTGGGCGCCGAGCCAACCGGTAAGGTCATTCCTGATTCGCCGGACGAAGCTGCACTGAAGCAGAAGCTTGAATCGTTCCTGCAGACCGCGACCAAGAGCCTGTTGGATAACACCGCAGGGGTGGTTGATGGCAAGCCGGACTAATTGACCGGCAATAAAAAAGAGGCCTTCAAGAAGGCCTCTTTTTTTGCCCGGCTTTTATATCTTGCCGAGCAGCAACAACACCAGCAGCACGACCAGGACCACACCGAGAATACCCGACGGACCATAACCCCAGCTACGGGAGTGCGGGAACACTGGAAGGCCACCGACCAGTAGAAGGATCAGGATAATGATCAGAATGAGGCTCATAGTTTTTTTCCTTGTAGGCCTTCTGTAAAGACCGGTTATTTAACGATAGGCCCGACAGTTGAATACGGACGCCTTAATAACTCCGACTGTGCGCCTGCGTGGAAAATTCCATGTTTTTTTAAAGCGTTTTGCAGCGTCGCTTATTTCTTTTAATACCCTCGCCAATGCACCTGCTTAGTTGAAAAAGATTGAACTTAGCCTGTGGGCAGGTATCCGACCGAGCCCGCGGTTTGCCTGGGGCATTCATCACTCTGATGGTGCGTGGGTGTAGGAAAAACCTTCGCTACACTGCCGATCACTTCTTCTGTGAACCACAAGGCTACTTTCTATGCAAAATCGCATGATGATCACTGGCGCCGGGTCCGGCCTGGGTCGTGAAATCGCTCTGCGCTGGGCCCGCGAGGGTTGGCAACTGGCCTTGTCGGATGTCAGTGAGCCGGGCCTGCAGGAAACCTTGAAGCGGGTGCGCGAGGCCGGTGGCGACGGTTTTATCCAGCGCTGCGACGTGCGCGACTACAGTCAGCTCACGGCCTTTGCCCAGGCCTGCGAGGAGAAGCTGGGTGGCATAGATGTGATCGTCAACAATGCCGGCGTGGCCTCCGGTGGGTTCTTCGCCGAACTGTCCCTGGAGGATTGGGACTGGCAGATCGCGATCAACCTGATGGGCGTGGTCAAGGGCTGCAAGGCGTTCCTGCCGCTGCTGGAAAAGAGCAAGGGCCGCATCATCAACATTGCTTCGATGGCAGCACTGATGCAGGGCCCGGCCATGAGCAACTACAACGTGGCCAAGGCCGGCGTAGTGGCGCTATCGGAAAGCCTGTTGGTGGAGCTCAAGCAGCAGGAAGTGGGGGTGCACGTGGTCTGCCCGTCGTTTTTCCAGACCAACCTGTTGGACTCGTTCCGTGGACCGACCCCGGCAATGAAAGCGCAGGTGGGCAAGTTGCTCGAGAGCTCACCGATTTCGGCGGCGGATATCGCCGATTACATTTATCAGCGGGTGGCCCAGGGCGAGTTCATGATCCTGCCCCATGAGCAGGGCCGGATGGCGTGGGCGTTGAAGCAGAAGAACCCGCAGTTGCTGTATGACGAGATGACCGTGATGGCGGATAAGATGCGCGCGAAGGCCCAGGCTGTCAGGGGGTGATTGGGATGGTGTGCATATCCGTTTCCTTGGTAACGGATATGCCCCGCTAAACCCGCCACAACCAAGCCTCTGTCTGTCAGGCAATTTACCCGCCTATGTAGGCGCTGCCTGATTTAGCCGCAAGCCATTGCTGCCACAAATCCAAGCGCGCAAGGTCAAGGTCCTGTCACTCGAAAAGGACAACCGCCATGCTGGTCTTAAGCCGCGCCGTAGGCGAAATCATCTCTATTGGCGATGACATCGCCTTGCACATCCTCGAACTGAACGGTACCCAGGTTAAATTCGGCATCCAAGCGCCGGTGGGCGTCAATGTGCACCGCGCCGAGGTGTTTGAGAAGATCGTCGAACGCCAGGGTGCCGGCGCCCATCCGCAACCCAACGCCTGAAACCGCACTCAGTCGAACAGATGCTTGGGCACGTCGTGCTTGAGCATCAACTGGCATTGTTCGCTGTCGGGGTCGAATACGATCAATGCCTGGCCCTTGGTCAGCGCCTGGCGCACGCGCAATACCCGGGTTTCCAGGGGCGTGTCGTCGCCATTGTCGGTACCGTCGCGGGTGACGAAGTCTTCGATCAGGCGGGTCAGGGTGTCGACTTCAAGTGCGTCGTAGGGAATCAGCATACAAGCCTCAACTAGAGAATCCCGGCGATGCTACTGCGCCGGGACCATTGTTGCCAGCGTCAGGACTTCTGACCGACCAGGCTGTCTACCGGCGGCACACGCGTGTCGCTCTCCATCTGCGTTTCGTGCTCGATCTGATGGCTGAACCTGTCCAGTGAACCCTGGGCCGGTTGCGCATCGCTGGCAAACACGGGGGGGCTGAGGATATACGCGCTCAGCAGGCGACTCAGGGCCGCCAGGCTGTCGATATGGGTGCGCTCGTAGCCGTGGGTCGCATCGCAACCAAACGCCAGCAGCGCGGTGCGGATATCGTGGCCAGCGGTCACCGCCGAATGGGCATCGCTGAAGTAATAACGAAACAGGTCGCGACGCACCGGCAGTTCATTGTCCGAAGCCAGGCGCAGCAGGTGGCGGGACAGGTGATAGTCATACGGCCCGCCGGAGTCCTGCATCGCCACGCTCACCGCGTGCTCGCTGGAGTGCTGGCCAGGGGCGACCGGTGCGATATCGATGCCGACAAACTCACTCACATCCCAGGGCAGGGCAGCCGCTGCGCCGCTGCCGGTTTCCTCGGTGATGGTGAACAGTGGGTGGCAGTCGATCAGCAAGGGTTCGCCGCTGTCGACGATGGCCTTGAGCGCGGCGAGCAGGGCGGCGACACCGGCCTTGTCGTCCAAGTGGCGCGCGCTGATATGGCCGCTTTCGGTGAACTCGGGCAGGGGGTCGAACGCCACGTAGTCACCGATGCCGATTCCCAGGGAGTCGCAGTCGGCACGGGTCGCGCAGTAGGCGTCCAGGCGCAGCTCCACATGGTCCCAGCTCACCGGCATTTCATCCACGGCGGTATTGAATGCGTGCCCTGAAGCCATCAATGGCAGGACGCTGCCACGGATCACGCCGTTGTCGGTGAACAGGCTGACGCGGCTGCCCTCGGCAAAGCGGCTTGACCAGCAACCGACGGGGGCCAGGGTCAGGCGTCCGTTATCCTTGATCGCGCGGACGGCGGCGCCGATGGTGTCCAAGTGCGCCGATACTGCGCGGTCGGGGCTGTTCTTCTGGCCCTTGAGGGTGGCGCGAATGGTGCCGCGACGGGTCATTTCAAACGGGATGCCCAGCTCTTCCAGGCGTTCGGCGACATAGCGCACGATGGTATCGGTAAACCCGGTGGGGCTGGGGATGGCGAGCATTTCCAGCAGCACTTTTTGCAGGTAGTTGAGATCCGGTTCGGGGATGGTTCGGGTCATAAAGACTCCTGACTGGATAAGATAAGGGCGGTTTTGTGGCGAGCTGGCTTGTTGTGGAGAGCTGGCTTGTTGTGGCAAACGGACTTGTTGTGGCGAGCTAGCTTGTTGTGGCGAGCGGGCTTGCCCCGCGTTGGGCTGCGCAGCAGCCCCCACATGTGCCAATGAGGTCTGACTGAAAGAGCGTGGTGCTTGGAGAGAGGGGGCTGCTGCGCAGCCCAACGCGGGGCAAGCCCGCTCGCCACAACAAGCCCGCTCGCCACAAAAAATCGCTACCACAACAAGCCCCCTCGCCACAGGGTTTATTGAGCGGTCGGCTGACTGTGTGGAAACAACAAATCCACAAACTTCTCTGCCGTCGGCTGCGGTTCATGGTTGGCCAGCCCGGCCCGTTCGTTGGCTTCGATAAACACGTACTCCGGTTGATCGGCCGCGGGCACCAGCAGGTCCAGGCCCACCACGGGGATATCCAGCGCGCGGGCGGCGCGTACGGCGGCGTCGACCAGGGTGGGATGCAGGATGCCCGTCACATCTTCCAGGCACCCACCCGTGTGCAGGTTGGCAGTACGGCGCACAGCCAATTGCACACCACGGGGCAGGATGCTGTTGTAGTCGTAGCCAGCGGCTTTCAAGGTGCGTTCGGTTTCGGCATCCAGGGGGATTTTGCTTTCGCCATCGGTGGCGGCCTGGCGGCGCCGGCTTTGCGCCTCGATCAGCGCGCGGATGGAGTGCTGGCCGTCGCCGATTACTTCGGCCGGGCGGCGAATCGCGGCGGCCACGACTTCGAAGCCGATCACCAGGATGCGCAGGTCGAGACCCTCGTGGAAGCTCTCGAGCAATACGCGGCTGTCGAACTGCCGCGCCGCTTCGATGGCCTGTTGCACCTCGTCAATCTCTTGCAGGTCCACCGCTACACCCTGGCCTTGCTCGCCGTCCAACGGCTTGACCACGATGCGCTGGTGTTCGTCGAGGAACTCCAGGTTGTCATCGGCGCTGCCCGCCAGTTGCTGGGAAGGCAGTTTCAAACCGGCGGCCTTCAATACCTTGTGCGTAAGGCTCTTGTCCTGGCACAGGGTCATGCTGATGGCGCTGGTCAGGTCGCTCAATGACTCCCGGCAACGCACGCGACGCCCGCCATGGCTGAGGGTGAACAGCCCCGCATCGGCGTCGTCCACCTGCACGTCGATGCCGCGCCGATGGGCTTCTTCGACGATGATCCGCGCATAGGGGTTGAACCCCGCCTGCGGGCCGGGGCCGAGGAACAGCGGCTGGTTGATACCGTTCTTGCGCTTGATCGCAAAGGTGGTCAGCGCGCGGAAGCCCAGCTTGGCGTACAGGCTCTTGGCTTGGCGGTTGTCGTGCAGCACCGACAGGTCGAGGTAGCTCAGGCCACGGCTCATAAAGTGTTCCACCAGGTGGCGCACCAGCACTTCGCCCACGCCGGGGCGCGTGCATTGCGGGTCGACGGCCAGGCACCACAGGCTGCATCCGTTTTCCGGGTCGTGGAAGGCTTTTGGGTGATTCAGGCCCATGACGCTGCCGATCACTGCGCCGCTGTCCTCATCCTCGGCCAACCAGTACACCGGGCCTCCTTCATGACGCGGCGTGAGGCGCTCGGCGTCGACGGGCAACATGCCGCGGCCCTGATAGAGCTGGTTGACCGCGAGCCAATCGGCCTCGGTCTGGACCCGGCGAATCCGGAAGCCGCGAAACACCCGGGTGGCAGGGCGATAGTCGCTGAACCACAGGCGCAGGGTATCGGACGGATCCAGGAACAACTGCTGCGGATCGATCCCGAGGATCTGTTGGGGCGCAGCCACGTACAGCGCGATGTCGCGCTCGCCGGGCTGCTCGTTGAGCAGTTCCTGGGCCAGGCTGGCCGGGTCGGGAAAGGTGTGGCCGATCAACAGCCGGCCCCAGCCGCAATGCACCGCAATCGGCTCGGCGGCCAGTGGGCTGCCATCTTCGGCGAGGCGCGCCTGCAGGCGTTCATAGGTCGGCGCCTGGCCCTTGAGCAAGCGTTGGCTGTAAGCCGCGGCATTCGGTTTCATGGATCAGATTCCTTGTTCGCTGAGCCACAGGTTCAGCGCTGCCAGTTGCCACAGCTTGGAGCCGCGCAACGGCGTCAGTTGGCCCTGCGGGTCAGTCAGCAGGCGATCGAGCATGGCCGGGTTGAACAGGCCGCGATCCTGGCTGGGGTCGAGCAGCAGTTCACGCACCCAGTTCAAGGTGTCGCCCTGCAAATGCTTGAGTCCTGGCACCGGGAAGTAGCCTTTCTTGCGGTCGATGACTTCGCTCGGGATCACCCGGCGCGCCGCTTCCTTGAGTACCTGCTTGCCGCCGTCGGGCAACTTGAATTGACCGGGGACGCGTGCCGACAGCTCCACCAGGCGGTAGTCGAGGAACGGCGTGCGTGCCTCCAGGCCCCAGGCCATGGTCATGTTGTCGACGCGTTTGACCGGGTCGTCCACCAGCATCACCGTGCTGTCCAGGCGCAGGGCCTTGTCCACGGCGGCATCGGCGCCGGGCATCGCGAAATGCTCACGCACGAAATCGCCAGCGGCATCGTTGGCGGTCAGCCATTTTGGAGCGACGGTGGCGGCGTAGTCGTCGTAGCTGCGGTCGAAAAACGCCTCGCGGTACGCGGCATACGGATCGCTGGCACCGTCCACCTGCGGGTACCAGTGGTAACCGGCAAACAGTTCGTCTGCGCCCTGGCCGCTTTGCACCACCTTGCAATGCTTGGCCACTTCCCGGGACAAGAGGTAGAAGGCAATGCAGTCATGACTGACCATCGGCTCGCTCATGGCGCGGAACGCGGCCGGCAGTTGCTCGATGATCTCGCTTTCGGCGATGCGCAATTGATGGTGGCGGGTGCCGTAGTGCTTGGCGATCAGGTCTGAATACTGGAATTCATCGCCGCGCTCGCCGCCAGCGTCTTCAAAACCGATGGAGAAGGTCGACAGGTCCTGCACGCCGACTTCCCGCAACAGGCCGACAAGCAGGCTCGAATCGACGCCACCGGAGAGCAGCACGCCGACATCCACGGCGGCGCGTTGGCGAATCGCCACGGCCTCGCGGGTGCTGTCGAGCACGCGGTCGGTCCAGTCTTCCAGCGTGAGGTTGCGCTCATCCTCTCGCGGGCCGTAGGGCAGGGTCCACCAGGTTTTTTGCTCGGTGTTGCCCTTGGCGTCGACGCGCATCCAGGTGGCGGGCGGCAGTTTTTCGATGCCTGCCAGCAGCGTGCGCGGTGCAGGCACCACGGCATGGAAGTTCAGGTAATGGTTGAGTGCGACGGGGTCGAGGATCGGGTTGATATCGCCGCCCTTGAGCAGGGCTGGCAGGGTTGAGGCAAAGCGCAAACGCTGGCCGGTACGTGAGAGGTACAACGGCTTCACGCCCAGGCGGTCGCGGGCGATAAACAGGCGCTGGGCGTCGCGCTCCCAGATGGCAAACGCGAACATGCCGTTGAGCTTGGGCAGCAGAGCCTCGCCCCAGGCGTGATAGCCCTTGAGCAGCACTTCGGTGTCGCCGCCGGAATAGAAGGCATAGCCCAGGGCTTCGAGCTCCTGGCGCAGTTCCGGGAAGTTATAGATTGCACCGTTGAACGCCAGGGACAGCCCCAGCTGGGCGTCAACCATCGGTTGGGCCGAGCCATCCGACAGGTCCATGATTTTCAGGCGTCGATGGCCCAGGGCAATCGGCCCTTGGGCATGAAAGCCCCAGGCGTCGGGGCCACGGGGGGCCAAGTGATGGGTGATGCGTTCAATCGCTGCCAGGTCGGCAGGTTGGGCATCAAAACGTAGTTCTCCAGCTAATCCGCACATAAGTTCCTTACCGGTTTTTCCGTTGGGGAGGGGTAAATACTCAATGCGCCTAAAGGGCGCGTACCCAGAAACTGACACGCCCCTATGATTGGAGTTTTAGAACAATCTGTTATAAGGCCAAGAGCCTTGGCTGCTCCGGTGCGATCCTGCGCGGCGAGTGGCCCGTTACTGCGCAGAGGAGCCGCCCGTGCCGCGAATCAATGCGCGCAAGGCGAACCGATTCGGATGGCAGGCGTCGGCCACGCTTTTAGGCACCGGCAAGGGTTCATCGTCCAGCCATGCGGCCAACAGTTCCGCGCACAGGGGGGCGGTCACCAGCCCACGGGAGCCATGGCCGCTGTTGATATACAGGCCGTCGAGCCATGGGCAGGCGGCCTCGGGTACCTGTCGGGCGTCCTTGCGCAGTGCCGCATAGGCGTGGTCAAAGGCCGCGCGATCGGCCAGTGGCCCGACAATCGGCAGGTAGTCCGGGCTGGTGCAGCGAAACGCGGCGCGACCTTGCAGGTCCTCGCCGGCAAGGTGGTCGGCGCCCAGGCGGTGCAGCAGGTCGACGGATATTTCCCGCAGCATGTCCAGGTTGCCGACATGCTCGGCGACCGTGGGGGTCAGGTCATCGCTCTTGAAGTCGAAGCTGGCGCCCAGCGTGTGCTCCCCCAGGCGCGCCGGGGCCACATAGCCCTCGGCGCACACCACCGTGGCCAACGCCTGGCTCGCCGGGGTTTGCGCCAAGCGGGTGATTTGCCCGCGAATGCGCTTGAGGGGCAGGTCGGCGCTGAACGCGAAGTGCTTGATCTGCGCTGCGTTGGCCAGCACCACCACACTGGCGCTGGCCAGCAAGGTGTCGCCGGCCAGGGCGCGCCATTGACCGTCGACGCGTTGCAACTCAAGGGCTTCGTGATGCGTCAGCACGGTGATCAGAGGGTGCCGGGCTTGCCATTCGCATAACGCTGGCGGGTGCACCCAACCGCCTTCGGGGTAGAACAGCCCGCCATGCTCCAGCGCCACACCGGCGCGAGCCTGGGCCTGGGCCTGATCGAGTCGATGCAGCAGGCCAGGGGCGAATGCGCCGGCCAATTGTGCCTGGCGCTCGGCTTCCTTGGCGTTGAAGGCCAGTTGAAGCACGCCGCAACCGTCCCAGTCGACGCCTCGGTGCAGGTGTTCCAACAGGCGTCGGGTATGGCCGAAACCGCTGAGGATCAACTGCGAAAGTGCCGTGCCGTGCGCTGACAGCTTGAGGTAAAGCACGCCTTGCGGGTTGCCCGAGGCTTCCTGCGCCAGGCCCGCATGTCGTTCCAGCAGCTTGACGCGCCAGCCGCGTGCCGCGAGGCTGGCTGCCGTAGCGCAGCCGGCCAGGCCACCCCCGATCACCAGGGCGCTGCGCTCACCGTGCAGCGGCGTTGGACGGGCGAACCACGGTTTGTCCGGGGGCGGCGGCGGGGTGTCGGCCGGCCACCCAAGGTATTCACCCCGCAGGATCTCCCATTTGTGGCCAATACCCGGCGTGCGTTTCATCTTGAACCCGGCGGCATTGATCAGCCGCCGCACCCAACCGGTGCTGGTAAACGTGCTGATGGTCGCTCCAGGGGCCGCCAGGCGTGCCAGTTCGGCGAACAGCTCGGCGGTCCACATGTCGGGGTTTTTGGCGGGGGCGAAGCCGTCGAGAAACCACGCATCGACTTGCGCATCCAGTTGCGGTAATTGCTCCAGGGCGTCACCGATCAACAGCGTCAAGGTCACACGGCCGTTGGCCAGCACCAGGCGCTGGAAGCCTTGATGGATCGCGACGTACTGCGCCAGCAAGGATTCGGCGAAGGGGTGCAGCTCGGGCCACAGGGCGAGTGCGCGTTGCAGGTCGGCGTGGCTCAGCGGGTACTTCTCAACGCTGACAAAGTGCAAGCGCGCACCGGCTACGGCCTGCTGTTCAAACAACTGCCAGGCGCAGAGAAAATTCAGGCCAGTGCCGAAACCGGTCTCGCCGATCACCAGGCATCCATTCACCGGCAAGGCAGCAAAACGCTCCTGCAGACGGTTCTGTTCGAGGAACACATAACGGGTTTCTTCCAGGCCCGATTTGTCGGAAAAGTACACGTCGTCGAATACCCGTGAGTGCGGGCGGCCTTGGTCATCCCAGTCGAGCTGGGCGTGGGTTACGGGGTTCATGGGCGACTCGGCAAAGGCAAGACCGCCATTCTAGCCGATCAACAGCCTTTGAATTGACCCACGGCAAGCGCACGTGGAATTTCCTCCCGCATGGCGCTGCCCAATCCGCTAGTCTTGATCCATCTTGAAACGGAGCAGCCTATGTTCGAATCCGCCGAAATCGGTCACGCCATCGACAAAGACACCTACGACACCGAGGTGCCCGCCCTGCGCGAAGCCTTGCTCGAAGTGCAATACGAGTTGCAGCAGCAGAAGCGTTTTCCGGTGATCATCCTGATCAACGGGGTTGAAGGTGCGGGCAAGGGCGAGACGGTCAAGCTGCTCAATGAATGGATGGACCCGCGCCTGATCGAAGTGCGCACCTTCGACCAGCAGACCGACGAGGAACTGGCGCGCCCCCCGGCCTGGCGCTACTGGCGCCAACTGCCCGCCAAGGGCCGCATGGGCGTGTTTTTTGGCAATTGGTACAGCCAGATGCTGCAAAGCCGCGTGCATGGCGAGATCAAGGATGCGCGGCTCGACCAGGCCATCGCCGGTGCCGAGCGTCTGGAGAAGATGTTCTGCGATGAGGGCGCGGTGATCTTCAAGTTCTGGTTCCACCTGTCCAAGAAACAGATGAAGGCGCGACTCAAGGCCCTGGCCGATGACCCGCTGCACAGCTGGCGCATCAGCCCGCTGGACTGGCAGCAATCGCAGACCTACGACAAGTTCGTGCATTTTGGCGAGCGCGTGCTGCGCCGCACCAGCCGTGACTATGCGCCGTGGCATGTGATCGAAGGTGTCGACCCCTATTACCGTGGCCTGACCGTGGGCAAGATCCTGCTCGAAGGCCTGCAAAACGCCTTGAAGCAAGCCAGGGGCAAGGCCAGCGGCATGAACCCGGCGCCTTTGCCTGCCGCGGTGGACCAGGTGAGCCTGCTGAACAGCCTCGACATGACCTTGAGCCTGGACAAGGACGATTACGAAGAACAACTGATTACCGAGCAGGCGCGCCTCTCTGGCCTGATGCGCGACAAACGCATGCGCAAGCACGCCCTGGTCACGGTGTTCGAAGGCAACGATGCCGCCGGGAAGGGGGGGGCGATCCGCCGTGTCGCCGCGGCCCTCGACCCGCGCCAGTACCGCATCATCCCGATCGCTGCCCCCACTGAAGACGAACGGGCTCAACCTTACCTCTGGCGTTTCTGGCGGCAGATCCCGGCACGCGGCATGTTCACGGTATTCGACCGGTCGTGGTATGGCCGAGTGTTGGTGGAGCGCATCGAAGGCTTCTGCACCCCGGCCGACTGGTTGCGTGCCTATGGCGAGATCAACGACTTCGAGGAGCAACTGCGCGATGCGGGGGTGATTGTGGTCAAGTTCTGGCTGGCTATCGATAAGCAGACCCAACTGGAGCGTTTCCAGGCCCGTGAGGCGATCCCGTTCAAGCGCTTCAAGATCACCGAGGACGACTGGCGCAACCGCGACAAGTGGGACGACTACCGCGCGGCGGTGGGCGATATGGTCGACCGCACCAGCACCGAGGTCTCGCCGTGGACCCTGGTGGAGGCCAATGACAAGCGTTGGGCGCGGGTCAAGGTGCTACGCACCATCAACCTGGCCTTGGAAGAAGCGTTCGCCAAGTCCGACAAGCACGATAAAAAGAAAAAGAAATAAGTGGCTGGGTAACTGACTCGTGGCGAGCGGGGCTGGTGCGAGGGAGAGGGTTTGTTGTGGCGAGCGGGCTTGCCCCGCGTTGGGCTGCGAAGCGGCCCCAAAACCAGCCAATGAGTTCTGCCTGAAGAAACGCGGCGTCTGGGTCAGGGCCGCTTCGCGCCCCAACGCGGGGCAAGCCCGCTCGCCACAACAGGCCCTCTGGCCACAACAGGCCGACTCACCACCGATTTATGTTCGTCACCATGTTTTTGCATACGCCGGGTGAATGATCGTCGCAGTGGGAGAGGACTGGATTTATTCTCGATCCAACAACCACAAGATCGAGGTAGCCCATGCGTGAAGTAGTGATCGTCGACAGTGTGCGAACCGGCCTGGCCAAATCCTTTCGCGGCAAGTTCAACCAGACCCGCCCGGATGACATGGTGGCCCATTGCGTCAACGCGCTGCTGGCCCGCAACGGCATCGACCCGGCCACGGTGGAGGATTGCATCGTCGGCGCCGGCTCCAACGAGGGCGCCCAGGGCTACAACATCGGGCGCAACGTGGCGGTGCTTTCGCAATTGGGTACCGGCACGGCAGGGATGACGCTCAACCGCTTCTGTTCGTCGGGCCTGCAGGCGATCGCCATCGCCGCCAACCAGATCGCCTCGGGGTGCAGCGATATCATCGTGGCGGGCGGTGTCGAGTCGATCAGCCTGACCATGAAAAGCGTCAACACCGATAACCTCATCAACCCGCTGCTCAAGGCGCAGGTGCCGGGCATCTACTTCCCCATGGGCCAGACCGCTGAAATCGTCGCGCGCCGCTACAACGTGAGCCGCGAAGACCAGGACCTCTACGCCTTGCAAAGCCAGCAGCGCACGGCCCAGGCCCAGACCGATGGCCTGTTTGACGATGAAATCGTGGCGATGGCGGTCAAGTACAGGGTCGAGGACAAGAACACTGGCGCCGTACAAATCCTCGACGGCGTTGTTGATCGCGATGACTGCAACCGCCCGGACACCACGTTGGCCAGCCTGTCTGGGTTGAAGCCGGTGTTTGCCGAAGACGGCTCGGTGACGGCGGGTAACTCGTCGCAGCTCTCCGATGGCGCCTCGATGACGCTGGTGATGAGCCTGGAGAAAGCCCTGGAACTGGGGCTCAAGCCCAAGGCGTTTTTTCGCGGTTTCACCGTGGCAGGTTGCGAGCCGGATGAGATGGGCATCGGCCCGGTGTTCTCGGTGCCCAAGCTGCTCAAGGCGCGAGGCCTGCAGGTGGCGGACATCGACCTGTGGGAACTCAACGAAGCCTTCGCTTCCCAATGCCTGTACGCGCGTAATCGCCTGGAAATTGATAACGACAAGTACAACGTCAACGGCGGCTCGATCTCCATCGGCCACCCGTTCGGCATGACCGGTTCGCGCCAGGTCGGGCACCTGGTGCGTGAGCTGCAGCGGCGCAATTTGCGTTATGGCATCGTCACCATGTGCGTGGGCGGCGGCATGGGCGCCACGGGACTGTTCGAAGCCGTGCGCTGATAAGTGTGGGAGGGGGCAAGTCGAATCGTCGCACCGCCCCCTCCCACAGGTATGCAGCGCCATATCCCAATGCGTCCACTTGCCCCTAGAATAGCCGCTCCTCCACCTCTGGCATTTTCTGGGGCACTCATGCACATCTCTTCCGGCCGCTGGGTCTACGGTTTTTTCCTGACCCTGCTGACCGCGCTGCTCTGGGGCATTCTGCCGATCAAGCTCAAGCAAGTATTGCAGGTGATGGACCCGATCACCGTCACCTGGTTTCGCCTGATGGTGGCCGGCAGTTGCCTCTTCGTGTACCTCGCCGCGACCAAGCGCCTGCCCAGTCGTAAAGTGCTCGGCCCCAAAGGCGGCTGGCTTGTGGCAATGGCCGTGTGCGGCCTGGTGGGCAACTACGTGTTGTACCTGGTGGGCCTGAAACTGCTCAGCCCCGGCACCGCGCAGTTGGTGGTGCAGATGGGACCGATCTTCCTGATGATCGCCAGCGTGTTTGTGTTCAAGGAACGTTTCAGCGTGGGTCAGAGCGTGGGCCTGGTGGTGCTGATCGTCGGCTTCGGTCTGTTCTTCAACCAACGCCTGGAGGAACTGCTGACGTCCCTCGGCGCTTATACCGCCGGTGTGCTGACGATCCTGCTCGCCACGTCGATCTGGGTGTTCTACGCCTTGGGCCAGAAGCAGTTGCTGACCGTCTGGAATTCGCTGCAAGTGATGATGGTGATCTACCTGTCGTGCGCCGTGCTGCTGACGCCTTGGGCGCATCCGCTGGAGGCCCTGCAACTGAGCCCGCTGCAAGGCTGGCTGTTGCTGGCGTGTTGCATGAACACACTGGTGGCCTACGGCGCATTTGCCGAAGCCCTGGCCCACTGGGAAGCCTCGCGGGTGAGTGCAACCCTGGCACTGACGCCGTTGGTGACCTTTGTCGCGGTGGCGTTGGCGGCGTGGCTGTGGCCCAACTATGTGCAGGCCGAAGAGATCAATGCTTTGGGCTATTTCGGCGCGTTGGTGGTGGTCATGGGGTCGGCGGCGGTTGCGCTGGCGCCGTCGTTGCTCGCCGGGCTCAAGGCCCGGCGGCTACGCATGGCGTCTTAGGCGCCCAGCATGTTTTCCGGACGTACCCACTGGTCGAACTCTGCGTCGGTGAGGTAGCCCAGGTCCAGCGCCGCTTCCCGAAGGGTCAATCCTTCGGCGTAGGCCTTCTTGGCGATTTCTGCTGACTTGTCATAGCCGATGTGCGGGTTGAGCGCTGTGACCAGCATCAGCCCGCGCTCCAGGTGCTCGGCCATTTGTTCGGCGTCGGGCTCCAGGCCGGCGATGCAGTGCTCCTGGAAGTTATTGCAGCCGTCGGCCAACAGGCGGATCGATTCCAGCAGGTTGTGGATGATCACCGGCTTGTACACGTTCAACTGCAAATGCCCTTGGCTCGCCGCGATGCCGATGGTCACGTCATTGCCCAGTACTTGGCAGGCCAGCATGGACAGCGCTTCGCACTGGGTCGGGTTGACCTTGCCGGGCATGATCGAGCTGCCCGGTTCGTTGGCTGGCAGTTTGACTTCCGCCAGCCCGGCGCGGGGGCCGGAGCCGAGCAGGCGCAGGTCGTTGGCGATTTTCATCAGGGCCACGGCCAGGGTTTTCAGCGCACCGTGCAAGGTCACCAGGGGTTCGTGTCCGGAGAGGGCGGCGAATTTGTTGGGGGCGGTCACGAACGGTAAGCCCGACAGTGCCGCCAGCTCGGCGGCAATCGCTTCGCCAAAGCCATGGGGCGAGTTGAGCCCGGTGCCCACGGCGGTGCCGCCCTGGGCCAGCTCGCAGACCTGGGGCAGGGCGCTGCGGATCGCGCGCTCGGCGTAATCAAGCTGGGCGATAAACGCCGAGAGTTCCTGGCCAAAGGTGATCGGCGTGGCATCCATCATATGAGTGCGACCGGTCTTCACCAGCTTCATATGCCGTGCCGACAGTTCCGCCAGGCCGCCGGACAGGTGGGTGATCGCCGGCAGCAATTGCTGGTTGACCGCCTGAACCGCCGCGATGCTCATGGCGGTGGGGAAGCAGTCGTTGGAACTCTGGGAGCGGTTGACGTGATCGTTGGGGTGTACGGGGCTCTTGCCGCCACGGGTCTTGCCCGACAGCTCGTTGGCGCGGCCGGCGATCACTTCGTTGGCGTTCATGTTGCTTTGGGTGCCGCTGCCGGTTTGCCACACCACCAAGGGGAATTGGTCGTCATGTTGGCCGGCCAGTACTTCGTCGGCGGCTTGTTCGATCAAGCGGGCGATATCGGCGGGCAGGTCGCCATTGCGGTCGTTGACCCGGGCAGCGGCCTTCTTGATCAAGGCCAGGGCGTGCAGGACCGCCAGGGGCATGCGCTGTTCGCCGATAGCGAAGTTCACCAGCGAACGTTGGGTCTGGGCGCCCCAGTAAGCGTCATCCGGGACTTGGACTTCTCCCAGGCTGTCGGTTTCGATACGGCTCATCGGGCACACTCCTTCAGGTTCGTTTGCGCAGTTTAGGCTGTGATCGGCCCGGGGGGTTCCCTAAAAGACTTTTCATCGGATTCATTCACGGCAATCCGCGCCCGCTAAGGCTCGGGGTTGAGCCGGGGCGTTTTTTAGGCGCAGAATGGGCGCCCTTGGGGTCTTACCTCGCCTGCTAGAAAAGGAAACTCGATGACTCGTCTTCGTGCCATCTGTACCGCGGTTGCTCTGGTTTGCGCCAGCGGCCAGGTTTTTGCCGATACCGCCAGCCACAACGCCAGTGCCGAAGCCTTCCTTACCCTGGCCCACGCTGACAAGCTGGGGACCCCGGTGTACATGCAAGTGCAGCAAATGTTCGCCCAGCGTTTCGAACAGACCAAGGCGCCTGCCGCCAAACAGTCCGTACTGGACAGCTACCAGGCCAAGGCCAATGCTGCCCTGGACCAAGCCATCGGCTGGCCGAAACTGAAGCCGGACATGGTCAAGCTCTACACCAGCAACTTCAGCGAATCCGAGCTCAAGGACCTGGTTGCGTTCTACCAGTCGCCACTGGGCAAGAAAGTCCTGGAGAAAATGCCGCAGCTGACCCAGCAATCGGCCCAGATGACCCAGGCCAAACTGGAAAGCGCCGTGCCGGTGGTGAACAAGCTGTTGGAAGACATGACCAACGAGCTGACGCCTAAAGCCGCCGCACCGGCCAAGAAGAAGTAAGCAGGAATGACCATGCAACAGCGTATCGAAACGGCACTTGCCGCCCTGGCCCCGGAGCACTTGAGCGTGCTGGACGAAAGCCATATGCACAGCCGTGGGTTGCAGACCCACTTCAAGGCCGTGCTGGTCAGCCAGCAGTTCGAGGGGCTCAACCGCGTCAAGCGCCACCAGAAGGTCTACGCCACCCTGGGTGACCTGATGAGCGAGTTTCATGCGCTGGCGCTGCATACCTACACGCCCGCAGAGTGGGCGAAAATCGACGCAGCCCCGGCCTCGCCGACCTGCGCCGGCGGCCATGGCTGATGACCGGGTGTCTCTGACACCTCGCATTTGCTAGAATCCGCAACGCGCCGCTTAGCCGGCGCGTTTTTTTTGCATCCGGTTCACCCCTTACGAGGGTAGCCACCTGGAGAGAACACCCATGACTCAACCGATTGTCGTGGCGGCACTGTATAAGTTCGTCACCCTCGAAGATTACGTTGCGCTGCGCGAGCCCCTGCTGCAGGCGATGGTCGACAATGGCATCAAAGGCACCTTGCTGATCGCCGAAGAAGGCATCAACGGTACCGTTTCCGGCAGCCGCGAAGGCATTGACGGCCTGATGGCCTGGCTCAAGAACGACCCGCGCATGGACGACATCGACCACAAAGAGTCGTACTGCGACGAGCAGCCGTTCTACCGCACCAAGGTCAAGCTCAAGAAAGAGATCGTGACCCTGGGCGTCGAAGGCGTCGACCCGAACAAGAAGGTCGGCACCTACGTCGATCCGCAGGACTGGAACGCGCTGATCAGCGACCCCGAAGTGTTGTTGATCGACACCCGTAACGACTACGAAGTGTCCATCGGCACTTTTGAAGGCGCGATAGACCCGAAAACCACCAGTTTTCGCGAATTTCCCGACTATATCAAAGCCAACTTCGACCCGGCCAAGCACAAGAAGGTCGCCATGTTCTGCACCGGCGGCATTCGTTGCGAAAAGGCCTCGAGCTACATGCTCAGCGAAGGCTTCGATGAGGTCTACCACCTCAAGGGCGGCATCCTGAAGTACCTCGAAGAGGTGCCGCAGGCAGAGACCAAATGGCAGGGCGACTGCTTTGTGTTCGACAATCGCGTCACCGTGCGCCACGACTTGAGCGAAGGCGACTACGATCAATGTCATGCCTGCCGCACACCGGTGAGCGTGCAAGACCGCGCATCCGAGCACTATGTGGCGGGCATCAGTTGCCCACATTGCTGGGATAAGCTGCCGGAGAAAACCCGTCGCAGCGCGATCGACCGGCAAAAGCAGATTGAGTTGGCCAAGGCCCGCAATATGCCGCACCCGATCGGCTTCAACTACAAGCAAACTCCTTCCGAGGCCTGAGCCATGTCCGCGCGCCTGCTCTATGTAATGGATCCTATGTGTTCCTGGTGCTGGGGCTTTGCCCCGGTGGCGCAGGCGCTGGTTGAGCAGGCCCAGGCGGCCGGCGTGGAGCTGCACCTGGTGGTGGGCGGTTTGCGCACCGGCAGCGGCGCGGCGCTGGAGCCGACGACCCGGCGCTATATCCTGGAACACTGGCAGGCGGTCACCGACGCCACCGGGCAGACGTTCACGTTCGAAGGCGCGCTGCCCGACGGTTTTGTCTACGACACGGAGCCGGCGTGCCGTGCGATTGTCACTGCGCGCAGCCTGGCGCCGGATTGCGCGTGGAAACTGCTGGGCCTGATCCAGCATGCATTTTATGTCGAGGGGCGCGATGTGACCCTCGCCAGTGTGCTGGTGGAACTGGCCGAGGAGGCCGGTATCCCGCGTATCGAGTTTGCCGGCGCTTTTGACCGCGCCGAGCAGCATGCCGCTACCGCCGCCGATTTCACCTGGGTACAGGACCTGGGGATCGCCGGTTTCCCGACGCTGCTGGCCGAGCGCAATGGCCAGTTGGCGTTGCTGACCAATGGCTACCAGCCGCTCTCCGAGCTGTCGCCTCTGCTCGCCCGATGGCTGGAGCGAGCTGCCTGTGCATGATCAGCCCGACCTAACGCCCACCCCTCGTGTCGACCGCTTGACCTGGGCGGAGATCCGCCGCCTGGCCCTGCGTCACAAGAAATCCCTGTGGATCGCCAACGGTGTCGCCGTCCTGGCGACCCTGTGCAGCGTGCCTATTCCGCTGCTGTTGCCGCTGTTGGTCGACGAAGTGCTGTTGGGCCACGGCGATGCTGCGCTCAAGGTGATGAACCACGCGTTGCCCCTGGGTTGGCAAAAGGCCGCTGGGTATATCGGCTTGATGCTGCTGGTGACCTTGGCCCTGCGCTGTGGTGCGCTGGTATTCAACGTGGTGCAGGCGCGTTTGTTTGCCCGGCTGGCCAAGGACATCGTCTACCGCATCCGCGTGCGCCTGATCGAACGGCTCAAGCGTATTTCCCTGGGGGAATACGAAAGCCTGGGCAGCGGCACGGTCACCACGCACCTGGTCACCGACCTGGATACGCTGGACAAGTTCGTCGGTGAAACCCTCAGCCGTTTCCTGGTGGCGATGCTCACCCTGGTGGGCACGTCGGCCATCCTGGTGTGGATGCATTGGCAACTGGCGCTGCTGATCCTGTTGTTCAACCCGCTGGTGATCTACGCCACGGTGCAGCTGGGCAAGCGCGTCAAACACCTGAAGAAACTGGAAAATGACAGCACCTCGCGCTTTACCCAGGCGCTGACCGAAACCCTCGATGCCATTCAGGAAGTGCGCGCCGGTAACCGCCAGGGCTTTTTCCTCGGGCGCCTCGGCCAGCGTGCCCAGGAAGTGCGGGACTACGCCATCCACTCCCAGTGGAAAACCGACGCCTCCAGCCGCGCCAGTGGCTTGCTGTTCCAATTCGGCATCGACATCTTCCGTGCGGCAGCGATGCTGACGGTGCTGTTCTCCGACCTCTCCATCGGCCAGATGCTCGCGGTATTCAGCTACCTGTGGTTCATGATCGGCCCGGTGGAGCAGTTATTGAACCTGCAATACGCCTACTACGCGGCGGGCGGGGCGCTGACGCGGATCAACGAACTGCTGGCACGCGCCGATGAGCCGCAATATGCCGGCGGCCAGGACCCGTTTGCCGGGCGCGAGACGGTCGGCCTTGAAGTGCGCGGCCTCACGTTCGGGTATGGCGAAGAACGGGTGCTCGATCAATTGAACCTGGCCATCGAGCCGGGGGAGAAGGTGGCAATCGTCGGCGCCAGTGGCGGCGGCAAAAGTACCCTGGTGCAACTGCTGCTGGGGCTCTACACGCCGCAAGCTGGCAGCATTCGTTTTGGCGGCGCCACCCAGCAGGAAATCGGCCTGGAGACCATTCGCGAGAACGTCGCGGTGGTGTTGCAACACCCGGCGCTGTTCAACGATACCGTGCGGGCCAACTTGACGATGGGGCGCAGTCGTACGGACCAGGCGTGCTGGCAGGCCCTTGAAATCGCCCAGTTGGATGCGACCGTCAAGGCGCTGCCCATGGGTTTGGATAGTATCGTCGGTCGCTCAGGCGTGCGCTTCTCCGGCGGGCAGCGGCAACGCCTGGCGATTGCGCGCATGGTGTTGGCCGAGCCGAAAGTGGTGATCCTGGATGAAGCCACCTCCGCCCTGGACGCCGCCACCGAGTACAACCTGCACCAGGCGTTGGCGCGGTTTCTCAGTGGCCGTACTACACTGATCATTGCCCACCGGTTGTCAGCAGTGAAGCAGGCAGACCGGGTGTTGGTGTTCGATGGTGGGCATATCGCCGAAGATGGCGACCATCAGCAACTGATCGCCGACGGCGGCCTGTACGCCAAACTTTACGGGCACCTGCAACAAGTGCGTTGATTTAGCCTACGCTGTGCTATCAGGAGCGGATGTTCGCGTGCGTTTTCAGCTGTGCATGTGCAAGGGACTTCATGAAGCAAAAGCGGACTCTCGGAACGCCACGGTTGTTGGGCATTGTCTGGCCATTTATCGCCGTCGTGCTGTTCCAGGCATTGTTGGGCAGTGTCAGTCTCTACGTACTCTCGGCCGTGCGTGGTTATGTGGCCGGCGAAAGCCTGTGGTCAAAAGGCCAGAAGGACGCCATCTACTACCTGACCCTGTACGCCGACAATCGTGACGAAGCCACCTTCCTCAAATACCAGCAGGCCATCGCCGTGCCCCAGGGCGGGCATGAGTTGCGTATCGCCCTGGACCGGCCCACGCCCGATCTCTCCGCCGCACGCCTGGGGATCCTCAAGGGGGGCAACCACCCGGATGATGTCTCCAGCCTGATCTGGTTGTACCTCAACTTTCGCCATTTCAGTTACCTGGAAAAAGCCATCGAGTTGTGGACCGTGGGGGATGGCTACCTGGTGCAACTGGATGACCTGGCCCAGACGATGCACCGCGCAATCACCACCCACCAGGTCAGCGGCGACGCTGTGCGGCAATGGAAAGCCCAGATCTTTGCCATCAACGACGGCGTGACGCCGGCGGCCAAGGCGTTCAGTGATGCCCTGGGCGAAGGTTCGCGATTTATCCTGCGGCTGTTGATGATTACCAACCTGGCCACGGCCCTGGGCCTGATCGCCCTGGCTTTGCTGCGCACCCATAAGTTACTGCGCCAGCGTCATGCGTTCGCCGATGCCCTGGAATTGGAAAAGGAGCGGGCGCAGATCACTCTGGAATCGATCGGGGACGGGGTGATCACCACTGATGTCAATGGTGCCATTGCCTACATGAACCCGGCGGCCGAGGCGCTGACCCACTGGAAATCGTCCCAGGCCCAGGGCCTGCCCCTGGCTTCGCTGTTCAATTTGCTGGATGAAGACGCCCAGCCCGATGGATTTACCCTGATCGAGCACATCACCAAAGGCCAGCTCAGCGGTGGCAGTGAACACTCCAAAACCATTCAGCGCCTGGACGGCAGCACGGTCTCGGTGACCCTGGTGGGCGCGCCGATCCGTAGCGCCGGCAAGGTCAGCGGGGCGGTGCTGGTGCTGCACGACATGACTCAGGAGCGCCAGTACATTGCCAATCTGTCGTGGCAAGCCACCCACGATGCCCTGACCGGCCTGGCCAACCGCCGCGAATTCGAATTCCGCCTGGAGCAGGTGTTGCAACAGGCCGCGCGCCAGCAAAGTGGGCGCCACGCCTTGATGTTCCTCGACCTGGACCAGTTCAAGCTGGTCAACGATACCTGCGGGCATGCGGCAGGCGACGAACTGCTGCGCCACATCTGCGCCTTGTTGCAATCTGACCTGCGGGAGGGTGACACGCTGGCGCGACTGGGCGGCGATGAGTTCGGTATTTTGCTGGAGAACTGCCCGGCGCCGGTGGCGGAAAAAATCGCCGAAAGCCTGCGCCATACCGTGCAAAGCCTGCATTTTGTGTGGAAGGGGCGGCCGTTCATGACCACGGTCAGCATTGGCCTGGTGCACCTCTCACACGCGCCGACCACCTTGGAGACATCACTGCGGGCCGCCGATATGGCGTGCTACATGGCCAAGGAAAAGGGCCGCAACCGCGTGCAGGTCTACCATGCCGATGACTCTGAGCTGTCCTTGCGTTTCGGCGAGATGGCCTGGGTGCAGCGCCTGCACATGGCCCTGGAAGAAAACCGTTTCTGCCTGTATGCCCAGGAAATCGCAGCCTTGGGCCATACGGACCCCGGTAACGGACATATCGAGGTCCTCCTGCGCCTGCATGATGAGGCCGGTCGGATCATTCTGCCGGACAGCTTTATCCCGGCAGCCGAACGTTACGGCCTGATGACCTCGCTGGATCGCTGGGTGGTTGAGAACGTGTTCAAGATCATCGCCCGCTGCATGCATGAGCGTCCGGGCCAGCCCATGGCCATGTGTGCGATTAATCTGTCGGGAATAACCATTGGCGATGACGATTTCCTGGGGTTTCTACGTGACAAATTCGCGGCTTACAGCATTCCTGCGGAAATGATTTGTTTTGAAATAACTGAGACCAGCGCTATTGCCAATTTGGGTAGTGCAATTCGCTTTATTAATGAACTCAAAGCGTTAGGTTGCCATTTTTCACTCGACGACTTTTGTGCCGGAATGTCCTCATTCGCTTATCTGAAACATTTACCTGTAGACTTCCTGAAGATCGATGGAAGTTTCGTAAAGGATATGCTGGACGACCCGATTAACCGCGCCATGGTCGAAGTGATCAATCACATCGGCCACGTCATGGGTAAGCGCACAATTGCCGAGTTTGTTGAAACACCGCTCATTGAACAGGCGTTACTCGAGATTGGTGTGGATTACGCTCAGGGCTACGTGATTGAACGCCCGCAGTTGTTTACCCCTGATAGCTTGCAGTGTCGACCTGTGCGGCCGCAGCCCCTGTTATTCAAGGCGCCCGGCACATTCCGCTGAAACATTTGCTGGTCTGTACAATCACACTTAAAAAGGAGCCTTACAGTGATCGACACCTTCAACCGAACCGGCCCGCTTATGGAAGCCTCAAGTTACCCCGCCTGGGCACAACGACTGATCCAGGACTGTAGTGAGAGCAAGCGCCGAGTTGTCGAGCACGAACTGTACCAGCGCATGCGTGATAACACGCTCAGCGCCAAGACCATGCGCCATTACCTTATTGGTGGCTGGCCAGTGGTTGAACAGTTTGCCTTGTACATGGCACAGAACCTCACCAAAACCAAGTTTGCCCGTCATCCTGGAGAGGACATGGCGCGGCGGTGGCTGATGCGCAACATTCGCGTGGAACTGAACCACGCCGACTATTGGGTGCATTGGGCCCGCGCCCATGGCGTCAGCCTCGAAGAGTTGCAAGCGCAGAACGTACCGCCGGAGTTGCATGCACTGAGCCACTGGTGCTGGCACACAAGTTCGGCCGATTCGCTGATCGTGGCGATTGCCGCGACCAACTACGCAATCGAGGGGGCGACCGGGGAGTGGTCCGCGGTGGTATGTTCCACCGGCGTCTACGCTGCCGCCTTCCCCGAGGAAGACCGCAAGCGCGCGATGAAATGGCTGAAGATGCACGCCCAGTACGACGACGCCCACCCGTGGGAAGCGCTGGAAATCATCTGCACCCTGGCCGGGATGAACCCGACCAAGGCGCTGCAGGCAGAGCTGCGCCAGGCCGTGTGCAAGAGCTACGACTACATGTACCTGTTCCTGGAAAGCTGCATGCGCCTGGAGAAAGACAAACCTGCGGTCATGGCGGTGCGTGAACGCCCGGTTCGCGTGGCCAGCGAAGCATAAGGTCAGCGTAATGGCGGGGTCATTACCCCGCCATTGCCAAGCGGTTACGGCCTTCGCGCTTGGCCACGTACAGCGCATTGTCGGCCCGGCGCAACAGGCTGTCGGCAGACTCACCCGCCAACAAGGTCGAGCAGCCCAGGCTCACCGTCAATTCGATGCGTAGGTCATCCGCCCAGTAGTCCTGGGCCTGCGTCGCCTGGCGCAGACGCTCGCCAACCATCGCCGCGGCATCCCGGCCGGTGTTGGACAGCAGGATCAGAAACTCTTCCCCGCCAAACCGAAACACCATGTCCACGTTACGCAACTGGGCCTTGATCGCTGTGGCGACCGCGCGCAGCACGTTATCGCCTGCCGCATGCCCATGGGTGTCGTTGATCTGTTTGAAGTGATCGATGTCCAGCATCAGCAACGACAACGGGTTCAGGTGCCGCCGCGCCATATCGATTTCCCGTTGCAGGGTCTGGTCCATGGCGACGCGGTTACCGGTCTGGGTCAGCGGGTCGCGTAGCGCACTGCGGGTGGCGGCGCGGTAGAGCAGGGCGTTGCGCATCGGGTAGAGCAGGGTGGCCAGCAGGGATTCGAGTTGGCTCAGCTCTTCTTCCACCAAGCGTTGGTTGCGGCGGAACACCAGTTCACCCAAGTGCTCGCCTTCGTGACTGAGGGCATAACTGACCGAATGATGGCCGCGATGACCAAACTCCAGGCGCAGATCACTGGCCTGGTGGCGGTACAGCAGGGCATCAAGGGGTACCAGACGCTGGATCTCGCGAAAGAACAGGCCGAGGATACGCTCCGGTTCCAAGCTGACCTGCAATTGCTGACCCAGTTGCTGGCGAAGCTGGACAGTGGTGGTGGGGCGGCGCGGCAGAGAGGTTGGCTGGCCAAAGCCCAGGCGTTGCAATTTGGCCGTGTCGAAGTCGATTGCGTGGGTCTGGGTGGGTGTTTTCATAAGCAATCGGCCTCTAAGCACTTAGCTGTCTTACAGGCTCGATGAGAGTGGCGAGTGCCAAGCGTCTTACTGTTCCTTCAGTTCCGTAAAACATTGGAAACAGTTTAGACCGCTTTGTCATGGGTTATAACCCTTGGGCACTGCCGCACGTCTTGTCATCGCTTAACCTGCGTGGGAAGGGTTAGAGCGAGATTCATGCCACTTCGTTTAACTTAATTAAACTCCTTATAAATCAATGGCTGTTTTTAACACGCAAAACAGCCATTGCCGTATGGCGCCGGTTATTTGGCAGGCTGAACCAGCGTGCTGGGGTCAATCTGGTCGATCGCGGTGACGCCCGTCAGCGTCATGGCCACGCGCATCTCCTTGGCGAAGATATCCAGCAGGTTCTCCACGCCAGACTGGCCCTCGGCGGCCAGCGCATACGCCGTCGAGCGTCCCAGCAGGCAAGCCTTGGCCCCCAGGGCGAGCATGCGCACCACGTCGAGCCCGGAGCGAATGCCGGAGTCCACCAGCACCGTCAAGTCATCGCCCACTGCCTGGGCAATCGGTGGCAACGCCTTGGTGGTGGACAGCACGCCATCCAGCTGACGCCCGCCGTGGTTGGACACCACGATGCCATCGGCGCCGAAACTCACCGCATCCTTGGCGTCCTGCGGGTCGAGGATGCCCTTGATGATCATCGGGCCTTTCCAGAATTCGCGAATCCACTCCAGGTCTTTCCAACTGATCGAGGGGTCGAAATTGTTCGCCAGCCAGCCCACGTAATCTTCCAGGGTGGTGGGTTTGCCCAGGTACGTGGAGATATTGCCCAGATCGTGAGGGCGGCCGAGCAAGCCGACATCCAATGCCCATTGCGGTTTGGTCACGGCCTGCAACATCCGCCGCGTCGATGCATACGGCCCGGACATGCCCGAGTGCGCATCGCGGTAGCGTGCGCCTGGGGTGGGCATGTCGACGGTGAACACCAGAGTTGTCACGCCGGCGGCCTGTGCCCGTTCCAGGGCATTGCGCATAAAACCGCGATCCTTGAGCACATAGAGCTGGAACCAGATCGCTTGCGGGCTCTGGGAGGCCACTTCTTCGATCGAACACACCGACACCGTCGATAAGCAAAACGGGATGCCTTTGTTCGCCGCTGCCTTGGCGGCCTGCACTTCTCCGCGTCGCGCGTACATACCGGTCAGGCCCACTGGGCTGAGGATGACGGGCATAGCCAGTTCCTGGCCGAAGACGCGGGTCTTCAAACTCAAGTTATCAACGTTGCGCAAGATGCGCTGGCGCAGGCCGATCTCGGCCAGGTCCGAGCCGTTGGCGCGCATTGTGTGCTCGGCGTAGGCGCCACCATCGATATAGTCGAACAGAAAGCGCGGCAGCTTGCGCTTGGCGGCTGCGCGGTAATCGGCAGCAGACGAGATGATCATTTAGGGTGACTCCACGGGCAAGGTGGCGCCACGATAAGCAAACATCTGGCATGATAAAAACAACTTTTATCACTACTACCCAGTCGCTAAAGGAATGCTGATGAACCTGCGCACATTGCGTGCCTTTGTCGAAGTGGTGCGCCAGGGAGGGTTCTCCCAAGCGGCCGATGTGGTGTCCCTGACCCAATCCACGGTGAGCAAGGCGGTCAAGACCCTGGAGGAGGAACTCGGCGCGCCACTGCTCAATCGCCTTGGCCACCGGAACGAACTCACCGCCGCCGGCGAAATTGCCTACCGCCGTGCCCTGGTGCTGCTTGCCGAGCACCATGACCTCGTTGCCGAGATCAACGACTTGCGCGGCCTCAAGCGCGGTGTGCTGCGCATCGGCCTGCCGCCGGTAGGATGTGGCGTGCTGTTCGCGGCGATGTTCACCACCTATCGCAGTCGCTATCCAGACATCGATATCGAACTGACCGAGCACGGCAGCAAGACACTGCGCGAATGCCTGGAAGCCGGTGAGGTCGACCTGGCGGCCCTGCTGCTGCCGGTGGACGAGGGGTTCGATTACCAGCCTGTGCGTCATGAACCACTGATGGCGGTACTGCCCATGGGCCACTCACTGGCCCAGCGCACTCGCATCGATTTCACCGACCTGGCGGATTCACCCTTCATCCTGTTCGAAGCCGGCTTCGCCCTGAACGCATTGATCATGGCTGCCTGCGAGCGCAAGGGCGTAACGCCCCGAGTCACCGCCCGCAGTGGCCAGATCGACTTTATCGTCGACCTGGTAGCGGCCGGCCTGGGCGTCGCGTTCCTGCCCCGCATGCTGGCGCACAAGCACCAACACGCCGGCATCGCCTTGATCCCCCTGGACGAACCCCACACCGACTGGCACATCGCCCTGGCTTGGCGCGCCAGTGCCCACCTGCCACCGGCGGCACGCGCCTGGCTGGATTTGGCCAAGGAAATGGCCAGCCCGACGCAGTAGGGCGTCACCGGTCATCCGAATGAAACCGGCCAAATGCTACGTAATGCTTGACTTCTCCTTTTCAATCAGTAACATACGGCGCATTCCGCGATAGCTCAGTTGGTAGAGCAAATGACTGTTAATCATTGGGTCCCTGGTTCGAGTCCAGGTCGTGGAGCCAGACAAGGTTCCAGAGAAGGCTTCCAAAATCTCTAAACCACCCGAAAAACCCGCCTTCTGGCGGGTTTTTTCGTTTTGGCGTTCCGTCGGATTCCGGTGGGTACCAGCCGTTTTAAGGGTAGAGTTTGGGATAAAGGTCAGTTCGATAATAGGGAGTACCCTTATGTCGCGCACCACTGCTCCACTCTCCGATTCCGCTTGCCGTTCGGCCAAGCCCACAGACCGCGCCTACAAGCTTTTCGACGGCGACGGCCTTTACCTTCTCGTCCAACCCAATGGCCGCAAAGGCTGGCGTCTCAGATACGTTAAACCTGATGGCCGGGAAGGACTGACCTCATTCGGC
Source organism: Pseudomonas sp. OVF7 (assembly GCF_030644265.1). Classification (NCBI taxonomy): domain Bacteria; kingdom Pseudomonadati; phylum Pseudomonadota; class Gammaproteobacteria; order Pseudomonadales; family Pseudomonadaceae; genus Pseudomonas; species Pseudomonas sp. OVF7. Next base: position 5,698,501 of record NZ_CP128996.1, on the reverse strand, counting down.
AACTATCCCATCGTTAGCCTCGCAGATGCGCGCCGCAAGCGCTTGGAGGTCAAGCGAATGCTGGCGGATGGCATTGATCCCATAGGAGCCAAGAACCAAGCCAAGACGCAAGCCCTGATCAAAGGCCGCACCTTTGAAAGCGTTGCCCTCGGCTGGCACACGGAAATGTCAGCCAAGTGGGCACCAGACTATTCCAAGACAGTGATGAGCCGCCTCAAAACCCATCTCTTCCCGCTAATCGGCGCCCGCGCCATTGTCGACCTAGACACCCACGACCTTTTGCAGCCCTTGGAAGCGATCAAGAAGCGCGGAACGATAGACATTGCTTTAAGGGTACAAAACTACCTGCAGAGCATCATGCGCGAAGCAAAGCGCCTCCGGCTTATCACCGTGAACCCTGCGTATGACCTCGTAGGCTCGATCAAAGCCTCGCGAGTCGTCCACCGCCCCGCTTTATCCTTATCGCGCTTGCCTGAATTGCAGGAACGGATCGACACCTATAAAGGCCGCGCACTTACCCGGCTGACGGTCTTACTCTCGCTGCACGTGTTTGTACGCTCCAGCGAGCTGCGCTTCGCCCGCTGGAGCGAGTTCGACCTCAAGCGTGGCGTCTGGGAAATACCCGACACGCGACCAGCGTTGGAAGGCGTACCCTTTTCCACAAGGGGTACGAAGATGGCCGGGGACATCCACCTTGTACCCTTATCACCGCAAGCGGTCGCCCTACTCGAGCAGATCCACGCAATCACAGGCAAATTTGACTTGGTGTTCGCAGGCGATACCAAGTCTTGGAAACCGATGTCCGAAAACACTGTGAACAGCGCGCTTCGGAAGATGGGTTACGACACCAAAACTGAGATCTGCGGCCATGGCTTTCGTTCGATGGCCTGCAGCGCACTGATCGAGTCGGGTTTGTGGACGGATACAGCCATCGAGCGGCAGATGAGCCACAAGGAGCGCAACAACGTCCGAGCGGCCTACATCCACAAGGCCGAGTTCATCGAGGAGCGCAGGCTGATCATGAACTGGTGGAGTCGCTACCTTGAGGCTAATCAGCAGGAGCATGTCAGCCCACGCGAATTCGCCAATCAGACGGGTGTGAACGTCACTCGACTAAAAGCAAAACATGGCGCAACCGAGTAAGCGATCGGTCTTCATATCTCGGTGATCCGCTTGTCCACGCAGGTCCATCCAAAGAGGGCTGCAAAGCCGCCCTCTTTGGATGGACCTCACTTAAAAAATCTTAAAACTCCCGCAATCGTCTTTTGGAAACCACGAACTTCCATAGACGGCTAATGTCATTTTCAGCCGCAGAGTTCTCGGAAAATCGAGCCTTGACCCTGTCTATCCGTGGGCGTAGAAAAGATCGTACAAGTGCTGTCGTTGACAGCAACCCAGGTAGCCAGAACCTTTGAGGCTACGCCACTCAGTGGTGGTTCTCCCCCAAGTGCGATTAGCGTCCGGCGGCTCGCACAGTCACAGCGATGTGATGGATGCCTACTTCTACCAGAGTGCCCACTGCGGCAACTCATACCTCTACATTCCTGCCCTGCAGCAACCTATCCGCTTGGCCATTTCACTGCGCCAACCTGCGTTCGTCTCTTACTTCCTGGAAGAGACGAACGCTCCTACCGCTGCTGCAGCCCAACTCGTACAAGGCTTTGCGGCATTCCCCCTCGTGACAATCGGCGTGACAAACACCGAAGTCACCAGCAACAGCGATGCAGATGATGGTGCCGCAGCCCACGGAATGGACTGCACCTGACTGACAGTCAGGCATGCCCCGGTCATCGCACCACTGCCTTCACCCGACTCAGGATCTCGCGGCGCTTGGTCTCGTCAGTCAGTGCAGCCTCCACCCGCCCACTTCTTCGGAAGTGCTCAGGAGGCCAGATCATGAGATGCCCATGCTCCCGGTCGTAAGGAGCCGCCAGTCCCGCGTTAGTGGACAACCCTCACAGGTCGCAGGGGCCTTGATCCCTGATAACACTCAACTTCCGTGGCGGGATGACGTGGGGAAGGTTTTAAGGGTTTGGCTTCGAGAGGAGTTTGATCATGGCATTGGTCGGTAGACGGGATGGGCGCAATTTCGGCTATGGCCGGCAGCTGAGCTATGCCGGGCCGCAGGCACTGCGTGATCTTTTTGGCGGCGGTCATTATGGCACGGTCAAAGCGCACAGTGATCGGTGGCAGGCGTTTGTACGCTGGTGTCGGTCGGAGGATGGTCCCGGGTTTAACGATGCGCGAAAAATTGATCGGCAGACCTTGCTAAACTACGCCGGACATCTGCGGCAGCAAGTTGAACAAGGGGCTATCTGCATCGCCACCGCGCAAAATCGGTTGTCCAGCGTGAACCGACCCATGGCCGCGCTTCGCGGTGATCAGTATGTGAAGGTGCCGAGTCCGAGCAAGGCCCTGGGAATGCGGCGCACCAGTGTTCGTCGTTCGGTGCCGCAAGGCCAAGACCGCGAACACGTGAAGCGGATCGTCGACGTGCTCTGCGAACACCAAATGCCGCGCGCCGCGGCCATCGCTCAGTTGGCGCGAGCAACCGGTATGCGCTTGCGCGAGACTATCTTGGCCGACCTTCCGCGCCTCAAACGTGAGGCCGAACAATATGGAAAAATCAACATCCAGAATGGCACTAAGGGTGGCCGTTCAGGTGCGTCGGCACCCCGCTGGATCACAGTAGATGATCATATTCGTGATGCGCTGAGATTTGCCGAACAGGTCTCGCCTGGCGGTAGCCACAACCTGCTTGCACAAAACGAGAGCTACCTCGATTTTCAACGGGAAATCGTCCGCCCTGCCCGGGACATCCTCCATCAGCACAACCTCAATGGCTTCCACGAATTACGGGCGGCCTATGCGTGCGAACGCTATGAGCAGATCACCCATTACCTAGCGCCCATCAACGGTGGCAGGTGCAGGCACCTCGATCCGCGCCTTGATCGAGAGGCACGTTTACAAATCAGCTATGAGCTGGGGCACGGCCGCATCGGCGTGGTATCGGCGTATATTGGTGGTCGGGCATGAGCACGGCATTCGATATGGAGCTCTTCCTGGCGAGCGTCTTGACTGGGTCACATACCACACGCCAACGCCACCTGCGTCAGGCGAAGACTATCCAAACAGCAGTCGCTGAGCGCTGGCAACGCGACAATCCATGGACTTGGCAGAGAAAACACCTTGCGTGGTTTTTGACTCACCACCTAAACCAGCGCACTGAATCGACGCGCTATTACTATTTGCTGACCATGCAATTACTCACTTATCGCCTAGGAAAATCCTGGCAGTTCAACCGCTAGGCGAAGGTCATAAATCACCAAAAGCAGACATTTTCGATCTGCCGCCGATCGCTATGCGAATGGAAAACTCAGCGTTCATGCCGCAGCGCATCAACCACGACGCCGAACGCTGACGACTGCTCACGCCGGTTGGGGTAGTAGAGATGGTAGCCAGGAAATGGCTGACACCAATCCTCCATCACCCGAACCAACGCTCCCTCGGCAATTTCCTTCGCTACCATGTCTTCCGGCAAAAAAGCCAAACCACAGCCAGCTACCGCCGCGCGCAAAATCGGCACGCTGCTATTGAATGTCCATTGACCTTCGACACGTGCTTTGAGCTCGTGGCCGCCCTTTTCAAAGTCCCATTGCAGCAGGCTACCGTGGGTTGGCAAGCGCAGGTTGATGCAGTTGTGTGCCGCTAAATCTGCAGGGGCTTCAGGTGGGGTGTACTTGCGGAAGTATTCGGGTGATGCCACTACCGCCATGTGCAGCCGAGGGCCGATAGGTACGGCGATCATATCCTTTGCCACTTGGTCGCCCAGTCGTACGCCAGCATCGTAGCGCTGGGCGACGATGTCGGAGAGGGCGTAGTCCACGGTGATTTCCACGTGGATATCCGGATAGCCAGGAAGCACCTTCAACAGCTTTGGCCAGAGAATGTTGTTGGCTGCATGTTCGGACGCTGAAATGCGTACGGTGCCCGACGGGGTATCGCGAAACTCGCTGACTGCCGCCAATTCCAATTCGATCTCTTCGAACCGTGGAGCCATGGACTTGTACAAGCGCAAACCCGCTTCAGTGGGCGATACACTGCGCGTTGTCCGAGTCAGCAGGCGCACACCAAGGCGCGATTCAAGGGCGCGCATGGTGTGGCTAATTGCAGATTGCGAAACGCCTAGCTGAGCAGCAGCGCGGGTAAAGCTGCCTTCGCGAGCGATGATCACGAAGGCTTGCAGATCGTTGAGATTGGCGCGGGACATTGATGAGGACCCTTCATAAAGGTGCGCTGAATTGTCCTATCTAACCATGTCTCGAGTGCTTCGAGACAGTTGCAATCCTCTCAACATGTATCAATGGTTACTTCGCGAGGGTTCTTGCGTAAAACGGCGTGAGTTTGCTCAGTGCGGCGTCGACGTATTTGGGTACCCAGTAGGTTTCGATATGGGTTGCGCCTTCAATCTTGAAGAACTCTTTGTCCTTGGTGCCAGTGGCTTTGGCGAATGCATCCTCAGTCATGTACAGGCTATCGGCCTTGGTGCCGGCGATCATCAACAATGGTTGGCCAATCAGTTCGATTTGGTTGGTAGCGTCGAAGCGCATCAGGTCGAGCAAGCTGCTGGTGGTGTACTTGAAGGTCGAGTTCGGGTGCGCGTGGGTTTTCCAGTAGTACTCGTAACCTTGGCGGTAGAGATCAAACGGCAATTTGGCAATCTGCTCATCGGTCAGGTTGGCATCGCCCGAGTAACGAACCTCGCCACCGGCAGCTTCCAGGGCGCGTGCCTCAGACGCTTGCTTGAGGCGATCCTGTATGGTGTCCAGTTGGGAGTCGACGTAGCCGTTACGGCGCACACGGCCTGAGTTGAACATGCTGATTGTGGCAATCGATTTGAAGCGCTTGTCGGTCTCGGCAGCGGCCAGGGAGTAACCGCCCCCGCCGCAGATGCCGAGCAGGCCCAGACGCTGAGCATCAACTCCGGCGTACTGGGTAATGAAGTCCGCCATGCCGTGGATATCTTCGATACGGTTGGCTGGTTTGTCGACGCTGCGCGGTTGGCCGCCGCTGCCACCTTGATAGGCCGCATCGGCGGTAATAGTGATGTAGCCCTGTTCGGCCAGGCGCTGCGCGTACAGCCCCGCGACTTGCTCTTTCACACCGCCGTTAGGGTGCGCCACCACAACGGTGGGGTAGGCCTTTTTCGGGTCGTAGCTGGCCGGGGTGTAAACGTTGGCGACGATGTCCAGGCCGTTGAGCTTGTAGGTCACCGGATGGATGTTGACCTTGCCCGGCTCATTCTTGGTAATCGCACCGTCATAGACCAGCGTGAACGGGTTCTTCTTGTAGTCAGCCGCCATGCTCTTGCCGGCCGAAATGCCGATCATCGCGGCCATAAAAGTGGCTTTGAGAACAGTGTTTCTCATACGATTTCTCCAAACGATTGAAGTGTGAAGTAGCAGGTTTTTTTCTGATTCGGCAGGCCTGCATTCCAGATCAATTCAGATGTTTCTCGGCAAGGAACTTGGCCACCAAGTCCGCGATCTGAATGTTGTTCAGGTCTGACATAGGAAAGTGCGTGTTGCCCTTGATGCCAATTTCCGGAAGATGAATTAGCTTCACGTCACCGCCGTGTTTGTTAACGCTGTCGCGCCACAGCCGCGCCATCGCGAGTCGGGCCCGCCAGCTGTCTTGGGCCGGTAGGTCGATGGCGTGATCAGGAATGTTGTCACCGTAGAGGATCAGGATCGGAATCCGCGTCAATGCCATGAACTGGCTCATCGGCACCTCAGCGCCTTGCACCGTGTCGAAAGCGCTGGGTATCGGTGCCGGAACCTCTCCTGAAGGAAAGACAAAGCTGCTACCCGGCTCGAACGCGACGATGGCTTTCACCTTGTCGTTCTTGATCGCGGTGAGCCAGCCGGGGCCGCCGCCCTGGGAGTGAGTGAATAAAATGCCGGGGCCGATCCGGTTGAACGCAGCGGATACTCCATCGGAAACCACGTCCATATCGAACGGACCTGTGTTGGGGGTCATGGCGCGAAAGAACTGGTCGCGTGTTTGCTCATCGCGCGCGACCTGCACGCCATCAAAGTAGTTGGGCCACAAACCGATGCGGAACTGGTTAAACCACAGCTGTTCGTCCGGCGTGGGCTTGAGCGTTGCCTCTACCATGCTGCGACCGGCGTTACCGCGGCGGGGTTGGTCGATCAGGTACACGCTAAACTGACGGCGCAGAAAAATGTTCTGGAAGCCTTCGCGGCCATCGGCTGTGGTTTCCCAGGTTTTGGAAAACTGGCCGGCACCGTGCCACATGACGATCGGCAGTTTTCGCGCGTTGACCGGCAATTGGTAAAACACATAGGCGTGATCGCCATGGTAGGTCTGGCCATCGGGCGCCATGGGTTTGCGCGGGTCGAACGTACCCTGTGCAGTGATCAGGGTGCCGCCGGCGGCGAAGCTGCCTTGCTCCTGAATCTGCAATGGCGCGGCGGTGTTGCCAGGGCTGCTGATAGGCGCCGCACAGGCGGCAAGTAGGCACGTGATAGCGAGGGTCAGAACGTTCCTTGTGCTCTTCATGTTCAACTACCCGACGCCGCAAGGGCTTGAGTCAGCGCCGCACTCGCACGCGTGGCGACTGCTTCGTCTGCGTGTTTGGCGAGTATTTCGGTCACCTGGCGCAGTTGGCCAGCACTCAGGCCGACCCGCATGCTCGCCAGCATATGGGAGCGCAGCTGCGGCTCGGCACCCGGCGTTGCAGCCAAAGCGCCGACGGTGGCCAGTTCACGGCTTTGCCAGTCCAGGTTGTCACGCTCGAAGATGTCGCCGAACAGATGGGCCTGCAGGTACTGGTTGATGACCGGCGCAAAGTCGAACACCGGACTTTTCACCGCTCCACCGGATATGCGGGTCTGGTTAACAGTACCGACCTCAACCAATTCCTGGCCCGTTGGGGCGGGCCGACTGGGTTCGCGTCCTGTTACATCCTGAATACCTCGCGCTTTGCGCGCATCAACGACCTTCATCAGTTCGCCCAGCGCATTCAGGCTGCGTGGGAAGCCCGCGTACGCATAGAGCTGCACCAGAATTTCCTTGGCCTCACTGATGGTCAGGCCCGCATCCAATCCTTGATTCAACGCCTGGTTAAGGCGGGGAATGTCGCTGGATGCCATAAACGCAGCGATCAATGGAATGGCCTGTTGTCTGCTCGACAATGCTTCGGAGGGCGGTGCTGTATTGGCTGGGGTAGACGGTGCCACGCTTTCTTGGGCGACAACGCCGGGAACGTCCCCCAAGCCAAGGCACAATGCCAGGAAAGCGGCAATGGAGCGGGTTTCGCGATATCTCAGGGCACGCAAGATCGATGCAGTCATTTTGGCGCGCCTCCGTACTCGGCATCGGAGACCTTGTCGCCCCAGGTCACGGCGCTGCCATCCAGAGATTCTGCCAACGCGATATGGGTCATAGCTGTGGTAGCGGTAGCCCCATGCCAGTGACGCACGTTGGCCGGAATCCATACGGTGTCGCCTGGGCGAATTTCCTGGCGGGGGCCGCCTGCCTGCTGCACATAGCCCACGCCAGCGGTGACGATGAGCGTTTGGCCCAGCGGATGGGTATGCCAAGCCGTGCGTGCTCCAGGCTCGAAGGTCACTGTACCGCCGCCAATGCGTGCGGGAGCATCGCCCTTGAATAGGCCATCAACCCGCACGGTGCCGGTGAAGTTGTCAGCAGGGCCTTGAACGGAAGGCTGAGTGCCAACACGGGTGACGCGAACTTCCTTGGTGTCCTCGGCTGTGGCTTCGCCAGCCATAAGCGAAAGGGCAACCAGTGGGGCGATCAGGGGGTTCATAGCCGTAACTCCTGGCAGGGAAGGGATCAAAGCCCAGTCATCTTCAGTACGGCCTCAGGCAGGCGTTCGCCGAGGACCTGGACCTGCGAGATCTGCTCACGGATCGCACGCAGCTCATCGCGGCTCAATTCCAGCTCGATAGCGCCAAGGTTTTCATCAAGGCGATGCTGTTTCGTGGTGCCGGGGATTGGCACGATCCAAGGCTTCTGTGCCAGCAGCCAAGCCAAGGCCACTTGGGCAGGCGTGGCATTTTTGCGCTGTGCGACTGCTTTCACCACCTCGACCAACGCCAGGTTGGCCTTGCGTGCCTCTACGGAGAAGCGCGGTACGAAGTTACGGAAGTCCGATGCATCAAACTGGGTGTTCTCATCGATCTTGCCGGTGAGAAAACCGGCGCCAAGTGGGCTGAACGGCACGAAGCCGATGCCCAACTCCTCCAGCACGGGCAGCAGCTCTTGCTCAGGGCCACGCCAGAACAACGAGTACTCGCTCTGCACCGCAGACAGCGGCTGCACCGCGTGTGCGCGGCGGATAGTCTCGACACCGGCTTCAGAGAGGCCAAAGTGTTTTACCTTGCCTTCAGCGATCAGGTCTTTGATTGTGCCCGCGACCTCTTCGATGGGCACCGCAGGATCGACACGGTGCTGGTAGAACAGATCGATACGGTCGGTGCGCAGGCGCTTCAACGCGGCGTCAGCCACTGCGCGGATATGCTCCGGTCGACTGTTGAGGCCAGCCCCTCGGGCGCCGGAAATCAAGTCGATGTCGAAACCGAATTTGGTGGCGATCACCACCTGGTCGCGGATTGGCTGCAGGGCCTCGCCGAGCAGCTCTTCATTGCTGAACGGTCCGTAGGCCTCGGCGGTGTCGAACAGGTTCACGCCACGTTCGTGGGCGGTGCGGATCAGTTTGATCATGTCCTGCTTGTCGGCGGCCGGGCCGTAGACCTGAGTCATGTTCATGCAGCCAAGACCGAGTGCGGACACTTCCAGGCCATTGCCCAAAATGCGGGTTTTCATTGGTGTCTCCTAGTTGGAAATGGGGGGGCGCAGCGGGTCGATGACTTGCGTCGCACGTTTAACGTTTGAAGTTGCTGTCGCTTATCCATTCGTTCACGCACTCCATGGTTTTGCGCTCTTGCTCGCCCTCCATCACGAACCCCACCAGCACCTTGGCCTTGGGTGCGTGACGGTCGAGCACGGCACGGCTGTTGCCTAAGCCATAGCCGCCATGGGTGTTGAATGGAATGATGGTCTTGCCCGCAAGGTCATGTGCCGAAAGAAACGCGCGCACCACTGGGGGCATGGTTTCACCCCAGATGGGAAAGCCGAGAAACAGGGTGTCGTACGCGTCCAAGTTGTGGACCCTGCTTTCCAGTGCCGGCTCGAAGCCGCTATCGCGCTCCCGGCGCGCCTGTTCCACCGTTTGCAGGTAGTCCTCAGGGTAGGCGGTGGCAGGGCGAATTTCGTACAGGTCAGCACCCAGGCCGCGCTGGATAAGCCCGGCCACGACCCGCGTGTTGCCGGAACGAGAGAAGTACGCCACCAAGGTGCGAGAGCCGGAAGGTGCAGAGCGCTCGTCGCTGGCGTCCGTGCTGGCCCGCGCCAGAAACGGCGAGCTGGCCAACGCAAAAACTACCGTGCGGCGTAGCGAGTCGTGGTCGTTCATTCAGCCTCCCTTAGCGTCCGACACGCGCTTTAAGCGCCTCGGGGTAGCGGTCACCTTGAATGCTGATCTGCGATAAGGCGCAGGCGATGGCTTCCAGCTCCGCTTCGGTAAGGTTGACCGACGCACTGCCGATGTTTTCTTGAAGGCGATGCAGCTTGGTCGTCCCCGGAATCGGTACGATGCACGGCGCCTGGGCGAGCAGCCAGGCGAGGGCGATCTGCGCAGGGGTTACCCCTTTTTGCGCGGCGATCTCGCGCAGTCGGATGACCAGGTTCTGATTGGCCTGCAGCGCCTCCTGGCCAAAGCGTGGAACGACGCTGCGAAAGTCATCGCTGCCAAACGATGCGTCGGCTGAAATAGCACCGGTGAGAAAACCTTTGCCCAACGGGCTAAACGGTACGAAGCCGATGCCCAGCTCGGAGAGGGTTGGGAAAATCTCCAACTCGGGCTCTCGCCACCACATCGAATATTCACTTTGCAGCGCCGTGACCGGTTGCACGGCGTGCGCTCGGCGGATGGTCTGTGCGCCTGCTTCCGAGAGGCCGAAGTGCTTCACTTTGCCTTCTGCGATCAGGGCTTTGACGGTGCCGGCAACGTCTTCGATGGGCACATCCGGATCGACCCGATGCTGGTAAAGAAGATCGATGTAATCGGTCCTGAGCCGCCGCAGCGAGCCCTCAACGGCCTCGCGAATATGCTCTGGGCGGCTGTTGAGAATCTGCTGTTTGTTGTCCGCGCCAAAGGTGAAACCAAACTTGGTGGCGATCACCACTTGATCGCGCACGGGCGCCAAGGCCTGCCCCACCACGTCTTCGTTCAAGTAGGGGCCGTACACCTCTGCGGTGTCAAAGAAGGTAACGCCCAGGTCCACGGCGGCGCGGATCAGGGACACGGCATCCTGGGTGTTCGTGGCCGGACCATAGCCGTGGCTCAGGCCCATGCAGCCCAGGCCAAGGGCCGAGACTTCTAACGAACTGTTGCCCAAATAGCGCTTTTGCATTGCGTTCTCTCCCGGCGTAAGCAAACCCGCCTGGCCCTTGAGCCAAGGTGGGGGAGGGTTGCAGTCACTCGGCTGCAACCTCGATGGGAGGACGTTAAGTGATGACCTGCGATTGGACTACCCGGGTAAAACGGCAAGGACATATGAAGAGAACTAATCAATCCGAAGCTCCGTCGCTGCAAGCGCTGATGCACCGGGGCATTCATGAGCAGTGCTCATTTCCCCTTGCGGGATTAAGGGGTTAATCGAACATTCAGTAACACTTACGCTGGCGAGCTACTTACCGGCTATAGGCGAATTCCATGTCATCTCTTGGCCCTGCCGAGACAGAACGCAACGCTGGCAGCCCATCGGACGTGCCGCGCACAACCAACAACGTGCGGTTGATGCTTAACCTGAGTGCGTTGATGTCGTTCGCCTCGATTTCTACTGATATGTATCTGCCTGCCCTGCCCGCCATTAGTCGCGCGTTGCATACCTATTCAGCGGGCGTTGAGCTGACGTTTTCCGCCTTCCTGATCGGGTTCAGCCTTGGCCAGTTGATATGGGGGCCAATCAGCGACCGGTTTGGACGCAAGTTTCCGATCCTTATTGGGATGGTCCTTTTCATCATCGGCTCGGTTGGCTGTGCGCTGTCGACGACAGTTACTGAAATGATGGTGTGGCGGGTGGTTCAGGCACTGGGCGCCTGTGTGGGGCCGGTGCTGTCGCGGGCAATGGTGCGCGACCTGTACGGCAGGGAACAGTCGGCGAAGATGCTTTCGACGCTGATTTTGATCATGGGCGTAGCTCCGATTGCCGGCCCGCTGGTTGGCGGCCAGATCCTGTTGCTGTGGTCGTGGCCGGCAATCTTTTGGGCACTGGCTATCGTCGGGCTGGTGACGCTCTTTTCGTTCGGCAGGCTGCCAGAGAGTCTCCCTCCCAAGCACAGAACGCGTGAGCCACTGCGGCATACGTTTGCCACTTATCTGCAGCTAATCCGCGATCCTCGGCTGATCGGCTACGCGTTGTCGGGCGGATTTTTTTACGGCGGTGCCTACGCGTTTATCATCGGAACACCGTTCGCCTACATCGACTTCTACCAGGTGTCACCTCAGGCCTACGGGTGGCTGTTCGGGGTAAATATCGTCGGCATGATGATCGCCAATTTCATCAATGGCCGATTGCTGAGCCGGATGAGTAGCGAGCAGCTTTTCTATCGCGGCGCATGGACGTTGGCTTTTTTCGGTGTGGTGCTCAGTGTTTGCGTGTTGTTTGGTTGGGGTGGGATTTGGGGCTTGGTCATCCCCATATTTTTCTACATGTCCATGAACGGGCTTATCGTCGCCAATTCCGTCGCGGGCGCGTTGGCCTTCTTTCCCCACAGAGCGGGTTCTGCTTCGTCGCTCGTCGGGGCCATGCACTACGGCAGCGGCATTTTCAGCGCAGCATTAGTCAGCTGGTTGGCGGATGGAACGCCGAAGGGCATGGCGCTGGTGATGGGTGGGGCTGGCATCGGCTGCCTGGTGGCGGCGTTGTGGTCGAAGGGAGCTCGCGGAGAGAGGTCCTGACCCAATCGCCATGTCCATCGATGCTGAAACCGAGCACAAATTGAACAATTGTTCTTATCGGGGTAAATCTCAACTGTCCTTCTGGCCGATTGGTTTCCTGTCACAACTCAACAGTTCGGATTGCCGTGCTCATGGGGATCCAAAGAGTTTGTATAAAATCCGGGCTTAATTAGGATAATAGTAGGGGTAAAGATTTTGGAGATCAGCACAATTTTATTGGAAAACAGGTACTTATTTTTCTATTCGAGTCCAGGTCGTGAAGCCAGATAGGAAAAAGCCTGCAGCGATGCAGGCTTTTTTTCGCCTTGAATTTGACGAACACCCGGCGTGCCAGCAGCCCAAAAACGCACGGAAAAATTTTTTTAGGGTGACGCTTGAAATTTTTCCGCCTGAACCTACCTAGGGATTACGCGATGCCGAATGCGGGTCGCGTATCAAATCACTTGGAGAAAACTCAGGAGATTTTGCAATGGCTACTACTCTTTCCTTGGCCCCACTGTTCCGTCACTCCGTGGGCTTTGACCGTTTCAACGACCTGTTCGAATCGGCGCTTCGCAGCGAGGCCGGTACCACCTATCCGCCACACAACGTCGAAAAGCACGGTGACGATCATTATCGGATCGTGATCGCGGCAGCAGGCTTGGTGGAGGACGACCTGGATATTCAGGTGGAGAAAGGCGTGTTGACCGTCGCCGGCGGCAAGCGGGAACACGATGAGGGTATCACTTACCTGCACCAAGGCATCGCCCAGCGCGCGTTCCGTTTGTCGTTCCGCCTGGTCGACCACATTGAAGTGCAGGGCGCACAGCTCGCCAATGGTTTGCTGAGCATCGATCTGCTCAGGATCGTGCCCGAGGAAGCCAAGCCTAAGCGCATTGCGATTGGCGGTGCTGCCAAGGCTGAGGTGAAATCCATCAGCGAGCAGTAAGGCTGGAATGAATAAAGGCGCTCTTCGGAGCGCTTTTATTCGATGTGGCGAGGTCAAAATGTGGCGCTTTTGTATGAGCGGACTTGCCCCGATGCCAGTCAGTTAAGGGCGAACACTGTACCTGGGGCGAGGGACCTTGCTCCCGTTGGGACGCGAAGCGGCCCCAAAATCAGCCTATGAGTTCTAATCGGAAAATCTCAGTGCCTTTATTGGCGCTGCTTCGCAGCCCAACGCGGGGCAAGCCCGCTCGCCACAACAGGCCCGCTTACCACAGAAGCACCGTAGTCGCTTCATTCCATCTGCACATTTTGCGCTTTCTGCTGCTGCCCAGCCCGCACCTCACGCCCCTCCCACTTGGCAATCACCAACGGCGCCAACGCATTGCCCAGCACATTCAGCGCCGTGGTCGGCATCTCCATCAAGCGGTATACCCCGGCGATAAACGCGATGCCTTCCAACGGCAAACCGGCACTGGCCAGGGTGGCCGAGAGAATCACGAACATGAACCCCGGTACCCCGGCCGCACCCTTGGAGGTGAGCACCATGGTCACCACCAGCAAGGCCTGATCGCCCAGGCTCAAATCAATGCCATACAACTGCGCGACGAACAGGGTACCGATGCCGAGGAACAGTGAAGCGCCGTCGAGGTTGAACGAGTAACCCACCGGTACCACAAAGCTCACCAGTGAAGGCGGTACGCCGTAGGTTTCGAGTTTCTTCATCAATTGCGGCATCACCGCCGCCGAGCTGGCGGTGGAGAAGGCCAGTACCAGTTCATCCTTGATATGGCGCATCAGCGCGAACAGGTTGATCCCGCAAACGCGCGCCACCAGGTTGAGCACCACCAGCACAAAGAACGCGATGGCCACATAGCTGACCATGATCAGCTTGGCCAGCGGCAGCAACGAGCTGAAACCGAAGTTGGCCACCGTCACGGCGATCATGCCGAACACGCCGATGGGCGAGTAGGCCATGATCATCGAGGTGACCTTGAACATCGCGTCGCTGACGCCACGCAACAGCGCGATGACCGGGTCTTTGCGCTCGGCGGGCAAGCGCGCCACGCCCAGGCCGAACATCACCGCAAAAAACAGCACCGACAACAGGCTGCCCTGGGCCATGGCGTTGACCACGTTGTCGGGGATGATGCCGACGATGATCTGCCCCAGGCTATGACCAGCGCCGTTGCTGGTGGGCAGGGTGATATTCGCCGCGTGCAGGCTGGACAGTTCAGTGCCAGCGCCGGGCTTGAGCAGGTTGCCCATGACCAGGCCGATGATGATCGCCAGGGTGGTGATGCAGAAAAAATAGCTCAGGGATTTGACCCCGATACGGCCCAGGGATTTGCCGTCACCGTGCCCGGCAATGCCCACCACCATGCAGGAAAACACGATGGGCACCACGATCATTTTCATCAGCTTGATAAAGATATCGCCCGCCGGTTGCAGGACATTGTCCACCAGCCACGGCCGGGATTCGGGAAAGCGGTGCAGCAGGGCACCAATGGCGATACCGGCGAGCAAGCCGATCATGATTTGCCAGACCAGCGCGATGCGGGGCGTGTGCATGGGAGTGCCTCATTTGAGATCAATGATTTTTAAGTTGTTGTTCTAGGCAGTCAAAAGGCGGCCGTCCGCTGGTCGCCGGGTGTTACGGGTGGCCGTCAGCGCAGGTCGTTGCATGCGTCTTTGAGGCGACGGCACCCTTCTTCGATCACGTCCAGCGAGCTTGCGAACGACAGGCGCACATACGGCGACATGCCGTAGGCCGCGCCGCTGACGGTGGCCAGGCCGTAGTCGCGCAACAGGTAGTCCACCAGTTGGGTGTCGCTGTCGAGGCGATCGCCTTGGGGGGTGAGCTTGCCCATCAGGCCGCTGACGTTGGCGAATACATAAAACGCGCCATCCGGTGGTGTAATGCTCAATTCGGGGATGCCCTCAAGCAGCGCCAGAATGCGCGCGCGGCGTTGCTGGTATTCCTCGCGCATGCCGGCGATAGGTGCTTGATCACCCGCAAACGCGGCCACCGCTGCCGCCTGGCTCAACGAGCTGGGGCAGGTGGTGGTCTGTGACAGCAACTTGGCGATGGCCGCGATCAACCAGGCCGGCCCCGCACCAAAGCCCAGGCGCCAACCGGTCATCGCGTAGCCCTTGGACGCGCCGTTGACGATCAGCGTGCGTGGCTTGAGATCGGGCGCCAGGCGTGTCAACGGCACATGCCGGGCGTCGCCGTAGACGAAGTGTTCGTAGATCTCATCGGCCATGACCAGCACATGGGGATGACGACGCAAAACCTGCGCCAGGGCCAGCAGCTCGGCTTCGCTGTACACCGCGCCGCTGGGGTTGTTCGGGCTGTTGAGGATCACCCATTTGGTGTGTGGCGTGATCGCCTGTTCGAGCGCGGCGGGCGACAGCTTGAAACCCAGGCTTTCATCGCCCGGGATGATCACCGGTGTGGCATCGTTGAGCCGTGCGATGTCCGGGTACGAGACCCAATACGGCGTGTGCACGATGACTTCATCGCCGCGATTCAAGGTGGCGGCCAACGCGTGATAAATGATGTGCTTGCCGCCGCAACCGGCGACGACTTCGTCCAGGCCATACACCACATCATTATCTCGCTGCAGTTTCAGGCAGATGGCCTGGCGCAGGGCAAGGGTGCCGGTGGTGGCGGTGTAATGGGTATCACCGCTGTGCATCGCCAAGCTGGCGGCCTCAAGAATATGCGCCGGGGTGTCGAAGTCCGGCTCGCCCACGGTGAAGTTAACGATGTCGCGGCCCTGGGCGCGCAACTCGGTGACCAGGGCGTTGGCGGCAATGCTGGGGGAGGGCGCAATGCCCAGGACACGGTCCGACAAAAATGCAGTGCTCATCTCGGACTCCTTCATACCAGGCCGGCATTGTTGAGGGCCTTGTCGATCCAGCTCTGGCGCACTGCACCGCTGGCAATTTCTGCTTTGACCGCTTCTTCGTGCTCGGCATGTTGTGCGGCGCGGCGCAGTACTTCGGCGGCGTCGGCCTGGGAGAACGCGACCAGGCCGTCTTCATCACCCACCAGCAGGTCGCCGGGGTTGATCACCATGCCGCCGATAGACACCGGTACGTTCACTTCGCCGGGGCCGGTCTTGTACGGGCCGGTGTGCACCACGGCGCGGGCGTAGCACGGGGTGTCCTCGAAGCTGGCGACATCGCGAATCGCGCCGTCAATCACAAACCCCACGCAACCACGCTGCTGGGCGTAGAGCTTGACCAGTTCACCGATCACCGCGTTATTGGTGTCGCCCTGGCCGTCCACCACCAGCACATGGCCCGGTTGCAGCATGCTCATGGCCTTGTAGATCAGCAGGTTGTCGCCGGGACGGGTCTTGACCGTGATCGCCGTGCCCACCAGCTTGCCGCTGCGGTTGTAGCGCGTCAGGCCACGGGCGCCGATATGACGGCCGAGGTTGTCGCTGATATGCGGCGTGACGACATGGCCAAACGCCTCGACCAGTTCGGCCGGGGCCATGGGCGCGTTGGGAAGGATGCGTGAACCGGGCAAGGACATGGCAAATCTCCAGAATTGTTAGATAGCAATGGGCTATGGCTGGATCTTAGGAGTGATGATCGAAGAGTTTTAGCGATATTTTATGATGTGATAGCATCGCTTTTTCTCATGAATTGGCCGCGATGATCACCTTCAAGCAAATCGATGCGCTGTACTGGATTGCCGAACTCGGCAGCTTTGAAGCGGCGGCGAACAAGCTGAACATGTCTCAGTCGGCCATCTCCAAGCGCATCCAGGAGTTGGAAGACACCTTTGACGTCGAGATTTTTGACCGCAGCAAGCGCAACGCCCGGCTGACGGAGAAGGGCGGTGAGCTGCTTGACTACGCCCGCGACCTGCTCAACAGCCGCGACCAACTGCTCGAACGGGTCAGCGCCCGCGAAGTGCTGGTGCGCCGTTTTCGCCTCGGCGTCACCGAACTCACCGCATTGACCTGGCTGCCGGCGCTGGTGGATGCGCTGCGTCAGGCCTACCCCAAGGTGCAGATCGAGCCGTCAGTGGAACTGAGCAGCGAACTGTTTCGCAAGCTGGAAAGCGACCAACTCGACTTGGTCATCGTGCCGGACGTCTACAGCGACCCGCGCTTTCACAGCACGGCGCTGCAATGCGTAGAAAACGCCTGGATCTGCGCGCCAGGCCTGATCCCCCAGCCCGACCCTGTAAGCCTGGAAGTGCTGGCCGATTACACCGTTCTGACCCAGGGTTCGCAGTCGGGCACCGGCTTAATCTACGAGCGTTGGCTGGCCGCGCACAACGTGCAGATGCCGCGGACCCTCACCAGCCATAACCTGCTGGTGCAGGTGGGCTTGGCGTTGTCGGGGATCGGCGTGAGTTATTTGCCCAAGGCCTGTTTGTCCCATCTGATCGAGCACGGCGCATTACGCGCGCTGGTCACGCAGCCGGAGTTGCCGAGTATCCAGTACGTGGCATTGCACCGGGTGGACCGCCAATTCGGCTTGAACCAGGACGTGGCGCGGATGGCGCAGAGGTGCTGTGATTTTTCGCGGTTGTTGTTTTAGCGTAAGTGCACACACTGCGCTTTTTATTCCAAAAGGGGCCTTTGTCGAAAAACAGGGTCATGATTAATTCAAGCCTGGATGTAGTCAGTTCAACTCCATACTTGAAGGCGCATGAACCCAGCCTCTATCAGCCAAGAGGACCAAAATGCATGGCATTCACCACCCTGATACTGGATGCACCCGGCCCGCCGTTGCTATTCGAGGAAATCGACCGATTCCTTGAGTTGGGCTTGGTCGTCACCCTGAATCTCTACTATTTCACGGATAAAAACAGTATCCGCAAGCACTACGGCGAGCGCATCCGATACACCGAGATCAATGGCCACGACAGGCAAGCTTTCATCGACGCCGTGACTGAGGCCGGGGGGTATAGCGTGTTCAAGACGCGCCTGAATATTCCCATTGAGAGCAAACTGATCCGCGCCGCTGCATCACCGACCCTGCCAACGCCACTGCGCGCCATCGCCCAGGCCGGTTCAGGCGTTAACCATATCGACCGGCAAGAGGCTGAACGGTGTGGCGTGACGATACTGAACACGCCGGCCTCCAACGCGGTAGCTGTGGCCGAATACGTGGTGGCCCAGACATTGTTTTTATCTCGGGACCTGGATCACTACAACGCCGAGACGCACAGTGGTCACTGGTCCAAGGGCACTTTGGCGCCCGGCCTTGAGTTCTGCGAACTCACGTTAGGCGTGGTTGGCACTGGCAGCATTGCTCAAGAGGTCGCGCGCAAGGCCGGATCGCTGGGGATCCGGGTCATCGCCACCGGTTCAGAACGCTTTACGGAGCAGGTCGCGCGCAGCCTTGGGCTTGAGCGACGAGAAACCCTCGAGCAATTGTTGGGGGAGGCCGATGTGGTCTCGATCCACGTACCGCTGACACCGCTCACCCGAGGCCTGTTCGGCCTTACCGAGTTCAGACAGATGCGCCAAGGTTCGATACTGATCAACACCGCTCGCGGTGACATTGTCGACGAAGCCCAGTTGGCAAGCTTCATGACGGCATTTCCCAGGCATATAAAAGCGGTCGCCATCGATACCTTCGCCCAGGAAAAAGACCGCTTCAACTCGCCGCTGGCAGGCATTCGCAACGCCCAACTGACACCCCATATCGCCGGCAACACGACGAAGGCAATCCGCAAGGCTTCACGGCAGATCGTCGACAAGATCCACGCGCTCAGTCTGGCTACGGACGTACATTGACCACGGGCACAAAGCGCTCTCTTGATGAGCGCCTCAACGCCCTGAGTTGTAGCAAGCGCTTCCGGATGGGCTAGGGCTGCTGTGCAGCCGTCGCACGGATGGGCGGTGCGGTAGCGGCGGCAATGTCCCACGTCAGCAGGATGTGGCTGATGGCGGCATCGATGGTTGCGTGGGGCACGTTGTCCCGCGCCAATATCGAAATGCCCTGCAAGAAGCTGTCAAACACCGCCGCCATCGACACCGCGGCAATCGTATCCGGCAGCTGCCCTGAGCTTATTCCACGTTCGACACACTCCACGATCCCTGCCCGCGTTCTCATACGGGACTGGGTCAATGCATCCGCCACCCGCGCATTCTCCGGGCTTGGTGCGCTCATCACGCCCAATGCCACCATGCACCCCTTGGGATGCCCGTCTTCACACTGCATGCGCGCGGATTGGCGCAATGCGGTCTCGATGGCTTTGCGCGGCAGCAGGCTTTCATCCCATAGGCATTCGGTCACTTGAGCGTAGGTTGCCAGATAGCGCTGCACGCACTCATCGAACAGCGCTTCCTTGGAGCCGAATGCGGCATAAAAACTCGGTGCGGAGATACCGCCGCCCAGGCCGGCCTTGAGCTGGGCGAGGGACGTGGCGTCGTAGCCATGCTGCCAGAACAGGTACATGGCTTGTTCCACGGCGTGGTCACGGTCGAAGGTACGGGGACGGCCCATTTGTGCCATTTCATAAAACTCCCTTGGCGGACCAGATAAATACTAGTCGATACATAAGTCGTTGACAACGTGCGACAGCTGCCCGCAACATTTGTATCGATCAGTATCTAAATTGCCTCAAGGAGTTTCCCGTGACCCCCTCACTCTGCGTATCCGCGTCTTCTGAACGCCTGCCTATCGGCGCCTTGCTCGCGCTGGCCATGACCGGTTTCATCTGCATCGTCACCGAAACCCTGCCGGCCGGGCTGTTGCCGTTGATCGGCGATGGCCTGGGGATTTCCCCGTCCATGGCCGGGCAGATGGTCACCGCCTATGCGCTGGGCTCGGTGCTGGCGGTGATCCCCATGACCATAGCCACCCGTGGTTGGCGCCGCCGCAATGTGCTGCTGCTGACCATCGTCGGCTTCCTGCTGTTCAATTCCATCACGGCATTGTCGTCCCATTACGGTGTGACGCTGGTGGCGCGTTTCTTCGCCGGGGTCGCCGCGGGGTTGGCCTGGAGCCTGCTGGCCGGTTACGCCCGGCGCATGGTCGCGCCCCATCAGCAGGGGAGGGCGCTGGCGCTGGCGATGGTGGGTACCCCGATTGCGCTGTCACTGGGTGTACCGCTGGGCACCTGGCTTGGCGGCCTGGTCGGCTGGCGTACCACCTTTGGCCTGATGTCGGTACTGACCCTGGTGTTGATCGCTTGGGTGCTGGTGAAAGTCCCGGACTATGCGCCACAGCCCGCGCACCAACGCCTGCCGTTGCGCAAGGTCCTCACCACGCCAGGGGTCAGGCCGGTACTGGCGGTGGTGATCAGCTGGATGCTCGCGCACAACGTTCTCTATACCTACATCGCCCCGTTCGTGGCGCGGGCAGGCTTGGCCGCGCGGGTGGACCTGGTGTTGCTGGTATTCGGCATTGCGGCATTGGTGGGGATCTGGCTGACGGCCAAGCTGGTCGAGCCGTTATTGCGCCAGACGGTGTTGGTCAGCCTGGTGGTGTTTGCCGCGATTGCGCTGGTGTTTGGCGTATTGGGCAACGTGCCTGAAGTGATCTACCTTGGCGTCGCCGTGTGGGGCCTGAGCTTCGGCGGTGCCGCCACTTTGCTGCAAACGGCTCTGGCCGACGCGGCGGGCGATGGCGCCGATGTGGCGTTGTCGCTGAACGTCGTGGCGTGGAACAGCGCCATTGCCGCCAGCGGTGTGGTGGGTGGCGTATTACTCGATCGCTGGGGCGTGGGGGCATTTCCGTGGGCGATGCTGGTGTTGATCGGCGTGGCGCTGGGGATCGCGTGGGGCGCGCGTGACCACGGCTTCAAGCCTGGGCGACGGTCCGGCGTTGCAATAGTGTCTCACTGAACCTTCGGGTGAGCGCGATAGGGGAGCGGAGCGCGACAAGATCGGTAAGCCTGCGGCACCAAACGGATTTATCAGGGTCCATACGCCCCGCGCGATCATTCGCGCTCATCCGTTTACCCTCACCTTAAGATCTAAAGCATGTACCTACGCAACATTGCAGTCGGGCTGGCAGCCCTCGTTTTAGTCTCTACCGCCGTAGACGCTCGCGGCCCGGCAAACCCCTACACGTCCACGCAGCAACGTATCTCGTTTGACGGTTGCGCCGAACTCTTCCCCGCCGCGACACCGATCAACACGGCCACGGTGCCCGCCAGCATGAGGCCAATGGCCCTCTGTTCCGACCACTTCGCGGTGCTCTATTCGCAAACCAGCAAGACCCCGCTGGTGGTGGTCGAGCGCCTGAATGCCGCCCAGTTGAACGACGCCAAAGGCGAGGAGCGCACCAACCAGTTTTACCCCGACCCACGCATTCCCAAAGGTGGGCGCGCCGAGTTGAGCGACTACCGCAGCCAGCACCCGGCGATGGACCGTGGCCACCAATCCCCAGCCGCCGACGCGCCGAATGCCCATGCCATGGCACAGTCTTTCGCGCTGTCGAACATGGTGCCGCAAGACCCTACCAACAACCGCAAGATCTGGAGCAAGGTCGAAGCGGATGTGCGCAAGTTTGCCAAGCGCGCGGGCGGCGACGTGTATGTGTTCACCGGGCCGCTGTTCGATGCGGGCTACAGCACCATCGGCGACAACAAGGTCTGGGTGCCGACGCGCCTGTTCAAGTTGGTGTACGACGCCTCAAGCAAACGCGCCTGGGCCTACGTGTTGCCCAATGCCGAAACCCGTATCCAGAAACCGATGGACTACGACACCTTCGTGAAGAGTACCGGGCTCAAATTACTCGGCAACCTGCCGGTGACGGGTTCGGTGGGGCGTACGTGATGCTGGGTTGAGCGATACGCCCAGCGTTACTTGCCTTTTTTCAACGCCTTCAAGCGCGCTGTCGCTCGCTGTACGGCGGCCATTTTCTCGGGGCGTTTCATCCGTTTCCATTTACGGATGTCGTCCTTGGTCCGCCCGCAGCTGACGCACAACTCGCCACTCAACTGGCAGGTCGAGACACACGGGTTTTCGATTTCTTTAGCCAAGATTTCACCTGGGGATACCGTCAAGGGGCGCCGCTACGCGGCACGAAATTCAACCGTGAGGTGGCTCACTTCATGGACCGGCTTGAGGCGCAGGCGAATGCTCTCGGCATCCGCTGTCGGTTGGCCGACCACGCTGACGATGGCCGCATGCACACCGGGCCCGACCTGCCAGACGTGCAGGTCGGTAATCGTTGCATCGCCGGGTTGCTCCACCAGTTCGCGGATCTCGGCGGCGACGTGTTCGTCGGTCTGGTCCAGCAACACGCCGGCGGTCACGCCCATCAGGCTCCAGGCCCAGCGCGCAATCACGATGGCGCCGACGATGCCCATCACCGGGTCCAGCCATACCCAACCCAGGTACCGACCCGCCAGCAATGCGGCGATCGCCAGCACGGAGGTCAACGCATCGGCAAGCACGTGGATGTAGGCTGACCTGAGGTTGTTATCGTGGCCGTGGTGGTGATGGTCGTGATCATGGTCATGGCCGTGGCCGTGGCTATGCCCATGGCCCAACAGCAACGCACTGACGATATTGACCACCAGCCCGACGATAGCAATCAGGGTCGCCGTACCAAATTGCACTTCGGTCGGCTGGAGCAGGCGCATGAACGATTCGATACCGATGCCCAGGGCGACCAGCGCCAGGATCAGCGCCGAGGCGAAGCCGCCCAGGTCACCCACTTTGCCGGTGCCAAAGCTGTAGCGAGGGCTGTTCGCATGGCGCTTGGCGTAGGCATAGGCCGCCGCCGCAATGCCCAATGCGCCCGCATGGGTGGCCATATGAAAACCGTCGGCCAGCAGGGCCATGGAACCGGTCAGGGCGCCAGCGGCAATTTCCGCCACCATCATCACCACGGTCAGTATCACCACCCACAGCGTGCGCCGGGCGTTCTCGTCGTGGGCAGCCCCCAGGAAGACATGCTCGTGTGCCTGGCCATTCATGAGGGTCATTTGGAGTACCGCCGAATGGCTTCAAGCAATTCTTCGACGCCCTGGTTGCGCGCCTCTGTACTCAGTGACGGGTCAGCCACATGCGCCCTGGCGTGGTCCTCGATGATCTCTTCCATCAAACCGTTGATAGCACCGCGCGTGGCGGCCACCAGGTGCAGTGTCTTGGCGCAGTCGGCGTCTGACTCCAGCGCTTTTTCCAGCGCCTGAATCTGCCCGGCGATGCGTTTGACGCGTTTGATCAGGCTGTCTTTGTTTGCGGCTAGATGACCCACGGCATACCCCCCCTACCTATAATGCGGCGGATCATTGCATACCCCACCCCCCTATACAAGAAGGCTGTTGCAACGCTACTTCGGCCGGTGCAACTGGCGCCTTAGGGTATACAGCGCCACGCCCACCGCCAGCACACCGGATAACGCGCCCACCCCCAGCGCCCAGCGCGGGCCCAGGTGGTCGGCTACCCAACCGACGATGGGCGCCCCAATCGGCGTGCCGCCCAGGGCGACGCCCACGCGCAAGGCGATCACGCGGCCGCGCATGACGGGGTCGGTGCTGAGCTGCATCAGGCTGTTGGTGGTGTTGCTGAAGGTCATCGCACCCACGCCGATAATCACCAGCGCCACGGCAAACAACCAGTAGTTCGGAGCCAGGGCTGCCAGCGTGCAGCCCGCGCCGAACACTGCTGCACCCGTGAGCAGCGACTTGAACTGCGGGCGTTCGCGACCGGCGGCGAGCAGGGCGCCGGCGATCGTGCCGATGGCCAGGGTCGAGCTCAGCAGGCCGTAGGCGCGGGCATCGGCATGGAACACGCTGACCGCCATGGTCGAGATGAAAATCGGGAAGTTCATGCCAAAGGTGCCGATCAGGAACAGCATCAGCAGGATCGCCTTTAAGTCCGGTCGCGCCCACACATAGCGCAGCCCTTCGGTCAGACTGCCCTTGGAGCGCAGCGCGCGTACCTTCACCGGCTGGCCGGACACCCGCAGGAAAAACAGCGAAGCCAGCACCGCAAAAAAGCTCGTGCCATTGAGCAGGAACGCCCATCCGGTGCCTACCGATGCGATGGTCAAGCCCGCTACGGCCGGGCCGATCAGGCGCGCCATGTTGAACGAGGTGGAATTGAGCGCGATCGCATTGGACAAATCCTTCTCACCCACCAGCTCCGCGACGAAGATTTGTCGCACCGGTGCATCGAAAGCCGAGGCGCAACCGGACAAAAACGCGAACACATACACATGCCACAGCTCGACAAAACCGGTGATGGTGAACACCCCCAGCATCAGCGCCAGCATGCCCATGACCGCCTGGGTGACGATCAGTAACTTGCGTTGGTCATAGTGGTCGGCGTCCAGGGCAGCAAGAGCAACTGCGGCCCGAACTGCAACGACATGACGATGCCGACGGCGGCCGCGTTATGCGGGGTGAGCTGGGTCAGTACCAGCCAGTCCTGGGCGGTGCGCTGCATCCAGGTGCCGATATTGGAGACCAGTGCACCCGCCGCCCAGATGCGGTAGTTGACGCTGCGCAGGGAGCGGAAGGTTCCGAGCAAACTCATGAATACTCCAAAGATAAGCCGCCCCTGGGTTTATACTCGCCCCCTCGCAATCGTCCAACTTCACCCGAACCGAGATCCCCATGAGCACCTCTCTTTCCCTGACCCCTGCGCGCAAACCGCTTGCGCCCCTGGTGGCGTTTATCATCCTGCTGGTGGGCGCCGTGTTCCTGCAAAACACCGTCGGCGTGCGCCAGATGCTGTTGCTGGTGGTCGGCGCGGCGCTGGGCTTGACCCTCTATCACGCGGCGTTCGGCTTCACCTCGGCCTGGCGCGTATTTATCAATGATCGGCGTGGCGCCGGCCTGCGCGCGCAGATGGTGATGTTGGCGGTGGCGGTGCTGCTGTTCTTCCCGGCATTGGGGGCAGGCACGTTGTTCGGGCAACCGGTGGTCGGGCTGGTGGCGCCGGTCGGGGTGTCGGTGGTGTTTGGCGCATTTATCTTCGGCATTGGCATGCAACTGGGCGGCGGTTGTGCGTCGGGCACTCTGTTCACCGTGGGCGGCGGCAATGCGCGCATGTTGGTGACGTTGTTCTTCTTCATTTGCGGTTCGTTGATAGCTACGCACCATGTGGACTGGTGGTTTGCGCTGCCTGCGTTCCCCGCGACGTCCATCGTCAAAAGCTTCGGCGTGGTGCCGGCCTTGCTCATGAGCCTGGCGGTATTTGCGCTCATCGCGGTGGTGACTGTGCGGCTGGAAAAAGCCCGTCATGGTCAGCTTGAAGCGGGCGTGACCAGCGAACACCCAGGGCTGCGCCGCTTCCTGCGCGGGCCGTGGCCGCTGGTCTGGGGCGCGATTGGCCTGGCGCTGCTCAACTACGCAACGTTGGCCCTGGCCGGGCGGCCGTGGGGCATTACGTCGGCGTTCGCGTTGTGGGGGGCCAAGGCGGCGAGCGGGCTGGGGGTGGATGTGGCCAGTTGGGCGTTCTGGCAAATGCCTGGCAACGCCAAGGCCCTGGCCGCGCCAGTGTGGGAAGACATCACCAGCGTCATGGACATCGGCATCGTCCTCGGTGCGCTGCTGGCGGCCGGCCTGGCCGGGCGTTTCGCTCCCAGCCTGAACATCCCGGCACGCTCACTGGTAGCGGCGGTGATCGGTGGCCTGTTGCTCGGCTACGGCTCACGCCTGGCCTACGGCTGCAATATCGGCGCGTACTTCAGCGGTATCGCCTCGGGCAGCCTGCATGGCTGGGTTTGGCTGGTGGCGGCGTTTATCGGCAATAGCGTGGGTGTGCGCTTGCGGCCGTTTTTCTTTGCCGGTGAGCGGCCGCAGGTGGCGTTGAGCGGTTGCTGAGTCAACGTTCAGGGGAAATGTCTGGCGCCTGAGCGGCTTCAGCCGCCAGCTTTTCCCGCTCTGCTTTGCTGATGTATCTGTCTTTGCTTTTCGGCGCCAATTTGGCACTGGCCTTTTTCGCCTTGGCCTTGAATAGCTGCTGCAGTTTTTTCTGGCGGTTCATGTCGTCTTACCCGGTTGGTACAGGCTCGGGATGATACCAGCTTAAAAACCGCGGCCGTTCCCTGGGTCGCTTTTTCACGCCGATCTGTGCATTGAATCGCCTTTCCTTTCGCCAATAATCGGGCCCTGCAATCCCCCGAGTATTGAACGGCATAGGGAAGAAAAGATGAGCCTCCACACCCGTACCAAACGATTGACCGTGCCCCAACTGGTCGCCATGAAAGGCCGGCAGAAAATCGTCTCCCTCACGGCGTACACCAGTTCCATCGCCAAGCTGATCGACCCGCTCGTGGATTTCATCCTGGTCGGTGACTCCACGGCCATGGTCGGCTATGGCCGGGCTTCGACCTTGAGCATGCAGCTCGAAGAAATCATCGGCCACACCCGCGCCGTGGTCGACAGCACGCGGTTGGCGTGTGTCATCGCCGATATGCCATTTGGCAGTTATCAGGAATCCAACGAACAGGCCTTTCGCAATTGCGCCCAGGTACTGGTGCGTACCGGCTGCGATGCTGTGAAGCTGGAGGCCAACCAAGCGCTGGCAGGCACGGTTGAGTTCCTGGTGGCACGCGGTATTCCGGTGATGGCCCACGTGGGGCTGATGCCACAGTTCGTCAACGTGATGGGTGGGTTCAAGGCCCAGGGCCTCACGGCCCAGACCGCAGCAGTGGTCAGCAACGATGCCCGTGCCAGCCTGCAGGCGGGCGCCTTCAGCCTGTTGCTGGAAGGGGTGGCCGAAGGCGTGGCACGCCAGATCACCTTGGACTCGGCCATGCCCACCATTGGCATCGGCGCTTCGCCCGCCTGCGACGGCCAGGTACTGGTCACCGAAGACGTGCTGGGACTGGGCGGCGAGCACCTGCCGCGTTTTGTCAAACAGTACGCGGATGTCAGCGCGGTGATTCGTGATGCGTGCGAGCGGTTTGCCGAAGACGTGCGCCACGGTCGCTTCCCAGAAGCTCGGCACTGTTACGGGCTTTGACGAATTGCCTGGGCCAGCTGCCTCACAGCCTGGGCGATATCCTTGCTCCAGTCGAGGGTGTAGCTCAGGCGCAGAGACTGCTTCCAGGTACCTTGCTGGCTGAATAGTTCTCCAGGGGCGATGACGATGCGCTGGGCCAGCAGGTGCTCGAATACCCAGCGCATGTCGACCGTGCGACGGGTCTGCAACCAGAAACTCGCGCCCCCACGCGGCTCGACCACTTGCCATTCGCCGAGTGCTTCCAGCAGGGCTTTCATGCGCGTCATGCGCTCCAGCAACGCCGCCCGCAGCATCACCAAGTGCTGGTCGAGACGCTTGGAGGTAAGCAGTTTGGCGATCGCCTTCTGGCGGATCGGCGAGAGGCGAAACCCGCGCTCCATAAACAGCCGCTGCAAGTGCGGCGCCTGCCCGCGACACAGTACATAACCGTAGGGCGCTTCCGAGCCGATCACCTTGTCGAAGGTTGAAAACACCACCAGTCTTTGCGGGTCGGCATAGTCGCGATAGCGCGCGGGCCGAGGTTCGAAATACAGCTCGCCGTAGGTGTCATTCTCGAACAACCAGATATCCCGCTCTGCCAGCCAGCGGCAGACCTGCTGCTTGTCTTGCGCCGGTACCACGCCACCCTGGGGTATGTTGACCGTCGATGACAGCACTGCCAGGCGAATCGGCTCCTGTTTGAGCAATTCATGGAAGGCCGGCATGTTGAAGCGCCCGTCTGCTCCGAGGGGCACTTCGATCACGCGGATATTCGCCGCCTGCAACTGGCGCAGGATCGCCCACGAACACGGCGACTCCACCAGCGCCACCGTACCTCGCAGTTCGAGGGCGCTGAGTGACACGTCCAGCACAGTGTGCAGGTCTGAACCGATATACACCTGTTCGGCCTGCCAGTAAGGGGCTGTGGAGCAGGTGTAACGCTCGGCCAACGCCGTGCGCAACTCGGGCTCGCCGAATGGCAGGTACAGCGGCGTGAGTGAGCGCGGGTACTGGCGGGCTATTTCGCGCTCTATCATCAGTAAAGGGTTTTCCAGCGACAGCAGCATCGCCGGGGCGTCGCTGCTCAGGGCCAACATGCCGGGCTGGCGCGCGTTGGCGAACACCTGGTCGAGCAGGTTGGGCGAGTGTTCAGTCGATAAAGGCGCCGGTATCCACCGGGTGAAGTAACCGGACTTGGGTTTGGCGTAGATCCGTTCTTGATCCTCAAGCAGCGAGTAAGCGTACTTGGTTGTCGACACCGACACGCCCAGGCGTTGGGCCAAATGGCGCAGGGACGGCAGTTTGCGTTCGCCTTGGGAAGGGCTGGCTTCGATCCATTCGACGAGGTAGCGGTACACCGACTGATAGGCAAAAGAGGCGTCTTTAGGTTTATCCATGATCCTTTGAGCCGCTCGACCTGCGATTACGGGAAGACTTCGGATGTGGGGCCGGTCCAGTATCACGCAAGGCGATGGAATACGGAAACTTAACGCAGATGCCCACGATCAAGCCCTATACCCTCGCCATACCGGCCACGTGACTGGCTGCCGTCAAGGCCAACGTCGCCGCGCTCCCATGCCGAAAAAACCTGCACTATCGTGCATGGGTGCGACATGCCGGCTGACAGGCACGTGGCGGCGTGGGAGCAACCGGCGTCGCGGTTGGCGCGATGGCGGGCATTTATTGCGAAGGTCTCGGGTTGCAGGGCAGGCCTAGCCAGGCTGGGCCGCCAAGCTATTGCTGACATTACGCCCCAGCACCAGCACCGTCACAAAACCGCAGCCCACCAGGGCCGTGGCCAGGCTCAACAGCACCGAGCTGCCCAGTTGGTCGACGATCCGCCCGCCAAAGAACGAGCCCAAGGCAATGATTACCTGGAACAAGGCGACGAACAGCGGCATGCCGCGTTCGACATCCTTGGGCGCCACCACAAACATCCAGATACTGGCACAGGCCGGGAAGGCGCCGAAGGCGAAACCCCACAGCCCGATCAGCATCGCTGCGCCGGTCATCCCGGTGGCGAAGTGAGGGAACAGGGCGGTGCTGGTGCCGATCATCAGCGCGACCAGCAACAGGGTGTGACGCACGCTGCGGTTGGCGGCGAAACCGGCAAAGATATTACCGAACACCCCGGCCACGCCGAAGAGCAGCAACAGCGAGCCGATCGTCGGCCCGTCGAAGCCGGAGCTGTATTTGAAGAACGGCGCGACATAGGTGTAGGCCGCAAAGTGCGCCAAGCCGATCAACAGCACCGCGATCAACCCGACCCGCGCCTGTGGGTTGATAAACAACGCCGGCAGGTCGCTGATGCGAATGGCCTTCTCCGGGGTGAGCCGAGGCAGCAGGAACACCTGCGCCAGCAGCACCGGCACGCCCAGCAGCGCGGTGACCAGGAACGTCATGCGCCAGCCCATCAGGCCGCTGAGCCAGGTGCCGACGGGCACGCCGAGCACGGTGGCCAGGGTCACGCCCATCATGATGATCGAGGTGGCCTTCGCGACATCCACACCCTTGGGCGCCAGGCGCCCACTGAGGGCAATGGCCGTGGCCCAGAACCCGCCGATGCTGATGCCCAGCAAGACACGGCCGAACAGCAGCAGGTTGAAGTCACTGGCAAAGGCCACGACCGAGTTGGCGATGATCATGATCAACGTCAGGCCGATCAGCAGGTAGCGACGGTCCATCGCGCCAATGCTCACCGACAGAAACGGCGCGGCGAGGGCGGCCATGATGCCCGGCAGGGTCACCATCAGCCCGGCGTGGCCGGCACTGATACCGAGGTCGGCGGCGACGTCGTTGAGTACGCCCACCGGCAGGAACTCACTGGTCACCAGGGCGAAGGCGCCCACCGCGACCGAGAGAATCGCCAGCCACTGCTGTTTGACGCTTTGTTGATTATGTTCGGGACGGCCGCTGGGGGCCTGGAGGGCGCTTGGCATGATGCTGGGTTCCAAGGGGGATGTCGCCTGAGGCCAGGCGAAGGGGAAGAATTGGGAGGCGATTATAGGAATCGGGTTTGGCCACCCCATAGGCGAGCGGTTCGATAGTAATCATCAGTGTTATCGATGCGAGGCTGTTGAGCGTGATTGCCCAGGTCCGCCCATGCAGCCTGACTGATTGGCTGGCCGCCGTCTGTCCAGGGGGGATTTGTTTAACGCTGAAACGTCTGCGCCAGAAAGTCGCTGATCAGCGCTGTCACCTGTTTTTGAATCTGCGCCCGTGGTCGTGCGCCCTCACCATCTCGACAAATCATGCCGTCGCCTGGCGAACGCTCTTCGATCAATGCGACCGCCCCCGGCTTGCAGATCGACATAAAGCTGAAATGGTTGGCGTCGCTGATCGCCACGTAGCGCGTCGAGGCGGTTGGCAGGCGCTTGGCCAGGTCGGCAGACTCCAGTTCGGCAGGCATATCCTCCGACGGTACCCCGCCTGCAATCACCAAAACCGGCACCCGCAACGCCGCCAGGCTCGCGTTGGTCATGCCGCGTGACAGGCCCAGGTCCAATGACACTATGGCGGTGACGCGTTTATCGCTCAAGTCAGCGGCCAGTCGCGCCTTCCCGTCAGGTGTCCCGGCGGGGTTCATCTCCTGGTAGCCGATGCAACCGCCCAGCTTGGGGTGGGCGCCGCAGTCGCGGCTGAACAGGTCGGGGTCGAAACGCGCGCCGGCGATCTCCAGTACGGTCCAGCCGCCGAGGGAGTGGCCTGCCGCGGCAATCTGGTTTTTCGCCACCGCGCCAAATTGCTTCGGTTGCGCCAGGACTGCGTCGATGGCACGGCTCAGGTCGGCCGGGCGCTGCCATAACGCTGCGGCGGCCTGGGGGCTGCGGTCTTTGCTGGTAGTGCCGGGATGGTTGACCGCCGCCACGATATAACCCTGGTGCGCCAAAGCACTGGCCAGCCACACCTGTTTACCCCAATTACCGCCGTAACCATGGGAGAGCACAACCAGGGGATGTTCGCCGCTGGCCGGTGGTGCGTCGGGCACGGCGAGGGCGCCGATGAAGACGACGGAGTCGGCGATCAGCGTTGGCGTGGCGGTGGTGTTGGCGGGGTACCAGACCGCCAGTTCCAATGGGCGAGCGTGGTGGGCGTCGGGCAGGGTGGTGCTCTTGAAGCCGATGAGGGGGGCGTCAGCGAATGCGGGTGTGGCCAGGCAGGTCAGGAGCAGGGCGGCGAAGGTGGTTTTCACTGTTTTTATCGTCCTTGAAGTGAGGCGCGCATCATGACTTTAACCACTTGGTTTGAATAGTGTGCACGCGGGATTAGGACGTGGCTGACGTCATCCTACTGTTAAGTATGACGGAGCGGTCCTTAGTGTTTTTAGGAAGCGGCTGGCTTACCCGGGATAATAAATCGTGCATGTTAGGGGCGTCGTTCCTACTGCTGGCTTGTTAGCAAGCCGAGAGAGTAATTCCTGACGCTATGGTGATCACTATGAAACGCTCAACGGTGTTTTTGTTGTTGGCGTCTTGCATGAATGCAAGACGAGCCCTGCTTGCTGTGTTGGCTGTTTGCGTACTGGTTTTAGATAACGCAGCCTACGCGATAGATCGATCTATTACTAAAACCCAAACGCCGGACCCCGTTCTTGTGATATCGAATAATGCGGGTGTCGGATTAGCATTTTTTAACTTGGCTACCTCAGATTTCTCCAGTGGTACGCTACCTTATCCTAAACAATTATTAGGGGTCGACTGGAAGACGACCTACTATCCTCAGAGTATTAGCGAGTCGGTCGAGTTGTGCTACTACCGCCCCTACAGTTCTGAAAAGAACTGTGTTGCTATTAACCCGAACTCTTCCGGAACACTATCAGACTTTAATGGTGAGGCGTTCAACCATGGTTCGCGTGTCACCATCGGTCATACGGTACTAGGAGGAGTCCCTCCCTATGCTCGTCCTGCCGGCGTTGATTCAGTGACCTTTCGATATAGAGACTAGTCAGGTGCCCACTCAGGGGGCACTTTTACTGCAGCCTTCTGTGCTGACAATTGAACATTTTGAATGTAGGCAAGTTACAGCCGCCTCTACGGGGGGAGATTTTATGATTAACCTGACTTCTTATGCTTCGATAGCTCATGGTCGCCTGACAGGCAGTCCGGTGAATGTTGTTAGCCCGCCAACGCAACACAAGACTGATGCATCCTTGACTACAAGCAGTCGCGTTACCAACAGCACCGTATCGACGCTCGCCCATCAATTAAGCGAAGCCGCCACGCGCGCTGAAGCCCGTCGCGGTCAAAACACCCCCCATCCACTCGACTCGATTACGGGGGACACCTACCTCGCCAACAAAACGCAGCACGACGCAGAGCTTCCAAAGACCGCCACCCCAGAATTGCTGGCTCGCGCCCGTCAAGCAACCGCCTTCGTCAACGGGTTCGACAGCAACCCCTTCAAAGGCCTTGCGCGCGATCAATTGAGCTTGATCGCCCACGACGAGGGCGGTGCCTTTACCACCCATGAGCGACGTGCCGCGTTGCAGGAGATGCAAACTGTCGCTCCCCCAGTGGCGAGTAGCCCCAGGTCGGCAGGCATCAATGGCCGTGACCTGATGATCTCCCGCTTGTTCGGCCACCGTGAGCCGTCGGTTGCCCAGCCTCCGGCGACCTTTGAGAACACCACTCAAAGCGCTTTTGAATTCCTCAATCGCGATGATCGTGCCTTGATCTCGGATATGTATGCTTATGCGCAGGCGGAAGGTGCGGATCTGGGCTATGTGGATCGCCTGGCTTGGTCACTTGGCCACTACCGTCATTTGAGCGATGGGCGCCAGCTCTTGAGCGGCAACAATGGCTACGATTCGGACGGGTATCGAGTGACTTACAACTTCAAGGAAGAAGATGCTGCAATTGCCTCACGTATCCTGAAAGGTTCGGCGATCAACAGCACCCGCCTCGACCCAGGCTATTTGCGGCATATCCTGAATCCGGATTACGGAGCACTCTCAAATACAGGTGGTATGCCGTTCCTTGAACAGATGGTCATCAAATTCTCTGGCGAAGGGGCTTCACTGCCCTCGCTGGGCAATGAGTTCGCCACTTTAAAAACCGTCAAGATCAACGACAATATTGTGATCACCACGAATAAGAACATAAAACTACCGCCCTCCAAGGTACTCGCCGCTAGCGTCAACGGTACCTGGAGCCTCACCGAAGAAGGCAAAGCCGCCGGCTACACGTTAGACAAGGCCACCGGCAAGTTGCAACGGGCGACTGCCGCTGCAGACAATCCAGCGCCACACGGCTCCACCTCGCCTGTCCCCGTCGACAAAGCCCCCCATCGCACCCTCCTGGAGGCCCTCGCCACCAGCCGCAATCGGGCGCCTATGGGGGTGACCGGACCCGGTTATCTGTTCACGGTGATGAGAGCTATCAACCCCTGATGCGGCGGTCGTCGCCCTATACCCTAGGCATGGGTCAGCCCCGTCAACGTATCCGCAATGGTCTTGGTCCGTTGCGCCGTACCCTCCGTCGCCCGGCTCGACGCCTCCAGCACATCCAGCATCTCCCGCAGCGCACCCACCCCGGTGGACTGGTCTTCAATCTGCTGGGCCACGCGCTGGATCTCACTCGACAACAAGTCGATATCCACACCAATTTCCGCCGCATTCTTGCGCGTGATTTCCGCCAGCTTGCGCACCTCGTCCGCCACCACCGCAAAACCCCGGCCCAGGTCGCCCGCGCGCGCCGCTTCAATCGCGGCGTTGAGCGCCAGCAGGTTGGTCTGCCCGGCGATCTGCTGGATCACCTGCACAATCGACTGGATACGCAAACTCGACCCCGCCAGCGTGCGCGCGCCCTGCACCGCGACATCCGCCTGGCTGGACAGGCCCTCCACCGTGGCCCCGGCCTGGGCAGACACCGTGTTCTGCTGGCCAATCGTGCCCACCAGTTCATCCATCGAGGCGTGCAACTCACCGGAGTAGTGCTTGAGCTGCGAAGCGATGTCCTCCTGCTGGCGCTCGGCCTGGGCCAACACCAGGCCCAAGTCGGCCAGGCCTTCGAAGACTGGCAGGATATTGCGGTCCAGGCCTCGGGTATTCAGGGTGTCGGTGAAATCATTGTTCTTGAACGCCGCAATCTGCTTGACCACCACATGGTTCAACCCCGCCAGCTTCTTCACCTGACGCCGCAGGAAAAATGCCTTGAACTCGCCGTAATGGGCGATGAAATTGTCCACGTACTCATCACTGAAACTCGCACCCTTGGCCACCCGAAAGAAGAAAATCGCCGTCAGCGTCTGATTCAGGTTCAAGCCCAGAATCTCCCCGAAGGTCGAAAACCCCGCCAACGGCACATCCCCAAAAATGCCGGCCATGCTGCCCAGCTCGGTGCCGTTATTCAGTCGGCGCAAAATGCAGTCATTCAAAATCCCCGCCACCGGCTGGCCGCCCTTGCCACGCAAAAACTGCTCGTAGTCCAGGCGTGTGGCCTCACGCAATGGCGTACGTCGCACCATCACCAGCTCTTCGCCCGGCGCCACGTCGCAAAACAGCTGCACGATCTGCTGTTCATAGTCGATGCGTGCGATGGAGCGCACAAACAACTCACTGCCCACCCGAATCGCGAACGAGTAATCCGCCAGCTTCGACTCCAGTGCCTGGGGGGCGCAATTGAACGCATCACACAGCGCCTGCACCATGCTCTTGATATTGCCGCTGCTGTCGATCACCTGGTCAATCGTGCGGTCTTCCACCGAGGCGGTCAGCACACTGAAGGTCAAATCCGCGGCCTTGAAGTTTTGGCTTTTAAACACGCCAAAGCGCACATGGGCCGCGGTCTTGAGGAACACAATCTGTGCATGGTTCTGATAACTGCGCTGGCCATCGTGGATCAGCGTTTTCTGGAAATCCGACTTACCCCCAGCCGACCCGCCTACGAACAAGCATGGAAAACGCCCGGACTCATACAGCGCCTCCATGAAAAACGATTCCGACGCCGACAACCCATCGAACACCACGTAAGCCAAGGTGTCGCGGTGATCGATCGAGGTGTGCACCTGCACCCGCTTGATATTGGCCACCAACTTGGCGATCCGCTCCTGCATCCCCAAGCGCTTGCCGCCGCTGCGAATGTCCTCACACTCCAACGGCACCATCACCACCTCGGCAGAGGCAATCACACTGTCATCAAACAGCTGCAACACCATCCGGTCCCAGCGCTCGCCGGTCGCGCAATACAGCGAATCGGCGGCGTTGCACAGCTCACCGGAGGTGGTGCACAGGCTGATGGCGGTTTGCGGAAAGCGACGCTTGAGCTTGGCGGCGACCTGGTCGATGTCCAGGTGGGGGGAGATGAAACCGGTGATCAGGGTGGGTGTGATGCGCAGGGTGGCCAATGAGGACTCCAATTCATTGGCGGTGCAGGTGAGGGTGGCGGTGCCTTGACGATCGGCCCGGGCTTTTTTTAGAAGGGAAAGTGGGTTCATAGGGCTGGCTCGAACGGGTGGAGGGGCGCAGGTCATAGGCATGCGGTTAGTAGGGTTATCGGCGGGTTCGGT
Organism: Pseudomonas sp. OVF7; assembly: GCF_030644265.1. NCBI lineage: Bacteria > Pseudomonadati > Pseudomonadota > Gammaproteobacteria > Pseudomonadales > Pseudomonadaceae > Pseudomonas > Pseudomonas sp. OVF7. The sequence continues at coordinate 5,663,110 of NZ_CP128996.1, read as the reverse complement.
GAGGGCTGGAGGGGAGGACGCAAAGATGCGACGAATGAGCGCAGGGCACTCCCTCTTTGGGTTTGTCAGTCAGAAAGACAAGAAATAACCGATTCATCATTCAGGTGATTTGAACGGCCATTCGCGGGAAGATGGGTTAAGGGGCTTCCGAGCGGTAATGCTGGCGGGACTAGGAAGTTACTTACGAATTCCTACTTTCATGTATGACAGTGCTGTCCTTCGTGTTTTTAGGAAGTACTTGGCTTTCTACGGTTATTAAATCGTGCAATGGTAGGGGCGTGATGCTTACAGCTGGATTGATTTGAACCTGACATGTTAATAACTGACGCTAGGGTGATGATTATGAAAGGCACGATTGTATGGGCGCGCGGTATTACTCAAAGACGAACGTTGCTCGCTTTTTTAGCGGTTTTTGTAGCGTCTACTCATGGGACTGCTTTTGCGGCAGAAAACGCTATTACTAAAACAGCGGCGCCCAACCCCGTTCTTGTTTTATCTAACTCTGACACCCAGCCAGGCGTCGGGCTTGCGAGTTTCAATGTTTTGGCTGCGGATATTCCCCAAGGTACACTCATTGATCCCAAACAGTTGTTAGAGATTCAATGGAATACAACTTATTATCCTCAGGGCATTAGAGAAGTGGTACAGCTGTGTTACTCCCGGCCGTTCAGCTCTCAAGAGGACTGTAGGGAAATCTATCCAAATTCATCCGGGACATTGTCAGACTTTAATGCTCAGGCTTTCGGCCATGGCTCACGAGTTGTCATCTACCATCGTGTATTTGGCGGTACACCACGTTATGTAAATCCTGCCGGCACCGACTCAGTGACATTCCGATATCGATATTAATAAAACAAAAAGTACTCGCAGCCTATTTGGCTGCGGGTTGCTTTCCAGTTTTGACAATAGACTTTTCATCGCACCGTTGCTGTTTTCCCAAGCCAAGGTGAATGCTCATGGTCATTATCAATCCTGCCGCATCGTCGGCTTACAACCCCGTGGCAAACAGCTCAGTCAACGCCACGCCTCGCTCTTCGGTGTCGCCAGGCGATGAAGTCAAACCCGATACCTATGGTTCAGCAACCGATAGTGGCACCTTCAGCTCAGTCTCAATCCTGGCTCAGCAATTGAGTGAAGCCGCAACGCGTGCCGAAACCCGCATCGGCCAAAACGATACCAGCCTGCTCGACTCGATTACCGGCGATCAGTACCTCGTCAACCAAGCGCAGCACGACGCGCAGGTCCCCTCTACCGATAACCCGGATCTCCTGGCACGGGCTCGACAAGCGACCGGCTTCGTCAACGGTTCTGATACCAACCCGTTCAAGGGCCTCACACGCGATCAACTCCAGCTGATTGCCCACGACGACGGCGGGCCTTTCACCCTCAATGAGCGACGTGCCGCATGGGAAGAGCTGCGATCGATGGAGCCTCCGGCGCCGGCCAAGTCCAATTCCCACCGTGACCTCATGATTTCGCGCTTGTTTGGTAGCAACACCGAGCCACCGGTCGCCAAGCCACCGTTTACCTACCTCAATGGCACCCTGAACTCTAACCTTTTCCTTAACCGCGAGGATCGTGCCTTGTTCGCGGATATGTATGCTTATGCGCAGGAGCAGGGAGTGGATCTGGTTTATGTCGATGCATTGGCCATGACATTCGGTATTTATCGTCACTTCAGCGATGGCCGCCAGCTCTTGGGGGGCAACACCGGCTATGACGCGGAGCGGTATCGAGTGACTTTCGATTTCAAGCCGGAAGATGCTGCAATCGCCTCACGCATCCTCAATGGTTCGGCGATCAACAGTACCCGTATCGACCAGGGTTTTTTGCGATACATCCTGCATCCAGACCATGGGGCGTTCATGAACATCGGGGGGATACCGTTCCTGGAGAAGATGGTGAACAAGTTCTCCAGCGAGGGCGATCAGCAACCGCCGCTGGGCAGCGAGTTCGCCACCTACACGCGAGTCCGGATCGAGGATCACATTGTTCGCACCACGGACAAGTCCATAAGGCTGCCGCCCTCCGAAGCACTCTCGGGTATCGTTAATGGCGTATGGGGCCTGACCGAAAAAGGCAAGGCGGCTGGCTATAGCATCGACCCGGTCACCGGCCTGATGAGCAAGCCAGCCAAAGCCCCTGATGATCAAGCGTCGCCGCCCTCTACCCTGAATGCCCCTGTGGATACGGCGCCCAATCGCAATGCCTTCGACGCCCTCGCAGACACCCGCGACCAGCCCACCGCACGATGGATCTGGCCCGGCCATCTGTTCAAATTGATGAGGGGGTTCAAACCTTGAGGCTTGGGTGAAGACGGTCAAGGGCGGTCCTCTATCACCGCCGGTTGGGGGGCAATGGCGCAAGAGCGCGGCGTAGCCAGCCCCCGAGGCTTCTCAACGTCATGAGCGGACGTTAACGGCAGCGATTCGAAAGGCGCAGCTTCAGCGGGACTGAACACCGTGGACGTTCATCCGTTGGTCATAAATCAGACGGAAGGCACATAAGGTGTCTAAAGTTGTTCTGTACTGGGCAGATAAACCCTATGTCGTTTATATCCGCAACAACGTTCAAGGATCGAACTCATGACCCAGCGTCAAGCCAGCCGCATTTCCCCTACCGGTCATCCGCGTTTTCGCTGGTTTGCTTTCATCCCGGTCCTGCCCGCCGTCGTGTGGATACTGGTGCAATCAACTTCTGCGGCCAACCTGGCGGCCTGCGCGGTACTGGTGTTGATCGGCTTCGGTGCCTGTGCCTGGAGCGCGGGTTCGCAGCGTGACGCCACGCGGCGAGCCATTGCGCGTGCGCAGGCGGATCAGGCCGACGCGGACGCGGCACATAACGGCATGGCCGCGCGGGCACAGCTTGATGAAGTGTTGCTGGGCGCCATGCCGATCTGGGCCAAGCAGGTGGAAAGCTCGCGCCATCAGACCGAAGAAGCCATTGTGAGCCTGGCCAACCGTTTTACCGGCATTGCCGCACGGTTGCAGGAAACGGTACAAGCCTCGCAGCACGCTGCGGGTGAGCTGGATGGCCAGGCCGCCGACGGCGCGCTTGAGGTGCTGGCGCGCAGCGACAGTGAGCTGAGCCAGGTGATCAATTCGCTCAAGGCGACCCAAAGCAGCCGTGACCAAACCCTGGCCCAGGTCCGTAGCCTCACCGCCTATACCGGTGAACTGCGCACCATGGCCGCCGACGTGGCGGCGATTGCCGCGCAAACCAACCTGCTGGCGCTCAACGCGGCCATCGAGGCGGCGCGGGCTGGCGAAGCCGGTCGTGGCTTCGCCGTGGTGGCCGATGCGGTGCGCAGCCTGTCGAGCAAATCCAGTGAAACCGGCCAACAGATGTCGGCCAAGGTCGACATCATCAATAACGCCATCACCCAATTGGTACAGGCCGCGTCCAGCAGCGCCGACCAGGACAGCCACTCGGTGGCGGCGTCCGAAAACAGCATTCAAGTGGTGCTCGAGCGCTTCCAGAACATCACCGGGCGCCTGGCCGAGTCCGCCGACCTGCTCAAGCAGGAAAGCTACGGCATTCGTGATGAGATGACCGAGGTGCTGGTCAACCTGCAATTCCAGGACCGGGTCAGCCAGATCCTCAGCCACGTGCGAGACAACATGCACGCCTTGCATGATCACCTCCTGCAGGCCAGCCAGGCCCCTGACCAGGCGGTCGCCGTCGACGCCCGGCAGTGGCTGGCGCGCATGGAAGCCACTTATGCCACCGACGAGCAACGGCGCATCCATCATGGCGAAGCGGCCGTGCAGCAGAATTCTCAAGACATTACCTTCTTTTAGGAGCACCTCATGGCGAAGAATGTATTAGTGGTCGACGACTCCAGCAGTGTGCGGCAAGTGGTTGGCATTGCCTTGAAAAGCGCCGGTTACGACGTGATCGAAGCGTGCGACGGCCGGGATGCCCTGGGCAAGCTCACCGGGCAGAAGGTGCACCTGATCATCAGCGACGTAAACATGCCCAACATGGACGGCATCACCTTCGTCAAGGAGGTCAAGAAGCTGGCCAACTACAAGTTCACCCCGATCATCATGCTGACCACCGAGTCCCAGGAATCGAAGAAGGCCGAGGGCCAGGCCGCTGGCGCCAAGGCGTGGGTGGTCAAGCCGTTCCAGCCGGCACAGATGCTGGCAGCGGTCTCAAAACTGATTCTGCCCTGACACCCGGCGCCAGGGAGGCTCCCATGCCCATCACCCATGAAACGTTCGATGACACCACCCGCGTGTGCATTGACGGCGAACTGACGATCTACACCGTCGCCGAACTGGCGGGCGCGCTGCTGCCGCAGCTGGGCGCGACGCCACGCATGGCGCTGGACCTGTCGCAGGTCACGGAACTGGATGGCGCCGGCCTGCAGTTGCTCGCGGTCATCCAGCGTGAAGCCGGCATCGCCGGCACAGCCTTGAGCGTGATCGGCCAGAGCCAGGCGGTCACGCAGGCACTCCAACTGTGTCGCGGCGCGGTCTTGTAGTCAGCGCCATCCACGTTCATTGATCGACAAGGAAAGTTCAGGTGAGCATCAATCTCGATCAGGCACAGCAGACATTCATCGTCGAGGCGCGCGAGCTGTTGCAAGCCATGGAGCAATCCTTGCTGCAACTGGAAAGCGAGCCCGGCGACCAGGATGCCATTGGCGCGATTTTCCGTGCTGCCCACACCATCAAGGGTTCCGCCGGCCTGTTCGGCCTGGAGCCTGTCGTGAGTTTTACGCATATTGTCGAGGACGTACTCGACCGCCTGCGCGACGGCAGTGTGGCGGTCGATGCCACGCTGATCGCGATGTTGCTCAAGTGCGGCGACCATATGCTCGAGTTGATCGACGTCGTCGCCCATCGGGGCGAAACGTTGCAGCCCGAGGCCCTGGAACGTGAAGCGGCATTGCGCGAGGCGCTGAGCACGTATCAGGCACCTGGCACCCCGGCCCAACGCGTCGAAACCGCCGCGGCCTGTACAGGCACTCCCACCGACGTGCTGTGGCACATCTCCCTGCGCTTCGGCGCGGATGTGTTCCGCAATGGCATGGACCCGCTGTCGTTTCTGCGTTACCTCGAGACCTTGGGGCAGATGATGCAGGTCACGATCCTCACCGATAGCATCCCGGCCTTGGAAAGCTGGGACCCGGAAAGCTGCTACCTGGGCTTCGAGATCGACCTGCGCTCGACAGCCAGCCACGCCACCCTCAACGAAGTGTTCGACTTCGTGCGTGACGATTGTGAAGTGCACATCGTTGCCGTCGATCCCACGCCCGACAGCGACCTGGGCAGCGAACAGGTCACGCCGGCAGAGCAAGGCGCCATGACGGCTTCGGCGCAGCGCCAGCCGGCAGCCAGCGAGGCGAAACCCCGGGACGGTAATTACGTGCGGGTCAATGCCGACAAGCTCGACGAGTTGATCAACCTGGTCGGCGAGCTGGTGATTGCCAGTGCCGGCGCGAGCCTGCTGGCCCGCTCCTGTAACAACGACCCTCTGCAAGAGGCCACCTCGACGGTATCGGGGTTGGTGGAAGAGATCCTCGATGGCGCCCTGCACTTGCGCATGATCCCCATCGGCGACACGTTCAACCGCTTCCGCCGCGTGGTGCGCGATATCAGCCAGGAGCTGGGCAAGGACATCGAACTGATCATCAGCGGCGCGGAAACCGAACTGGACAAGACGGTTGTCGAGAAAATCGGCGACCCACTGATGCACCTGCTGCGCAACGCCATGGACCACGGTATCGAAAGCGCCGATGCCCGGCGTGCGGCCGGTAAGTCGGCCAAAGGCCATTTGAGCCTCAATGCGTACCATGACTCGGGGAGCATCGTCATTGAAATCGCCGACGATGGCGCCGGGCTCAACCGTGAACGCATCCTGGCCAAAGCCCAGGAGCGCGGGCTGGTGGCCAGCGGTGCGGTGCTCACCGACCAGGAGATCTACAACCTGATCTTCGAAGCGGGTTTCTCCACCGCCGAGGCCGTGACCAATCTGTCCGGGCGTGGCGTGGGCATGGACGTGGTCAAGCGCAATATCACCCTGTTGCGCGGCACCGTCGACCTGGACAGCCGCCCCGGCCAGGGCACCGTGGTGCGCATCCGCCTGCCGCTGACGTTGGCGATCATCAATGGGTTCCTGGTGGGCATCGACCAGTCCACTTATGTGATTCCGCTGGACATGGTCCAGGAATGCATCGAACTGGATGAGCGCCAGCGCCAGTCCAGCCGCGACAAGGGCTACCTGGACCTGCGTGGCGAAGTGTTGCCGCTGGTGGACCTGCGCGACCACTTCAGCCACGAAGGCCCCGCCTCGCGCCGCCAGAATGTGGTGGTGGTGCGCTACGCCGAGCACAAGGCCGGGCTGGTGGTCGATGAGCTGCTCGGGGAGTTCCAGACCGTGATCAAACCCCTGGGCAAGTTGTTTGGCGCACTGCGCGGCATCAGCGGCTCGACCATATTGGGCAGCGGCGCGGTGGCCCTGATCCTGGATATACCGGCACTGCTCAACCAAATCGTACAACTGGAAGCCCGCACGACCCAGGTGCCTCAATCGCCACCGGCCGTCGCTCGCTGACGTATTCGCAACTCCATGGAGGTTCCCCGATGAAATGGTTCTACGATCTTAAGATTTCCACCAAGTTGATCAGCTCGTTCCTGGTGGTCCTGGCGCTTACCGCCGCCATGGGCGGCTTCGCCATCCACCAGCTCGGTGCGGTCAACCAGGCGGCCCAGGACATCAAGGGCAACTGGATGCCCTCCATGCGCGCAGCGGCCGGCATGCGTTTTTTTGCCGCCAACTACCGCTTGAAAGAAAACCGCCACATCGGTACCGAGATTGCCGAGGAAAAGGCCCAGGCTGAACGTGAGGCCGTGGACTCGCGCCAACAGTTCGAAACCCGCCTCGGGACCTATGAGCAGTTGTTGTCCAACGATGAAGACCGTCAGCTCCTGGCCAGCGTGAAAAGCGCCTGGGCCTCCTACCTGGCGACCAGCAAGCAGTTGCTCGAGCTGTCCCGGCAGAATCAGGAAGCCCAGGCGCGCGGTTTGCTCAGGGGCGAGTCCAAGGAGCATTTCGATGAAGTGACCAGCCGCTTGCAGAAAATGGTCGAGCTCAACGACGGCGGGGCGACCATTGCGGGTGACAAGGGCGCGGCGCTGTACGAAAGCGCACGCGTGTCGATCATCGCGGTGCTGATCGCCGCCTTGTTGATTGGCCTGGGCCTGGCGATGTTCATTGCGCGGATCATTTCCCGTCCGTTGAAGCAAGCCGCGACTGCCGCCGAGCAATTGGCCGAAGGCAACCTCAACGCCCACATCGAGCCGGGTGCCAAAGATGAAACCGGCATGGTGCTCAACGCCATGCGCAACATGGTCGGCAAGCTGGCACATATCATCGGTGAAGTGCGCAACGCCGCCGATAACCTGGCCAGCGCCTCCGAGGAGGTCAGCGCCACCGCGCAATCGATGAGCCAGGCCACCAGTGAACAGGCCGCCAGCGTCGAGGAAACCAGTGCATCGGTCGAGCAGATGAGCGCCAGCATCAACCAGAACACTGAAAACGCCAAGGTCACCGACGGCATGGCCAGCAAGGCCGCCAAGGAAGCCACCGAGGGCGGCGAATCGGTACAGCAGACCGTGGTGGCGATGAAGAAAATCGCCCAGCGCATCAGCATCATCGATGACATCGCCTACCAGACCAACCTGCTCGCCCTCAATGCCGCCATCGAGGCCGCTCGGGCCGGTGAGCATGGCAAGGGGTTCGCCGTGGTGGCGGCCGAAGTGCGCAAGCTGGCCGAACGCAGCCAGGTCGCTGCCCAGGAAATTGGCGAACTGTCCTCCAGCAGCGTGGACATGGCCGAGAAGGCCGGCAAGTTGCTTGACGAAATGGTGCCCTCGATCAACAAGACTTCCGACCTCGTACAGGAAATCAGCGCCGCGTCCGAGGAACAGGCCGCGGGTGTCGCGCAGATCAATACGGCGATGACCCAGCTCAACCAAGTGACCCAGCAGAATGCTTCAAGCAGTGAGGAACTGGCCGCCACCGCCGAAGAAATGAGCAGCCAGGCCGAGCAACTGCAACAGGCCATGAGCTTCTTCGTGCTGGATTCAACGCCCAAGGCCGCGGTTCAAAGCAGCAGCGTGGACAGCCCTGGCAGCAAGCCAAACCGTCAGCCGCCACGCCCGAAACCACAGGCGCCGCGCAAGGCCTTCGCCTACAGCATGGCCAGTGCCCCGGACGAATCGGAATTCACCCGCTTCTGATCACAAGAATCGATGCGGGCCTACAGGGAGAATGACATGGGCGCAGTGATGACGACTCGGCATGCCGCGGTTGCGGTGGACGAGGACGCGCAATACCTGACCTTTATGCTTGGCGGCGAAATGTTTGCCCTCGGCATTCTGGGGATCAAGGAAATTATCGAATATGGCAGCCTGACCGTGGTGCCGATGATGCCCGCCTTCGTGCGCGGGGTGATCAACCTGCGTGGCGCGGTGGTGCCGGTGGTCGATTTGTCGGCGCGCTTCGGCCGGGCCAATTCGGCGATCACCCGGCGTTCCTGCGTGATCATCATCGAGGCGAGTACCGAAGATGGCCAGCCCCAGGACATCGGGCTGCTGGTCGATACGGTGTCTGCCGTGCAGGAGATCCCCGCCACGCAGATCGAGCCGCCGCCCAGCTTCGGCGCGCGGATTCGCGCCGATTTCATCAGTGGCATGGCCAAGGTCGATGGCAAGTTCGTGATTGTGTTGGAGGTGGACAAGGTGCTGTCCATCGATGAGATGTCCAGCCTCGCCGAGGGCGGCCAGGCGCCGGCTCTCGACCTTGACCTGCGTTGAGGCCCGACCATGCCAGACACCGCCGTTATCGACGATCGTGAATTCGGCCAGTTCCAATCCTGGCTGTACCGCGCAGCCGGCATCAACCTGTCGCCGGCCAAGAAAGCCCTGGTGGCCGGGCGCCTGTTCAAGCGTCTCAAGCACTATGAGCTGCAGAGCTATGGTGAGTATTTCAAGCTGATCATGAATGACCAACGCACGGGCGAACTGCAGGTTGCCCTGGATTTGCTGACCACCAACGAAACCTATTTTTTCCGTGAGCCCAAGCACTTCGACTTCCTGCGTCAACAGGTGCTGCCCAAGGTCGTGCCGGGCAAGGTGTTTCGTGTGTGGAGTGCGGCCAGCTCCTCGGGCGAAGAACCCTACAGCCTGGCGATGACCCTGGCCGAGAGCCTGGGTACCACCCCCTGGGAAGTGGTCGGTTCGGACATCAGTACCCAGATGCTGGCCAAGGCGCGCAGTGGTCATTACACCATGGAGCGCACCGAGACGCTGCCCCAGCCGCTGCTGACCAAGTACTGCCTCAAGGGCATTGGTCGCCAGGAAGGCACCTTCCTGATCGACAAGACCTTGCGTAACCGGGTCAATTTTGTCCAGGTCAACCTCAACGAAGCGCTGCCCGCACTCGGCGAGTTCGAGGTGATCTTCCTGCGCAACGTGATGATTTATTTCGACCAGCCGACCAAGAGCCAGGTGGTTGCGCGCCTGTTGCCGCTGCTCAAGCCCGGCGGTTACTTCATCATCAGTCATTCGGAAAGCCTCCACGGTGTGAATGACACCTTGAAGCTGGTGGCACCGTCGATTTACCGCAAGCCATGAAAAAGCCTGTCGGCGTGGCCGAAGTGGTATTGGCACCTGGGCAGGTCAGCTTTGCGACGCGGCCGACGCGCCTGCGCACTTTGCTCGGTTCCTGCGTAGCTATCACCTTTTGGCACCCGCAACGGCAGATCGGCGGCATGTGCCACTTCATGCTGCCGGGGCGCTTGCGCAACCATCAGTCCCTGGACGGCAAGTATGCCGATGAGGCCCTGGAACTGCTGGTGCAACACGCCCACCTCAATGGCACGCAGGCACAGGATTACCAGGTCAAGCTGTTCGGTGGCGGCAGGATGTTTCCCGAACAGCAACGCCAGCGGCCGACGCAGGACGTGGCCAGCCTGAATATTCGCGCGGCGCTGGCCTTGGCCGAGCGCTATCACCTGCACTTGGCGGCCCAGGACATGGGCAGTACCGGTTACCGCACGATCATGTTCGACCTGTGGAACGGCAACGTCTGGGTTCGGCACCAACCAATGGGAACACTTCAACAAAATGCCTAACAAAAAAATCAGTGTGCTGCTGGTCGATGACTCGGCCGTAGTGCGCCAGGTGCTGCTGGCGATTCTCAGCGATACACCGGATATCCACGTGATGGGTGCCGCCTCTGACCCGATCTTTGCCATGGACAAACTCGCCCGGGAATGGCCGGATGTGATCGTACTGGACGTGGAAATGCCGCGCATGGACGGCATCACCTTTCTGAAGAAAATCATGAGCGAGCGGCCGACGCCGGTGGTGATCTGTTCTTCGCTGACCCAGAAAGGCGCGGAGACCTCCCTGCAAGCGCTGTCGGCCGGTGCCGTGGAAATCATCACCAAGCCCACGACCGGGCTGAAGAGTTTCCTGATCGAGTCGGCGGCCGAGTTGGTGGCCGCGATCCGTGCCGCGGCGAACTCCAACGTCAAGAACCTGGGAAAGCGCGCCGCCAGCCCGGCGCCGTCACTGGCCCCGCCCAGCAAGCTCAGTGCGGATGCGATCCTGCCCGCCAATGGCCACGCCATGGCACAGACCACGGAACGTATCGTCGCCATTGGCACCTCCACCGGCGGTACCCAGGCACTGGAGGCGGTGCTGACAGCATTGCCGAGGGTGTGCCCCGGCATGGTGATCGTGCAGCACATGCCCGAGAAATTCACCGCCTCCTTTGCCGAGCGCCTCAACAGCGTCTGCGAGATCGAGGTACGCGAGGCGCGCAACAACGACCGCATCCTGCCCGGCCTGGCCTTGATCGCGCCTGGCGGCAAGCACCTGATGGTCACCCGCAGTGGTGCCTATTATCACGCCCAGGTGATCGACGGGCCGCTGGTCAACCGGCATCGGCCGTCAGTGGATGTGCTGTTTCGCTCGGTGGCCAAGTTCGCCGGCAGGAATGCCACCGGCATCATCATGACCGGCATGGGCGACGACGGCGCACGCGGGCTCAAGGAGATGCTCGAGGCCGGAGCCGCCACGGTGGCCCAGGACGAGGCCAGTTGCGTGGTGTTCGGCATGCCCAAGGAGGCGATCAAGCTCAACGCCGCCCAGCGCATCATGGCGCTGGAGGACATTCATCAGGCGATCTTGTACAAGTGAAGGTGAACGCCAGCGGTCAACGTGTGATCCAGACAGAAACACGTAACCCGCTCTGCTTCGCCTCATCGGCAAAACCCAGTTGGATACGCGCTCCTATACGCTCTACGATCGCCATGACGATGGATAAGCCCAACCCGGAACCGGATTCATGGGTTCCCAGGCTGCGGTAGAACGGGTCGAATACAAGCCGTTGTTCTGCAACGGCGATGCCCGGCCCGGAGTCCGTGACCTCGATAAGGACGGTCTCCCGTTGCGCAGTGACCTTAAGGTCGACACGGCCCGCCGCAGGGGTATAGCGAATGGCGTTGTCGACCAGGTTCTTGAGGAGGATGAACATCTCCATTTCGTTGATGACGACCTGAACATCCGCCAGGCTTTCAACCCCGATATCAATGCCCTTGTGTTCGGCCAAGGGCAGCAAGTCTTCCAGCACCTGGCGAAACACTGCATGGACTGACACGCAGGCTTGTGGTCGTGCGGTCAGCGATTGTGCAGAGGCCAAGGCCAGCAGTTGTTCGATCAGTTTTCGGTTGCGCTCGATCCCCTCGGCCAATGGCAAAAAGCGTTCCTGGGCGGTGGCCGACAGTGGCGTAGCCTTCAATCGTTCCGCTTGCAGGGATAGCGCCGTCATCGGCGACCGCAATTCGTGGGCGGCGTCGGCAATGAAACGACGCTGTGTTTCCATCGCCTGCTCGACACGCTTGAGCAACCGGTTGATCGCCACCACGAAAGGCCGGATCTCTGTCGGCAGATGATGTTCGTCAATAGGATGCAAAGCCTGCTGGTCGCGCTGATCGATTTCGGCCGACAGCGTTGCAATCGGTCGGAACAGCTTGCGCACCAGGTCACCCACCACCAGCAACAGCACCGGAAAGAGAATGAGGAAGGGCAACAGACTGCGCCAGGCGCTTTCGCGCGCTTCCTTGTCACGCACGTCTGCCTCCTGGGCAACCACGATTCGTTGGCCTGCCGCAGTCGTTTTGACCAGTACCCGAAAGGCTTCGCCCGCGATCGTCAAGGTCGACAAACCATCGGCCAGCGTCGTCGGAAAGGGCAAGGGTATGGCGTTGTCATTATTGCTGGGCGCGTGCTCGCTATCGGCCAGGTACTGCACGATGATCCTGGCGTCTTCATCTTCGCCTGCGGCTTGTTCTGCGCTGGGATACTGCAGCGTCATGTGTTGTCGATCAAACAGCGCGGCCACTTGGCGCAGAGCGTCGTCCTGCATTTCGTGTGCCTCATCGAGCGCGGAGGTAAACGCGAATGCCCCGGCCACCAATGCGACGATCAGGATGGCCAGCGACAGCGTGATCGAAAGCCTTAGCTGGACCGAGTCTCTCAAGCGCCTTTTGAAACCATCCATCCCATCCCCCTGACGTTTTTGATGACATGGCTCCCCAGTTTTCGTCGCAATGCATGGATCAGAAACTCCACTGCATTGCTTTCCACTTCATTGCCCCAGCCGTAGATACGGTCCTCCAGTTCGCTCCGCGAGAGGATGGCGCCAGGTCTTATCAACAGGGCCTGTAAAAGCGCGAATTCTCTATTGGAGAGTTGGACGTCGCGGGTCTCGGCCGTGGTGGCCTGCTTCGAGACGAGATTCAACGAGACCTCTCCGTTATCCAGCAGCGATTGCGCGTTGCCGCCACGACGGCGCAATACCGCACGCATGCGCGCCAGCAATTCGGCCATCGGGAAGGGTTTGAGCAGGAAGTCGTCGGCGCCGCCATCCAGGCCCCGCAAACGATCATCGAGAGCGTCCCGTGCGGTGATGATGATCAAGGGCACCGCGTTGTTACGCGCGCGAATGGCATCCAGCACGTCGAGCCCGTCTTTGCCGGGAAGCCCGAGGTCGAGTAATACAAGGTCATAGCTTTGGGTATCCAGGGCCGCCAAGGCGGTCAGGCCATTTTTCACCCAGTCGGTGGCGTAGCTCGCGTCGTTCAGCACGGCCTGGATGGCCTCACCAATCATCAGGTCATCTTCAACCAGCAGAATCCGCATGCTGCGCTCCGATAAGGAAAGGTGCGACGGTCGCGACCGTCGCACCTGTATTGAAGCATCTGAACCGGGGATTGTCCGCCGCCGATTCCTCGCGGCCTCACGGTTTGCCTTTCATCGCGTCGAAGGCGCTGAGCAAATCGTCCATTGCCGCCTTGCATTCGTTTGGCTTTGGCGTGCTGGCGCGAAGGGCGTCGAGCGCTCGATCGATGGCCTTGTCCAGTACATGCCAGTCGCTGGCGGCGCGAGGTTTGATGCCGGCTTCGGCGGAGTCCCAGGTGGTCTCCAGGTCCTTGATGCGCGCCTTGGCCGCGGGCAGGTCGTTTTTCTCGACGAGCGCGCTGACATCGGCGGCGATGGCCCGGAACTCACTCAGGTCACCCAGCTTTGAGCCCGACTGGGCAGGCGCGCTCATCGAGGTAGTCGGTGTACCGGTGCTGGGTTTGTCGGCGGGTTTCGAGCAGCCGGCCAAGCTGCCGAGCAGTACCAGGGACGCGACGATTGCTACGTGGCGAAGAGCCGTTTGAAAGGCGTGCATGATGATTCCTTTGGTCGAGGTCTGAAGGGTTATTGAATGACGGGTCTACGGTTGGCCACGCTGACTTGCGCGACTGCCACCAACAGCACGATGACCGTCAGGAAGATGGCGCTGGTCCACGCGGCGCCCATGCCCAAGCCACCGTAGGTCTTGGCTTGGGTCAGCAAGTCACCGAGGGAGGCGCCGAACGGGCGAGTGAGGATGTAAGCGATCCAGAACGTCAGCACGACATTGGCACCCCGGCGCCAGGCCAGCAGTGTTGCCGCGATCAGTGCGCCGAAAATCACCGCCCCGAGAGTGAACCCCAGCCCCAGCGCTTCAGTGGCCAGGTCCCCGGCGGCGGTGCCAAGGGCAAAGGTGCAGAGCACGGTGGACCAGTAAAAAAACTCACGTCGCGGCGTGTCGATTTCACGAATCGACAGGCTGTGCTCCACGCGGTACCACAGCAGGAAATTGGTGGCCAACAGGACGGAGAAGACCGCCGTGCTGACGTACAGGCTGATGTCGAGCATGTCGGTCATGATGTCGGTGATCTGCGTGCCAACGATGCTCACCAGCACCACGGTCAACCAGTAGATCCACGGCGAATAAGCGGTTTTGCGCATTTGCAAAAACACCGCGCACGCCAGTAGCAGCGCCATGCCAATGCTGGTCCAGCCCGCACCCAAACCAGCATCGACGGCCAGGAAGTCCGCACCGGTTTCGCCCACGGTCGTCGACAGAATCTTGATCAACCAAAACGACAGCGTGACCTCGGGCACTTTATTGAGCCATCCGGCTTTGACGTGATTCATGTGTGGGTAGCCTCTCCTGATCTGCGCTGAACTTGCGTGGAGGGGAAGATACGCACGGATACTTAGCTGAGACTGAGGGGGGGCAGATAGGGCTGTTGTGGCAAGCCCGCTTGCCCTAATGCCGTTCAGTTAAGCCTACGTCGTCTTTTGTAGGAGCGAGCTTGCTCGCGAAGAACTCACAGGCGCCGCGTTCATTCAGGAAGCACGCGTTATCGTTGACGTTTTTCGCGAGCAAGCTCGCTCCTACAAAAAAAGCCTAACTGAACGGTATTTGGGCAAGCTCGCTCGCCACAGAAGTGATGTTTTCACTCGGGCTACTAAACCCGATCACTGAGTTGTCAGCGACCGGGCCACCTTTAAGGCTTCTTGTAGGCCATGTACTCGTTCTGCAACACGATGTGATCGGCCAGGTACTTCGCGTCATGCCAAACCCCATAGATAAACGACGATGCGCGGTTCACCAGGTTTGGCAGGCCCAGGAAGTAGATGCCGCTCTGCGCCGAGATCCCGCGTTTGTGGAACGGCTCGCCGTTCTCGTCGAATGCATCCACCTTCAACCAGCCGAAATCAAACGTGAAGCCAGTGGCCCAGAGGATCGTGGTCACGCCGGCTTCGGCCAGGTTCAGGCTGAGGGTCGGGTTAATCAGGCATGCCGGGTCGGGCAGCAGCTTCCAGGCTTCGGGTTCCGGTGGAAATGCCAGGCCGTTCGACTCGATATAGGCATCCGCCTCACGCAGGACGTCAAAGTACGCACGATCCCCTTCGGCCACGTTCTCGGCCAGGCCCGGTTGGAAGGTCATGATGCCGTCGTTCCAGCCCTGGGTGACGCCCACCAGGTGGATGCCTTGGTGCGCCAGGCGCCGGAAGTCGACGGTCTTGCCCCCTTCGTAGCCGCTGACGGCGAAGGCGACGTGTTTTTTCTTCGGCTGGATTTTGACTTCGTCCCACAGGCCTAGGGCGCCGAGCCACCAGCAGTAGTCGCGGCCGCGGTAGGCGCGGGGAGGGCGGTAGTGTTCGCCGACCGAGAGGTACACGGTCTTGCCGGCCTTTTGCAGTTCTTCGGCGATTTGCGCGCCGGAGGCGCCGGCACCGACTACCAGGACGGCGCCTTCGGGCAGTTGGCCGGGGTTTTTATAGGTGGAGGAGTGCAGTTGGTGCAGCGGTGCGGTGGCGGGGACGATGTTCGGGATGGCGGGGCGTTGGAACGGGCCGGTGGCGGCCACCACGTTGGCAGCCTCGATCACGCCGGCCGAGGTGGTGACTTTGAAGCCGGGGCGGCCGACGTGGCGCTCCACTTGGTGCACTTCTACGCCGGTGCGCACGGGCGCCTGTAACCGCTCGACGTACGCTTCGAAGTAGTCAGCCATGCGCTCCTTGGGCGGGAAGGCTTCGGGGGAAATGCCTTCGAACGTCAGGCCGGGGAAGCGGTCGTGCCAGGCCGGGCCATTGGCGACCAGCGAGTCCCAGCGCTCCGAACGCCAACGTTCGGCGATGCGGTGGCGTTCCAGCACGATATGCGGCACGCCCATCAGGGACAGGTGTTCGCTCATGGCGACACCGGCCTGGCCTGCGCCGACGACCAGGGTGTTGATGGTTTCTACTGACATGTGCGTTTCCTGGAAAGTGAGAGGTTTATCAGCGACGCCGACGTTCCGATGCGAGCGTTGTCGAACGCCCGCGGGGAGCTGCTGTGTTTTCGAGTGCGCATTCAAGGCTTGAGCAACTCGGCCACGGCGGTAAGTGCCAGTTCGTAACCCAACGCCCCGAGCCCGGCGATGACGCCGGTGGCGGCCTTGGAGAGGTAGGAGTGATGCCGGAAGCGTTCGCGCTTCCAGATATTGCTCATGTGCGCCTCGATGATCGGGCCGTCGAAGGCCAGCAGCGCGTCGAGGATCGGCACCGAGCTGTAGCTCAGCCCGGCGGCGTTGATCACAAGGGCGTCAGCGTGCAAGCGCGCTTCTTGAATCCAGTCCACCAGCACGCCTTCGTGGTTGCTCTGGCGAAAGTCCAGACTCAAGCCCAGTTCGGCGGCGTGGCGTTGGCAGCGTGCTTCGATGCTGGCAAAACTCTCATTGCCGTAGGTGCCGTTGCTATCCAACCCATACAGGTTGGCGTTGGGCCCATTGAGGAAATACACGGTGTGGGGCATGGGGTTCTCCTGCTTAGTGCGCGACGCTCAGCACGACTTTGCCGACATTGGCGTTGGCTTCCAGCAGCCGATGAGCTTCGGCAGCCTGGGCGAGGGGGATTTGCGCATGCAGCTGCGGGCTGACCAGGCCGGACGCCAGCCAGGGCAAAACGCGGGAGCGGATGCACACCGCCAGGCGGGCTTTTTCGGCGTGGCTTTTAGGGCGTAGGGACGATGAGGTGAGGCTCAGGCTTTTGCGCATCAACAGGCCCAGGTCCAGCTCGATGTGCGCGCCTTGCAGGAACGACAGGCTCACATGCCGTCCCCCCATCGCCAGCGCCGCCAGGTTGCGCGCCACGTAGGGGCCGCCGACGTTATCCAGGACCACGTCCACGCCGCGATCTTCGGTGCAGTCCTGCACCACCCGGACGAAGTCTTCCGTGTGGCGGTCGAGCGCGCGCCAAACGCCGAGCGCTTGCAGCATCGCGACTTTCTGCGGGCCGCCAGCGGTGGCGATCACCCGCGCACCGGCAGCCTGGGCGCACTGCACGGCGAAGCTGCCGACGCCACTGGCGGCGCCGTGGATCAGCACGCTGTCGCCACTGCGCAGGCGCCCCAGTTCAAACAGGTGGTGCCATACCGTAAACGCGGCTTCCGGTATGCCGGCGGCGTGGTGCAATGACACGCCCACGGGTACCGGCAGGCAGTGCGCCGCCTCGGCCACACAGTACTCGGCGTAGCCACCGCCGTTGAGCAGCGCCATCACGCGATCGCCCACGGCAAATTCGTCCACATCGCAACCCCGTGCAACCACGATGCCTGCCGCTTCCAGGCCCAGTACGTCGGTGACACCGGGCGGTGTCGGCAAGCCGCTGCGTTGCATCAGGTCCGGGCGGTTGACACCCGCGGCCGCGACACGAATCAGCACTTCGCCAGGCTGGGGCGACGGCACCGGGCGTTGCACTAACTGCAACACCTCTGGCCCACCGGGCTCGCGGGCGATCACCGCGTTCATACGGTCCAATCGTCAGGCACCACGGCGATCACATCGATCTCCATCAGCCACTCGGGCTGGCCCAGGCCGGAAATCACCAGCCCGGTGGAAATCGGGAACACGCCCTTGAGCCATTTGCCAACCTCCTGGTACACCGGCTCGCGGTAGCGCGGGTCGATCAAATAGGTGGTGGTCTTGACGATGTGCGACAGGTCGGAACCGGCTTCTTCCAACAGTTGCTTGACGTTTTTCATCGCCTGTTCGGCCTGGGCGCGCGGGTCGCCGAGGCCGACCAGGTTGCCGTCGAAGTCGGTGCCGATCTGGCCGCGCACGTAGATGGTATTGCCAGCGCGCACGGCCTGGCACAGGTCGTTGTCCAGCGCCTGGTTGGGGTAGGTCTCTTTGGTATTGAACATGCGGATACGGGTGTGGGTCGGCATAGCAGGCAACTCATTGCAAGCGGGATGAGTTCAGCTTCACATCGCCTCCGATCTCGCGAAACCAGCATTTGCGCGGGGTAGTGCTTAGGAAAATCCGAAGCCCGTGCAGGTCATCGGCGCGCGCAGGACCCGGCACGAACCCTGCAACGTCGCCTGCACAGTCATTGTTGAGGGGCAGGTGTGATGCTCAGTCGTATTACTCAGCGTCAACTGGAGTATTTTGTGGCGTCGGGAGAGGCGGGCAGCATCAGTGCGGCCGCTGAGCGCATTCATGTGTCATCGCCGTCGATCTCGGCGGCGATCACCCATATGGAAGCCGAACTGGGCATCCAGTTGTTTATCCGTCATCACGCCCAGGGTATTTCCCTGACCGCCGTGGGGCGCTTGGTGATGCAAGAGGCCAAGCAGATCCTGGAGCAGATGAGCAACCTCTATACCATCGCCTCGGAATCATTGAACACGGTGCGCGGGCCGTTGCGGGTGGGCTGCCTGGAGTCGCTGGCGCCGATGATCACGCCCGAATTGGTGTTTGGTTTTGGTCGCGCGTTTCCCGGCGTGCGGTTGACCCAAACCGAAGGCAACCATGAGGAACTGCTGGAAAAACTGCGCAGCGGCGAGCTGGATATCGCCCTGACCTACGACCTGGTAACCAGCCCGGACATCGACTTCCAACCCCTCGCGCACCTGCCGCCCTATGTGATGGTCGGCGAGTATCACCCGTTGGCCAGCCTGTCGGCGGTCAGCATGCAGGACCTGGAAGCGTACCCGGTGGTGCTGCTCGACACGCCCTGGAGCCGCGACTATTTCCTCAGCCTGTTTATGCAGGCGGGCACCACGCCGAACATCATCATGCGCTCCACCAACCTGGAAACGGTGCGGGCGATGGTGGGCAATGGCATTGGCTATTCCTTCGCGAATGCGCGGCCCAAATCGAACATGTCCCAGGACGGCAAGCGGGTGATCCGCCTGCGCCTGGCCGGGGCGCATCGGCCGATGAAGCTGGGCTATGCCACTGCGAGCAACACCCAGCTGTCGCGCGTGGTGTCGGCATTTGCCGAGCGCTGCCGCATGTTTGTGTCCGACCAGTACATCCCCGGCATGGCGCCGCCGAGCTTTTTTGACCCCCATGCGGTGCGCTCGCTCAGCAGTGTGAACTGAGAACGCACCAGAAGGTGGCGTTCGCGGCACGCTGAATTGCAGCGTGCACCCTTTTAGCCAAACCACACAGTCTGCCCACTGTGGGAGGGGGCTTGCCCTAATGCCATTCAGTTAAGGCTTTTTTGTAGGAGCGAGCTTGCTCGCGAAGAACTTACAGGCGCCGCGTTCATTCAGGAAACACGCGTTATCGTTGACGTTTTTCGCGAGCAAGCTCGCTCCTACAGAAGGCGACGTACGCTTAACTGAATGGCATTAGGGCAAGCCCCCTCCCACAGTGGATGTGGGGTGTTTTCAACAGTGGGGGAGGCGCTGCGTAGGTTCTGCCTACCCAGTGGACCGGCTTTTACGAATTGACCCCAAGTGCCTCTCGCCACGACTCTGAATCCATTGATGCAGATCAACGTTTTGCACGTTCGATCGGCCATTTCTTTTTTCTGCAGGGCACAGCGACGATGACATTTGACTGGAACTACATGTTGGGTTTGCTGGGTGACGCCGAGTTCTGGCGAGCGACGTGGACGGTGATCAAGCTCAGCACCCTGACCTGGGTCTTGAGCATCGGTTTTGGCTTTCTGCTGGCGCTGGCCAAGCAATCCAGGCACGCGCTGCTCAGCGTGCCGGCGCGGGGTTATATCTGGTTGTTCCGCAGCCTGCCGCTGCTGGTGCTGCTGATCTTTATCTACAACCTGCCCCAGGCGCTGCCCGCCACCTCGGTGGTGTTGGCCGACCCGTTCTGGTCCGGCCTGCTGGCCCTGGTGATCTGTGAAACGGCATACGTGGCCGAGATCCATCGCGGCGGTTTGCTCTCGATCCCCAAAGGTCAGGGCGAAGCGGCGCGGGCGTTGGGCCTGAAGTTTTTCGGCACCCAATGGCGCGTGGTGATCCCCCAGGCGCTGCGAGTGGCATTGCCGTCCCTGGCCAACGAATACATCTCCATCGTCAAGCTGACTTCGCTGGTGTCGGTGATCTCGCTGACGGAAATCCTGATGGTCGGTCAGCGCCTGTATTCGCAGAATTTCCTGGTGATCGAAACCATGGCCGCGGTGGCGTTCTTCTACGTGTTTATCGTCACGGTGTTCGACTTCCTGCTCAAACGCCTGGAGCGCCTTCTCGACGTCAACCAGCGCAATGTCTCGCGCGTTCCCGATGCGGCGGTGCTGGCCCTGGCCACACAACAGCGCAGCGCGTTGCAGCGCCCGGTGAGTACCGGTGTGTCGGCGCTGCAGGCCACGCGACTGCACAAGGCCTACAACGACATCGAGGTACTGGGCTCGGTCAACCTGCAAATCCAGCCGGGTGAAGTGGTGTCGGTGATCGGGCCGTCCGGCTCGGGCAAAACCACGTTGATCCGCCTGCTCAACGGCCTGGAGCCATTGGACAACGGCGAGATCCAGATCAACGGCCAGCCTTTCATTCACCTCAGCAAGGTCGGCGCGCAGAAACCCCAGTACACCGAGCACGCCGAGCACCGCCTGAACATCGGCATGGTGTTCCAGAGCTTCAACCTGTTCCCGCACTTGAACGTGCTCGACAACCTGCTGATGGCGCCCAAATACCACCGCCTGGGGCGTACCGACGAGCTCAAGCAACAGGCCTACGCGCTGCTGCACAAGGTCGGCATGCTCGACCATGCCTGGAAGTACCCGCACCAACTCTCCGGCGGCCAACAGCAGCGCGTGGCCATTGCCCGCGCCCTGATGATGCGCCCGCAGATCATGTTGTTCGACGAGCCCACCTCGGCGCTGGACCCGGAGAAAGTCAACGAAGTGCTGCAAGTCATCGAGGCCTTGGCCGAGGAGGGCATCACCATGGTGATCGTCACCCACGAGATGAATTTCGCGTTCAAGGTCTCCGACCGGATCGTGTTCATGGAGAAGGGGCGGGTGGTCTGCGACGACACGCCCGCGGTATTGCGCAGCGGTCAGAACCCACGCGTGGAGGCGTTCCTCAAGGACGTCTCGCTGGCGTGATCGCTTTAACGTTCAGGAAAAAGACAATGATCGAGCAAGCACAAATCGAGCAGTTCCAGCGCGACGGATACCTGGTGGTGGAAGGTGTGTTGTCGATGGACGAAGTGGCCGCGCTGCAGCACGACTTCGACCAGTGGGTCGAAGAAAGCCGGCGCCATGACCAGGGGTGGGGCGCTACCGTGGATGGCCGCGCGCGCTTCGACCTGGAAGGCGACCACCGGCCTGACCACCCCTCGTTGCGCCGGGTCAGCTCGCCCACCGAGATTTCCACGGTGTATGAACGCGTGGCCTTGCACTCGCGCATGGCGGCGATTTCCGCGCAGTTGATTGGTGGCGGTGGCGCGCGTTTCCACCACAGCAAGATCAACTCGAAACTGCCCCACACCGCGACCCAGGTGAAGTGGCACCAGGACTTTTTGTTCACGCCCCACAGCAACGA
This sequence comes from Pseudomonas sp. OVF7, assembly GCF_030644265.1. Classification (NCBI taxonomy): domain Bacteria; kingdom Pseudomonadati; phylum Pseudomonadota; class Gammaproteobacteria; order Pseudomonadales; family Pseudomonadaceae; genus Pseudomonas; species Pseudomonas sp. OVF7. The sequence goes on along the minus strand of NZ_CP128996.1, from coordinate 5,641,429 downwards.
CGACATCGTCACTGCGTTGCTGATGGTCAGTGAAGTCACCCCGCAAAATGGCCCGCTGAATGTGATCCCCGGCAGCCACAAAGGCCCGCTGTGGTCGCACTGGCAGAACCAGCGCTTCACCGGCGCGGTGGACGATGCGGTGGTGCAGGAACACTGCCAGCAACCGGTGGCCTGCTACGGCCCGGCCGGCTCCGTGTGCTTCATGCACACGCGGCTTTTACATGCTTCCAGCCCTAACGAGACCGAACTGCCGCGCACCCTCTTCATCAGCGTCTACGCCGCTGAAGACGCGCTGCCATTCGGCGAAAACCCACTGCCCAGCGCACATGCCGGCCTGCTGGTGGCCGGCGAAGAAAGTGGCGTGGTGCGTTCTACGGATAACCAACTGCGCTTGCCGCAGAAACCCCGTGGCGCCTCGTTCTTCGTGCAACAGGCCGGACAAGATTCTGCCACTGCCTAACCTCCCAACCCCCTTGCAGGTATTGACCATGACAGCGTTTCGTAAAAGTGTTCGCCCCCTTGCCGTGTGCCTGCTGGGCGCTGCGGTTGCGATGACTTCGTTGGCGGCTTCGGCGTTCCAGCAGGAAGGCAAGATCGTCGCCGGTTCCGATGTGACGTTCTTCCCCTACGAGTACATGGATAACAACAAGCCGGCGGGCTTTGATATCGAGTTCATGGACGGCCTGGGCAAGGTCATGGGGCGCAAGGTCGAGACCCTCGACACGCGCTTTCCCAACCTGATCACCGGCCTGCAAGCCGGGCGTTTCGATGTGACCAATTCGTCGATGTACATCACTGCCGAGCGGGTCAAAGTCATCGACATGATCCCCTACCTCAAGAGCGGCGAGTCGATCCTCACCCTCAAGGACAGTGCGTTCCAGCCCAAGACTCCGGAAGAATTCTGCGGCCACAAGATCGGCTCCATGGGCGCCACCTCGTGGCTGGCGCAGATGAACAAACTGTCGGCCGAGTACTGCGTGGCCAAAGGCTTGAAGCCGATCCTGATCAGCGAATACAGCACCGACCCGCAAACCACCCAGGCGCTGCTTGCGCATGCGGTGGAGGCGCAGATCACCGACGCGGCCGTGGCCCGTGGTGTGATCGACAAGCTGGGCAACCGCGTGGTGATTTCATCCGACACGTTGATCTACCCGGTGCTCAACGGCTTCGGCGTGAAGAAGGGCAATGACACGGTGAAAAAAGCCCTGCTCGACGGCCTGGACAAATACCGCGCCACGCCTGAGTACGCGGCCTTGCTCAAGAAATACAACTTCGAGGCGCCGACCGATGCCGACATTGCGGCGTTGATGCCCAAGTAACCTGACCCGCGCGCCGCAGTCCGCTGCGGCCGCGCCCTGCGGAGACCGATCCATGGCGTTATCCCTCGAAGAACAAACGCGCATCGACCTGGCGGCGACCTTTCGCATCATTGCCCACCTGGGCATGCACGAGGCCGTGGCCAACCACTTCAGTGCCGCCGTGTCGGCCGATGGCAAACAGTTTTTGCTCAACCCGAAGTGGAAGCACTTCTCCAGGATCCGGGCCAGCGATCTGTTGCTGCTCAACGCTGATGACTCATCCTGGGCCGAGCACCCGAACGTGGACGCCACTGCCTGGTCGATCCACGGGCAAATCCACCGCCTGCTGCCGCACACCCGTGCTGTGCTGCACTTGCACCCGGTCTACACCACGGCGGTGGCGTGCCTGGCCACACCGCATATCCCGCCGATCGACCAGAACACCGCGCGCTATTTCAACCGTGTCGCGGTGGATGAACTCTACGGCGGCATGGCCGACACCGAGGCCGAAGGCGCGCGCCTGGCCGGCTTGCTCGACGGCAAGCGCCGCCTGCTGATGGGCAACCACGGCGTGATGGTGACGGCCTCGTCCATCGGTGAAGCCTTCGACGATATCTGGACCCTGGAGCGTGCCTGCCAGATCCTCGTCACAGCGTGGTCCACGGGGCAGCCGCTGCGAGTGTTGTCCGATGACGTCGCGGAGAAAACCGCACGAAGTTGGGAAGGCATTGCGGATTTCTCACGCCGGCACTTTGAAGAAATGAAGCAGATGATGATCGACGCCGACCCCTCGGTACTCGATTGAGGAGCGCTCAATGACTTTTTCAGTTGTCGCCCGCTGCGCCGAAACGGGCCAGTTGGGTATAGCAATCAGCTCATCGAGCATTGCGGTGGGCGCCCGTTGCCCATGGCTGCGGCCCGGGGTGGGCGCGGTGGCCTCGCAGAATATTACCTTGCCGAGCCTGGGGCCGCAGGTGCTGGACGTGTTGGAGCAGGGCATGGCAGCCAGTGAGGCGCTTGGCGCGGTGCTTGCCGGCCAGGAGTATCGTGAATATCGTCAAGTAACGGTGATCGATAGCCAGGGGCGCACCGCGCATTACAGCGGTGCCCAGACCCTGGGCATTCACGACGCGGTCAGCGGGGAGCAGTGTGTTGCCGCCGGAAATATGCTGGCCAATCGCGCAGTGATCAGCGCCATGGTACGCGCCTTTGAGCGCGCCAGCGGGCACCTGGCCGAGCGCCTGCTTGCCGCGATGCACGCCGGCCAGGCCGAGGGCGGCGAAGCCGGGCCGGTGCATTCGGCGGCCCTGGTGGTGGTCGATGACCTGCCGTGGCCTATCGTCAACTTGCGTGTGGACTGGGCCGATACAGACCCGATTGGCGGCCTCGACCAACTCTGGCAGGCCTATCGCCCGCAACTGCAGGACTACCTCGACCGCGCCCTCAACCCGCACCTTGCACCGGGCTATGCGGTGCCGGGAGACGATCGATGAACCACAGCCGTGACCTGCTGGCGCAACTGGTGCGCTTTGACACCACCAGCCGCGAATCCAACCTGGCGCTGATCGACTTCGTGCGCACCTATTTGCAGGGCCACGGCGTTGCCTGTGAACTGTTATTCAACGAACACAAGAGCAAGGCCAACCTGCTGGCGACCATTGGCCCGGCGGATGTGCCGGGCATCGTGTTGTCCGGGCACACCGATGTGGTGCCGGTGGACGGCCAACGCTGGAGCGTGGCGCCGTTCGAGCTGACGGAACAGGACGGCAGGTTATACGGGCGTGGCACGGCTGACATGAAGGGCTATATCGCCTGCGTACTGGCCTGCGTGCCAACGCTGGTACAGGCGCCGTTGCGCATGCCGGTGCACATTGCGCTGTCCTATGACGAAGAAGTGGGCTGCCTGGGTGTGCGGGCGTTGATCGAAAGGTTTCAGGCCCAACCGGTCAAGCCGCTGCTATGCGTGATCGGTGAGCCCACCGAGCTCAAGCCGGTGCTGGGGCACAAGGGCAAATTGGCCATGCGTTGCGACGTACACGGTGCGGCGTGTCATTCGGCGTATGCGCCGTCGGGCGTCAACGCCATCGAATACGCGGCGCGCTTGATCAGTGAACTGGTACGGCTTGGCGAAACACTCAAGGCGCCGGCGCAGCTGGATCCGCGTTTTGAACCGCCATTCTCCACGGTGCAGACCGGTGTGATCAGCGGCGGCAAGGCACTGAATATCGTCCCGCAGCAGTGCACGTTTGACTTTGAAGTGCGCTCGCTGCCGGCCCATGATCCCTGGCTGGTGGCCAACCAACTGCGTGATTACGCCGAGCACACCCTGCTACCGGCGATGCAGGCGGTGAGTGCGCAGTGCGCGATCGGCTTCAGCGAGTTGTCGAGCTACCCCGGCCTGGTGACCTCGCTGGAAAGCCAGGCCGCCGAGTGGGTCGCGCAATTTTGCGGCTCTCGAGACTACGGCACCGTCGCCTTTGGCACCGAGGGCGGCCTGTTTGACCAGGTGGGGATTCCCACGGTGGTGTGCGGGCCGGGGAGCATGGAGCAGGGGCACAAGGCCGATGAATTTATCAGCCTGGCGCAACTGGAGGCGTGTGATCGGATGTTGGCGCGGGTAGTGGGGTTTGTGCGCCATTGAATGGCAAGGCCGGCCGTGTTTTCAGGCGCCAGCCTTTACCTCATCTTCTTCACCCAGCATGATGCGCCGCTCGCACTGACATTCGCGGTGAAGAAGGAACCTCAGTTGAACGAACACACACTCTCCACCCGCCTGGAACGCGTGGCGGCGCATGTGCCGCCTGGGGCGCGGTTGGCGGATATCGGCTCGGACCACGCCTACCTGCCGGTGGCGTTGATGCGTCGCGGTGTGATCGCAGCAGCGGTGGCGGGGGAGGTGGCGGCGACGCCCTTCCACGCGGCGGAACGGACCGTGCGCGACAATGGCCTGGAGCAGCAAGTCAGCGTGCGCCTGGCCGATGGCTTGGCGGCCGTCACGCCGGCAGATGCGATCACCGCCGTCAGCCTGTGCGGCATGGGCGGCGAGACGATCCGTGACATCCTCGCCAGCGGCACGGCGTACCTCAACGGCCAGGAGCGTCTGATCCTGCAACCCAACGGCGGCGAGCAATCGCTGCGCCACTGGCTGATGGACAATGGCTACCGCATCCTGGTCGAGGAGCTGTTGCAGGAAAACCGTTTCTACTACGAAATCATCGTCGCCGAACGTGCCGAACCAGTGGTGTACAGTGCCGAGGCGTTGTACTTCGGCCCGCTGCTGATGCAGGCGCGCAGCCCGGTGTTCCTGGCCAAATGGCAACGCCTGCTGCGCCAGAAACACAAGACCCTGGCCAGTTTCCAGCAAGCGCGGCAGGCGGTGCCGCAGGCCAAGGTGCAGGAACTTGTCCAGCAGGTGCAGTGGATTACCGCGTTGCTGGCTTGAACTCAATTCAACGACTCATCAAGGAAGCCCACCATGGCAGACGCCACCGACTCAGCCTTCTACGACCGCGCCGACGCCCATATCGAGCTGTCGAACGAGCAACTCAAGACCCTTGAAAACATCGGCCAGGTCAGCGCCTCGATGACCTTCGGGACCACGCGTTTCAATGCCTGGGCCAGCGCGCGCAGTTTCAAGTCCGGGGCGGAGATGGCCGACGCGCGCGAAGCGCTGTTGAAGTATTTCACCGAGCAATACCGACTGATGCTTGAGGACAATCTGGATGACCACATCAACAATTTCAGCCAGTACATGCAGGTAAATGCGTCGCCCGCCGGCGAATAAGCGAAAGGGGCGTAAAGAGCGGTTACAGTTTGCCCAGCGTACCTGAGTGCTTTTGCCCCATTTTCGTGCGCGCCGCGCCCGTTATTCAGCCGCACCCTGCCTATCTGCGGGCCCCATGCCGACGGCCCGTATCTTGCTTGAGCCTTCTCAATCAATGACATGGCATTTTGCCGTTAGTCATTTCATGGTTTCGCCCTGCGTTGTACCACGTGGGTTGTTTTGGGGAGTGGTCGGCCATGCACAGTCTTTTATTACCCGGTATCCGCCTGCTCGGACGTTTTGGTTTTGCGCGCAAGTTCCAGATTCTATTCATTCTGTTCATGCTGCCCCTGGCCGGGAGCCTGTGGCTGATCGGGTTGGACTATCGCGATAAATTAGCGGTGATTTCCAGCGAAACGTCCGGCGTTCACCAACTGCTGGCCTTGGATTCGCTGGATGGCCAATTGACCGCCCAGCGCAACCTGGCGTCGCGCTGGAAAGCCCTGGACCTGCTGCGTGAACCGACGCCTGCGGCCAAGGTGGCGATGGACAAGGTGGATGCCAATAACCCGCTGATCCTGCAAAGTCTGCAAGCCCTGGGCGATGCGCTCAAGGCTCGGGGCGTCAGCGCTGACACCCTGGCCCGCTTCGAGGCGTTGCAGGCAACGGTCAAGGGCATGGACGTGCAATCCCTGCGTACGGTGGGCTGGTGGCCGGACGGTTACGACCGCTTCACCTCGGCCCTGACCGCCCTGCAAACCCTGCGCGAGCAGATCGCCCTCGACACCGGCCTGATCCTCGATCCCTGGCTGGAAACTTACCTGCTGATGCAGGTTTCCACCCAGCAAACGCCAGACCTGATCGAGCGTATCGGGCGCATGGCCAGTGTGGGTCAGTCGTCCGTCGCCTCGGGGCAGTTCACCTTGCAAAGCCGTTTGCAGATGCGTGACCTGCGCAGCCGCATCGGCGATGCGCGGGAGCAACTGGTCAAGGCGACGGCCTCGCTCAAGGCCAAGCAATACCCTGGCCTGGAACCCTGGATCGCCCAGTACGACAACAGCCTGCAATTGCTGGATAGCGAGCTCAAAGTGCTTGACGATGGCGTGTTCGGCGGCAGCATCAAGCTCGATCCCGCCGGTTTCGAGCGCAGTGTCGACGCCATGCTCGGTAGCCTGGGCGCGCTGCGCAACCAGTCGCTGGGCTCACTGGAAGCGCGCCTGAGCTATTACCACGACCGTTCCCTTCAGCAGTTCATCCCTGTAGTGGCGACGTTCAGCCTGCTGGCCTTGGCGGCGCTGTACCTGTTCATGTGCCTGCAAGCCTCGATCCGCCGCAGTGCCAGCGGTATCACCACCTTGGCCGAGTCCCTGCGTGACGGCAACCTGTGCGTGGAAGTGGCGGTGGAAGGGCGCGACGAACTGGCGGTCATCAGCACCGCGCTCAACGTGGCGGTGGTGCAGTTGCGCACCAGCCTGCTCGGGGTCAACCACGAGACCCAGCAGCTCGGTTCTGCCGTGCTCACCCTCAATACGCAATCGAGCAGCACCCTCGGCGACGTCGAAGACCAGCAACACCAGATCAGCCAGATCGCCGCCGCCGCCACGCAGTTGGCCGCCACCTCCATGGGCGTCGCCAAGAGCTGTGAACAAGCCTCCGGCAGCGCCCAGCAGACCCGGCGCATCGCCGAAGACAGCAGCCGCGACAGCCTGCGCACCACGGCGAGCATCCAGCAGCTCAACCAGCGCCTGACCGACACGGCCAACGCCCTGGAGCAAGTGAGCCAGCAGGGCCAGCAGATTCAATCGGTGGTCGACACCATTCGCGGCATCGCCGAACAAACCAACCTGCTGGCGCTCAACGCCGCCATCGAAGCCGCTCGCGCCGGCGAGCAGGGCAGGGGCTTTGCCGTGGTGGCCGATGAAGTGCGCAGCCTGTCACAACGCACCCAGGCCTCCACCGCGCAGATCGCCAGCACGGTGGACAGCCTGCGCGCCACGGTCAGCCAGGCCGTCACGCTGATGGGCGCCGCCTGCGAACAGGCGCTGACCGATGCCGAGTCCGTTACCGGGCTGGGCACGCGGCTGGGCGAGATCGCCGGGGCTGTGCAGAACGTCACCGACACCCTGGCGCAGATTGCGGCGGCGGTGGAAGAGCAAGCCACCACGGCGGATGAAGTGAGCGGCAATATCCAACAGGTCGACCAGGCGGCAGGGCGCTTGCTCGACGGCGCGCGGGCGGTGAATCAGGCGGCGGATACGCTGAGCAAGGGCAGCCGTGCCCTGAGCGACAACACCGCGCGTTTTCGCCTGAGCTGAACGCTCACCGCGTTTGCTGTGGCGAGCTAGCTGTTGTGGAGTGGGCCGTTGTGGCGAGCGGGGTTGTTGTTGTTGTTGTTGTTGTTGTTGTTGTTGTTGTTGTGGCGAGCGGGCTTGCCCCGCGTTGGGCTGCGAAGCAGCCCCTTTACAGGCGATGTGTTTTTAACTGACACACCGCGGTGCCTGGTTTTGGGGCTGCTGCGCAGCCCAACGCGGGGCAAGCCCGCTCGCCACAACAGCGTCCTCACTTCGCAAACGCATACGCTCCGCCCTGTTCCAACGCCTGGCGATACGCGGGGCGCGCCTGGAACCGCTGCACCCAGGCGGCCAGGTTCGGGTAGGCCTGCAACTTGCCCTGGGCCTTGGCAATCTCGCCGATAAAGCTCATCTGGATATCCGCGCCGCTCAACGTGTCACCCACCAGATATGGAGAGTTGCCCAGGGCGTCGTTCAGATAACCCAGGTAATTGGCCACCTCGGACTCGATACGCGGATGCAACGGCGCACCGGCTTCACCCAGGCGCCCGACGTACAGGTTGAGCATCAACGGCAACATGGCCGAACCTTCGGCGAAGTGCAGCCACTGCACGTACTCGTCATAGGTGGCGGTCGCCGGGTCTGGCTGCAGGCGGCCTTCGCCATGGCGGCGGATCAGGTAGTCGATAATCGCAGCGGACTCGATCACCACGCGGGAGCCGTCTTCAATCACCGGGGATTTGCCCAGTGGATGAATGGCCTTGAGCTCCGGTGGCGCAAGATTGGTTTTCGGGTCGCGCTGGTAGCGCTTGATCTCGTAGGGCAGGCCGAGCTCTTCGAGCAGCCATAGAATGCGCTGCGAGCGCGAGTTGTTGAGGTGGTGGACAATGATCATGTGAGGCTCCGCTGGGCAAAAGTGGGTGTTCAGGTAGAGACTGCGCTGCTGCGAAGGAGTGCCCTAATTGACCGGTTCGTCGGCAAACGCTGCGTCGATAAAGGCTTTCAGCCCCTTCTCCTCCAGAATCTCGATGGAGAAGTGCCCGAAGCGTTTGGGCAACCCGATAATGCGCCCACCGCTCGCCACAACAACCCTATCTCGAGATGCTCGACCAATATATAGACGTGACTGAATTTCAGATCCATTGCATGCCGCCTTTCGAGCCGGCCTGCAGGGTACCCAAGGCACCTGGGGTGTTTACAACTGTTAACGGATTCAACAGCCCATTCGATTTAGGCTGTGCGCTGGATCACCCATGCCCTCCCTGCCAAGAGCCCACTGCCATGAAGTCGTACGCTATCGCCGCCGCGTTACTGGCGTTTGCCACAGTGTCGGCGCACGCCGCCACACCCCTCACCCATGTGGCGATCTACCGCGGCCCGGCGGGCTGCGAGGACTGTTCGGAAAGCGTGAAAAGGGCACTGCTGCGTCTCGACCCGACTTACCAGATCGACTTCGTCGGCGCCGACGAACCGATCGACATCACCGCGCAAACCCTCGCCCGCTACGATCTCTATGTGCAACCCGGCGGCGGCCAGGACATTCCCGCCGCCCTCGACAGCCTGGGCGATGCTCGCGTCGAGGCCATTCGCAATTATGTCGCCCAGGGTGGTCGTTACCTGGGCTTGTGCATGGGCGCCTACCTGGCGGACGAAAACAACTTCGGCCTGATCCCGCAGGCCCTCGACAGCGAAGTCGGCCGCCCAGGCTTTGAAGTGACCACCCTCGACGACGCGGCGGTTCGCGTCACCTGGGCGGGCAAGCCGGACCACGCCTTCTATCAGGATGGCCCTTACTTCCCCACACCCCGCACGACCACACGCTATAAAACCCTTGCGACCTACCATAACGGCGACGTCGCCGCGGCGCGTTATGCCTATGAAAAAGGCGTGGTGGTACTGAGCGGCCCCCATCCGGAAGCCGGGCAGGCGTGGTTTGAAAGTGCCGATATCCCGTGGAACAAGAGGCCGCGTGGCGAGCTGTTTGCGGCGTTGATACACAGTGTTGAAGAGTAGGGGAGGCTGATTAACCCATCACGACCGACGCCGTCTATTGGTGGGCGCAGTGGTTTTTACCGGTGCATCAGGCGGCTTGCACCGCCTCACCCGTTGGCCGTACTCGCTATCCTCGCCCTCGGCGCCAAGTTCAAAAGCGGGGCGACGAGCCCCAGCCGTTCAGATCCACAGATCATTCGTGGCAGTGCGCTCTCCGCCTTCATGGCCAGTGTTCAGAATGCCGCGCGGTTCGATCATCATCAGCTTGGCTTCACCTTCGGCGGCCGTCCGATGCTCGACGCCACGGGGGACCACATACAGTTCACCCGGCGCCACGTACACGGGGCCTTCCGGAAGGTCGATACGCAGCGTCCCTTCAAGCACAAGAAACGCCTCGTCGGTTTCCGGGTGCGAGTGCCAGATGAATTCTCCTTCGATACGCACCACCTTGAACTGGTAGTCGTTCATCTCGGCGACGACCCTCGGGCTCCATTGCTCGTTGATGAGCGACGCTTTTTGCGTGAGGTTTACAGGTTGTGTTGGGTGCTGTGACTGGGCCATGACCGATACTCGGGTAGTTGAGAGGTGTCAGGATATCGAGGGGGTGGTTAGCTGGCTTGTACGATCCTGCATGTTGAAATAGTTGATCGACGATGCGCAAACGCTCACGGACTGGGCCTGAATCCAGCGGGCTATAGCCAGCGTACCTATGCCAGGCAGTTAGGCTGCAATAGTTTTGTTGTGCAGGCCGAGTTTCCCTGGGGGGACACCGTCCTGGTGCCGAATGACGACACGTGGCAACGTATTGTTGAAGGGTTAACGTTGGCGGAGACGGAAACGCAAGGGCGGCCCGAGGATTAGCCGCAGCAGTGGCATGAGGGATATCAGCGAAATGCGGTTGGATGGGCAGCGGAGTTGTTGCGGTTGATTGTGCGGTGATGCCAGGGGGATTAAGAAGTCTCAACGTCGGGGGCAGAACTCAGGCTCTTACGAATATGGTCTGCCCCCGATTCGAACAATTAAAACTCCGTTTTTATGGAATATATCGTTGGTGTGTATGCGCTAGATATATTTAAAGTCAAATTTATGGCTCATGAAGCTAATGTCCGACTCGTCTCGGCAGGCAATTACGCCAAATTTCCAAGATTTTTTCTCTATTTTTTCCAGGTCAACATTTAAAGGCCACCAAGCGAAATAGACTTGGGATACCGGGTGTCTGCTAATGGTGTGCGCTGCGCACAGTTTGATACCGTGCCCTTTATGGTTGAGTGTTCCGTTAGTAAGGGACATTGCAATTTTATCCCCTACACCTTCGCCAAAGTCATCTCGCCTGGCATGCCCGACTTGAGGGTGGATAACTAGGCCGTCACCTTCTTGCGCACAAAGATTTAAAAAGAAATCAAAAAGTTTTGCTGTCTTTTCGAGTTCTCGGGGGGCGATCAGTTTTATGTATCTTATTGGCTTGCTCATGATCTGCTCATAGTTGTCGGGGCGTGGACCGGCATCATTGGATTCCGGCATTTTCAGCGAACTAGAGGTGTCGCGTTATGGCGGGGTATAGATTGATGGGTACTATGTGGTTTTGATTACTGGCTGAAAGTGTTGCAGGATTCATTGGTTGCGGTGATGTAGGTGCTGCTTTTGTTCGCGCTGACGAAACCATGCATTAAACTGATCGCTACCCGCCCCGAACTAATGTCAGTGAGATAGATGTTTCTAGCAATTTGGTAGTCGTTGTTGTTGCTGTCTTTTTTTATGTAATAAGTTGTTTTGTCGTTGATTCGACAAATAATACCAAAATCCCTATTTTGAGAGTCAGGGACCAACAACGTTTTGGCGGGCTCTGCAGCGACTAATCCGCTGATAGTGGACAAGATAATAGATAGGGCGAGGTGTTTCTTCATTATATGCACTCCATGCAAAATACTAGAATATCACCGGGTAGTGGCTATGGGCCATTATTTTTTTTCGTCCGGTGCGCGATTTTTGTTCTAGGCCGCGTTAATACAGCCGGACGGAGAGCCGCAGTGGTGCGAGTTAATTGATCTGAAAAATGCCAGCAATTGCATTCAGGGCTTTGCTGCCGTCAGCTGCGTAAAGCTCATGCAGCAAGCCCTGATCGCTGAGACGATGCAGACGGAAATGGTTATAGAAAGCCTGGCCCAGCCGCTGATGGTCGAAAGCACCTTGCTGCCAAAGCGTCAGGAATTCATCGTAGGTCGCTTTCTCGATTTGCAGTCTTATCACGCTTTCCAATGTGGGCCTCAACGGCGTGGGAGGTCTGGCCGGAGCCTACAAAGTCCGGGCGGCTGGCGCAACCCAATGCCCTTCAGTCAAGCGCTTTGATGTGTCAAACAAAGCAGATCCAATTTGAAACCGTCGAGCGTCTGGCCGAAAGCAACCCCTTTCTCCGCTAACCGGTCTACCATGCCACCCCGGCAGTGGTTCCACGCGCTACCGATCTCCATCCTTGAAGGTACCGTAATGACCATCGACCAAATCTCCCTGCCCAAAGGTGTAGGCCCTCACGCCGCCAAGCTTCTCGACGCCATCACGGGCGCGGCCACTCACGAAGAGCTCAACCGTGCCGGCGGCAAGGCGGAAGGTTTTGTGCTGGGTCTAGAATCCACCAAAGCCATCAAAAGCCAAATCGCCGAGTCGTTGTACGTGGCTTACGACGACGCGGCGAGTCATCGGTTGGGCGAGTTGAAGGGCTAGGGATTCACTCGGCAGGGCGATGCGCGTGGGCTGCGAGCTTCACAGCGTAAGACTCAATAACCATCCCGCCGCGCCGCTTCCTACCACCACCAGCCACGGTGGCAGCTTCCACACCATCAACGCCACCACGCCAATCAGCGCCAGGCCGAAGTCCTGGGCGGTAAAGATCGCGCTGGTCCACACCGGCTGATACAACGCCGCCAGCAACAGGCCGACCACCGCGGCGTTCACGCCTGCCAGCGCGGCCTGGGTGCGAGGGCTGCGGCGCAGGCTTTCCCAGAAGGGCAGTGCGCCCATCACTAGCAAAAACGACGGTGCGAAGATCGCCAGCAGGCAGAGCAGGCCGCCGAGCCAGCCGGTCGGGGCTTGGGTCATGGAGGCCCCGAGGAAAGCCGCGAAGGTGAACAAGGGGCCGGGCATGGCTTGGGCGGCACCGTAGCCGGCCAGGAACACGTCGTTGCTGACCCAGCCGGTGGGCACGACTTCGGCTTGCAGCAGGGGCAGCACCACGTGGCCGCCGCCAAATACCAGCGCGCCGGTGCGGTAGAAGGCGTCGGTTAACGCCAGGCCTGGGTTGGGGAGCCAGTGGGCCAGGATCGGCAGACCGGCCAGCACCAGCACAAACAGCGATAACCACATTGCCCCTGCACGACGGCTGATGGTCACGGGCAACGCATCGTGCGCGGCGGGCGGTGTGGGCTTGAACAGCAGCAGGCCAGCCACCGCTGCTGCGCTGATCACCCCGACCTGGCCCCACGCAGAGCTTTGCAGCAGGGCCACGCAGGCGGCGAGCAGCATCAGGGTGATGCGCGGTGCGTCGGTACACAGGTTGCGCGCCATGCCCCATACGGCCTGGGCGACCACCGCGACAGCCACCACCTTGAGGCCGTGCAGCGCGCCGGGCGGGATGGCGGTGCTGTGTTGGGCAATGCCCAGGGCAAACAGGATCAGCACGACGGCGGACGGCAGCGTAAACCCCAGCCACGCCGCCAGCGCTCCGCCGTAGCCGGCCCGCGACAGGCCGAGCGCGATGCCCACCTGGCTGCTGGCCGGGCCGGGCAGGAACTGGCACAGCGCGACCAAATCCCCATAGCTGCGCTCGCTCAGCCAGCCGCGCCGGGTCACGAATTCGTGCCTGAAATAGCCCAGGTGCGCGACGGGACCGCCGAAGGAGGTCAGGCCCAGACGCAGGAAGATCAGGAACACTCCCCAGATGCGGGTGGGGCGATCAGTGGGGGAGTGGGCCAAGGTGCAGGGTCTCGATAAGGGCAAAATAGGCTAGGGTATCGAGGCACCTTAGCGAATTTTGATGACGCACAGAAGAGGCGCCCGCTCGCGCAAATCGCCACGCCGGATGGAATTTTTGCGCGCGTGCTGGAGTCATTGAAGATGCATGCAGAAAGACTTCCCCGTTGCACGCCACTGAACTCAGCCAAGGACAGACGATGACCTTCTTTATATTCCTCCTGGCTTGCGCCGCTGCCGCCAGCACCGGTGTCATTTTCAAGCCCGGTGCCTGGTACGAATCCCTGGTCAAGCCCGGCTTCACCCCGCCCAACTGGCTGTTCCCGGTGGCCTGGAGCATTATCTACCTGCTGTTGGCCTGGGCCGGTTACCGCTTGAGCTTGATCCCCGACAGCCAGCCGGTGCTGGCATTGTGGGCGGCGCAGATTGCGTTGAACACGCTGTGGACACCGGTATTTTTCGGTGCGCATCAGTTGCTCGTCGGTATGCTGATCATCGTGTTGTTGTGGCTCACCGTCGCCGCAATGGTGGTGTTGGCCGTGCGCCTGGACCTGATTACCGGGTTGATCCTGTTCCCGTACCTGGCGTGGCTGTGCGTGGCGGCGGCGTTGAATTTCTCGATTTTGCGCAATAACCGCTGATGGCCCATAAACCCTGGCCCGCCAGTGCGCCTGAACTGGCTCAAATGCGCCGCTTCAACCAAAAGCTCACTTGGCTGCCGCGCTTCAAAATCCGCAATCGCGTGACACCGCGTTTGATTCAGGCGTTGTTGCGGGTCAGTCAAACGTTCAAGCGGGCGCCTCTGGCCGAGACTCAATTCGTGGGCGCAGTCCCCGTGCGTATCTTGCGGCCGAGCGGCAAGCCCAAGGGCGTGGTGCTGGATATCCACGGCGGCGGTTGGGTGATCGGCAATGCGCAGATGGATGATGACCTCAACCTGGGCCTGGTGAACGCGTGCGAGGTGGCGGTGGTGTCGGTGGATTATCGGCTGGCGGTCGATACACCGATAGAAGGGCTGATGGAGGATTGTTTGAGCGCCGCGCGCTGGCTGTTGGGTGACTGCGCGGAATTTGCCGGGTTGCCGGTGATTGTCGTGGGGGAATCGGCCGGTGCGCACTTGGCGGCGGCGACGTTGCTGGCATTGAAGCAGTGGCCGGATTTGCTCCAGCGCGTGAGCGGTGCGGTGTTGTATTACGGCGTCTATGATTTGACCGGCACTCCCAGCGTACGCGCGGCGGGCCCGCAGACGTTGTTGCTGGATGGGCCTGGCATGGTGGACGCGTTGCGCAGGCTGACCCCAGGGTTGAGCGATGAGCAGCGGCGACAGCCACCGTTGTCGCCGTTGTATGGCGACTTCAGCGGGTTGCCGCCGGCGTTGATGTTTGTGGGGGCATTGGACCCGCTCAAGGATGACACCCTGCTTATTGCTGAGCGCTGGGGGACGGTGGAAGCCCATCTGCTGCCGGAGGCGGCCCATGGGTTTATCCATTTTCCGTTGGCGATCGCCGAGAACGTTCTGGCCTATAGCCGGGCGTGGGTCGCGCGCCGGATCGCTGTAGCACCGTAAACCTGCCGCGGTTCTTGCCTGATGGGCCCTTGCTTCAAGAGGTACCCATCATGGGCTTTCGTATGACGGGCCTTGCCCTAATGCCAGTCAGTCAAGGAGGAAAACGAAGCGGGCTCGCCACAACAAGCCCGCTTTCCACAATTAGCCCGCTCTCCAGAGTTACCGTTTTCCTCCTTGACTGACTGGCATTAGGGCTCGCCCCCGATGACACTGTTGGGCCGCGTTGTTAAATCTCAGTTCGAGCGCAACCGCAGTATCTGCACGCCGTCGAACGGGTCTGTCAGGTAATGCGCCTGCACGCCGAAGGTTTCCTGCAAGCGTTGCGGCGTCAGCACCTCCAGCGGTTTGCCCAGTGCCACCAATCGCCCATGATCCAGCACGGCCAGGCGGTCACAGGTCAGTGCCTGGTTGAGGTCGTGCAGGGCGATCAAGGTGGTGACGGGTAATGCCTGCACGCCTTTCAAGATCGTCAGTTGATGCTGGATGTCCAGGTGATTGGTCGGCTCATCCAGCAACAGGATCTGTGGCCGTTGCGCGAGGGCGCGGGCGATGTGCACGCGTTGGCGCTCACCGCCGGAGAGGCTGCGCCAGGCGCGTTGGCTCAGGTGGGTGGCGTCGACGTCGTGCAGGGCCTGGCGCACGATGCGATCGTCTTCGCTGGACCACGGGCTCAGCGCCGACAACCACGGTGTGCGGCCCAGTGCCACGGCGTCGAATACGCGGATGGCATCGTCGGTGTCGGCCTGTTGTTCCACCACCGCCAGGCGTTGTGCGATGGCGCGGCGGGACAGCGCGCCCAAACGCTCACCACCCAGGTGCACCTCGCCGCTGGCCGGTGCGCGCAAGCCGGCGAGCAGTTTGAGCAGGGTCGATTTGCCGGAGCCGTTCGGCCCGACGATACCCAAGGTTTCCCCCGACTGGACTTGCAGGTGAATATCGCGCAGCAACTGGGCCTCTCGCACCTTGAAGCCCAGGGCCGTGCAGCTCAGCACCGTCATCGCGCATTCCTCCGGCCGATCAGGATCAGCGCAAATACCGGCGCGCCGACGAGTGCGGTGACCACGCCCACCGGAATGACCTGGCCCTTGATCAAGGTGCGTGACAGCACATCGGCTGTAATCAAAAACAATGCGCCTCCCAAGGCGCTGGCCGGCAGCAGGCGTGAGTGCCCGGTACCGAGCAACAGGCGTGCGGCGTGAGGGATGACCAGGCCGACAAAACCAATGGAGCCGACAATCGACACCATCACCGCGGTGACCAACGCCGCGCAGCCCACCAGCACAAATTGCACGCGGCGCACCGGGATGCCGAGGGACGCCGCCGAGTCGCTGCCGAAGGTGAATGCATCCAGTGCGCGGCGGTGCCACAGGCACACCGCCAACCCCGCGACGGCCACCGGTACCGCCAGCCACACCGACGACCAACGCACGCCGCTGAGATTACCCAGCAACCAGAACAGGATGCCGCGCGCCTGTTCGGAGCTGGCGGACTTGGTGATCAGGAACGCGGTCAGCGCGTTGAACAGCTGCGAACCGGCGATGCCTGCCAGGATGATCTGGCCGGTGCCGCTCGACGACCCGCTGGCCCGGGCGAGCAAAATCACCAGCGCAAACGCCGCCATCGCCCCGGCAAAGGCGCCGGCGGACAGCGAGATCAAGCCACCGCCGACCCCCATCAGCACCACCAGCACCGCGCCGGTCGAGGCACCGGCGCTGATGCCAAGCAGGTAAGGGTCGGCCAAGGGGTTGCGCAACAACGACTGCAGAATCACCCCGCATGTGGCCAGCCCCGCACCGCAGGCGGCGGCGACCAGCGTGCGAGTGAGGCGATAGTTCCACACCACGCCTTCGTCGATAGGGTCCAGCGCGTAGCCGGCGGCCCACAGTTTATTAGCCAACACCTGGAGCACTACCTGCGGCTCGATGGCGGTTTCGCCGATGGCTACGCCGGCCAGTATGGCGATCAACAGCAGCGCCAGGGCGAGGAGCGTTCTGCTCATTTGGGCAGGTCGTAGCTGTCGATGGCGCTCGCCAGTTGGTCGAGCCCATCGAAAGTACGCACGCTGGCCTGTAGGGCCATGGCGTCAAGGATGATGATGCGGTTGTGTTTCACCGCGTCCATGTTGCGTGTCACCGGGTCGCTGCGCAGGAAGGCCAGTTTCTGTTCGTAGTTGTCGACCGGGTAGCGGCGGCGGTCCATGCGCGCGATCACCAGGAAGGTGGGGTTGGCTTTGGCGAGGGTTTCCCAGCCGACGGCGGGCCACTCTTCATCGGACTGCACCACGTTGTGCAGGCCGAGGGTTTGCAGCATGAATTCGGGGACACCCTTGTGGCCGGCCACATAGGGATCGCTGGCCATTTCGGCGCTGGAGAACCACACCAGCGCACTGGCCTGTTTGAGGCCCTTGTTGCGGGCGGTGGCGACGGACTTGGCCAGGCGCGCCTTGAGCGCCTCGTTCAGTTGCTGGCCGCGGTCCGGCACGTCGAAAATCTCGGCCAGTTGGCTGATGCTTTTATAAATGGTGTCGATGCGGAACGGCTCCAGGCGTGTGCCGTCGGCGCCCACCAGGTTGTTCTTGCCTTCGCAGTCGGACGGCAGCAGGTAGGTGGGGATCTTCAATTCATGAAACTGCTCGCGGGTGCCGACCACGCCTTGTGGGCCAACCACCCATTCCAACTCGGCGGCCACCAGTTGCGGGCGCTTGGCAATGACCGCTTCGAAGCTTGGCTCATTGTTGGCCAGGCGCTCGATGGTGTCGTTCTGTGCCTTGAACTGCGGCAACACGTTGTTGAACCACAACGCCGTGCCGACCACTGTGTTGCCCACACCCAGGGCGTAGAGCATCTCGGTCGCCGCCTGGCCAATGGTTACGCTGCGGGCGGGCGCTTGCTGAAAGGTCAGGGTGCTGCCGCAGTTCTCCAGCGTCAGCGGGTAGTGGGTGGGCGTCGCCTGGGCCAGGGCACAGAAGCCCAGTCCGGTGAGCAAGGCGGTAACGCGTGGCAGCATGGGGCAATCTCCTGGGAGCCGTACGTGGAACTGGGGAGGTACGGTTCGGAAATACGCCCTCGGACGCTGCGGTGGAGGCAGCCAAGGATGTCCTTCCCGGACACCCCGCCGGTTAGTGATTTTACTGGGCCGGCAGGTCTCCTGACTGATGCGTCGTCACCCGGCTCCAGCCTTCCCGGAGGGTATCCAGTGGCGTTGAGGAGCAGGCTCGGCATCTACAGTTGCGGGGGCAGTTCCGATTGACGCGGGGGTACCGCGCTTCGGATTCCCTATTAGTCCCGTTTGGGAACCGGCGCGGTATGGTAGTCGATTGGGCTGGGGAGGGGGAACCGAATGGCGGCTTTCTGTAGGCGCGTACAGGCTCGCGCCCACATAAAGCCGCGGTAACCGGTCAGAGGCGTATATCTTCAGGGCCGCGGATCAGCGCTTCAATTCGCGTCCCCGTGGCGCGCTCTTCATTGCTGAAACCGTCGTAGTCGGCCAGGTTGGCGAAACGGATGCCGGTCAATTGCTCGATCTGGATCACACTGCGCCGGTAGGTCCGCAGTTGGCCAAATACCAGATCAAGCTGACCGAGTTCACGGCTCTGGTCGATCATGTAGGCGCTGGCAGAGGGCTTGCCGTCGTCGCCGAGGTAGGCCACCACTTTCCAGAATGCCTTGGGGATTTTCACGCCGCGGTAGACACGGTCGTCATCGGCCAACACCGGGCCGGTAAACACCGTGGCCCGGGCCTTCCAGCGTTGTGTGTTGTCGAGAATGTAGTCTTCGAGCTCCAGCCAGGTCTTCTGGTTGAACCCGCTCATCTGCGGCGAGCAATTGGTGAAATGGAACGTATCGAGGTTGGCGGTGTTGGCCTCGTCGCCCCAGTTGGGATCCTGTCGTCGCACCAGGTGGCCGCGATCCAGGCCGTTGTTGGTGTAGAGCTCGTCGCCGATCTGCGCGCTGATGGGCAGGCGGCCGTCGTAGGCCCAGGTGTCGTTGCTGCGAACGATATCCACCGCCTGTCTGCCGTCGATATTCACGCCCACATAGAGCGCCATCCGTCGGGAACGTGACAGGGTCACCGAGAAATGCGTGTAGTCCAGGCGCAGCGGCTGGACGTCAGTTGCCAATGCCTCATCCACCGTGGGCCACGGCACGGCGAAGCCGCTGAGAAAGTCGGGTGCGTAGCCACGCCGGTCCTGCAAATCCTTGGCGGGCGTCACACGGGGCGTCGCCGCCCTGGCTTCCATCAGGCTGGGGGTGGCCGGGATCAACGGGCGTAGATCGACGAGCCGGGGGCGGTGGGTCAGGTCAATTTTGGCTTTGCGTGCTGGCATCGCGAGTTCCTCGCAGTCTTGGGTAAACACGACTGCAACACAGGTTCATGACAATTAGGGCCAGGTACCCGCAGCAGGGCTATCCTGAACCGGTGACCCGGACGTTCATTACCCGCCAAAAGGAGCCAGCCCATGTGTGTTCGCCACCCGCGCCAGGCGATTTTCTGCCTGATCCCGCCTTACATCCTCGACCAGATCGCGCGTAACGGTAATAAAACGCAACGGGACGTCGCGCTACGTACCCGCGCCAAGGACAGCACGTTCCGCTCGTTGCGCATGGTCGCCGAGCCCGCTCATGGCCCGGCCCGTATGGCCTTGGCCATGGGCGCCGGCAAACGGCGTTCGATCTACGGCGCCGAGGGCACGGATAGCCTGCCAGGCAAGCTGATCCGCGGCGAAGGGCAGCCCGCCAGCGGCGATGCGGCGGTAGACGAAGCTTATGACGGTTTGGGCGCCACGTTCGATTTTTTTGACCAGGTCTTCGACCGCAACTCCATCGACGATGCCGGTATGGCGCTGGACGCGACCGTGCATTTTGGCCAGAACTACAACAATGCGTTCTGGAACTCGACCCAGATGGTGTTTGGTGATGGCGATCAGCAATTATTCAACCGGTTCACGATCGCGCTTGATGTGATTGGCCATGAATTGGCCCACGGCGTGACCGAGGATGAAGCCAAGCTGATGTATTTCAATCAATCCGGCGCCTTGAACGAGTCGTTGTCGGATGTGTTTGGCTCGCTGATCAAACAGTACTCGTTGCAGCAGAAGGCGCAAGATGCCGATTGGTTGATCGGCAAAGGGTTGTTTACCGACAAGATCAAAGGCATTGCGCTGCGCTCGATGAAAGCACCCGGTACTGCCTTTGACGACAAGTTGCTGGGCAAGGACCCACAACCGGGGCATATGGATGATTTCGTACAGACTTACGAGGACAATGGCGGGGTGCATATCAATTCTGGCATTCCCAACCATGCGTTCTATCAGGTGGCCACGAAGCTGGGTGGGTTTGCCTGGGAACGTGCGGGGCGGATCTGGTATGACGCATTGCGCGATGCGCGCTTGCGGCCGAACTCAGGGTTCCTGCGCTTCGCGCGGATTACCTACGATATCGCCGGTCGACTGTATGGCGCGAACAAGGATGAGCAGAAGGCGGTCAAGGAGGGCTGGAAAGCGGTTGGCATTCATGTGTGACAAACCGCCTGTGCGGTGAGGAGCAGCCATGCAAATTTCGATCAAGGAAAACGGCGGGCCGGCGTTTTTTCCGGGGCTGGCCAAACCTCGTACGGTGCAGCTGGACACGCTGCCCGAGCCGGACCAGCAGGAATTGCGGCAACTGATCGAGGCGTCAAACTTCTTTGAGTTGCCGCAAAGCACCGCGCCAGAACCCGGCAACCCAAGCCAGGTGCATTACACGTTGACCGTGACGGAAGGCGAGCGTGAGCACACGGTCTGCGTGCTGGCGCCGGTGAAGTCGCAGGCGCTGGATGGGCTGGTGCAGTGTGTGCGGCGGCATATTCGCTGTTGAGGCAGGTTCAGGGCCTGCCCGAACTTACTTGCGATCCAGCCAAACGGTCTGCGCGTTGCAGAACTCGCGCACGCCAAAGTGCGACAACTCGCGACCGAAGCCGCTCTTCTTCACGCCACCAAACGCCACCCGAGGGTCGGAGACGCTGAAAGCATTCACGAAGATCCCGCCGGTTTCCAGCTGGTTCGCAATGTCGCGGGCCTTGGCTGGATCCCTGGTGAAGATGCTCGCGGTGAGGCCGAACTCGCTGTCATTGGCCAGGGCCACGGCATGGTCGGCGTCGCGGGCGGTGATGATCGAGGCCACGGGGCCGAACAGTTCCTCTTTGAAGGAGGTCATCTGGTCGGTGACGTCGGCCAGTACGGTCGGCGCGTAGTAGTTGCCGGCGCCGGCTACTTTGTCGCCGCCCAGCAGCAGGGTCGCGCCTTGCGCCAGGGTCGTCTGGACCTGGGCATGCAGTTCGTCGCGCAGGTCGAAGCGGGCCATGGGGCCGACGTAGGTGGCGGTCGAGGTCGGGTCGCCCATCACCAGGGCACGGCTGGCTTCGACAAACTTGGCGGTGAAGGCTTCCACCACACCCGCTTCGACGATCAGGCGCTTGGCGGCGGCGCAGACTTGGCCGCTGTTCTGGAAGCGGCCGATCACGGCGGCCTGGACGGCGGCATCGAGGTCGGCATCGTTGAGCACGATGAACGGGTCGGAACCGCCCAATTCCAGTACGCATTTCTTCAGCGCGGCACCGGCCTGGGAGCCGATGGCCATGCCGGCACGCACGCTGCCGGTGAGGGTGACGGCGGCGATGCGCGGGTCGGCGATGGCTTTTGACACGCCTTCCTGGGTCACATTGAGCACTTCGAACAAGCCTTCGGCGAAGCCGGCTTTGTCGAACGCGGCTTTCATCAGGTAGGCGCTGCCCATGACATTCGGCGCGTGTTTGAGCACGTAGGTGTTGCCGGCGAGCAGCGTCGGCACCGCGCCGCGCAGGACTTGCCACACCGGGAAGTTCCACGGCATCACGGCCAGGATCGGGCCCAGCGGGCGGTATTCGATATGGGCGGTGCCGTTGTCCACTAGGGTCGGTTCCGGGGCGAGCATGGCCGGGCCGTGGGCCGCGTACCACTCGCTGAGCTGGGCGCATTTCTCGATTTCGGCACGGGCCTGGACGATGGGTTTGCCCATTTCCAAGGTGATCATCTGTGCCATCTCTTCGGCTTGATCACGCAGGGCAGCGGCCAGGGCCAGCAACAGGGCCGAGCGCTCGCTGACCGGCTGGCGGCGCCAGGTGCGGAAGGCGTGGGTGGCACGGTTGAGGGCGGCGTCCAACTGGGCTTCGGTTTCGTAGGGGTAGCTGCCGACCGTCGCCCCGGTAGTGGGGCTGATCGACAGGGCGTGGGTCTGGTGGGTGATAGCGTTCATGGCACCGTCCGGCTGAATGAGTGGATTGGGGTCAGCCTACGGGGCTGCATCTTTTCTGGAAACTGAATAATATTGAGCAATACATTCACGATTGGAGAATGATTTGGACTTGGTGCAGCTGGAAATCTTCAAGGCCGTTGCCGAGCAAGGCAGCATCAGTGCCGCGGCGCAGTTGATTCATCGGGTGCCGTCGAACCTGACCACGCGCATCAAGCAACTGGAGCAGGATCTGGGCGTGGAATTATTCATCCGCGAGAAAAGCCGCCTGCGCCTGTCGCCAGCCGGGTGGAACTTCCTTGGCTATGCGCGGCGCATTCTTGACCTGGTGCAGGAAGCACGCGCGACGGTGGCGGGGGAGGAGCCCCAGGGGGCATTTGCCCTCGGTTCGCTGGAGAGCACGGCCGCGGTGCGCATTCCGGCGTTACTGGCGGCGTACAACCAGAAGCACGCCAAGGTCGAGCTGGACCTGAGCACCGGGCCGTCCGGGACGATGATCGAAGGCGTGTTGTCGGGACGCCTGGCGGCGGCGTTTGTGGATGGGCCGGTATTGCATGCCACCCTGGAAGGCGTGGCGGTGTTCGAGGAAGAGATGGTGGTGATTGCGCCGTTGCAGCATGCGCCGATCACCCGCGGGCAGGATGTGAACGGGGAGAGCATCTACACCTTTCGCTCCAACTGTTCCTACCGGCACCATTTCGAGCGGTGGTTCTCACAGGATGGCGCGGTGCCGGGCCGCATCTTCGAGATGGAGTCCTACCACGGCATGCTCGCCTGCGTCAGTGCCGGGGCCGGCCTGGCGCTGATGCCGCGCAGCATGCTGGAAAGCATGCCGGGGTTTACCACGGTGAGCGTGTGGCCGCTGACGGACAGTTTCCGCCTGTTGCACACCTGGCTGATCTGGCGACGGGGCACGGTGTCGCAGAGTTTGAACAGTTTTGTGAAGTTGCTGGAGGAGCGCGGCCACTGTAGGCGCGAGCTTGCTCGCGAAGGTCGTTAACGATAACGCGGGCATTCTGGATAAACGCGGTGTCCCTGCGTTTTTCGCGAGCAAGCTCGCTCCTACTACTGCGGGTCGTGTTCAGCCGCCGAATTGCAGGGTGCCCATGGCCAGTTTCGCCATGAGTGCCGTCGCGCCCAACTGCACCAGCCACAACGCCAGGCCACCCAGGAACACACCCAGCGCCACTTGCAGCACCAGGCTTTTCTGGCGCTTGGCTTGCGGCGCGCGCGGAGCGAAGTACTCCTGGTCGTCTGGATCGGCGTGCAGGTTCAGGTCGTCGTTTTTCATAGGGCTCTCACAGCAAAAGGGCAATCGGTGCTCAGTCTAGGGGAGCAGGGTATTTTCCGACAGGCATTAAAAAGGGAAGCCACGGCTTCCCTTCGTATAACGCCGTCAGGCTTATAGAACCTGAACAATCGCCTTTGTTACCGCACCGATGTTCGACTGGTTCAACGCCGCCACACAGATACGCCCGGTGTCCAGCGCGTAAATACCAAACTCGGTGCGCAAGCGGGTGACTTGCTCCACGGTCAGGCCCGAGTAGGAGAACATCCCACGCTGGCGGCCGACGAAGCTGAAGTCGTGGCCCGGAGCAGCCTTGGCCAGCTCGGCCACCATTTGCTCACGCATGCCACGGATGCGCAGGCGCATTTCGGCCAGCTCGGCTTCCCACTGGGCACGCAGTTCAGGGTTGTTCAGCACCGCCGCCACGATCGCTGCGCCGTGGGTCGGCGGGTTGGAGTAGTTGGTGCGGATCACGCGCTTGACCTGGGACAGGATGCGCGCGCTTTCTTCCTTGGACTCGCTGACGATCGACAGTGCGCCCACGCGTTCGCCATACAGGGAGAACGACTTGGAGAACGAGCTGGAGACAAAGAAGGTCAGGCCGGATTCCGCGAACAGGCGCACGGCAGCGGCGTCTTCGTGGATGCCGTCGCCAAAGCCCTGGTAAGCCATATCGAGGAACGGTACCAGGTTCTTGGCCTTGACCACGTCCAGCACGTGTTGCCAGTCCGCCGGGCTCAGGTCGACGCCGGTCGGGTTGTGGCAGCAGGCGTGCAGCACCACGATGGACTGCGGCGGCAGGGCGTTGAGGTCTTCGAGCAGGCCGGCACGGTTCACGTCGTGGGTGGCGGCGTCGTAGTAGCGGTAGGTCTGCACCGGGAAACCGGCTTTTTCGAACAGTGCCTGGTGGTTTTCCCAGCTGGGGTCGCTGATGGCAACCACGGCATTGGGCAGCAGTTGCTTGAGGAAGTCGGCGCCGATTCTCAGGGCACCGGTACCGCCGACGGCTTGCGCGGTGATGACGCGGCCGGCGCCCAGCAGTGGCGACTCAGCGCCAAACAGCAGTTTTTGCACGGCCTGGTCGTAGGCCACGATGCCGTCGATCGGCAAGTAGCCACGGGCAGCGTGTTGCGCCACGCGAATGGCTTCCGCTTCGGCAACGGCACGCAGGAGTGGAATCTTCCCCTCCTCGTTGCAGTAAACGCCCACGCCAAGGTTGACCTTGGTGGTTCGTGTATCGGCGTTGAATGCTTCGTTGAGGCCCAGGATAGGATCGCGTGGTGCCATTTCGACAGCGGAGAACAGGCTCATTTTTGCGGCAGCTCTATGGGGGAAAGGAGGGACGTGTCGCGCTCCAGCCGAATGCACTAGAGCGGTGCACAAACGGGGAGCTAGTATAGAGGCCATCACGCCTGAGGGCGACAGCCGAAACGGCTTTTCGGCCAAGTTTTTCGGTTTATTTGCCGACCGTTAGTCTTATTGCAACATTGGGGGGAAGGGCCATGTAGGAGGATTACCTTGAAACCCGTCACATTCGCCACCACTTCTACAGCTATCATGGTTTTTTCCTGCAACCTGCGATGAGAATTCGCGGGTTGCTGAGCTATTTCGTCCTCGGCGGTTGTCAGCCTGGGGTGACTTGAAAGAGGTACGTTATGTCGGATTTCCAGCTCGTCACCCGCTTTGAACCCGCCGGCGACCAGCCCGAAGCGATTCGCTTGATGGTCGAAGGCATCGAGGCCGGCCTGGCGCACCAGACGCTGCTCGGGGTGACCGGTTCGGGCAAGACCTTCAGCATTGCCAACGTGATCGCGCAGGTGAACCGCCCGACCTTGGTGCTGGCGCCGAACAAGACCCTGGCTGCGCAACTGTATGGCGAGTTCAAGGCGTTCTTCCCGAACAACGCGGTGGAGTACTTCGTTTCCTATTACGACTACTACCAGCCCGAAGCCTACGTGCCGTCCTCCGATACCTTTATCGAGAAGGATGCGTCGATCAACGACCATATCGAGCAGATGCGGTTGTCGGCGACCAAGGCGCTGCTGGAGCGCAAGGACGCGATCATCGTTACCACGGTGTCGTGCATCTACGGCCTGGGCAGCCCGGAAACCTACTTGAAGATGGTGCTGCACGTCGATCGCGGTGACAAACTTGACCAGCGTGAACTGCTGCGTCGCCTGACGAGCCTGCAATACACACGCAACGACATGGACTTTGCCCGCGCCACCTTTCGCGTGCGCGGCGATGTGATCGACATCTACCCGGCCGAATCCGACCTGGAAGCGATCCGCATCGAGCTGTTTGACGATGAAGTCGAGAGCCTGTCGGCGTTCGACCCGTTGACCGGCGAGGTGATCCGCAAACTGCCGCGCTTCACCTTTTATCCGAAAAGCCACTATGTGACCCCGCGCGAGACGTTGATGGGCGCCATCGAGGGCATCAAGGTCGAGTTGGCCGAGCGCCTTGAGTACCTGCGCGCCAACAATAAGCTGGTGGAAGCCCAGCGCCTTGAACAGCGCACCCGCTTCGACCTGGAGATGATCCTCGAGTTGGGCTACTGCAACGGCATCGAAAACTACTCGCGCTACCTCTCGGGCCGCGAATCCGGGGCGCCGCCGCCGACCCTCTACGACTACCTGCCGCCCGATGCGCTGCTGGTGATCGACGAATCCCACGTCAGCGTGCCGCAAGTGGGCGCCATGTATAAGGGCGACCGCTCGCGCAAGGAAACCCTGGTGGAATACGGTTTCCGCCTGCCGTCGGCGCTGGATAACCGGCCGATGCGCTTCGATGAATGGGAAAGTATCAGCCCCCAGACCATTTTCGTGTCGGCGACACCGGGGAACTACGAGGCCGAGCATGCCGGCCGCGTGATCGAGCAACTGGTGCGCCCGACAGGCCTGGTGGACCCACAGATCGAAATCCGCCCGGCGTTGACCCAGGTTGACGATCTGCTCTCGGAAATCACCAAGCGCGTGGCCCTGGAAGAGCGGGTGCTGGTCACCACGCTGACCAAGCGCATGTCCGAAGACTTGACCGACTACCTGGCCGACCACGGTGTACGGGTGCGTTACCTGCACTCGGACATCGACACCGTGGAGCGCGTGGAGATCATCCGCGACCTGCGCCTGGGCACCTTCGATGTATTGGTGGGGATCAACCTGCTGCGTGAGGGCCTGGATATGCCCGAGGTGTCGCTGGTGGCGATCCTGGATGCGGACAAGGAGGGCTTCCTGCGCTCCGAGCGTTCGCTGATCCAGACCATCGGCCGTGCGGCGCGTAACCTCAATGGCCGGGCGATTCTCTATGCCGATCGTATTACCGGCTCCATGGAGCGGGCGATCGGCGAGACCGAGCGCCGCCGCGACAAGCAGATCGCCTTTAACCTGGCCAACGGCATTACGCCCAAGGGCGTGTTCAAGGACGTCGCCGACATCATGGAAGGTGCCACCGTGCCTGGCTCGCGCAGCAAAAAGCGCAAGGGCATGGCCAAGGCTGCCGAGGAAAGCGCCAAGTACGAAAACGAACTGCGCTCGCCGAGCGAGATCACCAAGCGGATTCGCCAGTTGGAAGAGAAGATGTACCAGCTGGCGCGGGATCTGGAGTTCGAGGCAGCGGCGCAGACGCGCGATGAGATCGGCAAGTTGCGTGAGCGGTTGCTGACGGTCTGATTTGCGCTGACTCAACCGGCCTCATCGGGGCAAGCCCCCTCCCACATTTGACTGCATTCTCATGCTGAGAACCGGTCCGGTGTGGGAGGGGGCTTGCCCCCGATGGCCGCGCCTCGGTTTTCCAGAAATCACCCAGGCTGTTACCATTCGCCCCTTGTTTCAATTTTCAGTTATATCGCCCATTCGAGACCTGCCATGACCACCGTCCGCACGCGCATCGCGCCATCGCCTACTGGGGATCCCCACGTCGGTACTGCCTACATCGCCTTGTTCAACTACTGCTTTGCCAAGCAGCATGGCGGTGAATTCATCCTGCGGATCGAAGACACCGATCAACTGCGTTCGACCCGTGAGTCGGAACAGCAGATTTTCGATGCCCTGCGCTGGTTGGGCATTACCTGGTCAGAAGGCCCGGACGTCGGCGGCCCGCATGGCCCGTACCGTCAGAGCGAGCGCAGCGACATCTACAAGCAGTACACCCAGCAATTGGTCGACATGGGCCATGCGTTCCCTTGTTTCTGCACCGCCGAAGAGCTCGATCAGATGCGCGCTGAGCAGCAGGCGCGCGGTGAAACGCCACGTTACGACGGCCGTGCGCTGTTGTTGTCGAAAGAAGAAGTGGCCCGGCGCCTGGCGGCTGGCGAGCCCCATGTGATTCGCATGAAGGTGCCGAGCGAAGGCGTGTGCGTGGTGCCGGACATGTTGCGCGGTGACGTCGAGATCCCGTGGGACCGCATGGACATGCAAGTGCTGATGAAGACCGACGGCTTGCCGACATACTTCCTGGCCAACGTTGTCGATGACCACCTGATGGGTATCACCCACGTGCTGCGCGGTGAAGAATGGCTGCCGTCGGCGCCGAAGTTGATTCTGCTCTACGAATACTTCGGCTGGGAACAACCGCAGCTGTGCTACATGCCGCTGCTGCGTAACCCGGACAAGAGCAAGCTGTCCAAGCGCAAGAACCCCACCTCGGTGACGTTCTACGAGCGCATGGGCTTTATGCCCGAAGCCATGCTCAACTACCTGGGCCGCATGGGCTGGTCGATGCCGGACGAGCGCGAGAAGTTCTCGTTGCAGGAAATGGTCGACAACTTCGACCTGTCCCGCGTTTCGCTGGGCGGGCCGATCTTCGATATCGAGAAATTGTCGTGGCTCAATGGCCAGTGGCTGCGTGACCTGCCGGTGGAAGAGTTCGCCAGCCGCGTGCAGCAGTGGGCGTTGAACCCTGAATACATGATGAAGATCGCACCGCTGGTGCAGGGCAGGGTGGAGACGTTCAGCCAGGTCGCACCGTTGGCCAGCTTCTTCTTTGCCGGTGGCGTGAGCCCGGATGCCAAGCTGTTTGAATCCAAGAAGCTTTCCGGTGACCAGGTTCGCCAGTTGATGCAGTTGATCCTGTGGAAGCTCGAAAGCCTGCGCCAGTGGGAGAAGGAGGCGATTACCGCGACGATCCAGGCGGTGGTTGAATCCCTCGAACTGAAATTGCGCGACGCCATGCCGCTGATGTTCGCCGCGATCACCGGCCAGGCCAGTTCGGTGTCGGTGCTTGATGCGATGGAAATTCTTGGCCCGGACCTGACGCGTTTCCGTCTACGCCAAGCCCTTGATTTGCTTGGCGGTGTGTCGAAGAAAGAAAACAAGGAATGGGAAAAGCTGCTGGGCGCTATCGCCTGAGTCAGCTGCTGTAGCGGCCAAACCCCGGTTTTCCGGGGTTTGTCTGGTAAGTGATTGTTATCCCGGCAAAAATTTTTAGAAATTGTTGAAAATAAATTTGACACCTTTCTAAAGCGCCATTAAGATTCGCCCCGTCCTCACCGATGAGGGGCTATAGCTCAGCTGGGAGAGCGCTTGCATGGCATGCAAGAGGTCAACGGTTCGATCCCGTTTAGCTCCACCAATTTACAGGTTCAAGGTCTGGCCACACCGTCCTTGAATCGATCAGTCCTCAGCGCTGATCAGTTGTACAGAAGGTTTTGTCCCCTTCGTCTAGTGGCCTAGGACACCGCCCTTTCACGGCGGTAACAGGGGTTCGAGTCCCCTAGGGGACGCCAGTTTCAACAAGCAGTTCGAAAGGTCTGCTGCGCCGCCAGGCGAAAAATCGGGGCTATAGCTCAGCTGGGAGAGCGCTTGCATGGCATGCAAGAGGTCAACGGTTCGATCCCGTTTAGCTCCACCAATTTACAGGTCCAAGGTTCCGGCCACACCGTCCTTGGATCGATCAGGCCAGGTTTCAAGATCAGCCTGGTCAGTTGTACAGAAGGTTTGTGTCCCCTTCGTCTAGTGGCCTAGGACACCGCCCTTTCACGGCGGTAACAGGGGTTCGAGTCCCCTAGGGGACGCCACGATTACCCGCTCTGCGGGATTTTTAAGGGTCATTCAATTATTGAATGGCCCTTTTGTTTGTCTGGCGTTTGGGTTTCTGCCCTCTGGCCTGTTCTATTTGCCCTGACTCTTATTCCAACGTTTTGCAGGCGGCCGGTTCGGACGGGCGGTCATGCTTCTCGCTTGCGAAATATTATTATGGTAATAATATTCAACCCATGAACGACGGAGGCACACGATGAGCGATAAAAAAGCGCAAACCCGCGAACGCATTCTGCAGGCTGCCAGTGCCGCGTTGGTCCAGCGTGGCCCGGCCGAGCCGAGCGTGGGGGAAGTCATGGGCGCGGCGGGGCTGACGGTGGGTGGGTTTTACGCGCACTTTGAAAGCAAGGATGCGCTGATGCTGGAGGCCTTCAGTCAACTGCTGGCCCAGCGTCGAGCTTCGATCGACGACATGGACGAGCAACTGACCGGTGAAGAGCGTCGTGCGCTGGTGGCCGCGTTCTACCTGTCGCGCAAACACCGCGACTCGACGGCCAAAGCCTGCCCCATCCCGGCGACGGTGGGCGAGATGAGCCGCCTGCCGGACGAATTTCGCCAGGTGCTCAATGAGCATGTGGAGTTGATGGCCGCACAGTTGGCCGCCAGCCCGGAAGATACCGACAAAGCCTTGGCAGACATGGCCTTGATGATTGGTGGCCTGGCCCTGGCTCGTGCGCTTGGGCCGGGTGAATTGTCGGATCGTGTATTGCGTGCTGCCAAGTCGGCAGTGCGCTGAAAAGGGGGTTGCATAATGGGCGCATTCACATGGATTCGTAGCGTCAACGGCACCTTGGGGCGCCTGGCGCCGCACACGGTGGCCAGTAAAATGCGTCGGGTCTTCATGACCCCGCGAGACCTGCCGCCGCGTGATTGGGAATTGCCGCTGCTGGCCCAGTCGGAGCGCATCACCTTGCGTTTCGGCCTGTCGGCGCTGCGTTGGGGCCAAGGGCCGGCGGTGTTGCTGATGCACGGTTGGGAAGGGCGGCCGACGCAATTCGCCAGCTTGATCACGGCGTTGGTGGGCAACGGCTATTCGGTGATTGCCCTCGATGGCCCGGCCCATGGTCGTTCGCCGGGGCGTGAGGCCCATGTGCTGTTGTTCGCCCGCGCCATGCTGGAAGCGGCGGCCGAGTTGCCGCCCTTGCACGCGGTGGTCGGCCATTCCATGGGCGGCGCCAGTGCGATGCTGGCGGTGCAGTTGGGGTTGCGCACTGAAGCGCTGGTGAGCATTGCGGCGCCGTCGCGCTTCCTGGATGTGCTGCGCGGCTTTGCCGGAATGGTCGGTTTGCCGTCGCGGGCCCGCTCGGCGTTTATCCAGGAAGTGGAACTGACGTTCGGCATGCCGCTCAAGCACTTGGATGTCGCCCACTACCAGATGAATATCCCTGGCCTGATCGTTCACGCCGAAGACGATACCTTCGTTCCGGTCAACGCCTCGCAAGCTATCCATGACGCCTGGTTCGACAGCCGCCTGCTGCGCCTGGAACACGGCGGGCACCAGAAAGTTCTGGCTGATCCGCGTGTGATCGAAGGCGTGCTGGACCTGTTGGCAGGCCGTCGTTTACAGGAGCGCCAGACCGCCTGATACACTGCCGTGCCGACATCAATCGACTGGAGCAAGGCATGGGCTGGGATTTGGCAACGCCGTTTATCATCGACCTGCAGGTGGCCCCTGAGGACATTGACGGCCTGGGGCACGCCAACAACGCGGTGTACGTCGCCTGGCTGGAACGCTGCGCCTGGCGCCACTCCCAGCGCCTGGGGCTGGACCTGACCGAGTATCGTCGCCTGGACCGTGCCATGGCCGTGGTGCGCCATGAGATCGATTACCTGGCGGCCGGCTATGAGGGCGACGAGCTGCAACTGGCGACCTGGATCGTCGATTGGGACCAGCGCCTGAAAATGACCCGGCGCTTCCAGCTCGTCCGGCCCCGTGACGGCGCGACCTTGCTGCGCGCGCAAACCACCTTCGTCTGCATTGAACTGTCCACGGGCAAGCCCAAGCGTATGCCGACAGAGTTTCTCGACGGTTATGGCCCCGCCCTGACAGGGGGTTAACGGTTGCGCTGGGAAACCCAGTAAACTGCGCCACGATTTTTGTTGAGTGTTTTCCATGCAAATTGCCTTGGCGCCCATGGAGGGGTTGGTCGACAACATCCTGCGGGACGTGTTGACCCGCGTGGGCGGTATCGACTGGTGCGTGACCGAATTCATCCGCGTCAACGACCGCCTGCTCACCCCCGCCTATTTCCATAAGCTCGCTCCGGAACTGCTGCAAGGCGCCCATACGGCTGCCGGTGTGCCGTTGCGTGTGCAATTGCTTGGCTCCGACCCGGTGTGCCTGGCCGAAAACGCAGCCCTGGCCTGCGAGCTCGGTTCGCAAGTGATCGACCTGAACTTCGGCTGTCCGGCCAAGACCGTCAATAAGTCGCGCGGCGGTGCGGTGCTGCTCAAGGAGCCGGAGTTGCTCAATCAGATCGTCGAGCACGTACGCCGAGCAGTTCCTGCTCATATCCCGGTGACCGCCAAGATGCGTCTGGGCTTCGACAGCCCGGACGGCGCGTTGGTGTGCGCCACTGCCCTGGCCGAAGGTGGCGCGGCGCATATCGTGGTGCATGCGCGCACCAAGACCGATGGCTACAAGCCCCCGGCCCATTGGGAATGGATCCCGCGGGTGCAGGACGTGGTCAAGGTGCCGGTGTTCGCCAACGGGGATATCTGGAGCGTCGAAGACTGGAAGCGTTGCCGCGAAGTCAGCGGCGCTGAAGACATCATGCTCGGTCGTGGCCTGGTAGCGCGCCCTGACCTGGCTCGGCAGATTGCCGCGGCGCGGGCGGGCGAAGACGTGGTGGAAATGACTTGGGCGCAGTTGCAGCCCTTGCTTCAGGACTTCTGGGTCCAGTCGGTCGCCCAGTTGACCGAACGCCAGGCGCCGGGCCGTTTGAAGCAGTGGCTGGCGATGCTGACGCGTAATTACCCCGAAGCTGTCGAGCTGTTTACGGCCCTGCGCCGCGAGACCGGGTTGGAGCAGGTGAGTCGCCTGCTGAATATGCCCCATCCTGAGTCATGCAGTAACGCTTGAGTGTTTGTTGAGGACCGCTGGGGCCACGCGTCAGCGTTTATTGTATTTCAACGTAAATGCTCCGTACCGAAAAGTACGGGGCATTTTGTGTTTGTGGGCGGTAGGGATTCACTCGGTACCCCCAGCGGTAGTGGGGTATTTGGGTGAGGGAGAGGGTGTTTCAATATTAGGCGGTAACATTGAGTAAAGTGCACGGTATTCCAGATTCAAAATAAAATGGCATGTAAGGTTTTTTGTGTTTTTCATTTTTTAATGTGAATGAATGATTGGGTTGCTTGATGTTATTCCCGTGGGCGCGGAATAACACAATAGACGGTGTTGTGGCCTCTGGAATTATGTCGGTGATTGACGTGTTGCGCGGTTTATTAGCGTGTGTGTCCTGTAAGGGCATGTCGGCCCCGTTTGATACGCGGCATTCCTCTGGAAGTCATGGGGAAAAGTCTGAAGATTCAGTTTGGTTTCCTTATATGAAGCGCGATTTCAGGAACTCGATGGCGTGATGTTCCACGAATGTAATGACTGTGAAGCAACGCCGTTGTTCGCAGCCCCTACAGACTATCGCTTCCCTGGCCAACTAACGTACGTCAGGCCGCGCTGAATAAGGAACTTGCTAATGTCGCTATCGATCAATAACTCCCCCTTTGTCAATGTTGATAAGTCGGTCTATGACCGTAGCCCAGCTTCAGCCGATGTCAATAAAAGTGCGCTGCCTGCCAAGGCAGATACTCGGGCGCCGGTTCGCAGTGACTGTTTCCAAGTTGCGCCCAATAACGTGATAGTCAATGGCGGTGCACTCACCAAGTTGTTTGACATGTTTGATATGGTCTTCAGGGCCATGCGCGAGGTGCTTTCCGGAAGAAACATAGCCGCTGATGTACTGCCCCAGTCGGGGCAATTGCCGGGCGTTAAGCCGGACGCGCGCCAGCTGCCTGTGACCCCTGACAAGGGCAACCTGCCGTTGAAACCACAGCAGCGCGACTTGCCAGGCGTGAAGCTGCCGATGGAGCCTCGGTACGTTGATCCGGCATGGGTGCGGCCTGACGAGCACGAGCACGAGCCGCATGAGGAACTGGTTTTACCTCCCCACATCAGCGTGAACAACGATGCCAAGGCCAATGTGCATGTGAACGTGAACGTCGGCCATTGCCATTGCCCGGATACGCAGTCGTTACCGGACGGCGGGTTGAAGCCGCGGGTGCTGCCGGACGTGCCCAAGCCCGTCGTGGAACCCAGGCTGAATGTGAAACCCTGGGTAACGCCCCGCCCCAAGCCCGAGGTCAAGCCAGGCGTGACGCCAAGCCCACGGCCGGAGGTCGAGCTGAATGTGAAACCCTGGGTAACGCCCCGCCCCAAGCCCGAGGTCAAGCCAGGCGTAACGCCAAGCCCACGGCCTGAGGCCGAGCTGAATGTGAAACCCTGGGTAACGCCCCGTCCCAAGCCCGAGGTCAAGCCAGGCGTAACGCCAAGCCCACGGCCTGAGGTCGAGCTGAATGTGAAACCCTGGGTAACGCCCCGTCCCAAGCCCGAGGTCAAGCCAGGCGTAACGCCAAGCCCACGGTCTGAGGTCAAGCTGAACATGAACCCCGACACAACACCCAGCCCGAAGCCTGAAGTCCAGTCGGATGTAAAACCCAACGTAACGCCGACGCCTGAGGTCACGCCACAGCCGGCACCTCCTGTTACCCCGGACTTAACCAGCCCAGCCCCTACGGATAATCGATTCGACCCCAGGAGTTGGCGGTTCGCGCCGCGTCCGAAGTTCATGTCCTGACCTGGCTTACTTGATCTCGATACTTTGAATAGAGCGCGTACTTCCTGAACTTAACCGTTTAGCGAAGTACCTGCTCGTGGAGGGCTGCATGTCGTGTTGTTCAATTAATAATATTGCGCGTGTCGGGGATATGCGCCAGGTACTGCCTACGGATTCTCTGAGTGTCAGTAATGACTCAACCCCGCCATCCACTAGTGCCGGGCAGGGTGTTCGTTTCGCGCCCACTGCGCAGGGAAGTACGATGGGAGTGGGTGATAATTCAGACGCTATCCAGACTATGGTGGCGCTGTTTTCCTCATTTTTTACTCAACTGATTAACCTGCTATCGGATAGAAAAGACAAAACAGTCCCCGATATACCGCCTCCGCGCCCCGAGGTGGCACCGCGAGTGGTACCAGAACCTGTGGCGCCACGGCCGGCGCCAGCGGTGTATATCCCAGGCCTTTCGAATAAGCGAAACGGCGCCAAGCCGGACAATATCTGGAGCGGATTTCGCCAGGGGCCCGACGGCAACTGTGTGACGGTATCGGCCATCAAGGCGGCGATGTATCGATTCGGCCAAAGCCCCACGGATATTTTCAAAGAGGTGCAAAAAACGGGCGATGGTTATCACGTGGTCATGCGTGATGACTTCCGGCTTACCCTGAGTGATCGTGAATTGATTGAAGGTGCGCGGGGCGCGAAGTTTGCCGGTACCGACAGAGGCATGCTTCAGGATGCGCAGTTTCTCTTCGCCGTCAGTGCCAAGCGGGCACAGATGGAAAACAACGATCGCACGGCGGGCCGCAGTTATCAGGCTGCGATCCGCAGTTTGAATGATGGCGAGGATGAGACCGGGCCAGGGGAGGGGTTTTTGCGACTGGGATTAAGGAAACACATGAAGCGCGTCCACGTCAGTGAACTCGCTCGCGGCCAACTGGGGATGTGCAATCGAACCGGGCATTCGGTGGCGGTCATCAATGGTCGGGAGGAGTTATGGGGCAGCCCGGGCTGGGCGCCAACCCACGGTGATGCTGTAGCGCT
This sequence comes from Pseudomonas sp. OVF7, assembly GCF_030644265.1. NCBI lineage: Bacteria > Pseudomonadati > Pseudomonadota > Gammaproteobacteria > Pseudomonadales > Pseudomonadaceae > Pseudomonas > Pseudomonas sp. OVF7. The sequence continues at coordinate 5,606,085 of NZ_CP128996.1, read as the reverse complement.
TATGTGACTGACGTGAAGGAAGAACGCAGCAGCCCTCTGGGGCGTACTCGATCAACGCTGGGGCGGTGTGCGTGCGTCCTGGCTGCGCGTTCTGCGGTTTAGATAAACATCAGGAATCCAGTGGATGAATATCTCGGTATTGGCTCGTCCGGTGACCCCGATGGGTGTGCAAGGCCAGGGCTTGTCGGAATCTTCCTCGAAGCATGCAGGGGAAAAGCCCGCCGACATCGCCCGGGCATTTAACGCGACGCAACGTCGGTTCGGCGAGAACTTTGATTGCAGCAGCCATGCGGCGGTCATCAAGTTGATGATGATGACCTTCGGACAACATCCTGCCGGGATGTTCAACGAGGTCAAGCGTTCAGGTGATGGCTATGAAGTCACGATGAAGGATGAATTCAAGGTTCGTCTTTCGCGCCAGGAAATGGAACAGGCGGCGCAGGCCTCACGCTTTGCCGGTGAGGACGACGGTGCGGTCAGGGATGCCAACTTTGTGTTCGCCGCCTTTGTGAAACGCAAGCAGGTGACCCAAGGCTACTCGACGTTTGGCGCGGCCTTGTCAAAGACCGTCGAGGGCGAGACGCTCAAGCGGTGTTTGCAGGGCATGGGGGTGTACGGCCTTTCGCAGTTTGTCTCGTCGAACGACATGAAGCTCAACGGGGCGGTGGGCGTCATGCAGACGCATGACTTTGGTGCCGCGTTAGTCAAAGAGGGGGGCAGGCATCAGGACTACGGGTATGTATTGTTTGACGATAGGAAACCGCTGCGCAGCGATGCCCGGGCGGTGTCCCATAAGGCCGAAAACCCGTCGCCTGGGCAAATCTGGGAGGGGTTCTATCAAGGTGCGGAAGGTAATTGCGTCACCGTTTCAGCGATCAAGGCGGCCCTGATGCGCTTCGGGCAGGACTCCCAGGGTATCTATAAGCACATTCACCTCACCCCGGATGGCTTTGACGTGACCATGCGGGATTCCTTCAGGCTGCAATTGAGCCATGATGAAGTCAGCCAGGCGACACAAGCCTCGAACTTTCGTGGCGCCCACCCGCAATTGCTGAGCTATGCGAACTTTTTGTACGCCGTCAGCGCCAAGCGCGCGCAATTGGAGAATAACGATTCGCGGGCCGGGCAGGGTTATGCGGTGGCTTTGGAAACCCTCAACGACGGGGAAACGCCAGGGGAGGCGCTGCGGCGTCTCGGGCTGTTTGGCTATATGCGCGAAAGTACTGTTGAGGAGCTGGCGAACGGTGCGATCGGTACCCTGGCGGACCGTTTCCATTCGGTCGCGGTGGTCAACGGTGCGGTTGACTACTATGGGCAAAAACACCGCCTGGCGTCATCGCGATGGATGAATACCGGGTTGCGGGCCTTGAAGCTGGCGTGAGGGCTATTCCAGCAACCGTCTGAACGCTTCGATCGGCAATGGCCGGCTGTGCAAATACCCTTGGAACAAATGGCACCCCAGCTTTTGCAGGAACGCCAGTTGCTCCGCGGTCTCCACCCCTTCGGCGATGACTTCCAGGTTCAGGCTGCGGGCCATGGCCACGATGGCACGGATGATTTCCGCGTCGTTGGGGTCGTGGGTGGCATCGCGGACAAAGGACTGATCGATCTTCAGCGCATCCACCGGCAGGCGCTTGAGGTAGGTCAGGGAGGAATAGCCGGTGCCGAAATCGTCCATGGCAAAGCTGACGCCGAGTTTTTTCAGGCGGCGCATCTTGGCCACGGTGTCTTCCAGGTTCTGGATCACGATGCCTTCGGTGATTTCCAGTTTCAGCAGGCTGTGGGGCAGTTGATGTTGCTTGAGGCTGTGCTCCACCCGTTCGACAAAATCGGCCTGGCGAAACTGCCGGGGGCTGATGTTCACGCACAGGCTGAAGTTCAGCGGGTCTACCAGACCTTCGGTAATCAGTTGCTGAAACGCGGCGCAGGCTTCATCGAGGATCCAGGTGCCCACTTCGAGGATCAGGCCACTGTCTTCCAGGACCTTGATAAATTCCGATGGCGACTGTGCGCCCAGCTGCGGATGCTGCCAGCGCACCAGGGCTTCGGCACCGACAATCTTGTTGCCGCGCGCATCCACCTGGGGCTGGTAATGCACGCTGAATTCGCCGCGTGACAGGGCCAGGCGCAGGTCGGTTTCCATGCGCAGCCGCTCGCTGGCGGTCTTCTGCATGCTGTTGTGGAACATCTGCGTGGTGTTGCGCCCGGAATCCTTGGCGCGATACAGGGCGATGTCGGCACGCTTGAGCAGGTCCGCCGGGGTCGAGCCATGGTCGGGAATCAGCGCTACGCCAATGCTTGGCGTGACTTGCAGCCGATGGCCGTCGAGGAACATCGGTTCCGAGAGCAGTTCGCGCAGGGTATCGGCCAGTTCCTGTACCTGGGCGCTGACTGCCGTGCGGGTGCCGTCCAGGCCGCTGAGCAGCACCACGAATTCATCGCCTCCCAGGCGCGCCACGGTGTCTTCCATGCGCACGCTGGCTTCCAGGCGGGCAGTGACGATTTTCAATACGGTGTCGCCCACCGGATGGCCGAGGGAGTCGTTGATGTGCTTGAAGTGATCGAGGTCGAGAAACAGCAGGGCGCCGCGCAAATTATGGCGCTTGAGCAAGGCAATCTGTTGGCTCAGCCGGTCCATCAGCAAGGCGCGGTTGGGCAGGTTGGTCAGCGGGTCGTGATAGGCCAGGTGGCGAATCTGAGCCTGCGCGTTTTTCAGCAGGCTCACGTCCCGAGCGGTCAGCAGCAGGCACGGGGTTTCATTGAGAGTGATCGGTTCGACCGACACTTCCACCGTCAATACCTCGCCGCGCTTGTTGTGCCAGAGCATTTCCAGGTGATGGATGCGCCCCTTGAGCTGCAATTCGGCCAGCAGCGCGGCGCGTTGTTTTTCATCGGCCCAGATGCCGATCTGGTAGAGCGTCAGGCCGATGGCTTCTTCGGCGCGAAAACCGGTCAGCCGGCAGAAGCCATCGTTGACTTCCACATAGCGGCCGGTGTCGCGCTCGGTGATGGAAATCGCGTCGGGGCTGGAGTGGAACGCCTTGGCGAATTTTTCTTCGCTGGCCTTCAGCGCGGCTTCCGAGCGTTGCTGCTGGGTGATGTCCCGCAGCGTCGTGACGATGCACGGCTGGTCGCCGACCTTGATCAGTCGGCTGGAAATCACGCACGTCAGGCTTTGGCCGTCCTTGTGGTGCACCACGATGGCGACATTGTTCAGCGCCTGGTCGCGTATGACTTGTTCGATTCGTTGCAGGCGCCTGCTCGACTCATCCCACAGGCCGATCTGTTCGGCGCTCTTGTCGAGCACTTCGGCGGCGGTGAAGCCAAAGGTCTGGGTGAAGGCCGGGTTGATTTCGATAAACGCGCCACTTTCCAGGCAAGTGACGCAAATCGGGTCGGGGCTGGCCTGGAACAGGCTGGCGAATTTTTCTTCGGAGGCGGTCAGCCGTTGTTCGCGCTCGACCTGGTCGGTGATATCCAGCAGGGTGCCGGCCATGCGCAGCGGAGCGCCTTTTTCGTCGCGGTACAGGCGCGCGCGGCTTTCCAGGTAGCGTGAGCTGCCGTCTTCCAGTTGCACGCGGTAAGTCAGTTGATAATTGCCGGCCGGGCCTTCGCGCAGGGTGCGATAGGCGTTGCGCATGTTCTCGCGCTCTTCCTTGGGCATGCCCTCGAAAAATGCCTCGAAGGATTCATGGAAGGGCTCGGCCGGCAGGCCATGCAGCTGGGCGGCACGGGCTGAGCCGTAGAGCATGCCGCTGGGGATATGCCAATCCCAGGTGCCCAACTGCGCCGAGTCCAGCGCCAGGTCGAGGCGTTCCTGGCTGTCCTTGAGGGCCTGCTCGGCGTTTTTGCGTTCGGTGGTGTCGAGGAAGGTGCTGAGCAAATAGGCCTCGCCCTCCAGCTCGACTTTTTGCGCGCTGAGGGTGCCATCGTGGATCTGTCCACTGCTTGCGCAGAACTGTACTTCCATGGTGATGGGTTCACCTTTGCGCTGGGTCGCCTTGACCAGTTGCGCGCGTTGCTCGGGATGGCGCCACAGGCCCAGTTCCAGGGTGGTGCGGCCTATCGCTTCGGCCAATGGCCAGCCGAACAGCATCTGGAAATACTGGTTGGCCTCGCTGATCAGGCCATCCGACTGGCGGGTCAGCAGGACCATGTTCGGGCACAGGTGAAACAGCGTCGCGAAGCGCTTTTCGGAGTGGCTGAGGGCGTGTTCCCGTTCGCGTTGGCGGGTGGTCTCGCGGATCACCCCGATCATGCGGCGCCGGCCGGCCTTGTCCGGTGCCAGGTTGCCGTTGATCTCCAGCCAGTGGTGGCTGCCATCCGGCCATTGGATGTGGTGGTGCATGGCCTGTTCGAACGGCTCGCCGGCCAGCACCGCGTGGAAGGCCCGAACGACCCGGGCGCGATCCTGCGGTGCCAGCAGGTCAAGGTAATCCACGTCCCTGGGCAGCGGCTGGTGGGGGTCGAAGCCAAACAGCGCCTGGGTGCCTCGGGACCAACTGATCCGGCCGGTTTCGATTTCCCAGCACCACGCTCCCAGCCGTGCGGCGTTCAGAGCTGCCAGCAACTGCGGAGCGCTGTCCCAGCTTCGTTCCGCCTCTTGAGGGTCAAGGGCGTAGATGCGGGGTAAGGGTGGCACGGAATCGACGGGGTTGCGCATTATCAAAGGGCCTTGGCTCGATGGGCAAACAGCGCGGGTTCAGTCAGGCCTTGAGGCCGCACAGTGTCATGCCGATGCTCCGGGCAGATCGACTTGTGCATCCAGCAGGCTCATGAACGCCCGCGCAGCGTTCGACAGCGTCCTTTCAGTGTGCACGATATAGCCTAGCTGGCGACTGAGTTGTATGCCCGGCAAAGCGATACTTGCCACCTGGTCATCGAGCATTGTGCGCGGCAGCACGCTCCAGGCCAGGCCAATGGAAACCATCATCTTGATGGTTTCCAGGTAGTTAGTGCTCATGGCGATGTTTGGCGTCAGGCCCTGGGCCTCGAACAAGCGGCTGACAATATGATGGGTAAAGGTATTGCCGCCGGGAAAGACCGCCGGGTGCCCGGCGATATCGGCCAGGTTGACCGGGCCGTTGCTGATCAGGCTGTGCTCCGGTGCCACCACGAAATCCAGTGGGTCGTCCCACACAGGAGTGGCGCGCACCAGGTTGTGGGGGGCGGGCGCCAGGGTGATCACCGCCACTTCGGCGCGACCGTGCAGAATTTCATCATAGGCGACCTCCGAATCGAGAAACTGGATGTCCAGTGCCACGTTCGGGTACGTGCGGGTGAACGTGCGCAATACCGGCGGCAGACGGTGCAGGCCGATATGGTGGCTGGTGGCCAAGGTGAGGCGCCCGCTGACTTCGCCGGTGAGGTTGGTGAGGGCGCGGCGGGTGTCGTCCAGCACGTTGAGAATCTGATAAGCGCGCGGCAGCAGGGCGCGGCCGGCCTCGGTCAGGCCGACTTCACGGCCCAGGCGATCGAATAAACGCACCTTCAATTGCTGTTCCAGGCCGGCGATGCGCTTGCTGATGGCCGGTTGGGTCAGGTGCAGGCGTTCACCAGCGCCGGAGAAGCTGCCGGTCTCGGCGATGGCAATAAAGGCATTGAGGTTGGCCAGGTCCATTGTTGTATTCCAGTTGGTAATCCAAAGCATAAAAAATATGAATTTGAGTTATTTAATGTAGCGCCATACCATCAGCCTCACAAGCCAAAGGGTTATTGAATGTCTCAAGACCCGGGGCATAGAAATACCGCTGATGAGGACCGACTGATGGCCGGCAAAACGCTTTACGACAAGCTTTGGGATTCCCATGAAGTGAAACGGCGCGACGATGGCTCGTCGCTGATCTATATCGACCGTCACATCATCCATGAAGTGACCTCGCCCCAAGCGTTCGAAGGCCTGCGGCTGGCCGGGCGCAAGCCCTGGCGCGTCGACTCCATCATCGCCACCCCGGACCACAACGTGCCGACCACCCCGGAACGCAAGGGCGGGATCGACGCCATTGTCGACACGGTGTCGCGTTTGCAGGTACAGACCCTCGACGATTACTGCGACGAATATGGCATCACCGAATTCAAGATGAATGACGTGCGTCAAGGGATCGTTCACGTGATTGGCCCGGAGCAGGGCGCCACCTTGCCGGGCATGACCGTGGTCTGCGGCGACTCCCACACCTCGACCCACGGTGCGTTCGGCGCCTTGGCCCATGGCATCGGCACCTCCGAGGTGGAACATGTGTTCGCCACCCAGTGCCTGGTCGCCAAAAAAATGAAGAACATGTTGGTGAAGGTCGAAGGCAAGTTGCCGTTCGGCGTCACCGCCAAGGACATCGTGCTCGCGGTGATCGGCAAGATCGGCACCGCCGGCGGTAACGGCCATGCCATCGAGTTCGCCGGCAGCGCCATTCGCGACCTGTCCATCGAAGGCCGCATGACCATCTGCAACATGTCCATCGAGGCCGGTGCCCGTGTGGGGATGGTGGCGGCGGACGAAAAAACCATCGAATACGTCAAAGGTCGTCCATTTGCCCCGAAAGGCGCTGATTGGGACGCGGCTGTCGAAGCCTGGAAAGACCTGGTCTCCGACGCCGACGCGGTGTTCGACACCGTGGTCGAGTTGGACGCTGCCCAGATCAAGCCGCAAGTCAGCTGGGGCACCTCGCCGGAAATGGTCCTGGCCGTCGACCAGAACGTGCCGGACCCGGCGCAGGAAGCCGACCTGGTCAAGCGTGGCTCCATCGAGCGTGCATTGAAGTACATGGGCTTGAAAGCCAACCAGGCGATCACCGACATCCAGTTGGATCGCGTGTTTATCGGCTCCTGCACCAACTCGCGGATCGAAGACCTGCGCGCTGCGGCGGTGATCGCCAAGGGCCGTAAAGTCGCCTCGACCATCAAGCAAGCCATCGTGGTGCCGGGGTCGGGCCTGGTCAAGGCGCAAGCCGAAGCGGAAGGCTTGGACAAGATCTTCCTCGACGCCGGTTTTGAATGGCGTGAGCCGGGCTGCTCGATGTGCCTGGCGATGAACCCGGACCGCCTGGAGTCCGGCGAGCATTGCGCGTCCACCTCCAACCGTAACTTTGAAGGGCGCCAGGGCGCCGGTGGTCGTACCCACCTGGTCAGCCCGGCCATGGCCGCCGCGGCTGCCGTCAACGGTCGTTTCATCGACGTTCGCGAATTGATCTGAGGAATACCCGATGAGAGCTTTTACCCAACACACAGGCCTTGTCGCGCCGTTGGACCGTGCCAACGTGGACACCGACCAGATCATCCCCAAGCAGTTCTTGAAGTCGATCAAGCGCACCGGTTTCGGCCCTAACCTGTTCGACGAGTGGCGCTACCTGGACGTGGGCTACGCCTACCAGGACAACTCCAAGCGCCCGTTGAACAAGGACTTCGTGCTCAACGCCGAGCGCTACCAGGGCGCCAGCGTGCTGCTGGCCCGCGAGAACTTCGGCTGCGGCTCCAGCCGTGAGCACGCGCCGTGGGCCCTGGAAGAATATGGCTTTCGCAGCATCATCGCGCCGAGCTATGCCGACATCTTCTTCAACAACAGCTTCAAGAACGGCCTGTTGCCGATCATCTTGAGCGATGCGGAAGTGGATGAGCTGTTCAAAGCGGTGGAAGCCGATGTGGGTTATCAGTTGACCATTGACCTGGCCGCGCAAACCGTGACCCGCCCGGATGGCAAGGTGTATCACTTTGAAGTCGATGCGTTCCGCAAGCACTGCCTGCTCAACGGCCTGGACGATATCGGCCTGACCTTGCAGGACGGCGATGCGATTGCGGCGTTTGAAGCCAAGCACCGGGCGAGCCAGCCATGGTTGTTTCGTGACGCCTGAATTGATGTAGGCAGGACCGGCCTCATCGGGGGCAAGCCCTCTCCCACATTTGGAATGCGTTCCCCTGTGGGAGGGGGCTTGCCCCCGATAGGGCCGGTACTAGCAACACAACCCTTGAAGGATGCCACCATGACCAACACCGCCCACACCCAAGTCGTGCAAAAACAATTCGGCGAACAAGCCTCTGCCTACCTGAGCAGTGCCGTGCACGCCCAAGGCACCGAATTCGCGTTGCTCCAGGCCGAACTGGCCGGGCAGGGCGCTGCGCGACTGCTGGACCTGGGTTGCGGTGCCGGTCACGTGAGTTTCCATGTGGCCCCGCTGGTCAAGGAAGTGGTGGCCTACGACCTGTCCCAGCAGATGCTCGACGTGGTGGCAGCCGCTGCCAAGGATCGCGGCCTGGGCAACATCAGCACCGTGCACGGCGCTGCCGAGCGCCTGCCGTTTGCCGATGGCGAATTCGACTTCGTGTTCAGCCGCTATTCGGCGCACCATTGGAGTGACCTCGGCCTGGCCCTGCGCGAAGTCCGCCGGGTGCTCAAACCGGGCGGCGTGGCGGCGTTTGTCGACGTCTTGTCACCGGGCAGCCCGCTGTTGGACACTTACCTGCAAACCGTCGAAGTGCTGCGCGATACCAGCCACGTGCGCGATTATTCCGCCGCCGAGTGGATGCGCCAGCTCAGCGAAGCCGGCTTGCATGTGCGCAACAGCAGTCGCCAGCGCCTGCGCCTGGAATACAGCTCATGGGTCGAGCGCATGCGCACGCCACCGGCCTTGCGTGCTGCGATCCTGCAACTGCAGCAGGCAATGGGCCAGGAAGTGCGCGATTACTACGAAATTCAGGCCGACGGCACCTTCAGCACCGACGTACTGGTGGTCTGGGCCGAACGCTGATTATTTTTCCCGACCTGCCCACGGGCGGGTCGCTTGATGAAATGAGGAACGCATGAGCAAGCAGATTCTGATTCTCCCTGGCGACGGTATTGGCCCGGAAATCATGGCCGAAGCGGTCAAGGTCCTGGAACTGGCCAACACCAAGTACAGCCTGGGCTTCGAATTGAGCCACGACGTGATCGGCGGCGCGGCCATCGACAAGCACGGCGTGCCTCTGGCCGATGAAACCCTGGACCGCGCCCGTGCGGCCGACGCTGTGCTGCTCGGCGCCGTGGGTGGCCCGAAATGGGACAAGATCGAGCGTGATATCCGCCCTGAGCGCGGCCTGCTGAAGATCCGTGCGCAACTGGGCCTGTTCGGCAACCTGCGCCCGGCGATTCTCTACCCGCAACTGGCCGACGCTTCCAGCCTCAAGCCGGAAGTGGTGGCGGGCCTGGATATCCTGATCGTGCGTGAGCTGACCGGCGGTATCTACTTCGGCTCGCCACGTGGCGTGCGTGAGTTGGAAAATGGTGAGCGTCAGGCCTACGACACCCTGCCGTACAGCGAGAGTGAAATCCGCCGTATCGTCCGTGTCGGTTTCGACATGGCCCGTGTGCGCGGCAAGAAAATTTGCTCGGTGGACAAGGCCAACGTCCTGGCGTCCAGCCAACTGTGGCGCGAAATCGTTGAAGAAGTGGCCAAGGACTACCCGGACGTTGAACTGAGCCACATGTACGTCGACAACGCCGCCATGCAACTGGTGCGCGCGCCGAAGCAGTTTGACGTGATCGTTACCGACAACCTGTTCGGCGACATCCTGTCCGACCAGGCCTCGATGCTCACCGGTTCCATCGGCATGCTGCCGTCGGCGTCCCTGGACACCCACAACAAGGGCATGTACGAGCCATGCCACGGGTCGGCACCGGACATCGCCGGCCAGGGTATCGCCAACCCGTTGGCGACCATTTTGTCGGTGTCGATGATGCTGCGCTACAGCTTCAACCAGGGCATTGCGGCGGACGCGATCGAGAAGGCGGTGAGCCTGGTGCTGGACCAAGGCCTGCGCACGGGCGACATCTGGTCGCAGGGTTGCACCAAAGTCGGTACGCAAGAAATGGGCGACGCAGTAGTCGCCGCGTTGCGGAATCTGTAATCTCTCGGGCCCGCTTGCAGTTGTTGCTGCAAGGCGGCCCACTTTTTAACAAGGTGTAGTTGCGATGAAACGTGTAGGTCTGATCGGTTGGCGCGGTATGGTCGGTTCCGTGCTCATGCAGCGGATGCTGGAAGAGCAGGATTTCGATCTTATCGAGCCGGTGTTTTTCACCACCTCGAACGTGGGTGGCCAAGGGCCGTCCGTGGGCAAGGATATTGCCCCGCTCAAGGACGCCTACAGCATTGACGAGCTCAAAACCCTCGACGTGATCCTGACCTGCCAGGGTGGCGACTACACCAGCGAAGTCTTCCCCAAGCTGCGCGACGCCGGCTGGCAGGGTTATTGGATCGACGCCGCGTCGAGCCTGCGCATGCAGGACGACGCCGTGATCATCCTTGACCCGGTCAACCGCAAGGTCATCGACCAGCAGCTGGACGCAGGTACCAAGAACTACGTCGGCGGCAACTGCACCGTCAGCCTGATGCTGATGGGCCTGGGCGGCTTGTTCGAAGCCGGCCTGGTCGAGTGGATGAGCGCCATGACGTATCAGGCAGCCTCCGGTGCCGGCGCGCAGAACATGCGTGAGCTGATCAAGCAGATGGGCGCGACCCACGCGGCGGTCGCTGATCAACTGGCCGATCCGGCCAGCGCGATCCTCGACATCGACCGCCGCGTGGCCGAAGCCATGCGCAGCGACGCGTACCCGACCGAGAACTTCGGCGTGCCGTTGGCTGGCAGCCTGATCCCGTGGATCGACAAAGAGCTGCCGAACGGCCAGAGCCGTGAAGAGTGGAAGGCCCAGGCCGAAACCAACAAGATCCTCGGCCGCTTCAAGAGCCCGATCCCGGTGGATGGCATCTGCGTACGCATCGGCGCCATGCGCTGCCACAGCCAGGCGCTGACCATCAAGCTGAACAAAGACGTGCCGATCGCCGATATCGAAGGGCTGATCAGCCAGCACAACCCTTGGGTCAAGCTGGTGCCGAACAACCGCGACATCAGCATGCAGGAGCTGAGCCCGACCAAGGTCACCGGCACCCTGAATGTACCGGTGGGCCGTCTGCGCAAGTTGAACATGGGCACCCAGTACCTGGGCGCGTTTACCGTCGGCGACCAACTGCTGTGGGGCGCGGCCGAGCCGCTGCGTCGCATGCTGCGGATCCTGCTGGAGCGTTGATCGCCTGAGGCAATACAAGAAACCCGCGACTGGTGACAGGCGCGGGTTTTTTGTTGTTCTTTCGGGCGCTATCGGGGGCAAGCCCCCTCCCACATTCGACCGAATTCCAACGTTGAAATGCTGTTCACTGTGGGAGGGGGGCTTGCCCCCGATAGCATCATCAGCCCACCACCAGCCCCAGCTTAATTGCCTGCCCCCCCAAGCACCCGGTAAAGTGCCGCTCCCCCCGCAATGCCCGAGGCAGCCTCCATGACCCAGACCTTTGATATCGCCGTGATCGGCGCCACCGGCACCGTTGGCGAAACCCTGGTACAGATTCTCGAAGAGCTGAATTTCCCGGTCGGCGTCCTGCATCTGTTAGCGGGCAGCAATTCTGCCGGTGCGTCGGTGCCGTTTCGTGGCAAGAACGTGCGCGTGCGCGAAGTCGATGAGTTCGATTTCAGCAAGGTGCAACTGGCCTTCTTCGCGGCCGGTCCGGCGGCGACACTGAGCTTTGCGCCGCGTGCCACGGCGGCCGGCTGTTCGGTGATCGACCTGTCGGGAGCCTTGCCCGCCGATCAGGCACCCCAGGTGGTGCCGGAGGCCAATGCCCACGTGCTCGAGGGTCTGAAAGCGCCATTCCAGCTGAGCAGCCCGAGCCCGTCCGCGACCAACCTCGCCGTCGTCCTGGCGCCGTTGCGCGGTTTGCTGGATATCCAGCGGGTCGCCGTCACCGCCAACCTGGCGGTCTCGGCCCAAGGCCGTGAAGCGGTCAGCGAACTGGCCCGGCAAACCGCCGAGCTGTTGAATGTGCGCCCGCTGGAGCCGCAGTTCTTTGATCGGCAGATGGCCTTCAACCTGCTGGCACAAGTCGGCAAGCCAGACGCCCAAGGTCATACGGCCTTGGAGAAACGTCTCGTACACGAACTGCGTGCCGTGCTGGAAACTCCTTTGCTAAAGATTTCCGCAACTTGCGTTCAAGCCCCGGTGTTTTTTGGCGATAGCCTGACTGTGTCCTTGCAATTGGGCGCGCCGGTCGACCTTGCCGCCGTTAACCGTGTGCTTGAAGCAGCACCGGGCATCGAGCTGGTGGAAGAGGGCGATTACCCTACTGCCGTGGGCGATGCGGTGGGTCAGGATGTGGTGTATGTAGGACGGGTTCGCGCCGGTGTGGACGACCCGGCGGAACTTAATTTGTGGCTGACGTCAGATAACGTACGCAAAGGCGCCGCCCTGAATGCCGTGCAACTGGCGCAGTTGTTGATAAAAGGCCTTGTGTAAAAGATACTTGGCGGCAATTTGTAGATTGATTCTAACCAGGCGCTATGCTTGGCCCCAAGCAGGAACAGAAGCGCGTCGGTGACCTATCGGCTCGCCATGCCTTATGGCAGCGGTTACCAACCTTCTCGCAGGCCGGGGAGTGTTCAAACAAAGGATGAGGCTATGGTTCAAGTTCGCAAACTGGTGTTAGCAATAGCGGCCGCCTCGGCGCTGTCCTCCGGTATGGCGCAGGCGCTGCAGCTGGGGGAGATGACCCTCAAGTCGAAGTTGAACCAGCCATTGTCGGTGGAAATCGAATTGCTCGATGTCGGCGGCCTCACAGCCTCCGAGATCACGCCGAGCCTGGCTTCATCCCAGGCGTTCGTGGATGCCGGCGTCGATCGCCAGGCATTCCTCAACGACCTGACGTTCACGCCGGTGATCAATCCCAACGGCCGCAGTGTGGTGCGTGTCACCTCCAGCAAGCCGCTGCCGGACTCCTATGTGCGCTTCCTGTTGCAGGTGCAATGGCCCAATGGTCGCCTCATGCGCGACTACAGCGTGCTGCTCGACCCGGCCAAGTTCGACCAGCAGGCGCCAGCCGCAGCCCCTACAGCCCCAGCAGCCCCTGCGCCGCGCCTGAGTGCGCCGGCCAATACGGCGCCCGCCGTGAGCAAGCCCGCCCAGCATACGACTACCTCCCACGACACCCTGTGGGAAATTGCCGAGAAGTACCACAATGGCGGTTCGGTACAGCAGACGATGCTGGCCATCCAGGCACTGAACCCCGACGCCTTTATCGACGGCAATATCAACCGCTTGAAAACCGGCAAGGTGCTGCGCCTGCCGGACACGGTACAAAGCACGGCACTCGCGCAACCCAAGGCGATCGCCGAAGTGTCGGCGCAGAACCTCGCCTGGCGCCAGGGGCGCCGTACGGCGAGCAATCAAGCCGCGGGCAAGCAGCAACTGGATGCCACCAGGCGCACCCAGGCAGGCAATGCGCCGTCGAGCACCAATGCCAAGGACAACTTGAGCCTGGTCTCGGCCGATGCGAAGAAGGGCGCCAAGGGCAAGGCGGGCGATAGCCAGGCCCTGAGCGACAAACTGGCGATGACCCAGGAACAACTGGACACCACCCGTCGCGACAACGAAGAACTGAAAAGCCGTGCTGCCGACCTGCAGAGCCAGTTGGACAAGCTGCAAAAGCTGATCCAACTGAAAAATGATCAATTGGCCAGGCTGCAGGCGGATAAATCGGCTGCCCCGGCGACGGCGGCGATGCCTGCTCAGTTGGCGGTTGACCCGGCCGCCGCGGCGGCAGCACCGGCTGCAACGCCGGCCGCTCCGGCCCCTGCCGAGCCTTCGCCCGCCCCTATCAAGGCGGATGCCGCCCCGACCACTGCCGAAGGCAAATTCAACGACCTGCTGACCAACCCGATAGTCCTGGGGGTGATCGGCGGTGCCGCTGGCTTATTGGTGTTGTTGCTCCTGTTGCTGTGGGCACGCCATCGCAACGCGCGCCGCGAAGAGGAAAAGCACCTGCGCATGGCGCGGGCCCTGGCCGAAGAGCCGGAATTCACCTCGAATATCGATCAAGACCTGCCGCCGGACAGCTTCGAGGGCCTTGAGGTCACGCCGCCGAACGTCAAGCTGGCGGCGGCTCCTGCGCCGGCTCCCGCTCCCGCTGCGGTCGTGGTGCCGAGCGTGGCGTCGGTGCTGTCGCCGCTGGCGGTTGCGGTCGCACCCGAGCACTCGTCCGACGCCTTGGCTCAGGCCCAGTCCCATATCGACCGTGGCCACCTGAACCAGGCCGCCGATGTTCTGGAGCAGGCGATCAAGCACGAACCCAAGCGCAGCGACCTGCGTTTGAAGCTGATGGAAGTCTACGGCCTGCAAAGTGACAAGGACGGTTTCGTGACCCAGGAGCGCCAGCTGGTGGCCAATGGTGAAAACCATGCCCAGGTCGAGCAGCTCAAGTCGCGCTTCCCGGCCATGGCCGTGTTGGCGGCGGGTGTAAGCGCTGCGGTAGCCGCTGCCGCGCTGGACGCTCAATACGTCAAGGACCTGCTGGAAGACAAGCCAGCGCCAACGCCCGCGCCAGCGCCGGTAGCTGAAGCCGATGCGCTCGACACTGACTTCGACCTCAGCCTGGATGACCTGGAAGCGGCCTCGCCAGCGAACCTGGAAGACGAATTGAGTTTCGAGTCGGTCCTGCAGCAGCAGACAGAAGCCAAGGCAAGCCAGGACGACTTGTCGGATTTTGACCTGGACCTGCAACTCGATGCGCCGTCTGCGCTGTCTGATGATGACTTCCTCTCCGGTCTTGAGGAGCAGATGAAGGATGCGCCGGCGGTCGAACCGCCGACACTGACGCCGGCCGCGTTGGACGACTTCGATCTGCCGGAAGACTTTGACCTGTCCCTGGCCGATGAGCCAGAGGCTCCGGCGACGGCCAAGCCTGATGGCTTCGCTTCCGAACTGAATGATGTCAACGCCGAGCTCGACCGCCTGTCCCAGAGCTTGGAGAACCCGCCGATCGAGCCTTCCTTCACGGCTGAAGATGCAGCGTTGGGTGACGATGAGCCGGAGTTCGATTTCCTTTCCGGGACCAATGAGGTCGCCACCAAGCTCGACCTGGCCCAGGCTTATATCGACATGGGGGATGCTGATGGCGCGCGGGATATCCTCTCCGAAGTGCTGACCGAAGGCGATGATGTCCAGCGCAGCGAAGCCAAGGAAATGCTCGGCAAAATCTGAAGTTCGACGCACGTCCAGTGTGGGAGGGGTCAATCCCTAACAAAAGCGCACGCCACTCAGCTGCCGCATTTATAATGGCCGCCTTTGCGCAACTCATCAGGCTCTCAGTTCTTGGCAAATATAGATAACGCGGCCGCCGAAATGGCGGCCGCAGGCTTTTACCGGATCGCCCTGGGCGTGGAATACAAAGGTTCGCGCTACCGCGGCTGGCAGCGCCAGGCCTCGGGTGTGCTGACGGTGCAGGAAACCTTGGAGAACGCGCTGTCGAAAGTCGCCGACTCACCGGTCTCGCTGATGTGCGCCGGGCGCACCGATGCGGGCGTACACGCGTGTGGCCAGGTAGTGCACTTCGACACTCAGGCTGAGCGTTCGATGAAGGCGTGGGTCATGGGCGCCAATATCAATTTGCCCCATGATGTCAGCGTCAGCTGGGCCAAGGTCATGCCCGCGCATTTTCATGCGCGTTTCAAGGCCATCGCCCGGCGCTATCGCTATGTGATCTACAACGACCAGATCCGTCCGGCGCACCTCAACGAAGAAATTACCTGGAACCACCGTCCGCTGGATGCCGAGCGCATGGCCGAAGCAGCGCAGCACTTGGTCGGTGTCCACGATTTCAGTGCGTTCCGCGCCGGTCAGTGCCAGGCCAAGTCGCCGATCAAGGAAGTCCACCACCTGCGGGTAACCCGCCATGGCAAGATGATTGTGCTGGATATCCGCGCGGGGGCGTTCCTGCACCATATGGTGCGCAATATCGCCGGCGTACTGATGACCATAGGCAGCGGCGAGCGGCCGGTTGAGTGGGCCAAGGAAGTGCTGGAAAGCCGCATTCGCCGTACCGGCGGCGTCACGGCCCATCCGTTCGGCCTGTACCTGGTGGATGTGGAGTACCGCGACGAGTTCGAGCTGCCGCAGCGTTTCATCGGACCACACTTCCTCACAGGTTTCAGCGAACTTGGCGGCTGACGCCCGGAAAAGCTTTTGTTACCATCCGGGACTTTCTCGGTTTCCCCCTGAGGTTTCTACAATATGTCTGCCGTTCGCAGCAAGATTTGCGGGATTACCCGCATAGAAGACGCGCTGGCGGCCGTCGAGGCGGGGGCGGATGCCATTGGCTTGGTGTTTTATGCCAGGAGCCCACGGGCGGTGAATGTGTTGCAGGCGCGGGCTATCATCGCCGCGTTGCCGCCGTTCGTGACCACTGTCGGCTTGTTCGTCAACGCCAGCCGCTGCGAACTCAACGAAACCCTGGATGCCGTACCGCTGGACATGCTGCAGTTCCACGGCGACGAAACCCCTGATGAATGCGAAAGCTATCAACGCCCATATATCAAGGCGTTGCGGGTCAAGGCCGGTGACGATATCGCTGGCGCCTGCGCTGCTTATACTGGTGCACGCGGGATTTTGCTGGACACCTATGTCGAGGGGGTACCTGGCGGCACGGGCGAAGCGTTCGACTGGGCGCTGATTCCCGAGGGGCTGAGCAAGCCGATCATCCTGGCGGGTGGGCTCAATCCCGCGAATGTCGGGGCGGCGATCGCGCAGGTTCGCCCGTATGCCGTGGATGTCAGCGGTGGCGTAGAGCAGGGCAAGGGCATCAAGGACCACAGCAAGATTCGCGCATTCATGCAGGCCGTGCGCAACAGCAGGGAGGCGATGTGACGGCGGGCAGTCTGCCGCCGTCCATAGTGACCACTGTGTAAAACAGCCCGGTGCCGCCTGCGGGAGGCCCGGAAATGAAGTGGCGACCGTGCATTGGCCGGTTGTCTGGAAGGCTGAGGATGCATGCGGGAAATGGCTGGTCGAACGCCTGACCCCGTCCAGCATGTGTCATCGCCACATATGAATTTAGCTCAAGGGCATACGCGGGGCTGTGTTCAAGCCACCGGTACTGGAGAAAGAAAGCATGAGCAACTGGTTAGTAGACAAACTGATCCCTTCGATCATGCGTTCCGAGGTGAAAAAAAGCTCGGTTCCTGAAGGTCTGTGGCACAAGTGCCCATCCTGCGACGCGGTGCTGTACCGCCCGGAACTGGAAAAGACCCTGGACGTTTGCCCTAAGTGCAACCATCACATGCGTATTGGCGCCCGCGCCCGCATTGACATCTTCCTCGACGCCGATGGCCGTAACGAGCTGGGTGCTGACCTTGAACCGGTTGACCGCCTCAAGTTCCGCGACGGCAAGAAGTACAAGGACCGTTTGACCGCTGCGCAGAAGCAGACCGGTGAGAAGGATGCGCTGATTTCCGTCAGCGGCAAGCTGCTGGGCATGCCGGTGGTGGTGTCTGCGTTTGAATTTTCCTTCATGGGCGGCTCCATGGGTGCCATCGTCGGTGAGCGTTTTGTACGTGCCGCCAACTACGCCCTGGAAAACCGTTGCCCGATGATCTGCTTCGCCGCCTCCGGTGGTGCGCGTATGCAGGAAGCGTTGATCTCCTTGATGCAAATGGCCAAGACCTCCGCGGTATTGGCGCGTCTGCGCGAAGAAGGTATTCCGTTCATCTCCGTACTGACTGATCCGGTCTACGGCGGCGTTTCCGCCAGCCTGGCGATGCTGGGGGATGTGATCGTTGGCGAGCCAAAAGCCCTGATCGGCTTTGCCGGGCCGCGAGTGATCGAGCAGACCGTTCGCGAAAAACTGCCCGAAGGCTTCCAGCGCAGCGAGTTCTTGCTGGAGCACGGCGCGATCGACCTGATCATCCCGCGCGGTGAGCTGCGTCCACGCCTGGGTAGCCTGCTGGCGCAGATGATGGGCCTGCCGACGCCGGTCTACGTTGCCCCGAAGGTTGAGCCGATGGTCGTGCCGCCGGTGCCAGCAAACCTATGACCCAACGTACCCTGGGCGAATGGCTCGCCTACCTGGAGCAGTTGCATCCGTCCGCCATCGACATGGGCCTGGAGCGCTCGCAACAGGTAGCGGCCCGCCTTGGGTTGGGCCGCCCGGCACCGCGCGTGATCACGGTGACCGGCACCAACGGCAAGGGCTCTACTTGTGCCTTTGTCGCGGCGCTGCTGCAAGCTCAAGGGCTGAAAGTGGGCGTCTATAATTCCCCGCACCTGCTGCGTTACAACGAGCGGGTGCAACTCAATGGCGTCGAAGCCACTGACCAGCAACTCTGCGAAGCCTTCGCGGCCCTCGATGCAGGGCGTGGCGAGATCTCCCTGACCTACTTCGAAATGGGCACCCTGGCGGCGTTCTGGCTGTTCGAGCGTGCGCAACTGGACGTGGTTGTGCTGGAAGTCGGGCTGGGCGGGCGCCTGGACACGGTCAACGTGGTGGATGCCGACTTGGCGCTGGTCACCAGCATCGGTGTCGATCATGCCGATTACCTGGGTAATACCCGCGAGTCCGTGGCCTATGAAAAGGCCGGGATCTTTCGCCGGGGCAAGCCAGCGCTGTGCGGCGACCTGGATCCGCCTCATACCTTGCTCGACAAGGTGCGCGAGCTGGATTGTCCGTTCTTCCTGCGCGGGCATGAATTCAATCTTGAGATTGGCGCTGAGCATTGGCAGTGGCGCGGGCGTGATGCGCGTGGCCAAGTGGTCGAACTGCATGATTTGCCGCTGCTGAACCTGCCGATGGAAAATGCGGCGCTCGCGCTGCAAGCCTACCTGCTGCTGGACTTGCCATGGGACGCCGAGCAGATTGCCGCGACGTTGTTGGCGACCCGGGTGGTCGGGCGCCTGGATCGCCGGGTGTTCAACTGGGCAGGCAAGCGCCTGAACCTGCTGCTGGACGTGGGTCATAACCCGCATGCGGCCCAATACCTGGCGCAGCGCCTGTCGCGCACGCCGCCGGTGGGTCGTCGTCTGGCAGTCTTCGGTTTGTTGGCCGACAAGGACCTGGATGGCGTGGTTTCACCCTTGTTGGGCAGTGTCCAGGCGTGGGCGGTGGCGCCGCTGGATACGCCGCGCAGCCGTGCGGCCGCCGAACTGGTAGTGGCCTTGCAGAACCTTGGCGCGTCCGTGACGTCTTATGCAAGCGTTACCGCTGCCCTTGAGGCTCAGTGTGCGGTAGCAACGGCCGAGGATGAAATTCTGTTGTTCGGATCATTTTATTGTGTTGCCGAGGCGCTTGAGTGGTTGGCCCGGCGCTCCACGGAGGAAGCTGCACATGGCATTACTGGATAGCGCATACAAGCAGCGAATGGTCGGAGCCTTGGTGCTGGTGGCATTGGCGGTGATTTTCCTGCCGATGCTCTTCTCTCGCCAGGATGAACAGCGCCAGGTTGTCGTGGACGTGCCCGCAGCGCCCCAGGCTTCGGCCGTGCCGCAGGTGCAGGTTGAGCCGGTGGTGGTGCCGGAGCCGCAGGCATTGCCTGAGGAGGAGCCGGTGCCGACCGATGATGAAGTGGCCGCCCAGCAAGCGCCTTCGATGCCGGTGCAGCCAAGTGTGCCGGTGGTCAAGCCGACACCGGCTCCGGCTGTCGCCGCGAAGCCTGTTACGCCAGCCGCGGCGCCCAAGCCGGTCGCACCGCAACCGGCTGCACCGGGCAAGCCGGATGTGGGCCAGAGCCGTATCGACCCTAATGGCCTGCCGATCAGTTGGTCGATTCAGGTCGCTAGCCTTGGCAATCGCGACGGCGCCGACGCCTTGCAGAAAAAACTGCGTAGCCAGGGGTATAACGCTTATATCCGCAGTGCCGATGGCAAGAATCGGGTGTTTATCGGGCCGCTGATCGAGCGCGCCGAGGCGGACCGCTTGCGGGATTTGCTGGATCGCCAGCAGAACCTGAAGGGTTTCGTCACCCGTTTCCAGCCTGAGCGCGGCTGAGTTCGCCTCGCGTTCAGCCTGGAATGCAGTCAAATGTGGGAGGGGGCTTGCTCCCGATAGCGATGGGTCAGTATCCGATGTGCTGACTGACCCACCGCCATCGGGAGCAAGCCCCCTCCCGCTTTGCTTTTGTGCGGGACTTGAAATGCGCTCAACTCGCCACAAACTATTGATTTGCAAAGCACCCGCAATCACAGCTTACCGATAGCCCGGAGCTCTGCTAAAATGCGCCGCCTCATCCGTCCGTAGGCTCAAACGTGCCATTTACCTGGGTTGATTGGGCGATTGTTGCAATCGTCGCCATCTCCGCTTTGATCAGTCTAAGCCGCGGCTTCGTCAAAGAAGCACTGTCGCTGCTGACCTGGATCATCGCAGGAGTCGTCGCCTGGATGTTCGGCGGTTCGCTGTCGGTCTACCTGAGCGGATACATCGAGACACCCTCGGCTCGCGTCATCGCGGGCTGCGCCATCATGTTCATCGCCACGCTGCTGGTGGGGGCAATGGTCAATTATCTTATTGGCGAGTTGATACGTGTCACCGGCCTCTCCGGGACCGATCGATTTCTCGGCATGGCCTTTGGCGCCGCGCGTGGCGCGTTGCTGGTGGTCGTGGCGGTCGGGCTGTTGAGCCTGGGGCCGGTACAGCAGGATGCATGGTGGCAGGAGTCGGTACTCGTGCCAAAATTTCTATTGGTTGCAGATTGGTCCAAGAACCTCATTCTGGGGTGGAGCAGTCAGTGGCTGGCCAGCGGAATCAGCGTACCCGCTGATCTTCCGTTCAAGGAACACCTCTTGCCGGCCAAAACGCCTCAGTAAGCAGTGTTCAGTCAAGATTCATTAAGTAGGGGTTGCGTCGCATGTGTGGCATCGTCGGTATCGTCGGTAAGTCGAACGTCAATCAGGCGCTGTATGACGCGCTAACCGTCCTCCAGCACCGCGGCCAGGACGCTGCCGGTATTGTGACCAGCCACGACGGCCGGTTATTCCTGCGCAAGGACAATGGGTTGGTACGTGACGTGTTCCATCAGCGTCACATGCAGCGCCTCGTCGGGCACATGGGCATTGGCCATGTGCGTTACCCGACTGCCGGTAGCTCGACCTCGGCCGAAGCTCAACCGTTCTACGTCAACTCGCCTTACGGCATCACCCTGGCGCACAACGGTAACCTGACCAACGTTGAACAACTGGCCAAGGAGATTTACGAATCTGACCTGCGCCACGTCAACACCAGTTCCGACTCGGAAGTGCTGCTCAACGTGTTCGCCCACGAGCTGGCCCAGCGCGGCAAGCTGCAGCCGACCGAAGAAGATGTGTTCGCCGCCGTGACCGACGTGCACAACCGTTGCGTCGGTGGTTACGCGGTGGTGGCCATGGTCACCGGCTATGGCATCGTGGGTTTCCGCGACCCGCATGGCATCCGCCCGATCGTGTTCGGCCAGCGTCACACCGACGAAGGCGTCGAGTACATGATTGCCTCCGAAAGCGTGTCCCTGGACGTGCTGGGCTTCACCCTGATCCGTGACCTGGCGCCGGGCGAAGCGGTGTACATCACCGAAGATGGCAAGCTGCATACCCGTCAGTGCGCTGTCGCGCCGAAACTCACCCCGTGCATCTTCGAACACGTCTACCTGGCGCGTCCGGATTCGATCATCGACGGCGTCTCGGTCTACAAGGCGCGCCTGCGCATGGGCGAGAAGCTGGCCGAGAAGATCCTGCGCGAGCGTCCTGAGCACGATATCGACGTGGTGATCCCTATTCCGGACACCAGCCGTACCGCCGCGCTGGAGCTGGCCAACCACCTGGGCGTCAAGTTCCGCGAAGGCTTCGTCAAGAACCGCTACATCGGCCGCACCTTCATCATGCCTGGCCAGGCGGCGCGCAAGAAGTCGGTACGCCAGAAGCTCAACGCCATTGAGCTGGAGTTTCGCGGCAAGAACGTGATGCTGGTGGACGACTCCATCGTGCGGGGTACCACGTGCAAGCAGATCATCCAGATGGCCCGTGAAGCCGGTGCGAAGAACGTGTACTTCTGTTCCGCAGCGCCTGCCGTGCGCTACCCGAACGTATACGGCATCGACATGCCGAGCGCTCACGAACTGATCGCCCACAACCGTACGACCCAGGACGTCGCTGACCTGATTGGCGCCGACTGGTTGATCTACCAGGACCTGTCGGACCTGATCGAAGCGGTTGGCGGTGGCAAGATCAAGATCGACCAGTTCGACTGCGCCGTGTTCGACGGCAAGTACGTGACCGGGGATGTTGACGAGGCCTATCTGAACAAGATCGAGCAGGCGCGTAACGACTCGTCGAAGATCAAGACCCAGGCGGTCAGCGCGATCATCGACCTGTACAACAACTGAGTAGACACCGGCCCTGAGGGGCCGGTTTTGTATCTTAAATAAAGAATTGAGTAAGGAGTCGCAGCATGAGTCAGGAATGGGATGCCGGTCGGTTGGACAGCGACCTCGATGGCGTAGCTTTCGATACCCTGGCAGTGCGCGCTGGCCAGCACCGCACCCCCGAAGGTGAGCACGGTGACCCGATGTTCTTCACTTCCAGCTACGTGTTCCGCACTGCTGCCGACGCCGCCGCGCGTTTTGCCGGCGAAGTGCCGGGCAATGTCTATTCGCGTTATACCAATCCGACTGTGCGAGCGTTCGAAGAGCGTATTGCTGCGCTGGAAGGTGCTGAGCAGGCGGTAGCCACGGCTACCGGCATGGCGGCGATCCTGGCGGTGGTGATGAGCCTGTGCAGCGCCGGCGACCACGTGTTGGTGTCGCGCAGCGTGTTCGGTTCGACCATCAGCCTGTTCGAGAAGTATTTCAAGCGCTTCGGTATCGAAGTGGACTACGTGCCCTTGGCGGACCTTTCCGGCTGGGATGTGGCGATCAAGGCCAACACCAAGTTGCTGTTCGTCGAGTCGCCGTCCAATCCGTTGGCCGAGTTGGTGGATATCGCCGCGCTGTCCGAAGTGGCCCACGCCAAAGGCGCGATGCTGGTGGTCGACAACTGCTTCTGCACGCCTGCCTTGCAGCAGCCGCTGAAGTTGGGCGCGGACATTGTGGTGCACTCGGCGACCAAGTTTATCGACGGCCAGGGTCGTTGCATGGGCGGTGTTGTTGCCGGTCGCAGCGAGCAGATGAAGGAAGTGGTGGGCTTCTTGCGCACTGCCGGTCCGACCCTGAGCCCGTTCAACGCCTGGATCTTCCTCAAGGGGTTGGAAACCCTCAGCCTGCGTATGAAGGCCCATTGTGCCAACGCCCAGGCCCTGGCCGAATGGCTGGAGCAGCAGGATGGTATCGAGAAGGTTCACTACGCCGGTCTCAAGAGCCATCCACAACACGAGTTGGCCCAGCGCCAGCAGCGCGGTTTTGGCGCCGTGGTGAGTTTTGAAGTGAAGGGCGGCAAAGAGGGCGCCTGGCGCTTTATCGATGCGACGCGCCTGATCTCCATCACCGCCAACCTGGGTGATAGCAAGACCACGATTACCCACCCGAGCACCACCTCCCACGGCCGTCTTGCGCCACAAGAGCGTGAAGCGGCGGGTATTCGTGACAGCCTGATCCGCATTGCGGTGGGCCTGGAAGACGTGGCTGACTTGCAGGCTGACCTGTCTCGTGGACTGGCGGCCTTGTGATCGAGTGGTCCATGGAGGCTGCAACAGCCAGTAACGGGCGTGTCGCCTTGGTGACGGGCGCTGCACGGGGCATTGGCCTGGGGATTGCGGCGTGGTTGATCAGCGAAGGCTGGCAGGTGGTATTGACCGACCTGGACCGCGAGCGCGGGTCCAAGGTGTCCGGGGTGCTGGGCGACAACGCCTGGTTTATTACCATGGACGTGGCTGATGAAAAGCAGGTCGCCCAGGGCGTGGCCGAAGTGCTCGGGCAATTCGGGCGCCTGGACGCGCTGGTCTGCAATGCAGCAGTGGCCGACCCGCGCAATATCACCTTGGAAAGCCTCGACCTGGCCTACTGGAATCGCGTGCTGGCGGTGAACCTCAGCGGGCCGATGCTGCTGGCCAAGCACTGTGCGCCTTACCTGCGTGCCCATGGGGGAGCCATCGTCAACCTGGCGTCGACCCGCGCTCGTCAGTCGGAGCCAGACACCGAAGCCTACGCCGCGAGCAAGGGCGGCCTGTTGGCGCTCACGCACGCCCTGGCGATGAGCCTTGGGCCGGAAGTGCGGGTCAATGCGGTCAGCCCTGGCTGGATCGATGCGCGTGACCCCGCTGCGCGACGTGCAGAACCACTGACCGAAGCCGATCATGCCCAGCATCCGGCGGGGAGGGTTGGCACGGTGGAGGATGTGGCTGCGATGGTGGCATGGCTGCTATCGCGTCAGGCTGGGTTTGTCACGGGGCAAGAGTTTGTGGTGGACGGTGGCATGAGCAAGAAGATGATTTACAGCGAGTAGGGCGGTTAGCGCTCTTGAAGCAATTTTGTCTTTTTCAGAAAAACTTCAAGCGGGCTATTGACTTAGGTCCTCTACCTGCGTAAATTTCGCGGCCTCAACGAAGCAAAGGGTGATTAGCTCAGCTGGGAGAGCATCTGCCTTACAAGCAGAGGGTCGGCGGTTCGATCCCGTCATCACCCACCACTTCTTGAGAGTTTTGCCTTCGGGCAAGACGCAACGTTAAAGGTTGCACCGACGCGCAGCGGTAGTTCAGTCGGTTAGAATACCGGCCTGTCACGCCGGGGGTCGCGGGTTCGAGTCCCGTCCGCTGCGCCATATTTTCCAGGCCTGACTTGTCGGGCTTGAGATTGAACAGCAAAGGCTGATTGATCAGATGTTTAAAGACGGTTGAGGCATCACGCGCAACCGGTCAAGCGATACGCAGCGGTAGTTCAGTCGGTTAGAATACCGGCCTGTCACGCCGGGGGTCGCGGGTTCGAGTCCCGTCCGCTGCGCCATATCTGCATCAAGGCCCACTGAACGCCTTGAAGCACAAAGAAAGCCACTGGCTACTTTGATCCGATAGCAAAGACCCTGGTCGAAAGACCGGGGTTTTTTGTGCCTGCAATTTGGTGCTGGTCAATGCGCCCGCGCAAGCCATCGCAACGCGATGGCGGCTGGCTTGCCTGCGATAGCAACGACTGGGTCTCATCATGAGCCCGCATTGTCACATCCCAGGCAAACTTTCCAATCAGAACCCCAGCTTGTCTCGCAGCCCGTAATACCAAGCCCCCATCGCCGCAAACGGCGTGCGCAGCAGTTGCCCGCCCGGGAACGGGTAGTGCGGCAGGTCGGCAAACGCATCAAAGCGCTCGGCCTGGCCTCTGAGTGCCTCGGCCAATACCTTGCCCGCCAGGTGTGTGTACGTCACGCCGTGGCCACTGCAACCCTGGGAGTAATAGATGTTGTCGCCCAGGCGGCCGACTTGCGGCAAGCGCGACAGGGTCAGCAGGAAGTTGCCGGTCCAGGCGTAGTCGATCTTCACGTCCTTGAGCTGAGGGAAGGCTTTGAGCATTTTCGGGCGGATGATCGCTTCGATATTTGCCGGGTCGCGCGCGCCATACACTACGCCACCGCCGAAGATCAGTCGTTTGTCACGGGTGAGTCGGTAGTAGTCGAGCAGGTAGTTGCAGTCCTCGACGCAGTAATCCTGCGGCAATAGCGATTGGGCCAGTTCATCCCCGAGTGGTGCGGTTGTGATCACCTGAGTGCCGCAGGGCATCGACTTGGCTGCTAACTCCGGCACCAGGTTGCCCAGGTAGGCATTGCCCGCCACGATGATGAACTTGGCCCTGACCTTGCCTTCGGTCGTGTGCACCACCGGGTTGGCGCCGCGCTCAATGCGTACAGCTGCTGACTGCTCATAGATCGTGCCACCGAGAGACTCCACGGCCGCCGCTTCACCCAGCGCCAGGTTGAGTGGGTGGATATGCCCGCCGCTCATGTCCAGCAGGCCGCCGACATAGTTGTCACAGGCTACTACTTCGCGGATACGGCGCTCGTCGAGCAGCTCCAGTTGTGTGTGGCCATAACGTTCCCAGAGGCGCTTCTGCGATTCCAAGTGGCCCATGTGCTTGCTGTTGAGTGCGGCGAAGACACCGCCGTCCTTCAAGTCGCACTGGATCTGATACTTGGCCACCCGCTCGCGAATGATCCGGCCGCCTTCAAACGCCATGTCCCCCAGCAATTGCGCCTGCTTGGGCCCGACGCTGCGTTCGATCACATCGATATCGCGGCTGTAGCTGTTG
Source organism: Pseudomonas sp. OVF7 (assembly GCF_030644265.1). NCBI lineage: Bacteria > Pseudomonadati > Pseudomonadota > Gammaproteobacteria > Pseudomonadales > Pseudomonadaceae > Pseudomonas > Pseudomonas sp. OVF7. The sequence goes on along the minus strand of NZ_CP128996.1, from coordinate 5,580,063 downwards.
ACGATCTGCCCGCCATTGCGGCCCGACGCGCCAAAGCCGACCTTGGCGGCTTCCAGCACCGTCACGCGAAAACCGTTTTCCAGTAGAAACAGTGCGCTGGACAAGCCGGTATAGCCGGCACCAATCACGCACACATCGGTTTCCACTTCGCCTTGCAGTACCGGACGCGGAGGGACCGCGTTGGCGGACGCAGCGTAATACGACTGGGGGTAGGGGGTGTTCGCCATCCTGGAACCTCTGTTTTATATTTTTTACGAGTGCCCCGATCCTACCTGAGTTGAAAATTGCCTGCCAGCCACCCGAAAAATGCAAATGCACCAGCCGCAAATAAAAAATTCGCATATTCATAGGGTTAGCTGCAAAAAAGATGTTGACACCCCTCCGAAATTCCGTAGAATGCCGCCTCACAGCAGGCACGTAGCTCAGTTGGTTAGAGCACCACCTTGACATGGTGGGGGTCGTTGGTTCGAGTCCAATCGCGCCTACCAAACAAAATCCGCTCTGCTGGGCGGTCTAGAAGGGCTCACCGAAAGGTGGGCCCTTTTTTGTTGTCTGGAATTTGGGCACGGCGTCGCCTGGCCACTGACGCGGCTCGCTTTGAAAAGTGAGGGCGGATCGATCAGCAGAAAAGCTGAGCCACCGCGAGCAGGCAGATGATCTGGGCTATCATCTGGCAGCGTATTTCACCATTCGTTGTCGCCATACCCATTTGCCCGGCGTACATGTTGGCTACCTCTTTGTCGGCAATCATGCCGTAAACGATGCGCAGGAATGCGCACCGTATTGGTTGAGTATAGTTTCGGATTGGGATTCTTCACTGTCTAGCCTCAGGCCAGCTCTGATACAGGGCTGTCTTGAGGGGGCGCGATCGCAGGGCCAACCGAGAGGTTGGCCCTTTTTTGCAGGGTTGACGCCATACTGGGCACTGTTTGAATTCAACCGGGGAGGCAGCGATGGAGCAGTTAATGGAAGTGTCGTTCGACGTGACGGCACAGGAGCGTGAGGCAATCCTCAAACCGTTGAGGGCGTATAACCTCAGTCATACCGGCGATATGGCGTTCGAAACCGTAGGGATTTTGCTGCGGGATCCTGTCACTGAAGAGGTGGTCGGTGGGCTGTATGGGAAGATTTCATACGGATGGTTGTTCATTGAGTTGTTGAGTGTTCCCGATCAGTTACGCACCCAAGGTACTGGCTCCCGCCTGATGCGCGCCGCTGAAGAGTTGGCTAGGCAGCATGGCTGCACCGGGATCTGGCTGGATACCTTCAGTTTCCAGGCGCCCGGGTTTTATCGAAAGCTGGGGTTCACTGAGTTCGGGCATATTGCCGATTATCCACCGGGACACCAACGTCACTTTTTCCAGAAACGTCTGGTCTGAATCCTGCCAGGGCGCCGGTTCACCTGGCGCCCATTACCCACAAAATTTATTGGTTTACAGCAACAACTTTTCTTGTTGGACACCCCCCGCCCCAAGCGGCAAAGATGCCGCCACCGACGCTCGACCTTCCAGGTCAACAATAAAAAACCGAGCCGACTGCACGCCACTTTCTTGCTGTGAACCCTTTGTTCACATCCTGCTGTAATGGCGCCGCAGCGCGCACTTAAGGACCTCACCGCCATGCAAACTGTTGTGAATCTATGGCCGTTGATCGGCGTACTCGTCATCGTGGTTGGCTTTGTCTTGCGCTTCAATCCCCTGTTGGTGGTCACCGCCGCCGCTATCGCCACCGGGCTCGCTGCCCATTTCCCGCTGGAGAAAATCCTCGCCACCATGGGCGATGGTTTCCTTCAGACCCGCGCCCTGCAATTGATTCTGTTGCTGCCATTGGCTGTCATCGGGCTGTTGGAGCGCCATGGCTTGCGCCTGCATGCACAGAATTGGATCGCTCGTTTCGAACGCGCCACGGTCGGGCGTTTGTTGATCATCTACCTGTTTGTGCGTGAGTCGACCGCTGCCATGGGGCTGACCAGCCTTGGTGGGCATCCGCAGATGGTGCGCCCGCTGCTCGCGCCGATGGCCGAAGGTGCGGCGGAAAAGCGCTTTGGCAAATTGCCGGACAAACTGCGTCACAAGGTGCTGGCCATGTGCGCGGCGACCGATAACGTCGGGCTGTTTTTCGGTGAGGACATCTTTGTCGCCTTTGGCGCAATCGCGCTGATGCACACCTTCTTGCTTGGTTCGGGGATAGATGTGGAACCGCTGCACATCGCGGTATGGGGCATTCCCACGGCGATTTGCGCCTTTATCATCCACGCGATTCGGTTGCATCGATTTGATCGACGGTTGACGCGGGAAATGACCGCCGTCGCCACGCCAGTGGAGGCCGCCCAATGATCATTTCCATTCAATACCTGTATTGGCTCGCCGGTGTGTTGCTGTTGATCACTGCCAGCATGATCCTGCTGGATCGTAGCCACCCGAAGCGCTGGTCCAGCACCCTGTTTTGGTTGCTGTTCGCTATTCCGTTTCTGGTGGGCGAGCGCCTGCCGTCGGTGGTGATCGGGGCGGGTGTGGTGGTGATGGCGTTGATCGCAGGGTTGGGCGGCGTTGGCCGTGGCGCCCATGCCGAATTGCACGACAAGGCTTCCCGCGCGAGTGCCGGCCGACTGGGCCACAAGTTGTTTATCCCGGCGCTGGCCATTCCGCTGACGACGGTGATTGGTTCGGTGTTGCTCAAGCACACCGAGATCGGCGGCGTACCGCTGCTGGACCCGAAGAACACCACCTTTGTGTCCCTCGGTATCGGCTGCCTGATCGCCCTCGGCCTGGCCTGCTGGTTGACTCGCGACACCCCGGTGCAAGCCTTGCGCGAATCCCGCCGCCTGACCGAAGCCCTTGGCTGGGCGATGGTGCTCCCGCAAATGTTGGCGATGCTCGGGCTGCTGTTCAATGAAGCCGGAGTGGGCACGGCCGTCGCCCACGTCACCACCACCTACATCAACCTGGATTACAAGTTGGTGGCAGTGATGGTTTATGTGCTGGGCATGGCCTTGTTTACGGTGATCATGGGCAACGGCTTTGCGGCTTTCCCGGTGATGACGGGTGGCGTCGGTGTGCCAGTGCTGGTGGGTATCTACGGTGGCAACCCGGCGGTGATGGCGGCGATCGGCATGTTTTCCGGCTACTGCGGTACGCTGATGACGCCGATGGCGGCCAACTTCAATATCGTCCCGGCCGCCTTGTTGGAGCTACCGGACAAAAACGCGGTGATCAAGGCGCAGTTGCCGACCGCGTTGATGATGCTGGTGGTCAATATTGTCCTGCTTTACCTGTTGATGTGAGGCCAGGATGCGAATCGTTCTGCTGACGGGCTTCGAGCCCTTTGATCAAGACGCGATCAATCCATCCTGGGAGGCCGTGCGTCAGTTGGATGGCATGCCGTTGGGTGACGATGTGCAAATTGTTGCGCGTCGTTTGCCTTGCGCCTTTGCCACTGCCGGCGAGTGCCTGGCCCAACTGATAGATGAGTTGCACCCAGCCCTGATCATCGCGACGGGCCTGGGGCCTGGGCGTGGCGAGATATCCATAGAGCGGGTGGCGATCAACCTGAATGACGCCCGTATTCCCGACAACCTGGGGGAGCAACCGATTGACACGGCTGTAGTGGTCGATGGGCCCGCAGCCTACTTCTCCACGTTGCCGATCAAGGCCATGGTCAAGGCCGTGCGCGAGGCGGGTATAGCAGCCTCAGTCTCGCAGACAGCGGGGACGTTCGTTTGCAACCAAGTGTTCTACCGTTTGCAGCACTCACTCGCAGGAACGGGTGTACGCAGTGGTTTCATTCACGTGCCGTACCTGCCGGAGCAGGTGGTTGTCTCGGGGCAGCCTTCAATGGCGTTGACCACGCTGGTCAAAGGGTTGCAGGTGGCTGTGCTGACGGCGTGGCAAACATCCGTGGATGTAACGGAAGCGGGCGGGCAGGTCAGCTGATCTGTCGGGTTGACTTCAGGTGGCAAGCAGTCGGGTAAGCCCGAAGGTGATCGCACAGGCCAGGCCTGTCATGGCGAACGCCGTTGCGACATACCATTTGATGAGATTCAGTTCAGTGGTTGCGAGGTCCGCCTTGGTAGCGAAATGCTTTTCCATGGAGTCTGCCCTGTTTGAAACGGTGAATAGCTTCTCTTTCATTTCAGCCAGCCTCTTTTCCAGTGAGCTCAATCGTTTTTCCACACCGGGACCTCCGTCATTTCCTCCGCCCGCTCTGCCTTGAGTCGGGGTATTCAGCGTATTCGTCGAGCCAAATCGATACTGTTTTTTCTGCAAAGCCTGACACCTGTTTTAAATCGTGTGAGAGAGCGCTTGGGAGAAAAGAATAGTGGGAGTCAGAGCAGAGGGTGACCGACAAATTTTTGCAAAATACCACCGAGGTTCTGGCCCGCGACGCTCAGTGACCCCGTTGCGGAAAGAACAACTCAAAACACGTCACGCCGTCCTGGCTGCTGACGCTGTACCGGCCGCTATGCAACTGCATGATGGTGGCCACGATCGACAACCCTAGCCCATTGGACTGTGCCGACCGCTCCCGTGACTCATCCACCCGGTAGAACCGCTCGAACAGTCGCGGCAAATGTTCGGCAGCAATGGTGTCGCCCTGGTTGCTGACCCTCAGGTGGATGCCTTCGGCATTGGGAAGCGCCTGGATCAACAGATCGGAATCAGGAGCGCCATACTTGATGGCATTGGCGCACAGGTTGGCCAATGCGCGGCGCAGCAGCATCGGCTCGGCCCAGATCACGCCCGCGCCCTCGGCGATGATGTGCATATTTGCATCACTCGCCAATCCTTCGAAGTAATCAGCCATGCGTTCCACTTCGTCTGCTGCACTTAATTCCTGGCGCTGGCGCAATGCACTTGCCGGGTCGGTGCGGGCGAGGAATAACATGTTATCGAGCATGCGGGCCAGGCGTTCAAGCTCTTCTACATTAGACGCGAGCAACTGCTGGTAGCTTTCGACGTTGCGGCTCTGTTGCAAGGCGACCTGGGTTTCCCCCAGCAAGTTGTTGATCGGTGTACGCAGTTCGTGGGCCATGTCGGTGGATACCTGGCCCAGTTGCGTAAAGCCCTTGGCCAGGCGTTCAAGCATGGTATTGAACGAGTCGATCATCGGCAGCAACTCCTTGGGCGTGCCACGACTGTCGAGGCGTTCAGCCAGGTTGCCGACACCGATGCCCCGGGCATGCCGCGCCAGGCGTCGCAAGGGCAGCAGGCCACGGTGTACCAGCAGGTAGCCCACCAGGGCGAGGAAGATTGCCGCGATGCTGGCTAGGATATACACACTCAATCGGTAGCTGGCGAGCACGGCGGTGCGTTCAGTCATCAGGCGGCCGGTGGTGACTTGCAGGCTGCCCAGGTCGCCAGAGTCGATGGAGGCCGCAACGATGGCGAACGGTACGCCATTCACGCCGGGAAAATGGTGTACGTCAGTCAACGCCAGGGTATGGTTTTTCGGCACGGGGGGGACGGATGGCACCTCGATGTTGCCGGGGTTGACGACCAGCAGGGGGGGCTGGCCAGGCGCTGTGATGCTCAGCACCGACTCGCGATTGCCCAGCATGTTCTGGAACAGCTCCGGCTTGGTCTTGATCAGGTCCAGGGTGTTGCTGTCGTTGAGCAGGTTGCGCAACTGGTCGATACGGTAGATCAATGCGGCGTCGTCGCGCATGATCAGCTCACGCTCCAGCTCACGGTACAGCGCCACGCCCAGGGTGGCCAGCAGCACAAAGGCCAGCAAGGCGAAGATCAACGCCAGGCGCAAGGTCAAGGAGTAATGTCGATTTGGGCTCATGGCTGGGTATCGAAACGGTAGCCGATGCCCCGCACACTGTGGATCAGCTTGAGCTGGAACGGGTCATCGATTTTCAGGCGCAGGCGCCGCACGGCTACGTCCACCACATTGGTGTCGCTGTCGAAATTCATGTCCCAGACCCGCGAGGCAATCAACGAGCGGGACAACGGCTGGTCCTGATGCGTGGCAAACAGGTGCAGCAGGGCGAACTCTTTATTGGTCAGGGTGATGCGCGTACCGGCACGGGTGACACGGCGCTTGAGCACGTCGATGTGCAGGTCGGCGATGTTCAGGTGTTCTTCTTCGCGGCTCGGGCCGCGTCGGGTCAAGGTGCGCAGGCGCGCGACCAGTTCGGCAAAGGAGAAAGGTTTGATCAGGTAGTCATCAGCCCCCAGTTCCAAGCCCTTGATGCGATCGGCAATGTCATCGCGGGCGGTGAGGAACAGCACCGGCGTGTCGGCCTCCTTGCGCAAGCGCCGCAGCACTTCCCAGCCGTCCATTTTCGGCATCATCACGTCGAGTACGATCACATCGAATGGCGTTTCCAAGGCCTGGTGCAAGCCATCTACCCCGTCACGGGCGAGGCTTACGGAGTAGCCCAGCTCCTGCAGGCCGTTGAGCAGGTAATTGCCGGCCTTGGGCTCGTCTTCAACGACAAGGATGTTCATGGGAAGTGCCCTGGTTCAGTGCGTGGCGCAAGTGTAGCCCGATCAATTGTCATTGGCGCAGCCGATGCCTTGGACCTGATAGTCCAGCACATGTTCGCGGTCCTGGTGGTCCAGGTATTTGAGTTGTGCCGGGACGATTCCACATTGGCCGTAAGTGTCGGTACTCGACAGGACTTTGGCGACGTCCAGGTGTACGAAGAAGCCGGTTTTGTCGTGGATCACGTCCGTGGCAGCTGGAGTGTCGGCCGCGAATACCGAACCGGTGGCCAGTAAAGCGGCAAAACCAAGGGCAAACAGTTTCATGGAGGTATCTCTCGTTAAGGGCGGGTTGCCCGGTCGTTGGCAGTGAGTTCACAGTAACCAGGCGACACAAACAGCCAACCAACAGGATCATGACAAGTTCGTAATAAGAGGAAGGCGTCCTGGCTCAGGGTGAGGTAGCCGTCGTGCTTTTCCACTCCATTGCGCACGGGCAGCCACATACACCAATGCGCTGACCTTCGGGTTTACTCCCGAGTCGCTGACCACGCTGCCGGCGTAGGAATGGCCGACCAGTACGGTAGGGGCGGCTTGGAGTCGGGTGATCACTTCGGACCAGCTGGAGCCGTCAGCCCAGGAACCATGAAATCGCTGGAGTGCTTGTCCGCCGCGTTTACAACTGCAGAGCTGACCCGTAGATTGCAACGGGCTCATCATTTGTCACCGTCCAAGAGGAAGCCCAGCAGTGTCCATCCGCGTCTTTACCCGGCCTTACCGCGCCTTCCTGTTCGATATGGACGGGACCCTGCTCAACTCCATTGCTGCCGCCGAGCGGGTCTGGAGTATGTGGGCTGAACGTCACGGCTTGGACGTGAAGGCCTTCCTGACTACCATTCATGGCGCTCGGGCCATCGATACCATTACCCGCCAGGCGTTGCCTGGGGTTGATCCTGAGGTGGAGGCGCAATGGATTACCGAGGCGGAGTTGAATGATGTCGAAGGCGTCGTGGCGATTCCCGGTGCCGTTGAGTTTTTGAACCGTCTGCCTGGCGACCAATGGGCGCTGGTGACGTCTGCCCCCCGGGAGTTGGCGTTGCGCCGGCTACAAGCGGCCGGCATCACTCCGCCTGCGGTGCTGGTGACGGCTGAAGATGTGGCCAGTGGTAAGCCTGACCCTGCCTGTTATGTGCTGGGCGCACAGCGCCTGGGGGCGGCGGTACAGGACTGCCTGGTGTTCGAAGATGCGACGGTAGGTATTCGGGCAGGCGAGGCCGCTGGCGCGGATGTGATGGTCGTGACCTCGACTCACCTGACGACCATGCACACTGCGCATGCCACCACCGATGGGTATGAACACTTGCACGTCGAGCACGACGGTGGCGGTTTGCTGCGCTTGCGGCGCCTGGCAGGTTGATGCGAAAAAGCCGAGCCCGGTTTGGCGGTCTCGGTCCTATTCGCAGGATGTATGACCAGGCGGCACCTGTTGCAGTCGGCTGCTTCTCATGCCCTGGCGTGACAGCACCATTTCCCTGAGGATTTCATTGGCCAGGCGGGCAATCGCTTCAGTCCCGCGATAATGCGCGCGCACAATGCCGGTAATCGCGAAGTGGTCGGTTTCCGGGCCGCTGAGGATGGCGGAGAGGGTGCCGTCGGCATGCAACGTGCAATTGACGGTATAGCTGGGCAGGCGGCTTGCCAGGACAGATTCGATTTGGGATTTGCTGAGGGTGTCCATCTGCGTAAGCACCTTTCACTGATCGTGCAAACCCAAGCATAGATCCTGTTGGAAGACTGTAAACACCGGTGATCTATTAGCGAAACTGCGGCCTATCAACCCGCGTTTTTTGGGTGGGCGCGGTGGGTGGCTCGCTGGCACAACTTGCGCTGGATGGCCTTCTGGATCGGTTTGAGACAGAACATGAACAGGTAGCCGCACAAAAACAAAGCCAGATCCAGCCATGAAGGGGCGTCGGTGGCGTCTGTCCTTTCAATTTCGAACCTCAAACCATATTCCAGGCCGGCAAAGGCCAACCCGATCAGCACGGCGATCGCCCAGGAATAGGTGATAAAGCGTTGTGTTGAGGTGCGCCTCATCGGCGTGCTCCTGAGTGTGCTCAGATGTCGGCAGAGTGAGTCAGGAGTTTCGGCTGCGAATCGCGCGACAAGTTCCAGGGATGAAGACAGTTTCATCTGCCAATGCAGATGCAAGGGCAGTGCGCGGGACAAGAATAAGGCGCGAGCAGGTCTAGGCAGTTTTCGCCAGCCGTTACAGAGCGAAAAGGCTGGCTACTGGAGTGCTTCAAGGAGTCTGGTTTTTGTCCGGAGCTGTCAGGCCAGCCTGGATGCGCTGGTAGATCTCCTCGCGATGCACGGCAACGTCCTTGGGTGCGTTGATGCCGATTCGTACTTGCTGGCCGCTGACGCCCAGGATGGTGATCGTAATGTCATCACCGATGTTTATGCTTTCACCAACTTTGCGGGTGAGTATCAGCATGGACTTCTCCTTGATTACTTTTAAGGACACATGTTTCAGACAGGGCAGGTGTCGGATGTGTGTAGCTTACTGCTAAGCGCTTCCCTGTGACTGCCTCTTTTTAGGACGCATAGAGGCAACATTAATTCCCATGGCGGCATCATACAGGTCTGCGATACATCATTCGCATTGTTTAAGCCAACGTTTATGACGGCCAGAATAGACAGTGAATGATAAAGTTGCCTCTTTATCCTTTAAGGAGCAGGGCAGTGCGTAAAGTAGCGATGGCAATTGCGGTGTTGGCATTGGCCGGTTGCGGTGAAGGCAAACCTGTCGAAGCGCCCAAGGCCAAGCCTGCCGTGACTGAAAACCAGGCACAGACCGGCGCGATTGCTGCCCAGGAATGGGACGTTTGGGTAGGCCCGCCTGACCACAAGCTACAGGCGATCACCGACCTGACCGCGTGGTTGCTGGAGCATGGTTTCAATTTTTATATCGTGAAGGAAAACGGCAAGGACGAAGTGTACTTGGGGCCATTCGCAACCAAGGCCGATGCGGAAGCCAAGCAGGCCCTGCTCACGGAAAAGCTGGCCCGCGCCAAGAAAAACGACACCGAATCGCAGGTTGTCGAGCACAAGACTGCGCAGTAACCGGCAGGTAGGGCGAGAGCACGCCGAGTGCTCCCGCCCGCGTTCAACCGCAGGCCTTGAGGTTCACCGGGCCGACAAACTCATTTCCACGCCCCATCACACAGGCCACGGTCTGGTTGCGCTGACGCTCCCAATGCTGCACAGGGTAGGTCTTGTCCCAGGCTTCATAAAGTTGCCGGTCCTGTTTCGACAGGCGCAAGCCGTATTGTTTGCTCATATAGAAATACGTCCGGGCAATCATTCCGCGTATGGACGGGCGCGGCATCACCTTCTTGGCCTTGAAGTCGACCTGGGTCAAGCATGAGCCGTACTGCCCGCTTTGCACCGGCAGCCAGCCAAAACTGAAGTTGTTACGATCGCCGTTGACCTCACCGATACTCGGCACCAGGTTGTGCAGGTCCGCCTCGGCACGCTTGAACACCTCATCATGGCGTGTGCAGTTCTTGCGTCCGCCATTCTGCCAGCACTGGCGCTGGTGCCCGATCTGCCAGGCCGGAACAATGTGTTCCCATTCGATGCGTGCAGCGCGGCTGGCGTTTTTACGAGGGATATAACCGCAGGCTTTCAAGTCCACGCGGTTACCGGTGTATTTGCAGCCGCAGTAGAACTCAGTGGATTGTGGGGCGTAGAGTTTCCAGGCGATTTTTTTGGCTTCGCTGAACGTTCGGGGCGCTTGGGCATGGGCGGTGACGGCAAAAAACAAGCAAAGCACAGCAATAAAACGGACACTCATTGAATCAGTCTTCCTTCGGCACAACCCAGAAAATCTGCACGCCACCGTCGTCCCGATAGGCGAGGGTAACGTTGTCGTTTTCTGCGATCTCTTCAAGCAAACGCGCCCACTCGTCCTCTGGCTCATCCGGCAAACGGAAGATCAAGGCCGCCTTGTTTTTTTGGGCATTGGTCGAATTGATGACTTTTTGCACGCGAACGGCCAGGCGTTGATAGGCATCGGGCAGGGTTGGTGCTGCGGAAGAGGACGTTGCCACGGAATATTCCTTAGTTAGCTGTACGTGCATACAGTATTTAACTGTAGGCAGTTTCGCAACTGCTTAAAGTTAAACAAGGCCGTCTGACAGTGATTTGGGATTTTTGTGTAGCGGCGGGGCGGGGGGGCGAAGAGTTGTAGGGGCGGGCGTGCTCGCGAAAGACTTGAAGGCAATAGGTTAAGCCAGACGGACCGCGTCATCGTTAACCACTTTCGCGAGCAAGCTCGTCCCTACAGGGTATGGCTAGTAATCAGTATTCCCAGAACATCCGTTGCAGTTCCTTGCTGTCCTGGGTCTTGGTCAGTGCAACCATTGCCAGGATCCGCGCTTTCTGCGGGTTCAGGTCGTGGGCGGCGACCCAGTCATACTTGTCGTCAGGCTGTTCGGCATTGCGTAGTACGAAACCGCCGGCATTCACGTGGGACGAGCGAATGATTTGCACACCTTGCTTGCGCAGCTCCTGCAGGGCAGGAACAACCTTGGACGACACTGAACCGTTGCCGGTACCGGCATAGATGATGGCTTTGGCGCCGGCCTGGGCCAGGGCCTTGGCGGCAGTGTCGCCTACGTTGCCGTAGCCGTAGGCGATTTCGACGTCGGGCAGGCTCTTGATGGTCTTGATATCGAATTCCGAATCCATGGTGTGACGCTTGGCCGGCAGGCGGAACCAGTAGGATTTACCCTCGACCACCATGCCCAGCGGACCCCATGGGCTCTTGAAGGCTTCGGTCTTGATGTTGACCATCTTGCTGACGTCGCGACCCGACTGGATCTCGTCATTCATGGTTACCAGCACGCCTTTGCCGCGGGCATCTTTGCTACCGGCAACGGCGACAGCGTTGTACAGGTTGAGCATGCCATCGGCTGACATGGCGGTGCCTGGACGCATGGAGCCGACGACCACGATAGGCTTGTCGGTTTTTTCCACCAGGTTCAGGAAGTAGGCGGTTTCTTCGAGGGTGTCGGTCCCGTGGGTGATCACGATGCCATCCACGTCCTTGCTGTCGGCCAGTTCGGCGACGCGGCGGCCCAGTTGCAGCAGGTTTTCGTTGTTGATGCTTTCCGATGCGATTTGCATCACTTGCTCGCCACGCACATTGGCAAGCTGGCTCAGTTCAGGAACACCGGCAATCAACTGCTCGATGCCGACCTTGGCTGCCTGGTAAGTAGCGCTGTTGGCCGTGCTGGCACCAGCGCCAGCAATGGTGCCACCGGTAGCAAGGATCACTACGTTGGAGAGTTTGGCCTTGGTTTCAACTTCCTTTGCCTGGGCGGCAACGGGGAACAGCAGCAGGAGGGCTAATGCGCCCGGAACAATGTTCTTCAGTGCAGATTTCATTATTTTTCTCTCTGGTTTTTGATGAGTGCGGTAGCAAGTTCATCTAGAACACCCGGGCGGTTCTGAACGCCGCGAGGTGTTAGGGAAGAGCAGGATCTGTACCAGTCTGATTGTGGCCTTGTATATAAATTAAGTTGTTGATTTAAAAAGATTTATTTTCACTGTTTCGGACCGGTTGGCTGGCCCGTTGTCCGGCTTTCCGAACATCAGAGTGGGTTCGCGTTCGGTTGTCCGAAAGCAGTGACGAACTCTCCGGACACCCTGCGCGACGGAGGCGTCATGGCCTGTCGTTTTAGAGAACGACTGGGCGCAGGTGATGTTTACTGATCGCTGCGATCGAGCGGCAAGGCAGGGGATAGAGGGCCTGGATGAAAGGTTGTTTTCCAGCGTTGACAAATCTCGACAAGGTTCTCATAGTTTGAATAACGCAAACGTTTGCGAGATATTTCACGGGTGGCTCCCTGAGTCTCGTGAAAGCTCGTTTCAGCCACCCAGGTGGGAGGGCTGCCGAAGCGCTTTTCGGTGCAAGCGTTGCTCACAATAATCATAAGATCGGAGTGAACCCATGAAGCTGCCATTTGCTGGACGTCTTCTTGCTGTCGCTGTGCTTGCTGCCGCATCCGTCGCTTTACCGCTCTCCTCTGCATTCGCTGACGATACTGCCGCCAAACCCAAGGTCGGCCTGGTGATGAAGTCCCTTGCCAACGAGTTTTTCGTGACGATGCAGGAGGGGGCGAAAGATTACCAAAAGGCGCACTCCGCTGATTTCGACATGATCACCAACGGTATCAAGAACGAAACCGATACCAGCGCGCAGATCGATATCGTCAATCAAATGATCCTTGCCAAGGTCAACGCTATCGTCATCGCCCCAGCCGATTCCAAGGCGCTGGTCACCGTGCTGAAGAAAGCCTCCGACGCCGGTATCAAAGTCGTCAACATCGACAATCGATTGGACCCGGACGTACTGAAAAGCAAAAACCTCAATATCCCATTCGTAGGCCCCGACAACCGCAAAGGCTCCAAGCTGGTGGGCGACTACCTGGCCAAGAAACTGGCCTCGGGTGACAAGGTCGGCATCATTGAAGGTGTGCCGACCACTACCAATGCCCAGCAGCGCACCGCAGGCTTCAAGGATGCGATGGACGCTGCCGGTATGAAAATCGTCTCCACCCAATCCGGTAACTGGGAAATCGACCAGGGCCAGAAAGTGGCGTCTGCGATGCTGAGCGAATACCCGGACATCAAGGCTCTGCTGGCGGGTAATGACAATATGGCCTTGGGCGCAGTGTCTGCGGTACGTGCAGCAGGCAAGGCGGGGAAAGTGATGGTGGTGGGCTACGACAACATCGAGGCCATCAAGCCGATGCTGCAGGACGGCCGAGTCTTGGCGACTGCTGACCAGGCTGCCGCCCAGCAAGCCGTGTTCGGTATCCAGAATGCCCTGAAGTTGGTCAAGGGTGAAAAAGTCGACGCCAAAGACGGTGTGATCGAAACTCCGGTCGAACTCGTTACCAAGCAGTAATCCTGGCAGCACCAACAGCGTCCGCTCGTCCTGAGCGGGCGCCTGGAGATTTTCCTATGTCATCTTCCGCCCCGAACGCTGTCCTCTCGGTCAGCGGTATCGGCAAGACCTATGCCCAACCGGTTCTGTCCGACATCACCCTGACGCTCAATCGCGGGGAAGTGCTGGCGTTGACCGGTGAAAATGGCGCAGGCAAAAGTACCTTGTCGAAGATCATCGGCGGTTTGGTCACACCGACCACCGGGCATATGCAGTTCAATGGCGAGGACTTCCGTCCAGGCAGTCGCACCCAGGCCGAAGGGTTGGGCGTACGTATGGTTATGCAGGAACTCAACCTGCTGCCAACGCTGACCGTGGCCGAAAACCTGTTCCTGGACAACCTGCCCAGCCACTGTGGCTGGATCAGCCGCAAGCAACTGCGTAAAGCCGCGATCGACGCCATGGCTCAGGTCGGCCTGGATGCAATCGACCCTGACACCTTGGTTGGCAGCCTGGGCATCGGCCATCAACAAATGGTCGAAATCGCGCGCAACCTGATCGGCGACTGCCATGTGCTGATCCTCGACGAACCTACGGCCATGCTGACCGCCCGTGAAGTCGAGATGCTGTTTGAACAAATCACTCGCCTGCAGGCCCGGGGCGTGGCGATCATTTATATTTCGCACCGGCTCGAAGAGTTGGCCCGTGTAGCCCAGCGCATTGCGGTACTGCGCGACGGCAAGTTGGTCTGTGTCGAGCCGATGGCCAATTACAACAGTGAGCAACTGGTCACCTTGATGGTCGGTCGCGAGCTCGGCGAGCACATCGATCTGGGCCCGCGGACAATCGGCGGTCCCGCCTTGACGGTGAAAAACCTGACGCGTTCGGACAAGGTTCGTGATGTGTCCTTTGAAGTGCGTGCTGGCGAGATCTATGGCATCTCCGGCCTGATCGGCGCTGGTCGTACCGAGTTGCTACGCCTCATTTTCGGTGCCGACCTCGCCGACAGCGGCACCGTGGCGCTGGGCTCCCCAGCCCAGGTTGTCAGCATTCGTTCACCTGTGGACGCGGTAGGCCACGGCATTGCCCTGATCACCGAAGACCGTAAGGGCGAAGGCCTGCTGCTGACCCAGTCCATCAGCGCCAATATTGCCTTGGGCAACATGCCGGAAATTTCTGGCGGCGGTGTAGTGAATCGCCGCGATGAAACCGCCTTGGCCAAGCGCCAGATCGATGCCATGCGCATTCGCAGTTCCAGCCCGGCGCAGTTGGTGTCCGAGCTCTCCGGCGGCAACCAGCAAAAGGTGGTAATAGGCCGCTGGCTGGAGCGCGACTGCTCGGTGATGCTGTTCGATGAGCCGACCCGCGGTATCGATGTGGGGGCCAAGTTCGATATTTATGCCTTGCTCGGCGAGTTGACTCGCCAGGGTAAAGCGCTGGTGGTGGTGTCCAGTGACCTGCGTGAGCTGATGCTGATCTGCGACCGCATCGGCGTGCTGTCCGCCGGGCGCCTGATCGAGACCTTCGAACGTGACAGCTGGACCCAGGACGAATTGCTCGCCGCCGCGTTTGCCGGCTATCAGAAACGTGATGCGCTGCTCAATGAAGCCGCGCTTAGGGATACCCCATGAAAACAACAACTTCCCCCGGTAAAGCAGCTGGCAACTTCTACGGCCTGGGCACCTACCTGGGGCTGGCAGGTGCGTTGCTGGCGATGATTGCGCTGTTTTCGGTGCTCAGTGATCACTTCCTGTCCTACGACACCTTCAGCACCCTGGCCAACCAGATTCCAGACCTGATGGTGCTGGCAGTGGGCATGACCTTCATCCTGATTATCGGCGGTATCGACCTGTCAGTGGGCTCGGTGCTGGCACTGGCGGCATCGGCCGTCAGCGTGGCGATTCTTGGCTGGGGTTGGAGCGTGTTGCCGGCAGCCTTGCTCGGCATGGGCTGCGCCGCATTGGCAGGCACGATTACGGGTTCGATCACGGTGGCCTGGCGCATTCCGTCGTTCATCGTGTCCCTTGGCGTGCTGGAAATGGCACGCGGTGTGGCGTACCAGATGACCGGCTCGCGCACCGCCTATATCGGTGATTCCTTCGCCTGGTTGTCCAACCCGATTGCCTTCGGCATTTCGCCGTCATTTATCATCGCGTTGCTGGTGATCATCGTTGCCCAACTGGTGTTGACCCGTACCGTGTTTGGTCGTTACCTGATCGGCATCGGCACCAACGAAGAAGCCGTGCGCCTGGCAGGGATCAATCCCAAGCCCTACAAGATTCTGGTGTTCAGCCTCATGGGCCTGCTGGCTGGCGTGGCGGCGTTGTTCCAGATATCACGCCTGGAAGCGGCAGACCCGAACGCCGGTTCCGGCCTGGAACTGCAAGTGATCGCTGCGGTGGTGATCGGCGGCACCAGCTTGATGGGTGGGCGCGGCTCGGTCATCAGTACGTTCTTTGGTGTGTTGATTATTTCGGTGCTGGCCGCTGGCTTGGCGCAGATCGGTGCCACGGAGCCCACCAAGCGCATCATCACCGGTGCTGTGATCGTGATTGCCGTGGTCCTCGATACCTACCGCAGCCAACGCGCCAGTCGGCGAGGCTGAGCCATGGCAACGATCAAGGATGTGGCAGCGCTTGCCGGTATTTCCTACACCACCGTGTCTCATGTGGTGAACAAGACGCGTCCGGTCAGCGAGCCGGTGCGCATCAAGGTGGAAGCCGCGATCAAGCAGTTGGACTACGTGCCCAGCGCCGTCGCGCGCTCGCTCAAGGCCAAGACCACGGCGACTATTGGCCTGCTGGTACCCAACAGCCTCAACCCGTATTTTGCCGAGCTGGCCCGAGGCATCGAGGATTACTGCGAGCGCAATGGCTATTGCGTGATCCTGTGTAATTCCGACGACAATGCTGAAAAGCAACGCAGCTACCTGCGGGTGTTGCTGGAAAAACGTGTCGATGGCTTGATCGTGACCTCCGTGGGCGGTGACGACAGCGGCCTCGCCGCGGGTTTGAGCGCGGTGCGCACGCCCATGGTCATCGTCGACCGGGCATTGGACGGCATTGACGTTGACCTGGTGCGTATCGACCACGAGGAGGGCGCTTACCTGGCCACCCGGCACTTGCTTGAACTGGGTCACCGGGACATCGCCTGTATTGGCGGCCCAGTCCATACCCGCGTGGCGCAGATGCGCCTGGCGGGGTATCACCGTGCGCTGCGCGAGGCGGGTGTGGAGGTGGCGGCTGATCGCACCCGGGAAAGCGACTTCACCAGTACCGGTGGTTATGCTGCGGCTGTGCAGTTATTGGCAGAAAACCCGCCCAGCGCAATCTTCGCCAGCAACGACATGATCGGCTTTGGTGTGCTGCGCGCGGCGGCTGAACGTAATCTCCGCGTGCCCGGCGAGCTGTCGGTGATTGGTTTCGACGATATTCAAATGGGCCGTTACGTCTACCCGGCGCTGACCACGGTCGGGCAATCGATCGTGCAACTGGGCGAGACGGCTGCCGAACTTTTACTGCGACGGATTGCGACACCCCAACTGCCGATCGATCAACGCATCGTGACGCCGAGCATCGTGTTGCGTGAGTCGACGGCGCCAATTGCCGGTGTGTTCGCCCAATACCGCTGAACCGAATTGATGAGTATTGATGTATGCCAGCAAAAGTAGTGGTAGTAGGCAGCTTGAACATGGACCTGGTGACCCGTGCCAGTCGCTTGCCCCGTGCCGGTGAAACCTTGATCGGCCAATCGTTTTCCACCGTTCCCGGCGGCAAGGGCGCCAACCAGGCCGTGGCTTCGGCGCGGTTGGGGGCCGAGGTTGCGATGATCGGTTGTGTCGGCACTGATGCCTACGGCAGCCAGCTGCGCGATGCGCTGCGGGTGGAAGGCATCGATTGCGGGGCTGTGAGCACCGTTGCCGGCTCCAGCGGCGTGGCGCTGATTGTCGTAGATGACAGCAGCCAGAACGCCATTGTGATCGTCGCGGGCAGTAACGGTGAACTCACGCCGGCTTCATTGCAGGCGTCTGACGCGGTGCTGCAGGCCGCCGATGTGATCGTCTGCCAGCTTGAAGTGCCAATGGAGACTGTGGGGCATGCGCTCAAGCGCGGTCGTGAGCTGGGTAAGACGGTTATTCTTAACCCGGCGCCGGTCAGCGGTCCTTTGCCGACCGAGTGGTATGCCTCGATCGACTACCTGATTCCCAATGAAAGCGAGGCGACCGCGCTGAGCGGTGTGACGGTCGACTCCCTCGACAGCGCCAGGCTGGCTGCGACCGAATTGATCAAGGCGGGCGCGGGTAAAGTCATCATTACCCTTGGTGCCCAGGGCGCATTGTTCGCCGATGGTCATGGCTTTGAACACCTGGTGGCGCCCAAGGTCAAGGCGGTGGATACCACGGCGGCCGGTGATACTTTTGTGGGTGGCTTTGCCGCGGCATTGGCCAGCGGCAAGAGCGAAGCCGAGGCCATTCGATTCGGCCAAGTGGCGGCGGCGCTGTCGGTGACCCGTGACGGCGCCCAGCCTTCCATCCCTACGCTGCACGACGTACAAGGTTTTGTGCCCTCATGAAAAAGACACCCCTGCTCAATATTGCTCTGTCGCGCGTGATCGCCTCCCTGGGGCACGGCGATATTCTGGTCATCGGCGATGCTGGTCTGCCAGTACCGCCGGGTGTCGAGTTGATCGACCTGGCGCTGACCCAGGGCATTCCCGATTTCATCAGTACCTTGCGCATCGTGCTCAGTGAAATGCAGGTGGAAAGCCATGTGCTGGCCGAAGAAATCCTGCTTAAGCAGCCACCGGCGCTGACTGAGCTGAACAGTCTGAACGCACAGGCCCATCTCGGCGAGCGTCGTCTGGTCAGCCATGAAGCGTTCAAGCAGCTCAGCCGTAACGCGCGCGCCATTGTTCGCACCGGTGAGTGCCAGCCTTATTGCAATATCGCGCTGGTGTCCGGCGTCACGTTCTAGCGTTTCCCAACGACAAGGAGTGTTCCATGCAACGTAGTCTTCCCACCCTGAGAAATCTGTTCCGGAGTGTCCTGCTTTTGTCCGCACTCACTGCAGCAAGCGCCCAAGCGGCGGAAAAAATCGACCTGATCATCGACACCGACCCGGGCGCTGACGACGTGGTGGCCTTGCTGTTTGCCATGGCTTCCCCGGAGGAGTTGAATATTCGCGCGCTGACCACCGTCGCAGGTAACGTGCGCCTGGACAAGACATCGCGCAATGCGCGCCTGGCCCGCGAGTGGGCGGGGCGTGAGGACATCCCGGTGTACGCCGGTGCGCCAAAACCGCTGCTGCGTACGCCTATCTATGCCGAGAATATCCATGGCAAGGAAGGCATTTCCGGTGTGACGGTGCATGAGCCGAAAAAAGGCCTGGCCGAAGGCAATGCTGTCGACTACCTGATCAAGACCCTCAGTACCGCCAAGCCCCACAGCATCACCATCGCCATGCTCGGCCCACAGACCAACCTGGCGCTGGCATTGACCCAGGCTCCTGACATTACCCAAGGCATCAAGGAAGTGGTGGTGATGGGCGGCGCGCACTTCAATGGCGGCAATATCACGCCGGTGGCTGAGTTCAACCTGTTCGCCGACCCGATAGCGGCCGAGATCGTGCTCAAGAGTGGCGTCAAGCTGACCTACCTGCCGCTGGACGTGACCCACAAGGTGCTGACCAGCGAGGCGCGCCTGAAAAAGATCGCGGACATCAAGAACAACGCGAGCAAGGTCGTCGGCGATATTCTCAATGAATACGTCAAGGGTGACATGGAGCACTACGGCATCCCAGGTGGCCCGGTGCACGACGCCACCGTGATTGCCTACCTGCTCAAGCCTTCTCTGTTCAGTGGGCGTCAGGCCAATATGGTGGTGGACAGCCGCGAAGGACCGACCTTCGGCCAGACCATCGTCGACTGGTATGACGGCCTGAAGCAGGAAAAGAATGTGTTCTGGGTTGAGAACGGCGATGCCCAGGGCTTCTTCGATCTGTTGACCGAGCGCTTGGCACGCCTGAAGTAATGCAGTTGCCGGTTGGCGCTCGCCGGCCGGTTCTTAATCGCGCTCGGGGTCGTGTGCACCCCGGTAATCGGTCGGGTATTTCTCGAATATCTGGCCGATGAATGCCTGTGCGGCTTGGGTGCCGAGTTCCTTGACCAGCAGGTCGATGCCAATGATCGCCAATTCTTCCGGGCTTCCGGGGCTGTAGGAGCTCTGTCCTTGGTGCCATTTGGCTTTGATATCGGCTTGAAGGGTTACGGTACTCATGGGCGGCTCACGATCTGAAAAGTGCTGGGCAGTGCGCTGAAACTCGGTTCTTGCGGGCGCAGTTAACCATTTTGCGCAGGGTTTGGCACTGCTACTTAGGCATGAGGGGGTGGCTGTGCGACACTGGTCGCCTGTCTAACTGCCGGGGACACCAGGTGCAGATCGATTTGAATAACCCCGAAAGCCTGACGCTGATGGCCGTGCGCCAATTGATCGCCAGTGCCAGCGACGATGAACATACCCAGTTGCGCGTGACCAAGAGCGGTATCGCCTATATCTCATCGGGCAAAGCGGTGGGTGGCGTTGATATTGATGGGTTGCTGTTTCGTCTGGAAACGTGGGCCAAGGGCTCTGGGTATGTAGGCAATGTGGCGGCCAGCGACGAAGTCTGGGTCATGCAGATTTTCAATGCGCTGAAGGAGAACTGGCCGACGCCACGGTTTGACTACATTGATATCTACTGAGTACGTTCATATGTGGTCACGATTGGCCGGGCGAATGCCCGCGCTGAGTCAGGCAGACTTGCCCGCAGGCGATTTACGTCTTGAAACCAATCCGTCTGACGGCTGTCGCACGATCTCTGTTCATTTTTTATCATTAGGAGGCTTCATGCCTTGGAAGCTCGCATCATTCGGTACTTTGTTGGCAGCACTCGCGTTGGCGGGTTGCAGCACCCCAGGTGCCTCTGAGCCAGCCAAAGACGCCGCCACGGCCGACACCGGCCATAGCCGCTGTGAGTCGAAGGCCGCCGAGTTCGCGATTGGCCAGAAAGCCTCGCCCCAACTGCTGGAGCAGGCGCGCGCCCGTGCCGGTGCGCAGAATGCACGGATCCTCAAGCCCAACGATATGATCACCCTGGAATACCGCTCCGACCGCCTGAACCTGAACACCGACGACAACCTGGTGATCACGCGGGTCAATTGCGGCTGACAGCCTCCGGGTTTTTGCGCCACCCATAAAAAACCCCGTCACATGGACGGGGTTTTTTTAGCTCAGCGGAGAATTACTCGCCGCGAACCTGTGCAGCTTGCATACCCTTTTGGCCTTTCTCAGCCACGAAGGAAACGGTTTGGCCTTCTTTCAGGCTTTTGAAACCGTCGCTTTCGATAGCTTTGAAGTGTACGAACAGGTCGTCACCGCCACCTTGAGGAGTGATGAAGCCGAAGCCTTTTTCATCGTTGAACCATTTAACGGTGCCGGTTTGGCGATTAGACATGGTGTATCTCCAAGAAACATATATTTTCAGTAGTGCTGTGCTGCTCAGGCCAACTGGGCACACCGGGCTATCATAGTCGAAATGTTCGACTTGGGAGCCCCCCCAAGGCATTGTTTGCGAGTCAATAGCGTTGCGTTTACTACCTGAATCGGCTGAAAGCCCCGATCTACGGGGCTTTTGTGCGAAATATAAGCTGGTAAAAAAAGCCGTAAAAGCTGCGTAATTTGTGAGAAATGGCAGTTTTCGAGGTGTTTTTCCAGCAAAACGGCCGTCTGATCAGGGGTGAATATTACTTTTTCTTCACGACCTTGCAGGACGAAATAGCCGCGACCGCCTTGTTTTTAAGGTCCGGGCTGGCGTTCTGGTTGGTCATCAGCTCTTTGATCTCGGCCGTGCTCAATTCGGCGTTGATTTTGTTCGCGCCACATTCGCAATGGTCTTTGGCGGTTTTGACGTCCACATTTTGGCTGGCGGCAGAGGTGCAGTCTTTAACGAAGCTGTCACGGGCACCGGCTGGCCAGTTGGAAGGCGCAGCTGCTTGTGCGCCGAGGGAAAGGAGGCTCAGGGTAGCGGCGAGAGCGAGGGTCGAGGTAAAACGCATCATGGGATGCTCCTTTGGGTCGAGGACGAACAGCGATTCTCAGTGGGTTTGAGGCGTCGCGTACAGCTCAAGTTCACTTTTACCGCTATAAAGGCTGGAATTTGTCTTTACGTCGGATGGCGCCGGCGCGATGACCGTTCATCTGTGCTAGCATCAGCCACCTGGCTATTCCCGGGCGCGCCATTTGCCGCCTTGCCATGTTCCTTTTGTTCACTCCAGTCACTCTGGTTCGATTATCGGTTTGCCGAAAGGCTCCTGCCGCTGTAAGGCAGGCGTTCGTTGCTGAACGGCCTGGTGTTGGATCTTGTACTGGCTCATCCCAACCCACGTGACCTTTGGTAGGGGTCACCACTAGGAGAGGAGGCGCCATGCCAACTATTACTCTTCCCGATGGCAGTCAACGTTCATTCGATCATTCGGTTTCCGTCGCCGAGGTCGCCGCATCCATTGGTGCCGGCCTGGCCAAGGCCACCGTGGCCGGCAAGGTCGACGGCAAGCTGGTCGACGCCAGCGACCTGATTACCTCCGACGCCAGCCTGCAGATCATCACGCCCAAGGATCAAGAGGGGCTGGAGATCATTCGTCACTCTTGCGCGCACCTGATTGGCCACGCGGTCAAGCAGTTGTACCCCACCGCGAAAATGGTGATCGGCCCGGTCATTGACGAAGGTTTCTATTACGACATCGCCTACGAGCGTCCTTTTACGCCGGACGACCTGGCCGCCATCGAACAGCGCATGCACGCGCTGATCGAAAAAGATTACGACGTCATCAAGAAAGTCACCCCGCGCGCCGAAGTGATCGACGTGTTTACTGCGCGTGGCGAAGACTACAAGCTGCGCCTGGTAGAAGACATGCCGGACGAACAGGCCATGGGCCTGTATTACCATGAAGAATACGTCGACATGTGCCGTGGCCCGCACGTACCGAATACGCGTTTCCTCAAGTCGTTCAAGCTGACCAAGCTGTCCGGTGCCTACTGGCGCGGCGATGCCAAGAACGAGCAACTGCAGCGGATCTACGGCACCGCCTGGGCTGACAAGAAGCAGCTGGCGGCCTACATCCAGCGCATCGAAGAAGCCGAGAAACGCGACCACCGCAAGATCGGCAAGCGTCTGAACCTGTTTCACCTCCAGGAAGAAGCCCCGGGCATGGTGTTCTGGCACCCGAACGGCTGGACCCTGTACCAGGTGCTTGAACAGTACATGCGCAAGGTGCAGCGTGAGAACGGCTACCTGGAGATCAAGACTCCTCAGGTTGTTGACCGTAGCCTGTGGGAGAAATCCGGGCACTGGGCCAACTACGCCGACAATATGTTCACCACCCAGTCGGAAAACCGCGACTACGCCATCAAGCCGATGAACTGCCCTTGCCACGTGCAGGTGTTCAACCAGGGCTTGAAGAGCTACCGCGAGTTGCCGATGCGCCTGGCCGAGTTCGGTGCCTGCCACCGTAACGAGCCATCGGGTGCATTGCACGGCATCATGCGCGTACGCGGCTTCACCCAGGACGACGCACACATCTTCTGCACCGAAGAACAGATGCAGGCGGAGTCCGCTGCATTTATCAAGCTGACCATGGACGTTTATCGCGATTTCGGTTTTACCGAAGTCGAAATGAAGCTGTCCACTCGTCCGGAAAAGCGCGTCGGTTCCGACGAGCTATGGGACCGCGCCGAAGCGGCACTCGCCGCTGCGCTAGACAGCGCGGGCCTTGCGTACGATCTTCAACCGGGTGAGGGCGCGTTCTACGGGCCTAAAATCGAGTTCTCGCTGAAAGATTGCCTTGGCCGTGTCTGGCAATGTGGTACCTTGCAGCTCGATTTTAACCTGCCGATCCGTCTGGGAGCCGAATACGTCTCCGAAGACAACAGCCGTAAACACCCGGTCATGTTGCACCGGGCGATCCTTGGCTCGTTCGAACGGTTCGTCGGGATCCTGATCGAGCACTACGAGGGTGCGTTCCCCGCGTGGCTGGCTCCGACCCAGGCAGTGATCATGAATATCACTGATAAACAGGCAGATTTTGCCGCTGAAGTTGAAAAAACTCTCAACGAAAGCGGATTTCGTGCCAAGTCCGACTTGAGAAATGAAAAGATCGGCTTTAAAATCCGCGAGCATACTTTGCTCAAGGTTCCCTATCTTTTGGTTATCGGAGATCGGGAAGTCGAGATGCAGACTGTCGCTGTGCGTACTCGTGAAGGTGCTGACCTGGGCTCGATGCCCGTCGCCCAGTTCGCTGAGTTCCTCGCGCAAGCGGTTTCCCGGCGTGGTCGCCCAGATTCGGAGTAATTATTATTAAGCGTGAAATGAGACAAGATAAACGAGCTGCACCGAAAGCCCCGATCAACGAGAATATCTCGGCACGCGAGGTTCGGTTAATTGGCGCTGACGGCGAGCAGATTGGCATCGTCTCGATTGATGAAGCGCTTCGTATCGCTGAAGAGTCCAAATTGGACCTGGTGGAAATTTCCGCCGACGCAGTCCCGCCTGTTTGCCGGGTGATGGACTACGGCAAGTCGATCTTCGAAAAGAAGAAGCAGATTGCTGCGGCGAAGAAGAACCAGAAGCAGATTCAAGTAAAAGAAATCAAGTTTCGTCCAGGGACGGAGGAAGGGGATTACCAGGTAAAACTGCGCAACCTGGTACGTTTCCTGAGTGATGGGGACAGGGCCAAGGTATCCTTGCGATTCCGCGGCCGTGAGATGGCCCACCAGGAGCTGGGGATGGAACTCCTCAAGCGGGTTGAAGCTGACCTGCTCGAGTACGGTTCGGTCGAACAGCATCCTAAGATGGAAGGACGCCAGCTGATCATGGTCATCGCCCCGAAAAAGAAGAAGTAATCAACAGGGCACGGCAGGCCTTCTGATTATGTTTATCAACTGAATGCGGAGTATCCGAACATGCCAAAGATGAAGACTAAAAGTGGTGCTGCTAAGCGGTTTCTGAAAACTGCTAACGGTATCAAGCACAAGCACGCTTTCAAGAGCCACATCCTGACCAAAATGTCGACCAAGCGTAAGCGTCAACTGCGCGGTAGCAGCTTGCTGCATCCGTCTGACGTGGCAAAAGTCGAGCGCATGCTGCGCCTTCGTTAATTTTTGGATCAAGACTAGAGGAAGTAACTCATGGCTCGTGTAAAGCGTGGCGTCATTGCCCGTAAACGTCACAAAAAAATTCTGAAACTTGCTAAAGGCTACTACGGCGCACGCTCACGCGTATTCCGTGTTGCCAAGCAAGCGGTAATCAAGGCAGGCCAATACGCCTACCGTGACCGTCGTCAGAAAAAACGTCAGTTCCGCGCTCTGTGGATCGCTCGTATCAACGCTGGTGCTCGTGTTAACGGTCTGTCCTACAGCCGTTTCATTGCTGGCCTGAAAAAAGCGTCCATCGAGATCGACCGTAAGGTTCTGGCTGATCTGGCAGTGAACGAAAAAGCGGCGTTTGCTGCGATTGTCGAGAAAGCTAAAGCCACCTTGGCTTAAGTACCCCCGACAGTCACCCTGGGTTACTCTGTAGCCCAAGGTGTTAAACGTCTTAAATAGGGGAAGAGCCTTCAAGCTCTTCCCCTATTTTGTATCTGGAGTCTGTACATGGAAAACCTGGACGCGCTCGTCGCTCAAGCTCTTGAGGCTGTGCAAAGCGCTGAAGATATCAATGCCCTGGAGCAAATCCGGGTTCACTACCTTGGCAAGAAGGGTGAATTGACTCAGGTGATGAAGACCCTGGGAAATTTGCCGGCTGAAGAGCGTCCGCAAGTCGGTGCGCTGATCAACGTTGCCAAGGAGCGTGTCACAGAGGTTCTCAATGCGCGCAAGGCGTCGCTCGAGGAGGCCGATCTTGCGGCCAAGCTCGCCGCCGAGTCCATTGACGTGACCCTGCCTGGCCGTGGCCAGGCTTCGGGCGGTCTGCATCCGATTACCCGGACTCTGGAGCGTATCGAGCAGTTCTTCACTCACATCGGCTACGGCATCGCCGAAGGCCCTGAGGTCGAAGACGACTATCACAACTTCGAGGCGCTCAACATCCCCGGCCATCACCCGGCCCGGTCGATGCACGACACCTTCTATTTCAATGCGAACATGCTGTTGCGCACCCATACCTCGCCGGTACAGGTCCGCACCATGGAAGCGCAGAAGCCGCCGATCCGCATCGTCTGCCCAGGCCGTGTGTACCGTAGCGACTCCGATATCACCCACTCGCCGATGTTCCACCAGGTCGAAGGCCTGCTGGTTGATCGCGATATCAACTTCGCCGACCTCAAGGGCACCATCGAAGAGTTCCTGCGGGTGTTCTTCGAGAAAGAGTTGGCGGTGCGTTTCCGTCCATCGTTCTTCCCGTTTACCGAGCCGTCCGCTGAAGTCGACATGGAATGTGTGATGTGCAGCGGTAAAGGCTGCCGCGTCTGCAAGCAGACGGGTTGGTTGGAAGTGATGGGCTGCGGCATGGTTCACCCCAACGTGCTGCGCATGTCCGGGATCGACCCGGAAGAGTTCTCGGGCTTTGCCTTCGGCATGGGCGTTGAGCGTCTGGCCATGCTGCGTTACGGCGTGAACGACTTGCGTCTGTTCTTCGACAACGACTTGCGGTTCCTCGCGCAATTTCGCTAGTCGTAACGAATCATTAGGAGAGCAGGATGAAATTCAGTGAACAATGGCTGCGTGGCTGGGTAAGCCCGCAGGTAAATCGCGACGAGCTGGTTGCTCGTCTGTCGATGGCCGGTCTTGAGGTTGATAGTGTTACCCCGGCTGCTGGCGTATTCAGTGGCGTGGTTGTGGGCGAGGTGCTGAGCACCGAGCAGCATCCTGACGCCGACAAGTTGCGTGTATGCCAGGTCAGCAATGGCACGGAAACCTTCCAGGTCGTATGCGGAGCGCCCAACGTGCGTCCGGGCCTGAAGATCCCGTTCGCCATGATCGGTGCCGAACTGCCAGGTGACTTCAAGATCAAGAAAGCCAAGCTGCGCGGTGTCGAGTCCAACGGGATGCTGTGCTCCCAGGCTGAGCTGCAGGTAGGCGAGGGCAATGATGGCCTGATGGAACTGCCGGCCGACGCGCCTGTGGGCCAGGACATTCGTGCCTATTTGGAACTGGAAGACGCCAGCATCGAGGTTGACCTGACCCCGAACCGTGGCGACTGCCTGTCCCTGGCGGGCCTGGCGCGTGAAGTGGGCGCGCTGTACGACGTCCCGGTCACCCGGCCCGTGATTACCGCCGTCCCTGCGGTGCACGACGAAGTCCGCCCGATTGAGGTGCTGGCGCCAAACGCGTGCCCTCGTTACCTGGGCCGTGTGATCCGCAACGTCGACCTGTCCAAGCCCACCCCGCTATGGATGGTTGAGCGCCTGCGTCGCGCTGACGTGCGCAGCATCGACGCTGCCGTCGACATCACCAACTATGTGATGATCGAGCTGGGCCAACCACTGCACGCGTTCGATCTCGCCGAAATCAATGGCGGCATCCGTGTGCGCATGGCAGAAGAAGGCGAGAAGCTGGTACTGCTTGACGGCCAGGAAGTAACGCTACGGGCTGACACCCTGGTAATCGCCGACCATTCCCGCGCCCTGGCGATTGCTGGCGTGATGGGGGGTGAGCACAGCGGCGTGTCCGCGACCACGCGTGACATCTTCCTTGAGAGCGCATTCTTCGACCAGATCGCCATCGCTGGCAAGGCCCGTTCCTATGGCCTGCATACCGATGCGTCGCACCGCTATGAGCGTGGCGTAGACTGGCAGCTCGCCCGTGAAGCCATGGAGCGCGCCACTGGCCTGCTGCTGGACATCACCGGTGGCGAAGCCGGCCCGATTACCGAGGCCGTGAGCGAACAGCATCTGCCGTCCGTTGCACCTATCACCCTGCGCGCCAAGAGCGTCGAGCAAATGCTCGGCCTGATGATTGAGCCTGCAGAGATTGAGCGACTTCTGTCGGCTCTCGGGCTGGGTATTTCCGCAGGTGGGGAAGGGCAGTGGCGCGTTGAAGTGCCAAGCCATCGTTTCGATATCAGCCTGGAAGTCGACCTGATCGAAGAACTCGCCCGCCTGTACGGCTACAACCGTCTACCGGTTCGTTACCCGCAAGCACGCCTGGCACCGCAACCCAAGGCGGAGGCGCGTGCACACCTGCCTGAGCTGCGTCGTCTGCTGGTTGCCCGTGGTTACCAGGAAGCCGTGACCTACAGCTTCATCGATCCGAAGCAGTTCGAACTGTTCAACCCCGGTGTCGAGCCGTTGTTGTTGGCCAATCCGATTTCCAACGACATGGCCGCCATGCGTTCGTCCCTGTGGCCAGGCCTGGTGAAAGCGCTTTCCCACAACCTGAATCGTCAGCAGGATCGCGTGCGCATGTTCGAAAGCGGCCTGCGTTTTGTCGGCCAACTGGACGGTTTGAAGCAGGAACCGATGCTGGCCGGTGTAGTGTGCGGTAGCCGTCTGCCGGAAGGCTGGGCACAAGGTCGTGATGCGGTGGACTTCTTCGACGTCAAGGCTGACGTGGAAGCCGTATTGGGTTTTGCCGGTGCATTGGGTGATTTCACCTTCGTTCCAGGCAACCACCCGGCGCTGCACCCTGGCCAGACCGCGCGTATCGAGCGCGAAGGTCGCCTGGTAGGCTTCGTCGGCGCCATTCACCCGGAACTGTCGAAAACCCTCGGCCTTGACCGTCCGGTCTTCGTCTTTGAGTTGGTCCTGGCGGAAGTCGCTTCGGGCAAGATGCCTAAATTCAGCGAGCTGTCGCGCTTCCCTGAAGTGCGTCGAGACCTGGCCCTGATCGCCGACCGCGAAGTCGCCGCCACTGCCGTCCTGGATGTAATCCGTGAAAATGCAGGGGAATGGCTGACAGACCTCAGGCTATTTGACGTCTATCAGGGTAAAGGCATTGATCCGCATAGAAAAAGCCTTGCAGTTGGCTTGACCTGGCAGCATCCATCGCGCACTCTTAATGACGATGAGGTGAACACCACGACACAAAATATCCTCACCTCGCTCGAACAAAGGTTAAACGCCACGTTAAGGAAGTGACGTATGGGGGCTTTGACGAAAGCTGAGATGGCGGAACGTCTGTACGAAGAGTTGGGTCTGAACAAGCGCGAGGCCAAGGAATTGGTTGAGCTGTTTTTTGAAGAAATCAGACACGCTCTGGAAGACAATGAACAGGTCAAATTGTCCGGTTTCGGCAATTTTGACCTGCGGGACAAACGCCAGCGGCCTGGCCGCAATCCAAAAACGGGAGAAGAAATCCCGATCACGGCTCGCCGTGTGGTCACCTTTCGTCCAGGGCAGAAGTTGAAGGCCCGAGTTGAGGCTTATGCTGGAACCAAGTCATAACGACGAGCTACCCGTCATCCCAGGCAAACGCTACTTCACCATTGGTGAAGTCAGCGAGCTATGTGCGGTAAAACCGCACGTGCTGCGCTATTGGGAGCAGGAGTTTCCTCAACTCAACCCCGTCAAGCGTACCGGGAATCGTCGGTATTATCAGCGCCAGGATGTGCTGATGATCCGACAGATCCGTGCGTTGCTGTATGACCAGGGGTTCACCATCAGCGGCGCCCGCCAGCGCATGTCTGGTGATGAAGCCAAAGACGACACCACCCAATACAAGCAACTGATCCGCCAGATGATCTCCGAACTCGAAGATGTGCTGGTGGTGTTGAAGAAATGATTCAGGCTTTTAAAATACTTCCACATTTCAAAAGCTTGCGGTATATTCCTGATCGCTTCGTTGCGAAGCGAACCCAGTAACACGCCTAGTCGGGGCGTAGCGCAGTCCGGTAGCGCACTAGCATGGGGTGCTAGGGGTCGAGTGTTCGAATCACTCCGTCCCGACCATATTATTCAATGACTTAGCCCAATCTGAAAAGGTTTGGCTTTTTCATGCCTGAAAAATACTCCCACATTTACTCCCACGGAAATCTTGGATCTCGGTGGATGTGCCACTTGAGAGGCGTTCGACGCTTGTTAAACGGGGGCCTATTTAGAGAACGGTTGATGCTGAGTCGCGCCGCAAGGCATGGTAAGCCGCAAGTCTGTAAACACAGTCAAAGGTCGTTCTCTCCAAAGAACATTTTGACTGGGCTCTAGAGCAGTATTTTCAGGCAGATAAGTTTCACATATGTTCCCAGTTTTGCCCCAGGTGTATCAGGTGCGCGAGTGGAGATCTCCGACAGAGGCCAGATGGGTTCATGGCAACTCCTGGTGTAAGGCTGTCCTGGCACGAGGGGCCAGGACTCAATCTAGCTTCCGATTTTGCCTAGGTTCGATGCAACTCAAGTGGATGCATTTGGTACCCATCGCCAAGAGAAGCGGGGCATTCAACAGCTCGTCAGAGCGTCACTTCACCCTTGAGTGGCCAGCCCTCTGGCACCAACGCCGGAGGTTTGCTCCAAGGTGCCTCGACCAGAGACTTCTGGAACCAGTCATCCCGTAGATTTGCATGCTCCGTGATGATGATCTGGAAGCCTGGTACGTCTTCGACCGTGAACTGGTATAGCAGGTTGAACAGCTTGCGTACCGAGTCCATATCGGCATCGGATTGCTCGGTGTTCAATACCGTACCGTCGACCGATTTGTAGGATTCCTCTGAGGGGAAATACACTTGGGTCGGCTGATCGATCAACAAGAAGCGCGGCATGGGTCGATTGCTCTTGGCGCAGTACCAATGCAGAGCGAGCAGCGCGGAGAGATGATAGGCCAGGTAGTTTTCACCGCCGCCTGTCCGAGCCATGGGCACAGAACGCTCGGGGCGGTCAAAAATGATGGTCAGCTTCTTCAGGTCGAATCGGGCAGGGTAGGCACTGAATTCAGATTCGAAGCGTTTGTTGTACAGATTGAACTGTGCCGAGATGCTGTTCATGATCGACGCCAGGCGGTCTTCCACATCAACATCTGCCAGTGCCTTTTCAAGTTCCTGTACGCGCATTTCCCGACGGCGATAGTCAGCCTCTTGCTGTTTTAGCGAATTGTCTGGGACGAAGCCCTCAAGGAAAAAGCTGATGCGCCCCACCACATACCTGGCTGCGTCGCTTTGCTTCTGTGCGTTCATCAGCATCGTATTGGCGGCGATGGCGGCTGTCAGCTCCGCTTCCTTCTCGACAATTGACTTGCTTGTGTCCTGAAGGCGTTGGTTTTCCTCCGCCAGGTAGCCCTGAATCTGCGGACGTTGGCCCATCACCGTCTGCATTTCTGCTTCCAGGGACGCCAGTTCGCCGATGAGCGCTTGGGCTATGGGGGTTTCCATGGCCAGATTCTTTTCGGCGAAAGGCCACTGCCATTCGCCTGTTGTTGCATTCTTCGGAAGCGACTTGATGGATAAGAGGCGGTCGATGTGTTCCGATGCCTCGCTCTGGAAGCCGCCGGCACGCCGTTCGAATATCTGGCCGGCCTCAATTTTGGATTTGATCTCGCGTTTGGTTTTCCTCAGTTTGGCCAGCTCAGTCTCCAATTTGGGTACCTTGTCCTCAGGCTGAGCGTGCGGTTTGGCGGGAGTCCAATGCGCTGCCGTTTTGAGGGCAGCAATGATCTCCTCGACCTCCCCAATGGGGGATTCTTGAGGGAGTATTCCTACCGCCTTGGCTTCAGTCAGCAGTGCGATGGCCTGGTTTCGGTTGTTGCCCACGGCTTGCTTCGCCTGCTCCAGCAGCTTTGTCTGGGCCCTCAGGTCTCGCTGAGCTGTCCGTAGCCTAGTCTGCAGCTCGTATCGCTCATTGGTTGACGCGCCCAGCAGGATGGGAAGCGTATCTCTGATCGCCTGGGGTTGGAACGGCTCGTTCTGGCGATAGAAAAGCTGATCCTTGTTGGTGACCAGGCCCTGCCTTTGGAAGAGGTAGTAGTACGAATGCTTGATGGAGGCTTCGTAGCTGTTACGCGTGTGCTCCTCCGCCACCTCTGTGCGGTTTTCCGGAATGCCAAGTTGGCGTGACAGCAACGAGGTGACGGCGACGTCGTCCGTGTTGACCACTAACTCGGAAAACTCAAGGGGCTGCACGAACTCCCCGGTACGGGTCATGGCCAGGCTGCAGCTCGCGCCGCCTGCCCGTGGGGCCGGTTTCGCCACCATGACCTGCACGTCCGGAAATTGATAGATCACTGCGAACCAGGATACCTTGTCCTGGATAACACCATCCGAAACGTTGAAGTTGGATTGGCCCATGCAGTATTCGATGATGTCCGAAAGGGCGGATTTACCTGTCGACGAGCGGCCCGTAATGATGTTGAGTCCGTCGACTTCGAAGTTGACATCGCGGCGCTGGCCATCGTGGCTGTATACGTGGATGGAGCTGATTTTCATGGTCGAATTCCAAAAGCGGTGTACACCGTAACCCTGTCTGCAATCTTGGCGAACTCTCTCCCCAACAGAGCCGCTGCACGTTGGCACGCCACTGTTTCCTCGGTGCCTTCGATGTCTGCTTTAACCCTCCTGGCTTTCGGGAGGAGTCGTCCCAACGGGGTGACCTCGAAGCAATCGGTGTAGTGCGCCAACGCAAATGCCTCGAAAGTGAACGGCAGCATTTCAGTTACCCTCTCTGCCAGTCCGATTTGCATCTGGGGGTAGGTTTCCACCGTTTTGAGCAAGTAGCCCTTGTAGTGCTTGAGCAGCGCGCTTCGAGATTCCTGGTGGAGGCTCAGCGGCAATACAAGCAGTGACATCGAAAAGGGCATCCCCTTGGGATCTACCACCGCATAGGCCTTGAGCGCACGCATCAGGACTACCGCGCAAAAGGCAGGGTTGAACAAATTTTTGGTCTCAAACGGACGCTCATCCCAGCGAATCATTCGGTCTCTCCAGCAGCCTTGGATAGGCGATCCAGAAGCTGTGGATGCCAGTAAACGGTGGGATAGGGGCGCTTGTTAGCGAGAATCTGAAAACTGCCGCGAAGTACGTAAGGCTCTGTCACACGTGCCCGGATTTTCAGGTGATCAAGCTTCTGGGCTTCTGTCTCAGCCCAGGTATACAGCTTCTTGGCAACGGCAATCAGTTCCGGGTCAGAACAGTCCTCGATTGACGCACCGAGTACATCATCGTCGAATAGGACATCTTTGGTGCGCTCCCACTCATTCGTCAGCCGGCGTTCATACTTCATGATTTCTTCAGAGCCCACCAAGCGCTGCCTCGCCCAGGCTGAGCGCTGCTCAAATGCTCGGTAGTAGTCCAGGATCGCATTTCGAATGCGGCTGGGGCTCAGTTTCAACTCACGTAGTTGACTTACGAAAAGCCGATTATCGATGCTCACATCAATGGGGGAAGTGGGGATCGCGTCCTCGAAGGTGATCGGAAGATTGTCATCCTTGTACTCTTCACTGAAGTTGAACAGCTTCTCAGAAACATCCCGGGCATATGCGGGCTCGCTCTGCGGCTCGCAGAGCATCTGGATGATCAGGTCATTCCACCATCCCTCCAGACGCTCAAAGACTGCATCTCTGTGCTCAGCACGGATTGGCCGCATTTTCTGGGCCTTGATGAGTGCTGGGAGATCGCCAATCCGAGGCGTGCTGTCAATAATCGTGATTCTCGATACGAAGTCCTCTTTTTCCAGCGCTGTCAGCTTCGAGAGCAACTCCTTGATCTTGGTGAACGATTTCGCTTTGCTGGTGGCGAGCGTGTTCTCTGTCAGTTGCCAAAGGCTGGGCTGAGCCTCTGTTGTATTGGCGCCGTACAGAAAGAATTTCAAGAATGAATCCGGTGCGACGGACGAGGTGGTGAACAGAAAAAACTGATAGTCAGACTCAACCCGCCCATTAGCCTGGTAACGAGTTAGCCAGATATTGACCGACTTCCAGAAGTCGACAGATAGGTCAGTCAGGCGTTCACCAACAGCCTTGTGCTTGAGAGAGGCCAGTGTCTTCTTTCCAGAGGACTCCAGGAAGTCGAGGTCATCTTCCTTCTCGATGAGGATCGCGGTGTCCTCTGGAAGCTCTAATGCCTGGTACAGCGCAAAGCGGGGTTGGAAGATGTAGCCCAATCCCTGTTCCCCGGCGCTATAGGGGTCGCAATCTTTCTTTTGGTCTGCGGAATCGTTGCTTGCTACAGAACTCATAATTCAGCCCATGCTCCAAGGTCGTACATGCCGCAAACAAGGCCTGATGTGTTGTGGTTGGCTATTACTGTCTGAATGAGTGCGAGCGCTGAGGCGAGCGCTTGCCCACGAAGCCACCATATATTGCGAGTGAAAGCTTGATGGTG
Organism: Pseudomonas sp. OVF7; assembly: GCF_030644265.1. Classification (NCBI taxonomy): domain Bacteria; kingdom Pseudomonadati; phylum Pseudomonadota; class Gammaproteobacteria; order Pseudomonadales; family Pseudomonadaceae; genus Pseudomonas; species Pseudomonas sp. OVF7. The sequence continues at coordinate 5,546,408 of NZ_CP128996.1, read as the reverse complement.
CCGGGTAAGCGTGTGGAGACGACGCCGGCACAAGGAAAGATTCGCGTGGGATCCTATAGCTCCCTTGTGTGAGGGAATAGGCCGCTGGAGTGAAAGGAATTCGGTTGTTGGTGCTTTTGCAGCGGGAAGTCGTGGCGCGATGTTTGATGCCAGTGGGGAGACGCGAGATGAGCGGCGCTGCGACGGATACACCCTGGGCGAGGATTATCCTTGGGCTTTGCGCTCTTGCTGGCATCCTTTCCATGTTCAACGTGACCTAGCCGAAACTCCTTTGCGCACATTCTGACTCGAGTGGTAGCACAAGGCAATCACTTGCTCCAGGCGTGATGGCATTATGCCGTCGGCGCCCGTAGCTGTGATTCGCCTAAAGGGCAGACTCTGTTCGGAGCTACCAGTTTTTAAGATGGAAACTGTCGCTGGGAGCATTAAAAAAGGGGGAATCGTTTTTACCACGGGTTACATGTACCCCCGTCTATGCCCTCATATAAGGGGGGGCTCGTAAAATGAGGAGTTAACCTCGGAAGGCATGTGTGAAGCCTGTCTTTGAATAGCTTATCGGCGGTGTCAGGCATTCTTCAAATGCTCTCCGGGTCGCCAAAACATTTTGGCTTGGCTCTAGAACGGCAGTTCCAGGCAGAGAAAATTGAAGTCTACCCTCATTATTGCTCCCAACCGCACCCGATATGTGAGCGATCGAGAATGGTAGTTCATGACGAATTCCAGCATGACTCCGTTGGCTTTGTCGCTGTGCAAGCAAGAGCTGCTCCAGCTTGGAGCGATTGAGGCAGCATCCATCACGTATCAGTTATTGCACGCTTCAGCTCAATAGGATTTGATCTGCAAAACAAGGATGGAGTCTTTCATGTACCTCGCTGAGCTGACGATCAAGAACTTCCGCAAATTGCGTGACGCCAAGCTGAAATTTCAGCCGGGACTGAACGTGTTGGTAGGCCCAAACAATGTGGGCAAAAGCGCCGTAGTCGACGCGCTTCGAACCCTTCTCGCGGGTCATGATGAACCGTACCCCCGTCTTGATACTTCTGACCGACACCGTCCCAACCAAGGCGAGCCGGCAGGCGACATCACGTTCCACTTTGTCTTTAAAGGACTTAGCCATGAGGATGAAGCAGACTTCATTGCGGCGCTAACACCGTGTGAAGACAACGCTATGGAGGCGCACATCCATGTACGGTACACCGATGCGGATCAGACAGGGCGATTCAAAGTAAAACGATGGTGCGGTGATCATCAGGAGGTCGCGCTCACGTCCGATATGATGGAGAACCTTCGGGGCGTCTATTTGCAGCCTCTGCGTGATGCGGCCCAGGGGCTTCGTCCTAGCCGAAACAGCCAATTGGCCCGCTTGCTTCATCTTTTGACCGATGATGACGGCCGCAAGACGATTAATGATGCGCTGAAGAAGCTGGATGACGAGCTTCAATTGAACGAATCAATCAAGAGCACTCATGCCGCAATTTCCTCCCGTCACGGCTTGATGATGGGTGAGCAGTTGGCGCAGGCGCTTGCTATTGGCCTAACTGCCACGGACTTCCAGCGTCTTTCGGCAAGGCTCTCCATTACTGCAGAGGCGTTGGAGATTGAGCAGAACGGCCTTGGTTTCAACAACCTGATCTTCATGGCTGTGGTGCTGAGCGAGCTGGCTAAAAATCCCGATGCTGCCTATCGGAGTTTGATTGTAGAAGAGCCTGAGGCGCACCTGCATCCACAATTGCAGCGGGTTTTACTTCGTTACCTCGCTAGCGTGCCTAAAAGTGAGGGCGAAAAAACAGTTCAACTCTTCGTCACAAGCCATTCCCCCAATTTCGCCAGTAACTCAGAGCTTGAGGCGTTGGTCTGTCTGGTCGAGAACGAGGCAGGTGTGCAGACGTTCTTCCCCCGTGACATAACCTTTGAGAAGGGGAAGCGCGAAAAGCTCGAACGCTATCTGGATGTAACCAGAGCCGAACTGTTTTTTGCTCGTCGAGTGATCTTCGTCGAAGGGGCCGCCGAGCTCATGCTGGTCGATGCACTCGCAAAACTCATAAATCTCGATCTGCGTGAGTACGGTGTCAGCCTTATCAGCGTGGAGGGGCTCAATTTCGATTCCTTCCTGCCATTGTTCGGCGAAAAAGGTTTGCGGATTCCGGTTTCTGTAATCACTGACGCCGACCCTTTCGAAGAGGTAGAGATTCAGGGCGAGGCTCAGGGTGAATTGAGCGATGAAGTGATCGAAGATCTTCTCGCTGAGGCTAGCTACCAGGAAGAGGCTGGTGAGCCAGAGGAGGGGGAGCAGCCAGAGGACGAAGAGCCAGCTGAAGCCGAAGTCGGAGCGAAAAAGAAAAAGGTCAAGCGTGTTGAGGTCTTTCCTTCCCTTGGGGATGAGGTGCGGATCTCTAGCAATACAACCAAGATGAAGGGTATGGAAGATGCATTTGTGAAGATCTTCCATGGTTTAAAAACTCTGGAATATGACTTGGCGCTTCTTGAGGAGAATCGTAAGGCCATGCTGGCGGCTCTCGGCGATCCCCATCCACGAATTGCCAAGGCGCTGGGCAAGATCGTCAACGCTCAGCCAGACAACACCGCGAAAGCCAAGGCACTGTTTTGCGGCATGTTCGAGCGCAAGGATAGTAGCAGCAATGTGCAGAAAGGCCGTTACGCCCAGGCACTCGCCGAGCACATTGCTAAGCATCCTGGCTGTAAGGTACCCGAGTATCTGGAGCAAGCAATCCGGCACGTCTGCAAGGGAGTGAACAAGCATGAGGATGTCTGATGAACAGAAAAATGTCATCGGCGCCGAGTTGGGTCCGATTTCAGTAACGGCGTGTGCTGGAAGCGGAAAAACCGCTACCGCAATCAGGCGTCTGATCGCAGTTCGGCAAAAGATGGAAAAAAGCCGAGGTCGTGTCGTGCTGTTGTCGTTCTCCAATGTGGCCGTCAACACGTTCAACAAGGGATATCAACAGCTCGCGTCGGCGCTGCCGGATGATGCCAATCGCAAGCTAGTAGAGGTCAACACGCTGGATGGTTTTTTTACGCAGCACGTACTTCGACCTCATGCCTATCGGACCATGGCAGCGACCAAGGCTGCCTACCTCGTAGCAGGTTCTGAGCCGTTCCTGAGTAACTATCAGTATTGGCCAGGGGGAGATGACCGCCCGCTCACGGTCAAGGAACTAAAGGTAGGAATGGAAGAAGGGAGTCCCTTTTTCTTCGTCGATACCCACGCTGGGCCCGCACATCTTGTCACCTGGAAGGCGCTAGATTCTGTCACACGGCTTGGCAGCACAGGCGCTTACACCCATGACCTCGGACGCTACTGGGTTTATCGAACCTTGGTAGAGCAGCCGGCTGTGCTTCGAGCTTTAGTAGCCCGTTATCCGCAAATCATCGTTGATGAGTCTCAGGATCTGGGCACGCTGCATCAGGCTATCTTGGAACTCCTGATAAAGGCCGGTGCAACCGTGTCCCTCATCGGGGACGTCAATCAAGGCATCTACGCTTTCGCGGGCGCTGACGGCATGTTTCTGCACACCTACGAGGCGCGGGCCGGTGTCACCCCATACAAGTTGACTCGAAATTATCGTTCGTTACCACCGATCATCGACATTGCGAACCGACTTTGTGGCAGGAACGACAAACCAGATCGAGATCCCGAGGCGGGGGGAGCTTATTTCATTGGGTACAAAGATTCGGAACTCCCCAGGCTATTTGACTCCTTCAAAGCTCGAATCGACGAGTTGAAAATGCCGCACGACGATGCAGCAATTATCTGCAGATCGGCGGATCGAGCAGTGGTGCTGGCTGGAAAGGTCGCTCCTCCGGGACAAGGCACCGTTGCCATGTTCAGTGAAGCGGCGTTGCTACGAGATAAGCAAGGGCGCTATCAGGAGTGTTTTAAATGTGTATGCAGAGCTGTCGTCGGTTTGCTGAATGACCCTCCCCACGGACTCAGTACCGAGTTACAAGGTGCCCCGTATGAGGGATGGATGCTGCGGTTGAGGCGACTGATATGGGCCTTTATTCGCGATGAAGAAGCTGGTTTGCCATCCTCAACTCTCATTGCCAAAACCGATTGGCATCCTTGTCTTGTGAAGAATCTTAAAATCCTACTTGCGAAGATTGAAAAGCAGTTTGGATTGAAGGCAGTTGGCACCTTTGGTAACAAGCTGGCAAAGACCAAGCTCCTAGAGCTCCCGCTTGCTGGTGAAGGTGCAGATGCCAAACAGGGGCCGGGTATCAGGGTAGAGACGGTCCATCAGGTAAAAGGTGAGTCCATCGGCGCAGTGCTGTATGTGGCGAAGAAGCCCAATGTCCAAGCGTTATTGGCTGGCACCGATAGCGAAGAGGGTCGTATCGGTTATGTGGCGGTAACCAGAGCAAGAAATCTGTTCTGGTTGGCAGTTCCAATTTCCTGCATCAAAGAGTTGCGCGACGAGTTAGGTGTGGCTGGTTTTGAGGAGCTTCCTGCTTTGAAGTAGATACGCACGAGGAGCGCAGCCGCGGGGGGTAGACAGACTGCGGTAATGACAGGGTACGGTAGTCTAGATTTGCTTACCAAAAATGGTGTCATCTTCAAGGGTTTGTGTATCGCCTTTGGGAAGATGTTTGATATCGACGGGCGCTATCTCGGTTCTGAAGTTGGAGGATGTCTGGTGTACCGCCATTGCGGCCAGCATCGGGATACCAATAACAGGTCAACTCTAGGTGATAAGATTTCATGAGCACTCCAATCACACTGTCTGTAGGTGGTATTGATCTAACTTATAGTACGGGCTACATGGGTATAGACCACGGTATGCTCTATCAGGAGAGCGATCGCCGGTTCCGTCGTCACGGCAATATTGATTACGACTATGCTCATAACCCGGAAGACCTGCGCCAAATGGAGTTATGTTTTTCACGAACTCTTGGTTCTATGGTGTCACGGTTGGAACTACTCGGATACACAATGGGCTCGGTCAAATCGGAGTATGAAACGCAGGTCGTGCTCGACCGCGATCAGTTCGCCGAGTATGAACCCAACGAAGTCCGGCCCGAGCGTTTGACGTTCGAACAGTTTGTCGACTTCGTCAAGGCGTATGCTTTGAGGGACCTTAAAAACGAGTATGTCCAAGGCTATGATGCTGAGCATGCGCAGGGACAAGGCCGCTTCGCCGCTGACCCAGCGGTTTCGCTACTGCCGAGTGGGGTTTTCGACCGCGACATCGGAGGTTATTCCGAGCGCAGCCACTTTGGCTCTCTGATCGGCTTCTTGAGCCCGTATTCTACCCTTCGGGTCCTTGCTGAAAATCCTGCCAACCTGAACGAAGACGTTGTCTGGGATTACGGCATCTTCGTTGATGCAGGCTGGGCAAAAAACGAGGACTTCGTCGGCAACGCGCGTCGAACCCAGACTTATTTGGTCGCGACTGAAGGCACATCTGATACTCACATTTTGAAGCGCGGCCTATCGCTGCTAAGGCCAGATATCGAGGATTTTTTCCGCTTCATCGATATCGAAGACCGTCACCCCTTCTCCGGCACTGGAAATCTTTCGAAATTCGCTGAAGGGTTGGTAAAAATTGACGTTCACAATCGTGTGATCTTCCTCCTAGACAACGATGCTGAAGGCATTGATACCTACCGAGGCCTTCTTCAACGCTTCAAATTCCCAGTAAACATGAAAGTGATGGTGCTACCCGACCTGAATGAGCTGCGCGACTTCCCGGCCAAGGGGCCGAGTGGGGTTGCGAATGCTGATATCAATGGCTGCGCTGCAGCTATCGAATGTTACCTCGACTTCAGGTTGGAGGGCCGCCCATCACCACAGGTCACTTGGACGAATTACAAGGAGTCACTGGGTATTTACCAAGGCTCGCTCGACTACAAAGATAGCTACGCGAAGGCGTTTTATAAGACCACCCCTGAAGCTGTTGAATCAGGCACCTATGACGCGAGTAAGCTAAAAATTGTGATAGCGGCGCTTCTCGAGCAGTGCAGTGGCATAGCTGTACAGATACTCGATTCTTAGCCGCAGGTGTTATTGCCAGCCAGCACAGCATTGACCTAGTGGCTGAAACCTTATTGATTCAAGCTTCTACCTTATGAACCGTTACCACTGCTTTTTTTGCGGATTGCTGTTGGAACATCATGGCATCGGCCAATAGGTCAATTCGACGCCAGTGCCAACAGCAAGACCGTCGCAAACGTGTTCTTGCACGGCCTGCGAAATTGGGTGATCACGTCTTTGCATCTGCACTTGCTTGAGCGGATCCTGCGCGGGGCCTAACCGCGGACGACCCACGTCTCTGGGAATCTAAAAACCATGTTGTTCGCTCGCTTGGCAAGAGCTAAAGGCATCTCTCCAGGGATGGCGGTTGAGGTACGCAGCCACTATCCCGATCGTTCATATTTACCGTCATGATGGCCTGATGGTACTGTCAGCTACCCGCCGCGCTGGCGCGACAGGTCAACAGGAGGTTCGACGTATGGGTGCAATGGAAAAGACGTTGGTGTCCTCGCCTTTTCTGGCGGGTGGCGCTACGACGCGAACTGGTGAGGAAAAGATCCCAGGCTACTACTCTGCTGCCCTTGACATGTGGGTTGTCGATACCGCGGAGGGCATAAAGCCTATCATCGCGCAAGGGGCGCTGAGCGAGCTCCTCACCAAGACGAAGGTAAATGCTGAGCAGGATGATGAGGCTACCTGGCAATTGGAGCTGATGACGAAGACTGCCCAAAACGTCGAAAGCGATGACGAGCACACTCGGGAAGCAAACCATCTCCTTCAGCTCGTGACCAAGACCGATTCGACTACCGAACGCGACGACCGCTGCGAAGCCACTTATATCCTTGAGTTGATCACCAAGACCAATCTCCAACTGGAGCACGACGACAATGGCGATCCCACCTTCGGACTGGATACCCGGTACTACGAAGGCTGATGGGGAAACGCTCATGTTGTTATTGGTTACCAACCGTCGTGATATCACGATGGACTACATTGTCGCCGAGGTGCGTCGTCGTAACACTCCATACTTTCGCGTGAACACGGAGTTGCTCCCACAATCCTTGTGCACCATGGATAGTCATCCTCGTACAGCGTGGTCAATTACGCTGGATGGCAAAACCATCCGTGGCGACCAAGTGACGGGCGCCTACTTCCGCCGGCCTGGCGCCCCTATCGTGCCTGATGAGGTGGTCGATCCGGGAGAGCGAGCCTACATCGAAGCCGAATGGAGCAGCTTTTTAAAGAGTCTCTATACGCGTCTGGATGCCTGCTGGCTGAATGCACCTGCCAGGATTTTCAACGCCGAGGACAAGCCCCTTCAGCTGTTGATGGCTCACGAGATTGGCTTTAATGTGCCGGCCGTAGTTATCACCAACGACATTCGATCAGCGCGTCAGATTACCCAGGTTGATCAAGCCATTGGCAAGCCGTTGCGCCAGGCCGTTTTGGCTGGCGAACGCGAACGTGTCATCTTCACCAAGCGCCTCGATACCTTGGACGACGGTCAGGCAAGAGCGATGGCGTTGACACCTTTCATTGTCCAGGCCGAGGTTGTGAAAAAATATGACGTCAGGGTCACCGTAGTAGGCGAGCGCCTCTTCGCCACTGCGATTTGGTCGCAGGAGCACAGCGAGACCGAGGTCGACTGGCGCCAGGGCAGCAGGCCAGATTTACGGCACGAGAAAATCAATCTACCTGTCGAGATCGAACGGCAGTGCCTAGAGCTCGTCTCGCGTCTAGGACTGCGATACGGGGCAATCGATTTGATCTGCGACCGACAAGGCAAACTGTGGTTCCTGGAAATCAACCCGAACGGCCAGTGGGCATGGATTGAGAATCTAACCGGGTACCCAATCGCTTCCGCTATTGTGGACAATCTAGTCGGAATTTCTCATGGCTGATGGGTGGGGGCGGTTGAACCGAGTAATACGGTTCACATGGCCGGTTGTGGTGGATCTGTCTCCAGCACAAAAAGCTGCTGATGATGAATGGATGCGTAGCATCGCGACATCGGTAAGGCAGGGGAATTGGTCGAAGGACAGCGAGGTTGCGCTTGATGAGTCGCGCCGCCTTTTTGATGCTGAGGTTGATCGACGAAAGGGTGCTGATGCCAAAGCCGGCATTTACCTTGCCGCCATAACGGCACTTATTCCTGTCTTGGTCTCCCTGCTGCCAAGCCTTTGGAATGACAAATTGAGTAAGGTGCTTGGCTTCACTGGGCTCTTCGTCTTCGCCTGGGCAGTTACGTATTTGCTGCGCGCCGGCGCATGGGCATTCAGCACATTAAAGGTATCTGGGTTTACTCAGCTTGGGCCTGGTGAAATCGCCGCGAGCTGGAAAAAAGACAGCCCCAAAGCGGCTCTGGCCAAACAGCTATCAATAGCGGTCCTTTGTAACTACTCACTCGTGAACAGAAAAATCACCGGGATCAAGATGACTCATGAATATCTCTTGAGGGCATTCCTGGGCTTCACACTGCTGATGGTTATCCAAGTGGTGTGGCCGGTCGGGACTTGGCTGGTGGAGCAGGGCATCCGCTTGTTCAAGCCTGAGGCGATCAATCCCCTGATCATGTGCTTTTCGTGAGCAAGGGAGGACCAATGGGGCACTCCGGATACTTAATTCGTTTCGATTTTAAGAAAAGGATTATCGAGTGGCATCAATTCAAAAAATAGCTTGGGATCCTCAATCAAGTAGCCCTTCAAAGTTGTTTTCTTCCTAGGGCCTTGCACTTGGCATGTCCAGATATTTAGACCGTTGTTTCGCTTCTTGTGAATCTTCAGCTTCTCAAACTGCTTTTGCACCCAACGCCATTCTTCGATCTCTTGGCAGGTGCCCTGAGAGATACCGGGAAACTCCTGCGCGTAGCGTTGGAAGAGGCCTGGAGTGACCAGCAATACGCTGCCACTCACCGTATGGATTTTAGCCTTGCTGTCGTTGATGATCAGCTTGTGGCTGAGAATGCCTTCCTTGACCCAATTCAGGAACGCCGCGCCTGGGTTGTCTGACTGAAGCGTTGAAGTTTCGACAGCACTTTCTGACAGTGCGTCCTTGGCCTCGGGCTCTTCCAATTCGAACATGTCCAGCAGCGTGCCCAGGTAATCGGCATCCTCTACTGTCAAGGTATCCGGCTGCGGTTGACTTTGACCTGATCTTGTACTGGCTGTCTCGGGCGTTGGTGTTGGTACCGGGGTGTCAGTTGAGTGGTCATGGGCCTCAATGCTCACCGTTCCACTGAAAGCCTCAGGCCGGTCTTTATTCCTCCAAATCAGTGCTGGTTGGAGGCGCAAAAAGGTAAAACTCTGCCGCCAGTTGTCTTGCGCGACAAGCGCAGTCCAGATGGCTTTGCCTTCCGGCGTAGACTCAACCAATCCATGCGATTGCAGCTCGTCGAACACCGCGAGGTTAGACGAGGGAATGCCTTCAATCGATTGCGACAGCAGATAGGCTCGCAGCTTGTCTGTGACAGTCTTGCTGACCAGCCATAGTGAGTCGTGCGTCAGCCATCCCGCGGCACCTGGCTGGTTGAGTTTCAGTTCGTGTTGAACCAGATGGCGCAGTCCGTTGATCAAGTGATGTTGCAACGAATGGATTGGTGCGTGCAGCGCCTTGCTCGGGTTGCCACCGATGTTCTGTGCGGTGGAAACACGGTCTGCTTGCATCACCAGGTCCCCCAGCACGCCGGCACGTTCGTACTGGCCCGCCAGGACATAAAGCAGACTGGCCCACAGCGATGGAAATCCACTGAGCCAATCGAGGATCGGGCGGTCGAGAATCTGTATGTAGAGCAAGCCTGCGGCGGCGCCGTGCAGGTGGTAGTCACGACCTTTGAGGTAACGAAAACGGTAGGGTTGATCCAGGGAGCCCTGCCAAGGATGCCAAACACTGCCATCCTGGCGTTCGACCAGCAGGTCCACGGCGATTTTGCCGATGTCATGCAGCAGGGCACCATAGGCGATGCCCGCGGACCAGGCGTCGGTCTGGGCGGCTTGGTCTTCGGGTGCGGCGCCGGTGGGAAGCAGATATGACTGACGCAGTTTCAGGCTACAGGCGACCAATTCCAGTCCATGGTCAAGCATGCCGCCAAGATAAGCATGATGGTGCGTCTCGCTGGCTGGAAGCTGCTGGACCAGCTCGACGTAGCGATGGATCGGATTTAAATAGAGCTGGCTGAACTGCGAATAGGAGAGGGCGGTGTACTGCCAGATGCGATCGAGCAACTGGCGGCGGTGCTCCGCGGCTAACAAGTTATGGGGCGACTCGACGGGCAAGTAACCTTCAGCGACGTTTATGGTTGATGGCGGAGGGGGCTTCTGCCTTTTGCGGCGAAACAGACTGAGCATCGTGGCCTCTCAAGAAATGAAAGGGTCAATGGCCTTTTAGCCTTTTCGGATAGGGCTCTTACCCTTGAGTCCCCATTCCCCTTCCAACCCTTACCCGTCCTTTTGCCGTGTGTCCCTTTGTGCGGCAATCAGAATATCGATTTATCCTGGTGCCGTTTTGTTGGATGCGTGCGCTGGTACGAAAAAGGAAAGTGTCGGTACACTGCGGTGCGAATTTTATCGGGTCTTGCCATGAACCTCACTGATGCCACGCTCATACTGCTGCTCGCGGCACATATCCACGGGACAGACGAAGCTATTAGGGCCTCGGCGAAGAGTGTGCTCAAAAAGCTTCCACGCAGCAAACGCGATCTGATCTACAAGGTGATCGACAGTCGCAGCCCGCTCGATCTTGTTAATTATCTGGCACAGAATCTAGAAGCGGAATGACATGCTGCGGGCGTATCTACTTGCCTGCTCTCTGTATCAGAGCCATACGGCATGAGGCTTTTTCTGGACAAAAAAGGGCCCAACTTATGTTGGACCCTTTGAAGGGTTTGCTGCAGTGAGGTAACGATCAAGCTCCGTCGTTTGTGCATTGCGGGCCATCCATGACCGTCTGTTTCCGCTGCAGTCCCGGATTGAGCACATACTCCGAAGCACATCGGGCTTGACCACTGGCTCGGAAGATCGCGCGGTTATCAGCCTTGAGCAGGCCGAGCCAAGAGTCGATGTACCCCTCATGCCGCAGCTCCCCCTGTATACCGGCGTAGGCACATAAAAAAGCAGCGCCCATCTCGGCGATCAACTCCTCAAACGCGTAGCCTGGCGAGCCGAACGGACAGGCTGACGTCACGCCTTCGCGCTGCAACCGGGAGTGATGCCCGGTCCAGTGCGTCAGCTCATGAAGTGCAGTGGCGTAGTAACCGCCTTCATCGTGAAATTGTGCCTTTGTCGGCAGTTGGATGAGATCCCTGATCGGGTGGTAAAAAGCTTCGTCAGCAGCTCGATGAATAATGTTTGCGCCTGAACTTAACAACAGTTCCTCCGCCACGCTGTTTGGGAGGAAGGGATCGCTCGGTTTCGTCTCAAGAACGTTTTCGCTGAGCGTTTCGATCCCCTCAGTTTGCTCAATATTGAACAGAAAGTGCGTTCTGAGAATGCCAAAGTGGACGACCTTGGGCTGACCGTTTTCATCGAGTACGGTTTGACCCGACTCGGTCTGCTCCTCGCGCTCCATCGGCTTGTAGAGCACTGCCAGGGTGCTGTGCTCACCCTTACGGATGTGCCCTCCGGCTTTTTTGGCTTGGTTGAAGGTCAACCAGCGATCTTGAACGAACCCCTGCAGCCTGGCCTCGGCCCAGAGCAACGGTAAATTGATGCCCGAATAGGGGCGCTGTGTGATGGCGTTAATGGGATAGGGTTGGTGATGACCAACGTCAGCTGAGTCACTTGAGGACCACGGTTTGATCCAGGGGGCTACGCCTTGGTCTAACGCGGCAACAATTTTGTCAGTCACGTCTTGGTAGATATTACGCATGGCATTTTCCTCAAGAGGAATCGGAGGAACGCCTTGCCCGTCGGGGAAGGGTTCCCCGGTGGGCGTTGGATTGGATTGATGCAGGATTACGTGCAGTCTGAGTGTGTAAGTTCAGCGTTGATGCTCTTCCGCAAGCGCTATCAATAAGGCATCAGGCTGGTCCGGTGCCTGAAGCAAGCTAAGGCTCAGTTGCAGCAACGGTTCATGACTCGTTTCACTCGCTGAGGCAATTTTGGTTACCTCGAACACCACGTAGAGTGCGTTTGGATCGGCAAGGTGAGCTTTGAAGGCTGCCCGTACCACGTTGCTCAGCCTATCGAGCTGCAGCTTTTCAGGATGATTTGAGTCGTCGAGCAATACTGCGTGTTGCCACGCGTCTGGAGTAAACACAACGGGCAAGCGCAGCGTGTTCAGCGTTTCTGATGTGAGTAAATCGGACATGGTGTACCTCCGTTGAAGGCGCGAAGAAACCTGTCCCGTGCGGGAAAGAATTTCCCGCGGTGGGTTGAAGAAAAAACAAAAGGTTTTGGGGCGAGCAGAGCTCGAAAAGCGCTCAGAAGGGCAGTAGGCGTTCATCACCGTATAAAACGATGATCGTGCGAGCTACCGAACGCTAATCGCACTTGGGGGAACCATCACCGGAGTGACGTAGCTTTGAAGGCTCTGGCTACCTGGGAAGGTGCTGTCGATAACAGCGGCCCGTATCCTCTATGTAGCTGGATGATTTGGATGGGTCAACGGCTATAGAGGCGCTGTTGCGCGAGGTGGATCTTCTGTCTTCCAGTGAAGAGTTTTAGACCGAGCAAGCTGATAAACGGTTAAGCGTGGGCGGTTTTCAGTAGTAGGCTGTACTCTCGATTTCCACAGGAATACGCTCAGAAGAGGGCGCAATCATGCCGGCTCAGCAGCCAGTTCAAATTTCCCGTGCACACCGCTGGGCATATGCATGCGGTATGTCGGCCAAACGTGGTTATCGCAGGTTGAAAGGGTTTGAATCTCGTGTAGCCAAGCGTGCGGTGGCGGCGGGTATGCCTGCCGGTGGGCTATTGGTTCGCGGGAGCTTTCTGGTTACGAAGCTGGCATTAGTCCTTGGATTGCTCTTTATCGGTTTCTGGCTGGTCGCTTCTGTGGTGACGATAATCGCTGTAATTGGGCTTCTGGTGTCCAAGGCTGCTATTGACGCGGATCTTGACGGCAATGATCCAGGACCAGATTTTTTGGGGGCCAACTCCTATCTAGGCAATTACGACGACAATGGCCATTACATCGGTCATTCCAAATCATCGAATAGTGATATCAGATGATCCTCTTCGTAGCACCCATCAACTGATCTGTGCCTTTGCCTGCCGCGCCATGCGCTGCCTTGCTTGCACTTCCTAGCATCCCTTCAAGGCTGCTGCCAATTGAGTAGCCTGCCCAGCTCATACCAACCAGAAATAGACCTGGCAGAACCAAGAACATTGCCCCCATCACATACTCAATCACCTGCGCCGTGACCGTTCCATCCATAAATCCGGATGTCGGCAGCGACAACAGCACCTGATTGGACGCCGACACCTGGTTGTACAAGGTATCGAGCATGCTGGAGTCGACCCAGCGGGCCAACTCCCACCAGAAGGTGAGCATGTGCAGCGTGAACAGTGCGAACGTTACCGTCATGACGGTCTTCAGTTGGTAGGTACTGACCAGCAGGATCAGCGGCAAGCTGATGATGACACCCATGATCAAGAAAGCCTGCACCATCGGCAGGGCGGCGCGTAGCGCATTCATTGCCGGGAAGTTGCTGAAGGAACCGAGGGCCAGCCCAGTGTTGGTCGCCAGGTTATTGAGCCCCTGATTGATCGACCCACCGCGGGCACTGGAGCCATAGTCCTGGTAGACCTGTCCTGGCGACATGGACATTGATTGTTGGCGCGGGCTGACCAATTCGCGCAAGGTAGCGTCTTCGATCCCGTTGCTTGAGCGGCCAGTCAACCAGCCTTTCAACTGAGTCAGCAGCGAAGGATCGACCTGCTCGATCAAGCGCCCGCGCAAGCCGACACCGCTGTCGCTCCACCACTGCTTGCAGGTGGGGTAGCCCGCGCCATTCTCTAACCGAGGCAAGGAGACATCGCGGTTTTCATCATAGGGCCAGTCGACGCGCGGTGTGCGTGAACGATCCGTATCGTAGTAGCCGGGCGTGTCGAGAAAATAGCTTGAGCCTATCCAAGAGGCGTCATGACTTTGTGCCTTATCCAACTGTGGGCGGTTAGTGAACAGTCGAGAACGGGAATAGCCATAGCAGTCGCGAGTGAAGTCGGCGACTTCCTGCAGCAGTACGTGGCTGTCGATGCGCGATGTGTCAATCTCCATGCGTATTTGTCGAATATCCGGTGCGCAAGGTATGGAGGCGGTGGCTGCCGCGGTGATGCCTTTGCTCAAGGCATGCACCAAAAACCACCAGATCGGTACGTTGGCGGAGCGTTCGCCAATGGTATTGAAGGTCGTCCCCCAGGCGGTTTCCGCTGGCTTAGCCACGCTCACGCCGCAGCGCTGACTCGTCGCATCATCGAACGCCATTGACGTGAGGCTCAACGGAAAGACCGGCGCGCAACCGAATAACACGACGATGTAGGCCAGCCACAACCGGTTCTCGATCCGCGGTACCGAGAGCAATCCCTTGTTACCTTCATCCGCGCCTTGCTGACGGGCCGACAACCATTCTTGCAAGATGATTGCACCAAAGGGCGCGGCGAATAGCCCAGTGTCGGACAGGACACTCCAGAGGCCGTTGTTGATGATCCAGGCCAGCAGCGAGAGGTAAAACTCCAGGTAGCTGTTGGTGCTCATGAGCATGGTGGTGACCTCACAGTCGGGTGAGTTCGACGCAGGCAAAGAACACGAGCCCTAGTGTCCCGATGCGTTTCACGCGCAGTCGATCCTCTGGTCGATGGCGGTAGCGCCGAAGCAGATCCCACCAGAGCGCAGAGAGGGCGCCGTAGAGCAGGGCACGCCACCATCGCAGATAGGGCCGTAAGGATTCGAATGCCTGCTGCCAGGCCTCGAAACTACCCAGCGCAGTGCGGCCGATCCAGGCGACCAGTGCGGCGGTCAGAATCATCACCGCGGCAATCCCCAGACCTGAAAGTAAAGTGAATAGCGGTGCGCGTTTCATGGCTCACTTGCGCTTGGCGTCAGCATCATGGAGTCGACCGGGCTCGGGGTCGCCTTGCTCGACGGTACGCGAAGCACTGGCACCACCGGCATGCCGATCGAGCACCAGGCTGGCGGTGTTGGTGGCCAGCATCTGCCGAACCTGCAGCTCGGTTTGTAGCAGGCGTATTTCGCGCTCCAGAGCATCGATGTTTTTCGTCAAGGCCGTCTGTGCCGGTTCGGCTGAAGCGAAGTTCGGTTCGTGACTGCCCGCCAGCAGCGTGCGTAGTAGCAGCAGTGCTTTGTCGAGCACACTGGATAAGGCCGTCTCACTGGCCAGGCGCTGCGCCAACACATCCTGATCAGGATCGTCGCGCAGGGCTTCAACCACACCTCGTGTCACCGGCAGCATTGAGCTGGAGGCTTTAGCCAGATTGTCAGGGGTTAGCGGTAGAGAGCCAGACAGCAACCCTTGCAGGGCCTTAAGGCGTTCGCTGTAGGCTTCCTGGATCAGCGGCGTCAATCCGCTGCCAGCGGTCGCACGCAGGGTTTCGCAAGTGTCGCAGGTCGAGACTTCGCTCTCGCCCAATACGCGAACGGCCCATTCGGATTCCTCTTGGGGTGAATTCCATGTTCGGCAAATAGCCCCACCCAGGCAGTCGCTGCTACTAATTGAGGTGCTGTCATCCACCGACCGGTTATGCAGCAGGTTATAGCCCGCGCGCACCACGTCGGCGGTCACTCGAATGGGTGTCTGCCCATTACCTCCTGCCTTCGAACCGCCAATCCAGGACACCCCATTATCGCCATTACGAGCCTCGGTGTTTTTTACCGCGGCCACTGCATCACCGCCGGTTTGCTCCAGATTACCCTGCATCTCCTGGTTCTTGGCCAGTGCGCCCCAGCCGGCTTGACCGACCTTGTCTGCCATCTTTTCGGCCATGGCCTGGCAGGTCAGCTTGGAACGGTCGAAGTCGATACGCCCCTGCAACACCCCGTTACTGAGCAACTCATAAAGGCCGGGATTGGCGCGCTGGATGATCAACGCTGGCAGCGACATCACCGCTTGGGTCGCGTTTTGTACAACGCTGCCCATGATCTGCTGGAAACCTTCGGTGACGCCGTTCAACTGGTTCTGCAGGGTATTGGTGAGGCTCATGTTTCCGCACATCATGTTGGCTCGCCAGGACCCGCCGACCCCGAGACCGCTGGGTCGGTAAAGCGAGCTCGGTGAGCCGACTGCTGAACCGCCACCGATGGTGTACATCACCCGGTCGTCGAGCACTTCGCCCTGCGTGCCCAGCCGGTAATTATCCTCGGCGGCGGGGACATGGGGCGCAATGGCCAGCAGTCCACAGAGCGACAGACTCATCACGCTAAACCGTAATTGCGCGAAAAACCAACTCATGACGCACTGCCTTCGAAGTCGATGCTGAACAGAAACGTCTGGCCCTCGCGCTTGCAGCAGCTATAGGGACGCCACAGCGACCAGGCGTAGCCGCCATCCGCGCTCTGTACCGAATCGCTAGGGAAGATGGCGCATGTTGGCTGAACCAAGGGGGAGAGCAATTGCCATTTGTGGGTCGAAGCGTCGTTTTCAATGATTGGGCCAGGCGGCCAATAGCCATCGCGCGGTGCGGGTGTGAGCGGTAAATACACGTGTGGTTGCCAGTTGCGGGTAATGAAGTCGCCCGCTCGCTGCGCCATCACCGCAGCGGCTTTGAAGTCGTCAGGTTGTACCAGAAATCCTTGCCGGGGATAGACGTTGCCCCACATGTTTCCCGCGAGCTGACGACCGATTTCACGGATTCCCGGCACGAGTGATTCTGGATAAAGGCTTTCCGGGATGCCATGGCGCCAGGCCAGTGAGTCCCAAGTGCTCAGGTAGTAGGGCAAGAATGCCGTGGCGCCGCTGACGCATGCGTAACCAGATTGCGAGGCCAGTTGCGTGGCGGCCCAGCCTCCGGGGTGGCCGATGCCATCAACATTTTTGAAACGAAGCAGGTTATCGCGCTGGGTGTTCGGTGTGATCAGGTCACCGCCACCTTCCGCACCGCTGATGGGAGAGGAGAGAGCGGCCATCTCGGTCCAGGGATTGCTACCGGTGGTGGCATAGCTCGAGACCACCAGTTCAGGAATGAAATGTCGAACCTTGGTCGAGGTTTTGACTGTGCAGCCGAAGGGTGTGCAGAGCAGCCAGAAACAAATGCCGACGACCCTGTATTCGAGGCAGTCTGGAGAAAGCACGGAGGCGGTAATGTTGCCGGTATCCAGCGCTACGCTTGACCCGGATGCCAGCAGAATGCTCAGCACCAACGGATGCAATTTTTGGGGCGAAATGTGCGGGCGGGCAGCAGACATGATCCAGGCTCTGGGTGTATGGCCTGGACAGGTTCAATAATCGAGAGAGGGGCGTCAGTGAGAAAGCCGAACGCAGGATTGTCGGTTTATAGCGGTCTTCTAGATCAGCAGATGGTCATTCAGCGCTCAGTGTACGAGCAAGCACGTCAGACTCAATGAGCAGCTGATCCGTTTTGATCTCGAAAATGTTGGCGAGTTTGCAGAGGACCAATAACGACGGATTGCCTACCCCCCGTTCGATTTGACTCACATAGGTACGATCCACCTCGGCCATGAGCGCCAATTGCTCCTGGGTAAGGTTCTTCACACGCCGCATCGAGCGGATGTTTTCCGCCAGTTGCAGGCGAAGCTGTTCGTAGTCTTGAGTCATGCGCGCAAACTGCGCCTTGAGGGACTCTCAATCCACGGGATATAGTCTACATTGGCTCTGATTCGGGCTTTTTTGATGCTTGAGCCGAGTATCAATTTTGTTTCTATGCTGCTTAGAACAGACCGAGCATTAATAGATAATCGAAAGCTAAGGTGTCTATGGACGAAAATTACGTTTCAATTCCGGCGGCAGACGGCTGCCCCAGCCTTTTGACACCGTGGGGCAGCGAATTTGCGCCTATGATCGAACGTGGCGTGCAATGCGCCCAGGCATGGCTCGATTCACCTAGTGAGATACCGCTGTGGTGGGAGTTGGCGCAGGCGCGTAAGACCTGCCCTGCAGGAGATTGCCAGGATGCCTTCGAAGCCGGTTTTTTATTGAGAATTCAGCAACGGCTTCGGAGCGTGTCACCGTAGCCATACGGCTCCAGTCTTTAGCTTGCGGCACGAAAATTTGTTGGAAGGTATGGTTTCAGCCTCCATTCCTCTAGAATGGATATCTGACAGACGTAGCGTTGGTCTGTGATAAACAGATTACGTAGCTAGGATTCTGATAAGTGCAGATTCTGCACGCTCTGAGAACGTGGAGCGCGATATGAAAGCCGACCAAGTGTTGAGTGACGATCTGGTGAGCCGACTGGAGGGTAAAATCCCAGCCATGGCTGAAGGTGCGATCAATACGGCCTATATCAACGCGCTGGCGGCCGGACGCAGCGTGATGGAAGTCATGGACGGCAAGCTCGTTGAGACGACTGCCGACGGTAAGCACAAGGTTATTCGAGTGGCCAAGCCCAAGCATAAAGTGACCTTGGGCGGGATTATCAAGGTGCACCGCTGCTCATGACCGTCCCTCGGCTGAGGGTATTTGCCGGCCCTAATGGTTCCGGTAAAAGCACAATGAAAAGTGCCGTCCCTTCCCACCTGATCGGGATCTACATCAACCCGGATGAAATCGAAAAGGCTGCCAAAGAGGGCGGACGCCTGGAGTTCAGCGATTTTCAACTGGAAGTCGAAGGCGACGAGGTTCTCGGCTTTATCAAGGCGCACCGACTGATTCGGTCGACCCAGCTCGTTGAGGAGGCATCCAAAATTGGCTTCAGCAATAACGGCCTGAATTTCCAGTCCGTCGCGATGAACTCCTATTTTGCTTCCGTGCTCTCTGATTTCATGCGGCACAAGCTCCTTGAAGCCCAGTTGTCTTTCACCTTCGAAACGGTGATGTCTAGCGAGGACAAAGTCGCTTTTATGCTTAAGGCAAAAGCGTCGGGATATCGAACCTACCTCTACTTTGTCGCCACTGAAGATCCTGACATCAATATCAACAGGGTCAAGAACCGTGTCGCGGCAGGTGGGCACCCAGTCCCCACGGAAAAAATTGTACAGCGCTACGGTCGTTGCCTGAACCTCTTGCCAGCAGCCATCGCAGCCTCGAACCGGGCTTATATCTTTGACAACTCCGGCGCTGATCTGGTGTTGCTCGCTGAAGTAACGGACGGGACTGACCTTGAATTTAGGGCTGATGAGATCCCTGACTGGTTCATGCAAGCCTACGTGGAGAAGGTGTTCAAGGATTTGCTGCCGGGTTAATCGAAACCTAGAATCAGCTCCGTTTCACTTAATTCCTCGCATCCTATCGATCCGTTCAGCTACCCGGTAAGCCGCCTCCAATTCCGAGCAGCCGGTGCTCTGCATCAGTGTCCAGCGTTCGGCTTTTTCCTCGGGCTCCGTCATGGCCAGGGCGAGATAAAGACTGGGCGGCACAGCCCGAAACAGCGTTTCGAGCTTCTTCGAGAGCACGACTCCCTCAGTGTATTTTCCGGGCTCCTTACTGGCGGAGAGCAGCAAGGGTTTCTGTGCCGGCGTGAGCTTCTTGAACCGTGCGATTTCGTCGATTTCCGCCAGCGGCATGTTCAAACAAATCCACCATTCGATCATGTTGAGCATGGTCTGCGCGGCCGTGGGGAAGTCGGCAAGGTTTTGCGTGGCGAGCCAGAACCAAGCGCCGAGCTTGCGCCACATCTTCGTGCCCTTGACCACGAATGGCGCCAGCAGCGGGTTCTTGGTGATGATATGGCCCTCGTCGGTGACCATGATGATCGGTCGGCCTAGGTACTGGTCGCGCTCGGCAAGGTTGTTCACGGTGTTCATCAGGCTGATGTAGCTGATGGACATCTGTGCCTCGTAGCCTTCGCGAGCGTAAGTGGCGAGATCGACAATGGTCACATCGCTCTCGGGCCAAGGCGTGCCCTCGCGATCGAACAGTTCACCCTCGAAACCCTGGCAAAACAGGTCGATGGACTCGCCCATTTCCTGGGCACGCTCGCGACGCTTCTCCGGCAAGTGCGGGTCGGAGGCGACGCGCAGCAAGGCGTCGCGCACGTCGCGGGTCAGCACTTGACGGCCCGCGGTGACGCAGGTCTGCGCCGCATCGAGAATGCACTCGCGGATCAAACTGCGATCGGCCCGGCTCAGGCGGGCTTCTTCCTTGGCCTCGCCGCCGGTGATCATCAGTCGGGCGGTGATTTCCAGTTCACCGAGAATGTCACGCTGGTCTTCGCGACTGGTTACCGCCTCATCGTCCAGTTCATCGATCGACAGACTCGCCACCTGATCCGGCTGCTCAACCAGGCGCCAGGCATCGGCGAAGGGCGCAAGGCTGACCGAGGCGCCAGGTTTTAATTGGACCTTGTTGACCGACAAGCCCTGTGTCGCGAGGTAGTCACCCTGCAAGCCAAACGAATTGCCGGCCTCGACGATAAATAAGCGAGGGCGGTACACCGCCATGATCTGCATCAGCAGGGTGACCAGTGTAGCGGACTTGCCGGCGCCAGTCGGGCCGAACAACAGCAGATGGCCGTTCATGGCCCGGTCCAGGCGTGACAATGGGTCGAAGCTCAATGGCGAGCCGCCGCGGTTGAACAGGGTGATACCTGGGTGGCCGGTGCCGGTGCTGCGACCCCAGACCGGAACGAGGTTCGCCAGGTGTTGAACAAACATCAGCCGGGTGTACCAGTTGCGCGTGTCGCGGGACGGGTTGTAAGCCATCGGTAACCAACGCAGGTAACTGTTGCAGGCGGCGACTTCATCGCCTTCGCGTATCGGTTGCAGGTCCGCACCCAGTAGTGCGTTAGCCAGACTGACCGAGCGCTGGTGCAATTGCTGCTCATCGTGACCGCGCACGTAGAACGCGAGGGTGCCGCGGTACAGCTTGTGCTGGCGACCGATGATCGCACGGGCCTCTTCGACATCCTGACGGGTCTGGGCCGAGGCCAGGTTTTCACCGATGGCTTTGCGCGCCAGGCGGTTCAATTGGTCCTCAAGTACATCCTGCGGTTTGACCACCATGGTCAGGCTCATCACCGTGCCTTCGGGTAACTGGTCGAACAGCGCATTCACCGCGTCGCCCTTGCGGGTTTCTCCGGTGAGTTGACCAATCAAGGGAGCCCGGCGCAGCTTGTCCACCACAATCACCCGGTGGGGCTGATCGTCAAAAAACCAGAGTCCGTGCTGCACATCCGAACGCGGTTCGTTGAAGAATAGCCGTTCGGCAAAGTCATGATCGAAGGGGAGTTCCAGCGACTCGCCATCACCTGACTCCGGATAGGCCACGCGTTGGTAGAAATCCTCGGGTGCTTCATTGGTGAGCCTGGGCGCCGGATTGAACCAGGGCAATAACCAGGCATACAAACCGCGGCCATCGACTCGTGCCGATTGCACGCCGCATGCCTGCAACGAAGCCGCAATACGTTCGCAAGCCTGTTGCAGGGATTGCACCGGAGTGAGTCCTGTCTCCTCAGCGTCAGACTCAAGCCAGCGATAGACCACCAGGCGCCCCCGTCGGTTGTTGCCACGCCAGGGCAGGCGCGTGACGGCCTTGTCCTCGAACAGACCGCCGGGCTTGGCGATGGCCTTCAGATGTCGGCGAGTAGTTTCCAGGTACGCTTCGGTGAACACCGTGCCTCGCGCGCTGTCCTGAATATAATCGGTGAGCCGGGTCAGGTAGGGGATGAAGTCGTTGTCGTCCTGGCAGAAAAACTGCGCCACCCAAGGCGCTTGATCCAGCTCGTCAAAGCTATCCTGCAGGGCATTCTCAAGGGCATCGCGGGCAGCCATCAACCAATCGGGTTCGCGCCCTTCGGTGCCGATGGGCAGCAACTCGAACACCGCACCCACCGAGCGATTGTCATCGAGCAGAAAACACTGCTCGGTGTCGAGGTATTCGACCCAAGGCAGGTGATCGGTGAAGCTGGGGTTATGCGCATAGAGTGTGGTTTCATCGGCCAAGGTGGCGCGAGGGCGTAATGGATTGCGCCAAGCTTTCCACGCAGGAGTACGGTTCCTCGAATCGTCGGTACGCACTACAAGTCTTCCTGACGTTCACCCGGCAATGCGTACTGCACGCGTTGGTAAAACGGAAAGACGGTCGAGTACCCCGGGACCGGTGCCTGCTCGGTGCCACTCAAGTGCGGATACACGTACAGCACCAGATCGGGATTGGGCAGGCGAGGGAACAAATTGTGGATCTCGTTCGCCGCGGTGCGCGTGTACGGTTCCTGGAGAGCAACGGAGAAATCTGCCTGGGCCAGCGGGCGGCGCAACTGCTGCCGAGCATCCAACAGTTGCTGCTGAGTGCCTTGCGAACCGGCACCATTCCAGATGTCCAGCATGGTTTGCTCGCCATGGGGCAGCAGTGTCTCCTTGTCGGTGGAACACCCCGTCAGGACCCAGCAGAGCAAACTAATCCAGGTCAGGCAGAGAAGCTTGGTCTTTTTCATGGCGAACGCTCCGGCCCTTGGGCTCGTAGTCGATGGTGATCTCATGGTCGAGGTGCAGTGCGACCTGGGCGGCCGGTGGCACGTACACGGCCGCAAAAGCCTCGCCATACAGCTTGTTCACCCACTCGCGGATGTCGCTGACCCCACCACTGAGGATTGAATTCAGCGCGCTGTTACCCGTGCTACTTGTGACCCCGAGCGTACTGCCGCCCGAACTGATCACGCTGCTGTTGTTTTGCTCATTCCCGAGCAAGGCAGCGACACCCGCGCCGGCCGCAGTGATCAGACTCTGGCTGCCGAGGTACTGCTGGGCGTTCGAGCGGCGCTCACCGGCAATGCACGGAATGCCATACGGATCGGACAGGTAACCGAGTCCACCGCGGATCTTGTCGGTGTTCGAACTCTGGGTGGTGGAGGCGTTGCGGCTGGCGACTGCTTTCGGCTGAGGCACCGTGCGGATGGTGCCGTCTGTGAATACGAAAGTGATCGACTCGACCTGTCCGCGTACGCAAGACAGGGTCCAGTCACCGGAGGCTGTGCCGCTCATCACGGCCCCCGCGACGTCCGGTAGGTCGATGCCGTTGGCAGTCAGGTTCTCCGGACCGACCAGCACCTTGAAGGGATAGGGATCATTCACGGTGCCGTCCACCGGGACTCGGCCGATCAGCGCGGTCATGGCGACCGAGCCCATCAATGTCGCGTTTTCAGGAATGGTGTAGACCGGCTGCGCGCCTTCGGTACGATCAGCAGATCGTGTCGGGTCACGCTCACCCTTGGTGACTGCACGTAGCTGTTTCTGGCTGCGATCAATCGCGTTATCTTTCAGGCCTTCCAGTGAGTTGAAGGCGGTAGGCAGACTCAGTGCAGCGGAGGTCTTGGTTTTGCCTCGGGCGTCGGTGGACGGAGCATCTGAGGGTTCAATCCACTGCAGCGCATCATTGGCAGAATGCCGCCCGTCGAACTGAGCACCATCGCCCGGTTCAAGCCCCAATCCGATCGGCATGTCCTTACCCTTGCCGGTCAGCCCCGACAGCTGCTCCTGCAATTGCGTCAGCAGCCCACGGGCCTGACGACTGTCTTGTTCCGCTTTGAGTCGGGCCTCGTTGGCTTGTCGACGGCCTTCGTCGACTTGCTGAGTCACGCTGCCAAGCGCCGTCTGGATACGCGAATCGACGCTGTTTTCCCGCTCGCGCAGGCGGTTGTTCTCCGTCTGCAGTGAATCGTTGTGTTTCTTCAAACCGAGCATGTCGCTGCGCATGGCCTTCACCTGGCCGACCAGGGTGGCGACCGTGTCGCGTGGGGTATCGCCCGCAATGCCGAGCGACTTGGCTTCTTCGGTGGATAACTGAATATTGCCCTGATCAACCGGGTGCTCTGGAGCGGGAGCGTTGCCACCCGCGACCCAGCTTTTCAGGATGATCACTACCACGGCCAACAGTGCAGCCGGTACCAGCCATTTGAGCAACGCGTTAGCCTTCATCGTCAGCACCTCGCGCAACGGGCGGGAGCAGCACGGCGTGTTCGAGGCCGGCACCGCGGGTGACGAGGTAAGCGATCGTGGTGTCTTCAGCGCTGCCGACAGGCCCGAGGAAAGTATGCTGGAAGGTCGCGGCGAACAGCTTGGCCTGAAGCCGACGCGGATCGAGTTGCACCCTCGCTGAACCACGATTGCGCAACTTCACCGCCGTCACCCAGTAATCACCGAGTCGCCAGGCGGCGATGGGTGTGCTGGACACGTTTTCGGTCGGCAGCAGGGTCGGCAGTTCGGTGCGCAGCTTGAGCGGTACGCGGCGTACGCCGGGCAGGGACTCCACGGTGCGCAGCGGCGCGAATAGGCTTTGCGCGGCGTAGCGGGTCAGCGCGACCGGAATCGGCGTATGTTCTGGAACTGGGGGGGGGCTAGTTTCAACCTCGGTAGGTTGCACCTGAGCATTCTTGAGAATACGCACGGGCTCCAACGGTTGATCGCCAGGCGTGGCCGCGATGTCCAGGAGGATGATCTCACCCGTCGCAACCGATTGCAGTTGCAGGCGGGTCGGGGCAATGGCTTCCGACGCGCGCAGGTACAGCGTGCCGCCGGTTGATTGTATGCGCAGCTTGCCCGTCAGGGTTGAGGGCACACCGACTCGAACATCCTCATCGATAAAGACCACTCGTTCCTGGTTAATCACCAAAGGGACCGCGAGGGGGAGGCGTTCCCAGTGCATCAGCTCGACGGCCTGCGCTGTAGCTCCCCATAGCATCAGTGCGACGGTGAGCCCCAGGGTAGAAATCCGCTTCATGGCTCACCTCCAGGCCGGGAGATTTTTTGTGGAGTGCCCTGATAACAGTCCAGTGCCAGCCCCCACTTGTTGCGTTCGGGGTCCAGGTCGAAACGCACCACGCGTAATGGATAACGCACCACCACCCGTTTCACCGGTTCGGCGGCGTAATACTCATCGGCGTTGAGGTCGAGCGTGACCAGCCAGCTGTCGCGATCGAGTTGCTTGACCCTGAGTTCCGGATCTTCGCTATAGCCACGGCCCAGAATTTCGTAGACGCCACGCACCCGCTGGCGCAGTTCGCCGGCGGCCTTGCGGTACTCGTAGTCACCATCGAGGAAGGCCTTGCAAGAGGGTGTCAGGTAGGACTGCAAGCCGTAGATGGCGCGGCGATAGTCCTGCTCGCCATCCGAGGGCCAGCGGTTGAGTTGGCCAAAGATGTACAGGGCAAAGGCATACACATTCTCTGGTGGTACATCCCACCACTTGCGCGTGCTGCCCGAGCGCAGATCTGGGGGTACATGCACGGTCAGATCGGTCGGTGCCGAACGCCAGCCATACCAGAGACCGGCACAGACCAGGGCAAGGATCATTACCGCCAGGCGCAGGCTGAAGATGTGGGCCTGTTGGGCATCGACCTTGTTTCGAAAACGACTCATGGTTGCCACCGGGACAGGGCAGGACGCAGTCGACGCGAACGGCGAACTGTCCAGGCACCGGAGTGGAGGATCACACTCCCGCGCCCCAGGCGCCAACGGCTGGCGAGTATCCATTCGAGCTTGCGGTACAACCAGGTCTCCGGACGGGCCCGTTTGGCCCGACGCAGTAGCGTGCCACCGGCAAATAACACTACGGCCATGCCCGCGATCATGCCGGTCGGTGCCACGGCAATGGAGGCGGTGGCGATCGCCAGAGGAACGCCCAGCAACAGGCCAATGCCGGCGCCGGTGCCGAGCGCTACCCACATCTCATCATTGGTCAAACCGCGCAATACGGCGGGATCACGATTGAGTCGCTCTGGCAGAAAGACCAAGGTGCCGTCGGCAAGGCGTTCGATAGCGTCGTTCATGCCGACCTCACAGAATTGCGGCAGCCTTGGTCAGGAACCAGATGATGATCACCACCAGCAGGGCACCAATGCCGACTACGGCGCCGAGGTCTTTCCAAGTCTTGCGCTGGTTCTGCACGTCGGCATACACCGTCAGGGAATGCCAAGCCACACCGAGAAAAGCGAGCAGGGCGATCAGCAGACCGAGCAGGATGCCGCCGTCGTAGGCGTAGTTTTTGATCGTCTCGATCAACCCGGAACCTTCACCACGGGAAGGCGCTTCCATGGTGGGGAGCTCGGCAAAAGCCAGGCTTGGACCGAGCACCAGCAGCAGACCGATCAAGCGCTGGGTCGCACGATCACACAGATTGTTTTTCAGGGGGACAAGGCACTTGAGCATGACGGTGATCTCCTGGGTTAGGACAGGGTGAAGAACATCAGGACCAACAATGCGAGCAGCACGCGCGCGGCGCTGCCGCCGAAGGCGCCGAAGCGCACACTGCCGGTGGCCCAACCCCGGTAGGCCGTCCACATCACCCAGGCGCACCAAAGCAAAGCCAGAACGAGAACCAGGGACAGCCACAGCGTCGAACTGCTCTGTGCCGAGAAACCGGAGGCGTTTTGGAACGCTGCGATCTGGGCGTCAGTCATGCTCATGGCGAAGACTCCGCGGACGGGATGTCGAGGCGGTAATCGCCGACCAATTCAGCGGGATCGCGGGGTTGGGCGCGGGAAGGGGACAGATAGCCCTGCACACCGTGACGGATGCTTTGGATGTCCTGAGACAGGCGGGGATAGTCGAAGCGATAGCGATCGTTTGGTTCAGAGGTACTGGCTACCTCGGCTTGCGTCGCAAGGCGTTCGAGAGTGTCGAGTTGCTGCTGGACTAGGCTGAGTTGATCCCGCTCATGAGCAGATGCGGCATAGCTGCTGCCTTGAACGATGGTCAGTGAAACGAGCAAAAAGTTGCGATAGACGGTAATCGACATGATGCTGGCCCATGTGGAGATGGCGACAGAATCAAGTTAGGGGATGAATTATTCAGTAGTAAACGCGAGGTGGGATGGATCGCTTTTTTGGGGGAAGCGGAAGAAAATTACTCACACATACATCAGCAATCGATTTGGCGATAAAGAAAGCTCAGACAGCACTCCTACCCCAATAAAAATGTGTTGTTCATGCGTTAATGAGCGGATTAGCTCGTGCTTGAAGGCAGCATGGGTGACGAAGAGCTAATCATCGCTTAGCATTGGAATGTTCATTCCTCATTTCCCCAACCTGAAGGAAGCTTCACATGTCTCGTTTGGCTGAATTTCGTAAGCTTGAGCAACAACTGGCCGAACAGCTCGCCGAGCTTGAGTCGATGAAAAGTGATTCTGGCCTGAAAAAAGAAATGGAATTTGAGAGCAAATTGCGTGCGTTGCTTGGCGAGTATGGCTTCAGCTTGAAGAACATCCTTAGCATCCTGGATCCAGAGGCTGGCCGTCGTACCTCGACACCAATAGCAGCGCCTGTAAAGGCAGCCCGTAAAGCTCGCGATGTAAAAATTTACAAAAATCCGAACTCTGGTGAGCGGATCGAAACCAAGGGAGGAAACCATCGGCAGTTGAAAGAATGGAAAATTGAGTTTGGCGCGGACGTTGTCGAGTCGTGGCGTACTCAGTAAGAACGGTTTGACTACTAGGGCTCTGCAAGGGCCCTTTTTTGTTGGTGAAGATGCTGAGTCCCGAATGCGAATCTTGGTCCCACTTCTGCTCTAATTTTGAGGCATATCCCCAAACTGTGAAAGTTTGCCTTTCATTCACCGCTCTGCTCGAAGTGGGAGTCGAAGTCGAATACGGGCAGGTCAACACGTGCGCTGTGCCAGTTCTGGAGTCGCTGAATAACGATCCTGACACCAAGGGATATATAAAGAGAAAATATAATTTTCAGAGTCAGAGATATTTCTTAAATGTAGCTGCCGTGATTTCTACTGTGATGCCAAGCATTACAGCACAAGGCAAAAATACGACCATAGGATTGAGCGAAAAGGGTAGGGACAGGTAAATGATCCAAGGCACGATCAGCAGTGGCATCACTGCCCGTTTAGCTCGGTGATAAACGAAACTGCTTTCTCGAGCTGCTCCAAATTTGCGCAGGTCGCGGCGCATCAAGCCATCGACAAAACCGGTGAGCGTGGCCAGCAGAAACAATGGTGTGGCCAGCACCAGAATGGTTAGGCGCACGACGAAGGTAAAGATCACATACACCGCCGCCAGTACAAAACTCTCAATGCTCACGTAGAGTTGATTGATCCAGCTCCAGACGCCGTTGCCCTGGCTCGACACACGCGCTTGCTGGGCAAAATCCGCAACGCCGGTCTTGACCAGCAGCCACTGATTGAGGAAATCCAACAACTGAGCGATTGTTTGCCCGGGTTGTTTGAGGAAGAGGGACGATTTGAAGTGCTCGCTGAGCCAGCCCAGTTCGCTGGTCAGCATGGCCTGACTATGCAACCAACCTTGATCTCCCCAGAAGAGCAGCAGACCGACGAATTCGATGAGGATCGAAAACAGCAACGAGGCCACCAGCAAACCAATGATGCGCAGCATCAGACTAATCGTTGAGACAATTAGCCCTGGATGTTGGACCGGTTGTGGCGGCGTGTTTTGTGTGGAAGTCGCCATCGTTCACTCCATTGCGCGCCGCAGAGTTGATGCCGTCCCGACGCCTTCCGAATGTGTGTTTGCTTAATCGAAACCTAGTCAGAGTAGGGCTACCGCACCTGACCTAAATCGAAGTTGATTGTTGGGCCGCCACCGCTGGCGCTCCACCATTGCCCCGCTCGCTCGCTGTAGGTGGCCCGCATTCGCTGGGTGAGTTCCTGCAGATCCTTGGGCATGGCGTCGTCGTTGGAGGGTTTTGGCAACGGCATGCGGACCTTCCAGAGCTGCCCACCGGCCTGGAAGGAGAACATTTGCCCCTTGGGCAAACTGACGATGTGAGCAGGCTCGATCAGCGGCACAGTGGTGCTGCTGACACGGTCCTGTGAGGACGAGGTGAAGTCCGTGTTGGCCTCAGGATCGGAGGTGTCGGTGGCGCCGGAGACCAGGGTCTTGGTCAGCACGTTAACCTTGGGCAACTGCTGGGTGAGTAGTTCGGCAGTGGCGGTCTCGCGGACCCGCAGCATCTGCAAGGTGTTGAAGTTACCGATGACCTGGCCGGCCTTGGCCCGGTTGCCGATTCGCGCTTCGATATCGCTGAGGGTCTGGGTGTAGGCCGTCACCTGGATGCCGGCGCCGCCGCCCTTGTTGATCAGCGGGATGAATTCATCACCCATCAACTCATTGAACTCGTCGGCGTGGAGGTTGATCGGCAACTTGTCACTGTTGTTACCCGATTGGGGCAGGCCATGGTCGATGCCGTGTTTGTAGATGTGTCCGGCGACCGAGACCAGATCGGCGAACATGGAGTTGCCCACAGCGGCGGCCACCTCGGCGTCGGTCAGTGCATCCAGGCCGACATAGACGATGCCACGTTTTCGGATGATCTGCATCCAGTCGAAGATTGGCCGCGGGTCATCTAAATCGGTGTAGTTGGGAGCCAGTAACTGGGCTGTCTTGCCGGTGGTGAGTTTCTCCAGCAGCGGCAGTAGCGAGGCAACGATTTTGTCGAAGTAAGTACGGTCATATCGTACCGCCGAACGCAGTCCGTCCATTACCGGATCAAATACCCGCTTCACCGCCAGGTACTGCTCGATGGCCACCACACGCTTTTCGCGCCCGATCATATGCCGGGGGATGTTCTTCTCGGTGAGCTTGCCTTCAAGCTGAACGATCACCTCCCACGCCTTCGGGTCGGTCTTGGCGAAAAACTGCTGGGCGTACTCGATGAACAGTGCGTCGATGTTGACCACATGCCGTTGGATCTGCAGGTAGTCCGGACGCCGGCCTAACTCGATCAAGGCACGGGCGATGATGTTGACGAAACGCCAGGCAAACTCGCGAAAGGCTGCGGAGTTACCTTCGCCGCTGAGCTGCCCGGCGATGCGTGACGCCACTTCCGAGATACGCCCGAAGCGTCCCACCGCATTGTATCGAGCGGAGATCTCCGGCCAGCCTAGATGGAAAACATAAAACTCCTTATCTCGACCGGCCCGTTTGGCTTCAACGTACATCCGTTTGAGCAGGTCGGCATCGCCCTTCGGATCGAAGACGATGACCACCTCATGTTCGATGCGATGAATGTCCTGGGTGATGTACACCTCGGCGAGTCGCGTCTTGCCGACACGGGTAGTGCCGAGCACTAGGGTGTGACCGACCCGTTCGCCCAGCGGCAAACTGACTTCCGTTTCGTCGGGCTCGACCCCATGCAACAGCGGCGAGCCACCGACTGGGGGCAAAGGGCGCACCGGATTGAAGGCACTGTCCCAGGCCGTGACACGGGCCAGTATCGAGATTGGAAACGGTGCATGTTCCAGGCGGCGTTCGAGTCCTCGGGCCAGACGGTAACGGGTCGGTTGCTCGACATAGTGGGCGACCGCCGGATCCTGGGCCTCAACCAAACGTTGGGTGTGCAGGCGGGTCCAGCGAAAGCCTCGGCCCATGAACAGACGCTTGCGGCTGACCGGAATCTGCCGACTGGTCAGCTCGTAGCGGGGCAGCCGGCGAATATTGCGTCGATAGCGCAACACTTCCCAGGCTTGCCGCAGCCGGAGAAGGCCGAATAGGGTATAGGCCAACGCTGCAACCAGCCCGATCTCGGGGGACAGCGCCACAGCCCAAGGCGAGTGCACGCATAGTACTGCGGCGGCGATACAGATCGCGACGGTGTACAACTCCACCGCTGGCCTGAGCTTAGACTCCATCGCATGCTCGGCCATGCCCCGACTCACTGTTCCAATGAGGTGGCGGTGATCAAGACGGGGTAGTGCTCAATCTGCAGGCGGGTGGCGATGTCGTTGCCATTGACGGGTAGGATGGTGATGCCCGGAGCGGCTGCTCGAATCCGGGCTAGGGCTTCAGTATTGGTTACTTCGACGGCGAGGCCAGCCGCGCCCACTTCCTGCAGTTCAGCCGCACGTTGCCGCAACCAAGACAGTGATTGGGGATCCTCGCCGATTAGGAAAAAAGGCCGCAAGCCCGGCATGTTCAGAGTGCGAGACGTGATTTGGCCGGGGCTCAAGTGAGAGCTGCGTATGGGCAGTATCCAGGCTTCATCGGCAAACGTGGACAGGTCCGCATGCATGGCCCGATCAGGCTTGATCTGGTTGTTTATTGGCGGCTTGGAAACTTGAAAATGGGGGCGGGTGAAGTCGCTAGACTGGTCTTCTGCAACGGACAATTCCGACTGGACGAAAGCACCCAAGAGCAGGGTGAAATAAACGGTAATGGGGATTTGCTTCATTGTGATGTGCTCTTTTCGAAGGAAACTAGCAGTCGTCCGAGTTGCCGGGAGAAAGCTTCGCGGTAACGTGCAGCCGGCATTCCTCCCGCCGGGCGGTGATAGCGTCCCGCAGCTGATACCCAATCACCGGTGGCGGCGTGATGCTCCCGCAACAGAGCGGCAGTCACGACGAGATTGCGATAGGGATCGAGGGCTTCGCAGGGACTGGAAAAACGTTGTCCGTGGTAACCCAGGTTGGTTTGCCCGAGACCGGCATCGACCCGCTTGGCGTTATGTCGGGCGAGGGCCTGAAGCAAGGCGTTACAGGCGGCCTGGCGAGTGGCGAAGCGGTAGGGTGTTCCGGCGATGTTCAGGGTCCAAGGCCAGGGCAGCAGTCGACCACGAACGCGGATACCACTCTCCTGTAGGGCAATCGCGAACAACACCGTAGATGGGATGCCGGCGTCATTCGCCGCCAGTTGATAGGCCGGAGGCGGAAGTCCTTCAGCCTGGACTGCGAGCACCGTCAGCATGAGCGCAATACCACTCAGTCGAGGCGTTGCCATTGTCCGTTCACCTGTTGAAATGTGGCGGGCAATGGCTCCGGAGCCCCCAGGCTGAACCAGCGACCACGGTCATGGTTCAGGGTGATCTGCCGGCGTTGAACCTTGGCCGGATCGATGTCCGCTTGCCGAGCCCAGCTACGGACGCGTTCATCCTCGCCTTGGCTGCCCACCAAGTAGATATCGAACGTCGTGTTACTGTTTTGCAAACGTTGTGCTTCAGCGGTGCATGCAGGGCATTGGTCCTCCACAAACAAGGCTTGACGCGGCACGACCGCTGAGCTGGCAGGGGACGGGGATGCCATGCCCTGGATCGGCAGCAGCCCGGGAAACAGCTTGGCCCAGGCCGCCGTGTAAGCGTTTTGGTAGGCCAACTCTCGCTCAGCGCGTTTGGCTTCCAGCGCTACCTGTAATTCGGCATAGCGCTGGCGCTCTTGATCGGTCTCCGCCTCAACCCCGAGTGTGGTCAACGGATCAAGGTTCGGGCTCCAGAAACCGCGCGGGCCGGCTTGGATCTGTTCGAAGCGCGTCCACTCCTGCTTCGTCAGACCCCAGTTCGCAGCCTGTTCGGAGTCAGAGCGCCCCAGTGGAGCAGACTGCGTGTCCTGGGTCCGTGACTGTGTCGTGACAGGGTTGCCCACCGCAGCGCCCATGGCCAGTAGCGAAGCGAGACAGACAACGGCGGACAGTAGCGCTCTATTCATGATCACTTCTCAAGGGAGGTGCACGGTCTGATCTGGCTGAGCGGCCACCGCGAAGATGGCTGAGTTCAGCTCCAGCATTTTCAGGCGCCAAGCCCCTTGCTGCTCACCGCTATGTAGCAGCCGGATATCCGTGAGCGAGCGACTGTCATGAGGTGCGACCGCCAGAAAGCGCTCACCACCGCGGGACTCAACACTCAATACTGAAAACGGTGGCGAGAGCGGGGTGGGTTTGGGGCGAGCGGTCTTTTTCGGTTTGGTCGCAGAAGGCGTCGGCGATGGAGGGAATGGCTCTGTCCTGAGGTTCAGGAGTCGCTGCTCGACCTGTTCTAGGCGTGCGCGCAGCGCTGTCAGGTCTGCCTCGGTGGCGCGGGCTGCCAGACCATCGCGCAGTTCCTGTATCTCTTGCGCCCATTGATCCAGCATGGGATCGAGGGTGTTGGCCTGTTGCTCCCCGGTATCGACCATCTGCTTCAGGTCTTTCAGCGCGTACTGCAGTTTTTCCTGGGCATCCTTGAGGGCGCTTGAATCACTTTGCAGGGTGTCCAGGGTTTGTCGGTATTGCGTGTTCGTGCTCTGTAGTTCCGCCGCGCGCTGATACTGGTTATACAATCCACCACTCAGCCCGGCGGCGGCCAGGCAAAGCAATCCAATAATGAGGGTTTGAAACGTCGAGGCTTTCATGGACGTGCCTCCACCTGATGGGATGAGCTTGGTGTGGCCCGCGCGACGCCGGCCTCCGTTTTCTGCTGTTCGAAGCAGACCGAACGGCTGACTTCATCGGTCGTGAGTTGCCAGGCGGGCCCAGCCAGCACTTGTAGTGCGCTGCGCAAGGGGATTGGACCCAGCCGGTAATGGGCCGCGGGCAGGGGCCGAGTAAAAAGCACTTTCACCGCTGCGGTATCGGGACACAGCGAATAGCCCGAGCGCTGCAATAGGTACTGCAACGCATCCTGCACCGAAGGATTCAGGTTGGATGGGATACTCACGTCGATGATTTGGGCGAGAAGATCGCGTTGTTCCGTGGTGGGCTCGGTGCTGACCAGCGTATAACGGCCATAACGAAGTTCTGCCGGATGGCTTTCTTCGGCTGTGCCCCCCGAGTGCTGGGCCTGATTGGAGCCACTGTCGATTTCTGAATGGGGCTGCATCGGGGTGGGGGTTTGCGCAGTGCAGGCACTCAACAAACCCAGCAGGCAAATAGGCGTTAAAATGCGCTCCATGGAAAAACCTCATGTCAGATTCAGTGCAGAACCTGACATGGATAAAGGAGCCATTCAGTGAGAAAGTTGATTCAAGGCGGGTCGTGTTAAAGCCGAACGCGTTGTTACTCATCGAAAATGGCGAGCCCATCCAAGACGGTAGCGTCGGGGTCGAAGATCAACAATCGCACATCCGCCAATGCCGCCAGGTATAACACCGTGACCAGGGCTTCCGGTGTGCCGGCGTCGAGTTGCTCTTGTCTTAAGCTTGAATAACGTTTGCCCTCAATGTTCAGCAAGTTCTCGTCCGTCCATGGTGTACCGATCAACTTGCAACCGATGCCGCAGCAATCTGGCAACGCGAAAAGTTCGAACAAAAGACCGGTTTGCCTCGGAGCGGAGTGACTGACCCACCCTTCCAGATAGAACATCGCTTCTTCAGGAAGGTGTGCGGTACTGATCTCCCAGGCTCGACTGTAGTGTCCCGTTTCGAAGCGCAAGCGATGGACCATGGCTTGGGCTTCTTCCAGGGAGTACAGATCGCCGACGTGATGCTGCTCGTTGAACATTTCGCCCATCACGGCGTAGATCACTTGGCGCACCAGTCCGGTGGACTGGCAGCGTTCATCCAACTCATCCGGAATGGATTGATCTTCGCTGATCAAGGCGAAATCGTCATTGAACAGGCAGGGGAACAGTTGTAGTTCATCCTCGGACAGATGGGCCTGTGAGTCGTGCACGGGTCGAAAGCAGGGAGGGCAGTCGTTTTCGTAGGTGATCAGTAGCAGCCGTTCGATATGCAGGTTGTCGTAACCGCGAGCAAATGGATTTGAGGCCACCAGAAGGGCAGGGGCTTGGGGGACGGGGTTCATGAGGGTTCTCCAGGATGAAAATGAACAAGGCGCCCGAAGGCGCCTGTGAGGGTTAAAGCCAGCCATATTCGGCAAGGGAGAGAGGACGGCCTTCGCCCACGATGAAGTGATCCAGTACGTGAACCTCAATCAAGGCCAAGGCCTCTTTCAACCGTGCGGTCAAGACGCGATCTGCCTGGCTGGGCTCCGTACAACCCGAGGGGTGGTTGTGAACAAAAATGGTGGCCGCAGCGTTATGCGCTAGGGAACGCTTGACGACTTGGCGGGGGTAAACACAGGCGCCATCGATGCTGCCGTGAAAGAGAATCTCGAATGTCAGCACTCGGTGCCTGGCATCGAGAAAAATCACACCGAAGACTTCATGCTCTTGTGGGGCAAGATGCAGTTTTAGGTATGAGGCTACGGCGTCAGGCGAGGTCAGGTTAGGGCCGCGGGCGAACAGTCGACGATCCAGAATATGCAGTGCTTCGTCGATCACCTGGTTTTCTTGGAAGATACGATCAGCCTCGACATCCGAGGCTTCAATCAGGGTGAGTTGGGTGCTCATGGGGTACCTCCGAAGGGAGCAGTCAGGGGGTACACACCCGAGGGGAGTTATGTCCCCAAGGTGGATATAGAGTCGCGGCTATGTGCCGTTGACGCGCTGTTTACAGCCGAGTGAATCGGTGGCGTTGTCCGTGTAGAGGAGAGTCACAACCGTCACAGGGCAATGGGGAGAAGGTTCTTATTCCCCGGCCAGTTTCGGGATCGAAGTCGGCACTGATGGGCATCGTGCTGTAGTCCTCGTAAGCCGCAGCGAACAGGCAGTCGTCGCAAAGCCAGAAGGATTCCATGTGGGTTCTCCTGTGCGGATTGAAAGAAAGGCGCTCGATTGAGCGCCTTGATGTAAAAACACCGTGGACTGTTCAGGCGGACTGAGCAGCACGCGTGGCGACACGGCGGGCCGTGCGGGGAGCGGGTGCAGATTCAGGTTCAGCCCTGGACTCTGGTGGGTTGTCGATATCCTCAGCTTCGGCATCAGCCGATGTTGGGGAAGGCTCACTGTTTGGCGCTGGCTCAGCAGGTGCTGTTGCTTCCTGCCTGGCGGGCGCTTTGTATTCGAATATGCCGTTGACCTTAATCCAGTCGATGAATAGCAGACGACCTTTTAGGCTGGCGCCAGGTTGACCTTGTTTATCGCCTTTCTCATAGAGAAATGGATCGATCCACAGGTCGCCGATACGGAACGACAGCAAGACCTTTTTCTCAGCTTTGACGGCGTCCATATAGAGACGTATCAAGCGTTCAGCTTCGCCGCCAGCGACTTTGCAGTCGAAGCGGGTGTACTCGACTGCATCAGTGGCGCCGTGCAGAGCCGCGATATCGCAGGCCATGAACGGCTGGCCGCGACGGACTTGTACTTCGCGGACACGGTTGAGGTAGCCGATACCGACGGTGTGCAGATTGAAGTAAGTGGTCGCTTCTTGGGATTGGTTGGCGTGGGCCATGGTGGTTCTCCTATTTCATGGGAAAACGGCGACGCACAGCCCCTGACGGGGAAATGAGCCCCCGTCAGGGTGGGTAAGGTGAAGGCAAGCGATAAACGACTCGCCACCGGCAAGCCGATGACGATCAGAACGATGCGTCCGGGGAATAGCGGTGCAGCAGAGCAACGTCTGCGATGGTGATCTGCAAGCATAGGTAGTGGGCATTCATCACCGCTGAAGCGGTAACCGCGCGAGCTTCCGAACGCTGATCGCACTTGGGTAAACCACCACGAACGTGGCGTAGCCTTGAAGGTTCAAGCTACCTGGGCTGGGCTGTCAACGACAGCGAACCACGCCCTTTGTATAAGCCTGTCACAGGGGAGCGTCAAGACGCTGCAACCCGATTTTTTATGGCCAGAATACAGTGGTAGTCACTGGACTTAAGAAAGTGAAGAGCGGGCCTGGCGGGGTGCCAGGCGAGGAAGAGAAAAGCCACCTTTGGCGGTCCTACGCAGTCGACAAGCTCCTCGCAAAACTTGGTTTAACTGCGCGATGATTCGCCAACCGACCCTTGTCGTGGCCTGGGTCGGAAGCTGCTGGCACGCATCCGCGCACAAAGGGTGCCCAGTGTTTCCCCGGTGGGCTCCGGGACTGAATACGATCGCAGAAGCGGATGACCGCTATTGCCTGGCAGAGGCAACAGTGGTCATCCGCCACCGTGATCAGGTCGAGCCAAATCAGGAATGAAATTCCGCAGAAGAGAAGGCTCCGAACTCTAAGAGTTCGACCGAGCTGCCCGGAGCGAATCGGTCTTGGGTCGCCGTTGGCGGTGATCCGAAGCTACTACAGCAGAGCGGGCAATACGACGTCAAGCCAGTGAGCGCTCCTTCATAAGACGCTACGTTGATCGCGATAAAAGAGATTACTTACTGCCGAGGTGGGCAGCTAATTGTTCGACGGTGGCCAAAATGAAGGCGCGGTCACTTTCCTTCAGTCCACTTAGCAGACCGGCGATCATCTGGCCCTGGTCATTGGGACGATTGCTCGACTCCGTCAGCAGTTCATCCATCCTGCAGTCGAAAATGTCTGCCAGCTGCATCAACTTGACCACGGAAAGCTCCACCACACCTCGCTCCAGGCGCGAAATAGCTTCGCTGCCAATCCCCAAGCGTTCAGCCACCTCTTCCTGGGTCAGATTACGTTCGGTCCGGTGCTTCGCGATCATGCGCCCGATTTGGGCCTGGGTTGGATGTTTATGTGCCAAGTGATGAGTTCTCCAATTCAACCCGAATGGTTGAGCAAAGACCCATTGACATGAACATCCTTAACGGTTGAGTATCGACTTGTAAGGTTGATATATTGACTGAAATAGCTGTGTATCGCGACGTGACTTCTATTCCTCCAGGAATCGGAGCCCGAAGTGACCAGTGAGAATGAGCGGTCTGATAGGGCCAAACGGAGGAAAGGTTGAGCATGGATGAACAGGGCGAGAACGTCATGGACCTGATCTGGGATCGAACACTGGAGCTGTTCATCAAGATCCATGATTGCCCTGATAACCCCGAACATTTCGACAGCCTTGTTCATTGGCTCAACGAAGATCCTGCTCACCTGAAAGCGTACAACGAACTGGGGCAGATATGGATCGCGACAGGCATCGCTTTGGCCCGTGAAATCGGACAACCGCTAATGGACTTGGAGAAAGATCAGCCTCCCTTGATGACGCACTGACCCTGTACATCCACTCCAAGATTTTGGTGATCACCAATGGTGTGTCATGGGTGTCGCCTACCTTTGCTGATCGGCAGAGTACCTTTGCAGTCCGGGTAGTGGGCGCATGACCAGAACGGTCCTGATTTTCCCTTCCGCCTGAGCATTGATGCGTTGCAAATGGGGCAGACAGGCCCGGCTTCGACCGGTACCGACAAGGTAAGCGCTCCGCAGTTTGCGATCAGCTGCGTAATCCAGTGCGCCTGCTTGGCAACGAATGCATCCAGGGTCAGGCGTCCCGCTTCGATTTCATCCAGAGCTTGCTCCCAGATCGCTGTCATACCCGGATCTGCGACTGCTGCGGGTACCGCTTCGATCAGGGTATGGGCCGCTGCGGAGGCCGTTAATGCACGTTTTTTCTTCAGCAAGTAACCGCGATCAATCAACCCCTTGATGATGCCGGCTCGCGTGGCTTCGGTGCCGATACCGGTGGTATCTCGAAGTTTCTGTTTCAGGCGTGGGTCGTTGACCAGCTTGGCGACGTTTTTCATCGCCTTGATCAGTTCGCCTTCGGTGAGCGGTTTGGGAGCTGCAGGGTGCATGGACTTGAGTTCGACGTCGTCCACTGCACACTGTGCACCCTGTTGTAGGACGGGCAACACCTGGGACTTTTGACTAGGTTCATCGTCTTCGGGGTTGTCGGAGAGCAAGCCTTTCCAGCCTTGGACCAGGATCTGTTTGCCAACAGCGGTCAGACGCTCGGCACCGCACTCCAGTTCGACCTGGGTTCGATCAAACTCATGCGGTGAAAGAAACTGCGCGAGGTAGTGGCTACGAATCAGTTCGTAGACTTGGCGTTCTTGTTCGGACATCCGCGCCAGGTTCGCTGGCTCGCTGGTGGGGATGATGCCGTGGTGCGCGGTGACCTTGGCATCGTTCCAGACGCGGGAGTGCAGTGATCGATCGAGTCTTTCGAATGCGGGCCGCAGCGCGGGATCCGTTTTGAGTAGAGCGTCAAATACAGTGAGTACCTCGTTGAACATACTCTCTGGCAAATAACGGCAATCGCTACGCGGATAGCTAGTGGCTTTGTGAGTTTCATACAGGGCCTGGGCGATGTTCAGAGTTTCCTGAGCGCCGAGCCCCAGCTTGCGTGAACAGACTTCTTGCAGTGTGCTCAGGTCGAAGGGCAGGGGCGGCGCTTCGCGGAAATGCTCAGTCTGCAGCGAGAGTACTGTGGCGGTCTTACAGCTAGAGATTGATTCGGCCGCCTGACGGGCAAACGCCTGCTGCAGGCAACGACCTGCCTCATCACGCCCGGAGCTTGGTGGTTGCCACGAGGCGATGAATGGTTGCCCCATTGAGGACAGGTGCACATCCACGTCCCAGTAGGGTACCGAGACGAAGCTGGCAATCGCGCGATCCCGATCGACCACCAGACGTAATGTGGGTGTCTGGACGCGTCCAACCGACAATACGCCGTCGTAGCCCGCCCGACGTCCGAGGAGGGTGAACAAGCGGCTGAGATTCATACCGATCAGCCAGTCAGCACGGCTGCGGGCGAGGGCTGAGTGATAGAGCGCAAAGGTCTCCTGGCCGGACTTCAGCGACGACAATGCTTTGCGAATCGAGGTCTCGTTGAGTGCGGATAGCCAGAGACGCTGGACGGGGCCTCGATACTTGCAGAGCTCCAATAACTCGCGGGCAATCATTTCACCTTCGCGGTCGGCGTCGGTCGCGATGACGACGGTGGCGGCTTCACTGAGCAGGCGTTTGATGACTTTGAATTGTGCCGCAGTTTTGCGTTTGACCTCGACTTGCCACTGCTCGGGAATGATCGGTAGATGATCCAAGGACCAGCTCTTGTACTGAATGCCATAGGCTTCAGGTGGGGCCGTCTCCAGAAGATGACCGATACACCAGGTAACGGTCGTCTTGGATCCGATCAGGCAACCATCCCCACGCCGATTGGCCCCGAGTACCTTGGCGATGTCCCGACCCTGGGAAGGCTTCTCGCAGAGGAAGAGGCGCATAGAACTGCTCCGGATTGAGTTCGGAGCAGCGTTGTTGAAATAGCAGGTGAGGGATATGAGAAACCTGAATCAAGGATCCTCATATTAGTCAGTCAAGACAACCAGGAATGGGACGAGGTTGTACCCCGTCGCAGCCCGACGACAGTTTGCATGTTCACGAGCAGAGAGTAAAAACGTCTCAGCAACTTCGCGCAAAGGCGCAATTTTTATGCCTGAAGTCTGTCAGGCCGTAGGTGGCTGACCTCTGCGCTTTCTGGGTTTTGACGCAGGTGGGCTGGTTTGCTCTGTATTTTGCCCGATGTGTTTCGCAGATGCCGTTTGTTCAGTGGAGCGTTCCCGCATGACCACGCTGTGCACCCGGTGAGGCAGGATGCCGACTCGACGTGCCTCAATCTTGAAAGTCACCCGCGCATTGTCTTCGTTGTCCTCCCACTCATCGCGCACTGTACGACCTTCGACTAGCACGCGCATGCCTTTCTGGTACAGCGTGCTCCAGTGTTCAGCCTCGCGGTGCCAGAGTTCAACCGGCGCCCAATAGCCGCCTCGATCTTCATAGCTGCCCTCGCGTGGCACGGGGTTGTCGAAGTACACGTTCAGCCGTAGCAACCGCCGTGGCTCGTCATTGCCTGATGGAAATTCCTGGAACTCTGGCGCACTGCCGATATTGCCTTCGCCAACAAAAAAAGTACTCATCCTGATACCTCCACTACGGTTGTGAACTGGCGCAGTAGCTGTTCGGCACTGGCCATTTTAATCGCACAGGTCGTGGCCTGGCGGTAGAGTGAATGGACCACGCTCATCTGCAGGTTCAGTGCAATGCGATCGCATTCGAAATGGTGCAATCCCTCGCGCACGACCTGCGGCAGGGTTTTGTTGCGGATCTGGCGTTCCCAGACCGTAACCCCCATACGGGCGAAGTCACGGGTGCGCCAACGCAAAAAGGTGCTGCCAGCGCTGGTGTTCTGCAGCACCAAGCGAATATCTAGCAGTGAGTACGGGGGCTGTTCGGCCTGCCGTATCACAGCCTCCATCAGCTGACATAACTGCGCCTCGATTTCCCTCGCCACCTGCGCCAGGTGCTCCAACTCCCCCTTACCCTTAAAAGGCTTTAAAAGGCCTTTTAGGGAGGCAGCGTGTTCGAGCTGCCGATAGGCAGCTTGTGTCAGTGCTTCGAAGGGCATTGGTTGAGCTGAGCTTGTGGGGTTCATGCTTCGTCCCCCGGCCCGTTCACTGTCGCAGATGGCTCTCTCGCTACCTCTGCCAGCACGTCGGCGTTATCCACGGGCACAGCACTACGACGAATGATCGGTGGCGCGAACTGGGAGCGGCGATGACCCTCAAGGATGTCCAGCGGGGGCAGCCCCAATTTTTCGATCGCCGCAAAGGCGCGAGCATTATTCGCCGCCATGTCATCACGCGTGACGCCGGCATGCCGATAGCGCTGCGCCTGACCGAAGAGGCTGCGCAGCAGATGGGCACCATCATCGATCCAGGCTTCCATGTCCCTGCGGCCAATCAATGCGGTGTGATGAGCCAACAGGGTACTGCGCACCAGCGTGTCGTAATCCGTCAGCAGGTAAACAGCCAGAAAGCCGAGTTGGCTGCCGATGTATAACGGCAAGGTGACGGGGTGGATGTTGAGGTTGTCGCTCATGTCGATCTGTGTAGGCAGGTCCTGTCTGATCCGATCCAGCTGTTGGTTCAGTTCCAGCATCCCAGCCTTGGCTTGCATCAATTTTTCTTCAAGTTGCACGATGGCCCAGTCGGCATAGGGATCATCCAGGGCCGCGGTTTGTTTGATCTGGTTGGTGACACTGATGTAGCCGGCCATGCCCATGATCGAGTGGACGCCTTCGCGTGCGGTCCGACCTTGCCAGATACGGGCGGCGTGGTGGGTATGCAGGGTCAGG
This sequence comes from Pseudomonas sp. OVF7, assembly GCF_030644265.1. Classification (NCBI taxonomy): domain Bacteria; kingdom Pseudomonadati; phylum Pseudomonadota; class Gammaproteobacteria; order Pseudomonadales; family Pseudomonadaceae; genus Pseudomonas; species Pseudomonas sp. OVF7. Next base: position 5,504,787 of record NZ_CP128996.1, on the reverse strand, counting down.
GTGATGCTGCTGCGCAATGAACCCAGGTTGAGTTGGTAGTGATCGGCCACGGTGTTGTCCTCGCATAGGCATGGACGGGAACGTTGCGACAGATGAGGGTTAAGGGCAGCCTAAAAGCTGAATGCGGTATGTTCGGTTTGGTGGGAGAGGGTTAACTGCGAGACGTTCGCGAGTGACGTCAGTAGCATCTTCCATCCATGGCCATGGAGGTCGGATTGCGTAGGTTTGGCCCTTTGCGATCTCACATTGGACCTCAGTAGATTTGATGCCACTGGCATCAAATCTACTGAGGTCCAGCGCGTTTGCCGCGCAGTTGGCGCAGCTCACTCAGGCACAGTTGGGCGAGAGCGGATGCAGGTTCGCCCTGTTTTCGGGATGATCGTGAGGGTGCCGTTGGGGCCGGTTCTGCAACGGGTGTGGGCTCTGTCTGACCTGCCCAAGGCCGAAAGTCGCCTTTCAGTGCGCGCTGGATCAGGCCCATCAGATAGGCCGCTGGCTTGCGGATACCTCCTGCCATACAGCGTGCACCCGCTTCGTTGAGCACCGCCTGACGATCCGCTGGTTTGAGCTTGTTAAGCGCCACGGCGACGGCCTGACGCTCGCTTGGACTCAGGTGCAGCGGATCGGGCCAGTGCAGGTTATCCACCGTCGGGGTCGCGCGCGGTACAGTACAAGTACTTTCTTTTAATACAGTACAGGCGGTGTTCGGATTCCGAACGGTGCCGCAAATACTGGCTTTCCGGCCCAATTCGGAATCCGAACGAGGGCCTGCACGATTCCGAACGAGGTGATCTTCCCCCAGCTCGGAATCGTGCACAGTGGCATCGGTTGCCTGATCCAATTCTTGCTGCGTCCAATGTTCGACCCAGCTGTCGAGCCGCGTCGGTAACCTATCCCGATCAATATTCGTGTCCCGGCGGATTTCCTCCACAACGTGCTGAGCAACAATGCGCACAGCCTTAGTCGCATGACCGAGGGCATGCCCGACCAGCTCCAGGTAATCCTGATCCAGTTCCATGGCTTCGGCGGGGGTTAACGGCTCATCGTGCAGGACGTATAGAGAGCCTTGAAGACGTCCGCTGAGCTGATCGCGGCCGCGACTCACCAAGCTGAGCCAGCGCGTCAGCCTAAGCATCGTCAAGATGCGAGCAATGGTTTCACGCGAGGCTGACGCACCGTAGGGCACGCTCGATAGGTAAGGCTGCAAATCCTCATAGCGCGGTGTGACTACGCCCTGGCCTTGCAGCATGAGTCGAAACACTTGCCATGCATTACGTTCCAACGGCGTCAACCGACTATCCAACAGCAGCCGACGTGGCACGACTTCATGAGACTGGCCACTGAACAGAAAGCCCGCCTGCAGGGCCTGGTTGGAGGGATGTTCAGTGGTGGGGCGTGCGGGCCAGCGTTCATTCAGCTGCTGGGTGCATTGCTGCAGGACACGTTGCCAGCGATTGGAAGGGGCAGTGCTCATGTTCCATTGCTGTACTGATCGATCTGCTGCCAGACGATGGTCAAGCTGATCTGTTGTTCTTCGGCCAGCATCATCATGGCGTCGAGCCGATCCTCGGTACCGTCCCGAGTGCGTAGCTGGCACCAACGCTGCCAGAGCGCATGCTCCTGCGCTTCGCTCAAATGTTGAGGGCGGCCCTTACGAGTTTCTATCTTGAGTAAACGCCGGCGCAGGGCAGTTTCCGAATGCGCCAAGCCGAAGCACTGATACATGATGGTGCTGCTGGCACCGAGCTTGAGCGCTCGGTTGATCAAGCGCTCGTTCTGCTCGTCGCGTTCGGCTTGCTCGATCAACCGATGCAGCACTGGCGAGTCAATCTTGACCTCAACCCAGAGGATGGTGGTATGGGCCAGGCGCGACAGGGTGGTGGGTGGTAACGATTGCAGCAAGAAGATGTCATCCTCACTCAGTCCGAGAGCCTTGCAGCGCTGCAGGTTACCCAGGCGCAGCTCATGCAGCACCTGGGTCAGCATGGCCTGGTTGAGCACATTGAAGGACAGGTTCATGGCAGCTCCTTCGGTGAGTTGTCTTCAGGGGTAAGCGTTAAGTCGATCAGGCGACGGGCCAAACGGATCAGCCGATACAGTTTGAGTAACAGACGGTCGGGCAGTCGCTCCAGTCCCACGTCCATGACCGGGCGATCTGGCAGAGGGAGTTGATAGACCCCTAACAACAGCTGGCCGAACAGGGCTGAGGGCAGTTGTTTGCGATCCTCCCAGTTCACGTCGTCTTGAGCACGCAGTAGGGCCAGGAGCAGCAGGTGAACGCCGGTCGCGCGTGGCGCTGCAAGATTAAGTCGCTCGATATTCAGGGCGAAGCCCAAGCCATGCTGTTGATCGATGATGCTCTCGGGATGTCCGGCATAGGCCGCCATTTCCCGCGCCAGTCCAGCAATGGCTAAGCGCAGTTGTTCGGGGGTATCCAGTGCCGGTGCAATGGTCCAGATGTCGTCGATCGCGCAGCCCTCGTCGGTCGGTGCTGCTTCGGTGGCAGTGTCGCGCTCGATCTGTTCGCGAATCTGTTGAACACGCGACGGAGGGCTGACCGCAGATAGGACATTCGTTTCGGGAGATGTGAGCAGTTCCTCTCGCGCTGTTTCGGTCTGCGTCCTGGTCTCAGTTGATTTGGGACGGGGCTCTGAGGAGGGAGGTCCGGCCGCGGCTTCATCAACACTCGGCAGATGGCTGTTCTCCGAGGGCGTGGTGACGACAACCCCTGACGTCGGGATGACCCGTTGGGTATCGCTCAGCTCCAAAGCCAACATACGGTATGACTGTCCGAGCAAGTGGCTCATGCGTTCGAGCAGTTCATCCTGGATTTGCTCCAGATCGAAGGACTCAGGGTCGGTATCGAAGTAACCCAGGGTGTCGAACCAAAACTCGGTAAACGTAACGGTGACTGTTGGATAACGGTTCCAGGTTCGTTCTGCCTGACTACGCAGACCGATCAGGCGTTCGATCTGGGGCTTACCCAATCCGGCATACAGGGTTTGTGGAATGGCGGGTAGCAAGTGTTCGAGGGTGTCCAGCATCCGGCTGATGTGCGACTGCGAAATGGGATAGCCACCAGAGGCAAGACGTCGTGCCAGCTCCCGTTGCGAGAGCACAGCCCCACCTGCTTCGAGCATGGCTTTGAGTTTGGCTACCGCCAGAGCCCGTTCGATGAAGGTGAGTTGACCGTGCAGATCGCTTTCAGCCAGATGGCCGAGTAGGGCGCTTACTTCATTAGTCCAAGGTCGGAACAGGCAGTGAATGCGGAAGTAGCGCTCGTCGCGGGTTTCCTGCCACAGCTCGCCGAGAATCGCCAAGCGAGTATTACCGCCGTTGCGGATGATGAAAGAGGTTTCTCCTGGGCGGCGGGTAATCGGTGGCGGTTGATCCAGCCCGCGTTCACGGATCGAGGCCTTGATATCGTCGTAAAGCGGATTACGGATGAAACGCGGGTTGTGTTCGTAGGGCCGCAACTGCTCCAGCGTGACCAGCATAGGTGTGTCGATGACTGGATCGGACAGCCGGTCCACTTCTGGACCCCGAGGGAAGTGGTCCTGGTGCAGCTTGTCGGTGATCTCCTCCTGACTGAGCTTCTTCATTTGAACCGCCTCAGTTAACGCCGATTACGCAAATGGTCACCGACCTCGAACTTGACGATCTCGGCAGTCCCGAACCTTCGAAATGTTGAGAAAGTTCTGCAAGGAACCAATCCATGGCCGAGCGCCCGCCCTGCAGACGAAAGACCACGGTGCAGTACTCCTCGCAAGGTGGGTGGTGTGGTCGAATGGATGGCTGAACGATGATGGGAAACTGGTCCAACATCAAAAGACTCCTTACCAAACACAGTTGGCCTCAAGGTCGAACAAACAAAATGACTTGGCGAGAAATGCGGGCTTATCGATTCGTCTCATCGAACCTCCGCGTATCTGCTTACCGTAGAGACCGCTTCGCGCCATTCCGGAAACAACTCGATGGCCAGCGCTTGCATGGTTTCCAGCGCTGATGGCGAGCGTCGTTCACGTGACTGGCGAGTCTCGATTCGGTGGACCGGCAGGCCAAGGGAGGCGGCATTGAGATACGCCACTCGGTCTGGAATTACGGTGTCTAGAACTGAAATGCTGGTAGCCCCAGCGAATGTCTCGCGCAGACCACGGATGATCATTTGGGAGTCTATTCGAATGGCGTTCACCTGGTTCAGTAGCAGTCGCAACGGTGGCGGTGTAATGCCCAGGTGACGGAATGGTTCGAGCTCACTGAACAGCCTCAAAGTGCCGCGGCGCAGTTCGCGGGCGGCGAGCATTTCCGGCGTGATGGGAGAAAGGGCGAGATCGGAAGCCAGGATGGCCATCTCCAGCAGCACGCTGCGCGCGCCTTGGGTGTCGATCAAAAGCAGGTCATAACGGGGGCGGAAACTGTCGAGCAAATTGCGCAGCCGTAATCGCCCGTCAGGGGCGTGCAGCAGCAATGAACTCAGTTGGCCTTGATCGTCGTTGGAGAGGATCAGGTCGAGCCCCGCAATCACTGTCCTGGAAACAATCTGCGCTGGCGCTGTTAAGTTGAGTGCAATGAGCTGGTATGCACCAGCACCAGCTTTCTGACTTAAGGCGTAATAGCTGGAGAGGGTGGGTTGGCTATCGAGATCGAGCAACAGGACGCGCAGGCCAGCATCCGCCAGTAGACCACCGAGATTGGCGACTACTGTGGTTTTGCCTACTCCACCTTTAGTGGAAACCACCGATACCACACGCATCACATCAGGCCTGCTGGCCTAAGCGCTCAGCGACCCACTTCTCGATTTCCAGCGAGTCCCAACCGACAGCGCGCAGTCCAATGCGTTTGGCTTGAGGGAATTTTCCGTCCTTCATCAGGTTGTAAATGTGCGCACGTTTGAATCCGGTTTTCCGCTCTACCTCGTCACGCCGCATGATGTGACGTTCGACCTGCGGTTGAGGTGCTTCAACGATGAGTGAGGATTGGCTGGACATGGTGGTCACTCCTGGCGTCAATTGGCGCATGCTGGGAAGTGACCTGAATTGAATAGTAGAAAAGTGGGGGAGTCATTGCACTGCAATCAAAGGGATTGCAGTGCAATGACTCCCCTCACGTGTTTTTTTTGAGTATGCGATTGGCTGCGGTGAACTTTGCATCCAGCGTGCGTTTGCTCAGGCCAGGTTCGTCTTTGCGATGAGCTGAGATGGAGTCGACGATGGATGTTTGGTAACCGATTTGCATGGAAGGCTTCACAGTGGAGCCTATCGGGCAACGCCGTCGCGGCGCGTCTATACCCCCAAAGCCGACGGCAGGCAGCGCCCGCTGGGCATTGCCTTTTTGGAGGACAAGATCGTACAGCAGGCGGTCGTTACCGTTCTGAATGCGATCTATGAAGGGGACCTCCTGGGATTCTCGTCCATTGACCGCACGGCATCACATCCGTTGTGGCCGTCGCCTATCCCGGTTCGCCCGACAGGCTCAGTAAGATCGCCAAGGGTTGTTATTACAGCTTCCGCCGGCTTTGGTGCTGTTCGCTGGTGGACTATGGTGCAAAAAAAGTATTAGAATTTAGTTGTTGTGAACGAATACTGTTCTAAGCGATAGACCGGGGGGCGTGAAAAAATTTCAGACACCTGATTTGGTGGCAAGAGAGACAGCCAAGCTCCTTGAACGGGAGGTCTACCTCAACCTGGTGAGAACCGTCGAAGAGGTAAAGCTTCCACTCGTTGACCTGTTGGCAGAGTTTGGTGTTTCGGGCAAGCAGTACAACGCACTTCGTGCAAGACGACGCGGGGGCGCCGGAGGGGAAAGTCCCGAGCGGGAGCCGCTGGGTACTCCTGACGGTCATCATCGGGTGGGGGGCTGGTGATGTGTCGGGGCGTTTTTCTCTCGCCGATCACAATTGGGACGAATCCTACGAGCGAATTGTCGCGGCGAGTGAGGGCCAGGACATAAAACTGCTCATACCGGAAATGGGTGAAGTGATCGATCTCGATAACGATAAAACTGACCAGGCTTTTCTCACTGGTGGAAGGAGAAGGGCGGGGCAAAGAAACAGTCTCGCCTGCGCAAAGCTAATTACTCAGGCACTGTTGGTACTCATGCGGTGCAGTGATAAAAACGATGAACTGCACGTCCAGCCATTCCCGTGCTCAGAGTAAATGCCTATGCCGCCGTCCAAGCCTGAATCGAGGGAACCGCTGATATCGATCATCTCCGCTCTGTTTCTTGCCAGCCTGTCTTTACTGGCCGGCGCGCCTGTCGAGACAGGACCGGTGGAAGGCGTGCGGCAGCCGCGCGCTTGCAGCACAACTCGATGAATTGTTGTCGCCAAGTTATCTACATGAATGCTCAGGAACAATGATGAAAGCACTTTATGCGATATTGCTTCTCTGCTTGACCGGGTGCGCACCCTCAGCGGCCGAGGTCGAGCCTTTGGCTCCAGCAAGCTTCGCTGAGTATCGCCTGCTAACCCTCGAAGGCATCCAGCGCAATCGCCACTTTCAGAGTCCTGACCACTCGCTGGAATTGGCTTGGAACACTCCACGAGAATGGGTGCCCACGCATTCGAATGGCCGAGGCATTCTGTTGGTACACGGTCTGGGAGATTCACCCGGCTCTTTCATTGATATCGCGACCCAGCTTGCCGACCGCGGTTATAGAGTGCGTACTGTGCTACTGCCGGGTCACGGCACCCAGCCAAGTGACATGCTTGAAGTCAGCCTGCGGGAATGGCGTTTGACGGTGGAGCAGCAGGTGGCGTTGTTGCGCAAAGAGGTTGACCTCGTTTATCTGGGCGGCTTCTCAACTGGTGCCAATCTGGTAACGGACTACGCCATCGACGATCCCTCGATCGCCGGCCTGCTACTGTTCTCTCCTGCATTCAAGTCCGATGCCTCATTTGATTGGCTGCTGCCATGGGTGGCCAAAGTCAAGCCGTGGCTTCGTCAACCGACCAGCAGTGCTCCTCAACAGACCCCCTTGCGTTATCAGAATGTGCCAACCAATGGTTTCGCACAGTTTTATCTGAGCAGTGCCGCAGTGCGTCATAAATTGGCATTGCACGGGTTTGACCGCCCAGTGTTGGTGGTCACTGCCGCCCATGACTCGGTGGTAGATGTGGCGTTTGTGCGGGACACCTTCAACCAACGTTTTTCACACCCTGCATCGAGGATGATCTGGTATGGCAACCCCTCCCGTGACGTGCAAAGCCCACGGATACTGGCGCGCAGCGACCTGTTGGCGGACGAACGCATCAGCCAGTTTTCCCATATGGGCGTATTGTTTTCCCCCGATAACCCACAATATGGTCGCAGTGGCAGCCAACGTCTGTGTTGGAATGGCCAGAGTGAAGCTGCGTACCAGCAGTGCCTGGCGGGTGAAGCGGTCTGGTATTCGGACTGGGGTTATAGAGAGGCTGGAAGAGTCTACGCACGGCTCACCTTCAACCCCTATTTCACCTGGCAATCCGAGGTGATGGTGAAAGTGATGGAGGCCGCGGCTCAGGAGACATGGGTATTGGAACGCCCTCAGTGATTCGATCTAGGCCAAGAATCTAACTTCGATAAACTCCGTAATCACGCCGCATGATGTGACGTTCGACCTGCGATTGAGGTGCTTCAACGATGAGTGAGGATTGGCCGGACATGCTGGTCACTCCTAGCGCCGATTGGCGCGTGGTGGGAAATGACCTGAATTGAACAGCGCAAAAAGAAGAGCGTCATTGCACCGCAATCGTTGGGATTGCAATGAAATACTTAAATCTATTTGCTTTTTTTGAGGCTGCGATTAGCAGCAGCGAACTTTTCATCTAGCGTTCGTTTGCTCAGGCCCGGTACCTCGCTATAGCGTGCGATAACTGCATCGACGATCGCAGATTGGCTCTTGAACACGGATAGAGGGTTACCAGCAGGTGATTGGTCCAGAAAGAGGTTGAGCAAAGCACCGATGATATTTTGATAGGTGAGTTCGCTACGATCGCTGAGCCGTCCATGCGTCTTAACCAATGCTTTTAGGTCATCCCGTTCAAGTCCAATCGCCTGGAGATCTGCCAAAATATCTCGAATGTGATGTTGTAGCGTGTTCAGCTCTCGTAGGAGGGCATCCCGATCTGCTTGTAACGTGAGGAAGGTTCCTAAACTGATTTTTTCATGCGCATCGCTACCGGATTCAAACAGAAAGGCAGGTTTGTGATCGGGATAGTAAACCTGCATCCAGCGGCGCAAATCGGAGTGGCGTATCGTCAGTTGATAAGGCTCCACGTAAGTCCCCATAGGAACAGAGATACCGAGACAACCATAAGGCAGCTCGCCATTACGCACTGCGTCATAGATCTTTTCGGTAGTTGCATGAAGACTCGGCCATTGAGGGAACAGAGAAGCGAGTTCTTTCGGGCAAGACCAAACAGCTTGAATTATCTCTGCTTCGTAACGAATGAGATCGCACCAGCGCAATGCCGCGTCGATGGGCCGATAGAAGGTTTTAGTGTTCGGATTGAAAACATAAGCGGACATGTGCGAACAAATCTCCATTCCTTATGGATAGGCCTCCCGCTTAACATTGGCCACCTTCCGACACGGAGGGCAGTGGCAATTCACTCAGATTTTTTACTCGGAGAGGTCACTCTATCTATTTAACACTCAAAATGGTTTTCAGGCATATCCCTCTGTCACATTGAGTACTAACAGGGAATCAAATGAATCGCTTTGTCATCGAGCTTTTCTACTGCGTTCAGAAGGGCGGTCATGTTGGGGGTAACCATTCAAAATCGGTTTCCCAGTGGCTGCGCCTGCTGACATGGTTTGCCATACGGTTTTGAAGCCTTCCTTGTTTACGTCATGAATACAAATCCATCACTTAAGATGGCGGTTGTGGAAGGTTGTCCACTTGGCCACCAAGAGCCCCGTTCACGCAGTGGTGCCGGTCATATGCTGCCTGGGCTTCTCGAACCTCAACCGTATGCTTAAGGGTCCAGTTAAATAGAGCCTTAAACGGCGCTTTGAGCGTCAGTCCTAGCGGGGTGATCCGATATTCCACGGCGATGGGCGAAATTGATGTGATCTCGCGTTCTAAGATCCCATTCCGCTCCAGTCTCCTCAAGGTCTGGGTGAGAGCTTTTTGTGAGACACCGGGAATTTTTTTCTTGAGTGAGTTGAAACGTAACGGTCCCTGGCATATTTGGGACAGGATGAGGATCGACCATTTGTCTGCTACTTGGTCGAGCAAAAGACGACTGTCAATTTGCACGTCGTCCAACTTTGAGTTTTCGAGGGGCATATGGTTTCCTCTAGGGTACTAAGGGGAGTGTAGGTGCCTAATTGACGCCAAGTGTTATATGGATACTAATCATACCCCCAACACTTGGAGTTCGTTTAATGGAATCTTCTTGCAGTAACCCTCTCTTTCAACCTTTTCGTCTGAAGAACTTGGAGCTCAAGAATCGGATCGTTATGGCCCCGATGTCGCGATACTTTGCAAACGCAGGCGTCGTGGGGGACGACGTGGCGCAGTATTACCGCCGCCGAGCTGCCAATGAGGTCGGCCTGATCCTCTCCGAGGGGGCGGTCGTAGATCGCCCTACCGCCCACAATGATCCGCGCGTTCCGTACTTTTATGGAGAAGGCCCTCTCAATGCTTGGAAAAACGTGATTGACAATGTCCATGCCGCAGGTGGACGGATGGGGCCCCAATTGTGGCATGTGGGTTCTGTTCCAGGCAGCGAGCCCGGTGCGCCGTCGGCGAGCGGGGTGGAAAGCCCTTCTGGCTTGGCAGCGTTAACAGCTCCTGACACACCTGTTGGTCGTGCCATGAGCGATGAAGATCTCGCCGATACCGTTGCGGCCTTCGCCAAGGCCGCAAGGGAGGCGAAACAGCTCGGCTTCGATGTGGTGGAAGTGCACGGTGCTCATGGTTACCTTTTCGATCAGTTCTTCTGGGACAAGACAAATAAGCGAAAGGATCGCTACGGTGGCGTTACGTTGGGTCAACGCGTGGCTTTCGCTGTCGAAGTAACGCGCGCGATGCGTGAAGCCGTTGGTCCCGACTTCCCCTTGATTTTCCGGATAAGTCAGTTCAAGACATTTAATTACTCGGTGAAGCTTGCCGCTAACCCGGACGAGCTTGCTAGTTGGCTTCAGCCATTGGCGGATGCTGGCGTGGATGTTTTCGACTGCTCACTCCGCCGCTTCTGGGAAGCTGAATTCCCTGATGTCGATGGTGCGGGGGGACTGAATTTGGCTGGTTGGGCGAAGAAGGTGACGGGAGCAGCAACCATTGCAGTTGGATCGGTTGGCTTGTCAGGCGATGTGATTGCGGCATTGTTTAATGGGGAAGGATCTCAGACGACCAGCCTCGACGAACTGATCCGCCGGATGGATAGGAACGAATTTGACCTGATCGCTGTGGGGCGTGCCATTCTCAACGATCCCGAGTGGGTCCTGAAGATAAAGGCCGGTGATATGGCTAGTCTCCGTGACTTCAATCCTTCCTGCTTGGCAGAGCTTGTATAAGCGCATCTACCTGCACGAGCCGCAACTTGAACTGGACATCCGTCACCCTCAGTACCGCATCGAGTGGTACCACCAACCGCGCACGTCATAGCTCAGATCGAAGGGAGAAGGAATTGACGTTGATTACCCAGATGTCGTCGGCGGCGTGGCGGAACCTTCTGTTGAGCGGGTATTGCACCTTCCAGGACGACGGCAAGCGCAATTGCTAGACCTTGTGGACGTCCAGGCGGATGTTGGGTGTTGAAGGCAGCGACTGGCATGGTCAATCAAGTGAGCGACCTGATTGAGCACTTGCGAGTCGTCAGCTCAAGAAACTCATCTATCTGCACTCTCAACCTCAACGAGTAATGCTGGCTTGCCGTTTTTCATTCTTTATAGCATCGCTCATTCGGACTAGGCAGAGCTAACGATTCTGTCGTGTGTCGCTGGTACCAAACTCGAAGACCATAGGGGTGTCGCTTCATGCATGCCCCATCAAACGAGCAGAAGGCGCCGCGATGGAGTTTGCATTCAGCGACGAACAGGAAATGATCCGTGCATCGGCCGAGGGCCTTCTCGCCGATGTCTCGGTTTCTGCCGCCGTGCGAGCGGCGATGGTCAGCGAGCGAGGTTTTGACGAGGCGCTCTGGCAGCGCCTGTGCCGCGAAATGTACTGGCCGGCGATTCATATTCCCGAAGCGTACGGCGGCCTGGGACTGGGCTTTGTCGAACTGTCGATTTTGCTGGAACAGATGGGTCGGCGTTTGCTGTGTTCGCCGTTCTTCGCCACCGCCTGCATGGCCACACCAGCGTTGTTACTGGCCGCCAACGACCAACAAAAACAACGCTGGCTGCCCTTGATCGCCGACGGAAGCCTCACCGCTACGCTGGCGTTCAGCAGCGCCAACGGCTGGGCGGCCAAGGATGTTCAGGCCACGGTGGTGACCGAGGGCGAGGGTTTTGTGCTTGATGGAACCCTCAATCATGTGCTCGACGGGCACAGCGCTGACCTCTTGATCATCGCCGCACGGGCTCCCGGGTCGACCGGCGAGGCGGGCATCAGCCTGTTCGCCGTGGACGCGGACCGGGCGGGCATCGAGCGTCAGATGTTGCCGACCATGGATCAGACCCGTCGTCAGGCACGGGTTCAGCTCAAGGGTCTGTATCTCAGCGCTGACTGCCTGCTCGGTGAGTTCGGCGCGGGCTGGCCGCAGTTGGAGCGGGTGCTGCAACTGGCTTGCATCGGCCTGGCTGCCGAACAGACCGGTGGCGCGCAGCAGGTACTCGACCTGAGCGTCGCCTATATGCAGGAACGCCATCAGTTCGGTCGACCCATCGCCAGTTTCCAGGCGCTCAAACACCGTGCCGCCGACATGATGCTGCAGGTCGAATGCGCACGTTCGGCCAGTTATTACGCGGCCTGCGTGGCCCAGGAAGTCCTCGATCCTGAAGGCGATCCGCAGGTGGCCGCCGAGCTGCCGCTGGCGGCGGCGCTGGCCAAGGCGCACTGCTCCGAAACCTATTTCCACTGCGCGTCCGAGTCGATCCAGTTGCACGGCGGCGTTGGTTTTACCTGGGAATACGATCCGCACCTCTACTTCAAACGCGCCCGCGCCAGCGAAAGCTTTCTCGGCGCACCTGCCTGGCATCGAGAGCGCATTGCTGTGGCGATTCTTGGGGAGCAACCATGAAAATCAGTTTCAGCGAACAGGACGAGCGCTTCCGTCAGGAAGTGGCCGACTGGTTGAGCGTGAACCTGTGCGGTGAATTCGAGCCCCTGCGTTTTCGCGGTGGCCCGGGTGATGAACATATGTTTCCCGAGGAACGCAAAGCCTGGGAACGCAAACTCGCCGAAGGCGGCTGGACGTGTGTGGGCTGGGCGCCGGAGCATGGTGGGCGTGGTCTGTCGATCAGCCAGCAAGTGATTTTCCACGAAGAGTACGCCCGTGCTGGCGGCCCGGGACGCATGGGGCATATCGGCGAGGGGCTGGCCGGACCGACCATTGCCGCGTTCGGCACTGCCGAGCAGCAACAGCGCTTTCTGCCGGGCATCGTCAACGGCACGTCCTTCTGGTGCCAGGGCTATTCCGAACCGGGGGCCGGGTCCGACCTGGCCAACGTCAAGACCCGCGCAGTGCTTGATGAAGCCAGCGGCACTTGGGTGATCAACGGACAAAAAGTCTGGACCTCCCTGGCCCATGAATCGGACTGGTGTTTTGTGATCGCTCGCACTGAACCGGGCAGCGTTGGCCATCGCGGCTTGTCCTTCTTGCTAGTGCCGATGGCCCAGACGGAGATTACCGTGCGGCCGATCGAGCAACTCACAGGCACCTGCGAGTTCAACGAAGTGTTCTTCGATGATGCCTGCACCGACGCCGCGAATATCATCGGCGCGCCAGGCGAGGGCTGGAAGATCGCCATGGCGTTGCTCGGTTTCGAGCGCGGGGTATCGACCCTCGGCCAGCAGATGCAATTTCACAATGAACTGAACGAAATCATCGCCATCGCCCGGGCCAATGGCGCTGCGCGTGACCCGATCCTGCGCCAGCGCCTGGCCGAGGCCTGGAGCGGGCTGCGGATCATGCGCTACAACTCGCTGCGCATGCTGTCCGGGGCGCAGGACGGTTCGCTGCGCAAGGAAGCGACCATCTACAAACTGTTCTGGTCCACCTGGCACGCCAGCCTCGGAAAGCTGGCGATGGACGTCCTCGGCGCCGAGGCGGAACTGCTGGAAGCCGCGCCCTATCAACTCACCCGTTTGCAATCGCTGTACCTGTTCAGTCGCGCCGACACCCTCTACGGCGGCAGCAACGAGATCCAGCGCAACATCATCGCCGAGCGCGCCCTGGGAATGCCCAAAGAACCGCGCCTGCGCACCTGACCAAGGAGTTTTCCATGTCTGTTCCTCACTATGTTGCAGGTCACGGCCTGCTGCATGACAAGTCGGTGCTGATCACGGCCGCGGCCGGGGCCGGTATCGGTTTTTCCGCCGCGGTGCGTGCCGCTGAGGAGGGTTGCCGCGCCTTGATGATCAGCGATATCCATGAAGGCCGGCTGGCAGAAGCGGTGTCGAAGATCCGCGAAACGACCGGTCTGCAACAGGTCTTCGGTCAGGTCTGCAATGTCGCTGACGAAGTTCAGGTTCAACAGCTGATTGCCTGCGCCGAGCGTGATCTGCAGGGGGTCGATGTGCTGATCAACAACGCCGGTCTTGGTGGTTCACGGCTGCTGGTAGACATGACGGATGAGGAGTGGAACCGGGTCCTCGATGTGACGCTCACCGGCACCATGCGCATGACCCGTGCGATGTTGCCGAAGATGATCGAGCGGCGTGCCGGGGTTATCGTCAACAACGCTTCGGTGCTGGGCTGGCGGGCGCAGAAAGAGCAGTCGCACTACGCGGCGGCCAAGGCCGGGGTCATGGCGTTGACCCGTTGCGCCGCGGTCGAGGCCGCCGACTACGGGATTCGCATCAACGCGGTGAGCCCGAGCATTGCGTTGCACGATTTCCTGCGTAAGTCCGCCCCTCAGGCGGTGCTTGATCAACTCGCCGCCAACGAGGCGTTTGGTCGTGCCGCCGAGGTCTGGGAAGTGGCCAACGTGATGATGTTTCTGGCCAGCGACTACAGTTCCTACATGACCGGCGAAGTGTTGTCGGTGTCCAGTCAGAGGGCTTGAACATGCCACGTATTTTCGACGCGCCCTTCGCCTTGCGCGATGCCGTGGGAGAGGTGCTGGGCGTCAGCGACTGGCTGGTTCTTGCGCAGGAGCGCATCGACCTGTTCGCCGAGGCGACCGGTGATCACCAGTGGATTCACGTCGATCCGCTCAAAGCAGCCAGCGGTCCCTTCGGCGCCTGCATCGCCCATGGCTATCTGAGCCTGGCGTTGGTCAATCTGTTTTTACCGCAGATCGTCGAGGTGCGCGGCATTGCCATGGGTGTCAATTATGGCTGCGAGCGGGTGCGCTTTCCCACGGTAGTACGTGTTGGCTCGCGGGTGCGCGGCAGTGCGCAATTGATGGCGGTCGAGGAGGTCAAGGGCGGCGTTCAGGCGACCATTCGCGTCAGCGTTGAAATCGATGGCGAGGAACGTCCCGGCTGTGTGGTCGACACCATCAGCCGTTACTACCCCGCGTGAACCCTTTAGCAGAACATTCGAGGAATCCAGCATGAAAGAAGCCGTCATCGTTTCGACCGCCCGTACCCCGATCGGCAAAGCCTTTCGCGGTGCATTCAATGACACCGACGCACCGCAGCTCGGCGGCCATGTGGTGCGCGAAGCCGTGCGTCGCGCCGGCATCGAGCCGGGCGAAGTGGACGATGTGATCATCGGCGCGGCGGCGCAGCAGGGCACGCAGTCTTATAACCTGGGGCGTCTGTGCGCGATTGCCGGCGGCTTGCCGACCTCCGTCGCCGGGATGGCCGTCGAGCGCCAGTGTTCATCGGGGCTGATGAGCATTGCCATGGCCGCCAAAGGCATCATGTGCGACGAAATCGACATTGCCGTGGCCGGTGGCCTGGAGTCGATTTCGCTGGTGCAGAACAAACACAAGAACCTGTACCGCAATCAGTCAGGCTCAGTGATCGAGCTGGATCCGCACGCTTACATTCCAATGATCGAAACCGGCGAGATCGTCTCCGCACGCTACGGGATTTCCCGCGAGGAACAGGACGAATACAGCTATCAGAGCCAGGTGCGTACCGCGCTGGCCCAGAGTAATGGATTGTTCGACCGTGAACTCGCGCCGCTGACCAGCCGCAAGGCGATCTTCGACAAGGCCAGTGGCGAAACCCGCTACGAATCCGTCACCTTGCTGCGCGACGAGTGCAACCGCATCGACACCACCCGCGAAAGCCTGGCTGCGCTGGAACCGGTGTGGCCGGGCGGTCAATGGAGTGAAAAGGGCCGCTTCATCACAGCGGGCAACGCTTCGCAATTGTCCGACGGCGCTTCGGCCTCGGTGTTGATGAGTGCCAAATTGGCCGAGAGGCGTGGCCTGGAGCCGCTGGGAATTTATCGCGGGATGGCGGTCGCTGGCTGCAACTCCGACGAGATGGGCATCGGCCCGGTCTACGCCATCCCGAAACTGCTCAAGCGCCATGGCCTGACCGTGGACCACATTGGCCTCTGGGAGTTGAACGAGGCCTTCGCCTGTCAGGTGCTGTATTGCCGCGACACCTTGGGCATTCCTCCCGAACGCATGAACGTCAACGGTGGTGCGATTTCGGTGGGCCATCCTTTCGGCATGTCCGGTGCGCGGATGGTCGGTCACGCGTTGGTCGAGGGGCAGCGCCGTGGTTTGCGTTACGTGGTGGTGAGTATGTGCATCGGCGGCGGCATGGGTGCCGCAGCACTCTTCGAGGTGATCTGAATGGTCAGTGCACAACAGATTCAAGCAACCATGGCGCGTTATGTGGAACTAGTGGACGCCGGTGACATCGACGGGATCGTCGCGCTTTATAGCCCGGTAGCTGTGGTCGAAGACCCGGTGGGACAACCGCCGTTGCAGGGCATTGTGGCCATCGAACGCTTCTATCGCGAAGGGCTGGGCATGATCAAGGCCTCGGCGACCTTGACCGGCCCGGTTCGGGCGACGTTGAACGGTTGTGGAGCGATGCCGTTTCGGGTCGATATGGAATGGGCCGGGCAACCGTGCTCGATTCATGTGATTGACGTGATGGAGTTCGATATCGAGGGCAAAGTTCTCTCGATGAAAGCCTACTGGAGTGAGGTCAACCTGACGCCACGAGGTGTTGAATGAGCCTGGAACAGGAAGGCGCCCGTCGCCTCCTGTTGTACCACTCACTCTGAAGTGGTGCGCCCTTGAACAGGGGCGTCAAGCACATCGCGATTCTGCGTTTGCCCGCTTTCGTAGCAGGCCTTGAGGTTTTCGGTGATCTGGTGCACGACATTGTTGAACGTTTTGGCCAACAATCTTTCCACCAGATGGCCACCCCGCAGGCTATAGCTCATTTGGGTGGTGAGGCGTGTCGCGTCACCCTCGGCCCGCAAGGCGTACCTGAAGCTGGCCTCGCGAAACGGGAAGGGCGCGCCGCCACTGGCCTTGTGCAGGATCAGTACGAAACCGACATCTTCCTGCCATTGCACCACGCTTTCATCTAGCCACTGACCCCCCTTGCGAAACACCCGGCGACTGGCGCCGAGCCCCTCGCGTGGGCCTGGGTGAAGCCGGCAGCCGGTCAGCCCTGGCACATACTGCGGGGCGAGGCTCAGATCCCGCAGTTTGGCCCATGCGGCTTTCGGGGGGAGGGCGAGCAGGACGCTGTGGCTGGCAATTGCAGGCATGGCGGAATTCCTTTTGTTCAACGGGGCTGGGCTGCGTCGAGGAAGGCTGGGCGTTCGCCACCGCCGTGCACGGTAATAGCCGTACCGCTGACATAAAGCGCTAGCTTTGATGCCAGGTACAGGCAGGTATCGCCAATGTCTTTAGGGGCCGCCAGCCGTTGCATCGGAATAGTCGTTGCCACCCGGTCAATGCCGGCCTGATCGCCATAATGCATGGCTGCTTGCTCGGTGAGAATCAGCCCGGCCGTCACGGCGTTGACCCGCACCTTGGGTGCCCATTCTACTGCCAGCGAACCGGTCAGGTTCAGCAGCCCGGCCTTGGCCGCGCCATAAGCGGCTGTGCCGGGCGAAGGGCGGGTCGCGCTCACGCTGCAAATATTGATAATTACCCCACCGTCAGCTTGTGTCTGCATGACCTTATTGGCCTGCTGACATAGATTCAGCGGCGCCAACAGATTAAGGCGAATGATTGCTTCGCTGAAACGCGGCGAGGCGCTGGCGGCGTCGGCGTTCGGTGAACCGCCGGCATTATTGACCAGCACATCTAGACGGCCGAAGCGTTGCACGATGCTCTCGATCAACCTTCCTGACTGCTCGACATCCCGCAGGTCGCAGGGCACAAACAGCGCTTCGCGTTCAGCGCTGGCGGGCAAGGTGTCCGGGGCTTCTCGTCCGCAGATCACTACTTCGGCGCCACAGTCGAGAAAACACTGGCTGACACCGCGACCGACACCTTTGCCTCCGCCAGTGACCAGTACCACTTTGCCGCGAAAGTCCATCGGATCAAGCATGGTTACCTCATTCTATCGCTCGGGAATGCTGTCAATGCTAGGTCTATGGCACCCGGCCGCCAACGTCCAAAAAGACTAGGGCGGTGTAGTCCTGTCGGACGATGTTGTTTGTCTGGGGGCTCGGAATAATCCGGCGACAACAACAGGCCGGGAGGACACCTTATGGGCGCATTAGCGCAGGGGCACTTCATTACGGTGGCGCAGGGTTTGCTGCTGCATTACCGGGACGTCGGCGCGGGCGAGCCGGTGATCTTTGTTCACGGCAGCGGGCCGGGCGCCAGTGGGCACGGCAACTTCAAGCAGAACTACCCGGTGTTTGCCGCTGCCGGTTTCCGGACCATCGTCCCTGACTTGCCGGGCTACGGCGCATCGGATAAGCCCGACACCCTCTACACCCTGGACTTCTTTGTCGCAGCCTTGAGCGGTTTGCTTGATGCCCTGGATATCCAGCGTTGCGTGCTGGTCGGCAACTCTTTGGGCGGTGCAATCGCCATCAAACTGGCCCTCGACCAGCCGCAGAGGGTCAGTCGACTGGTGCTGATGGCGCCCGGTGGCCTGATGGAAAAAGAACAGTATTACTTGCAGATGGAAGGTATTCAGAAAATGGGTGCGGCCTTCGCCAGGGGGGAACTGCACGATGCGGGAGGAATGCGCCGGCTGCTGGCGCTGCAACTGTTCGATGAGTCCTTGATCAGCGACGAGACGGTCAATGAGCGGGTCGCAGTGGTGCGGCAGCAGCCAGACTGCGTGCTGTCGACCATGCAAGTGCCGGACATGACTTCGCGCCTCGGCGAGTTAAAGTGTCCGATCCTCGGTTTTTGGGGCATGAACGACAAATTCTGCCCGGCGTTCGGCGTGCAAACGATGATGCAGCACTGCCAGAAAATTCGCTTTGTACTGCTCAGCGAATGCGGGCATTGGGTGATGGTCGAACACCGTGAGCTGTTCAACCGCGAGTGTCTGGCTTTTTTTCAGGAGGCACAGCGATGAGTGTGCAACTGCGCCGTCAATTCGGCGAAGAGCTTTATCAGGCGTTACTGAGCGGCACCACCCTGGCACCGCTGACCGAGCGCTGGCCATCGATCAGCATCGAAGACGCCTACCATATCTCCCTCTACAGCATAGAGCGCCGGGTGGCCGCAGGTGACCGGATTGTTGGCAAGAAAATCGGTGTGACCTCGGTGGCGGTCCAGCAAATGCTCAACGTGCATCAGCCAGATTTCGGTTTCATCACCCGGCAGATGTCCTTCGCCAACGATGCGCACATTTCCCTCGCCGCCAACAAGCTTATCCAGCCGCGCGCCGAAGGCGAGATAGCCTTCAAGCTCAAGCACGATCTGGTGGGTCCCGGCGTTACCGAAGCTGATGTATTGGCAGCGACCGAATACGTGATGCCGTGCTTCGAGATTGTCGACTCACGGATTCATGACTGGCGCATTCGCATCCAGGACACCGTCGCCGACAACGCCTCTTGTGGCGTGTTCGTGTTGGGCGATGTCCAGGTCGATCCACGGGCGCTGGATTTGCCCAACTTGTGCATGCGCGTATTCAAAAATGATGAACCCCTCAGCGAGGGACTGGGCTCGGCGGTGCAAGGCAATCCGCTGACGGCGGTGGCCTGGCTTGCCAACACTCTCGGTGCCTTTGGTATTCCGTTCAAGGCAGGGGAAATCATTCTATCCGGCTCTCTGGTGCCGCTGGAACCGGCGCGTGCCGGCGACTGTTTTTCTCTGACCATCGATGGCCTGGGCGGTGCTCGGGTGTCCTTCTGTGCCTGACCTGTGGAGTTAAACCGGATGAGCAAGAGACTCAGAGCGGCCATTATTGGCCCGGGCAATATCGGCACTGACCTGCTGATGAAAATGTACCGATCGGAATGGATTGAGCCGGTATGGATGGTCGGAGTCGACCCTCACTCCGAGGGCTTGAAACGCGCCCGCGAACTGGGGGTAAAAACCACATCCGAAGGCGTCGATGGATTGCTGCCGCATGTGTTCGACGACGATATTCGTATCGCCTTCGATGCCACCTCCGCCTATGTACACGCTGAAAACAGCCGCAAGCTCAACGCGCTGGGAGTGATCATGATCGACCTCACGCCGGCCGCCATTGGCCCATTTTGCGTGCCGCCGGTGAATCTCAAGGAGCACGCGGCAACGTTGGCAATGAACGTGAACATGGTCACTTGCGGTGGCCAGGCGACGATCCCGATGGTCGCGGCAGTGTCACGGGTGCAATCGGTGAGTTACGGCGAGATCGTCGCCACCGTGTCCTCCGGTTCGGTCGGCCCGGGCACCCGGCAGAACATCGATGAATTCACCCGCACCACGGCCGGTGCGGTCGAGCAGATCGGCGGCGCCCGGCGCGGCAAGGCAATCATCGTCATCAACCCGGCCGAGCCACCGCTGATGATGCGCGACACCATCCACTGCCTGACCGATGACGAGCCGAATCAGGGCGCCATTCGTACCTCGGTATTGCAGATGGTAAAGGAAGTGCAGCGCTATGTTCCCGGCTACAAGCTGATCAATGGCCCGGTGTTCGATGGGCGCAAGGTGTCAATTTTTATTGAGGTCGAAGGCCTGGGTGACTTCCTACCCAAGTCCGCAGGCAACCTCGACATCATGACCGCTGCGGGGTTGCGTACCGCGGAGATGTTCGCCGAAGAAGCCCACAAGGGCACCCTGCAACTGCCCGTCCGTTGAGTGGAGAATCACCATGAATTTGCAAGGTAAGAGCGTCCGTCTGCACGACATGAGCCTGCGCGACGGCATGCATGCCAAACAGCATCAAATCAGTCTGGACCAGATGATCTTAGTGGCGACCGGTCTCGATGCCGCCGGCGTGCCGCTGATCGAAATCACCCACGGCGATGGCCTGGGCGGTGCGTCGCTGAACTACGGTTTTCCCGCCCACAGTGACGAGGAATACTTCGCAGCGGTGATCCCGCGCATGAAACAGGCCAAGGTCTCGGCGCTGTTGTTGCCAGGTATCGGCACCCTCGATCATTTGCGGATGGCCCATGAGCTCGGGGTATCGACCATTCGAGTGGCCACCCATTGCACTGAGGCGGACGTCTCCGGCCAGCATATCGGCATGTCGGCGAAGATGGGCCTGGATACTGTCGGCTTTCTGATGATGGCGCACATGGTCAGCGCGGAAAAACTGCTGGAGCAGGCGCGGTTGATGGAGAGCTATGGGGCCAACTGCATTTACTGCACGGACTCAGCTGGCTACATGCTACCCGATGAAGTTACTGGGAAAATCGCTGCATTGCGAGCAGGGCTGAGTGTCGGAACCGAAGTAGGTTTTCACGGTCACCACAACATGGGCATGGCGATCGCCAATTCCCTTGCCGCGATCGAGGCGGGCGCCGCACGTATCGACGGTTCGGTGGCGGGGCTGGGCGCGGGGGCGGGCAATACGCCGCTGGAAGTGTTTGTCGCGGTGCTTGAGCGGATGGGCGTCAACAGTGGTATCGACTTGTACAGAATCATGGACGTTGCCGAGGATTTGGTGGTGCCAATGATGGACCAGCCGATCCGTCTCGACCGCGATGCATTGACCCTGGGTTATGCCGGGGTCTACAGTTCGTTTCTGTTGTTTGCTAAACGTGCCGAGCAAAAGTACGGCATTGCTGCCCGTGAGCTTCTGGTTGAGTTGGGCCGACGTGGCACTGTCGGCGGCCAGGAAGACATGATCGAAGACCTGGCGCTGACTCTGTCACGATCACGTGGCGTCTTGCCGACCTGACACTCTGCGCCGCAAAAAACCACCGGCCCTGCTTGCAGGCCCGGTGGTTTTTTATGGAAGCAGATTGCGCACCGGCGGAGGATAGCAACTGGTGGCGGAATTCAAACAATGGATGAGCGCCGTGGTCGGTCGATAGGCTTCATTTTTGAGCAGTTGGCACAAGCTGGCGATACTGCCGGCGCAGACGATGAAGAGTAGGGCGCAAGTTGCTTTCCGCATAGCGAGCCTCGACAAGATTTTATTATTGTAGAGGCACGTTATTGCGGATGGTGGGACGTGGCTTCGTCCGAATGGACTAGCCGTTGAAAATAAATCTTCGTAGGCCTGATGTGGTCGTGCGAATGGCCTGGTATTTTCCTCAACCACGCCGGGCAATGGCGCCCATGGCCATGAACAGTGCGGCAATGGCCCTGGCTTCATTGAGTTCGCCACGGGCAACTAAGTCGGGGATTTGCGTCAGCGGTACCCTCAAGCACTCCAAAGGTTCGGGTTCGTCACCGACCAGGTGGCAGGGGCTCAGTTGCTCGGCTAGCACCACCTGGTAACGATGACAAAGATGACCCGGTGCAAGGGTCAATTCGCCCAGTTCGCTAAGGCGCGTAGCGCGCAGTCCGACTTCTTCGCTGAGCTCTCGTTGCGCTGCTTGCAGATAGTTTTCA
Source organism: Pseudomonas sp. OVF7 (assembly GCF_030644265.1). Classification (NCBI taxonomy): domain Bacteria; kingdom Pseudomonadati; phylum Pseudomonadota; class Gammaproteobacteria; order Pseudomonadales; family Pseudomonadaceae; genus Pseudomonas; species Pseudomonas sp. OVF7. The sequence continues at coordinate 5,482,795 of NZ_CP128996.1, read as the reverse complement.
TGGGGTTCCGCTCCCCCCTTGGGCAGACCGAGTACAGTTTTTTCCACACCGACCGCATATTCACGAACCAGTAATACATGCAGTGGATCGGGCATGGCTACCAGCATTACCGAGCGATAACCGGTGCCGCGTAACCGTTCGTAAATCCGCTGCTGGCCGTTGCTGAATTGCAGATGTAGTGCTTCGATCTGAAAATAGTCGCTTTCAGCCAGCAATTCAGTCTTGAGGATGGTTGGACAGTTGCGCATGGTCAGGCCCCTGGTTGGGATAAAACCACTGTGCACCGTGCCGGAGTAGCCGCCATCGTCCGAGCGGACGAGGGCGGAAAAGTGAGCGCTAGCCCAGAGTAGCCACGCTGCGTAAAATCAGGCGCACGAGCATTGTCTGGCGGGTCACGCCGGTCTTGGAAAAGGTCGACCGCAGGTGCGCCCGCGACGTGTTGCGGCTGATGCCCAGTTTGTCGGAGGCTTCGTCGAGGGTCAAACCGTTGGCCAACAACATGGCCAGTTGAGTTTCGGCTGGGGTGAAGTCGAACAGCGCGCGGACGATCTCTTGTGGTGCAGTGGACTGTTGTTCCGGATCGCTGATGAATATCACCACAGTGGGGCATTGTTTACCTTCGCTCCAATCTGACATTGGTACCGAGCGCACGATTATTCCCAAGTCCGCCCGCCCGGACGGACGTTGTACGCGAAGGGCTTCTACCACCGACGGGTTGCTGCTTTTTTGTGAGAGCAACGACTGCTTCACCAGCCGCCGAAACTCCTGGGTGTCACGTGCCGTACCGACTTGTAGGCCGTCGTTGACCAGCTTGATGCCATCTTTTTCCTGGATCAACCGATCGGCGACCTGGTTTGTCTGCAGCACTTTTCCGGCCTCGTCGAGGATAATCGTACCGACCGCCAGCTGATTCACTGCACCGGCGTAAAGGTTGCGTTCGGCTTCGATGCGATTGAGCTGCATGTGGATCTTGATCGAGCGCTCCAGATGAGGAATGAAGTGTGTGAGCAAAGCTTTCTCTTCGTTGCCGAAGGCCTTGGCATCGCGCCCGCGACTGATGCGGATACGGCACTGGGCGCCGTCGCAGGTGTTAATGTCGGCGCCGAGTATGTGGAACACGTCCACCGGTTCGAGGAAATTCTTGTAGAACTCCGATTGCTGCCAATCGTCGCTGGAGACGAACTCGGCGAGGGTCACGACCTGGCGGTTAGGCAGGTCGACGAAAGGGTCTAGGGTGAAAAAATGTTTGTTGTACGACGCCGTCGCTTCGGTTGACGTGCCGGTAGTGTTGACCATTAGGCCATCCACATACGCGCTGGGCGGTCGCAGGATGAAGGTCACATACTTGCTTTCCAGGTATACGTTGAGCTGGTTGAGAAAGGTCGCCCAGGGAATGATTTCCAACGGTCCCTGATAGAGATTACCAAGCAAATTGCTGAACGTATCGAGGCTGAGGCTCTGCGGCATAGAGAAACCGTTCTTATTATTAGTGTGGGCGGTGCCCGAGAATAAGCACCAATATCGACTCCTTGCAACGCTCGGGTGCAATGCCTGACGGGTGGCGACCGCTCAGGCACAGGAAGCGAGGAAGCCCGCTTAATCAAGCCTGTTCGCTGGCGCGCACGACAAACTGTTTGTGCTCCAGTACATCAGCTGAAAGCGCCGCGACGTCGGTGTAGAACTGCTCATACCAGCGTCGGAGCTGATAGACCGGTCCATCACCGTCACATAGCAGCGGGTTGTCGACGCGGGTCTTGCTGTGCCAGACAGCCACATCTTCGTAGAAGGCCTCCTGTGCCTGCTGCACATAAGCCTTGGCCATCGCCTGATTCTGTTCTTCGCTCAGTCCCGGGATCTTTTTCACTAGTACGCCGTAACGCAGGGTGAAACTGTCGAGGTCAATCGGCACGTGGCTGTTAAGCAGGACCGAATGAATCGGCTGACCGTTCATCGCGCCAGTCATTTCAGTGATCTGGTAGGCCGGGCCGAAGTAGGTGGAGACGGTGCTTAGCATGCTGTCGCCAGAGAGACGTTCGCTGCGGGCGCACATGGTCTGTATTGCAAGGTGCCCTTCGAACACGTTGCTGAAGGCCTCGACCGGCGCGCCGTGCACTGTCCCGAAGTGCGCCATGTCGGCAACGTTGTCGATCAGTTCCCGACAATTGGTCGCGATCTGCAATTCAGCCACTTCCCATTCGGCCCATTCGTCACTGAAGCAGGCGTCAATGCGCGGGATGCGTTGTTCCGGGATCGGCGGGTTGTTTTCCGGATCGTTCCAGACGAACAGCAGCTGGTTTTCGATCATCACTGGCCAGCTTTTGATCTTGGCTCTTGGTGGAATGCGCTTTGCGTAGGGAATGTCATCGCAGACCCCGTCGGCACCCCAGCGCCAGGCATGGAACGGGCAGCGGATCGAATTGCCTTCGACACAACCGGTGCTCAGGTCGGCACCCATATGCGGGCAATATCCGTCAAGGATATGCAGCTCGCCATCTTCGCCCTCGAACGCCACCAACCGAGTACCGAACACCTCCAGTCGGTGGGCCTTGCCGTCTCGGTATTGGGCAGCCAAGCCCAAACAATGCCAGCCACGGGCGTAGCGGTCTTCCAACTGCTTGGTTTCGATGCGGTGCAGGATGCTCATCTTATTGTTCTCCGGTTCATCGCGGGTTGGGCTGCTCCGGGTTCAGGCAAGTACTCGGCAGCTCTTGTATTGGTCAGATTCTGCCGCCCCTGTGACGCAGGGCATCGTCTGAATGGACGATGGCTGGCGAACGGCGGACGGCTCTACTGACGACATCGACCGAGAGCGGAAGTCTTCAGATGAGTAACCAATACGGGCAGGTTGCGGTGATTACCGGCGCTGCCAGCGGGATTGGCCGGGGTCTGGCCGAGCAGGCGGCACGGCGCGGGATGCGCCTGGTGCTGGCGGATGTCGATGGTGTCGGGTTGCAAAGCCTGTGCGCGACCTTGCAAGCGACAGGTACACAGGCGGTGGCCTGCATCACAGACGTGGGTCAGTTGACACAGGTCGAGCGTCTGCGGGATGTCGCCGTTGAGCAATTCGGCGGCGTTAATCTGCTGTTCAATAATGCCGGGGTGATGCAAACCGGCTATAGCTGGGAGATCAACGCGACGCAGTGGCAACGCATAATTGATATCAATCTCACCGGGGTGATCAATGGCATTCGCTGTTTTGTGCCGCTGTTGCTCAGTCAGGAGCGCGCCTCCCATGTGATCAATACCGCGTCGCTCGCCGGTTTGCTCAGCAGCCCGTTAATGGCACCTTACAACGTCACCAAGCAGGCGGTGGTCGCACTCTCGGAAACCTTGCATTACGAAATGGCCATGCTCGGTGCGCCGGTCTCGGTATCGGTGCTGTGTCCGGGGGCAGTTGCCAGCGAGATCATGTCCTCGAACCACATGGTCGAGGGGGCGGATTCATCCTTCAGCCAACTGCTCGATTCCAGCATTCGCCAGGGTATGACTCCGGCCAACTTGGCTGAGGTGGTGTTCGCCGCCATCGATGAGAAACGCTTCTGGATTCTCCCGCATAAAAACTTCAAGTTGGCACTCGAGCGGCGGGTGCAGAGCATTTTAGAGGAAACCAACCCTGTGTTTCAGATGCCCGATGAGCAAGGAGACACCTATGCCGCTCGATAGCCAGATCGCTGCCGTGCTCCAGCAGTTCCGCGACTTGCCCGAACCTGATTTCCGCCACCTTGAAGCCGCGGACTACCGAAAATTCTCCGACAACCTGATGCCCCCGATCTCGGGCGCTGCGATGCACGAAGTGCGTGAGCTGCGGGTACGGGGTGCTGAAGGTGAATTGGATGCCCGGTTGTATCGACCCTTGATCCAGGACAATCTGCCATTGCTGGTTTTTTTTCACGGTGGTGGCTTTGTGATGGGAAACCTCGATACCCACGATAACCTGTGCCGGGCGTTAGCTAGCCAAACTTGCGCAGCGGTGGTGTCGGTCGCCTATCGTCTGGCCCCGGAGGCGAAGTTTCCGGCCGCACCGCTGGACTGTTATGCAGCCACCTGTTGGCTGGTGGAGCACTCTCGCGAACTGGGAGCGGACGGGCGTCGACTGGCTTTGGCCGGAGACAGCGCCGGCGGTAACCTGGCATTAGCTGTCAGCTATCTGGCGGCGCGCTGGGAAGGGCCAAACATCCGTCACCAATGTCTGTTCTACCCGGTGACTGATGCCGCTTGCGACACCGTATCCTATGCAGATTTCGCCGAGGGTTACTTTCTTACGCGCGCCATGATGGACTGGTTCTGGCGGCAGTACCTGGAGAATGCGGCCCAGAAGGACGATCCATTGGCCTCGCCATTGCGTGCCGAAGACCTAACCGACCTGCCGCCGACCACTCTGATTAGCGCTGAGTTCGATCCGTTGCGCGACGAGGGTGAAGCCTTCGCCCAGCGCTTGCACGCCGCAGGCGTGCCAGTGCGGGTCCAGCGTTGCGATGGGATGATCCACGGTTTCATCAGCATGGCACCCTTTGTCGAAAGGGCTGCCGAACATCTGGCGCAAGCGGCTGCGGAGTTGCGTGAGGCTCTCAATTGAATGGCCTGGCATTCGACAGCGTCAAGCATTTGCTCGAGGCCTTGCGTAGTGGAGAGATGGTAGTAGTCAGCGACGACGAGCATAACGGAGAAGGCTCATTGCTGATGGCCGCCAACCATGCCGATGCGACAGCGGTCACATTTATGGCGGTGCAGGCGCGGGGCCTGATCTGCCTGGCTCTGACCCAAGAGCACAGTCGTCGCCTGGGGCTGGAGCTAATGGTGCCCAACTCACGGGCGGCTCATGGCATGGGGTACACCTATTCGATAGAAGCCGCTACCGGGGTTTCCACCGGTATTTCTGCCGCTGACCGGGCGCGCTCGATTCAGGTCGCAGTCGATCCGGCTTCTGGCCCTTCGGATCTGGTACAGCCTGGGCACATTTTCCCGATACAGGCATTGCCGGGCGGGGTGATGCAGCGGGCCGGGCATGTCGAAGCAGCTTGCGATTTAACACGGTTGGCAGGCCTGCAACCGGCGGCGACGCTGGTGACCATTTTGAATGAGGGCGGCGAAGTGGCGCGTGGCGTCGAACTGCATAAATTCGCCGAACGCCATGGCCTGAAGATCGGCAGCATCGCCGACTTGATCCATTACCGGATCCGCCATGAAGGCACCATTGCTCGAGGTGGCGTGTATCCGTTGTTGACGCGGCATGGTGAGTTCCAGGTCACCACCTACCAGGATACCTATCAGGGATTGTTGCATCTTGCGCTGGTCAAAGGGCAGATCGACAGTGAGCAGGCGACGTTGGTGCGGGTGCAAAGCAATGAAACCCTGCGTGACGTACTCGGCTGTGAAACCGAAGGCGGCCCCCAGCAATGGAACTTGGAGCGCTCACTGGCAAACATTGCTCAGGCCGGTTGTGGCGTGGTGGTGCTGCTGGCCCAGCAGGAGTCTCCACAAGCGGTGATCGAGCAATTGCACCAGCGCAACGGCGGCAAACCCCGGCCGCCGCAATTCGCGCAACGCACCCTGGGTGTTGGGGCGCAGATCCTGCGTGACCTCAATGTACGCAAAATGCGCCTGCTTAGCTCTCCGGTGCCCTACAAGGCAGTGTCGGGGTTTGATCTGGAAGTGGTGGAGTTTGTGCCGTTTCAATCATTGGTTTAGACGCTCGCATTAGCATAGAGCTGTCTGTCGCCGTCCCCTTGACATCTGATGATTAGTCTCGAATAACCAGGGTAAATCTAATTTTCCAATCGCCCGTGAAACAACCCATTCTGCTTATGCAGAATCGTTCACCTTCATCTGCAGAGATATCGGATGCTCGAACCCCATCAAGAGCGCTGACATCGACCATCAAGGCCGGTCGTAGGGCGACGTTGGGGTCAGACTCCTTCGGTGATCTTCAGTGGGGGCGCATCGTTTCATGGGTATGGTCACAACTGGCAATACCGGACCAATGATCTGTCGAATCGCAACAGCTAGTCCCAACAGACGAGCTGCGCCTCCTCGCTGCCCGATAAACTCCCTTGCAAGCGTGAGTTCACCTCTACCTGGTATGTCGCGCGATGAACGCCTATAGGAAAGAATCCACTTGATTGCGAGGCCAGCTAAATGACCCTAGAACAACGTATCGCCCGTTTGGAGGCGCTTGACGCCATTCGCCAACTCAAGCACCGCTATTTCAACGCTTGTGACTTGAAAGAGGTGGAAGTGATCCGAGACTGTTTTGCCGAAGGTGAGATCCTGATCGACTACGGTCCTTTAGGGATTTTTCGCGAGCGCGACAGTTTCGTGGCGCTCTATAAGGAGCTGGCATGCCAAGATCGGGTGATTGACTTGCATCACGGCGCCAATCCGGAGATTGAATTGCTCACCGAGGACGAAGCCCAAGGCCGGTGGGCGCTGTATTACTTCAACCTGGATGGCGAGAGTGGTGCCACACGGCAATTGGGTGGTACTTACAAGGATCGTTACCGGCGTATTGAAGGGCGTTGGAAGTTGATCGAGACCTACTTCTGCGCCCATTCCATAGTGGCCGGGCAGGTACCGATGCAGGCCTGAATCGGAACGGATTAGTGGTAACCCGTTCGGCTTCGCCGGCGATGGCACCAGTGCATTGCCGGTCGAGGTCAATTAGGGCTTGGTTCTGCGCAACTGCTCCTGCGTTACATCACCGCAGGGATGCCTTTGAGCATGGCGCAGACGACATTCAGAATGTCGGACATTTGGCCCGCGGACCGTTTTCTCTGAAGGTGCTTGAGATTACAAGGCCCCGCCGATGGCCCTTGAGCCACGCCGCAGCTCGAGACTGACGCTCACCGCACCCACCGGCGTACCAATGACCGGGGCTTGCCGGCTAGCGCGCGACAGCGGTCATCGTGTCGGCAGGATGCTTAGGGCATCGGCGTTAAGTGACAGTCCGAAGCGCGCCTGAGCTCGGGCCTTGGTGAGCAGTTTTTTCATGAGGACTTTCTGGAGGGAAACGGTACAGACCACAAAGCCCCGACCGAATGGCTCGGCCAGGGCTTTTTCAGTACTTAGCGGGTACCGAGTTTACGCAAGTTGCCTGGGGTGAAATCGTCATCAACAAAATTGTTGGCGTTGAGCTTGGCTGGTTTCTGGTCCAATAGCATCCGGTCTACCATATATGAGCCGGCGATCAGGTCATGATAGATGCCCAGGCGGGCGTGATAACGCTGCATATCGTAAGCATAGATCGAGGTTTGCATGTTAGTGCGCCACAGTTGGCCACGACTGTCGTAGTTATCCGCCAAGGTCACGGCCCAGGTGTCTTCATCCAGGTACATCATGCGTTTGGCATAGATGTGACGCGCACCTTCCTTGAGGCTGGCTTGTAATACCCAGACCCGGTGCTTCTCATAGCGCATGTACTTGGGATCGACGTGACCCGTGGTGTCGAGGATTTGATCACTGCTCACGCTTGGATCGTCGATCTTGTAGTTGTGATACGGGATATAGACTTCTTTCTTGCCGACGATGGTCCAGTTGTAGCGATCCGGAGCTCCGTTGAACAAGCGATCCTCGTCATACACTCGGAAGCCACCTGCACCGGTGGGAGAGTCGTAGCCGACGGTGGGCGCGCGGCGAACCCGGCGTTGTCCCGGGCTGTACTGCCAGGCCTGACGTGGTGCGGCGGTAGGGTTGATGAATTCGTGGCCGACAACAATTTCACCTTTCTTGCGTGCCGGCTCCAAGGTAGTGACCAGAAAACTGGTCAGAATGCCGTTGGAGGTCTCCAGGGTTTTGTCCGGGCTCGACCAAATCGAATAAATTTTGTAATTGACCTGCTCCAATACCCGCTCTTTGTTGGAGTACACCACCGCCTGCATGTAGTTCGCTTCTTCGGTGCTGGCGCGCCCAGCGAGGGTGTGGTTGAACATTAGTTCGCTGCCGTTTTTTGGGATAGGAAACGGCGAGGCAGCCCAAGCATTGGCCGTGTCGTTACCATCGTTGGCCAACTCGGCATTGAGGGCGTTTTTCTTAATGTTATCGTAGTTGCGTTGGTCGGTACGGAAATCCCTATGGGAGGGGTAAATCGGCATGTTGAAGCTGGCCGGGTAGCGTTTGAGTAGCGCCTTCTGACCGTCGGTGAGGTTGGCGGCGTACTGGTCCATGTTCTGTGCATTGATCACGAAGAGCGGTTTTTCTGCGGCATAGGGGTCCGGATATGGTGTGCCGGGACCGGCGAAGGTGAGCTGGGGTGGTACACCCAGCCATTTGCCGGACCAGGGCGGTATGCTGCCGTCGGCGTTACCGGCCTTTTCAGCGCCGGCCGGAGTCAGGTCTTGACCCAGACGGGCGGCTTCTTCAGCACTGACTTTGGCCTGCGACGCAATGCTCGCGCTCATCAGGCTCACGGCCAGCGCCGTGCGTAACAATATAAGGGTAATGCTGGACATGTTGTGCTCCTCTATCAGGGCAATCAAAACCGGTATTTGAAGTTGAGGGCGACGTTGTCTCGGTCTGCCAGCGGGGCGTTGTTGGCATTGCCAAGATAGGCGTTGTAACGGGCCTCGACGGTGAAGTTTCCGAGGTAGCGCCAGGAGCTGCCGATGCTTGCACGATCATCGCCCTGTCCCGAGTTGATCGAACCGATCATAGAGCTGTCATTGTGCGCGGCGGTGCTGTAAGTGACCGGCAGCGACATGTCCCATCCGCTGAACACGTTGTTGTAGTCAAGGTTAACCTGCACGGTGTAACCCCAGGCCGATCGGTCATAAAGTAGCTTGTCGGTACCTGGGAGGCTGAAACCCGGCGCCAGTTGGGTCGGCACCGAGTCGTTGTTGCTGAGCACCCGGTTGTAGACAACCTCTCCGGTCAGGGTGGTGTTGTCTGCCCAAGAGGTCGGGCCCAGCACGTGGATCATCGAAACCTGGCTCTGCACGGTCTTGGCCCGCACCGGACTGCCGAACCCATTGTCGACCATCACCGGCGAACCGTCGCGGTAGGCCACTTCACCTGCAATGCTGGTATCGCCCAGCACCGTGGAGAAGCTGGCGCCGTAAAGATCGATGTTGTCGAAGTACACCGCGCGGTAGCTACCTAATTGACTCTGGAAGTCCAGCGAGGGGGTCTTGTCATGGTAACGCGAGTAGTAGAGGCCGAACTCTGTGTTGTTCAATGACTCGGCGGCGTAAGTTAATGCCAGGCCGTATTGACCACTGTCGCTTGGCTCGTCGTCCTTGAGTCGGCGCACGAAACCTGTGGCGTCGTTGTAGCCGCCACGATCAATATAGTCGGTGGTGGAGAAGTAACTGCCGACACCGAACAGTTCGGTCTTTTCCCATTTATATTGGTAATAGGCCTGCAGGTCGAGGCTGTCGGTGAGGGCAAACTGGGTAAACAGTTGGCCAACCGGCAACAGGATTTCCTTGACTTCGACACCTGGGGTAGTTGCTTTGGTTGCATCCACTGGGCTTTGTGCTGCGGAGATCCCTGGGTAGAACAGGCTTTCACCCCAGCTCACCACTTGGTCTCCAACCCGTACGTTGAGGTTGTGCCCGGCCATGTCCCAAGTGCCATAAGCGTAGGCGTCGAGCATGCGCAAATCGTTGCGATGCTGTTCGATGGTGTCTTTGGAATAACGGTCAGGGCGGCTGCACTGGCCACCGGCAAAACAGTTGGATGTGCCGGTGCCGTTGTCATTGCCTCGGTCGTAGACGTTGTCGTAAAAACCTGCCGCCCGCAGGAATACTCCGTAGTCTTCCTGCCATTTGATGTCAGCTTCGGTCAGAAAGCCGCTGCGGTTGCTGATCAGGCTGCCCTTGTTGAAGGCATTATCGCCATCATTGCCGTTGGCATTGGCAACTAGCTTGTGATCGCGTGCCTCGGTCCTCCAGGCCAGGCTGTAGGTAAGCGTGGTATCCCATTCGACTTTGAGGTCATCGATGGGCTGAAAGGTCATGGCGCTGGCAGGTTCAGCCAAGCCTCCGGCCAGCATTAATACGGCCATTTTTATACGTGTCTGCAGCAGTGGTGGGGCGATTATTGTTTTTATCATGTCGTCCTCGTTTGCAAGGCTCAGGCCAGCCCGACCTGAATTCTGGGTTGGGAGGTGAGGCACGGATGACTATGGAGTCACGTTCACCACAGAACATCGTCCAACTGGACTAAGCATTTTGGCTCGGAGTTATGGCACCGTTGCGCTAGTCCCATTGGACGATGTTGGCGCCTTCAAGCCCCTCAACAATCCCCTAAACCACTGCGCCAGACCAAGCGCTGGCAGCGGCGGCTTCTTGCCTGTTGGTGCTTGTGGAGATGTTCGGATGAAAGATGCCGATGTTAAATGGGATGAGTGCTGCGATGTGCTGGTGATTGGCTCTGGGGCGGGCGGCATGACCGCTGCGCTGCGCGCCCACGACCTGGGATTGGACGCACTGCTGATTGAAAAAAGTACCGAGTACGGAGGCACGTCAGCGGTGTCCGGTGGGGGGATCTGGATACCCGACAACCATCGCATCCAGGCGCTGGGAGGCAATGATTCGACGGAGGAGGCCACAGCCTACATCCGCGCCGTGACCCACGGCGAAATCGACGACGGACGCATCGAGGCCTATGTTGCCCAGGGGCGTGAGATGGTCAAGTATCTGGAGACCCACAGCCGGGTACGGTTCGAAGCGCAATCGGGCTATGCCGATTACTACCCGGAAGTGCCGGGAGGTAAGCCGGGGTATCGCTCTATGGAGCCGCTGCCTTTCGACGCCTCCGAACTAGGCGAAGAATTCTTGCGTATGCGCGCGCCGTCACCGGGCACCCTGATGATGGGCCGCATGGCCATGACCATGAAGGAAGCGCAGGTGTTGCTGTGTCGTGGACGCGGTTGGCTGGGCTTGACGCTACGCGTGATGTGGCGCTACTGGCGTGATCGCAAAGGTCGTCGATTGTCACGTCGCGACCGTTTCCTGACCCTGGGCAATGCCCTGATCGGCGCGTTGCGCTGCTCGTTGCAGGATCGCGACAGGCCATTATGGCTCAATTGCGCGCTCGAAGAGTTATTGATTGTCGGTGATCGAGTCGGCGGTGCGCGGGTGTGTCGCGACGGCCGGGTGCAGAACATCAAGGCCCGTTGTGGCGTAATTATCGCCGCTGGTGGTTTTGAACGAAACCAGGCTATGCGCGAGCAGTACCTGCCTAAACCGTCCAAGGCGACTTGGAGCGCGACACCGCCGAACAACACGGGTGACGGGATCCGAGCCGGCCAAGCGATTGGTGCCCGCACCGCGCTGATGGACCACTGTTGGTGGGCGCCGACCACTTACGTACGGGGTGAAGAAAAACAACGGGCGCTGTTTGTCGAGCGCACCTTACCGGGCTGCATGCTGGTGAACTCGGCTGGCGAGCGTTTCGTCAACGAAGCGGCACCCTATACCGATATCGTCTATGCCATGTATGCCAACAACCGTCCAGATGCTGTGAGCGTGCCGTGCTGGATGATTTTCGACGCTGAGTTTCGTCGTAAGTACCCGTGCGGCGCCTTGATGCCGGGCTATGCGCAGCCTGATTGGCAAGTGCCGCGGCACTTGCGCGACTACTACCAGAAAGCTACGAGCTTGCCGGAGCTGGCGGTGCAGATCGGGGTCAACTCGGCTGGGTTAGCGAGTAGCGTCGAACGCTTCAACCGCATGGCGGTAGAGGGTACGGATAAGGATTTTCACAAAGGTGATTCCTTGTTTGACCGTTACTACGGCGATCCCAATGTGAAACCCAATCCCTGCCTGGCGCCGTTGCTCAAAGGACCGTTTTACGCGGTGCGCATTGACGCCGGCGACATCGGGACCAAGGGCGGTCTGCTCACCGACGTACATGCTCGGGTATTGCACGAGGATGGTCAACCTATCAAGGGTTTGTATGCCATTGGTAACAGCGCGGCATCAATGATGGGGCGTACCTATCCTGGCGCCGGTTCGACCATCGGCCCGGCCATGACCTTCGGTTATGTAGCGGCCAATCACATTCACCAGGAACGTCAGCGTCAGATCCGGTCGGGTCCGGCGATGATCGGGAGTTGCCAATGAATATCAAACGTCAGCAAGTTGCGCTCGTCACGGGCGCCAGTCGGGGGGTAGGCCAAGGTATTGCCCTGGCGCTGGGTGCCTTGGGCATGACTGTTTACATTACCGGTCGTGCGCCGGGACAGGGTGGTTCGAATCTATATGGGCACGCATTGCACAGCTCTTTGGATGAGACCGCTACCGCCATCACGGCCGCTGGTGGACGGGGTATCGCGGTGGTTTGTGATCACGGCGACGATGTACAGGTGGAGGCGTTGTTTGCACGGATCGAGCAAGACTGTGGGCAGTTGGATGTATTGGTGAATAACGCAGCTTTTATCCATGATCGTCTGATCGAACCAGGACCATTCTGGAACAAACCACTAGACCTAGTGCGAATTCTCGATGTGGGATTGCGCTCAGCTTACATTGCCAGCTACTACGCTGCCCCCTTGTTGCTGCGTAGCGAGCAGGGATTGATATGTTTTACTTCTTCCTTTGGTGCTGGGTGCTACATGCATGGCCCAGCGTACGGTGCGCAAAAGGCTGGCGTGGACAAGTTGGCCGCGGACATGGCTATTGATTTTGAAGGGCAAGGGGTGGCTGCCGTATCGCTTTGGCTCGGTCCGCAACTGACCGAACGCTCACGCATTGCCGGTGAGCAGCATGGCGAACAATATCGGGCGTTCCTGGCCGACGCAGAAACGCCGCAGTTCAACGGGCGTGTGATTCACGCCTTGCTCAACGATCCACAGTTGATGACGCTCTCTGGGCAGACGTTAATAACTGCCGAAATAGCCCTTGCTTATGGCGTCAGCGAGGCCGAGGGCCGCCAGCCACCGTCTCACCGCGCCCTGCTCGGTGAGCCGCGGCAGCAGCACCCTGCACGGGTGAGCTAATCGACACTGATCGTTTCCACGCTCTGTGTCACTAATGTCCAGTAAAACTTGAATGGGGAGCTTGCTCCCCATGCTATGCCTGCTCCAGGCTCTTCTTGTATCACTTATTCGTCAGTGTGGTTCGCAACCTATCTTCTAACGCATTTGTTCTAGACGCGGGCTGATTGCATGTTACTCGGTACCGAATCAGCGTTGATTAGGAAAACCATGTGTATCTTGAATCGATGTGACATTTCATGCTTATTCTGAGCTCTCACGTCAGCTAGGGGCTAGATGCTTTCGCAGACATCGATCTGTATAGGTAACAGCCCCTTAGGCGAATCAATTGATTTCGATGCGGTTGCCGACTCAACTAGAGCATGAATGGCCTTCTCGGCCACCTTGATAATCGGGTGCGATAACACCGTTTGGACCAGTCCTTCACTCAACGCCTGTCGCGTCAGCGGAGTCAAATCGTGGCAGACCACAACAGGCAACCTAGCCTGCTGCGCCTTGAGCTCAGATAAGGCTCGTAGCACCCCCGCGGTACCACCTCCTGCGACGTACAGGCCCGCCAGATCAGGTTCACCAGTCAGCAAGTCCAAGGTGTTGCCATAGGCGAATTCGTCATCCTCCAGAGTTAGCCGAGAGGCGAGCAACTCCCAGTTGCTGGAGTGCTCCGTCAGGTAGCTACGGAAACTGAGTTCGCAGAGTTCCTGACACTGAAAGCGCTGACTACTCACCATTACCGCCGCCGAGCCAGGCGCGTCTGCAAGCCGTGATACAAACCAACCAGCTGTACGTCCCATGCGGCGGTTGTCCACCCCCACGTAGCCGGCCCCTGCGGTCATAGAAAGCTCTGAGATCAGCGCCACGACAGGCACGCCGGCGTTGCAAAGCTGAGCAACAGCTTCGAGTACCATAGGATGATCCGCTGCGACTACACCCAGACCATCTACTTGCTCTCCCAAGGCCTGAATGCGCCTCGCCACGGTGGTCGGGTCGAGATCATCCAAATAACCGATCACTACACGGATACGTGCGCGTGTGTAGGTCGAAGCAGCATCAGCGAGCGCTTGTGCAAGGCCCTGATAGAATGCCACTCCGCTCTTCTGCAGCAGAAACCCCAACCGCACTGTCGGCATCTCGTTAAGCATCCGTTGTTCGATAACACTCTTAGCATGGAAGCCCAACCGAGCGGCAGCGGCGGCGATACGTTGGGCGGTATCGGCGCGCACGTCGGCACGTAAATTCAGAACCCGATCGACGGTTGACAGACTGACTTCAGCTTCACGGGCGATATCTGCCATGGTGGGGCGAAGTTTTCGGCGAGGTTGCTTTGACATGTATTGACATCTCTTTTTCACATTATGAAGGGTTTTGACATGTTTAGCGAACAGCCCATAGCTCCCTCTCAGACAATTCAATAGCATCGGGACCAGCGCAAAATGCGTTACGCATAACAACAATGCCGGAGTCCTCATGACCATCCACATCTCCACTGCGCCCTGCTGCTGGGGCGTCGACGATGTTAAAAATCCTTTTCTGCCTCCTTGGCGGCGCGTGCTCAGGGAGGCGGCTGAAGCAGGTTATCGCGGCATTGAATTGGGTCCCTACGGCTATCTACCGTTAGATCCTGACGTCGTTAGCAAAGCCTTGGACGAACACCACTTACACGTGGTGGCTGGGACCATCTTCGATGACCTGGTTAATCCAGCCAATCTCCCAGCGCTGCTACACCAGACTCACCACATATGTGCCCTGCTCAAGCAATTGCCCTCCGTTAAAAAAGAAACGAGGCAGCGTTTCTCCGGGCCATATCTGGTGATCATGGATTGGGGGCACGAAGAGCGCGACTACGCCGCCGGTCACTCGGACCGCGCGCCACGTCTGGACGACGCGACCTGGAATGAAATGCTGGAGCATATTCGGGCCATCGCCGAGATCGCCTGGAAGGAGTACGGGATACGTGCGGTGATCCACCCTCACGCTGGTGGCTACATCGAATTCGCTGACGAATTAGCGAGGCTGGTGGACGACATTCCCGACGAAATCGCGGGTTTGTGCTTGGACACCGGGCATCTTTATTACGCGGGCATGGACCCAGTCGCCTCGCTGAGGACCTACATACATCGTCTCGATTACATCCACTTCAAAGATATCGACCAGACCATCTTTGATCAGGTGATGAATGAGCGCATTAAGTTCTTCGACGCCTGCGCCCGGGGCGTGATGTGCCCCATCGGCCGGGGTGTGATCGATTACCCAGCGCTGCACAATCTCATCCGGGAGCTGGGTTATGAGGGCTACATCACAGTCGAACAGGAACGCGATCCGCGCAACGCCGGGAGCAGTCTGGACGACATCGCGGCCAGCCGTGCTTTTCTCGCCCGCATGGGTTTCTGATCCATAACAAGGACAACGATCATGATCAATGGCAGCAAACGTATCCCTCAACCGATCCGCTGGGCCATGGTGGGTGGGGGCAGTCAGAGCCAGATAGGCTACATCCATCGCTCAGCAGCGCTGCGCGACCGGAACTTTGAGTTGGTGGCCGGCGCCTTCGACATCGATCCTACCCGCGGTCGCGAATTTGGCGAGCAACTGGGCGTCGATCCCGAGCGCTGCTACGCGGACTACCTGAGCCTTTTTGAGCAGGAAGCCGAGCGTCAGGACGGCATTCAGGCTGTGTCGATTGCCACGCCCAACGGGACCCACTATTCGATTACTAAAGCGGCTCTTGAGGCGGGGTTACATGTGGTCTGTGAAAAGCCGCTCTGTTTTACCCTCGAACAGGCCGAGATGTTGCGCAAGCTCGCGCAAGCCCAAAACCGTATAGTCGGCGTGACCTATGGCTATGCAGGACATCAACTGATCGAACAAGCGCGCTCGATGATTGCCGATGGAAAGTTAGGCGAAATTCGTATGGTGCACATGCAGTTCGCGCACGGCTTCCATAGCGCACCAATCGAGGTGCAAAGCCAGGCGACGCAGTGGCGCGTCGATCCTCGTCAGGCGGGGCCGAGTTATGTCTTGGGTGATGTCGGTACTCACCCGCTATATCTGTCGAAAGTGATGCTGCCAGAGCTGAAAATCAAACGCCTCATGTGCAGTCGACAGAGTTTTGTCGCCAGCCGCTCGCCGCTGGAAGACAATGCTTACACTTTGATGGAGTACGAGGGCGGTGCCATGGGCACAGTTTGGTCCAGCGCTGTCAATGCAGGCTCCATGCATGGCCAGAAGATCCGGGTGATCGGCTCGCATGCCAGCTTGGAATGGTGGGACGAGCGCCCTAACCAATTGAGTTTCGAGGTACAGGGGCAACCCGCACAGGTCCTGGAGCGCGGCATGGGCTATCTGCACCCCAGTGCACTAATTGACGACCGTATCGGTAGTGGACATCCCGAAGGGCTTTTCGAAGCCTGGTCCAACCTCTATTACCGTTTTGCCTTAGCTATGGAAGCCAGTGACCGAGGTGACATTCGCGCTCTGTCGACCATGTCATACCCGGACATAAATGCAGGTATCGAAGGCGTGCGCTGGGTTGAGCGCTGCGTGGAATCTGCCGACAAGGATGCCGCGTGGGTTGACTACTGATCTTGTGGGCACGCACCACTATTGACTGAAGCCAATGCTTTGCAAGGCGTCTGTACACAAATAGGAGAATAACAATGAAAATCGCCCTTGATCCTTACATGCACCGTCACTTGAGTCTGCCAGAGCTGTGCCGCAAGACCGCTGAACTCGGCTATGAATACTTGGAACTGTCGCCACGGGATGACTTTCTACCATGGTGGGTACGCCCGCGCGCCCACAAAGAGCGCATCGCCGAATTTAAGAAAGCCCTGCGAGACCACAATTTGCAACTGGCCTCGCTGCTGCCAATGTACCGCTGGGCAAGCCCTCACGAAGACGAACGTCGTGCTGCCGTGAATTACTGGAAGGAAGCGATTCAGATTGCAGTGGAGATGGGCTGCACGACTATGAATTCCGAGTTCGGCCGGGGCCCTTCGCCTGAGCGTGGGCACAAAGTGAGTTGCTGCGGCGGTTTCCATACCCACGAATCCAGTGAGGCCGCCTGGTGGCGTTCTATGGAAGAACTGGTTCCGGTACTGGAGAAGGAGGGCGTAACGCTGAACGTTGAGCCTCATCCTGAAGATTGGTGCGAAACTCTTCACCCAGCGTTGGATATGCTTAAAACCGTTAGTTCTGACAATGTTAAGTTCCTGTACTGTACGCCGCATACCTTCTATTTCGGCGATGACATGGAGAAGATGATCGCCGATGCCGGCTCGATGATTGCCCACGTACACATTGCCGACACCTACAACCACAAGGCGTCATCGGGCTTGCGCTATATCGTCAACCCACCTGGAGCCAAGGTGACCGTGCATCAGCATATGGACATGCACCAAGGCGAAATCGACTGGGACCTGTTCTTCAGCTCCCTGGCCAAAACTGGTTTTGACGGCATCGTTACCGCATGCGTATTCGGTTGGGAAGAGCGGGCGGATGACTCCGGGAGGTTTATGCGTAAGGAAATCCAGTCCTACGTCGACAAGTATTTCAGGTGAGCAACCAGCCCAACACAAACGCTGAAAAACACGTTTTACATGCATGGGACGTGGCAATAAGTGGCGACAATCGCCACTTATTGCGAACTTAGATCAGGATACTTGACCGTCTTTTCGAACCGGTAAAACGATGCGTGGAAATGCATTCTGTGGCGCTCCGAAGCACATACGCAGTGGTCACCGGGCGTCCAACCTTTCGTTCAGGGTGGGAACGAATCTGATCAGTCAGCATCAATCCCGGCCCACTCCCGCAAAACATTCTTAGTCACTTTGCCCGCCGCATTCAGCGGCATGCTATCAAGCACCCGTATCCGGCGCGGGACTTTGTAGTTGGCCATGTGTTCGCGGCACCAGGCGAGAAACCGGGTCTGGTCGATCTCAATGCCTGCCGTTGGTAGTAAGAAGGCCATGGCCACTTCGCCTAGACGTTCGTCGGGGATGCCGATGACGGCGGCTTGGGCTACTCCGGGGTAGGTCAGCAAACAGTGTTCGATTTCCGCCGGGTACACATTAAACCCCCCAGTGATAAACATGTCCTTGAGGCGGTCCGTGATGCGCAAGTAACCGTTTTCGTCGAGCACCCCGATGTCCCCGGTGTGCAGCCAGCCGTCAGCGTCGAGGATTTGCTGGCTGGCCTGCGGATCATTGAAATAGCCCTGCATCAGGTTGTATCCGCGCACCTGCACCTCGCCGGGGATGTTGGCTGGTTGGCTGTGTCCCGCGCTGCCGACACAACGGATTTCCACACCGGGCATGGCTCGTCCGCTGGTACTGGCCACCAATTCCTGTGAATCACCAGGGCGGCAGATTGTCGCAAAACCGCAGACTTCGGTGAGACCGTAGGCAGTCACGATGGTTGCAAACCCGAGTTCGTCGCGCATTCGCCGGATCATCTCTATCGGAATCGCTGCTGCGCCAGTCACAGCAACTCGCAATGACGTTAGGTTAAATTCACTGCGTTGGGGGTGGGCGAGGAGGGACTGATAGAGGGTCGGCGGTCCGGGCAGTATGGTGATGCGTTGGCGTTCGACGCATTCGAGTACCGCCTGCACATCGAACACCTGTTGCGGCACGATGGTGCAACCGCGCATCAGTGCCGCCAGCCAACCGGCCTTGTAGCCGAATGAATGGAAGAACGGATTGACGATCAGGTACCGATCGCCCTCACGCAAGCCGACCACTTCACTCCAGTCGCGCACCACCCGAAGGTTTTGTCCGTGGCGGGTCATCACGCCTTTGGGTTTGCCGGTGGTGCCCGACGTGAACAGTAAGTCGGACAGCGCTTGTGGGCCAACGCTGCGTTCGCGGGTTTGCAACGCCAACTGTTGCACATCGGCCGCCAGCGCGAGAAACACATCCCAGCCCATGGTGCCTGGCCCGTCGCCGCGTAACGTGATGATCTGGCGCAGCGCCGGCAATTCTTCCGACGCCAGCATGCGTGGATAATCGGTGCCGAGAAACTCACCGACGACAAACAGTACACACGCGCCGCTTTCTCGCAGGATATAACCTGCCTCGCTGCCTTTCATGCGGGTATTGAGTGGCACCAGCGCGGCACCGACACTCTGTAGTGCACCAGCTGCGACGATCCACTCCCACATATTGGGTGCCCAGATCGCCACCCGATCCCCGACCTGAACGTCCAGAGCCAGCAATGCGCGGGCGGCTTGTCGGCGTAGTTGATTGAGTTCGCGATAGCTGATTGAACGGTCCGTGTCCTCAATGGCCGGGCGGTCGCCGTAGGTTTGGGCCGCATTGGCGAACAGTTGGGGGATGGTCAGTGCGTTTGCGACAGGCGGCATGGGGCCTCCTCGGTTAGAGGACAAGTGCGAAAGGAGAAAGGGTCGGGCAGGGCGCCGGCCGGGTGCAGTTCAGGCGGAGGGTGGGGCGAAGCGGCGGCCGGCGGAGAATCCGCCGTCTACGGCGATCATTTGGCCGCTGATAAAGGATGCTTCGTCCGAGGCTAGGAACAGCGCGACGTTGGCCACTTCTTCTGGTTGGCCTGAGCGGTTGAGCATGTGCTGCGATGCGAAGAAGGCGTGGAAAGCTTCCTGTTCGCGGACAATGCTGGTCATCGGCGTTTCGATCAGGCCGGGGCACAATCCGTTGACGCGAATATTCGCGTAGCCGTAGTCGATGGCCATCGAACGCGTCAGCTGATTGATGCCACCCTTGGAGACGTTATATGCCACATTGCCGTCGCAGCCTTGCAAACCGAAGATTGAGCCGATGTTGATAATCGAACCACAGCGCTGGGACACCATCGATTCCAGCGCGTATTTGCTGGTGAGCATGCTGCCCGTCAGGTTGATGTCAATCACCCGTTGCCAGTTGGCGGTGGTGGTCTGGGTTACGTTGCCCTGGTCGGCGACACCGGCGGCATTGACCAGCACGTCGATGCCCCCGAAATGGCTAACTACTTCTTGCATGACTTGCTGAACCTGTGCTTCATCGCGCACGTCGAGGCTCATGAACAGGCCGGGGAAATCCGCCGGTGCAGTGCCGATGTCCAGTCCCACGACTTGCGCGCCTTCAGCGGCGAAGCGGCGCACACAGGCCAGACCGATCCCCGACGCGCCGCCGGTGACCACCGCGACCTTGTTTTGCAAACGAGCCATAACTGCACCTCTTTTATTGTTGTGGGCTAATGCTGTGGCCGAGTTTAACCGCAGCCCCGGCCAAGGTGATCGTCCGTTGAGACTATGGCTGACGGACGTTCAATCCGGGAATTTCAACCGTACCCGGGCGCCGGTTGGACGGCTCTGGCAGGCCAGCGTCCAGCCTTCGGCCAATTCTTTGGGGCTGAGCACATCGTTGCGTGCCAGCTGGATCTCACCTTCCTGGACGACGCACATGCAGGCCCCGCAAAAACCCTCTTCGCAAGAAGAGGGCACGTCCAGGCCTGCCGCTTTGCAACTTTGCAGCAGGGTGTCGCCGGGGAGGCAGGCAATTTCGTGTTGCTGACCATCGAGCTCGACAATCAACGCCTCGCACAGTGATCCGAGGGCCGCGACCCGAGCCAGGGCTTCTTCCGCGAGTAGTACGTCGGGATCCGGAGGCGAGACAAAGCGTTCGACATGGATGCGTTCGGCGGCTTCGCCCAGTCCCAGCAGCGTGCGCTCCACGGTATCCATGAACGGCCCCGGTCCGCAGATGAAGTAGTCACCACCATCCGAACCGCGCAGCAGATGACGCACCTGGGCGTCGGTCAGGAAACCCTGAACCGAGTCGAGGACGTGCACCACGTGCAGTTGATCAGGATGCGCCTTGATCAACTGACACAGCTCATCCTTGAAAATCACAGAGGCTTCATCACGGTTGGCGTAGATCAACTTGATCGGCCGCTGGCTGCTGCGCAGCACTGATTTCAGGATCGAAAACACCGGGGTAATGCCCGATCCTCCACCGAACAGCACCAGCGGTCTATCGACCGATTGCTCCTCGTTCAGGCAGAAATGCCCCGCCGGCGGCAACACCTCCAGCCAGTCACCGACCTGTACCTCGTTCATCCAGTTCGACACGCGGCCGCCCGCGACCCGTTTGACCGTGACCTTGGGCAGCGCATCCGACAGCGGCGAGCTGGCCATGGAGTAACAGCGGGTCAACAGCTTGCCGGCGCAGGGCACGCGAAAACTCAGGAACTGGCCCGGTTTGTAACGAAAGCGCTCACGCAGATGCGGAGGTATATCCAGCACCAGCGAGCGCGCGTCGTCGGTCTCGTCGATCACCTTGCACACTTGCAATGAGTAGCTTGCCGTCGTCTGTTCGGCCGGTGTCAGGTTCTGCTGTTGCGTGCCCATGTTCACCTCGGCCTCAGAGCCCGCTGATCAATTGGGCGTTGTCGACGCGAATCTCGGCACCGTTGACGAAACGTGACTCGTCCGTGGCGAGGAACAGCACCACATTGGCAATGTCCCGGGGCGCGCACATGCGATTCATCGGGTCTTGGTCGAGGGCTTCCTGAGGGATCGGCTGGCCGCCGGTCAAGGCCTGGGTCATCGGCGTGTTGACGCCATCCGGGTGCACGCTGTTGCAGCGAATGCGGTAGCCCTGTTGTTTGCAGTGCAAGGCGATGGAGCGGGTCATGGCGGCCACCGCGCCTTTGGACGCCGAGTAGGCACAGAACATCGGCATCGCGCCTAGGGCTGCGACCGACGACATGTTGATGATCGAGCCGCCGCCGGTTTCTTTCATCGCCTGGATGGCGTAT
This sequence comes from Pseudomonas sp. OVF7, assembly GCF_030644265.1. Lineage (NCBI taxonomy): Bacteria > Pseudomonadati > Pseudomonadota > Gammaproteobacteria > Pseudomonadales > Pseudomonadaceae > Pseudomonas > Pseudomonas sp. OVF7. Next base: position 5,461,098 of record NZ_CP128996.1, on the reverse strand, counting down.
TTACAGCCCAGGAAGTAGCCGTCGCCATTGATTTTCTGCACTTTCTGCCACATTTCGAGACTGGTATCTTCGATGCTGCCCAGGGCCAGGATCGCGGCGTTGTTGACTAGCACGTCCAAACGGCCGAAGTGTTCCAGGGTAGTGCTGATCACATGTTGCCAGTCGCTTTCGCTGGCAATGTCATGGCGAATGAACAGCGCATTGCTGCCGATTTCTGCGGCGACCTGGCGTCCGGCTTCTTCGTTGAGATCGGTCAGCACGACTTTGGCACCTCCACGGGCCAGCAGCAGGGCGTCTTCGCGACCGATGCCGCTGGCGGCGCCGGTGATGATGCAGACTTTGCCTTCTACACGTTGCATTGTTGTTCTCCTGAGCGTGTGGTTTGCAGTGCGACTTGATCGGCCAGATGGGCAGCGGCTCGGCGACCTGAATAGATGCAATCGGCCAGCGACAGGCCGGAGACATAAAGGTTGGAAGCGACCCCGACTGCATTGCGGCCGGCGCTGTAAAGACCCCGGATTGGCTGACCTGCGTGGTCCAGCACCTGACCGCTGTGCTCGCAGACTTTCAGCCCGCCAAGGGTGATGACCGGGCAGGGAAACAGCCGGCTGGCGAATGACAGATCGAGGGCGTACCATGGCCCATGGTCCATGTCGGCGAGCATGGCTTGCGACTTGCCGAAGGTATCAACGACTTCACCCCGCGCGGCGCGGCTATAGGTTTCCACACTCTGTCGCAGGGCCTCGACGGGCAATCCGCAACGCTTGGCCAGCCTTGTCAAACTGTTGCTGCGCCGGGCGTTGAACAACAAGTTGAGCAGCACCGGCAGGCGCTGGAATTGCCAGACTTTGCCCGGACCGACTTGGCGCAATGCCTCGTGCACCAACGCCCGGTTGAGAATCAGAATCGCGCGACCGTCCTGCTCTTCGACCATCGCGTGGCCGAGGGTCGCACCGTAGATTTCTTCGTTGGTGTAACGCTGACCCCGAGCATTGACGATCAATCCTCGGGCCCAGGCCAGTGGTGGATTGATAAAACGCCAGGCGCTGACCTTGTCCATCCGCGTCACGCTGCCACCGGCGCTCTGGCCCAAGGCGATTCCGCTGCCGTTACAGCCGGTGGTCCCCAGCGGCAAACCGGCCAGATACTGCGGGGCATGCTGGCGGACCCACCCGCGATTGAAGATAAACCCGCCGCTGCTCAGCAATACACCCTGTTCAGCGCGAATCAGCTGGCGTTCGGCACTGGTTTGTTCGATGCGTCGCAAGCGAGCGCGCAAACGGTCGGCCAATGCCGGGGCGTACAGGTGGATGGCGCTGACCCAGCGCGAAAGCCGGGTATGTTGACGGGCTGCGCGACTACCGGGCGGCAGCTGCCAGGCTTCGACCCCCAGCACGTGATCGCTGGTGTCGAGCACCAGCCGCCGCACTTCGCACTGGCTACGCAGGCGCGCACCATGACGCAAGGCGCTGGCCTTGAGCGGGGCAAACAGACTGGCGCCGGACATGCCGGGGCCTTTGGTGCGGTGACCGCGAGGTGCCGGTTTGGCAATGGCGGCATAGGCCGGTACGGCTTCGTTGCCGGAGTAATAAAGGTAGTACTGATCGCTCGGGTACGAAGTCTTATGCGGCGGCACGCTGGATTCGAATGCGACACCCTGACGCTCAAGCCACGCCAGTTGTTCACAACTGCCTTCGCAGAAGTCCCGCAAAGTTTGGCTGCTGACAGCCTCGCCGACTTCGCGACGCAGGTAGTTGAACATCGCTTCGCTGCTGTCGTCATAGCCGGCCTGGCGTTGATACGGCGTGCCGCCACCGGCATACACCACTCCGCCACTGAGCGCGGTGGCGCCGCCACCTGCAAAGCGGTCCAGCGCCAGCACCGCCAATCCGCGACTGGCCGCTTCGATGGCGGCACAGGCGCCGGCGCCACCAAAACCGACCACCAGCAAGTCGCAGCGATCATCCCATTGCAGCTGGTCGGCGCTGCTCACTCGCAACGCCGTCAACCCGTTCAGGCTGTCCATTTTTTCAGGCCTCAGCCGGCGACAGCGAAGGAGGGGACAGGTTTGGCGGTGGTGGTGTAGGTGCCGTCGAGGTAGACCAGCGGGGTGATCGCTTCGCTGGTATGGATTTGCAGGATGCGCCCGATAAAGACGGTGTGGGTGCCGTAGCTGAAGTGGCCGTCCTGGCGGCAGAGAATCGTTGACTGAGCGTCATCCAGATACGGAATACCACCGGCACTGGTTAGCCAGTTACCGCGGTCAAAACGCGCCTCGCCTTTGATCGCACCGCTGCACAGGTGCGCCAGGTCCTGTTGTTCGACGCCGAGAATGTTCACGCAGAAGTCCGCACCGGTCGCTAGAGCCGCATGCGGCGAGGCGGTCTTGTTGACGCAAATCAGCAGCGACGGCGGTTCAGTGCTGAGAGAATCGACCGCAGTGGCGGCCATGGCGAACCGCTCGGAACCGTTGCTGGTGCTGATTATGGTGACTGACTTGGCCAGTCGGCGCATGGCCTGGAGCATGTCGGCTTTCAGATTGACGTCGTTCATCGCACGAGCCCTTTCGTTGTGCATGGAGTGCGATGAATTCTTGCGCCGACGTCCACGGTCAACATCGTCCGAGGGGACTAGTAGAAGACGTCGCAGGCTGTGCTTTTGATGCTTGCTGTTTGATCTTCGTTGTTTTCTGGATACGTATGGTCCGTTTGAGGGATGTCCGTTGTTCCGTGTGTTGCTTGAATGCCTCGAAGGAGGCGAGCACCTACTGGTGCTGCAGCCGCCCCGCTGCACGCGCGCCCCGGCGGACGGGGTGAACAGAGGAGAACAACAAAAATGCTCAACCAAGACCTGATTCGCCAGCGTCTGAGCCTACGTGCCCGCGAGCTGGTGCCGATTCTGCGCGAACGCGCCCCGCAGGCCGCGCAACTGGGCCAGTTGCCTGAGGAAACTCTGCGCGATTTCCACGCTGCCGGATTCTTTCGCATCCTTCAGCCGTCTCGTTGGGACGGCTATGAGCTTGAGCCCAAGGATTTTTTCGAGGTGCAGATGACCCTCGCCGAGGGCTGCATGTCCTCGGCCTGGGTGCTAGGTGTGGTAGCAATCCATAACTGGCAACTGGCGCTGTTCGATGACCGTGCGGCACAGGATGTCTGGGGCTCCGACTCCAGCGTGCTCATTTCTTCTTCCTATATGCCGGTGGGCAAGGTCGAACGGGTTGAAGGCGGCTTCAAGCTGAGCGGGCGCTGGGGGTTTTCTTCTGGCAGCAAGCATTGCGACTGGGTATTCCTTGGTGCGTTGGTGCCGCCTGTGGAGGCGGGCGGAGCCCCGGATTACCGGACCTTCCTGCTGCCGCGTAGCGACTACCAGATACTCGATAACTGGAATGTCATGGGCCTGGAGGCCACCGGCTCCCACGACATACTGGTAGAGAACGCCTTTGTGCCGGAGTACCGCACCCATCGGGCCTTTGACGGTTTCATGCAGGACAGCCCGGGTAATGCGGTGAACACCGCGCCGCTGTTCCGCCTACCATTCGGGCAGATATTTGTAAGGGCGGTATCGTCTTCGGCCATCGGCGCACTACAAGGTGCGGTGGACCAGTTTATCGAGCACAACCGCGCGAGGGTTGGGGTCAACGATGGTCGCAAGATGGTCCAGGACCCGGCGGCGCAGTCGGCACTGGCCAACGCCATGGTCTGTGTCGACGAGTGCAAGACCGTGCTACTACGCAACTTTGCGCTGATGTTGCAGCGGGCGCAGGGCGTAGAGTCGCTGAGCATGCAAGAGCGAGTGAAGATGCGTTACGACTCTGCGCTAGTGACTGACAAATGCGCCAAAGCGGTCTCTGAGCTGATGTTCAACAGCGGCGCCTCAACGATATTTCGTGGTCATCCCATCAACCGAACCTTCCGCGACATTCATACCGGTCGCGCGCACGTTGCCAATAACCCGGCCAAGTATGCTTGGAACCTGGGTGGTGTGAGCATGGGCTCGGACAGCAACGACTTTTTCCTCTGACCTTTCTTCTGAATCGGCTAGTCCGTTTGCGTGATTCAAGCGCTGCGTTGATGTTCGAGCATGAGGACAAGGCGTAGGTCTCAAGCGCCGACTGCGCATCCAATAAACACAAGGATTAACCATGAAATTTTCACTGATTTACGAAGCTCAGACGGTGGACTCCAGTCGTGAAGGCGACCGCCGGATTTTCGATGACACTGTCGAACAAGCGGTGCTGGCCGATAAGCTTGGGTTCGATACATTCTGGTGCGTGGAGCATACGGCGCTGAGTAACTATTCGCACATGTCCGCGCCGGAAACCATGCTGGCTTTCGTTGCCGGTAAAACCGAGCGTATTGGCATCGGTCACGGTGTGATCTGTCTGCCGCCAGCAATGAACCATCCGGTAAAAGTGGCGGAGCGCATTGCAACCCTCGACCTGTTGTCCAAGGGACGTGTGCACTTTGGCGTCGGTAAGGGCGGTACCCAACAGGAGGCCGGTACTTTCGGCTACGACCTGGCGACCTTGCAACCGCAGATCGATGAGATGATGTATCTAATCCCGAAGATGTTTGTGCAGGACGAAATCGAGCATCACGGCGATTTCGTGCAAATCCCGAAACGGCCGATCCATCCCAAGCCTTACCAAGACCCACATCCACCCATGTACTTGGCTTGCACCAACACCGAGTCGCTGAAAAACGCTGGTGGTCGTGGCATGGGCGCACTAGTGCTGGGCTTCGGTGGCCCGGAAGAAATCGCCAAGAAGGTCGAGGTCTACCACGAGGCCTGGGATAACCGAGATGAGAAAAAACAAGTGGGGTTCCGTCCCAACCGGCATATCGCGGCCCTTTGCCCGGCCATTGTGCTCGAAGACAACGAGGAGGCGCGCCGGATCGGTATTCGTGGCCAGCGTTATTTCCTGGAGTCGCTGGGCTATTGGTACGGTGGTGGCGAGCGTCCAGATCCGGAGAAGTGGAAGGATGACACCTTCGTCGATGGCAATGGCCAGAGCGTGATCAAGTCGCGCTTCGCCTCGGAAGAAGTCAGCGTCGATTTCTCCGACCCGACCATGTCCATGATGAACCCCAATCACGCCTACGGCACGGTCGACGATTGCATCGGTTACGTGCAGCGATTGATCGATGCTGGCGCCGACGAGATTCTGTTCATCTGTCAGATGGGCACTGTGCCGCAGTGGGCACAATTGGAGACTTTGCGCAACATTGGTGAAAAAGTGATTCCGCATTTTCGTAGGACTTGAGACCCGCCACTTAAGCAATTGAACACCGCAGTGCCCCTGTGGGAGCGGGTTCGCTCGCGAAGGCGCCAACACATTCGACATTGATGTTGACTGACTCAGCGCCTTCGCGAGTAAGCCCGCCCCCACAGATTTTTTTGTTTCAGCCAAGCGGGCCTTTGGGGCCCGCCTTTTTGTGCGCCCAGCATGGGCGCAATCTTGTGGGTGCAAGTCCCACCGTAAGTTGACCACAGCAAACGAAGTGAAGCGCAACTGCATGAGGGTGACCGAGTGTGGGGAGGAAGCGTGGAGCGAAGCCGCGAGCTGATGTACAAAAATCGAATATGAGGCGAAGTCGGCCAGGGCGAGCGGGCGAATAACCGCGAAGCTCTAGTGGTCAAAAGGCCGACGACGTAGATTCGGCAGTTGTGCGGTGAAGGATTGCGTTCTTACCTGGGGAGATCTCGCCTAGCGCTTGAAAGGGCGACGGCGCAAGCCGGAGCGAGAAGTCAGCAGAGGCCGTAGTAGTCTTTTTTTTTTAGACGAAGGGCCGAACGAGAGAGAGCGTTGTAGGCCACCTTGATGCGACACGACCGGAAGTCAGATGCCTGCCAAACGCGGGGCGGATGCGGAGAAAGAGCGGTGAAGCCGTGAGTCTCCCTGTCAGCGACGAGGCATGTTGCCTGCAAGGTGATACCGAAAGCGCAGGGCAAGGGTTGCTGCGATGCGCCTTTGCGAGAGAAAACCTGCAACAAGCGTGGAAGCGAGTCAAAGCCAACAAAGGTGCAGCGGGTGTCGACGGTCTGGACATTGATCAGACAGCTCAACATTTGCTGACAGAGTGGGCTGGGATTCGCCAACAATTGTTGTCAGGGGCGTATCGGCCCAGCCCGGTACGCCGAGTGGTCATCCCCAAACCCGACGGCGGCGAACGCGAGTTGGGTATCCCGACGGTCACCGACCGTCTTATCCAGCAAGCACTACTGCAAGTTTTGCAGCCTCTACTTGATCCTACCTTCAGTGAACACAGCTACGGTTTCCGTCCGGGTCGTAATGCTCATGGCGCGATTCTCGCGGCACAGCACTATGTATCCTCGGGCCGGAAAATCGTGGTGGATGTGGATCTTGAAAAGTTCTTTGATCGAGTCGACCACGACATTCTGATTGATCGTTTAAGCAAACGGATTGCAGAGCAGCCGGTTATCCGGCTGGTCCGGGCTTATCTGGACGCCGGAACGATGAAGGATGGCGCGGTTGAAAAGCGCCGTTGCGGGGCGCCGCAAGGCGGCCCGCTATCGCCCTTATTGGCGAACGTCCTGCTGGACGAAGTGGATTGTGAGCTTGAACGCCGAGGGCATTGCTTCGTGCGCTATGCCGACGATGCGAACGTTTATGTTCGCAGCCAAAAGGCAGGCGAGCGAGTAATGGCATTACTCCGGCGCCTATATGAAAAGCTGCACTTGAGCGTCAACGAGAGCAAAAGTGCAGTGGCGAGTGCGTTTGGCCGCAAGTTTCTGGGCTACGAGTTCTGGTCCAGAAGAGGCGAAGTCAGGCGCGCGGTTTCATACAAAGCACAGAAGCAGTTCAAGCAGCGAATCCGCCAGCTTACCCGGCGGAACTGCGGTCGCAGTATGCAGCGGGTTGTCGATGACCTTCGCCGGTATCTGCTGGGTTGGAAAGCGTACTTCAGTCTGTCGCAAACTCCGAAAATCCTGCGTTTGCTGGAGGAATGGATACGGCACCGACTAAGGGCTATTCAACTGAAGCAATGGAAACGCGGAACGACGGCTTTCACAAAGCTGCAGGCGCTGGGCGCCAATAGGGATGATGCGCAAAGAGCAGTGGGAAACACTCGCCGCTGGTGGCGTACTAGCTGTCTTGGGTTGAATCGGGTGCTGAATCTGGCTTGGTTTGATCGCCTGGGATTGCCGCGTCTCTCCTGACCTCAATCTCTCGAACCGCCCGGTGCGGACCCGCATGCCGGGTGGTGTGGCAGGGGAACGGCAAGGCCGTCCCCTATGCCGATTTGCCCAACCCATCCTTTCCGCTAGTCCCATTGGACGATGTTGGTTCTCCCCGAAACCGCTTGAATAGCCCCACATAAAGTCACCCTCGGCCAACGGCGAAGGGCGGCTCGGCCTGACAAAAACGAGGAGTGCTTCCATGGATATTCGTGGTCTGGGTTACGTCACCCTGTTATCCAGCGACCTGGCGCAATGGCGCCAGTACGCAAGCCAGGTGCTGGGCATGATGGTCGCCGGCAACGATAACGATGAATGCCTGTACCTGAAAATGGACGAGCGCCACTACCGCATCCTGGTGCAGAAAAGCGCCGACAACGGCTTCGGTACCTGCGGCTGGGAAGTGACGGGCAAAGCCGCTCTCGAACAGGCAGTCCTCGATCTACAACAGGCCTACGTGCAAGTCACTCGCGGCACCTTGGCCGAAGCCGAGCTGCGTAAAGTCCAGGAACTGGTGCACTTCAGCGACCCGGATGGCAATCGCCACGAACTGTTCTGGGGGCCTTTGCAAGACTTCGCACGCTTCGTCTCGCCAGTTGGGGTCAAGGGTTTTGTCACCAACGAGTTGGGCATGGGCCACGTGGTACTGCCAGCGCCGAGCTTCGAGCGTTGCCGGGATTTTTACGAGCAAGTACTCGGTTTCGGTTTGTCCGACCTGATGAAAGTCCGCTTCACCCCGGACCCGGCCGAGCCGCAAAAACGCATTCACTTCCTGCACTGCAATAACGGTCGACATCATTCACTGGCGATTTTCGAGTGCCCGATGCCGCACGGCTGCGTGCACATGATGGTCGAGGTCAACGCGCTGGACGAAGTCGGTCGAGCACTGGACCGGGTACATGCCAACGACGTGAAGTTGTCCGCCACCCTCGGTCAGCACACAAACGATCAGATGATCTCGTTCTACATCAAGACGCCGTCCGGGTTTGACTTGGAATACGGCTGCGATGGCCTGGTGGTGGATTGGGATCGCCACACACCTTTTGAAAGCACCGTGGTCAGCCACTGGGGCCACGACTTCAGTGTCGGTCGCCAATGAGGACGATGACGATGGACAAGCGAATGACCACGGCCGAGATGGTCGGCCAACTGCGTGACGGCATGACTATCGGCATCGGTGGCTGGGGGCCGCGGCGCAAACCCATGGCGTTGGTGCGGGAGATTCTGCGCTCCGACCTCAAGGACCTCACAGTGGTCGCCTACGGCGGCGCTGATGTCGGCATGCTCTGCGCGGCCGGCAAGATCAAGCAGCTGGTGTTCGCCTTTGTTTCCCTGGATTTCATTCCACTGGAACCGTACTTCCGCAAGGCACGCCAAGAGGCGGCGCTGGAGGTGATGGAAATCGACGAAGGCATGCTCCTGCTCGGTCTGCGGGCCGCAGCGATGAATGTGCCGTTTATTCCTACGGCGGTAGGCCTGGGCACCGATGTGCTGCGGCACAACCCACAGATCAAATTGATTACCTCGCCCTATGCCGATGGCAAGGACTGGGTCGCGATGCCGGCGCTCAAACTCGATGCGGCGCTGATCCACGTCGACCGTGCCGATGCGCGAGGTGTGTGCCAGATCAGCGGCCCCGATCACTACATGGACGACCTGTTCGTACGTGCCGCAACCCGCAGCTACGTGACCTGCGATGAACTGGTGGACAGCGAGTATTTCCATGCCGATGCCGGGCACGCGCATCAAGTGTTCTGGGAACGCAACCTGACCACCGCGGTGGCCCACGTGCCGGGCGGCGCGCATCCGTCTTCCTGCGCGCCGCTGTACGGTTTCGACGTGGCGCACTTCAAGGATTACAACGCTTCGGCCCAGGCCGTCGATGGCTGGCAGGCCTATGTCCAGGATTACGTCGATTGCACCCACGAACAGTACCTGGACAAGGTCGGCGGTTTGGCTGCCATCCGCCAGCTTCCTCTGCCGGTTTTCTAAGCGAGCCTCGATATGACCACTTCTGCAACGACTTACAGCCTCGCCGAATTGATGATCTGCGCCGCCTCCGAAGCCTGGCGCGACGATGGCGAGGTTCTGGCCAGCGGCATCGGCGTGATCCCGCGCCTGGCCGCCTCGCTGAGTATGCTCAGCAGTAATCAGCTGCTATTGATGACTGATTCTGAAGCCTACATGGTCGCCGAACCGGTGCCGCTCGGCGCGCGCAACGGCTACCAGCCCAAGCGCGACAGCTGGATGGGTTTTTCGCGGATTTTCGATAACGTCTGGGGCGGCAAGCGCCATGCGCTGGTCGGCCCGACCCAGATCGACCGTTTCGGCCAGGCGAACATTTCGTGCATTGGTGATTACGCCAAACCCAAGGCGCAAATGCTCGGTGTGCGCGGTTTTCCTGGCAACTCGATCAGCCACGCCAACTCGTTTTGCGTGCCCAGCCACAACCGTCGAGTGTTCGTCGAAGGCGAGGTAGATATGGTCGCCTCGGTCGGCTACAACCCGGCCCGTCTGGCGCGCGGCTGGTCGCTGGACGAAATCGATATCCGCCTGATCATCACCGATCTTTGCGTGCTGGATTTCCTGGGCCCGCACCGGCGAATGCGCATTCGCTCGCTGCACCCCGGCGTGACGGTGGCCGAAGTTCAGGACAACACCGGATTTGCCCTGCATGTGCCGCAAGACTGCCCGATCACGGCTGCCCCGACCGTCGAGCAATTGCAGCTGATCCAGCGCCTGGACCCGCACAGCCTGCGTGCCAGCCAGCTCAAAGACAACCCGCCAGGCCAACGCTGAGCGCCCCCGTTTCGGAGAAAAGTGATGGCTGAGCATAACGACAAGAAAGAGGCCGACGTGGTGCTTTACGAGGTGCGCGGCGCGGTGGCCCTGGTCACCATGAATCGCCCCGAGTACCACAACGCGCAGAACTCGCAGATGACCTACGCGCTGGACGCGGCGTTTCGCCGGGCCTGCGATGACGATGAGGTGAAAGTCATCGTGCTGCGTGGTGCCGGCAAGCATTTCTCCGCCGGGCATGACATCGGCACGCCGGGGCGCGACGTCGATCAGACCTTCGACCGTGCCAGCCTGTGGTACGACCACACCAACAAACCGGGCGGCGAGTTTCTCTACGCCCGAGAGCAGGAAGTCTATCTGGGCATGTGCCGCCGTTGGCGCGAAATGCCCAAGCCGACCATCGCCATGGTCCATGGGGCGTGCATCGCGGGCGGGCTGATGCTGGCCTGGGTGTGCGACCTGATCGTCGCCAGTGAGGATTCTTACTTCGCGGATCCGGTGGTGCGAATGGGCATTCCCGGGGTCGAGTATTTCGCCCATGTGCATGAACTTAACCCGCGTATCGCCAAGGAATTTCTGTTCCTCGGCGAGCGTATGCCGGCGGCACGCGCCTACCAGATGGGCATGCTCAACCGGGTAGTGGCCCGCGATGAGCTGGAACAGCAAACCCTCGACATAGCCGGACGCATTGCGCAGATGCCGCGCCTCGGTCTGCAATTGAGCAAGCAGGCAGTCAACAACGCCGAAGACCTGATGGGCAAGCGTGCGACCATGGACATGGTATTCGGCCTGCACCACTTCGCCCATGCGCACAATGAGCTGGTGTCGGGTGATCGACTCGGCGGATATGACGCCAAGGCTATGGCCAGTTCGCAACGCACCTCGGGCGGGGCGTGAGCATGGCGATCTCTTTGAATACCCGTCTGACCGAATTACTCGGTTGCCGCTACCCGATCATCCAGACCGCGATGGGCTGGGTCGCCGACCCGAAACTGGTGGCGGCCACGGGCAATGCCGGTGGCTTCGGTTTTCTCGCCGGGGCGACCATCGAGCCTCAGCGGATGGAGGCAGCGATCCTCGAAACCCGGCGTCTGACCGATCAGCCTTTCGGGGTCAATTTTCATATGTACCAGGCCAACGCCGCAGAGATCGTCGAGCTGGTGCTGCGCCACAACGTCAGGGCGGTCAGCTACAGCCGCTCGCCCGGCAAGCAAATGATCAGTCGTCTGAAGGACGCCGGTGTGGTGTGCATCCCCACGGTCGGTGCCCTGAAGCACGCGCAAAAAGCCGTGGAAATGGGTGCCGATGCGGTCACCGTACAAGGCGGCGAGGGCGGTGGGCATACTGGCTCGGTGCCGACTTCGTTACTGCTCGATCAAGTCGTCAACGCGGTCTCGGTGCCCGTGGTGGCCGCCGGTGGTTTCAAGGATGGTAAAGGTCTGGTCTCGGCCCTGGCCTACGGTGCCGAAGGCATTGCCATGGGCACGCGCTTTCTGATGTGCGCCGACAGTCCGGTACCGCAGGCAACCCTGTCGCGTTACCTCGCGGTCAAGGACCCGGCGGCGATCATCATCAGTCGCGCCATCGACGGTATGCCGCAACGGATGATTCGCAACGAATTGCTCAACCAGCTTGAAGCGAGTGGTGCTCTCAAACGCTTGTTGTTGGCATTCCAGAGTGGTCTGGCGTACCGCCGCCACAGTGGCATGAGCCTGACGCAACTGCTCGGCAGTGTTTTGAAAATGCGCGGCAGCGGTGAGCTGACGGCCGCTCAAAGCATCATGGCCGCCAACGCGCCGATGGTGATTCAGAAAGCCATGGTCGATGGATTACCCGCCGAAGGTGTACTGCCCGCCGGCCAGATCGCCGCGTCTATCGACAGCTTGCCCAGCTGCGCCCAATTGATAGAGCAGATCGTCCGTGACGCCGAAGCGAGTCTGGACGTGCTGTGCCGCCGTGTGTCGTGAAGGGGAAAGGCATGAAACCATTTAGCGTCAGTATCGATAACGGCATTGCCGAACTGGTGTTCAACCAGCCACCGGTCAACGCCTTCAGTTGCCAGGGATGGGCCGATATCGCCAGCGAGATCGAAGGCCTCGGTCGCGACAGTAGCGTGCGGGTGATCGTTATTCGCGCCGAAGGGCGTGGCTTCTGCGCCGGGGTCGACATTAAGGAACTGGCCGCCGACGGCAACCTCATCGTGGCGGTGAACAAAGGCAACTACGACAGCTTCAAGGCGATCCACCGCAACCCGAAACCGGTGATCGTTGCCGTACACGGCTTCGTCCTCGGCGGCGGCATCGGAATCTGCGGCGCGGCCGACATTCTGGTGGCCTCCGAGTGCGCGAGCTTCGGCGTTCCCGAGGTAGATCGGGGTGCCATGGGCGGCGGCGCGCATTTGCAGCGGTTGTTCCCGGTACAGAAGGTCCGCCATATGTACTTCACCGGCGAGATGATCGATGCCGCCGAGGCCTGGCGCCTGGGTGCGGTAGAGCGTGTGGTCAAGCGCGAGGACTTGCGTGAGGCCGCGCTGCAGATCGCCCGCACCATCGCCGCTAAGAGCCCGGCCATGATCAGCCTCGCCAAAGAAGCGCTGAGCGGTATCGAAGACGGCAATCTAGAAGACAAATATCGCTGGGAGCAGGGCTTCACGCTTGAGGCCTATCGCTCACTGGACTCACAAGAAGCACGCGACTCGTTCGTCGAGAAGCGCGATGCCCACTTCAACGGCTGAAGGCACTCTCATGGACCTGACATACACCCCGGCCCAGCAGGCCTTTCGCGCCGAGGCGCGGACCTGGCTGGCGGCCAATGTACCCCGCGAACCGCTGCAATCGTTCGACACCGAGCAAGGCTTTGCCGAGCACCGCGCCTGGGAAGCCCGGCTCAACGACGGACGTTGGGGCATGGTGACCTGGCCGACTAAACTCGGCGGGCGCGGTTGCGATCTGATCGAGTGGCTTATTTTCGAAGAGGAATACTATCGGTCAGGCGCCCCGGCACGGGTCAACCAGAACGGCATCTTCCTGCTCGGCCCGACCTTGATGGAATATGGCAGCGAGGCGCAGAAAGCCCGCTTTCTGCCGCGCATGGCCACGGGTGAAGACATTTGGGCCCAGGCTTGGTCCGAGCCTGGCGCCGGTTCAGACATGGCGGCGATCCGCTCCAAGGCCGAACGGGTCGGCGACCACTACGTGATTAACGGCCAGAAAACTTGGTCAACCCGCGCCGTGTGGGCCGATTGGGTCTTCGGTATTTTTCGCACCGACCCGCACTCTCAACGTCATCAAGGTTTGACCTTTATCCTGTTGCCACTCGACAGTCCTGGGATAACCGTACGGCCGATTCCACAACTCAATGGTTTGCCAGGGTTTGCCGAAATCTTCTTTGACGACGTCAAGGTGCCGGTGGGAAACGCCTTGGGGGGCGAGGGCATGGGCTGGCATGTGGCGATGTCCACCGCCGGTTTCGAACGCGGCTTGCTGCTGCGCTCGCCCGCGCGTTTTCAAGAAACCGCCCGGCGCCTGGTGCTGTTGTACCAGGCCAACCGGGAGCAGGCCGACCGCGATCCGGCGATTGGCGAGGCCGTGATGCGTGCTTGGCTGGACGCGGAGGCCTACACCTTGAGCACCTACATTACCGCCTCGCAACTGGTGCAGGGCGGCAAAATCGGGCCGGAATCCTCGACCAATAAAATCTTCTGGTCAGAGCTCGATCAGCGCATGCACGACACCGCCATGAGTATTCTCGGCTTGCGTGGCGAGCTGCTGCCCGATGCGTCAGCTGCCGGTGACGTCGGCCATTGGCTGGAAGGTTTCTTGTTTGCCCAGGCCGGGCCGATCTATGCCGGCACCAACGAGATCCAGCGCAACATCATTGCCGAACGCATGCTCGGCATGCCGCGTGCCTGAGGAATAGACCATGGACTTTAGTTTCAGCCGCGACCAGTTGCTGTTCCAGGACAACGTCAGAAGTTTTCTGATCAACGAGGTCACCCCGGAGCGCATTCGCGAACTGTGGCTCAGCGACAGCGGGCGCAGCGATCAGCTCTGGGCGCAATTGGTGGAGTTGGGCCTGACCGCGCTGACCGTTCCCGAAGAGCAAGACGGGATGGGCATGAATGAGCTGGACTTCATTCTGCTCGCTCAGGAATGTGGTTATGCCGGTCTGCCTGAGCCGCTAGTGGACACGATGCTGATTGGCGTGCCGTTGCTCGCCGCCCTTGATGAGCGCCACGTGGCACTCAAACAACATTGGCTGGGGCGGGTCGCAGAAGGCCGCGCGCGACTGGCGATTGCCGAACCGGGTAATCCGCTGGTCAGCGATGCTCATGTCGCCGATTTGCTGTTGCTGGCTCATGGCGATGAGGTGCATGCGGTCGAACCTAGCGCGGTGGGCCTGACCCGCAATGTGTCAGTCGATCCCAGTCGTCAGCTATTTCAGATCGACTGGACGCCAACACCCTCCACCTGCGTGGCCGCTGGCGAACAGGGCCGGCGCTTGTGGGCCGCTGCGTTTAATCGTGGCGCGCTGGGCTGTGCCGCGCAAATGCTGGGGCTGGCCAAACGCATGGTCGACCTCGCGGTGGATTACACCTTTGAACGCAAACAGTTCGGCAAACCGGTGGGTTCGTTCCAGGCGGTCAAGCATCTGATGGCCAATGTCGCGGTGCAGATCGAATTCGCCAAAGGGCCGCTGTATCGCGCCGCCTATGCACTGGCCGAGCAGCAACCGGGGCAGGAAGTGCTGGTGTCCCATGCCAAGTTAGCAACTTCGGAAGCAGCCATGCTCGCCGCGAAAAACACCATTCAGGCTCACGGCGCCATGGGTTACACCTGGGAAGTCGACCTGCACTTGTTCATGAAGCGCGCCTGGGCGCTGGACAAGGTCTGGGGTGATCGTGGTCATCACAAAGGGCGGATCCGCGCGGCTTTGTTCGACGGCAATCCAGCACTGGGTGCTGGCAAAACTTTCTGACGGCGACTGTGCCTGACGTAAACATTTACCCGAGGTACACCATGCCTGAAGCCTATATTGTCGACGCCCTGCGTACACCCACCGGGCGACGCAAGGGTGGTTTGAGCCAGATTCACGCAGCCGATCTGGGCGCCCACGTCTTGCGTACGCTGGTCGAGCGCAACGACATCCCCGATGACGATTACGACGACGTGATCTTCGGCTGTGTCGACACCATCGGTCCGCTGGCCGGGGACATTGCCCGCACCAGTTGGCTGGCCGCCGGCCTGTCCCAGGCGGTACCCGGCACCACCATCGATCGCCAGTGCGGTTCGTCCCAGCAAGCTGTGCACTTTGCCGCCCAAGCGGTGATGAGCGGCACCCAGGATGTGGTCGTCGCCGGCGGCGTGCAAACCATGACCCAGATTCCTATTTCCTCAGCCATGATCGCTGCCGAACCGCTGGGCTTCAGTGATCCGTTCAGCGGCTCCGAAGGTTGGGTCCGGCGCTATGGCGCACAACCGCCGACTCAGTTCCGTTCGGCGCAGATGATTGCCGAGAAGTGGGGGCTGTCCCGCGAACAACTGGAAGCCTATTCACTGGAGTCCCATCAGCGGGCATTGCGGGCCATCGAGCAGGGGCGGTTTAACCGGGAAATTGTGCCACTGGCCGGAGTCGTGCACGACGAAACGCCGCGCCTGACCAGCCTGGCGAAAATGGCCGAACTGGACGTTCTGTTTGGCTGCGACCGAGTGACCGCAGCAGTGTCTAGCCAGACCTGCGATGCGGCCAGCGCGATGCTGATTGTTTCTGAAGCGGCACTCAAGCGCTACGGGCTGACACCGCGCGCGCGTATCCACCACCTCAGCGTGCGCGCCGAAGACCCGATCTGGATGCTAACCGCACCCATTCCTGCCACCGCTTATGCACTCAAGCGAGCCGGGATGAAGATGGAAGACATCGACCGGGTGGAGATCAACGAAGCCTTCGCGTCGGTGGTCATGGCCTGGCTCAAGGAGACGGGTTATCCCCACGAACAGACCAACGTCAACGGCGGGGCGATTGCCCTCGGCCATCCGCTGGGTGCCACCGGCACCCGGTTGATGTGCAGCCTGCTGCATGAACTGGAACGCTGCGGGGGACGCTTCGGTTTGCAAACCATGTGCGAAGGCGGTGGTCAGGCCAACGTGACGATTATCGAACGCTTGTAAGCGATGCATTTCGAAGGGAGCAGGAACATGAAAATCTGTGAGAACCGCGTCGTGATCATCACCGGTGCCGGTGGTGGATTGGGCCGCGCCTACGCGCAGGCTTTCGCTGCCGAGGGCGCCAAAGTGGTCGTTAACGATATCAATCGTGAAGCGGCGCTGGCCGTGGTCTGCGAAATTCTCGTGCAGGGTGGAAGCGCCGTAGCCAATAGCAACGATATCACTTGCTACGAGGAGGCGGCGTTGATCGTGCGTCAGGCGATTGAATCCTTCGGTGGCTTGCATGTGGTGGTCAACAACGCCGGCATCTGCCGCGACCGCATGTTCGCCAGCCTCACCGAAGCCGACTGGGATGCCGTAGTGGCCGTGCACCTCAAAGGCCATTTCTGCATTGCCAGCCACGCCGCGCGCTACTGGCGCGAACAGGCCAAGGACGGCGTCACCGTGAGCGCGCGGATCATCAACACCAGCTCCGGTGCCGGATTGCAGGGCTCCATCGGCCAGTCCAATTATGCGGCAGCCAAGGCCGGCATTGCCTCGCTGACGCTGGTTCAGGCTGCTGAACTGGGTCGCTATGGGGTCACTGTCAATGCTTTGGCCCCAGCCGCGCGTACCGGCATGACCGAGCAGGTGTTCGCCGACACAATGAAAAAGCCCGAAGAGGGTTTTGATTACTTTGCCCCGGAAAACGTCGCACCGCTGGTGGTCTGGCTCGGCTCCGAGGCTTCCCATGAAGTCACTGGGCAGATGTTTGAAGTCGAGGGCGGTAAGTTGTCGATTGCCGACGGTTGGCGCCGAGGTCCGGAGCTGGACCGAAACGGCCGTTGGGCGGTCGGCGAAATGGGAGATGCGGTTGCACAACTGATAGCACAGGCCGTTCCGGCGGCGAAGGTGTACGGCAGCTGAACGGATAAAGACACGTCTCGGGAGGGTTGCGCATGGTGAGAATCGGCCCACGTTTCCCTTCAGTCACGACACGAGGCTGTCATAACTATTTCCCTGTACGTCGCCTCCGTTCCGGGGTTCCAAACGGAGATCGCCATTGAATTCTCCGGGGCGTTTTTGCGCGTTTGGCCGAGATCGATCTGCCAATATACGATGACACCGAAACTACTCTCACCAAGGTGCCAGCGCGTATCGCCAAGGTGCAGACTTCAGAAGCGAAATCAAACCGGGATCGACGGGCACGCCGTCGCGATGAGCAGTTAGAAAAAGCTGCTGCTGCATCTCAAGGCTTCCTGAGTTCGAAATGAGGACTCTCTCGGTCGCCGAACATCTCCCAAACCTGTCTCCTTAACCAAAGATGCCGTGGATCTTTCTGGTATCTGGCATGCCAATGGTGTTTAAGGCTATAGGGTGGTATCTCCACCGGTGCTTCAATTAGCCTGACCGCCGAATGCCTGACATATAAATTCGCCACGGTCCGTGGCAACACCACCACCAAGTCCGAACGCTCGATAATCGCCGTGATACTCATGTAGTGGGACATCTGCAGCACAATATTCCGTTCAATCCCTTTGTTCGCCAAATGGGCTTCGTACATTTCCTGACTGCGGCTGCCGTCTCGTACTTGTAGATGTTCGAGGCTGCAGAAGTCTTCAATGGAAAGTTGTGTATCGGTAATTCGGTGATCGCTTCGAATGAGGCAGACGAGGTCATGTGAGAACAGGCGTTGCTGGTAGATATTGGGAGCATCGAGGTCAGGAAAGTATCCAAGCACCGAGTCGACTTTACCTTCACGGAGGGCTTCGAGCAGGTCTTTGGGGGCGAGGCTCAGGCAGCGGATTCTGGCGTTGGGAGCTTCTGTGCGGAGGCGATCGAAGAGCGCGGGGAGAAACACCACTTCACCGATTTCGCTAAGGCAAAAAGTGAATTCTTCAGTGCTACGAGCGGGGTCGAAGGTGGGGCTGGGGAGGATTTCCTGGTCAATGGTGGTGATGACTTCGCGGGTACGCTCGACGATGCTGCGGGCTCGCGGAGTGGGCTCCATGGTTGTGCCGCTACGCACAAACAGAGGATCGCCGAGAGAGTGGCGCAAGCGTGATAACGCGGCGCTGGCAGCGGGCTGGCTGATGCCCAGGCGTTTAGCGGCAATGGTGACGTTGCCGCAATCATGAATAGCCAGTAGGACTCGCAATAGATTCAGGTCTGTGCGCATGACTATAACCAAATCAAATAGATTGAATAATTAGAATTTGCTTCTGCTATTTGAGCCCGCGGGAGAGGATCTTGTCCAGACAAGAATAAAACCAAGAGGCACCTTCATGATCAATCTGCATGACATCCGCTACGTGCGTCTGGGCACTGCGGACCTTGCCCAGGCCAAGTTGTACGCAACGCAGATGCTCGGTCTGCAAGTGGCGCGCGAGGCTAACGGTGCGATCTATTTCCGCTCCGACAGCCGCGACCATACCCTCTGCTACTACGAAGGCGATCCACGGGAAACCACCACGGCTTTCGAAGTCACCAATTGGAACGAGCTCGATCACGCTGCGCAACTGCTCGAAGACAACGGCTTTGCCGTGCGCCATGGCAGCCGTGAAGCCGCCGAGGTGCGCCACGTCAACGAGCTGATCCAATTTCGCGACCCCAGCGGCAATAACATCGAACTGGTGTTGCGCCCTCATGCCTGCGGCGCCCGATACTTTGCCAGCCGCGACGCCGGTGTCACCGGTTTCAGCCATATCGGCCTGCGCACCACCGATGCCAAGCGCGATGAAGCGTTCTGGACCACCCTGGCCAACGCTCGGGTCAGTGATCGCATCGGCGAAGCGCCTTTGCTGCGTATAGACGAGGTACATCACAAGATCGCGCTGTTCCCTTCCAGTCATGCCGGCGTGCAGCACATCAACCATCAGGTGGAAAGCATCGATGATGTGATGCGTGCCTGGTACTTCCTAAAGGAGCGCGGGATCAAGATTCTGTTCGGGCCAGGCCGCCACCCGACATCGGGGGCAATGTTCCTGTACTTCGAAGGGCCGGACGGCATGACCTACGAGTACTCCACAGGGGTTAGTCATATAGCCCCGGAAGATGATGCCAACCACCAGCCTCGCCAGTTTCCACTGGCCACCACCTCGTTCTGCGCCTGGGGCTCGAAGCCGGATATTCCGGAGTTCAAATTATGAGCGCATTGAGCCAGCAAGCTGAAGTTCGGGTCGCCGCACGCGCGTTGGCCAAGGCCGGTTTTGTCCACGCCTATGGCCATTGCAGCCTGCGCCTGGATGCCGAACATTTCCTGGTGTGTGCCGCCAAACCCATGGGGCTGATCCAGCCCGGCGAGCCCGGCACGGTGGTGCCGATTCATGGCCCGCTACCGGAAGGGGTATTGGGCGAAGTGCGCATTCATCAGCAGATTTACCAGCGTCGGCCTGAGGTCAACGCGGTGATTCGCAGCATGCCGATGCAGGTGATGAGCCTGTCGTGCGCCGGGCTCACACCCAAGTTGCGCCATGGTATGGGTGCGTATTTCCACGCTGGCGTGCCGCTGTGGGATGACCCGCAATTGCTCCGCGATGACGCCCAGGCCGCCGCACTCGCTGAACTGCTGGGGCGGTCCCAGGCTCTGGTGATGCGCGGCAACGGCGCCATCGTAGTCGGCGGCTCCCTGGTGGAAGTGCTGACCCTCAACTTCTACCTGGAGGACGCCGCGCGCATTGAACTGCAACTGCTGGCCGCTGGTGTCGCCGACCACGCGCCGCTGCTGAGCCACGCCGAAGCCCAACAGCGCGCCACCAACAGCGGCCGAATCTTCGAACGCATGTGGGACTACCTCACCGCCGGCGACGCCGAGTTGAACCTGATAACAAGAGAAGAGCGCTAACCATGACTAAGCATTTTCATAACTTTATCGATAACCAATGGGTTGAAGGCGTGCGCACCTTCGATAACCGTAACCCTGCCGACAACAGCGTGATTGGCCAGGTCCACGAAGCCGGTCGCGAGCAAGTCGATGCGGCGGTCAAAGCCGCACGCGCCGCCCTGAATGGCCCGTGGGGCAAGATGACCATCGCCCAGCGCACCGCCTTGCTGCACAAAGTGGCTGACGGCATCGAGCAGCGCGCCGAAGAATTCGTCGCCGCCGAAGTGGCTGATACCGGTAAACCCCATGCGCTCGCCAGTCACCTGGACATCCCACGCGGCGCCGCCAACTTCAAGGTCTTCGCCGACCTGATCCGCAATGTGCCCACCGAAAGCTTCACCATGGACACCCCCGACGGCGGTAAGGCGGTCAACTATGCGGTGCGTAACCCGCGCGGTGTGATCGGCGTGATTTGCCCGTGGAACCTTCCGCTGCTGCTGATGACCTGGAAAGTCGGCCCGGCCCTGGCCTGTGGCAACACCGTGGTGGTCAAGCCCTCGGAAGAAACTCCGGCCACCGCCACCTTGCTTGGCGAAGTGATGCGCGACGCCGGTGTGCCGGCGGGCGTGTACAACGTGGTGCATGGCTTTGGTGAGAACTCGGCCGGTGCATTCTTGACCGAACATAAAGACGTCGACGGCATCACCTTCACTGGTGAAACCGGCACTGGCGAGGCGATCATGAAAGCCGCGTCCAAGGGCGTGCGCCCGGTGTCGCTGGAACTGGGCGGCAAGAACGCCGGGGTGATTTTTGCCGATGCTGACCTGGACAAGGCAGTGGCGGGCATCGCCCGCGCGGTGTTCGAAAACAGCGGCCAGGTGTGCCTCGGTACCGAGCGTGTCTACGTTCAACGCCCGCTGTTTGATGCGTTTGTCGCGGCCCTCAAGGTGCGCGCCGAAGCCATCAAGGTCGGCCCGCCGAATGAGCCGGGTGTGACCATGGGCCCGCTGGTTTCCGTGGGCCACCGCCAGAAAGTTCTGAGCTACTACCAACAAGCCGCGCGTGACGGCGCCACCGTGGTCACCGGCGGCGGTATCCCGAACATGCCCGCCGAGTTGGCCGAAGGCGCCTGGGTACAGCCGACCATCTGGACCGGTCTGTCGGAAGACTCTGCTGTGGTACGCGAAGAAATCTTTGGTCCGTGCTGCCATATCGCGCCGTTCGATGATGAAGACGAAGTGGTGCGCCTGGTCAACAACACACCCTACGGCCTGGCCGCCAGCGTATGGACCAGCAACCTGCAAGTCGCCCACCGCATGGGCGCGGCGTTGGACGTAGGCATCTGCTGGATCAACTCCTGGTTCCTGCGTGACCTGCGCACCGCCTTCGGCGGCGCCAAGCAATCGGGCATCGGCCGCGAAGGCGGCGTGCATTCCCTGGAGTTCTACACCGAACTGCGCAACGTATGCATCCGCCTGTGAGTACTGCCATGACTAACTTCAATCATCTCGGCGCGCAGTTGCACCAGGCGCTCACCGACAAGCAACCGCTGGCACCGTTGACCGAACAATTCCCTGAATTGACGGTAGCCGATGCCTACCAGATCCAGCTGGCCATGCTTCAACCACGCCTGGACGCCGGGCAAACCGTGATAGGCAAGAAAATCGGGGTCACCAGTCAAGTGGTGATGGACATGCTCGGTGTCGACCAGCCGGACTTCGGTCATTTGCTCAGCGGCATGCTGGTCAGCGATGGCGCGGCCTTGTCTTGCACCGATTTCATCGCGCCCAAGGCCGAAGGCGAGATCGCCTTTGTACTTAAGGAAGACCTGATCGGTCCCGGCGTGACCCTGGCCGATGTGATGCGCGCCACGGCGTATGTGATGCCGTGCTTCGAGATTGTCGATTCGCGGATCAAGGACTGGAAGATTCGTATCCAGGATACCGTCGCCGACAACGCTTCCGCTGCCGCCTTTGTGCTGGGGGACGGCGTAGCCGACCCCCGTGAAATCGACCTGGCCTGCGTCGGTATGACCTTGGAAAAGAACGGCGAGATCGTCGCTACCGGCGCCGGTGCCGCTGCCCTCGGTCACCCGGCCAATGCGGTGGTGTGGTTGGCCAACACCCTGGGTGAGCTGGGCATTGCCTTGAAAAAAGGCGAAGTGATCCTATCCGGCTCTCTGGCCGCCATGGTTGCGGTACAGCCCGGTGATCAATTACGCATGAGCCTGGGTGGTATCGGCTCGGCTTCCATCCGATTTGTTTGAAGGACAACCCCATGAATCTCTCAGCAGCAACCATCGCCGAATTGGCCACCCACCTGGAAAACGCCGAGCTGAACCGCGAGGCCGTGGCGAAGATCACTGATACCCATCCAGACATGGACTGGGAGGACGCCTACGCGATCCAGAATACGATCCGTGCCAACAAGGAAGCCCGGGGCGTGCGCATTGTTGGCCTGAAAATGGGCCTGACGTCCTTTGCCAAGATGAAGCAAATGGGCGTGACCGAGCCGATCCACGGTTTTCTGACTGACTACGGTTCCTGTGCGGATGGTGCGGTGATCGATGTGGACTCGTTGATTCACCCCAAGGTCGAAGCCGAGATCGCTTTTGTGCTCAAGCACCCGCTCAAAGGCCCGGGCGTGCATGTGGGTGATGTATTGGCGGCTACCGACTTCATTCTGCCGGCGGTCGAGGTGATCGATTCTCGCTACGAAAACTTCCGCTTCGACCTCAAGAGTGTGATCGCCGACAACACATCATCGGCGCGTTTCGTCACCGGTGGCCAGGCCCGCAGCGCCCTGGGTATCGACCTCAAATGCCTGGGCGTGGTGATGGAGAAAAACGGTGAAGTGGTTGCCACTGCCGCTGGGGCCGCCGTGCTCGGTCACCCGGCGCAGAGCGTGGCGATGCTCGCCAATATGCTCGCCACCCAGGGCAAGGAGTTGCCCGCCGGCACCTTCATCATGACCGGTGGTGTGACCGAAGCCATCGCGGTAGAGGCGGGTGACCAGATCACCGTGCGCTACCAGCACCTGGGCAGCGTCTCCATGCGCTTTGCCTCCAAATCCGCTTGAGGAATCGACCATGCCGATCATGCAGGTTTTTCTGATTGAAGGCCGCGACGAGGAACAGAAGGCGCGGTTGATCGAGGCGTTGACCAACGCTGCCGTCGAGTCGATCCAGGCACCGCCGGAGTCCGTGCGGGTGATTATCACCGAGGTGCCGAAGACCCAGTTTGGGATTGCCGGTAAAACCGCCAAGGTATTGGGGCGCTGAAATGAGCACAGATAAGAAGAAAGTTGCGATCATCGGCTCCGGCAATATTGGCACCGACCTGATGATCAAGATCCTGCGCCACGGCAAGCAGTTGCAGATGGCGGTGATGGTCGGTATCGACGCAGGCTCCGACGGCCTGGAACGGGCACGACGCCTGGGTGTGGCCACCACCCACGAAGGGGTGGAAGGCCTGGTGAACATGCCGGAGTTTGCCGAGATCGATTTCGTGTTTGACGCAACGTCGGCCACTGCCCACGTACACAACGATGCGTTGTTGCGCCAGCACAAACCCGGCATCCGCGTAATCGACCTGACCCCGGCGGCCATTGGCCCGTACTGCGTGCCTGTGGTCAACCTGGATGCCAACCTGTCGGCCCTCAACGTAAATATGGTGACCTGCGGTGGGCAGGCGACGATTCCGATGGTGGCGGCGGTGTCTCGCGTGGCCAAGGTGCATTACGCCGAAATCATCGCGTCCATCAGCAGCAAATCCGCCGGTCCCGGCACTCGCGCGAACATCGACGAGTTCACCGAAACCACCGCCCAGGCCATCGAGGCGGTGGGCGGCGCGGGCAAGGGCAAGGCGATCATTGTGCTTAACCCGGCCGAGCCGCCGTTGATGATGCGGGACACGGTGTATGTGCTGTCGGAAGCGGCGGACCAGGCGGAGGTCGAAGCATCCATCGAAGACATGGCCAGTGCGGTTACTGCTTATGTGCCGGGCTATCGCCTGAAGCAAAAGGTGCAATTCGAAGTGATCGCCCCCGAGACGCCATTGAACATTCCGGGCCTAGGTCGCTTCAGCGGCTTGAAGACCACGGTGTTCCTCGAAGTCGAAGGCGCCGCCCATTACCTGCCAGCCTACGCCGGCAATCTCGACATCATGACTTCCGCTGCGCTGGCCACGGCCGAGCGCATGGCGCAGTCCTTGTGAGGCAGACACCATGACCTTCAATCCTGGCAAGAAGCTGTATATCAGCGACGTGACCCTGCGTGACGGTAGCCATGCGGTACGTCACCAGTACTCCATCGACAATGTGCAACACATCGCGCGCGCCCTGGACAAGGCCCGCGTCGATTCCATCGAAGTGGCCCACGGCGACGGGCTGCAAGGTTCCAGCTTCAACTACGGTTTCGGTGCCCACACGGACCTGGAGTGGATCGAGGCGGTGAGCGATGTGATCAGCCACGCCAAGGTCGCCACCCTGTTGCTGCCGGGCATTGGCACTGTGCACGACCTCAAGGCAGCCTACAGCGCCGGGGCCCGGGTGGTGCGTGTTGCCACCCACTGCACCGAGGCCGACTGCGCCCGCCAGCACATCGAATATGCGCGCACCCTAGGCATGGATACGGTGGGCTTCCTGATGATGAGCCATCTCACCAGCCCGCAGAACCTGGCTGTCGAAGCAAAGAAAATGGAAAGCTACGGCGCCACCTGCATCTACGTGGTGGACTCTGGCGGTGCCATGAGCATGCAGGACATTCGCGAGCGCTTTCGTGCGGTCAAGGCTGTGCTCAAGCCTGAGACCGAAACCGGTATGCATGCGCACCACAACCTGTCTCTGGGGGTGGCCAATTCGATTGTGGCCGTGGAGGAGGGCTGCGACCGTATCGATGCCAGCCTCGCCGGCATGGGCGCCGGTGCCGGTAACGCGCCGCTGGAAGTGTTCATCGCCGCTGCCGACCGCATGGGTTGGAACCATGGCACTGACCTGTACGCGTTGATGGATGCCGCCGATGACATAGTACGGCCGCTGCAGGACCGTCCGGTGCGTGTCGACCGCGAGACTCTGGCGCTGGGTTATGCCGGGGTGTATTCGAGCTTCCTGCGCCATGCCGAGGTCGCGGCGGCGCGTTATGGCCTCAAGGCCGTGGACATCCTGGTTGAGCTGGGCAAGCGCCGGATGGTGGGAGGACAGGAAGACATGATCGTGGATGTGGCTCTGGACTTGCTGGAGCGCTAAAGGCTCAAGGAGTACCCGTGTCAAAAAGTGGGGCGATGAGGCTCGCTCCACCATGGATCTTCACAGACCAGGAAATCGTTGTTCAACCCGTTGCTTTGCGTTAAATCTGCTTCACCCCAAAGACAAATCCAATAAAGGGGCATACCTATGAACAGCAAGACCGCCAACATTGGCGAAATGATCGATAACAACAGGATTTCCGGCTACCAGATCATGGTGCTTGTCCTGTGCTTTCTGGTGGTTTTAATCGACGGTTTTGATACCGCCGTGATTGGTTACATTGCCCCCGCGCTACGCCAGGAATGGGGACTGCAACCCAGCCAGCTTTCACCAGCTTTCGGTGCCGGTTTAATGGGCCTGATGGTGGGTGCGTTTGTGTTTGGCCCGGTGGCGGATGCCTATGGGCGCAAGAAGGTACTGTTGATGTCGGTACTTATTTTTGGGCTCGGCACGCTCGCTTCCGCGTATTCCACCTCCATCGACATGCTCACCGCCTTGCGCTTCCTGACGGGGATTGGGCTTGGCGGAGCAATGCCCACCTGCATCACGTTGAGCTCGGAGTACTCACCGGCTCGCCGACGGATGATCATGGTGACTTTGAGCTACAGCGGCTTCACCACCGGCCTTGCGCTGGGAGGCGCTGTAGCGAGTCACATCATTCCACTGTTCGGTTGGCGTGGCGTGCTGATGATTGGTGGTCTGGTGCCATTGCTGTTGCTGCCTCTACTGGCCTGGCTGTTACCAGAATCGGTGCGATTCATGGCGGCTCGTCCGCAGTACGCAACAGCTTTACGCAAGGTGATGTCAAAGATCACCGGTCGTACCGATCTGGCTGATGTGACCTTCGTTGAACCGCAAAGCCCCGTAGCGGAGCGTTCGCCGATTTCCCAGCTGTTTATCGAAGGCAGGGCGCTGCGCACGGTGTTGCTGTGGGGTACCTTCTTCTGCTCGCTGTTTGTGTTTTACCTGTTGACCAGCTGGTTACCAAGCATCCTCAAGGACTCCGGCTACGACATTGCCAGCGCGGCTCGTATCGGCGCGATGGTCCCGTTGGGTGGCACCGTCGGCGCCATTTTGATGGCGTTGCTGATGGATCGGGTCAGCCCTTATCGGGTGTTGGGTCTTGCCTATCTGGGTGCCGCCTTGGTGATTGCCTTGGTCGGCTTTGCCCTGGCCGATGCTTTCTGGCTTGGACTGACGGTGTTTATGGTCGGGTTCGGCATTGCCGGCGCGCAAAACGGTCTCAACCTGTTGTCTGCCAGCATCTACCCGACGGCAGCTCGGGCAACGGGCGTGAGTTGGGCGATGGCCAACGGGCGGGTCGGCTCGATCATCGGTTCGGTGCTTGGAGCCTGGTTGATTGCGCAACTGGGGCAGCCATCAGTGTTCTTTATTGCCCTCGCCATTCCGGCCCTGTTCGGCTCGATCGCGATCTTTTCCCTGCAACGCCTGACCGAGCGCAATAAGGCGCGGGGCCCTGAGACCCCCCCGCTACCCAACTGATTCACCCCACGTACTGACACAACCTGGAACCACTGTCGGCGACGACAGTGCGGCCACGCTTTGTCTGCGATTGGCCTCAACCCCTCATAAAAATAAAAGACACGGGTATAAAAATGAAAACCATCGTACTGAAACCGGCTTTCCTGCGTTCGAATATTGGCCCTCTGGCGTTGGCGGTTGCCGCTGTCGTGCAATTACCACTCGATGCTCAGGCCGAAGGCTTTATCGACGATTCGAAAGCCAACCTGGAGTTACGCAACATCTACTTTAACCAGGATAACCGCAGCGGTTCTGCTGCGCCCTCGAAGCTGGAGGAATGGGGGCAAGGGTTTATCCTCAACTTCAATTCCGGCTATACCCAGGGTCCGGTAGGCTTTGGTGTGGATGCACTGGGCATGCTTGGCATTCGCCTGGACTCCGGGCGCGGCACCCACGGCAACCCCACCAGCGTAAACCAGGGCGGGTTTGTGTTCCCCACCGACAGTGATGGACGCGCGGTCAGTGATTTCAGCAGCCTGGGCTTGACCGGCAAAATGCGCATTGCCAAGACAGAACTGAAAGTTGGCACGCTCAAGCCAAAGCTTCCGGTCGTGGTTTACAACGATGGTCGTCTGCTCCCGGAAACCTTCGAGGGTTGGCAGGTCACCTCACGGGATTTTGACAATTTCACCCTGATTGGCGGCCGTCTGAGCGGCGTCAAAAGCCGTAATTCGTCGAACAACGAAGATCTGGCCATCGGCGGTGCCGGTGGGGCGGCGGGCCAGCGCAGCAACCAGTTTTATTATGCCGGGGTCGACTACAATCTGCGGCCCAATCTGCTGATGCAGTACTACTACGGCGAACTGGAAAATTTCTACCAACAACACTTCGTCGGGCTGGTTCATACACTGGCGTTGCCCTCCGGCAGCCTGAAAAGTGATCTGCGTTTTTTCGACAGCTCTTCCAGTGGGCGTAATGGCAGTGCGGCCGGGCGAGCCGAGGGCTACCGCAGCAGTGGGTATCACAACAACGGTGAGGTGGATAACCAGGTGCTGGCCGGGTTGTTCACTTATAGCCTGGGTGGGCATGCGCTCAGCCTCGGCTATCAGCACCTCAATGGCTCCAGTGATTTTCCTTTCCTGAACCAGGGTGATGGTTCGGCGACTTACCTGATTACTGATCGTCAGACCGGTGCGCGCTTTCAGCGTGCCGGGGAGAGCACCTGGGTCGCGCAGTATGGCTACAACTTTGCCAGTGTCGGGGTACCGGGTCTGACCAGTCAGGTCACCTATCAGCGTGGCGACAACATCAAGTCCGACCAAGGTGAGCAGCATGAGTGGGAGCGTGATGTGGCGCTGACTTATGCCTTCCAGAACTCCGCTCTCAAGGGTTTCGCCGTGTCCTGGCGCAACGCGATGTTGCGCAGCACGGTCGCTACCCAACGCGACCTGGACGAAAACCGACTGTACCTGACGTATACCCGCGAACTGTTCTGAGGAGTTGAAGATGACCGACTTTCTACAAGTGCGTATCGCCCGACGCAAGGAAGAGGTTGAGGGCATCATCACCCTGGAGTTGGTGGACCCGCTGGGTGACCCGCTTCCGGCCTTTGAGGCCGGAGCCCATGTCGAGGTACAGGTGGCGCCGGGTTTGAGCCGTCACTATTCGTTGTGCGGTTCGCCTGACGATCTTCAGCGTTACTGTTTGGGCATCTTGCGTGAGCCTGCTTCACGGGGTGGTTCGACGCGGATTCATGAGCAGTTTCAAGAAGGCGCGTTGGTCAGTATCAGTCGGCCGCGTAACCAGTTTCGACTGGAGGAGGGCGCCGGACATTCGTTGTTGGTAGGCGGGGGGATCGGGATTACGCCGATCCTCGCCATGGCCTGGCGGCTGCAGGCGCTGGGTGCATCGTTCGAGTTGCACTACTGCGTGCGCAATCGCTCCCGTGCGGCGTTTCTTGAGCTGTTGGGATCAGCGCCGTTTTCCGACAAGGTGACGTTGCATATCGATGATGAAGGCCAGCAGCTAGATATTCCAGGATTGCTGCGCGGACCTGAGGCGCACAGACATGTTTACGTCTGCGGGCCCGGTGGTTTCATGGATGCCTTGATAGACGCTGCGCGACAACAGTCGTGGCCGAAGGCGAATGTGCATTACGAGTACTTCGCTGCAGACGTCGATACCACGGGCGAAGGCTTCACCCTGCAGGCCGAGCGCTCCGGTTTGATCCTCCATGTGCCCGAGGGCCGAAGCATCGCCCAGGTGCTGCTGGAGGCCGGGGTCGAGGTGCCGCTGTCCTGTGAGCAGGGCGTCTGCGGCACCTGTCTGACTCGGGTGCTGGAAGGCATTCCTGACCACCGTGATCTGTTTCTCACCGAGGAGGAAAAAGCCTCCAACGATCAGATGCTGCTGTGTTGTTCCCGGGCTAGCGGTTCGTTTTTGCGACTGGATATTTGAAGGAAACGATCATGAGTTTTTTGCGTAACTGCTGGTATATCGCTGGTTGGGCCGACGAGTTCATTGAAGGCCAGTTACTGGCCCGGACGTTTCTCAACGAAAAGATCGTGCTGTTTCGTGACAGCAAAGGCGTCTTGCAGGCGCTGCAAGATCGTTGCCCTCACCGCTTTGTACCACTGCACTTGGGACGCCTTGAAAATGACAGGATTCAATGCGCCTATCACGGCCTGAGTTTCGATTGCAGCGGTGCCTGTGTGCACAATCCTCATGGCAACGGTGCAATTCCCAAGGCTGCGCATGTACGGGCCTATCCCATGCATGAGCGTCACGGTTTCGCCTGGATCTGGATGGGCGAGCCGGATCAGGCCGATCCGGCGTTGATTACTGACTTCAGCCCCGTGGACCCGCAAACCGCATACATCGGCAAAAGCTACTTGCACGTCAAGGCCAACTATGTGCTGGAAAGCGATAACATTCTTGATCTGAGTCATATCGAGTTTTTGCACGGCAACTCCCTGGGCAGTGCCGCTGTGGCCCAGGGTGTCATTGAGGTTGAACAGCACGGCGAAACGGTGCATTCCAAACGTACCACCCACAATGAACAACTAACGCCCGATCTGGAGCGCCTACGCGGCATTCCCACCGGGCAACGGGTCGATCGATGGCTCGATGTACGATGGAATGCACCATCCAATATGCTGCTCAACAGTGGCTATACCCTGAGTGGAGAGCCCCGCGATCAGGGCCACTCGGTTTACGTCGCCCATGTCTTCACCCCGGAAACTGCCGCCACAACCCACTACTGGTTTGGTATTGCGTTCCCCAAAAAAATGGGTGAGGAAGGAAGGCGGCTCGCTGAAGAGAATATCCAGTGGCTGCGCCAACCATTCACCACTGAAGACATGCCCATGCTCCAAGCTCAGCAGGAATTGATTGGTGATCAGGATTTCTGGTCGCTCAAACCAGTATTGCTGGCCAGCGATGGCGGTGCGGTACGTGCCCGACGCATTTTGGAGAAGATGATCAAGCAAGAGCAAGAACTGGCCGCTACACGCCTTGAAAAGCCAGAAACTAGCGTTGGGAACAGATTTCCAGCCATTTAAAGACCTATAACAAAACCCCTATGAGGGATTAAATGAATAATTGGCTCGGTAATATTAGCGTCAACCTCAAGTTGGCTCTGGGCTTCGGCCTTGTATTAGCTCTGACCATGCTTCTTGCACTGATGGCCTGGGTCAGTCTGGACAGGCTGACTTGGCGTAGCGACCGAATGGGCGATGCCGCACAGTTAAACCTACTGCTGAATAATGTCCGAGTGTCCCGTCTGCAATACATGCTGACTAATGGTGATGAGACCGCTGCCCAGAAGGTGCAAGTGAGCGTGGAGGCGTTCACCACCCAACAGCAGAAACTGCTTGGCACTTTCAGTCAACCGGAAAACCTCAAGCTGCTCAAAGAACAAGTGGCCGGCATTGGCAGCTTCCAACAGTCGTTAAATAAAATGCGCGATGCGTTTCAAGCCGGGCACGGTGCACGCACGGCCATGGGCAGTAACGCCGAGGTCGCTAATAGGCTGATCGCCACAATCTATAGCAGTGTGCTTCAAATGAATCCAGGCAACGCGGATCGTTTCGAACAGCTGCAGGACGTCAGTCGCGTTAAAGAACAGTTCCTGCTCACCCTTAATGAAGTGAATGGTTACATCGCCAACAGCTCTCCGGATACGGAGCAGAGAGCCGTCAACCAGTTGCATGAAACCATTGAAGGTTTGAAACAACTCAGTGAAAACTTGAGTATCAGCCAGCAGGACGTACTACATCAGTTGCAAGGTGCGCTAGCGAGCTACCGTACTGCCTTACTGGCCTACAAAACGGCGAACAACCTCATAACCCTGACGGGCAAAGAAATGGTCGGTCAAGGAAGCGAGATGTGGGCTCGTAGCGAAGCTCTTTATCAAAATCAGTTGGATAGCCGCGACAGTGAAACCGCCCTGATGCGTAGACTGCAGTTGGTGTGCACACTGTTGATCTTGTTGTTCGGCATCCTCGCGGCAGTCGCCATCACTGTTCAAATTACCCGTCCGATCCGTGAAACCCTCGACATAGTCGAACGCATCGCCACGGGCGATCTCACGCAGAATCTCGTGGTCACTCGCAGCGATGAATTAGGGGTGTTGCAACAAGGTATCCAGCGGATGGGAGAAACCTTGCGTAATCTCATCAGCGGCATTCGCGACGGCGTGACTCAGATAGCCGGCGCTGCCGAAGAGCTGTCAACGGTGACCGAACAAACGAGCAGTGGGGTTAACAAGCAAAAAGTTGAAGCCGATCAGGTCGCCACCGCCATGCACGAAATGACTGCCACCGTGCAGGAAGTCGCGCGCAATGCCGAGCAAGCTTCGCAAGTAGCTTTAGAGGCTGACGATCAAGCTCGCGAAGGTTACAACGTGGTTGCCGAGACCATCGCACAGATCGAGCACCTGGCTGCACAAGTCGTGAGCTCTACAGAAGCGATGAGCGTCCTGCAGAAGGAAAGCACTAAAATCGGTAGCGTCATGGACGTTATTAAGGCCGTGGCAGAACAGACGAACCTGTTGGCACTCAACGCCGCGATTGAAGCTGCACGAGCCGGGGAGGCCGGTCGAGGTTTTGCTGTGGTCGCCGACGAAGTTCGTGCTCTGGCTCAACGCACCAGGAAATCCACCGAGGAAATCGAAGGTCTGGTCGCCGGTTTACAGAGTGGCACCGAGCAGGTGGCCACTGTCATGAGCAAAAGCCGTACCCTGACCGACAACAGTGTCGGACTGGCTCGTAAGGCAGGTGTCTCACTGGGCAACATTACGCGCATCGTATCGAGCATCCAATCGATGAATCAACAGATCGCGGCGGCTGCAGTACAACAAAATGCCGTGGCCGAAGGCATCAACCGCAGCGTCATCAACGTGCGCAATGTTTCCGAACAATCTGCTACTGCGAGTGATGAAACCGCTGCCTCCAGCGTGGAGTTGGCACGCCTGGGTAACCAGTTGCAACAACTGATTAATCATTTCAAGATTTGACGAGCGAGATCGCTCCCAGGTATTGAATGGGGAGCGATCAACCGATTAGGCAGCAATACTCTAAACAGTAGGAATACGCTATGGTTGAACGAATACTGCGACCGAGTCAGCCCGAATGGCACCCGCGCATACGAACAAGTCGGTTATCAACTTGAAAAGCACCCTCTCTGGCCTTGTGCCCTGCAAAGCCGAACACCAGCTCCCCCATTGAATGATACCTTCGCAAGCGCTTGATTCCTTTAACGATCGATAGTCCAGTGCTCTATGCGGATAATGCTCGAAGGCAATCACGCAGGTGGCGTGGCGTCCTTTTTTGTTTAGGCTGGACATGTACGCGACATTGTCGTGCTTGATCGCTTTTACGAAGCTGTCAGCTTCAGGGGGTTACGCCACGATTTCGTTTGGTTGCAAGCCGATTTCTCGGAAAACTCTGGAAAACAGTTGAGTCTGTTCAGCGGTTTAGGCCGAATTATTATCGCTAAACCACTGCACAGGCTGGATGGGTGGCTGCTCACCAAAGCACTTTTCGACTGCCCCCAACACATCAGATTGCAGATATCGTCACCGCTGTAGTCCGTTGGGTTGGCCCCATCCGATGGCTATGCGGTCGCAGCAATCTAGCGCTAAGTTTACGCTCAGCTTGGTGCTCTTCTCGCCACTAAACTCTAAGCCGTCTGAGCGCCAGCGTATGATGCTAGTTTTTACGGATATACGACTTTCGTACCGGCGCTCAAGCAGTAAGCTATGTTCCCCTATGAACGGGGAGGCCTGATTTGCGCTGTTCACAGGCCATTACGGATATGGCTTTCGACGCTAAAAACACCGGGAGGTCCAGTGCGAGGCGAAGACTACCAGCCGCCAGTCTGGCGGCTGGTGTCGGGCCGATCAGACCTGTTGCTTGCTCTTTTCGCCCTGCAAGGCCAACAGTAAGAAAGCCCCCGTGATTGCGACGTTCTTCATGAAGTTGTTGAGCTGGCCGGAGAACTGCTCAGGCTCCACTGACCAGAATGGGTGGCCGATGACGGCTGTCACCAGCGTGAACACTCCCATGCCAACCGCGACCTCACGCAGCCTCCAGCCCACTACCAGCGCGATGCTCCCACCAACCTCGATCAGAGCCACCAACGCGGCCACAACCTCTGGAGCGGGCAGGCCAAGTTTCGAAAAATAAGCAGCTGTGGCGGCAAAGGTCAACAGTTTACGTACACCGGCTACGAAGAAGATGAGCGCGATGAGGACGCGGGCGATCAGTTGCAGGTTCTTGAAGGTCATTTACTTTTACTCCTACGGGTTGAGAGCTGATTACACGTTGAATGCGGTTGCGGCCGTGTAAGCACGGCATCAAAATTGGTGGCGCAGCTTGCCCCACAAAAGAACCCTGATGAGTTGCTCCTGTTTCCGCACCTGTGTTCGAATCAGGTGCTTGGCAGTCGACAGTCTTTGCCGCCCCATGGCTTCCGGAACAGCAGAACCTCGGCAGCTATCGCGACCATATCGGCTGTGGTAGGTGCGCTGCCACTTAATGGGCGTACGACAAGGATTATTAGAACCTCCTTCGGCTTTGGTGCTTCTCGTCAAGGGAGCGTGGAGCGAAGGAACTGTAGCATTTATTTGTTGTAAACAACTACTGTTTGAAACGACCACTAGGTGACCTATCCATGAAAAAGTTCCAGACCCCCGATCTGGTGGCAAAAGAGACGGGCAAGCTTGTTGAACAAGAGGTCTACCTCAATCTTATGCGAACCGCCGAGGAGATGAAGCTTCACCTTGTCGATCTACTGGCAGGATTCGGCCTTTCGGGGAAGCAGTACAATGCGCTTCGTGCCATACGCCGTGGTGGGGCTGAAGGCGAAACTCCGAGCGGTATCGGAGCCCAGATGGCGGAGCCACGAGCTGATGTGACTCGTTTACTGGATCGCCTTGAACGGGAGGCGTTGGTAGAGCGCCGGCACGACGAACGAGATCGGCGCGTTGTACGCGTTCTGCTCAGTAAGCGCGGAAAGAAGTTGCTGGCCGATATAGATGGGCCGCTTTTGGAACTTCACCGTAGTCAATTCATGCACATGCGGCAGGAGGATTTGGAAGCCCTATCACGGCTCCTGATCCTCGCGCGTTCGCCGACAGGACTTTGAATGTGGCTCTAGGCTAACTGAGGGATGTACGGGGAGCGTGATCAACGCGGCGAATGCCACGCTTCGGGGTTGAGGTCACTGACCCCTTGAAATGCCGTCGACGACTCTCGCGAACGGCTCGAGGCATGAGCCTTGATGAGACTCAACGACAGCTAAGTATCTCTGCGCACAGCCTCACTAGAGTGGATCGGGAAACGGTCTGGGCGTCGATCTAGCTTGAGTTTGTACTGGTCAACTAATCCCTGGCACGACGTTGAGTTTTTTCTCGCCCTGAGCGGGTGCCAGCCCATCTGACTCGCTCCACATCCGGAGTTCTGCGTCTGAGGGGATGCCTGTAGTAACACGAGCGAGGCACATCAAAAGTCTTGCACAGCAACTCTAATGACTCATGAGCGCTTAGCTGATCAATTAGCGTATGCGCTCGTGCTCCTCCGACATCAAGTGCGCGCAGGCCTTCATTAAAATGGATTTCCCCCGTTCAAGGCGCGCGATCCGAGCCTCTAGCTCTTGGAGCTTCGGCTGTTCAGGCGTTAACGCCTTGCTCTATGGAGTAACCCCATTGCGCTCCTGCTGGAATTGGTTCACCCAGCGACGCAATGTGGACTCGACAACCCCAAGCGAGCGGCTGGCTTCGATATGGCTATAGCCTTGATCAAGCACGAGGCCTGCGGCCTCGAGTTTGAATTCAGCGGAAAAGGAACGACGTTGTTTGGTCATCAGACACCTTTATCTGGCGAGCATTCTCGCCTAAATGGGTGTCCGAAATCGTCAGACCGCTACAAGCTGGAGGAGTGCCTTCGCTGCATCTTCAGAGCTTGCAGGGTTTTGACCAGTAACGAGCTTACCGTCGACTACGACGAAGGGAGCCCAGTTTTCAATCTTCTCGTACAACCCACCTTGGCGTTTGAACTCATCTTCAATGAGGAACGGCACCACGTCGGTGAGCTGGACATCTGCTTCCTCGCCATTGGTGAACCCAGTCACGCGGCGACCTTTGACCAGAGGCTGGCCATTGGCAGCTTTCACATGGCGCAGCACACCAGGCGCGTGGCAGACGAATCCGATTGGCTTACCTGCACGTTCGAAGGCTTCGATCAGATCAATAGACTGACGAGACTCGGCGAGATCCCACAGTGGGCCATGGCCACCTGGATAGAAGACAGTGTCGAATTGGTCGTGGGTGACGGTATCTAATTTTACAGTGGAAGCGAGGGCGCGCTGGGTCTCTGGGTCGGCCTTGAAGCGGTGAGTGAGTTCAGTCTGAAACTCGGGCAGATCGCTTTTGGGGTCAAGAGGGGGCTGCCCACCAGCAGGTGATGCCAGGACGATCTCAGCTCCTGCATCTTTGAACACGTAATACGGGGCGGCGAACTCTTCCAGCCAGAAGCCCGTTTTCATACCAGTGTTGCCCAGTTGGTCGTGAGAAGTTATCACCATCAATACTTTCATTTGGATTTCCACATTTGCGGTTGAGTATCAGCCAGGCGACGCTGTCCGTTGCCTGGGGCTGTTGACACTGGAGAATCAGCTTTCGAGAAAACCTTGGATCGCTTGCAACTTGTTGTCGTAGGGCGCCCGGAGTCGCAGGTTCGAAGCACCGTCTTTGCTTTGCAGTACCACGGGCTTAGCGTGGGTGAAGCGACGGAAGCCATGCAGG
Source organism: Pseudomonas sp. OVF7 (assembly GCF_030644265.1). NCBI lineage: Bacteria > Pseudomonadati > Pseudomonadota > Gammaproteobacteria > Pseudomonadales > Pseudomonadaceae > Pseudomonas > Pseudomonas sp. OVF7. Next base: position 5,425,103 of record NZ_CP128996.1, on the reverse strand, counting down.
CCGTGATAGGCGCCCATGCCCGATGCACCTACGCCACCAAATGGCAACGCATCGATTGAGGCGTGTGTCATGACGTCGTTGATCACCAAGGCTCCGGAGGTGGTATGGCGAGCGAACAGCTCTTGCTGTGTTTGATCATCTCCAAAATAGTAAGCAGCGAGCGGACGTGGGTTGGCGTTGATGTAATGCAGAGGCTCCTGGGCGTCGGTGTAGGTTTTGACCGGAAGTAGTGGCCCGAAGATCTCCTCCTGCATGATCTGCATTTCGTCAGTAACGCCCAGAATAAGGTGCGGTGCAATTTTACGAGTAGCCGCATCAAAGGGTAGCTCTCCTTTAGGGGCCAGGTTGATGATCGTGGCACCTTTTCGTTCCGCGTCCTCGAGGAGGCCTACCAGTCGCTCAAAATGGCGCTGGCTGACGATCGAGGTGTAGTCTGGATTGGCCAGCAGGGTAGGGAATGATGTGGCGATGAAGTCTTTGCTGACCTGTACCAGGCGATCTTGGTCTTTCGCTGGAATAATCATGTAGTCGGGCGACAGGCAGATTTGTCCGGCATTGAACGTCTTGATCGTGAGCGTCCGTTCTGCAGCAATGGCGATATCGAACCCATCTGCCACAACAACCGGGGATTTGCCGCCCAGCTCCAAAGTGACGGGTACCAGGTTTTCGGAAGCAGCTCTCATGACATGTCGACCAACCACGGTGCTGCCGGTGAAGACGAGATGGTCAAAATGCAAGGAGCTAAACGCCGCGCCGACGCTAGCGTCGCCCAGTACAACTGAGAGCTCTGAGGGTTCGAAGTAGGCCGGTACCAGTTCAGCCAACAGTTGAGAGGTAGCGGGAGTCAGCTCCGAAGGCTTAATCATCGCAGTGTTCCCTGCCGCGAAAACGCCTGCGAGTGGGCCAAACGCCAGGTTGATAGGGAAGTTCCATGGGCTGATGATGCCGACCACACCCAGAGGCTGCTGATCGATCCAAGCTTCCATTCCTGGCCCTGGGCTTTCCACCTGTTCTGGTTTCATCCAGGTCTCCAGGTGTTCAGCAGAGTGCTCTAGCATCTTCACCGTGGTGACGAGGTCGGCGACCATCGATTGGTAGGTGCTGCGGCTGCCGAAATCTGCACTGATGGCTTTGTTGATCGATTGGTGGTTGTCTCGGATCAGATTGGCACTGCGCTTCAATCGGTCTCGCCGAAGATCTGCAGTGGCCGGCCCCAATGCAAGGTGGGCGCGCTTCATGCTGCGCAAAATTGCTTGAAGGTCTTGAGTGACTTGGTCGCCAGGCATTGATGATTTCCTTGGATCGAGGGGCCGTCATTGTGCCCGTGATTAAGTACGTTCAAACCGCAGATCCAATGGTAGGGCAGTAGCGTGACGCCTAGTAGACAGCGTATTTTAGGGGTCATATAAATTTTCTTATGAGCTCATAATGTCGCTTGTTCGGTTGAGATCGTTCATTGAGGTCTATCGCCAGCGCTCGATCAGTGGAGCGGCTCGAACCTTAAATCTGACCCAGCCAGCTGTTTCCCAGCACATCGCGGGCCTTGAGGTAGCGATTGGGAGAGCTTTGTTTGATAGGCAGGCTCGAGGTGTTGAGCCCACATCCGCCGCACGCGAGCTGGCTGCTGACTTGGGCGATAAGCTGGACATGGCTGAGACAGCTCTGGCCACTGCAAGAGCCAGGTCAGTCGAGTTGGCCGGAGCACTGCAGATCATCGGACACGCTGATTTTCTTGCGGAGGTCGCGTCAAGGCAGCTGCGGCCACTGCTCGAAGACGGCATCCGCCTGCGCATGCGCAACGGTAATCATGAGTTGATCAGTCGAATGCTCGTTGAGGGGGAATGTGACCTGGGCATTTCTGCTTCGGCGCCTGATACCTCCCGGCTTCGGAGTGAGTTGATGTTCACGGACAAGGTAGTCGCTGTAGCAGCGCCGGGAGTAGTACGCAGAATTGCTGCGGCGAAAAATCTCCAAGATGGACTGAGCGCTGAGCCATTGTTGGCATACAGCCTCGAGCTACCGCTCGTGGATGATTGGCTCGAAAAGAATGGGGTCGAACTGCAGTCCTCTATTCCTGCGATGGCGGGACAGGATCTGCGGACGCTTCGCACGATGATGATTGATGGATTCGGTTGGAGCACGCTGCCGGCGTACCTGTGTGAGCCTCACATTGCCCGGGGTGAGTTGGAAGAAATACCTAGCCCGGTCGGGCGTACCACCCGTGACTATCATCTGCTGTGGACGCCTGCGGCCCTGCGACAGCCTCGCGTTGCTCATGCACGGCAAACACTGTTGTGGCACTTAAGGAACACCCCTGAACGGGGCCGGTAATTTCGGAAATTCTGCGACCCGAAATACCTATCGCCGTTGAACACAGAACCTGAACGGGAGACAGAGAACTGTTGAAAATTTATGAGCTCGGCAATAATTTAATTGCGGAAAAAATTTTATTGACTAAAAAATAAGGCTGAGTAATTATTTCGTTGCATCTGCTTTCACGCAGAGTCACTTTTCAGGGGCAACCCGATGAGTCAGAACACCCTGCCTTCGTTGGCACGTCTTTACGTCGAGGCGAGTGAATCACCGTCCGACACCTGCATCGCGCCACTGCTCATGCAAGGCTTTCCGGCCGAACCTCACCGCCGCGTCACCTGGAGCAACTGGATGTACCCTCCCTTCAATCAATGGGGGTTCCGCAACCTGGCGCGTCTGCGTCCTTCTATTGATGTACAGGCAGGGGCCGGGCCGATCAGCCTATTCAAACAGTCACCTCGGCCGCTGGATGAGCTGCACTTCGACAGTGAATCGGGTTTGAGCATCAGCGTGATCGAGCACCTGATCGCCAGCCAGACCGACGCCTTTCTGGTGCAGCAGGGCGATACTGTGTTGTTTGAGCGGTACTTTAACGGCCAGCGTCCTCAGGACCGGCACATCATGTTCTCGGTGACCAAGTCGCTGATCGGCACCCTGGGCGAACAGTTGGTCAGTGAAGGTGTACTGGATCCAGCGTTTTCCGCTGCGTATTACGTGCCGGAACTGATGGGCAGCGCGTATGGCGACGCCACTGTCAGGCAGCTGTTCGACATGGCGGTGGGCATCGACTACAGCGAGGTTTATGAAGATCCGGATTCAGAGAGCTCCCAGTACGGCTACGCCTGTGGTTTCCAGCCGGCTCCGGCTCAGTACGCACAATTCGAATCCCTGTACCAATACCTGCCGAGCCTGAGGAAACATGGCAGCCACGGCGGCTTTTTTCACTACGTGACCGCCACCACCGAAGCCCTGGCCTGGGTGATGGAGCGCGCCAGTGGCAAGGCTTGCGACCGGTTATTGCAGGATCTATGGAGCCAGTTGGGTTGTGAACGCGATGGCTACTTCATGGCCGACCCCTGGGGGCGCAGCGTTGCCGGTGCCGGTTTCAGTGCCACCTTGCGAGACATGGCGCGTTTCGGACGCCTGTTGGCCAACGATGGCCGTCAGAATGGACGACAACTGCTGTCGAGCGAGACGGTCGCCCGGATCGCCGCCGGTGCCGACCCGGCGCTCTACGCCACATCCCCCGACTTCTCGGCATGGACGCCTGGCGCGTCCTACCGCAGCCAGTGGTACGTCTTCAATGACCACAGCCAAGCGCTCATGGCCGGTGGTATCCATGGCCAATACCTGTTCGTCGACAAACCGTCCGGCGTGGTGATCGTCAAGCAGTCGTCGCTGGGCGATGCTGTCAGCCCATTCGACGGCGACAGCGTGCGCATGCTGCGTGCCATCGCGGCGCACCTGACGCCCTGACTTCATCCGATAAACACAAGAATTTTGCGTTCCGCTCACCTGGCCCAACCAGGTGTTGGCGCGGGTTTGCGCCGCCATTTACTGCCCTGTAACAACAATAATCACACAGGAGCTCCATATGGTTTCCATGATGCGTTTGTCCCGAACGTTCCTAGCGTTCGGGTTACCCCTGGCCGCCCAAGCCGCCTTGGCGGGCTATACCTTCGAGGACGGCGACCTCAAGGGCGAGGTCAACTTCACGGCCGGTGGCGCGGTGCTGTCTACCCGCAACGTCAATTTCGGCAGTGGCCGCGTCGATATGCGCAGCGGCAAGAATGACGGCACGAAAATCGATTGGCAGGAGTTCTACGTCAAGCCGGGTATCAAGTTGGAATATGCCCTGCAGCCGGATTTCAGCCTGCTGGCCGGCGGCTCGCTGGTGGGGGCAACCACCTTGGGTGATGGCGATGCCGGGGGCTTCACTCGCCGCTCCGATGGCGATGTCGCCACCGAAGAGCTCTACGGCGGTTTCCGGGCTGGGGAGTGGACTTTCACCGCCGGTCGCCAGAACTACATGATCGGCACTGGCTTCATCGTCATGGACGGTGACCTTGACCAGCTTGACGACGGTGCCTATTGGCTTGCCCCGAGAAGCGCGTTCAAGGACTCTGCCATCCTGGCCTGGGACCATGGCGTTTTGAAGACCCAAGCCTTCACCTTGCGGACCGACGGCGACATGGGCGACTTCCGGATGACGGGCGTCAACCTGGACTATAACCTCGACGACCAGGTGACGCTGGGCGCCATGGCGATGAAGGTCAATGCCCTAGGCCCCAAGGGGGCGACGCCATTAAGCCGGGACGGCATGCTGGTGTATAACGTTCGAGCGCTCAACGCCAAGGTCCTGGGCTTGCCGGCACTGACCCTGAATGCCGAATATGCGCTGGAGCGGGGCAATGGCGCCGGGGTCGATTACGACGCGAATGCTTGGTATGGCCAGGTGGACTATGCCTTCGATACCTTGCCGTTGACGCCGATTATCGGCTATCGCTACGCAAGCTTTTCCGGCGACGACAACCTCACTGACAACCGGCAGAAGTCCTGGGATTCCCTCAGCAAGGGCTTTGTCGATTGGGGGACCTGGCTGGTGGGGGATGTCGTCGGCAACTACCTGTTGTTCAACAGCAACGAAAACGTCCAACAGTTCTCACTCAAGACCCACCTCAACGAAACCCTCACCCTCGGTGCCATCCATTACCAGTTCTGGCTGGATGAAAAAAACTACATGGGCGCAGCCGTCAGTGATCGGCGATTTGCCGACGAGAGCGTAGTCTTCCTGGATTGGGTGCCTTCGAAATCGTGGTCGACTTCGCTGTCCTATAACTGGGTCAAGCCGATGGCCGCGGCCAAGCAGGTGTTTGGCGACGATCGGAAATTCAGCGCGCTGGAACTCTATTTCACCTACCGCTATTAAATGCCGCGAGCCTTCGCGGCCGCGCTGGAGTGTTTGATCATGAACAGGTTTTTGCGTAACACCTTGCTGGGCGCTGTCGTTTCGATGCTGGTCAGTGGCGCGGGCCTGGCCGAGGAGCGGACGGTGCGGATCTACAACTGGATCGAATACCTGCCGCCTGAAATCCTCAAGAGCTTCCAGGAAGAAACCGGCATCCGCCCGATCTATGACGTCTTTGACAGTGTCGAGACCCTCGAGTCCAAACTGCTGACCGGCAACTCCGGGTATGACGTGGTATATCCGAGCAGCTCCAATATCAGTCACCTAATCGCGGCCGGTGCTGTCCAGCCGTTGGATCGCAGTCAGTTGTCCAATTGGAAGCAGCTGGACCCCGAGTTCATGAAATCCCTGGAAGCCGTGGGTGATCCGGGCAACCGGTACGCGGCACCGTACCTTTGGGGCACCACGCTGATCGGCTACAACGTCGATAAGGTTCGACAGGTGCTGGGCGCCGATGTGCAGATGAACACCTGGGACATGATCTTCAAGGAGGAGAACCTCGCCAAGCTGTTCAGTTGTGGCGTGGGTTTCCTCGACGCCGCCAACGAGATCGTGCCCATCGCCTTGCACTACGAGGGCCTGGACCCCAACAGCCAGAAACGCGAGGACTACCCCCGGGCACAGGCCGCGATGATGAAGATCCGGCCCTACATCACCTACTTCAATTCATCACGCTACGGCATGGACCTGGCCAATGGCGATATTTGCGTCGCCGTGGGCTGGTCTGGCGGAGTGACGCAGGCCAAGCAACTGGCCGATGCTGCTGGCAAGGGCGTCAAGGTGGAGATGGCATTACCCAAGGAAGGTGCACCGATGTGGTCGGATGTGATGATGGTCCCGAGCAACGCCCCTCATATCACAGAGGCCTACGCGTTCATCAACTACATCTTGCGTGCGGACGTGATCGCCCGGATCAGCAACAGGATCGGTTACCCCAATCCGAACAAAGACGCTACTGAGCTGGTGGATGTCGATATCCGTAACAACCCCAGCATGTATGTGCCGGATGAAGCTCGCAAAACCCTGTTCGCCCTGGAACCGGTACCGGCCGCCGTGGAGCGGATCCGCACACGCACCTGGACCAGCATCAAGACGCATCACTGATCATCATGGCCCGGCGTCGCGACGCCGGGCGCTGATCGGTGGTTGCGCTCAGGCGCGCATGCCATAAAACAGCAGCTCGGTGATACGCCTGACCTGGGTGGAATGCGCCTCGACATCCGGCTGCTCCTGGTTGACCAGCCGGTACAGTTGCAGGTGCGAATAGTCGTTCAACAGGAACGCGGCCAGCTCGATGTCGAGGTCGGCGCGCAGTTTGCCGGCCTGCTGCAATTCTTTGAGTAGCCCACTGATTTCGGCCCTGAGTGCATCGTTCATGGCGCGATAGCCCTCGGGCAATCCGTTGTCGCCACCAAACAGGATCAGTGGCAGCAACTCGCGCCAGAGGCTGGGGTGCATGACCTCCAGCGCGTAACCCGTCAACAGCCGCTCCAGATAACACAGTGCTTCGACCGGATCTTCCATCGCCGGGATCTGGCTGCGGGTGTCCGTTAGTGCACGCTGGTCGGCCTCGTGCAGGATTTCCAGGATGATCTCCTGCTTGTTGCCAAAGTATTTAAAGACGGTGGGTGCCGATACCCCGGCTTGGTTGGCGATCTGTTCGATGGTGGTGTTCTGGAAACCCTGGCGCTCGAACAGTTCCACCGCCGCTTTACTGATGGCTTGGCGTCGTTCGGCCTTTTGACGTTCACGCAGTCCGCTCACGGAAGGTCCTTTATAGCTATGAAATGGGGAGTGGACAAATTATGCATATAAAATACTTAGTCGGGTAAAAATCTTAAAGCGATAATTTTATTGCGCTTTCTTACGCAACTCGAGGCATGTTCTCGCTCCAGTAAAAGCGTCATTCAAAAGCTGATGGCCAGCCCGGAAATTTGGCGCTTAGTTTAGGGCGAAAACGGAGTGCCGTTACCTCGCAGCTAAAGAAGACTGGATTGCGGCGCAATCAATTGCCACTAGTAAAAGAACGGCGCGTGAGCGCTCGCCGATGGGGTTACCCGTTCCGCTTCTCCTCTGTAGTCGGGGGGCTTCGCTATCGTTTCGCACGGTTTGAGGGCGGTTGTAGGGCCATTTTGCGGCGATTTTCATGTGAGTTTCATACGCGCGTCTTGGTTGCGTGGCTCGAAAACATCCTTTTAAGCGTTTTGATTCAGCCTCTTAAGCATAGTTTCTGATAGTTGGTACGACTCATGCTTTATCGTAATAGTGGTTAATTGGATACAAAAAGACAAAAAGGTATTTCTTATGCAATTCGCCCCCGCATACCTTGACCGTCAGCCCCAGACTGCTGAGGAGGAGGCTTATACTTTTCTGCTCGAAGCAATTTGTGGCGGCCGCTACCGCAAAGGTGAGCGACTGATCGCCGAGGACGTTGCCAGTGAGATCGGCATGAGCCGCATGCCGGTGCGCGAAGCGTTCCGCCGTCTTGACGCGCAGGGACTAGTGACCTTGCGGCCGAATCGCGGGGCGGTTGTTAGCGGGCTGGAGTTTGACGAACTGCAAGAAGTCTTCGACATGCGTAGCGCCCTTGAAGGTTTGGCGATCCGCGTAGCTGTACCGAGAATCGGGGAGCGTCAGCTGTCGGCCCTGGAGCGAATGCTTGACGAGATGGACGACTACCGTGATGAAAGCGCCGAGTGGGTCAGCCGCCACCGCGCATTCCACGAATACCTCTGCAGCCTCAGTGGCCGCCCACGTTTGATGAAGCAGATCTCGGCGTTGTACTCGCTGGTCGAGGCGCCCATGCGTTTGTGGTTGCAGCACGGCGAAAAGCCCCTCAGCGCTCGCCAGGAACATGCGGTGATCCTCGACGCGATTCGCGCCGGCGATGCCGCCCGCGCCGAAGCAGTGGTGCGCGAACATATCGAAGGCACCGTGCCGGTGCTAATCCAATTCCTGAAATCGGAAAAATAGAAGTGGGCCCGAGCCTACCCGTGTTTTGACTTTGAGTCCTGCCCCGTTAACCAACGAATTGGAGTGCCTGGTCATGCATAAACGACGCGCCTTGCTGGCGGCTGTCTCCCTCGGCCTCTGCGCACAGTGGGCCGCCGTCGCGCCCCAGGTCTGGAATGCCTGCAGAAGGTCGATAAACTCAGCTACTGCTTGGAGATGGATTCATCGCCCCTGGTGCCATCGACCTGGACCTGGAGAACGCCAGACGCCTGGGTGATAAAAAGGTGCAATGGCGGGTGATCCTGCTCTCTGGCCTGGTGCCGGCGTTGCTCGGCCAGCAGTGCGACATGATCGTCGACCAGTTGTTCTACAAGCCCGAGCGGCAGCAGGTGATCAACATCGTCAACTACACGTATTCCAGCCAGTCGGTGGTGGTACTCGATCAGGTCGAGCTCATCGAGCAAGGACCACCGGAACAGATTCTCAGCCACCCTAACCACCCTCGTACCCGGCCCTTCCTCAGCCGCGTATATGACCCTTCCAAGGAAATTCGCCATGCGTTCATCTAGCTTGTGCGCCGTCCTGTGTTGCGCCGCCCTTATGCCCCTGACCCAAGCCGCCGAGTCGGTGGTCAAGGTTTATAACTGGTCCGACTACATCGGCCCCGACACCTTGAAGAACTTCGAGCAAGACAGCGGTATCAAAGTCCAGTACGACATCTTCGACACTAACGAGATGCTCGAAGCCAAACTGCTCTCCGGGCACTCGGGTTATGATGTGGTGGTACCGTCCAACCAGTTCCTGTCCAAGCAAATACGCGCTGGCGCCTACCAGCCCCTGCAGCGGTCGCTGCTGAATAATTGGAAGCATCTCGACCCACGCCTGATGCAACGTCTGGAGGCTGCCGACCCCGGCAACCGCTACGCCGTACCGTATATGTGGGGTACCGTGGGTATCGGTTACAACGAGGAAAAGGTTCGAGCCGTGCTGGGCAAGGATGCGCTATTGGATTCCTGGTCCATGGTCTTGGAACCCGACAATCTGGCCAAATTGAAGCGCTGTGGCGTAGCCTTTGTCGATGCACCGGTGAAGGTCATTTCCCAGGTCCTGCTCTACCTCGGCCTGGATCCCAACAGCGTCAAGCCCGATGACTACCAGCAAGCCTCGAAACGGCTGATGGCGTTGCGTCCTTCGGTGACCTACTTCAGTTCGTCGAAATACACCACTGACCTGGCCAACGGCGATATCTGCGTGGCCATCGGTTATTCCGGCGACGTGATGCAGGCCCAGGCGCGCGCCCTGGAAGCCGGGAAGAATCTCGACATTCGCTACCTGACTCCCAAGGAAGGTGTGAATCTCTGGTTTGACATGCTGGCGATCCCGAAAGACGCCGGTAACGTTGCCAACGCCCATTCCCTGATCAACTACCTGTTGCGTCCCGAGGTGATTGCGCCGATCAGTGATTATGTCGGCTACGCCAACCCCAACAAGGACGCCACGACCCTGATGGATCCCAAGGTCAGCGGCAACCCGGGAATTTATCCCGGCGACGATGTGATCAGCCGCACTTTCGTCTCCGCCGATCTCCCGGAGAACATCCAGCGCCTGATGACCCGGGAATGGAACCGAGTCAAATCCGGTCAATGAACCCTTGTGTTGAAGAGCCTTTGCCATGCTGACATTTTCTGCCCACGAGTACCCTTATCCGTCGCAACGCCAGAGCGTTTTCGCCCGTCGGGGCATGGTCGCCGCGTCCCAGCCCCTGGCGGCCCAGGCGGGCATTGAGATCATGCAAAAGGGCGGCAATGCCATCGATGCCGCCATCGCCACGGCGGCGGCGCTGACGGTGGTCGAGCCTACAGGTTGCGGCATTGGCGGTGACGCCTTCGCCTTGGTCTGGTGCAAGGGCCAACTGCATGGCCTCAACGGCAACGGCCATGCCCCGGCCGCCTTGAGCATCGAGGCGGTCAAGGCGGCCGGCCATGAGCAGATGCCGCTCTATGGCTGGACCCCGGTGACCGTCCCGGGTTGCCCGTCGGCCTGGGCCGAGTTGTCCCGACGCTTTGGCAAGCTGCCCTTTACCGAGCTGCTGCAACCGGCCATCAGCCTGGCGCGGGACGGTTTTGCGCTGTCGCCGGTGGTTGCCCATCAATGGCAGGTCGCCGTGGACGAGCTCACACCCGATCGCGATCAGGTCCTGGAGGCCTGGTTCGATACCTTCCTGATCGAGGGCCGCGCACCCCGGGCCGGTGAGATCTTCCGCAATCCCGCCCAAGCCCGCACCCTCGAAGAGTTGGCCGCCACTCGCTGCGAGAGCCTGTATCGCGGCGCGTTGGCCGAGCGCCTGGATGCCCATTCCCGCGCCACGGGCGGTTATCTGCGGGCCACCGATCTCGAGGATTATCGAGCCCAGTGGGTCGAGCCGATCCACATCAATTACCGCGGGGTCGATGTCTGGGAAATTCCGCCGAGCGGGCAGGGCCTGGTGGCCTTGATGGCGCTGAAGATACTCGAAGGCTTCAGCTTCGATCACCGTGACAGCCAGCAGACCTGGCATCGCCAACTGGAGGCCATGAAGCTGGCCTACAGCGATGGCCTGCACTACATCACCGACCCGGCGCATATGCGTGTGGCGGTGGCCGATTTGCTCAGCGACGACTACAGCACGCGTCGACGCAACCAGATCTGCGAACAGGCCCAGCCCCCCGCGCCTGGGGATCCTCACGCCAGCGGCACGGTGTACCTGGCCACCGCCGACGGAGAGGGCAACATGGTTTCCTTCATCCAGAGCAACTACCACGGATTCGGTTCCGGCGTGGTGCTGCCCGACAGCGGTATTGCCCTGCAGAATCGTGGACAGGAGTTCAGTCTCGATGCGAAGCACGCCAACTGCCTGGCCCCAGGCAAGAAGACTTTCCACACCATCATCCCCGGCTTCCTCACCCAGAACGGCCAGGCCCTCGGACCTTTCGGCGTGATGGGCGGCTACATGCAGCCCCAGGGGCATGTGCAGATGGTCATGAACCTGGTGGATTTTGGCCTCAACCCGCAAGCAGCCCTGGACGCGCCGCGTTGGCAATGGCTGGGCGGGATGAAGGTCGGTATCGAACACGACGCTTCCCGCGACCTCGCCAATGCCTTGGCCCGGCGCGGCCATGAGGTGCAGATCGCTAGCGACCTGACCGACTATGGACGTGGGCAGATCATCCTGCGTGACCTCGTCACTGGGGTGTTGTGCGGGGGGACGGAGCCGCGGGCGGATTCCCATATCGCTGTCTGGTAAGCGTGTCACGGCCACGATTCTGGTGCCTAAAGGGCATCTTACAAAGACTCTAGCTGAGCTTTATAGACAGAAGGGGCATTAGACGTCTCCAGTTTGCGCGCGCAATAGTTATGGTTAGTTGTTTTGTGAGCTGTAACCCTTTGAGCGACCAAAACTCGCGGCAAGCCTCGATGTTTACCGATCACAAAAAATCTAACCTATTTGTTCGTTTTTTCTAATTACCTCCTCCTCGATTGTTTGAACGTCAGCCGGAATTTATGCAGCAGCGGTTCGGTATATCCATTGGGTTGTGCACATCCCTCGAACACCAGTGCGCAGGCCGCTTGAAACGCAACTGACTGCTCGAAGTCCGGCGCCATAGGCGTGTAGATCGGATCACCGGCGTTCTGCTGATCAACGACCCGCGCCATGCGCTGCAATATCTCTACGACCTGGTCCTGGGTGATCACCCCGTGTCGCAGCCAGTTGGCCATGTGCTGGCTGGATATGCGCAAGGTCGCGCGATCTTCCATCAGGCCCACGTTATGGATGTCGGGCACCTTCGAGCAGCCAATGCCTTGCTCGACCCAACGCACCACATACCCCAGCAAACCTTGCGCGTTGTTTTCGACTTCCTGCCGAATCTCATCGACCGACCAGGACGGGGCGGTGACGACCGGCACGCTGAGCAAACCGTCCAGAAGTGCCGGGCTGGCGCCGCCGAAGTCCGTTGTTTCAAGGGACGCCTGCACCGAGCGCACGTTGACCTGATGGTAATGCAGCGCGTGCAAGGTGGCGGCGGTCGGTGAGGGCACCCACGCGGTATTCGCGCCCGCTTTGGGGTGGGCGACTTTTTGCTTGAGCATATCGGCCATCCGGTCCGGCATGGCCCACATGCCTTTACCGATCTGCGCCCGCCCACGCAATCCACAGTCCAGACCGACGAGCACGTTATTGCGCTCATAGGCCTCGATCCACGGGGTGTTTTTCATGTCGCCCTTGCGCAGCATCGCGCCCGCTTCCATGGCGGTGTGCATCTCGTCGCCGGTGCGATCCAGGAAACCAGTGTTGATGAACGCGACCCGTGAGGAGGCTGCTGCGATGCAGGACTTGAGGTTGACGCTGGTGCGCCGCTCCTCGTCCATGATGCCCATTTTCAGGGTATGGCGTTCGAGTTGGAGCAGGTCTTCGATGCGGCTGAACAATTGCTCGGCGAAGGCCACTTCGGCGGGGCCGTGCATTTTCGGTTTGACGATGTAGACGCTACCGGTGCGGGAATTGCCGCGGCGTTGCAGGTCATGCAGGGCAATCAGGCTGGTGATGACGCCGTCGAGAATGCCTTCCGGAATTTCCAGTCCGCCGTTGTCGAGAATCGCCGGGCTGGTCATCAGGTGTCCGACGTTGCGGATGAACAGCAACGAACGCCCGTGCAGCGACAGTGAGTTGCCATCGGCTGCGGTGTACTCGCGGTCCGGGTTCAGCTTTCGTGTGATGGTTTTACCGTTTTTCTCCAGGTCCTCTTTCAGGTCGCCCTTCATCAAGCCCAGCCAGTTGCGGTACACCTGCACCTTGTCATCGGCGTCGACGGCCGCGACCGAGTCCTCACAATCAATGATGGTCGAGAGGGCTGCTTCAATCAGCAGGTCCTTGACCCCAGCGGCGTCGGCCTGACCGATAACGCTCTGCCGGTCGATCTGAATCTCGACGTGCAGATCGTTGTTTTTCAGCAGAATGGCCGTGGGATCAGCGAGCGAACCCTGGTAGCCGATGTACTGCGCGGCGTTCGATAAGCCGGTTTGGCTGCCGTCATTCAACGTGGCTTGCAGTGTGCCGTTGTCGATCCGGTAACGCGCCACCTCGGCATGGAAACCGCTGCTCAAAGGGAACGCCTGATCCAGGAAACCACGGGCAAACGCGATGACTTTCGCCCCGCGCACCGGGTTGTATGTCCGGCCCGGTTCGGCGCCGCCGTCATTGGAAATCACATCGGTGCCGTACAGTGCGTCGTACAGCGATCCCCAGCGCGCATTCGCGGCATTCAGCGCATAACGCGCGTTGACCGCCGGGACAACCAGTTGCGGTCCGGCCTGCACACTGATTTCTGTATCAACGTTGTCGGTGCTGACCTTGACGTCTGCGGGTTGTGGTTGCAGGTAACCAATACCGCTCAGGAAGCTGCGATAAGCCGGCATGTCGGTCACCGGTCCCGGGTGGACGCGGTGCCAGGTGTCCAGTTCGGTTTGCAGGCGATCACGTTCAGCCAGCAGCGCGCGGTTGATAGGTGCCAGTTCATGCACCAAGGCAGCGAAACCACCCCAGAAGATTTGCGGGTCCAGGCCGGTGCCCGGTAGCACGTCCAGATCAACAAAACGTTGCAGGACGGGCGCGACCTTGAGGCCTTGGTAGTTAACGAAATCGGTCACTTTGTATCTCCATCACACGGTGTTTATCGAGCGCTGACAGCGTTACGTTCAGTTCATTTCAAGCATTGCGCACCGGCCTTGGCCACTTGTGCATCCTGTTCGGCTTTGACGCCGGACACCCCGACCGCGCCGATCACCTGGCCGTCGACGATGATCGGCACGCCACCTTCAAGGGAGGTCAGTAATGGCGCGGACAAAAAGGCGTGGCGCCCGCCATTGACCATCTCTTCATAGCCTTTGGATTCGCGCCGACCCAGGGCCGAGGTGCGGGCCTTTTCGGTGGCGATGTAGGCGCCAATCGGAGCGCAACCGTCGAGGCGTTCGAGGGCCAGGGGATGACCGCCGTCATCGACAACCACAATAGTCACGGCCCATTGGTTGTTCTGCGCTTCGGTGCGTGCAGCTGCAAGGATTTGGCTGACTTCGGTCTGGCTCAGTACGGCTTTGCTTTTCATGGGGATTCTCCAGTGCTCGGTGAGGGCAAGGCGGCTTCGACCAGTTCGATCCAGTGCCTGACAGGGGTTCGGCCCGCACCGTCGAGGTGGGACTGACAGCCGATATTGGCCGTGACAATGACTTCGGGATGACCGCTTTCCAGCGCATTAAGCTTGTTGTCGCGCAGTTGCCGAGACAGTTCGGGTTGAGTCAGCGAATACGTGCCCGCCGAGCCGCAGCACAGGTGGCTGTCAGGAACAGAGGTCAGATTGAATCCCAGACTCGTCAGAATTGCTTCAACCGCACCCCCGAGTTTTTGCGCGTGCTGCAAGGTGCAGGGGCAGTGGAACGCCAGGCGCTGATCGCTGTGTACGCCGAGTTTTTCCAGCGGCTCGTCGCGCAGCACTTCAACCAGATCCTTGGCCAGCGCACTGACCCTTTTCGCCTTGTTGGCATACGCCGGGTCGGTGCTGAGCAGGTGGCCATAATCTTTGATGAAGGCACCGCAGCCGCTGGCGGTTTGCACAATGGCTTCGGCACCGCTTTCAATGCTCAGCCACCACGCATCGATGTTGCGGCGGGCACGATCAAGGCCGGCGGCCTGAGCGTCCAGGTGATAATCCACCGCGCCGCAACAACCGGCCTCGCGGATCGAGGTGACGCTGATCCCCAGTCGATCCAGTACGCGCGCGGCGGCCGCGTTGGTATTTGGCGACAGGCTCGGTTGCACGCAGCCTTCGAGCATGAGCACTTGCCGGGTATGGCGGGTGGTCGGTCGTGGCTTCGCCGGATACACGTTGCGAGGCAATTTGACTTGCAGCGTGTTGGGCAGCAAGGCGCGGAAAACCTGGCCACTGCTAACCAGCCCTTTGAACAGCCCCGGATTGGGCACGACGCTGCGCAATCCCTCGCGCAACAGGAGCTCGCCGAGTGGGCGCGGCACCGCCGCATCGACCACCGCCCGGCCGATGTCCAGCAAGTTGTGGTAGTCGACGCCGGAAGGGCAGGTGGTTTCGCAGTTACGGCAAGACAGGCAGCGATCCAGGTGCTGCTGGGTCTTCTGAGTGACCTCGTTACCCTCTAGAACCTGCTTGATCAGGTAGATGCGGCCCCGCGGGCCATCCAGTTCATCGCCCAGCAGTTGATAGGTCGGGCAGGTGGCGTTGCAGAAGCCGCAGTGCACGCAACTGCGCAGAATGCTTTCGGCTTCTACGGCACGGGGCAGTTGACGGGCGGCTTCGCTCAAGGTGGTCTGCATGGTTCAAAGCTCCGCGTACAGGCGACCGGGGTTGAAGAGGCCCCGTGGATCGAGTTGCTGTTTCAAGTTCCGGTGATAGCGCATCAGCGCTTCGGGCAGTGGTTGGAATGGACTGTCGATCAGGCCATGGCTGTAGCAGGTCGCATGTCCGCCGACCGCTTCGACGACCGCGCGAATGAGGGGCGCTTCGGCGTCGGATTTGAGCCAGCGCTGGGCGCCGCCCCAATCGATCAATTGAACGCCCGGCAGCGGCAGCCGGGGAGTGTTCTGCGGCAAGGAAAGGCGCCAGAGCGGCTGGTTCTCATCGAAGAAACTCAATCGATGTTCGTTCAGGTCTTGCCAGTACGAAGCGTCCAGCCACTCGCCGCCCAAACGGTCATGGGCCGCCGCCACCGAGCCTTCGCCGCCCTCGAGTCGCAGGTGCAGGCGCTGGCCATCGTGACACGCGGCGCTGATTGGCAACGGTTGCTGCCCCCATTCCGCCAGGCGCAGCAAGGCACGATCGGTGTCCATCTCCAGGCTGATACTCAACGCTTGCCGTGGTTTTGGCAGGACCTTGAGGGACACTTCGGTTATCACGCCAAGCGAGCCGTAACTGCCGGCCATCAAGCGCGACAAATCGTAGCCGGCGACGTTCTTCATGACCTCGCCGCCAAAGCGCAGATGCTTGCCCTGTCCGGTGATGACCCGCGTCCCGAGGACGAAGTCGCGGACCGATCCTGACCAGGGGCGTCGCGGCCCCGAGAGTCCACAGGCAATCATGCCGCCCACCGTGGCGTCTTCACCGAAGGAGGGCGGTTCGCAAGGCAGCATCTGCTGCGCCGCGTCCAGTACTTCAGACAAGTGTGCCAATGGCGTGCCGCAGCGAGCGGTGATCACCAGTTCGGTCGGGTCGTAGCTGACGATGCCCCGGTGAGAGCGGGTGTCGAGGACTTCACCTGCCACGCTGCGCCCCAGGAACGCTTTGCTGTTGGAACCCTGGATGCGCAGCGGAGTGGCGTTGTGCAGCGCCTGGTTGACCTGCTCCAGCAGCGCCGCGCTGTCATCGATATCGTGTTCGCTGCGCATCAGAAACGCTCCAATTCAGGAAAGGGCATCTGACCCCTATGCACGTGCATGGCGCCAAACTCGGCGCAGCGATGCAGTGTCGGAATATTCTTGCCCGGGTTGAGTAACCCGCTCGGATCGAACGCAGCCTTGACGGCATGGAACACGGTCAGCTCATCGCTATTGAACTGCGCGCACATCTGGTTGATCTTCTCGCGGCCCACACCGTGTTCACCGGTAATGCTGCCGCCGACCTTCACGCACAATTCGAGGATCTTGCCGCCCAGGGCTTCGGCGCGGTCGAGTTCACCCGGTTGATTGGCATCGAACAGAATCAGTGGATGCATGTTGCCGTCGCCGGCGTGGAAAACGTTGGCCACGCGCAGGTCGTACTCGGCGGATAACGCCGCGATCGCCTGCAGCACACCGGGCAGTTCCCGGCGCGGGATCGTCCCGTCCATGCAGTAATAATCCGGTGAGAGACGGCCGACCGCTGGAAAGGCATTCTTGCGCCCGGCCCAGAAACGTACGCGCTCGGCTTCATCGCGAGCCTGGCGCACTTCGGTGGCGCCGGCCTGTTCCAGCACCTGGCGCACGCGGCCGCAGTCATCATGGACGTCGGCTTCTACACCATCGAGTTCGCACAACAGAATGGCTTCGGCGTCGACCGGGTAGCCGGCGTGGATGAAGTCTTCGGCGGCGCGAATGGCCAGGTTGTCCATCATCTCCAGACCTCCTGGAATGATGCCCGCGGCAATAATGTCACCCACCGCACGGCCAGCCTTTTCGACGGAATCGAAGGCTGCCAGCAGCACTTTGGCGGTTTGCGGCTTGGGTAGCAGTTTGACCGTGACCTCGGTGATCACCCCGAGCATGCCTTCGGAACCGGTGAACAACGCCAGCAGATCGAAACCGGGTGAGTCGAGTGCCTGGGACCCCAGCGTCAGGTGCTCGCCGTCGACGGTGAGGATGTCGAGCTTGAGCAGGTTGTGCACGGTCAGCCCGTACTTGAGGCAATGCACACCACCGGCGTTTTCCGCCACATTACCGCCGATCGAACAGGCGATCTGGGAGGAGGGGTCTGGCGCGTAGTACAGGCCAAACGGCGCGGCGGCCTGGGAAATCGCCAGGTTACGAACGCCCGGTTGGACGCGGGCGGTGCGGGCGGCGGCGTCGATGTGGAGGATTTTGTTGAAGCGCGCCATCACCAGCAGCACGCCTTTTTCCAGCGGCAATGCACCGCCGGACAAACCCGTGCCCGCACCGCGGGCGACGACCGGCACCTGCCGTTCATGGCAGAGCCGGAGCACGCCCTGGACCTGGTCGATGTGGTGCGGCAGCACCACCAGCATCGGCGTGGTGCGGTAAGCGGAGAGTCCGTCGCATTCGTACGGTTTGAGCTCTTCGCGCTGATGCAGGATTTCCAGATCGGGCAACTGCGTTTGCAGGGCCTGCAGCAGGGCGTTTTTATCGACGTCGGGCAGGACACCGTCAACGCGTTCATCGTAGAGAATGTTCATAGTCGGTGGGCGACACTCAGTTGTTTTTATTAGAGGTCTGTTTCCGGATACAGCTGACTTGCATCATTGGTCTGAGGCGTTTTACTGTCTATGTGTTGTTTGGCTGGTCGAACCAGTTTTTTACTCGTTGTTTTTTTGTTTTTTCAAAAAAGAACTTTTAAAACAGTGGCTTATGTTTATATTTGAACAGGTTTGATTCTGGCGATGAGGCTGGTCATACCAGTTGGAGATTCGATGGGCAGCGCAGAAACGAGCCGTAATCCGCAAGTCGCCGACGTGGTCTGTGAGCGCATCGAGCGCCTGATCGTCGACGGCGTGCTCAAGACCGGGCAACTATTGCCTTCGGAGCGGCGGCTGACCGAAAAACTCGGCGTCTCCCGCACCGCCCTTCGCGAGGGGCTGAAGTTGTTGCGCGCTCGCGGGATTATCAAGACCGAGCAAGGCAAGGGGTCATTCGTGGCTGACCTGTCAGGGCATGGCTTGGCGTCACCGCTGATGCACCTGTTCAGCTCGCAGCCACGAACGCTCTATGATTTATTCGAGGTTCGCAGCCTGCTCGAGGGCGAGTCTGCGCGTCTGGCGGCCTTGCGCGGGACCGAGGCGGATTTCGTTCTCATCAGCCGCAGTTACGAGGCGTTGCTCGATGCCCACAGCCGTTCGCTGGAGGCGAGCGAACATGCCCGGCTCGATCATGCGTTTCACCTGGCAATCTGCGAAGCCTCGCACAACCCGGTGCTGGTGCAGACCTTGCGTTCGCTGACGGATTTGCTGCTCAGCTCGGTGTTTGCCTCGGTCAACAACCTCTACCACCGCGAGCCGCAAAAGCGTCAGATCGACCGGCAACACGCGCGGCTCTACAACGCCGTCACCGGCCGCTTGCCGGAGCAGGCGCGAAAGGCGGCCATCGCTCACATCCAGAGCATCTGCGAAAACCTCAAAGAAATCGAAAGCGAGGAACAACGTTTGGTTCGGGCGACGTTGCGACTTGAGGGGTGGGCATGATGCAGGACCCTGGATCACTTCTCTTAAGCCAAGATGGAACTCGGAAGGTAACCGTCTGGGCAATACACCTTCCTGACACCATTTTTTGCCTTTTTAAGCGGACGCCCATGCAACAAGAACGTCGCTTCTACTCCTAGTCCTTCAAGGCTCAGGTCATCGCTGAGTGCGCGCTGCCTGACCACTTGCATAAAAACGGCACCAGAGTACGCTTCAATCGGATTCAACAGGGGATTGCGGTGCCGAATTTTTTGTTGAGCAAGCGGGGACGCTGAATCCGTTTCAACAGTACTCCCAATTATGGATTCAGACTTGGGCAGTTGGGTGCGTTGCACCGACAGCAGTACAGGCATGCTAGATTACGGGCCAGCAGTAGTCTTCGCCGACGCCATTAAACCGGTCGAACTTTTTTCGACGAAATACTCGACTACGCTGCACAGGCCATGCTTCGTCTGAACAAGCTGGCGTTAACTTGTAGAGACTTGGTGTGAGTGACGTTCAATCCAATCTCGAAGCAATAGCGTCGTCCGCTGACGTTAAATCGTCCGGCCGTACGTAGTGCATCAACTAACTCGCGTCCTCAGATAGTCGGTCAGTAAACACTGGCAAAGCCAATTCGGGGGGGATTTGCCTGCGGCTATTTGAGCGTGCTGGTTTATGTCGAATTCAGCCAGTGCTTCAAACTTGCTGCATAACAGACGTTCGGCAGACGACTGACTTTTCACATCAATAGTCGCTGCTCGGCATAATCGTTTCGTAACCGTATGGGAAGGGGAAACAAGGTGCACGACGCAGTAGGCTTGGACGTTATTTTCGAGCAGCATCAGGGCATTGCCTTTATCACCCTCAACCGCCCTGAGACGCGCAACGCTCTCTCGGAATCAGCCCTACAGCAATTGCTGCAGGCTTTTTCGCGCTGTGTAGAGTCGCCAGACTTGCATGCGGTGATTTTGAGGGGGAAGGGGCCGCTGTTCTGCGCCGGTGGCGATGTCACTTTCTTTCGCCAGCTACTCGAGCGGCTACCCGAAGCGCGGCGTGACCCGCTGGCGAATTACATTGGACTGGCCCACCAGGCTATATTGACGCTGGCGCAGATACCAGTGCCCGTTATTGCTGCAGTTCAGGGCGGCGCTGCTGGGATCGGTATGAGTCTATCCTGCATGGCGGATTTCATAGTGGCTGAACAGGGATGCAAGTTCATACCTGCGTACCTGGCTTTGGGCACCACGCCCGATGGAGGGTTAAGTCGGTTCCTACCGGCTATAATCGGCGAGAAGCGAGCCCTAGATGTGCTGATGTTCAACCGCAGCATAGATATGGCGCAGGCCCACCAGTGGGGGCTGGTTAGTCATGTGGTGCAGCCGGGGGAGCTTGAACGCAGTGCTACGGAACTCGCGAAACGCCTCGCAGCCGGACCTTATGCCGCCAACCGGCAACTGAAACAGCTGGTTAAGGGGGTCAGCCTTGCGCAGTTGGCTGATCACCTCGATCAAGAGTTGCAGTCATTCATTGCTTGCGCCGCAACAGAGGACTTTGCGGCAGGAGTCATGGCATTTATCGAGAAGCGCCCTCCGGTCTTCGGCCAGGCCAAGGCCACTGCCCTCGATATTCGAGCCGATTTGAAGGCGCTCAATGGCCTAAATAGTTGACTCGTATGATCAGCGCTATTGCCCTTACCGGTATTGCTGACGGCACGGTAATTCGTTGCAGATCTCATTTTTGTTGTGATCTGCGCCGGCATAGGCGGAGGGGTGTGAGTTGCTCGCCACGCTACTCGGAGCACCAATAGAAATAGCGGAGCGCTAGCGAACGTTTTGTGCCAGCAGTGATTCAGTTATTCGCTGCTGCGACCGTCCATTTTGGTAATGGCTGAGCTTCACGAGTGCCAACGGTGGTTGGGAATACCCCATCTATCTCTGCGTGACGGCGTTGGGTGTCGCATTGCTGGGTGAAGGTGCCTTTGCTGCCAAACCGTCAAAAATATAGTTCTGTCTTCTCTCCTCGACCAAAACGCCTTGCCTCACGCTTCAGTCGCCTCCAGTAATCCCAGGAAATGGGTGGCTCCCATCCATCAACGGCCCAATGGCACCGTCTTTCCTAATATCCTGAATCTGTCGAGAAGGTGATCGGTATACCAAGTGAATTGGAGGAGATTTCAATTTTCAGCTCGATCAATTCGGCCAGTTTTTCAAAAAAACAATCTCCTTCGATGGAATCAAAGTCCGCGAATAAAACGACGTCCGCGCCATCATCATGTGATTTTATGCGGACCAATTGTGTGAGGAGCCCGGCCATTAACTGCTCGGCTAGGTGTTCCGACAAAATTTCGCCAAAACCTAATGAATGATAAAGCGGGCGAACGAATACGGCGTCGAGTGAGAACAAGAGCTTCAACGGTCCCTGTGTTTTGGATTCGCCGTCCAGATCTTCACTTCCATGGCTACGGTACCGACAAAGTCCCGCGAGCTCGTTGTTTATCCAACGCTCAAGATTCTCGGCATTGATAAAGTAATTGTCGTTTAGAGGAGACCCCGCAGCAGCGATTTCCTCCACCAGAGGAAACTTTTCTTCATTCGTTGCCATACCGATCGAAATAAGGGCGTTCCAATGCTGTGTCCCGTCGTAGGTGCTGTGCTGGAAAATGCTCACGCAACGTTTTTGGGGGCCCAGGGCATCGTCCTGGTGCCAGGGCTCAAGATCCGTCAGTCTGTCTGCATACTGCCCGTTGGCTGTGTGATTCATAGCTCACCCCGTGGGGAAAAATAAGAGCTTACGGTTGACGGACGACTATTGCCGTTCAGATGTTGATTAATTCGGGTTCAACTTTCCGATGGTCGAGGCAGGCGTCGTCATGGGCGCTTCGTGCTCATTTGAGTTGCCTCTACCTAGCCCCTCCAGACCGTCCTGGCCGATCATGATGTCAGTGAGCTTTTCGCCCAGCAGGTTCCAAGCTTCTTTTTTCTCTTCGGCATAATTATGGTGTAAGTAGTGACGGCGGACCCGGGAACCTGCCAGCACGTGGTTTTGGCACCGGTCTATCACGTCAAGGCTTATGCCCCAGGCTTGCATCATGGTTGCACCCGTTCGTCTCAAGTCATGGGGTGTCCATTCCCCATTGGCACCACCGGACAGCACCAGGGTGTCATCATGCCGGCGACGTGAAAGCGGCTTGCGATTTTTGAAGCGTGATTGGCGGTCTCCTACCTGTTTGCTGACGACCTTGAGATCGACATGACCATCATGATGCTTTGCGGGAAAGCACCATTGAGAGTTTCCTGTGAGCAGCCGAAGCTTGCTGAAATAGTGGATCGCAAACACAGATAGGAACACGTGGTGGTCCTGCTTTTTTCCCCGGCTACCTTTGACGTTTGCCACGGGAATAAACCAGACACCATTTTCCAAATCAACGTTTTTCCATTCGGCCTGAAGCAGTTCACCAATCCGGCATAACGTTCCCAAACAGATCCAGAGCGCAAGTTGGGATTCTGGTTTGAGTGGGCGAATTCCATCGTACTTTTTGCCGGCAGGTAGCGCTGCATAGTCGGCAGTCATTTTCTGGAAGCGTTGGTGTAATTCTTGAAGTTCAGTGGAAGAAAGGATCCGAGTTCGCTCCTCTTGGTAGTCACTGGGTATAAGCTTATTGATTTCGACCAAGTCTGCTGGATTTCCGTCGACCAGCAGTGTTCTCCATGGCTGGCGCTTCTGCGCCCATCCAAACATCTGAACGATATCCGAAAAAAGACTGATGGCCTGACGAGTAGCACCTCGAGCTATTACGCAACGCACAAGGCTCCGCAAGTCATGCTCACTGACGGTACTGATGATTTTAGAGCCCACGGCGGGGTAAAGATCTTTCGCGAATTTTCTCCGTAGCTCGGCATTACCATCCTTGCGCGCCACACCATCGCGAAGCCATTCTCCCGCGAGGTCTAGCAGCGTTAGCTCCTTAGACTTTTGCCGATCGGCCTCCGCGAGTTGTGCAGCCAGTTCCGCTTTTTGTCTGACCTTCCCTGCGCGCTTGTTCTCGTTTGGATTGATCCCTTTGGCTACAAGGTCTCGCGCTTCGTTGCGCTCCTTGCGGATTTCGGTCAACGACTTGTTTGGCCAGGTACCGCAGGAGAAGCGGGTGTAAATCCCTTCCCAGCGAAACTGGAAGTAAAAGGGAATGGCGATACCTTTTTTGCGGAGTGAAACCCTGCCCGCAAGGCTGCCTTCGTCGCGTACGATGGTACCGACATCTCGTTCGGTCAGTGCTTCCAATTCTTTGGCGGTGAGCTTGGCCATAATTAATCCCCGAAGAAATTTACTCCCACATTTACTCCCACGGATCTGTCAGCTAAGGGTAGGTCAGGATAGCGGTCGCTGGAAGAGTTAATCGCTAGAAGGCCTGATTTTACTAGGTTTAAGGATTCTATAGAAGTGTAGAACGAGCTAGGGAGATCTGGCGATTAACTGAATGGGGTGCTAGGGGTCGAGTGTTCGAATCACTCCGTCCCGACCATTATTCCTGAGTAAAATCAGACAATTGAGCCGATCTAACAGATCGGCTTTTTTGTGCCTGCGCAAAATCAGCGCAAAACTACCCGGTGATTTCACTGATATTCAGGTCCGGGATTGCTTCTGCCCAGATGATTTCATCGTGGTCCCGCTGGTGGTTTTTGGTCATGCCCTCGCTCGCATGACCAGTGATCTTTTGCTCATCCTTTCCGGCTTTCTCTTACAGGTGCACCGACAGAGCTCGCACTTCGTGGAAGCCTGGCATCTCCTCTTCCTTCCATCCCGCGTAGCCGCTCGCCGCCTCGCTGACCGCCTTGAGCGCTCGCGTCAAATATGAGCCGGCCTAATGAATTTGGACATATCAATAGGCCGCTCTGATGGCGTCCAAACCTGAGGTGTGAAGTTGCTGTTATCGACCCAGCCCGGGCATCTCTTGCGCACGACGCAACGCGACGTTGCGTCGTGTCCATATTCTCTCGAGGTGCACTGCCGCCTATGTTGTTGGCCTGGCAAACATGAATGCGAGTGACCTTCGTTGGAAGGTCACCGCTGTCGAACCTCAGGAGTCTATGGCATGGGCCTTTCTACACGTGATACAGCAGCGACGATACAAAAAGCATCAATGACAAAGGGGCTGGTGCTTCTATTTGCTTTTTGTTGCGGTGCCATCGTGGCCAACATCTATTACGCACAACCGATTATTAGCTTGATCGCTCCGGATATCGGCATGTCGAGTGGGAGCGCGAGTTTCATCGTTTCGCTGACCCAGATTGGTTATGCGCTCGGATTGTTTTTCCTGGTGCCCTTGGCGGACCTGGTAGAAAACCGTCGGCTGATGATCGCGACGATCGTGATTACGATCTTCAGCCTGGTCGCCGCCGGTTTATCCAAGCAGCCGAGTGTATTTCTAGTGGTGTCGGCACTCATCGGTTTCAGCTCAGTCTCCGTGCAGATGCTTATTCCGTTAGCGGCACATCTGGCATCAGAAGAGTCTCGCGGTCGGGTGGTTGGCGGGATTATGGGGGGCTTGCTGCTAGGGATTCTGCTGGCGCGGCCGCTGTCGAGCCTGGTTGCCGATCATTTGGGCTGGCGGGTGGTGTTTGTCGGGGCCGCCGCCTTGATGCTCGTTATCGCCATCGTGATTGGCATGACCCTGCCCAAATGGCAACCGACCCATCGTGCGTCGTACGGCCAATTGCTGATGTCCCTGGGCCAACTGTTTTGCCGCGAGCCCGTGCTGCGTCAGCGCGCGCTCTATCAAGGGCTGATGTTTGCGGCGTTCAGTTTGTTCTGGACCGCTGTGCCATTGATATTGAGTCGTGAGTTCGGCCTCACGCAAAGTCAGATTGCGATTTTCTCTCTGGTTGGCGCCATCGGTGCCATTGCTGCACCTATCAGTGGCCGTCTTGCCGATGCAGGCCATACTCGACGAGCGTCGCAGGTGGCCATGGTGCTGGGTGTATTGAGTTTCCTTCCGGCCTTCATCAATCCCTTTTACGGTGTGATTGGGTTGGCCGTCACCGGGATAGCACTGGATTTTGCAGTGCAAATGAACATGGTGCTTGGCCAGCGAGCTGTCTATGCATTGGGCACTGCCAACAGAGGCCGTCTGAATGCGTTGTACATGATCAGTATCTTTATTGGGGGGGCAATCGGTTCTTCGGTAGCCAGTTTGCTTTATGAACATGCCGGCTGGCTGGCAATTGCTGCGGTGGGAAGCGCATTGTCGCTGGTAGCTCTAGTCGTCTTCTCGGTGGTTTCTCGTCGGACCCGAACTGGCACAATGCTCAATATGAACAACGGGTGAGTCAAGGAGTGTCATGGACAAGCTGCTCGCATTGAAGATGTTCGTCCAGGCTGTGGATTCGAAGGGCTTTTCTTCTGCCGCTCGACAGTTAGGCCTGGCGACGTCTTCTGTGACTCGGATGATCGATGGGCTTGAGGCGGAACTGGGCGCTGTCTTGCTTAATCGATCCACGCGTCAAATCTCATTGTCAGATGCCGGGGCCGCCTACTACTTGAAAGCGCGGGAAGTGCTGAATGCTGTCGCCGAGGCGGATGCCTCGGTCAGTGACCGCGGGGAACTCCCTGCGGGCCATCTTCGTATTTCCGTGCCCGTAGCGCTGGGGCGTCGTCTGATTGCACCTCATATTGCCTCGCTGTTGAAGCGATACCCTCAACTTGTGTTGGACATGACGCTCTCCGATGACATCGTTGAATTACTGGGGGAGCGCGTCGATCTGGCGATTCGATTGGGATCGGCAGCCGCCATGGATGGTGTCGTCAGTCGTCCCGTCGGTCATTTCAAGCGCCGGGTGGTGGCCAGTGCCGAGTACTTGGATACACATGGCTTTCCTGAACATCCCATGGACCTCATGCAGCACGAGTGCCTGCGTTTCAGTTACGGCCCAAAGCAACAGGTGTGGACTTTCCTGAAGGAAGCTGAGGAGACTCGAGTACCGATTGAGGGCCGCTTCAAAAGCAACAATGCCGAGGTTTTGCGTGAGGTTGCGTTGGCGGGCGGTGGAGTGGCTCTGTTACCTGACTGGCTCGTCAACGACGATATTGGCAGCGGTGATTTGACTTCATTGTTCGAGTCCTTTGTTATCAATCCGAACGATGCCAGTTCGGCCATTTCCGCACTGTATCTTCCCAATCATCGTGGCTCCAAGCGCGTCAATGCGTTTATCGATTTCATCAGCGAATTGCTAGGGCCTGAAGGCTCGTTTTCGAACGATGCTGTCAGGAGATAGCATTGAAATGCTCAAGCGCCTGCAAAACTCTATCGATATTTCCCCAGCAAAGAGGCACTGATAGACCGCGTGTACGACGAGGTATATCAGTGGGATTCCTCGTGTTCGCGTTAACGGGTTGCTGCATGAGCGCCAGGCGCTGATGAGCGTGCGCCTGGCTACCGATTCAGACGTTTCGCCGGCATCGGCTGGCTGACTTGTGGCCGAAGGGCATAAAGTCGACACCGCCCGGATCGGTCATGACTCCAGCGCCTCCTGCCAGCCACGTCGCGCCAGCGGCAGATCGAGCAAGCGCTTGCCGGTGGCATCGTTGATGGCATTGCCCAGTGCTGCGGCCATGGGGCCCTGGACGATTTCCGCCGCACCAAGAAATGGCTGATCCGGCTGATCAATCAGGTGGACCTCGACCTGTTGCGGAAAATCCGGAAAACGCATGATCGGATAGCCGCTCCAGTCGAAGCTGTGCATGCCGCTGGCGTCATAGAGGATTCGCTCATAGAGCGTCCAACTGGCGGACTGCACGATGCCACCCTGGATCTGATTGAGCAGCCCGTCGGGGCTGACAATTTGCCCCACGTCGACGGCGGCGACAACGCGATCAATCGTCACCTGTCCAGTCTGGCGCTGCACATGCAACTGCACGGCGATTGCGCAGTAACCCATGATGTTTTTGTAGCGGGCAAAGGCGAAGCCGATTCCGCTGCCGGGGCCCGTTGCTTTTTGCGGCCAGCGGAACTCAGCGGCCACGCGCTCCACCACCGCCCGTGCTCGCGGATCGCTCAAGTGATTCAGGCGAAATTGTACCGGGTCGACGGTGGCCCTGGCCGCCAGTTCATCGACGGTGCTCTCGATGGCGAAGATGTTGATATGGGCACCGAGCGAACGCATGGCCGAGGTCCTGAATGGCATGGTCAGTACAAAGTTAAGATCGACCTTCAGGTTGGGGATCTCATACAACGGAACGGCATTGCGGTCGCCGTCGCCTTCGGGCTGAGCGATCGGCACCGAAGGCGCCGGGGTGAAGGGATTGGCCAACAGCCACGCCGGCAACAGGCGCCCGGCGTTGACGATACGTTCGTTGTGCGGCGTACTCCAGAGTTCGTATGTCCAGTCGCGAAGCCGCCCGCTGTCGTCCAGTCCTGCTTCCACTTCGGCAAGCATGGCCGAGCTGTAGGGCTCCCAGAGATTTTCCTGTTCGCGCATCCATTGCACCCGTATCGGCTTGCCGGGAATGGCCATGGCGATCAGCGCGGCGTCGGCGGCGGAGTCATCGGCGCCGTTGTGGCCATAGCAACCGGAGCCTTCAGCGTGGATGCACCGCACCTGAGCCACCGGCAGGCCGACCATCTCGGCGATACCCGCGCGCAATGGATAGACACCTTGAGAGTGGGTCCACACGGTCAGTGTGCCGTCCTTGAACCAGGCCACTGCGCAGGAGGGGCCGATGGAGCCGTGCATCAGGTATTGCTTGGTCACCCGGGCCTTGTAGGCGTGTGGTGTCGGTTGCGGGAGGTCACCCTTGGTACTCACCGGGTAGCGTCGCGCCGGCAATTCGGTGAGGAGTTGATGGATGTGTGTCGAGTCGGGCAGCGGGTTACCTGCTGTCCAGCGGGCCGTGGCATAGCCCTCGCGCATTGCTTTGACCGCCAGCCATTCATCGGTGGCGACCACGGCAAGGTAGCTGCCGTTGCGGATCAGTTTCACCTCACCGGGCAGTTTCCCGAGGGCGGCCTCGTCAATCTCCAGAAGCTGACTGCCGCGCCGGGGTGGCCGTATCACGCGGGCATGCAGCATATCGGGCAGGCGCATATCCTGCACGTAGGCTGCACCGCCGCTGACTTTGGCCGGGATGTCCAGTCGAGGCAGTGATTGGCCGATCAGGGTGAAACGGCTGGCTGGCTTGAAGGGCGAGTTGGCCGATGCAAAACGATGCAGTTGGACCCCTGCCACGGCTTGTGCGTAGGTCATGCTGCGGCCTTGCGCATCGTAGATCACCGCGTCCCGCGTGGTCAGGCTGTCGACGTTGAGGTGCCATTGCCGTGCCGCGGACTCGAGCAATAATTGACGCACCTGGGCCGCGGCGTTGAACAGCGCGGTGCCGCTGTCGACGATCGTATGGCTGCCGGCGGTATACCCTTCATTGGGTGTCAGTGCGGTGTCGGCGGTGAGAAAACGGATGAGCGCGGGCGGCACTTCCAGCCGCTCGGCGGCGATCTGCAGGAGCGCAGTTTTGACGCCAGTGCCCAGTTCCACTTTGCCGGTGTAGACGGTGATGCCATCTTTCGCATCAATGCGGATCCAGGCGTCCAGGTGAGGAGTGGCGCGCAGGCTGCCCGGCAGGTCGGGGGCGAGGATCTCTGTCCCCAAGGTGTCTACTTCAGTGTCGGCGAAGGCGCGAGGAATAGCCGGGAGCAGTGCGAACCCCATCACCAATGCGCCATTTATCATGAATGCGCGGCGGCTCAGATCGACTTTTTGCGTTGAGGTTTTCATACCTTGCCCCCTTGCGCGATGACCGACTTGATAGCGGCGAGGATTCGCACATGGGTGCCGCAGCGGCACAAGTTGGGTGCCATGTGGCGACGGATCGTTTCATCGTCCGGATGGGGGTTGGCTTCCAATAGCGCCTGTGCGCGGACGATCATTCCGGCGATGCAATAGCCGCACTGGGCCGCCTGTTCCTCGATAAAGGCTTTCTGCAAGGCACCCGGTTGGTCAGCGCTGCCGAGGCTCTCGACCGTGCGCACCGATTTGCCCGCCAGCGCGCCGCAGGGCGTCAGGCAGGAAAACACCGGTTTGTCGTTCACTAGCACCGTGCAGGCGCCACATTGACCCAGACCGCAGCCGTATTTGGCGCCGTTGAGCCCCACTTGATTGCGCAAGGCATACAGCAGGGGCATGTCGTCCGCGATGTCCAGTTCGTGAGTCTTGCCGTTGATATCGAGTGTGATCACGGTTGCTGCTCCTGAGCCCGAATGCTTTTGATGGTCTTGTCGAGGTCCGTCCAGGGACGGTTCGCACAGCTTTCGTTGCGCAAGTACTCGGCAAGTGCAGCCACATGGGTGTCGTCCAGGCTAGGGGCGAAGGCAGGCATGTAGTGGCTGGAAGCGGCGCTGGACATGGGGATGCCCTGCAGGATGGTCTGGATCAAATTGCGTGGCGAGTCCGCCATCACCGCCGAGGTGTTCGCCAGCGCCGGCCGCGATTCAATGACGCGCATCGGCGCCGCGCCGCCGTGGCAACTCGCGCAGGCGCCGTCGAACAATGAGGCGCCCATAAGTGCTCTGGCGCTGGGCTTGACCCCAGAAGTGCAGGGCGGCGATGGGGCATCCGATGAGGTTTTCTTGAGGTCGAGAATGTACTGCGCGATGGCATGGGCATCTTCCGTCGGTAATTGCGCGATGCTCAGATTGACCGGCAACATCGGGCCCGCTGCTGCGCCGTGTCCTTCGGCGACCTCGCCCGTCAGATAGGCGACCAACTGGGCTTCGTTCCAGGGGTGTTGCGCCTCGGTCATTCCGCGCAGGGCAGGGGCTGTCCAGCCGTCGACGACACCACCGTTGAACCGTTCGCTGCTTTTTTCCCCGCCAATCAGATTCAGGGGCGAATGGCAGGATGAACAATGTCCCGCTCCCTCGACCAGGTAGCGTCCGCGGTTCCATTGTGCTGACTGGTTGGGAAGTGGCTCCAGCGGATCTCCATGCAGGAACAACAAGTTCCAGAAGGACACCAGCGGACGGAAGTTCATGGGGAAGACCATGTGGTTCTGCGGCGCGGTGTATGTGATCGGGTCCACGCTCATCAGGTAGGCATAGGCGTCGGCGATATCGGCGTCGCTCATCTTTCGATAATGCACGTAGGGGAACGCCGGATAGAGGAAATGGCCGTCACGCGCGATGCCTTCACGCATGGCCCGTTCAAAGGCGTCCAGCGACCACTTTCCGATACCGGACTCCGGGTCCGGGGTAATGTTGGTGGTGAAGAGGGTTCCGAAAGGCGTTACCAGCGGCAAACCGCCGGCCATGTAGGCGCCTCCTGGCCGTGTGTGACAGACCGCACAGTCTCCGGCTTCGACGACGCGGCGGCCTCTGTCCAGGGTTTCGCGATCGGCCTTCAGGGGCTGGCTGACCGTGGCAATTTCCGGCCTCCACATCATCCAGAACGCAAACCCTAACCCCACGACGCCGATCGCCAGAACGACACCGATGATCGTTTTGCGCTTCATCGCCTTACCTCTCGAGCTGAATTAACGACAGATTTTTCAATCCGCCGCGTGCGATGGGCGTACGGCGATTTTCCATGACGTGAGCTTAGAGAGGGCGCTTGTGATGGAGTACCCCATCAAGGCGCAACGCTACATTGCGCCAGGCGCAACGGTGACCGAATCAACAACCGTTAACTCGCGCAGCGTGCGCCCCTGTCCAAAGACAGGCGCTCAAGGACCGTGGCGCGCCGAAGGCGTGATCGGCACATCGTTGCGTTTTGCGAAAAGCTACGTTGTGCAATCGACGGATTCTCTGGCGGCGCTCCGGCCCCTACCTTGGGGGGGTGAAACACTCAACCACGGAGACCGTCATGAGTTTGCACTCATCCACAATTCAAGTGACTTACGACTTCATCTGCCCATGGTGCTGGATCGGTGAGGAACATCTCGAACGCGCTCTGGCTGCTTCGGGTTTATCAACGGACCGACCCATCGGCTTCCTGCCTTATCAGTTGAACCCTGACATGCCCGTTCAAGGCATGGATCGCAAAGTCTATCGCTCTGGCAAATTCGGCAGTTGGGCACGTAGCCAGGCGATGGACGCACAGGTCACCCACGCCGGTAAGGCGGTCGGGCTTGAGTTCGATTACGAGCGAGTCAAAAAAACGCCCAACACCCTGGCCGCGCATCGGTTGGTATGGCGCGAGCAACAGGCGGGTCGAGACGCGTCGACGCTGGTCAAGGCCATTTTCAAGGCGTACTTCGGCGAGGGGCGGGATATCGGCGACCTCACGATACTGGCCGACATCGCCGCCGAAACCGGGCAGGACCGAGCGGTTATTGTCGACTTTCTCAAGTCCGATGAAGGCACGGCTGAAGTCTTGAAGCTCGAAGCCCAAACCAAGGCATCCGGTGTGCGCTCGGTGCCCAGCATTCAGATCGCAGATGACGTGATCAGTGGCGCCCAGCCCGTCGAAATAATGACCCGGATACTGAAACGAAGCGAAGCCGCTTAAGGCGTTTTTCCAATCCCTATTCATTCAGGAAATCATCATGACTCATCACTTGTTCAGCCCGATCAAACTTGGCCAACTCACCCTCAAGCACCGCGTCGCCATGGCGCCTCTGACTCGTTCGCGGGCGGGGCAACCTGGCAATGTACCGACATCGATGAACGTCGAGTACTACCGTCAGCGTGCCAGTGCCGCATTGATCATTACCGAGGCTACGCAGATTTCGCAGCAGGGCCAGGGTTACGCCTGGACCCCCGGCATCCATAGCGACGAGCAGATCCAGGGCTGGAAGGCGGTCAGCGAGGCCGTGCACGCAGAAGGCGGGCGCATTTTCCTGCAGCTCTGGCATGTGGGGCGAGTGTCGCACCCGGTGTTCCAGCCCAACGGCGGCTTGCCGGTGGCGCCCACCGCGCAACCGGTGCCCGGCAAGACCTTCATCCTCAATGAAGAGGGCGAGGGCGTATGGGGTGATGTACCTGTCCCTCAAGCGCTGGACATTCCCGGGATCGAAGCGATCGTTGCCGACTTCCGCAAGGCCGCTCGCAACGCGATCCTGGCGGGTATGGACGGGGTGGAAATTCACGCCGGCAATGGTTACCTGCTCGACCAATTCATCAACAGCGCCAGCAATCAGCGAAGTGATCGCTACGGTGGAAGTATCGAAAACCGTGTCCGGTTGCTGCTTGAAGTCGTGGACGCCGTGACCGCGCAAGTAGGCGCCGAACGCGTAGCTGTCCGCCTGACACCGATGGGACGTTTCATGGGGATGGGCGATGACACCCCGGAACAAACCTTTGGCTACATCGCATCCCGGCTCAATCACTGGAATCTCGCGTACCTGCACCTGGTAGAACCGATGATGGTTGGCACAGTGCTCGATGAAAGTAACGACCCACGCTGGGACGCGATCATCAAGCAACTGCGTAATGACTTCCACGGCGTTCTGATGTTGGCGGGAGGTTACTCCGGCGAAACGGCCGAACAGGCCATTGCGCAGGGGCGTGCGGACCTCATTGCGTTTGGTCGCCCGTTCATTGCCAACCCCGACTTACCGGCTCGCTTGCGCGGTCGCAACGAACTCAACGTGGCTGACGGCAACAGCTTTTTTGGTGGCGACGCCAAGGGGTACATCGACTATCCGGTGTTGGCATAACGCAACGCTAAACCGCAGCCGGGGAAATCACCCGACAATGAGGAGAAAGGTAATGAAGCGTTCAGGTGTTCCGAAGGCCTTGGTCATTGGTGGTTCCCTGGGAGGGCTGTTCGCCGCCACGGCGTTACGCGCGATTGGTTGGCAGGTCGATATTTACGAGCGATCCCCTGCGGCGATGGACAGTCGTGGCGGGGGCATCGTTCTGCAGGCGGATGTCCTGCACCATTTTCGCTATGCGGGCATTCATCCGGCAGGTGCGCTCGGCGTCCGGTCCCATGATCGTCTCTATCTGGATCGAGTCGGTGGCATCGTGCATAAAGAGCCGATGCCGCAAACCCAGACGTCCTGGAATACGCTATACAGCGCATTATTTTCTGCGTTTCCTGCCGAGCATTATCACCGTGGCAAGACGTTGGTGGATCTGACCCAGAATGAGCACAGGGTGACTGCGACTTTTGCAGATGGCGGCAGTGCAGAGGGTGACCTGCTGATTGGTGCCGATGGCGCGGGTTCAACCGTGCGAAGCATGGTGCTGCCTGGAGCGGTACCTACTTATTCGGGGTATGTGGTGTGGCGTGGGCTGGTCGATGAAGAGCAACTTCCAGACTTCGCCAAAACGCAGCTTTACGAGGACTTTGTTTTTCAACAGGACCCCGAATCGCTGATGCTGGAATACATGGTCCCGGGCGTGAATGGCTCCGTTAATCCTGGCGAGCGTCGGCTCAATTGGCTGTGGTATTTGAAAGCTGCACAAGGGCCGGAACTGGACGCTGTGCTCACTGACCGCAATGGCCATCGGCGTAGTCACTCCATTCCACCCGGGGCCTTGGCCACGGGGCAGGATGCTTACATTCGGGAAATGGGTGAGCGGCAGGCGAACCCGGCTTTTCGGGAACTGATTCGCCAGACCAGGGATATTTTTGTGCAGGCGATCCTTGATCTCAACGTCCCGCAAATGGTGTTTGGCCGTGTGCTGTTGACGGGGGATGCCGCTTTTGTGCCGCGTCCTCATACCGCCGGAAGCACGGCCAAGGCCGCCCGCAATGCACTGTCCCTGGCGCAAACAATCGATGACAGCGGCGACCTCGATCATGCACTGCTGGCCTGGCAGCGACAGCAACTTGCAGAAGGCAAGCGCATGGCGGATTGGGGAGTGAATATGGGCAATCGGATCATGGGCATCGCGCAAGCCTGATGGGTGCGGTTCACACCGGCCAACCTGTACCTGCCCCGGGATGCCACTCTATTGATCAATCGGTTATTTGTCGTTTTTTGATTGTCATCCGATCAATTGTAGGGTCGCAGGCCTCTTTAATCAGGCCATTGAGCACAGCCATGCAAGATTCCCATTGCCTGGTCATGCACAGTCGCCACCTTTACCTTTCGATTTCGGAGTCCGTTCATGGACAAGTTGCTTGCGCTGAAAATGTTTGTCGAAACGGTACGCTGTGGGGGGTACTCATCTGCAGCGCGTAAGCTCGGCATCTCCACGTCGTCGGTGACGCGGCAGGTCGCGGGGCTGGAAAGTGAGTTGGGCGCCAGCCTGCTCAACCGCACCACGCGCAATACGAGCGTCACTGTGGCGGGGCAGCACTATTTCGATAAGGCCGTGGCGATCCTGGAGGCCATCGATGAAGCGGATGCCGTCGTTGCCGATCGTGGCAGCGAAGCTCAGGGGCGTCTGCGGGTCAGTGTCCCGGTGGAGTTCGGCCGGCGAATCATCGCCCCGCACTTGGGGCGGCTGCTTGAACGCCATCCCGGTCTGGAAATCAGTCTCTTGCTGAGCGACGAGATCAGTGACCTGCTCAGCGAACAAATTGATGTGTCAGTACGTCTCGGTTCATCGGTTGTCAGTGACGACATCATCAGCAGGCAGTTGGGCGAGTTCCAGCGCTGGGTTGTGGCGAGTCCCGAATACCTGGCACGAACCGGACTGCCCCGACACCCTTGCGACTTGCTGGAGCACCAGTGCTTACGTTTCGATTACCGCATGGGCCACCACCAATGGACATTCCAGGGGGATGAGGACGTCATCCGCTTGAATGTGCAGGGACGGCTGCAAAGCAACAATGCCGACATTCTGCGCGAGGCTGCCTTGGCCGGTGGCGGGGTGACGCTGTTGGCCGATTGGCTGGTACGTGAGGATGTCAGTGCAGGTCGGCTGACGCGGGTGTTGGAGCAATATGAGGTCAACCCAGGCAGTGCAAGCACCTGCATCAATGCGCTGTATCTGCCCAACCATCGTGGCTCCAGTCGCATCAATGTATTCATAGCGTTTCTTCAGGAAATAATCACGCCCTAAGCGCGTCTCGTGCATCAGGCAAGACCGCGTTGCACATTTCCCCGCGTGCTTGAGTTCGTACAGTGGCATCCATCAACTGCCCCCGGTCGTCAACGCAGCATCCCGCGGCCACTGACAAAAAATTTCGTTTAGAACAGGACGTCAGCATGACGCAGTTGGCAGCTCAAACAGTCTTATCGGGGTGGGCAAGGGTGCTAGGGGGGCGAGTGTTCGAATCACTCCGTCCCGACCATATTTTTCAATGACTTAGGCCAATGTTCACAGTATTGGCCTTTTTCATGTGCGTGAGGCCTGCCAGCTTCCGTTCAGCCTCTGATCATGGCTAATCCTTTGACTTTTTGTGATTGAACAGGCGCGCGATGTTTTGATTTGGGGCAGAATGTCGGACTTCATCGGCTTGACAAAATACTTGGTGATCTCCTTGGTGTGTCTCTGGGCAGGATTTGCTTTCTTCCAAATCGCGCGTAAAGGTTTTGCAGATGTGTTCTGAGTTTTCAATACAGGTTAAAAGTGTTAGCAAGCATTTTCGAATATACGCCAGCCCGCGCGCGCGTCTGCTGCAGATGTTCAGTAGGGAAAAGCACTATAAGGAGTTTGTGGCGCTAGATGATGTTTCTTTTGTAATAAATAAAGGCGAGACAGTTGGCATTGTTGGTCGCAATGGGAGTGGAAAATCTACGTTGTTGCAGATGATTTGCGGCACTCTGACCCCTACTTCCGGTGAGATAACTACACATGGCCGTATTGCCGCGCTGCTAGAGTTGGGGTCGGGTTTCAATCCCGAGTTCAGTGGGCGAGAGAATGTTTACATGAATGCTTCCATACTTGGACTTTCCAATGCGGAAACTGCAGCACGCTTTGAGTCCATACTCGCCTTTGCAGAGATTGAAGACTTCATAGATCAGCCGGTCAAGAATTACTCCAGTGGCATGATGGTGAGGCTGGCTTTTGCTGTGGCTATCAATGTCGACCCGCAGATCCTGATTGTCGATGAGGCGCTGGCTGTGGGGGATGAGCTCTTCCAGCGCAAATGCTATGCGCGGATCGAGGCTATCAAGGCCCAAGGTGCGACCATTTTGTTCGTTTCCCATGCAAGTAATACGGTTGTGAGCCTGTGTGACCGGGCGATTCTGCTGGATGGTGGTAAAAAAATTACTGAAGGCACGCCCAAATCAGTGGTTGGTAAGTATCAGCGGCTGCTGAACGCTCCTGCCGACAAAGCCAAGGTCATGCGCGAACAAATGTTGGCTGGTATCGAGGCGCCTCCGAGTCCCGAGTTGGCTGAGCCTGGAGAAGTGGATGAGCTATGTCAGGAAATGGCGGGATATTTCGATCCGCACCTTGTTTCCAAGACTGTGCTGTCTTATGAATCTCGTGGTGCATTGATCTCTGATCCTCAGTTACTCAACATCCAAGGGCAAAAGGTTAATTGTCTCAAGGCAGGAGAAACTTATCGCTATACCTACCGTGTGCGCTTTGATCGTGATGCTAGGAATGTCCGTTTTGGTATGCTGATCAAGACTCCCACTGGCGTGGAGTTGGGAGGGGCTACTTCAGCCAAGCAGATCGCAGAGGGAATCGTGGTTGTTTCATCCGGTTCCGTGCTGTCGGTGGAGTACAGTTTTGTCTGTCGCCTCAATGAAGGATTGTATTTTCTCAATGCTGGCGTATCCGGGGATTGTGGTGAGGGATTCCACCATCTTCATCGCGTCGTCGATGCGTTGTGCTTTCGCGTGAGTGCGGAAAGCAAGCAGTTCGGGCTTGGTCTCGTGGATTTCTCATGTGCGCCGGAATGGTCTTTGGTAGAGTGATTGGATGTTAAGGTTTATCGGAATTGGTGCCCAGAAAAGCGGCACTAGCTGGTTATACGAAGTGTTGAGCAAGCATCCAAGTGTAAGCTTTCCAGCTGGCAAGGAAGTTCACTTCTGGGATGCTCACTACCTGAATGGTGTTGGCTGGTACAGCAGTTTGTTCAGTGAGGAACGCTGCAATGGCGACATCACTCCTGCCTATGCAATTCTGCCACTCGACCGGATTCGTGAAGTGCACCAATACTTTCCCAGCTTACGTATCGTTTATCTGATGCGAAATCCGATTGAGCGAGCATGGTCTTCTGCCAGGATGGCACTGCGCCGAGCCGAAATGGAGTTTTGTGAAGCGTCTGATCAGTGGTTCATTGATCATTTCAAATCGCAGGGATCGTTGCAGCGTGGTGACTACGCCAACTGCTTGAGAAACTGGATGTCGGTCTATCCTCGTGAGAGCTTTTTGATTTCTCGCTACGAAACGATTGCGCACGACCCCGTTGGTTTCGCCAACAGGGTACTGAGTCACATTGGCTTGGGTGAGTTTTTCTCCGAGACTCATCGTCCCGAGTTATCTCGGCCGGTCTTCGAGGGCTACAAATCTGCTATCCGACCGGAATTGTTGCAAGTGTTGCATCGGCTCTATGCTGACAAGATCGACGCATTGAGCGAGCTGCTCGAGGCTGACTTCTCAGACTGGAAGAACAGGTGTTGGCGCTGACGGAAAGCTGACCCACCCAGCCGATTGATAATTGACCCAGGACGGATTGCTGATTTTTGCCCCAGCAATTGTGGATAAGTTTAGCAGCAGTGTTCTGGTTGACGACGCATCCAGCCCCACTGACCCGCTGATATAGCGCACTATCGCTCCCGGATCAGCTGCCACTGGCATTCCATGCGCGCTGGATGCCTGGTTGGGTACTGGGTACAGTGCTTGGAGTCCAAGTTGCACTATCCGCCTGAATCGCAAGGATGCCCATGCGTAAAATCTTGATAGCGTTGTCGCTCGTTATTCCCTCGCTCCTGCTGCCTGGCTGCTCAGCTGTGTCGACTTTCGACAAGTATGCAACCTTGCGCTTTTATGAGTTCAATCGAACGGACATTAAGTACAGTCACTTTGATGGGGAGTCAGGCATGCTGAGTTCTAATCCCAATTTTCGGAATACAATGCTGCCCGCACGGATAGCCGATAACAATCAATGGATCGACTTCACTGATGACATGGGGCAAGTTTATAAGACGTTTGGAAATACCTTACATCGCGACACATTTCCAGCTGGGCTGGAACCGATAAAAGAGTTTGTTGCCTGGAGTCAGCTTCCGCCAATGCAGCGCCTGATTATGCGCGATACGTTGAATGCCAAGCCTGAGTTCACATCTATTAACGCTCGACTGGTGCTTGAGCGCGGCACGAATGAGCCGCTGCTGGTTTTTACAGGCAGTTCGCTACCTTGGGAGACAGCCCCGCAGTATGCGATCGACAAAGTCAACGCAGTCAGAATGCTGGTGAATGCGCGGATCTGGTATGAGATTTTGAAGTAGCAGGCTTCCGAGAAGGCCGATGGCAGATCTGACAGCCCAGCCCCACGCTGGGCTTTTTGCATCCGGCGGGAAATATCGATACTAATGAAAACCCAATCGAGCGCGATGTCGTTTTGCCTCTTACCCCGAAGGTAGTAGATGCGGAGCTCGGGCCTTCCATCAAGGCCGGCACAGTCGAAGAAGCGGCAAGCGCCGATATCGTGTTCGCAGCGGTGCGTTGGAGTGACGCCGAAAAAGTACTGAGTGCCTTGCCCGCCTGGAATGAACGTATCGTCATCGACGGTACCAATCCGGTCGAATTTCTTGACCCCAATTCGCCGGACGCCAACGATCCAAGTAACCCACTCGCGACCTATGGAATCAAGGCGGTCGATCTGGGTGGCAAGTACTCGAGCGAGGTATTCGCTCAGTTCGTCCCAGGCGCGCGGGTTGTCAAAGCCTTCAACCACCTTGATGTGGCAGTGCTGGCGGAGCCGGAAGTGGCGGGCGGCAAGCGCGTCTTGTTCTACTCAGGCGATGATGCAGCCGCAAAGGCAGACGTGCGTAAGATCATTGAAGAGACCGGCTTCTATCCCGTTGACCTGGGGTCGCTTGACGTTGGTGGGCATCTGGCATCGCTGCCTTTTGGCTCGCTGTCTGCGCAGAACTTCATCAAGATCTGATCGCACAACGCTGAATAACGCGCAGTATTTTCCCCGGGAGACCGGACTGCCGTTGACGAGTGATTCCCGGGACTGGCATCTGGCATTACGCGCGTGGGGTGTAGTGGTCATGCCCTCTCCCTATGGGCGTACTTATCTGTCTTCAGTTCTGGATGAGTTGGCCGAGGGTCTGCA
Organism: Pseudomonas sp. OVF7; assembly: GCF_030644265.1. Taxonomy (NCBI): domain Bacteria; kingdom Pseudomonadati; phylum Pseudomonadota; class Gammaproteobacteria; order Pseudomonadales; family Pseudomonadaceae; genus Pseudomonas; species Pseudomonas sp. OVF7. The sequence goes on along the minus strand of NZ_CP128996.1, from coordinate 5,385,821 downwards.
GTTCGCCTTTTTCTACATCGGAAACAAGGACGTAGCGCATGTGCTTAGCTTGCCACGAGACGACGTTGAAGCCTCGGATTGATTGGGTTTGCTGAGGTTTGTCAGCTTCGGGGGTGGGCAGTATGAACACGTTGATAATGTGTTTCGCCCGGCCATAGCTCAGTGCTGCTATGGTCTGGTGTTGCAGATAATCAAGGCGTCCGCCCAGCAGCACAAACCCTTGCGCCGTGTAGTCGACCACCGGTGGCGAGAAGTCGAGTTTGCCGGCGAACCACGGTTTGACGGTGTGACGGTCGGAGGAAACGACGTCGTTGAGGTGTTCGCCCATCAGCGAGCGCACGTGGCTGGAGACGGCTTCGTCCATCAGCGGTTGTTCGCCGTCGGGCGTTGCGATGTAAAGCATCGCGGCCAGCGCCAACGTCGTCGCAGAGAACGCTGGGGCGAGCCATTTCCGCCAGCGTTCCATTAGGCCAATGGCAGGTGCTTCAGGCGCGAAGATACGGGTGGCTAACGCTGCCGGCGCCGGGTAATACGCAGCATGGCGCTTCACGCTGACCTTCAGCGCTTTTACTTCTTCACACACCCGCGCGCATTCCCTGCACAAAACCAGATGCGCAGACACATCCGCAGCCAAAGCAGGATCCAGTTCCTGATCCACATAACCTTGCAACCGAACCCGGCAAACCGGGCAATCAAGCTCATTCATGATCGTGCAACTTCAGTAATTCAATCTTGAGCATCGCGCGCGCCCGGGCCAGTCGCGACATGACGGTGCCCATCGGAATGTCGGCCACCAGGGCGATGTCTTTGTAGGGCAGGTCTTCGAGTTCTTTGAGCACGATCACCTCGCGATACGCTGGCGGCAGGGCGCTGAGGGCTTGCTGGAGCAACGCGACGTTTTCGGTGTGAATGGCCAGCAATTCCGGGGTCTGGCTGTGGCTGAGTGCGCCTTCATGCTCGCCGATGTCGTCTTCGATGGCCACCCAATGCCGCCCGGCCGAGGCTTTGAGCCAGGTGTAGCTTTCGTTGCGCACGATAGCCAGGAACCACGCCCTGGCATTGCCATCGGCAAAGCGCTGCAAAAACCTGAAGGCGCGCAACGCGCTTTCCTGCACAACGTCGCGCGCGGCGCTGTCGTTGCCGGTCAGCCAGCGCGCGAGGTTGTAGGCGGCGTCCAGATGGGGCGCTATCAGTTCCTCGAATTGCTTCATGGTCGGTTCCGCACCGTCACACCTCTATAACTGTGCTGCGCGGGCGTTTATTCCCGCAAAAGAATTTATTTTTTGGCTCGGAATAAACCGCCACCGCGCAAGGTTTCCCTCGTGTCAGCTACCTCACTGTAGTTCGCCCGCGAGGACACACCGATGGCCATGCACACAAAACCTCAACGCCGCACCGACGGCTTGCTCAACCCGGACCGGCGCACGCTGCTCAAGTGTTCGGCGTGGGCCGGGGCCGGCGCCAGCGTGCAGACTGCCTTGGCCTCGACAAAACCTCAGCCCCCGGAAAGCTGAAACCGATAGCCCACCCCATACAACGACTCGATGGGTGTTTCCCCAGGGCATGCCTGCTCCAGCTTACGCCGCAGGTTACGGATATGGCTGTCCACCGTGCGGTCGGTGACCACACGGTGGTCGGAGTAGATGTTGTCGAGCAGTTGGTCACGGGAAAACACCCGCCCGGCGGAACGTGCAAAGGTGCTGAGCAAGCGCAGTTCCAGCGGCGTGAGGTCCAGTTCGATACCGTCGAGTGACGCACGGTATTGCGCTTCGTCGATCAGCAGGCGCGGCGGTGTGCTGGTCAGCAGTTGGGGGCCGCGACGCAGGATGGCCTTGACTCGTGCTACTACCTCGCGCGGGCTGAACGGCTTGCAGATGTAGTCGTCGGCGCCCAGGTCCAGGCCCTGCAGGCGGTCCACCTCTTCGACTCGGGCGGTGATCATGATGATCGGTACGGCGCTGAACCCGCGCAGGTCCTGGCACACTTGCATACCGTCGCGCCCGGGTAGCATCAGGTCGAGCAAGATCAGGCGCGGTGCCTGGGCGCGCACGCTCGGCACCACCTGCAAGCCGTTGTCCAGGCACCGCGTCGGGTAGCCCGCGGCGACCAGGTAATCGCGCATCAGTGCGGCCAGCTTCGGTTCGTCTTCGACGATCAGGATCGGGCTTTCGTCGCTCATGAGTCAGGTATTCCGTGGCAGGCGCAGGGTCAGCCAAAGACCGCCGAGGGGGGAGTGAGCGGCGCTGAGGCTGCCGCCGTGGGCGAGGGCGATGCTGTGACAAATCGCCAGCCCCAGGCCGGCCCCGCCACTGGCGCGGTTGCGCGACGATTCACCGCGATAGAAACGCTCGAACAGGCGCGGCAGTTGTTCGGCTGAAACGCCTGGGCCGGAGTCTAGAACATCAATGCACACGTCGGTGCGATCCAGGCCGGCGCGGATGCGTATGAGCCCCTGCGGGTCGGTGTAGCGCACGGCGTTTTCCAACAGGTTGGAAAACAATTGCTGTAAGCGATTGGCGTCGGCCAGCAGTTCTAGGGGTTGGGATGGCAAGTCCAGTTCGATGCGCAGGTGCTGGGCGTGCAAGCGCTCCTGGAACATCGCCACACTGTTGCGCAGCAGCGGCTCCAGTGCGCAAGCGCTCTTGCGATAGGTCAGTGCGCCCACATCCGCCAGGGACAGTTCATACAGATCATCCACCAGCTTGCTGAGCATGCCGACCTCACCTTGCAAGGATTTCATCGAGCCTTGGTCCAGGGTGCGCACGCCATCCTCGATGGCCTCCAGCTCGCCGCGCAACACCGACAGCGGGGTGCGCAATTCGTGGGACACATCGGCCATGAACTCACGACGCATCTGTTCATTGCGCTCCAGGGTATAGGCGAGCTGATTGAAGTCCCGGGCCAATTGGCCCACTTCGTCATTGGAGGCCACCGCCACGCGGCCGCTGTAGTCGCCGCTGGCCAGGCGATGGGTCGCTGCGGCCACCCGTTTGACCGGCTCTAACAACGTGCGGGCGATCCACCAGGCAATCAGCATCGCCAGCAGCAGCGAAAAGGCGCCCATCACCAGGCTGGTGCGTAACTGGTATTGCTGGAACCGTTCACCGCCGGCCTCGGTCACGCTCTGGAACGGGGTCACGGCCAGCCAGCCGACGGTTTCATCGGCCACCACGATCGGGCGCAACAAGGCGTCGTTGCCGATATCCGGGTAGCCGTTCACGCGTTTTTTGTGTTTATCCAGCAATGCAATGCGAAACAGCGCGCCCGTCAGGTCCGAGGCCATGGGGGTACGCAAGTCGTTCTTCGCCGGATCTTCGCCGAGTTCGGGCCGCATAATGTCAAACCAGCGGTCCGGCTGGTTGCGCAGGAACTCCCAATTCCCCTCACGCGCATAGGCACTGGCCAGGCGTGGCAGCACGGGTGCCATGCGGTCCAGCGCCTGCTCATTGAGATACCCGAGAAAGCCGCGCCCAAAACTCCAGCTCGTCGCCAAGCCCATGCTCAGGATGACCAGCAGCACACCGGCCAGTACCGCGATAAACAGCTTGGTGGAGATACTCAACTTCATGCAGGTGGGCCGTTAAGAATGGATGGACCATTTAGGCCCTGGCGACGGAAAGATTCAACCCGGTCGGGCAATCTTCAATTTTCCTGCACATTTGCCTCGCAGGATGGCGCTGACTCAAGCCATTCCGTCTTGCAGAGGCAGCTATGTCCACGAAAATAATCGCCAAATTCCTGGTAACCGCCGCGGTTTTCCTGTCGTTGATCATTCTGGTCATGTTGGGTGGCTGCTCCGGTGGCGAGCCGGCGCCTGAAGCGGTCACCCCCAAAGTCTCGGTGATCAGCATAAAGCCCCAGAGCCAGGTGCTGACCACTGAGTTGGCCGGGCGCACCCAGGCGTTCATGGTGGCGCAGATCCGTCCGCAGGTGGGCGGCATCGTCCAGCGGCGACTGTTTGTCGAGGGCGCGGATGTCAAGCTCGGGCAGGCCCTGTACCAATTGGATGCGGCGTCCTATACCGCCGCGCTGGCGCAGTCCCAGGCGAGCCTGGCCAAGGCTCGCGCCACGCTCAAATCGGCGCAGAGCACCGCCAGGCGCGACGCGGAACTGGTGAAGATCAATGCCATCAGCCAGCAGGATAACGAGGACGCCCAGGCGACCTTGCTGACGGCTGCCGCCGATGTGCAAGTCGCCGAGGCGGAAGTCGAAACTGCCCGGATCAACCTGGCGTACACACGTATCACCTCGCCGGTCAGCGGGCGCATCGAAACGTCCACCGTGACCCCTGGCGCGCTGGTGGTGGCCAATCAGGACAGTGCATTGACCACGGTGCAGCAACTCGATCCGATCTATGTGGACGTTACCCAATCGACCACGCAATTGCTGCGGCTCAAGCGGGACCTGGCCAGCGGCGTGTTGCAGTCCAACGGTGACGGCCAGGCGCGGGTCAGCCTGAAGCTGGACGATGGCAGCACTTACAACCAGCAAGGGCGGCTCAAGGTCAGCGGCGTCAGTGTCAACGAGGGGACGGGCACCGTCACCCTGCGCGCGGAGTTCGCCAATCCAGACCACCTGCTGCTACCGGGCATGTATGTCCGCGCGGTGCTGGAGCAGGCCCGCAATGACCAGGCCATTCTGGTTCCGCAAAAAGCAGTGACCCGCAGCGCCAGCGGTGTGACCACGGCGCTACTGGTGGTCGACGGCAAGGTGGAACAACGTCAGCTGAGCATTGATCGCGCGGTGGGCAATCAATGGTGGGTCACGGCAGGCCTCAAGGCGGGTGACCAGTTGATTGTCGAAGGCGGACAAAAAGTCCGTGCCGGTGCCGCAGTCCAGGCGCAGGACGCCAGCGCGCAAGCGACCACGCCACCCACCCCTGTGAAGGAGGGTTAAGCGTGGCGCACTTTTTTATTGATCGACCGATTTTCGCCTGGGTCATCGCCATCGTGATCATGCTCGGTGGCAGCCTCTCCATCAGCCAGTTGCCGTTGGAGCAATACCCGGACATCGCGCCACCCACGGTGAAGATTTCCGCGACCTACACCGGGGCCTCGGCCAAGACCGTGGAAGACTCGGTGACCCAGGTCATCGAACAGCAGATGAAAGGCCTGGATAACCTGACCTACATGTCGGCCACCAGCAGTTCGGCGGGCAGTGCCAGCATCAGTTTGACGTTCACCGCCGGCACCGACCCGGATGTCGCCCAAATGCAGGTACAGAACAAGCTGCAACAAGCCGAGTCGAGACTGCCGCAATCGGTACAAAGCGAAGGCCTGACCGTGACCAAGGGCGGCTCGGACTTTCTGATGATTGTCGCCCTGGCATCGGATGACCCCAGCGTGACCGGCACCCAGATCGGCGACTACATTTCCACCACCTTGCTGGACTCCATCAGCCGCATAGACGGGGTCGGCGATGTGCAGACATTGGGGGCAGGCTATGCCATGCGTATCTGGCTGGACCCGGCCCTGTTGGAAAAGTACGCGCTGATGCCTTCGGACGTCAGCAGTGCCCTGGAGGCGCAGAACACCGAAGTCTCCGCCGGGCAACTGGGGGCATTGCCGGCGATCAAGGGGCAGCAGTTGAACGCCACGATCAGTGCCCGCAGTAAACTGCAGACCGTCGAAGCGTTTCGTGATGTGGTGGTCAAGTCCAGCAGCGACGGTGCCGTGGTGTTGCTGGGCGATATCGCGACCCTGGAACTGGGCAGCGAAAGCTACGACATCAGCACCGCCCTCAACGGCAAGCCCGCGGCGGCCATGGGGGTGCAACTGGCGGCAGGCGCGAATGCGCTGAACGTCGGCAAGGCGGTCAAGGCCAAGCTCAAGGAGATGGAGCCGTTCTACCCGACTGAAATGCAGCTTAAAAACGTGATTGCCTACGACACCACGCCGTTTGTCAGCCTGTCCATCGAGGAAGTGGTCAAGGCCTTGGGCGAGGCCATCGTGCTGGTGGTGTTGATCATGTTCCTGTTCCTGCAAAACCTGCGCGCGACGCTGATCCCGGCGATTACCGTGCCGGTGGTGTTGCTGGGCACGTTCGGCGTGTTGGCGATGTTTGGCTATTCGATCAACACCTTGACGATGTTTGCCATGGTCCTGGCGATTGGCTTGCTGGTGGACGACGCCATTGTGGTGGTCGAAAACGTAGAGCGGCTGATGGGGGAGGGGCTATCGCCTGTGGCGGCCACGCGTCAATCGATGCGCGAAATCAGCGGCGCACTGGTCGGCATCACGCTGGTGCTGAGCGCGGTGTTTATCCCCATGGCGTTTTTCGGCGGTTCCACCGGGATTATCTATCGGCAGTTTTCGGTGACCATTGTCTCGGCCATGGTCCTCTCGGTGTTGGTGGCGATGACGCTGACCCCCGCGCTGTGCGCTTCGTTGCTCAAAACCCACGATGGCCAGGGGCATGCGGCCCAGCGCGGGTTCTTCGGCGGGTTCAACCGCACCTTTGAACGTGCCAGCGCCGCTTACGAGCGTTGGGTGGGTGTGGTGTTGCGGCGTTGGGTGCGCAGCCTGCTGCTCTATGGCGGGGTGCTGGTGGTCATGGCGGTGGGCTACATGAGCCTGGCCACGTCGTTTCTGCCGGACGAAGACCAAGGGATCCTCCTGGCACAGATCCAGTTGCCGGTCGGCGCGACGGACAGCCGCACCCAGGCGGTGATCAAGCAGTTCGAGGACTACATCCTCAAACAGCCCGAAGTCGAAGCGATGATCAGCATCAGCGGGCTGGGCATGGGGGGGAACAGCCAGAACACCGCGCGCGCGTTTATCCGCCTCAAGGACTGGGACGAACGCGGTGGGCCCGGCCAGGGTGCGGCGGCCATTGCCCAACGGGCGACCCTGGCACTGGCCAGCATCGGGGATGCCGACGCGTTCGTCATGCAACCGCCGACCGTACGCGGCCTGGGCCAAAGCTCGGGGTTCGACCTGCAACTCAAGGACCTCGCTGGCCTGGGCCACGATGCACTGGTGGCGGCCCGCGAACAGTTTCTTGAGCTGGCCAGAAAGGATCCACGTTTGCTCGGGGTTCGCAGCAACGGCCTGGACGATGCGCCGCAGCTCAAGGTCAGCATCGACGACCGCAAGGCCGGGGCCCTGAGCCTGAGTACCAGCGACATCAACACCACCTTGTCGACGGCGTTGGGCGGTACTTATGTGAATGACTTTCTCAACCAGGGCCGGGTGAAAAAAGTCTACGTGCAGGGCCAGGCATCCGCGCGCATGCAGGCCGCGGACCTTGATCATTGGTTCGTGCGCAACAGCAACAATGAAATGGTGCCGTTCTCATCGTTTGCCAGCAGCACCTGGAGTTACGGCTCACCCTTGCTGGAACGCTACAACGGTAACGCCTCCCTGGAAATCGTCGGTGACCCCGCGCCAGGGGTGAGCTCCGGCGACGCGATGGACGCGGTGGAAGCCATTGTCCGGCAATTGCCCCAGGGCATCGGCTACGAATGGACCGGGCAGTCCTATCAGTTGCGGCTATCCGGCTCCCAGGCCCCGCTGCTCTATGCCCTCTCCGTATTGTTTGTGTTCCTGTGCCTGGCCGCACTCTACGAGAGTTGGTCGGTGCCGTTCTCGGTGATTCTGGTGGTGCCCCTGGGGGTGATTGGCGCCGTATTGGCGACCCGCGTCGCGGGGTTGAGCAACGACGTGTATTTCCAGGTGGGGCTGTTGACCACCGTGGGCCTGGCGGCGAAAAACGCGATCCTGATCGTTGAGTTCGCCAAGCACCTGCAAGAGCAGGGCAACAGCCTGATCGACGCGACGCTGATCGCGGTGCGCCAGCGCCTGCGGCCGATCCTGATGACGTCCCTGGCCTTCATGTTCGGCGTGTTGCCGCTGGCCTTGAGTACCGGCGCAGGCTCCGCCGGACGTCAGGCCATCGGTACCGGCGTACTGGGCGGGATGTTCAGCGCCACGGTGCTGGGGATCTTCTTTGTACCGCTGTTTTTTGTGCTGATCCGCCGCCGTTTCGGCCGCGAGCGCAGTGCTCGTCAATCTGCCCCGACAGGTGATGCATGATCAAGTCACATTGGCCTTTACTGGCCGCCATGGTCCTGGGCGGCTGCGTCAACCTGGCGCCCCAGTATGAGCGGCCTGAAGCGCCCGTCTCCGGGCAATGGCTGCCGGCGGCCAGCCTGCCGAAAGGGCAGGTGGGCGCCGACGTCAAATGGCAGCAGTTCTTCACCGACAGCCGCCTGGCGCAGTTGCAGGCGTTGGCGCTGGCCAATAACCGCGACTTGCGCCTGGCCAACCTGAACGTGGAGAAGGCCCAGGCGCAGTACCGCATCAAGCGCGCGGACCTGTTTCCCACCCTTGATGCGAGTGTCAGCGGCACCCATAGCCGTACGCCGGGGTCGTTGTCCAATACCGGCACGGCGGCCACCACCCACGATTACAGCGCGCAATTGGGGCTGAGCAGCTATGAACTGGACGTGTTTGGCCGGGTACGCAACCTTCGGGACGAGGCCCTGGAAGACTACCTGGCGCTGACGGAAACCCGGCGCAGCACGCAAATCAGCCTGGTGGCCGAAGTGGCCACCGCCTGGCTGACCCTGGCGGCCGACAACGAACGGCTGCTACTGGCCCAGGAAACCCTGACCAGCCAGTTGGCCACCTACGACCTGACCCAGCGCAGCTATGCCCTGGGCGGCTCCTCCGCGCTGTCCGTGGCCCAAGCCCAGACCACGGTCGAGTCGGCGCGGGGCGATGTGGCGTCCTACGAGAGCCAGATTCTGCAGGACCGCAATGCCTTGCGCCTGTTGGTCGGCAGTGACGTGCCCGAGGCCCTGTTGCCGGGCACGCACCTGGAGTCAGCGGCCGTGCTGGTGCAGATACCCGCGGGCCTGCCTTCCAGCCTGCTGCAACAACGCCCGGATGTGCTGTCGGCCGAACACACCCTCAAGTCCGCCAATATCGATATCGGCGCGGCGCGCGCGGCGTTTTACCCCAGCATCAGCCTGACCGCCAATGCCGGCTCCTCCAGCGCGGCGTTGGCCGGCCTGTTCAAATCCGGCAGCGGTGCCTGGACCTTTGCCCCGAGCATCAGCGTGCCGATTTTTGACGCGGGCAGTAACCGCGCGACCCTGGACTCGGCCAAGGTCGAACGTGATATCCAGGTGCAGACCTACCAGCAAACCCTGCAGACCGCGTTCCGTGAAGTGGCCGACGCGCTGGCGGTGCGCAGCACCCTGGATCGCCGGATCGCCGCGCAACAGGCGCTGACCGACGCCAGCCGCAAAAGCTTCGAACTCTCCGATGCCCTCTATCGTGGCGGGTCGAAAAGCTACCTCGAAGCCCTGGATGCGCAACGCTCCCTCTACAGCGCACAGCAAGACCTGATCACCCTGCGCCTGACCGAGCAGAGCAACCGCATCACGCTCTACAAAGTGTTAGGCGGCGGCTGGAACTGAAGGCCCAGGCGAAAAGACTCTGCCGCATACACACATAACCGCAGCGATGGAACGGCTTGCGTGGATCAAATCGGGTGACTTCATTCATTGGGGAACAAACATGCGTGCCTTTCGTTTCACCTTAAGCCGTCGGGCCCAGGCACTGGCCTGCGCCTGTTTCATCACGCTGTCACCGCTGTGCCGTGCGGATTCCGACGAGGACCCATGGGAGGGGGTCAACCGATCGATCTTTGCATTCAATGACACGTTGGATACGTATGCACTCAAACCGCTCGCCCAAGGCTATCAATTCATCACCCCCCGTAGGGTCCAGGACGGTATTCATAACGTCTTCAACAATCTGGGGGAGGTGAAAAACCTGGCTAACAATGTACTTCAAGCCAAATTTCACAGTGCCGGCGTGGATACCAGTCGCTTTTTGCTCAACAGCACGCTGGGCCTGGTGGGGATGATCGACGTCGCGACGCCGATGGGGCTGCAACGCAGTGACCAAGACTTTGGCCAAACCCTGGGGCACTGGGGCATCAACAGCGGCCCTTACCTGGTACTGCCATTCCTGGGGCCAAGCACGCTTCGCGATGCACCCGCGATCCTGCCCGATGCCTACGCCAACCCGGTCCGTTACATCGGCGACGTTCCGACGCGCAATAGCCTGTACGGCGTGAGCATGATCGACGGGCGTGCCCAATACCTGAAATCTGAAAAACTCATCACTGGCGATAAATACAACTTTATCCGCAGTGTTTATCTGCAAAACCGAGCGTTCAAGATCCAGGGCGCAAACGTCAAGGATGACTTTTGAGCCGTGTGACGACGTGCGCGACGTGACCTGCATGCGTTGCCAGGCCCGTCCACCCTGACCTCGGTGTGGATGGGCGGTGCCTGGGGTTACGCCGCGGTGGAGTTGGCGCGGGCGTCGCTGGCGGTCTCACGAAACAGCCGGGGCGACATGCCGAATGTCGACTTGAAGTGCCGGCTGAAGTGCGAGCTGCTGCCATAACCCCAGGCGTAGGCTATTTCGGTGAGGGAGCGATGGGCCTGCTCGTGGTTGCGCAGGTCTTCGGCGCAGCGGGACAACCGACGCTGCCAGATGTACTCGCTGACGCTGCACCCCAGTTCGTCCTGGAATGCCCGATGCAAACTGCGCACCGAACACTGCTCGGCGTTGGCGATGCGTTCGATGCTCAGGTCGCGGTCGGCCAGGTGGCGCTCAATGTAGGCCTTGAGGCGGTTCTGCTTGAAGAAGCGGAAGTCATGGTCGAGCTGCTTTTCATCTTGCTTGTTCTTCAGCGCATTGTTCAGCAGCCCGGCGATACTGTCGCCGATCAGCCCCGCCGACTGGCTGTTGAGCAAGGGGTATTGGTGGTAGGCGTCGCTGATCAAGTGCATCAGCATGCGCCCCAGCCCGTTGCGGCCGCTCAAGTGCATGTCGCCGGTCTGGGTCAGTTGCCCGGCAGCCCCCTGGAACAGCAGGATAAAGTGCTCGCAGCCCTGGGTACTGGTGACGCTGAAGGGTTTGCCGCAGTCGACCAGGAGCATCTCGTCCGGCGCGACGGCGCTGCTTTTCTGGCCTTGCTCGAAGTGACTGACACCGGCGATTTGCAATATCAGCATACGCGGGGTGTCGAGCACATCGAGCGCCTGGCTCAGGTGACGTGAATAGCGATGGGCACTGGCGGTCATGCGGCAGAAACGCAACTGGCCCAGGTCGCCGTATTCCAGTCGCCCCTGGAAATTACCGTTGTGCAGCGGGTCGATGTGGGTGGATTCCAGGCGCTTTATATACTCCGGCGTGCGGCCCAGATGATCGCTCATGAATTCTTTCCACTTCATCAGCCGATCGGAGCGCATGACCTGTTCGGTGGACACACAGGCTAGATTATTCATTGGTTTCGCCTTTTGTTTTTTGTTTTGGGCAGACGGGGCAGGGCTGGACCCTGCCCGATCCTCGCAGACGATCAGAACGGGTAGTGATGGCCCCCGGCTTGCCAGGTCACCCAATGGGCCCGGGTGAATTCATCCAAGGCATAGTGACCATTGAAGCGGCCAAGGCCGGAGTTCTTTTCCCCGCCGAACGGCGCATTGGGCTGATCATCGACCGTGATGTCGTTGATATGGGTCATGCCCGCCACGATGCCACGGGCAAAGCTCAGGCCGCGCGCCATGTCGCGGGTAAACACCGCGCTGGACAGACCGTACTCGCTGGCGTTGGCCAACTCCAGGGCATGGGCCTGGTTTTGCGCGATCATCAACGGCAGCAACGGCCCGAAGGTTTCATCGCGAGCCAGGGCCTGGTCGGGGCCCACTTCGCCAAAGACATGGGCCGGCAGCACCAGCCCGCGCGCCTGGCCGCCACACAACTGCTTGAGACCGGCGCGCTCGGCGGCGGCGATCTTCCCCAGCAGACCGTCGAGCTGACTTTGGTTGACCACCGGCCCGATCACCGTATCGGCCTGGGCCGGGTCACCGGTCTTGAGATTGCGCACGCGCTCGACCACCAGCGCTGCGAAATCGGCATACAGCGAGCGATCCACAATGACCCGGTTGACGCTCATGCAAATCTGGCCCTGATGCAGGAAGCGCCCGACCACGGCGGCATGCGCCGCTATCTCGATGTCCGCATCCTCCAGCACCACCAGCGGCGCGTTGCCGCCCAGCTCCAGCGCCACCCGCTTGATGTGCTTGCCACCGGTAGCGATGCGTCCGACATTGCGTCCCACATCGGTGGAACCGGTGAAAGAGATCAGGCTCGGTATCGGGTGTTCGACGAAGGCATCGCCAATCTCCGAACCCGCGCCGACCACCACGTTCAGCGAACCGGCCGGGAACCCGGCTTCTTCGAACAGGTGGGCAATCAGCAGGCCGCCGGTCACTGCCGTGTCGCTGGCCGGCTTGAGTACCACGGTATTGCCCAGCGCAAGTGCCGGCACCACGGAACGCATGCTCAGGTACAGCGGGAAGTTCCACGGGCTGATCACACCGACCACCCCCAGTGGTTCGCGAAACACGAAGCTCTGCTCACCAGGCTTGTAGCTGGTCAGGATCCGTCCCTCAACCTGCATCGGCAGGGTGGTGCACTCGCGAACCAGGTTGAGGGTGAACTGCCACTCCATGCCCGCCTTGATGCGGGTACTGCCGGACTCACGGATCAGCCAGTCGATGATTTCTTCGCGGCGGTTCTGGATGACCTGGGCGAGCTTTTCCAGCTGTGCGCCGCGCTCGGTCGGGTGCAGCGCGGCCCAGTCGGTCTGTGCGCGCTGGGCGGCCTGGTAGGCGTCATCCAGGTCGGCCACCGAGGCCAGGGGCATTTCCAGCAAGGGTTCGCCGTTGAAGGGGTTGCGGTCGTCCAGGCGTCGTGTCGAACCACCGGCGCGCCAGGTGCCGTTGATGTATTGGTCGCCGTTGATGGCGTAGGCCGCGAGTATTGGAGTTGTCATTGTCTTACCTTTGAGGCAGGTAGCCGCGTCGATTGAGGGTGGGTGAGGGCAGACCCTTTAGGTTGTGCGTATTCAGCTTCGGATCCAGGCGCGTCCCCAGGAGTTGAGGGTGTATTCCTCCTGCGGCCAGACGCCAGGCGGGCGCGTGGCCTCGGTGATCTCCAGCTCGGCCGAGAACTCCAGGCGGTTGCGATCGGCATCGACCACCATGAAGAACAGGTTGTTGCCTGGGCCATGTCGTCCCGGGCCGAAGAACAAGGTGATGCGTTCCTTGGCGAAGCGGTCGCCCCAGTCGCGAATGTCGTTCCATTCGTTGGTTTCGTAACAGTGGTGATCCCACTCGTTTTTCGATCCGCGGAAGAACGCCAGCGAATGGTGCTCATCGTCCGAACGCAGGAAGCAGGTGGTGAGCTGGCCGCTCTGCTCGTCGACGACATTGTCCGAGACGGTGAAGCCCACCGTGTTGACGTAGAAGTCGATCATCGCTTCCAGCTCCGTGGTCTGGAACACCACGTGCTGCAGGCGGCCCGGCATGCCCTTGCGGTCGAGCGTGGACGCGCCGCGAGACACCCCAAATATGGTTTGTCGACCCTGGGGGTCACGGATTTGAAAGGCGCCCGCTTCCAGCAGCGGCGAGTCGAGCGCCTCGACGTTACAACCGTTGCCGAGCAGGCGCGTGCGCAGTGCGCTCAAGTGCGCTTGGCTGCCCAGGTCGTACGCCGCCGCGAGCAGGCCGCTATGGTCGGCGGGCGAGATCAGCATGGCCCGTTGAGGCCCCTGGAGCAGCCAGCTGCCGTCGGCTTGCGCCAGGCTGTCCATGTCCAGCAGGCGCCGATAGAAATCGACTTGCTGCTGGGGCGCTTTGCTCGCCAGGTGCAGGTAACACAGGCGTGCGGGAGTGGAAGTCTGCAAGGTTTGCATAAACACCTCTGGGGCTGAAGGTTCAGGGGTAGACGGGCGCCATCGCCGGCTGATCCACGCGATGGTTCGTCAGGGTGATGCCGAACAACGACTGCAATGCGCCAGCGGCCTGGTCTTGTGTGGCCAGGTCGAAGATGGCGGCCACATAGCGATCCGGGCGCAGCAGCACAAACGTGTGGCTGTCGCCGAGCAGGTCCTTGAGCGCATCCTCGCGGTCGTGCAGCACGGTGCAGCCGGGCAGTGATGGCAGGGCCTGCACGTGCGCCGGCAGGATCAAGATGCGCTTGGCTTCCAGGTGGTCCCAAAGGCCGTGGCGCAGTTCATCCAGGCGCTGGCGAGCGGGGTCGCCATATTGGATCAGGGCAAAACCGGCACCGATGGTCGTGTCCAGCAGTTGTGTGTGGCCTTGGGCATCGGTCAGCAATGGTTGAGGAAACATTTGCCCGCAGGCCAGCTTCCCGGCCTTGCCTTCGGGCAATACCAGGCCTTTGGTAAAACGTGGTTTGGGCTTGAAGCGCATTTGCAGGAAATAATCGCGCAGCGGCGGCACCAGGCCGATTAACGCGAAGGCCGCGCTGATCAGGCGAGCCCGCAGCACGGTGGCCGGCGCCATGACCACGCCAAGGTTCAGGGCCAGCTTGATCAAGGCCCAGGCATGGTCGCGCCGCTCGCTTTCGTAGGACAGCAGGGCGGTTGCGGCCATTTGGCCCTTGAGCACAGCGATCAGCTTCCAGCCCAGATTGTGCGCGTCGCGAACGCCGCTGTTCATCCCTTGCCCGGCGTAGGGCGGGGTCAAGTGCGCGGCATCGCCGGCAAGAAATACGCGGCCGACCTGCCAACGCTCGGCGACGCGGGCATGAAAGGTGTAGACCGTCTTGCGCACGATAGACACCGGGGCATCGCCCTTGAACGGACGAAGCAGCGTGTGCAGGCATTCGGGGCTGAGCACCTGCGCATCGGTTTCGCCCGACTTGAGCTGGAACTCAAAGCGCCGAGTATGGTGCGGGCCGGGCACTTCCACCACCGGGCGCCGGGCATCGCAATACACGCGGGTTTGCCAGAAGGGGTCGTCGTCCTGGTCGGTGTCGACCACCAGCCAGCGTGAGGAAAAACTCGACCCTACCATCTCGATCCCCAGTTGCTTGCGCACCGGGCTGCGACCGCCGTCGCAGGCGATCAGGTAGCTGGCCTTGACGTCGAGCAGTTGGCCATCGGCATCCTTGATCAACGCGCGCACGCCGTGCTGGTCTTGAGTGAACTCGAGCAGTTCGTGATTGAAGCGCGCTGTCAGGTTGGCAAAACGTTCAAGGCCGACCTTCAGCGTGCTTTCGAACAGCGGCTGGCGAAACGCATTACGCTTGGGGAACCCATATAACCTGCCGGTGGGCTCGACCTTGCCAAAGCAACGGCCGCCTGCGCGGGTGAAGTAATGCACACCGTAGCCGGGCACGACGTCGCGTAACACGGCGTCATCCAGCCCGATCGCCTGCATGGTGCGCAAGGATTCATCATCGATCGAAACGGCGCGGGGTTCGGTCACGGTGCCGGGTTTGCGGTCGATGATCAGGGTGTCCACATTGGCCTGGCCGAGCAGGTTGGCCAGGGTCAGCCCGGTGGGGCCGGCGCCGACGATCAGGACTTGAGTGCTGAAGCTGTTGAGGGTTGTCATTGTTATTCCCTTCCAAAGGTTTCAGTCCGGCTGCGGCGGGCGATGGGTCAGCGCCGCCATGCGTTGCGACAGTGTCTGCGCGAGGGCCAGCATCTGTGCCCCTTGTTGCGCTTCCTGGGCGTTGTCGCGCTGCTGGATCGGGCGCACGCAACTGATGCTGCCGACCACCTTGCCGTCGCTGTCGAAGATCGGCGCCGCCAGGCCGTAGACGCCGGGATCGATTTCCGCCGCGCTGGCGACATAGCCCTGGCGGCGCAGTTGCTGCAGCGAGCGGCGGAACTGTTCCCAGGTCTGGCCCAGGTGGCTGGCGCGCACTTCATCAGGGTTTTCCAGGAACAGTTGGTTGTGCTGGCGCGAGGTCATGTTGGCGAGGATCGCCTTCGACGTTGCGCCGAGGAACAGCGGCCTGGGTGAGCCCCGGGAGTAGCTGACCTCACTGAACAACTCGCCATGCTGGTGGATACACACCACCTGGTCCTTGAACAGCCGGCAGATCAGCCAGACCTGTTGCTCGCTCCAGCGTGGCAGGTCGTGTTCCAGCGACTGTGCGGCGCGCACCAGGGGGTCGCTCAGGCGCAGTTGGCGGTCCCAGGTGATAATCCGCGCGCCGAGTGCGTAGCGTCCGGCTTCGACCTGAAACAACAGGCTCGCCTCGGCCAGTTCGCGCACATAGCGATAGATGGTCGAGCGCGTATAGCCCAGTGCGGCGCCCATTTCGTCGACCGCCCAGATCGGGCTGGCTTCGGTGAATAAATCCAGCACCCGCAGCATGCGTTCAAGGCTCGAACCTTTGCTATCGGCGTCCTGTTCGGACAGCTGTTCTGCTTCAGACAATGGCTGCATGGCTTACTGCTCGTCGGCGATGTTGTTGCGCAGAATGCCGATGCCGGCTATCTCGACTTCGACGGTATCGCCGGGCTTCATCCAGACCGCTGGTTCGCGGAAGGCGCCGACGCCGCCGGTGGTGCCGCTGACAATCACATCGCCGGGCGCCAGTTCGGTGAAGGTGGAGCAGTACTCGATCAACTGGCGCACACTGAAAATCATGTCGCTGGTGCAGGTGTGTTGCATCACTTCGCCGTTCAGGCGCGTGGTCAATTCCAGGTCCTGCGGGTCGCCGATCTCATCGCGCGTTACCAGCCAGGGACCGAAGCCGCCGGTGTTGGGGAAATTCTTACCCGGCACGAACTGAATGGTGTGCTTCTGCCAGTCGCGGACGCTGCCATCGTTGTAGCAGGCATAACCGGCCACATAGTCCAATGCATCCGCTGCCTTGACGTGCCGCGCGGTTTTGCCGATGACCACCGCGAGCTCGCCTTCGAAGTCCAGTTTGTGCGAAGCCTTCGGACGAATGATCGGTTGCAGGTGCGCCACCTGGCTGTCGGCGAAGCGCGTGAAAATCATCGGATAGGTTGGCATGTCACGCCCGGTTTCACGCACGTGGGTGGCGTAGTTGATGCCGATGCACAGCACTTTGCCGGGGTTTGCGATCACTGGCAGGAACGTCACGTCCGCGATTGCGACGCGGGGCAATGACGCCAGCACGGTTGGGGTCAGTTCCCCGAGGTGATGGGCGGTGATGGCTTGCTTGAGGTCCGTGCCAACGGTGGGCTTGACCGATTCCAGGTCAATCAACTGGTCACCGTCGACCACACCGTAGGTCGTACGGCCGTGAACAATGAAGCTTGCGAGTTTCATGAAGTGTCCTCTCGTAAAGGGCAGCGGGAGATGGCGGCAATGGGGGTTAATCTAGTCATGCACATTTATCCTGTAAAGTGGGATTTATGCATAAATCCTGCAATATGAAATAAATGCGATTTTTCTGTTCGATCATCGGATCGAGGCCGGCAATGCCAGGCAGCCCGTGCCATTCCAGCAAGTGGATGGCCACGGGCGTGACGCGCGGAAGGGGGAACGCTGGGACGATTTAGCGCGGTGCCCAGCAGCCATGCAGTGACATGCGCAGGCGGAACGGGATTTTGATGCGTGCGATGGGGCCGGCGGCCATGGCGGAGGCGTCCAGCACCACCAGTTCGCTGCGGCCTTCGGCGATCAGGTTGAGCAGGCAGACCACGTAGCCATCGCCTTCCGCGGCGTCAGCGGAGCGTGGAATGAAAATGGGTTCCTGGAAGCAGCCGCTGTCACCGGGAAACCAGGCATCGGTGACACCGGTGGTGAGGTTGAGGTGAGCCAGCAGGTTAAAGAACTGGAACGGCATCGGCCCGTTCGACGGGTTGTAGGGGCGCTCTGGATCGAAGGCGAGCAGGAATCCATGTTCATATTTGCGCCCGATGTAGCGGTCATCACAGCGGGGAAACTCGCAGGGGTAGTCGGTCAGCGCCTGGGGTTGCAGTTCATCTTGCGCACTGTTGAGGTCGAACACCCAGCGCATCAGGCTGGCGGCCAGGGTTTCCGGTGGCGGTACAAAACCGTCCGCCTGGGGGAAGAAGTAAAAGATGTTGCCGCCGGTGACCGGCATGTCCAGATAGACTTTGCCGCCTTCGTCGAACGCATTCAGGGTGTGGCCCTGGAAGCCGTCCTTGGGCCCTTTGAACCAGCGCACGTCCCGCGCGTGCCCATGGCGGGGCAGCACGGCAAACAGCTGGTGCAGCTCGGGCTGCCACTGGAAATGCTGGCCGCCGTTTTTCATGCGCTCGACGTCTACCGTCAGCGGGATCAGCGGGAACACCACATAATGTTCGGTGACCGCGAAGTCGTGGACCATCGCTGCATAGGGAGCCTGGAACCAGATTTCATGCAGCAGTTTTCCCTGCGGCGAAATCTCGAAATAGGCCATGTCGGGTGTGCCGTCGCCTTTGGCTTCGTAGCTGAAGGCCAGGAGGTTGCCGGTGACGGGGTCGAGCTTGGGGTGGGCAGTGAACGTTGCAGAGTTGATCTGCCCGTCGAAATTCCACTCGCCGAGGGTTTCCAGCGTCTGTGGGTCCAGGGCCCAGGGCATGGCATCTTCCTTGAGCGCCAGCAGGACGTTGTTG
This sequence comes from Pseudomonas sp. OVF7, assembly GCF_030644265.1. Lineage (NCBI taxonomy): Bacteria > Pseudomonadati > Pseudomonadota > Gammaproteobacteria > Pseudomonadales > Pseudomonadaceae > Pseudomonas > Pseudomonas sp. OVF7. The sequence goes on along the minus strand of NZ_CP128996.1, from coordinate 5,367,377 downwards.
TGCGGGATCACCGAGGTGTTGGCGGTGGTGTTGTTTTTGGCCGCGAGCGGGTCGTTGGTGTAGACGTTGCGGTACACGCCGTTGAGCGAACGCCCTTCACGGCGTTGAGCGACCAGGCGATCGGTCAGCACATAGCGTCGACGCAGCGAGACCTTGCCGCCTTCAAAGTAAAAACCGCTGACCAGGGCGTCGCCGTTGAAGAAAATATCGCTGCCGAGCATCGGCGGGTACTGCGGGTCCGGCGACACCTGATAAAAAGTGCCACGGATCGACTCGGGAAGGGTGCCTTCGACTTCAAGGTCGTACACCTCGCCCTCGACGCGGCTGGGTGCATACAGCGCCCCGGAAAATTCGGGGGTATTGGGGAATGGCGTATTCATTGCGTGATCTCATTGAGCGGTTTGGTTGACGTCGTTCAGGCGGATTGGGTTGCCAGGGCTTGCCCACAAGGCTTCACGCCTCGACGGAAACGGGCCACCACCAGGCACGAGATGATCAAGGCCAGCATATAAGCGCAGGCGGCGAGCCAACCCACCGCGCGAAAGTGCCCTTCGCCGACTACCAGCGCGGCGCCAAAGGGGCCAAGGCCCTGACCGACGAAAATCGCTGCGTTGCCAAGGCCGGCCAATCGACCGGAGGGGTCGAGTTCGGCGGCCATGGACAGCAGGTACGGCAAGCTGAAAAACCACACCATATGAATCAGGCAAGCCGTGGTGGCGAATGCCACGGTGCTGTCGCCGTAGACCATGATCAGGGTGGCCAGTAACGCAGTGCCGAAGCTCAACAGTTGCGGGAACAACAGCCCCAGACGCCGCCCGATCAGCCCGGAAAGGCCGGCACCCAGGGCGCCCGCCAGGATGCTGCCGCCGAGGATGGCGCCGATCTGCTGGGGCTCCAGGCCCAGGCTTTTGCCGATGCGTTCCTGATACACCCACAGGGCGGAGTGCCCGAAGAACAGTAGCGCAAACAGCGCGATCAGCAGCATCGACGTCAGCCCGAACGGCCGGGCTGCGCCATGGGCGATGCGTTGGGCGTCCGGGTAGTGCCTGGGTATTCTCCAGCAACCCAGTGCGGCGAGCAGGCTGGTGATGGCCAGCAGGCAAAAGGCACCCTGTACGCCAAACCCCCGCAACAGCAGGGGCATGGAGGTGACCAGCAGCATGCCCCATAACAGGTTGCCGATATTGATCACCGCAAAGGTCGCATCTTTGGACCTGCGCAGTGCCGCGGTCGCATACACCACCGCCATGACCGCGCCACCGCTGGCGCCGCAGATGATTCTGAAGACCACCAGCCATGCCTGGCTGTGAAGCTGGGTGCTGACCAGGTTGCCAGCGGCCAGGATCAACAACGCTACCAGGGCAAAGCGGCGGCGGTCGACACGCGCCATCAACAGCGCACAGGCGCCGCAGGCGATGGCCATCGCGATCAGCTCGGCGGCGAAAATCGTGCCGATGGCATTGAGCGGCACACCCAGTTGATCAATCAACGCGCCGCCCAGAATCGGCTGGATCTGCAGCGTTCCCAGGGAAATGACCATCATCAGGCAGATAGCGCCCAGTGATTGCTTGCTATCGATGGAGTCGAGCGCATTCATCACACATCACCTCAGTCAGAACTTATGGACGTAGCGAACTTGCACGGCGTAATCGGTTTTGCTGCGGTTCTCTACGCCGGTTTCTTTATAGGTATTGAGCCAGAACGCCTTGTCCTCAGTGATCTTCCAGAACAGGCCAGGGCCAATGCCGAGGACTTTCTCGCGGGAATTACTCAAGCGATCGCCGTTGACCTGGTCATCCGAAATCTGCCGGAAGTAATAGCCGTTGATCCCGACCGAGACCTTCGGGAACACCTCGTACGAGGCCGTAAAGTTGGCCCAGGCCGATTGCCCTGCTTGGGTGTCACGCACCGGTCGCCCTTCAAAGAACTGCGCCGAGCTGCTGGCTGGATCGTCGTTCTTGAAGTTGTACAGGTAATTCAGGCGCCAGCTCACTTCCCAGCGCGGTGCCGGCATCAAGGTCGCGGCCCAGTAGGGGTTGAAGGAGAAGTAGTTGGAGCCGGTATTCAAGTCCTTGTGTTTGTCGTACTTGCCGGTGGGCAGGATCGTATCGAAGGCCACGCGCTGCACAAACACCGGCCGGCCTTCGGCATTGACGATCGGATCGAACTGGATCTGCGGGCCGACCGTGACGTCGCCCAGGCCAACGCCGTTGTCCTTGAGTTTGGCGCCGTTGTCGCCAAAGTCGCCGTCCAGTGAGATCACGGGTACCAACAGGCTCCAACCCAGGTGCGCGCCGCCGCCGATGGTGTCGGGTGAGTAATAGCTGAATTGGTTGATCAAGCTGATGACATTGATCTTCGGGTTATCGAAGTTGCGGTTGTCCTTGCCGCCATTGTCACGAATGCTGCTGGCCGTACTGAATTTCAGATAGGTCTGATGCGTCAGCCCGGGTGGCCCGGCGAACCCGTCGTAGAAGCTGGTGCCGCCCAGGTTGATACCGCTGGGTTGGCTGACGGAGGGCGGAGGAGGGCCCTCGGCAGCATAGGTGGCAAGTGATACGAAGCTCAGAGCCAGGCACGCTGGCAAGGATGGTGTCAGTCTCATTGACGTCGCTCTATTATTGGAGTTGTGAGCTGGGGTAGCTTCCCCTGGCGCTTCAACTCTAATTCCTGAGCTTTTGCGTTACTTGTACACAGCGGTCAGAGTTGACTGAGAGCGTCATGTTGCCGGCGTTAGGCGCTTGAGCGGCAAGTTTGTGCAATCAGCCCACCCCTCGCGCCCCTAGACCTTGAAGCGCTCCACCAACCTTTCCAGTTCATGCCCCAGCCGCGCCAGCTCGTTACTCGACGCTGCGGTTTCTTCGCAGGTGTTGGCCGTCTGCTCGGAAATGTCGCGGACGTTGATCACGCTGCGATTGATCTCCTCGGTGACAGCGCTCTGCTGTTCGGCTGCCGTGGCAATCTGCTGGTTCATTGACTGAATGATCGAGACCTTGCCCGTGATGTTCTCCAGCGCATTGACCGCTCGATGGGTGCATTCCACGCTGCTTTCACTCAGCAGCAGGCTGCTTTCCATGCCGGAGGCCACGGCGTGGGTGCCGCTTTGGACGCCGGCGACCAGGGTTTCAATTTCTTCGGTGGAGCGCTGGGTGCGCAGGGCGAGGTTGCGGACCTCGTCCGCGACCACCGCAAACCCGCGACCAGCCTCTCCGGCGCGGGCCGCTTCGATGGCCGCGTTCAGCGCCAGCAGGTTGGTTTGCTGGGCCACGGCCTTGATCACATCCAGTACGCCGCCGATTTTGTCGCTTTGTTCCTGGAGATGGCGCACCGCGTCCGCCGACTGGTTGAGTTCTGCCGCCAATCGCTGGATTTGCGCGATGGCTTCGCCCACGATCCGTTCCCCTTCGCTGGCCTGCTGATCGGCGATGGATGCCGCCGCAGAAGCTTCTTCGGCATTGCGTGCGACGTTGTGCACGGTGGCGGTCATCTCGTTCATTGCCGTGGCCACATGATCCGTTTCGGCTTTCTGGTTGCTGATGCCGGAATTGGTGTGCTCGGTGACCGCCGACAGCTGCTCGGCCGCGCTGGCCACCTGGATAACACCGGAGCGAATGCCGTCGATCAGTTCGTGGAGGTTGAGCATCATCTGCTGAAGGCCTGATTGCAGCTGGCCCAGTTCGTCACGCCGGTTGACCTGCAGATGCTCGGTCAAATCACCCTGGGCAATGCGGTTCACCGCCCGGAGCGTGTGTTGCAGTGGGTTCACGATTTGACGGGTGATGACCCACGCAGCGAGGGCGCCCAGCAACAGCGCCAAGGCCGCGACGAGCCCCAGCAGGGTCTTGGTGGAAGCGGCGTCGGCATCGCGTTTGGCATTTTGCGATTGAATGAGTTTTTGCGTGGTATCGAGCAGCAGGTCACCCAACTGGCCCATCCGTTTAAACAACGACGCCTGGTCAATGCCGGGGGTGGACAGGTCGTGCAGCAGCCCTCCGTACGCGGTGACCGCATTTTCCTGCTGTTGGATCAGGTCGGCATCCAGTGGGTCAATGAACAGTGCCCGAATACTGTGCAGGTGGGCTGCGAGCTGATCCAGGGTTTGCTGCAACGGTTGATAGGCATTCGGTTGGGAGTTCGTACCGATGCGTAGACGAATGATTCGCAAGTCTTTGGTGTAATCGCTGACCTGCGCAATTTTTTCAACTTTCAGCCCACGATCGGTCAACGTCACCACGGCGTACCAGCCGGTCGCGGCCAGTAACAACGCAAGCCCCAGTACCAGACCGAACCCCCAACTTAATTTAGCACTGACTCGGATATTGCTGATCCAGCCGAACATATGGACTCCCGGTAGTAACGCAGGTTGATAAGTGAGTTCTGAGTGTCGACCTTGAATCGCAATGCTTTAGCGTGAGTGTGACGGCCACACTATTACTCCGGCTGGTTTTGAGCACTGCATGAAAAAATATCGAGAGGTGGAATGAAGGGCGGTAGTGCCACTGAAAGGTTAAAGCACCTTGTTTTTCGGGGGGGTGGAAAGATTGGCCAATTAACCAAGTGCGTTTTCAGAAGGCTCATAGTGTGATCTTGTGCTTTAGTCGAATATTCAGGAAGGCCAGGTTCTGGTGAGCCCGAATAGAGAGCGACAACTTCCTGAAAGGGCCACGATCGTCATCATGAATTTAATGGTTGATGGCTTTTTTCAGGTAGGAAAACAGCTGGTCCTGGCAAGCCCTGTAGTGATTTTCAAGGTTCTCGACCTCCCACATGCGGGCGAGCCAGACCTCATCGCAGGCCTCTTCTAAATGGTTTACGGTTGTCATCCAACTGGTTTGGGCGTTCAGCGTCGCCTGCATTAATTGCAAGAACTCCTCATTAATGGGAAGGGTATTGGGTGTGGATTGTTTGAGGGGCATTAAAAGTACCAGGCAACAATTTTAATCAGGGTGGGGGTTTGTGCTGCCCACTATAAAACGCTGCTCGCAAAGGGCCATATTCGACGAATGGCTAACAAGTCGGGCACTCATAGTTGAATTTTTTAGGTGCGGGTATTCATCCGCTGGATAATATCGTTGTGGTGATAATCATTATTTGTTGCATTAAACCGATGATTCGATTCAGCCGATAAGTTGAGCCTTAAATAAACGCTCTTGAATGATCGGCTGCAACGCTATTGTTGTTGAGAGTGCAAACGCAATCAACGACCGCGGCGGTTTTCCAGGGCCGTAAATAACAACATGCCACCCAGCATGGCCACCATGAACACCAACGCTTGCCAATATCCGGTCAGCAGGATGGCCACGGCCGGCCCAGGACAAATTCCGGCGATCCCCCAACCGATGCCAAATAACAGGCTGCCGCCGATCAGGCGCCGGTCCAACTCACGCTTGGCAGGGAACTGCATGGGCGCGCCCAGGAGCGAACGGGCGTGTCGGCGTGCCCAGGTCAGCGGGCCAATCGCGACGGCAATGGCGCCGCCCATGACCAGCGCCAGGGACGGGTCCCAGGCCCCAGCCAAATCCAGGAACGCGAGCACTTTGCTCGGGTTGGCCATGCCGGCCAGCAGCAGGCCCAGGCCGAACAGCAGGCCGGCGATGAATGCCGTGACTTTGAGCATGTTCAAACCCCCAGTAGATGACGCAGCACAAACACCGTCAGGAATCCGCTGGCCATGAAACAAACCGTGGCGACCATTGAGCGCGGCGAAAGGCGTGATAAGCCACACACCCCATGGCCACTGGTGCAACCTGAGCCATACCGCGTACCAACCCCCACCAGCACACCGGCGACGATCAGCCCGAGCCCGCCGCTCTGGAACTCAATCGCCGGCAGCGCGGCAAACAAGCCCCATAGCAGCGGCGCGACCAGCAGGCCCAGCAGAAACAGCGCTTTTTCACTTACGCCTTCGCCACCGCGCTGCAGCAGGCTGCCGATCAGGCCGCTGATGCCGGCGATGCGGCCGTTGCCGACGGCGAACAGGCTGGCCGCCAGGCCAATCAATGCGCCGCCTGCCAGGGACGACCAGGGGGTGAAGTTGAGCCAGTCGACAGTCATGGGGTTTCTCCTGTGCACATCTTGGGGGACTGGCGCGGTTCAGGCGCGCCTGAAAGTCGCTCGTTCAGGTTCATGTATTAATCGCCTTGACCAGCAGGGCCACCGCCACCAGCATCGACACGGCGGCAAACCCTCGTTGCAGGTGGGGCCCCGCCAGCCGAGCCGCGATCAGGCGTCCGCCGGCCATGCCAGACAATGCGCCCAGAGAGAACGGCAGCGCAATTGCCCACTGCAAATGCCCGGCCGCCGAACTGGCCGCAACGCCGGAAATGGACACCAGCGCTATCACCGCCAGGGACGTTGCCAGCACCGACTGCGTGGTCAAATTCGTGTATCGCTGCAGCGCCGGTACCATCACAAAGCCGCCCCCCACGCCGAGCAGGCCCGACAGCCCGCCCGCGACTATGCCAGACACGGTGAGCGCCCAGGCGCACGGCGCCGTCCAGTTCAGCTTTCCGCGCTGGGGGTTCAATACGCAAGGCGGCGGCTTGGGCGCGATGGCGGTCTTCGAGGCCGGGGAGGGCGGCAACGAGCGTTTGAATACCCGGAACGCCACGTACATCAGCACGCAGGCAAACAGGACCGTTAACGGACGATTCGGTGTGCGTTGTGCCAACCAAAGGCCCAGGGGCGAACAGACGATCCCCGCGGCCGCGATCAACAACGCGGCCTTGTAGCGGACGGTGCCGTTCTTGAGGCCCATCACCGCGCCCAGGGTCGCGGCCAGCCCGACCGCCAGCAGGCCAATAGGCCCGGCCTCGGCCATGCTCAAGCCCGCCCCGAATACCAGTAACGGCACCGCGAGTATGCCGCCGCCAGCACCGGTCAGGGCCAGAATCACGCCCACCGTGAGCCCCAGCAGTAAGACGATGATCATCTGAGTGTCCTTGCCTTCTGCGCGGCATTCATTGGTCGGTCAACTCGGGTTTCGCCAGCCACTCCCGCCCCTTGAGCATGCCCTTCCAGTACAGCGGTGGAAGAATCCGCTCTTTGAGCAGCCAGGCCAGCCTGGAAGGTCGAGTGCCGTCGATCAGCCATGACGGGAAGCTGGGGGCGACCTTGCCGCCGTAGGTGAACTCCGCCAATACAATCTTGCCGCGCTCCACTGTCAGCGGGCAGGAGCCGTAACCATCGTACTGGGCGACGCCGGTTGCCTTACCGAGTGCCGCCAACACGTTATGGGCCACCACCGGTGCCTGCTTGCGCGCGGCGGCGGCTGTCTTGGCGTTACTGGTGTTGGCTGCGTCGCCCAGGGCATGAATGTTGGCCCAGGTTTTATGGCGCAGCGTGGCGGGCTCGACATCTACCCAACCCGCCGCGTCTGCCAGGGGGCTGACCCGAATGAAATCCGGCGCGATCTGCGGCGGCACCACATGCAGCAAATCAAACTCGCGCGTCACCCGGCGAGCGCTGCCATCGGCGTGTACGCTGCTGAACGTGGCGGTGCGTGCCGGGCCATCGACGTGGGTGAGGGTATTGCCGAAATTCAGGTCGATCCCATACGCCGTGACATATTCCATCAACGCCGGCACATAGTCGGCCACCCCGAACAGCACCGCGCCGGCGCTGTGGAACTCGATGTCGACGGCATCCAGCACACCGCTGCGTTTCCAATGATCGGCCGACAAGTACATGGCTTTTTGCGGTGCCCCGGCACATTTGATCGGCATGGGCGGCTGCGTGAAAATCGCCCGGCCACCGCGCAAGTGTTGCACCTGTTCCCAGGTATAAGGCGCCAGGTGATACAGGTAATTGGAGGTCACGCCGTTGCGCCCCAGGGTCTCTGACAAGCCCTCGATGGCATGCCAATCGAGCTTCAGGCCGGGGCAGACGATCAGTTGCTCGTATTTGACCACCCGGCAGCCATCCAGAATGACCGCGTTTCTCTCGGGTTCGAAGGCCGCCACCGCGGCCTTGATCCAATGCACGCCGCGGGGCAGGGTGGCGCCCATGGTGTGGGCCGTTTGACGCGCATCGAACACACCGCCGCCGACCAGCGTCCAGCCAGGTTGGTAGTAATGCACATCGGCCGGGTCGACGATCGCGATGTCGAGCCCCGGCGCGCGGGCCAGCAGGCTGGAGGCGGTGGCGATACCCGCCGCGCCAGCGCCGATGATCACCACGGTGTGCTGCGCCTCAGCCACTTCGACCGGCGTGCGACCCTGGTTCGCAATCCGCCGAATCACGCCTTTCATGTCGAAGCCGGCTTTTTTGGCGCTTTCGACAATGTGCGGCAGGTCGTGCTGACCTGCTTGTGACAGCGCCCACATCGTGGTCGAGCGCATACCGGAGCGGCAATAGGCCAACACCGGCTTGGGCAGTGTTTCCAACAGTTGGCCGAAGGCAACCCCTTGCTCGTCGGTGACTTTGCCCGATTCGGCGGGGAGGTAGTGCGCCTCGATGCCGACCGCGTCGGCGGCGCGTTTGATTTCGGCAAACAACGGTTGGTCAGCGCCCTCACCATCGGGGCGGTTGCACACGATGGCTCGAAAGCCGGCGGCTTTCAGTTCGGCCAGTTGGCTGGGGAAAATCTGTTCTGATACTGATAGAGCAGGTGCAAGGCTGCGGATATCCATACGTGTCTCCGTGATGGGGATTTTTCTTATGTGTTTTTTTGGGTAGGAAATGTCAGACGACGTTGAGGGGGATTTTCAGGTAGCGGGTACCGTTGGCTTCAGGCGCAGGCAAATGCCCGGCGCGTATGTTGACCTGGACCGAGGGCAGAATCAGGGTCGGCATGTCCAGCGCTGCATCGCGCTTGGTGCGCATCGCTACGAACGCCTCCTCGCTGATGCCATTACGCACATGCACGTTGAGTTCGCGCTGTTCGGCAACGGTGCTGACGAATTGCACCTCGCGCCCGCCGGGCTGGTAGTCGTGGCACATGTACAGCAACGTCTGCGCGGGCAGGCTCAGGACTTTGTTGATGGACTGGAACAGCGTGCGCGCGTTACCGCCGGGGAAGTCACAGCGGGCGGTGCCGTAGTCGGGCATGAACAGGGTATCGCCGACAAACGCCGCCGTTTCGCTGCCATTACTGATCAGGTAGGTCATGCAGGCCGGCGTATGGCCGGGGGTATGCAACGTAGAGCAGTGCAGCGTGCCGATGCGGAACGTTTCCTCGTTGGCGAACAGGTGATCGAACTGGCTGCCGTCGCGGGGCATATCGCTGCCGGCATTGAACAGCGTGCCGAACACCTTTTGCACCGTCGAAATCTGGCTGCCGATGCCTATTTTTCCACCGAGCTTTTCCTTCAGGTAGGGCGCGGCGGTCAGGTGGTCGGCGTGGACGTGGGTCTCCAGAATCCACTCGACCTGCGCATTCAGCGCGTTCACCCGGGCTATCAGGCGGTCGGCAGAGGTGGTGGCGGTGTGGCCTGATTTGGGCTCGTAATCCAAAACGCTGTCGATGATCGCGCAGTGGTGGGTGGCTTCATCCAGCACCAGATAGCTGACGGTATGGGTAGCAGGATCGAAGAAGCCTTCGACGTGAAGTTTGGCGCGCATGAACGGTCTCCTTGAGGGGGCTTTTTTACCGAGCCACTTAGACTAAGGACTGACAGTGCAATAAGTTTGCCAGGCGATGGCGCCCACTAAATCGTCTGATATCTAATTGATTTTATTGGGCTTTATATTTGTGTGTGGGCGTGTTCGGGCGTCTGTCGGATGGGGTTTTCTGCCATTGGCAGTGCCTGTTGACAGAGGTGGCAGTGCCACAACAGGATAGAAGAATGGATTCCAGGAGCCATGATGAAGACTTTCCAGCCGACCCCCACCAACGCCGTGCCCCCTCCGGATCAAGTGCAGTCGCTTGTTTCGTTTTTGGAGCACGAACCCAACCCCATGATCGTGCTTGATCCGGACTACAACATCCTGGCGGCCAACACGGCCTATCAGCGTCAGTTCGGCAGCGCCGACAAGCCCTTCATCGGGCATAAGTGCTATCAGATCTCCCATCATTACGACGTCCCGTGTGATCAGGCGGGTGAGAATTGCCCGATGAAAAAAGCCCAGGAAATGCGTGGGCCGGATCGTGTCTTGCACATCCACCACACGCCTCGGGGGCCTGAGCATGTCGACGTGGAATTGCGCCCGATCCTCGACGAGCATGGGGTGATTACCGCCTATGTGGAGCGCCTGACACTGGTACGCAGCGCCTCGGCGCGCCCCAGCGACGAAGGGTTGGTCGGTTGTTCACCGGCTTTCAACCTCGCCCTGTCGGAGTTGCAACGGGTGGCGCCCTCCATGCTGCCGGTGCTGCTGCTGGGGGAATCGGGCACCGGTAAAGAGCTGTTCGCGCGCGCCGTCCATGAAACCAGCGAGCGGGCCGCCGGGCCGTTTGTGGTGGTGGATTGCTCGGGCTTGACCGAAACGCTGTTCGAGAGTGAGCTGTTCGGCCATGAAAAAGGCGCCTTTACCGGCGCCATCACGCGCAAGCCCGGCTTGGTCGAAACCGCCCAGGGCGGCACATTATTCCTGGATGAAATTGGCGATGTGCCGCTGGCCATGCAGGTGAAACTGTTGCGCCTGATCGAATCGTCGACTTATCGCCGGGTCGGCAGTGTCGAGACCTGTCACGCCAATTTCAGATTGATTGCCGCCACCCACAAACCGCTGGAAAAGATGATGGAAAAAGGCGAGTTCAGGCAGGACCTGTACTATCGCATCAGCGCCTTCCCGATTCACTTGCCACCCTTGCGTAACCGGGTCGAAGACATCGGCTTGCTGGCCAATTCCTTTCTACAGCGTGGCGGTGCCGGCAAGCGCCGCCTGACCCTCGACCCTGAAGCCTTGGCAAGGCTCCAGCAGTACCCCTGGCCTGGCAATATCCGTGAGTTACGCAATGCGCTGGAAAGAGCCAGCCTGTTCGCTGACGACGGTGTCATCCGTGCCGTCCATTTACCCCAGGCATGCGTGGCGCTGCCGCCTCAGGCTGTGGCTTCGACCCCGTTGGACAGCAACACGCTGGCGCAGGCCCTGGCGACATTCAAAGGCACCCGCAGCGAGTTGGCCAGGCACCTGGGCATCAGTGACAGGACCTTGTACCGACGCCTGAAAGAACAGGGCCTGGCCTAGGCAGTCTCCGACTGCCAGCGCGCTGCCAACCTGGCAGATTGGCAGCGCGCTGGTCTGCCAATTTCCGCTGAATTCAACCCGATCACATCGTAACTGTCTGTTTTATAAGCATATAAATACAGAATCAGGCCTTGGCATGCCCTGTGCTAATTGCCTGGCATGACCATTTCCGACAAACGCCTGCTACGCCATCTGCTCACCGCGGTGCTGATCAAGCTCGTGCTGCTGAGCGTGCTGTGGTGGCTGTTCGTCCGGGATTCGCACGTCACTGTCGACCCGAACACGGTCGGCAACCGATTCGGTGTACCCACCTCGACTCAAGGGGCAAGCAAGTGATCTCAGAACAACTGGTGGATTTGTCACGGCTGCAGTTCGCGGCGACTGCGCTATACCACTTTCTTTTCGTGCCGCTGACGGTGGGCATGGTGTGGCTGCTGGTCATCATGGAGAGCGTCTATGTGATGACCGGGAATGTCATCTGGAAAGATATGACGCGCTTTTGGGGCAAGTTATTCGGCATCAACTTCGCCTTGGGAGTGACCACCGGCATCACCTTGGAATTTCAGTTCGGCACCAACTGGGCGTACTACTCCCACTACGTGGGCGACATCTTCGGCGCCCCGCTGGCCATTGAGGGGTTGATGGCGTTTTTCCTCGAATCGACCATGATCGGGCTGTTCTTTTTTGGCTGGGATCGCCTGAAGAAAGAGCATCACTTGCTGGTCACGCTGCTGATGGCCGTCGGTACCAACCTGTCGGCGTTGTGGATATTGATCGCCAATGGCTGGATGCAGAACCCGGTGGGCTCGGAGTTCAGCTACATCACCATGCGCATGGAGATGGTGGATTTCTGGGCGGTGGTGTTCAACCCGGTGGCCCAGGCCAAGTTTGTCCACACGGTATCTGCCGGTTATGTCACCGGCTCGATGTTTGTGTTGTCGATTTCCAGTTGGTACTTGCTCAAGGGGCGTGACATCGAGTTCGCCAAGCGCAGCTTTCGGGTGGCGGCTGCCTTCGGCCTGGCCTCGGTGCTGAGCGTCATCGTGCTGGGGGATGAGTCGGGTTACACGGTGGGCGAGGCGCAGCAAACCAAGCTCGCGGCCATGGAGGCCATGTGGGAAACCAAGCCGGCGCCGGCGGGGCTAACCTTGCTGGCCAGCATCAATGAAGCCGAATCCCGGAACAACTGGGAAGTCGACGTGCCGTGGGTGATGGGCTTGATCGGCACGCGCTCGGTGAGCAAACAGATTCCCGGCATTCATGACATCAAAGAGAAAAACCGCGCGCGCATCCTGCGTGGCATTACCGCGGTCAATGCGCTGGAAGCCCTGCGCGCCGATCGCACCGATAAGGCGGCGTTCGAGACCTTCGAAGCGTACAAGGCCGACCTCGGCTTTGGCCTGCTGCTTAAAAAGTACGTCGCGGATGTCAACCAGGCCACCCCGGCCATTATCGACAAGGCGGTGAACGATACCGTACCGCGCGTAACCCCGATGTTCTGGGCGTTCCGGGCCATGGTCGCGCTGGGTTTCGCCATGCTCCTGCTGTTCGGGCTAGCCTTCTGGAGCACCTTGAAGTCGGCCTGCACACGCCGCCGCTGGCTGCTGCGTTGGGCGCTCTGCATGCTCCCCGCGCCCTGGCTGGCCTGCGAGCTGGGCTGGTTCGTCGCTGAATACGGTCGTCAACCCTGGACCATCTACGGCGTGCTGCCCACCCACATGAGCGTCTCCACGCTGAGCATCAACAACCTCTATGGCTCGCTGGCAGGATTCGTCGCTTTCTACACCGTGCTGCTGGTGGTTGAAATGTTCCTGATGGTCAAGTTCGCCCGCCAAGGGCCCGGCAGCCTCGGAACCGGCCGTTATGCCCACGATGCCAACCTGAAGGAACTCCACCATGCTTGATTACGTCACCCTGAAAATTATCTGGTGGGCACTGGTCGGCGTACTGCTGATCGGCTTCGCCATCATGGACGGCCACGACATGGGGGTCGGCACCCTGCTGCCCTTTGTGGGCCGCACGGACCTGGAGCGCCGCGTCGCGATCAACACGGTGGGGCCGCACTGGGACGGCAACCAAGTGTGGTTCATCACGGCGGGCGGCGCGTTGTTCGCGGCCTGGCCGGTGGTGTATGCCACTGCGTTCAGCGGGTTTTACTGGGCGATGATCCTGGTCCTGTGGGCGTTGTTTTTCCGCCCCGTGGGGTTCGACTATCGCAGCAAGATCCACAACGCCAGATGGCGCAGCACCTGGGACTGGGGGCTGTTTGTCGGCGGGGCCGTGCCGCCGCTGGTGTTCGGCATCGCGTTCGGCAACCTGTTGCAAGGTGTACCGTTCCACTTCAGCGACCTGCTCGTATCGACGTACACCGGGAGTTTCTGGCAACTGCTGAACCCCTTCGCGCTGCTGACCGGGGTGGTGAGCAGTGCAATGATCACGCTGCAAGGCGGTACGTACCTGGCGCACCGCACTGAAGGGGCGATCCAGGCCCGGGCGATCAAAGGCGGGGTGGGCGCGGCGTTGGTGCTGCTCTGCACATTTGTGATCGCTGGCATCTGGTTGCAATGGATCGACGGCTATCGCATTACCTCGGTGGTGGATACCGCCGGGCTGCCGGACATTCTCAACAAGACGGTAGTGCGCGAAGCCGGTGCCTGGATGGCCAATTACGGCCATTACCCTTGGCTGTGGCTGCTGCCCGTGCTGGGCTTGGTCGGCGCAGCCGCTGCCGCGTTGTTGCTGATGATGCGGCGGACCCTGGCCGCGTTCGTCGCGTCGTCGCTCGCGGTGATCGGCGTGATCAGCACGGCCGGTGTCTCGATGTTTCCCTTCGTCATGCCGTCGTCATCGGTACCGGCGGCCAGCCTGACCGTGTGGGACAGCGTTGCCAGTCATCTGAGCCTGGCGATTATGTTCTGGGCCACGCTGATTTTCATGCCGCTGATCGTGATCTACACCTCATGGGCCTATCGCGTCATGCGCGGCAAGGTCACCGTGGCGCAGATCAAAGCCAACGAACATTCAGCCTACTAGCGTCATCGGAGGAGCAACGACTATGTGGTATTTCGCCTGGATGCTGGGAGTCGGCTTTGCACTGCTGCTGGCCATATTAAATGCGATGTGGGGCGAGAACGAAGCCGGCCGCGCCCTGAACGATCGTGACGAGACGCGGCCATGACGCCGCGTGCCGCCGACGCACCGGCGCCCTCACAGCTACACCTGCTGAGCTTGCTGCTTGCCATCGCAATGATGCTGGCGTGTACGCTCTATCCGCCGATGATGACCGCGCCAGATGGCCGCGCTGATCATGGGCTGGCAACGGCGTTGTTCACCGCGATGAGCGTGGCCTTTGTCAGGGGCGTGGGGTTTGTGCCACGCAGGCGTGTGTGGCGCGGGTTGTTCTCGGGCTGGACCTGCCTGGCCGCTCTGGCCCTGGCGGGCGCGCTGAAGTTCCTGCGCTGAAGGCGCGACGATCCCGAAGCTACGGTGGCATCTCTTTGCCGTAGCGGGATCGTCGAGCCTTGCGCACGCGGCGGCGCCGGAATGCTGGAAGCCTCAGAACGTCTGGCCCATGGAAAACTGGAAGATCTGCTTGTCCGCGTTCTCCGGCGTGCGGATCGGATACGCCAGGTTGACACTCAAGGGCCCCAGCGGGCTGTACCACGTCACGCCCACCCCCACTGAGCTGGCCATCTGGCTCAGGTCCACACTGCCGCAGCCTTGGGTGGTGCTCAGGTAGCATTTGTCCGAATACACCGAGCCCATGTCCCAGAACAGCGAGGTGCGCACGGATTTGTTGTCCTTGATAAAAGGCACCGGGAACAAGTACTCCGCGCCCCCGGTAATCAGGATATTGCCGCCCAACGCATCGGTATCGCGGTCTGAATAGTACGCCTGACCGGCGCTGGCATAGGTGCCGGTCGCCGGGGTGCTGCGCGGGCCGAGGGTGCCACTTTTAAAACCGCGCACCGTGCCTTCGCCGCCCGCGGTATAGCTTTCATAGAAGGGCAGCCCGTCCGTGGCGCCATAACCGTTGCCGTAACCGAGCTTGGTATGCAAGCGCAGGGCCGTGGTGTTGCTGACGGGCAGGAAGGTTTGCCCCGTGTAGTCGACTTTGTAGAAGCTCAGGTCACTGCCGGGCACCGTCACGGTCAGGTTGAGGTTTTGCGAGTGCCCGCGCGTGGCCAATACGCCCTTGTTCAAGGTCGACTCCGACCAGCCCAGGTTGGCCTTGAAGTTGGTGAACTGCTTGCCTTCGCGTTCGATGAAATCGTAGATCTCGTCGGCGCTGTAAGTGCCTGGCTCGATGCTGTCGTGTTGGGCTGTCAGGCCGAAACTCAGGCGTGAAGTCTCATTGATCGGGTAACCGAGGGTGGCGCCCAGGCCAAAACTGTTGATGGCGTAATAAGACACCCCATCATCGTAGTATTTGTTGTAGTCGGTCTTGTTGTAGAACGCGTTGTAACCCAGGCTCACCCCGTCGGCCGTGAAGTAAGGGTCGGTGAAACCGATGTTGTACTTGCTCTGGTAGGACGAACGCGTCAGCCCCAGGCTGGCGTAATTACCCGTGCCGAGAAAGTTGTTCTGGGTAATCGAGCCGCCGAGGATCAGCCCCGAACTCTGGGCGAAGCCGATGCTGGCGGTGATCGAGCCGGAGGCTTGTTCTTCCACGGCGTAGTTCACATCCAGCTGGTCATCCACCCCGGCGACTGCCGGCGTCTCGACATTCACCTCCTTGAAGAACCCCAGGCGCTCCAGGCGGACCTTGGATTGGTCGATCAGGTAGGTCGACGCCCAGCCACCCTCCATCTGGCGCATTTCGCGGCGCAACACCTGGTCGTCGGTCTTGGTATTGCCCCGGAAGTTGATGCGATTGACGTAAGCCCGCTTGCCGGGGTCGACGCTGAAGAGGATGTCGACCGTATGGTCGGCGTCATGGACCTGGGGCGTACCGTTGACGTTGGCGAACGTATAGCCTTCGTTGCCCAGGCGGCGGGTAATCAACTCCGAGGTGGTGGTCATCAATTTGCGCGAGAACACCTGGCCCTTTTGCACCAGCAGCAATGATTGGAGCTGGTCTTGCGGGACTTTCAGCTCGCCGCTCAACTTGACGTCGCGCACCGTGTATTTCTGGCCTTCCTGGATGTTCACGGTGATGTAGACGTGCTTTTTGTCCGGGGTCATGGAAACCTGGGTCGAGCTGATGTCCATGTTGATGTAGCCACGGTCCAGGTAATAGGAGCGCAGCCGTTCGAGGTCGCCGGAGAGTTTCTCCCGCGCGTATTTATCGTCGTTCTTGAAAAATGACAGCCAGTTGCTGGTCTTGAGCGTGAAGGTGTCGGTCAAGGCGTCGTCGGGGAATACCGTATTGCCCACCACGTTGATGTGCTGGATCGACGCCACTTCACCTTCATCGATCTTGATCTTCACGCCGACCCGGTTGCGCGGCTGGGCGATGACCTCGGTGTCGACCGACGCCGAATAGCGGCCCTGGGCAACGTACTGACGCTGCAACTCATTGCGCACACCCTCCAGGGTGGCACGCTGGAATATCTCACCTTCGGCAAGCCCGCTCTGCTTCATGCCCTTCATCAAGTCGTCGGTGGAGATCGCCTTGTTGCCTTCGAATTCGATACTGGCAACCGAAGGACGCTCGACTACATTGATAATCAGCACGTCGCCTTCGCGGCTCAACTGGATGTCCTGGAAGAACCCGGTCTTGAACAACGCACGCGTGGAGTCCACCAGGCGCCGGTCATCCGCTTCGTCGCCGACATTCAGCGGCAGTGCGCCGAACACGCTGCCCGCCGAGACCCGTTGCAGGCCATTGATTCGAATATCCGAGATTTTGAAGCCTTGGGCGAGTGCCAGTGAGGCATTGAGCAGCAGCGCAACCGAGCAGAGCAGGCGCGAAAAATTCATCAAGATCTTTTCCAGAACACATCGACAAGCAGCGCCGGCGCGCTTGGATCACTCGCCGACCGGTGAAGGGCGAGCATACGAGCGCGGGGCGTTTGGTGCGGTTAACCGAATGTCAAGTTAGGTAAAGGTTGGCCCGAATCGCTGCTGCAAGGCTGATAATGCGCACCCACCCCACAGACGAGCCGGCAATGATCTCCGTACTGTTAGTCGACGACGACCAGGAATTGACTGGAATGCTGAGCCAGTACCTGGCGTGTGAAGGCTTCGAAGCCACGGCCGTGCACACGGGCGAGGAGGGCGAGGCCGAAGCGCTGTCGGGCCGCTACAGCATTGTGGTGCTGGATGTCATGCTGCCCCAGCGCTCGGGCATCGAGGTGCTGCGGCGTATCCGCACGGTCAGCCAGGTGCCCGTGGTGCTGCTGACCGCCCGTGGCGACAACATCGATCGCATCACCGGCCTGGAGCTGGGCGCCGACGATTATGTGCCCAAGCCCAGTTCCCCAGGCGAGCTGGTGGCACGCCTGCGCGCCATCATGCGCAGGGTGCAGGCGGCAGGCCAGCCGACCACCGAGGTGATCAAGACCGGCTCGCTGGTGTTGTGGCCAGGCAAGCGTGAGGCCCTGTGGAAAGGCGCCGAGCTGGGTGTGACCAGCACCGAGTTCAGCCTGCTCGAAGAGCTGGCCCGCAGCGCCGGCCAGGTGGTAAGCAAAAAAGACCTGTCGCTCAATGCCCTGGGCTGCCCGCTGACCCGCTACGATCGGCGCATTGACGTGCACATCAGCAGCATCCGGCAAAAGCTGGGGCCGCGCCCGGATGCCAAGGCCTGGATCCAGAGCGTGCGCGGGCTTGGCTACCTGTTGATTGCCGAATGAGCAAGCCCGGCCTGCTGTTCTGGAAGCTGTTCCTGGCTTTCTGGCTGGCGACCACCTTGACGTTCCTGGTGGGCGTCGGTGTGCTTGAGGTGGGCCGCTTCCGCCCGGGCGACCCGCATGTGGAGGCGATCCTCGCCAGCGAAAAGAGGCTGCTGCAACAGTTTGGTGTCCAAGCCGCCGGCCAGCTTCTGACGGTATGGGAGCGGCCGCCGGATGAGGCCATCGGGGTCTATGACAGCACCGGCCAGTTGCTGGTTGGCGCTCCCGTTGCACAGCCGGCCTATGAGCAAGCGGTCACCAGCCGGGAGGGCCTGGCGCTGTCTTTGCGGTCGACCCATGCGCCGGGTAATGACGCAGGCAGGCCGTGGCCCCAGATCCCGCTGATCATCGGTACGCTGATGAGTGCGCTGTTCAGCGGTTACATGGCGTACTACCTGGCCTGGCCCTTGGCGCACTTGCGTCGGGCAATGAGCGATGTGGCCCAGGGGCGTTTCGAAACCCGGGTCAAGCCGTCCATGGGCAAGCGCCGCGATGAAATCGTCGACCTGGCCGAAGACTGCGACCGCATGGCCAACCAGTTGAAGGTATTGGTGCAAGCCCAGCAGCACCTGCTGCACGACATCTCCCATGAGCTGCGCTCGCCGCTGACGCGCATGCAAGCGGCCATCGGCCTGTTGCGCCAGGACGCCGCGCGCCTGGAAATGCTCGAACGCATCGAGCGCGAATCCGAACGCATGGACACCCTGATCGAAGCGTTGCTGACCCTGGCTCGCCTGCAGGGCCGGCCAGAAAGCATCGAGCGCGAGCCGGTGGATATCGTCGAATTGCTGGCGATGATTGTCGAAGATGCGCAGTTCGAAGCCGGTATCAAGGGCTGCCGCGTTCATCTGCAGGCTTGCCCGCCGTTTATCGCCTGTGTCAGCGGCGAGTTGCTGTACCGCTGCTTTGAGAATGTGATCCGCAACGCTGTGCGCTATACCCGGCCGGGTACTACCGTGCGGGTCTCGGCGCACGTCAATGCCGAGGCGAATCGCTTGAGCGTGCGCATCAGCGACCAAGGCCCGGGGGTGCAGCATGACCGGCTGCACAGCATCTTCCAGCCGTTCGAGCGCGGCGTGGGCGATGCCACTGTCGGCTTTGGCCTGGGCCTGGCCATCGCCGCGCGGGCAGTGCAGATGCACGGCGGCACTATCGAGGCGCGCAATGAGATGGGGGGAGGGCTGACCGTGGAGGTCAACCTGCACAGCGCGCGATCTTTACACGACATTACATTGGCTTGACCGCCCTGTACGTCGCCGCTCATTAGACTGGTCGCCAGTGATCGAGCGGAGATGGCAATGTTTCAGGTGCATAAAAAGGGCTTTGTGCCCGGCAGGAAAATGGTCGACGGCCTGGTCCCGTATGATTTCTTTTGCGAAGACAGCCCGGCGATCAATCTCTTCGTGTTTACCGGCGCGGCCACCCCAGGCGCAAGCGTCGAAGAGCAGACGCTGTGGGGCTTCACCCGGCTGGAGCGGTTCGAGGCGATGACCAGCGTGCTGGTGGGCAACAAGCAACAGGCCGGCTGGTTTCAAAGCGTCAACGTGCTGACCGGGCCTGACCTGAACGGTACGCAAAGCGTGAAATTCCAGCGCGTGCTGAAAATCATCAAGCACGCGAGCGCCACGCGCAAAGTCGACTACGAGATCCTGACCGACGAAGGCGACACCTACTTCACCCGGCCGACCGTCGCGCCGAACTGTGCGCAAACCGTCATCTATTCGGCCGACACCTCCGCTCAGCGTGGGTAAACACGCCATCAAGGCTGCGTAAGGAGTACTCGAACTTTTTTTTGTGAATGATTTTCGTCGAAGCCTGTCCCTTTTTTTCACCTCACCGGTCATTCCAGGTAAGTGAACAAAATCGAGAGCTTCTTCCAATGCCCGCAGTCCTCCCCTTGCGCTTGCGCCCGTTGCTCAAGCTGAGCCTGGTGCTGAGCCTCAGCGCCAGCCCGCTGTTTGTCCCGCTCAGCTATGCCGAAGACACCGCCGCCCGCCGCAGCTACCAGGTGCCCGCCGGGAGCCTGAGTGCCGCGCTGACCCGTTTTGCCGGGTTGTCAGGCGTCAACCTGTCGGTGGACCCGGCGCTGGTCAGCGGGCGCAGCAGCGCTGGGTTGTCCGGTGAGTACGGCGTGGAGGAGGGCTTTGCGCGTTTGCTGCAAGGCTCGGGCCTGCAACTGCAATCGATGGGCGAGCAGGCCTACATGCTGGTGCCGGTACCGGATGGCAGCAGCCTGGAGCTGGCGCCGACGTCCATCCTGGGCACCACGGGCCTGTATGACGGCGATACCTACGCCGGCGGCCAGGTGGCGCGCCGTGGCTCGCAAGGCTTGCTGGGCACGCGGGACTTCATGGAAACGCCGTTCAGCATGACCACCTACACCCAGGACACGGTCAAGAACCAGCAGGCGCGCACCCTCGGCGACCTGATTGCCAGCGACCCCTCGGTACGCGCCACTAACCCGGCCGGTGGGCGGTATGAACAGTTCACCATTCGCGGCTTCAGCCTGTTCAACAGTGATGTGGCCTACAACGGCCTGTACGGCGTGCTGCCCACTTACACCATCGACATGGAAATGGCCGACCGCGTCGATATCTTCAAAGGCCCCACCCAGTTGATCAACGGCATCTCGCCGCGCGGCAGCGTCGGCGGCGGCATCAACGTGGTGCCCAAGCGCGCCACCGACAAGGACATCACCTCGTTTACCGGTACCTGGGCCTCCGACAGCCAGGCGGGCGGGGCGGTGGATGTGGGGCGGCGCTTTGGCGAGGACAACAAGTTCGGCCTGCGTTTCAATGGCGTGAAGCAATCTGGCGATACCACCTGGGACCACCAGAGCGTCGACCGCGAAATGGCGGTGCTGGGCCTGGATTTCCGTGGCGAACGCCTGCGCCTTTCCACCGATATCGGCCACACCGAACGCGATACCGATGCGCCACAGGAACGCGTGCAAGTGGCCGCCGCCGCGCCAGTGCCGAGCGCCAACGATGTGCGCCACAACTACGCGCAATCCTGGAGCAAGGCCAGCACCAACGACACCTTCGGTACCGTGAATGCCGAATATGACCTCAGCGATTCGGTGATGCTCTACGGCGGTGTGGGCGCGCGTAAAAGCAACCACGACTTCCTGCGCCATGCAGTGTCCGTGACCAATGCGGCCGGCGATTTCACGGTGCAGCCCCGTGATTTCACCCGTGATGAAAATGTGCGCACCTACAACGCGGGTGTGCGCAACTGGTTTCACACCGGGCCGGTGAGCCATGAGGTCAACCTGGCCGCCAGCTACTTCTATATGGACTTCACCAACGGCGGCGCGCGTTATGCGAACGCGTCGAGCAATCTCTACAACCCCGTGCAAACTGCGACGCCGTCCGTGGCCACGCGCCAGGATGCGAAGGTCTACACCGAGAACAGGTTCAGTGGCGTGGCCTTGTCCGACACCCTCGGCTTCTTCGATGATCGCCTGCTGTTGACCCTTGGCGCGCGCTGGCAGCGGGTCAAGGTGGATGACTGGAACAATGGGGTCAAAGGCCGCACCGGCTACGACGAAGAAAAGATCTCGCCATCCGGCGGCTTGCTGTTCAAAGCCACCGACAAACTGTCGCTGTACGCCAACTACATGGAGGGCTTGAGCCAGGGCAAGATCGCGCCGTCCACGTCGAGGAATGAAGACGAGATCTTCCCGCCGTTTATCAGCCGCCAGGTCGAAGTCGGCGCCAAATACGACGCCGGAGCCTTCGCCGTGACCGCCGCCGTGTTCCGCATCAAGCAACCGGCCTATGAAACCAACGCCACCTCGCGGTTATTCGGCCCCAACGGCAAGCGCCAGAACCAAGGGGCGGAAGTCAGCGTGTTCGGTGAACCGCTCAAGGGCGTCCGCCTGCTCGGTGGGGTGATGTACATCGACAGCGAACTGACGCACACCACCAACGGTACCTACGACGGCAACCGCGCGCCGGCCACGCCCAAGTACAACGTCAACCTCGGCGCCGAGTGGGACGTACCGACCCTCGAAGGCTTGACCCTGACCAGCCGCGGCATCTACTCCAGCTCGCAGTACCTGGACCCGTCCAACGTCAAGGAAATCGACGCCTGGAACCGCATCGACGTCGGCGCACGCTATGCCTTCAAGGTGGATGACAAGCACATCACCCTGCGGGCCAATGTCGAGAACGTCGCCGATAAGCGCTATTGGAGCTCGGCGGGTGCGTCGGATGACAGCGAGCCGGGGCTGACCCTGTCGACCCCACGCACCTACCTGCTGTCTGCCACCGTCGATTTCTAGACGCTGATTAAAAATGTGGGAGAGGCGGTACGACCACTCCCACATTTGGATCTCAATGGGCTCCGGATTTCCACACGGCCTTCTTGACCTCGATGGCTTTGGGCAACAACCGGTTCTGGAAAAACAGATCCGCCGTCGCCTGCTGCGCCTGAATGATCCCCTCATCAATCGGCAAAATCGGCGAAGGCGGGCGGTTATCCATGTAGCGCGCAACCACGTCGGCGGGCAGGCCCATGAAGTCGGTCAGTACTTTCAGGCTGTCTTCGCGCTGGCTGCGGGTAAGGGCTTCGGCGGCGGTGAGTTCGTCGAGCAGATCATGGATAAACGCACCGTTGTCCCGCGCATACTCGCGCCGGGCGGTGTACACCGGTCCCGACAGGCCCAAGCCTTCGCCATTGGTCAGCACCTGGCTGGGGCTCTGGCTCAAGGCGAGTGACGAGTAGGGTTCCCAAATCGCCCAGGCGTCGACGCTGCCTTGTTCGAACGCCGCTCGCGCATCGGCCGGGGGCAGGTATACCGGTTGGATGTCCTTGTAGCTCAGGCCGGCGTTGTTCAGCGCGCGCAGGATCAGGTTGTGGGAGCTGGAACCTTTCTGGAATGCGACTTTCTTGCCCTTGAGGTCCGCGACCGAATGCAGCGGGCTATCGTTGCGCACCAGGATCGTCTCGGCGTTCGGCTTGGGCGGTTCGGCGCCGATGTAGACCAGGTCGGCCCCGGCGGCCTGGGCGAACAGCGGCGGGATGTCGCCGGTGGAACCCACATCCAGTGCCCCCACGTTCAGCGCTTCAAGCATCTGCGGGCCGGCGGGGAATTCGATCCACTTCACATCGGTCTTCGGGAAACGCTTTTCCAGCAGGTCATGTTGCTTGGCAAGGACCAGCGCGATGGAGCCCTTTTGGTAGCCGATCCGCAGGGTGGCGGGGGCGGCGGCCAGTGCGGTTTGCGTCACGGCCAGCAGGGCCAGGATCAGTGCGGGAATTTTCATGCTCCAGCCTCTGTAAAACGATGGGCCGGGCGCGCCAGGCCGAGGTTTTCGCGCAAGGTGGAACCGCTGTATTCAGTGCGAAACAGGCCGCGTCGCTGCAGCTCGGGCACCACTGATTGCGCGAAGTCTTCCAACCCACCCGGCAAGTGCGGCACCAGGATATTGAAACCATCGGCCGCGCCGTTTTCGAACCAGTTCTGCAGCTCATCGGCAATCTGCGCGGGCGTGCCGATCAGGCTGTAATGCCCACGGCCACCGGCAATTCGCCGACCCAATTGCGCGAGAGTCAGTTGCTCACGGTTGGCCAAATCACTCAGCAGTTGCTGACGACTGCGTTGCCCACTGTCGGTCAACGGCAGCTGCGGCAACGGCCCGTCCAGCGGATAGCCGGACAGGTCGAAATTGCCCAGCATGCGCCCCAGCAACGCGACACCCACCTCCGGTTCAACCAGCGCCTGGAACGCCTCGAATTCGCCCTGGGCCTGGGCCTCGGTCGCCCCGACCACCACAAACACGCCGGGCATGATTTTCAGCGAATCCGGCTCGCGCCCGTACTGGCTCAAGCGTCCCTTGAGGTCGGCATAAAACGCCTGGGCATTGGCCAACGAGGTCTGTGCGGTGAACACCACCTCGGCGGTCTGCGCCGCCAGCTCACGGCCGGCTTCGGACGAACCAGCCTGCACGATCACCGGTTGGCCCTGGGGCGAGCGCGCCACATTCAGCGGGCCCTTGACCCGGAAGTGTTCGCCCACATGGTCCAGCACATGCAGCTTCGCCGGGGCGTAATAGTTGCCGCTGGCCTTGTCGCGCACAAATGCATCGTCTTCCCAACTGTCCCACAGCCCGGTCACCACCTGATGAAACTCCTTGGCGCGGCTGTAGCGTTCGCGATGGCCGAGGTGTTCGTCGCGGCCAAAATTCTGCGCTTCGGCGGCGTTGTCCGAGGTCACCAGGTTCCAGCCCGCGCGCCCGCCGGACAGGTGATCCAGCGAAGCGAACTTGCGCGCCACATGGTAAGGCTCGTTGTAGCTGGTGGTCGCCGTGGCGATCAGGCCGATATGCTCGGTCACCGCACTCAGCGCCGAGAGCAGGGTGAGCGGCTCGAAATGATCCGAGCGTGCCATATGGCTGGCGATCTCGCCGGTGGCGGCGGCGACGCTGTCGGCCACGAACAGCGCATCGAACTTCGCCGCTTCGGCCACCCGCGCCAGGTGTTTGTACTGGGCAAAGTCCAACCCCGCATTCGCCGGTACGTCCGGGTGGCGCCAGGCGGCGACATGGTGCCCGGTGGCCATGAGAAAGGCGCCGAGTTTCAGTTGACGGCTCATGCTAGAAATCCTTGCGCAGTTGCACGCCGAAGTAACGCTCATCGTCACGGGGTACGGCGCGGTAGATGTAGTTGCCGCCGCTGGCCAGCAGCGGTGAGTAGGACTTGTCGGCGAGGTTCTTGGCCAGCAATGCCACGCGCCAGCCGTTGTTGTAGTCAGCCAGGGCCACGCTGGCGTTCCAGATGCCGTAGGCGCCTTGCTTGGTGTCGACGTTCTGGCTGATGTCGTACTGCACTTCGCTTTGCCAGCTGTAGTCGGTGCCCAGTTCGATGTCCAGGCCGTTATCCAGAGGGATCGTGTAGTCGGCGCGCACGTAACTTTTCCAGTCCGGGCTGAAGGGCAGTGGTTTGCCGTTGACGTTGCACGTCGCCGCGGCACCGGCGGGGCAGGCGAACTCATCAATGCGCGCACGGGTGTAAGCGAGGGCGCCGGAGAGCTTGAGTTGCTGGGTGGCTTGCAGGGCGTAATCCAGCTCGACGCCTTCGGTGCTGACGCTACCGGCATTGATCAGGCGGGTCACGACCTGGCCGGCGACGGTGTCGAAAAAGTTGGCCTGGTAGTTGTCGTAGTCGCTGTGGAATACCGCGACGTTAGTGGTCAGGCGGTTGTTCCAGGCCGTGGCCTTGATCCCGGCTTCCCACGTGTTGGAGGTTTCCGGCTTGAGCGCATCGGTGTCGCGCGGTTGCATATTGAAGAACACGTTGTAGGCCGGGCCCTTGTAGCCGCGCGAGTAGGTGAGGTAGCTGGTGACGCTATCGCTGATGTCGTACTGCACCCCGAGGCGACCGGACCAGCCGTCTTCGTCCACCGAGCCGGAACTGGAGGTAGCCGGTTGAATCCCGCTGACCGTGGTGGCCGAGGTGGAGACGCGGCGGTGATCGTATTTCAGGTCATCGTGGGTGTAGCGCAGACCGGCGATACCACGAAAGCGCGAGGTGAAATTCAGCGTGGTCTCGCCGAACACCGCGTAGCTGTCGCTGGTGGTGCTGTAGTCGGCGATGCCACGGTCGGTGCGCGTGGTGGTGGTCAACGTACGTTGATAGGTTTCCTCGTCCTTGCCGTGCATGTAGAACAGGCCGCCGACGTATTCCAGGAACTCACCCTTGGGCGAGGCCAGGCGCAGCTCCTGGGAGTATTGGTCGAAGGCCAGCGCGCCCTTGTCGGCAGTGCCGGGGAAGGCGGCGGTCACCGTGCCGAGGCGGTCGCCATCCTGGTACTGGGTGTTGTCCCAGCCGCGCCAGGCGGTGATCGAGGTCAGGGTGTAGTCGCCGAGGTTCCAGTCCAACTGAGCGGACAAACCTTTGTTGGTGTCTTCGACGTGGCTGCGCGTATCGGTGTTGATGTCGCGGTTGTCGCCGGAGGCGCGCACCGGGCTCAGGGCATTGGTGAAGGCCGGGCTCAGGGACTTGCTGACCACGCCATTCGGCGCGTCGTCGTGGGACTGCATGTAGTCGGCGATCAGGGTCAGTTTCACGTCCTCGTTGGGGGTGAATTCCAGCTTGCCGCGAATGCCCTTGTGGTTGTAGCCGTTGACCTCCTGGCCGTTGTGCTGGTTATCGACGTTACCGTCGTAGCTGCCGAACAGCGTGCTGATTGAGCCCTTGAGCACATCCGGCACCAGGCTGCCGCCGATGCCGAAACGGGTGCGGCTTTCATTGCCGCTGTAGTACGACTGGTCGATATAGCCGTGGGTCTCGGCGGTGGGCGCCTTGCTGGTAATGTTGAGCACGCCGGCCGAGGCGTTCTTGCCGAACAAGGTGCCTTGCGGGCCGCGCAGTACCTCGATGCGTTCGAGGTCCAGCAGGTCGAGGGTGGCCTGGCCGGGGCGCGCATAGACCACACCGTCGATCACTGTGGCCACCGTCGGCTCCACGCCAGGGGAGGTGGAAATGGTGCCCACGCCGCGCACGAACAGCGAGGTGTCCTTGTTCGAGGCGCCGGTGCGGAAGTTCAGCGACGGCACTTGCTGGGCGATGCTTGCCACGCCGTTGCGGTTGTCGCGCTCCAGTTGTTCGCCGTCCAGCACCGAGACCGCCACCGGGACTTTTTGCAGTGACTCTTCACGCCGGGTGGCGGTGACCGTCACCGATTTGAGCGTGGGCTCCTGTTCGTCAGCGGCAAAGGCGCCGGGTACGGGGAGGGCGGTCAGACCGGCGAGAAGGAATAAGTGCGTGTGCCTGTGCATTGTGTGTTCGCTCGAAAAATGCCCTGAACCGCTGCGGTTCTTACGACCGTCAGCGCCTGTGAAAACTGTCGTGGGCATTCGCTTGAGCGAGTAGCAGACAGCGCGCTTTGTTAGCGCTAACATCGGCATTATTGGTAGCTCGGGTTTAGAGCGTCAAAGACTTAAAAATTATTCCTATATTCTTTTTTGTTTTTAGCAGGATGATCCCGTGAGCGAAGACAAACCGCGCAAACGCCGTGGCGCCGGGCGCGTCACCTTGAACACCGTGGCCCGCCAGGCCGGGGTGTCGGCAATCACCGTGTCGCGCCATTTCAACCAACCGGAGCAGGTCTCGCCCGAGCTTCGTGAACGCATCGCCGACGTGGTGGCCGAGCTGGGTTATGTGCCCAACCTGGTGGCTGGCGGGCTGGCGTCGGCGCGGGGGCGGATCGTGGCGATGGTAATCCCGAACATCTCGGGGCCGATATTCGCCAACACGATCCAGGGCTTCAGCGACACCCTCAGTCGCCATGGGTATCAGCTGTTGCTGGCGTCCAGTTACTTCAGCGCCGAGCAGGAAGAAAGCGCGGTGCGCGCGTTCCTCGGTTGGTCGCCGGCGGCGCTGGTGCTGACCAGCCGCTTCCACAGCGCGGGCACCGACAAGATGATCGCCGACGCCGATATTCCGGTGGTGGAAACCTGGGACTACGTGCCCGACCGCGCGCCGTTGCAGATCGGTTTTTCCCACTACGCAGTCGGCGTCACGGCCGCGCGCTACCTGCATGGCAAGGGCTATCGGCGCATCGCCTTCGTGCAGAACAGCGCTACGGGGGACTTCAGCGCGCAGGAGCGGGGCGATGGGTTTTCCGCGACCCTGATCGAGCTGGGTGTACAACCCTGGGTCTTCGCCCCGGACGCCGACCGCGCGCCTTTCGAGGCCGGCAAGCAGGCGATGGAAGCCCTGATGAGCCATGCCACCCCGCCTGACGCGATCTTCTTCGCCAATGACAACCTCGCCGCCGGTGGTTTGCTGGCGGGACAGCGTGCCGGGCTGAAGATCCCGCAGGACTGCGCCGTGCTCGGGTTTGGCGATTACCCGTTTGCCGAGATGCTGTTACCGAGCCTCAGCACCATCAAGCCGCCTGCCTTGGAAATCGGTGTGCTGGCGGCCACGCGGGTGCTGGAAAGCCTTGGGGTCGTGCCGGTGGAGGATGAAGTACAGCGTTTGAACCTGTTGGACTGCCGCCTGATCGAACGGGAAAGCGCCTGAGCTTTATTTGCGGCCCAGGGGCAATTTGGATACGGTGCAAGCCTGCCCACAAGGACCTCCCCATGACCGAGCCTGCCCCCAAGACCCGCCGCGCGCCCAAAGGTGAAAAACGCCGCGAAGAGCTGTTGGACGCGGCCTTGCAGGTGTTTTCCCTGGAGGGTTACAGCGGCGCTTCGGTGGCCAAGGTGGCGGCCATCGTCGGTATTTCCGTGGCCGGTGTGCTGCATCACTTCCCCAGCAAAATTTCATTATTGATGGGCGTGTTGCAACGTCGCGACGAGGTCAATCAACGGATTGCCGATGAAGTGCGCGCGGAGAAGTCGCTGACCGGGTTGCTCGGAAGCCTGCGCGCGATCAACCGTTCGAACGCCACCGCGCCGGGCGTGGTGCGCGCGTTTACCATCTTGAATGCCGAAAGCCTGCTCGACACCCAACCGGCCTGGGCCTGGTTCCAGGCGCGCTATGCGGCGATTCAGCAACGTATGCAGGGGCAGTTTGCCGACCTGGTCGCAGCGGGGGAGGTGCGCAGCGATGTGGACATCGCCGGGCTGGTGGAAGAAATCCTGGCCATGATGGACGGCTTGCAGATCCAGTGGCTGCGCTTTCCGGAGCAGGTGGACCTGGTGGCGCGGTTTGACAGCTACATCGCGCGGGTCGAGGCAGCCATCAGAACTTGAGTCGAACACAGTCAAATGTGGGAGGGGCGGTGCGACGATTCGACTTGCCCCCGATGGCGGCCTCTGGGCCGACTATTTTTTTGGATTGGACCGGGTACATATCCGTTGCTGCGGTAACGGCGACTTAGGGTTCCGCCCTTACGGCGGCTCACTTTGGAAAAGCCCCAAAGTAAGCAAAGGGCTCTTGCCCCACCACTCGGCACCTCGCCCAGGCTCGGTGTGCCCGCAATCCGACAGTGATTTGGGGGGCCGCCGCCACGCGCCATCCATGGCGCGGGGCGGCTAAACCGGCATCCCTGCCGGTTTACCCCCCAAATCACTATCGAATTGCGGCCAGCGTGGTTTAACGGGGCGCCTGAGATCAAGATCAAGATCTAAAGCAAGATCAAGGGCGGCTCGCTTCGCATCGTGGTTACCGTTGGCTAATACAACGTTGTGTAGATACCCATGCTCATCGGGGGCAAGTCGAATCGTCGCACCGCCCCTCCCACAGAGGTCAGTTACCGGTGGCACTGCCCTGGCTGCTGTCATCGCTCATGTCATAGCCATCACCGTCGCTGGTGCCGCTATCCCCTTCATTTTGATGCAGCACACCGCCGGTCTTCACCTCCGATTCACGTAGCGTCGAGTTGAGCGCCGAGCGCGGCAGTGGGTTGCTGGTGGTGGTCGACAGTTCCTGGCGGAACGGGTTGACCAGCTTGGCGTTCAGGCGAATGTCCTGGGACGACGCGCCCACCGACAGGTTGAAGCTGTCGGCATCCACGACCCATTGCTTGCTCGCCACGTCGTAGTAGGCCAGCGAGCGATCGTTGAGCTCGATAGTCACGCGCTTGCTCTCGCCCGGCTTCAAGAACACTTTCTTGTAGCCCTTGAGTTCCTTGATCGCGCGTTCGACTTTCGGGTTGTTCTGGCCCACGTACAACTCGGCCACTTCGGCGCCCGCGACCTTGCCGGTGTTGGCCAGGTCGAACGACACCTTGATCGGCGCACCGGCCACCGCCACCCCAGGGGTCACGCTGATGTTGCTGTAGCCGAAGGTGGTGTACGACAAGCCGTAGCCGAACGGGTAGAGCGGCTTGATGCCCTTTTTCTCGTAGCCGCGATAGCCCAGGAACAGGTCGTCCTTGTAGCTCATCTCGGCCAGGGTTTCCTGGTTGTCGAACTTGGGGAAGGTCGCGTAGATCGGGTTGTCTTCGATGTTGCGCTCGATGCTGATCGGCAGCTTGGCCGACGGGTTGACCTTGCCCAGCAGGATCTCCGCCAACGCCTGGCCGCCGTTCTGCCCAGGGTAGAACGCATGCAGCGCGGCCGGTACCTGGTCGATCCAGTCGCTCATCTTCAAGCCGGTGCCGCCGTGCAGGGTGACCACGGTATTCGGGTTGACCTTGGCGATGCTCTGGATCAGCAGGTTCTGGTACTCGGGCAGGTCGAAACTGTGGTCGAAGCCTTCGCCTTCGTATTCATTGCTGTTACCGGCCGCGACCAATACCGCGTCGTACTGGGCCAGGTCCTGCGGTGCCACCAGCGAGGCCCAGCTCATCTGCACGCCCACCAGGCCGCCCATGGTCGACAGGTAGCCGTTGCGGCGTGAGTATTCCAGCTTGATGTCGACCGGTTTGCCGGCTTCCAGGTTGACCTTGGCAAACACCGGAATGGTCGGCGGAATACTGTTGTTCGGCAGCGGTTTGCCGTCGCCGTTGTCGAGGACTTTCTGGCCGTTGACGTAGAGGCGCACGGCGCCGTCGGCACGCACCTTGAACACCTGCTCGCCGCTGACCGTCGGGGTGATCTGGCCGCTGTAGCGAATCGAGGTGGCGGCGGTATCGCCGTTCACTGGGAGGCTGTCGGTGGACCAGTCCAGGTCGACATGGGTGTCGGTGCGGCTGGCGGCCGGGTCGCTGGACCAGTTGGTGTTGCTGAAGAACTCGGTCTTCAAGCCTTTGACGCGGTTGCCATGGCTGTCGGCATGGGTCCAGGTCGAGGTGGCGGGGTCCAGGGACAGCCCGTCGATGAACTCGACCTTGGCGCCCGGCGCCAGTTGCTGCAAGCCGCTCAGCTCACTGATGTAGTTGGCGGCCATGACGTTGGCGCTGCCAAAACCGGTAGGTGGCGCGTACTTGGCCAGGGTGCCGACCACGGCGATGCGCTTGACCTTTTTGGCGTCCAGCGGCAGCAGGCTGTGCTGGTTTTTCAGCAGCACGATGCCTTCGCGGGCAGCGTTCAGGGCCACGCGGTTGCTGGTGGCGCTGTTCATGTTGTGGCTGGTCAGCGGCGCCTTGCTGTCGAACTTGTACAGGTAGATCTGCTTGAGGATGCGGCGCACCTTGTCATCGATGGTCGCGCTGCTCAGCTCGCCGCTGTCCAGGTACGGCTTGAGGATGGTGCTGTTCATCTGGTAGCCCATCATGTCCAGGTCGGTACCCGCCTGTGCCGCCGGCAAGCCGTTGACCACTGCGTTGTAGTCGCTCTGCACGAACCCCGGGTAGCCCCATTCGGTCTTGAGGATGTCACGCATCAGGTGCTTGTTCTGGCAGGCGAACTCGCCGTTCACCTGCTGGAAGGCGCACATCATCATCGCGACCTTGCTGTTCTTCGAGGCGGACTCGAACGGCGGCAGGGTCATCTCGCGCAGCACGCGTTCGCTGATGATTTCATTGAGGTGGAAGCGGTTGCTTTCCTGGTCGTTGGCGGCGAAATGCTTGGCGTTGGCCCACACACCACGCGACTGAATGCCGTTGATCACCGCCGGCCCGAGGCTGGCGCCCAGGAACGGATCTTCACCGGACAAGTACTCGAACGCCCGGCCGCTGTACGGCATGCGGTAGAGGTTCACGCCTGGGCCGGTGACGAACTGATAGCCGCCACTGGCGGTGTCATAGCCCAGGGCACGGCCCAGGTCGATGGCGCGACGTGGGTTCCAGCTGGCGGCCAGGTTCGGCCCCGACGGGTAGACCACGCCCTGCGCGTTGCCTTCGCTGGTGTAGCGCACGCCCACGCCGCCATCGGCGCCGTGAATCTGCGGGATGCCGTACTGGGTCAGTGGCTTGACGTCCCAGCCTCCGGTGCCGCCGATGTAGGCGAGTTTTTCTTCCATCGTCATCTTCGCCAGGGTCTTGTCCGCGGCTTTTTCCGCGCGGCTTACCCGGCCTTCATCCAGGGCGGGGCTGGTGGCTGCATGCACCTGGGACACGGCCAGTGCCAGCAGGGCGAATGCCGACTGTGCACCGATCATTTTGCGTTTATTCATGGGACTCTCCGACAACAGTTCAGTAAACATGGCGCGCCGAGAAGTGCGTATTGCACTGCACCTCGTCACTTTTTTCTGGGCAAAAGTTGCCCGTGATCGCAATTTTTAACCGATGGCTAATTGCAACTATTTGGCGAAATTCGCAGTTTTATAAGTTTAATAATTGTATTGGTTATTGTTGTGGGTAGTGTCTAAGCGATATCACGGGATGGCATTTTGAACCGCTAAAACGGCATAATTAAGGCAATTCTTGCGATTGTAAGTCAAACGAAAGCTAATTTTTGCGTGAAATAAGAAATAATTTCTTACGTTCTGGAACTAAGACTAAACCTACCAGTCGATTGGTTTAACAAAAAACATCCTGGCATGGCTAACTAGTGGCATTGCTCGATGGTTCTAAAGTGCCATGTTTACACAAGCTGTCATACACAACGCTTTGGTGTAGGGTCTTGATCGAGTTCAAGGCGCCACTTGGGCTATTTGCTGTTTTTGATCTGGAGAAAGTTGATGAAGATTTCCCTGTTGGGTGCCGGTGTTGTATTGGGCGTTGCGCTAAGTGGTGCGGTGATGGCGGCTGATGCCACCGACGCGGATGCCAAGTCAGGCGCCGCCGATTCCACCGTGCTGACCCAGAGCCACGATGCCAAGGCGGCCAAGAAGCAGAAGACCGAAACCACCAAAGGCGGGCGGCCGCTGAACAGCAGCCAGGCCGCGCCGAAGACCTCGAACTAATCGGGGAAACGCGGTCCCCTGTGGGAGGGGGCTTGCCCCCGATAACGGTGTATCAGCCGGCGCATACGGCAGCTGGCCCACCGCTATCGGGGGCAAGCCCCCTCCCACAAGGGTTTCCCAACGCCCTTTAGAACATCGCCCTTCAGATAGTCACCCATGCCCAGTTCCTCAACGCCCATCGATGCCTGCCAACTGCACATCCCGCACACCGAACAGGTCTGCGCGTGGCTGATGCAACACGCTGGGTTGAAAACCGTTGACCTGGAGCGCGCCCGGCGCCTGTCCCAGGAGGGCGGCGATGCCGAGTTGCTCGGCCTGCTCACACGTTTAGGGCTGGTCTCGGAAGTGGAACTGGCCCGTGCCTGGGCGGACCTGCTCGGCGCACCGCTGCTGCTGGCCGATGCGGCGCCGCCGCTGCTTGATCCGTTGCCGGTATTGACCGAACGCTTCATGCACCACTACCAGGTGGTGCCCGTGGGCTGGAGCCAGGGCGGCCTGCGGGTACTGGCGGCCAACCCGTCGCTGGTCTACCCGTTCCAGGCCATCGCCTATGCCTGCGGCGTACCCGTGTGGCTGGCCGTGGGCCCGCGCAACGAAGTCGAAACCCTGATCGAGCGCTACTACGGCCAGGGCCGTTCGGCCATGGGCACCCTGATCGAAAACCTCGACGAGCAGGGCAGTGCCCTGGAAGACATCGAACACCTCAAGGACATGGCCTCCGAAGCGCCGGTGATTCGCCTGGTCAACCTGATCCTGCAGCGCGCGGTGGAACATCGTGCCTCGGATATTCATATCGAACCCTTCGAAAACCAGCTCAAGGT
Source organism: Pseudomonas sp. OVF7 (assembly GCF_030644265.1). Lineage (NCBI taxonomy): Bacteria > Pseudomonadati > Pseudomonadota > Gammaproteobacteria > Pseudomonadales > Pseudomonadaceae > Pseudomonas > Pseudomonas sp. OVF7. Next base: position 5,333,905 of record NZ_CP128996.1, on the reverse strand, counting down.
GCGCTACCGCATCGACGGCGTGCTGCACGAAGCCGAAGCCCCGCCGTCCAGTTCTTCGGCGGCGGTGATTTCGCGGGTGAAGATCATGGCGCGCCTGGACATCGCCGAGCGGCGCCTGCCCCAGGACGGGCGCATCATGCTGCGCATCCAGGGCAAGGAGCTGGACTTGCGGGTGTCCACGGTGCCCACCAGTTTTGGCGAATCGGTGGTCATGCGTTTGCTCGACCGCCAGACCGTGCAATTCGATTTCCAGAGCCTGGGCTTTGATGGCCAGCGCCTGGAAACCTTCCTCGAAGTGCTCGAGCGGCCCCACGGCATCCTGCTGGTCACCGGGCCCACCGGCTCGGGCAAGACCACCACCCTGTACACCGCGCTGTCGCGGCTCAATACCGCCGAGCGCAAGATCATCACCGTCGAAGACCCGGTGGAATACCAGCTTGAAGGCATCAACCAGATCCAGGTCAAGCCGGCCATCGGCCTGGACTTCGCCGGTGCGCTGCGCTCCATCGTGCGCCAGGACCCGGACGTGATCATGATCGGTGAAATCCGCGACCTGGAAACCTGCCGCATCGCCATCCAGTCGTCCCTCACCGGCCACCTGGTGCTATCGACCCTGCACACCAACAGCGCGGCCGCGAGTATCACGCGCTTGCTCGACATGGGCGTCGAAAGCTACCTGATTGCCTCGACCGTCAACGGCATCCTCGCCCAGCGCCTGGTGCGACGCCTGGACCCGGCCACCCGCGAAGCCTTCGAAGCCCCTGCGGAATTGATCGCCGAGCACGGCCTGGATCGGTTTACCGAGCAGCGCCCGATCCTGCTCTATCGCCCCCGCGCCGATGCGCCGGGCGGTGGCTACCACGGCCGCAGTGCGATCACCGAACTGCTGGTGATGAACGACGAACTGCGCAGCCTGCTGATGCGCCAGGCCGACGCCGCCACCCTCGAACAGGCCGCCCGCCGTGGCGGCCTGCGCACCTTGCATGAAGAAGGCCTGCGCCAGGCCGTGGCGGGTGTCACCTCCCTTGAAGAAGTGCTGCGCGTCACCCGTGGAGAGGGCGCATGAGCCTGTTCAAATACCGTGCCCTCGACGGCCAGGGCCAGGCGCAAAACGGCACCCTCGAAGCCAAGGACCAGGACGCCGCCGTCGCCGCGCTGCACAAGCGTGGCTTGTTGCTGTTGCAGATCGAGGTGGCGGGCGCCCAGGGCCTGCGCAAGGCCTTCGGCCGGGGTCAGTTGAACGGCGCGGCGCTGGTCAGTTTCACGCAACAGTTGGCCACCCTATTGGGCGCCGGTCAGCCGCTGGAGCGTTCCCTGGGCATCCTGCTCAAGCAGCCCGGCCAGCCGCAGACCCGCGCGTTGATCGAGCGCATCCGCGAACAGGTCAAGGCCGGCCAGCCGTTATCCAAGGCGCTGGAGGCGGAGGGCAGTCAATTCTCGCCGCTGTACTTGAGTATGGTCCGTGCCGGTGAGGCGGGCGGCGCCCTCGAAGACACCCTGCGCCAGCTCAGCGATTACCTGGAACGCAGCCAGTTACTCAGGGGCGAAGTGATCAACGCGTTGATCTACCCGGCCTTTCTGGTGGTCGGCGTGCTCGGTTCGCTGGCCTTGCTGCTGGCCTACGTGGTGCCACAGTTCGTGCCGATCTTCAAGGACCTGGGCGTGCCGATTCCGCTGATCACCGAGGTGATCCTGGGCCTTGGCCAATTCCTCGGGGCCTACGGCCTGGTGGTGCTGGCCGGGTTGATTGTCGGCGCATGGGCGCTGGCCGCACGTCTACGCGACCCCCAGCGCCGCGAACGCTATGACCGCCGCGTGCTGGGCATCCGCATCATCGGCCCGCTGCTGCAACGGGTCGAAGCCGCCCGCTTGGCCCGCACCCTCGGCACGCTGCTCAGCAACGGTGTGGCGCTGCTGCAAGCGCTGGTGATTGCCCGCCAGGTCTGCACCAACCGCGCCCTGCAAGCCCAGGTCGCCCAGGCCGCCGAGTCGGTCAAAGGCGGCGGCACCCTGGCCAGCGCTTTCGGCAGCGAGCCGCTGTTGCCCGATCTGGCGTTGCAAATGATTGAAGTCGGCGAACAGGCCGGCGAACTCGACAGCATGCTGCTCAAGGTCGCCGAGGTGTTCGACGTCGAAGCCAAACGCGGCATCGACCGCCTGCTCGCCGCGCTGGTGCCGTCCCTGACCGTGGTCATGGCGGTGCTGGTGGCGGTGATCATGCTGGCGATCATGCTGCCGCTGATGAGCCTGACCAGCAATATATGAACCCTTAAGGAAACACGCTGATGCGCCATACCCGATTCAAGTCCGCCCGCCGCCAGGGCGGTTTTACCTTGCTGGAAATGCTCGCGGTGATCGTGCTGCTGGGCATCGTCGCGACCATCGTGGTCCGCCAGGTCGGCGGCAACGTGGACAAGGGCAAGTACGGCGCGGGCAAGGCCCAACTGGCCAGCTTGAGCATGAAGATCGAAAGCTACGGCCTGGACGTTGGCTCGCCACCCAAGACCCTGCAGCAACTGGTCGACAAGCCGGGCAACAGCGCCGGTTGGGCCGGGCCGTACGCCAAGCCGTCAGACCTCAAGGACCCGTTCGGTCATGCCTTCGGCTACCGCTTCCCGGGTGAGCACGGTGCGTTCGACCTGATTTTCTACGGCCAGGACGGCCAGCCCGGCGGCGAAGGCTACAGCGCCGACCTGGGCAACTGGGAATAACCCACGACCATGGCCAACGCCCAACGCGGCTTTACCCTGCTGGAAATGCTGGTGGTGATCGTCTTGATCAGCATCGCGGCCGGTTTGGTCGGGTTTGGCCTGCAACAAGGCCTGCGCGCCGCCAAAGAACGCCAGGCCGTCGGGCAGGTGGTCGAGGCATTGCGCAGCACGCGGGCGCGGGCGATTGTCAGCGGCACCACCGAAAGCACCGTGTTCGATTTGCGCAACCTCAGCGTGCAGGCGCCGGGCCGTCCGAAAAAGTATTGGCCGGCCGGGCTGCAAGTGACCCTGCACACCGCCGAGCAAGCCGGCGCGGCAGTGGATTTCTATCCCGATGGCAGTTCCACGGGGGGCCATGTGTTGCTGGCCAACGGCAGTCGGCGTTGGCGCATCGACATCGGCTGGCTGACCGGCAGCGTGCAGTCCAAGGCGCTGCCATGAAGCGCCAGGCGGGTTTTACCTTGCTGGAAATGCTCGCCGCGCTGACGCTGATGGCGATCTGTAGCACGGTGCTGCTGGTCGCCTTCGGCCAGAGCGCGCGCTCGTTGTTGCAGGTGTCCCACAGCGACCGCCTGACTCATGCGGCCTTGAGTGTGATGGATCAGGAAGGCACCGGGCCTTTGGCCAGCGGCATACGCCAGGGCGAGTTGGACGGTATCGCCTGGCAACTGCGCATCGCCCAACAGCCCAGCCGCGTTGGCCAGGCGCATCTGTTTCGCCTGGATCTCACCGTCAGCGAAGGCCCGCGCCGTGCCAGTTTCAGCACCTTGAAACTGCGCGCTGCCGGCCTCGGGGCTGGCTTGTGAAGGCGCGTCAGCAGGGCTTCACCTTGCTTGAGATCATGATCGTTCTCAGCCTGCTCGGGGTGTTGCTGACCCTGGTCGGCGGCGCCTTGCTGGGCGCCAATCGCGCCGTGCTCAAGGCCCAGCGCTACACGGTCAGCCTGGATGAAATGCGCGCCGCGCAACAGTTTTTACGCACCGCCATCAGCGAGGCGTTGCCGTTGGATGTGACCGAGGACGACAGCCAGACCGATGGCTTTTTTGCCGGTGGCCCCCAGCGCATGCAATTTGTCGCGACCTTGCCGGGTGTGCTCGGTGGCGGGATTCAGCGCTTCACCTTGCAGTTGGTGGGGCCTGAATCGCAGCGCGACTTGCAGGTGGCGTTCGCACGGTTTGAGTCCGCGGCGCAAGTCAGCGTCCCGGCCTCGCGCAGTGAGCCGCAAGTGTTGTTGAAGGATGTCGAGGATCTGCAATTCAGCTATCGCGGCGTGTCGCCCAAGGGCCAGGCCACCGGCTGGATCAGTACGTGGCCGTGGACCAAGCGCCTGCCTTACGCGGTGCGGATTGACGCGCGGGTGAATGGGCCGGTGCCATGGGTGACCCAGGTGGTTGCCTTGCGCCTGAACCTGTCCGGCGGGGCGCCCGAATGATCAAGCATCAACGCGGTGTGGCCCTGCTGCTGGTGCTGTGGGTGCTGGCCTTGCTCAGCCTGTTGTTGGGCGGCCTGGCCGGCTGGGTGCAATTGGAAACGCGCCAGGCCGCCTGGCACCGTCAACACACCCAGGCGGTGCTGGCCGCCGAGGCCGGGGTGGCGCTGGCGATGCAGGCCGTCGCGGACCCGTTGCAGCGCAAGCAGTGGATTGCCGACGGGCGTGAAATCGCGCTGGTGTTCGACGATGCGCAGCTGCGCGTCAGCCTGCACAGCGAGCGCGGCAAGTTGTATTTGAACAGCGCCGAAGTGGGCGATTTCGCCCGCCTGGCCCTGGCCTGCGGTGCGACCCAGGCCCAGGCCAAGCAGCTTGCCAGGGCCTTGGAAGTACGCCGCAACCAGGGCCTGGCGCCGTTTCGGGTGGTGGAAGAAGTGCGCCAGCTGCCGGGCATGACCCAGGCGCTGTACAGCGAACTGGTGCCCGAGATCAGCCTGTGGAGTGGCCTGGACCGGCCTGATCCGGCATTCGCCAGTGCCGTGATGCGCCGCGCGCTGAACCTGCCGCACCCGAGTGCGGTGGGTGCCGATCCCGGCGACGTGCTGGTGGTCAGCAGTCGCGCACAACGCCCCGGCGGTTACCACGCCCAGGTGCAAGCCACCGTGTTATTGAGCCCCGCGCAAGGCAGCGCACAACCTTATCGAGTCCTACGTTGGCAAGAATGAACGAACAGCTAACCGCGCGGCTTCAGGCGCTGGCACAGCCCATCACCCAGCGCTGGCGCGGCAGCCTGCTGCAACTGGGCTGGCGCCTGTGGCTCAAGGAGCTGCGTGGCTGCCTGCCGGCGTGGTTGTCGTTCGCCGATATCCCCGAGCGTGTCTACGCCTGGCCGTTGACCGCGGCGGTCGAAAAGCGCCCTGGCGAAGCGCGTCAGGTGCTGGTGCTGCCGCCGGAAACAGTGCTGGTGCAAACCCTGCAATTGCCTCCGGCGGCGGCGCGCAACCTGTCGACGGTGGTCGGCTATGAACTGGACCGCTTCACGCCGTTCGACGCCGCCCAGTTGTACTTTGTCGCGCGCCAGGAACGCCGCACCCCCAGCCACCTGCATGTCACGCTGGTAGCGATCCTGCGTGAGCGCCTCGACCAGATCCTTATCGACTGCAGCGCCCTCGGCTTGCAGCCCCATGCCGTGGATGTCGCCGATAGCGCAGGCAACCCCATGGGCATCGACTTGCTGCCGGCGCCATTGCGCCCGCGCCAGCGCCCCCAGGGCAAGGGCCTGCAACGCAGCCTGCCGTGGTTGTGCGGCGCCTTGGTGATTGCGGCGATGCTGTTGTGGCTCAACGACCGCCAGCGCGTGCTCGATGCCATGCAGCACAGTGTGCGCGAGCAGAGAGCCCAGGTCGCCGAGATCCAGGCCCTGCGCCAGCAACTGCTCAATACCCGTGGCGCCGCCCAGTACCTGATTCGCCGCAAGGCCGCTCAACCGCCGCTGGCGGCGCTGCTCAACGAGCTGACCGCGTGCCTGCCGTCGGACACCTGGCTCGACCAGTTGGAAGTCAACGACGGCGCCGATGTGTCCTTCTCCGGGCAAAGCGCCAAGGCCAGTGCGCTGATCACCCGGATCAAGGCCTGCCACAGCCTGGAAAACGCCCAGTTCGAAGGGGTGATCCAACCCGATGCGCAAACCGGCAAGGATCAGTTTTCCTTGCGCGCCCACCTGCACCAGGAGGCCGCCGATGCGCCGACCACTGACACCCCGTGAACGCCGTGGCGCGGCCCTGATCGCCCTGGCCCTGGTGCTCGGCGCCGGTTACTGGCTGTTGATCGACAGCTGGTTCGCCGGCCCCCTGCGCAGCATGGGCGAGCAGGCCGAGCAGTTGCGTGAACAGCAGCAACGCTACGCCGGTGTGTTGCGCCAGGGCGACAGCCTGCGCCAACAGCTGGAGCAAGCGCGGCAGGACCCGGCCAGCAGCACCAGCCTGTTGCCCGGCGACGACCCCAGTGCGGTGGCGGCGGACCTGATGCAGCGCATCGCCGACCTGATCAACAGCCGCGCCGGCCTCGGTGGCGGTTGCAGCCTGACCCAGCGCATGCCCATCACCCCGGAGCAGGACGACGCCGAGCCCTATCGCCAGGTCAAGGTCAGCCTGACCCTCAACTGCGCCATCGAGCCGTTGACCGCGATCCTGCATGAACTGGAGTACCAGCGGCCATTTCTGTTTGTCGACGAGATGAGCATCCGCCGCCCGCCGAACGCGCCGGCCAGCGGCGGCGCCGGGCAATTGGTGGTGCACCTGTTGGTGCGCGGTTACCTGCAACCGGCCGCCGCCCGGCAGGTGCAGCGATGATCAATGCATTGCGTCCCCTGGAATGGCTGTTGCTCGGTGTGGCCGGGCTGCTGGGCCTGCTGATGGTCGGCATCCTCAGCAGCATCGGCGATGCGCCGCAGTGGTTGCCGGCGCCGGCCCCCGATGCGCGCGCCAATACCGCCGCCAAGGTACTGGTGGCACCGAGCGCGACCCTCGAAAGCCTGGCCGGCACCTGGCAAGCACCGCTGTTCAGCCCCGACCGCAGCCCTGACCGTGCGGTGGGCCAGGCGGCCGTCTCCAGCCTGTCGAGCCTGGTGCTGACCGGTATCGTCCTCGACGGCGACCTGCGCGTGGCGCTGCTCAAACGTGCCGACGGCCCACCGCTCAAGGTCCACCAGGGCCAGACCCTGCCCAATGGCTGGCGCCTGGAACACCTCACGCCCCGCGATGCGCGCTTTGTACTCGACGGTCGCACGCAAACCCTGAGCCTGCGTGCCCTGCGTTTGCCGCCGCCGTCCACCACCGCCCCGATTACCCTTCCTCACGAGTCCACCCCTTGATCGATACCTTCCCTGGCGCCTTGCGCACCACCGTGTTCTGCCTGGCCACCGCCGTTTCCCTCGGTGGCTGCGGCACATTCCCTGAGCATCTCGACCCGGACGAGGCCCTGTTGCATGAGGCGATGCAGGGCACCGGTTCGCAGCGCCCGCCCGTGGACCCGGCCAGCGAACAGGCCCCGGTCGACAGCGGCCAACCCCAGGCGAAAACCCCGCCCCAGCGCCAGTTGATACGTGGCAACCAGCAGTTCGTGCGCCAACCGGCCGCGGTCTCGGCCGCCAAGGAGGAGGGCAGCGGCGACATCGTCTTCAACTTCGCTGACCAGCCGATCGAAGCCGTGATCAACAGCGTGATGGGCGACCTGCTGCACGAGAACTACAGCATCGCCCAGGGTGTGAAGGGCAATGTCAGCTTTTCCACCTCCAAGCCGGTGAACAAGCAGCAGGCCTTGTCGATTCTGGAGACCCTGCTGTCGTGGACCGACAACGCCATGATCAAGCAGGGCAACCGCTATGTGATCCTGCCGGCCAACCAGGCGGTGGCGGGCAAGCTGGTGCCGGAGATGCGCGTGTCGCAACCCTCCAGCGGCCTGTCGGCACGCCTGTTTCCGCTGCGCTATATCTCGGCCACCGAGATGCAGAAACTGCTCAAGCCGTTCGCTCGCGAGAACGCCTTCCTGCTGGTGGACCCGGCGCGCAATGTGCTGAGCCTGGCCGGCACTCCCGAGGAACTGGCCAACTACCAGGACACCATCGACACCTTCGACGTAGATTGGCTCAAGGGCATGTCGGTGGGCGTGTTCGGCCTGCAACGCGCGTCGGTGGCCGAGCTGATGCCCGAGCTGCAAAAAATGTTCGGCCCCGACAGCGGCATGCCCCTGGCGGGCATGGTGCGCTTTTTGCCCATCGAGCGGACCAACTCGGTGGTGGCGATCTCATCGCAGCCGCAGTACCTCAGCGAAGTCGGCGACTGGATTCACACCATCGACGAGGGCGGCGGCAACGAGCCGCAGATGTATGTCTACGACGTGCGCAACATGAAGGCCACCGACCTGGCCAAGTACCTGCGGCAGATCTACGGCACGGGCGCGATCAAGGACGACACGCCGGCCAAGGTCGCCCCTGGTTTGCGCACCGCGACCTTGTCCTCGGCGGGCACCAACAGCACCTCCGGCAGCACGCCGGGTGGCCTGAGCAACAACCTCAATAGCAACCAGCCGCCTGCGGAGGATGACGAGCAGGCACCCGAAGCCGAGCAGGACAGCGCCGAGCAGGGCGCGAGCGAAGACGCCCCGGCCAAAAGCCTCGACGCCGGCACCCGCATCACCGCGCAAAAAAGCAGTAACCAACTGCTGGTGCGCACGCGCCCGGTGCAGTGGAAAGAGATCGAATCGGCGATCAAGCGCCTCGACAACCCTCCGCTGCAAGTGCAGATCGAAACGCGCATCCTCGAGGTCAAGCTCACGGGTGAGCTGGACCTTGGTGTGCAGTGGTACCTCGGTCGCCTGGCGGGCAATTCCACCAGCACCACCGTGGGCAACGCCGCCGGCAGCCAAGGCGCCTTGGGCGGCGGCGGGGCAGGGTTGGGGGCGACGGATTCGTTGTTCTATTCCTTCGTCAGCTCCAACCTGCAAGTGGCCCTGCACGCCCTCGAAACCAACGGCCGCACCCAGGTGCTGTCGGCGCCGTCGCTGGTGGTGATGAACAACCAGCCGGCGCAGATCCAGGTGGGCGACAACATCCCGATCAGCCAGACCACGGTCAACACCGGCACCTCCGACACCACGTTGAGCAGTGTTGAATATGTGCAGACCGGGGTGATCCTCGACGTCGTGCCACGGATTAATCCGGGTGGTTTGGTGTACATGGATATTCAGCAACAGGTCAGCGATGCCCAGGACCAGCAGGCGTCCAGCAACGACACCCAGGCCAACCCGCGTATCTCCACACGCTCGGTATCGACCCAGGTCGCGGTCCAGAGTGGGCAAACGGTGTTGCTGGGCGGTTTGATCAAGCAGGACAACGCGGAGAGCGTCAGTGCGGTGCCTTACCTTGGGAAGATTCCGGGGTTGCGCTGGTTGTTTGGCAATACCAGCAAGTCCAAGGACCGCACGGAGTTGATTGTGCTGATTACGCCCAGGGTGATTACCAGCAGCAGCCAGGCGCGGCAGGTGACGGATGATTATCGCCAGCAGATGCAGTTGTTAAAGCCGGCTAACTGAAATGTGGGAGGGGGCTTGCCGTAATGCCAGTCAGTTAAGGCTTTTTGTAGGAGCGAGCTTGCTCGCGAAAAACTCACAGGCGCCACGTTCATTCAGGAGGCACGCGTTATCGTTGACGTTTTTCGCGAGCAAGAACTAGGCGTCCCCCTCGCTCCTACAGGAGGCGATGTACGCGAGCCCCCTCCCACAGTTTGATATCCCGATATCAGATAGATCTGGGCCTGAGATAAAGACCAACCTCAAAAAGACATTATTTATATGAATAAAAAAACTAAAAAATAATAAAATTAGAGAATATTAGCTTATACCAAAACAGCATTATATTTTCAAAACCCATTCCGTTATGTTTGATCGCAACAGCCTACCCCTGACCTCGGATGGTACCCAGCGTGATTCAGATTCTGCGCGCCATAACCGGGTGATAGCCCCGCGGCAGAATCGTTGGAAGGGAGCTCAACGTATGTTGCCGATTCAACCCCCTCGACTGCCCCACACCTAGTCACCAATCGCCGCAATACCCCTGAAAAAACGAGCACCGCGCCCGCCCGCGTGACTGCCCGACTTCGCGATTTGGAATGTCTGGAGTGGCTATGAAGCAAGTCTTACAACCGACCGTCTTACTGGCGCTGGCCGTGCTGGCCGCAGCGGTACAGGCCCAGGACGACAGTACCCTGTCCACCGTGGTGGTCACCGGTAACCGTGGCGCCGAGCAGCGCACGGTCACCAGCAGCCCGGTGCCGATCGATGTGGTCAGCGCCAAGCAATTGCAGAACACCGGCAAGCCCGGTTTGATGGAAGCGCTGAGCGCGGTGATCCCGTCGCTGACCCTGCCGGAAAAAACCGGCTGGGACGCCAGCGGCATGGCCCGTGCCCCGAACCTGCGTGGCCTGAGCGCCGCCGAGGTGCTGGTGCTGGTCAACGGCAAGCGCCGCCACACCAGCGCGACCCTGAACATCAACGGGATCAACACTGGCGCCGCGCCGGCAGACCTGGACCTGATCCCCATCAGCGCCATCGACCATGTGGAAGTGCTGCGCGATGGCGCCGCCGCCCAGTACGGCTCCGATGCAATCGCCGGGGTGATCAACGTGATCCTCAAGGCTGATACCAGTGGCACCTCGGTGACCCATGTCGGCCAGGGTTACGACGGCAAGAAACAGACCGTGCAGCAAAGCCTCAACAAGGGGTTTGAAATCGGCAACGGCGGCATCGTGCAACTGGCCCTGGACGCGCGCAGCCAGAATGATGACAACAAGGCCAGCGCCAACGGCTACACCTATGAGCAAGCCTATGGCCTGGCCGGCAAGTCGACCTACGGCGGCTACGGCACGCCCAAGACCAACCTGCTGACCCTGGGCTACAACGCCGAGCTGCCGATCGATGACCGCTTGAGCCTGTACTCCTTCACGACCTATTCGCGGCGCAAGGCCGAGCAGGGTCAGAACTTCCGTCTGCCGACCATCACCAACACCATCACCACCGGACCCAATGGCTACCCGTCCGGCTACACGCCGACCTGGTACATCGACGAGGACGACTTCCAGGCCGCATTCGGTGGCAAAGGTAGCGTGGGCGCGTGGGACTGGGATTTGTCCACCACCTATGGGCGCAACGAGGCGGAGCAGGGCACCACCCATAACCAGAACCCCTCCTTAGGCGAGGCCACGCCGAACAGCTTCACCTCCGGCACGTGGATTTCCACCGAGCTGACCACCAACCTCGACTTCAAGCGCGGCTTCGATATCGGCCTGCAAAAGCCGCTGGACCTGTCCTATGGCTTTGAGCATCGACGTGACACCTATGAGGTGCAGGCCGGAGACTACGCGTCCTACGCCAATGGCGGCTACTGCGTGGCGCCGGGCAACTGCGCCTCGTCCGGGGCCCAGGTCACCAACGGCATTTCACCGGACGAAGAAAGCAGCGCCTCGCGCAACAGCCTGGCCAGTTACGTTGACGTGGGCTTCAACCCGCTGCCCGACTGGTATATCGGCACCGCCTTTCGCTACGAGCATTACAACGAAGGCGTGGGCGCCACCCGCAGCGGCAAGTTGACCACGCGTTATGACTTCACCCCACAATTTGCCGTGCGCGCCACGGTCAGCAATGGCTTTCGCGCACCGTCCCTGGCCAACAGCTTGTTCAGTGCGCGCTCGACCACCTATGGCGTGGTCGACGGCGTGTACCAGTCGATCAACTACGGTGTCCTGCCAGTCGGTTCGGCCGCCGCCAAGGCCCTGGGCGCAGAGGACTTGAAGCCCGAGCGCTCCACCAACTTCAGCCTCGGCTTTACCCTGACCCCCACCGATCGCTTGAGCTTCACCGCCGACGCCTACGTGATCAACCTGCGCGATCGCATCACCCTCACCGGCACCTTGCTCGGCCCGGAAGTCACCCAGGTATTGCAGAACAACGGCATCAACTCCACCTCCGGCGGCCAGTACTTCATCAACGGCGCCGATACCCGCACCAAGGGCCTGGACCTGGTCAGCAGCTACAACCAGGACCTTGGCCCATACGGCTCGCTGAAGTGGACGGCGGCGTTCAACTGGAACCAGACCAAGATCCTCAACTACAAGGAGTCCACCAACATCCTGGGCACCTCCTATGAGCTGATGGATCGCCAGGCGCGCAACCTGATCACTGGGGTACAGCCCAACACCAAGTTGATCCTCGGCGGCGACTGGAGCATCGATCGCTTCAACCTCAACCTGGCCCTGACCCGCTACGGCACCTACAAGGAAGTCAACTCATCGGCCAACCGCGACCTGGACCGCGTCTACAGCGCCAAGTGGATCACTGACCTGGACCTTGGTTACCACCTCACCAAGGACCTGAACATCGCCGTCGGCGCCAAGAACCTGTTCGACCTCTATCCGAAGAAACAAGGCGTGCCCAGCAGCACCATGCTTGCCAGCTACGGCACCTATTCGCCCTACGGTTTTACCGGCGGGTATTACTACACCCGCTTGACCTATGCCTTCTAAGGCCGAGGAGTCACACATGCCCATCGTCGCCAAATCCTATGACCTGATTGATTCGCCCAGCACGGTGCGCCAGGCCCGTGTGTCCACACCGATCAAAGCCCTGCAGGTGGTGCCCGCGCGCCATCCCTGGCGCTGGGCCGGGTCGATCTTTGCCGCGCTGGTGCTGCTCGCCATCGTGCATTCCCTGGCCACCAACCCGCGCTGGGAGTGGGGCGTGTTCGGCCAGTGGTTCTTCTCGCCGTCGGTGCTGCGCGGCCTTGGCCAGACGCTGTTGTTGACGCTGCTGAGCACGCTGTTCAGCGTCATCCTCGGCACCGCGCTGGCGTTGGCGCGGCTGTCGGGCTCGCCACTGCTGGCGGCCCTGGCCTGGGGCTATATCTGGTTTTTTCGCTCGATGCCGGCGCTGCTGGTGTTGATCATCCTCTACAACTTCGCCTACCTGTACGACCACATCGTGCTCGGCGTACCGTTCACCGGCGTGGTGTTCGCCGAGTGGTCGACAGTCGACGTGCTCAGCCAATTCACCGTGGCCGTGCTGGGCTTGAGCCTGATGCAGGCGGCGTACGCGGCGGAGATCATCCGCGGTGGCCTGATCGGTGTAGATGCCGGCCAGCATGAAGCGGCAGCGGCCCTCGGTTTGCCTACGTCGCGGCGTATCTTCCGGATCATCCTGCCCCAGGCGCTGCGTTCGATCCTGCCGTCGGGGTTCAACGAAATCATCGGCCTGGTCAAAGGCACCTCCATCGTCTACGTGCTGGCTTTGCCGGAGCTGTTCTACACCGTGCAGGTCATCTACAACCGCACCCAGGCGGTGATCCCGCTGCTGATCGTCGCCACCGTCTGGTACCTGATCATCACCACCGTGCTCACCAGCGCGCAGTACTACGTCGAGCGGTATTTCGCCCGTGGCACTGCGCGTGTACTGCCGCCGACCCCGCTGCAGCGCATCCGTCGCTGGCTCAAGGAGAAATCCCATGAGTGACGCCCGCGCCGGCCGTATCCAGATCCAGGGCGTGGGCAAGCGCTTTGGCAATCAACAGGTGTTGAAAGACATCGACCTGACCATCGATCCAGGCAAGGTCACGGTGATCCTCGGGCCGTCAGGCTCGGGTAAATCGACCTTGCTGCGCACCATCAACCACCTGGAAAAGATCGACAGCGGGCACATCACCATCGACGGTGAATACGTCGGCTATCGACGCAAGGGCGACCTGCTTTACGAACTCAAGGAACGCGAGATTCTCAAGCGCCGTATCGACGTGGGTTTCGTGTTCCAGAACTTCAACCTGTTCCCGCACTTGACCGCCTGGGAGAACGTCGCCGAGGCGCCGCTGGCGCACAAGCGCTGGAGCAAGGCCGACGCCCAGGCCAAGGCCACGGCGCTGCTGGCCAAGGTCGGCCTGGCGGACAAGGTCGATGCCTACCCCCGCCAGCTTTCCGGCGGCCAGCAACAGCGCGTGGCGATTGCCCGTGCGCTGGCGCTGGACCCCAAGGTGCTGCTGTTCGATGAGCCCACCTCGGCCCTCGACCCGGAACTGGTGGGCGAAGTACTCGACGTGATCAAGGGCCTCACCCGATTGGGCGTGACCCTGGTGATCGTCACCCACGAAATCGGCTTTGCCCGCGAAGTGGCCGACCACGTGGTGTTCCTCTGCGACGGCGAGTTGATCGAAGAGGGCCCGCCCGAACAGATTTTCCGCCAACCCCGACATCCCCGCACCGCGGCCTTTCTCGGCAAGGTGCTTTAGTTCACGGAGTGACTGCCCATGTTTATCAATACTGCCCGCGTGGCCCTGCTGGCGCTGGCCGTCAGCACCGCGCAACACGCATTTGCCGTGCAACAGGTCGACCTCAGCCCCGACCGCCCGCGCATCCATGCGCCGCGCAATGAAGCGGCCATCGCGCAGATCCCGCCGGGCTTCAAGTTCGCCCAGCCGGGCAAGTTCACCGTGGCCGTGTCCGGCGTGGCCGGGCCGCCCCTGGCGCTGTTGGCCAGCGATGACAAGACCACCATCGGCAGCGAAGCCGACACCGCGCAACTGGTGGCCGACAGCCTCGGCCTGCAACTCAATGTGGTGCAGACCAGTTGGGAAGACTGGCCCCTGGGCGTCAGCTCGGGCAAGTACGACGCGGTGATCAGCAACGTCACCGTGACCGAGGCGCGCAAGAAGCGCTTTGACTTCGCCACGTATCGCCAGGATGTGCTCGGGTTTTATGTGAAGAGCACCAGCAAGATCAGCGAGATCAAACAGGCGGCCGATATCGCCGGGCTGAAGATCATCGTGGGTTCCGGCACCAACCAGGAAAAGGTCCTGCTGGCCTGGAACGAGGCCAATGAAAAGGCTGGCCTCAAGCCCGCGCTGTTGCAGTACTTCGACGACCAGGCCGCCGCGCAACTGGCGGTGCAATCCGGGCGCAGCGATGCGTTGTTCGGGCCTAACTCGGTGTACGCCTATTCGGCTGCGATCACCGGCGGCATCAAGCGCGTCGGCACGGTGAACGGTGGCTGGCCGTTGCAGGCGGACATTGCCGTGACCACCCGCAAGGACAACGGCCTGGTCAAGCCAATCCACACGGCCCTGGAAGGCGCGATTGCCGGCGGCCAATACGAACAGGTGCTGCAACGCTGGGGCTTGGACGTGGAGCGGGTCGACAAGTCGCTGATCAACCCACCGGGCCTGCCGGATTAAGGAGTATCGACCATGGGACTGACACGACGTGAAGCCTTATCCAGCATCGCTGCGGTAGGCGGCGAAAAGGCCGTGAAGGACGCACTGGCGGTATTGGGCCTGGGGCCGTCGTCGCATCGACGGCCGCAGCCGCTGAAACTCAAGGACGGCCTGGGGCAGGGCACCCGCGTGCTGGTGCTCGGTGCGGGGATTGCCGGGCTGGTCACCGCCTTGGAACTGACCCGCGCCGGCTTCGCCGTGCAGGTGCTGGAAGCCCGCGACCGCGTAGGCGGGCGCACTTGGACCCTGCGCCATGGCGACCGTGTGGATTACAAGGATGGCCGTACACAGACCGCAGCGTTTGACCCGGGGCATTACTTCAATGCCGGGCCTGCGCGTATTCCCAGCCAGCACCGCACGATCCTCGACTATTGCAGTGAACTGGGCGTGCAGCTGGAAGTGCTGGTCAACAGCAGCCATGGCGCCCAGGTACGGCCGGATGTGAACCAGCCGGCGTTTACGGTTGGCCAGGCGATCAACGATGCGCGCGGGCACTTGTCCGGGTTGCTGGCCAAAGCGGTGCAGCGCGATGCGCTTGACGATGTGCTGAGCGCCGAGGAACGCACGCGCTTGCTGGCATTCCTGCAGGTGTATGGCGACCTGTCCCAGGAGCTGGCCTTTGAGGGCACGATCCGTTCGGGGCACCTGGAATCCCCCGCCCACCCTGGCGCCTTGCCTGCCAGCCGCCGCCCGTTGGCGCTGGACCAATTGCTGCACCCCGAACTCTGGGGCGCGTTGTTGCACACTGAATTCCCGGAGTTCTCGGCCACCATGTTCCAGCCGGTCGGGGGCATGGACCGCATCACCGATGCCTTCTACCAGCGCGTCAGCGATCACGTGCAGTTGGGCGCCCAGGTCCGCCAGATCCGCCAGTTGGACGACGGTGTCGCGGTCACCTATCACGACCAGCGCAGCGGCCGCGAACAGGTGGTGCGCGCCGATTACCTGGTCTCGACGCTACCGCTGCCGCTGGTGGCCAGGCTCGACACCGACTTCAGCGACCCGATCAAAGCCGCGCTGCTCAGCACCCGCAGCGACCAGGCGACGAAAGTGGCGTGGCAATCGCCGCGCTTCTGGGAAACCGACTACCGCACCTACGGCGGCCTGTCCTGGATCGAACACCCGGCGCGCCTGCTCTGGTACCCCAGCAACGACCTCAACACCCGTGAGGGCTTGTTGGTGGCGGGCTATGTGACCGGGGAGGGCGCCGATGTGTTTGGCGCGCAACCGTTCGACCAGCAGTACGCCACCTCCAAGGAGGCTGTGGAGTTGTTGCATCCTGGGTATTCCAGGTACCTGCGCCACCCACTGGCGGTGTCCTGGGAACAGATCCCTTTCAGCGAAGGCCCGTGGCTGCAGCGTGAGCACTTCCCGGCCGCTGCCAGCGCCTTGCTCGAAGCAGGCCACGGCCGCGTGTACTTCGCCGGCGACGGCCTGGTGCAAAGCGGCGTGGGCATCTGGCAGGAATCGGCGGCCAACTCGGCGCGGCATGTGGTGGCGCAACTGGCTGAGCGCGTTACCCGACAAACCCACCTTGCGGCAGTGGCCGCCTCCTGAGGAACCCCACCATGAGCGACAGCATTCAACGCACCAGCGTCGGCGATTTCCCGATCTCGCAGACCGTCACCGTACCCGCGTCCGCCAGCCTGGTTTTCGTCAGCGGCACCTTGCCGGACCTGGCTGATCCGAACGCCCCGGCCGGCACGCCAGCGGCCTATGGCAGTACCGAAGTACAGACCGTGTCGGTGTTCAACAAGATACGCAAGATCCTGCGCCAGCAAGACCTGGACCTGGGCGATATCGTGCAACTGCGCGTGTTCCTGGTGGGCGCCGCAGAAACCGGCGGCAAGCTGGATTTCGCCGGGTTGCAGCGTGGGTACACGCAGTTCTTCGGTACCCCTGAACAGCCGAATAAACCTGCACGCACCGCGTTGCAAGTCGTCGCGCTGCCCTTGCCCGGAGCGCTGGTCGAAGTCGAAGCCATCGCTGCCAGAACAGCCTGATTCGAGCGGGAAAGACGGTGGGAGGGGGCTTGCTCCCACCTTTTATCCGGTTCAGCCAGATGATCCTTATGTCCACCTTGGAGAATCCCGATGTCTACAGCACCCCGGCAACTCAAATTCGGCGCCATCCTCACTGGGGTCGGCACCGCGCAAAACGAATGGCTGCACCCGCAAATCCCGGGCAATGCCAGTGTCGATATCGACTGGTACCGTGCCCAGGCACAGCAGGCGGAAGCGGCCAAGTTCGACCTGGTGTTCATCGTCGACAGCCCCTACATCACCCCCGATTCGGCACCGCACTTCCTCAACCGCCTGGAGCCGCTGACCCTGCTCTCGGCCATTGCCGGCGCGACGTCGAAGATCGGCCTGGTCGCCACCTTGACCACGTCCTATACCGAACCTTTCAACGTCGCCCGCCAGTTCGCCTCCCTGGACCTGATCAGTGGCGGCCGCGCCGGCTGGAATGTGGTCACCACCGGCCTGGAAGGCGCGGCCGGTAACTTCGGCCGTGAGCAGCATATCGACCATACCGAGCGCTATCGTCGGGCAGCCGAGCACCTGGAGGTAGTGCAAGGCCTTTGGGATTCCTACGAGGACGACGCCTTTGTGCGCGACAAGGCGAGCAAGGTGTTCCTCGACCCGCAGCGCCAGCACCGCCTCGACCATCACGGCGAGTTCTTCTCGGTGACCGGGCCGCTGAATATCGCGCGCTCAGTCCAAGGCCAACCGGTGATTTTCCAGGCGGGCATTTCCGAATCCGGACGCAGCTTGGCGGCCAACTATGCCGAGGGCATTTTTGCTGGGGTGGGTAATTTCGAGGACGCCCAGGCCTATTACAGCGATATCAAACAACGTACCGCCGCTGCCGGGCGCAACCCCGATCACGTGACCATCCTGCCGGGTATTTCGCCGATCATTGCCGACACCGATGAGCAGGCCCAGGCCATCGACCGCGAACGCAATGGCGAGCTGGATTTGAACAAGGCACTGGTGCAGTTGGGGCGGCCGTTCAACTACCACGACTTCAGCCAGTACCCGTTGGACGAACCCTTCCCCGACCTGGGCGACCTGGGCAGCAATGGCTATCGCGGGCATGCCGAAAACATCAAGCAAGTCGCCCGCGAACAGGGCCTGACTCTGCGTGAGGCGGCGTTGCGCTTTGCCAAGCCGTTCTCCAGCTTCGTCGGCTCGCCCAAGACCGTGGCAGATGAGATCGAGCGTTGGTTTGTGGACGGGGCGGTGGATGGCTTCAACATCCATGTAGGGGCGCCGGATGACTTTGCGCGGTTTACCGACCAGGTGCTGCCGCTGCTGCGTGAGCGTGGGTTGTTTCGTCGTGAGTACAGCCACAGCACGCTGCGTGGGCACCTGGGGTTGCCGGTGCCGGTGAATCGGCATACGGCGGCAAGGAGCTAGGCGGCCTGAGGGTCATCACCACTTCCAGCCGCCCTGTTGTTTCAGGGGCGCGATAACGCCGTTGCGTTTATGCCTGATTTCCAACATCTCTCGGCGCATTTGTCGTTGGCGTTTGATGTTCAGGCATAGAAGCCCGATCAGCGGGCTTAGTAAGGCAAGGGTAAATAGGAGGTAATGGGCCTGGGGGGGGTCGCAGACAGGGTCGATGCACTCGGGCACTGGAGGTGGTGCGGGCAAGGTCAATATCGCCAACCTGAACCTGAAAAAACCGCTGGATAAATCCAGCCCCAACCTGATGATGGCCTGCGCCAGTGGCAAGCATTACCCCGAAGCCAAATTGGTGGTGCGCAAGGCGGGCGGAGCCAGCCCGGTGGAGTACCTGGTGATCACCTTGAAGGAAGTGATGGTGGTGTCCTACGGCACCGGTGCGCAAAGTCAGGATGATGTGCTCTACGACAACATCGCCTTGAACTTCGCCACCGTCGAGGTCAGTTACCAGCCGCAGAAAGCCGACGGTACCAAGGACGGTGGGGCGGTGAAGTTTGGCTGGAATATCCGGCAGAACGTGAAAGCCTGAGCCACGGCCAATCAATCACTATTACCGCAACAACAAGGCTCGTTGCTTGACTTGCCGCTTTTGTTCAAACGGCAACTCCCCATCATCCCCATACGGCGCGCTGTACCGGTTGCAGGCGCCGGCGCTGGGGGCTACTGGTATCCCATCAAGGCGGTCGACAGCAGGCAGGTGACAATCAGGTCACTCTCAGGTGAGTCAAGGCCGCCATACGGGCGACAGATGTTTATCAAGGGTCCAATGGCATTGGCCGGGCTTCAGGCTCACACCGCCGACCCACCGTTCATGGCTGGCGTGGTCCAGCCAGTAAGCGTCGCCGTTCAGTACTTGATGCCCCAGTGTCGTCAGCGCCAGCACCCGCCGAGGCCATTCGAGGTGGGGCTCGGTTTCTGTCAGCAACGGCTGCTCGCCATCGATCAACGGCCGCAACAGCGCGTGAAACATCATGTCTCCCAGGAACGGCAGCGGTTCGCGCTTGGCCGTCAATTCGGCAAACACGCGCCCGAACGTCACCGGGCCGGCTTCGGCGAGGTACGCCAGGGACAGGCGTTCGGTCAGCGATAACCCATCCCTCGCGCCTGGCAATTCCTGCAGTTGTCGAAGCAAGGCGGGTGCCAGCAAGGGCAGGGCGGGATGCGGGTGCTGGGCCAGGGCGGCCAACTTGAGTGGAGCGCTGTCGCAGTAGGCTGCCCAAGCCTCACGGGCCAGTTGCAGCGCTGCCTCATCGATCAACCGTCGTTGCGGCCAGAGCCAGGCGAGGACATCGGGGGCCAGTTGGCCTATGCCGATAAAGCGTTCGACGCCGGGGATGCGGTCGACCTCGATCAGCTCCAGCTTACGGGGTACACGTTCAAGGCTGGCCAAGGCGCGGATCAGGAACAACTGGTCATAGGCATCCGCCTCGCACCAGAGCACGCTGTGCTCGGCGTCGGCCAGGGTTTCAAGCTGGTTGTACTCATCATTGACGCGACGCGTGACATCGGCCAGGTCCAAGGTGAATGCCTGGCTGATGAACGCACTGCGCATCGCGCGGAATGCGTCGCGGGGCAGGTCGCGAACCGGGCCCATGCACAACGGGTCGGTGAGCATCTGGAACTGGCCCTTGAACCCGGCCAGATGCAGGCTGTGGGCAATGTCACTACCGCAGCGCCAATGGGTGGTGCGGGCTTCATCGCTGGCGTCGAAATCGGGATGGCGGGCGGCGAAATCGAGGGCGTCGACGTGGGCCTTGAGCTTGGGCCAACTGCTGAAACCCAGTTGTCTGGCGACCTGCCATTGGGCCTGGGACAACGTGGCGCCGGGGTTTTCGGCTTTCAGGCGCGGTAGCAGTTCCTTGGCGCGCTTGCGCTGCTGCTCAAGGTTGATACGGCCATCGGTGGTGGAGGTCAGGGGGCGTTGTGACATACGAGCTCCTTGCACAAACCTTTTCCGCTTTAAGGTTGGGAGTCGTAGAAATGAGGGGGTGCTTCACTGTCTTGGGCGCAGCCCTTTCCGCGGAAGGTGGCGTAGAGAGCGCCAGGCGGCAAATATAGGCAGGGCAGGTGTCGATTGCAAGGCACCGCTATGGGACGGGGCGCCATCGTTTGATTTTTTGCTATGAAAAGCCTGCTCGTCTGCTTCACCATTGCGTCCGACCGACAGCCGAGGAACACCGCGTTCATGAGCGCACTGATCGAAACCCGCGCCCTGACGCGCATGGACGAGCGCCGCCAGGTGCCCTTGCTCCAACCGACGGATTTCTCCTTGAAACGCGCCGACCGCGTGTCGATCACCGGCACGTCCGGTTCCGGTAAAAGCGTGTTCCTGCGGGCCTTGGCGTTGCTCGATGCCCCCTCTTCGGGGCAGGTCCTGTGGAACGGCCAGCCGATCAGCAACGCCCAGATTCCCCACTACCGCAGCCATATCAGCTACCTGTCCCAACGCCCGGCGCTGATCGACGGTACGGTGGAAGACAACCTGCGGTTTCCCTTCAGCCTCAAGACCCTGCGTCAACGCCATTTCGAGCCGGCGGCTGTCATCACGCTGCTGGGCCACGCCGGCAAGTCGCCCGACTTCCTGGCGAAGAATGCCGGTGACCTATCGGGCGGGGAGGCCCAGGTGATGTCGTTGATCCGCACGTTGCAGCTCAACCCCGAGGTGCTGTTGCTGGACGAACCCACCGCTGCCCTCGACCCCGCGTCATCCCGTGAGGTGGAAGCGTTGATCGATGCCTGGTTCGCCGCTGACAACGCGCGTGCCTATATCTGGGTGTCCCATGACCTCGACCAGGCCCGGCGCATGAGCGATATCCACCTGCACATGAGTGCCGGGGTATTGAACGGAGCCGCCCAGCCATGAATTATCAGAACCTCACGGCACTGGACATGGCCATTGCCGCTTCGCTGATCCTGATCAACGGCGCGTTGTCGCTGGTGTTACGCCTGGGCCTGGAGCGCCAGTTGCTGTGGGCCGCCGTGCGCACCGTGGTGCAACTGCTGGCGATCGGTTACCTGCTGGGCTGGGTGTTCGAATTCGCCTACTGGTACGTGGTGCTGCCACTGATGTGCGCGATGACGCTGATCGCCGGGCTGTCGGCTGCCGGGCGCGGGCGGCGCACTTACCGTGGGCAACGGGTCGACAGCATCGTGTCGGTATGGGGCAGTTCGTGGCTGGTGACGGCGGTGGGTTTGTTTGCGGTGATTCGCATCCACCCCTGGTACGAGCCGCAGTACGCGATCCCGATCCTCGGCATGATCCTCGGCAATACCCTGACGGGTGTGTCCCTGGGCATCGAGCGCATGACCCAGGAACTCACATCGGGCCGCAACACCATCGAGATGATCCTGGCCCTCGGCGGTTCGCGCTGGGAAGCGGCGCAGGAAGCGATTCGCCAGGCAGTGCGCGCCGGGATGATTCCGACGCTGAACCAGATGACCGTGGTCGGTATCGTCAGCCTGCCCGGCATGATGACCGGCCAGGTGCTGGCGGGGGAGAGCCCGGTGGATGCGGTGCGCTACCAGATCGTGATCATGTTCTTGATCGCGGCGTCGTCGGCGTTGGGCACGGTCGGCGCGGTGCTGTTGACCTACCGGCGGTTGTTTTCCAAGAGCCATCGATTCTTGCGCGATCGCTTGGAAGAACGCTGAAGGACTCTCCCGCGCCGAGTTGGCGTACGTTGCAGCGACGGGAAAAAACTTCGGCGGGTGATTGTTTCACTGGATGAAATGCTGGATTGTCAATCCTGGTCATTCCATTGATCGAGGCCGCGGAGGACCCTGCGAGGCGTCGAACCCCTACCTTTGGAGCCTTTCATGTCCCAGCCTGCGATCAAACTTTATGGTTTCCCATTGTCCGGCCACTCCCATCGGGTCGAGTTGATGCTGTCCCTGTTGGGGCTGCCCAGTGAATTCATCCTGGTCGACCTCAAGCAAGGCGCGCATAAAACCCCCGAATTCCTGGCCACTCTCAACAGCTTCGGCCAGGTACCGGCGATTGACGATAACGGCACGATACTGGCCGATTCCAACGCCATCCTGGTCTACCTGGCCAACCGATATGGCGACGGTCAATGGCTGCCCAGCGACCCAGTCGGCCAGGCGCGTGTACAGCGCTGGCTTTCGGCCGCTGCCGGTCAATTGCATGCAGGGCCTGCGAGCGCGCGGTTGGCGGTGGTGTTTGGCGCCGATGTCGATACCGTCACCGCCATCAGCCGCTCCCATGCCTTGCTGGCGTTGGTGGAGCAGCAACTGAGCCAAAGCCGCTTCCTGGCTGGCGAGCAGCCGAGCATCGCGGATATCGCTTTCTACACCTATGTGGCTCATGCACCGGAAGGCAATGTATCGTTGGCCGACTACCCTCAGGTACGTGCCTGGCTCGCCAGCATCGAGGCTTTGCCAGGCTTTGTGGGCATGCCGCGTACGGCGGTGGGTTTGCAATCACAGTAACCCTCACGAGGCGCGCGGATGGATCGATTTCATGAAATGCAGGTGTTCCTCGCGGTGGCCGAGGAGGCGGGCTTTGCCGCCGCCGCGCGCCGCCTGAAGACCTCGCCGCCCAGTGTGACGCGGGCCATCGCCGCCATGGAACAGCGCATCGGCACGCAACTGCTGGCGCGCACCACCCGCAGCCTGCACTTGACCGAAGCCGGCCAGCGTTACCTGGAAGATTGCCGGCGCATTCTCGCCGAACTCAATGAAGCCGAGGAGGCGGCGGCGGGCAGTTATTCCGTCCCCTGCGGCCATCTGGCGGTGACCGCGCCGGTGCTGTTTGGCGAGCTGTATGTGGCGCCGGTGCTGGGGGATTACCTGGATCGCTTCCCCCTGGTGAACATCAATGCCTTGCTGGTCGACCGCGTGGTGAACATGACCGACGAAGGCGTCGACGTGGCCGTGCGGATCGGCCATCTGCACGAGCCTGGCCAACAGGCGATCCAGGTCGGTGAAGTGCGCCGTGTGGTGTGCGCCGCGCCTGGTTATCTGGATCAGTGGGGGCGGCCGCAACGCCCCGAACACTTGCGTGAGGCCAAGGTGGTGACCTCGTCCGCCAGCCAGCGGGTGGGTGAATGGCAGTTTGTCGACGCTGGCCAGCCGTTGACGGTGCCTATTGAGCGGCGCCTGGTGGTCACGGCGAATAACGCGGCGATCAACCTGGCGCGGCTGGGCTGGGGCTTGACCCGGGTGCTGTCTTACCAGGTCGCGGCGGCGGTGGCGGCGGGTGAATTGGAGATTGTCCTGGAAGCGTTCGAGCCGGCACCACTGCCGATCCAGGTGGTGTTCCAGCAGAGCAACCGGGTGCCGGCCAAGGTGCAGACTTTCGTGGACTTCCTCGCCCATCGCCTCGGCCAGGATGCAGCCCTGAACCCGCCGATGCGGCGCGGCTGATGGAGCGCTATCACGACATGCAACTGTTCGTGGCGTTGGCCGGGCAGCCGAGCCTGGCCGCGGCTGCGCGCAGCGCCCAGGTGTCCGGGCCGACGCTGATGCGTGCGATTGCCCGTTTGGAGGCGCGCCTGCGCGTGCCGTTGCTGCAACGCAGTACGCAGGGTGCCAGCCTCACCGACGTGGGCGGCGCCTACATGGCCGACTGCGTGCGCCTGCTGGCCGCCGTGGAGGCCGCGCAAGCCTCGGCCAAAGGCTTGCATGTGCAGGCCCAGGGCAATTTGCGGGTGTTCTTGCCGTTCCTGTTCAGTTGCCACGTGATGGCGCCGGTGTTGGCCAGCTACATGGACCGCTATCCCGATGTACACCTGTCGGCGCATTACCACGACTACTACCCGAACCTGCATGAAGAGGGGCTGGATGTGGCGATCCTGGTGGGTGAACTGCCCAGTTCGGCGCTGATCGCACGGCCAGTCGGGCACGTGCGGCATATCCTCTGCGCCAGCCCCGCTTACCTCCAAGCCCACGGTGCGCCAGCGCATCCCGCCGACCTCAAGCGCCATCATCTGATCGCCAGCGTCGATCAAGTGTCCTGGGCGTTTCGGGGCTATCAGCTCAAGGCCCGTGCGCGCCTGGGGTGTGCCACGGTACAAGGGGCGATCAGTGCCGCGGTGCAGGGCGCGGGCCTGGTGCGTTGCTTGAGCTATCCCGTGCATGAGCATCTGCTCAGTGGGCAGTTGCTTCGCGTCTTGCCAGGCTATGAGCCGCCAGCCATGCCCGTGCACGTGGTGTATCGCGAAGGCCGCAATGCGCCGATGCGCGTGCGCAGCTTTGTCGACCACTGCGTGGCAGCCCTGCGCGAACACCCGGCATTTCAGTTGGCGTAACAGTGGATTGCCGGCGGTGGGCATTCTCTCGGTGCTCGCCGGGGTGCAGCATGGGGCTGTCCAAACTTGAAGTGATTGCCATGAACCCGAACGAACAGTCCCCCTGGCATGCCGGTGAACGGCAGATACAGGCAAGTGCCGGCGCCGCCGAACGCATGGCCGTGATCGGGCCGAAGGTGATTCGCGATCATTTGCCGGAGCAGCATCGGGATTTCTATCCCTTGCTGCCGTACCTGATACTCGGTGTGGTGGATGAGCACGGCATTCCCTGGGCGACGATGCTCGAAGGCGCTCCGGGGTTTGCCCATTCACCCGACCCCCACACCTTGCAGATCGATAGCCTGCCCAGTGCAAGTGACCCCGCCAGGGCCGCTTTGCACAGCGATGCTGCTGTGGGCTTGCTGGGCATCGACCTCAATACCCGTCGACGCAATCGCATGAACGGGCGAATCGGTGCTCTGGATCACGACGGTTTCTCCGTCAACGTGGTGCACACCTTCGGCAACTGCCCCAAGTACATCCAGCTGCGGCCCGTCGATTCAATCGCGCGTAAGCCCGGTTGCATGGCCGAGCACGCCAACCACCTGGATGATGCCGCCCGCATGATGATCCGCAACGCCGACACCTTCTTCGTTGCCAGCTACGTGGATGCGGACGGCGAACGCTCGGTGGACGTTTCCCATCGTGGCGGCAACACCGGGTTCGTGCGGGTCGAAGGCAATGTGCTGACCATCCCCGACTTTGCCGGCAATCTGTTCTTCAATACCTTGGGCAACCTTGCGGCCAACCCCGTGGCGGGCCTGTTGTTCATCGATTTTGCATCAGGTGATGTGATGCAACTGGCCGGTCGCACTTCGCTGATACTCGGCGGCCCGGAAGTCGACGAGTTCGACGGTGCACAGCGGTTGTGGACGGTGACCGTGGAGCATGTCATTCGCCGCCCGGCGGCGTTGGCATTGAGGTGGCGGTTTGCGGAGTTTTCACCGTTCAGCCTGGCGATGGGCCGTCGGTAGATGGGGGAGAGGGGGCGGGGGCGGCTGCGACCGCCACCCGAGGCCAGCGCGCAATGCTTCAGGCCATGCCGCTTGTGGTAAGCATCGGCCTGCGCATCAGGCGCCGATCATCCATTTCGCCAACCCGTGCCGGCCACTGACGCCCAGCTTGGCGGCGGCGCGCTTGAGGTAGGTTTCGACCGAGCTGTTTTTCACGCTGAGCTGTTCTGCCATTTGCGGCACGGTGCCGCCGGTCAACAGGCCGAGACACACCTGCTGCTCACGGGCCGATAGGGTGATATCGCTGAGGGAAAGGCGCTTGTCGAACTCGCGCTGCAACTGCGAGTGTTCCAGCAGGGTGTGCGCCGGTTCGCGCTCGGGGGGCGCAGCCTGGCGCAGCAATTGTGCGTGCCGCTCCATCAGCGGTAACAGGGTGTCTGACAGGCACTTGAGAAACGACAGCTCGGCCAGGGAAAAACCGCGCTGGGCCGGTGGACGGTACAACGAAATCACATAGCGTCGATCACCCTGGCGTGACACCAGGCTGCACTGGTGCGAGCGGTCGGCGCGGGCCCTTATCTGGATCAGCAATGGGTCCTGCATGTCGAGCATGTCCCGCAGCAGCGGATGCTCGTTCAGTGGGGGCAGGGTGTGGGCGGGCGAAAGCTCATTTCTCTGCCCGGCGCGGCCCAATCGCTGGATGTTGAGCACGCGGCCGTGCTGTTCGTCGAGGGTCCATTCATTGAGCTCGGCACCGTGGATCGGTACCCACTGGTCCACCAGCTGCCACAGATGGGCGGCGAATGCGGCGTGGCCGCTGGTTGCGATCAACTCGCCCAATTCGGCGTAAAAAACCGGGTTCTCCATGGTGTTGATACTGCGCGGCAGACTCATAGCCATCTTTCATCCTTGATGTCGAAAACCTCAACGGGCGCCCTGGCGTGGGCGCCGGGGCCCAGGTGTGCGGCGGAAACAAGGGACACAATCTGCCATAAAAATAGCGTCATTAATCCGACGTATCTCACGGCCCTTTGCGCTGTAGCAGAAACCGCGGTGGCTCAACATTACGAATAACTATTTGATATTAAACATAATTTTCGTTTTTTAGCGGCGTGTTCGTCACTCGGCAGCGGACAGATATAGCTGATGTCCTACATCGATTTCATCGTTTCAACCCTCGGTCTCAGGGGGCACGAGCAAGCTCGCTCCCGGACGTGACAGGCGATACCGCCTCTAATCGCGCGTATCAACGGCAACACCTCTGCCGCCCAGGGCGAAGGCAGGGTGTTTTCTAACAGGGAAAAAGGCAGGGTGTTGGTTTTTGAGCAGGCGCCTGGTTGATGCAGGCACGACAACCCCGGGTATAGAAAGATTATGTCTACGCGGGCAAAGAAATAGATATAAAAAACTGTGAATTATCACAGTCGTGAAAACAGGTGGGGGGCTTCATGATTTTTCCAGGTAATGAGTTCAATCACCCTGGAAAGCGATATGGACGATTCAAAGGCAATTACAAAGTTTTTTAAACCTTATACCTTGGAACATCCAGGCTGGTTTTGGGGAACCGGTTTTTCCAAGGGCATTTACCATGATCGACAACCCCTTGGAGTGATACTTCCCGCCGGTGCACGTATATCCATTCGTCGGTCCAGTGCCATTGACCGTGTACTGCAGCTGGATCTGCTAAATGATAGCGGCGTGACGGAAACCTATATTCGGATCACCGGTGAGTGGGCAGGCTTGACTGTCACCCATCCCTCCGTTCCGTTCGTGCTTACACCCTATGAGCCGATAGATGTCGAGATCGAATATTCGACAAGCGGCGACGAAGTCCTGCCCATCTATGTTTCGAATGGCAATGCGGATTTGTTTTTTCAGCAGTGGGATGAGACTGATTCTGCGTTTGCGCTCATCCAGACAACTTATGCCAGCTTGCTCGTTCCGGCGGTCGATAAAGCCGTCGTCAAAGCACTGCATCAGGCGCAGGGGCTTGACAGCCTGGAGAAATATTATACGGGCGTGTTTGAGTACTTTAATTCCTTGGCGGGTATCTCATTCGATACACCGGTCCCGACCGATAAGAATATTCACAATCGGTATTTCATCAAGGCAGATAAAACGGGTGGAGGCTCTGCCTACTATGGGAATGGGTGGACAGCTCAGGTTGGCGATTCGATCGCGAGTTGCTGGTTGGACACGCGCGCAGATAACTGGTGCTCACTGCATGAGATAGCCCACGGCTACCAGACATACGCGATGTATAACAGTGTCGTACCGACCGGCGAGGTCTGGAATAATATTTATGCGACTTATTATCAACATAAAATGATGGGGCAAAGTGTATATGAGCGCGGCTGGATGTATGCCGGCAATGCTCAGGCGACATTCGATGCGATGCGCAGCCGAATGGACAGTAGTGTGCCGCCGGGGAGATGGCATTTACATGAAGTGCTTTTTTTATTCATGATCATCATTGATAAAGCCGGCGAGTCGGCTTTCACCGAGTTTAACCAGTACTACCGAGCACTTGCCACGACCAACGGATTTGATCTTTGGGAACATCCCTTGATGGATCTGTTCAGTGCACGCTGGGCTGATAGGCTCAATATTGATATCGGACCCTTGATGGCATTGTTGGAGGTGGAAGTCTCCGCTGACCGCGCTCTGAAAAATGTCTATGGGAACTTTCGCCCGTGCTGTCCGCTTTACCGGGTCGTGCCTCCCGAACAACTGGCCTACCTCCAGCAGCAGTTGAATTTGAAGACGCCGTTTTCACTGGTCGACTGTCTATCGCTCAACGTGACTGATCTTAAAGGTGACTTGACACTGGAGATGACGAATAAAGCCTATCTCGAAAACAAAAATAAATCTTTCATCCTGCGCACGGGTAGTAATCAATCGCATATTGTTAAAGTCACTTCGCCTGTGCTTGAACTGAAGGGGCTGCCGATAGGTGTATATAATTTGCAGCATCCAGCGGTGCCCAGTGGCGTTCGAACGATCAATCACAATTATCTAGAAGTGAGTGCGAACATGAATAATAACGTGTCATTGGATTATGCTTATGCTCAAGGCACCTCGTTGGCATCGCAAAAGATCGAGTTTTTCGGGTTGTATGGTTTATTTGCTGTACTGAATGTCGATATGGAATTTCATAGGGCAACGTTCAATGTTTTAAGGGCTGAGCCCCATTCC
The DNA here is from genome assembly GCF_030644265.1 of Pseudomonas sp. OVF7. Taxonomy (NCBI): domain Bacteria; kingdom Pseudomonadati; phylum Pseudomonadota; class Gammaproteobacteria; order Pseudomonadales; family Pseudomonadaceae; genus Pseudomonas; species Pseudomonas sp. OVF7. Next base: position 5,305,038 of record NZ_CP128996.1, on the reverse strand, counting down.
TACTATGGAACGTCTGTCTATGCAGGTATTTCCGTCGAGGACATTAATGGCTTTGTGCTGTTTGATTTATCCATTCCCGGCAAAGGTGCAGTGGTGTTCGTACACGAGTTTTTGATAGGACCTGGCTGTACCGTTACGATTCATCATAAAGAGCCTTCTCGTCTCTCAGAGACTCCGAACTTACAACCCTTTATCGATAAGGCCTCTGTCGATAATACGTTGACGGTCACGGTGCAGGGTTTAAGGAATTTGAAACTGGATAATAGGCCGGCAAATAATTTGAAAACGAGAATTGCACTGGCGGCTGATGAAATCAGAAAAACCCCGCATTTATTGTTGCATGCGGGCTCTTCGCCCGTCATGGATGTGTTGGCGGCGATCAATACATTTGAAAGCCCCGAGCGGGATCAGCTTCTTGAAAGCATCAGGGACTTGATTGTCTTCTATGGTGATACCGGAGACGCAGGCGTGGCGGGAAGTTATTTTACCTGGCGCCAATCTGGGGTTGGGCAGGGAACGGTGGCAGATATAAAAATTGATACGGTCACTCAGCAGGTGGCTATCGAAGTGATTGCCGCTAGACCTCATGGCTATTTCCCTTCTATTTACATTGCCATGTGGGTCAGGACGGCAACAGGTGAGGTGCTTTACTCTCAAGAACTAAGAGGTGATGTTCAGGCCGAGCCCAGTTACGTGACGCTTCCTTTTGTCGAGGGTTCTACGGTTAGCGTTTTGCACTTGGAGCCCGTTCGTTCGGTCATCGTAAATACTGATACTCAAGCGCAATATCCAGTCAAGCAGATACATGTTGTTCGATCACTTGGAGGCGGCAAGTTGCAAATTTAATCGGGCTGGGTGATTCCTTGTCCCCGGTTTGTACCGTCCTGTGTGCAGCGGCAAAGAGCGGCCGACCTATTCTTGCCGGATACTTGAAGTAAGACCGTATGTCGGATTTTCTTGTGAGGTTCGTTGGAACTGTTCGGTGTTCTACACATTTTCTTGGTTTGAACATTTTTATAGGTGCCGATTGAGATTTTGGTAAGTGATTAATTTTATGAGGGTTAAATATTTATATCGAGTATGGGTAGTACAGCTTTATTTCGTATGGGCTTGTTGGTGTTCTGATTGTCGTGAAAGAAAACTCCTAAAGTGTCCGGTTCATTTTCCTACAAGGCGAAATTGGAAAAATTGCGCTTTCTTTTAGCTGGATCTAGATTGCTATCGTCACTCGTTAATCAGTCATTGAAGATAATGATTGTGTGGTCTCAGGAGAATTGAGATGAGCGATGAAGAGTTTGACGTGATGTTTTTCTATTTTGATAATGAATGTGGGTTCAATCTGTATGTGGGTAGCGCCGGAGCATCAGGAAACCAAGGCGGATGCTGGAAAACCGCTATAGGGTATTCCGCGATGAATATAACCCTACCTAACTATGAAATCATGAATTTCGCAACGGAAAGTTTGCTCGTAGCTGACAGGGGCGTTTCAAAGGTACATTCGCAGCCACTGCGCGCGTGGAAAGAGTGGTGCCGTTTCCATGAGGTGAGTGATGAGATATTACCCCTTGCTTAAGCCATTATTGTTGGCGGGGCTATTTATTAAAGAACAGTTAAAAGAGCCCGTGGCTTTATTTTGGATCGTTATATCCCCGGTGGTTACGTTCTATTTGATCGCCTATGCCAGGGTGGGGGAGGGTACGCTGTCTCAGCGTTATCTGGATAATACCTCGTGGTTTTATGCGTTCGTATCGTCGAGTGTTGCCCTGTTTGGTTTGGCATTTTATATAGTGGGGAGAAGGGAGAGTGGGTTTCTACGATCCTTCGTCTATACGCGGCGCACAAAAACAATTTTTCTTTTGGGGCAGTTTTTTGCCTATTCTGTAATGTCGGTTATCTATTGTTCTGCTTTTTATGTGTTCACGAGAAACTATTTTGGCGTAATGGACGTTACAGAGTTTTTTGTTGTGCTTGGGCGGTTTTACATCTGCTTTCTCTTGTTTTCCGTGCCTTCGCTTCTGCTGACGTTGATTCCAATGGGGTTTCAAAATACAAATACGGTTTTTTCTATATTTTCATTCCTGATGCTGGTGCTGGGAGTTGTCAGCGCGAACGCCTCTCATCGCGTGTTTGAAGTGATCCGCTATTTTAATCCGATGTGGTGGGCAAACCAGATAATGTCACTGGGGGTCGCTGAATGCGCATTCCTCGTTAGGGTGGTTGTTTGCCTTTTTGTTATTTCGTTTTTGATGTTGATCCGTTTTTTACTTATTAACCCAGTGTGGAGTCGCTATTGATGAGACGGCTTATCGTAAAATCACTGGGTATCGGATATGCGCAGCATGTGGTGCTTGAAGACGCCTCGTTGACGGTCGGTCCCGGTTCAATTTCAGGCTTGTTGGGACCTAATGGTTCTGGAAAAACGACTTTTTTTGACGCGGTGTGTTGTCTGAAAAAAGCCAATTCCGGTGAGATATCCAATTCGTTCTCGAAGTTGCTTTATCTATCACAAATCATTACGACGCCGCCGGTGCTGCGAATGTTTGATGTTTTTAAAATGATGATGCTTTTTTGTTCTGACACACAGGTCACACAAAAGCACGCGCTGGAAAAAATTGAAAAATGGAGCCCGGGGATAGCTGAACGCTATTGTGAAATATGGGAAAAGAAATCGTCTCTTTGCAGTTACGGAGAAAAGCGATGGTTTTTTACCTTGTCCCTGCTCTCCGTTAACGCTGATCTGGTGATACTGGATGAGCCCACGGCAGGTGTGGATCCCGAGTTTCGTTATCACATCTGGAAATGCCTGGAAGGGGCTGCCGCGGAAGGTGTCGCGATTGTGGTTTCATCGCATAACGTCGATGAGATCGTTGCCCACTGCGATGACTTCTACATGCTGAGTCAGCGGCGTTTCAACCGCTTCACTGATGCTGAGGGCTTCATGAACGCCTATGACGCTGCAAGCCTGGATGAGGCGTTTATTCATGCCGCGAGCCTGCCAAAGGGTTAAAGGCAGGCGCGCACCAGGCTCGGTTATTGCCCCTGTGGGATAAACGCTACGCTGCCACCCGAACGCGTGTGAAACAAGCGCTCGCCATTGTCCGGCTGGGTGGTGATCACCTGGTGATCCGCGCCCAGGTAGGCCAGCGGTGTGGGATCTTCCTTGGAGAACTGCGCGATGATGATCGTATGCTGCGCGTCGAAGCCCTGGCCGCTGGTTTTTTCCAGCCAGGCCATGAACTCGGCGCTGGTGCCCCGGCGCGGGAAGTCCTGGGTCTCGGCGACGTAGTAGAACGGTTTGCCGTGGTTTTGCAGGTACATCGGCAGTTTGTTGTCGACCTCCACCAATACCATTTGCCATTGGTTCCAGGGGGCGCTCTTGATGGCCTGGGCCTGAACGTCCTTGACGAAACGGGTCACGCCGCCGTTGCCATTGGTCCAGGGATACGCCACGCCCAATACCAGCAGCATCAACAGGGCCGCAGCGGCAAACCCTTTTTGCCAACGCGGCCAGCTCGCCGGTTTTTTCGCCAGCCGCTCACTCACCCACCAGGCCGCCAGTAACTGCGCGAAGGGCACCAGGGGCAACACGTAGTAGCTGCGTCGGCTACCGCTGGCGGTGAAGAACACAAACAACAGGCCCAGGCCCCAGACCAGCCAACGCACATTGGGGGGAGTCTGGCGCCAGTGCCGCACGGCCAGCCACAGGCCGAGCAGCCAGCATGGGGCCCAAGGCAGGGTGTAGGCGGGCAGGTAGATCAGGTAGGTGTAGATCGGCCCCATATGGTCGAACGGGTCGAAGAAGCGCACCACGTTTTCGCGGAACACCAACGCCAGGCCGCTTTCACCGTAAGTCGGCGCACCGTAGAGGTGGGACAGCACGAACGGGATGGCGTAGAACGCCGCAGCGATCAGCAGCGCCAGCACCAGGCGCAGGTTGAGGTGGCGTTTGTAGCGCTGTTCGCTGAGCAAGTGCGGCAGCAGTACCAGGCCCGGCAGTACAAAACCGATCAAGCCTTTGAACAGCGACGTCGCCGCCAGCAACAGGAAAAATACCGTGTAGCGCCCCAGGCGTGTGTCGTCCGGCCCGCGCCAGTACCACCACACCGCCGCCAGCACGCCACACACGGTGAGCACATCCGCCGTGGCCACGCGTGCCCAGAACAGAAAGTAGAAGGTGGTGGCGAGCATCCAGCCGGCAATCAGCCCGGTGCCCTTGCGGAACAGGCGCTCGCCGATCAGGTAGACCAGCCAGATGCTCAGCCATGCCGCGATCACCGAGGACAGGCGCAGCGACCACGGGCCCAGGCCACCCATCAGGTTGGCAAACGCGGTGATCAGCCAGTAGGAGGGCAGGGGCTTGTCGTAGTACGGCGCTCCCTTGAGGTAGGGGTCGAAGTAGTCGCCGCTTTGCAGCATCTGCAATGCGATATTGGCCCAACGGGTTTCCGGTCCCCACAGATCGCGACTGCCCAGGCCCAGCAGCAGGAGCAAGGCCGACACGCCCAGCAATAGCAACAGGGCGCCGCGCTCGGTTTTCCAGAAAGTCATGGTGGGTTCCTAGGGGGATTGCGGATAGAGGGTGAGTACCAGGTCGCCCTTGCGATAGCGTTTGCCACCGGGCGGCAGTTGCCCCTCTTCAATGTGTTCGCTGGTGCTCCGGACACGCATCAGGACCCCCACCGAACCCTGTTTACGGGCATCGGCCAGCCAGGCCTGGACATCGTCCAGCCCGACCTTGCGGTGCACCGAGTCGGGGTATTGCAGGCCATAGCGCAGCTCGCCTTCGGTGTTATAGAGCGTCACCTGTGTGCGGTTCAGGCGCCAGGCCAGGGCCGAGGCCGATTCCAGTTCATTGCTCAGCAATGCCTGGGTTTGCTGCAAGTCGTCCAGGTGTTCCAACACGAACTGGTCGGGCATTTCGTTATCCGCCACGAACTCGGGCATGCCCACCGGCAGCAGTACCACCAGCAAGCCGATACCCAGGGCCGGCATTGCCCATAACGTCAGCGGGCGCACGGCTTGCAGCAGGTTGGAGAGAATCCAGCCCAGCAGCACGATAAAGGTCAGCGACAGGCTGAACATCTCAGCGTGGCTATTGCCGTACAGCGGCCTGGTGAGTTGCAGATAAATCAGTGCCACCATCGCGACCATGCCGATCACGAAGTTGAGCACGCCGTTGAGGCAGAGGGCGCGTGCTTTGCGTTGTTGAATCAGGTCGATCAGGGCATGCCCCATCAACAAGGCCAGCGGCAGCAGGCACGGCATGATGTAGGTCGGCAACTTGCCGTTGCTCAGGCTGAAAAAGCCCAGCGGCAGCAGCATCCACAGGGCGAGGAAGACCATCGCCGGTTGACGTTTTTCTTTCCAGGCCTTGAGCAGGGTATTGGGTAACAACGCCGACCACGGCAGGCAGGCCACCACCATGATCGGCAGGAAGAACCACCACGGCCGCGCATGCTGGGCATTGTCGGAGGCAAAGCGGCGGATGTGTTCATGCCAGAAGAAGAAGCGCCAGTAGTCCGGTTCCTGCACGTGGATCGCCCACACCCAGGGCAGGCAGATCAGCAGCGCGACGCCAATCGCCAGCGGGCCATAACGCAGCAATTCACCCAGGCGGCGCTGCCAGAGCATGTAAGGCACGGCAATCAGCACCGGCAGCAGCCACGCCAGGAAGCCCTTGGTCATGAAGCCCATGGCACAGGCCACGCCCAGCACCGCCCAGGCTCCCAGCCGGGCCCGCACGGTGCGGCTGTCGAGGGCAAACCACAGCGCTACCAGGCTGAGGTTGACCCAGAACGTGAACTGCGGATCGAGGTTGGAGTAGCTGGCTTGCCCGGCTACGAGGCCAAAGCTCAGGTAGAGCAGGGCGCAGGCGAAGCTTTTGCGTGGGTCGTTCCACAGGCGGCGGGCGATCAGGTAGGCCAGCAGCACGCTCAACCCGCTGGTCAGCGCTGAGGCGATCCGCACCCCGAACAGGTTCTGCCCAAACACCGCTTGGCCGAGCGCGATCAGCCAATAGCCGGCGGCGGGTTTTTCAAAGTAGCGCAGGCCCATGAAATGCGGGGCCACCCAGTTGCCGCTGGTGAGCATTTCCTGGCTGATCTGGGCGTAGCGGGTTTCGTCGGGTACCCATAAACCGTGCAGGCCAAGAGGCAGGAGATAAAACGCGGCAATCGCCAGCAGCAGTAAGGGCAGAGGTTTTATTCGGGTCATGCGAACGTCGCTCCTTGACGTCTAAGGGAGGGAAATGGATGTAGGAAAGTTGTAGTACAAAGACTCACAATGTTCACTAAGTCGCTGAAAATAGTCATGACGTCCTTAACTAACAGGCGCGACTAAACATGCCAGAAGTTGGCTGTCGTTTGGCTGAACACCTGCGCCTTGTATATGTAAAAAATTGTCTAGAGTTGCTTGATTGCCGCTGGCCAGTCCACGCTGTTCATGATGCCCAGGGTCTTGAAGTGACCGTTGCCCAGCACCTCCACGAACAGCGCGCTACCGTACTCGGCGGTCACCGCATGGGGGTACCCGAGTGCTTGTTCGAAGTCATTGATGCAGGCACTGTGGGTGATCAGCACCAGGTTGCGCCCGGGTTGTTTGTGGCTGAGGATTTCTTCCCCCATGGCGTCGCCGCAGATCGCCAGCGGGCCTGGGGAGAGCAGGGTCTTGCCGAACATGAACTGCGAGGTCTGGGCGGTGCGGGTGGTGGGGCTGCTGAGGATGTCAGCGCTCTCCATACCCAGGGTTTTAAACGCTTTGCCGATTTCCTTGGCCTGCTGGGTGCCGTGGATGGTCAGGCCATCAGCGGGGCCGAAGCAGGGGTTTGACGAGCGGTCGCAGCGCTCTTCATGGCGCACAAGCACAACCACATTGCCGTCGCGCCAGCCAGCGAGCAAGCCTGAGGTGAGCAGGCGATTACCAACGCCCAGGTCCGGCGGGGACAGTGGCCAGGCCAGGTAGCCGGCCAGTAAGGTCCCGAAGAAGGCAGCCACTGCCATGCCCAGCCAGAGCTTCTTCAAGCGTTTGGCCCGGGCTTGGTATGAGCGCGATTTGGTCAGGGTCAGGTTAACCACGTTGTTCACCATCGACACGTTAGGCAGCGTTTTTTATCAAACAGGTGCAACTCTCTGAGTGCGCCCGTAGTGGTGCAGGAGCCTGTCATACAGTTGCTGTCTTTTTGCTGAAAATCGGTGTGTTAAAAGTTGCCAGTGCCGGCAACTAAAAAGTTGGTCGTTATTGGCAGTTGGTCGGCACTTTATGCGCTGATCGGTAGGTAACCGGTGAAATGCATGTGAAAAATTTGCGTGGCGAGGGCGGTCAGCCGTTATCCTCGATTGCAGTCCATTGGCGAGCGAGCATTCCCATGTTGCAGGTGCAAGGTGTCCATAAAAGCTACGTCACTGCGCAGGGCCCGCTGACCGTCTTGGCCGGCGTTGATCTGCACCTGGCTGAGTGTAGCAGCCTGGCGTTGATGGGCGAGTCGGGTAGCGGGAAAAGTACGCTTTTGCACCTGGTGGCCGGTCTCGATCGTGTCGACAGCGGCAGCATCCGCATCAGGCAGCAGCGTCTCGACCAAATGAGCGAAACGCAACTGGCCCACTGGCGCCGCACGGAAATCGGCCTGGTATTCCAGCAGTTCAACCTCATCGGCAGTTTGCGCGTGGACGACAACCTGGCCTTCCAGGCGCGGCTGGCAGGACGCTTCGATCCGCAGTGGCAGGCGCAGTTGGTGGAGCGCCTGGGCCTTGGCGACTTGCTCAAGCGCTATCCCGAACAACTGTCGGGTGGCCAGCAGCAACGGGTGGCGGTGGGGCGGGCGTTGGCGTCGCGACCGGGCCTGCTGCTGGCCGATGAGCCCACCGGCAATCTGGATGAAGCCACCAGTGATGACGTGCTGCAATTGCTGCTGGACCTGTTGCGTGACACCCCCACCAGCCTGTTGATGGTCACCCACAGCGCGCGGATTGCCGCACGGCTTGATCGCCAGGTGGTACTGCAGCGCGGGCATGTGCAAGCCCCGGATGCGGGTTGATGGCGGTATTCCAGTGGACCTTGCGCGCGTTGCTCAGCCATTGGCGGCGCCATCCCGTACAGTTTTTCAGCGTGCTGACCGGACTATGGCTGGCGACCGCCCTGCTGACCGGCGTACAGGCCCTGAACAGCCAGGCGCGTGACAGCTACGCCAGGGCCAGCCAATTGATCGGCGGCGAACCCCAGGCCAGCCTGAGTACGCCGGACGGCGCCAGTTTCCCCCAGGCGCTGTTTGCCCAATTGCGCCGCGCCGGGTGGCCGGTGTCGCCGGTGGTGCAGGGGCGGGTGGTGCTCAAGGGGCATGAAGACCAGCGCCTGCAATTGATGGGCATCGACCCGCTGTCGTTGCCCGGCAGTGGCGTGGTGGCGGGGCAGCGCTTGAGCCAGGCACAGATGCTCGTCTTCTTCGAGCCGCCCGGGCGCACCTGGATCGCTCCGCAGACCTTGCAGGCGCTGGGGCTGCACGCCGGTGAGCAGCCGCTGACGACGAGCGGGCGCACCTTGCCGCCGTTGCAGGTACAGCCGGACATGGCGCCCGGCATGCTGTTGACCGATATCGGCTTCGCCCAACCATTGCTGGACATGCCCGCGCGCCTGTCGCGCTTGCTGGTGGACAAGGCTTACGCCGCCAGCCAGCCCACGCCGCCGGCCGAGCTGCAACTCAAGCAGGGCGAAGACAACAACCTGTCGCGGCTCACCGAAAGCTTTCACCTGAACCTTGATGCGCTGGGCTTCCTGTCCTTTGTGGTGGGGCTGTTTATTGTGCACGCGGCCATCGGCCTGGCCCTGGAGCAGCGACGCGGGCTGTTGCGTACATTGCGCGCCTGCGGCGTGAGTGCGCGGATGTTGATCCTCGGCCTGGGGGTGGAGCTGGGTGCCTTGTCGATAGTGGGGGGCGTGCTCGGCGTCGCCAGCGGCTACCTGTTGGCCAGCCTGCTGCTGCCGGATGTGGCTGCCAGCCTGCGTGGCTTGTATGGCGCCGAGGTGCCGGGCCAATTGAGCTTGAGCCCAGGGTGGTGGGTGGCAGGGGTGGGCTTGAGCTTGCTCGGCGCCTTGCTTGCCGGCGCCAGCAGCCTATGGCGCGCGGCCCGCCTGCCATTGCTGGCGATGGCCAATGCCCAGGCCTGGCACGAGGCCCATGGGCGCTGGTTGCGCCGCCAGGGCTGGGTGGCGGCGACGGCCTTACTGATCGCGCTGCTGGCGTTATGGCTGGGCGACAGCCTGGCTGCCGGTTTTGTGTTGATGGCGGCCTTGCTGCTCGGCGCCGCCCTGGGTTTGCCGGTGTTGCTCAACGGCGTGCTGGAGGCGCTGCTGGGGCGCAGCCGTTCGGTACTCGGCCAGTGGTTTCTGGCTGACTGCCGCCAACAATTGCCGGCCTTGAGCCTGGCATTGATGGCGCTGCTGTTGGCCCTGGCCGCGAATATCGGCGCGGGCTCCATGACCTCGGGCTTTCGCCACACCTTCAATAACTGGCTGGAGCAACGCCTCACCGCCGAGCTGTACCTCAACCCGCAAAACCCGGCCCAGGCCGAGCAACTCAGCACCTGGCTGGCGCAGCAACCGCTGGTGCAAACCGTGCTGCCTACCTGGCAGGTTGCGGTGCAATTACAGGGCTGGCCGGCGGATCTGTTTGGCGTGGTCGACGACCCTACCTATCGCCAGCACTGGCCGTTGCTGGAAGCGGCGAGCGCGCCGTGGGACCAGTTGCAGCAAGGCGAGACCCTGATGCTCAGCGAACAACTGGCGCGGCGGCTTGGCGTGAGGCTGGGTGACACGGTCAGTATTCCCACGCCGCACGGTGTGTGGTCGCCCACCGTGGTGGGGGTGTACGCCGATTACGGCAACCCCAAGGGCCACGTGCTGGTCAACGCCCGGCACCTGCTGGCCCACTGGTCGAGACTGACGCCGGCGCGTTTCAACCTGCGGGTGTTGCCGGAAAACGTGGCGCCGCTGGTGGACGAAGTGCAGCGCGCCTTTGCCTTGGAAGACAGCCGTATCGTCGATCAACAGCAACTCAAGGGGTGGTCGAGCCAGGTGTTCGAACGCACCTTCGCCGCCACCGCCGCGCTCAACAGCCTGACCTTGGGCGTGGCCGGCGTGGCGCTGTTCATCAGCCTGCTGACCCAGAGCCAAAGCCGCCTCGGCCAACTCGCCCCGCTGTGGGCGCTGGGGGTGACGCGGCGGCAATTGATGCTGCTGAACCTGGGGCAAACCTGGCTGCTGGCGGTGCTCACGCTGCTGCTGGCGTTGCCGCTGGGCCTGTTGCTGGCGTGGTGCCTGGATGCGGTGATCAACGTGCAGGCTTTTGGCTGGCGCCTGCCGTTGCAAGTGTTCCCGTGGCAGCTCGCACAATTGCTCGGGCTGGCGCTGCTGGCCACGCTGTTGGCGTCGGCCTGGCCGCTGTGGCAGCTGTATCGCAGCCGTCCGGCGGACTTGTTGAGGACGTTTGCCCATGAAGATTAAGCCCCTGTTCCTGGCTGTCCTCTCTGTAGGAGCGAGCTTGCTCGCGAAAAACCCGAGAGCGCCGCGTGCATCCGGAATGTCCGCGTTATCGTTGACGTTTTTCGCGAGCAAGCTCGCTCCTACAGGGCTTCTTCTGTTGCTGCTAGGCGCGTGCGACCAACAACCTGCGCCGCCGGAAAGCTTTGCCGGCCTGGGCAGTGACGCGGCCGACTTTGCCCAGGTGCTGCCCGGCAAGGTCTTCAGCTTTCCCGAGGATCACGGCCCCCACGATGGCTTTCGTATCGAGTGGTGGTACGTCACCGCCAACCTCAAGGACGCCCAGGGCAATGTGTTCGGCGTGCAATGGACGCTGTTTCGCAACGCCCTCAAGGCCGGGCCGACGCAAGCCGGCTGGCACGATTCAAACGTATGGCTCGGCCACGCGGCGGTCACCTCCGCCACTCGCCATTACGCCGCCGAACGCTTCGCCCGCGGCGGCGTCGGCCAGGCCGGGGCGCAGGCAGTGCCGTTCAACGCCTGGATCGACGACTGGAATTTCGCCAGCGAGCCCGGCGCCGCGAGCGCATTGGCGGCGATGCAACTCAAGGCCAGCGGAGCGCAATTTGCCTACGACCTGCGCCTGACCTCCAGCCGGCCATTGGTGTTGCAAGGCGACAACGGCTACAGCCGCAAATCCGACCAGGGCCAGGCGTCGTACTACTACAGCCAGCCGTTCTTTACTGCCGAAGGCAGCGTCAGCATCGACGGCAAGACGTATCAGGTCAGCGGCCCGGCCTGGCTCGACCGCGAATGGAGCAGCCAACCGTTGACCGCCAGCCAGAGCGGTTGGGACTGGTTCTCCCTGCACCTGGACCGTGGCGAGCAGTTGATGCTGTTTCGCGTGCGGCAAACCGACGGCGCGGCCTACCTGACCGGCACCTGGATCGACCGCGAAGGCCACACCCAGACCCTGCACAACGCCGACATCCAACTGGCACCGCTGGACACCACGGTGATCGACGGACGCCACATTCCCACACGCTGGTCGCTGAAGATTCCCAGTAAACAGCTGGATATCACCACCCAGGCCGTCAATCCGAACGCCTGGATGAACCTGAGTATTCCGTACTGGGAAGGGCCGGTGCAGTTTGACGGCGGGGTGGGTTACCTGGAGATGACCGGATATTAGGGTTGTTTCTGTAGGTACTGTTTCTTCGTGAAGTAGGCAACTTCCCAAATGCATTTCAGCCCACCAGCGCTTGTGTCCGGGGCGTAGGTGCTTGCTTATATTTCGACGCCATCTTCTTTGCATCTCGGATGTAGGGCATGGCGCAGAGCTATATCAACGACCGCACAACGGACTACACCAGTTTGAAATCCCGCCTCATGGGCAGCGCCCCGAGCCAGCAGCGCTCCGATCATTTTGATGTGCTCAACCGGCACCTGCGCCCAGAGGGGGCTTAATCGTGTCGTTTTTTCTTGCCTTCACCATTGTGCATTTTGGTGGGGCGTTTGTCGTTTTGGGGCTGGCGTTGTTTGCCGAATATACAAAACTCGACGAGGTGGAAGGTTATTTCAGTCATAACGAAAGGGTCCGCGCCAATAAGCGATTCTGGAGACGAAACCGGTGGATCGACAGGCAATACCGCATGCTGTTGATGTTTGATTTCCTGTCTGACTCAGCACGCTATGTGAAAGCAGGTGTTGTGACCGAGGCCGAGCTGGCGTCGGTTCCCTTAGGACTGAAGCGTTGGGTGTTGTGGCCTTATTACGTAGGTTTCATTTGGGTTATTGCAACAGTCGTTTGGACCGTTTGGCGTAGATGGGCCGATATCACCTGACCGGCACCTGGATCGACCGCGAAGGCTGCCCCCAGACCCTGTACAACGCCGACATCCAACTGGCACCGCTGGACACAGCGGTGATCGACGGACGTCACATTCCTACACGCTGGTCGCTGAAGATTTGGGCTGTCAGCTGGGGCTATTGGGGCACTTGGCTCCAGAGGGGGTCCGTTTTTTCCTACGCGAATTTCTCCTTAAAACCACATTTCTCTGAAAAAATACTGTACATCCATCCAGTCTTATCCTACATTCCATCCCAGGTGACCGGATGTCACCTGACCTTCAGTTTTTAACTATGGATGGATAAAAAATGAAATCGAAAAAAGCCTTTATGCTGGGCGCGGCCATGGCGGCCACCTGCTTTGTCTCGGCCTTTGCCCTCGCTGAACAATACCCTCACCTGGCTGCGCAAGCGGCGCCTCCCGCGGTCAAGCAGGGGTTGAAAAACGCTGCGAAGATCAAGGCCAACAAGGCGCCGGCTGCCCTCAAGCAGCAACTGCAGGCGGGTGCCCAGTTGAAGAAACCGCTGTTTGCCGCCAAGGCGCAAGCCGACTCGGTGGTGGAAGACAACACCGCGCCGGCCCGGGTGACCCAGTTACAAAAAGCCACGGCCCAGTCGGCGCCCGCCGTGCAGGCCGCGCTGGTCCAGGGCTGTGAGCAGACGCTGGATGTCAACGCGCTCTACACGATTAATGGTGTGCAAACCGGCGACCTGCTGTGCTACCACTTCAACCTGCCGCAGAAAGCGCGAATCAACGTCCTGCTGGTCAACCAGACCGCGGGCACCGACATGTCGTTGTCGCTGTTCCAGGATGACGGCCAGGGCAATCCGCTGCCTTTGGGCACCTCGAACAACCCTGGTACTGGCGATGAAAGCCTCGGCGGCGTGGTGCCGGCCGGCGATTACTACTGGTTCATGGAAGCCAACGCGGCGGTCCAAGGGTCGAGCTTTCAGTTCGGTGTTGCGGTCGATACCAACCTCGACGCCTTTGAACCCAATGACACCCCGGACACGGCCTTCCAACTGCCGGACACCCTCAACTACATCAGCGGCAATGCCGACAGCCTGGATGATGTCGATTACTTCGACTTCACCGCGGTCCGTGGCCAGAGTGTCGGTATTGCGCTGACGGCCGATGCGGCCAGTGGCAGCACGCGTAACAAGTGGATCCTTGAGCGTTTCGATGGTGCCCAGTGGGTCACCGTGGGGGCCAACGTCCTGTCGACATCGATCCCGAGCCCGGGCGTCGGCGGCGTGGTCAAGGTGCGTGTGCGGCCGAACCAGCACCCGAATGAGCCGTGGAGCGCGACGGGTAAATACAACCTGTCGTTTGGCTCCAATCCACGGGTGAACAACCCGGATGTGAAGGGCGAGGCGAACGTGTTGCGCATCCCGTACTCCGCTTCCGATGTGGGCTACGGCTACATGACCACCCAAGCCTATCGGGACCTGACCTGGACCATGGGCCTGTCGGACAGTACCGGTGCGCCACTGGTAGGGCTGCACCCGGTCGTCTACCTCGACCAGCACATCAATCCGGACACCGGCAATATCGTCTACAAGGCGTATTCCGCGGCGACCGGCAGTTCGGGGCTAGCGTCGGGCACGATCAACGTGGGCACCTGCTTCGGTGATTTCCAGACCACCTTTGTCGATTACGCCCAGGGCTACAAGAACACCTGGCGTACCGACTTCAACTACGGCGTGTGGCGCATGGAAGTGCTGGAATACCCAGGCATTGGTGTCGGTGGCGATAACACCGAGTTCGTCAGCTTCGGCCACCTGTGCAAACAGACCTTGCTGAGCAGCACCAAGAGCTGAACATGATTGACCCGTAGTCCCCAGGGCATACAGGCCAGGCGCCTGTATGCCCTGTTTGCGTTATGGCGCCAACGCCAGTTTCAACGGCAAGCGCGCCATGCTCGTATTCTTCAACGAGCCCAGGTACAACCAGTCGCCATACTCCCGCGCGGTGGTGATCGGTGAGTAGTTGCCCGCGCTGCCATCCTGCAAATTAGCGATGACGTTACCCTCGGTATCCAGCCCCAGCACAAAGGCTTTGCGCTCGATGGGCTTGGGCACCACCATCAGCGCGCGCACCATCACCTTGCGCAGCAGCGGGTAGCCGGCAAAGCTGTCCAGCAACGGATTGCGCGGCGAATACAGCGCGACCCAGAAGCGGTCCTGACCATTGAAACTGAGGTTGTCCGGCAGGCCGGGCAGGTTGTCGATAAACAGGTCATGGCTGCCGGCGCGGTCGCCCTTGAGCCAGTAACGGCTGATGCGGTAGGCACCGGTCTCATTCACCAGCACGTAGCGTTCATCCGGTCCCAGGGCCACGCCGTTGGCGAATTGCAGTTGGTCGAGCAACACCTCGGTGCGGGCGTTGCTGAAGTCGTAACGCAGCAACCGCCCGTCGCCGCCATGCTCGATCACGGCTTCACCGTCCTGCCCGTAGCCCCAGCGGCTCGAAGCATCGCTGAAGTACGCGTAGCGCCCGCTGGCGTCCACGCTCACGTCATCGGTAAACCCGAACGGCACGCCATTGGCCGCAGTGCTCAGGGTGGTGAGCTGGCGATTGCGGTCCAATGCCAGCAGGCCCTTGACCCCATCGGCGATGATCAAGCGCCCATCCGGGTGCAGCGCCATGCCCAGTGGGCGCCCGCCGGTATTGGCCAGCACTTCCAGGCTGCGGCTGTCGGGCGAGGTGCGGATGATGCGCCCGTCATGCAACCCGCTGATCAGATAGCCCTGGGCATCCAGCAGCAGGGCCTCGGGCCCGTCGATGTCCTGGGCACCGATTTTTTGTACGCCCTTGAGGCGCTGGTTTTCGGCGTAGGGGCCGTCTTTCAGCGAGGGCGCCTTGGGGGGGACCCAGTTCACCGGTTGTACTGGGGTGGGCATCAACAGCAGAAAGGCGATCACTGCCAGGAGCAGCACAAACAACAGGTGGCGCAGTTTTTTGGGGCGGGTACTCATGACGGTTCCTGGTTGTCGTGGGGGTTCGGTTCCCAATGCAGGGTGCCGAACAGGTAATCCATCAGCGGCAAGACAATATTGAAGTTGCGCCCCTGCATCAGCTCGCGACGGTGGTGCAGGGCGTGCAACCGGTGCATCTGGCGAATCCACGGCAGGCGTGCCAATGGATGTGCGACGGGCAAGTGCTCACAGGCGTGAAACACTTCGTAAAGCAAATAACCGAGGATCATGCAGCCAGCAAACAATCCGGCGACATTGGGGCTCAACTGCTTGAGCAGCCACCAGGCGGGCAGGGTGATCGCCAGGCTGTGCAGCACGATCAGCCAGGCGGGGAACAGGATCACCCGCCAGTCGCGAGGGCTGTCGTAGGTCATGTGGCCGGGGGTGAAGAAACTGTGGTGATCGCCGGTGTGGCGCGCGTAGAACAGGCGTGACAAGGCATGTTTGTGATGGCCGAGGTGACGGTGCACCAGGTAGATACACAGGTTGAAGAACACCAGGGTCGCGGGCACGGTCAGCCATTGCAGCGGGGTGATTCGATGCGTCGATGACCAGGCCAGGAGGATGCTGGCGATGCCGTAGCCGAACACGAAACCGGCATGCAGCCAGGGGTTGTAATGGGGCGCGACATTGGCGCGGTAGCGGGCGCGAAAGGTCTCGGTAGGGTGGGCCATGGCGGGGTGCTCGGATTTTTTTTGTTGGAGGCTGAGCTTAGTTGGTGCTCAAGATTGTGCGAGCTTTTGCGGCGTACCTCCAACAAGCCGCCTCCCATATTTCGACCGCGCCCGACCAGTGGCCCCTTGCGCCTGCCGGATTTCCTTGCTAGCTTCTCGCAAAATGTTAACGATAACATTTGCTCTAACAATAAAAACAAAACAGAGACCCACGCCATGAAAATGCTTCCGAAAACCCTGTGTTTATTGGCTGTAAGCATCACCCTCGGTACCGTTTCCCCGGCCTTTGCCGACGCCGCCAAACCGCTGCGCATCGGCGCGTCCTTCCAGGAAATCAACAACCCCTATTTCGTCACCATGAAAAACGCCCTGGAAGAGGCGGGTGCCACCATCGGCGCGAAACTGATCATCACCGACGCCCGCCACGACGTGTCCAAGCAGGTCAGTGACGTGGAAGACATGCTGCAAAAGGGCATCGATATCCTGCTGATCAACCCTACGGATTCGGTCGGCGTGCAATCGGCGGTCAAGTCCGCCCACGCTGCCGGCGTGGTGGTCGTGGCGGTCGACGCACAGGCCGAAGGCCCACTGGATTCCTTCGTCGGTTCGAAGAACTTCGACGCCGGCTTCCAGGCCTGTGAATACCTGGCTAAGAACATCGGCGACAAAGGCAATATCGCGATCCTCGACGGCATCGCCGTGGTGCCGATCCTCGAGCGTGTGCGCGGCTGCAAAGAGGCCGTGGCCAAGCACCCGGACATCAAGATTGTCAGCATCCAGAACGGCAAGCAGGAACGTGACCAGGCGCTGACCGTCACCGAGAACATGCTCCAGGCGCAACCGACGCTCAAAGGCATTTTCAGCGTGAATGACAACGGCTCCCTCGGCGCACTCTCGGCCATCGAAGCCAGTGGCCTGGACGTGAAACTGGTCAGCGTCGACGGTGCGCCGGAAGCGATCAAGGCGATCCAGAAACCCGGCAGCAAGTTCATCGCCACCTCCGCCCAATACCCCCGCGATCAGATCCGCCTGGCCCTGGGCATCGCCCTGGCGAAGAAGTGGGGCGCTCAGGTACCCGCCACCATTCCAGTGGACATCACCCTGATCGACCAGGCCAAGGCCAAGGACTTCAGCTGGTAAATCACCCAGGCCCCACGTGCGTCGTGGGGCTTGAGGCCATCCTTCTGAATACGAGGTCGGCGGTATGAGCAGTCTTCTGAAGCTGGAAAATATCTGTAAGCGTTACCCCGGTGTGCAGGCCCTCAAGTCCATCGACCTGCAGGTGGAGCGTGGCGAGATTCACGCGTTGCTGGGGGAAAATGGCGCCGGCAAATCGACCCTGATGAAAATCCTCGGCGGCGTCGAACATCAGGACGAAGGGCACATCCTGATCGATGGCCAACCCCGGCACTTCGCGACCTACCGCGATGCGATTGCCGCGGGCATCGGCATCGTGTTCCAGGAATTCAGCCTGATCCCCTACCTCACGGCGGTGGAAAATATCTTCCTCGGCCATGAGCTGAGCAACCGCTTCGGGCTGCTGCGCAAGCGCGAAATGGTCGAGGCGTGCGAAGCGTTGTTCAAGCGCCTCGGTGTGACGATTGACCTGAAGTGCGCGGTCAAGCACCTGAGCGTGGCCGAGCAGCAGTTTGTCGAAATCGCCAAGGCCCTGGCCCTGGATGCGCGCCTGCTGGTGCTGGATGAACCGACCGCGACGTTGACCCCCAGCGAAGCCGAGCTGCTGTTCGACATCATGCGCGAGCTCAAGCGCCAGGGCGTCGCGGTGATCTTTATCTCTCACCACCTGGAGGAAATCTTTCAGGTGTGCGACCGCATCAGCGTGCTGCGTGACGGCGCCAATGTGGGCGTCACCGAAGTGGCCGACAGCGATATCGACCGCCTGGTGGAAATGATGGTGGGCCGCCGCCTGGAATGCAGTTTCCCTTCCAAGCCGAGCAGCGAGCGTGGCCCGGTGTTGCTGGAGGTCAAGGACATCCAGCTGGTGCGCAACGGCCCGCGTAATCGCTTCAACCTGCACAAGGGCGAGATCCTCGGCTTTGCCGGCCTGGTGGGCTCGGGCCGCACTGAACTGGCCCTGGGCATGATGGGCGCGCTGCCATCGGTGAGCAAAGACGTGTGGCTGCGAGGCGAGAAAATCACCCTCGACGACCCGGCCCAGGCGTTGGCCCACGGTATCGGCCTGCTCCCTGAGAGCCGCAAGAGCGAAGGGCTGATCACCGATTTCAGCATTCGCGAAAATATCTCCTTGAACAACCTGCCCAAGTACCAGGGCGCCTCGGGCCTGATCGACAAGGCCAAGGAGTGCGCCAGTGTCGAAGACCTGATGCGCCAGCTGTCGATCAAGGCGCCCAGCGGCGAAAGCCGGGTGTTCAACCTCAGCGGCGGCAACCAGCAAAAGGTGGTGATCGCGCGTTGGATCAACCACCACTGCGACGTGCTGGTATTCGATGAGCCCACCCGTGGCATCGATGTCGGCGCCAAGGCTCAGATCTACGCGCTGATGCGCAGCCTGACCGAGCAGGGCTACGCGATCATCATGATTTCCTCCGAACTGCCCGAAATCATTGGCATGTGCGACCGCGTCGCCGTGTTCCACAAAGGCGCCATCGTCAAGCTGCTCGAAGGCTGCGCCGTCAATCCTCAAGAGGTCATGCGCCATGCAACAGGGGGCTCAAGTGAATACGTCCATTAACAGCGTCGACACCCGCCGACTGCGCCTGAACCTGGCGCAGCTGGTGCGCTCGCCGGCGTTCTATCCCTTCGTGGGGCTGGTGGTGGTGACCCTGGTGATGATCCTGGCCAGCGACACCTTCCTCACGGCCAGCAACCTGTCGAATATCGCTCGCCAGGTGTCGATCAACGCGATTATCGCGGTGGGCATGACCTGCGTGATCCTCACTGGCGGTATCGATTTGTCGGTGGGGCCGGTGATGGCCTTGTCCGGCACCCTGACCGCCGGCCTGATGGTCGCGGGGCTGCCGCCGGGCCTGGCGATTGGCGCCGGCATGCTGGTCGGCGTGGCCTTCGGTATCGGCAACGGACTGTTCGTGGCCTACCTGCACATGCCGCCGATCATCGTGACCCTGGCGACCATGGGCATCGCCCGTGGCCTGGGCCTGATGTACACCGATGGCTACCCGATTTCCGGGCTGCCGGAGTGGTTCGGCTTCTTCGGTCGCCAGAGCCTGTTCGGCATCGAAGTGCCGATCCTGATCATGCTGATCACCTACTTTGCCGCCTATGTGCTGCTGCAACACACGCGCATCGGCCGCTACATCTACGCCATCGGTGGCAATGAAGAAGCCGTGCGCTTGTCCGGGGTGCGCGCGGCGCGCTTCAAGTTGCTGGTTTACGCCATCAGCGGGCTGACGGCCGCGATTGCCGGGCTGGTGCTTACCTCGCGCCTGATGAGCGGCCAGCCGAATGCGGGGGTCTCTTTCGAGCTGGATGCGATCGCCGCCGTGGTGCTGGGCGGTGCGTCGATTGCCGGTGGGCGCGGGGTGATCGTCGGCACGTTGCTCGGCGCGATGCTGCTCGGCGTACTGAATAACGGACTGAACATGCTTGGCGTCTCGCCTTACGTCCAGAGCGTGATCAAGGGCGGGATCATTTTGCTGGCGATCTTTATCAGCCGTCAGCGCCATCGATAAACCTCTATCCACACAGGACCCAATACCATGGAAAAGCACACTCATATGCAAGCCGTCGTCTGCCACGGCCCGAAAGACTATCGCCTGGAACGCATCGGCAAACCCCAGGCGCGCCCCAATGAACTGGTGATTCGCATCGCCGCCTGCGGCATCTGCGCCAGTGACTGCAAGTGCCACTCCGGCGCGGCCATGTTCTGGGGCGGCGACAACCCCTGGGTCAAGGCGCCGGTGGTGCCGGGCCATGAATTTTTTGGCTATGTGGTCGAGGTGGGCGAGGGTGCCGAGGAGCACTTCGAGGTCTCCGTCGGCGACAAGGTGATCGCCGAGCAGATCGTGCCCTGTGGCAAGTGCCGCTTCTGCAAGTCGGGCAAGTACTGGATGTGCGAAGTGCATAACATCTTCGGCTTCCAGCGCGAAGTGGCCGAAGGCGGCATGGCCCAGTACATGCGCATCCCCAAGACCGCCATCGTGCACAAGATTCCCGAGTCGGTGTCCCTGGAGGATTCCGCGCTGGTGGAACCGATGGCCTGCTCGATCCACACCGTGAACCGTGGGGACCTCCAGCTTGATGACGTGGTGGTGATCGCCGGCGCCGGTACCCTGGGCCTGTGCATGGTCCAGGTCGCCGCGTTGAAAACCCCGAAGAAACTGGTGGTGATCGACATGGTCGACGAGCGCCTGGAACTGGCGAAAACATTCGGTGCCGATGTGGTGATCAACCCGTCCCGTGACAACGCCCGCGAGATCATCAACAGCCTGACCGACAACTACGGCTGCGACGTGTACATCGAGACCACCGGCGTCCCGGCCGGCGTGACCCAGGGCCTGGACCTGATCCGCAAGCTCGGGCGGTTTGTCGAGTTCAGCGTGTTTGGTGCCGAGACCAGCGTCGATTGGTCGATCATCGGTGACCGCAAGGAACTGGACGTACGCGGCGCCCACCTGGGGCCGTATTGCTACCCGATCGCCATCGACTTGTTCGAGCGTGGCCTGGTCACCTCCAAAGGCATCGTCACCCACGACTTCCCGCTGGACGATTTTGCCGAAGCCTTCGAATTGGCCAACTCGACCAAGTCGATCAAGGTGCTGTTGAAGCCGGTGGTTTGACATGAACTACGTGATGGGCGTCGACATTGGAACCCAGAGTACCAAGGCGCTGCTGGTGGATGCTCAAGGCACGATCATCGCCCAGCACAGCCAGGGGTATCGCGTGGATACCCCGAAAGTGCGCTGGGCCGAGCAGTGGCCACAGGTGTGGTTGGACGCGGTCGAGGCCTGCGTTGCGCAGTGCATGGCCAAGGCCGGGGTTGCGAAAGAACAGGTCAAGGCCCTGTGTATCAGCAGCCTGTACGGTGGTTCGGGGATTGCGGTGGATGCGCAGATCACGCCGCTGCACCCCTGCCTGATCTGGATGGACCGGCGTGCCGGCGAGCAGGTGGCGTGGGTGCGTGAGCACGTTGATTTGGAGCGTCTGTACGCGGTCACCGGCAATTCGGTAGACAGCTACTACGGCTTCACCAAGATGCTCTGGCTCAAGCAGCACCAGCCCGAAGTGTGGGCTGACACCCGTTACTTGCTGCCGCCCAACAGCTATATCAACTGGTGCCTGACCGGTGAACTGGCGGTGGACCATAGCAGCGCCGGCAACATGGGCGGGGTGTACGACGTGGCGCAGCGGGGCTGGTCGCAGGAGATGCTTGCCGCGCTGGGTATCCCCCTGGCGATGATGCCCGAACGGTTGGTGTATTCCGGCGAAGTGGTCGGCGAACTGCGGGACGCCTGGGCCACGCGATTGGGCTTGGCGGCCGGCATGCCGGTCCTCGCCGGCGGGGTGGATGCGGCCATGGCAACCCTGGCCGCTGGGGTGACACAGCCGGGCAACCACGTGGCGATGATCGGCACCAGCATGTGCTGGGGCTATCTGAACCAGCAGGTGGATGCGCACCACGGCCTGGTGAGTTTTCCCCATGTCTACAACGGCCAACGCGACCTGTACATCTTCGGCGGCGCAATCACCGCCGGGGCGTCGGTCAGCTGGTTTCGCGAGCAGTTCTGCCAGGCCGAGGAGCAACAGGCCCGGGCCACCGGCCAGGACAGCCTGGTATTGCTGGAAGAACGCGCGATGAAGATCCCGGCGGGCAGTGAAGGCTTGCTGTTTTTGCCCTACCTGATGGGCGAGCGCAGCCCGGTCTGGGACGACCGCGCCAGTGGCAGTTTTGTCGGGCTCAACCTGTACCACAGCCGCATTCACCTGTACCGCGCGGTCCTGGAAGGGGTGAGTTTCGCCCTGCGCCACAACATCGAGGCCGGCACCCGTGGCGCGCACTCCCTGGACCCGCGCTTGATTGTGGTGGGTGGGGCGAGCCATTCGGATTTGTGGATGCAGATCATCGCGGACGTTACGCGCTACCCGGTGTACACCATCGTCCAGGAAGTGGAAGCGGCCCTCGGCGCGGCGTTGCTGGCGGCGCATACGGTGGGGTTGGTGAGTGATGGGGAGATGGCGAAGGGGTGGGTGCAACTGCAATTGCGGGCGGAGCCGAAGGTGGAAAACGTCGAGGCCTATGACCGCGCGTTCGCCGAGTACCTGAAGCTGTATCCGGCCTTGAAGCCCGTCATGCACGGCCTGCAAGCCCACTGAACATCCGACCACCCCTGTGGCGAGCGGGCTTGCTGTGGTGAGGGGGCTTACTGTGGCGAGCGGGCTTGCCCTAATGCCGTTCAGTTAAGCGGACATCGCCTTCTGTAGGAGCGAGCTTGCTCGCGAAAAACGTCAACGATAACGCGTGTTTCCTGAATGAACGCGGCGTCTGTGAGTTCTTCGCGAGCAAGAACTAGGCGTCCCCCTCGCTCCTACAAAAAAACCTTAACTGAACGGCATTAGGGCTTGCGCCGCGTTGGGCTGCGAAGCAGCCCCAGTAAGATCACCGCGTTTTTTCAGACCAAACGCGGTGCGGGATTTGGGGCTGCTGCGCAGCCCAACGCGGGGCAAGCCCGCTCGCCACAAAAATAGCCCGCCTGCCACAAAAAAGCGGTCATCCAGCTGGAGTTTTAATCCTTAACAATCAATAAGTTATTTTGTTTTTTATATGAGGGGGCTTGCCCCCTCCCACAGCGGATCTTCATTGTTTTTGGGAATTTCATTCATGCAAGCCACCTTCGACTTCACCCACCAGCGCATCCTCGTCACCGGCGCCAGCAGCGGTATCGGCCGCGAAATCGCCCTGCAACTCATCAACAGCGGCGCCGAAGTGATTGCCCTTGGCCGCGACGCCCAAGCCCTGTCTCAACTCGGCTGCCAAACCCTGTGCCTGGACATCGCCGACAGCGCCGCCCTGGATACCGCGCTGCAAGACCTGCCGCCCATGCACGGCCTGGTCAACTGTGCCGGTATTTCACGCCTGGAACCCGCCGCGGCTATCAGCGCCGACGCCTTCGACCAGGTGATGCAGGTCAACGCCCGTGCCGCGGCCCAGGTCGCCAGCCGCGTGGCGGCGAAGATGATCGCGGCGAAGATCGCCGGCAGTATCGTCAATGTGTCCAGCCAGGCGTCGCTGGTGGCGCTGGACGAGCACCTCGGCTACTGCGCCTCCAAGGCCGCACTGGATGCGATCACCCGCGTGCAGTGCGCCGAATGGGGCCGCTTCGGTATTCGCGTCAACAGCGTCAACCCCACGGTGACGCTCACGCCAATGGCGACCATGGCCTGGTCCGAGCCGGCCAAGCGCGACCCGGCGCTGGCGGCGATCCCCTTGGGGCGGTTTGCGCAAACCGTGGAAGTGGCGTTGCCGGTGCTGTTCCTGTTGAGCCGCGCGGCCAGCATGATC
Source organism: Pseudomonas sp. OVF7 (assembly GCF_030644265.1). Lineage (NCBI taxonomy): Bacteria > Pseudomonadati > Pseudomonadota > Gammaproteobacteria > Pseudomonadales > Pseudomonadaceae > Pseudomonas > Pseudomonas sp. OVF7. The sequence continues at coordinate 5,281,569 of NZ_CP128996.1, read as the reverse complement.
AGCGGTGTCAGCCTGCCGATCGACGGTGGCTACACCAGCCGCTAGCCGTTCTCCAGCCGGCCGGCGATAACCACCTTGTCCCGTGGCTTGTATGGGTCTTCCAGGCGGTCGAGCAGCAGGCGTACCGCGCTGCTGCCGGCCAGGGAGGCGTCGTGGGCGACGCAGGCGATCGGCACGCCGAAGATATCGGCGAAGGGCAGCCGGTCGATGCCGCAGATGGTCAGGCTGTCATGGGGGATGTTGTGCATGCGCAGCGCGCGCAGGGCACCGAGGGTGATCAATTGGTTGAAGCCCATGATCGCGTCCGGCGCCGAATGTTCGGCGAGGTAGTCGAGGGTGTGCAGGTAGGATGGCATCAGCGTGTAGTCGCCGGCCTGCACCTCGACCTGCACCTGCGGGTGTTCGGCCAGCACTTCGCGCAGGCCCTTGAGGCGCTCGACGGTGATGCGTGAATGCTCGGGGCCGGTCAGCACCAGCAGGCGCTTGAGGTCAGGGGTCTGGCGCAACAGGTAATGCGCGGCCTGGATGCCGCTGTGGTAGTTGTCGAGCACCACACGGCTGAACGGGCTGTCGTGGATCGTGCGATCGAGCAGCACCACCGGGGTCTTGCCGTTGCCCAGGCGCTCCAGGTAGTCGGGTTGGTAGCTCGGCTCATCGGACACCGGCGACAGGATAATCCCCGCCACGCGGTAGCCGAGCAGGGTGTCCACCGCCTTGCTTTCCAGCTCTGCCAGCTCATCGGTGTCCACCAGCATGATCGTATAGCCGTGCTGTTTGGCCTCGCGGGAAATCGCCTTGATCATCTCGCTGTAGAACGGGTTGTCGACCGACGCCGTGATCACGCCGATGATCAGGCTTTCACTGCGCTTGAGCCCGCGGGCGAAGGCGTTGGGCACGTAGTCCAGCTCCCGCGCCACTTCGAGAATGCGCGCCAGGGTCGCGGGCTTGACCTGGTCGGGTTTGTTCAGCGCCCGAGACACCGTGATGGTCGTCATGTTGACCCGTTTGGCGATGTCGCTGATGGTGACGGACTTTTTCTTGTTCATCGGTAAGGCTGCAAAAGGAAACACCCGCAGGCTAGCATGCACGGCGGTGGTTGGTGACTCAAATCAACGGGTCCCAGCGTTGCGACCAGTCGCTTTCGGCCTTGACCACCTCACGCAGCAACCCCAGCGCCTGCTGCAATACGGCCGAATCCCGCGCTCGCGAGTACACCAGGAATGTCGGGAAGCTGAACTCCGGCGCCTTCGGCACGCGTTGCATCACGCCGCTGTCGAGGTAGCTCTGCACCACCCGCGTGCGGAAGTACCCCGCGCCGCCGTGCTCCAGGATGTACTGCAACGCCAGCGGCCCCAAGTTGAAACTCAAGGCGGCGCGGGCCTTGTCGGGCAGGGCGGCGTCATGCTGCTGGCGAAAACCCGGGCCCCAGTCGATATACACATACGGGTCCGGCTGACTCACCCGTTGCACCAGGATCAGTTTTTCCTCCAGCACCTGCTCCACCTGCAACCCCGGCCAGTATTGCGGCTGGAACACCAGCGCGGCGTCGAGTACGCCCAGCTCCAGCTGGCGCAACAGGTACTCGCCTTCGCGGATTTCGGTGCGCAGGGCATACCCGGGGATGTGCTCGCGCAGGGCCTGGGCCCAGCCGAGCATCAATGGGTTGCACAGGCTGACTTCGCCACCGATATGCAACACGTTGCGGTAGCCATCTGGCAACGGCAGATCGCGCCGCGCGGCTTCCCAGGTTTGCAGCAACTGGTTGGCATACACCACAAATGCCTCGCCATCGGCGGTCAGGCGCGCGCCGGCGCGGTTGCGTACAAACAGCGTACTGCCCAGCTGGCTTTCCAGGTTTTTCACGCGGGCGGTGATGGCGGTCTGGGTGACGTGCAGTTTCTCGGCGGCGGCGGCGAGGCTGCCGCAGCGGGAGATTTCGAGGAAGGTGCGTGCCAGTTCGATGTCCATGAAGCCCCCAGGGATGAATGGGGGCCTATTGTAGTGGAATGCGATCAAGAACTGTGGGAGGGGGCTTGCTCCCGATTGCAGTGTGTCAGTTGACCGATCGGCTTCTGGCACACCCTCATCGGGAGCAAGCCTCCTCCCACAGTTGGATCTACGCTGCTCCGGTGATCGGGGCTGGCAGATGATCGGTAGGGAATGCCTTGGCATATGCCTGGCAAACCCGCAACACCGTCTCATCGGCAAACCGCGCCGCCACCACGTGCAACCCCACCGGCAGGCCATTCGCCGCCAGCCCGCACGGCACCGACGCGGCTGGTTGCTGCGTCAGGTTGAAGGGGTAGGTGAAGGGCGTCCACTGCGTCCATGCCTGCATCCCGGAGCCTGGCGGTACGTCGTGCCCGGCCTCGAACGCGGTGATCGGCATCATCGGCGACACCAGCACATCGTAGTGCTCGTGGAACGCTGCCATCCTTGCCACCAGCGCCGCCCGGGCTTCGAGCGCGGCGTTGAAGTCCTCCAGGCTCAACTGCACGCCGCGTTGCGCGATACGCAGCAGGCCGGGGTCCAGCAGCTGTTTTTGCGCATCGCTCATCGAGCCGGTCAGGCGGGCGGCGCCAGCCGCCCATAAAGTGCTGAACACCTCCAGCGGGTCACTGAAGCCTGGATCGATCTGCTCGACATGGGCGCCCAATTGCTCCAGGCCTCGAACCGCCTGGGCGACCACGCTGGCCACCTGGGGATCGACGTTCACATAGCCGAACGTGGGGCTGTAGGCCACGCGCAGGCCCTTCAAGTCCATCGCCCCCGCCAACCATGGCGTGGTCCTCGGCGCGCCGATCAGGCCATCCCGCGCATCCGGCTGCGCCACGGTTTGCAGCATCAGTACGCTGTCTTCCACGGTGCGGGTCATCGGCCCCAGGTGGGACAATATCGTCATGGAACTGGCCGGCCACTGCGGCACGTAGCCGAAGGTCGGCTTGATCCCGAACGTCCCGGTAAATGCACAGGGAATGCGGATCGAACCGCCCGCATCGCTGCCCTGGTGCAGCACGCCCAGGTTCAACGCCGCCGCCGCGCCCGCGCCGCCGGAAGACCCGCCCGCCGTGGTGCGCGTGTCCCACGGGTTGCGTGTGATGCCGTACAGCGAGTTGTCGGTGACGCCTTTCCAGCCGAATTCCGGGGTGGTGGTCTTGCCCAGCAGCACCGCGCCGGCCTTGCGCATAAAGGCCGGGAAGGGCGCGTCGACGTCCCACGGTCCCTCGGCGCTAGACGTACGCGAGCCCTTGCGGGTGGGCATGCCGATCGTCAGCGTGAGGTCCTTGATCGACGCCGGTACGCCGTCCAGCGCGCCGCAGGGTTCGCCCTTGAACCAACGTTCTTCCGAAGCCCGCGCCGCATGCAGCGCGCCCTCGGGGTCGACATGGCAGTAGGCGTTCACCACCGGGTTGTAGCGCTCGATGCGCAGCAGCGCGTCTTCGGTCACTTCAACCGGTGACAGGCTCTTATCGCGAAAATGCGCCAGCAGTTGCACCGCCGTCAGTTGGCCCATCTCACTCATGGCTGATCCCCCTGTGCCGCATTGACCATGGCGCGTAGCAACACCGCGCAGCCCGCTGCCAGGTCATCCGGCGCGGCGTTTTCGATTTCGTTGTGGCTGATGCCGCCTTCGCACGGCACGAAAATCATCCCGGCCGGGCCGAGTTCGGCGACAAAGATCGCGTCATGCCCGGCACCGCTGACGATGTCCATATGGCTCAGGCCCAAGGCGCTGGCGGCGTCGCGCACGGCGTTGACGCAGGCCGGGTGGAAGTCCAGGGGTGGGAAGTCGGCGGTGGGGGTCAACTCGTAGCTCAGGCCGTGTGTGGCGGCGGTGGTTTCGATCACGCCACGCACTTCATCGACCATGGCTTGCAGCTTGTCGGCATGCAGGTGGCGCAGGTCGATGGTCATCTGCACCTGGCCGGGAATCACATTGCGCGAACCGGGGTGCAGGCTCAGGCAACCGACCGTGCCGCAGGCGTGGGGTTGTTGTTGATGGGCGATGCGGTTGACTGCGCTGACGACCTCGGCGGCGCCCACCAGGGCGTCCTTGCGCAGGTGCATGGGCGTCGGGCCCGCGTGGGCTTCGACGCCGGTGAGGGTCAGGTCGAACCACTTCTGGCCCAGGCAACCCATCACCACGCCAAGGGTAATGGCCTGGTCTTCCAGCACCGGGCCCTGTTCGATATGCGCTTCGAAATACGCACCGACCGGGTGACCCGACACCGCGCGGGCACCGGCATAGCCGATGCGCTGCAACTCGGCGCCCACCGACAGGCCTTGCTCGTCCTGCTTGTCGAGGGTGTCCTGCAAGTCGAACTTACCGGCAAATACCCCGGAGCCCATCATGCACGGCGGAAAGCGCGAGCCTTCTTCGTTGGTCCACACCACCACTTCAATCGGCGCTTGGGTCTCGATCTTCAGGTCATTCAGGGTGCGGATCACTTCAAGGCCCGCCATCACCCCGTAGCAACCGTCGAACTTGCCACCGGTGGGCTGGGTGTCGATATGGCTGCCGGTCATCACCGGCGGCAGGGCGGGATTGCGGCCAGGGCGACGCGCGAAAATATTGCCGATGGCGTCGACACTGACGCTGCACCCGGCCGCCTCGCACCATTGCACGAACAGGTCACGGGCCTGGCGATCCAGGTCGGTGAGGGCCAGGCGGCAGACGCCGCCCTTGACGGTGGCGCCGAGCTGGGCCAGGTCCATCAGCGATTGCCACAGGCGGTCGCGGTTGATCAGCGGGGCATTGCTCTGGAGCGGTTGGGCAAAGCTATTCATCTTCGTACTCCGGTCAGGCGCTCAGGGCCAGGTAGCGATTCTTGATTGTCGGGTCGGCGCGGAAGTCTGCAGCGCTGCCTTCGTACACCACGCGGCCTTGTTCGAGCACGTAATGGCGGTCGGCGAGCTTGTCGCAGACCATCAGGTTCTGTTCCACCAGCAGCACCGGCAGGCCGTCGTCCTTGACCTTGCGCAGGATCTTCACCAGCTCGTCGACGATCACCGGGGCCAGGCCTTCGGTGGGCTCGTCGAGGATCAGCAGCTTGGGGTCGTTAAGCAGGGCGCGGGCGATGGCGAGCATTTGTTGCTCACCGCCGGACAAGGCGTGGCCGGCGTTTTTGCGCCGTTCCTTGAGGCGCGGGAACATGCCGTACACATCTTCCAGCTGCCAGCGACTGGTCTTGCGCGCGGCGATGCGCAGGTTTTCCTCAACGCTGAGCAGGCGAAAGATCCCGCGGTTTTCCGGCACCAGCGCCAAGCCCTGGCGCGCGATTTCAAAGATCTTCTGCCCCACCAGCGCCTGGCCATTGAAGTGGATCTGGCCCTGGCGCGGGCAAATGATGCCGAGGATGCTGCGCAAGGTGGTGGTCTTGCCGGCGCCGTTGCGGCCCAGCAGGGTCACCAGTTCGCCGGGGTTGACCCTCAGCGACACGCCTTCGAGCACGTGGCTTTTGTCGTAGTAGGAATGGATATTCTCGACGATCAGCATCAGGCAGCCTCCCCAAGGTAAGCGGTGCGTACACGTTCATCGGCGCGCACGAACTCCGGCGTGCCTTCCACCAGGATCTGGCCGTGGCTCATCACGGTGATGCGTTGGCTGATGGACATGACGATGCTCATGTTGTGTTCGATCAACAGCACCGTATGGTCGCGGCCCAGGTCGCTGATCAGTTGGGTCATGATCGGGATATCGTCGATGCCCATGCCCGAAGTGGGTTCGTCGAGCATCAACAGTTTGGGTTTGGAGCAGATCGACATGCCCACTTCCAGCACCCGTTGCTGGCCGTGGGACAACTCGCCGGCCAAGGTCTCGGCGCGCGCGGTGAGTTGCAGGCGTTCGAGCACCTGGTCGGCCATCTCCCGGTGTTCGCGCTGGTTGTCGACGTGGCGCCAGAAGTTCAAGGCGCGCGCACCGTCGCGGCCTTGGGCGGCCAGGCGCAGGTTTTCGCGCACGCTGAGGTTCTGGAACAGGCTGGTGAGCTGGAACGAGCGCGCCATGCCCAGGCCGACACGGGCGTGGGCCGGTTTGCGCATCAGGGGGTGGCCGTCGAAGTGGATGGCCCCGGCGGTGGCCTGGCGTTCGCCGGTCAGGCAGTGGAACAGGCTGGTCTTGCCCGCGCCATTGGGGCCGATGATGGTATGGATGGTGCCGGCTTCGACCTTGAGGTTGACGCCGTTGACCGCATGGAACGCGCCGTAGGCCAGCTCCAGGTCCTTGGTTTCCAACAGGATGCTCATAGCCCTTGCTCCTTGGCGACGATGGCCGCTTTGCGACGGCCGCGCACTTTCTCGAACAGCGACGCCAGGCCGCCCCACAACCCCCCGCGCATGAAGATCACCACCAGGATCAGGATCACCCCCAGCAGCATCAGCCAGCGCGGCCACAGGTCGGAAAGGAAGTCCCCCAGCAGCACGATGGAGCCGGCACCCAGCAATGAACCGAACAGCGAGCCGGTACCGCCGACGATGGTCATGATCAGGATGTTCTCGGACATCGCCAGGTCGATGTTCGACAGCGGCACAAAGTGCAGCAACATGGCGTACAGCGCCCCGGCAATCCCGGTGACCGCGCCGGACAGCACGAACACCAGGATCTTGAAGTGGCGGGTGTCGTAGCCGATGGCCGAGGCACGGGTTTCGTTTTCGCGGATCGCCATCAGCGTGCTGCCGAACGGTGAGGCGATCACTCGGCGCGCGCCGATAAAGATCAGCAGGAACAGCACCGCGACGAAGGCGTAGAACGCTCGCGCGTCAGCCAATGACAGCAGCACGGTGTCACCGATACGGATCTCCGGGCGCGGCACGCTGAGCAGGCCGTTGTCGCCGCCGGTCCAGTCGCTCAAGGTGTAGGCAACGAAGTAGGCCATCTGGCTGAAGGCCAACGTCAGCATCACGAAGTAGATCCCGGTGCGCCGGATCGCCAGGGCGCCCACCAGCAACGCGAGGAAACCACCGGCGATGGCAGCCCCCAGCAGGGCGACGAACAGGCCCAGGTGCAAGTGGATCATCAGCAGCGCCGCGCAATAGGCGCCGGCCCCGAAGAAGATGCCTTGGCCAAACGACAACAGGCCGGTGTAGCCGAGCAACAGGTTGCAGGCCAGGGCTGCCATGGCAAAGATCAGGATCTCGGTGGCCAGGGTCGCCGAAGGTAGGATCAGCGGCAGGCCGATCAACACCGCCAGCACCCACAGCAGCATGGCGCGTGACTGGGTCTTGGCAAACGGCAGGGGGTTTTTCTCGCTCATGTCAGGCTCTCCCGAACAGGCCGTAGGGGCGCACCAGAATCACCGCGGCCATGGCGCCGTAGATCATCAGGCTCGCACCCTGGGGCCAGAGTGTGGTCATCAGGCTTTGCACCACGCCCACCAGCAAACCGCCCACCAGCGCACCGCTGAAGGAACCCATGCCGCCGATGACCACCACCACAAAGGCGATCCCGAGAATTTCCGGCCCGACAAAGGGTTGGGCACCGCGCAACGGTGCGAACAGGACGCCCGCCATGCCCGCCAGGCCTACGCCGAGGGCAAAGGTCATGGAGAACAGCCGGAAGATATTGGTGCCCAGCAGCGACACGGTTTCGGTGCTCTCGCTGCCGGCGCGCACCAGGGCGCCAAAGCGCGTGCGTTCCAGCAGCAGCCACAGGCCCAGGCCGACCAGCCCGGAAAACAGAATGAGGAACAGGCGGTAGTAGGGGTAGACGAAATCACCCACCACCAGCACCCCGCGCAGCAGTTCCGGCACGGCCACACTCTTGCCCACCGGGCCCCAGATCATCACGCTGGCCTCCTGGATGATCAGCGCAATCCCTAGGGTCACCAGGATCTGGAACATGTGCGGCAGGTGATAAATCCGCTGGATCAATAATCGCTCGATCACCCACGCCAGCGCGGCCACCACCAGCGGCGCGAGCAGCAGCGCCAGCCAGAAGTTGCCGGTGAGGCTCACGGCGGTGTAGCAGATGTACGCGCCCAGCAGGAAGAACGCGCCGTGGGCGAAGTTGACGAAGTTGAGCAAGCCGAAAATGATCGTCAGCCCGACCGCGATCAGGAAGTAGATCATCCCCAGGCCAAGGCCATTGAGTATCTGGAACAGGTAAAGATTAAGCATGCACAAACCCTCGAACAGGTGGCCGCGCGAGCGGCCCTGCCGTGTACAACCGGTGATGTTTTAGCGGATCAGGCGAGCGTGCAGCCCGTGGCGTCCACCGGCGGGAACGACTGGCCGGCGCTGAGTACCTTGGCCAGGTCATCCTTGTCGGCCATCTCGCCAGCGGCCTTGCCAACCAGCAGGTAGTAATCCTTGATCACCTGGTGGTCGCCGGCGCGGATCGATTCCTTGCCGGTCGGGCCTTCGAAACTCAGGCCCTGCATGGCCTTGGCCACGGTCGGCCCGTCGAAGCTGCCGGTGGAAACAATGGTGTCGAGCATGACCTTGGTGCTGATGTAGTCGGCGGCCAGCGGGTAGGTGGGGTTGATGCCGTACTTGGCCTGGGTCAGCTTGACCAGTTCGCGGTTGAGCGGGGTATCGACCTGGTGCCAGTACTGCGCGCCGAGGTACACGCCTTCCAGCACGTCGCTGCCCAGCTCCTGGAACTGGTCGAGGCCGGCGGACCACACCAGCAGGATTTTCATGCGTTCCTTGATGCCGAAGTTCACCGCCTGGCGCAGGGTGTTGGACGACTGGCTGCCGAAGTTGAGCAGCACCAGCACGTCGGGCTTGGTCGAGATGGCGTTGGTCAGGTAGCCGGAGAATTCCTGCTCCTGCAACGAGTGATAGCTGTTGCCGACATGTTCCAGGCCGTGCTCCTTGAGCACGTTTTTGGCGCCTTCGAGCAACGCTTCACCGAACACGTACTGTGGGGTGATGGTGTACCAGCGCTTGGCGTCCGGCAGCAACTTGATCAGCGGCACCAGGGTTTCGCGGATCGCGCCGTAGGTGGGCACCGACCAGCGGAACGTGGCGGCGTTGCAGTCCTTGCCGGTGACCTCATCGGCGCCCACCGGTGTCATGAACACGCCGCCGGCCTTGTCGACTTCCTTGGCCACCGCCAGGGCCGACGATGACAGCGTACAGCCCTGGAAGAACCGCGCGCCGTCCTGCTGGATGGCTTCCTGGACCTTGCGCACGGCCTTGCCGGCGTTGCCTTCGGTATCGATGACTTTGTAGTTCAGCGGGCGGCCGAGGATTTCGCGATGTTGTTCCACCGCCAGGCGCGAACCCATGTCGGCAAATTTGCCATAGCTGGCAAAGGCGCCAGACATGGACTTGAGGCCGTAAAAGGTAAAGGGCCCGGCGGCAAATGCCGAACGCACACTCAGCGGGAGGCTGAGGGCGGCGGCTGCGGTGAGGCTGGCTTTCAATAACGTACGACGCTGCATGGGGTGACTCCCTGGTTTAGTTATTGGCAGGAGTAGCAATGGCGATACGGTGGAGCAGGGCCTGTGGGCAGGCCTGTTATTGGGGCGACGCGGTAGCTGGGTTGGAACAGGGTCAAACGCTGGGAGGAGGGTCTTAAGAGTGATCGAACTCCAGTAGAAAATGCGGGCTGACCTGGCCTTCGAGGGCGGTCATATGGTGTTCGGCGTCGCACATGTGTTCATGCATCAGGTTGCGCACCGCGCCTTCGTCGCCTGCACGAAAGGCGCTCAGCAGCTGCTTGTGATAGTCGAGGTTGGCCGCGTCGAACTGTTTGCGCTTGGGCTTGTAGGCTTTTTTCAGCACCACCAGGTCGCGCAGCAGGTCGTTGAGAAACTGCGCCATGAAGCTCAGCAACGGGTTAGGGCAGGCCTTGGCCAGCAGGTTATGGAACTCCAGTTCCGCCAGGCGCTGTTCGCGCTGGCCGGCTTCGCTGTCTTCCGGGGCGCTGCAAAAATCCACATTGTCCTGCAGGGCCTGGTAATCGGCTTCACTCAGGCGCCCGAGTACCGACACTGCCAGTTCCACCTCGATCACCTTGCGCAGTTGATACACCTGCTCGCCATCCAGGTGCTGGAAGTGCAGGTAATTGCGCAAGGCGCGGCTGGCCGGTTCAGTGCCGGCCTGGTTCAGATACGCCCCGCCACTGGGGCCGGTGCGCGTACTCACCAGGCCCTCGACCTCCAGCGCCTTGAGCGCTTCACGGGCCGAGCCCTTGGAGCATTGGAAGCTTTCCATCAGCTCGCGCTCGGTGGGCAGGCGGTCGCCGGGCTTCAGCGCATCGGTGACGATGGAGCGCTTGACCGACTCGACAATCACATCGGACAGCTTCTGGCGTTTGCGGCGTAGCGGGCGAGTCAGCATGGGGTCGATTTATCGTATTAATGCGGATAAATAGCACTTAATAACGATTGGGCCGGGGCGTCAACGCGAGGTGTCGTTTCTGGTGCGAAGGGGTCGCAAATGGGTGCGGGGAAGCTCACTGCAAGGTGGCATCGGTGCACACCGTCGAACGGGGTGGCTTGGTGCCGTGCATCAGGTAGTCCCCGACCCAGCGGTTCACGCAGGCACTGACTCCGCTGAACGAAACCCCGTGGACATAGGCGTCCTTGAGCTGCACGCGACTGGCCGGGAAGGTGCGTTCAAAGGCCCAGGCGGCACCGGTGGACGGGGCATGGTCGTCGAATTCGGCTTGCACCATCAGCAGGCTGTCGAGCTGTGCCAGTGCCTTGTGCGGCAGCGGGGCGGCGGTTTTGCGTGGCCAGGTCGTGCATTGGCGAGCTTCGAGGGCACTGCCGGCGACGGGGTGTTTGGCGAGGGATTCGGACTCTTTCTGCTGCCACTGTTCTTCGCTGGAGTAGACCGAGTCATTGCACAGGATGGCGGTTTTTACCGAGTCGGCAGCCGACATGCGCAGCGGCCCCGGCTTCGGCACGTTGGCCTGCAACGGTTCACGCACGCGCTGCAGCAGCAGGCTGAACATTGCCTTGGCCCGCTGTTCGATCTCGGCGTCAGGGCTGAATAGATACGCGCGTGCCCGAGCCTCCAGCGTCAGGTCATCGCTGTCGGGGGCTTCCCGCAGCCAGCGGCTGAGCACGTGGGCCCCCATCAAACCGGCGGGGTCGCTGTAGTAGCGGTTGTTGGAGCGCAGGGCCGTGCGCACACTGGGCAGCAGTTCCATGAAGACCCTGCGCACCGCCACCGGTGAATCGCCCAATTGGTAGAGCCCTGGGTAAAGGGCGGCGGGGGTGGCGACGAAGCGATCGAAGATCTTTTCCTTTTCGCTGGCCACGATAAAACTGGCGTGCTCGAAGGTGGACGTCCAGTTCAGGTTCGAGTCGAGCACCATGCGCCCGACATGGGCCGGGAACAGGCCGCCGTACCAGGCGCCGAGCCAGGTGCCGTAGGCGTTACCCAGGTAGTTGAAGCGCAGTTCGCCCAGTTGCTTGCGTACAAACTCCAAGTCGCGGGCCGTTTGCTCGGTGGTGATGTAGGGCGTCAGCGGATGGCTGGCGCAGGCTTGGGCGATCAACCGTGCGTTGTGGCGCACAGCGGCCAGGTTGGCCTCGCTGCGGTCTTCGCTGACGTCCCCTTGCGGCACGATCTTGCGCTCGGACTGACACTCCAGGCGCGACCCTGGCAGGCTGCCCAGGCCCCGAGGGGTGACTTCGACCACATCATAGGTGTCGGCCAGCTCGCGGTAGGTATCGCCCCAGTCGGGTTGCCGGGCGTAATGCTTCCACACCGTCGCCAGGTGCACGGCGAAGGCGCCGCCCGCATCGAGCCCCGGCCCGCCAGGGTTGGCAAACAGGGCGCCCTGGCGAGACAGCGGTTGCTTGGCGCCGACGCGCGTGATGTCAAAACTGATGCTGCCGCGCTCAGGGGCGGCGTGGTCGAGGGGCGCGGTGACGATGCCGCATTGGGTGCGTTCGATGACCTCCGGGTCCAGGCGCTCAAGCGCGGGCTGCGGGCAGTCGAGAAACCATTCGATACCGAAGGCGGAGGGCTGCGCCTGGGGGTGGCCGACGGAGGGTATGAGGGTGGCCATCAGGACCAGGCAACGGAAGGTGATGGCGCTGGCAGTGGTCAGGGATTTCATCTGCGGTCCTGGTCAGTCGGGAGAGTGACTTTTTTACCAAGGACCGCACGCTTAAAAATGTAGGAGGAAAAAACAGCGCGTGTATGAAATGCGAATTTTGTTTATCGGATGTCGGAGTGCCAGCCGCCCCCCAACGCTTTGTACAGCGCAATACTGGCCTGCAGGCGTGACAGCCGCAGCTGTACGTCCAGGTCCTGGGCCGTGTACAGGGTGCGCTGGGTTTCCAGCACCGTGAGCAGGTCTTCGGCGCCCGCCTGGTAACGGCTTTCGGCGATTTGGAAGGCGGTCTGCGCCTGTTGCAGCTCTTCGCGTTGCCATTGGCGTTGCTGGTCCAGGCGCGTGATGCTGCTGAGGGTTTTTTCCACATCGGCAAAGCCGTTGATGATTGCGCCGCGATAGGTTTGCAGCAGTTCATCCTGGCGCGCGCGGGCCTTGTCGCGTTCAGCCCTTAAACGGCCGTGGTTGAAAATCGGCCCGACCAGCCCGGCGGTCAGCGTGTAGTACGGGCTGCGCAGCATATCCGCGGCCTTGTAGGCGTCTGAGCCGAGCGTAGCGCCAAGGGTCACCTTGGGCAGCAAGGCCGCGCGGGCGATGGCCACATTGGCTTGCGCGGCGGCCAATTCGGCCTCGGCCTTGGCCAGGTCGGGGCGACGGCTCAGCAATTGGCTGGGCACACCCGCACCGATACTCGGCCAGGTCAGCGTCGCGAAAGACTCTGTGCCCAGGTCCAGGGCTTGCACGGGTTGGCCAAGCAGGGTCGCGAGGGTGATGCGCGACTCTTCGGCGACTTGCTGGATCAGCGGCAGTTGCCGTTGCTGGCTGGCGACCAGGCTTTTCTGTTGCGCCAGCTCCAGGGCGGTGGCAGAGCCGGCGTCGTAGCGAGTCTGCACCAGGGCCAGCACGTTGCGCGCATTGGCCAGGTTCAGCTCGGCGATCTGCTCGCGTTGGCGGGCGGCGAGGGTCTGGGCATAACGGTCGGCGACGTTGCCGAGCAGGGTCAATTCCACTGTGGCCTGGTCCGACTCGCTCGCGCGCAGGCTGTACAGCGCGCTGTCCCGGGCGGCGGCGCGGCCTCCCCAGAAGTCCACTTCATAACTGGCGGTGAAATTGGCGCCGAAGTTCTCCACGGTATCGTCGCTTTGCGAGGCATCCAGGTCCGGCCCACCCTGGCCGCGCAACAATTTCTGGCGGCTGGTGGTGAGGTTCAGATTCACCTCGGGCAGCAGCGGCGCACCGGCAATCACCGCCGTCGCCTGGGCCTGGCGCACCCGTGCCATGGCGGCGGCGACGTCGAAACTGTCACGCCGGGCCTGGTCGATCAGGCGGTTGAGTTGCGGGCTGCCAAACTGGGTCCACCAGCGTTGGTCGATGGCCTGGGCTGCGTTTCGCTCGGCGTATTGCCAGGCAGCCGGTGCTGCGATACCGCTGTCCACGGCGGGGGCAGGGCCGGTGCAGGCGTTGAGCAACAGGCACAGGCTGATGACTGACACGTGCGGCAGGGGGGAGGGTTTATTCACTGGTCAATGCCTTAACCGGATCGAGCCGGGCAGCTTTACGGGCCGGCATAAAGCCGAAGACGACGCCGGTGACCAGCGCACAGCCAAACGCGCCGAGCACCGCCACCAGGGAAAACTGCACCGCGACCTGGGCCAGCAGCAACAGGCCGCCCACCAGCAGCGCCAGGGCGATACCGCACAAGCCGCCGACCACCGAGAGCATCACCGCTTCGGTGAGGAACTGACGCAGGATGTCGCGCTGGCGTGCGCCGGTGGCCATGCGGATGCCGATTTCGCGGGTGCGCTCGCGCACCGTCATCAACATGATGTTCATCACGCCGATGCCGCCCACCAACAGGGAAATCGCCGCAATCGAACCGAGCATCAGCGACAGGGTGTTCTGGGTGTGGGCTTCGGCCTGGATCATCGCGGCGTTGTTGGTCAGTTCATAATCGCGCTTGCCGTTGTGCAGTTTCTGCATCAATTGGTCGATGGCCACTTCGGCGTCATGCACCTTGCGCGCATCGGCGGCGGCAATCACCACGTATTCGGGGTTGTAGCTGCCGAACAGGCGCACGCTGGCGGCGCTATAGGGAATCGCGATGCGGTCGTCACTGTCCTTGTTTCCGGAGGTGGCGCCTTTTTCCGCCAGCACGCCGACCACCTGGAATGGCACGTTTTCGATCAGGATGTACTGCCCGATCGGATTGACCTGGGCCTTGAACAGCTTCTCGCGGATGCGATGGCCGATCACCGCTACGGTGGCGGCGGCCTGTTCGTCGGCGGCGGTGAAGTAGCTGCCCTCGACCACGGGCCAGTTGAAGATCTCCGGGAAATTGGTGTCGTTGCCGCCCACATAAGCCATGTAGTCGACGTTGCCGTAACGCACCCCGGCCTCGGTGCCGTTGACCGGCATGATGCGCTTGACCTGGGGCAGGCTGGCCAGGGCCGCGACGTCGTTGAGGGTCACGATCCCCAGCGGTGTGCGTGGGTTGGGTGACGAGCCGCTCAGATACAGAATGTTGGAACCGAACGCGCCCATCTGCGCCATGACCTGGCGCTTGCTGCCTTCGCCGACCGCCAGCATCACCACCACCGAGGCCACGCCGATGATGATCCCGAGCAGCGTCAGCGCGGTGCGGAAGCGGTTGATCCACATCACCCGCCATGCGGCTTGCACCGCGTCCAACAGTTCAGCCTTCCACGCGCCGTTGTGTTCGGCACCGTCGATCAAGCGTTGGCGCAGGTCCACGGCTTGCAATGCGTTGCGGCTGGCGGTGGCCGCGACGTAATGTTCATCGGCGGCAGAGTCGCTGATGATCAGGCCGTCGCGAATCTCGATGATGCGGTTGGCGCGCGCGGCCACTTCGCGATCGTGGGTGATCAGGATCACCACGTGGCCCTGGCTCGCCAGTTCGTCGAGCAAGGCCATGACCTCGGCGCCGCTGTGGCTGTCGAGGGCGCCGGTGGGTTCGTCGGCGAGGATGATATGCCCGCCGTTCATCAGTGCGCGGGCAATCGAGACGCGCTGTTGCTGGCCGCCGGACAGCTGGTGCGGACGGTTGCCGGTGCGCTCGGCCAGGCCCAGGCGCGTGAGCAGGGCGTTGGCGCGGGCGTGGCGTTCGGCGGCGCTGAGGCCGGCATAGATCGCCGGCATCTCGACGTTTTCCTGGGCCGTGCCCGACGGGATCAGGTGGTAGCCCTGGAACACAAAGCCGAACGCCTCGCGACGCAGCCAGGCCAGTTCGTCGCTGCCCAGGTGCGCGACGTTTTCCCCGGCGAACAGGTAGTCGCCTGTGCTGGGGCGGTCGAGGCAGCCGAGGATATTCATCAGCGTGGACTTGCCGGAACCGGAGGCGCCGACGATGGCGACGAACTCCCCGGCATGGATCGACAGGTCGATCCCGCGCAGCACGTCGACCTGCGGGCTATCGCCGCCGCCGTAGGATTTGCGGATGTGCTTGAGTTCGATCAGGGGCGTGGTCACGTCAACCCCCACTGCCGTCGAGCGGGCCGATCAGCAGGTGATCGCCTTCGTTGAGGCCGTCGAGCACCTCGACCCGCAAGCGATCGCTGAGGCCCAGGCGCACTTCGCGCTCCTCGATACGCCCTTTTTTCGTGACCACGCGCGCGATCTGCCTGTCGGCGCGCGACGTTCCCTGCAATGCCGCGACGGGCACGGTCAGCGCATCCCGTGCCTGGCCGGCGACAAAGAACACCTGGGTGGTCATTTCAGCCATCAGCGCGTTGTCGGGGTTATCCACATCCAGCAGCACCGTGTACAGCACAACGCGGCCGGTCCCGTTTTTGCTGGAGCTGGTCGGGCTGCCACTGCCCTGGGTCTCATTCAGCGGTTTGGGGGGAATCGGCAGGATTTGCCGCACGGTGCTGGTCCAGCGGCGGTTGCCGCCGCTCAGGGTGGTGAAATAGGCCGTCATGCCGGGTTTGACATGGCCGATATCGGCTTCCGAGACTTCAGCCCACACCGTCATCGGCGACAACTTGGCGATGCGCAGGATCAACGGCGTCTGCTGCTGCGCGTTGAGGGTCTGGCCGACGCGCGCATCCACGGCGACCACGGTGCCGGTCATCGGCGCATAGATGCGCGTATAACCCAACTCGGCTTCGTCACTGCGCAGGCTGGCCTGGGCCTGGAGAATCTGCGCCTGGAACATGGCGACCCGGGCCTGGGTGGCGCTCAGTTCGGCCTTGGCGGTTTGCACGTCTTCTTCGCGGGTGGCATTGCCGGCGGCCAGGCGCTGCTGGCGCTGGTACTTCTGCTGCGCCAGTGCGTGCTGGGCCTTCTGCTCCTGCAATTGGGCCTTGAGGTTTTCGATGGCGTAGCGGCTGGCGTCGAGCTTGGCCTTTTGCGTCGAAGGGTCGATCTCCACCAGCAACTGGCCTTCCTGGACCTGGTCGCCGGCCTCGACATGGATCTTGCGGATCTGCCCGGACGCCTGGGCGCCCACATCCACGTAGCGCCGCGGTTGCAGGGTGCCCAGGGCGGTGACGCTGTTTTCGATATTGCCGCGCGTGACGGTGACGGTCGTCAGATTGTCGGCGCCCTGGGGCAGCACCTGCCAGGCGGCCACGGCGATGATGGGAAGCAGGCACGCGGCAGCGAGCAGGGCGCGTCGGGCGGGGCGAGGGCGTTTCATGCTTTGGTTCCAGCCAGGGAAGTTCGGGCCGCGATTGCGGGGGGCTGACAGTTAAACGAGGGAATTGCCCGAAGATTTAGGCGGTTACACACGCAGATAGCGCTATGGCGAGTAAAAAAATCGCCGATGGGTGCAAGACTTCTTTAAAAGTAGATGAGAATTACTATAAATTGCACGCAGCCAAACTGCCATTACTGAATGGCCCGTATTTGTGTAGGAGCGAGCGTGCTCGCGAAGAGCTCAAGGACGCCGCGTTCACTCTGGTTTCCCGCGTTATCGTTGACGTACTTCGCGAGCACGCTCGCTCCTACAGCACCTAATGCCGCCGCCCGTAGGCCGGGAGTCATGTTGGAAAACTACTATCGTGAGCTGGTGTGTTTCCTCAACGCCAAGCTAGGCAACCGCCAGGTGGCCGAAGATGTGGTGCATGACGCTTATGTGCGGGTGTTGGAGCGCACCAGCGAGACGCCCATCGACCAGCCTCGAGCCTTCCTGTACCGCACGGCGTTGAACCTGGTGATCGACGGGCACCGGCGCAATGCCTTGCGCCAGGTTGAGCCGCTGGACGTGCTGGACCATGAAGAACGGTTTTCCAGCTACGCGCCCCACACCAGCCATGATCAGGCCCAGCGCCTGGAGTTGCTCGAACGGGCGCTGGCCGAATTACCCGCGCCGTGCCGCCACAGCTTCCTGCTGCGCAAACTCGAGGGTTTGTCCCATTCGCAAATCGCCGAACGCCTGGGTATTTCACGCAGCCTGGTGGAAAAACACATCGTCAATGCCATGAAGCACTGCCGGGTCCGGATGCGTGAGTGGGACGCGCACTGATCGGCGATCGGTTAAATTTTATTTCATTGTCCTCGTTTCCTATCAACACATGACCTGTTGTGCAGGTCTTGAAGGTATTCCCGCCCCACCGCCACGGGGCTTATCCAGAGGACACTGGAATGACACAGGCAATTGCTTCGCCCGCGGTTCACGACCTGATCGGTATCGGTTTCGGCCCTTCGAACCTGGCGCTGGCCATCGCCCTGCAGGAGCGTGAAAAGACGCAGGGCAAACTGGACGTGCTGTTTCTCGACAAACAGGCTGATTACCGCTGGCACGGCAATACCCTGGTGACCCAGAGCGAACTGCAGATTTCGTTCCTCAAGGACCTGGTGACCCTGCGCAACCCCACCAGCCCGTACTCCTTCGTCAACTACCTCAAGGCCCATGACCGCCTGGTGGACTTCATCAACCTGGGCACCTTCTACCCGTGCCGCATGGAGTTCAACGACTACCTGCGCTGGGTCGCCGGGCAGTTCCAGGCCGTGGGCCGCTACGGAGAGGAAGTGCTGGCCATCGAGCCGATCCTGCATCAACAGCAGGTCGAGGCGTTGCGGGTGATTTCCCGTGATGCCCAGGGTGAGCAGCATGTGCGTACCACCCGTGCGGTCGTGGTCAGCGCCGGTGGCACGCCGCGGGTGCCGGAGGTGTTCAAGGCCCTGAAGGATGATGGCCGGGTGTTCCACCATTCCCAGTATTTGTCGCGCTTGGCCCAGCAGCCCTGTGTCGACGGCAAGGCGATGCGGATCGCGGTGATCGGCGGCGGCCAGAGTGCGGCCGAAGCCTTCATCGACTTGAATGACAGCTTCCCGTCGGTGCAGGTCGACATGATCCTGCGCGGCTCGGCACTCAAGCCGGCCGATGACAGCCCGTTCGTCAACGAAGTGTTCTCGCCGGCCTTCACCGACCTGGTGTTCCAGCAGGCCGGCACCGAGCGTGAACGCCTGCTCGCCGAGTACCAGAACACCAACTATTCGGTGGTGGACCTGGACCTGATCGAACGCATCTACGGCATCTTCTACCGCCAGAAAGTCTCCGGCATTGCGCGCCATGCGTTCCGCACCATGACCGTGGTCGAGAAGGCCACCCCCGGTCCGTTGGGCATCGAACTGGCCCTGCGCAACAACGCCACCGGCGAAACCAGCGTCAGCCACTACGACGCGGTGATCCTGGCCACCGGCTACGAGCGCCAGATGCATCGCGAATTGCTGGCGCCGCTGGAGGAGTATCTGGGTGACTTTGAAGTGGCGCGCGACTACCGCCTCGTCACCGATGAGCGCTGCAAGGCCGGCATCTACATCCAGGGCTTCAGCCAGGCCAGCCATGGCTTGAGCGATACGTTGCTGTCGGTGCTGCCGATTCGTGCGGATGAGATTGCAGCGTCGCTGTTCGAGCATGATCGTCATCGTGGCCAGGGCCGCTCGGTGCAGGACCGGCTGCTCGCCGCCGCCAGCTGACCCCCTTGCAGGAGCGAGCTTGCCGCGAAAACCGTCGACGATAACGCGGGCATTCTGGGTTGACGCGGTGGTCTTGCGTTCTTCGCGAGCGAGTTCGCTCCTACAGGTGGTGCTGGCAACACGGTTGGGTGACTGATACTGTATAAAAAACCAGTATCGGTAGCCCTCCATGCAATTGATCGAAAAACTCAGCATCCTCGCCGACGCCGCCAAGTACGATGCCTCGTGCGCCAGCAGTGGCGCGCCCAAGCGTAGCTCGGAGGGCAAGGCGGGGCTGGGTTCCACCGATGGCATGGGCATCTGCCACAGCTACACGCCGGATGGGCGCTGTGTGTCGCTGCTCAAGGTGTTGCTCACCAACTTCTGCCTCTACGACTGCCAATACTGCGTCAATCGCCGCTCCAGCGACGTGCCGCGGGCACGCTTCAGCCCGGAGGAGGTGGTCACGCTCACGTTGGATTTCTATCGGCGCAATTGCGTCAGCGGGCTGTTCCTCAGCTCGGGCATCATCCGCTCGGCGGACTACACCATGGAGCAGCTCGTGCGGGTGGCCAAGCTGCTGCGCGAAGAACATGACTTTCGCGGCTATATCCACCTCAAGACCATTCCCGAAGCCGACCCGGCGTTGATCGCCGAGGCCGGGCGGTATGCTGATCGCCTCAGTGTGAATATCGAATTGCCCACCGATGCCAGCCTGCAAACCCTGGCGCCGGAGAAGCAGATTGTCTCGATCAAGCAGGCCATGCAGACCATCTACACCGGCGAACAGACCGTGCTCAACGAACCCCGTGCCCCGCGTTTCGCGCCGGCCGGGCAGAGCACGCAGATGATCGTCGGCGCCGACGACACCGACGACAGCACCATCCTCCACGGGGCCGAGGCGTTGTATGGCAATTTCAAGCTGCGCCGCGTGTATTACTCGGCGTTCAGCCCCATCCCCAACAGCCCGAAAAGCGTGCCTCTGGCCGCGCCGCCATTGATGCGCGAGCACCGTTTGTACCAGGCGGATTTCCTGCTGCGCAGCTACGGCTTCAGCGCCAATGAACTGTTCGAAGGCCCTGGCCACCTGGCCCTGGATATCGACCCCAAGCTGGCCTGGGCCCTGGAACACCGCGACGTCTTCCCCCTGGACCTGAACCGTGCCGAAGCGACCCTGATCGCCCGTATCCCCGGTATCGGCCTGCGCACCACCCAGCGCCTGGTGGACCTGCGCCGTGAACGCAAGATCCGTTTCGAAGACCTGGCCCGCATGCGCTGCGTGCTGGCCAAGGCCAAGCCATTTTTCATCACCAGCGACTACCACCCGCAACAGGCTGAAAGCACCAGCGTGCTGCTGCGTGAACAACTGCGTGACCGTCCGCAGCCGCAACAAATGGGGTTGTGGGGATGATCAGCCTCGAATGCGACAACCTGTTCAGTACCTGGCGCGAACAGGCGCGTTGGCTGCTCAGCCATCAGGTCGATCCCAGCCAGGTGAGTTGGGGCGAGGCTGAAGTGGCGGACCTGTTCGCCACCGACGAACCGATCCCCGAGGGGCTGGGGCCGTTCCAGGCGCGGATTCCCAAGGCGTTGCTCGAACTGCTGGAAGCCGCCGCCTGTTACCACGGCGAGCAGCGCTGGAGCCTGTTGTATGAGGTGCTGTGGCGGGTCAGCCATGGCGACCGCACGGCAATGCTCGCGGGGGACAAACTGGGCAGCGAACTGCAACGGCGAATCAAGCAGGTCAGCCGCGAGGCTCATCACCTGCATGCGTTCGTGCGGTTTATCGCGGTACCCCAGGAGGCCGGGGCCGAGCTGCCGGAGTACGTGGCCTGGCATGAGCCGGCCCATGACATTCTCCGCAGCGCCAGCCAGCACTTTATCGGGCGCATGGGCCGCCATCGCTGGATGATCGCGACACCGTTGGATGGGGTTTACTACGATGGCGAGCAACTGATCCATCAACGCCAGTGCCCAGAGGCGTGGCAGCAGTTGGCGCAGAATGTCGAGGACCCCCACAGTGCCATGTGGTTGACCTATTACAGCCACATCTTCAACCCGGCGCGGTTGAACCCCAAGGTGATGGAAGGGCATTTGCCAAGCCGGTTCTGGAAGAACTTGCCGGAGGGCAAGTTGATCCCGGGGTTGATCAGCGAGGCGCGGACGGGGAAGCAGAAGGATGGGCAGGCGAAGCTGGTTGCGGGGCGGCGAGGTAAGAAAATCTTAAGTGGGCACGGTTAAAAATGTGGGAGGGGGCTTGCCCCCGATAGCAGTGGATCAGTGAAAGATGAGCTGACTGACACACTGCTATCGGGGGCAGGCCGAATCGTCGCACCGCCCCTCCCACATTGGATCTCCAGTGTTTGGGGGCGTGCGCTTCAGGCCAGTTCGATGGCGGTATTTTTCACCACCGCCAACTCCGGATGCGCCACCAACTTATCAATGTGCAACTCATCATTGTTCAACCAGGTCTCGGTCAGCACCCGGTAATGCTCCATATCCCGGCAGCGCATGCGCAGGCTGTAGTCGAACGGCCCGCTGATCAGCTGGCATTCGAACACCTGCGGGCAGGCCTTGACGCAGGCTTCGAAAGCCTTTTGCGCCGAGCGCCCGCTCTGGTTGGACAAGGCCACGAGCACCAGCAGAGACAGCCCTGGCGAGACCATCTGCACATCGATGATCGCCCCATACCCGCGGATCACCCCACGTCGCTCCAGCTTGCGCACCCGCTCCAGGCAGGGCCGGGGAGTGAGGTGGACCAGTGACGAGAGCTTTTCGTAGGTGATACGCCCCTGATGCCGCAGCACATCGATGATTGCCTCATCGATGCGATCCAGCGCAGGGGAAGAATGGGGTCCGTTGGCCTTGGTATCCATGGGTTTCACTTCAAACGATTGGAAAGAAATTGCTGCAAGCGTTCGCTGTTGGGGTGGTCGAGGATCTCGGCGCCGCCTTGTTCTTCGACCCGGCCCTGATGCAAGAACAGCACTTGGCTGGACACCTGGCGGGCAAAGCCCATTTCGTGGGTGACCATCAACATGGTACGACCTTCCTCAGCCAACGTCTGTATGACTTTGAGGACCTCTCCTACAAGTTCAGGGTCGAGGGCCGAGGTCGGTTCATCGAACAGGATGATTTCCGGCTCCATCGCCAGGGCCCGGGCGATGGCCACGCGCTGCTGTTGACCGCCAGACAGGAACGCCGGGTATTGATCCGCCACCCGGCCAGGCAGGCCGACCTTGTCCAGGTACAGGCGCGCGCGTTTTTCCGCCTCG
The DNA here is from genome assembly GCF_030644265.1 of Pseudomonas sp. OVF7. Classification (NCBI taxonomy): domain Bacteria; kingdom Pseudomonadati; phylum Pseudomonadota; class Gammaproteobacteria; order Pseudomonadales; family Pseudomonadaceae; genus Pseudomonas; species Pseudomonas sp. OVF7. Next base: position 5,259,354 of record NZ_CP128996.1, on the reverse strand, counting down.
GCGGCGCTCACGCCCAGCACCCGGCGCGGGGCCATGGTGATGTTTTCCAGCACGGTCATGTGGCTCCACAGGTTGAAATGCTGGAACACCATGGCCAGGCGCGTGCGCAGGTTCTGCAATTGCTCCTGGTGCGGTGCGCGGGTACCGGCGCGGCCCTGGCGCATTTCGATGCTGATGCCGTCCAGGGTGATGACCCCGGCATCTGGTTGTTCGAGGAAGTTGATGCAACGCAGCATGGTGCTTTTGCCCGAGCCGCTGGCGCCGATCAGGCTGATCACATCGCCGTTGCGTGCGTTGAGGGACACGCCCTTGAGCACTTCGTGTTCGCCGTAGCGTTTATGGATGCCTTCGACCTGCAGCTTGACGGCAGCCGTGGCCGTTCGTGTAGCGGGGACATCGACAGGATAAGTGGCCAGGGCCTGCGCGGACTGATTCATGGGTTAGCCTCGGGTAGGAACAAGAAAACGCATCCAGCGACGTTCGGCCAGTCGAAACAGGCCCACCAGTGCAAAGGACAGCAGCATGTAGAGCAGGGCAGCGATACCGAAGGCCTGGAACGTCAGGAACGTTTCGGCATTCGCATCGCGGGCCACCTTGAGGATATCGGCGACGGTGGCGGTAAACGCCAGCGATGTGGCGTGCAGCATCAGGATCATTTCATTGCTGTAGGCCGGCAACGCCCGGCGCAACGCGGCCGGTACCACCACAAACAGGTTCAGGCGCCAGCCATGCAGGCCATAGGCGCGTGCCGCTTCGAGTTCGCCGTGGGGAATATTACGGATCGCCCCGGCGAAGATTTCCACGGTGTAGGCGCAGGTGTTGAGCACGAAGGCCAGCAGGGTGCAGTTCAAGGCATTGCGGAAAAACTGGTTGAGCAGGGCGTTGTCCTGCACCACCTCCAGGCTGTACAGCCCGGTGTAGCAAATCAACAGTTGGATATACAGCGGCGTGCCCCGGAACAGGTAGGTGTACACCTCCACTGGCCAGCGCAGCCAGACGTGTTCCGAGACGCGGGCCAGTGCCAGGGGGATCGACAGGACAAAGCCGAACACCACCGAGATAATGAACAGCCACAGGGTCATGGCGACGCCGGACAAACCCGCGCCATCGCTGAACAGGTAGGCCAGGCCGTATTGCTGGAACAGTTCGATCATCGCGCCATCCCCTTGATGCCGAGGTTGTAGCGCCGCTCGAGGCGCTTGAAGATGCGGTTGGAGAGGGTGGTGATCACCAGGTAGACCAGGCCGGCGAGGATCAGGAAGTACAACGGCTCATTGGTGGTCTTGCCAGCGTTTTGCGCGGCCTTGACCAGGTCCGACAGGCCGATGATCGACACCAGCGCCGTGGACTTGAGCAGCACCAGCCAGTTATTGCCCAGGCCCGGCAGGGCGAAGCGCATCAACTGCGGGAACAGCACCAGGCGAAACCGCTGCCAGCGGCTCAGGCCATAGGCGGTCGCGGCTTCCAGTTGGCCGACCGGCACGCTGAGGATCGCGCCACGGAAGTTTTCGGTGAAATACGCGCCATAAATAAACCCCAGGGTGATCACCCCAGCGGTGAACGGGTCGATTTCGAAGTAGTTCCAGCCGAATACTTCGCTCAGGTCGTTGAGCCACAGTTGCAAGCTGTAGAAGATCAGCAGGATCAGCACCAGGTCCGGCACGCTGCGGATCAGCGTGGTGTAGAGCGTCGCCGGCACGCGCAGCCAGTTGGCGCTGGAGAGCTTGGCACCGGCGGCGACCAGGCCCAGGGTGAGGCTCAGGGCCAGCGCCAGGAGCGCCAGCTTGAGCGTCATCCAGGCACCCTGGGCCAGCATCGGGCCGTAGCCTTGCAAGTTGAGGAGTTCGTTCATGGGGGGATCTCTAAAGGAACGACGCCCTTTTGTAGGAGCGAGCTTGCTCGCGAAGAACTCAAGGGCACCGCGTTAAACCGGATTCGCTGCGTTACCGTTTACGACCTTTGCGAGCAAGCTAGCTCCTACAAGGGCTTTGGCCGGTGGGGCTTACTCGTTGTAGATGTCTTGATCACCGAAGTATTTCTTCTGGATCTGCGCGTAGGTGCCGTCTGCCTGTACAGCGGCGATGCCCTTGTTGATCAGCGCACGCAAGTCCTGGTCGTTCTTGCGCAGGCCCATGGCGATGTCCAGGGGCAGGGTCGGGTCCTTGAAGGCCGGGCCGGTCTTGAAGTCGGCGCCTTCAGGCTTGGACAGGAAGTTGAGCTGGGCTTCGAGCTTGTCGGTCAGGGTGGCGTCGAGGCGGCCGTTCTGCAGGTCGGCGTAGTTCTGTTCCTGGGACTGGTATGCCTTGATCTGCGCGCCGAGCTTGGCCAGTTGGGCACGGGCATAGGCTTCTTGCAGCGAGCCTTGCAGCACACCGACTTGCTTGCCTTTCAACGATTCCGGCGTGTCGCCGAACTCGGCGCTTTTACGGGTGATGACCGAGGTCGGGCTGAGGAACAGGCGGTCGGTGAAGTCGATGACTTTCTCGCGCGCCGGGGTCACCGCCATGGACGACATGATCGCGTCGAACTTGCGCGCACGCAGGGCCGGGATCATGCCGTCGAATTCGTTGTGCACCCAGGTGCATTTGACTTCGAGCTTGGCGCAGATGGCGTTGCCCAACTCGATATCGAAACCTTGCAGGCTGCCATCGGCGGCCACGGATTCAAACGGGGGGTACTCGGGGAATACGCCAAAGCGGATTTCTTTCCAATCCTGGGCGTGGGCGGTGGTGGCGCACAGTGGCAACAGCAACGCAGCGAAGAGTGATCGCAGTGGAGTCATGTGTAAGTCCCTATATTTTGTAATTGATGTCAGGGCAGTCAAAAGGTGAATCGAGTCTTTATTGTTTAGTGCAGCTTTGTGGTCGTTCGGCTTCTTGTGGGGAGCCCACTTGTTGTGGCGAGCGGGCTTGTCCCGCGTTGGGCTGCGTAGCAGCCCCAAGCCATTCACCGCGTTTTTACAGACACGACGCGGCGTTTTTATTGGGGCTGCTGCGCAGCCCAACGCGGGGCAAGCCCGCTCGCCACAGAGAATGCTTCATGGTGGTGCGTTTTTTGTGTCGTTTACCCCCGGCTCAAAGCGCAAATTGCGCTGTTAAAACAAGCAATGCAGCGGAATCGGCTGTAGCACCCTATGAATCGGCTTTTCAGTCCGGGAAATCCGGCCTGCCCTGGGCGGAAAGCGGCAGGCCAGAGCGGTCTCAGGCGCGCTTTTTGTGCTGTGCACGAGGTTGTTGGGCCAGGCGCGCGAACAGGTCTTTCGGGTCGGCCAGGTCGGGTACCAGTTCCAGCTCGCTGCCGACATCCAGCGCCTTGGCGACGTCGAGCACGTAGCGCAGGGCGGAGTAGTCTTCGATGGCAAACCCCACCGAGTCGAACAGGGTGACCTGGCGCGCATTTTCACGGCCGGGCTGCTGGCCGTTGATCACCTGCCACAACTCGGTCACCGGCGAGTCTTCCGGCATGTGCTGGATTTCACCTTCGATGCGGCTTTGCGGTTCGTATTCGACGATCACCCGGGCGCGCTCGACGATGCGTCGGTCCAGCTCAGTCTTGCCTGGGCAGTCGCCGCCCACGGCATTAAGGTGCATGCCGGGTTCGATCATCTCGTCGGTGAGGATGGTGGCGTAGGCTTTGTCGGCGGTGACGGTGGTGACGATATCCGCACCTTTGACGGCCTCGGCCACGCTGCCGGCCAGGATCACCTTGATTGCCGGGAATGCCTTGAGGTTGGTGGCCAGCTTGGCGGTGGCCCTGGCGTCGATGTCGAACAGGCGGATCTCGTTGATGCCGAGCATCGCGTGGAAGGCCAGTGCCTGGAATTCGCTCTGGGAGCCGTTGCCGATCAACGCCATGCTGCGGCTGTTGTCGCGGGCCAGGTAGCGGGCCACCAGGGCTGAGGTGGCGGCGGTACGAATCGCGGTGGTCAGGGTCATCTCCGCCAGCAGCACCGGTTTACCGGTGTCCACGTCGCCCAGGGCTCCAAAGGCCATCACGGTAAGCATGCCGGCCAGGGTGTTTTTCGGGTGGCCGTTGACGTATTTGAAGGCGTACAGCGAGGCGTCGGACACCGGCATCAGCTCGATCACGCCATCCGGCGAATGGTTGGCCAGGCGTGCGCATTTCTCGAAGTCCTGCCAGCGCAGGTAGTCGGCGCGGATGTACTCGGCCATCTCGGTGATGCAGGTTTGCAGGCCTTTTTGCGAAACCAGGTAGCTGAGGTCGTTGACGTCGATATAACGGGTCATGGCAAGACTCCTTATTGAAATGAGGGACGGGCGGGCAGATGCACTTCTGCCAGCATGCAGCGGGCACTGCCGCCGCCGATGCGTTCGATGTTGTCGATGTTCACCACCACCGGCCGTGTGTGGCGCTCCACATGCTGGCGCTGGGCCGGTTGCAGCGCGCTCCAGGCACTGGCAGACATCACCAGCAGCGGCTGGCCGTCGCGGTCGTGGACTTCGAGCATGTTGCCGGCGAAGGCTTCGAGCTGGTCGAAGTCGAGGCCGAGGATGTCTTTGCCGGTGTCGCGCAGCGAGCGCTCCAGGGCCTGGCGTTCGTTGGCATCGGGCAGCGCTTGCAGGCACACCACCGCGAGGTCGCGGCCGACACTCATCATCACGTTGCTGTGGTAGATCGGCGCATGGTGCCGGTCGACGGCGTGGAACACGCAGAGTTGGTAGTCGAGACGTTCGGCGAACTGGCGCAGGGCGGCGTGGTGGGTGCGCCCGGAATGGCAGGCGTAGCTGATACGGTGCTGACGGTCGAGCACCATGCTGCCGGTGCCTTCGAGGAAGATGTTTTGTTGTTCGAGGTGGCTGAGGTCGATGGTGTCCTTGATCGCAAAGCGCTGCTCCAGCACTTGCAGCACCCCCTTGTTGCGCTCCAGTCGGCGGTTCTGGCCTTCCATCGGGTACAGCACCAGGCTGCCATCGGCGTGGCTGCTCCACCAGTTATTGGGAAAGATCGAGTCCGGGGTGTGAGGCGCCGGGGTGTCCTGCACCACCAGTACTTCCACGCCGTGCTGGCGCAGGGTGTCGACGTAGCCGTCGAACTCTTCCAGCGCTTTCTGCTGTGCACCGAGCGGGTCGAGGGGCGCACGTTGGAAGCGGTTGTTGATCGCGGTGTCCGGGTTGAAGGCAAAGCGCGCCGGGCGAATCATCAGGACGGTGTTGGTGGTTTGCATGGGTGCACGAATCCATGGGGTGAGCTGTGGGGCTATTTTGTGGCTTGTGCGGTATGAATCCCGGCTGAAACAACGGGGCGGCTCAGCCGGGAAAGCTGAAAAGGGGGGTAGGGCAGCCGAATCGGCTGCCGGGGGTGGAATGCGGTCAAAATGTGGGAGTGGGCGGTGCGACGATTCGACTGGCCCCCGATAGCAATCTTTCGGTTACAGGTTATCTGACTGGCACACCGCTATCAGGGGCAAGGCCCCTCCCACATTGGTACAGTGGCGACTGTTATAGCGCCGTCAGCCAGGAGGAACCATGTCTACCGTCGTTCGTCTCGCCCAATCCGCCGATGCCGAAGGGATCAGCCAGGTCATCCTCGCGGCTTTGCACAGCAGCAATGCGCGGGATTATCCGGCGGAGGTGATTGCGCGGGTGGCCAGCAACTTCACGCCGGACGCGGTGCTGGACCTGCTCAAGCGCCGTGTGGTGCTGGTGGCGGTGCAGGACTCGGTGATCGTCGCCACGGCGGCCTTGGATGGAAATGTGGTGCGCTCGGTGTTCGTCAACCCGGCGCTGCACGGGCAGGGCATTGGTCGGCTGCTGATGATTGAAATCGAACTGCGCGCGCGGGACGCGGGGGTGACGACCCTGAGTGTGCCGTCCTCGCTGACCGCCGAGCCGTTCTACACCAAGCTGGGCTTTCACACGGTACGCGATGTCTACCACGGCAATGAGCGCACGTTGGTGATGGAAAAGGCGCTGCTGTCGCGCCATCCCATCGGGCCGTATCGCGACCGCCAGCATCGGGCGCAGGTGGTGGCGTTATGGCAGGAGGCGTTTGGTTATGACACGGCGCATAACCTGCCGACCTTGGCGATCGATAAGAAACAGGCGGTCAATGACGGGCTGTTTTTCGTGGCGACGGACAAAAAAACCGTGATCGGGACGATTCTTGCCGGCTACGACGGCCATCGCGGCTGGCTGTACTCGGTGGCCGTGCACGCCGACTATCGGCGTCATGGCCTGGGCTCCTCGCTGGTGCGGCATGCGGAACAGGCACTGACGGCCCTGGGCTGCATGAAGATCAACCTGCAGATCACCAGTGGCAATGATGCGGTGGCGGGGTTTTACGAGGCGCTGGGGTACGGGGTGGAGCCGAGGATCAGCATGGGCAAGAAGATTGTCGAGAATATCCCGAAGGATTCTTGAATACACTGGAGAGCAAATGTGGGAGGGGGCTTGCCCCCGATGGCGGAGTATCAGTCAACAGATTCATTCACTGACCCACTGCCATCGGGGGCAAGTCGAATCGTCGCACCGCCCCTCCCACAAGGTTTTGCAGTGTTGCTGGCTTAGACTTTTACGATCCAACCCTCTGGCGCTTCGACGTCACCGGTCTGCACCCCGGTCAGCTCTTTGTAGAGCTTCTGGGTGATCGGGCCGACTTCGGTCTCGCTGTAGAACACGTGCAGCTTGCCGTTGTACTGGATACCGCCGATCGGCGAGATCACGGCGGCAGTCCCGCAGGCGCCGGCTTCCTTGAAGTCCGACAGTTTGTCGATGAACACTTCGCCCTCGATCACTTCCAGGCCCAGGCGGGTCTTGGCCAGTTCGATCAGCGACAGGCGGGTGATGCCTGGCAGCACCGAAGGCGACTTCGGTGTGATGAACTTGTTGTCGTGGGTGATCCCGAAGAAGTTGGCCGAGCCGACTTCCTCGATTTTCGAGTGGGTCATCGGGTCCAGGTAGATCGCGTCGGCAAAACCGGATTTCTTCGCTTCCGAGCCCGGCATCAGGCTGGCGGCGTAGTTGCCACCGACCTTGGCGGCACCGGTGCCCTGTGGCGCGGCGCGGTCGAAGGTGGAGATCTGGAAGTTGTGCGGCACCAGGCCGCCCTTGAAGTAGGCACCGACCGGGATGCAGAACACCGAGAAGATGAACTCCGGCGCGGTACGCACGCCGATGTTGTCACCGGTACCGATCACGAACGGGCGCAGGTACAGCGCGCCGCCGCTGCCGTACGGCGGGATGAACCGCTCGTTGGCCTTGACCACTTGTTTGCACGCGTCGATGAACGCGTCGGTCGGGACGTGCGGCATCAGCAGGCGCGCGCAACTGCGCTGCATGCGTGCGGCGTTCTGGTCCGGACGGAACAGGTTGATCGAGCCGTCCTTGCAGCGGTAGGCCTTGAGGCCTTCGAAGCACTGCTGACCGTAGTGCAGGGCAGTGGAGCCCTCGCTGATGTGCAGCACGTTGTCGTCGGTCAGGGTGCCGGCTTGCCATTCGCCGTTTTTCCAGACCTGGAGAAACCGCTTGTCGGTCTTGATGTAGTCAAAACCCAGCTTGTCCCAATTGATGCTTTCGTTACCCATGACACCCTCTATCTTTGGTCAAGTCGGTTTTTTTCTGAATGGGCGCAACAATACTGCATTCGCAGGTCCGTTCGCATCCCCCGCGTCCCTTGTAGGAGCGAGCTTGCTCGCGAAAAACTCAAGGGCGCCGCGTTCATTCTGGTTTCACGCGTTATCGTTGACGATTTTCGCGAGCAAGAACTAGGCGTCCCCCTCGCTCCTACAGACGGCGTTGTGAGCCCGGTTAAAGGTGCAAGGCATGCCCGAGCGCACGCAGTGCCGCTTCCTGCACCGCCTCACCGAGCGTCGGATGGGCATGGATAGTGCCCGCCACGTCTTCCAGGCGCGCGCCCATTTCCAGGCTCAGGCCGAACGCGGTAGACAGCTCGGACACGCCGGCACCGACCGCTTGCCAGCCGACAATCAGATGATTGTCCCGCCGCGCTACCACCCGTACGAAACCGGTTTTCGACTCCAGGGTCATCGCGCGGCCGTTGGCGGCAAACGGGAAACTCGACACGATGCAGTCCAGGCCGGCGGCCTTGGCTTCATCGGGCGTCTTGCCGACCACCACCAGTTCCGGGTCGGTAAAGCACACTGCCGGGATCGCCGCCGGGTTGAATTCGCGGTGTTGACCGCTGATCAGTTCCGCGACCATCTCGCCCTGGGCCATGGCCCGGTGCGCCAGCATCGGCTCGCCGCTCAGGTCGCCGATCGCCCACACATTGTGCATGCTGGTCTGGCAACGGTTGTTGATCCTGATCGCCGCGCCATTCATCTCCAGGTCCAGCGCCTCGAGGTTCCAACCCTGGGTATTGGGTTTGCGACCGACGGCCACCAATACCTGGTCGGTCACCAGTGACAAGGTGTCGCCATTCGGGTCGCGCACTTGCAGGTGGTTGTGTTCGAAGCCGGTGACGCTGTGCTTGAGGTAGAGCTTCACTCCCAGTTGCTTGAGGGACTCAGCCACCGGTTGGGTCAGTTCGGCGTCATAGGCGGGCAGGATGCGCTCCTGCGCCTCCACCACGCTGACTTCGGCGCCGAGCTTGCGGTAGGCAATGCCCAGCTCCAGGCCGATATAGCCACCGCCCACCACAATCAGGCGCTTGGGCACGCGGGTCGGCGCCAGGGCTTCGGTGGAGGAGATGATCGGCCCGCCAATCGGCAGCATCGGCAGGTTGACGCTTTTCGAGCCGGTGGCCAGCAACAGGTGTTCGCACTGGATGCGCTGGTCGCCGACGTCGACGGTCTTGCCGTCCACCACGTTGGCCCAGCCGTGGATCACCTGCACCTTGTGTTTCTTCAGCAGCGCGGCAACGCCAGTGGTCAGGCGATCGACAATGCCGTCTTTCCATTCCACGCTTTTGCGGATGTCCAGGGTCGGCACATCCACTTCGATGCCCAGCTGGGAACCCTGGCTGTGGTGGATGGTTTGCTGGAACTGTTCGGCCACATGGATCAGGGCCTTGGACGGAATGCAGCCGATATTCAGGCAGGTACCGCCCAATGCCTGGCCTTCGACCAGAATGGTCGGGATGCCCAACTGGCCGGCGCGAATGGCGGCCACATAACCGCCGGGGCCGCCGCCGATAATCAGCAGGGTGGTATGCAGTGTTTGAGTCATGCCCTTACTCCAGGAACAGGCTGGCGGGTTGTTCGAGCAAGCCGCGAATGGCCTGGATGAATTGTGCCGCGTCCATGCCATCGACCACTCGGTGATCGAAGGAACTGGAGAGGTTCATCATCTTGCGGATCACGATCTGGCCCTTGATCACCATCGGCCGTTCGACGATGCGGTTGACGCCGACGATGGCCACTTCCGGCAGGTTCAGCACCGGGGTGCTGACGATACCGCCCAAGGCACCCAGGCTGGTCAGGGTAATGGTCGACCCCGACAGTTCGTCGCGGCTGGCCTTGCCATTGCGCGCGGCGGTGGCCAGGCGCGCGATTTCCTCGGCATTGCCCCACAGGCTGCGCGCCTCGGCGTGACGCACCACCGGCACCATCAGCCCCACATCGCTCTGCGTCGCGACGCCCACGTGGACGGCGCCAAGGCGGGTGATGACCTGGGCTTCGTCGTCGTACCGCGCATTGATCTGCGGGAACTCCCGCAACGCCACGACCATGGCGCGCACGATGAATGGCAGCAGGGTCAGCTTGCCGCGTGTGGCACCGTGCTTTTCATTGAGGTGCACACGCAATTCGTCCAGGGCGGTGACGTCGATCTCCTCCACATAGCTGAAATGCGCGGCGCGGCGGGTGGCGTCCTGCATGCGCTGGGCGATCTTGCGGCGCATGCCGATCACCGGGATCTGTTCTTCGTCGTTGCGTTCGGCGTAGGGGTTGGCGGCAGCGGACGTTTTCAGCGAACCCTGCAGCAAGTAGGCGTCCAGGTCTTCGTGCAGGATCCGGCCGGCAGGGCCCGTGCCCTGGACCAGGCGCAGTTGGATACCCGCATCCAACGCATGCTTGCGCACGGCGGGGGAGGCCAGTGGGCGTTCATTGGCATCGCGAGCCACGGGGGCGTGTGGCGCCACGGCCGGCTTGCTTTCCACCACCGGGGCCGCCTTGGCTTCAACCACCGGCGCGGCTTTCACCGGTGCCGCGGTGACCGGCGCATCCTTGGTATTGCCTGCGCCTTCCACTTCAATGCTGATCAGGACGCTGCCCACGGCCATGACTTCACCCGGCTCGCCGCCGAGGGCAATCACCCTGCCATGGACCGGCGAGGGAATATCCACCATCGCCTTGTCGGTCATCACATCCGCCAGCACCTGGTCTTCGACGACCATATCGCCGACCTTCACATGCCAGGCCGACAGTTCAACTTCCGCAATGCCTTCGCCAATGTCCGGCATCTTGATAACGTGCGTGCCCATTCAGACCTCCATGACCCGTTTCAACGCCGCGCCCACTCGGGACGGACCTGGGAAATACGCCCATTCCTGCGCGTGTGGGTAGGGGGTGTCCCAACCGGTGACGCGTTCGATCGGCGCTTCCAGGTGGTGGAAGCAATGTTCCTGCACCAGCGCCACCAGTTCGGCGCCGAAGCCGCAGGTACGGGTGGCTTCATGCACCACCACGCAACGGCCGGTCTTTTTCACCGACTTGACGATGGTTTCCAGGTCCAGCGGCCACAGGCTGCGCAGGTCGATGACCTCGGCGTCGATGCCGGTCTCTTCGGCGGCGACTTGCGACACATACACGGTGGTGCCGTAGGTCAGCACGGTCACGGCCGAGCCTGGGCGCACGATGGCGGCCACATCCAGCGGCACGGTGTAGTAACCGTCCGGCACTTGTGCCTGCGGGTGTTTCGACCACGGCGTGACCGGGCGGTCGTGGTGGCCATCGAACGGGCCGTTGTACAGGCGCTTGGGCTCCAGGAAGATCACCGGGTCATCGTTTTCGATCGAGGCAATCAGCAGGCCCTTGGCGTCATACGGGTTGGACGGCATCACCGTGCGCAGGCCGCAGACCTGGGTGAACACCGCTTCGATGCTCTGGCTGTGGGTCTGGCCGCCGTAGATGCCGCCGCCGCAGGGCATGCGCATGGTCAGCGGCGCGGTGAACTGGCCGGCGGAGCGATAACGCAGGCGCGCGGCTTCCGAGATGATCTGGTCGGTGGCGGGGTAGACGTAGTCGGCGAACTGGATTTCTGCCACCGGGCGCAGGCCGTAGGCACCCATGCCCACCGCCACGCCGATAATGCCGCTTTCCGAGATCGGTGCGTCGAACACCCGCGAACTGCCGTATTTGCTCTGCAAGCCTTCGGTGCAACGGAACACGCCGCCGAAATAACCGACGTCCTGGCCGAATACCACCACGTTATCGTCACGCTCAAGCATCACATCCATGGCCGAGCGCAGGGCCTGGATCATGGTCATGGTGGTGGTGGTCATGGCGGTTTCCAATTCGATGCTGTTGTTGTGATCGTTCATGTCAGACCCCCAACTCTTGACGCTGGCGCTTCAAGTGCTCCGGCATCTCTTTATAGACGTCTTCGAACATGGTCGCGGCGCTTGGAATCTGGCCACCGGCCAGGGTGCCGTACTGTTCGGCTTCTTTCTGCGCGGCGATCACCTCGGCTTCAAGTTCGGCACTGACCGCCGCGTGTTCCTCTTCGGACCACTGGCCAATCTTGATCAGGTGCTGCTTGAGGCGGGCAATCGGGTCACCCAGGGGGAAGTGGCTCCAGTCGTCGGCAGGGCGGTACTTGGACGGATCATCCGACGTGGAATGCGGGCCGGCGCGATAGGTAACCCATTCGATCAGGGTTGGCCCGAGGTTGCGGCGCGCACGCTCGGCAGCCCAGGCGGAGGCGGCATACACCGCGATAAAGTCGTTGCCATCCACGCGCAGGGAGGCGATGCCGCAACCGACGCCGCGTCCGGCGAAGGTGGTGGCTTCACCGCCGGCAATCGCCTGGAAGGTGGAGATGGCCCACTGGTTGTTGACCACGTTGAGAATCACCGGCGCGCGGTACACGTGGGCGAAGGTGAGCGCGGTGTGGAAGTCCGATTCGGCGGTGGCGCCGTCGCCGATCCAGGCGGAGGCGATCTTGGTATCGCCCTTGATTGCCGAGGCCATGCCCCAGCCCACGCCTTGTACGAATTGGGTGGCGAGGTTACCGGAAATAGTGAAGAAACCTGCATCCTTGACCGAGTACATGATCGGCAGTTGGCGACCCTTGAGCGGATCGCGCTCGTTGGACAGCAGTTGGCAGATCAGGTCCACCAGCGGTACGTCGCGGGCCATCAGGATGCTTTGCTGGCGGTAGGTGGGGAAGCACATGTCGTCGATGTTCAAGGCCAGGGCCTGGGCGCTGCCGATGGCTTCTTCGCCGAGGCTCTGCATGTAGAACGACATTTTCTTCTGACGCTGGGCGACCACCATGCGGTTGTCGAAGATCCGCGTCTTGAGCATGGCGCGCATGCCGCGCCGAAGGACCTCGACAGGCACCCCTTCGGCCCATGGGCCCAGAGCCTGGCCCTGGTCGTCGAGCACGCGGATCAGGCCCTTGGCCAGGTCGGCGGTGTCGGCGGGTTCTACGTCGATGGCGGGTTTGCGCACCAGGCCGGCGTCGGTCAGGCGCAGGTAGGTAAAGTCGGTCTTGCAGCCTGGGCGGCCCGAGGGTTCGGGAACGTGCAGGCGCAGTGGTGCATACGGCTGGTTCATGGCTTTCTACGCTCGATCTTGTAAATTTCTTGTAGTGGGCGCGCTAGCTGACAGTCAGTCTTCGGGTAGAAGAAATCTTGTCCTACAACAATCATAGGCTCGGTGTAGAAGAATATTTATCTCTGTTTCGTTGCGCTCCGGCTCATTTGCGGATAAAAAAACTGCATAAACATAATAAACAGGTGATTTTGTCTCATGCGCAAACTGGACCGTACCGATATCGGCATTCTCAACGCCCTGCAGGAGAATGCGCGCATCACCAACGCCGACCTCGCCCGTTCGGTCAACCTCTCCCCCACGCCGTGCTTCAACCGGGTCAAGGCGATGGAGGAACTGGGCCTGATCCGTGACCAGGTCACCCTGCTGGATGCCGATTTGCTGGGGCTGCACGTGAACGTGTTTATCCACGTCAGCCTGGAAAAACAGAACGAACTGGCCTTGCAGCAATTTGAAGGCGCGATTTCCGACCGGCCCGAGGTGATGGAGTGCTATTTGATGGCCGGCGACCCCGACTATTTGATCCGCGTACTGGTGCCAACGATCCAGTCACTGGAGCGCTTCATGATGGACTTCCTGACCAAAGTGCCGGGGGTGGCGAATATTCGCTCAAGCTTTGCGCTCAAACAGGTGCGTTACAAGACCGCGTTGCCACTGCCACCGGATGGGTTGATGGTCTGATACCAACAGGTGATAAGACTCACCACTTTGATAGTTAGCTAGATAACTAAAGTAGTTGTTTTATTATTTCCAGCTATAAATAAAAAATTGCTTAATCAGTCACGTATTTTTCACATCCGTTTCAACACATTAACACCCATAAGGCCGTGAAGTTCGCGGCCCAGGAAAGGGGTGAGCCGCGATGTCCATGAGAGCCTTGAAGTTGAACTTTCGTACCACGCTATGTTTTGGTGTGGTGTGCCTTCTACTGTTGATACAAGGGGCCATGACGCTGATAAAAGTCGACAAAGTTTATTCGTCGACTGTCGATATAGAAACTAACTGGCTGCCCAGTATTCGTCTGGGCGGTGAGATAGATGCGGCGTTTTACAAGCTGCGTCTTGATCTGCGTCGTTTTGCCATGGAAAGCGACCACCAGGACCCCGCGTCCCTTGAGAAACTCAAAAGCATTCGTGCCGCCGCGCTTGAAGTTGCCGAACGCTATGCACCGTTAGTGTCGGGCCCCGAGGAAGAAGCCAAGTACAAGCAGGCAATGAGCGGGATCAAGAACTACGTCCAGAAAACCGATGAGTTTCTTGCGCAAGTCTCCACCCTGTCCCCTGAGCAGATGTCGACTTACTTGCGTGACGTCAACGGGCCTATTGCGCTTGAAGTGCAACGCTCCATCAGCGAACTGATCGAGTTGAATGCCCGCGGCTCCAGCCAGGCGGTGCAAGTTGCCTCCGGTGAGTATCAAGCCGCGCGTCTGTTTACCTGGCTACTGATGATCGGCTCAGTGCTGGTCACCCTCGTGGTTGCGCGTTTGTTTACCCGCAGCATTATCAAGCCGGTACGTGAATTGTTGGTGTCGACCGGCAAAATTGCCGACGGCGATTTGCGTGTCGCCATCGCCGTCAACGGCAATGACGAGTTGACCGAGTTACAACGGTCGACCGCGTCCATGCAAATGAACCTGAAAAGTACCTTGCAGCATATTTCTGAGGCGTCCGGGCAGTTGGCCTCGGCTGCGGAAGAGATGAGCGCCATTACCCGCGAGTCCAGTGCAGGGATTGAACGCCAAAGCATGGAAACGGATCAGGCGGCCACGGCGGTTAACGAGATGACCGCGGCGGTGGAAGAAGTGGCGCGCAATGCGGTTTCGGCTTCCCAGTCGACGCAAGACTCCCAGCGCTCGGCCAAAGTTGGCCATGAGCGTGTGACGCAAACCATCGCCTCGATCGAGAAACTCAGCGCCACGGTGCAGCAGACCGGTATCGAAGTCGAAGGGTTGGCCAAGCAGGCGCAGGACATCGCCCGGGTGGTTGAAGTCATTCGCTCGATTGCCGAGCAAACCAACCTGCTGGCCTTGAACGCGGCCATTGAAGCCGCCAGGGCAGGGGAGCAGGGGCGGGGCTTTGCGGTGGTGGCCGACGAAGTGCGGGCACTGGCCCATAGGACGCAAACCTCGACCCAGGAAATCGAGCAGATGATTGCGAAAATCCAGACGTGCTCCAGTGACGCGGTGTCTTCCATGGCCCTCAACCGCAACGAAGCGCTGGACTCGTTGAAGATCGCCCATGAAGCGGGCCTGGCCATTACTCAGATCACCGAGGCCATCACGGATATCAATGACCGTAACCTATTGATTGCGACCGCCTCCGAGGAGCAGGCCCACGTGGCCCGGTCCGTGGACCAGAACCTGATCAGTATTCGCGATCTTTCCATCCAGAGTTCGTCGGCGGCTGGTCAGACCTCGATCGCCAGCCAAGAGCTGTCGAGGCTGGCGGTGGACCTCAAGCAGATCGTGTCGAAATTTGCCGTAGCCTGATCACACCTGCGAAATACCCCCGGAGCATGCAACGGCATGGACGCCACGCAGGATGGCTTTAGAGCTGATTCAACGGAATCTTCAGGTACACCACCCCATTCCCCTCCGCTGGCGGCATATTGCCCGCTCGCACATTCACCTGGATCGCCGGCAATAACAGCGTGGGCATCCCAAGGCCCGCATCGCGCTGGGTGCGCATTGCCACAAACGCCGCTTCGTCCACCCCGTCATGCACATGAATATTCCCCGCGCGCTGCTCGGCCACGGTGGTCAGGCATTGGGCCGCGCGGCCCTCGGGTGGGTAGTCATGGCACACGTACAGCCGGGTCTGGGGGGGGAAGGCCAGGAGTTTGCGCATCGACGCATACAACTGGCGCGCATCGCCGCCGGGGAAGTCACAGCGGGCGGTGCCGACATCCGGCATGAACAGGGTGTCGCCCACCAGGATCAACTGGTCGTCGATCAGGTAGGCCATGTCCGCTGGCGTATGCCCGGGGACGTGCAGGGCCTTGGCCTTCAGAGAGCCGATATGGAACACCTCATCCGGCGCAAACAGGTGATCGAACTGCGAACCGTCGACGCGAAATTCCGGCTCCAGATTGAACAGGTTCTTGAACACGTCCTGCACCTTGCTGATGCACTGGCCAATGGCGATCTTGCCGCCCAGTATCCGCCGCAAGTACGGCGCGGCAGACAGATGGTCCGCATGGGCGTGGGTCTCCAGCAGCCACTGCACCTGCAGGTGATGCTCGCGCACAAAAGCAATCACCTTATCGGCCTGGGCGGTGTCGGTGCGTCCGGACGCCGGGTCGTAGTTGAGCACCGAGTCGACGATGGCGCAGGCGCTGCCATCGGTTTCATAGACGACGTAGGTGTAGGTCGACGATGCCTCGTCCAGAAAGGCTTGAATCAACGCTGGCATGGCGGCTGTCCCCGGTGAGGAAAAAAGTGATTACAATCAGTTTACATTTACACATAATGTTTTGAGCTTAAGTGAGAGAAAGGACCCGCGGCAAATGGAATCTACTCTGAGTGAAGGCGAAGTCGCCCAGTTGCGCGCGTCGGCGTCCAAGGCGTGTTCCTTGCTCAAGGCCCTGGCCAACGAGGATCGCTTGTTGATCCTGTGCCAGTTGACCCAGGGGGAGCGCAATGTCGGCGAGCTGGAAACCATGACCGGTGTGCGCCAGCCCACGCTGTCACAACAGTTGGGCATCCTGCGCGACGAAGGGCTGGTGTCGACCCGCCGCGAAGGTAAATACATCTTCTACGGCCTGGCCAGCCACGAAGTGATCCAAGTGATGAAGACCTTGTCCGGTCTTTACTGCGGCGCGGTCATGAAAAGCTGGGCGTGAGGCCATACGGCAGCGACCCTTGTGTGCATGACGATAAGAAAGGCGATCGACCATGAATGACCAACACTGGGGACCGACCATCAGTGGCGATATCGTTGTCACCGGCGGTTCGGCAGGCATTGGCCTGCTCAAGGGCCGTGAGTGGCAGACCCGTCTGACCAAGGTGGATTGAATGCTGCTGGCCAGTCTTTTGGGGATGTTGATGGGCCTGGTCATGGGCTTGACCGGTGCCGGTGGTGGCATCCTCGGGGTGCCGGCGTTGGTACTGGGCCTGGGGTTGAGCATGACCCAGGCCGCGCCGGTGTCGTTGCTTGCCGTGGGCGCGGCGGCGGCGGTCGGGGCGATCGATGGGTTGCGCCACGGCCTGGTCCGTTATCGCGCCGCGTTGTTGATCGCCTTGCTCGGTGCGCTGTTTTCACCCTTGGGCGTATTTCTCGCCCACCAAATGCCCGAGCCGCTGCTGATGGGCCTGTTCAGTGCGCTGATGGTGCTGGTGGCCTGGCGCATGCTGCAGCGCGAAAAGGTCGAGACCGGGCCGAGTGACCATGGCGCCGCGTCCTGGGGCCAGAAAAACTGCATGCTCGACCAGCAGACCGGGCGCCTGGCCTGGACCGCCAAATGCAGCGCGACCTTGGCCGCGTTGGGCGCGGTGACCGGTGCCGTGTCGGGCCTGCTTGGGGTCGGCGGTGGCTTTCTGATCGTGCCGGCGTTCAAGCAACTGACCGATGTGCAGATGCGTGGCATCGTCGCCACCTCGTTGATGGTGATCAGCCTGATCTCGTTGATCGGTGTGGCGGGCGCCATGCAGGCCGGGGTGAGCATCGAAGCGGTGGGCTGGGTGTTTATCGGCGCGAGCATCGTCGGCATGCTCATCGGCCGGCGCCTGTGTGCGCATATCCCTGCGCGTACCTTGCAAGTGGGGTTCGCCAGCCTGTGTGTCCTGGTGGCCCTCGGCATGTTGGTTAAGGCCGGTCTTACGTCCTAAGTGCCGGGCCTGTCTCCGGGCCCGTCTTACGCCCCATTTGCCGGGCTCCCCCGGCCCGCCCAAAGCACCCTCAAATCACGGCCAAGGCAGCGTAGGCCGGGGCCTGGCGTCTTTCGATAATCGCCTCCGACATCACGTCCCTGTTGCGGAGCGCACCATGCATAACAATAAGAACCTCCCCCTGCGTCTGTTACCTGCTTTTATTCTCAGCCTCGGGCTCAGCCCGTTCGCCGATGCGGAAATCATGCTGTATGACAAAGACGACACGACCTTTTCCACCGATGGCTACATCAACGCCTTCTACGTCAACAGCAAGGTGGACCGCGCCGGAGACCAATACGATCGGCGCCAGGCGCGGGTGAAGATGGGCTTCTTGCCCAACTATCTGGGCTTCAACATGAGCAAGCAGGCTGACGACCTCAAGCTCGGCGCCCGCGCATCGTTCTGGGTGACCATCAACGACAGCGAAACCAATGGCACCGACACCGCCATCGACGTGCGCCAGTTCTACGGCACCGTGGCCAACCCGGAGTGGGGCGAGGTGCTGATCGGCAAGGATTTCGGCCTGTTCGCGCGCTCCAATATCCTGCTCGATGAGCTGCTCGCGGGCTACGGCCAGGTCAGCGACAGCCTCGGCCTGGTGGATGGCGGCGGGGTGTCGTTCGGCAATATCGGCAGCGGTTACCCGTACCCGTTCCCCACCTCGCAGATCACCTACCGCACCCCGGTGATGGATGGCCTGCGCGTTGCCGTGGGCATCCTCGACCCGGTGGATACCAACGACAGCAGCCCCCAAGGCAAGGCCTACCAGAAGAACCCGCGCACCGAGAGCGAGGTCACCTACCAGTTCGACCTCGGCGGGGCGAAAATCTACAGCTGGCTCAACGGCAGCTACCAGACCTCCGACAACACCGACTCGACCGTGGCGTCCGTCACCTCCAAGGGCCTGGGTTATGGCGTGCAGGCGAAAATGGGCGGCCTGTCCTTGACCGGCTCGGGCTTCCAGGCCAAGGGCATCAACCCGTTCTTCACCAACAATGCCGGCGAGGCGACCCTGCGTAATGTCGACAGCAACGGCTACCTGCTCCAGGGCTCGTACAAGCTGGGCAAGAACCGCCTGGCGTTGTCCTATGGCAAGACCCAGGACGACGGCAACGGCGTGGTGGGCAGCGGCGCGGATTATGAGACCCGGGGCATTGCACTGTTCCACGACGTGAATGCCAACCTGAAGCTGGTGGCCGAGTACAACCAGTTCCAGATCAAGGGGCATGACACCCGCGCGCAGAATGAAGACACCGATACCTTCGCCGTCGGAGCCGTGCTCACCTGGTAACCCCTGCACTGCAATCCAACTGGAGGGGCGGTGCGATACCGTGAAACTTCATCCCATCGCATCCCCCCACCCAGTACCCAAGTAGCATAGGTCCCGCCCCCCGCCCTTCGTACACTCATGCCTCAGAGGGGGAACCAACGATGCACAACAGTGAAGGCGTAGTCAGTGCCATGTCCCAGGCGATCGATGCCAGGCAGGCCGCCGAGGAATTGGCCGAGCAACTGCTGCATCCATACCTGGGCTTCGTGCTGTTTTTCTGCTCAGCCTCCTACGATCTACGGGCCCTGGGCCAGGCCCTGCAACAGTGCTTCGGCAGCGTACGGGTGGTGGGCTGCACCAGTGCCGGCGAGATCACGCCTGAAGGCTATGGCCGTAATTGCGTCACGGCAATGGGCTTTAACCACGCGCACTTTTCCATCGCCACCGAATTGATCGACCAGGTGGAACACTTCAGCCTGATCGACGCCCAGCAGATGGTCGAACGTCTCGTGGGCGGCTGTCGCAGCAACACCCTGGCGCCGATCAAGGGCAATACCTTCGCCCTGACCTTGCTCGATGGTTTGTCCAGTCGTGAAGAAATGGTGCTCGCCGCCCTCAGTGCCGCGCTTGGCGACATTCCGCACTTCGGCGGTTCGGCCGGTGACGACAACTTCCTCACCCACACTCACGTGTACTTCAACGGCGCCTTTCACAGCGGTGCGGCGGTGGTGGTGCTGGTCAATACCTGGCTGGATTTCGAGGTCTTCACCACTCACCACATTCTGCCGCGCAGCGAAAAACTGGTGGTGACCGGCGCCGACAGCCCGTCGCGCCGCGTCTTCGAACTCAACGCCGAACCCGCCGCCGAAGAATACGCGCGACATATCGGCGTGGCCGTGGCCGACCTTGACCACCGTATCTTCGCTGCCCACCCGCTGGCGGTGCGTATCCATGACCAGTACTACGTGCGGGCGATCCAGCAGGTGCATGACGACCTGAGCCTGAGTTTCTACTGTGCGGTGGAAAACGGCATCGTGCTCACCGTGATGAAGCCGGGGCCGATCCTGCCGAACCTGGAAAACCTGTTCGACGGCCTGCAATCGCGTCTTGGCGACTTGCTGCTGACCATTGGTTGCGACTGCTTCCTGCGGCGCCTGGAGCTGGAAGACAGCGACAACCTCGAACAAATCGGCTGCTTTCTGCGTGACCATCGGGTGATGGGGTTCAACACCTACGGAGAACAGTTCAATGGCATGCATATCAACCAAACCTTCACCGGCGTCGCCATTGCCCGAGGTCGAGCTCCTGGATCGCACTGAACTGTTGGCCGAGGTGGCGCGACTGCGCCAGGACAACCACAAGCTGGCGCGGATCAATGCGGCGTTGATCGAGCGTATCGAGTCCGGCGTGACCCAGGGCAATGACCCGTACACCACCTTCCAGCATTCGGTGGTACTGGCCGAACAAGTGCGCGAGCGCACCGACGCACTCAACCAGGCGATGGCCGAACTGCGCGCCAGCAACCATTTGTTGATCAACGCCCGGCTGCGCGCCGAAACGCTGCGGCGGGAACAGGCCGCCGCGCAAAAAGCCCAGGAAAGCGAGCGCTGGATTCGCCTGATCACCGACCATGTGCCGGCCCTGATCGGCTACCTGAATGCCGACCTGGTGTATGAGTTCACCAACAAAGTCTACGAAGAATGGTACTGCTGGCCACGGGGCATGATGCTCGGGCAGAGCCTGCGCGAAGTGCACAGCGAACAGCACTGCCAGCGCCTGGATGCGTATGTCGCCCGCGCGCTGGCGGGGGAGAGCGTGACCTTCGAATTCGCCGAAACCAATATCAAGAACCAGGAGCGCTACATGCTGCGCTCCTACGTGCCCAACCGCCTGGCCAATGGCGAAGTGGTGGGGATTTTCGTGCTGATCCGCGACATCACCGAACGCCGCCGCACCGCCGAAGCCTTGCATCAGGCTTACCTGCATCTGGAGCAGCGCGTCGCCCAGCGTACCTCGGAGCTGACCTCGCTCAACGACCAACTGCTGCGCGAGATCGACGAGCGTCGCCGGGTGGAGTCACGCCTGCGTGAAGCCAAGCTGGAGGCGGAACAGGCCAACCTGTCGAAAACCAAATTCCTCGCCGCCGTCAGCCACGACCTGCTGCAACCGCTGAACGCCGCGCGGCTGTTCACCGGTGCCTTGCTCGAACGCCGCGAGCCCCAGGCCAATGAAACCCTGGTGCGCAACGTGAGCAATTCCCTGGAAGACGTGGAAAACCTGCTGGGTACCCTGGTGGATATCTCCAAGCTGGACGCCGGGGTGATCAAGGCCGATATCGCCCCGTTTGCCTTGAGCGAGTTGCTCGACAACCTGGCTGTGGAATACACCGAACTGGCCCGCAGCGAAGGTTTGGCGTTGCACTTTATCGGCTGTTCGGCGCTGGTGCGCAGCGATATCCAGCTGCTTGCGCGTATCCTGCGCAACCTGTTGAGCAATGCGATTCGCTACACCTATCAGGGGCGCATCGTGCTCGGTTGCCGGCGTCAGCACCAGCGTTTGTCGATCCAGGTGTGGGACAGCGGCATGGGCATTGCCGAGGAGCGCCTGGAGGAGATTTTCCAGGAGTTCAAGCGCGGTGATGTGCAGCGGCGCGATCAGGACCGCGGGTTGGGCCTGGGGCTGGCGATCGTGGAGAAGATCGCCGGGATACTCGGCCATCGCATCACCGTCAAATCCTGGCCGGGCAAGGGCTCGATGTTCTCGGTGGAGGTGCCGTTAAGCGCCACTGCTCCGCGTTCATTGCCCATGCCGGCGATGACCGAGCCGATGCTCGAACGCCTGCAAGGCGCGCGGGTGTGGGTGCTGGATAACGACGCAGCCATTTGCGCGGGCATGCGCACCTTGCTCGAAGGCTGGGGGTGCAGCGTGATCACCGCACTGTCGGAGCAGGACCTGGCGCGGCAGGTGGACAACTACCATGCCGAGGCGGACCTGTTGATCGCCGACTACCACCTGGACGATGAGCAGAACGGTGTCGACGCCGTGGCACGCATCAACGCCCGGCGCGCCAGCCCGATCCCGGCGATGATGATCACCGCCAACTACAACAACGAGCTGAAGCTACAGATCCGCGAACTGGGGCACACCTTGATGCATAAGCCAGTGCGGCCGATGAAGCTCAAGACTGCCATGAGCCACCTGCTCGGCAAGTGAATCCTGAAACCCCATCAAATGCAGATCAAAGTGTGGGAGGGGGCAAGCCCCCTGGTGTTGTGTCAGGAAGCTCAGGGGTACGAGGCCGGTGCTGGCCACCTGCCCGGCAAGCGAACCCCGAAACCCCATCAAATGCAGATCAACCTGTGGGAGGGGGCTTGCCCCCGATAGCGGTGTGTCAGTCAACTTTATTGTGACTGACACACTGCCATCGGGGGCAGGCCCCCTCCCACCTTTGATTGGTGTTGCGTCAGGAAGCTCAGCGGCGCAGGTACGAGGCCGGTGCGAGCCACCTGCCCGGCAAGCAAACCCCGAAATCCCATCAAATGCAGATCAACCTGTGGGAGGGGGCTTGCCCCCTCCCACCTTTGATTGGTGTTGTGTCAGGAAGATCAGTGGTGTGGGTACGAGGCCGGTGCGGGCTACCTGCCCGGCAAGTGAACCCCGAAACCCCATCAAATGCAGATCAAAATGTGGGAGGGGGCTTGCCCCCGATAGCGGTGTGTCAGTCAACTTTTATGTCACTGACCCACTGCCATCGGGGGCAAGCCCCCTCCCACCTTTGATTGGTGTTGTGTCAGGACGATCAGCGGCGCAGGTACGAGCCGAAATCTATATCTCCGGCACTGAGTATCGCTTGCACCCGGTTGTGCACATTCAACTTGCGCAGGATCGCCGACACGTGGGCCTTCACGGTGGTCTCGGCAATTTCCAGGGTGTAGGCAATCTGTTTGTTCGACTCACCCTTGGTCATGCGTTCCAGGACCAGCAACTGCTTGCGGGTCAATGCCTGCAGCAGTTCGGGGGCGAAGCCGGGGTTTTCGTTGAGGCGGCGGTGGGTACCGGTTTTCTGGGTGCGGATGATGTCCGGCGGCAGGTACACGTTGCCGTTGAGAATCTGCTGGATCGCCTCGGTCATCTGCTGGCGCGGCGAGGACTTGGTGATAAAACCAACGGCACCGTAGGTGATGGCTTGCAGCACGATCTGCTTGTCCTGCTCGGCCGACACGATCACCACCGGAATGGTCGGCGACTCGTTGCGAAGGTTGATCAGGCCATTGAGGCCGTGCATGCCGGGCATGTTCAGGTCGAGCAGGATCAGGTCCAGGTCGTCGTGTTCCTGGGTCAGCGCCAGGGCACTGTCCAAGTCGGCGGTCTCCATCACTTCGCTGCCGGGGAAACCGTCGCTGATGACGTTATGGATCGCTTCGCGAAACAGCGGGTGATCATCGGCAATCAGGATTTTGTACATGGCCGTTCACCTTTCTTATTGTGGTTATTCAAATGGCTCGGGTTGCGCAACCGACACCGGCAGCTTCGCCGCTTCCCAGGCATCCAGGCCATCGCGATACCAGTACACAGAGGTATAGCCCAGGTTGGCGGCACGTTTTACCGCGTTCCAACTCAACCAGCAATCGGAGCGGCAATAGAAGACCAGCGGTCGTGTCGGGTCGCCGCCGCTGTAGGTGTACAGGTGGCGCACGAAGTAGCTTTGCCATTCCGGCGTGAGGTCGCCATCGCCGGTATTGGCCAGCCAGTGGCTGCCGGGCAGGTTGGCGTGAGGCTGGTCTTCGATGAAGCGACCTTGCAGCCATTGGCGCCGATACACGTCGATCAGCACCGGTGCCGGGGTCTGCGCCAGCAGGGCTTGCAGGGCCGGGGTGTCGATGATCGTGGCGCCCGGCAAGTGATCGGGCGTGGGGCTGCGGTACAGGCTGATGCGGTAGCCGTCGGCGGAAAACAGTGGGGTGTCGGCATGCGCGTAAGCGATGAACAGACACAGCAGTGCCAACAGAGGCAGTCGGGCAGGCAGCATGGCGGGGCAATCCTTATCGTTATGCGGCCATTACACGTGAGTCCCGAGCCCTTGGGAATGCGACGATAGACAGGAAAACCAGTACTAAAGTAGTAGTTTTTGCCAGCCTCAGCCCTTTTTGCGCAACGCCGCATGCTGAGGGTTGAAGGTCAGTACCGCCAACACCGCGAACAGCACGGTCAAGCCCAGGCACACCGCCAGGGCCAGGCCGGCGAAGCGTTCATACAGGGCAAAGCGCACCAGCTCCACGGCGTGGGTAAACGGGTTGATCGCGCACAACCAGTACAGCCATTCACTGGAGTCGCGCATCTTCCACAGCGGGTACAGCGCCGATGACAGGAAAAACAGCGGGAAGATCACGAAATTCATCACCCCGGCAAAGTTTTCCAACTGACGAATGGCATTCGACAGCAGCAGGCCCAGGGCACTCAGCATCAAGGCCACCAGCAGCAAGGCGGGCAGGGCGATCAGCAGCCCCATGGCCGGCGGTTGCACGCCATACACCCAGGCAATCGCCAGGAACCCGTACACCTGCAACAGCGAAATCAACGCGGTGGCGAGCAGCTTGCTGCACAGCAAAAATGTGCGCGGCAGCGGGCTGGTCAGCAGCACGCGCATGCTGCCCATCTCGCGGTCGTAAACCATCGACAACGAACCCTGCATGCCGTTGAACAGCAGGATCATGCAGGCCAGCCCCGGGATGATGTAGACCTCGTAGGGGATGTAAGTGTCGTAGGGTTCGATCACCGAAATGCCCAGCGCAGCGCGGAACCCGGCGGCAAACACCAGCAACCACAACAGCGGGCGCACCAGGGCGCTGAGAAACCGGGTGCGCTGCAACACAAAGCGCAGCCACTCGCGCAGCACGATGCCGCGCAAGCATTGCCAGTAAGCGTTCATGCCACGGCTCCTGTGGGGGCGGGGCGGGTCAGGCGCGCGAACACGCTGCCCAGGTCGCCGCCCTGGGCCTGGATCAACGCGTCGACTTGCCCGCTGGCCACCAAGCGGCCCTGGTGCAGAATCATCAGCGCATCGTCGGGCTGCACTTCATCGAGCAGGTGGGTGGTCCACAGCACGCTGATGCCTTGCTCCAGGCACAGCCTGCGCACGTGCTGGTTCAGGGCCAGGCGGCTGGCGGGGTCGAGGCCGACACTGGCTTCATCCAACAGCAGCAAGCGGGGTTCGTGCAGCAACGCCCGGGCGATTTCGACGCGGCGCCGGTGACCGCCGTTGAGTTCGCGGACTTTTTCGCGGCGCCGTTCCGTCAGGGCCTGGCGCGCCAGCTCGGCGGCAACGCGCAGGTCGGTCTGGCGCCGCGATAAGCCGTGCAGCGCGGCGTGGTAGCGCAGGTTCTGCTCCACGCTCAAATCCAGGTCCAAGGTGCTTTGCTGGAACACCACCCCCAGTTGCGTGAGTGCTGCGCGTGGCGCATCGCGCAGGGAGTGGCCGCCCACGCGGATATCGCCGCTTTGCAAGTCGTACAACCGCGTGAGCAGCGCGATCAAGGTGGATTTGCCCGCGCCGTTGGGCCCCAGCAACGCGGCAAACCCTCCGGGCGCCAGGCTGAAACTCACCTCGTGCAGGGCCTGGCGTGCGCCATAGGCGAAGCTCAGGTCGCGCACCTCCAGGGCGTTCATGGCGTCACCACCACGCCCCACGGATAACGTCCGACCTTGACCGACTTGATCACCTTGAGGCTGTCCACATCGATCACCGATACATCGCCGCTCACGCCATTGGTGGCCAGCAACTGTTTTTCGTCCGGGGTGAATGCCATCTGCCAGACGCGGCGGCCCACCAGCAGGTAGTCGAGGATTTCGAAGGTCTTGGCATCGATCACCGCCACATGGTTGGCCGGGCCGAGGGCGACAAAGCCGTACTTGCCGTCGGCGCTGAGCTTGATCCCGACCGGCTGCACCTTGTCCGGGTGCACGCCCTTGATCTTGAAGGTCAGGGTCTTGAGGATCGTGCGGCTGGCCACGTCGAGGATGGTCACGGTGCCGCCGATTTCCGCCGAAGCCCACAGCTGCGAGCCATCGTGGTTGAACTCGACGAAGCGCGGGCGCTGGTCCACCAGGGTGCTGTCGGCCAGGGTCTGGGTGCTGGTGTCGATCCAATGCAGCATGTTCGTGGTTTCGCTGGTGTTCACCGCCCACTTGCCGTCCGG
Source organism: Pseudomonas sp. OVF7 (assembly GCF_030644265.1). Classification (NCBI taxonomy): domain Bacteria; kingdom Pseudomonadati; phylum Pseudomonadota; class Gammaproteobacteria; order Pseudomonadales; family Pseudomonadaceae; genus Pseudomonas; species Pseudomonas sp. OVF7. Next base: position 5,233,327 of record NZ_CP128996.1, on the reverse strand, counting down.
GCTCACGGCCATGCCTTCAGGCTCCACGCCGACGTTGATCTGGCCGAGCACCTTGGAGGTCTCGGTGTCGATCACTGTCACCAGCGCATCGTCTTCGTTGGACACGTACAACCAGCGGTTATTGGGGTGCAAGGCGAACTGCTCGGGGTCCTTGCCGGAGGGCAGTTCCTTGATGATCTTGCGCGTCGCCACGTCCATCACCTGTACCCGGTCCGAGTCGCTGGCGCAGATGTACAGCAACGTGTTGTCGTGGGACAGCAACAAGCCCCTTGGGCGCTGGCCGACCTTGAGGGTGTCGGTGACTTGCAGGGTCTGCATGTCGATCAGGCTCAGGCTGTTGTCTTTCTCGTTGGAGACCCAGGCGGTGCTGGCCATGGCGTGCCCGGCGGCAAGCAGCAGGGCGCATGAGAGCAGGGTGCGGCGCATGGCGGATTCCTTATTATTGTGAGTAGGGGAGCGATCAGGGGAAGCGGCAGGTCACCTCGGGCTTGTCGTAGCCCAGGCTGTCCATTTCGTTGAAGGGGTGCAGGAAACCGTCCTGGGGCGAGGTGCTGACCAGGGCGCGGGGCTGCACGATCGGGATCGGTTGGCGCAACTCGCCGTTCCACGGGCGGTAGCTGAGCTTGCGGCCCTTGAAACCGTCCAGTGGCAATTGTTCGCTGATCTCCAGTTGGCGGATGGCCATGGGCTCGACCTGGCGCAACTTGTTGACCGCACTGGCGACGCTGCGCACGGCCATCCAGGCGGCGAAGTCGCGGTCGTTCATCCAGCGCCCGGCCAGGGCCTCGAAGCGTTTTTGCAATTGCGCGGCGCCGTAGGTCTCGACGGTTTTGTGCCAGCCGGTGGGCGTCAGGCCCTGAGTGCCGGCGACGGGGCGCGGGTACCAGGTCTGGTAGGGCACGTACTCGCCGAAGTCGCCGCGCTCATCGGCCACCAGTACCACGTCGTATTCGGCGGTCTGGGTGAACAGCGGCATATCCGCCTGGGCACTGCGGCGTTGGTCGTTATCGAAACGCCAGGCTTTTTCCGCCACCAGTTGCACGCCGAAACGCTTGGCGGCGCGGCGCAGGGCGGCGGCGTAGGCTTGGTCATCCTCGGTGGGGCCGACGATCAGCAGCGCCTTTTGCCATTTGCGCACCACCATGAACTGCGCCAGGGCATCGGCGAGCATGGCCCGGCTCGGCAGGCTGTGCAGCACGTTACCCAGGCAGTCGGTGCTGCGCAGGCTGTCATCCGGGCTGCCTGCGTTGAATAGCAGGCTGTCGGGCAGTGCCGCGCTGAGTTGGCGCAGGCTGGCGGCGGGGGCGTTGACCACGAACAGGCGCAGGCCCTGGGCGTGCTGGGCCTGGGCGGCGGCGAGCAGGGCCTCGGGGGTGTCCACCGTAGCGCTGGTCAGGCTGTAGCGCTGGTTGAGAAAGGCGCCGGTGCTGTTGCTGTCGATGATCGCCAGCTCGGCGCCGCGTTGCCCGGCATCGCTCGGCTCGGGGATCACATTCGACAGCAGCGGCCCCGGATCCGGCCGGTAGCCCAGGTAGCCAATCTGTACCGCCAGCGGCGCCTCGGCGGCCTGGCTGGCGCTGGCCACCCCGGCGGCGCAAGCGATCGCCAGCAGGTACAGCACGGCGTAGGGGGCGAGCAGGCGCATAAGGCACTCCATGACAGGTAGCGCCAGCATAGGAACCCTTGGGGGCGCTGCAAATATGCAGAAAGTACCGCTGGGGCAGTACCAAGGTAGTAGCCCCGCGCGCGTGGCGCGGTCTTAGCATGGGGCATCCGCGTCGCGCTCACTCGGGAGATGAACGCTCATGCACATCCTCAAGGTCCTGCTCCTACCGTTCCTGCTGATCGTCAGCCTGATCGGCGTCGACAAGCTGCACGCACCACGCCCGGCGTCGAGCGTGCCCGCCAGCGTGGCGCGCTAGGCATGTCGGCGCTGTGGCGCATCAACCTGTGGGTGTGCGGCTTTTTCGCCCTGGTCACCTGCGCCTGCACTGGCCTGTTGATGCACCAGGCCTTGGCGGATGTGGAGCGCGAGCTGCAATCGGCCGAAGCGGTGGTGCACTACCTCAGCGAAACCGCCGAGCGCGACCCCGCCAGCCTGCAGCCACACCTCACCGCCAGCCTGCGTCATGTGCGCGTGCATTGGCTGGGGCCTGGCGAAACCTTGCAGGCACCGGCGGCAGATGGCCTGGATGCCTGGCTCGGCCGCCTGCTGTTTGCCCAGGCGCGGCGCAGTCCCCAGGTACTGGACTTGCCGGACGGCCGGCGCGTGTCGATCGCGGTCGACCCACGGGATGAAATCGACGAAGTCTGGGACTCCCTGCAACAACTGTTGGGCCTGTGCGCGTTGGCGCTGGCCTTGAGCCTGTTGACCATCCGTTGGGCGGTGCGCCGTGGCATGGGCGTGCTCGATGAGTTGCTGCGGGCGCTGCAGCAGGTGTGCGCCGGTCAGCTCAATGTCCGTCTGCACAGCGCGGGGTCGCCGGAAGCGCGGCAACTGGCGCTGCATTTCAACCGCATGACCCACGCCCTGGAGCAGGCGCGCACCGACAACACCCAACTGACCCAGACCCTGATGGCGGTGCAGGAGCAGGAGCGCAATCACCTGGCCCAGACCCTGCACGATGACCTGGGCCAATACCTGGCCGGCATTCGCGCCCAGGCCTGCCTGTTACGCCTGGTCACCGACCAGCCGCCATTGCTGGCGCGCACGGTGGCGCAACTGGAAGATCACTGCGACCACTTGCAGCAAGGTTTCCGCGCGCTGGTCCACGACCTGTACCCGGTGGCCCTGCAACACCTGCCGATGGCCGAGGCTTTTTCGATGCTGGTCACGCAGTGGCAGGCCAGCCATGGCATCGATTGCCGGCTACGGGTCAGCACCGATTTGCCGGCATTGTCCGGAGCGAGCAAGACCCACCTCTACCGCCTGCTCCAGGAGGCCCTGACCAATGTCGTGCGGCATGCCGACGCCAGCCATGTCTGCGTGCGCCTGCACCATCGCGGTTCGCGCCTGCGCCTGTGGGTGCGCGACAACGGGCGCGGTGCACACACGCCGCAGCGCCCGGGTGTCGGCCTGTATTCGATGGCCGAACGCGCGCGCTGCCTGGGCGGTGAACTGAAAATCCTCAGCCATCCCGGCGCCGGTTGGGCGCTGGCGTTGAACATGCCATTGGAGGCTTCATGAATATTCTGTTGGTGGATGACCACGCGGTGGTGCGCCAGGGCTATGCCAGCCTGTTGCGGGCGCTGCTGCCGGCCATTGAAGTGCGCGAGGCGGCCAGTGGTGAAGAAGCCCTCAGCCGCGTGCAGGAAGCGGTGCCGAACCTGGTGATCATGGACTTCGGCCTGCCGGGTATCAGCGGCCTGGAAACCACGCGCCGCCTGCGCCAGCGCCTGCCGCAGTTGCGCGTGCTGTTCTTCAGCATGCACGACGAATTACCGCTGGTGCGCCAGGCCCTGGAGGCGGGGGCCTCAGGCTATCTGACCAAAAGCTCGGCGCCCGAGGTGTTGATCGAAGCGGTGCGGCGCATCCTCGACGGCCACGCCTATATCGAACAGGCCCTGGCCACCGAGCTGGCCTACACCCCCAGCGATCAACGCCTGCAGGGCATGACCCCGCGCGAGCTGGAGATTTTCCTGATGCTGGCCAAGGGCACGCCTACCCGGGCGATTGCCGACCAGCTGAATATCAGCAGCAAGACCGTGTCCAACCACTTGACCTTGCTCAAGAGCAAGTTGCAGGTCAGTTCCCATGCCGAACTGGTGCATCTGGGGATCGACATGGGCGTGGTGCGCGTAGCGGGCTGACAGTTTTCTCTCTGTTTTACACCCTTCAAATGTGGGAGGGGGCTTGCCCCCGATAGCGGTGCTTCAGTCACTCAGGCATTGACTGATCCACCGCCATCGGGGGCAAGCCCCCTCCCACATTTTGAATCGTGGTGGTCTAGCGATTCCAGGTGGTAGGACAGTCTTTGCAGCCTTCCATATTGGCATCCTGAAAGTTCGCATAGTGCTGGCGACTGCCGGTGAGCGTGGCCTGTTCCAGGTTGCTTTCGCCGAACTTGGCTTCCTGTAGATTCGCATCGCTCAGGTCCGCTCCTTGCAGGTCGGCCTTGCTCAGCCAGGTCATTTCCAGGTCGGCGGCGCGCAGGTTGGCCTTGTGCATTTTTGCCCCCGACAGCCGTGCGAATTGCAGGTAGGCCGCGCTGAGGTTGGCGTTTTCGAACTGTGCGCCCTGGGCAAACAGACCCCAACCCTGGATCGCCATCAGCGTCGCGCCGGTGAAGTCGGCCAGGCGCAGGTTGCTTTGCTGCAAGCTGGCGCGGGTCAGGTTGGCGCCCTGCAACCGGGCTTTTTCCAGGTTGGCCAGGTCGAGGTTGGCATGGCGCAAATCGGCGTCGCGCAGGTCGGCACCGGCCAGGTTCATTCTGCTCAGGTCCTGGTTGCTGAGGTTGGCGCCCTTGAGGTTGGCGCCGGGGCATTGGCTGTGTTCGGCGATCGTACAGCCGTTGACGACCAGTGGGGCGTCGTCGCCGTCGTCGGCGTGCGCCAGGGGCAGGGAGAGCAGGAGTAACAAGGGCAGGTAGTTCATCGTGCAACCTCTAGGGATCCTGTGGGGAGCGGGTTTACTGTGGCAAGCGGGCTTACTGTGGCAAGCCCGCTTGCCACAGGAGCCCGCTTACTGCAAAAGGCGGCCCGGCATTCTCGCAGGGGTTATTTTTGCGCGGTTTTCTGATCCCAGCTCGGGATCTTGAACACCCAGAACGACCCGCCTTGCGCCACCGGCTTGGTCAGCTCGGCCATGTCGCCGCCCCACAACGGCACCGCGCCGCCATAACCGACGGTGACGCCAATGTACTGCTCGCCATCCTGTTCCCAGGTGATCGGCGGCGAGACGATGCCGCTGCCGGTCTGGAACTTCCACAGCTCCTTGCCGGTTTTCGCGTCGAAGGCCTTGAAGAAACCATCGCCGGTCCCGGTGAACACCAGGTTGCCCTTGGTCGCCAGCACGCCGGCCCACAACGGCAGGTGTTCCTTGTGTTCCCACACCACCTTACCGGTAGTGGGGTTCATCGCGCGCAGGGTGCCGACGTGGTCCTCATACATGCGCTTGATACGAAAGCCCATGCCCAGGTAGGCCGAGCCCTTCTTGTAGTTGACCTCTTCGGTCCAGTATTCCTCTTTCCACTGGTTGCCCGGGATGTAGAACAGGCCGGTGTCCTGGCTGTAGGCCATGGGGTTCCAGTTCTTGCCGCCCAGGAACGGCGGAGAGACCTCCACGGGTTTGCCCTTGGTTTCACCCGGCAATGGCTTGGCCGGGCGCTGGCCTGGGTTTTCCACGGGGCGGCCGGTCTTCAGGTCGATATGGCTGGCCCAGGTAATGTTGTCGACAAACGGGAAGGCGTTCTGCAGCTTGCCGTTGTTGCGGTCGACCACGTAGAAGAAGCCGTTGCGGTCGGCATGGCCGGTAGCCTTGACCACTTTGCCGTCCTTGTCCTTGTAGTCGAACAGCACCAGTTCGTTGTTGCCGGAGAAGTCCCAGGCATCGTTCGGCGTGTGCTGGTAGAACCATTTCACTTCACCGGTGCTCGGGTCGACGCCGACCTGGCCGGAGGTGTAGAGGCTGTCGAAATCGTGGGGGTTGCCGTCCTTGGAGGTGCGCGCCCAGGTGTTCCACGGGCCGGGGTTGCCGGCGCCGACGATGATGGTGTTGGTCTCGGCATCGAAGCTCGCGCTCTGCCAAGGTGCGCCGCCGCCGTGGCTCCAAGCCTCGACCTTGCCGGTTTCGGTGGTCGGGTCATCCGGCCACGACGGGGCTTTCACGTCGCCGGTCGGCGTGCTGTCCTTGCCGTTGAGGCGGCCCATATGGCCCTCCACGAACGGACGCATCCAGACCTCTTCGCCGGTGTCCGGGTCGCGCGCAAACAGCTGGCCGACCACGCCGAACTCATCGCCGGAGCTGCCGTGGATCAGCAGCACCTTGCCGCTGACCTTATCCTTGATCAGCACCGGGGCGCCGGTCATGGTGTAGCCAGCGGCGTGGTCGCCGAACTTCTTGTTCCACACCACTTTGCCGGTGTTCTTGTCGAGGGCGATCAGGCGCGCGTCGAGGGTACCGAAGTAGATCTTGTCGCCGAAGATCGCCGCTCCCCGGTTGACCACGTCACAGCAGGGGCGAATGTTGTCGGGCAGGCGGTGATTGTAGGTCCACAGGCGCTTGCCGGTCTTGGCGTCGAGGGCGAACACGCGGGAGTAGGAGCCGGTCACGTAGACCACGCCGTCGCTGACGATGGCCTGGGATTCCTGGCCGCGTTGTTTCTCATCGCCGAACGAGTAGGACCAGGCTGGGGTGAGCTTGAACACGTTCTTGTCGTTGACCTGGGCCAGCGGGCTCCAGCGCTGGGCGTTGGTGCCCATGCCGTATTGCAGCACGTCCTGGGTGGTCAGGTGGTCGTTGGCGATGTCTTCCCAGGTGACGTTGCGGGTTTGCTTGGCCGCAGGCTCGGCGGCGGCATAGCCCGCGGCACTGAGGGACAGGCTGCCCACCAGCACGAAGGCTTGCACGGCAAGGCTTAAAGGTGAGAGGGCGGGTAGCGATCTTATTGTCATGGTTGCAGTTCCCAGTGGAGGTTTTGGCCTGCACAGGGTGGAGCGTCAGGGGGCCGGACGGATACGGAAAAACGCCCGCTGTGGCCGGGAAGACTTCCCGTGGCGCCGCTGTTTTAGGCGTGCCCCACAAGCCCTACTACCAAGGGAGGATAAGCCGGCCACCAAAGCAGCATACGGCCCATGCCCCGGGGTTTCTAAGATGGTTGCCATAGCCTCTGCAATGAGGTTTTGCGTGCAATCCTGAGGGCAAAAATAATGACAACAAAACACAACGCCTTGCTTGTCGCCGGGCTGTTGGCCGGTGTGATCGCTTCGGGCTCCGCCTGGGCCCATGGCAACGTGGTCCCGCAAGCCGTGGAAACCAAGGGCCTGACCTCGATCAAGGACGCCGGCGTGCCGGTCAACGAAGACGGCTGGGCGGCGGTCAATCCGTACCGCACCTCCCCTGAACACGACCGGGCCGTGGAAATCGGCTCGTCCGCCTATAACCAGAACTGCGCCGCCTGCCACGGCCTGGAAGCCAAGTCCGGCGGCATCGCCCCCGACCTGCGCATGCTCGACGTGGGCGAAGCCGGTGATGAGTGGTTCGTCGAGCGCGTGCGTCATGGCGCGGTACGCGACGGCCGGGTGTATATGCCGAAGATGGCCGACTACCTGAGCCAGGAAGCCTTGTGGGCCGTGCGCACCTACCTGGACACCGTGCACGTCGAGGAGTAAGCCATGCGCCTGTTCGCTTATGTGCTTGGCCTGGCCCTGCTGTGTTGCCAGACGGCACAGGCACAGGTGCGCAGCTATGACCAGATGATCGCCGACGGCGAACTGAAAGTGGCGGTGTACAAGGACTTTGCCCCCTACAGCTTTGAAGACGGCACCACCCCGCGTGGGGTCGACGTGGAGCTGGCCCAGGCCCTGGCCAAGGCGCTGGGGGTGCAACTCACGTTGATCTGGGCGCCGGCCGGCGAGAAGCTTGACGACGACCTGCGCGACTACATCTGGCGCGGCAGCCCGTTGCACAACCAGCAATTGGCCGATCTGATGATGCGCGCGCCCTACGACCGCGATTACGCGCAAAAGCGCAATGACCAGGGCGAGCTGGAAAACGGCCATGTGGTGATGTTCGGGCCTTACCAGAACGAACAATGGCAGGTGGCCTACGATCGCCGGCGCCTGGACAAGGTCGCCAGCGTGGCGGTGTTCGAGCAGCACCCGGTCGGTGTCGAAGTCGACAGCGTGCCGTCGTTCTACCTGACCTCGGTGTTCAACGGCATGCTTGCCGGCAAGACCCATCACTACCCCGGCGTGCCCCAGGCCTTTGCGGCGATGAAGGCCGGCGAGGTCGATGCGGTGATGGCCATGCGTGGCGAAATCGACTGGCAGGTGCATGAGGCCCACGACCCGCAACTGGCCCTGGCCGAGAACGCCTACCCGAACATGGGCAGGCAACGCTGGGAAATCGGCATGGCGGTGCATGAAAGCAATCGCCAGTTGGCCTACGCGGTGGAAGAGGCCCTTGAAGGCTTGATCCGCGACGGTTCGCTGCAAGCCATCTACAGCCATTACGGCCTGCAATACGAAGTGCCCGAGATGTACCAATAGGAGCAGGCGATGATCTGGCGACTGAACGTGCGACTGAGCTGCCTGCTGGCCTGCTGGTTACCGCTGGCGGCCCACGCCGTGGACGTCGAGCCAGGCAAGGACCCGGTGCCGTCGGTGATGTGGGCGTTCTACCACAAGCAGTTTCTGGCCGAAGCGCCGTTTGTGTTCGACGAACGGGTCAAGCTGCTGGCGCCGCCGTTTGCCGAAGATGCGCGCCAGGTGCCGCTGGAGATCGACGCCCGGGCGTTCAAGGGCCATGTGCTGAAAATCCTCGCCTGGGCCGAGCTCAACCCATTGCCGAAGATCGTCGACTTCCAGCCCAAGGCCGGGGTGCTGCCGTGGCTATCGCTGCGGATTCGTATCGAACAGGCCACGCCGTTGCGCGCGGCAGTGCTCACCGACGACGGGCTGTGGCACGTCGGCTCGACCCTGATCGATGCGGCCGGCGGCGGCTGCACCGCGCCCAGCGTGGTACGCACCCAGCCCGGCTGGGAAGAACACATCGGTGAAGTGCTCGGCGGGCGTTACCCGCGTGGCGAGTTCAGCCGGGTGCGCGTGCAGGTGGCGCATCCGATGGACAACGGCATGGTCAGCGGCATCCCCGAGTTCTACCTCAACCATGCGCAACTGCGGGGCCAGGACGGCCAGGTGCTGGCCGAGCTGGAGCTGTTCCCGGCGGTCAGCGAAAACCCCAACCTGGCCTTTGATATCGACGCGCCAGGGCCGACCCGCCTGGTGTTGCGCGACAACAGTGGCAATGAATTCGACGCCGCCATTCCCTGACCAGAAGGAGCGCGGCATGCGCTGGATTCTATTGCTGTGCCTGAGTTTGAGCCTGCCCGCGCTGGCGGACCTGGACTACGCCCTCAAGCCACGGTTGATCGCCGATGACACCTGGCTGCTCGAAGGCAGTACCGACAACTTCGCCAAGGCCAATGGCGGCAATATCGTCAACACCGCTTTTATCGTCACCGAGGCGGGCGTGGTGGTGATCGACACCGGCCCGTCGCGGCGCTACGGCGAAGCCATGCGCGAGGCCATCGCCCGCGTCACCCCCAAGCCGGTGATCCAGGTGCTGATTACCCACCATCACCCCGACCATGCACTGGGCAACCAGGCGTTCAAGGACGTGCCTATCGGCGCCCTGGCCGACACCACGCGCCTGCTGCATGAGCAAGGCGACGGCATGGCGGAAAACCTCTACCGCATGGTCGGCGACTGGATGCGCGGCACCGAGGTGGTGTTGCCCACCCAGGTGTTGGAACCCGGTGTGCTGAGCGTTGGCCGCCACGACTTGCGCCTGCTCGCATTGACCGGCCACACCGGCGCCGACCTGGCCATTCTCGACCAGAGCACCGGCGTGCTGTTTGCCGGCGACCTGGTGTTCTACCAACGCGCGCTTACCACGCCCAACAGCCCTGGGTTGACGGCGTGGCTGGCCGACCTCGACACCCTGCAAGCCTTGCCCTGGACGTTGATCGTGCCCGGCCACGGCCCGGTCGCCAGTGACGCGCAGCCCTTCGCCCAGATGCGCGACTACCTCACCTGGCTCGACCAATTGCTGCGCGACGGTGCCGCCCAGGGCAGCGACATGGCCGAGATGATCCGCAGCCCCATTCCCGAGCGTTTCGCCGCCATCAGCCTGAGCCGCTACGAACTGATCCGCAGCGTCAGCCACTTGTATCCGCGTTATGAGCGCGAGCAGATGCAACGCGTCGACTCGGCGCGCTGAGCGGCCAGACCCGCTACTAAGGAACTAGCAATCTCGATACTGCGGTCAATTGTGACAACTGCCCCTGCGCCCAAGAATCGCTACCAGACCGGGAAAATTTCCCGGGTATAACAAAAAACCGCAGAGGTAGCCGTCATGACCCAACCCGCACGCCGCCAACCCTTCGCCTTGAGTGTGTTGCTCGGTGCCATTCTGTTATCCGGCCAAGCCATGGCCGCCGTGACCGACCAGGACATCCTCCAGGACCCGAAAAACCCTGGGCAGATCGTCACCAACGGCCTGGGCGTGCAGGGCCAGCGCTACAGCCCGCTCGACACCCTCAATGTGGACAACGTCAAGGACCTGCGCCCGGTCTGGGCCTTCTCCTTTGGCGGCGAGAAACAGCGCGGCCAGCAGGCGCAGCCGATGATCAAGGACGGGGTGATGTACCTCACCGGTTCCTACTCGCGGGTGTTCGCGGTGGATGCGCGCACCGGCAAGAAACTCTGGCAGTACGATGCGCGCCTGCCCGATGACATCCGCCCCTGCTGCGACGTGATCAACCGTGGTGTGGCGCTGTACGGCGACCTGGTGTTCTTCGGCACCCTCGATGCCAAGCTGGTAGCGCTGAATAAAGACACCGGCAAAGTGGTGTGGAGCAAGCAGGTTGCCGACCACAAGGAAGGTTATTCGATCAGCGCCGCGCCCCTGGTGGTCAACGGCAAGCTGATTACCGGCGTGGCCGGTGGCGAATTCGGCGTGGTGGGCAAGATCCAGGCCTACGACCCGAAAAACGGCGACCTGCTGTGGATGCGTCCAACCGTCGAAGGCCATATGGGCTATGTCTACAAGGACGGCAAGGCCGTGGAGAACGGCATTTCCGGCGGCGAGGCGGGCAAGACCTGGCCTGGCGACCTGTGGAAGACCGGCGGCGCGGCGCCATGGCTGGGCGGCTATTACGACCCGGAAACCAACCTGCTGCTGTTCGGCACCGGCAACCCGGCGCCGTGGAACTCGCACCTGCGCCCCGGCGACAACCTCTATTCATCCTCGCGCCTGGCGCTGAACCCGGATGACGGCACCATCAAGTGGCACTTCCAGAGCACGCCCCACGACGGCTGGGACTATGACGGCGTGAACGAGCTGGTCTCCTTCAACTACACCGAAGGCGGCAAGGAAATCAAAGCGGCGGCCACCGCCGACCGTAACGGCTTCTTCTACGTGCTCGATCGCACCAACGGCAAGTTCATCCGTGGTTTCCCGTTTGTCGACAAGATCACCTGGGCCAGCGGCCTGGATAAGGACGGCCGGCCGATCTACAACGAAGCCAGTCGCCCAGGCGCACCGGGCGGTGAAACCAAAGGCACCTCGGTGTTCGTCGCGCCGGCGTTCCTCGGCGCGAAAAACTGGATGCCGATGGCCTACAACCGTGACACCGGGCTGTTCTATGTGCCGTCCAACGAATGGGGCATGGACATCTGGAACGAAGACATCGCCTACAAAAAAGGCGCGGCGTTCCTCGGGGCGGGCTTCACCATCAAGCCGTTGAACGAAGACTACATCGGCGTACTGCGTGCCATCGACCCGAAGACCGGCAAGGAAGTCTGGCGCCACAAGAACTTCGCGCCGCTGTGGGGCGGGGTGCTGACCACCAAGGGCAACCTGGTGTTCACCGGCACGCCGGAAGGTTTCCTGCAGGCGTTCAACGCCAAGACCGGCGAGAAGGTCTGGGAGTTCCAGACCGGTTCCGGCGTACTCGGCTCGCCTGTGACCTGGGAAATGGACGGCGAACAGTACGTCTCGGTGCTCTCCGGCTGGGGCGGCGCGGTGCCGTTGTGGGGCGGTGAAGTGGCCAAGCGCATCAAGGACTTCAACCAGGGCGGCATGCTCTGGACCTTCAAGCTGCCCAAAGAACTGGTCGCCAAACACTGAATCTACGACCAAATGACAAGAGCCCCCCTGCCAACGGCGCATTCGCCCGGCAACGGGGGCTCTTTACTATCGGGTCATCGCCTGTTGACCGACAGGCCCGGACCCAGACAGAGGCCTTAACATGATCTACGCACAACCTGGCACCCCTGGCGCCATCGTCAGCTTCAAGTCGCGCTACGGTAACTACATCGGCGGCGAATTCGTCGCGCCGCAGAGCGGCCAGTACTTCACCAACACCTCGCCGGTGACCGGTGAGCAGATCGCCGAATTCCCGCGCTCCAACGCCGCCGACATCGACAAGGCCCTCGACGCCGCCCATGCTGCCGCTGACGCCTGGGGCAAGACCTCGGCCCAGGATCGCGCCCTGGTGCTGCTGAAAATCGCCGACCGCATCGAACAGAACCTCGAAGTGCTGGCCGTGACCGAAAGCTGGGACAACGGCAAGGCCGTGCGCGAGACGCTCAACGCCGACGTGCCCCTGGCCGCTGACCACTTCCGCTATTTCGCCGGGTGCATCCGTGCCCAGGAAGGCGGCGCCGCCGAGATCAACGAACACACCGCTGCCTATCACTTCCATGAGCCATTGGGTGTGGTCGGGCAGATCATTCCGTGGAACTTCCCGCTGCTGATGGCGGCCTGGAAACTCGCCCCGGCCCTGGCCGCCGGTAACTGCATCGTGCTCAAGCCGGCCGAGCAGACGCCGCTGTCGATCATGGTGTTTGCCGAGTTGATCAATGACCTGCTGCCACCGGGCGTGCTGAATATCGTCCAGGGCTTTGGCCGCGAAGCCGGCGAAGCGCTGGCCACCAGCAAGCGCATCGCCAAGATCGCCTTTACCGGCTCGACGCCTATCGGCGCGCACATCATGCATGCGGCCGCCGAGAACATCATCCCGTCGACCGTGGAACTGGGCGGCAAGTCGCCGAACATCTTCTTCGAAGACATCATGAACGCCGAGCCACAGTTCATCGAAAAGGCCGCCGAAGGCCTGGTGCTGGCGTTCTTCAACCAAGGTGAAGTGTGCACCTGCCCGTCGCGGGCGCTGGTGCAGGAGTCGATCTACGACGACTTCATGAAAGTGGTGATGAAGAAGATCGTCAAGATCAAGCGCGGCAACCCGCTGGACACCGAAACCATGGTCGGCGCCCAGGCGTCCGAGCAGCAATACGACAAGATCCTGTCCTACCTGAAAATCGCCCAGGAAGAGGGCGCCGAGTTGCTCACCGGCGGCGCGGCCGAGCGCCTGGAGGGCGACCTGTCCAGCGGTTACTACATCCAGCCGACCCTGCTCAAGGGCCACAACAAGATGCGCGTGTTCCAGGAAGAAATCTTCGGCCCGGTGGTGGGTATCACCACCTTCAAGGACGAAGCCGAAGCCCTGGCGATCGCCAACGACAGCGAATTCGGCCTGGGTGCCGGGCTGTGGACCCGTGATATCAACCGTGCCTACCGCATGGGCCGGGCGATCAAGGCCGGTCGCGTGTGGACCAACTGCTACCACCTGTACCCGGCGCATGCCGCGTTTGGCGGCTACAAGAAGTCCGGCGTGGGGCGTGAGAACCACAAGATGATGTTGGATCACTACCAGCAGACCAAGAACCTGCTGGTGAGCTACGACATCAATCCGTTGGGGTTCTTCTAACCCTCCGATGCAACGCGGTCCCCTGTGGGAGGGGGCTTGCCCCCGATAGCGGTGTGTCAGTCACAGCTGTTTCAGCTGACACGCCCTCATCGGGGGCAAGCCCCCTCCCACATGTTGCTCCCCGTACGTTCGCGACCAATGCAGTGCCCGCACTCGTTCGAAAGCAGCATTCGTACCCCGCCCCTCCCACATGTTGCTCCCTGTACGTTCGCGACTAATGCAGTGCCCTCACTCGTTCGAAAGTAGCATTCGCACCCCCATCCCTCCATGCATTAATGCCTTCACCGGAATCTTCCGGCACAACAAGAGGATCGCCCCATGTGGACTAAACCCGCGTTTACCGACCTGCGTATCGGCTTTGAAGTGACCATGTACTTCGCCAGCCGCTGATCCACCCCCGGCCAGCCACGCGCTGGCCGGGCTCGTTTTGGGAATGACCCTTTGGTCTGATTGCATTCGTCCGCGAATGGGTTAGTGTGAAGTGCATCTCCCAAAAATAATAACAACAGGCTTTCCAATGAGCCCAAATCTGAGCCTCCTGCGTAAATTCGTCTCGCCTGAAATCATCTTTGGTGCCGGCTGCCGGCACAACGTCGGTAATTACGCCAAGACCTTTGGTGCGCGCAAGGTCCTGGTGGTCAGCGACCCTGGTGTGATCGCCGCGGGTTGGGTGGCCGATGTGGAAGCCAGCCTGCAAGCCATCGGCATCGACTATTGCCTGTACAGCGACGTGTCACCCAACCCGCGCGTCGAAGAAGTGATGCTGGGCGCCGAGGTGTACCGCGACAACCATTGCGACGTGATCGTCGCCATCGGTGGCGGCAGCCCCATGGACTGCGGCAAGGCCATCGGCATTGTGGTCGCCCATGGGCGTAACATCCTCGAATTCGAAGGGGTGGACACCCTTCGCGTGCCCAGCCCGCCGTTGATCCTGATCCCCACCACCGCCGGCACGTCGGCGGATGTCTCGCAGTTCGTGATCATTTCCAACCAACAGGAACGCATGAAGTTCTCCATCGTCAGCAAGGCGGTGGTGCCGGATGTGTCGCTGATCGACCCGGAAACCACGGCCAGCATGGACCCGTTCCTGTCCGCCTGTACCGGTATCGACGCGCTGGTGCATGCCATCGAAGCGTTCGTGTCCACCGGTCACGGCCCGCTCACCGATCCCCATGCGCTGGAAGCCATGCGCTTGATCAACGGCAACCTGGTGCAGATGATCGCCAACCCCGGTGACATTGCCCTGCGCGAGAAGATCATGCTCGGCAGCATGCAGGCCGGCTTGGCGTTCTCCAATGCGATCCTCGGCGCGGTGCATGCCATGTCCCACAGCCTCGGCGGGTTTCTCGACCTGCCCCATGGCTTGTGCAACGCGGTGCTGGTGGAACACGTGGTGGCGTTCAACTACAACTCGGCGCCGGAGCGTTTCAAGGTGATTGCCGAGACGTTCGGCATCGACTGCCGGGGCCTCAACCATCGGCAGATTCGGGGGCGGCTGGTGGAGCATCTGATTGCCCTGAAACACGCGATCGGCTTTCACGAAACCCTCGGTTTGCACGGGGTGCGCGTGGCGGATATTCCGTTCCTGTCCCAGCATGCCATGCACGACCCGTGCATCCTCACCAACCCCCGTGAGTCGAGCCAGCGTGACGTCGAGGTCGTCTATGGCGAAGCTCTCTGACGACCAGCAGCGCGCCCTGGCCGGGTTGCTGGGGCTGGGCGACCAGTCGGCGCGCAAGAGCCATTACCCGGAACTGACCGCGCGGCTCGATGAGCTGGAGGCCGAGCGCAAGCGCTACATCCGCCTTAACGATGAGCTGGAGCAACGGGTGGCGGCGCGCACCGATGAGTTGCTGGAAGCCAACCGCAACCTGCAACAGCAGATCGCCCAGCGCGAACAGGTCGAACAGGAACTGCGCGATGCCCGCGATGCCGCCGAGGCCGCCAACCGCAGCAAGGACAAATACCTCGCCGCCGCCAGCCATGACCTGTTGCAACCGCTCAACGCCGCGCGCCTGTTGATCGCCACCCTGCGCGAACGCAACTTGCCCAGCGTCGAGCAGGTGCTGGTCGAGCGCACCCACCAGGCCCTGGAAGGCGCCGAGGATTTGCTCACCGACCTGCTGGATATCTCGCGGCTCGACCAGGCCGCGGTCAAGCCGGATGTGGCGGTGTATCGCCTGGATGAACTGTTTGCGCCGCTGGTCTCGGAATTCCAGTCAGTGGCCTTGGCCGCCGGGCTCAATCTGCGCGCGCATACCGGCCACTACGCGATTTGCACCGACTTGCGCCTGGTCACGCGCATCCTGCGCAATTTCCTCAGCAACGCCTGCCGTTACACCGACGACGGCTGCATCCTGCTCGGCGCGCGCCGCC
This sequence comes from Pseudomonas sp. OVF7, assembly GCF_030644265.1. Classification (NCBI taxonomy): domain Bacteria; kingdom Pseudomonadati; phylum Pseudomonadota; class Gammaproteobacteria; order Pseudomonadales; family Pseudomonadaceae; genus Pseudomonas; species Pseudomonas sp. OVF7. Next base: position 5,217,458 of record NZ_CP128996.1, on the reverse strand, counting down.
GTGGCGACCGCCTGCGCCTGGAAGTGTGGGACACCGGGCGCGGCATCCCGGCCGATCGGCTCGACGCGATCTTCCTCGAATTCAACCAGCTGGACGTCGGCCGCGCCTCGGACCGCAAGGGCGTGGGCCTGGGCTTGGCGATTGTCGAGCGCATCGCCGAGATCCTCGGCTACCCGGTGGCGGTGCGCTCGTGGCCGGGGCGCGGGTCGATGTTCAGCATCGAAGTGCCCATCAGCGAGGACATGCCGTTGGCTATCAGCCAGTTGCCGGTGCAAGCGACGACGGGCAACCCCTTGCCGGGGCGGCGTTTGCTGGTGCTGGATAACGAACTCAGCATCCTGGAAAGCATGAGCGCGCTGCTCGGCCAGTGGGGCTGCGAGGTGGTTACCGCCACCGACCAGGCCGGTGCCTTGCTGGCATTGCAGGGCAGGGCGCCGGAGTTGATCCTGGCGGACTACCACCTCGACCACGGCGTGGTGGGTTGCGAGGTGATCAAGCACCTGCGCGAGCACTTCGACCAGCCGATTCCCGCGGTGATCATCACGGCTGACCGCACCGACCAATGCCGGCGCATGCTGCGGCGGCTGGACGCGCCATTGTTGAACAAACCGGTCAAGCCCGGGAAGTTGCGGGCGGTATTGAGCCAGTTATTGGCCTAGGGTCTTGATACCTGTCAACACCGCCTGCGGCATTTTGCGCCATGCTCCCTGCCTGATTTGACGGCCGACGGAGAACCCCATGAGCGCCCCCGCAACAACCGCTGCATCCTTCAAGTTGCCCCTGGGCCTGGTCGTCGCCGTGCTGGTGATGGTCGGGGTGCTGCTGTTGCCGATGCCCGCCGACTTGCCGGTGGCGGGGCATCGCATGCTGGCGATCCTCGCGTTTGCCGTGGTGGTGTGGATCACCGAGGCGGTGTCGTATGAAGCCAGCGCGATCATGATCACTTCGCTGATGGCGTTCCTGCTCGGCACCGCGCCGTCGCTGCAAGACCCCACGCACCTGATCGGTTCCAGCCCGGCCATCAGCATGGCGCTTACCGGCTTTTCCAACCCCGCGCTCGCGCTGGTGGCGGGCGCGTTGTTCATCGCCGCCGCCATGACTCACACCGGCCTCGACCGGCGTATCGCCCTGGTCACCCTGACGCGGGTGGGCACCAGCACGCGCGGCATTCTGCTGGGGGCGATCGCGGTGACTATCCTGCTCAGCCTTGTCGTCCCCAGCGCCACCGCGCGCAGTGCCTGTGTGGTGCCGATCATGATGGGCGTGGTCGCTGCGTTTGGCGTCGACAAACGCTCCAACATCGCTGCGGGCTTGATGATCGTGGTGGCCCAGGGCACCAGCATCTGGAACGTCGGCATCCAGACCGCCGCCGCACAAAACCTGCTGACCGTGGGCTTTATGGACAAGATGCTCGGCCAGCGCGTGTCGTGGATCGACTGGCTTATCGCAGGTGCGCCATGGGCGCTGATCATGTCGGCGGTGCTGTTGTTCCTGGTGATCAAGCTGCTGCCGCCGGAAAGCGACAGCATCCCTGGCGGCAAAGAGGCGGTGGCGCAGTCGCTGGTGGATATCGGCCCGATGACCGGGCCGCAGAAGCGCCTGCTGGCTGTGTCGGTGCTGCTTCTGCTGGCCTGGGCCACGGAAGGGCGCCTGCACAACTTCGACACCACCTCGACGACCTATGCCGGCCTGGTGTTCCTGTTGTTGCCGGGCATTGGCGTGATGACCTGGAAGGACGTGCAATCGCGTATCCCGTGGGGCACGGTGATCGTGTTTGGCGTGGGCATCAGCCTGGGCACGGCGCTGCTGACCACCCAGGCCGGGCAGTGGCTGGGTTCCCAGGTGGTGGCGCACACCGGCTTGGACCACGTGGGGCCGCTGGGGGTGTTTGCGATTCTTGGGGCATTCTTGATCGTGATCCACTTGGGGTTTGCCAGCGCCACGGCATTGACCTCGGCGTTGCTGCCGATCCTGATTGCGGTGTTGCAGACCCTGCCGGGGGAATTCAACCGGTTGGGGGTGACGATGCTGTTGGGGTTTGTCGTCAGCTACGGGTTTATCCTGCCGATCAACGCGCCGCAGAACATGGTGTGTTTGGGGACTGGGACGTTTACGGCACGGCAGTTTGCCAAGGTGGGGATTTTGGTCACGTTGATCGGCTACCTGCTGATGCTGGTGTTTGCGGCGACTTACTGGAGCTGGCTCGGCTGGATCTGATAGGGCGTGTGGTCTCCAATACAAAGGAGATCCAATGTGGGAGGGGGCAAGCCCCTCCCACATTTTGATCTCCATGGACCAGATAGACCTTGCTCTGTACCCAACCCAGAAAGCTGGTCAGCCCAGACGCCGCCATCACCGCCAACCCCCATACTTGACCTTGCCCACGCCAGGCATCAATTGCCCCTTCAACATGGCAAGATGAACTCCTCTCAGGTTTACTACTCCCTGAGTAATGGAGTCACCGACCTTGCGTGTCGGCTCATCAAGGTCACCGAATGGACAAATACACCCCCCGCACCTGGCAGCCTCACGAGCGCCCGAGCCTGCCGGGCTCGCCGTCGACGCCGTTGCACCCCACCCACAAGCGCTGGCTGTATGCCTTGGTCGGCGTACTCGTAGCCATCACCGGCGGCCTGGGCAACTCGCTGGTGATCGCCAACCTGCAATACCTGCAAGGCGCCTTGGGCGCGACCACCGCGGAAATGGCCTGGTTGCCCGCCGCCTATGTGATGACCAACGTGTGCATGAACCTGCTGCTGGTGAAGTTTCGCCAGCAATTCGGCCTGCGTGCGTTTACCGAGGTGTTCCTGGTGCTCTATGCACTGGTGACCTTCGGCCACTTGTTCGTCAACGACCTCAACTCGGCCATCGCCGTGCGGGCAGCCCACGGGATGGTGGGGGCGGCGCTCAGTTCCCTGGGTTTGTACTACATGATCCAGGCGTTCCCCGCCAAATGGCGCTTGAAGGCGCTGGTGCTGGGGTTGGGGACCGCGCAGCTGGCCTTGCCCCTGGCGCGGTTGTTCTCCGAAGACCTGCTGCAAATCGCCGAATGGCGCGGCTTGTACCTGTTCGAACTGGGCATGGCGCTGATCTGCCTGGGCTGCGTGTTCCTGCTCAAGTTGCCGCCCGGCGACCGTTTCAAGACCTTTGAAAAACTCGACTTCCTCACCTTCGCCATTCTCGCCAGCGGTGTGGCGCTGCTCTGCGCGGTGCTGTCGTTGGGGCGTATCGATTGGTGGCTGGAAGCACCGTGGATCGGCGTGGCCTCGGCCTGTTCCCTGGTGTTGATCATGACTGGCCTGGCCATTGAGCATAATCGTGCCAACCCGCTGCTGATGACCCGTTGGCTGGGCAGCGGCACCATGATTCGCCTGGCGCTGGCGGTGATCCTGATTCGCATGGTGTTGTCCGAGCAGTCCACCGGCGCGGTGGGGTTCATGCAGATGTTGAACATGAGCTACGAGCAGATGCACACGCTGTACGTGGTGATGCTGGCCGGGGCGATCAGCGGGCTGGTGGTCAGTGCGCTGACGATCAACCCGGCGCACTTGCTGATGCCGCTGGTGATTGCCCTGGCGCTGATGGCCACCGGCTCGGTGATGGACAGTTTCTCCAGTAACCTGACCCGCCCGCAGAACCTGTATATCAGCCAGTTCCTGCTAGGCTTTGGCGGCACCTTCTTTTTGGGGCCGACCATGGTGCTGGGGACTAAAAACGTGCTGACCAACCCACGCAACCTGGTGAGTTTCTCGGTGATGTTCGGGATCTGCCAAAACCTCGGCGGCCTGATCGGCGCGGCGTTGCTCGGCACGTTCCAGGTGGTGCGCGAGAAGTTTCACTCCAGCATGATCGTCGAACACCTGACCTTGCTCGACCCTCGCGTGGCCGCCCGCGTGCAGGGCGGCGGCTCGGCCTATGGCGGCATCGTCGCTGACCCGGAGTTGCGCAACCTCATGGGGATTCGCAGCCTGGCCACCGCGGCAACCCGTGAGGCCAATGTCATGGCCTACAACGATGTGTTCATGCTGATCGCGATCATCGCGATCCTGACCATGATCTGGATCTTTATCCGCAGTCTGTGGCTGATGAGCACCACTAAAGCAGCCACTCCCGTTCAACCCAGCGGCGCCTCTTCATGACCGAACCGACCACGACCACCACCAATGCCATCGCCGCCACCCCGGAAGGCACCACGCCACCGGGGGCCACCGTCACCGAACCGCGCTCCCTGTGGGTACGCATCCTTTCGTCCCTGGGCTTTGCCGCGATTGCCCTGGTGGGCGTGCTGGTCGTGCTGTACGCCTGGCAGCTGCCGCCGTTCAGCAGCGCGGTGGAAACCACCGAGAACGCCCTGGTGCGCGGCCAGGTGACCATTATCGGCCCGCAGCTCAGCGGCTATGTGTTCGAGGTGCCGGTGCAGGACTTCCAGTACGTCAAGGCCGGCGACTTGCTGGTGCGCCTGGATGACCGCATCTACCAGCAGCGCCTCGACCAGGCCCTGGCCCAACTGGCGGTGCAGAAGGCTTCACTGGCCAATGTGGTGCAGCAACGCAACAGTGCAGAAGCAACGATCAAACTGCGCCAGGCCGCATTGGTGGACAGCCAGGCGCAGGCGCGCAAAAGCACCGCCGACTTGCGGCGCAATGAAGCGTTGATCAGCGACGGTTCGGTGTCCAAGCGCGAGCTGGACGTGACCCGCGCCGCCCATGCACAGACTATTGCGGCGGTCGCGCAAGCCCAGGCCAGCCTGGAAATCGCGCGGCAGGATTTGCAGACGGTCATCGTCAATCGCGGTTCCCTGGAAGCGGCGGTGGCCAGTGCCGAGGCGGCGTTGGAATTGGCGCGTATCGACCTGTCCAACACCCGCATTACTGCACCCCGTGACGGTCAATTGGGGCAGATTGGCGTGAGGCTGGGTGCCTACGTCAACTCTGGCGCGCAGTTGATGGCGCTGGTGCCGAAGCACCTGTGGGTGATCGCGAATATGAAGGAAACCCAGATGAACAACGTGCAGGTGGGCCAACCGGTGACCTTCACCGTGGATGCGCTGAACCACCGCAAGTTTCGCGGCACGGTGCAGCATATATCCCCAGCCACCGGTTCGGAGTTCAGCCTGTTGCAGGCGGATAACGCCACGGGCAACTTTGTGAAGATTGCCCAGCGCGTGCCGGTAAGGATTACCGTGGACCCGGATCAGGCTGAGAGTGAACGGCTGCGGCCGGGGTTGTCGGTGGTGGTGAGTATCGACACGGCTGGGCGCCTGAAAAACTCCCCACCTTGAGCATGGCGCTGATCCCTGTAGGAGCGAGCTTGCTCGCGAAGATCGTCAACGATAACGCGGGGGGCCTGATGCCCCGCGTTGCCCTGAGGTTTTTCGCGAGCAAGCTCGCTCCTACAGGGGGGTGTATTTCAGGTTGAAATTGAGTTGGACCGACTGGTTGTGTTCCAGCAGTATCAGGCCCGGCCGCCCTGGCAGGTGATGAGCATTCACCGGATGGCTCACCGGCTCGATGCAAAAGAACCCCAACCCCGGCGGGCAGTACAGCAGGAAGTAATCGGCCCCGCTGGCCTGGCATTCCAGCGCATAGCCCAGTTCCGGCTGTTCGATCCGGCAGTCCCCGTCCCACTGGCAAAAGCCATTGTCCACCGCGCCTTCGGGCAGGTTTTTCAATGCCTGGAAATCCCACTCTCCCGGCACCGCCGCCAACCCGGTCGGCAGCTTGGACGCATCACTCATCCACACCTGTGCGGCCTTGGCCTGCAACCGGGTGCCCGGTCGGCGTGGAAAGTACGGATGCAGGCCCACGCCATGCCACGCCGCTGTTGCAGCCAGGTGCGTCACCCGCAGTTCGATACCTAGAACCCCGTCGCTCAAGCGAACACGCTGCTCGGCGCGGTAGGCAAACGGCGTGGCGCATTCGAGCGCCAGCACCACCTCATCCGCCGCCTGGCTGACCACTTGCCACCCGTGCTGCCAGGCAGAGCCATGAATCGGCAGCGGATCGGTCAGGCTGTTGGGCGTGAGTGCCAGCCAACCGTCGGGGTTGTCGAAACCGCCATGGGCAATGCGGTTGGACCAGGGCACCAACGGATAGCACCCCAGCTTGCCCGGCAAACCGGTATGGATCGCCTGCTCATCGTTGTGTCGCAGCAACGGCTGCCCGGTGGCACGCACTGTCCAGTTGACGATGCTGCCGCCCACGGCCGGGTTCAAGGTCAGGTGGGTGAGGTTATCTTCAAGTTCAATCATCATCACAGCACCACACTGGGCAGCCACAACGACAGCGCCGGAACGTAGGTCACCGCCATCAACACCAGGAACAGCACCGCATAGAACGGCAGCAACGCCTTCACGGTCCGCTCGATACTGACCTTGCCCACGGCCGCCCCCACAAACAGCACCGCGCCCACCGGCGGCGTAATCAAACCGATGCCCAGGTTCACCAGCATGATCATGCCGAAGTGCACCGGGTCGACGCCGATGCCGAGCACCACGGGCAGCAAAATCGGGGTAAGGATCAGGATCAGCGGCGCCATGTCCATCACGGTGCCGAGCAACAGCAGCATGGCGTTGATGCACATCAGGATCACGTAGCGGTTGTCCGACAGGGTCAGGAACAGCGTGGTGATCTTCGCCGGGATCTGCATCAGGGTCATGATGTAGCCGAAGCTGGCGGCGAAGGCGATGAGGATCATCACGATGGAAATGGTGCGTACCGTGCGGTGCATCAGCTTGGGCAGTTCGCTCCATTTGTAGTCGCGGTAGATGAACATGGTCACGAAGAATGCCCACAGTACCGCGATCGCGGCGGATTCGGTGGCGGTAAAGATGCCGGAGAGGATGCCGCCGAGGATGATCACCATGGCCATCAGGCCCCACAGCGCGTCGGCGCAGATTTTCAGCGCTTGCTTCAAGGGAATGACTTCGCCCTTGGGGTAATTGCGCTTTTTGGCGAAGATCAGGCACAGCACCATCAGGCACGCGCTCATCAACAGGCCGGGGACCACACCGGCCATGAACAACGAGGCGATCGACACCGTGCCGCCCGCTGCCAGGGAGTAGAGCACCGAGTTATGGCTGGGCGGCGTCAACAGTGCCTGCACCGAACCGCTGATGGTCACCGCGGTGGCGAATTCTCGGGGATAGCCACGGCGTTCCATCTCCGGGATCAGCACTGAGCCGACCGAGGCCGTGTCGGCCACCGACGAACCGGAGATCGCGCCGAAAAACGTCGAGGCCATGATGTTGACCAAGGACAGGCCGCCGCGCACAAAGCCCACCAGCACGCCGGCAAACGCCACCAGGCGGCGCGACATGCCGCCCTCGGCCATGATCGCCCCGGCCAGCACGAAGAACGGAATCGCCATCAGCGAAAATTTATTTACCCCGCCGGCCACCTGGATCATCAGGGCCTGGAACGGGATGTCGATCCACCACGCGCCAATCAATGCCGACAAACCCAGGGCGTAGGCCACCGGCATGCCGATCAGGATCAAGGCAATAAAGCTGCCCAACAGAATCAATGCGTCCATATCAGGCGGCCCCTTCGCTTTCTTCCACCAGGTCGAGGCGCACCACGCGCCGGTTGCTCTGGTCACCGAGCAGGAGTTTTTCCACCACAAAGACCAGGGTCAGCAGCCCGCCAATCGGGATCGGCATATAGGTGATGCCCACGCGCAGGGTCGGAATGGCGCTCATGAACTGGTTCCAGGTGGACAGGCACAGCTTGGTGCCCCAAATGGCCATGAACAGGCAGATGGTGCCCATCAGCAGCTGCGAGACGATGCCGATGACCTGGCGTTGGCGGGGGGGCAGGCGGTCGGTGATCATCGCCACCGACATGTGTGCGCCAGCGCGATAGCTGGCGGCGGCGCCGATAAAGGTGAACACCAGCATCAGCAGGATGGCGGTGGGCTCCGGCCAGCTGGAGCCGGTGCCGAGGATGTAGCGGGCGAAGATGCCCCAGGGAATGATCAGTGCCACCCCGAGAACCGAGAGGCCGGCGACCCAGACGCAGGTCATGTAGAGGCGGTCGTTGATGCGCAGCAGTAGATTCTTCATGGCGTTCACCGTAACCGGGCGCGTCGATGCCGACCGCGCCGGGCCTTTTGCGAGAGGCAGGGAAGGTTATTGAACGGCGTCGATGCGCGCGATGATGTCGGCGTAGGGCGCGCCGTACTTGGCGCGAACCGCTGCGGTGGCGTCGTAGAAGGGTTTTTTGTCGACGCTGATGAACTCGACACCGGCGGCCTTGAGCTTGGTTTCGCTGCTGGCGGACTTGGCATCCCACAGCGCGCGCTCATCGGCCTGGGCGGCCTTGGCGGCGTTTTTCACCATGACTTGCTGCGCCGGGGTGAGCTTGTTCCAGGTGATCTTCGACATCACGATGGGCTCGGGCAGGATCAAGTGTTCGGTGAGGGTGTAGTACTTGGCGTTCTGGAAGTGGTTGTGTTCCAGCAGGGTGGGCGGGTTGTTTTCCGCGCCGTCGATCACTCCGGTCTGCAGGGCACTGAAGATCTCGCCGGTGTCCATGGCGATGCCGTTGGCGCCCATGGCATTAAAGGCGTCGATGAACAGCGGGTTGCCTTGCACGCGGATCTTCATGCCCTTGAGGTCTTCGATCTTGCGCACCGGTTTCTTGGTGTAGAGGTTGCGCGTGCCGCCGTCCATCCAGGCCAGGGCCACCAGGCCGAACTCGGAGTCGGTGATCTTGGCGAGGATCTCATCGCCGATCTCGCCGTCGATGACCTTGCGCATATGCGCCTGGTCACGAAACACGAACGGCAGGTTGAATACGTTCACGTCCGGCACCACGGGCCCGACGATGCCAAGGCTGACGCGGGTCATCTGCACCGCGCCGACCTGGGCCTGCTCGACCACTTCTTTCTCGGAGCCCAGGACCCCGCCGGGGAAGTACTTGAAGGTCAGTTCGCCGTTGCTTTGTTTGGTCAGGGCTTTGCCCATGTTCTCTTCGGCTACGACAGTGGGATAGCCGGCGGGGTGAACGTCGGCGAATTTGATTTCCAGCGCGTGGGCGGCGCCGGTGAACAGGACACTCAGGGGAAGTGCAGCGGCCAGCAAGGTGCGTTTGAAGTCCATGGGAGGTCACTCCTGTGTTGTTATTGTTGTATTCAAGGCACAGCGATGCAGCTAGAGGGTAAACGTTGGCTCAGGCAGTCCTTGGACGCCGGGGTTGAGGGCGAACACGCCGCCGGACAGTGACTGCTCGCCCTGGTCGTCTCGTATCGAGGTGACGAACAGCGTGTCCAGGCGACTGCCGCCAAAGGCGCACATCGTGGGTTTTTTCACCGGTACGCTCAGGGAGCGGTCCAGGCGGCCATCGGGGGTAAAACGGTGGATCAGGCCGGCGTCGTTGGCGCAGATCCAGTAGCCACCGTCGGCGTCCACGGCTGCGCCGTCGGGACGACCTGGGTGCTGGTGCATGTCGACGAACACGCGGCGGTTGGACGGCGTGCCGGTCTCGGTGTCGTAGTCGAAGGCCCAGATCTGCTGGACCAGCGGGTGTGAATCCGAGGCGTACATCGTGCGGCCATCGGGGCTGAAGGCGAGGCCGTTGAGGGTGATAAAACCGTCCAGCTGGGCATGGGGCGCTGAACCCGATGCATAGCGATAGAGGATGCCTTCGGCCGCATTCGCGCCCATGTTCAGCACCATGCTGCCGGCCCAGAAACGGCCCTGGCGATCACAGCGGCCGTCGTTCAGACGCATGTCCGGGCGAGGGTGCTCGACGCTGGCCAATGGCGTGGTGTCGAGGCTGCCGTCGTTATGCGGCGTGAGTTGGAAGAAGCCGGTTTGCATCCCCGCAACCCAGTTGCCGGCGTCGGTGCGAGCGATGCAGGCCAGCATCTGCGGGGCTTTCCACGCAGCGAGATGGCCGGTGGCGGCGCTCCAGCGTTGCAGGCCACCGTTGGGGATGTCCACCCAGTACAGGGCGTTTTCCTCGGGCACCCATACCGGGCACTCGCCCACGGCATTGCGGGCGTCGACAATCAATTCTGCAGTCATGGCCACTCATTCCCTTGGGTTGGTCTGGCGTCAGTCACCGAACGGTCCAGCGGCGCAGAATGCCCCGCCTTGATACACCTTGGCCGGGTCATCGGCCGCTACGGGGGGCTGGGTTTCGACCTGGGCACGGAAGACTTCGGAGGTGTCTTTCGGGGCATAGCCCAGGTGCGCGGCGTAGCGGTTGTCCCACCAGGTGTCGAGGTTAGCCGACATGCCGTAGACCACGGTGTGGCCGACGTTCGGCGTATACAGCGCGCGTTCGAGCAGTTGGGTCAGGTCGTCGAAGCTCAGCCAGGTGTGCATCATCCGGCGGTTCTGCGGTTCCGGGAACGAAGAGCCGATACGGATACTGACGGTCTCGATGCCGTAGCGGTCGAAGTAGAAACTGGCCATGTCTTCGCCATAGGACTTGGACAAGCCGTAGTAGCTGTCTGGGCGGCGTGGGGAGTGGGCGTCGAGCTGTTCGCCCTGCTTGTAGAAGCCGATCACATGATTGGAGCTGGCGAAGACCACGCGCTTGACGCCATGGCGGCGCGCGGCTTCGTAGATGTGGAAGATGCCGCTGATATTGGCGCCTAGCACTTCTTCGAAGGAGCGTTCGACCGAGACACCGCCAAAATGCAGGATGGCGTCGACGCCTTCCACCAGGTGATGCACGGCTTGTTTGTCGGCGAGGTCGCAGGGTTGCACTTCTTCGCTGGCGTCGGCCGCCGGGGCCATGTTGGCAATGTCCGACAGGCGCAGTACTTGGGCGTAAGGGCGCAGGCGTTCGCGCAGGACTTTACCGAGGCCGCCGGCGGCACCGGTGAGCAGCAGGCGGTTGAAGGGAGTGGGGGTAGTCGTGGTCATGGAGATTCCAAATTTTTGTTGTAGGTTGTCGTATGACTGTGCCGAAGTATTGTTAGGGATCCCCTGGGTTGTCAACGCGCCATTGGACAAAAGGTGTAACGAGGCTGTGGCGAGCGGGCTTGCCCTAATGTCGTTCAGTTAAGCGTACATCGCCTTCTGTAGGAGCGAGGGGGACGCCTAGTTCTTGCTCGCGAAAAACGTCAACGATAACGCGTGTTTCCTGAATGAACGCGGCGCCTGTAAGTTCTTCGCGAGCAAGCTCGCTCCTACAAAAAAGCCTTAACTGAACGGCATTAGGGCAAGCCCGCTCGCCACAGGAGTTACAGCAACGAGATCGGATAGCTGATAAAGATCCGGTTCTCATCGAACTCGTTATTGCTGAAATCCCGACGCAGGGTCGAGTTACGCCATTTGACGTTCAAATCCTTCAGCGCACCGCTCTGCACGGTGTAGGCCAGTTCCGATTCACGCCCCCATTCCTTGCCGTCGGTGATCGCCCCGGTGTGTACGTTACTGCCGCTGATATAGCGGTTCATCATGGTCAGCCCGGGAATGCCAAGCACCACGAAATTGAAGTCATGGCGCACCTGCCAGGATTTTTCCTTGGCGTTGTCGTAGCTGGAGTTGTAGCTGTCGTTGGCCAGGGTGCCGCCGCTGGTGCCGTTGACCCGCATCCACACGCTGTCGCCGGTGAGCTTTTGCAGGCCGACATAGAAGGTGTTGCCCTGGTACTTGGCCGAAAGCAGGGCGAACACGGTCTTGTTGTCCAGGTCGCCGGCCAGGGCGCTGCCGTCTTCCTTGCCGTTGAAGACGCCGAGGTTGGCGCCCAGGGTCCAGTCGCCCAGCGGTTGGCTGTGGGTCAGGTTGAGGTATTGCTGCTGGTAGATATCGCTCAGTTCGGCGTACCACAGGCCGATCTGGGTGCGCTTGTCATTGAAGCTGTATTCACCGCCACCGAAGTTGAAGCGGTCGGAGGTGAATGCGGCTTTGCCGTTCATGAACATGTCTTCCATGCTCGCGTCGTTGCGCGGGCTATTGCCGCGAAACTGCCCGCCGTAGAGGGTCAGGCCGGCGATTTCGCTGGACGTCACCTGACCGCCGCGGAAGGTCTGTGGCAGCGAGCGGCCGTCGTCGGAACGCAGGATCGGCAGCACCGGCATCCATTCGCCCACCTTCAATTCGGTCTTCGACAGCTTGGTCTTCAACGCCACGCCCAGGCGCCCGAAGTTGTCGGCGGGGCGGCCGTCATCGTGGATCGGCAGCAACTGGGTGCCGCCGGTACCTTTGCCGCCGTCGAGCTTTTGTGAGTACAGGCCCAGCACATCGATCCCGAAGCCGACAGTGCCTTGGGTAAAGCCGGACTTGGCGTCGAGGATAAAGCTCTGCGTCCACTCTTCGGCCTTGCCCTGAGGGTTGCTCGGGTTGGTGAAATTGCGGTTGAAGTAGGCGTTACGCAGGTTGAGCGTGGCCTTGGCGTCGTCGACAAAACCTTCGGCTTGGGCGAGGAGGGGCAGGGTGAAGGCCAGGCTGCCGAGACCGATAACACTGAGACGCGCGGAAGAATAGCGGGCGAATTGACTCACAGTGATGCTCCCTTTCATTTGTTGTTTTTATTATTTGTTATACGTCGTCGTACAACATTGGGGCGGATATTTGCGGGGTTTTTGCGGGGTGTCAAGCAGAAGTTATACGATGACTGCGTGTGGGTTGATCCAGAGCGGGCAGTGTCAATGTGGGAGGGGGCAAGTCGAATCGTCGCACCGCCCCTCCCACATTCAGCCCGCCAGGACCATGGGAGGCAGGGTGCCAAGGAGTGAAACGGCGGCGACGGCGCAAATACCGAGCAGCCATTCCAGCATCACGCTGGCCTTCAAGCTGCCCAGCCGCTGTTCGCAGCGATCAAGGCGCAGCCGGTTCAGCAGTGCCAGCGCCAACATACCCAGCACCAGCATCACCTTGATCAATAGAATCAACGCAAAACCACTGAACAACGGCGTGGGCCACAGCTGCCCGGTGAGGACGCGCACATTGATCAGGCCGGTCACCAGCAAGCCCGCGACCAGGCCATAACCGACGCCGCTGAAACGACGCAGGACCGGCGCCAGCTCAACACCGTGTGGCTGCCTGAGGATCAATACCAGCAGCAATAACCCCCCCAACCATGCGCCGACGCACATCAGGTGCACCACCTGGTTGAGGATCAACAGCTGCCCGCTCAGCCCATCGAGCATGGCGCCATGGCCAACCGGGGCCAGGGTCATCAGCAGCAGCGTGATCAACGGCAGGCGCGGGGCCTTCCACGCGGTCATCAGGGCGATGACCAGCAGCCCATTCAACAGCAGGTGCCAGGTCCACACCTGGCCAAAAAAGGTCTTGCCCAGCACCAACTGCACGGTCGACAGTTCCAGCGCCGCCGGCCATGAACCGGCCATGCTGGCGGTAATCAACAGTAACCAGATCACCCCCGACGCGAGGGCCGTCCAGGCCAGCCCACGGGTGATGCGCAACACTTGTCGGTCCAGCACCGCCTGCGGTTCAGCGCCCAGGAGCCAGGGCCTGAATACACAGGCCCCGAACATCAGCAGCACGACGATGAAATGCACAAAGCGGCACAGCACCAGCAGGGTTGCCATGGGTTATTGGCCGACCTGGAAGCTGTATTCGCCATTGCTCTTGTGGGTATCGACCGAGACTGCGTTCCACACCACTTTGTAGTGACCGTCCGCCAGCGGGGCGGCGGGCGTCACCACCAGGGTTTTCTTGTCGGCGTCTGGCGTTTCCAGGCGCTTGATTGCCACTTCGGTGCCGTCCTTGCTCAGGGACACCTTGGTGAAGGTGGCTTCGACGCCTTCGCTGAAGGTCAGGCGCAAGTCCTTCGGTGCGGCGACGGTGCTGTCGGCGGCCGGCTCCGAGCTTTTGAGGTGGGCGTGGGCAAACGCCGCCGAGGCGCCGAGCAGGGAGGCGAGCAGGGCGACGGCGGTTAGGGTTTTCTTGATCAGCATTGTTCCGTACCTTCAGTGGGAGGAGTCGGTAAAGCCATGTGCAGCAAGGGAAACGGTTTGCCTTCGCCATCCAGCGGCGAGCGCGCGACCTGGACAAAACCGTAGTGCAGGTAGAAACCCACAGCCTGGGGGTTCTGCTCGTTGACGTCGACGGTCAAGGTGTCGTGGCGCGCACGGGCGTGGTCCAGCAACTGGCGGCCGATCCCCTGGCCCCGGCGCGTGGGGTCGATAAACAGCATTTCCACATTGTTCCTGCCGGTGGCGATGTAACCGGCAATACCCTGTTCATCTTCATACACCCAGACGTCAAGGGCAGGCATCGGCAGGTAAGTGTCGCGTACCAGGGGCAGTAAACGCTGGATATCGTCCTCGGGGAGGAAGTCATGGGTGGCGCGTACCGAGCGCTCCCACAGGGCGCCCAGCAACGGGTCGTCGGCGGGTACGCGAGGTCGAATAGGCATGGGAATGATCCTGGATAGGGACCGCGATCCTAACCAATCCAATATCCGTGGGGAAGGTGAAGGTAAGAACTTTCATTGCGGCCTGTCGCCGCGGTCTAGAGCCGATGGTAGTCTTTAGCCCATGTTGTTGTCAGGGAGCCCTTATGGGCAATCACAAGATCGGAATTCGCCGGGTCAACGTCGAAAAAATCCTGCTGGCGGCGGAGAAGGTCTTCGCCGAAAAGGGCTATGGCAGCACCGCCATGGCCGATATCGCTGAAGAAGTGCAGCTGCCACGTTCCAACCTGCATTATTACTTCACCACCAAGAGCGAGCTGTACAGCGCCGTGCTGTTCGATCTGCTGGAGGTGTGGAAGCAGGACGCCTTGAGCTTCGAGACCTTCGATGACCCGAGGGTGGTGCTCAGCAGCTACATCCGCGCCAAGATGCAGCGCTCGCGCACGCGGCCCTATGGCTCGAAAGTCTGGGCCAACGAGATCATCCACGGCGCGCCGACCCTCGGTGAGGCGCTGGATGAAAGCCTGTACGACTGGGCCAAGATGAAGGAGGCGAAGATTCGCCAGTGGGTGGAAGACAAACGCATCCTGCCGGTGGAGCCGTCGAGCCTGCTGTATATGATCTGGGCATCGACCCAGCACTATGCCGACTTTGATCACCAGGTGAAGATTTTGAATGATCACCAGCCGTTGTCGGATATGCAGTTCGAGAAGGCTATCCAGACGGTGACCGGGGTGATTTTGCGCGGGATTGGGTTGGAGCCTTGAGTCTTGTGGTGAGGCTGAGGGCCTCATCGGGGGCAAGCCCCCTCCCACAGTGGATCGCATTCTTTCAGACATAATGCGCTCAATGTGGGAGGGGGCTTGCCCCCGATAGCGGTCTACAGGACTACACCGCCTCCCGGTAGGGATTACGCGGATCCTGCGTCCAATTCAAGAACGGCTTGCCGGTGTCCACCGGTACCATCTCGATGCAATCCGCCACCGGGCAGGTGATCTGGCACAGGTTGCAACCCACGCACTCGTCGTCGATCACCTCGTACTGATGGGTGCCGTCCGCCTGTTTCAAACTGGCGATGGCCTGGTGCGACGTATCTTCACAGGCAATATGGCAACGCCCGCAGCCAATGCACGTCTCCTGATCGATCTTGGCAATGACCTGATAGTTGATGTCCAGGTACTTCCAATCCGTGGTGTTGCCCACCGCCCGCCCGGAAAATTCTTGCAGGCTGGTGTAACCCTGACTGTCCATCCAGCGTGACAATCCATCCTTCATCTCTTCCACAATGCGAAACCCATGCAGCATCGCCGCCGTGCACACCTGCACCGCGCCGCAGCCGAGGGCGACGAATTCCGCCGCGTCGCGCCAGTTGCCGATGCCACCAATGCCGCAGATCGGCAGGCCTTGGGTCTGCGGGTCGCGGGCGATTTCGGCGACCATGTTCAGGGCAATCGGCTTGACCGCCGAGCCGCAGTAACCGCCGTGGGTGCTCTGGGTGCCGACCATCGGCAGGGCGACCATGCGTTCCAGGTCCACGCTGGTGATGGAGTTGATGGTGTTGATCAGCGACACCGCGTCCGCACCGCCGCGATAGGCCGCCCGCGCCGCCACACGAATGTCGGTGATATTCGGCGTGAGCTTGACGATCACCGGCAGTGAGCAATAGGTCTTGCACCAGCGCGTCACCTGTTCCACATACTCTGGCACCTGGCCCACCGCCGCGCCCATGCCGCGCTCGGGCATGCCGTGGGGGCAACCGAAGTTCAGCTCGATGCCGTCGCAGCCGGTGGCTTCTACCAGGGGCAGGATGTTTTTCCAGGATGCTTCAACGCACGGCACCATCAGCGACACGATCAGCGCGCGGTCCGGCCAATCCTTTTTCACCTGGGTGATTTCCCTGAGGTTGATCTCCAGGGAGCGGTCGGTGATCAGCTCGATATTGTTGATGCCCAGCACTTCGCGGTTGGCGCCGTAGTGCGCCGAGTAACGCGACGACACGTTGACCGCCGCCGGGTCTTCACCCAGGGTTTTCCAGACCACGCCGCCCCAGCCTGCTTCAAACGCGCGGACCACGTTATAGGCTTTGTCGGTGGGCGGCGCGGAGGCCAGCCAGAATGGGTTGGGGGCCTTGATTCCGGCGAATACAATCGAGAGATCGGCCATTACGCAGCCTCCACGTTAAGCATGAGTTGGGCGTGCATGGCTTCGGCGGCCAGCTTGCCGTGTTGTACCGCTTGCACGGTGAGGTCCTGGCCGAGGCTGACGCAGTCGCCACCGGCATATACGCCGGGGATGCTGGTGCGCAGCTGTTCATCGACGAAGATACGCGCGCCGACGCGCTGCAGTTGTTGGGCCAGGGGGTCGTGCAGCGCCTCGTTATCGAAGCCCTGGCCAATGGCCTTGAAGATCGCATCGGCGGCCAATTCGAAGGTCTCTCCGGTGGGTTGCAGGCAGCCGTTTTCCAGGCGAGTGCGGGCGAAGCGCATACCGCGGACGTGGCCCTGGTCATCCAGCAGCACTTTTTCGGGTTGGGCCCAGGTCAGCAGGCGCACCTGATTGGCCTTGGCGATGTCCTGCTCATGCTGGGTCGCGCCCATGTCCGCCAGGCCTCGGCGGTAGACCAGGTTGACGTCGCGCGCACCGAGGCGGGCCATTTGCACGGCCATGTCGATGGCGGTATTGCCGGCGCCGAGCACGATGCAACGGTCGGCCAGGGGCAGTTGGGTCAGGTCGTCAGCCTGGCGCAGCTCGCGGATATAGTCGGTGGCAGCGAGCAGGCCGGGGGCGTCTTCGTGGGGCAGGCCGAGGTGTTTGCTGGCGGCCAGGCCCAGGCCAAGGAACACCGCATCGAATTGCTGGTGCAGTTCGCTCAAGGTGAGGTTGTCGCCCAGGCGCTGGCCGTGGCGAATCTCGATGCCGCCGATTTGCAGGAGGAACTCCAGTTCCTTCTGGGCGAAGTCATCCACCAACTTGTACTTGGCGATCCCGTATTCATTCAGGCCGCCGGCCTTTTCCCGCGCTTCGAAAATCACCACGTCATGCCCGTGCAGGGCGGCGCGATGGGCGCAGGCCAGCCCTGCGGGACCTGCGCCGACCACGGCGATGCGCTTGCCGGTGGGCGCGGCACGCTGGAACGGGTGTTCGCTGAAGTGCGCGTTGTCGATGGCGTAGCGCTGCAACAGGCCGATCAGCACCGGCGCGCATTCTTCGGCGTTGTTACGCACGCAGGCTTGCTGGCACAGGATCTCGGTGGGGCAGACGCGTGCGCAACTGCCGCCAAGGATGTTGGCCGAGAGGATTTTCTGCGCTGCGCCTTGGACGTTGTCGGTGTGGATATTGCGGATGAACGAGGGGATATCGATCTCGCTGGGGCACGCATTCACGCACGGCGCGTCGTAGCAATACAGGCAGCGCGAGGCTTCCAGTTGCGCTTGCCGGGCGGTGAGGGGCGGTGCCAGGTCGGTGAAATGGCTGGCGAGGGTGGCCCCGTCTTCAGGGGGATGGGGGAGGTGGCTCAGGGTCTGGATCACGGTGTTGGCCTCACGGTTATTTTGCCTCTGACGGGCATTTGCTGACGCAATGTGTAGGAGCGAGCTTGCTCGCGAAAAACCTGAGAGCGCCGTTGAGTATCAGGCTTCCCGCGTTTTCGTTAACGTTTTTCGCGAGCAAGCTCGCTCCTACATGGGGGGCTCAGCGTTTCACAGCCACCGGCCTGGAATACTCCGCCCGCTTGCTCAACTGCTCAAACACCGACGGATACGCCGGCCGTTCCACATAGCGCCCGGCACCGCGCTCGGCGCGCAGGTCGCCATCGGCCCAGACCAGCTTGCCCTGGCTGATGGTGTGGCTCGGCACGCCGCGCACGGTCTTGCCTTCGAAGATGTTGAAGTCCACTTGCTGGTGGTGGGTCTTGGCTGAAAGGGTGCGGGTGCCCTCGGGGTCCCACAGCACCAGGTCGGCATCGGCGCCGACGCGGATCGCGCCTTTGCGTGGGTAGAGGTTGAAGATCTTCGCGGTGTTGGTGGAGGTCAGCGCGACGTACTCCTGCATCGACAGGCGCCCGGTGTTGACCCCTTCGTGCCACAGCAGCGCCATGCGGTCTTCGATTCCCGCGGTGCCGTTGGGGATCTTGCTGAAGTCGTCGCGGCCGGCGGCTTTCTGTTCGGCGCAGAAGCAGCAATGGTCGGTGGCGGTGGTGTGCAGGTTGCCCGATTGCAGGCCATGCCACAGCGCTTCCTGGTGCCCGCGTGGGCGGAACGGCGGGCTCATCACATAGCCGGCCGCGGTGTGCCAGTCGGGATGCTGGTAGACGCTGTCATCCAGTAACAGGTGGCCGGCGAGCACTTCGCCGTACACCGCCTGGCCCTTGCCCCGGGCGTAAGTGATTTCGTCCAGGGCTTCCCGGGTTGAAACGTGCACCAGGTACAACGGCGTGCCGAGGGTCTCGGCGATACGAATCGCGCGGCTGGCCGCTTCGCCTTCCACCTGGGAGGGACGCGACAGCGGATGGGCCTCCGGCCCGGTGATGCCCTGGGCCATCAGCTTGCGTTGCAGGTGATACACCAGCTCGCCGTTCTCCGCATGCACGGTGGGCACCGCGCCCAGTTCCAGGCAGCGTTCGAAGCTGGCCACCAGGGTGTCATCGGCGGCCATGATCGCGTTCTTGTAGGCCATGAAGTGCTTGAAACTATTGATGCCGTGGTGGCTGACCAGCTCGGCCATTTCTTCGCGCACCTGCTCGCTCCACCAGGTGATCGCCACGTGAAAGCCGTAGTCGGATGCGGACTTTTCCGCCCAGCCGCGCCACTGGTGAAAGGCTTCCAGCAAGGACTGCTGCGGGTTGGGGATCACAAAGTCGATGATCGAGGTGGTGCCCCCCGCCAGGCCTGCTGCGGTGCCACTGAAAAAGTCTTCACTGGCCACGGTGCCCATGAAGGGCAATTGCATGTGGGTATGCGGGTCAATGCCGCCGGGCATCAGGTATTGGCCGCTGCCGTCGAGTATCTCAGTGCCGGCGGGAATATCCAGGTCCGTGCCAATGGCGCGAATTAGACCGCCTGCGCATAAAACATCGGCGCGGTAACTTTCATCATGGGTAATAACGGTGGCGCCACGGATCAACAGCGACATGTCGAGTTCCTCACAAGGCTTGACCGGCTTGTGCCAGTTCTAAGTGTTGTCATGCTGTTCACCGTGGGGTGCATAAAACCTGTCATCGGTGACAGGAATAGAAACTAGCCCGAGTTTTTAGAATGAGCAAGAATATTTTTTATAAGCTTATATAGATATTAACTTGTTGATTTATATGGATAAAAATTGAAAATCACCAAAATGTAGCGAACGCTCACCATTTTGACGCACTTGACAGGTTCTCAATATGAGCAACATTTCTTATTGCAAATCAGACGCTTGAGATATGCCGCTTGACGGGCGCGGTAAATAAAAATAATTGTGATGCACCAGATTGAGCCCTGAGGGTTCGGACAACTTTCGCGTTATTTAGCCTGAGTAGCGCGGCAAGTACCGCAGGCTCAATTGGAAAGCTGATTAACATCAGCACGTTATATAAGCGGTGCGGGTTGAAGGTCAGTGGTCGGCACGATTATTGAGTGCAGTGGCGGCTGGCCGGGCCCGTGATGTCGTGTTGTCAACGAGGTACTCCGGCCATCCTGCGTAAAGCGTGGGATGAGCAACAATAATTCGAAAAAACCGTGGAGCGGCCATGCAACAGAACAGATCGCAAGTCATAGAACGCAACGGCCTGTACGAACTCGACGCCGGCCCCGACGTCCTCGACAGCCCTCGCTACAACCACGACATGGCACCGACCAAGGTGCATGAACGCACTTGGAACAAGTGGCACATCACCGCGCTGTGGGTCGGTATGTCGATCTGTGTGCCCACGTACACCCTGGGCGGGGTACTCACGGCGTACTTCGGTTTGTCGGTGGGCGAGGCGCTGATGGCGATCCTGCTGGCCAATATCGTGGTGCTGATTCCGCTGACCCTCAACGCCTTCCCCGGCACGAAGTACGGGATTCCGTTCCCGGTGTTGCTGCGCTCGTCGTTCGGCATCCTCGGCTCCAACGTGCCGTGTCTGATACGCGCGCTGGTAGCCTGTGGCTGGTTCGGTATCCAGACGATGTTCGGCGGGTTGGCGATTCACCTGTTCCTGGGCTCGATTTTCGACGGTTGGAAGTCCCTCGGCGGCACCGGTGAAGTGATCGGCTTCATGATTTTCTGGACCCTGAATTTGTGGGTGGTGCTGCGCGGCGCCGAGTCGATCAAGCGCCTGGAAACCCTGTCGGCGCCGCTGCTGGTGGCGGTGGGCATTGGTTTGCTGGTGTGGGCGATGCCCAATGTCTCCCTTAGCGAGCTCATGGCCATTCCACCGAAACGCCCCGAAGGTGCCAGCCTCACCGGTTACTTCATGGCCGGCCTTACCGCGATGGTGGGCTTCTGGGCCACTTTGTCGTTGAACATTCCTGACTTCAGTCGTTATGCCAAAAGCCAGAAGGACCAGATCCTCGGGCAGATTTTCGGCCTGCCGCTGACCATGTTCCTGTTCGCGGCCCTGGGCGTGATCATGACCGCCGCCTCGGTGAAATTAGTGGGCGTCAGCGTGTCCGACCCCGTCACCTTGATCGGCCATATCCAGAGCCCGGTGTGGGTCGCCGTGGCCATGGCGTTGATCATCGTCGCCACCTTGTCCACCAACACGGCGGCGAACATCGTCTCGCCCACCAACGACTTCCAGAACATCGCGCCCAAGCTGATCAACCGCACCACGGCGGTGATCCTCACCGGCCTGGTCGGGCTGGCGTTGATGGCCCATGAGCTGCTGAAAAAGCTCGGGCTGATCGTCTCGGACGTGAGCCTGGAGACGGTGTATTCCAACTGGTTGCTGGGCTATTCGAGCTTGCTGGGGCCAATCGCCGGGATCATGGTGGTGGACTACTTCATCACTCGCAAACAGCAACTGGACCTGGCCGGTTTGTACCGCGACGACGTGTACCCGGCGTGGAACTGGAGTGGCTTTGTCGCCTTTGGCGTGCCGGTGGTGTTGACCTTGCTGTCGTTGGGCAGCGATGCGTTCAGCTGGTTCTACAGCTACGGCTGGTTTACCGGTTCGGCGTTGGGCGGGTTGTTGTATTACGGCTTGAATGCCAAGCGCGGAATCAGCCCGGTAGTCGTCAAAGTCAATTCATAAGAAATACAGCCTGAGGAGATCCCCATGAACGCTGCCCTCGACGTTCTGCAATCGACCCATCAGCACATCAACCGCGACCGTTTGTGGCAGTCGCTGATGGACCTGGCCAAACTCGGCGCCACGCCCAAGGGCGGCGTGTGCCGCCTGGCCCTCACCGACCTCGATCGCAAGGCCCGCGATCTGTTCGTGCAATGGTGCGAAGACGCCGGCTGTACCGTGACCATTGATGGCATCGGCAATATTTTCGCGCGCCGCCCTGGGCGCAATCCCAACTTGCCGCCGGTGATGACCGGCAGCCATATCGACACCCAGCCTACAGGCGGCAAGTTCGATGGCTGCTTTGGCGTGCTGGCGGGGGTGGAGGTGCTGCGCACGCTCAATGACCTCAAGCTCGAAACCGAAGCGCCCTTGGAAGTGGTGGTGTGGACCAACGAGGAAGGCTCGCGCTTCCCGCCGTGCATGATGGGGTCTGGGGTGTTTGCCGAAAAATTCACCCTGGCCGATACCTTGGCCAAGGTCGATGTGGACGGCGTCAGCGTGGGCGATGCGCTGAATGCGATTGGCTACGCAGGTACGCGTCCCGTCAGCGGGCACAAGGTCGGTGCGTATTTCGAAGCCCATATCGAACAGGGGCCGATTCTTGAGGATGAGAAGAAAACCATCGGCGTGGTGCTCGGCGCCCTCGGGCAGAAGTGGTTCGACCTGAAACTGCGCGGCGTTGAAGCGCATGCGGGGCCGACGCCGATGCACCTGCGCAAGGACGCCCTGGTAGGCGCGGCGGCGGTGGTGGCGGCGGTCAATGCGGCGGCGCTGGGGCATCAGCCGCATGCTTGCGGGACCGTCGGTTGCCTGCAGGCCTATCCTGGCTCACGCAACGTGATTCCCGGTGAAGTGCGCATGACCCTGGATTTCCGTCATCTGGAACCGGCGCGGTTGGATTCGATGATTGCCCAGGTGCGCAAGGTGATTGAGGACACCAGCGCCAAACACGGCTTGAGCTTTGAGATGGAACCCACCGCCGACTTCCCGCCGCTGTACTTCGATAAAGGTTGCGTGGACGCTGTGCGCGATGCGGCGAATGGCCTGGGCCTGTCGAACATGGACATCGTCAGCGGGGCAGGGCACGACGCGATTTTCGTCGCCGAACTGGGCCCGGCGGGGATGATCTTCGTGCCGTGCGAAGGCGGCATCAGCCATAACGAAATCGAGAATGCGGCACCGGATGACCTGGCGGCAGGCTGTGCAGTGCTGTTGCGCGCGATGGTGGCCGCTTCAGCCGCCATCGCCAGCGGCAAACTCGCCGCCTGAAAGGCACAAAAAAAATGTGGGAGGGGGCAAGCCCCCTCCCACATTTTGAACTGCGTTTGACGTTAGACCCAGATGGCATCCCACAATGGGTAGTCGCCAATCCGCTCCACCAACCCCGCCCGCAATGGATTCGCCACCACATACCTGGCCATTTTTACCAGGTCATCTTCCTTGCGCAGTGCCCGGTCATGGAAGCTCTCTTGCCAGAGCCGCCCCTTGCGACCACTTACGCCATTGACGGATCGCGTGCTCTTGGATTTCACCTGCCGCATCAAATCCGCCAGCGAGCCTTTCTGTAGCTCGATAATCCAATGAAAGTGGTCCGGCATGACCACCCAAGCCAGGGAGTTCGCCAGCCCTTGGTACTGGGCTAACCGAAATTGCCAGACCACCAAGCGACCGAGATGGAAATTGTTGAATATCGGTATGCGTTCGTGGGTGTTGGTGGTGATGAGGTAGATGCGGTTGGGTTCGCTGACGCGGCCGATGCGCAGGCGGTGTGAAGCGGGTAAATCTGCCATTCCCTGGCCCTCTCAAGATGTGCCTGGAGAGGCTAGATCGGAGGGCAAGAGGCTGATGGGCAGGCTTTTGGCAGGATGTGTCTGGAAGGGCGCTATCGGGGGCAAGCCCCCTCCCACAGGGGCTCAGCGGCGTTTATACATTATGTGTCTGACACAGCATCAGTGTGGGAGGGGGCTTGCCCCCGATAGCGGTGGGTCAGCTACGGATGAACTGGCTGTCCTCCTGCATTTAGCCTGAACGGTGCCTGAGGGCGTTGTCAGGCCTCAGGCTGCCAACCGCCGCCCAGGGCTGTGACCAAGCCGATACTCGCCTGCAACTGCCGCGTCTGCACCGCCTGCAATGTCCGCTGGGCTTGCAATGCCGCCGTCTGCGCCGTCACCACATCCAGGTAACTCACCGCGCCCGCCTGATAGCTGTTCATCGCCAGGGACTGGGTGTGCTGCGCCGCATCTGCCGCCGCTTGCTCATCCTGTGCCTCCTGCTGCAAATCCCTGAGCTGCGCCAGGTTATCTTCCACCTCACGCACGGCCTTCAGCACCCGGCTGCGATACTGCGCCGACGCCTCTTCAAACTCGGCCTTGGCCTGGCGTTCATTGGCACTCAAGCGCCCGCCATCAAAGATCGGCAAATTCACCAACGGCCCCAGCGCCCAATATCGATTCCCCGCAGACAGCAGGTTGCCCACCCCTTGCGTCTGCCCCCCGATCAACCCGGTCAAACTGAAATCCGGATACCACGCCGCCTTGGCCACGCCGATATTCGCATTGGCGGCAAACACCCGGCGTTCCGCCGCGGCAATATCCGGGCGGCGTTGCAGCAGGTGGCTTGGCAACTGCGAGGGAATCCCGGGCAGGGTCATCAGGTGTTGGCTCTGCGGCAGCGTAAAGTCACTGGCCGCCACGCCCACCAGTTCACCGATCGCATGTTCGGTGAGGTTGCGCTGGCCGGTGACTTCATCCAGTTGTGCCTTGGCTTCGGCCAGTTGATTTTGCGCGCGAGTCAGGTCCAGTTCGGAGGCGATCTGGCCTTCATAACGGCTGCGCGTCAGTTGCAGGGCCTGGCTGTAATCCTCCAGCGAACGGTTGAGAATCCGACGCTGTGCATCCAGCCCATTGAGCTGCACATACAGCGTCGCCAGCTGACGTTGCAGGCTCAGGCGCGCCACGGCCAAGTCATCGCCGGACGCTTGCGCCTGGGCATCACCGGCCGCGACCTGGTTGCGGATTTTGCCCCACAGGTCCAGGTCGTAGCTCAGGGAAAAACCGGCGGTGTTGCTGTTGTATACCGATGGCTGCGTATCCCCGCGCAGCGGCCGTGAATCCGATTGGCGCTGGCGCAACGGCTGCGCGCTGGCGGTGATTTGCGGGAACAGCCCGGCATGCAATTGGCTGGCATACGCCTGGGACGCATCGAAGTGCGCCAGCGCTGCCGCCAGGTCCGGGTTGGCCTCGATCAGTTGTTGTTGCAGCTGATTCAGGCGCGGCTCGTGGTAGAGCGTCCACCACTGCGGCGCCAGTTGGTCGGACGGCTGCGCGCTGTGCCATGGACCGTCGCTGGTCTGTTCGCGGTAGTTCGCCGGCAGGTCGATCGACGGCACGTGGTAGGTCGGCGCCATCGAGCAGCCTTGCAATGCCAGCAGCATCAACGCCGCGAGGGGCTTAAGCCTTGGGCGCATGCGCACCTCCGGAGGCGTCGGCCAGTTGCACCGGGTCGCCTTCGCGCAGGGCGTCGGGCGGGTTGTCGACGATGCGGTCAGCGGGTTTCAGGCCCTGGTCGATGACCAGGCGTTCGCCGAGGTCGAGGCCGATATGGATGTCTTGCAGGTGCACATGGTTCCGCGCATCGAGCACCGCGACCTGAGTGCCTTGGGCACGGAAGATCAGCGCACTGGCCGGGATGCTGACGCCATGGGTATCCGCCGGAATCGGCAGGGTGGCTTCGGCGTAATCACCGGGCAGCAGTTCGCCGTGGGGGTTGTCGGCGACGAACTGCGCGAGCAGGGTGCCGGAGCGACGGTCGATGGCGGTGGAGTCGCCGATCAGGCGCGCCTTGAAGTGTTTGCCGGGATGCTCAGGCACCGTCAGTTCGGCTTCCAACCCTGGGTGAATCACCGCCGCATAGTTCTGCGGTACCGGCACATAGAGGCGCAATTGGTGGGTGTCGGCGATGTTGAACAGTTCCGGATCGCTGTCGGTATCGGCCTTGATCAACTGGCCGATATCGGTGTTGCGCGCGGTGATGGTGCCGGCGAAGGGGGCCCGGATGGTCTTGTAGCTTTCCAGCGCCGATAGCCGTGCATAGTCGGCCGCGGCCGCCTCGGCGTTGGCCTTTGCGGCTGCGGCGTTGGAGGTTTTTTCATCGGCTTCCTGGCGTGACACCGAGTGGCTGCCCAGCAGGTTTTGCCAGCGTGTGGCGGTGGTTTCGGCCAAGCGTGCATTGGCCTGTTGCTGCACCAGGCGCGCATGGGTTTGCGCCAGTTGCTGGTCGAGGTCGGGGCTGTCGATCTCGGCGAGGATTTGCCCGGCCTTGACCTGGCTGCCGATATCAACTTTCCAGTCCTTCAGGTAACCGCTGACCCGCGCATGGATCGGCGCCTTGCTCCAGGCCTCGAGGTGCGCGGGCAGGCGCAGGGTGTCGCCGGCCACGTTCTGTTGTGGCTGGAACACCATGACTTGGGGGATGGCGGCGGTTTCGGTCCAGGCGGTGACCGATTGTTCGTGCATCGTGCGGGCATGCAGGCCGTTGGCGACCAACAGGGCGGCCAGGGTCAGGCCGCCGACACCCATGAGCATCAGACGCTTGCGCGAGGGGTTGTGATCAGACGACATGTGGGTTTTCTCCAGCAACTGCGCGAGTAGAGTGACGACCGTGGACCAGGCTGAAGACCACGGGAACAAATAACAGGGTGGCGACGGTGGCGCAGATCAAGCCGCCGATCACCGCTCGGCCAAGGGGCGCGTTCTGTTCTTCGGAAAGGGCCAGGGGCAACATGCCGATGATCATCGCCAGGGCCGTCATGCACACCGGGCGAAAGCGCGTATAGCCGGCTTCCAGCGCGGCCTTCAGAGCATCGCCATGCTCGGCCAGGCGTTCGCGGCAGAAGCTCACCACCAGGATCGAGTTGGCGGTGGCCACGCCCA
The DNA here is from genome assembly GCF_030644265.1 of Pseudomonas sp. OVF7. Lineage (NCBI taxonomy): Bacteria > Pseudomonadati > Pseudomonadota > Gammaproteobacteria > Pseudomonadales > Pseudomonadaceae > Pseudomonas > Pseudomonas sp. OVF7. The sequence goes on along the minus strand of NZ_CP128996.1, from coordinate 5,190,942 downwards.
TGCACAGGATCGCGCCGGTCAATGCCGGCACCGACAACGACGTCCCGGTGAGGAACAGCATCCACACGATCCCTGCGAGCGCCGCCGGCAATGCGGTGATGATCACGAACGGATCGACCCACGACTGGAAGTTGACCACGATCAGCAGGTAGATCAGCACCACCGCGCCGAGCAGGCCAAAGCTCAAGCCGCTGAAGGCTTCGTGCAGCGCATCGATCTGGCCATGCAGGCTGATCACCGCGCCCTTGGGACGCATCGATGCGGTGTCGTCCAGCACTTTTTGCACGTCGCGGGCCACGCCGCCGAGGTCACGGCCTTGCACGTTGGCGTACAGGTCCAGGGTCGGTTCGATGTTGTAGTGCGTGACCACTGCCGGGCTTTGCACGCGGGAGATGGTCGCCACGCCGCCGAGGATCTGCGACTGGCCGTCGGCACCGGTCACCGGCAGCGCTTCCAGCGATGGCAGGCTGTCGAGACGATATTGCGGGGTGGCGGCGACGATGGAATAGGACACGCCATTGGCCGGGTTAAGCCAGAAGGTCGGTGCGGTTTGCGAGCTGCCGGCGAGGGAGGCGACCATGCTGTTGGTCACGTCCCGTTCGGTAATGCCCAGGCCGTTGGCGCGCATACGGTCGACATTCACTTGCAGCGACGGGTAGCCGGTGGACTGCTGGATACGCAGGTCGGCGATGCCGGGTACGTGTTGCAGTCGACGCTCAAGCTCCACGGCATAGGCGCGGTTTTCTTCATCGCTGCGCCCGGAGATTTTCACGTCCAGCGGGGCCGGCGCGCCGAAGTTGAGGATCTGGCTGCTGATGTCCGCTGGCAGGAAGGCGAAGTGGCTGCCGGGGAAACTCTGGGGCAGCGCCTCACGCAGTTTTTTCACGTAGTCGGCGGTGGGCGCGTGGCCCTTTTTCAGGCTGACCTGGATATCACCGTCCTGCGGACCGATGGTGCCGCTGCTGCTGTAGGCCATGTCGATGCCGCTCAGCGGAATGCCGATATTGTCGACGATGGTGTCCAGCTCTTCGGCGGGGATCACTTCGCGAATCCGCGCTTCAATCCGGTCGAAGGCCGCCGCGCTTTCTTCGATCCGCGTGCCCAGCGGCAGGCGCACATGCAGCGCCAATGCGCCGGCGTCGGTGGCGGGAAAGAAGTCCTGGCCGAGGCTCGGCAGCAGCAGGAACGACGCCAGCACACAGGCCAGGAAGCCGACGATAAAGCCCTTGCGGGTGCCCAGCGCGAGGGTCAGCAGGCCATGGTAGGTGTCGCGGATATTCGAGAAGTGACGCTCGAACCCCTGCTGGAAATTCAACACCGATTGCAGCAGGGCATTGCGCGGTTGGCGGTGCTGCTCGCCTTCGTGGTGGTTGATGAAGTCATCTTCCGGATGATGCCCCGCACCGGGCTCCGGCGTGTGCGGCTTGAGCAGGAACATCGCCAGGGTGGGCACCAGGGTGCGCGAAAGGATGAACGAACTGGCCATGGCGAAGATCACCGCCAGGGCCATCGGCCGGAACAGGTAACCGGCGATGCCTTGCAGCAAAAACATCGGCACAAACACGATGCAGATGCACAGCAGGGAGACGAATGCCGGGCCGACGATCTGCGCGGCGCCGTCGAGGATCGCGGTCTTCACCGCCTTGCCTTGTTCCAGGTGCCAGTTGATGTTTTCGATGGTCACCGTGGCGTCGTCCACCAGGATCCCCACCGCCAGCGCCAGCCCGCCGAGGGTCATCACGTTAAGGGTCTGCCCGCTGACCGCCAGCAGCGCGATGGCCGACAGCACGGCCAGGGGAATCGATGCGGCGATGATCAGCGTGGAGCGCCAGCTGCCGAGGAACAACAGGATCATTGCGCTGGTCAGCAGCGCGGCGATGATGCCTTCCTGGGCCACGCTGCCCACCGATTGCTTGACGAATACCGAGGCGTCGCCCAACAGCGAAGTCTTCAGCGACGGCGGCAGGGTTTCGTTGATGCGCGGCAGCATCTGGCGGATGCCGTCGATGATCGACAGGGTCGAGATGCTGCCGTTTTTCAACGCCGGCATCAGCACCGCGCGATGGCCGTCGACGCGCACGATATTGGTCTGCGGCGGCGAGCCGTCGCGCACGTGGGCCACCTGGCCGATGGTGATCAGTGCGCCATCAACCGTTTTGATCGGCAGGTCGTTGAGCTCATCGATGGCCTTCGGGCTGTTGTTGAGCAGGATCGTGTATTCGTTGGGGCCGAGCTTGGCGGTGCCCACCGGGATGATCTGGTTTTGCAGCGCCAGGGCGTTGCCCACGTCCTGCGCCGACAAGCCCTTGGCGGCCAGCGCCTGCGGGTCGAGGTCGAGGGTGATCTGGCGCTGTTTGCCGCCCATCGGCGTGGGCATGGCCAGGCCGGGCAGGGCGCTCAAGGGCAGGCGGATATTGTTCTGCACCAGGTCGCGGATCCTGGCTTCAGACAGCGTCGGGCTGGAGAACGCCATTTGCAGGATCGGCACCGTCGAGGCGCTGTAGTTGAGGATCAGCGGCGGCGTGATGCCCGGCGGCATTTGCTTGAGTACGGTTTGTGACACCGCCGTGACTTGGGCATTGGCGGTGCGGATATCCACGCCGGGTTGGAAGAAGATCTTGACGATGCCCATGCCGGGCAGCGATTGCGATTCGATATGTTCGATGTCGTTGACGGTGGTGCTCAAAGAGCGTTCATAGGTGTAGATCACCCGACCGGCCATGGCGTCCGGCGACAGGCCGTTGTATTGCCACACCACGGCGACGACGGGGATGCCAATATCGGGAAAAACATCGGTGGGGGTGCGCAGGGCCGCCATGGGCCCGACGATGCAGATAAATATGGCCAGCACGATAAACGTGTATGGCTTTTGCAGTGCGGTCTTTACCAGCCCGAGCATGCGTGAACCTCCGGAGGGAGCAGGATTGCAAACCCCGGCAGTCTTGACCGACCCACCTAACACGCACCTTTCAGCCAGGTGAAGGAAGTTTTAGTTATGCGCTGAAGATCGTTTCATGTGTATTCATTTGTTCTACAAAGGCGAGCTCCTCAAGCTTGTACCCCATCGGACGCGAGTCACTTTTCTGCGTCCAGCGCCTTGATCGATGTCCTTTGGAGCCCTGCCATGAACTTGAAAAACCTGTCACTTAAACCACTCCTGCTGATTCCCGCCCTGGGCGCGGTCTTGTTGTTGTCGGCCTGTGCCGGCCCGATTCCCAAGGCTGACCCGAGCGAAGCCTGGATCGGCTTGAAGGAAGAAGCCCCGAATGACTTGATGGCCGAGCGCGTGGATGGCAAACGCGTGGATGACGGGCGCTTTTTTGAAGTGCCACCGGGGGACCACCGCCTGGATGTGACGCTCTATGAGGAGGAACCGGGCGACGATAACCAGCAGGATTGCCAGGGCCGCGTGGAGTACAAGCACTTCAAGGCGGGTGAACACTACACCCTGGTGGAATCCAGCCTGGGCACCACCGTGCGCGCATCCCTGATGGATGGTCACGGCAAGGAAGTCGCCGCGACGCAGGACTTCAATTGCATGCCTGGCTAGGCGTGGTGCACCGCGCGCTTATGCGGCTTGGCGGGCGCAGTGGGTCTGGCGTGGGGGTGATGGTGCCGGCGGGTAATGCGCAACACCCCCCACAACATGGCGCCGGCTACCGCCAGCCAACCGCAGATCAACAGGACAATCGTTGTTGCAAGGCTCATTCGGGCCTCCTTCGCCCCGTAGGGGGCACACACAGTCTTCTCAATGGACAGTCTAGCTACCCGGCGGTTGCCTGCTATTGACCAATGGTCGTGTCCATCCAACTTGTTTGCTCTATCACCGCGTGTTTACTGGGGTTCTCGGCTATAGAGAACGCCATTGCCCGCGGTTTACTGTCGGCGCGATTGGGCTATGATCAGGCCCCTCACCGACAGTTGATCAAGAGAGTAAAAAATTGCGGTTACGGTCGAACGTTAAAACATCCTGGTTGCTGGCCTGTGCCCTCGGGCTGGCGGCCTGTTCCGGTCATCCGTCGAAGCTTGCGGGCTTGCCGGAGCGCGTTGAACTCAATGGCGTCCCGACGTTTCGCAGCGATGCCTATCAGAGCGGTCCTACGGCATTAGCCAGCATGCTGTCGCAACAAGGCATTGTGATGACACCGGGCTTGCTCGATAAACCGCTGCGCTTGCCCGCTGCGCAGGCTGATCTGGAGCGCAACATGCAGGTGCTGGCGCGTGAGTACGGGCTGATGGTGTACCCGCTGGATGCCAAACTGACCGCGGTGCTGGCGCAGGTGGCGGCGGGCTACCCGGTGATGGCGCGCATCAGTGGCCGGTTCTGGTCTGAACCGCACTACGTGGTGGTCGTCGGCTTTAACCAGCAGAAGAGCACCGTGTTGTTGCGTTCAGGCATGGACCGGCGACTGTTGATGGGCTTCAGTGATTTTGAATCGGCGTGGAAGAGTGCCGGACACTGGGCCATCCTGACCCAGCGCCCGAGCCAGTTGCCGGCCAACGTGGACGCACAACGCTGGCGTGAAGCCGCCAACGCCACTGCCCAGGCCGGGCAGGAGCAGGCAGCGGCGCAGGCGCTCAAGGTGTTGGCTGAGAAAAAGTAAGCGCCACCTACACCACCGCGCCAAACAGCGCTCCTACGGTCGCCGTAACGCCCATGGCGAGTGCCCCCCACAGGGTCACTCGCCAAGCGCCGGTGATGATGCTTGCTCCGCCGGCCTTGGCCGCGACGCCGCCCAGGCTGGCCAGAAACAGCAGGGACATGCCGGATATCCACGGCACCACGCTGTGGGGCGGCGCGATCACCGTTACCGCGAGCGGCAATGCGGCACCGACCACAAAACTGGCGGCCGAGGCGAGTGCCGCTTGCAGCGGTTTGGCCGTGAGTGCCTCGCTGATGCCCAACTCGTCACGGGCATGTGCGCCCAGGGCGTCGTGTGCCATTAACTGATCGGCGACCTGGTGGGCCAGTTCGGGTGACACCCCGCGGTGCATGTAGATGTGGGCAAGCTCGCTATGTTCGGCCTTCGGGTTGCTCGCCAGCTCCGCCCGTTCCCGTGACAGGTCGGCCCGCTCGGTATCGGCTTGGGAATGCACGGAAACGTATTCGCCGGCCGCCATGGACATTGCGCCCGCCACCAACCCGGCCATGCCGGTGACGAGCAGCGAAGCGTGGGTAGCGTTGGCGGCAGCGACGCCGATCAGCAGGCTGGCGGTGGAGACGATACCGTCGTTGGCCCCCAGGACTGCGGCGCGCAGCCAGCCGATACGATCACTGCGATGGGACTCGGTGTGCCGGTGCATGAATTTCATGGTTGAGCGGGACTCGTGTTCGTGGGCGGTGTTTGGATCGGACGGTTCTCAATCTGCGCCTGCAGAATGCCGTCGACAATCGATATTTCCTTGAGTTGGTCACCCTCGCGCAGCACGAACAGCGCGTCCATGCCGCGCGCCTGCGCCAGGCGTGGGCCTTCGATCTCGCCGAGCACCATCAACGCCGTGGCCCAGGCATCGGCAAGCATGCACGAGGCGGCCACCACCGTGACGGCGGCGATCGTATTGCGCAAGGGCGCGCCGGTGGCCGGGTCAAGGGTGTGGGCATACTGTCGCCCCTCGAGGTCAACCCAGTGCCGGTAGTCGCCAGAGGTGGCGATGGCCGCATCGCAGAGCTCCATCACGCCCATGACTTCCCGCCGGCCCCGGCACGGCTTTTCAATGGCCACGACCCAAGGTCGGGCATCCGGCTTGACGCCTCGGGCCCGCATTTCGCCGTCGATACCGACCAGGTAGCGGGTCAGTCCGAAACCGTCCAGGCAGCGTGCCAGTTCATCGACGCCAAAGCCTTTGGCGATCGCGTTGAGGTTCAGGTGCAGCGGCGCGTGTTTGCGCACTTGATGTCGTTGCAGGTCCACCGTCAACCCCGCGTGGGCGCTCAGGCGGGGGCGTGGCGCCAGGGTGTCGACGTTGTGTGCGGTGATCGTGGGGGCGCCGGGGCCAAAGCCCCAGGCCTCGACCCGGTCACCGACCGCGATGTCGAAGGCGCCGGCGGATTGCTGGCTGACCCGCAGTGCTGTCGCCAACACGCTGGCCAGTTCCTTGGGCACCGGCAGCCAGGTCTGCTCGGGGGCGGCGTTGAGGCGATTGAGGTCGGAATCGGCTTTCCAGAGGGACATTTGCTGGTCCACCCGCTCCACGGCCTGGGCCAGGCTGCGGCTGATCGCCTCGATGTCGAGGCCCGCCTCGGCATAGAACACGGCGCTGTAGCGCGTGCCCATGGTCTCGCCGTTGAGGCTGTAGCGTTGGCTATCAGTAGACATCTTCACGGTAGCGTCCTTGTGTCTTGAGGGCTTGCACACTCAAGTTGAGTGGCACCAGTACTTCATCCAGGGCCTGCATCACGCCTTTGGCCATCTCGCGACTGCCACACACCAGCACCTGGGCGCCTTTTTCAATCAGCCGCCGCAACGTCAGGGCATCGTTGATCAACCGGTCTTGCACGTAGCTGCGGTCCTGCACTTGGGAAAACGCGGCGCGTAACGTGGTCAGGCGGTGGTCGGCCAGGTAACGGTTGAGCTCCGGTTCATAGAGGAAATCCGACGCCGGGTTACGCCCACCCCAATACAGGTGCATCGGGTGCCTGGCCTTGTTGTTGCGAATAAAACCGGCCAGGGGGCCAATGCCGGTACCCGCACCAATCAGGATCACCGGGTGTGCACCCGACGCCGGGCGAAATTGCGGGTTGGGTTGGATAAAGGCTTCGATCGACGCGCCGATTGCCAGGCCATGCAGGAAACCCGAACACAGCCCGCCTTCGTGTTTGCGCACGCAAATCTCCAGCACCCCATCGTCGCGGCTGCTGGCCAGCGAATAAAAGCGTGGCAGCGGGCTGCCCGGCGGGTAGATGCCGACCAGATCGCCGGCCTGGAAACGCGGCAGCCCGCCGGGTGCCTTGAACCGCAGGACGTGGGTCGGTGCCTGTACTTGCTCGCCATAGACAGTGCATTCGGCCAGTACCAGTTGATGGGTACGTGGTCGCTCGGGGTTGTGGACCAGTTTCAACGCCTGCCCGAGGACTTCACCCAGGTCCAGGCCCCAGCGCATGAACTCCTGGGAGGACTGGCGGTTGATGGTTTCCAGTGGCAATAACGCCACGCCGCCGGCCTGCTCCATGGCGGCCTGCACGACGTGGGCGTATTGGCAGAACTGCGCAAACTGTCGATCGCCAAAACCCAGTACGGCAAAAGGCAGGCCGGGTTTGATCGCGCATTGCTCCAGCCGTTTGAGGAACTGTGTGGCCGAGGCGGGCGCGTCGCCGTCGCCATGAGTGGCCGTCAGGATCAATACCCGCTGCGCGCTGCGGTAATCCCCTGTCCATTCATTCATCGCTGCGCTATGCACCCGATGGCCGGCCTGGTGCAGCGCGTCATGCAAGGTGCTGGCAAAGCCCCAGGTGGTGTTGTTTTCACTGCCCACCAGAATCACGCTGTCGGCGGCGTGGGCAGGGCTGTTATGACGAATGCGCGGGCCGGCCTTGCGGCGGCGCCACCAGAGCAGCATGCCGGTCACGCTCATCAGGGGCACGCTGAGGGCGCAGAGGCCAAGGAACAAGCCCAGCCACCAGAGGCCTTCACCGGTGTGCAATTGATAGATCAATTGGTAAAGGTCATGCAGCGAATCATGGGCCTGATAAGACACCAACGTGCCGCTGACCGGGTCCACGTAGCCATCGCCCTGAGCGGTACGCAGGGAAAACACGTCTTGCGGGTGACCGGGGCTCGGGTACACCAGTTCGCGCAGGTCATTCAGGTCGGTGGCCTGCAAGGCTTGCAGGTTGGCCACCGGTTGCGCCACGCCGGCGCTGATGGCGGTCGGGAAGGCCGGCTCGCTCTGGCTGCCGTCGGCGATCAGGCCAAAGGTGGTGGCGCACAGGTAGAGCCCCGTCAGGGCCGAGAGCAACAGGCCAAGCACGGCCAGGCGCCCGACTTCGGCATGCCAGCGTTGGCTGAACGTGCCCCGTAGCGGTCGCAGCAGGTTGCGCAGGCCGCCCAGGCGGCGCGCCAGCAACAGCGCGCCGGACACTGAAAGGATCAGCATGAAAAACGCGCCGATACCCGCGACCCCATGCCCTGCGGTGCCCATGAACAGCGAGCGATGCAGGTCTTTGACCCAGCGCGAAACGGCCGACGGTTCGTAGGGGCCAAGGCCCTCGCCCGTCAGTGGATCGGCCGTTTGCGCAGCGGCCTGGCCGTCCTGGGTGTAGTAGATGATCAACGTCCCGGACGCGGTGCGCTGAATCTGCTCCACCCCCGGAAAATGCTGGGCGATGCGCCCGGCCAACTGGCCGACATTGAGCTGCCCGGCCTCGATTGATGTGCTGTGCAGGCGTTCCAGCGCTGGGTTGACGGACAACACTGCGCCGCTGATGGCCATGATCATGACCAGCAGGGCGGCGATCAGTCCGGGCAGTGAGTGGAACTGGCGAAGCATGTTCAGCCTCCAGAAGTGGCGAGTACTACAGGGCGTAGGTAAACGACTCGACGTAAGTGTTGCCGCTCACCGGCTTGCTCGACCCGCTCGATGTCAGGGCAACGCTGACGTCGGCGCGGCTGTCGCGTTTGTCTTCCACGGCGCTGTCGATACGGATCTGATACCCGGCATCGATCAAGGTGTCGGCCAGTTCAACACTGACGGTGAGGGTGTCGCCGCTGCCGACGCTGGCGCCGCTGAGCCCGTCAAACTCGCTTGGGTTCATGCCGCTGCCACGGGCCCAGTCGCTCAGGTGGCGGTAATACTTGGCTTTCTTGCCGGCCACCCAAAGGGTTTTCTGGTACTGGCCGTTGGCGTCAGTGACATAGATCGCCAGGTACGCACCGTTGCCGCTGTAGGGCTTGAGCTGGGTGGTCAGGGTGACTTCTCGGGCCTGGGCCAGGCTCGGGAGAGCAAGGGCGCCGGCGAGGCAGGTTGCAGCGAAGAGTGTTTTCATGGGGATGTCCTGGTTGAGCGTTGTGGCGAAAGCCTGGACCTGCTGGCTGACAGCAACCTGAAAGCCTTGGAAAGCGTCAGGCTCATTGAGCACCAGGGCGGTCGAGGTAATCCCGTGCGTCGCCGTTGTCGCCGAAATGGATTTCCAGTTTGCGCAGGCGAAGCGAGGCGGGTGCGTAGCTGGCTTCGATCGCATTGCCCTTGCGGTCGGTGGCCTTGAGCGTGTAGCAACCGTCGTCGACCTTGATGCGCTGCACACTCCAGCCGTATTGCTGCTCGACCTGCTGGCGCAAGGTTTCGCGCGGTTGCCAGTCGTTGACCGGCTCGCGGCAGTCATCATCGGCCAGGGCGTACCCGCCGAGCAGGACGCTCAGCAGGGCGGTGCTGGCAATAAAAGCGGGTTTCATGATCTATCTCCGATTCGATGGGCCTGTGCGGCATACCCTAGGGGGCATTCCTGACAACCGGCTGAATCTTCAGATTCACGTCAGGTAAGGCCGCTAGGGTGCTGCACGACAACCATCAGAGGAGGTGCCAGATGCGCGTTTTATTGGTCGAGGACGCACCTGGGCTGGGCGAGGCGGTACGCGAACAGATTGCCGATGACGGCCACGCCGTCGATTGGGTGCAGCGACTGGAGCATGCGAGCGCCAGTGTGCGCACCACGCCGTATGACCTGATTCTGTTGGACCTGATGTTGCCTGACGGTCGCGGGCTGGACTTTTTGCGCCAGCAGCGTTCGGCTGGCAACGTGACCCCGGTGATCATCCTCACCGCCCAGGACCAGATTTCCGACCGCATCGCCGGCCTGAATGCCGGCGCCGACGACTACTTGGTCAAACCGTTCGACCTGTTTGAACTCTCGGCCCGTGTGGCCGCGGTGGCCCGCCGCTACAGCGGCAACCCGAACCCCCTGATCAGGCTCGGTGAATTACAGATCGACATGAACGCGCGCACCGTGCAGCGCGCCGGCGTCACCATTGACCTCACGGCACGCGAGTGGGCGCTGTTCGAGGCGTTTGTGCAGCGCCCTACGGCGTTGCTGTCGAAGTCGCAGCTCGAAGAGCGCTTGTATGCCTTTGGCGCCGAAATCGAGAGCAACACCATCGAGGTCTACATCAGCCGCCTGCGTAAAAAACTGGGGCGTGAGCTGGTGGAAACCGTGCGCGGCATGGGCTATCGGTTGATGACCGTATGAAGTCGCCGATCAGCCTGCAAAGGCGCCTTGGCCTGGGACTGACCCTGGGCATGACCTTGCTCTGGCTGGGCGCGACCGTCGGCGCCTGGCTGGTGGTGCAACATGAGTTGAACGAAGCGTTCGACAGTGCCCTGGAAGAGACCGCGCAACGCATCCTGCCCCTGGCCGTGCTGGAAATCAGCAACCGCGAAGAACCGCGCACCGCCCAGCACATCGCAACCTTGAAGATGCACAAGGAGTATCTGACCTACCTGGTGCGTGATGCCCAGGGCCAGATCCTGATGCAGTCCCATGACGCCAACCCGAAGATATTCAACGACTCGCCGCGCGAAGGGTTCTCTACCACGAAAAAGTACCGGCTGTATGGTGCGAGTGCGCTGCGCAATACGTTGTTCATTGAGATCGCCGAGCCGCTGGGGCATCGCCGCGAGGCGGCGCGGGAAGCCTTGTTTGCTTTGTTGCTGCCGCTATTGGCGTTGATCCCCATCAGCTTGTTGGGCACTTGGCTGTTTGTGCGCGTCAGCCTGCGTAGCGTGTTGGCCTATCGCCGTGCCGTGGAAGCCCGAGGGGTGGGGGATTTGTCGCCGATCAGCGTGGCGCGGTTGCCGGCAGAAATCGACCCGTTGGCCGACGCGGTCAACCACCTGTTGGAGCGCCTGCGCAAGGCATTGGAGGCCGAGCGTAGCTTCACCGCCAACAGTGCCCATGAATTGCGCACACCGTTGGCCGCGACGTTGGCGCAGATCCAGCGTCTGCGCCAGGAAGCGCCGGAAGGTCCATTACGCATGCGTGCGACGAAGATCGAAAACTCATTGCGCGAGCTGGCACGGCTGTCGGAAAAGCTCATGCAGTTGGCCAAGGCCGAGGGCGGCGGGCTGTTGTCCGAGGCGCCCCAGGACCTGATCCCTTTGCTGGCCCATGGGGTCGATGAATGGAATCGCAGCAGCGGTCAGCGCATTCGCTTGCAGCTTCCTACCCAGGGCAGTGTGTATGCGGCGATTGACCCGGACGCGTTCGGTATTCTGCTGCGCAACCTGATCGAGAATGCATTGAAGTATGGGGCGCAGGACCAACCGGTTGAAGTCAGCCTGACGGACCAGGCGCTGCTGCGGGTGGTCAATGGTGGGCCGGCTGTGCCTGCACCAGTGTTACAGCGCCTGACCGAGCGCTTTGTGCGCGGCAGCAGCGAAGCCAGCGGCACAGGGCTCGGCCTGGCCATTGCCAAGACCATCGTCCAAGGGGTCAAGGCGCGTATGACCCTGGCTTCGCCCGCGGCCGGCAGGGATGACGGGTTCGAAGTCAACGTTCAGTTTTTGCGCCTGCCGACCTGAACGTTGACTGAGCCCCAGCGACTGCTTGCCTCAGAAATCCACACTGACGCCGGTATACAACGCCCGCCCGTCACCGGGTGAATGCAGCGAAGCCTGGGCACCGTCCGGGTCGTACCAGACGTATTCATAGTAGCGATTGGTAAGGTTCTTCAGCTGCAGATCGACACTGACCGACTCGGTCACCCGGTAACTGGCGCCGAGGTTCATCAGGACGTAGCCACCGTAAGTCACCCGGGTATTTTCGCGTTCCAGGTAGTAATTCGTCTGGCCATTCATCCACGCCGTCAATTGCAGGGCGGGGGTCGCCTTGTAGCTGACCCCGGCGTTGTACAGGTGATGAGGGATGTGGTCGATCTCCTGGCCTTTGCTGTTGGGCAAGGTTGAACTGGGCTGGAGTATTTTCGAGTACTGCCAGGCGTAGGCCATCCAGATATCAGTACGCTCGTTCGGGTGCAGGTTCACCTGCGCGTCGTAACCCCAGCGCCGGGTTTGGCCGACGTTATCCGACTCACCACTCGGGTCGTTGAGTCGACGACTGACTTCGCCACTGGCCTTTTGTTGCCAATAAGCCACGCGGCCGTCGATCCAATCGGCGGGCGTGAACTTGATGCCGGTTTCCCAGCCTTCGTTGATGGACGGCGCGAGATCCGTATCCCTTGGCGGAATCTTGTAGGCCGCGGCACCGGTACCCACCTGAAATGTACGGCCCCAGTTGGCATAGACGCTGGCAACGTCCCACGGTGAATACACCACGCTGAGCTTGGGTTGTTTGATCAGCCCATAGTCATTGATGGCGTAGTCCAGGCCGGTCATTTCGTTGGTGAAGTCGCCTTGGATCTTATCGACGCGATAGGCCGGGATGATCTTCAGCGACTCGAACGGTTTGATCTCGGCCTGCACGTAGGCGCCGTAGGTATCGAAGTCGAATTGCTGGTCACGGGTTTGGGCCTGCCGGACCCGGTCCTTGGTGCGGTAGCGCTCGCTTTTGTTGTGTTGCTGCTGCATGTCCGCGCCGCCTTCCAGGGCGAAGTCATACAGCCAGCTGACTTCAGGGCGCCAGGTCAGGGAGGTGAGGGCGCCGTATTGGGTTTCGTACGCATCGCGCTCTTGCTGGGCGCTGGTGCGCCAATATTGCGTCCAGCGCCGGTCGTCGAAGGTGTTGACGTAGGTTTTCGCCGCCCAGGCCAAGGTGTCGGACAGCTCACTGTCGAAGTGCACGCTGAGCTGGTTCATCCGCCGCGTGCCTTTGTCGGTGGCGTTGTAGCTGTTGGTCATGGTCGGGTGCTGGTGGGCGTCCTCTTCACTCAGGTAGCCGGGTTCCTGCGCCTCGGTTTCGTAGTGACGGGCGATCAGGCCGATACGGTAGCGGTTGTCGTCCGGGGTATAGAACCATTTGCCGGCCATGGAAAACTTGTCTGCCTGGGCGTGATCGCGGTAGCCGTCGGATTTCTGGTAGGCGAAGAAGTAATTCTGCGTCCAGTTGCTGGTTTCGATGCCCTTGGCGAGCTGGGTCTCCTGCGTGTTGTAGCTGCCATAGCGAATACGTGCCTTGGTGTAGTCGCCACCGGTGCGGGTCAGCATGTTCACATTACCGGCGATGTTGTTCAGGCCGTAGCGCGCATCGCTGGTACCGCGTACCACTTCTATGCTGTCCAGCTCCAGGGGGAAGATCATGTCCATGAACGGCATATTGCCGTCGTTGCTGTTGCTCGGAATGCCGTCGATCAGCAACTTCACCGCGTTGACTTCACCTTCGCCGTTAAAACCGCGAAAGGAAATCTTGCCGGAGGTGGTGCCTTGGTTGAATTCGGTGAGCATCACCCCCGGCGCACGGCTGAACAACTCCCAGCTGTAGTTGACCGGCATTTTTTCGAGGATATCGGCGCCGAGCACATCCACTGAGCTGAGCACACTGCTGGTACTCAGCGGGCCATTGCTGCCGGTGGCGCCCTGGACCGTGACGGTGCCGAGGGTGAGGGTTGAGTCTTCGGTTCTACTGGCTTCGGCCAAAGCCAGGGGCAGCGGGTTGATGGCGAACAAACCGACCGACAGGAGCGGCCATAGGGGTCGGGACACGCAAACGCGCTTTGCGCACGGCAAAGTCAATGGAGCAGGCATAACGCACACTTCCTGATAAACAAGACACTTCAAAGGGGTTCAACCACCTCAGTGGGCGGTGAAAAAGAAGAGCGCACCTCACCTAGGTGGGTGCAGGTGTCGATCAGGCGCTGGGGGAGGCGCGTGGGCTCAGGCTGGGCCAGCGAATCCTGGGGTGCAGCGTCGGCAGCTCAGGGTTGACGAGGGCGGTGGCAAGCGCGTAGCGCGGCAGGAAATGTCGATAGTAGTCGGAGGGCAGTGCCGCCAGCCCGGCATGGCCGCAACAGCAATCGCTGTGTTTCATGGGGCTGCTGGACGGGGCTGACTGGAGTGGGTCGATCAGCTTGCTCAAGCTGGGAGGTAATGCCTGCGAGGTGCCCCCCGAGCAGAATCCGCCCCATAGCAACAGCCCCATATCCGGCGGCTGCAGGGCACGGCCGAGCGGCATGGCCAGCATGTTGAGCAGCACGGCAAGGCAGGCGATCCAGGGGCTTATGCGTTTGAAGCTAGCCATGAAAGACGTCGACTGAAAGGGATGAACATTTAGCGGCAGTTCCTGCGCAAAGTAAAAGCGCATTCGTGCGCTATTTTGCCGCAGATCAGGCAGCGGCCTGGGGCGACCGACTCCCCCGCAAAAATCTGTTTTGTGTGTCTATCGGACAAAAAAATGCCCCGAGCGAGTCGGGGCATCCGCCAAGGTGACACCTTGTCCTGGCGGGTTGGTTCAGCGTCGAACCTCTGCCGCGTTGGCGCGGTTCTTCAGGTTCTTATCGGCTTTGTAGCGCAATGCCACATCCGGCACCGAACCGCTCTTGCCGGTTTCGACCCAGTTGCGAATGCGGCTGGCATCGGCGAAGTGGGTGAATTTGCCGAAGGCGTCGAGGATCACCAGCGACACCGGGCGGTTACCCATGCTGGTTACCAGCACCAGGCAGTGACCGGCCTGGTTGGTGAAGCCGGTCTTCGTCAGCTTGATGTCCCAGTTGGCGCGGTTGATCAGGTGGTCGGTGTTGGAGAAGCCCAGGGTGTAGTTGGGCTTGCGGAACGCCACGGTTTTTTCCTTGGTGGTGCTCAGCTGGCTCAGCATCGGGTATTTGCGCGCATAGGCCAGCAGCTTGCTCAGGTCCCTGGCGGTCGACACGTTGTGGATCGACAGGCCGGTGGGCTCGACGTAATGGGTACTGGTCATGCCCAGCGCCTTGGCCTTGGCGTTCATCGCTGCAATAAAGGCCGGGTAGCCGCCTGGGTAGTGGTGGGCCAGGCTGGCGGCGGCGCGGTTCTCCGAGGACATCAGGGCGATCAGCAGCATTTCTTTGCGGGGCATTTCGCTGCCGATTTTCACCCGGGAGAACACACCCTTCATTTCCGGGGTGTCCTTGATGTTGATGTCGATGTACTCGTCCATGTTTTGCTTGGCTTCGAGCACGATCAACCCGGTCATCAGCTTGCTCACGGAAGCGATGGGTACCACCACGTCCGGGTTGCTGGAATAAATCACCTTGTTGGTTTGCAGGTCGACCAGCATGGCGCTGCCGGAGGCAATTTGCAGTTTGGAGGTGTCACGCGGCGCCAGGGTGGTTTCGGCGGCTTGCGCGAAGGTGCCTGTGAAAGCAAACAATAGGCTGACGAGAGAGAGACGAATTTTCACGCGGATGAACTCGCTAAAAAGTAAGGAAATACCGTTCTGCAACGGGTTATATGAAAAATGACGTTACATTTTAAGAGTATGGATCAGAAAACGATAGAGAGCCTTTAAATAAAGGCTGTAAGCCGATGATTGGTTGGGTTTGTATCCACCCGCGGAAAAAAAAGGCCCGCTTGCGGGCGGGCCTAATGGAGTTCTTCAAAGGAGTGGGGGTAAGTTGCGCCCGTTCCCGTCGATGGCGGGTGAAAAGGATGTCGAAGAATCGAGAAACCCGGCATTGCGGCTAGCTATTGAGCAGGATGCTCGGGCGAGTCCTTTATGTGGCTGACTTCAACAACCCGTGGCGTTTTGGGAGGGGGGAGGAGAGCAGCTTTATTGACGGGTGATCAAAAAAACAAAAGCCCTGCGATCAGGCAGGGCTTTTGTTCAGCGCGCCAGAGGGTCAGGCGTGCAGGGTTTCCGCCGCATACAGCGTATTTTCCAGCAGGCAGGCACGGGTCATCGGGCCAACGCCGCCTGGCACCGGGGTAATCCAGCCGGCGCGGGGCAGGGCGGTTTCGTACACCACGTCGCCGACCAACTTGCCGTCTTCCTGGCGGTTGATGCCGACGTCGATAACGATGGCGCCTGGCTTGATCCATTCACCTTTCACCAGCCCTGGCTTGCCGGCGGCGACCACGACCAGATCGGCGCGGCCGACATGGCCGGCCAGGTCTTTGGTGAAGCGGTGGGTCACGGTCACGGTGCAGCCGGCCAGCAGCAGCTCCATGGCCATCGGGCGACCGACGATGTTGGAAGCACCGACGATGACGGCGTCGAGGCCGTAGAGGTCGACACCGGTGCTTTCGAGCAGGGTCATGATGCCTTTGGGCGTGCACGGGCGCAGCAGCGGGATACGCTGGGCGAGGCGGCCGACGTTATACGGGTGGAAGCCATCGACGTCCTTGTCCGGGCGGATGCGCTCCAGCAGCTTGGAGGCGTCCAGGTGCTCAGGCAGTGGCAATTGCAGCAGGACGCCGTCGATGCTCGGGTCGTCGTTGAGGCTGTCAATCAGGTCGGTCAGGGCCTGTTGAGTCGTGTTGGCAGGCAGGTC
Source organism: Pseudomonas sp. OVF7 (assembly GCF_030644265.1). Classification (NCBI taxonomy): domain Bacteria; kingdom Pseudomonadati; phylum Pseudomonadota; class Gammaproteobacteria; order Pseudomonadales; family Pseudomonadaceae; genus Pseudomonas; species Pseudomonas sp. OVF7. The sequence goes on along the minus strand of NZ_CP128996.1, from coordinate 5,174,596 downwards.
GTAGGCTTTGGAGATAAAGCCGACCTCTTCACAGTCTTTACGCTTGTGCGAGACATAAACCTGAGAGGCAGGATCGCTGCCGACCAGGATCACCGCGAGACCCGGCGTGCGCAGACCTTGCTGGCGACGCTCGGTGACGCGTTTGGCGATCTGCTGGCGCAGGCTGGCGGCGATTGATTTGCCGTCGATAAGTTGTGCAGTCATTACGCGTGATTAACCATCGAGAGGGGGAAGAAAAGTGCGCGCATTCTCGCACGCCAAGGCGTGAGGGCAAAGGCGCTTGGTCTGCAAATTGGCCTAACCCCTTAAATAAAATGAATTTTTTTTAAAAAAGATTTGACGGGTTTCCGGGGCCTCTATACTATTCGTCGCACTTGTCGGGCACAGCCTAGCACTGGTTAAGAAGGTCGAGCAGAATTGCTGTTCTGCAAGGCTGGAAGCACTTAGTTTGTAATCCTCCAAGAGTACAGATTAATCAGGCGCCCGTAGCTCAGCTGGATAGAGCATCCGCCTTCTAAGCGGATGGTCGCAGGTTCGAGTCCTGCCGGGTGCGCCATTAGGCAGCTTTGGCACAAGTAGCGCTATATGGTGGGCGTAGCTCAGTTGGTAGAGCACGGGATTGTGACTCCCGTTGTCGAGGGTTCGATCCCCTTCGTCCACCCCATATTTAGAAAGGCGCCAGATTAATCATCTGGCGCCTTTGCTTTAAGAGCTTCAAGCGCGGATGTGGTGGAATTGGTAGACACACTGGATTTAGGTTCCAGCGCCGCGAGGCGTAAGAGTTCGAGTCTCTTCATCCGCACCAATTAAAGCCATGCGCAGCCGACAGGCTGGGTAGGGCTCAACAAAGAAGTGGTTTGGTTTCTTTGTTAACGCAATATGGTGGGCGTAGCTCAGTTGGTAGAGCACGGGATTGTGACTCCCGTTGTCGAGGGTTCGATCCCCTTCGTCCACCCCATATTCGAAAGGCGCCAGATTTAACAGTCTGGCGCCTTTTTTGTTTTAGCGGTTCCAGTGCCCGGCGGCTGTAGGTGCTGGGTCGCAAGAGCGGGGCGTTTCGTCGTATTTATGTATCTCGATGATGCCGCACTGCTTGCCTGTCCTGTTCGTGGGGCGGGTTGTCAGGGAGATGATCGGCGACTTCTTCTATATATAGAAGGGTTGGCGCAGAGCCTTGGCGTGATTGGCTGTTATTTGTCACCGGGGCGAGCTGCATTCGTGCATTCGTACCGATAAATTGCCTGCTGTTTTTTTACCCGTTTCCAGTAGGGTGACTTCTTGAGTTTGACCCACTAGAATGCATGCCCTTGGTGCGACACGCGTGGCGTGTCTCCTAAACTTCGAGGTGTAGAGTCATCTTGAAGGGTTTTCGAAAGAGAGCCGAGAGCTTGGGTGCCCAATCCCAAGAAAAAAAACCCCTCCCAGAAGTCCAATGCCTTCAAGGACTTGCCGCAGCGGCGGTGGCAAACTCAAGGTCGATTAGCGCTCGGTGGCTCGACCGCAGTACTGGATTTCCGGTATTGGAGTGCCTACTACACATCAGCCCTATTCAGGGCTAAACCCATGCGGGAGAGAATCCCCGCTGGGGTTCCCTCCTGCTTTTGAAACAGGAGGTAACAATTCTTTGAGCATGCTGCCTCGGCAGTCCCTGTTCACATCAAACCGGAGACATGAGCGAAAGCTCTGTCTGTCATTGTCCAACCATTGCCTGTTCGGAGTGGCAGCGGACTCGTTGTGCGACCAACGATAGCCTAGGAAGACATGCGTCACTGGTAACGGTGGGGTGTGAAGCTCTTCCAACAATGTAGCCCCCGTATGGGTGCGTCTTCGCCGTGAGGCGGAGCGCAGATGCTCGGAGCAGTACCGGGTTGAGGCGCTAGGCTGGCTGGTATGGGTAACACAAGTGAACTGCTAATAAACGTCGTCAGCATTACGGTGCCTAATCTGCTGATAGGCATTAACCAAAAAGGTGATGCGACCGGTTGTTCTGGTCAAGGGTCGGAACACGTCGTCACATAAGGTCGCCGGCGAATAGGCAGACTCTAACCCAGTCGTGTGACAGGCAGGGAACGTGGTAAGCCCGTATGGCTGCCTTCGGGCAGGTGAACCGCAAGGTGATCCGTTGGCTGTGCGGGTATGGGATCGCAGAGAAAGCGAAAGCCGGGCTGTAATGGCCCGGATAGGGGCTGGAACATTGCTCCACGGGAAACCGGGCAGACTTCTGCGTGGTCTTTCGTCGCATGAACTCTGAGTGAACCTGTCTCAATAAACCTAGAGATCCAGCTGTAACGGATCTTCTATTAATCCAACCCTGGCGGGAGCGTCCATTCCCGTCAGGGGATGTGTGCGTCTTTCGCTTGGGGCAACTTGAGAGGAAGGCAGCATGTTAGAACATAGCCAATTGGCCGTGTCTGCGCCTTCCGGCGCTCCGCAACAATGGCATGACATCGATTGGTGGCGTGTTCAGCGGAATGTCCGGGCGATGCAGATACGGATTGCGAAGGCTTGTCGGGAAGGCAACTGGCGCAGGGTGAAAGCCTTGCAGCGGATGCTGACCCGCTCACGCTCGGCCAGATACTTGGCCGTACGGCGAGTCACTGAAAACCAGGGTAAGCGCACGGCGGGAGTCGACCGCGTGCTCTGGGATACACCCGATGCCAAATGGAAGGCGGCAAATGGGTTGAAGCGCCACGGTTATAAACCACGGCCTTTACGGCGTGTGTTTATTCCGAAGTCAAATGGAAAAGAGCGCCCTCTGGGCATTCCGACCATGACGGACAGGGCAATGCAGGCGTTGTATTTGCTTGCTCTGGCACCCATTGCAGAAACCACCGGCGATCCAAACAGCTACGGCTTTAGGATCGAGCGATCTACGGCGGATGCAATGGGGCAGTTGTTCGTATGCCTATCCAAGAAGGTTTCGGCCCAATGGGTTTTGGAGGCGGACATCAAAGGCTGCTTTGACCATATCAATCATGACTGGCTTATCACCAACGTCCCAACGGATAAGGTGGTTCTCCGAAAATGGTTGAAAGCTGGCGTGATTCATAAAGGCCAGCTACAGGCAACGGATGCCGGTACGCCACAGGGCGGGATTGTCTCGCCCAGCTTGGCGAATCTGGTGCTGGATGGGCTGGAGTCACAACTTAAGCAACATCTGGGTGTGACCAAGGCCAAGAAGCTGAAAATCAATGTGGTGCGTTATGCGGATGACTTTGTGATAACCGGAACCTCGCGAGAGGTGCTGGAAACTGAAGTCAGACCTTGGGTAGAGCAGTTCCTAGCAGTGCGGGGGCTGCAGTTGTCACTCGAGAAGACGCGTGTCGTCCATATAAAGGAAGGCTTTGACTTTCTAGGTTGGAATTTCCGCAAGTACGATGGGAAGCTTCTGATCAAGCCAAGCAAGAAAAACGTGAAAGCGTTCTATAGCAAGGTAAGGGAGGTCATCAGTACCAGCAAAACGGTAAGGCAGGAGGATCTGATCCGACAGCTGAATCCGATACTGCGTGGCTGGGCGTTCTATCACCAGCCTGTGGTAGCCAAGAAAGCGTATAGCCGCATGGATTACATGATCTTTCTGGCTCTATGGCGTTGGGCAAAACGGCGACACCCTAAGAAAACACTCCAGTGGATCGGAGCGAAATACTTTAAACCCATGAAGGGGCGGAAAGGGGTGTTTGCTACCGCGACGATGAATGACAAGGGAGAGATGCGAACGATCGAGTTGTACTCGCTAGCGAGCACTCCGATCGAACGACACAAGAAGGTGAGTGGGGAGTACAACCCCTTCGATCCTTCTATGGAGGAAATGGGTGAGAAAAGGCGTATGGAACAGATGCTCAAAAGGCTGGCGTACCGTAAGCAAATCTTGAGCCTTTTCCAGAGTCAGAAAGGATTGTGTCCAATATGTAAGTTACCGATTACGAAGGAGACGGGGTGGCATGATCACCACATTCTGTACCGCACAAAAGGCGGTGGAGACTCCCTAAATAACCGGGTACTATTGCACCCCCTTTGTCACCAGCGGCTACACGCTCGCGGATTGACAGTGAACAAACCGGCTCCCCTTACCGGGGGTTTTGATTAGGCCCGAGCCGTATGCGGGGAAACTCGCACGTACGGTTCTTAGGGGGAGGTGGGCCAGTAATGGCCCATCTCTACCCGACATTCTGGGGTCGGAAACGGCCGGCTAACGTCTGTGCAACGAGGAATATCCATGCAAGTTTCTGTTGAAAATACTACTGCTCTCGAGCGCCGCCTGAGCATCACCGTGCCGGCAGAGCGCATCGAGACTGCGGTCAACAAGCGTCTGCAGCAGACTGCCCAAAAGGCCAAGATCGCTGGCTTCCGTCCAGGCAAAGTGCCAATGAGCGAAATCAAGCGCCGTTTTGGTGCTGATGCGCGCCAGGAAGCGGTAGGTGACGTGATCCAGGCTTCCTTCTACGAAGCCGTTGTTGAGCAAAAGCTGAACCCGGCTGGTTCGCCGTCGATCGAGCCTAAGTCCCTGGAAGCCGGCAAGGACCTGGAATACGTTGCCGTATTCGAAGTGTTCCCAGAGTTCACCGTTGCCGGTTTCGACGGTATCGCTATCGAGCGCCTGAGCGCTGAAGTGGCCGATTCGGACCTGGACAACATGCTGGAAATCCTGCGCAAGCAGAACACTCGTTTCGAAGTGGCCGACCGTGCCGCCCAGAACGAAGACCAGCTGAACATCGATTTCGTGGGCAAGGTTGATGGCGAAGTATTCGCCGGCGGCTCCGCCAAGGGTACTCAGCTGGTGCTGGGCTCCAATCGCATGATCCCGGGCTTCGAAGACGGCCTGGTTGGCGCGAAGGCTGGTGAAGAACGCGTCCTGAACCTGACTTTCCCGGCTGACTACCAGAACCTGGACCTGGCTGGCAAAGCCGCCGAGTTCACCGTGACCGTCAACAGCGTTTCCGAGCCTAAGCTGCCAGAGCTGAACGAAGAGTTCTTCGCTCAATTCGGTATCAAGGAAACCGGTATCGAAGGCTTCCGCACCGAAGTTCGCAAGAACATGGAGCGCGAGCTGCGCCAGGCCATCAAGTCTAAGGTCAAGAATCAGGTGATGGACGGTCTGCTGGCCGCCAACCCGATCGAAGTACCTAAGGCCCTGCTGTCCAACGAAGTGGATCGCCTGCGCGTACAAGCTGTTCAGCAATTTGGTGGCAACATCAAGCCTGATCAACTGCCGGCCGAGCTGTTCGAAGAGCAGGCCAAGCGCCGCGTCGTGCTGGGCCTGATCGTGGCTGAAGTGGTCAAGCAGTTCGACCTCAAGCCTGACGAAGACCGCGTTCGCGAAATGATCCAGGAAATGGCTTCGGCCTACCAGGAGCCTGAGCAGGTCGTGGCTTGGTACTACAAGAATGACCAGCAGCTGAACGAAGTACGTTCGGTTGTGCTGGAAGAACAAGTTGTGGATACTGTTCTGCAGAAGGCTAAGGTGACCGATAAATCGGTCTCTTACGAAGAAGCAGTCAAACCGGTCGAAGCACCACAAGCCGACTGATTGCCCAACTCGTTCGAAATACAACCATAAGCCAGCCTCGCGCTGGCTTATGTGTTTTCAAGACATGACTATTTGGGAGTAACTGCAGAGCATGTTCCGTAATTCCTATATTCAGCAGAACTCTGATATCCAGGCCGCAGGCGGCCTGGTCCCGATGGTTGTCGAGCAGTCCGCTCGTGGCGAACGCGCCTACGACATCTACTCGCGCCTGCTCAAGGAGCGAGTGATCTTTCTGGTGGGTCCTGTAGAGGACTACATGGCCAACCTGATCTGTGCGCAACTGCTGTTCCTTGAAGCGGAAAACCCGGACAAGGACATCCATCTTTACATTAACTCGCCGGGCGGTTCGGTGACTGCGGGCATGTCGATCTACGACACCATGCAGTTTATCAAGCCGAACGTGTCGACCACCTGCATCGGCCAGGCATGCAGCATGGGCGCATTCCTGCTGACCGCTGGTGCCGAAGGCAAGCGTTACTGCCTGCCGAACTCGCGTGTGATGATTCACCAGCCACTGGGCGGCTTCCAGGGCCAGGCATCGGATATCGAAATCCATGCCAGGGAGATCCTCTTTATTCGTGAGCGTCTCAACACGCTGATGGCCAAGCACAGCGGGCATACCTTGGAAGAAATCGAGCGTGATACCAACCGTGACAATTTCATGAGTGCCGAAGCGGCACGTGATTACGGGTTGATCGACGCAGTGATCGAAAAGCGCCCCGCTTAATATAAGCAGCTCAAAATAGGGCTGGTCGGCTTGTCCGATCACCGGCGGGCTTGAAAAAGCCCGCATAAGCCTTCATCTTGTGTTGCAAGCCTATCGGATTTGGATCGAACGAATGACTGACACCCGCAACGGCGAGGACAACGGCAAGCTGCTCTATTGCTCCTTCTGTGGCAAAAGCCAGCATGAAGTACGCAAATTGATTGCCGGCCCCTCGGTCTTTATCTGCGACGAGTGCGTCGACCTGTGCAATGACATCATCCGTGAGGAGGTGCAGGAAGCCCAGGCCGAAAGCAGCGCGCATAAATTGCCTTCGCCTAAAGAAATCAGCGGCATCCTTGACCAGTATGTGATTGGTCAAGAGCGTGCAAAGAAGGTTCTGGCCGTAGCGGTGTACAACCACTACAAGCGCTTGAACCAGCGTGACAAGAAAGGCGACGAAGTCGAACTCGGCAAGAGCAACATCTTGCTGATTGGGCCTACAGGTTCGGGTAAAACCCTGCTTGCAGAAACCCTCGCTCGCCTGCTGAACGTTCCGTTCACCATCGCCGACGCCACCACCCTCACCGAGGCTGGCTACGTGGGTGAAGATGTCGAGAACATCATTCAGAAACTGCTGCAGAAGTGCGACTACGATGTTGAGAAGGCCCAGATGGGTATTGTCTACATCGACGAAATCGACAAGATTTCCCGCAAGTCCGACAATCCGTCGATCACCCGGGATGTTTCCGGTGAAGGCGTTCAGCAGGCACTGTTGAAGCTGATTGAAGGCACGGTTGCTTCCGTACCGCCACAAGGCGGCCGCAAGCATCCGCAGCAGGAATTCCTTCAGGTTGATACGCGTAACATCCTGTTCATCTGTGGCGGTGCGTTCTCCGGTCTGGAAAAGGTTATTCAAAACCGTTCCACCCGTGGCGGCATTGGTTTCAGTGCAGAGGTACGCAGCAAGGAAGAAGGCAAGAAGGTGGGCGAGTCCCTGCGTGAAGTTGAACCTGACGATCTGGTCAAGTTCGGTCTGATCCCGGAATTCGTTGGCCGTCTGCCGGTCCTGGCCACGTTGGACGAGTTGGATGAGGCGGCTCTGATTCAGATCCTCACCGAGCCGAAAAACGCCCTGACCAAGCAATATGCCAAGCTGTTCGAAATGGAAGGTGTAGACCTCGAGTTCCGTACCGATGCACTCAAATCGGTGGCCAAGCGGGCACTGGAGCGCAAGACCGGTGCGCGTGGCCTGCGCTCGATTCTCGAAGGCGTGTTGCTCGACACCATGTACGAAATCCCCTCGCAATCCGAGGTGAGTAAAGTGGTGATCGACGAAAGCGTTATTGAAGGTAAGTCCAAGCCACTGTATATCTACGAAAACAGTGAGCCTGCTGCCAAGGCTGCGCCAGACGCGTAAGCGTTTTGCAGTTGCTTTACAAACAAGGGGCCTTTAGGGGCCCCTTAGTTTTTAGGACGCGTTTTGGCTGTACCGGTTTTCCTGCGTTTAACTGCTGGCAATAAGCTTGTTTTTTTTGCATGCAGCCCCCATCTTGGTTTCAAGCTTACTTTTCAACTGTCATAGAGGCGAAATCATGAAGACAACCATCGAATTGCCTCTCCTGCCGTTGCGTGATGTCGTCGTCTATCCGCACATGGTTATCCCGCTGTTCGTGGGGCGCGAGAAGTCTATCGAAGCCCTCGAGGCTGCGATGACGGGCGACAAGCAGATCCTGCTGTTGGCCCAGAAAAATCCTGCTGATGATGATCCAGGCGAAGATGCCTTGTATCGCGTCGGCACTGTTGCGACTGTGCTGCAACTGCTCAAGCTGCCGGATGGCACCGTCAAGGTGCTGGTGGAAGGTGAGCAGCGCGGCGCGGTGGAGCGTTTCATGGAGGTGGACGGCCACCTGCGCGCGGAAGTGGCGCTGATCGACGAAGCCGAGGCCCCTGAGCGCGAATCTGAAGTGTTTGTACGCAGCTTGCTTTCGCAGTTCGAGCAATATGTGCAGCTGGGCAAGAAAGTCCCGGCGGAGGTCCTGTCGTCCCTCAACAGCATCGATGAGCCAAGCCGCCTGGTCGACACCATGGCCGCGCACATGGCGCTGAAGATCGAACAGAAGCAAGACATTCTCGAAATCATCGACCTGTCCGCCCGTGTCGAGCACGTGCTGGCGCTGCTGGATGCTGAAATCGACCTGCTACAGGTCGAGAAGCGCATCCGTGGTCGTGTGAAGAAACAAATGGAGCGCAGCCAGCGCGAGTACTACTTGAATGAGCAGATGAAGGCCATTCAGAAAGAGCTCGGCGACAGCGAGGAAGGCCACAACGAAATCGAAGAGCTGAAAAAACGCATCGATGCCGCTGGCCTGCCGAAAGACGCCCTGACCAAAGCCAATGCCGAGCTGAACAAGCTCAAGCAAATGTCGCCGATGTCGGCCGAGGCCACGGTGGTTCGGTCCTATATCGACTGGCTGGTACAGGTGCCGTGGAAGGCCCAGACCAAAGTGCGTCTGGACCTGACCCGCGCTGAAGACATTCTTGACGCCGACCACTACGGCCTCGAAGAAGTCAAAGAGCGCATCCTCGAATACCTCGCCGTGCAAAAGCGCGTGAAGAAAATTCGTGGTCCGGTGTTGTGCCTGGTTGGTCCTCCGGGCGTGGGTAAAACCTCCCTGGCCGAGTCCATTGCCAATGCCACTAACCGTAAATTCGTGCGCATGGCACTTGGTGGCGTGCGTGATGAGGCCGAAATCCGTGGTCATCGCCGCACATACATTGGCTCGATGCCAGGAAGATTGATTCAAAAGATGACAAAGGTGGGTGTGCGCAACCCGCTGTTCCTGCTCGATGAAATCGACAAAATGGGCAGCGACATGCGTGGCGATCCGGCGTCGGCCTTGCTCGAAGTGCTCGACCCCGAGCAGAACCACAATTTCAACGACCATTACCTGGAAGTCGACTACGACTTGTCCGACGTAATGTTCCTGTGCACCTCCAACTCCATGAACATTCCGCCAGCTTTGCTGGACCGGATGGAGGTGATTCGTCTGCCGGGTTACACCGAGGACGAGAAGATCAACATCGCGGTCAAATACCTCGCGCCCAAGCAGATTTCGGCCAATGGCCTGAAGAAAGGCGAGATCGAATTCGAAGTCGAGGCCATTCGCGACTTGGTGCGTTACTACACCCGCGAGGCCGGCGTGCGGGGGCTTGAGCGCCAGATTGCGAAGATTTGCCGCAAGGCGGTCAAGGAACATGCGCTGGAAAAACGTTTCTCGGTGAAGGTTGCCGCCGACTCCCTGGAGCACTTCCTGGGCGTACGTAAATTCCGTTACGGCCTGGCGGAGCAGCAGGATCAGGTCGGGCAGGTGACTGGCCTGGCGTGGACCCAGGTGGGCGGCGAGTTGCTGACCATCGAAGCCGCGGTGATCCCGGGTAAGGGCCAACTGATCAAGACCGGTTCCCTCGGTGACGTGATGGTCGAATCCATCACCGCTGCCCAGACTGTGGTGCGCAGCCGTGCCCGAAGCCTGGGGATCCCTCTGGACTTCCACGAGAAGCACGACACTCACATCCACATGCCGGAAGGGGCGACCCCTAAAGACGGCCCTAGCGCAGGCGTAGGCATGTGCACGGCCCTGGTCTCGGCCCTGACCGGCATTCCCGTGCGCGCCGATGTGGCCATGACCGGGGAAATCACCCTGCGTGGCCAGGTATTGGCTATCGGTGGCCTGAAAGAGAAATTGCTTGCTGCACATCGGGGTGGAATCAAGACGGTGATCATTCCTGAAGAGAATGTTCGCGACTTGAAGGAAATTCCTGACAATATCAAGCAAGATCTTCAGATTAAACCGGTTAAATGGATTGACGAAGTCCTGCAAATTGCGCTGCAATACGCGCCGGAGCCCTTGCCGGATGTGGCTCCGGAGATAGTCGCGAAGGACGAAAAACGCGAGTCTGATTCCAAGGAAAGAATTAGCACGCATTAATGCGTTAAAGCCTGGGGGCTTCCTTGACAGCTTTTTAGAGCCCTTGTTATAAAGCGGCTCTTAAGTGTCTGTAGGCCATTCAGCACTGGTTTTTGCTTTCACCAAAAAACTTAGAATCATACTCAATAGATATATAAGGGGACTTAGAGTGAACAAGTCGGAACTGATTGATGCTATCGCCGCATCCGCTGATATCCCGAAAGCTGCTGCTGGCCGTGCGCTGGACGCAGTAATCGAATCCGTCACTGGCGCTCTGAAGGCCGGCGACTCGGTGGTACTGGTAGGCTTCGGTACTTTCTCTGTGACTGACCGCCCAGCTCGCACTGGCCGTAACCCACAGACTGGCAAAGCACTGCAAATCGCTGCTGCCAAAAAACCAGGTTTCAAAGCCGGTAAAGCCCTGAAAGAAGCCGTTAACTAAGTTTCGATCAAGCCTTTACCTACCCGGGTCCGACGCAGGTCTGGCCTGGCAGCGGAGCGGAAGCTGACCCACGTATCCATTGGGTCGCCACGCCGGGGGTGTGGGTTCAAACCCCCGTCCGCTCCGCCAGTTACGAGAAGGCGCATCCTCGGATGCGCCTTTCTTCTATCCGGACTCTACCCACGCTCCACGGTTGCCTAATTTTGAAGTTCAACCGTTTCTGGGGGACGCATGCTGCAGAATATCAGGGACAATTCACAAGGCTGGATTGCCAAGACCATTATCGGGATCATCGTCGCATTGATGGCGTTCACCGGTATCGAGGCCATTTTCCAGGCTTCGACCAACACCAAGCAGGACGTGGCCAAGGTCAACGGTGAAGTCATCACCCAGACCGAACTGAGCCAGGCCGTCGACATGCAACGTCGTCAGCTCATGCAACAGCTGGGCAAGGATTTTGATGCCTCCCTGCTGGACGAAAAATTGCTGCGCGATGCAGCCCTCAAGGGCCTGATCGATCGCAAGCTGCTGCTGCAAGGTGCGGCTGACTCCAAGTTCGGCTTCTCCGAAGCGGCACTGGACCAGGTGATCCTGCAGACGCCGGAATTCCAGGTCGACGGCAAATTCAGTGCCGAACGCTTTGACCAAGTGATTCGTCAACTGGGCTACAGCCGTCTGCAGTTCCGTCAGATGCTGACCCAGGAAATGCTGATCGGCCAGGTTCGCGCAGGCATCGCCGGCAGCGGTTTTGTGACCGACGCCGAGGTACTGGCATTTGCCCGCCTGGAAAAACAGACCCGCGATTTCGCCACCGTCAATATCAAGGCCAACCCTGCGGCGGTGAAGCTCACCGACGACGAGGTCAAGGCTTACTATGACCAGCACGCCAAGGAATTCATGACCCCGGACCAGGTAGTCATCGACTATCTGGAACTGAAGAAGTCGTCCTTCTTCGACCAGGTTACCGTCAAGGACGAAGACCTGCAGGCCGCCTATCAGAAAGAAACCGCCAACCTCGCTGAACAGCGTCGCGCGGCGCACATCCTGATTGAAGTCAACGACAAGGTCAGCGAGGCGCAAGCCAAGGCCAAGATCGAGGAAATCCAGGCGCGCCTGGCCAAGGGCGAGAAGTTCGAAGCCCTGGCCAAGGAGTTTTCCCAGGATCCAGGTTCGGCCAACAATGGTGGCGACCTGGGTTATGCCGGCCCAGGCGTTTACGATCCGGACTTCGAGACTGCCTTGTATGCGTTGAACAAGGATCAGGTCTCGGCGCCGGTACGCAGCAGCTTCGGTTGGCACCTGATCAAGCTGTTGGGTGTCGAGGCACCGCAAGTGCCGACATTTGCCAGCCTGAAAGACAAGCTGACCCGTGAACTCAAGACCCAGCAGGTCGAGCAGCGTTTCGTCGAAGCGACCAAGCAATTGGAAGATGCGGCATTCGAAGCTTCCGACCTGGCCCAGCCAGCCTCTGACCTCAAGCTGACCGTGCACACCTCCGCGCCATTTGGCCGTGAAGGTGGCGAAGGCATTGCGGCCAACCGTGCCGTGGTCACCGCTGCATTCAGCCCGGAAGTGTTGGATGAGGGGGCCAACAGCACCGCCATCGAGCTGGATCCGGAAACCATCATCGTGCTGCGTGCCAAAGAGCACCTCAAGCCTAAGCAACTGCCGCTGGAAAGCGTTGCGGCGGCGATCCGTACGCAGATGGCCAAGGAACGCGCCAGCGCGGCTGCCAAGGCTCACGCTGACGAGTTGATCGCCAGCTTGCGTGATGGCAAGACTCCGCTGAACCAGCCAGTCGATGGCCAGGCCTGGAAAGTCACTGAAGCGGCGACCCGTAGCCAGGAAACGATTGACCCAGCTGTTCTGCAAGCGCTGTTCCGCATGCCCAAGCCCGTGGCCAAGGACAAGCCGACCTTCACCACCGTGACCCTGGCTGACGGTAGCCTGGTGATCGTGCGCTTGAATGGTGTCAACGAAGCTGCCGCCCCATCGGACGAAGAAAAGGCGCAATACCGCCGCTTCCTCGCTTCCCGCGTGGGTCAGCAAGACTTCGCGGCGTACCGCAAGCAGTTGGAAAGCAAGGCTGATATCAAGAAGTATTGATGTCGGTTTGAACAAAAGCCCTCGGCCTGAAAGGACCGGGGGCTTTTTTTATGTGTGTCCCGCCCTGAATGAGGTTTACACCTTCTGGCCTATCTTCAGGAGGACTCAAGGGATTGAGGTAGAAGGCGCAGCCTGTGATGCACCGGCCAACGCCAGTAGCATCAACAGCACCACCGCCCATGGAAACGCCGCAACCCCCCAGCCCTCAAGCAACACCCCGCCGGCCAGCCCGCCGCCCGCTATCCCCAGGTTCCATACGGTCACCAGCATCGATTGCGCGGCATCCGCCGACGCGCCTGCCGATTTGGCCAGTGCGGTCTGCAACAATGCGGGCAGGCCGCCAAATGCCAGGCCCCAGAGGGCGATAGCCACGTAGATGACGGCGGGTATGTTGATCCAGAACGCCAGCGCCACGGCTATCAAGCCAAACAGCGCACAACTGATCAGCAGCAGTGTATGCAACCAACGATCAATCAACAGGCCGGCTAACCAGATGCTCAGCAGCGCCGCCAGGCCAAACACCAGTAGCACCCGGTCGATATCGGCGGTGATCGCGGCAGGCGCCAGCAGCGGGGCGATGTAGGTGTAGAGAATGTTGTGGGCGAGCACGTAGGTAAAGGTCACCCACAACACCGGACGAATACCTGGCAAGGTCAATACTTCACGCATTCCCAAGCGTTTTCCTGGCGGTTCGCCGGCAAAGTCCGGGAGCTGCCAGCGCGCCCAGATCAGCAGCACCAGCGTCAGCCCGGTCATGATCGCAAAGCTCAGGCGCCAGCCTGCAACGGTGCCTAGGAACGTGCCGGCCGGCACACCCAGGGACAAGGCCAATGGTGCGCCCAGCATCGCTACGGCGATCGCCCGGCCTTGCAAGTGCGGTGCAACCATCCGGCTTGCATAGCCTGCCAACAACGCCCAGAGCAGGCCGGCGAAGACCCCGGCAAAAAAGCGTGCACCCAGGATCAGCCCATAGTGACTGGACAGCGCCGTGACACTGTTGACCAGCGCGAAACCACCGATGGCGACCAGTAACAATGGCCGCCGACGCCAGCCTCGGGTCAGCAGGGTCAACGGTATCGCCGCAAGTAGCGACCCAAGCGCGTAGAGAGTGACCAATTGACCGACGAGCGCAGGCGATACGTCGAGGCCTTCGCCCATCTGCGGCAGGAGCCCGGCGGGCATGGCTTCAGTGAGGATGGTGATAAACCCGGCGCACGCCAGGGCCAGCAAGCCGCCCAGCGGTAGTACGTCAGGCTGGGCTGTCGTTGGGCAATCGGTCAGTGAAGGGCTGTTGCTCATAGCGCTCTATCCATGCAAAGGGGCAAGGGGGGCAGAGTAGGGGGCTGTGAGCAACGGAAAAACAGGCTAAGGTTCCGAACTTATCGGACACCTATGTCCGTAATACTCAAGGATTCGTTCATGGACAGCCTGGGCAGTCTCTCGGTATTTGTGCAGGTGGCGGAGACTCGCAGCTTTACGGCTGCCGGTCGCGTGCTGGGGGTGTCATCGTCGGCGGTGGGTAAAAGCATCGCACGCATGGAAGAGCGCCTGGGCGTAAGGCTATTTCACCGCAGCACGCGCAGTATCACCTTGACCAGTGAGGGTGCGCTGTTCCTTGAGCGCTCACGGCGCATCCTGGCCGAGGTCGAGGCGGCCGAGCAGGAGTTGACGCAAGCCGGGGCCACCCCTCGGGGTAAGTTGCGCATCAGTGTGCCGCAGGTGCGCGGCCTGTTGATGCCGGTGCTCAGCGACTTTATGCGCGCCTACCCGGCTATCGAATTGGATGTGGATTTTTCCGACCGTATGGTGGACGTGATCGAGGAGGGTTTCGATGCGGTGATTCGCACCGGTAAACCGGAAGATTCGCGCTTGATGGCGCGGCATCTGGGCTATTACCAGTTGGTGCTGGTCGGCACCCCCGGTTACTTCGACCAACATGGCACCCCGCAGCAGCCGCAGGACCTGAGCCGCCATGCCTGCCTGCGCCATAAGTTCTGCGCCACCGGCAAGCTGGAAAACTGGCCATTGCGCCAGGTGCCAGGCATTGCCGAGCCGACACTGCGCGCACCGCTGGTCAGTACCACCATCGAGTCCCTCAACCATGTGGTGCTTGAGGGGTTGGGTATCGCTTGCCTTCCGGACTATATGGTCAACCAGGCCGTGGAGCAGGGGCGTTTACAGCGTGTACTGGACGACTACCTCGAGCACCGGGGTAGTTTCTGGATGTTGTGGCCATCAAGTCGCCATGCCTCGGCCAAACTCCGCGTGTTTATTGACCATATGTGTGCCGGGCTTTTTCCTGTAGGCACCGATGTGTAGGCCTGTGACGTTTTACCGACAGGAATGCGCGCGCCAAGGCCTCGTTCTGTTGCACAATACCGCCCTGACTGTTTTCCTCAGGATTTTCAATGTCGACATCATTTCACTTGCGTAGCCTCGGGTTGGCGCTGGTGCTGGCGGGCGCCGCGGGCTGCTCGTCACCCAAGACCGCTATTTATGAACATGAAAATTTCGACGACTCTGGTACGTTTTCCCGGGATTACCCGGTCACTGACGTGGCAGCGTGCGAGGCCGCACGGCGTGCCCTGCTGAGCCAGGGCTACATCATCACCAGCAGCGATCCGAAACTGGTAGTGGGTAACAAGAGTTTCCAGCAGACCGGCGAGACTCACCTGCAAATCAGCTTCAACGTGGTGTGTGCCGATGACGGCAAGGGCAAAAACCACTCGACGATGTTCGCCAACGCCCTGCAGGACCGCTATGCGCTGAAGAAGGTCAACAACTCCGCAAGCCTGGGGGTGGGCGTGCTGGGCTCGGTGTCGATGCCGATTGGCTCCACCGATGACTCGATGGTGAAGGTGGCGAGCGAGACCGTCTCGGCGCCGAAGTTCTACGAGCGCTACTTTGCCCTGGTGGACGTGTTCCTGCCTCAGGAAGTCAAGAAGGCGGCGCATATTCCAGAGACGCCCAAGGCGGACCTGGGGGTACCGGAACCCAAGGTCGCCCCAGCGGCCGAGAAAACGCCAACGCCGAAGGAAGCACCCGCGGCGCCGGCCGCCTCGGAGCCGGTTGTACCTGCGCCGGAGGCTGCGCCGATTGCCCCGCAGGCAGAACCGACACCTGCACCGACACCAGCGCCAACCACGTCGGACCTGCCGCCGCCGACAGAGCCGATTCCACCCCTGCCGACGCCTGCACAGTAAATCAGACCGCTACGGGATTGGTCTTGTCGACATTGATTCCGTAGCGCCTGATCGCCTCACTGACTTTGTCGCGTCCGATCAACCCGTCATCGGCCAGCGCCTTCAGTGCCGCCAGCACGATGAAATGCCGGTCCACCTCGAAGAACTCGCGCAAGGTTTCCCGTGTATCCGACTGCCCGAAGCCGTCCGTGCCCAGCGCAACAAAGCGCCGGTTTGCCACGAAGGGGCGGATCTGGTCGGCGAAGAGCTTCATGTAGTCAGTGGCCACCACCACCGGGCCCATCTGTCCGGCCAGGCATTGTTCGACGTAACTCAAGCGCGGTTCACGTTCCGGGTGCAGCAGGTTCCAGCGTTCCGCTTCATGCCCATCACGGCGCAACTCGGTCAGGCTGGGCGCACTCCATACGGTGCTGTGTACGGCGAAATCCTTGTCGAGCAATGCAGCAGCAGCGATCACTTCCCGCAGGATCGAACCACTGCCCATCAATTGCACCTGTGCTTGCTGATGAGTACTCAGGGGATACAAACCCTTGAGAATGCCTTCTTCCACGGCTTCGGGCATTGCCGGGTGTGGGTAGTTCTCGTTGAGCAGGGTGATGTAGTAGTAAATATCCTCCTGCTCGACATACATGCGCCGCATGCCCTCACGAATGATCACCGCCAGCTCGTAGGCAAAGGTCGGGTCATACGACACACAGCAGGGAATCACTGACGCCAGGATATGGCTATGCCCATCGTCATGCTGCAAGCCTTCGCCCATCAGGGTGGTGCGCCCGGCCGTGGCGCCCAGCAGGAAACCGCGCGCCCGTGCGTCGCCAGCCGCCCAGGCCAGGTCGCCGACGCGCTGGAAGCCGAACATCGAGTAGAAAATGTAGAAGGGTACGGTCATCAGGGCGTGGTTGCTGTAGGACGTACTCGCCGCGATCCAGGAGGAAATGGCGCCAGATTCATTCAGGCCTTCCTGCATGATCTGTCCGTCCTTACTCTCCTTGTAGTAGCTCAGTTGCCCAGCGTCCTGCGGGGTGTAGAGCTGGCCGACGGCGGAGTGGATACCTATCTGACGGAAGAGGCTTTCCATACCGAAGGTGCGTGATTCGTCCGGCACGATGGGTACGACCCGCTTGCCTAGGTGCGGATCCTTGAGCAGCGTGCCGAGGATCCGCACAAAGGCCATGGTGGTGGAGATGGCGCGCTCGCCGGTGTCTTTGAGCTGGGTGGCGAAGGCGCTCAGCTCCGGAATCTGCAGTGACTCGACGGCGGTGTGGCGCGCTGGCACATAGCCGCCCAACGCTAGGCGCCGTGCGGCGAAGTAGCGAGCTTCTTCGCTCTCGGCGGCTGGCTTGAGGTAAGGGATTTCGGCCAACTGCTCATCAGGCACTTCCAGGCCGAAGCGGTCGCGGAAGGCTTTGACGGCATCGGCGCCCATTTTTTTCAGTTGGTGGTTAATGTTCTGGCCTTCGCCAGCTTCGCCCATGCCAAAGCCCTTGACGGTTTTCGCCAGGATCACCGTGGGCTGGCCGGTATGACGCACAGCGGCAGCATAGGCGTTATAGACCTTGTCGGGGTCATGACCGCCTCGTGAGAGTTTCCAGATATCCTCGTCGGACAGGTCTGCAACCAGTGCCAGCAACTCTGGGTATTTGCCGAAGAAATGTTCGCGCACATAGGCGCCATCCTGGGATTTGTAGTTCTGATAATCGCCGTCCACGCACTCCATCATGCGTTGGCGCAGCAGCCCGCTCTGGTCTTTTTCCAGCAGCGCGTCCCAGCCACTGCCCCAGATCACCTTGATCACATTCCAGCCCGCCGCGCGGTAGAGGCTTTCGAATTCCTGGATCACCTTGGCATTGCCGCGTACCGGGCCGTCCAGGCGTTGCAGGTTGCAGTTGACCACGAAGATCAGGTTGTCGAGCTTTTCGCGCCCGGCCAGGGAAATGGCGGCCATTGATTCCGGCTGGTCCATTTCGCCATCACCGAGGAACGCCCAGACCTTGCGGCCCTGGTGCTGCTTGAGCGCGCGCAACTCCAGGTAGCGCATAAAGCGCGCCTGGTAGGCGGCGGTGATCGGCCCGAGCCCCATGGACACGGTGGGGAATTGCCAGAAGTCCGGCATCAACCGTGGGTGGGGGTAGGACGATAAGCCCTGGCCACCGGCCTCGCGCCGGAAGTTGTCCAACTGCGCTTCGCTGATGCGGCCTTCGAGGTAGGCACGCGCGTAGATGCCTGGGGAGGAGTGACCCTGGATGTACACCAGGTCGCCATCGAACGTGTCGGTGCGCCCACGGAAAAAGTGGTCGAAGCCGACGTCATACAGCACGGCGGCCGACGCATAGGTGGCGATATGCCCACCGACACCGGAATGTTTGCCGGCGCGCAGCACCATGGCCATGGCATTCCAGCGGATAAACGCATTGGTGCGGCGTTCGATGGCCAGGTTGCCGGGGTAGGGCAGCTGGCGGTCTACCGGGATCGTGTTGATGTAGGGCGTGGTCACCCGCCCGTAGAAGTCACCATGCCGCGCCACGTCGAAATCCAGCAACTGGTCGATCAGGTAATGGGCGCGCGGGCGGCCTTCGGTGGACAGCACCGACTCGATGGACTCCAGCCACTCGCGGGTTTCCTGTGGATCGGCGTCGCGTCTGACTGTGTTATTCGGGGTCATGTGAGGCTCCAGGGTAGGCGGATTTCAAGGGGTGGGCTCCTTGTGGGAGTGTTGCAATATGATTGCAATTGCAACTACATGAGCGAATCTAGCGCGGGATGAGCTACTATTGCAACCTTCTTGAAATCCACCGGATGGTGTTGCATGTCGTCGAAAGAGCCCGATGTATGGTTCCGTTTTGTCAGGGCCCACAGGACGGTTATCCGTGAAATCGAGCGCCGCCTGGCGGCCGCCGACTTGCCGCCTTACGCCTGGTACGACGCACTGTGGGGCCTGGAAAGCGGCCCCGAAGGCACCCGCCGCATGCACGAGTTGGCCGATGTGCTGGCCATCGAGCGCTATAACCTCACCCGCCTGGTAGACCGCCTGGAAAAGGACGGCCTGGTGGTGCGTTCACGCTCCGACGGCGATGGTCGCGCGGCATTTGCGTCGATCACCGATGCCGGCCGGGCATTGCGTAAAAAAATGTGGAAGATCTACGAAAGCACGGTGGACGAGTTGTTCCTGTCGCAGATCGAACCGGAGCAGCGCCAGGCGTTTGCCGAGGCGTTGGAGCGTACTGCCGGGATGGCGATGGCGGCAGGTGTTCAAACCCGTGGCCGACGCAAGTCGGAAGCTTGATGCCGATCCCATGTGGGAGGGGGCAAGTCCCCTCCCTCAATGGCGTGCATGCCTGTTCATTTCAGTGCATACCGGTTTATCGCCAGGTCCACCTGCCGGGCATCAATAAGCCCTTCTTCCGCCAAGGCGTTCAATGCCAATACCGCAATCCAGTAGCGACTGGGCGCGGTCGCCTGCACCGAACCGGCTCCCAGCGCCACGAACCGCGCATCCACATACGCCGCCAACTGATCGACAATTGCCTGCGGATAACCGGTGACGGCAATGACCGGCGCCGCATTTCCGGCCAGGCAATCGCGTAAATGGCAGCTGCGTTTGGGGGCTGTCGGATGCAGGCGATTCCAGCGTTCAGTGGTCGCCGCTTCACGGGCCAACCGCGTATAGCTGGGACAGCTCCACAGTTGGGCCGTGATCTTCCAATCCTCTTCCAACAATCGCGCCGCCTGGACGACTTCTTCCAGCGCCCGGCCTGCGCCGAGCAATCGCACATCCCATGAGGGACCGCCCTGGATCGGGTACATACCCTTGAGCGCATCCTCACGGTCCTGTGCGCTCAAGGGCACTGCGCTTGCGTGGTCATGCAGCGCCAGGTAGTAGAAGCCCGGTTGGCCTTCGACATACAGCGTGCGCAACCCTGCCAGCACAATCGCCTGGGCTTCCTCGCCCGAAGCCGGGTCGTAGGGCGTGCAGCGCGGATGGGTCGCCAGCCATATCGGCAGGGATGGTTGCGCGCCCTTGGGCCAGGGGGAGGCGTGGTTTTCGATGTCGTTGCACAAGATGCCGCGCTGCGTCGTCTCCTCCGTCAAGGCGCATAACTGCGCAGACGACACGGCGCTGTGCAGGTACAGCAGCGGTTTTTCCCCGGTATTGCGTGCGAACCAGCTGGGCCATCCATCTACGCGCCGGGAGTGGGACTGGCCGCGGATCACCCAGGCCTGTCGGCTGGATTCCAGGGTGTTGGCGATGCTCATCACGGTGTATAGCGGTGAGCGGCAGGCCGTTGTCGCACAACTCAAGGCGTCGAGACAGAGCTGCGCGGCGCGGGCGGTAGCGGTGGTCATAGGGAGGGCACCTGGCAACGAATGCCCTTACCTTAGTGGAAATCGGTATGTTATTGCAATTGCAATGATTGCAATTGTACTTAAAGCCTCCTGTGCTAAATCCGTATAACGCTGCTACGTTTAATCTTGGAGTGCAGGAACGTCATGACGTCGACATATTTTCGTCATCACGGCACTTTAGTCTGGCTGTGCAGGTCATTTGTTTGCAGCCGTTTTTAATTCAAAACAAGGAGCCCACCATGGACGATTACCAGGAAGAACTGCTGGAGTACCAGGCCTTTGAACTGGACCCTCTGGATCCGGCCGATGATGCCACCGAGCTGTAAGACCGACTTCAGGCGGAGTGCCGCTGACTGCGGCGAAATTCCCCTGGGGTCTGGTTGTTCCACCGCCTGAACGCCCGTTGAAAGGCTTGGGCCGAGGCAAAACCGAGCAAATAGGCGATCTCGCCGAACGCCAGTTCCGTATCGCGAATGTAAGTCATGGCCAGGTCGCGGCGGGTGTCGTTGAGGATTGCGCGAAACTGAGTGCCTTCTTCGGCCAGTTTGCGGCGTAGCGTCCAGGTGGGCAGCTTCAAGCGTGCCGCCACTTCTTCCAGGTCGGGTTCCCGGCCACCATTGAGCATCGGCCCGAGCAACCGGGTAATGCGCTCGCGCAGGCTGCGGGTGCGAGTCAACTGCTCCAATTCCCTTTCACACAATTGCAGCAAGAGTTGCCACGTGCTTGGACAGTGCTGTGGGTTGCGCAGGGCCAGGGTTTGTTGGCTGAGGCGCAGTTGATTGATGTCTGCGCCGAAGTGGACCAGGCCGTCACCCAGCATGCTGTACTGGTCGCTGTACTCGGGGGCGTCGAATTCAATCTCGATGCGCTGTGCCTGCACCGGTTGCTGGGCCAGGCTCGACAGTTGGTGCAGCCACCCGGCGATGATCGAGTCCACCACAAAGCGGTTGTAGGCGTTGTAGGGGCTGATGGAATAGAAGCGCAGCCAGGCGCCTTCGGCATCCTCATGAAAACTCGATTGCCCGCGATAGTTGGAACCGTACAGCGCTTCGAAGCGTGTGAGGGTGCGCGCCGCTTCACGCACGTTGGGCGCCTGGGCGGCCGTGACCCCGGCCAGGCCGGCTTGGCTCAAGCGACTGAGTTGGCCCATGCGCAGGCCCAGGGCCTGGTCGCCGGTGAGTTGGATGGCGGCATGGCCCAGGCGCATATAGCGCGGGATCGACAAGCGCGCGCCCGCTTCGGCGAGGCGTGCCGGGTCAAGGCCGTATTGCAGCAGCAGGGGGTGCGGGTCGAGGCCGTGGCTGTGGATTGCGTCGGCCAGGGTGTGCACGAAGCCCACCGACAGATCCCCCAGGCGCACCGGTTTCACGGCATTACAACCAGATATTCAGCAGGCGTGCGCCGCGGGCGTCGCCGTCGGCGATGATTTGCCCGTTGCTGCTGAGGAAACTGTGCCCGGCAGTGCCCAGGTCCCAGAACTGCCCACGCAGGAACACGCTCATGCCGGCGCTGGCCTGGCTGATGGCGGGCTGGCTGATGAGGGTGAGACGGCGCCAGGCCTCGCCCTCGCTGAGCTCTTCGGGCTTGAGGCTGATTTCCGGTGGGGTGGACACACTTTTGAAGCCACGCCATGGGCGGTCCCAGGTGTCGCGACCGATGACAAACGCCGGCACCGCGATCAGCTGTGCGCCTTGTTCGTTGAGCTTGCGATAGTTGTCCGGGTACCAGCTGTCACTGCCGATCAGGATACCCAGGCGTCCAGCCGGGGTGTCGACTACGCTGACGATGGTTTCATCGCCCGGCTCGATAAAACCGCGCTCATCGTAGATCGGGTAGAGCTGGCGTTGCGGCTGGCCCACGGGCAAACCGTCGGCGGCAAACACCAGGCTGGCGTTGTACAGCGCACCATGGCCGACCTGCAAGTGACCTTGGCGGACGCTGGGGTTGGGCAGGGCGATGGAGCCGGCCACCAGGGTCACGCCAAATTCCTTGGCCAGGCCGCCGAACAGTACCTGGTAATCGCGCGCCATCTCCGGGGCTTTCATGCGCAGGTAGGCATCGTCCATGCGGTTATCGCCGGTGGCGCTGATCCAGGCCCGCAGGAACTGCAACGGGTTGCTGATCGACAGCCAATTCATCGCATCTTTGACATGGGGCGCTTGGTACAGCTCGTTTTTCTCACCGCCGAGCATCAGCCAGGTGCCGATGTGTTCCGGCAGCACCACGATGGTCTTTTCATTGATCAGCCCCTGGTCGCGGGCTTTTTGCAGGTAGGCCGCCAGCTTCAGGTGCAGGCGTTCCAGGCTCTGGTAGTCAGCGGGGAACAGCTCGGGCTGGATGCCCAGCAGATTGCCGCGGTCGGCCGGCTGGCCTTCGTTGACGGCCAGGGTAATGCGCAGGTCGGACAGGTAATGCGCCACGGGGCGCTCCTGGGTCCAGACCAGATACGCGGCGATGGCGGCAACCAGGGCCATGGTGACGGTAAGAACGAGAAGTTTACGCATGGGGGAACAGACAACGGACCAAGTGCAGGGTTCGCACCTAGGGTAGGGCCCATGCCCCGGCTTGCCAAGGGGCACTGTGCATTTGGATCAATAACTTGTCAGTTTCAGTCATTGAGCCGTCATCCCTCGCCTCTTAGTCTGTGGGACATAAACCGATGACGGGCCCTACGAGCCTGCCACACCCCCGTGATGATCCGTTGTGGAGCTTGACCATGACCGCTGCTGCGTACCCGCACCTGCTGGCCCCGTTGGACCTGGGTTTTACCACCTTGCGCAACCGTACCCTGATGGGCTCGATGCACACCGGCCTGGAAGAGAAACCGGGCGGTTTCGAGCGCATGGCGGCCTATTTTGCCGAGCGCGCCCGTGGCGGCGTGGGCCTGATGGTCACCGGCGGCATTGGCCCGAACGACGAAGGCGGGGTGTATGCCGGCGCGGCCAAGCTGACCACCGAGCAGGAGGCGCAGAAGCACAGGATCGTCACGCAGGCCGTCCATGACGCGGGCGGCAAGATCTGCATGCAGATCCTCCACGCTGGCCGTTATGCCTACAGCCCCAAGCAGGTCGCGCCGAGTGCGATCCAGGCACCGATCAACCCGTTCAAGCCCAAGGAGCTGGACGAGGCGGGCATCGAAAAGCAGATCCAGGATTTCGTCACCTGCTCGCTGCTGGCTCAGTCCGCCGCGTACGACGGCGTGGAAATCATGGGCTCCGAAGGCTACTTCATTAACCAGTTCCTCGCCGCTCATACCAACCACCGTACCGACCGTTGGGGCGGCAGCTACGAAAACCGCATGCGCCTGGCGGTCGAGATTGTGCGCCGGGTGCGCGAAGCGGTGGGCCCGAACTTCATCATTATCTTCCGCCTGTCGATGCTCGACCTGGTCGAAGGCGGCAGCACCTGGGAAGAAATCGTGCAGTTGGCCAAGGCCATCGAGCAGGCCGGCGCCACGCTCATCAACACCGGGATTGGCTGGCACGAAGCGCGTATCCCGACCATCGCGACCAAGGTACCGCGTGGCGCCTTCAGTAAAGTCACCGCCAAGTTGCGTGGCGCGGTGCAGATTCCGCTGATCACCACCAACCGCATCAACACCCCGGAGATTGCCGAGCAGATCCTTGCCGAAGGCGATGCCGACATGGTGTCGATGGCACGACCGTTCCTCGCTGACCCGGAGTTCGTCAACAAGGCCGCTGCCGGTCGCGCCGATGAAATCAACACCTGCATCGGCTGCAACCAGGCCTGCCTGGACCACACCTTTGGCGGCAAGCTGACCACTTGCCTGGTCAACCCGCGGGCGTGCTACGAGACCGAGCTGAACTACCTGCCGGTAAAACAGATCAAGAAAGTCGCCGTGGTCGGCGCCGGCCCCGCAGGCCTGGCAGCGGCTACCGTGGCGGCTGAGCGCGGCCATCAAGTCACGTTGTTTGACTCCGCCAGCGAGATCGGCGGCCAGTTCAATATCGCCAAGCGCATACCGGGCAAGGAAGAGTTCTTCGAAACCCTGCGCTACTTCAAGCGCAAGCTGCAGACCACCCACGTCGAGGTGTGCCTCAACACCCGTGTGGATGTCGCGCAACTGGTGGCGGGCGGCTATGACGAGATTATCCTGGCCACCGGCATTGCGCCGCGTACCCCGGCGATCCCGGGTATCGACAATGCCAAGGTGCTGAGCTACCTGGACGTGATCCTTGAGCGTAAGCCGGTGGGCAAGCGCGTCGCGGTGATCGGTGCCGGTGGCATCGGCTTTGATGTGTCGGAATTCCTCGTGCACCAGGGCGTCTCCACCAGCCTGGACCGTGATGCGTTCTGGAAAGAGTGGGGCATCGACACCCAACTGCAAGCCCGTGGCGGCGTGGCCGGGATCAAGCCCGAGCGTCATGCACCGGCGCGCGATGTGTTCCTGCTGCAACGCAAGGCTTCCAAGGTCGGCGACGGCCTGGGCAAGACCACCGGCTGGATTCACCGCACCGGGTTGAAGAACAAGCAGGTGCAGATGCTCAACAGCGTCGAATACTTGAAGATCGACGATGAGGGCCTGCATATCCGCATCGGCGCCGAGGGCGAGCCGCAGCTGTTGGCGGTGGACAATATCGTCATCTGTGCCGGCCAGGATCCGTTGCGCGAATTGCAGGACGGCCTGGTCGCCGCGGGCCAGCACGTGCACTTGATCGGCGGTGCCGATGTGGCGGCCGAGCTGGACGCCAAGCGCGCCATCAACCAGGGCTCGCGCCTGGCGGCCGAGCTGTAAGGAACCGAGGCGGGGCGGTGTTAGACTACCGCCCCTTTTTCATGCAGATGTTCCCCCGATGGGTCCCTTCGATTGGCTTCCCTGTGCGCCGCTTGAACCCTTGCCGCTGGACTGGCTGAACGGGGTTGAACTGGCCGTGCTGCGCCTGGACCGCATCGACCCGCTGATCAGCGGCAACAAGTGGTTCAAGCTCACCGGGCACTTGGCCCAGGCGCAACAGGCCGGTGCGAACGGAATCATCAGCCTGGGCGGAGCGCACTCCAACCATTTGCACGCGCTGGCGGCGGCGGGCAAACGCTTCGGTTTCCCTACCGTCGGCCTGTTGCGCGGCCATCCTCAAGACACCCCCACCGTGATCGACCTGAAAGCCTTCGGCATGCAGTTGCATTGGCTGGGGTATGGCGGCTATCGCGCACGCCACCAACCTGGATTCTGGGCGCCATGGCGTGAGCAGTATCCGGACTTACATCCTGTGCCCGAAGGCGGCGGCACGCTCTGCGGGGCGTCGGGGTGTGGCGTGTTGGTCGAGCAGGCTCGCGCGCAGTTGGGCAACCTGGGGTGGGCGGATTACACGGCCTGGTGGCTGGCGGCGGGCACTGGCACCACCCTGGCGGGCCTGGTGCTGGCAGAGGCTGGTGCGCATCCGGTGTTTGGCGCAATGGCGGTGCCGGATGATCACGGTGTCGCGCAAAACGTGCAGGCCATCGTGCAGCAGGGATATGAGCTGCTGGACGCCAGCCGGGGCGGGTTTGCCAAGGTTGACCCACTCCTGCTCGACTTTATCGACGCCACCGAACAGGCCTGCGGTGTGCCGCTCGAGCCGCTGTACACCGGCAAGGCGTTGCTGGCGTTGAAGCAACAGGTCGAGGCCGGACGCTTCGGTCGCGGCACTCGCCTGATCTTCATCCATACGGGCGGCTTGCAGGGCCGTCGTGGGATTGGCGCCTAGCGCTTGGGCATCATGCGCAACACCGTGTTATCGCGCATGAAGTAATGGTGGTAAAGGCCGGCCACCGCGTGCAGCCCGATCAACCAATAACCGATCGAACCGCCCAGTTCGTGCCATTCCTTGATCTGCTTGGCCAGGTCCTTGTTTTCACCGATCAGCGGCGGTAACTCGACCCCGTAGAACATCACGGAATGCCCTTGGGCGCTGACGATCAGCCAACCGGCGATCGGCATGCCGATCATGAACACGTACAGCGCCAGATGCATCAGGGTCGCCAGCGAGGACTGCCATGGCGGGGGGGCCGGAACGATCTTCGGTGCAACGCCCAGGCTGCGTGCAAACAGGCGCAGCCACACCAGCACAAACACGGTCAGGCCGAACATGAAGTGCATTTCGACGATCAACGCCCGCCCGCCACTGCCTTTGGGAAAGATCCCGCGAAACTCAATGCAGGCGTAGACCACCGCCAGCAACACCACCATCAACCAGTGCAACGCAATCGACATGGTGCTGTAGCGTGTATCGGAATTTTTCCACGGCATCGCTTTCTTCCTCACTCATCAGGGCAAACCTCCGTTCTTTGGCGACGAAGTCCTTTTACTGTAAGCCTGTTTTGCCGGATTTGCCCGACGCGAATGCCGTTGTGTTGACCTTGATCAGTGCGCTTGCGGCATTTCACCGCGTGCCAGGCGCTGGTTGATGTCCGTGATCACCGCCGGCAGGTCGCTGATGGTGTCGATCAGGTAGTGCGGGCGCGAGGCTTGGAACAGCGTCTCGATGCGCGTGCGTTCGCTGGCCAGGGTGGCGCTGTCCAGTGCGCGAAATTGCGCGTAGGTCAGGCCCAGGGCGTTGCCGGAGCAGGTCAGGGCCACGGTCCACATCCCGGCGCGGCGGCCTTCGAGAATGCCCGGGACGGTGTCGTCGACCTTGACGCAGGCCGCCACATCGTCAATGCCCAGCGCGATCACGTTGGCCAGGGCCTGGGCCGGCCATGGACGGCCATTGGGGACTTCGTCGGTGGCAACCACGTGGTCGGCGCTATAGCCGTTGCGGGCCGCCAGGGCGACAACCTTGTCCATCACTGGCTTGGGGTAGCCCGAGCAGGAACCGATCTTGATCCCCTGTGCACGCAGCGCCGCGATGGTGTCGAGGGCGCCGGGGATCAGGGCCGAGTGTGCGGCGATTTTCTCGATCTGCAAGGGCATGAAGCGCTGGTAGATGGCGGTGACGTCGTCATCGCTGGGCGTGCGGCCGAACACCTTGCGGTAGCGCTCGGCGACCGCCGGTTGGTCGCAGAGGGTGCGGATATGGTCCCACTTGCCCATGCCCATCGGGCCACGGGCTTCTTCGATCGAGACGGGCACGTCGAACTCGGCGAAGGCTTCGACAAAGATCTGCGTGGGGGCGAACGAACCGAAGTCGACTACGGTGCCAGCCCAGTCGAGGATGACGGCCTGGAGGGTGTTGGGGGTTTGATAGTTCATGGGTCGAATCCTGTGGGTCATGGGGAGAATCAAATGTCCAACACTTCCATCTCTTGCAGCACCTGGGCGACCGCCGCCACCGCCGCCTGCATCTCGGCGATATCGACGTGGCCGATGCAGCCGACGCGGAAGGTCTCGACCTCGGTCAATTTGCCGGGATACAGAATGAAACCCTTGGCCTTGACCCGTTCATAGAACGCCTTGAACTGGTAGCGCGGGTCTTTTGGCGCGTGGAAGGTGACGATGATCGGCGCCTGGATCGCTGCCGGCAGGAAGCTGCGCAGGCCCAGTTCGGCCATGCCGTCGAGCAACGCCTGGCAGTTATTGGCGTAGCGCTGATGGCGCGCGGGCAGGCCGCCCTCTTCGTGGTAGTGCAGCAGCGCTTCGTGCAGGGCGGCGACCACGTGGGTGGGCGGGGTGAAGCGCCACTGGCCGGTCTTGGCCATGTAGCTGTGCTGCTCGAACAGGTCCATCGCCAGGGAGTGGCAGTTGCCTTGGGCGGCGGCCAGCGCCTGTTTTTCGGCGAAGACAAAGCCCATGCCGGGCACGCCCTCCAGGCATTTGCCCGAGGCGGCGATCAACGCCTCGAACGGCACTTGGCGGGCATCGATCGGCAGTGCGCCGAACGAGCTCATGGCGTCGACGATCAGGCGCTTGCCGTGGCGTTTGACCACCTCGGCGATCTGCGGCAGCGGATTCAGAATGCCGGTGCTGGTTTCGCAGTGGATCAAGGCGACGTGGGTGATGGTCGGGTCGGCGTGCAGCAGGCGGTCGACGTCGGCGGCGGTAGTGGGTTCGTCCTCGGCGGTCGCAAAGGTGCTGAACGTACGG
Organism: Pseudomonas sp. OVF7; assembly: GCF_030644265.1. NCBI lineage: Bacteria > Pseudomonadati > Pseudomonadota > Gammaproteobacteria > Pseudomonadales > Pseudomonadaceae > Pseudomonas > Pseudomonas sp. OVF7. The sequence continues at coordinate 5,146,280 of NZ_CP128996.1, read as the reverse complement.
CCGAGTACTTCACAGATCTTCGCCAGGCGTTTGCCATAGGCGCCGTTGATCAGCACCAGCACCTTGCCGTCGCGGGGCACCAGGGTGCCGATGGCGGCTTCGACGGCGAAGGTGCCGCTGCCCTGCAAGGGGATGCAATGGTGGCTTTCGGCACCGTTGAGGATCGCCAGCAGTTGCGCGCAGGTGCTGGCAGTGAGTTGGTTGAAACGGTCATCCCATGACCCCCAATCCACCATCATTGCCTGGCGAGTGCGGGCAGAGGTGGTCAAGGGGCCAGGTGTCAGCAGGATCGGCGCGGCAGTGCTCATCTCAAGTCCTTGCAAGCTGTTTGGGGGTGAAGCTACGGCGCCTAAATTGCAGTTTGGCTTGTTATCAATCAAATTGTTTGTTGTTATGCGAGCTATCAGTCAGGCCGATAGCCAGGTCAATCCCCATGAACCTGTTCCAATTGCGCGCATTCGATGCCGTGGCCCGCGAGGGTAGCTTTACCCGTGCGGCAGCGCGGCTGTTCATCAGCCAGCCGGCGGTCACCGGGCATATCAAGGCCCTGGAGGAGCACTACCAGATCCCGCTGTTGCGTCGCACGGCGCGGCGGGTCGAGTTGACCGAGGAGGGCGCGCGCCTGGCGGCGATCACGCGCGCGATCTTCGGCCTGGTCGACGAGGCGCAGACCCTGCTGGAGGCCAATCGACAATTGCTCTCCGGGCGCTTGGAAGTGGCGGCGGACGGCCCGCACCTGGTGATGCCGATGATTGCCAGCCTGCGTGCGCGTTACCCCGGCATCACCGTCAACCTGCGCTTGGGCAATGCCCAGGAAACCCTGGCGGCGTTGCTGGCCGAGCACGTGGATGTAGCGGTGCTGACTGAGGCGGAGCCGCGCAATGGCTTGCACCTGCACCCCTTGGGCGAGTCGCGGATTTGCGCGTTGGTACCGGCCAGCCACCCGTGGGCGACGCTGCCCAAGGGCATTGGCCTGGAGCAATTGAACGAGGTGATCATGGTGCTGCGCGAGCCCGGCTCCATCACCCGACGCACCTTCGACGACGCCTGCCTGGCGACCAATGTGCAACCCAGGGTGTTGCTGGAACTGGACAGCCGCGAGGCGGTGACCGAAGCCGTCGCGGCTGAATTGGGGGTTGGCGTGGTGTCGTCGATGGAGGTCAGCCAGGACCCGCGCGTGCAGGCGGTGCCGATCCGCGGCGAGGGGCTGCTGAACCGGCATATGCTCGGGTGCATGGAGCGGCGCCGGTCGTTGCGTTTGATTCAGGCGTTCTTCGAGCTGGCGCCGATGAGGGGCTTGGTGCCGGAGCAGGATGCGACGATCAAACCCTTGCGAACCTGAGGGGTATGGCCGGTTTTTGGTGGATCAGAGCGTTTTTGCCCTATAAACTCTGCCCCCAAAGCGCCGGCCAGTAGACGTTTCGGCGCGATGGACGAGAAGAGAGTGAGTCATGGGCGCACAGTGGAAAGTCAAACATAAAGAAGCGGCAGCCAATGCCAAGGGCAAGATCTTCGGCAAGCTGGTGAAAGAGATCACCATCGCCGCGCGCAATGGCGCCGACACGGCGACCAACGCCCACCTGCGTCTGGTGGTGGAGCAGGCCAAAAAGGCTTCGATGCCCAAGGAAACCCTGGACCGCGCCATCAAGAAAGGTGCCGGCCTGCTGGGTGAAACCGTGCAGTACCACCGGGTGACCTACGAAGGGTTCGCCCCGCACCAGGTGCCGTTGATCGTCGAGTGCGTCACCGACAACATCAACCGCACCGTGGCGGAAATCCGCGTGGCCTTCCGTAAGGGCCAACTGGGGGCTTCCGGCTCCGTGGCCTGGGACTTCAACCACGTTGGCCTGATCGAAGCGTCGCCGGACAGCCCGGACGCTGATCCGGAAATGGCCGCGATTGAAGCCGGCGCCCAGGACTTCGAAGAAGGTGAAGAAGAAGGCACCACCCTGTTCATTACCGAGACCACCGACCTGGACGCCGTGCAAAAAGCCTTGCCGGAGCAGGGCTTCACCGTACTGTCGGCCAAGCTGGGCTACATCTCGAAAAACCCGGTGAGCGGCTTGACCGACGCGCAGATGGCGGAAGTCGAAGCCTTCCTCGAAGGTCTGGACAACCATGACGACGTGCAGGATATGTTCGTCGGCTTGGCAGGCTGATTGAGAGCTGAATAAGCTCGGCTTGAATGTGGGAGGGGGCTTGCCCCCGATGGCGGTGGGTCAGCCAACACACCTGCCAACCGTGCCACCGCCTTCGAAGCCTCGCTAAAGCTCGACATCTCCCACAGGGGATTAGCGGTATCCACGAGATCCACAGCCGGGCTGCTCTCTACCTGCCACCCGCGATCAAATGTGGGAGGGGGCTTGCCCCCGATGGCGGTGGGTCAGCCAACACACCTGCCAACAATGCCACCGCCTTCGAAGCCTCGCTAAAGCTCGACATCTCCCACAGGGGATTGGCGGTATCCACGAGATCCACAGCCGGGCTGCTTTCTACTTGCCACCAGCAACCCAGTGTGGGAGGGGGCTTGCTCCCACATTGGGTTCAGGGGTGTGGGATAGATTGCAGCAGCGCTTCGACTTCCTCGAAACTCGGCCGTGCCAACACCTCCGGCTGGCAGCAACGCGCCTGCAAGCCTTCTAGCACCTGACGCGTGTCGTCGCTCAAGCCCGTGTCGATCCGCTCCAGCAACTCCCCGAGCAACACCCCGAACGCCCGCACTTCAATGCGCTGCAACGCCCTGGTCTCCAGGGTATCTGCCGTGGCATGGAATGACGCGGCGCCAAAATCCCCCAGCAGGCAATCACCCGCCGCATTCCACAGGATATTGTGGCCGTACAGGTCACCATGGGTGATGCCGTGCCGGTGCAGGTGTGCGGCCACCGAGGCGATGCCCCGCGCCATGCGCAATGCCACGGCGAGGCTGAAGCGGGTGGCAGGGTCGTAGATGTCGCGGGTGCAGGACGCGAGGCTGGGCAGGGCGGCGAGGTTACGGTAGCTCGGTTCGATCAGGTCCATCACCAGCGCGGCCTGGCCGTCGGGGTGGCCCACCACACGGCCTTCGACCTTGATCAGGTTGGGGTGCTGCCCGGCCGCGATGCAGGCCTGCATTTCATGCAATGGCGAGCCGTCGCTGGTGATGGCGCCTTTATAGAGTTTGACCGCGACGGGCTTGGCCTCAGGTTGCCACGTGGCCTTGCGAATCACTCCGGAGGCGCCTTCGCCGAGCACGTCGGCGAGCGCCAGTTGCGCCCAGGGAATATCCGGTGTCGCGTCGTCGGCGGCCACGTCAACCGCCATTTCCACCGGGTTGCCAGCGTAGGCCAGCCAGGTCAGGCTCGGCAGTGTCAGCAGCCATTCGGGCAAGCGGGTCAGACGGTTGGAGGCGATGCGGATCAGCTCAAGGTTCTGGCAGTTGGCCAGGCTCGGCGGCAAATGCGCGAGTTGGTTGCCGGCCAGCATCAGTTTTTGCAGCAACGGCCGCTGGCCCAGTTCGTCGGGCAGTTGGCTGATGCGGTTATCGGTGAGGATCAGCCAGCGCAACTGCGGCGGCAGCGCGGCCGCCGGTACGTGGCGGATCTGGTTGGCCTTGAAGCCGATCATGCTCAGTTTGGCGCACTGGCCCAGGCATTCGGGCAGTTCCGTAAAGGCGTTGTCCGAGCAGAACAGTACGCGCAGGTGCGGCAGGCGATGCAGGTCATCCGGCAGGCTGCTCAGGGCGTTGCCGCTGAGGTTGAGGATTTCCAGGGAGTCGGCCAGTTCGAAGATTTCCCGGGGGAATTCAGTCAGCCCGCAGGACAGGTCCAGGCGCGTGATACCGGCCAGTTGGCCGGCCTTGAGTTGGGCGAGGGTATTCATGAACGGCGCGGTCACTCGGCAAGAGGGCGTAAAAGGCGCTCATGATACCGGGTCGGGCGCGCGTTGCGGGCTGACCGTTTGCAATTGGTTCAGGCGGCTGGCCGTGCGGGCCAGGTCGATGGCCTGGCCTTCCAGGGATTTGGCCAGGGGCTGTTCGCCGATCAGGGTCAACTGCTTATCGCGGTCGTAGAGTACGTCTACCAGGTTGATAAAGCGCTGTTGCACGGCGATCGGGCAATCCGCCAGGTATGGCAGCCCATCGATGATCCAGTGGTCGAAGTCGTCGCACAGCAGCAGGTAGTCCATTACCGCAGTGAGTTGTTCACACAGGTCGCTGAAGGTGAAAGCGATGCGGTGTGCTTCGCGCTGGCGGCAGGTCAACTGGCGGGCGCCGACGCTGAGGGGCTGCGGCGGGCAATCGGCGGTGGGCAAGCCAAGGGCCTCACGTTGTGCCGGCGTGCCCGGCCACACGTATTGCCCCTGGGTGAAGCGCTGTTCGGCATGGGCCTGGGGCAGGCTGCGGAAGTCGCGGGGCGAACTGACTTCCAACACCTCCATACGCGCCGCGATCAAGTCGATCACCGGCTTGAAACGCTGGTGGTACAGGGGGTTGGGCAACAGGCCCGCGGGCGGGTAGTTGGAGGTGACCAGCACCAGGACACCGCGCTTGAACAAGGCTTTGAACAGCCGGCTGATCAGCATGGCATCGCCAATATCGTGGACGTGGAACTCGTCGAAGCACAGTACGCGGCAGCCCTCGAGCAGCTCATCCAGGGTCGTGGCCAGTGCGTCTGGCTGCTGACGATGGGCGAACATGCCCCGGTGCAGGCGGGCGAAAAAGTCATGGAAATGCACGCGTTGTTTTTCGGCCATTGGCAACGCCTGGAAAAACCCATCGAGCAGCCAGCTTTTGCCGCGCCCCACCGGGCCGTGCAGGTACAGGCTGCGGGTCGGTTGGCCGGCCAGCAGGTGCGCGGTTTCGCGGGCCATGGCGGCGATCGCCTGGGCCTGGCCGGCGCTGAGGGTGTAGCCCTGTTGCTCGGCCTTGTGCTGAAAGAACATCGGGATGGAGGCGTCGACGCGGGTGCCGGGGTTTTTACCGAGCAGGCGTCGGATCAGGGGAAACACGGCCAATGCAAGTCACTCTGTGGTGCGGTGGTCGCTTACTTTAGAGCCCCGACCATGTTTTGACCAATCGAGAAGGGCGCCGCCAGCCATCTCGAAAAGGCATGGCCTGTAGACACCCGCCCAAGCGCTCAGCAGGCGGCGTGGGTTTGGGAGGGCCGGGTGCACCTGCAACGCCGAGACCTGGACCGATACCGTGGTGCTGGAGTTTCTAGAACTTCAACAGCGGCGCGGTGGGCTGATCCACCGGGCTGACCATCGCATAGTTGTAGCCGGCGCCGGACCAGTATTCGGCGTGTAAGCCGTCAGCGCTGCGGTTGCCACGGGGCAGAAAGCCGTTGTCCGGGCCCGGTGGGCGGATGTAGAAGCTGATGTGTCGACCTTGCGCGTCTTCGTACAACACCATCGCCGCTGCGCCTTGCTCGGTGGTGAGCAAGCGTGCGCTGACCGGCTTGAAACCTGCCTGGCTCAAGTCCGGCAGGCGGTGGGCCTGGTTGAAGTAACGATCAAGCCAGGTTTGCATCGTGCTGCTGTCCGAAGAGCGGTAGTCGGCCGGCATGATGCCGTCCTGGGCAAACAGGCGGTAGGCCTGCATGGCGTCGGCCATGGGCAGCAGCGGCGGTTGCGTGGCTTCACGGGCGTGCCAGCCGCCAATGCCTCCGAGGCTGACGGCAATCAGCAGCACCGCCGCTGTCGCGAAATGGCGGCGGGACTGATGCTTGATGCGCTGGCGAATCAGCATCGGGTCCAGCCCAGGGTTGGCCGGCTGGTGCAGGACGCCACTCAGTGCCGCGCGCAGCAATTGCGCATCCTGCTGCCAGGCGTGGACTTGGGCCGCGACCTCGGGGTGGGCCGCCAAGTAGGTTTCAAGCACACGCCGATCACTCTCCAGGAGCTGGTGATCGACGTAGGCATGCAAATCGCGTTCGCTGGGGGGCAGGCTGATCATTTGAGTATCCGCAGGGAAGGGCTGGCGATTTCGCCATCGCTGAGTTGGCGCAGGGCCTGGCGCGCCCGCGACAGGCGCGACATCACCGTGCCGATGGGCACGTCGAGGATTTCTGCGACTTCCTTGTAGCTCAAACCTTCGACCGACACCCACAGCAGCAGCGCACGTTGCTCGGTGTTGAGTTGATCGAAGGCTTGCAAGGTGGCTTGGGCCATCACCGTGCGCTCGACCGAGGGCTCGGCATCATCGCGCCCGGTGAAAAAATCGAGCATGCGTGCATAGCGGCGGCTGCGTCGATGGGCGTCGAGGAACTGCCGGTAGAGGATCGAGAACAGCCAGGCGCGCAGGTCGCCTTCCAGACGTTTGTCGTCCCAGCGGATGATCGCCCGTTCCAGGGTCGACTGCACCAAGTCGTCGGCGCTGCTGGCGTGACGGGTCAGGGACACGGCAAAGCGCCGCAGCCTGGGGATGAGTTCACGTAACTGTTCGTCGAGTGCGTGCATGGGATGCTGGCTGGTCGCTACGTTGGGACTAGAGAGACGTCCGGCGCTGAAGGTTATTCCCCTTTCTCGAAAATAAATCAAAGGCCAGGGAATAGAGCGGATCGGCATTCGTCTCAATGCACCGACCCTATGTTCACCGCCAAAGGCCCTTGGCCCTGGAGTTTCCTGATGGTAGATCACTCACCACCACCCCGTCTTGCGCTGAGTACTGCGAGCCTGATTGCTCGACTTGTCGGCATCGGTGCGGTTGTTGCGGTTGTTGCGGGGGCGTTTGCCTACGTCAACGGCACCCTCGACCCACAACGCCTGCGGCCCACGACGCTGGTCAATGCCCTGGAAACCAATAACGGTGTGCATCCGGGGTTCCGCCGCAACCACGCCAAGGGTGTGTGCGTCGCGGGTTATTTCGAGAGCAGCGCCGAGGCGCGCGCGTATTCCAGCGCCCAAGTCTTCAGCGCAGCCAAAACCCCCATCATCGGCCGATTTGCCTTGCCCAGCGGCAACCCCTATGCACCGGACAGCAGCGTGCCGATCCGCAGTTTTGCCGTGCAATTTACCCAAGCCAACGGCCAGCAGTGGCGCACCGGGATGAACAGCATGCCGGTGTTCCCGGTGGGCACGCCTGAGGCGTTCTACCAGCTGCTCAAGGCCGGCGCGCCCGACCCGGCCACCGGCAAGCCGAACCCGGCGAGTATGCCGGCGTTTTTTGCTTCTCACCCTGAGACCGCGCCGTTCCTGGCGTGGGTCAAGACCGCCAGGCCATCGGCCAGCTATGCCACTGAAACCTACAACGGCATCAATGCGTTTTACCTGGTGAACGCCGACGGCAAACGCCAGGCCGTGCGTTGGGGCGTCGTACCGCAGAGCCAGGATGCACCCGGCGATAGCGCACCGGCAGGCAATGACTTTCTGGAGAAAGACCTGGTGCAACGCCTGGCGGCAGGACCGCTGCGTTGGCAATTGAACATGACCCTGGCCAACCCCGGTGACCCGCTGGACGATGCGAGCAAGACCTGGGCCGGTGAGCACAAGGTCATCAACGTCGGCAGCCTGGTGCTGGACAGTAGCCAGCCACAGGTCGATGGGGATTGCCGTGACATCAACTTCGACCCGCTGATTTTGCCGAGCGGCATCGAGGCGTCCAATGATCCGCTGCTGGCGGCCCGTTCGGCTGCGTATGCCAGTTCTTACCTGCGTCGCGCTGGCGAAGTCAGCCCCTTGCACAATGCCCCTCAGGAGTCGAAGCCATGAATGCCCAACCACGGTTTTTCACGCCCCTGGCGCGCCTGCTGCATTGGTTGATGGCGCTGATGATCATCGCGATGCTGTTTATCGGTGCGGGGTTGGCCGCGTCGGTGTCCGAGCGGCATGAATGGTTGATTCACCTGCACAAGCCGTTGGGGATTGCGATTCTGGCGCTGGTGATCGTGCGGCTGGTGGTGCGCTTTTCCACGCGCCAACCACCGCTGCCCAGCGATTTGCCGTTGTGGCAAACACTGGCGGCCAAGGCGTCTCACCTGGTGCTGTATGCCTTGATGCTGGTGCTGCCGCTGCTGGGTTGGGCGATGATTTCAGCGGCGGGCGACCCGGTGATGCTGAGCAGTTCGATACAGCTGCCGGCGCTGGTAGGCGCGAATGCACCGTTGTTCGCGGTGTTACGCAAGGCCCATGGGTATCTGGCCTACCTGCTGTTCCTGACGGTGCTTTTGCACCTGGCGGCGGCGTTATTCCACGGGCTGATTCGGCGCGATGGCGTGTTGCAAAGCATGACCGGTACCAAAGACTGAGGCTGCCATTGAACCCTTGCCGGACCAGGCAAGGGTTAGCGCAGGACGGTCACGATATCGGCGATCGTGCTCAACACATCCTTACCCAATTGCATCGAGCGTTTGCCCGACCAGCCGGTGTGTGGGTTGGGCGCATCGTCGTTGTCCTTGAACGGCATTTCCAGGGTCAGCGAAAGGCAATCGTATTTCTCGCCGACGGCATTGCAGGCCAAGGTCATGTTGGCTTCGCCCGGCAGGTCGCGGGTGTAGCCGTGGGTGGTCTGGAAGTCACGGGTCAGCGCGCTCAGGTGGCTGCGGAAGTGTTTTTCCAGGGCTTCGATGCGCGGGGTGTATCCCGGGTTGCCTTCGCAACCGGCGGTGAACACGTAGGGGATTTCCTCGTCGCCATGGATGTCGAGGAACAGGTCGACGCCATGCTTTTCCATCTGTTGCTGCACGAACAGCACTTCCGGGCTGGTTTCCTGGTTGGCGCTCTGCCACGCGCGGTTGAGGTCCTGGCCCATGGCGTTGGTGCGCAAGTGGCCATGGAAGGCACCGTCAGGGTTCATGTTGGGGATCAGGTACAGGTCGGCAACGGCCAGGAGCTTCCTCAGCTCGGCATCGCCATCCTGTTGCAGGCGTTCGATGATGCCTTCCATGAACCATTCGGCCATGTGTTCGCCGGGGTGTTGCTGGGCGATGATCCAGACCTTGCGCCGGTTGCTGCCGCCTTTGCCACGACGTAGCAACTGGATATCACGGCCTTCGACACTTTTACCGGTGGCCAGCAATTTAGCGCCTGCGCGGGTCACGGCCTGCTCGATCAGCCAGTCGTGGCGTTCGCGGCTGTAGGGTTCGAAGTAGGCGAACCAGGCGTGTTTCTCACGGGTTTCGAGGCTGATGTGCAAGGTCTCGCCATCAAAGCGCGTGGGCACGCGGAACCAGTTGATATGGTCGTAGGAGGCGACAGCGTTGTAGCCGCTCCACGCATGCTTATAGGAAGAATGGCTGGCGTTGCTCAGGCGGAAAGTGTGGGTATGGCCCACGTGCATGCCTTCGGCCTTGAAGTGGAACCACTGGAAATGTGCGCTGCGGGTATCGGGTTCGATGGCGAGCAGCAACTGATAGGCATCGCTGGCATCCAGAACCTGGATATTGCCACTGTCGAAGTCGGTGCTGATCTTGATAGAGGTCAAGGCCACGGTCATAGTCGGGTTGCCTGGGTATGAATGTTGTGGCGGTTATATTACACAGGCACCGGGCAAAATCTTGACGCAAAATTGTTGCGGAGGAGGGGGGCGTCGTCCTTGACGCTGGGGCAGCTTAGAATCTATGAGATTGATTCTCAAGCGCTATTTCTCAAAGATCTGGGCTAGAGCCTTCGATCGGCTTTCTTTGGACGATGGTCTTTTGCTACCATGCGCGCCATTCAGCAACACACAGTCTTCATTAGCCTGAAGCCATGCCAGGGAAACTGGCAAAAAAAAAGACCCGGCCAAAGAGCCGGGTCAAAAACCGTGATTAGCCTGATGAGGAGATATTCCAAGAGTCCGACCTAAGGTCCCTTGGTCTATCGACTGATCTCGCGATCAGCTGAGCCCAATAATAATCATTATCATTTGCAAGTCAAATGTTTTTATCCGTGAGATAGAAATATTTTTCCTGCGCGCCCGTCACACGCTTGCCTGAGCCTTCGGCGCCTGCAGCGACTGCTCCACCATCGCCTTCGCCATATCGATCAAATACACCACTGAGAATGCCAGGTCGCGTTGATTGCCTTGATGGCTGTTCGCTGATTCGTAGGCGGTGGCGGCAGCACTGCGCAGCAGGTCCGAGGCGTGCACCAGGGCTTCTTCGTGGCTGATGTCGGGTTTGACGCGAAAGAAGGTGTCATCCGAGGGCGATGGCGACATATCTTCTTTCAAGTAATAGTCCAGGGCTCGCTGGGCGGCGCTGCTGCCGCGCATGTCGAGCAATTCGCTGGTTTCGGGTGTTTCAGGCAGGCGGTGCGGGCTTGTCGTCATAAGGGGCGGTACTCTGGGTGGGTGTCGAAAACCTTATGTTCGATGATAGTACGTATCGTATTTATGTCGTTTTATGGATTACTACAAACTGTTTATTGCCCTGAAAAATACGCATCGTATTGTCACGCACCATGGATAACTGGATAGCGTTGGTCAAAGCCAACATGAAAGACCGCAAGGTCACGCAGGATCAACTGGCCGAACGCCTGGGCATGTCCCAGGGCGGGGTGGGCCATTGGCTCAACAAACGCCGTGTGCCAAGCCTGGCCGACATGAACCGGGTTCTCGCGGAACTGGGGCTGGGCTACCTGGAAGTCGCCTTGCAGATTCGCGAAAAGACCGCCGAGGCACTGCCCGCGCAACCTCCCTACAACCCGTATTTTCGATACCCGGTCAACGATTGGACGGGCATGTGCGAAATTCGCGAAGAGCACGGCGCGTACGCCACCACCCGCTTCGAACTGACGGACTACCACGCCCGCGGGGACGCCTTCTGGCTCCCGGTGAGGGGAGACGCCATGACCGCCCCCAGCGGCCTGAGCATCGGTGCGGGCATGCTGATCCTGGTGGACCCGGCTATCGATGCCCAACCTGGCAAGCTGGTGGTCGCCCAATGGGCTGACAGCCCCCAGGCGACTTTTCGCCAACTCATGGAAGAAAGCGGCCAGCTTTACCTGGTGCCGCTCAACCCCACCTATCCGAAGCAGCGGTTCACCGAGGATTGCCGCATCCTCGGCGTGGTGGTGCAGGCCACGGCGAAGTTCTAGTCGGCTGTTTCGAGCTCCACCAGCGCGCAGCCTTCGGCAACCATTTCGCCTTCCTCGCAGAACAACGCCTTGATCACCCCGGCCTGGGGCGCACGGATGCTGTGTTCCATCTTCATGGCTTCCAGCACCACCAGTTGCGTGCCGGCCTCCACGGCTTGGCCGACTTCCACCAGCACCCGCACGATGCTGCCGTTCATGGGCGCGGTCAGGCCGCCTTGATGGAACTGGCCGGCCTCGACCGCTGCAATCGGGTCGAACAGGCTGACCGCGTGCAACTCGCCATCCCAGCGCAGGTACAGGGTGCTTTCGCTGCGCACCGCCAGATGAGCGCGGCGTACGCCCTGGTGCTCGATCAGCAGTTGTTCGCCGCGCAACAGCGGGGGCTGGGTGGGTAATGTCACCAACCGATCCTGCCCATTGCAGCTCACGTGCAGCGAGACTTCGGCGGGCAGGCCGGCACGAAAACCGCGCGTGTCCGCCCAAGGCCCGTCACCGGCCGGCAAGCTCTGTATGAACGCCGCGGCCGCGGCCTGCCAGAACTCATCGCTCAAGGCGCCAGGTACCGGCAGCAGCTCATCCTGATAGCGCGGGATAAACCCGGTATCCAGTTCCGCCGCGGCAAACGCGGGGTGGGCGATGATTCGACGCAGGAAGCTCAGGTTGGTCCGCAGCCCGCCCACCGCAAATTCATCCAGCATGCTCAACAGCCGCAATCGCGCCTGTTCACGGTCTTCGCCCCAGGCAATCAGCTTGCCGAGCATCGGGTCGTAGAAGGGCGACACGCTGTCGCCCTGCTCGACGCCGCTGTCCACGCGTCGCCCCGGGCCGGGGGCCGATTCGCGGTACAGCGCCAGGTGCCCGGTGGCCGGCAGGAAATCGTTGGAGGGGTCTTCGGCGTACAGCCGTACTTCGATGGCATGGCCGATCAGCGGCACTTGTGCCTGGGTGATCGGCAGCGCTTCACCCTGGGCCACGCGAATCTGCCAGGCCACCAGATCGAGGCCGGTAATCGCTTCAGTCACCGGGTGTTCCACTTGCAGGCGCGTGTTCATTTCCATAAAGAAAAACTCGCCACGGGCATCCAGCAGAAATTCCACCGTGCCCGCGCCCACATAGCCAATGGCCTGGGCTGCGCGTACCGCCGCTTCGCCCATGGCCTTGCGCTGTTCAGTACTCAAGCCAGGCGCCGGGGCTTCCTCGACGACTTTTTGGTGCCGACGCTGGATCGAGCAATCGCGCTCATTGAGGTACAGGCAATGCCCCTGCTGGTCGGCAAACACCTGGATCTCCACATGGCGCGGCTTGAGCAGGTATTTTTCCACCAGCATCTGCCCATTGCCGAACGACGACAGCGCCTCGCGCTGGGCAGAGGCCAATGCCTCGGCCAACTGACTGACATCCTCGACCACTTTCATTCCCTTGCCGCCGCCGCCGGCGGTGGCCTTGAGCAGCACCGGGTAGCCGATACGCGCGCAGGCGTCGCGGAACGTCTCCAGGTCCTGGGCTTCGCCGTGGTAACCCGGCACCAGCGGCACGCCGGCGGTCTCCATCAACGCCTTGGCGGCCGACTTGCTGCCCATGGCGTCGATCGCCGAGGCGGGCGGGCCGAGGAAGATCAAGCCAGCGGCCTCGACCGCGCGGGCAAACCCGGCGTTTTCCGACAGGAAGCCGTAGCCCGGATGAATCGCCTGGGCGCCGCTGGACTGGGCCGCGGCGATCAATTTGTCGATCTGCAGGTAGCTGTCCGTGGCTTTGCTGCCCCCCAGGTCGACGCGGATATCCGCCTCGCGACTATGGCGCGCGTCGCGGTCCGTGGCGCTGTGTACAGCGACGGTGGTCAAGCCCATGGCCTTGGCGGTGCGCATCACCCGGCAGGCGATTTCACCACGGTTGGCCACCAGTACGGTGGTCAGTGTGCTCATGAACGGGGCTCCTGGGATTGCCAGCTGGGCGTACGTTTTTGCAGGAACGCGCGCAAGCCTTCCTGGCCTTCGGCGCTGACGCGAATGCGGGCGATGGCATTTTCGCAATAACGGCGCAGGGCCGGGGTGAGGGCGCCGTTACCGACCTCGCGCAATAAGTCTTTGCTGGCGCGCATCGCCGCCGGGCTGTTTTGCAGCAGGTTGGCAACCCATTGCGCGACCTGTTGTTCCAGCGTATCGGTCGGATAGCTTTCCGCCAGCAGCCCAATATCCCGCGCCCGTTGGCCGCCAAACCGTTCGGCCGTCAGCGCATAACGCCGGGCTGCGCGCTCGCCGATCGCCTGTACCACAAACGGGCTGATCACCGCTGGCGCCAAGCCAATACGCACTTCTGACAGGCAGAACTGTGCGTCATCGGCACCAATCGCCATGTCGCAGCAACTGATCAGGCCCAATGCGCCACCGTAGGCCGCGCCTTGCACCACTGCCAGGGTGGGGATCTTCAGCTTCGCCAGGTTGTACATCAGCTCGGCCAGTTCGCGGGCGTCGTCCAGGTTGGTGTGGTAGTCCAGCTCGGCCGATTGCTGCATCCAGGCCAGGTCGGCCCCGGCGCTGAAGTGCTTACCGCGCCCGCGCAGGACCAGGAAGCGCAGGGACGGATCACCTTGCACCTGGTCGAGGGCGATGATCAGTTCGCGGATCATCTCGGCGTTGAATGCGTTGTTCTTGGCTTCACGACTGAGCCACAGCGTGGCAAAGCCACGGCTGTCGGTGATCAGTTCGAGGGTGTTGAAATCGCTCATGCAAGGAGCTCCATGATGATGAGAGGTCTCCTGTAGGAGCGAGCTTGCTCGCGAAAAACGTCCAGGCAACGCGTTCATCCAGAATGCTCGCGTTATCGTTAACGACCTTCGCGAGCAAGCTCGCTCCTACAGGTTACATGCGGAACACGCCGAAGCGGCTCGGCTCGATGGGGGCATTCAGCGCGGCAGACAGCGCCAGGGCCAGCACGTCGCGGGTCTGCATCGGGTCGATGACGCCGTCGTCCCACAAGCGCGCGCTGGAGTAGTAGGGATGGCCCTGGGTTTCATACTGGTCGAGGATCGGCTGCTTGATCGCCGCTTCTTCTTCGGCACTGAACGCAACCCCTGCACGTTCGGCCTGTTCACGCTTGACCTGCACCAGCACCCCTGCGGCCTGCTCGGCCCCCATCACACCGATGCGCGCGTTCGGCCACATCCATAAAAAGCGCGGGTCGTAGGCGCGGCCGCACATCCCATAGTTACCGGCACCAAAGCTGCCGCCGATGATCACCGTGAATTTCGGCACCTTGGCGCAGGCCACGGCGGTGACCAGCTTGGCGCCATGCTTGGCGATACCGCCGGCCTCGTATTTCTGGCCGACCATAAAGCCGGTGATGTTCTGCAAGAACAGCAGCGGAATCCCGCGCTGGCAGGCCAGCTCGATAAAGTGCGCGCCTTTTTGCGCGGCTTCTGCAAACAAAATCCCGTTATTGGCCAGGATCGCAATGGGATAGCCATGCAGGTGGGCAAAACCGCACACCAGGGTGGTGCCGAACAGGGCCTTGAATTCATCGAACACCGAGCCGTCCACCAGGCGTGCGATCACTTCGCGCACATCGAACGGTTGCTTGGCATCGGCCGGGATCACGCCATAGAGCTCCTCGCTGCTATACAACGGCGCTACCGGCGTGCGTTGCAGCAACTGGCCCTGCTTGTGCCAATTGAGGTGGGCGACGCTGCGGCGGGCCAGGGCCAGGGCGTGCTCGTCGCTGTCGGCATAGTGGTCGGCTACGCCAGAAATCTTGCAGTGCACATCGGCACCGCCGAGGTCTTCAGCGCTGACCACTTCACCGGTCGCCGCCTTCACCAGCGGCGGGCCGGCGAGGAAGATGGTGGCCTGCTGGCGCACCATGATCGCTTCGTCGGCCATCGCCGGCACGTAGGCGCCGCCGGCGGTGCACGAACCCATCACCACGGCGATCTGCGGGATGCCCTGGGCACTCATGTTCGCCTGGTTGAAGAAGATCCGCCCGAAGTGCTCACGGTCGGGGAACACTTCATCCTGGCGCGGCAGGTTGGCGCCACCGGAGTCCACCAGGTAGATGCACGGCAGGCGATTCTGCTCGGCGATGGTTTGGGCGCGCAGGTGTTTCTTCACGGTCAGCGGGTAGTAGGAGCCGCCCTTCACCGTGGCATCGTTGGCGACGATCATGCATTCGACCCCTTCGACCCGGCCAATCCCGGCAATCACGCCGGCGGCAGGCACGTCTTCGCCATACACCTGGTGGGCGGCCAGTTGGCTGAGTTCAAGGAACGGTGAGCCTGGGTCGAGCAAGCGGTTGATGCGCTCGCGTGGCAACAGTTTGCCGCGTGAAGTGTGGCGCTCCTGGGCCTTGGCGCCGCCACCCTGCTGCACGTGGGCGAGCAGGGTGTGCAGGGCGTCGACCTGTTGGCGCATCGCTGCGTCATTGGCGATGAACTCCGCCGAGCGAGGGTTGAGCTGGGTGTGCAAGGTGGCCATGACGTGCTCCTTCAGCGGGTTTCGTTGAAGAGTTCGCGACCGATCAGCATCCGCCGAATTTCACTGGTGCCGGCCCCGATTTCATACAGCTTGGCGTCACGCAGCAGGCGTCCGGCAGGGAATTCGTTGATATAGCCGTTGCCGCCGAGGATCTGGATGGCATCGAGGGCCATCTGCGTCGCGCGTTCGGCGCTGTAGAGGATCACCCCGGCCGCATCCTTGCGCGTGGTTTCGCCACGCTCGCAGGCTTGCGCCACCGCGTAGAGGTAGGCGCGGCTGGCATTGAGTTGGGTGTACATGTCGGCGACCTTGCCCTGGATCAGCTGGAATTCGCCGATGCTCTGGCCGAACTGCTTGCGGTCGTGGATGTAGGGCACGATCAGGTCCATGCACGCCTGCATGATCCCGGTCGGGCCACCGGAGAGCACCACGCGTTCGTAGTCCAGGCCGCTCATCAGCACTTTCACACCGCCGTTGAGGGCACCGAGGATATTGTCTTCGGGGACTTCCACATCATCGAAAAACAGCTCGCAGGTGTTGGAGCCGCGCATGCCCAGTTTGTCGAACTTGTTGCTGCGGCTGAAGCCTTTCCAGTCACGCTCGACGATGAAGGCGGTGATGCCGTGGGGGCCCTTTTCCAGGTCGGTCTTGGCGTAGATCACATAGGTGTTGGCGTCAGGGCCGTTGGTGATCCAGGTCTTGCTGCCGTTGAGCACGTAGCGGTCGCCACGCTTGTCGGCGCGCAGCTTCATCGAGACCACATCGGAGCCGGCATTCGGCTCGCTCATGGCCAGGGCGCCCACATGTTCGCCGCTGATCAGTTGAGGCAGGTACTTGAGCTTCTGCTCATGGTTGCCGTTGCGGTTGATCTGATTGACGCAGAGGTTGGAGTGGGCGCCGTAGGACAGCGCCACCGACGCCGAACCGCGGCTGATTTCTTCCATGGCCACCACGTGGGCCAGGTAACCCAGGCCGGCACCGCCGTACGCTTCCGGCACCGTGATGCCCAGCAGGCCCATGTCGCCAAACTTGCGCCACAGGTCGGCGGGAAACAGGTTGTCGATGTCGATCTGTGCCGCGCGAGGGGCGATCTCCTTGGCCACGAAGGACTGCACCTGGTCGCGCAACATGTCGATGGTTTCACCGAGGGCGAAGTTCAGGGAGGGATAACTCATGGACGGGCACCTTAAGTTGAGCTTTGTTGTTATGTGGGTGGGGCGCCGGGGGAGGGCGATCACCTTTACGTTAACGTAAGCTTGCGTTGCGGTGCTGTCAATCGTAGTTTACGTTTACGTCAACCTACAAAAAAGACAACAGGGGTCGTTATGGATCAACCGAATCCGAGCTACAGCCGTGGCTCCCAGGACAAGACGCTGCTGGCCATGACCATCGGTCAGGCCTTCGATCGCACCGTTGCGCAGCATCCCGATGGCGAAGCCCTGGTGGTGCGCCACCAACAGCGCCGCTACACCTGGCGGCAACTGGCCGAGACCGTTGACCTGCACGCCCGCGCGTTCCTGGCCCTGGGCATGCAAACCGGCGACCGCCTGGGCATCTGGGCGCCCAATTGCGCCGAATGGTGTATCAGCCAAATCGCCAGCGCCAAGCTCGGGGTGATCCTGGTCAATATCAACCCGGCCTATCGCAGCAGTGAGTTGGAATACGTGCTCAAGCAATCCGGTTGCCAGTGGCTGGTGTGCGCCGGGTCATTCAAGACGTCCGATTACCATGCCATGGTGCAGGCGCTGAAGCCCGACCTGCGTGGCGTCATCAGCCTTGACCCCAGCCCGCCCCCGGGTTTCCTGCCCTGGTCGCAGTTGGCGGCACTCGGGGCGGGAGTCGCGCCGGAACAGGTGCGCAGCCGTCAAGCCAGCCTGAGCTTTGATCAAGCCGTCAATATCCAGTACACCTCCGGCACTACCGGCTTCCCCAAGGGAGCCACCCTCAGTCACCACAACATCCTCAACAACGGCTACATGGTCGGCGAAAGCCTGGGCCTCACCGCGCAGGATCGCCTGGTGATCCCGGTGCCGCTGTACCACTGCTTTGGCATGGTGATGGGCAACCTGGGCTGTATCACCCATGGCACCACCATGATCTACCCCAATGACGGCTTCGATCCGCTGCTGACGCTCACCGCCGTCGCCGAAGAGCGCGCCACCGGCCTGTACGGCGTGCCCACCATGTTTATCGCCATGCTCGATCATCCGCGCCGGGGCGAGTTGGAGCTGTCGTCCCTGCGTACCGGCATCATGGCCGGCGCCACGTGCCCCATTGAAGTGATGCGCCGGGTCATCGGCGAATTGCATATGGGCGAGGTGCAGATTGCCTACGGCATGACCGAAACCAGCCCGGTGTCGTTGCAGACCGGCGCCGATGATGACCTGGAGCGTCGGGTCACCACGGTGGGGCGTACCCAGCCACACCTCGAACACAAGATCATCGACATCGACGGTAACACCGTGGCGCGCGGCGAGACGGGCGAGCTGTGTACCCGTGGCTACAGCGTGATGCTCGGCTACTGGAACAACCCGGAAGGTACCCGCGAGGCCATCGACGACGCGGGCTGGATGCACACCGGCGACCTGGCGACCATGGACGCGCACGGCTACGTATGCATCGCCGGGCGCAACAAAGACATGATCATTCGCGGTGGCGAGAACGTGTACCCGCGGGAGCTGGAAGAGTTTTTCTTTACCCATCCGGCGGTGGCCGACGTGCAGGTTATTGGTGTTCCGGATGAGCGTTATGGCGAAGAGATTGTGGCCTGGGTCAAGTTTCACCCTGGGCACGTGGTCAGCGCGCTGGAGTTGCACACCTGGTGCAAGGGGCGCATCGCGCACTTCAAGACGCCCAAGCATTTCAAGTTCGTGGACGAATTTCCGATGACCGTCACGGGCAAGGTCCAGAAATTCCGCATGCGCGAGATCAGTATCGAGGAGTTGGCGTCGCGCAACGACTGAGGGAAAGCGCCTCTGCCTGAGGCCAGGAGGCGTGCACACAGCACAAAGGGGACCCTAGGGTCCCCTTTAATTTGTCGTTGCCTGCTCTTTTTTTATTATTGAGGGGCGGTCTGTTGTTGTTTTTGGTAACCGTGACCCTTTACCGCTGTTTTTGGCGACCCCCATCCGGGGTCAAGAGCAAACGTATTTTTTTGAGCGCTGATCTGCTTCTTCGCAAGCGATCCAACCAGTGGCAGCTACCTGAGGTAGTTTTATTTTTCTCTATCCGGTTGCGGGTTTCGGCATGCCGTACCCTGCGAAGCACATCTTCTCCAAAAAAATCTGTTAGCTGCGTCTCTGCCGTGTTGTTTTTGTTATGTCAGAGTCGTTACGTCTTATTTTTATTAGGTTTGGCGCTTTTTATTCTTGTTATGCCATAGAGATAGCAGAACCCGTGCCAACTTTATAAAGTCTTTTAGAATCAATGAGTTAATTTTTGTGTGCGATTTGGCCTACGGCGAATGCCACAAAATATGTTCCCGTGTTACTCGATGTGTAGCGGTGCGGTAACACATCGTCACGGATCGGTTACTCACTGTGTGCTACGCACCTTGGCCACACGCGAACCGGTGGGGCGGCCCAGCACTGTGCAGATCTGTTGGCCGGCCCGGATCAGTTGCTCCAGGTCGATGCCCGTGTGGATCCCCAGCCCATCGAGCAGGTACACCACGTCCTCGGTGGCGACGTTACCGCTGGCGCCCTTGGCGTAGGGGCAGCCGCCGAGGCCCGCGATAGAGCTGTCGAACACATTGATCCCTTCCAACAGGCTGGCGTAGACATTGGCGATCGCCTGCCCATACGTGTCGTGGAAGTGCCCCGCCAATTTGTCCCGCGGTACCTGCGCACCCACCACCTCGAACAGCCGCCGCGTGGCGCCGGCCGTGCCGGTGCCGATGGTGTCGCCCAGGGACACTTCATAGCAGCCCATGGCATACAGCTCACGAGCCACTGCCGCCACTTGCTCCGGGGCGACCGCGCCTTCGTACGGGCAACCCAGCACACAGGACACATAGCCACGCACACTGATGCCGTGCTGCTTGGCCGCCGCCATGATCGGCGCAAAACGCTCCAGGCTTTCGCTGATGGAACAGTTGATATTGCGCTGGGAAAACGCCTCGGAGGCTGCCGCAAACACTGCGACTTCCTTCACGCCGGCCGCCAGCGCGTCTTCAAACCCGCGCAGGTTCGGTGCCAACGCGCCATAGGTGACACCGGGCTTGCGCTGGATCTGCGCAAACACCTCAGCGGAACCGGCCATCTGTGGCACCCATTTGGGCGAGACGAAACTGCCCACCTCGATATAGCCCAGGCCGGCGGCACTCAGGGCATCCACCAACTGCACCTTGTCGGCCACGCTGATGGGTTGGGCTTCGTTCTGCAAACCGTCGCGCGGGCCGACTTCGACCAGGCGCACGTGGGAGGGGAGGGACATGGCAACTACCTTCTGTTCAATGGCCAGCCTGGCCTTGGATGGTCTCGGCCAGGGCCTGGGTGCAGCGCTCTTCGGCGGTGTCCAGTTCCAGCTTCATTTGTTCGATATCCAGCAACTGTTGCTCCAACTGTTCACGGCGTTCGGCGATCTTCGCCAGCATGCTGTTGAGCTGGATATGGTTGCCGCTGGCGGGGTCGTAGAGTTCGATCAATTCACGGCACTCGGCCAGGGAAAAACCGATGCGCTTGCCACGCAGGATCAGCTTCAGGCTGACCTTGTCCCGCGCCGAGTAGATGCGTTCCTGGCCTCGGCGTTCCGGGGCCAGCAGGCCTTGTTCTTCATAGAAGCGAATGGCGCGGGTGGTGATGTCGAGCTCGCGGGCGAGGTCGGAGATGCTGTAGGTCGTGCTCATGGGGGCGCTCAAGAAGGTCTTGGCGTTAAGCTAATGGCAGGTTGACGTGAACGTCAAGGGCCGCTGCGCAGCCCATCGGGGGCAAGCCCCCTCCCACAGGGGAGGCTTTTCACCCTCAGGCCTGCTGTTTATCCAGCTTCTTTTCGTGAGCCGTGACTTGCTGGCACAACTCGATCATTTGCTCACGCATCCAGCGGTTGGCCGGGTCCTGGTCGGTGCTTTCGTGCCAGTACAGGTGGGTTTCCACCGGCGGCACGTCATTGACCGGCAGGTTGAACCAGTGCAGGTCATGACGGCGGGCGAAGCGTTCGGGCACGGTCATCACCATGTCGGTCTGCTGCAACACTTGGGAGGCCATCAGGTAATGCTGGGAGCGCAGGGCAATCTTGCGCTGGATGCCCATCTTGCCCAGGGCCAGGTCGACATGGCCCAGGCCATTGCGGCGGCTGGAGATATGGATATGGGTCAGCGACAGGTAGTCATCCAAGGTGAATTTGTCCTTGCCCGCCATGGGATGGCCCTTGCGCATGGCACAGACGTAGCGGTCTTCCATCAGCTTGACGTGGCGCACCTGCGGGTCGGTGTTGAGCGGCGCGTCCACGGCAAAATCCAGGCGCCCGGCGGCCAGTTCCTTGGTGGTTTCGCGGCGCTTGGACAGGAAACTCTCGATCACCACCGTCGGTGCCAGGCGGCGCAGACGCTGGAACAGCAACGGCAGGATCACCGCCTCGGTGAGGTCGGTCATGCTGATGCGATAGGTCTTGGCCGCCTGCTGAGGGTTGAAAATCCGGCTTTCCTGCACCGACACCCGCAGCAACGACAACGCATTGCGCACCGGACCGATGATGTTCTGCGCCATCGGCGTGGGCACCATGCCTTGGGCGGTGCGCACGAACAGCGGGTCGTTGAAGGTCTCGCGCAAGCGGGCCAGAGCGTTGGATACCGCTGGTTGGGTAATGCCGACAATCTGCCCGGCGCGGGTCAGGTTGGCTTCGGTGTAGATCGCGTCAAAGACGATGAAGAGGTTGAGGTCGACCTTGCTCAGATTCATTTCGTTGCGCTCTTATTGTTAGGTGGCCATACGTCGATCATATATCGGTGATGAATGTTAATACACGCCGAGAATAGGCTAGGTAAATTATCAACGCTGTTCTAGCATCGAATGCATGACCTAAACAACCTCTCCAAGAAGGGAGCTGCTCATGGATTTCGCCTATTCGCCCAAGGTTCAGGAACTGCGTGAACGCGTTACAGCGTTCATGGACGCTTACGTTTACCCGGCCGAGCCGGTGTTCGAACGCCAAGTCAGCGAAGGCGACCGCTGGCAGCCCACCGCGATCATGGAAGAGCTGAAGGCGAAAGCCAAAGCTGAGGGCCTGTGGAACCTGTTCCTGCCTGAATCCGAGCTGGGCGCCGGCCTGACCAACCTTGAATACGCGCCACTGGCCGAGATCATGGGCCGCTCGCTGCTGGGCCCGGAGCCGTTCAACTGCTCGGCCCCCGACACCGGCAACATGGAAGTGCTGGTGCGCTACGCCAACGAAGAGCAGAAACAACGCTGGCTCCAACCGCTGCTGCGCGGCGAGATCCGCTCGGCCTTCGCCATGACCGAGCCCGATGTGGCGTCCTCGGATGCCACCAACATGGCTGCCCGCGCCGAACGCCAGGGCGACGAGTGGGTGATCAACGGCAAGAAGTGGTGGACCTCCGGCGCCTGCGACCCGCGCTGCAAGATCCTGATCTTCATGGGCCTGAGCAATCCTGATGCACCGCGTCACCAGCAACACTCGATGATCCTGGTGCCGGTGGACGCCCCGGGGGTGAAAATTGTGCGCCCGCTGCCGGTGTTCGGTTACGACGACGCGCCCCATGGCCACGCCGAAGTGCTGTTCGACAATGTGCGCGTGCCGTATGAAAACGTGCTGCTCGGCGAAGGCCGTGGCTTTGAAATCGCCCAGGGTCGCCTTGGCCCGGGCCGCATCCACCACTGCATGCGCTCCATCGGCATGGCCGAGCGCGCACTGGAATTGATGTGCAAGCGCGCCGTCAGCCGCACCGCATTCGGCAAGCCATTGGCACGCCTGGGCGGCAATATCGACAAGATCGCCGACTCGCGCATGGAAATTGACATGGCGCGCCTGCTGACCTTGAAAGCGGCGTACATGATGGACACCGTGGGCAACAAAGTGGCGAAAAGCGAAATCGCCCAGATCAAGGTCGTGGCGCCGAATGTGGCGTTGAAAGTGATCGACCGCGCGATCCAGATTCATGGTGGCGCCGGGGTTTCCAACGACTTTCCGCTGGCCTACATGTACGCCATGCAACGTACCCTGCGCCTGGCCGACGGCCCGGACGAAGTGCACCGCGCGGCGATCGGCAAGTTCGAGATCGGCAAGTATGTGCCACGGGAGATGATGCGCAGCGGGCAGTAACACCGCGTCGCTTGCAATCGGGGGCAAGCCCCCTCCCACACTTTGAATGTATGCCCAAATCAAAATGTGGGAGGGGGCTTGCCCCCGATGAGGCCGGATCAGGCCCTGAAGATCCCACAGCCCTCAGTACACCCAAACCTCCACCCGCCGATTCTTGATCCGCCCTTCATCCGCGGTATTCGCCGCCACCGGCATTTGCGCGCCGAACCCGCGAATATCCCTCAGCACCACGCCGCTCTTGACCAATTCACGGCGCACCGCCATCGCCCGCAATTTCGACAGCAGCGCCGCGCGCTGCGGGTCACTCTTGGCATCGCCAAACCCTACCAGCGTCACCTGCTTGTCGAGCTTGTCGTGGCTTTTGATATAGGCCACCACGCGTTGCAGATCTTGACGCGCCTTGTTATCCAGGCTGGCGCTGCCTTCCTCGAAACGAAAATTCACCGTCAGGCGCTGGGCGTCGCGGGCGATCGCCTGATAGTCCTCGGGCATCGACGCGCGCGGCTCTACCCCAATCGCCTGCACCTGCTGTGCGATAAATCCGTTGGCCGCGACAATCGCCTGGCCTTTGCTGCTCTGGGTAAAGTCCACCAGCGCCTTGGCCCATGGATTACGTGTGGACGGTGGCAGGTAAAAGAACAGTCGTCGGGAGAGAGGGTAATCCTCCGTGGCGATCAGGCTGTTCAAGGGCAACATGGGTTGCGAGTCACCATCGACAATCGCCACCGCCTTGGCCTGACGCACATAGGGCAGGCCGATAAAGCCGATGCCATGGGGGTCACGGCTCACCGCGTCGGACAGTTGCTCGCTGGACTCGAAACGCTTGGCGGACGCCGCCAGGGGTTTGCCGCGCCGGCTCAGCACCAGTTCCTTGAAGGTGTCATAGGTACCGGACTGGTCATCGCGCGCGTACAGATTGATCGTCCCGCCGACACCGCCCAGGGCCTCCCAGGTACTGATTTCGCCATTGAAGATCTGCGCCAGTTGCTCGGTGTTCAAGGTGTCCAGCGGGTTGCGCGGATTGAGGATGATCGCCAGGCCGTCGATGGCGATGACCTGCTCGGCCTCAGGGCTTTTCAGGTCACCCAGGGGTTCGAGCTCCACCAGTTCACTGTCCTTGATCGGGCGGGATGAAGCTGCCAGGTCGGCGCTGGATTTTTTCAGCGCGACAAACCCGGTGCTGGAGCCATGGGCCGCGACCTCTATGGTCACGACCTTGCCCTGGCGCGTCTTGCCGACGCCCCGTTGTTCATTGGCGCCTTCGGCGGGTTCGCTGTGTACGCCTTGCAGCCCCTGCTGCTCCATCAAACCCTTGACCAGCGCCGGCCCCAGCGCTGCGCCAATAGTGTTCGAGCCCTGGATGCGCAGGGCAGGGCCTTGGTCGGGAACGGGTAGAGGGGCAGCAACAGCCGAGAGGGAAAACGCGCTACACAACAGGAACAGAACGCGCAGCATCATGCCGGCACCTTCTCAAGCCAAAGGGAGTGCCGCGAGATTAAGTCAGTCAGGTTGCATAAATATGACTGGCATGCCGCCAATCAAACGGTGGGAGGGGCGGTGCGACGATTCGACAAGCCCGCTCGCCACAGGGGTTCAAGTTTGTCGTGCGACCGCGCTAAATCGGAGATTCAGCGGGACCTCCCCCATTTGACCGAGTCCGGCCAGGGAATCAGCTCAGTTCCAACCAGATCGGCGCATGGTCAGACGGCTTCTCCAGGCCACGCAGATCGTAATCCACACCGGCATCCTTGACGCGCGGCAGCAAGCCATTGGAGGCCATGATCACGTCAATCCGTAGCCCACGCTTTGGCTCATCCTCGAACCCACGGCTGCGGTAGTCGAACCAGCTGAAACGGTCGGTCACATCGGGGTTGAGGTGACGGAAGCTGTCCACCAGGCCCCAGTTCTTCAGGCGGGCCATCCACTCGCGCTCTTCCGGCAGGAAGCTGCACTTGCCGGTTTTCAGCCAGCGCTTGGCGTTGTCGGCGCCGATGCCGATATCGCAGTCTTCCGGGGAAATATTCACGTCGCCCATCACCACCAGTGCCTGGTCATTGCTGAACTGGCTTTCCAGCAGCTGTTGCAGGTCTTCGTAGAAGCGCTGCTTGGCCGGGAACTTGGTTGGGTGGTCGCGGCTTTCGCCCTGAGGGAAGTAGCCGTTCATGATGGTCACCGGATGGCCATTTTCATCGGCGAAGGTGCCCCAGATAAAGCGGCGCTGGGCATCTTCTTCATCGCTGGCAAAGCCTTTGTGCACGCTCAAGGCTTCTTTGCGCGACAGCAGGGCCACGCCGTAGTGGCCTTTCTGGCCGTGGTAATACACGTGATAGCCCAGTGCCTGTACTTCGGCCAAGGGGAACTGGTCGTCATGCACCTTGGTTTCCTGCAGGCCAATCACGTCGGGTTGATGCTTTTCAATCAGCGCCGCCAGCTGATGGGGGCGAGCCCGCAGCCCGTTGATATTGAAGGAGACGATTTTCATGGTCGGCAGTCCAGTCTGGCAAAAGGGCGATGCTAGCGGACAAGTCGGACGGGGGCCAGCGTGGCGGTAGGACAGATGCACTGCTAATGTCTGGGAACGACTGGTGCCGCGTAAGTTCGTACTCATAAGAACGCCATCTTTTGAATGGCGCCCAGGGAGACTCACCGTATGCCTGACTCTTTAACCACCCTTGCCGAAGTTCGCTTGCTCAACAGCGACTATTCCCCCGAGGCCCGCTCCCTGCTGTATCAGGCTTATCGCCATGAGCCGACCTTTTCCTACATCTTCGAAGCCGAGCGCCCAGGCTATGAACAGCGGGTGCGCGCCACCGTGCGCGAACTGGTCAAGCAGCATTTCTTTCAGAAACTTCCCGCCATTGGCCTGTTCGTCAATGACCGGCTGATCGGCATCGCCTTGATCGCGCCGCCGCAACGGCGCCTGGGGATCACCGAAAGCTGGGCCTGGCAACTGCGCATGTGGCTGAGCACGGGTGTGCGTGGCACGCGGCGCTACCTTGATTACCATCATGCGGTGCTGGCATGCCTGCCCGCCGAATCGGTGCATGTGTTGCCGCTGCTGGGTATTCACCCACAGTTCCAGGGCAAGCATTACGGCGAACAGTTGCTGACGGCGGTGCACAACTGGTGTGCCGAGGACCCGCATTCGTCCGGTGTGGTGGTGGACACGGGGAATCCACGCTATCTGGATTTCTACCAGCGTCAGGGCTATGAGGAAATCGGCGAGGTTGCTGTAGGACCTGTCTTGGAACATGTGTTTTTTCACCCCAATCCCCAGGCGTTACAGGCTTCAACGGCTTAACGCAGAATTTTTCAGAATCATCTGTGTTCTAAGTTGCTCCCGAGGTCGTGTAGCATCCGCGCCTATGAAGTTTCCAGGAAGATTTACCAGCGGCTTGGTTCTGCTGTTCACAAGCTGCGGCGCGTTCGCGCAAAGCGAATTGGACGTACGGATCAAGCCAACGAACGATGCGCTGAAGGCCAATATCGAAGGTTATATCGGCGGGGTGGGCGATCGTGATGAAGAGGCCTTGCAACGGTTCAGCCGTGGCGCCGAGGAACAGGCGCGCAAAGCCGCCCAGGCGCTGGGGTTCTATCAGCCACGGATCGCAAGCGATGTGAAGGGCGGCAAGACTCCGCGCCTGATCCTCACCATCGACCCCGGCGAACCGGTGCATTTGCGCAACGTGACCATTCGGGTCGACGGCGAGGCCGCGAACCTCAAGGCGTTCCGCGTACCCGTCAGCGACGACCTAAAATCCGGCGCCGTGCTCAACCACGGCCACTACGAAGACGCCAAGCGTCTGATCCAGAACCAGGCCTCGCGCTACGGTTTTTTCAGCGGGCGCTTCACGCGCCAGACACTCTCGGTGGACCCCCAGGCGGGCGTCGCCGATATCGAACTGATCTATGACAGCGGCCCACGCTACACCTTGGGCAAGGTCAGCTTTGTCGGTGACACGCCGTTTGATGAAGAGCTGCTGCAACGCATGGTGCCGTTTAAAAATGGCACGCCCTACGACTCCGAACTGATCGCCGAACTCAACCAGGCCCTGCAATCCAGCGGCTTTTTTGAAGGCGTGCGCGTGGACGCCGCCCCGGCGGCCTCGGCCAATGATGTGATCCCGGTCGCCGTGCGACTGGAAACCCGCAAGCCGCGCACCATGGGCCTTGGCCTGGGGTATTCCACCGACGTCGGTCCACGGGGCAAAGCCAACTGGACCCGCCACTGGGTCAACCCCCAGGGCCATAGCTACGGCTGGGAAGCCGAACTGTCGGCGCCGCGCCAGAACGTCGGGCTGTGGTACGACATTCCGCTCGACCCGCCGCTCACCGACAAACTGCGGTTTGCCGGCGGCTACCAGAATGAAGAACTGGCCAACACCGACACCCTGAGCAAGCTGCTCACCCTTGGCCCTGAATGGCACAGCAAGTTGCCCAGCGGCTGGACCCGGGTGATCTCCCTCAAATGGCAACGCGAAGAATATCGCCTGGGCGATGACTCGGGCCTGAGCAACCTGGTGATGCCGGGGATCAGCTATTCCTACCTGCGCAGCGATAACCGCATCGACCCGCACCATGGCTACCGCCTGATGTTCGATGCCAAGGTCGCCAAGGAAGGGCTCGGTTCCGATACCAACCTGCTTTACGGCACGGCCACGGTCAAGGGCCTGACCACCCTGTGGGACAATCATCGCTTCCTGGCACGGGCGCAGTTCGGTGGCAGCGCCACCAATGGCTACAAGTCGGTGCCGCCGTCGTTGCGCTTCTTCGCCGGTGGCGACCAGAGCGTGCGCGGCTATGAGTACCAGACCCTGTCCCCGGAAAA
This sequence comes from Pseudomonas sp. OVF7, assembly GCF_030644265.1. Lineage (NCBI taxonomy): Bacteria > Pseudomonadati > Pseudomonadota > Gammaproteobacteria > Pseudomonadales > Pseudomonadaceae > Pseudomonas > Pseudomonas sp. OVF7. The sequence continues at coordinate 5,118,716 of NZ_CP128996.1, read as the reverse complement.
CGACCAGGGCGACCGCATCGGTGGTCGCTACATGGTGGCCCTGAGCGCCGAGTACCAATATTCCATCGCCGAGAAATGGCGAATCGCGACCTTCGTCGACCAGGGCAACGCCTTCAACACCCTGGAAATCCCCAGCCTGAAAACCGGCGTCGGCGTCGGCGTACGGTGGGTCTCGCCGGTAGGACCGATCCGCCTGGACCTGGCCCATGCCTTGGAAGAACCGGGTGGGTTTCGTGTGCACTTTTCCATGGGGCCTGAGTTGTGATGCGAGGTTTGAAAATAGCGGGGCTGGCCATCGTTGCCTTTCTCGCCTTGATAGGGCTGGCGCTGTGGACGGTGCTCGGGACCCAGGCGGGCAGCCGTTGGGCCTTGGGCCACGTGCCGGGGCTGAGCGTGGAGAATTTCCAGGGGCGCCTGGGCGGCCAGTGGAGCGCCGATCATCTGCTGTGGCAGCAAGACAGCAGCCGTGTCGAACTCGACGCACCGAAGTTTGATTGGTCGCCTGCCTGCCTGCTGCGCCTGACCTTGTGCATCGATCGATTGGAGGTGGATCAAGCCAGCCTGCAATTCCCGCCCAGTACCGAGCAGAGCAGTGGCCCGATCACGCTGCCGGACCTGACGTTGCCCGTCGCCATCCAGTTGGGCGAGGTTCGCGTCGGCCGGCTGCTGTTTAACGGCAGCGAACAACTCAAGGGCCTGCAACTGGCGGCGAATTGGACCGTCGCCGGTATGCAGATCGATACGGTGCACCTGCAACGGGACGACCTGGTGCTGGACCTGTCCGGCCTGCTGCAACCCACGGGCGACTGGCCGTTGACTGCCAGCGGCAACCTGAGCCTGCCTTATGCGCCAGGCGGTGCGCCGTGGAAGGTTGCGCTCAGACTCGACGGCGACCTGCTCAAGACCCTCAAGCTCGATGCCGACAGCAGTGGCTACCTGCCCGCCAAACTCAGTGGCGAACTGCAACCGCTGGTGGAGAACCTGCCAGCGCAGTTGCACATCACCGCCGATGGCTTCAAACCCAGTGCGGACTTGCCCGATACCCTGCAACTCAATCAACTCGACCTCACCGCCAAGGGCGACTTGAGCAGTGGTTACCAACTGCTGGGCAAAGCCATCCTGCCGGCGGAAAAAGGCCCGGTGGATGTATTGCTGCAAGGCACGGTCGACGCCAAGGGCGCGCAGATTTCCGGCCTGGATTTGACCGCCGGTGAGCAACAAAGCCTGAAACTCACGGCACAGCTGGACTGGCAAGAAGGTTTGAGTGCCGAGGCGAAAATCGCTTGGCTGGATTTTCCCTGGCATCGCCTGTATCCGCTGATCGACGAGCCTCAGGTCGCGTTACGTACCTTTAACGGTGAAATCTCTTATAAGGACGGCAACTATCTCGGCAACTTCAAGGCTGATCTCGACGGCCCGGCGGGCCGGTTCAATGTGGTCACGCCCTTCAGCGGCGATCTCAAGCAAGTGTTCCTGCCCGAGTTGAAACTGACCGCCGGCCAAGGCAAGGCCGAAGGCCACCTGAACCTGCAATTCGCCGACGGTATTGCCTGGGACACCGCACTGGACCTTTCGGCCCTGAACCCGGCGTACTGGGTCGGCGAATTGCCTGGCACCCTGGCGGGTCCGCTGCGCAGCAAAGGCGAATTCAAGAACGAGCAACTCAAGCTCAACGCCGACCTTGACCTCAAGGGCCGCCTGCGTGGCCAACCCGCCGTGCTGGCGGCCAAGGCCGAAGGCACAGGCGAGCAATGGACCTTGGCCAACCTGGATATCCGCTTGGGCGACAACCGCATCAACGGCAGCGGCAGCCTGCAACAACGCCTGGCCGGGCAGATCGATATCAGGCTGAGTCGCCTGGCCCAGCTGTGGCCGCAGCTACGTGGGCAGGTCAATGGCCGAATCGATGTGGCCGGTAGCCTCAAGGCGCCACAAGGCAAACTCGACCTCAAGGGCCAGCAATTGGCCTATGTCGATAATCGTCTGCAAAGCCTCACCCTCGACGCCACCCTCGATAGCGCCCAGCGCGCAAAGATCGACCTCAAGGGCAGTGGCATTCAAAGTGGCGACACCCAGGTCGGTACCCTGACCGCCAGCGCCCAAGGCGATATCCGGCGCCAGAGCGTCCAACTCGACCTGGCGGGACCGCTGCTCAAGCTGGCCCTGGCCCTCGACGGCAACCTCGACAACAGCAACTGGCGTGGGCGCCTCGCGAGCGGCGAGGTGCAGGCCGGTGGCCAGGACTGGAAGCTGCAGGCCCCGGCGAAAATCGAACGCCTGGCCGACGGCAAACTGACCTTCGCGGCCCACTGCTGGGTGTCCGGTGCAGCCAGCCTGTGCGGTGAAGACCAGCGCCTGATGCCCGAGCCGAAGCTGCGCTACCACCTCAAGCAATTCCCCATCGACAGCCTGGCGGCCTTTTTGCCGAAAGATTTCGCCTGGCAAGGCAAGCTCAACGCCGACGTTCAGCTCGACCTGCCCGGCAGTGGCCCCAAGGGCGTGGTCTCGGTGGATGCCAGCGGCGGCACCTTGCGTGTCAAGGATAAGGACCAGTGGCTGGATTTTCCCTACGACACCTTGAAGCTGGAAACCACCCTCAACCCCAAGCGTATCGACACCCAGCTCAACTTCCAGGGCGGAAAGCTCGGCGAGTTGCTGTTGCAGGCGCAGATCAACCCGTTGCCGAAAAACAAACCGATCACCGGCAATTTCAGCCTCACGGGCCTCGACCTCGCGGTGGCGCGCCCGTTTGTGCCGATGGTGGAAAAACTCACCGGCAAGCTCAACGGCAGCGGGCGGATCTCCGGTGGACTGTTGGCGCCGCAGGTCAACGGCAACGTGAATCTGGTGGGCGGTGAAGTGTCCGGGCCTGAGCTGCCCGTCAGCCTCGAGGGCTTGAATGTGCAGGCGTTGATTGCCGGCGAAAGCGTGCAACTCAACGGCGCCTGGCGCAGCGGCAAGGCCGGGCAGGGCAGCCTGAAGGGGCAGATCGACTGGGGTCAGGCGCTGGCGGTGGACCTCAGCCTGCAGGGCTCGCAACTGCCGGTCACCGTAGAGCCCTACGCCGCGTTGGAAGTGGCGCCTGACCTGAAGATCAGCTTGAAGAACGACAAGCTGGCGATTGCCGGCAAGGTGCATATCCCTCGTGGCGATATCACCGTGCGCGAACTGCCGCCTTCGACGGTCAAGGTCTCCGATGACACGGTGATCGTTGGCCGCCAGACCGAGGAGGGCAAGCCGCCGATGGCGATGGCCATGGACATCGATGTCGTGGTGGGTGAAGAGCAGCTCAACTTCTCGGGCTTCGGCCTGACCGCCAAGGTTCAGGGGCATGTGCATATCGGCGACAACCTCGACACCCGGGGCGAACTGTGGCTCAACGATGGTCGCTATCGCGCCTATGGGCAACGGCTCACGGTGCGCCGCGCGCGCCTGTTGTTCGCCGGGCCCCTGGATCAACCGTTCCTCGATATTGAAGCGGTACGGGTCACCACCGAGCCGTCCAGGACCGTAACCGCCGGTATTCGCTTGAGTGGCAGTGCCGAACAGCCGACCACGCAGATCTTCTCCGAGCCGGCAATGGCCCAGGAGGACGCCCTGTCCTACCTGGTGCTGGGACGTTCGCGTACCACCACCGGCGAAGACAACAATATGCTTGCGCAAGCAGCGTTGGGCCTGGGCCTGATGGGCAGTGCCGGGGTGACCTCGGATATTGCCAATAAACTTGGCATCCAGGATTTCGACCTCGACACCCAGGGCAGCGGCAACAACACTGCCGTGGTCGCCAGCGGCAAGATCACCGAGAAACTCAGCCTGCGCTATGGCGTGGGGGTGTTCGAACCGGCCAACACCATCGCCTTGCGCTACCTGTTGAGCAAGAAGGTGTACCTGGAAGTGGCCAGCGGCGTCGCCAGTTCCCTGGATATCTTCTACAAGCGCGATTTCTGAGTCCTGCTCGGTCAAAAAAGGTAGGGGCGGCGACTCAGCGGGGGCAAGCGGACTTGTTGTGGCGAGCGGGCTTGTTGTGGTAATGGGATGGACGCCCCCTTCCTAACGGCATCTATGTGCCAAAGTTAAAGTGTTACCCACACTTAACGGAAGGGAGCGTCCTCATGAAGCTTACGACTGTTTCGGTTGACTTGGCAAAAGCCCTGTTTCAACTTCACGCGATCGACGAACAAGGAAAAACGGCGCTAAGGAAGCAGCTTAAACGTGAACAAGTTGTACCGTTTTTTGCCACGTTAGAGCCGTGCCTGGTGGGCATGGAGGCATGTGGCGGAGCCCACTACTGGGCAAGAAAACTGCAGGCACTTGGTCATACGGTCAAGTTAATGGCACCGAAATTTGTGAAGCCCTATGTGAAGTCGAACAAAAGCGATGTAGCTGACGCAGAAGCAATCTGTGAAGCCGTTACTCGGCCCAACATGCGCTTTGTGCCGATCAAGACGGTAGAGCAACAAGCTATTCTGGCCGTGCATCGCGCACGGCAGGGATTCGTAAAGGCCAGAACGGCACAAGCTAATTCGATTCGTGGACTTCTTGGAGAGTTTGGCGTGGTCTTGCCGCAGGGCATTCGGCATATTACCGAGCGTTTGCCGGGCATTTTGGAAGATCGTGACAACGCTCTTCCTCGATCTTTGCGCCAACTGATGCAGCGTTTGAGTGAGCATTTCAAAGAGCTGGATCGACAGGTCGTCGAGTTGGAACGGGAGATTCAACAATGGCATCGCAGCAATGAAGACAGTTGCCGCCTGGCAGAAATACCAGGAGTCGGCCCGCTCACTGCAACCGCGCTAGTGGCGTCAGTGGGTGATGCGAAGAATTTCACTAATGGTCGGCAAATGGCAGCATGGCTGGGGTTGGTGCCACGACAACATTCCAGCGGAGGAAAGCCCACGTTGTTGGGGATCAGTAAACGGGGCGATGGTTATTTACGCACTTTGCTGGTTCACGGCGCTCGGTCGGTGGTTCGAGTGGTGGAGAGTAAAACAGATCCTTCGGCGGATTGGCTGAAGGGGTTATTGGCTCGTCGGCACACCAACGTTGCAGTTGTTGCTCAGGCTAATAAAACTGTCCGGATAGCCTGGGCACTATTGGCCCATGGCAGCAAGTTCCGAGCCGACTACACCCCTGATGTAACAGGGGCGTAGCCGGCTCGGTGGAATCAAAAAGTGGTGCGTTAGAGGGAGTATTTCCAAGGTTGCTCAGGCGATCATGACGTGATGGCAAGACAGGTAGGACCGGGATCGGGTAACTCTGCTCCGCTCACAGCGCTTCGAGCGCGTTGTGGTGATAAGAGCCCGATCAGCGAATTCCATCAGGGACAGAGGCATAGCCTCACTTAAAGTCCGGATGTATGGCTGCAACCTTATCCCGTCTGTGTTTTCACGAATTGAGCGCTTGGCATACTGGGGGCGTCCATGTATGAGCGGGCTTGCCCCGCGTTGGGCTGCGCAGCAGCCCCAAAACCAGGCTCCGCGGTGTGTCAGTAAAAAACACATCGCCTGTAATGGGGCCGCTTCGCGCCCCAACGCGGGGCAAGCCCGCTCGCCACAGTAAGCCCGCTTGCCACAGTTACAGTGTTCGCCTTTAACTGACTGGCATTAAGACAAGCCCGCTCTCCACAGGGATTCCACTTTGCTGTGCGACAGCGCCAAATCGGAGATTGGGTGGGACCACCCAACCCACAGGTTTGACCGCATTTCCCCCCGACCGCCGGCCAATTACCAAGCAAGCTAATTATTTAATTTGACATTCGCTGCCTAAGCAGTAACATCTCGTCATACATTAACTGCCTAGGCAGTAATAAGGTGGCTTTCGATGAAACACTTCACCCCTGACAACTTCCACAACTGCCACCTCGGCCTGTTGCTGGGTCGTGCCGCCATCCTCAAGGACCGCATCATCGACGCCCACATGGAACCCCACGGCATAACCGCCGCGCAGTTCAAGGTGTTGATCATCATGGCCCAGTTCGGTGTCGACACCCCGGCGGAGCTGTGTCGCAACCTGTCCCTGGACAGCGGTTCGATGACCCGCATGCTTGATCGCCTGGAGCAAAAGGGCCTGCTGGACCGCAAGCGTTCCGAACTGGACCGCCGTCAGGTGCAGTTGGTGCTCACCGCCGACGGTCAGCGCTTGGCGGACATGCTCCCGCACATCGGCGCCGACGCGTTGAACCAGTTGGCTGGCGCCTTGGAGCCCGGCGAGCTGGAAACCCTGGAAAAGATCCTCAAGAAAATTCTGATAGCTGCTGGTGATCCCATCACCCTTCAGCGGGTAGGTAAAGAATGAACACACGTGCCCTTTGCCTGGTGCTGATGGCCATGAGCATGGCCGGTTGCGCCAACTTCAGTGGCCTCGACACCCAGGGTCAACGCCTCGATGCCAACACCCTGCAAACCGGCAAGTCCCTCAGTGGCGTGAGCCTGTCGGCCGCCGCCTGGCCCAGCGCCGACTGGTGGAAAAGCCTCGGTGACCCGCAACTCGACAGCCTGATCCAGGAAGCCCTGCAAAACAGCCCGGATATGCAAGTCGCCAGCGCGCGTGCCCACCAGGCCGAAGCAGCGGCGTATGCGGCCAACGCTGCACGTATGCCGACCCTGGACGCCAGCGCCGGCGTCAGCCGTTCACGCCTGGCCAAGGATCAGGACCCGCTGGGTCAGGGCGATGCCTACGCCACCGTGCGCAACATCGGTGCCAGCTTCAATTACAACTTCGACTTATGGGGTGGCCAACGCGCCGCCTGGGAAGCCGCGTTGGGTGAAGCGCGTGCCGCCCAGGTCGACCAGCAGGCCGCGCGCCTGACCCTGGCGGCCAACGTGGCCAAAGCCTACAGCGACCTGGGCCAGGCCCATATCGTGCGTGACCTGGCCAATGACGACCTCAAGCGCACCCGGCAGATGCTCGACCTGGGCAAGCGTCGGCTGAATTCGGGTATCGACAGCCAGTACCAGTACCAGCAGACCGAAAGCCTGGAAGCCAGCTCCCAATCACAACTGATCGATGCCGAAAAGCAACTGCAGAGCGCCAAGATCGCCCTGGCCGTGTTGCTCGGCAAAGGCCCGGACCGTGGCAACGAATTGGTACGCCCCAACGTGCTGAAACCCAGTGCCGTCGCGGTGCCTTCGGTGCTGCCTGCCGAACTGCTCGGCCGGCGCCCGGACCTGATCGCCGCACGCTGGCGGGTCGAGGCCGCGAGCAAGAACGTCGCCGCCAGCAAGACGCGCTTCTACCCCAACCTCAACCTGAGCGCGAGCGCCGGGGCTGAGTCGTTGCTGGGGGATGCGATGTTTGGTTCGGCCAGCCGTTTCTTCAGCATTGCGCCGACGATTTCGCTGCCGATCTTCGACGGTGGCCGCCTGCGCGCCGACCTCGATGCCCGCGATGCCGACTACGACCTGGCGGTGGCCCAGTACAACAAAACCTTGGTGCAAGCCCTCGGCGATATCGGCAATACCCTTTCACAACTGCGCGACACCGGCCGGCAGATCCAGGCCCAGCAACATGCCGCGGACATTGCCCAGCAGTCCTACGACACCGGGTTGCAACGGTACAGCTCCGGCATCGGCAATTACCTGGATGTACTGAGCATCGAGCAGCAATTGCTGCAGGCCCAGCGTCAGCTGGCGACCTTGAATGCCGCACAAATCGATCTGTCGATTCAACTGATGCAAGCCCTGGGTGGCGGCTACAACGCCGCAAACGTGGCGTCGACCACCCCAGCTACACGCACGGAATAATTTGAGGTATTTGTCATGGCCACTGCCGAAAACAGCAATGCAACGCAACAACCCAAAGACGACAGCAACCCCCGCAAACGCAAAGTGATGCTGATCGGCCTGGCGCTGATCGTGATCCTCGGGAGCGTCGGTGTGTGGGGCTGGTATGAGCTCTACGGTCGCTTCAACGAGAGCACCGACGACGCCTACGTGAATGGCAACGTGGTGGAAATCACCCCGCTGGTCACCGGTACCGTGGTCAGCATCGGTGCCGACGATGGCGACCTGGTCCATGAAGGCCAGGTGCTGGTCAATTTCGACCCGAACGACGCAGCGGTCGGCCTGCAAAGTGCCCAGGCCAACCTGGCGCGCACCGTGCGTCAGGTGCGTGGCTTGTACAGCAATGTCGATGGCATGAAAGCCCAGGTGAACGCCCAGAAAGCCGATGTGCAAACCGCCCAGGACAACTACAACCGACGCAAGACCCTGGCCCAGGGCGGGGCGATCTCCCAGGAGGAGCTGTCCCACGCCCGTGACAGCCTGACCGCGGCCAAGAACGCCCTGACCAACCTTGAGCAACAACTCAAAACCAGCAACGCCCTGGTGGATGACACCGTGATCTCGTCCCACCCGGACGTGCAAGCCGCCGCCGCACAACTGCGCCAAGCCTACCTGGCCAATGCGCGCAGCACCTTGATCGCCCCTGTCACCGGCTACGTGGCCAAGCGCACCGTGCAACTGGGCCAGCGTGTCCAGCCGGGCACGGCGTTGATGGCGGTAATCCCGCTCAACCAGCTGTGGATCGACGCCAACTTCAAGGAAACCCAGTTGCGCAACATGCGTATCGGCCAGCCGGTGGACATCGAGGCGGATATCTACGGCAGCGACGTGAAGTTCAGCGGTACGGTCGACAGCCTCGGCGCGGGCACCGGCAGCGCGTTTGCCCTGCTGCCGGCACAGAACGCCACCGGTAACTGGATCAAGATCGTGCAACGGGTGCCGGTGCGCATCCATGTCAATGCCGACGAACTGGCCAAGCACCCGCTGCGCGTGGGCTTGAGCACCGTGGTCAATGTCGACCTGCATGACCAGAGCGGCCCGGTACTGGCGCAACAGGCCCCGCAAAAGGCCTCGTTCACCACGGATGTGTATGAACGCCAATTGGCCGAGGCCGACGCCATGATCACCCAATTGATCCATGACAACAGCGTCGCTGCTCCCAAGGCTGCGCAACGCTGATGAGCAATAACGCCTCCTTCTCACCGCCGAGCCTGTTGATGGCCACCATTGGCCTGTCGCTGGCGACCTTTATGCAGGTGCTCGACACCACGATCGCCAACGTGGCGTTGCCGACGATTTCCGGCAACCTCGGCGTGAGTTCGGAGCAGGGCACCTGGGTGATCACCTCATTTGCGGTGAGCAATGCCATCGCCTTGCCGCTGACCGGCTGGTTGAGCCGGCGCTTTGGTGAGGTGAAGCTGTTCCTGTGGGCCACCCTCCTGTTCGTGCTGGCCTCGTTTCTGTGCGGTATCTCCACCTCGATGCCCGAGCTGATTGGCTTTCGGGTGCTGCAAGGCCTGGTGGCGGGGCCGTTGTACCCGATGACCCAGACCCTGTTGATCGCCGTCTACCCCCCCGCGAGGCGCGGCATGGCCTTGGCGTTATTGGCGATGGTCACCGTGGTGGCGCCGATTGCCGGCCCCATTCTGGGTGGCTGGATCACCGATAGCTACAGCTGGCCGTGGATCTTCTTTATCAACGTGCCCATCGGCATCTTTGCGGTGATGGTGGTGCGTTCGCAATTGAAGGCACGCCCGGTGGTCACCAGTTACCAGCCGATGGATTACGTCGGATTGCTGAGCTTGATCGTCGGTGTCGGCGCCTTGCAGATCATCCTCGACAAGGGCAACGACCTGGACTGGTTCGAATCCAACTTCATCATCATCGGCGCGGTGATCTCGGCGATTGCCCTGGCGGTGTTCATCATTTGGGAACTGACTGACCAGCACCCGGTGGTCAACCTGCGGCTGTTTGCCTACCGGAACTTCCGCATCGGTACCATTGTGTTGATCCTGGGCTATGCGGGGTTCTTCGGCATCAACCTGATCCTGCCGCAGTGGTTGCAAACCCAGATGGGCTACACCGCGACGTGGGCGGGCCTGGCGGTGGCGCCGATCGGCATCCTGCCGGTGCTGATGTCGCCGTTTGTCGGCAAGTACGCGCACAAGTTCGACCTGCGCCTGCTGGCCGGCCTGGCGTTCCTGGCGATTGGCTTGAGTTGCTTCATGCGGGCAGGCTTCACCAATGAGGTGGACTTCACCCACATCGCCCTGGTGCAGCTGTTCATGGGCATCGGCGTGGCACTGTTCTTCATGCCGACCTTGAGCATCTTGATGTCCGACCTGCCACCGCAGCAGATTGCCGATGGTGCGGGCCTGGCGACCTTCCTGCGTACCCTCGGGGGGAGCTTCGCGGCGTCGCTGACCACGTGGATCTGGATTCGCCGGGCGGACCAGCACCACGCGTACATGAGCGAAAACATGACGACCTACGACTCGGCGACCCGTGATGCGTTGAACGCACTCGGCGGGGCAGGGCAGAAGGCTTATGCGCAATTGGACCAGATCCTCACCAGCCAGGCATACATGATGTCCACCGTGGATTACTTCACGCTGCTGGGATGGATGTTCATGGGGTTGATGCTGCTGGTGTGGCTGGCCAAGCCGCCGTTTACCGCGAAGGCGGGGCCGGCTGCTTCCGGTCACTGATTCCGAAAACGTACAGGGATCTAAATGTGGGAGGGGGCTTGCCCCCGATGGCGGTGGATCAGTCACAGCAATATTGACTGGCCTACTGCTATCGGGGGCAAGCCCCCTCCCACATTTGGATCTTTGTTCACATTGGATCAGTGGTGTTTGGGGATCAGGCGCCAGGCAACGCCAGTTGCGGGTTCACAAAATCAAACGCCGCCAACTGAAACCCTTGCTCATCCACCTGCAACGCCCAGCCCTGCTTGTCCCAATCCCCCAGCACAATGCGCTTGGCCGCCTGGTCGCCAATCTGCAACTTGTGGATCGCCGGACGGTGCGTATGGCCGTGGACCAGGGTGCGCACGCCAAATTGCTGCATCACCCGCGGCACTTCTTCCGGGGTGACGTCGACAATATCGTTGGCCTTCATCCGCGTCTGCGCACGGCTTTCGCTGCGCAGCTTGCGCGCCAGCGCGTGGCGGGCGCGCAGTGGCAGGTGACGCAGGATAAACAGCACCAGCGGGTTACGCAGGATGCGCCGCAGCTTCATATAGCCGAGGTCGCGGGTGCAGAGACTGTCGCCGTGCATCAGCAGCACGGGCTCGCCATGGAGCTGCACGACACTCGGGTCCTTGAGCAAGGTAGCGCCTGTGGTTTTGCAGAACGCCTTGCCGATCAGGAAATCGCGGTTGCCATGCATGATAAAAATCGGGGTACCGCTGTCGCTCAGCTCGCGCAGAGCTGCGCAGATCGAACGCTGGAAGGGGGTCATCCCATCGTCGCCAATCCAGGCTTCAAAGAAGTCCCCCAGAATGTACAACGCCTGGGCGCCACGGGCGCGGCCGTGGAGCAGATCCAGAAACGCCCGGGTAATGTCCGGGCGTTCCTCTTCCAGATGCAAATCTGAAATCAGCAATATCACTCAATGATCTCGGCTTTCTCGATGATCACGTCTTCTGCTGGCACGTCCTGGTGGCCGGCCTTGCTGGTGGTGGAAACTGCTTTGATCTTGTCGACAACGTCAGTGCCTTCGGTGACTTTACCGAACACCGCGTAGCCCCAGCCTTGAACGTTCTTGCCGCTGTGGTTCAGGAAGGTGTTGTCGGCCACGTTGATGAAGAACTGCGCGGAGGCCGAATGCGGCTCCATGGTACGGGCCATGGCAACGGTGTACTTGTCGTTGGAAAGGCCGTTGTCCGCTTCGTTCTGGATGCTTGGACGCTTGTCTTTCTTTTCTTTCATGCCTGGCTCGAAACCGCCGCCCTGGACCATGAAGTTGCCGATGACACGGTGGAAAACGGTATTTTCGTAGTGGCCGGCTTTCACGTATTCGATGAAGTTGGCGACGGTGATCGGCGCTTTCTCGGCGTTCAGCTCGATGACGATGTCACCGTGGTTGGTGGTCAGTTTGACTTGAGTCATGTGTACTACTCTTTTCAGGGAATTCGTGGGTTCGGGCGCCTCGGCGCCACGACCGGTTTGGCTAAACGACGGCCAAGACGCGCAGTTTAACGTGCCCTGCAGGAATTTCGAGGTGGTTTTTTACCGCCCGGGCAATTAAACCAGCAGTTTTTGGCCGTGCTCTGTCAGGTGGTTGACAGCATCGGCTATGATATCGCCTTTGTTTTATCTGGCCCCACCCGGCCACGAACCTGTCTGTTCAAGGATCCTATGAGCAAGCCCACTGTCGACCCTACCTCGAATTCCAAGGCCGGACCTGCCGTCCCGGTCAATTTCCTGCGCCCGATCATCCAGGCGGACCTGGATTCGGGCAAGCACACGCAGATCGTCACCCGCTTCCCGCCAGAGCCCAACGGCTACCTGCACATCGGTCACGCCAAGTCGATCTGTGTGAACTTCGGCCTGGCCCAGGAGTTCGGTGGCGTCACGCACCTGCGTTTCGACGACACCAACCCGGCCAAGGAAGACCAGGAATACATCGACGCCATCGAGAGCGACATCAAGTGGCTGGGCTTCGAGTGGTCCGGTGAAGTGCGCTACGCCTCCCAGTACTTCGACCAGTTGTTCGACTGGGCCGTCGAGCTGATCAAGGCCGGCAAGGCCTACGTCGACGACCTGACCCCGGAGCAGGCCAAGGAATACCGTGGCACCCTGACCGAGCCAGGCAGGAACAGCCCGTTCCGCGACCGTTCGGTAGAAGAGAACCTCGACTGGTTCGCCCGCATGCGTGCCGGTGAGTTCCCGGACGGTGCCCGCGTGCTGCGCGCCAAGATCGACATGGCTTCGCCGAACATGAACCTGCGCGACCCGATCATGTACCGCATCCGCCATGCCCACCACCACCAGACCGGTGACAAGTGGTGCATCTACCCCAACTACGATTTCACCCACGGTCAGTCGGACGCCATCGAAGGCATCACCCACTCCATCTGCACCCTGGAGTTCGAGAGCCATCGCCCGCTGTACGAATGGTTCCTGGAGCACCTGCCGGTACCGGCGCACCCGCGCCAGTACGAATTCAGCCGCCTGAACCTGAACTACACCATCACCAGCAAGCGCAAGCTCAAGCAACTGGTGGATGAAAAGCACGTGCATGGCTGGGACGACCCGCGCATGTCGACGCTGTCGGGCTTCCGCCGTCGCGGCTACACCCCGGCGTCGATCCGTAATTTCTGTGAGATGGTCGGCACCAACCGCTCCGACGGCGTGGTCGACTACGGCATGCTCGAGTTCAGCATCCGCCAGGACCTCGACGCGAACGCGCCGCGTGCCATGTGCGTGCTGCGCCCGTTGAAAGTCGTGATCACCAACTACCCGGAAGACAAGGTCGACAACCTCGAGCTGCCGCGTCATCCGCAGAACGAAGCACTGGGCGTGCGCAAGCTGCCGTTCGCGCGTGAAATCTACATCGACCGCGATGACTTCATGGAAGAGCCGCCAAAAGGCTACAAGCGCCTGGAGCCGAACGGCGAAGTGCGCCTGCGCGGCAGCTACGTGATCCGCGCCGACGAAGCCATCAAGGACGCCGATGGCAACATCGTCGAGCTGCGTTGCTCCTACGACCCGGAAACCCTGGGCAAGAACCCTGAAGGCCGCAAGGTCAAGGGCGTGATCCACTGGGTGCCGGCCGCTGCCAGCATCGAGTGTGAAGTGCGTCTGTACGATCGCCTGTTCCGTTCGCCGAATCCTGAAAAGGCCGAAGACAGCGCCAGCTTCCTCGACAACATCAACCCTGACTCCCTGCAAGTGCTCACCGGTTGTCGTGCCGAGCCATCCTTGGGCGACGCACAGCCGGAAGACCGTTTCCAGTTCGAGCGCGAAGGCTACTTCTGCGCGGATATCAAGGACTCGAAACCAGGTCAGCCGGTATTCAACCGTACCGTGACCTTGCGTGATTCGTGGGGCCAGTGATTCTGTTTTAAGGAACTGTCGTGCTAACGATCTACAACACACTCAGCAAGACCAAAGAAGTCTTCAAGCCGCTGGATGGCAACAAGGTGCGCATGTACGTGTGCGGCATGACCGTGTACGACTATTGCCACATCGGCCACGGTCGCAGCATGGTTGCCTTCGACCTGGTGACCCGCTGGTTGCGTTTCAGCGGCTATGACTTGACCTATGTGCGCAACATCACCGACATCGACGACAAGATCATCAACCGCGCCAACGAAAACGGCGAGTCGTTCGACGCGCTGACCGAGCGCATGATCGCCGCCATGCACGAGGATGAGGCGCGCCTCAACATCCTCAAGCCGGACATGGAGCCGCGTGCCACGGACCACATCCCTGGCATGCACGCGATGATCCAGACCCTGATCGACAAAGGCTACGCCTACGCCCCAGGCAATGGCGACGTGTACTACCGCGTCGCCAAGTTCATGGGCTACGGCAAGCTGTCGCGCAAGAAAATCGAAGACCTGCGCATCGGCGCGCGTATCGAAGTCGACGAAGCCAAGCAGGATCCGTTGGACTTCGTGCTGTGGAAAGGCACCAAGCCCGGCGAGCCGAGCTGGGAGTCACCATGGGGCGCCGGGCGTCCGGGCTGGCACATCGAATGCTCGGTGATGTCCACCTGCTGCCTGGGCGAGACCTTCGACATCCATGGCGGCGGCAGCGACCTGGAGTTCCCGCACCACGAGAACGAAATCGCCCAAAGCGAAGCCGCCACCGGCAAGACCTACGCCAATGCCTGGATGCACTGCGGCATGATCCGCATCAACGGCGAGAAGATGTCCAAGTCCTTGAACAACTTCTTCACCATCCGCGACGTATTGGAAAAGTACCACCCGGAGGTGGTGCGTTACCTGCTGGTATCCAGCCACTACCGCAGCGCCATCAACTACTCGGAAGACAACCTCAAGGACGCCAAAGGCGCCCTGGAGCGCTTCTACCACGCGTTGAAAGGCTTGCCCGCCGTTGCACCGGCTGGCGGCGAAGCGTTCGTGGCGCGGTTTACCGAAGTGATGAACGACGACTTCGGCACCCCGGAAGCCTGCGCCGTGCTGTTCGAAATGGTGCGCGAGATCAACCGCCTGCGCGAGAGTGATCTCGACGCAGCGGCGGGCCTGGCGGCGCGCTTGAAAGAACTGGCCAGCGTCCTGGGCGTGTTGCAGATGGAAGCCGACGACTTCCTGCAAGCCGGCGCCGAAGGGCGTGTGGATGCGGCTGAGGTCGATGCGCTGATCCAGGCGCGTCTGGCGGCTCGTGCCAACAAGGACTGGGCGGAATCCGACCGTATCCGTGACCAACTGACCGCGATGGGCGTGGTGTTGGAAGACGGCAAAGGCGGGACGACGTGGCGGTTGGCCGACCAGGCTTGATCAGCAAACCCTGAATAAAAAACGCCCCGACTGGTTCGGGGCGTTTTTTTGCGCCCTGTTTTTAGTGAGCGGCTCACCCGATCCAGTGTGGGATTGGCGGTATCCATGCGATCCACAGCCGGGCGGCTCTCCACCTGACACCCGCGATCAAATGTGGGAGGGGACTTGCCCCCGATGGCGGTGGGTCAGCCAACACACCTGCCAACAGTGCCGCCGCCATCGAAGCCTCGCTAAAGCTCGACATCTCCCACAGGGGATTGGCGGTATCCACGAGATCCACAGCCGGGCTGCTCTCTACCTGCCACCCGCGATCAAATGTGGGAGGGGGCTTGCCCCCGATGGCAGTGGGTCAGCCAACACACCTGCCAACCGTGCCACCGCCTTCGAAGCCTCGCTAAAGCTCTACATCTCCCACAGGGGGATCGGCGGTATCCACGAGATCCACAGCCGGGCTGCTCTCTACCTGCCACCCGCGATCCAGTGTGGAAGGGGGCTTGCCCCCTATTGCGCGGTGCGAGAGCCTGCTGCCACTTGATATCGACTCTGCACAAAACCATTGTCCGACACGTACGTTCCGACGTGGTGGAGCTCATGCTCACTGCCAACCTGACTGAATAGCGGGATCCCTTGCCCGAGTAAAACCGGGATACGGGTAATGATCAGCTCATTGATCAGGCCCGCTTCAAGAAACGCCTGGATCGTTTGGCCACCGTCGATATAGAGATGCTTCATGCCGCGCTCAGCTAACGCCGCCACGAGTGTGGTTGCATCTCCCGCCATGACCTCGACCTTGCCCTCCAGATGTGCAGGGATTTGCAGCGGCTGGTGAGAGAGCGCAATGACCGGTGTACCCTCATAGAGCCACTTGGGGAAGGAGACTACTTTCTCCAGGGTTTTTCGGCCCATCACCAGCGCATCGACCGTGGCGATAAAGCGTTCATAGGTCATGCCTTTCAACTCAGCGGTTTCATATTCCGGCCGGAGCAACCATTCGATATCACCGTCTGGACGGGCAATAAAGCCGTCGATGCTGGCGGCGATAAAGACAGAACATTTGATCTCCATGGTGGACACTCCTCTTTATGCGCTGGACGCAACGACAGTCAACGGGGGCTTTTAGCCTGGCGCTAATGTTAATTTAATCTTTGCGTGTAACAACCGAGCGGCGATAAAGATAGCCCTTACGCCCCCTTTCTGCCGTGCGAGGATGTATGCGAAGTTGGTTGATCCGTTACCGTTACGCAATTATTTTCTGGTTGTGCTTCGGCGTTTTCCGTACATCCCTGGCCGACTGGAATCCCATTCCCTCTGGCTCCATGCGCCCGACATTGCTGGAGGGCGATGTGGTGTTGGTCAATCGCGTGGCCTACGACCTCAAGCTGCCGCTCACGGACATCTCCCTGGCCAAACTCGATAACCCCCAGCGCGGCGATGTGGTGACGTTCTCGTCGCCCAAGGATGGCATGCGCCTGATCAAGCGCATCGTCGGTATTCCCGGTGACACCCTGGAAATGAAGGATGAGGTGTTGTGGGTCAACGGCGTGCCTGCCACGTACAGTGACGCGCAGGACATCAGTGAACCCATCGTTCCCGGCCATACGGTGCCGGGGATCAAGCTGACGGAGCGGGAAGATACCCGTCAGCGCACCATCCAGTTCATGCCTACGGTTCGGGCTTTACGCAATTTCGGCCCAGTCACCGTGCCGGCCGACAGTTACTTCATGCTCGGGGACAACCGCGATAACAGCGATGACTCCCGGTATATCGGCGTTGTTCCACGTCGGCTGTTGATCGGGCGGGCGCATCATGTGCTGGCGTCGGCGGAGATCCTGGACCATTGGATGCCACGCCTGAACAGATTTGGCGCACCGATCCTGTAGGCGCCCTACCGCTAAGCGTTGCGCGGCCCCATCAGATCTTATGCCTGGCACCCATTCAAGTGTGGGAGGGGGCTTGCCCCCGATGGCGGTGTATCAGTATCAGATGCACAGGCTGACACACTGCAATCGAGGGCAAGCCCTCTCCCACATTTTCAATCGAGTCTGTCTGAGAGGTCAGCGGCGGCTGCTGACCTCGGCCGGCACATCGTCACCGGCCATGCGCTTGCGGAACAGCGCGGTCCTTGCCAGCAGCAGGGTGGTCACCGGCACGGTGATCGACAGCAAAATCGGAATCAACCAGCCGTGCAGCACCGGTCCGGACTTGAGCACCGAAAAATAGATAATCGATGCCAACGCCACACTCCACGCGCCCAGCGTCGAGGCCAGTGCCGGCGGGTGCATGCGCTGGAAGAAGTCTTTCATGCGCAGCAAGCCAATCGCGCCGATCAGTGCGAACACGCTGCTCAATACCAACAGTACCGCGACGACGATTTCCATCCATAACGGCATCATTCAATCACCTCCCCACGCAGCAGGAATTTCGCCAGGGCAAATGAGCCGACGAAGCCGAACAGCGCAATCAGCAGCGCCGCTTCAAAGTAGGTGTCACTGGCATACCGGATACCCAGCACCAGCATCATCAACATCGCCAGGATGTACAGGTAGTCCAGCGCCAGTACCCGGTCCTGGGCCGAGGGGCCTTTGAACAGGCGGATCAACGTCAGCACCATGGCCAGGGAGAACAGGAACAGGCTGAACAGGATCGCATTGGAGAGCAGGGGGCTCATTCGAAGATCTCCATCAGGGGCCGTTCGTAGGCGTGTTTGAAGTGCTGGATAAACTGCGCGTCGTCATCCAGATCGAACACGTGCAACAGCAGAATGCTGCGGTCCAGGGCCAGTTCGGACCAGACGGTACCGGGCGTCACGCTGGTGATCATTGACAGCACAGCCAGCCCATTGGGGTCGCGCAGGTCCAGGGGGATTTTGACGAAGCGCGAACGCGGTGGTCGCGAGCCGCACACCAGCACCCCCCAGGCCACCTGCAGGTTGGAGATGATCACGTCGCGGCCGACCAGAAAGAACAGGCGGATGATCACCCCAGGGCGGCGGATGCGGATCGGCAGCGGACGCAGTGGCGCCATCAGCAGCGGCGCGAGAAAGCCCAGCAGTGCTCCTAGCAGCAGGTTGCCGGGGCTGACGGACAGGTTGAGTACCAGCCACAGCACCCACAACGCCAGCGACAGCCACGGGGCAGGGAACAGGCGCTTCATGGTTGCACCTCCAGCGCGGCGCGGGCTTCGGGGCTGGGTATCGGGCGCTGAGCCATGACGGCCATTACGTAGCGTTCTGGGTTGTTCAGGCTCTTGGCGATGTCCAGGGTGTAGTTCATCAGCGGTTCGGCCTTGAACGTCAGCACGACGCTCAAGCCCAGCAGGAAGAAAATCGGCAGGCATTCGAAGCGGCGCAGCAGCGGCGAAGGGCGCTCTTCCGGGGTCCAGAAGCGCTGGATGCCCAGGCGGGCGAAGGCCATCAGCGATGCGAGGCCCGACAGGATCAACAAGGCGGCCAGGCCCCAGGCAGCCGGGCGAATCGGCTCATCAATGCTGAACCACAGGCCGATCGGATTGAGCAGCGCACTCAGCAGGTTGAGTTTGCCGATAAACCCCGACAACGGGGGCATGCCGATAATCAGCAGGGCGCAGGCAATAAAGCTCAGGCCGAGGAACGCCATGGTCCAGGGAATGACCTGGCCGACCACGGCTTTCTGTTCGTCATCGAGGTTGACGCCTGGCCGTGGATGTAAGGACTCCATGGCTTTGGGCAGCGCATCGATTTCTTCATCCAAAGGCAGGTCGTTGGCCGAGCGCGATCGCTCGATCAGTTCCGCCAGCAGGAACAGGGCACTCAGCGCCAATGTCGAGCTGACCAGATAGAACAATGCGCCTGCCGTCAGGCTTGGCTGGGCGAACCCCACCGCTGACAGCAGGATGCCGGCCGATACCAGAATGCTCAGACTGGCCATGCGCTCCAGGCGCTGCGCCGCCACCATGGCCAGTGAGGCGCAGATGATCGTGGCCATGCCGCCGTACACCAGCCAGTCGCCGCCGAACAGTGCCGACGCGCCGGCCTGGCCAGAGAACAGCAGGGTCCACAAACGTAGCACGGTGTACACGCCGACCTTGGTCATGATCGCGAACATCGCCGCCACCGGCGCGCTGGCCGAGGAGTAGGCGGGTGCCAACCAGAAATTCAGCGGCCACATGCCCGCCTTGGCCAGGAATGCGGTGGCGAGGATCGCCGCGCCGGCATGCAACAGGCCGCGATCGGCTTCCGGCACCAGCGGGATTTTCAACGCCAGGTCGGCGAAGTTCAGCGTGCCGGTGACGCCATAGACCATCGCCGCGCCGATCAGGAACAGCGACGAGGCCAGCAGGTTGATCGCGATGTAATGCAGCCCCGACGACACCCGTGCGCGCCCCGAACCGTGCAGCATCAAGCCATAGGACGCGGCCAGCAGCACTTCGAAGAAGACGAACAGGTTGAACAGGTCGGCGGTCAGGAAGGCACCGTACAAGCCCATCAACTGAATCTGGAACAGCGCATGGAAACTGGTGCCGGCACGGTCCCAGCGGGCCATGGCAAACAACAGCGCGCTGACGCCGACGATGCCGGTCAGCACCAGCATCAGCACCGATAACTTATCCGCCACCAGCACGATGCCGAACGGCGCTTGCCAGTTGCCCAGCAGGTAAACCACCACCGCATCGCTACTGCCGTGCATCCACCCCATCAGGAACACCGAGAGGCCGAGGCCGAGCAGGGTCGAGAACAGGTTGATACGGGCCTTGAGTGGCCGGCGCTTTTCGCCAAGCATCAGCATCAATGCCGCGGTCAGCAGGGGCAGCAGGATCGGCGCGGCGATCAGGGAGTACGCCAGGTTCATTCCTTGGGCTCCCGGCCGTCCACATGGTCGGTGCCGGTCAGGCCCCGCGATGCCAGCAGCACCACGAGGAACAACGCGGTCATCGCGAAGCTGATCACGATCGCCGTCAGCACCAGTGCCTGGGGCAGGGGGTCGGTGTAATGCAGCAGGTCTTGCGGCACGCCGTCCTTGATGATCGGCTCCTTGCCGATAAACAGGCTGCCCATGCTGAAGATGAACAGGTTGACCCCGTATGACAGCAGGCACAGGCCCATCACCACCTGGAACGTCCGTGGCCGCAGGATCAACCAGACGCCCGAGGCAGCCAGGACCCCAATGGCAATTGCAATGACTTCTTCCATCAGGCGGCTCCTTCCGTTGCGGCAACCACTTTGGCCTGGTTGCTCGGTTTATGGGCCCGTACCGACTGGTGACCGAGGGCGGTGAGCATCAACAGGGTCGAGCCGACGACCATGGCGTACACGCCGACGTCGAAGAACAACGCGCTGGCGATATGAATGTCGCCCAGCACCGGCAAGCTGAAATGCCACGTATGGGTGGTGAGGAATGGGTAGCCGGCAAACAAAGCACCCAGCCCGGTGAGGGTCGCCGAGAACAGCCCGAAGCCCATCCAGCGCATCGGCCGCAAACTCATCTGCGCCTCGACCCACTGGGTGCCGGCGACCATGTATTGCAGGATAAACGCCACCGACATCACCAGCCCGGCGACAAACCCGCCGCCCGGTTGATTGTGGCCGCGCATGAACAGGTAGAACGACACCACCAGCGCAATCGGCAGCAGCAGGCGCACCAGCACTGCCGGCACCATCATGAAGCCCAGGGCGGTGTCGCTGGCCTGGCGCGGGTTGACCAGGTCGGTGGCCACGTCCGGCGCCAACTGGCGCTGTTGCGGCGGCAATTCCATGCTCTCTTTTGACGGGCGGAAGCGCCGCAGCAGGGCGTAGACGGTCAGCGCGACGGCGCCGAGCACGGTGATTTCGCCGAGGGTGTCGAAGCCGCGGAAGTCCACCAGCATCACGTTCACCACGTTGCTGCCACCGCCTTCGGGCAGGGCGCGGCTGAGGTAAAACGATGAGATGTCGTTAGGCGTCTGGCGCGTCAACATCGCGTAGGACAGCAGCGCCATGCCGCCGCCGACCACGGTGGACAGCAGGAAGTCGCGCAGGCGCCGAACGCGTGCCTTGCGCAGCGAGCTGGGCAGTGGCGAGACTTCTTCGATCCGCCGTGGCAGCCAGCGCAGGCCCAGCAGGATCAGCACGGTGGTGACCACTTCGACCACCAGTTGCGTCAGCGCCAGGTCCGGCGCCGAGAACCACACGAAGGTGATGCAGGTCATCAGGCCACACACGCTGACCATGGTCAGGGCGGCCAGCCGATGGTACTTGGCTTGCCAGGCAGCGCCCAGGGCGCAGGCAATCGCCAGCAACCACAGGGTCACGAACACGATGGAGCCCGGGATCTTCGGCCGGTCGCCCCAGCTGAGGCCGCTGTTGATCACGGGGATCATGCCGCCGATCACGGCCACCAGCACCAGCAGGAACAATTGGGTCTGCAGGCGCTTGGTGCTGATGCGTTTCTCGATCTTGCGCACGCCGCGCATCATCACCACCAGGCTGCGTTCGAAGCCGCGCTTGCCGTTGAAGTAGCTGATGATTGGCGGGTATTTGAAGCGGCCACGCTTGAGTTGCTTACGCAGCAGCAGGTACAGCACCACACCGCCGGACATGGCCACCAGGCTCATGATCATCGGTGCATTCCAGCCGTGCCAGATCGCCAGGCTGTACTCCGGCAGCACGCCGCCGACCACCGGCAGCGCGGCGGCAGCGAGGATCGAACCGACCACTTGGGCCGGGAAGATGCCCACCAGCAGGCAGGTAAACACCAGCAGCTCAACCGGCGCGCGCATCCAGCGTGGCGGTTCGTGGGGCGTGTGCGGCAGGTCGGTGGCGGCCGGGCCGAAGAACACATCCACGGTAAAGCGCAGGGCGTAGGCCACGCTGAACGTACCGGCGATGGTCGCGATCATCGGCAGGGCGATTTCCACCCAGGCGGTTGCCGAGATAAACACGGTTTCGGCGAAGAACATCTCTTTGGACAGGAAGCCGTTGAGCAGTGGTACGCCGGCCATGGATGCACTGGCCACCATCGCCAACGTCGCGGTAAACGGGATCAAGCGCACCAGGCCACTGAGTTTGCGGATGTCCCGGGTGCCGCTTTCGTGGTCGATGATGCCCGCCGCCATGAACAGCGAGGCCTTGAAGGTGGCGTGATTGAGGATGTGGAACACTGCTGCGACGGCGGCCAGCGGGCTGTTCAGGCCAAGCAATAAGGTGATCAGCCCGAGGTGGCTGATGGTGGAGTAGGCCAGCAGGCCTTTGAGATCATTCTGGAACATGGCGCAGTAAGCGCCGAGAAGCAGGGTAATCGCGCCGGCACCGCCGACGATATAGAACCATTCTTCGCTGCCGGACAGCGACGGCCACAGGCGGGCCAGCAGGAACACGCCGGCCTTCACCATCGTCGCCGAGTGCAGATAGGCTGAAACCGGGGTGGGCGCTGCCATCGCGTGGGGCAGCCAGAAGTGGAACGGGAACTGCGCGCTTTTGCTCAGCGCGCCAATCAGCACCAGGGCCAGCATCACCGGGTACAGGGAATGCGCACGTATCTGATCACCCGCCGCCAGCACCTTGTCCAGGTCATAGCTGCCGACGATATGCCCCAGCAGCATCACGCCCGCCAGCAGGCACAATCCACCGGCGCCCGTCACCATCAACGCCATGTACGCACCGCGCCGTGCATCAGCGCGGTGGTGCCAGTAGCCGATCAACAGGAACGAGAACAGGCTGGTCAGTTCCCAGAAGAACACGATCTGGATCAGGTTGCCGGAAATCACCAGGCCGAGCATGGCGCCCATGAACGCCAGGAAAAACGCGAAGAAGCGCGGCACCGGATCGTCCGGCGACATGTAGTAACGCGCATACAGCGACACCAGCGTGCCGATGCCGAGCACCAGCATCGAGAACAGCCAGGCGAACCCGTCCATACGCAAGACGAAATTCAGGCCGAGGCTGGGCAACCACATGAATTCTTCGCGGATCACGCCACCGTGGGCGATCTGGGGGTAGAGCAGGGCGACTTGAACGGTTCCGACCAGGGCCACAAGGCCAGCCAGCAGGGATTCGGTGTTACGTGCGTTATGCGGCAGCAAGGCCGCCAGACAGCTGCCAATGAAAGGCAGAAGCAGTAGAACTATCAGGGACATAGGCTTCTAATCTGCAGGAGTTTGGGATGCATCATACGTGCCGCTTTCGTGATCACCAAACGGCAAGATGTGGCAGGATCCTACAAGATAGGTCGAATAATCCCATTTGGCAGTGTTTCGGACCTGATCGCTCCCCTGTGGCTGCTGTGGCAGCGGGCTTGTTGTGGCGAGCGGGCTTGCCCCGCGTTGGGCTGCGAAGCAGCCCCAAAACACAGCCCCGGGAGCAGCCTGGCACACCGCAGCGTTCTTATTGGGGCTGCTGCGCAGCCCAACGCGGGGCAAGCCCGCTCGCCACAACAAGCCCGCTTGCCACAACAGGCCCGCTTGCCACAACAAGCCTGCTTGCCACAACAGGCCCGCTTGCCACAACAAGCCTGCTTGCCACAACAGGCCCGCTTGCCACAACAAGCCTGCTTGCTACAACACACCCGCTTGCCACAGTTACCGTGTTCCTCCTTGACAGACTGGCATCAGGGCTTGCCCGCGTTAGGTTGCTTCGCAGCCCCCAGCTGCCTCAATTCTGACGCTCTTGCTCCAACGCCTCTTCCAGCGCCTGCGCCTTTTGCCCGCGCGTCTTCATCTCGCTCACAATCACCGCCACCACAATCAACGCCGCCCCCAGCATCGCAATCGGCGAGAACCGCTCGCCAGCGATCCGCCCCACAACGCCTGCCCACACCGGTTCCCCGGCATAGATCAACGTGGCCCGTGTCGGCGAAACGCTCTGCTGCGCCCAGTTCATTGCGACCTGGATCACCGCACTGGTCAGGCCCAGGCCCACGGCGCTGAACAGCAGCAGCCAGGAGAACCCCGGCAACGCTTCGCCCATCGGCACCACCATCAGGAACGACAGCAGCGACGCCGTTGCCAGTTGCACCACGGTCACCCGGCGTACGTCTACCTGCCCGGCAAACGCACTGATCAAAATGATCTCGGCGGCTATCGCCACCGCACCGATCAAGGTCGCGATCTCCCCAGCGCTGAAATTCAGCGATGCCCCAGCCGGCCCGGTCAACAACATCAACCCGGCAAACGCCAGCATGATGCCAATGCTCGGCATCAACCCCGGACGACGGCCCAGCACCAGCCATTGCAGCAACGGCACAAACGGCACATACAGCGCGGTAATGAACGCCGATTGGCTGCTCAAGATCGTCTGCAGGCCAATGGTCTGCAAGCCATAGCCGAACATGATCGCCACGCCGATAAACACGCCCGCCTTCAGTTCGAACAACGTCAGGTCGCGTAAGGTCCGCAAGGAAAAGAACCCCACCACAACCGCCGCCGCGGCAAAGCGCAGGCCCACGAAAAACATCGGCCCGCTGACGGTCATGGCGTGTTGCACCAGCAAAAACGTGCCGCCCCAAATCATCGTGATAAACACCAGGATGCATTCGGCTTTGCTGAAGCGGTTGAAACGCGGGGAGGATTTCGGGGTGGTCATGGCGGCTCGGTCTTGCAAGGGAAAGGCACGGACCGCACAATGCGCCGCACGCTGGGCAGTATACTGCGCACACCCACCCATTGAGCAATATAGTGCACAAAGAAAATCCACAACGGGCTTCGGTCCTGCAGCACGTCAGCCAGAACGTTCGTCGCCTGCGTCATGCTGCCGACATGAGCCAGACTGCGCTTTCGGAAAAGTCCGGGGTCAGCCGGCGCATGCTGGTGGCCATCGAAGCGGGGGAGAAGAACGTCAGCCTGTCCACCCTCGACCGTGTGGCCGAAGCGCTGGATGTGGCGTTCAGCGACCTGATCCAGGCGCCGGATGTGCGCGATCACAGCCGCATCAACGAGCTGGCCTGGGCCGGCGAAATCGACGGCAGCAAGGCGGTGTTGCTGGCCAAGGCCACGGCGCGGCGTGAGGTCGAATTGTGGGAGTGGCGCCTTGAGCCGGGTGATCGCTATTGCCCGGACCCCGACCTGGAAGGGTGGAGCGAGCAACTGTTCGTCTTCGAGGGCAGCCTGACGTTGGTGGTCGGCGACCAGGAAAACACCATCGGTGCCGGCGAATTCTTCATGTTCGCCAGCCACCAGCCCCATGCCTATCGCAATGACGGCCACGTTGCCGTGCGCTTTGTGCGCAATGTGGTGATCTAACTGTTTGCCAGCCAACAGTGGATGGACACTTTGCTGGTTTGAAACCGCGGTTGCGCGCCCGTATACGCAGCAACCCACTGATTTTACTGACGATTAAATTCAGGCACGACTCCTGCAATCACTCCAGCATCCCCTCGGAGCCTGGAGTCGGCCCATGTCTGCCCACCCTCAACACCCTGCCCATATCATCCGCTCGGACGCGGAAGCCATCGAGGTCGCCCAGCGCCTGGCCGAACGCTTTGCGGTCGACGCCAGTGCGCGCGACCGTGAGCGGCGCCTGCCGCTTGCCGAGCTTGACGAGTTTTCCGCCAGCGGCTTGTGGGGCATCACCGTTCCCAAAGCCTACGGCGGCGCCGAGGTGTCCTATGTGACCGTGGCCGAGGTGATCAAGTTGATCTCCGCTGCCGACCCTTCACTGGGGCAAATCCCACAGAACCACCTGGGCGTGGTGGATATCCTGCTGCAAACCGCCACCGAGGAACAAAAGCGACACTACTTCGGTAAGGTCCTGGCCGGCTACCGTTTCGGCAATGCGTTCTCCGAGGCCAAGAGCAAAAACGCCGGCACCTTCGATACCCAGATCCGTTTTCACGGCGACACCGCGCAGATCAATGGCGAGAAGTTCTACTGCACCGGTGCGCTGTTCGCCCATCTGGTGCCCACCGTTGGCAATAACGAGCACGGCCAGGCGTTTATTGCCTTGGTTGAACGCGATGCGCCAGGCCTCACCGTTATCGACAGCTGGGACGGCTTCGGTCAGCGCACCACCGCCAGCGGCGGCGTGACCCTCGATGGCGTAACCGTGCCCCTCAGCGCGGTGATCCCCGCTCACCAGGCCTTCGATCAACCCACCGCCAACGGCCCGATTTCACAGATCATCCAGGCGGCGGTCGACACCGGCATCGCCCTGGGCGCCCTTGAACAAGCCAAGATCTATGCGCGCCAGGCGCGACCCTGGATCGACAGCCAGCAGGATCACGGCTGGCAAGACCCGTTCACCATCGCCGCCATCGGCGATCTGGAATGGCGTGTGCACGGCACCGAAGCCATCCTCGCCAAGGCCGGCCTGGCGGTGGACCGTGCCCTCGCCGAGCCGAGTGAAGACAGCGTGGCCCACGCCTCGTTGGTGGTCGCCCAGGCCAAAGTCCTGTCGGCCGAAACCGCGTTGCTCGCCAGCAGCAAGCTCTTCGAACTGGCCGGCACCCGCTCCGTCACCGGCAAACACAACCTTGACCGCTTCTGGCGCAACGCACGCACCCACACCCTGCACGACCCGGCCCGCTGGAAATACCACCTGATCGGCAATTTCGTGCTCAACGGCGTGAAGCCCGCGCGCCACGCCTGGAACTGAGGATTGACCATGACCGCACTGAGCCTTGCGCGCCAACTGTTGGACAGCACCCGCCGCCATGTCGAGACAAGCGATGACCCCTATGTCATCAGCCGCTTCGGTGATCTACAGATCCGCGTCGACGTGGCCGCCGCCCTGCTGGAACGCGCTGAAACCCACCCCAGCCCGGTGGCCGCCACCGAAGCGCAGATCGCCGCCGCCGAAGCCCTCATCGCCGCGAGCAACGCCGAATTCGAACTGACCGGCCAACGCACCGAACTGCCGTCGAGCCTCGATGACCCGTTGCGCTGGAAATACCAGATCGTCGGCAACTATCACCTCAACGGAGTGCTTTGATGTCCCGTGAAATCCGCTTGAATGCCTTCGACATGAACTGTGTCGGCCACCAATCGCCCGGCCTGTGGGCGCACCCGCGTGACCGTTCGTGGCAGTACAAGGACCTGGAGTACTGGACCGACCTGGCGAAAATCCTTGAGCGCGGCAAGTTCGACGGCTTGTTCATCGCCGACGTGCTGGGTATCTACGATGTGTACAACGGCAATGGCGACGCGGCCATTCGCCAGGCGACCCAGGTGCCGGTCAACGATCCGTTATCGCTGATCGCGCCGATGGCGCTGGTCACCGAGCATCTGGGCTTCGGCCTGACTGCCTCGCTGTCCTTCGAGCATCCGTATCCATTTGCCCGTCGGCTCTCCACCCTGGATCACCTGACCAAGGGCCGTATCGGCTGGAACATCGTCACCTCCTACCTGGAAAGCGGCGCCAAGAACCTCGGCCAGAAAGCCCAGACCGAACACGACGCGCGCTACGACTACGCCGAGGAATACCTGGAGGTCTGCTACAAACTCTGGGAAGGCAGTTGGGAGGAGGGCGCCGTGTTGCGCGACCGCGAGCGCCGGATTTTCAGCGACCCGAGCAAGATCCACGAGATCCGTCATGTCGGCAAACACTTCCAGGTGCCCGGTATTCACCTGTGTGAACCCTCGCCGCAGCGCACGCCGGTGCTGTACCAGGCCGGTGCGTCCAGCCGTGGCAAGCAGTTCGCCGCTGAACAGGCCGAATGTGTGTTCGTCGCCGCGCCATCTAAAGTCTTGCTGAAAAAGACCGTTGCCGACATCCGCCGTCGTGCCGCCGAGGCCGGGCGTGACCCGAAGAAAATCCTGATCTTCAACCTGCAGACGGTGATCGTCGGCGAGACGGATGCCAAGGCCAAAGCCAAGTTCGACGAGTACAAATCCTACGTCAGCTACGAAGGCGCGATGGCGCTGATCTCCGGCTGGACCGGTATCGATTTTAGCCAGTTCAAACCGGATGAACCGCTCAAGCATGTGCATACCAACGCCATTCAATCGGCGGTGGAAGCCTTTTCCACGGCAGACCCGAACAAGGTCTGGACGCCCAACGAGCTCGCCGATTGGGTCGGCATCGGCGGTTTTGGCCCGCTGTTTGTCGGTGGTCCGGAAACCGTGGCGGATCTGTTGCAGGAGTGGGTGGAAGAAACCGATGTGGATGGCTTCAACCTGGCCTATGCATTGACTCACGAAACCTTCATCGACGCCGTGGAGTTGCTGGTGCCGGAGTTGCAGAAGCGCGGTGTGTACAAGACTGAATATGCCCAGGGCACGTTGCGCGAGAAGTTATTTGGCAACGGAGCAAGGTTGTCGAGTTCCCATCCAGGCAGTGGTTACAGGATTTTGGAAGGTTTGCAGTGAGACAAGTACGCATATGATCCTGCTGTGTAAATGGTTCAGCGGGGGATGTGATAAAGATCGCAAACCCCGCATGAAAGATAAACGCCTATCGAGTAATACTGAAAACGCCATTGCGTGCTTCGGTAAAGTGTCGCCCACCACTGGGGTCGGTTGCACCGGCCACAAAGTTGAACGTTCCTGCGAAGGTTCCCGTAATGTTATTGTTACTGTCAACGTTGGGGAGTGAACGTATTGTCAACTGACCTTCTTCGCCATGGTAGATATAAGATCCACTCATGTTATAAAAAATAACACTGACCTCTTTGCTGTCTTCACTGATAGCGTAGGTGCCTGTCGGAAGGTCTCTTGAAATGAATATGGCTATTCGATAGTCGTATACGTCTGGCCTTGTCGAAAACGCTCGCGACCATCCCGCGATCTGGTTATTTGAACTGATGTATAGATTATCCTCATTAGACTCATAGCGTGCGTTGATATCGCGACTCAGGTCGCACACAACTGTCGGTGCCGCATAATTTCTTCTGCTTTCTGTGAACCCCACAAGCTCCAGAACGCCCTCACTCACGGTGACTGTTTTACCCCTGTTCTGCCCCTTGAAGTTGAAAGTCGCCTTGATTGTTTTGGTGCTCTTGTCAAATGTCAGTTTCAGGCTGCCTTCGGTGGCGGTGTAGTTGATTTGAGAGAAGGGGCCTGATTTTGACCAGAGGGCATTAACGCCAGAGGTGGTAGTGAAGTCTGAAGTGATGGCGTATGTTTTGTCAGTGACGTCGCCCTCGTTAGGGATAAAAAAAGAAAATTCTTGAAAGTCTTGGTTCTCATTTTTTTCGGTGCGTATGTTGAGGAGCCACTTGAGTGGCAGGTCATTCATGAATAGTGAATAGTGAACGCCATCGAATGCGTCATATTCATCTTCCTCGTCTTTGATCGTTGCAGTGCACTTTAGAGATGTGTTGGCTGAGATTTTTCCGGAAGTGTTCATGATGATTCTTCCTCTGTGGGAGCATGAGGCTAAAGATTATTCGGGGGGATGTGCGACGTCTACTGTCAGGTTTGACAGGTATAGCGGGAGTTTTTTTTATTTCGAAAGATACGCTCATGCTCGTGTGGCTAAGCAGGTTTAGGTATGAGGTCGCTGTTGCTCACACCGACGGCTTAGTTGGCTTTCTGTTGCTCCAGCAACAGTTGATATGCACTTTGTTCAACGAGGCTTCTGCCCGTCGTTGTAAGCCTATGAATTAGCTGAGTTTGAAGGCAATTCTGCATTGGCATAGTTAATGCTTTGCTCTGATTGCTATTTACCGTTACCGCTTGACCCCAGACAGCCAGCGGACCACCGCACGCTTAACTCCCAGTAGGAGCTTTACCCCTATGAGCGTGCACGTACTAAAAAGCCCGCTGGCCCTGGAATGGCCCGCCGAGCGGCTCGGCAACCTGCCCAACGCGCTGGAACATCTGCACCACTGGGCGCAGACCACGCCGCTGCACACCGCCTTGCGCCACAAGCGCCAGGGCCAGTGGTATGCGTGGCGCTGGATCGACGCCTTGCGAGATGTGGAGCGCCTGGCCGATGGCTTGCGTCAGCAGGGCTTTGACGAGCAATCGCGCTTGGCCCTCAGCGGGGCGTTCGAGCCGAACCTGTTGCTCCTGGCTCTTGCGGCTCAAGCCATCGGCGGGCAAGTCCTGACCCTGGCCGATGACTTGGAGCCCGAAGCGCTGCAACAACATTTATGGCGCATCCGTCCCACCCATGCCTACACCCAGGACCGTCAGCAAGTGCGGCATTGGCAGTCGGCCAACCTGCTGGATTTTGCCCCGTTGCTCGGCCCGATCGACCCGACGCAGCACCTCGTACGCTGGTGGCAACCCAGCGGCGAAACCGCGTTGTGGAGCGAAGAGGGCACCCACTGGGAGGGGGGGCTGGCGGTGGTGTTGGAGCAATGGCTGAACAGCGGCCATGGCCTGGCCTTTCCGGAAAGCCTGGCCTCGGCGCGGCGCGATCGCAGCGAAGTCGCCCCCACCGGCTTGCTGTTGTCACCCGCACGCTTGCAACACCTGGCCGACGAAATCGAAAGTCGCCTTGCACCCCATGGCACCTGGCGTCGGCGCCTGTGCGACTGGGCCATCGCCCACCCGCAAAGCGGCCTGCGTCGCCTGTTGAAAAAGCGTGTGCGCAAGCTGCTCGGCTTTCAGCGCCTGGCTTACATCTGGCAACCCCACACATCCACCCCTTCGCCGGTGTGGCTGGCGGAATTCAAACGGGACATCGCATGAGCCAAGCCATTCTCCAGGTGCGGGATATCTCGCTGTCGTTCAAGGGCGTCAAGGCGATCAATGCCTTGTCCTTCGAGGTGGCGCGCGGCGAGATCTGCGCGCTGATCGGTCCCAATGGTGCCGGTAAAAGCTCATTGCTCAATGTGCTCAACGGCGTGTACCGCTTCGATGCTGGCGAGATCGTCTTCGAAGACCAGCACTTCCAGCGCATCGACCCGCTGGGTGCCGCGCGCCGGGGCATTGGTCGCACCTTCCAGAACAACGCGCTGTTCAAGAAGATGAGCGTGCTCGACAACATCCTTACCGGCCTGTCGCGGCATATGCGCAGCCGTTTTATTGAACAAGCCCTGGGCTTGCCGCGCGCACGCCGGGAAGCCGAAGCGTTCCGCCTGCGCGCCCAGGGCATTCTCGAGTTTCTTGAGTTGCAAGCTCAGCGTGATGTGCTGGTGGGCAACCTCTCTTATGGCCTGCAGAAGCGTGTCGAGTTGGGCCGGGCATTGATCGCTGGGCCTAGCCTGTTACTGCTCGACGAACCCATGGCGGGCATGAACGCTGAGGAAAAACAGGAAATGGCACGCTTCGTCGCCGATGTGAACCGCGACCTGGGCACCACCGTGGTGTTGATCGAGCACGACATGGGCGTGGTGATGGGCCTGTCCGACCATGTGGTGGTGCTCGACTACGGGCGCAAGGTCGGCGACGGAACCCCCGCCGAGGTGCAGGCCAACCCCGATGTGATCGCGGCTTATCTCGGAGTGGCAAACGAATGACGTTCTTCTTCGAAACCCTGCTCGGCGGCCTGCTGGCCGGCACCATGTATTCGTTGGTCGCCATCGGCTTCGTGCTGATCTACAAGGCCAGCGGTGTGTTCAATTTTGCCCAGGGCTCGATGCTGCTGTTTGCCGCGCTGACCTTCGTCAGCCTGCATGACCAGGGCGTGCCGTTTGCCCTGGCACTGCTGCTGACGGTGATCGTGATGATCGTCGGTGCCTTGCTCATCGAGCGCCTGGTCCTGCGGCCCTTGGTGAACCGTTCGCAGATCACCCTGTTCATGGCCACCCTTGGCCTGTCGTTCATCATCGAGGGCCTGGCCCAGGGCTTGATGGGGTCCCAGGTGCGTGCACTGGACCTGGGCATTGATGACGTGCCGCTGTTCATCGGGCCGCTGATGCTCAGTCAGTTCGATCTGATCGCGGCCGCGGCTGCCGTGTTGTTGGTGACGGTCCTTGCGCTGCTGTTCAACAAGACCCGCATCGGTGTGTCCCTGCGTGCGGTGGCGGATGACACCACGGCGGCGCTGTCCATCGGCATCAACCTCAACCGTATCTGGCAGATCGTCTGGGCGGTGGCGGGGATTGTCGGGCTGGTGGCCGGCTTGCTCTGGGGGGCGCGCCAGGGCGTGCAGTTTTCGCTGTCGCTGGTGGTGCTCAAGGCCCTGCCGGTGCTGATCATCGGCGGCTTTACCTCGATTGGCGGGGCCATCGTCGGCGGGCTGATTGTCGGCGCGGCGGAAAACCTTGCCGAGGTGTATATCGGCCCGTTGATCGGCGGCGGCATCACGCCGTGGTTCGCCTATGTATTGGCCTTGGCCTTCCTGTATATCCGTCCCGCCGGCCTGTTCGGCGAGCGCGCCATCGAGCGAGTCTGAAACCATGTCGATTCCCGTTGCTCAACAAACCGCACCGTTGCTGCTGGTGCAGCGACGCGTGCCCTGGGGCCTGATCGGCCTGCTGGCCCTGGCCTTTATCGTGGTGCCGCTGTGGGGCAATGACTATTGGCTCAATGCGATCCTGATCCCGTTCCTGGTGCTGTCCCTGGCCGGGCTTGGCTTGAATCTGCTGACCGGCTATACCGGGCAAACCTCGGTCGGCGCGGCGGGTTTCATGGCCGTCGGCGCGTTCGCGACCTACGGTTTCCTGTTGCGCCTGCCGGAGCTGGGCCTGCCGCTGGCGCTGCTCGGTGGGGGGATTATCAGTGCGTTGGTCGGTTTGCTGTTCGGCTTGCCCAGCTCGCGGATCAAGGGCTTCTACCTGATGGTCACCACCCTGGCCGCGCAGTTTTTCCTGGAGTGGCTGTTCGTCAAGTTTCCCTGGTTCTACAACTACGGCTCGTCCGGGACCATCTCTGCGCCGAAGCTGGCGCTGTTCGGCCATGACCTCAACACGCCGCTGGGCCGCTATTGGCTGACGTTGGTGACGGTGCTGCTGTTGACCTGGACCGCCATCAACCTGGTGCGCAGCCAGGTCGGGCGCAATTGGATGGCGATCCGCGACATGGACACCGCCGCCGCCGTGGTTGGCATCCCGGTGGTGCGCTACAAGCGCCTGGCGTTTGCGGTCAGCTCGTTTTACCTGGGCATTGCCGGCGCGCTGTGGGCGTTCGCCTACCTGGGCACGGCCAGCGCCAGCAGCTTCGATATCAATCGCTCATTCCAGATCCTGTTCATCATCATCATCGGCGGCATGGGCAGCATCGCCGGCAACTTCGTGGGTGCGGCGTTTATCAGCCTGCTGCCGATTGTCCTCAGCCATGCCGGGCAGGCGCTGTTCGGCGGTTCGGTGGACGCGGGGCAGTTGCAGAACCTGCAAAAAATCATCTTTGGCGTGTTGATCATCGTGTTCCTGATCAAGGAGCCCGAGGGCTTGATCCGCCTGTTGCACAACCTGCATGACCGTGTGCGGCAGTGGCCGCTGCGTTTCTGACATTCCTCCAAGAGAATCCTTATGCGTGCATCCTTGAAACGTTCCTTGATCGGCGCCGCGTTTACGTTGGCAACCCTGGCCGGTGCTGTCCCCCAAGCGATGGCCTCGCCGGACCAGCAATTCATTCCCCTGGCCACCTATCGCGTGGGCGCCTACGCGTCCAGCGGTGTGCAGGTGTGGGCCGGGATGATCGACTACCTGCGTTATATCAACGAGGTCGAAGGCGGCATCAATGGCGTCAAGTTGGTGTGGCAGGAATGCGAGACCGAGTGGACGGCGGAGAAAGGCATCGAATGCTACGAGCGCTTCAAGCATGGCCTGGAGGGCGCGCCGGTCGCGGTGTACCAGCCCAATGGCGCGCCGGCGGCCTATGCGCTCAGCGAAAGGGCAGAGGTGGACAAGATCCCGCTGATCACCCTCGGTTACGGGCGCACCGAAGCCACCGACGGTACGGTGTTCCCGTATAACTTTCCGGTGATGCTGACGTTCTACAGCGAGGCGTCGACCCTGGTGAACTACATCGCCCAGCGCGAGGGTGGTTTCGACAAGCTCAAGGGCAAGAAGATCGCCACGGTCTACCACGACTCGGCCTACGGTCGCGAAACCCTCGGCCCGTTGAAGTTGCTCGCCGAAAAATACGGTTTTGAAAATATCCAGATTCCGGTGGCCGACCCAGGCAACGAACAATCGGCGCAATGGCGCCAGGTCCGCCAGGCCAACCCGGACTGGGTGTTCCTGCGCACCTGGGGCGTGTCGACCCCCGTGGCGGTCAAGACCGCTGCGCGCTTCGGCTTCCCGGTGGACCATATCATCGGCGATATCTGGGCCAGTTCCAGCGAAGACGTATTGCCCGCAGGCGCCGCCGCCAAGGGCTACCTGGCCCTCACGCCGTACCCGGCCGGCAGCGACTTCGAGATCCACAAACGCCTCAAGCAATCCGTCCTCGACAAGGGCCACAGCGACCTCAAGGACCTGAAGAACTTCGGCAGCGTGTACTACAACTCCGGCCTGGTGAACGCTGCCGTGGCGGTGGAGGCGATCCGCACGGCCCAGGCCAGGTTCGGCCAGCGCCCGCTCAATGGCGAAGAAGGCCGCTGGGGCCTGGAGCACTTGAATATCGACGACGCGCGCCTCAAGGCCATGGGTTACCTGGGCCTGATGCAGAACCTCAAGCTGTCGTGCCGCGACCACGAAGGCGGCGGCTCGGCGCGGGTACAGCAGTGGGACGGTGCTCAGTGGACGCTGGTCAGCGACTGGATCGCCGCCGACCGCGCACTGTTGCGCCCGCTGATCGATGAAAAGTCCGCGGCCTTCGCCAAGGAAAAAGGCCTGACGCCACGCACCTGCACCGGGGATGAATAAACCATGAGCCTGCCTGCCGCAGAACCTGCACACGCCGCGCTGCTGACGGTCAACGACATCGAGGTCATCTACGACGGCGCGATCCTGGCGGTGGCCGGGGTGTCGCTGAGCGTGCCCAAGGGCGCCATCGTCGCCTTGCTCGGCGCGAACGGCGCCGGCAAGAGCACTACCCTCAAGGCGATCTCCGGGTTGGTGCGTGCCGAGCGCGCCGAAGTCAGCCGTGGCGTGATCGAATACGCCGGCGTCGACCTGGCCGGTGTCGACCCCAGCCAGCGTGTGCGCCAAGGCATGGTGCATGTGCTCGAAGGCCGCCATGTGTTCGGCCAGCTCAGCGTGGAAGACAACCTGCGCAGCGGTGGTTTTGTGCGGCGCCTGAGCCGCAAGGCCATGGAACACGACCTGGAGCGCATCTATGCCTGGTTCCCCCGGCTCAAGACCAAGCGCCACACCCGCGCCGGGCTGACCTCCGGTGGCGAGCAACAGATGGTCGCCATCGGTCGGGCGTTGATGACCCGTCCTACTTTGGTACTGCTCGACGAGCCGTCCATGGGTTTGGCGCCTATGATCGTGCAAGAGATCTTCGAGATCATCGCGCAGCTCAACCGCGAGCAGCAGGTGAGCTTCCTGGTCGCCGAGCAGAACATCAACGTGGCGCTCAACTATGCGTCCCACGGCTACGTGCTGGATACTGGGCGGGTGGTCCTGAGTGGCAGCGCCGCCGAGTTGCTGGCGCGGGGCGATTTGCATGACATTTATCTGGGTAAACAGTAAGGGCGAATCCGCATGAGTGAAACCATCCGCAACGCTGATGTCCTGATCATCGGCGGCGGCCTGAGCGGCACGATGCTGGCTGTGCAACTGCTGCGCCTGCCTGGCCAACGGCAAATCCTGGTGATCGAACCGCGCCGCGAACTCGGGCGTGGCGAGGCCTACAGCGCGGTCGAGTTGGGCCACACCTTAAATGGCAATGCGGCGCGCATGAGTGTCGACCCGGACAATGCCGACGACCTGACCCAATGGCTCACCGACTACATCGGTGCGGGCGGTTGGCCTGAGTCCGACCAGCAGCACGTGCCCATCAGCGAACTGTTCCCGCCACGCGGCATTTTTGGCCTGTATGCGCAGCAACGGTTGGCTGAAGCCAAGGCGTTTTCGGCGTCCACCGTCGAGCATATCCGCGCCGAGGTGGTCGATCTGCAAGTCGAGGACGAGGGGGTATTGCTGACCCTCGACAACGGCCAGCAACTGCGCGGCGCCCAAGCGGTGTTGGCCACTGGCATGTTCCCGGCGGCGCGCACGCCCCAGACCGAGTCCAGCGGTTTGAACGCTGCGGCCGTCGACCCGTGGGACGTGCAGGCCATGACCCAGATCGACCCGCAGGCGCCCGTGCTGATCATCGGCTCCGGGCTGACCATGGTGGATGCCGTGGTGTCCCTGGAACAGGCCGGGCATCGTGGGCCGATCGAGGTGTTTTCCCGTCACGGCCTGCTGCCCCATGTGCGCCGGCAACCGCCCAGCTGGGAAGACTTTCTCGGCGCGAACCACAACCTGCGAAGCCCTCGGCAACTGCTGCGCGAGGTGCGTCGCCAATGCCGCCTCGCACTGGAGCAGGGTATCGATTGGCAGGCGCCGCTGGACACGGTGCGCGCCCATATCGGCCGGCTGTGGAGCCAGGCCAGCGAGGGCGAGAAGCGTCAGTTCGTGCGGCATGTGCGGCCATGGTGGGAAAGCCATCATCACCGTTCCCCGCCGTTGAGTGCGCAGTTGGTGGCCAGGCTGCATGAGGAGGGGCGGTTACGGATTCAAGCGGCCTCGTACAAGGGCCTGGAGCCTTCGGGCAGCGGCGTGACCATTCGTTTGCGCCGGCGTGGCGAACCTGCGGTGACTCTGGTGTCGGGCGCAGCCCTGATCAACTCCAGCGGCATCGAGTACGACTGGCGCCGCGTGGCCCGGCCACTGCCGCAACAGTTGCTCAAGCGCGGGTTGGTCCAGCCTGGGCCGTTGGCGTTGGGGATTGCGGCGGATGCGTCGGGGGCGGTGCTGGATGCCCAGGGCCAGGTCAGTGCGCGCTTGTTCGCCATGGGCCCGCCGTTGCGCGGGATGTGGTGGGAGAGCACGGCGGTGACCGATGTGGCGCTTCAAGCCAAGGCACTGGCTTCAACGCTGACAGAAATCTAAATGTGGGAGGGGGCTTGCCCCCGATGGCCATAAGTATCTACACAACTTTTTTCAGCGGTCTGTGGCGAGGGAGCTTGGTCCCGTGGCGGCCTTCGGGCCGACCGCTTTTTGGGGGTTGGGTGAGTACATATCCGTTGCTGCGGTAACGGCTGCCTATGGTTCCGCTCTTACAGCGGGTCACTTTTGGAAGAGCGCTGTATGGACCGGACACATGGTTGACGGGTGTGCGGGGACATGGTGGACACTTTTCGGCGAGCCAATTTCGCCGGAAAGCCATCATGCCCTGGGACACGAGAGATGCCATGAGCCTGAAAGAAGAGTTTGTTGCCTTAGCAGGGCAACCCGGCAGCAACAAACGAGAACTATGCCGACGGTTCGGTATCAGTCCGCAGACGGCTTACAAGTGGCTTAACCGCTACGCGACGCTCGGCCATTCAGGGCTGCAAGATAAATCCCGAAAACCGGCTACCAGCCCCAAGCTGACCACGCCGGCCCTGGAAGCGCAGGTCATAGCGCTCAGACAAGACCATCCAGCATGGGGTGGGCGCACGATCAGCAGCCTCTTGAAAAAGCAGATTGCTCCCAGCACCGTTACCAATGTCCTGCACCGGCACGGGCTGATTCAGCCGACTACGAAGGAGCAAGAGGCAAAGCTGAGGTTTGAACACGAGGCGCCCAACAATCTTTGGCAGATGGATTTCAAAGGGCATTTCCCGACGCAAGAAGGCAGATGCCATCCCCTGACTTTACTGGACGACCATTCACGTTTCAGTTTGGCTATTCAAGCTTGTGATAACGAGCGTGGAGCCACGGTGAAAGAAAGGTTGACCGAGGTATTCCAGCGCTTCGGATTACCGGCTCGCATCAACGTTGATAACGGACCGCCTTGGGGCTCTCCACGTAACCCTGGTGAAATCACAGAGCTGAGTATCTGGTTGATTCGTCTGGGTATTCGGATCAGTTTCAGCCGCCCTTACCACCCACAAACCAATGGAAAGATTGAGCGTTTCCATCGCTCACTCAAGGCCGAAGTACTTGAAGGGCGTCAGTTTTCCACGCTCAAGGAAGCTCAAGCAGCATTTGATCGGTGGCGTGATGTTTATAACCTGCAACGGCCCCATCAGGCGCTGGACTACAAGGTGCCTATGGACCGGTATAGAGCCAGCCCATGGGCTTATCCGCAACAGTTACCAACCTTTGAGTACGGACCGGACGACGTATTAGCCAAGACTTATCACAGCCGTTTTCGTTTTCAGAAACGCTACTTCAGCATCGCCAAAGGTTTGGCTGGGCATCACATCGCAATACGGCCCAACACTGAAGGTGATGGACTGTTTGACGTGTTTTTCTGCCATCACTTCCTACGAACGATCGACGTGAGCAAACCTGACTATGGTCCATAATGTGTCAACCATGTCCCCGCACATGTGTCCACCATGTGTCCGGTCCATACAGAAGAGCGCCAAAAGTAACCAAAAACGCTTCCCCAACACTCGGCACCTCGCCTAGGCTCGGTGTGCCCGAACGCAGGCTTTGGAGCATGGGCCGCCGCGATGGGCCATCCTTGGCCCAGCGCGGCTAACCCGGCGTCCTGCCGGGTTACCCACGCTACAAAGCCTGCGTTCGGCCAGCATGTTTGACGGGGCGATCCCAGATCAAAAACAAAAGCGAGGCGGCCTTAAAGCCGACCTGATCATTGAAGCGTACGCGGTGTGGCTTCTATTTCCTTAACCGCTGACGAAGTCAGCAATCTTTTGATCTGCTCTGGCTCTGGCTCTGGCTTTTGATCTTGATCTCAGGCGCCCCGTTAACCACGCTGGCCGAACGAAGGCTTGAATCCGTGGGTAACCCGGCAGGACGCCGGGTTAGCCGTCCTGGGCCAAGGATGGCCCATGACGGCGGCCCACGGATTCAAGCCTGCGTTCGGGCATACCGAGCCTAGGCGAGGTACCGAGTGGTGGGGCAAGAGCCCTTTTGGTTACTTTTGGGGCTCTTTTCCAAAAGTGACCCGCTGTAAGAGCGGAACCCTAAGCAGCCGTTACCGCAGCAACGGATATGTACTCGGTCAAATCCAACCACATGGTCGGCCCAAAGGCCGCCACGGGACCAAGCTCCCTCGCCACAGACCACTGAAAATTGTGTAGATACCCATGCCCCGATGAGGGAGTGTCAGTGAATGCATCTTTGGCTGACCCACTGCCATCGGAGGCAAGCTCCCTCCCACAGGGGTTCTGCATTTATCTTGAGGTCTTCACAAAGCCGGGCTTGAGGCCGAACACCTCCACGCCCTGCGGCGTCGATTGCCCGGTGGTCACCTTCACCTGCTCTACCGGCTTATCCATCGCCTCTCGATACTCCACTGTCATGCCATCCTCGCCACGGGTGATTGCCGGCGCCGGCACGATGATCGCCTGGGCATTGTTGTAAGTGACGATGGTCAAGCGTGCGCTCATCCCCAGCCGCACCCGCTGCAACTGCTGCGGCGTCAGCTTGGGGATCGACAGGGTCACAGGAAATTGCGCGCTGCCCTGGCTGTCGCCGGCTATCGCCAGGCCGCTGACCACGCTGACCGAGCCGGTCAGTCGCTCGCCATCAAAACCATCGCCCATCACTTCCACGGCCTGGCCCTGGTGCAACTGGTTGATGTCCAGTTCGGAGACCTTGGCGACGATTTTCAGCCGCTCGATATTGGCCAGGCCGAACAGCACCTGGCCCTGGCTGACCCTGCTGCCGGCCTGCACCGGTGCATTGTTGCTGCCGCCTTGGGCCGAAGGGGTGCTGCTGCCGGGCGCGGGCACGACGATGCCGGAGAATGGCGCCTTGACCTCGCGACCTTCGAGCAACTTGTGCAGGGCGTCGTATTTCACCGTGGCGTTGGTCAGCTCCATATCGGCAATTTGCCGGTACTCGCCTTTGCCTTGCTCCAGCGCCTGCTGCAGTTCGCTGCGGGCCGAGGCGAGGTCCAGTTGTTGTTGCTGGGTCTGTTGCTTGAGGTCGTCCAGCTCATTGCGCGGGATGATGCCGCGCTGGAACAGGTTTTCGCTCTCGGTGAGTTTGCGCTGGGTATTGCCGGCGGTCATTTCTACGGTGCGCAGGCTGCGGCGCGCACGG
The DNA here is from genome assembly GCF_030644265.1 of Pseudomonas sp. OVF7. Lineage (NCBI taxonomy): Bacteria > Pseudomonadati > Pseudomonadota > Gammaproteobacteria > Pseudomonadales > Pseudomonadaceae > Pseudomonas > Pseudomonas sp. OVF7. The sequence continues at coordinate 5,078,589 of NZ_CP128996.1, read as the reverse complement.
CTGACGGTGGGGCTGCTGTCCCAGTCCTGCATTTCCTGCACGGTGCGCCGCGCCTTGAGCTGTGCCGAGAGGGCGTCGCGCAGTTGCACTTCGAGGGTGGCCGGGTCCATGCGCAACAGCACCTGGCCGGCCTCGACCCGCTGGCCTTGTTCCACCAGGTTGGCCTCCACATTGCCGTCAAAGGGCGCGGTGAGGGTGAGGGTGGTGTCGGGCTCGATCTTGCCCACCAGGCCGATCTGGTGCACCAGCGGGTCGGGTTTCACCGCCAGCCATTGTTCGCCCACCGGCGCCGTGTTGGCGGCCGGGCTGCGCAGGCTGAGCGCGGTGATCCCCGCAGCCGCCAGCAGCACGATCAAGACAGCACCCAGCAGGCGTTTTTTGTCAGTAGTCATTGAGGGCGATTTCCCAGCTTTCCAGCGTCATGCCCAGGGTCAGATCGAGTTGGGTCTGGGCGTTCAAATAAGCGATCAGTGCATTGAGCTGTGCATTTTCGGCGTTGCGCAGGTCCGTCTCGAAGCTCAGCACCTGGAAGTTGGTGGAGCGTCCGGCGCTGAGTTTTTCCCGCTCGATGTCGATCTTGCGCCGCGACAGCTCCACGGCGCGCTGGGAGATTTCATATTGGCGCCAGCGCGTACCGAGGTCGCGCACCACATCGTTGACGTTGCGCTCCAGTTCCTGGCGCGCGTCGGTGATACGGATCTCCTGGTCCTCCACGTTCACCCGCGCACGCACTTCGGCCTGGCGCGTGCTGATATCACCGATGGGGATCTGCACCTGCACCCCGGCGTAGCTGTCCCAGGTGCGGTTGTTGGTGCTGCCGGCATTGTTATTGTAGGCATCGCGGACCTGGTTCGCCCCGGCCACCAGGTCCACTTGCCAGCGCCCGGAGTCCTTGGCAATCACCAGGTTGAGGTCGGCCTGCTGGCTGCCGAGCAGGGCGGCAAGGTATTCCGGCTGCTGGGTCTGCGCCAGGGTGAACGCCTGGCGCTTGTCGATTTGCATGGGCCTGGCTTCCAGGGCTTCGGTGGCACGAATCGGCGTCGACAGGTCCAGGGCCAGCAGGCGCAGCAGGGCCAGGCGGCTGGTGTCCAGTTGGTTTTGCGCCTCTTCCACGCCCAGTTGCTGGGTGGCGATGTCGGCTTCGGTCTGCACGATTTCGAACTCGGCCATGCGCCCGGCACTGATCAATGCCTTGTTCACTTCCAGCAACGTGCCCGAGCGCTTGAGGGCATCCTGCACGATGCTCAGTTGTTCCTGGGCGCGCAGCAGCTCGCGGTAGGTGGCGATGATCTGGCTGATGGTCTGCGCCACGGTGGCCTTGAGGTTCAGGCGGTTGGCCTGCTCCGACAGGCGTGACAGGCGCAGCGGCGCGGTGGTGGCGTCCCAGCCGGCGCCGCGCATCAGCGGTTGGATGATCGCCAGGTCGAGGCCGTCGCTGCGGTAGCGGCCGGCGCGGTCGGCGTTGGTCAGTTGCTGGGTCCACGCCATGCTCAGCCGCGTGCCGTATTCGCTGAGCAGGCTGGTGGCCGGCGCCAGGTTGGCGTTGCGTGTGTTGTCTGTCGAGCCACGGGTACTGCGGTAATAACTGTTGAGGGTGAGCTTGGGGTTGAACACATCTTCGGACACGCGCAGGTCGAACTTCTGCGCCACCCGCTGCAGGTAGGCGCTACGGATCGCCGGGTTATTGCGCAGGCCCAGGTACACGGCATCTCCCAGGGTCATGTTGGTGACCTGGGCGTTGAGCGAAACGCCACGCTCATAACCGCTGCGGGTGGTACTGGGCGCTGACGGTTTGATGACGACGTCGGCGGCCACGCCGTGCAGGCTGACCCAGGCGAGCAACCAGAGCCATTTACTCATCGCGCAGGGCCTCCACCGGTTGCAACCGCGAGGCCGAGACCGCCGGGTAAATACCGAAGAACAGCCCCACCAGCAACGTGCTGCCCACGCCCAGGGGCAGGGCGGCGACAGCCAGGGCGAATTCCCAGCCCGACAACCAGGCGTATAGCCAGGCGGCGGTCATGCCCAGCACGGCGCCGCACAGTGCGCCGACGGCGGTGAGGGTCACGGCTTCGAGCAGGAACAGGTTGCGGATATCCCGCTGGCGCGCACCGAGGGCCATGCGAATGCCGATCTCGCGTCGGCGTTCCGAGACGTTCATCAGCATCACATTCATCACACCGACGCCGCCGCCCACCAGGGAGATCGCCCCCAAGGCCAGCAGCAGGTAGGCGAAGGTGCGGCTTTGCCGGGTCATGCCATCGATCATTTGCTGGGGCACCGTGATCTCGACGTCGTGGTCGCTCAGTTGGGTTCGCAGCGCGACGGCGGCGTCCCGCGCCACGCGTTCCATGTCCTCGCCGGGGGCGGCGCGGATGATCACATTGCTGATTTGCGGGTTGGCGTAGATGCGGCGCATGCCGTCCGCAGGCATGAACAGCGTCTCGTTGGCCTGCACCGGCATCAGCATCGCCCGGGGCTGGTTGGCCAAAATGCCCACCACCTGGAACAGGTAGTCATTGATGCGCACCCGGTCGCCCAGCTTCAGTGGGTCACCCGGCGCGCCCAGGGCCTGGGCGAGCTGGTCGCCGATCACGCCGTAGGTTTCATTTGCGTCGAAGGGGGACAGGAAGCGTCCTTCGCGCAGCACCAGGCGCATGGTCGGCGGGATATCCGGGGTGATGCCGACGAAGTTGGCGTTGGTGGTGCGGCCATGGAACACCATGGGCCCGCTGAACGGGGTGATCGCGCCGATATGGGCGATCCCCGGCACGGCCCGGCGTACGGCATCGAGGTCGAGCTGGGTGCGCATCGGCACGTTGGCGGTGCCTTTGGGCGGGAACTGGGCGATCAGAGTGTCGGTGCCCATGTCCTTGAAGATCATTGCGGCGTCCACCGCCGCGTTGTGGCCGATATTGATCAGCGCCACCACTGACGAGCTGCCGATCACAATACCCAGCAGCGCCAGGATCGAGCGCTTGCCCAGGGTGCGCAGGCTGACGAACGCTTCGTGCAGCAGTTGGCTGAGGCTCTGTTCGACCCGCAGGTTCATAGGCCGCCAGCCTCATGCACCACACCGTTGCGCACCAGGATCTTGCGCTCCAGGCGCTCGGCGATGTGCGCGTCGTGGGTGACGATGATCAGGGTGACCTGTTGCTCGCGATTGAGCGCCAGGAGCAGGTCCATGATCTCCTGGGCAGTGGTGCTGTCGAGGTTGCCGGTGGGTTCGTCGGCCAGGATCACCGAGGGGCTGCCGACCAGGGCCCGGGCAATCGCCACACGCTGGCGCTGGCCGCCGGACAGGTCGGCGGGGCGGTGATGAGCGCGGTCGGCCAGGCCAACCTGTTCAAGCATGCGCAGTGCCTGTTCTACCGATTCATGGCGTGATACGCCGCGATAGCTCAAGGGCAGCGCGACATTATCCAGGGCGCTGAGACGCGGCAGCAGGTTGAAGCTCTGGAACACGAAGCCGATCTGCTGGTTGCGGATCGCCGCCAGTTCATCGGGGCTGGCACTGAAAATATCGTGGCCGGCAAAGTGGTACTGGCCGCAGTTGGGCACGTCCAGCAGGCCGAGGATATTGAGCAGGGTACTTTTGCCAGAGCCCGAAGCACCGAGGATGCCGCAGCTATCGCCGCTGGCGATGGACAAGCACACATCATTGAGAATGGACAGTTGCTGCCCGGCGAGCTCATAACGCTTGCCGATGCCTTGCAGGGAGATCAAGCCTGGGTGCGCGTGGGTGTCTGTCATCATGACTACGCCTGCAGTCTCGACGGTGCCGACACGCCCCCGGAAAATCGTTGTAACAAGTTCGGGAGCCGCCTGGTACGCGTCACGGACTGGTTTAATTTCTTGTTTTTAAAATATTGTTTGAATAGTAACCGCGTTCAATCCGCTTCGCCAGCCATGGATGTAGAGCGGTTTTACGCTTTGAAACGATTTCCAATGCGGCGCCTCACGCCCACAAAAAAACCTTCGGCGGCCTTCAATGCGCCACACTGCAAGGCTTTTCAATCATATGGCGCAGTGTCACTACTTGATTTCGAACGACGGCCCCGGTATAAAAAATCAAATAATTTTTTAAAACATATTTCCCACGTGGAACTTCTATGGTCGCGAAGAAAGTCAGCGCTCCAAACATTACCAAGACTCGATTGCTGGATGCGACAGAGGCTCTCTTCATAAAGTACGGATATGACGCGGTTTTGTTACGGCAGATTACCGAACGTGCCCAGGTCAACCTGGCCGCCGTGAACTACCACTTCGGGGACAAGGACTCCCTGATGAAAACCCTGCTGATGCAGCGCCTGGAGCCGCTTAACGAGCAGCGCCTGGAGTTGCTGGCACGCTGTGAAGCCGAATCCGACGGGCCCCTTGATTGCGACACGCTGCTGGGCGTGCTGTTTGCCCCGGCCATGGGCCTGGAACGCAGCGACCCCGCGAGCGGGGAAGGGCGCTCGTTCATTCGCTTCCTCGGGCGGGTGTACAGCGACACGTCGCCGTTTATCCAGGAATACCTCAAGGTGCATTACCAGCCGGTGTTCCAGCGTTTCTTCGAAGCCTTCGCCCTGGCCTTGCCGGACTTGCCGCGCAACGAGTTGGGGGTGCGCCTGCAATTTGCCCTCAAGGCGATTTCCGGGGTGATGGCCGGTACCGAACTGCGCCTGTTGATGAACTCCATGAGCCTGGGCCGCCCGGCCACGGATGCCGAGGTGATGGCCAAGTTGATCACCCTGGTGTCGGCGGCGATTCGCGTGCCGCAGCAAAGCCCGGAGGCGGAAAACGCGTTGGCCAAGGTGCTGGATACCCAGCGGGCCATTCGCGAACAAGCGGCAGCCCCCGCCGCCAAGGCCTCACGCTGACCTCCCTGTAGGAGCGAGCTTGCTCGCGAAGAACGCACGATCACCGCGGTTAACCAGCCTGAGACCGCTGCGTTATCGTTTAATGCTTTTCGCGAGCAAGCTCGCTCCTACAGTGTTTTGCGCAGGCAAAAAAAAGCCCGCTGGGGCGGCGGGCTTGATGTGCAACGTTTGTAACGGATGAGGCTTCACCCTACGTCCCGGGATGTGAATAATTCGTGAAAAAAATGTAAGAGAAAGTATGAAAGTGTTGACGTGCTTAAACACGTCAAAAGGCCATCTGTTTATATCTTCCAGTGCCCCGCGCTTTTGGCCAGGCGTTGACGCAGTGCATCCACATTTGCCGCCAGTTGCACCGTCAACAATCGGTAGCCATCCAACGCGCTATAGACCGGCGCATCCAGTGTCGGCTTGTCGCCTCCGAGGTGGCCAGGCCGTTCCAGGCGCTCTGTCACCCCGGATTTCAACGCCCGCGCCATGCCCACCAGCTGCACGCGAATCTGCCGGTGCTCGGCCTTCAACATCACCTGCATGCGCGCCATCGCCTGCTCGTCACGCGGGTCCGGCCGGGTATTGCCGAGAATCTCCAGGGTGCTGATACACATGCGCAGGTGGCGTTGGATGTGGTCCAGCTCGGTCATGGAAATTCGCACTTCCTTGGACACCGATGGCATCAGTGAGCGCAACTGCACGATGGCCGCGTTCAAACGGTTGAGCAGTTTAAGGTGCTCATCATCGGTGACCGACTGGCCGTTGATGATCCGGCTATAGATCGCGGCACAGTCGCGCAATGCGCTGGCCAGGTTGTAGCGCCACGAATACACGGCGTACAGCGGCAGGGCGAAGGAAAATGCCAGGGCCAGGACGATACCGATCAGGATATCGACGGTGCGCCACAGGCCATCCGACAGCGGGTTGTCACCATGCCCGGCGACGATGAACACCGTGATCGCCGACAGCAACGCGATGTAGCCGCCCTTGCCGATGGCGTGATAGGAAAAGAACCCGCACACCACCGACATCAACAGGTAGGTCAGCAAGGGTTGGCCGAAGTAAGCCTGTTGCACCACCAGCAGCAAACCGACGCTGGCGCCGATCAAGGTGCCGTAGGCGCGCTCCACGGCTTTCTTGCCGATATTGCCGTGATGCTGCAAGCCGCCGATCACGATCAGCATGGTCACCGACGCCCACTCACCGTGGGGAAGGTTGATGCCGGTGGTCAGCAGGATCGTCGCCAGCAAGCCGATGGACACGCGCACCGCGTGGATCAGCTTGGCATGACGATAGCGGCGATACGGGTCGAGCAGGGGGCGCAGCAGGCGCCGGGCGAAGAGGGGTAGATTCATCGGGAGTAAAGGGGCCTCAGCTAGTCAGGGCGAATTCGGTTCAAGTGTGGGAGGGGGTAAGCTCTAATGCACTTCATCAGTTAAGGAAGAATGCTGTCACTGTGGCGAGCGGGCTTGTCCCGCGTTGGGCTGCGCAGCAGCCCCAAAACCAGCCCCTGCGCAATATCGGGTACACCGCATTTGTCCTTCATTGGGGGCGCTTCGCACCCCAACGCGGGACAAGCCCGCTCGCCACAGGTTACCGGTCGCCCGTTCTATCTCTTAACTGACCGGCATTATGGCTTGCCCCCTCCCACATTTTCTGCGGTGCGTTTTTAGAAAATGTAGTCGGTGGTCAGGAAGCTCGAATCGCGGTTGCGCAGGATCTCGCTGAGCAACGCCTTGTTGCTGTCCTGGAACTTGGTTGCCACCAGGGTGCGGATCGAAAATACGCGCAACGCATCATGCACCGACAGCGTGCCCTCGGCCGAGTTCTTGCGGCCGTTGAAGGGGAAGGTGTCCGGCCCGCGTTGGCATTGGGCATTGATATTGATCCGGCCGACCTGGTTGGCGAAGGTGTCCACCAGGCGTCCGATTTGCACAGGGTCGGTGCCGAACAGGCTCAACTGTTGGCCGAAGTCCGATTCGAGCACGTAATCGACCACGGTTTCCAGGTCGCGGTAGGGCACGATCGGCACCACCGGGCCGAACTGTTCTTCGTGGTACACACGCATTTGCGGGTTCACCGGGTACAGCACCGCCGGGTAAAAGAACGACCCGCGACTGACGCCACCCTGGGCGTTCACCACCTGGGCGCCGTGCTGCGTCGCATCCGCCACCAGCGCCGTGAGGTAATCCACCTTGCCCACTTCCGGCAGCGGCGTCAGCGACACGCCGTCTTCCCACGGCATGCCGGGTTTGAGCGTGGCCAGTTTCTGGTTGAACTTCTCGATAAAGCGATCGACCACGTCTTCATGCACAAACAGGATCTTCAAGGCCGTGCAACGCTGGCCGTTGAACGACAGCGAGCCAGTGAGCGCCTCGCTGACCGCATTGTCCAGGTCCACCTGCGGCAGCACGATGCCGGGGTTTTTCGCGTCCAGGCCCAAGGCCGCGCGCAGGCGGTGTGGCTTGGGATGCAGTTTTTTCAAATCACTGGCGGCCTTGTTGGTGCCGATAAACGCAAAGATATCGATCTTGCCGCTGGCCATCAGCGCGCTGACGGTTTCGCGGCCGCTGCCGTAGATCACATTGATCACCCCGGCCGGGAAACTGTCGCGGAACGCCTCCAGCAACGGACGGATCAGCAGCACACCCAGCTTGGCCGGCTTGAACACCACGGTATTGCCCATGATCAGCGCGGGGATCAGCGTGGTGAACGTCTCGTTCAAGGGGTAGTTGTAGGGGCCCATGCACAGCGCCACGCCCATCGGCACGCGGCGGATCTGGCCGAGCGTGTCCTGCTCCAGTTCGAAGCGGCTGCTACGGCGATCGAGTTCCTTGAGGGCATTGATGGTGTCGGTGATGTAGTCGCAGGTGCGGTCGAACTCTTTTTGCGAGTCCTTGAGGTTCTTGCCGATTTCCCACATCAGCAGCTTGACCACCGCATCACGTTGTTCGCGCATGCGCCGCAGAAACGCTTCGACATGCAGGATGCGTTGCGCCACACGCATTGTCGGCCATTCACCCTGGCCACGGTCATAGGCGCGCACGGCGGCGTCGAGGGCGGTGAGGGCGGTGTCGGCATCCAGCAGTGGTGTGCTGCCAATCTGCACACGCGTGTCGCCCAGTTGCACGGGGCTGAGGACCTGGGCCAACGGACCGTCCCAAACCCGCAACTGGCCGTCGACCAGGTAATCACGCTGTTCGATAGGGGCCGCCAGGCGAAATTGCTCGGGAATGTCGGCGGTGGAAACGGGAAACAGCTGGGCGAGCAGGTTATCGGTGGTCATGTTGCTACCCCTGGAATAGTTGCAAAACATGACTAGAGAGTCACCCAACAACGGTCTCCATGGCAAGGCTTGTGCGCTTTGCAGTACGCAGGGGCGCGCGTGGCGGGTAAACTGCGCGGCTTTCTTGAAGGAGTTCATATGAGTCAGTACCAGCCGGGCATTCTTGCCGCTCCGGTGCCCTTGCAGGCACGCCATCTGTTTTTTGCCGTGGATTCCCTGGACGCCGTGCCCGCTGCGCTGGATGCGTTGGTGCAGCGTGTGGATTCGGCGGCCGTGGTCGGGTTCGGTGAGCCGCTGGTAACCGCCCTGGGCGCACAGATCGACGGTTTGCGCCCATTCCCGGCTGTCAGCGGGCCAGGTGCGCACAACCCCTCCACCCAGCAGGCGCTGTGGGTGTGGTTGCATGGTGTGGATCGCGGTGAGCTGCTGTTGCGCAGTCGCGCCTTTGAAAAAGCCTTGGCCCCGGCTTTTCGACTGGTGCAGTCGACCGAAGGTTTTCGCTTCAAGACCGGCTTCGACCTGACCGACTACGAAGACGGCACCGAAAACCCCCACGACGATGCCGCCGTGGAAGCCGCGCTGACCGACAGCGGTGCCAGCTTCGCCGCGATCCAGCAATGGCAGCACGACCTCGATGGCTTCGCCGCCTTGCCCGCCGAGGAGCGCGACCACATCATCGGCCGCCGCCATGGCGACAACGAAGAACTCGACGACGCCCCCGAATCCGCCCATACCAAACGCACCGCCCAAGAGAGTTTCACCCCGGAAGCTTTCGTGGTACGCCGCTCGATGCCGTGGGCCGAAAATGGCCAGGCTGGCTTGATGTTTCTTGCCTTCGGCCATTCCTTCGACGCATTCGAAGCGCAACTGCGCCGCATGAGCGGGCTGGAAGACGGGATTGTCGATGGCTTGTATCGCATCAGCACGCCGTTGACCGGCGGCTACTACTGGTGCCCGCCGCTTCAGGCCGGGCGCCTGGACCTGGGTGCACTGACGGGCTAAGCGATCCACCCCACGGGCCTGCTGTTTCGAAGCGAACATGAAAACTCTGACAGACAGGCAATCGATCACTGAAAAATGTCGGCACAGCCCTTAGTCTAGAGGCCTTTGTCACCCGCCTGGATCGTTCATGTCTTCTGTTGCCGATGGGTTGCCCTTTAACAAACGCCTGCCGGCGGTCATCGCCATTTCCCTGGGGATCGGCATGGCGACCCTGGACACGGCCATCGTCAACACGGCGCTGCCGACCCTGGCCGAAGGGATCGGCACCGATTCCGCCTCGGTGATCTGGGTGGTCAATGCCTACCAGTTGGCGATTATCGCCACGGTATTGCCGTTCGCTTCGTTGAGCGATGTGCTGGGCCATCGCCGGGTGTACCTCGGCGGTTTGCTGCTGTTTATCCTGTCTTCGCTGTTTTGCGGATTGGCCGGGTCGCTGGTGACCCTGACGGCGGCGCGAGTGGTGCAGGGGTTGGGCGCGGCAGCCATCATGAGCGTGAATACGGCGCTGTTGCGGCATATCTACCCGTCGAAAATGCTGGGCCGTGGCCTGGGCTACAACTCGTTGGTGGTGGGGCTGGCCTTTACCCTGGGGCCGACCGCCGCGTCGGCGATCCTGTCGGTGGCGACCTGGCACTGGCTGTACCTGATCAATGTGCCGTTGGGGCTGTTGGCCCTGGTGTTGGGCCTGCGTTCATTGCCGACCCTGCCCATGACCGGGCATGCCTTCGACCGTCTGGCGGCCGTGCTGTGTGCCGGGTTATTTGCCTTGCTGGTCCTCGGCCTGGGCACGGCGGTGCACGGCGCCCAGGGCGCACTGACCCTGGGCCTGGTCGCGCTGGCGCTGGTCTGTGGCGCGTTGCTGTTGCGCCGGCAGGCCGGGCACCCGGCGCCGATGCTGGCCCTGGATTTGTTCAAGCGGCCGGTGTTTGCCTTGTCTTCCCTCACGGCGATCTGCGCGTTCAGCGCCCAGGGCCTGGCCTTTGTGTCGCTGCCCTTTCTGTTGCAGGCGGTGCTCGGGCATAGCCAAGTGGAAACGGGCTTTCTGATGACGCCCTGGCCAGCCGTCGTGGCGGTCATGGCGCTGGTGGCGGGGCGCCTGGCCGACCGTGTCTCCCTGGGGGCGCTGTGCGGCATCGGCCTGCTGATGCTCAGTGTCGGCATGGCCGCGCTGGCGACACTCGGCAGCGGTGCGTCGACGTTCGATATCGGCTGGCGCATGGCACTGTGCGGCGCCGGGTTTGGCTTTTTCCAGTCGCCCAACCTCAAGGCGCTGATGACCAGTGCGCCGTTGGCGCGCAGCGGTGGGGCCAGTGGCATCGTGGCGATTTCACGGTTACTGGGGCAGACATTGGGCGCCTCGCTGGTGGCATTGTGTTTCCACCTGTTCCTGGGCAGCGGTCCGCAATATGCCTTGTGGCTGGGCTGCGTGTTCGCGTTGGTGGGCGCCGTGGCCAGTGGCTTGCGCTTACTGCCCTATGGGGAAAAAGCGTGATTGGGCGTTGTAAAAACCGGCGTGGGAAGGCTACCTTGGCGACCTGAATATTTCGGGATGTTTCAGATTTATGTCCAGCCTGGCCCTCCGCACCGCTGATACTCACTCCCGTCGCGCCGCGCTGACCCTTGCCTTATGCCTGCCCAGTGATGTGTTGCTCTACCTGCTGCTGCCGATGGAGTACCAGGCGTTCGGCATCACTTTGGCCCAGGCCGGGGTGTTGTTGGCCGCCAACCGCCTGGTACGGATTTTCGGTTACCGGCATGTATTGAATTTTTACGCGCGCCACGGCGACCGCTTGACCTGCATGATCGCGGCGGGGGCCGCGACATTGTGCGCCGTGGGCAATTCGATGCTGTCGGGGTTTGCCGCCCTGCTGGGCTTGCGCCTGGTCTGGGGCTTGTGTTTTGCCGCGTTGAACCTGTCCACCCAGGTGCTGGCCACCTCGGAGCCTGCGGGCGCCGCGCGCCGGGCCGGGCGATCGCGGGCGTTGATTGCGCTTGGGCCGATGCTGGCCTTGCCCCTGGGTGGGTTGCTGACGTTGTGGGCCGGGCCGCGTCCGACTTTCCTGATTCTTGCCGGCTGCTGCCTGGTGGGGCTGTGGATGGCGCGCGGTTTGCCCGGCACCGGGCACGACTTGCACAGCACCCCGGGGCGCCGTTTCAAATGGCCCGACAGTGTGGCGCTCTGGTCATTTATCGAAGGCGTGGCGCTGGATGGCTTGTTTATCTTCGGTCTGTCGATTCAGGCGCAGAAGATCATGGGCGGTGACGCGGTGCTGATCGCTGGGGGCTTGATGGCCCTGCGTTACCTGTCGGAATTGCTCCTCAGCCCCTTGGGGGGGCGCGCGGCACAACGCTTCGGCGCCACCGCCATGTTGTTGCTGTTTTCGTTCTTGAGTGCACTGGCCCTGGCTGCGTTTGGCAGCTATTGGGTGATCATCGGCGCGGCGGCGGTGCTGGTGCTGCGTGCCTTGCAACTGCCCCTGGTGACTACCCTGGTGGCCGAGCGCAACCCCGGTGCCATGCGGGTGTCGGCGTTGGCGTCGAACGCAGTGTGGCGCGATATCGGTGCCGGCCTCGGGCCGCTGCTGGCAGGCCTGTTGCTGCCGGTGGCGTCGGCGCCCTGGGTGTTTGGCCTGGCGGGCGCGGCGATTGCGGTAAGTGCGCTGTTCTGCTGGCGCGCCAAGCGTTCCAGCTGATGGGGCAGGGCGCGTGTATCCGCAGGCTCAAGCGGCTTTGATACTGTCCAGCCAGGCGGGGTTGAAGCGGGTTTGTTCGGTGTCGAGCCCCAGCGCCTGCATCTTGGCCTTATGCGCCTCGATCTCGCCAACCAACTGCGCCTGGGCGCTGGAGTTGGCGTCCAGCTCGTGCATTTGCGTCAGCCCCAGGTGGTAGAAGCGCAGCACCTTGAGCGCGGTCGGGTCGTTGGCCTGCACCCGTTCGGTCACGGTGTGCATCACATTGGTCACGCGCATCAACTGGCGCTTGAGCTGCCAGCCATACACCGCGGGCGCGAGCCACGGCTGGTGCCACAACGGGCCGCGCACCAGGGCAACAGTGATCAACACGCCGGCAAATACACCACCGACGTTGAAGCGAAAGTTATCACCACCAGGCTCGCCGAACAGCATCACGGCCAGGCTCGACAGCAGCATCGCCAAGGCCACGAAAAGCACGGCCACGATCAGCGTGCTGCGACGGGTCTGACGGCGGTAGGTGACGGGGTCGCAGGGTTTGAGCTCGAACATCCGGGGCAGGTCTCCAGAAGGAATGTGCCGGCATCTTCTCATGCCTGGGGCAATCAAGTTGAACGATGGTTTGCGGTACTTCCTCTAAAACGATGCAGGCCACTAACCCCCGTGAGGTGAAGCATCATGCCCGAATACAAGCAGCCGCCGCCCGGCACTCCCGACCCCGACCGCACACCCGGTGAAGAAGAGCGCGATAACGATGCATTGCGCCCCAATGATCCGAAGGAGCGTGACGAACACGATGAGGTGGAGCGCGTCGAGCAAGACCTGGAAACCCTCCACGACAAAGCCCGCCCGCTTTAACAGGAGACAGTCATGAATAAACCCTTGGATGGCCCACACTCCAACGAACATGCCAGCGGCCAGGATGAGCTGGGCTTCGACCCGGACTCGCCGGATGTGGCAGACCCGCAGGTCGACCCGGTAGGTCCGGCCATCGCCCCGCTGGATAGGAAAGGTAAGGACGAGGCGAAAAAAAAGCCGCCCTACGATCCGTTGGGCGACTTGAAACACTAATACGGGCCCCGCCATTGAGCGGGGCTTTGCTTTATTTGGGCGGTGTCCAACTGACGTCGGTGATGCCGTATTTCTCTGCCCAGGGCCGCGTGGTTTTTTTCACCTGCTCGTGACCTACCCGGCCGATACGACTGACATGGGCGATGTCGGCGTCGACGGCTGCCCAGTGCCAGGCTTCGGCGTTGTTCATGATTTCTGCGCGCACCACAAAAGATTTCGGCTGGCCGTGCAGTTGGTAGTGGATGGTGTAGATTTTTGCGGTACTCATGTTGCCTCCCTGTCTTGTTCATAGATGGAGAGGAAAGCGTCCAAAAAGGTTCACTCAAAATGACAAGGTGCATGCCAGGACGGCATAGTGACGCCTTTGCACCGTGCCCAAGGATCGCGCCATGCTCCAGCTGACCCATAGCCGTTTGTACCTGCAACACCTCGGTTACGATGCGCCGCCCCCGCCTACGTTGCAGACCCTGCGGGATTTGCAGCTGCGTCATGTCTGCCGCTTTGCCTTTGAAAGCCTGTCGACCCTGATGAAGCTGCCGGTACCGATCGACCTGCCCAGCGTCGAGCAAAAAGTGTTGTTCGAGGGGCGCGGTGGTTATTGCTACGAGTTGAACCAGATGTTTCTCGCGTTGCTGCAGGAACTGGGTTTCGACGCGCGTGGGATCACCGGCAGGGTGGTGATGGGCGGGCCACCCGATGCACGCACCGCGCGGACCCATCGCCTGAGCCTGGTAACCCTGGACGGCGTGCGCTATATGACCGATGTCGGCTTTGGCGGCATGGTGCCCAGCAGCCCGTTGCTGCTGGACACCGAAGCGGTGCAGGCGACCGCCCATGAACCCTATCGCCTGACCTTCAACGACGGCAGCTACACCCTGTGGGCCCTGGTCGCCGGGGAGTGGCGCGGCTTGTATGTGTTCGACCTGCAAGTGCAGGCGGACATCGATTATGAAATCGGCAATTGGTACGTCTCCACCCACCCAGGTTCGCCGTTTCTTGGCCAGTTGAAAGTGGCACTGCTGGCGCCCGGTCGACGCCAAACCTTGAACAATGCTGACTATGCGATTCACACCCTGGATCGCCCCAGCGAAAAACACCGGATAGACAGTGCCGACGAATTGTCGAGGGTGCTGCACGATACCTTCGGTATTCGCCTGCCAACGCATCCGCAACTTCGCGAAGCGCTGGAGGGCTTAATCCTGGGGCGTCCGTAAGCGCGCGACGAACCGGAAATCAACGAGCTTGACGGGAAACTCACCAACAACGTTTTTTAGGGTGGCAACCTGCTGCCGGGCTTAAACCAAGTCAGCCGGTTGCATCGTCAGAATGATTTTTCCAACATTCTCGGATGATTCCATTCGGCGATGGGCATCGGCCGCACGAGACAGCGGGAACGTGCTGTCAACGACCGGCTCCAGACTTCCGGCGCCCTCGAAGCGATCAAGCCAATGCGCGCGGAAGCGCTTGATCATGTCGTGCTTCTCTGGCTGTGTACGGGACTTCATGACCGTACCGATGATTTGCAAGTGACGGTAAAGGATGTGCTCCAGTTCTACGCTTACCTTACCGCCTCCGCCCAGGATACCGACCTGCACCAGCCGGCCTCCATGGGCAAGGGAAGCGATGTTGCGTGCGAAGTAGGGCTCGCCCACGAAATCAATGACGACATCAACCCCTCGACCATGGGTTTTATCGGCGATGACTTGGGCAAAATCCTGCGTCTTGTAGTCAATGGCCGTATCGGCTCCCAAATGTTCGACACGCGCCAGCTTGCTGCCGTCGGTTGTCGCATACACCGTGGCCCCGGTGGCGTATGCCAGTTGCACGGCGGCAGATCCCACACCACCCGCAGCGGCATGGATCAATACCGAATCGCCGGACTTGAGCCGAGCCAGGTGCATCATTGCTTCATGGGCGGTGACGAAGACCTCGGGAATAGCGGCTGCGTGCACATAGTCCAACTGCGCAGGAATAGGCATGGCCATGCGATAGTCGATGCGTGCAAGCTCGGCGTAGGCCCCACCGCCGACAACGCCCATCACTCGATCTCCGATCTCAAAATCCTTGACCTCATCACCTTTGCCAATCACCTCGCCGGCGATCTCCAGACCGATGATCGGTGAGTCACCGAAATTTGGATGGCCGTAGCCACCTGTTCGATGGGTCAGATCCGCACGGTTCACACCCGCCGCATAGACCCGTACCAGCAAGTCAGTCGGGCGGACTTCAGGGGTGGGAGCGTCTGCCAGTTCAAGTACGTCCGCCGCGCCGAAGGCGCTAATGCTGATGGCTTTCATGGTCAGTTTTTCTCCGATTCGGTAAACGTGGCATTGGCGATAGCGGAGGCGGTGATGGCGCCTGGAAAGCCTACGTAGAACGCCAGGTGAGTGATCGCGGCGGCGATTTCGTCATGGGTCACCCCGTTGCTGACTGCCCGTCGCAAGTGCGCGGGCAACTCTTCAGAGTGACCGCCGGCAATCAATGCCGCCACGGTGATCAGGCTTCGGTCGCGCGGGGACAATGCCGGGTCGCTCCAGATCTGCGGATACAGCGTTGAATCGACGAATTGCGACAGCTTGGGTGTAAACGCCCGGGCCGCTTCACGAGGGCTGCTGAAATTGAGCGTGGACATGATGAGGTCTCCTTAAGCCTGGCTGATGAATTTGTGGGTGAGGTAGTGCTCGATGCCTTCAATGCCGCCTTCCGAACCGTGGCCGCTTTCTTTCATGCCGCCGAAGGGAAGTTCCGTGGCGACGATGCGGTATTGGTTGATGCCGATCATTCCGGCCTCCAACCCGTCAGCGACGTCAATGGCTGTTCGAGCGCTGGACGTGAACGCGTAGGCTGACAGCCCGTAGGGCAGTCGATTTGCCTCCTTCAAACCATCCGCCAAGTGATCGAATGGCATCAGTACGGCGATAGGCCCAAAGGGTTCTTCATGCATGACTCGGGCGCTCATAGGCACATCCGCCAACACGGTGGGCTCAAAAAAGTAGCCGCTGCATTCCAGGCGTTTACCACCGGCCAACACGCGTGCACCTTTGGCGACGGCATCAGCCACCAACGCTTCCATCTTGGCCAACTGCCTTGGATTGGCGAGCGGTCCAACCTGGGTACCAGGCAGCAGGCCATCGCCAATGTTCAACGCGAGGGTGGCCGTCACAAAGTGATCGACAAAGGTTTCGTAGACGTCACGCTGAATCAGAAACCGCGTTGATGAGATGCAGACTTGGCCAGTCCCGCGGAACCGATTGGCAACGCCTTCGACGGCGGCTTTTTCGACGTCGGCGTCATCGAATACCAGCACTGGCCCGTGCCCTCCCAATTCCAGGGTGATGGGCTTGACGCCTTCTGCCGCGCGGGCTGATAGCAGCCGCCCGATGGGAACCGAACCCGTAAAGGTCACCTTTCGAATGATGGAGGAGGCGATCAGGTGGCTGGAAACCTGATCCGGTACACCAAAGACCACCTGCAACACGCCTTTAGGCAAGCCTGCATCGTCGAGTGCACGCGCCAGGGCCAGCGCCGTGGAGGGGCTTTCTTCCCCTGGCTTGAGGATGACACTGCAACCTGCGGCCAAGGCTGCCGAGAGCTTGCGTGCGGGCGTAATGGCTGGGAAATTCCAGGGCGTGAACGCAGCGACAGGACCGATCGCTTGGCGTTTTACCAGTTGCAGCACACCGGGACGATTGGCCGGCACTACGCGCCCATCGATGCGGCGTGCGCTTTCGGCAAACCACTCGAAGTATTCAGCCGCACGCGTGACCTCATCCAGGCTTTCTGCAAGCGGCTTGCCCTCTTCAAGGGTCATTTGCTCGGCAATGTGGGGGGCGCGCTCCAGGATGAGATCGGCAGCACGTTTGAGAATTTTTGCGCGCTTGTCAGGTACGGTCTGGCGCCATTGCTCAAAGCTCAGTTGCGCCACTTCGAGGGCGTGATTGAGGTCGTCGGTGGTGGCGAGTGGAACGCGCCCGATCTCACGTGCGGTTGCGGGGTTGACGACAGCAGCGGTTGCGCGTCCTTCGGCACTGATCCATTCACCACCGATAAAGAGATAAAGCGGGTCGTAAGACGTGTTCATGGGGTTGCCCTTCGGTTGGATTATCAAACGTTCATACAGCTCGGCGCCTGGGGTGCCGCGGCAGTGCTTGTTCAGGCGCCCTGTGCAACCCAGTCTATGGACTGGGAACCGTTTGATTTAGCCGGCCAGGAGGGAATCATTGTTGTGTCTGGAGGGAATATCGAGCACAGGCAGGAGCGTGTAGCATCTGCACTGCCGCACGCGTCATGCGGCGATGACTGTCCGGATCGAAGGTCAAGACGTTAGTGTTTTTTGGTGGCGTACTTCTGCAGTGAAGAACGTTGGGAATTGGATCGACAGGTAGATCTGGATGGATAAGCTTACGAACATGTCGGTGTACGTCAAAGTGGTTGAGATGGGCAGTTTTACTGCTGTGGCTAACCATCTTGACTCTACGGTCGGCAATGTCTCGCGTGCGGTTTCCGCGCTGGAAAACGTGCTCGACACCCGCCTGTTGCAGCGCTCGACCCGCCGTCTTTCGGTGACGGACGCTGGCCGGCGCTTTTATGAGCGCTGTACCAAGATTCTGGCGGACCTTGAAAACGCAGAAGCCGAGGCGAGTAATGCCGCGCTGAAACCCAGGGGGACATTGCGTGTGCATTGTGTGCCGGGGCTGGCGCGGCAGTTGGTCACCTCGGCCGTGCTGGAGTACCGCCGGGAATTCCCCGAAGTCACCGTGGACTTATTGCTTTCTCAGCGAATGCCTAACCTTTTGGAAGACCAATTGGACGTGTCTATTCTGATCGCCCGCACGCTGCCGGATTCAGCGTATGTCAGCCAAAAAATCGGTGTTAGCCATTGTGTGCTGGTTGCGTCTCCAGCCTATCTGGAACGACACCCGGCCCCTGTGACGCCGGAAGATCTCAATGATCACCAGTGCTTGCTGTTGGGCACCGTCGATTATGTGCGGGATGAGTGGCAATTGAAGAGCAAGGCCGGGGATGCCACGTTCGCCCCCCAGGGCCCGAGTTTCAGCGTCAATGATATGGACGCAATGGCGTCCGCCATTCGAGAGGGCGCAGGCATAGGTTTGCTGGCCGGCTTTTCAGCTATCGAGGACCTGCGTTCAGGCAGGCTCGTGCGTGTTCTGCCTGAGTATCACACCTACGAGCGCAATGTTTACGCCGTCTACAAATCACGGCAGTTCATCGATGCAAAAATTACCCGCTTCATCGAGACGTTAAAAAATCGGGTCGGCACTGAGCTGATGATGACCGCTCAGGAACTGATTGTTTGAACGAAGCCTGGAACCATTCCCCAGTATGCAAAACGGCGCCCGAAGGCGCCGTTTCTGTTTACTGACATCCCGCTAGGCAATCAAACGCCCAGCACCGCGTGCTGCACCAGGGTGAGCAACGGTTGTGGGTACACGCCCAGGAAGAAGGCGAGCAGGGCGATGGCCAGCAGCATCACGCCACCGGCTTTCTGTTCCCAGTGCAGCTCGGCGTCAACACGGCGCAGGTTTGGCTCGATCAGGTACAGGGTGACCATCACGCGCAGGTAGTAGAACACGCCGATGGCACTGCCCAGCACCAGGGATGCAACCAACCACCACTCGTGGGCTTCGACACCGGTAGCGACGATGTAGAACTTGCCGATGAAGCCCGCGGTCAGCGGGATACCGGCCAGGGAGAGCATCATCACGGTCAGCACGGCGGTCAGGTACGGACGGCGCCAGAACAGGCCGCGGTATTCGTACAGGGCGTCGGCGTCACGGCCTTTGTAAGGCGAGGACATCAGGGTGATCACGCCGAACGCGCCGAGGCTGGTGATCACGTAGGTGACCAGGTACACGCCGATCGCTTCCACGGCCAGGCCTTTGCTCGCCACCAGGGCGATCAGCAGGTAGCCGAAGTGGGCGATGGACGAGTAACCCAGCAGACGCTTGAGGTTGTTCTGGGTCAGTGCCAGCAGGTTACCGAACAGGATCGACGCAATGGCGATCACGGTCAGCACGTTGCTCAGCACGCCGGTGTTGGCGGCAGGAGAGATCTGGAACAGACGCACCATCACCGCAAACACGGCAACCTTCGACGCGGTGGCCAGGAACGCGGCGACCGGCGCCGGGGCGCCTTCGTACACGTCCGGGGTCCACAAGTGGAACGGCACCAGCGACAGCTTGAACGCCAGGCCGATCAGCATCATCGCCAGGCCCAGTTGGGCAATCGGCGCGGGGCTGTTGGTGGCGGCCAGGGCGTGACCGATACCGGTGAAGCTCAGGCTGCCGGCTTCGGCGTAGAGCAGGGCCATGCCGAACAACAGGAACGCGGAACCGGCGGCCGACAGCACCATGTACTTGATGCCGGCTTCCAGGGAGCGCTTGTTGAAGAAGGCGTAGGCCACCAGGCCGTAGGTCGGGATCGACAGCAGTTCCAGGCCGATGAACAAGCCGGCCAGGTGCTGCGCGCTGACCAGCACGATGCCGCCGGCCGCAGCCAGCAGGATCAGCAGGTACAGCTCTTCGCGGTTGCCCGGGTAGCCCGTGCCGCCTTCGCCGAGGTAGGCGTGGGCGAGGGTGACGCAGGCCAGGGTCGCCACGAGGATCAGCGCGATATACAGCAACGCGAAGTCATCGATCATCATCAGCGGGGTGACCGCCAGTGGTGCGACCTTGAGTGCCGGGATAATCGACAGCAGGGCCAGGTTCAAGCCCGCGCAGGACAGCAGGAACGTTTGCGAGTGATTGCGGCGCCAGGCGATCGCCAGCATCACCACCACGATGGTGAGGCTGGTGATCAGCAGCGGCGCAAGCGCGATAAAGTGTTGGATCGTGAATTCCATAGCGCTCTTACCGGGCCGAAGCGAGTTGAGAGAAGGCGGTGCCGAACCACTGCTGCACGCCATGCATCGTTGCGGCAGAAGTGTCCAGGAACGGTTGCGGGTAAACGCCGATGTAGATCAGCAAGACCGCAAGGCCGAGCACCATGATCAGTTCGCGAGCATCCATCCCGTGCAGCACGGTGTCGGACTTGGCCGGACCGAAGTACGCGCGGTGGATCATGATCAGCGAGTAGACTGAACCGAACACCAGGCCGGAGGTGGCGATGGCGCTGATCCATGGCGTGTGTACGAACGAACCCATCAGGATCAGGAACTCGCCGATGAAGTTGCCGGTACCCGGCAAGCCCAGGGACGCGGCGGCGAAGAACAGGCTGATCGCCGGCAGGTAGGCAATGCGCGACCACACGCCACCCATCTCACGCATGTCACGGGTATGCAGGCGCTCGTACAGCTGGCCACTGAGGATAAACAGCGCGGCAGCCGAGACACCGTGAGCGAGCATCTGGATCACCGCGCCTTGCAACGCCAGCTGGCTACCGGAGTAGATGCCGATCAGCACGAAACCCATATGGGAAACAGACGAGAAGGCGATCAGACGCTTGATGTCGGTTTGCGCAAAGGCCAGGAACGCACCGTAGAAGATCCCGATCAGACCCAGGGTCATGGCGATCGGCGCGAACTCGGCCGAGGCATTCGGGAACAGCGGCAGGGCGAAACGCAGCAGGCCATACGCAGCGGTCTTCAGCAGGATACCGGCCAAGTCCACGGAACCCGCGGTCGGCGCCTGGGCGTGGGCGTCAGGCAGCCAGGAGTGGAACGGCACCACCGGCAGCTTCACCGCGAAGGCGATGAAGAAGCCCAGCATCAGGATGTACTCGGTGGTCAGGGACATCTTGGTTTTCAACAGGTCGGCGTAGTTGAAGGTAATCACGCCCGTGCTGTTGAAGTTGACCAGTACCAGGCCAAGGATCGCCACCAACATGATCAGGCCGGAAGCCTGGGTGAAGATGAAGAACTTGGTCGCCGCGTAGATCCGGGTTTTCTTGCCGTCCGAAGAACTGTGACCCCAGAGCGCGATGAGGAAGTACATCGGCACCAGCATCATTTCCCAGAAGAAGAAGAACATGAACAGGTCGAGGGCGAGGAACACGCCGACAACGCCGCCCAGGATCCACATCAGGTTCAGGTGGAAGAAGCCCACGTGACGCTGGATCTCTTTCCAGGAGCAGAGTACCGAGAGGATACCCAGCAGGCCGGTCAGCAGGATCATCAACAGCGACAGGCCGTCGAGGGCCAGGTGCACGTTGATGCCGAAGCGTTGGATCCACACGTGCTTGAATTCAAGCGCGAACGTCGGATCGACACCCGGTGCCGGAGCAAATGAATAGTCGCCATGGGCCCACAGCCAGAGGCCGAGAGCGAGTTCCAGGGACATGGTCAGCAACGCAATCCAGCGGGGGAGGGTGGCGCTGAAGCGTTCACCCATCCAGCAGAGCAGGCCGCCGATAAAGGGGATCAGGATTAGCCAGGGCAGAATCATGACGGGCTCGTTTCCTTTCGCAAGTTCGCAAAGTTCATATCAGACCGCTACCACAACGATGGCGCCGATCACCAGCACGGCACCGGCCGCCATGGAAGCTGCATACCAACGCAGTTGGCCCGTCTCGGTACGGCTCAGGGCGGTGTGACCGCCTTTGGCAGCGCGCGGGATCAAACCGATGGTCTGGTCCAGCGGGTCTTTACGCAGTACATGACTGATGGCCAGGTATGGCTTGACGAACAGTTTGTCGTAGATCCAGTCGAAGCCCCAGGCAGCGAACCACCAGGCCGAGAGGAAACGGCCGACGCCACTGTTGGCCACGGCGGTCACGAAGCGACGCTTGCCGAGGAACAGCAGGGCCGCCAGCAGGATACCGGCGATGGCAATGGCGCCCGAGGCGATTTCCAGGCTGTGCTTGGCGGCGCCACCGGCATGGCCGGCGCTTTCCGGCAGTACACCGGCCAGTGGCGGGGTGATCAGGGCGCCGATGAAGGTCGACAGGATGATCAGCACCGACAGTGGCAACCAGTGGGAGATGCCATGGCCTGCGTGGGCTTCGGTCTTGGCTTCACCGTGGAAGGTGATGAAGATCAGGCGGAAGGTGTACAGCGAGGTCATGAATGCACCGACCAGGCCTGCATACAGCAGGTTCTGGTTACCGCTGGCAAAGGCTTCCCAGAGGATTTCGTCCTTGGAGTAGAAACCGGCGGTCACCAACGGCAAGGCGGCCAACGCGGCACCACCGACGATGAAGCTGGCGTAGGCCAGTGGCAGTTTCTTCCACAGGCCGCCCATCTTGAAGATGTTCTGCTCGTGGTGGCAGGCAACGATCACCGCACCGGAGGCAAGGAACAACAGGGCCTTGAAGAAGGCGTGGGTCATCAGGTGGAAGATCGCCGCGTCCCAGGCGCCAACGCCCAGGGCCAGGAACATGTAGCCGATCTGGCTCATGGTCGAGTAGGCGAGGATACGCTTGATGTCGGTCTGCACCAGCGCGGCGAAGCCGGCCAGTACCAGGGTCACGCCGCCGACCACGCCCACCAGGTGCAGGATGTCCGGCGCCAGGGTGAACAGGCCGTGGGTACGGGCGATCAGGTAGACACCGGCGGTCACCATGGTCGCGGCGTGGATCAGTGCCGAGACCGGTGTAGGGCCGGCCATCGCATCCGCCAGCCAGGTTTGCAGCGGCAGCTGTGCGGATTTACCCACGGCGCCGCCCAGCAGCATCAGGGTCGCCAGGGTGATCCAGAAGTCACCGACCTGGAATTTCTGCGGTGCCAGCACCAGCAGTTCCTGGATGTTCAACGTGCCCACGTGTTGGAACAGGATGAACAGGCCGATGGCCATGAACACGTCGCCGATGCGGGTGACGATAAAGGCCTTGAGTGCCGCGTTACCGTTGTTGCGGTTGCTGTAGTAGAAACCGATCAACAGGTACGAGCACAGGCCCACGCCTTCCCAGCCGAAGTACAGGAACAACAGGTTATCGCCCAGCACGAGGAACAGCATGCTGGCGATAAACAGGTTGGTGTACGAGAAGAAGCGCGAGTAGCCCGCTTCACCGCGCATGTACCAGGACGCGAACAGGTGGATCAGGAAGCCCACGCCCACCACCACGCCGAGCATGGTGATCGACAGGCCGTCGACGTAGAGGGCGAAGTTGGGCTTGAAGCCCTCCACCGACATCCATTGCCACAGCACCAGGGTGTAGTGACCGCCTTCGGGTGGCGCGACGTTGAATTGCCAGATGACGTAGGCGGCGACGATCGCCGACAGGCCAATGGAACCCACGCCGATCAGGGCAGAAAGGTTTTCCGACCAGCGTCCACGGGAGAACGACAGCAGCAGGAAACCGATCAGGGGAAATACGAAAGTCAGAAAGATCATGTTCATCCGCGCATCTCACTGGCAGCGTCGATATCAAGCGTGTGGAAGCGACGATACAGTTGCAGCAGGATCGCCAGGCCAATACTGGCCTCGGCGGCTGCCAGGCTGATCACCAGGATGAACATGACTTGTCCATCCGGCTGGCCCCAACGTGCACCCGCCACGATGAACGCCAGTGCCGCAGCGTTCATCATGATTTCCAGGCTCATCAACACGAACAAAATGTTACGGCGGACCATCAGGCCGACCAGGCCAAGGCAGAACAGGATGCCGGCGACCGCCAGACCATGCTCCAAAGGGATAGCAGGCATCGTCATTGCTCCTTGGCTTCGTTGCGGCCCAAGTGGAAGGCGGTGATGGCTGCGGCGAGCAGCAGCATCGAAGCCAGTTCGACCACCAGCAGGTACGGGCCGAACAGGCTGATGCCCACGGCTTTCGCGTCCACGGTGGTGTGGCCGATGGCCTGGCCGCTCTGGTGAGCGAACAGCACATACAGCAGTTCACCCAGCAGCAGGGCTGCGAGGACGACCGGGCCGAGCCAGATGCCGGGCTTGAGCCAGACGCGCTCCTGGGCGACCGAAGCCGGCCCGAGGTTGAGCATCATCACCACAAACACGAACAGCACCATGATGGCGCCGGCGTAGGCGATCACTTCCAGGACACCGGCGAACGGTGCGCCGAGGCTGAAGAAGGTCATGGCCACGGCGATCAGCGAAATGATCAGGTAGAGCAGGGCGTGCACGGGGTTGGTGTTGGTGATCACGCGAAGCGTGGACACAACCGCGATACCCGATGCGAAATAGAAAGCGAATTCCATCTTTCTTCCTTAAGGCAGCAAGCTCTTCACGTTGATCGGCTCGGCTTCGTTTTGTGCGGCGCCCTTCGGCTTACCGGCAACGGCCATACCTGCAACACGATAGAAGTTGTAATCAGGGTTTTTACCGGGACCAGAGATCAGCAGATCTTCTTTCTCGTACACCAGGTCCTGACGTTTGAACTCGGCCATCTCGAAATCCGGTGTGAGCTGGATCGCGGTGGTCGGGCAAGCTTCCTCGCACAGGCCGCAGAAAATGCAGCGCGAGAAGTTGATGCGGAAGAAGTCCGGGTACCAGCGACCGTCTTCGGTTTCAGCTTTCTGCAGGGAGATGCAACCCACCGGGCACGCCACGGCGCACAGGTTGCAGGCTACGCAACGCTCTTCGCCATCGGGGTCGCGAGTCAGCACGATGCGGCCGCGATAGCGCGGCGGCAGGTACACCGCTTCTTCCGGGTATTGCAGGGTGTCGCGTTTGCGGAAGCCGTGACCGAACACCATCACCAGGCTTCGCAACTGGGTACCGGTACCCTTAACGATGTCGCCAATATATTTGAACATGGGTCAAATCCTCACTGAACCGCGCCCGCTGGCGTGTTCAACAACACAACGGCAGCAGTCACCAGCAAATTGATCAGGGTCAGCGGCAGGCAGAAACGCCAGCTGAAATCCATCACCTGGTCGTATCGTGGACGCGGAATGGAAGCGCGCAGCAGGATAAACAGCATGATGAAGAACGCGGTCTTCAGGAAGAACCAGAAGAACGCCAGCTGCGGCAGGATGCCGAATGGACCGTGCCAGCCGCCGAAGAACAGCGTGACCAGGAGGGCCGAGATCAAGATGATGCCGATGTACTCACCGACGAAGAACATGCCCCATTTCATGCCGGCGTATTCAATGTGGTAACCGTCGGCCAGTTCCTGTTCCGCTTCCGGCTGGTCGAACGGGTGACGGTGAGTCACGGCCACGCCAGCGATGAAGAAGGTACAGAAGCCGAAGAACTGCGGAATGATGAACCACAGGTTCTGCGCCTGGTACTCGACGATGTCGCGCATGTTGAACGAGCCGACCTGCACCACGATGCCCATCAGCGCGAGGCCCATGAACACTTCGTAGGACACGGTCTGGGCCGAGGCACGCAAGCTGCCGAGCAGGGCGAACTTGTTGTTACTCGACCAGCCGGCGAACAGCACCGCGTAGACCGACAAACCCGCCATGGCGAAGAAGAACAGCAGGCCGATGTTCAGGTCCGCCACGCCCCAGGTCGGGGTGATCGGGATGATCGCGAAGGCAATCAGCAAGGCGCTCATGGCCACGACCGGTGCCAGGGTGAAGATCACCTTGTCGGCAAACGGCGGGGTCCAGTCTTCCTTGAAGAACATTTTCAGCATGTCGGCAGCGATCTGGAACATGCCGAACGGGCCAACGCGGTTCGGACCGTAGCGGTCCTGCCACCAGCCCAGCAGGCGACGTTCGACGAAGCTGAGCAGGGCGCCCGCGACGACCACGGCCAACAGGATCACGATGGCCTTGACGACCGAGATGATCACGTCGATCACTTCAGGGGTGAACCAGGTCATTGCGCTGCCTCCTGCAGACCGTCAACGGTTTTGCCAAAGATTGCCGCGGGAATACCGGCGAAACCTTTAGGCAGTGCAACCAGGCCGGCACCCAACGCTTCGTTGATGCGCAGCGGCAGACGCAGGGTCTGGCCGGCCACGTTCAGGCTGAGCAGGGCGCCGTCGTTGACGCCCAGGCGGTCGGCTTCGGACTTGGCCACGGATACATAGGCAGCGGGAATGCGCTCTTGCACCGGCGCGGCTTTGGAAGAGGTTTCTTCGCTGCCGAACAGGTGGAAGAACGGCACGACCTGCCAAGTACCGGGGGCCGGATTGAACGGACGCGGTACGGCGGCGAACCAGTTCAGCGCATCGCCCTGGGTTTCGATCAGGCGGGTGCCTGGGTCGCCAGCGCGGATATGACCACCGACTTCGTCCTGGAACTTGTTCCAGGCCTGCGGCGAGTTCCAGCCCGGCGACCAGGCAAACGGCACCTGCTGACGTGGCTCGACGGAGCCCGAGTAACCTTCCATGGAGAAGGCGAATGCGGTGTCGTTATCTTGCGGGGTGCGCGGTTCGTGCACGCTGATATCGGCGCGCATGGCGGTACGACCGGAGTAGCGCAGCGGTTCACGGGCGAGTTTCAAGCCCTTGATGCGGAACGCGGCGGACGGTGCGGCGTCGACGATACGTGCCAGTTGCGGTGCACTTGCGGCGACAGCTGCGGTGACGTGGTCGAGCTGGGTCCAGTCCAGCGGCTGGTTCAGCAGGGTCGAGCGCAAGGCATGCAGCCAGCGCCAGCCTTCGTGAACCAGGATGCTGGCGTCCATGTACTTCGGATCGAACACCTGGAAGAAGCGCTGGGCGCGGCCTTCCTGGCTGACCAGGGTACCGTCGCCTTCGGCGAAGGTCGCGGCCGGCAGTACCAGGTCGGCACGCTCGCTGGTCGCGGTCTTCTGGTGGTCGGCCACGATCAGCACCTTGGCGGCGTTCAGCGCGGCATCGACCTTGGCCGAATCGGTGCGGGTGTACAGGTCGTTTTCCAGTACCACGATCGCGTCGGCCTTGCCGTCGGTGACCGCTTGCAGGGCCGCGTCCAGGGACTCGCCCCCGAGCATGGCCAGGCCAAGGCTGTTGGCTTCCGGCACGACCAGGCTGATGGAGCCGTTCTTGTCACGCAGCTTCAGGGCCTTGGCGATGTTGGCGGCGGCTTCGATCAACGCCTTGGACGCCAGGGAGGTCCCGGCAATGATCAGTGGGCGCTTGGCTGCCAGCAGGGCGTCGGCGATGCGTTGGGCAAGTGCCAGCGCTTCAGCGTCCAGGCCTTCGACGGCAGGCGCGCTGGCATCGAGGGCGTGGGCCACGGCGAAACCGATGCGGGCCAGGTCGTCAGGGGCGGCGTGTACGCATTCTTCGGCGATATCGTCGAGCTTGGTTTCAGCGATGCTTGCGATAAACAGCGGGTTCAGCGCGTGCTGGCCGATGTTTTTCACCGCAGCGTCGAGCCAAGGCTGTACGCGCATGGCGTCGGCCATGTCTTCGGCCTTGCCTTTGACTGATTGACGCAGGGACAGCGCGATACGCGCGGCGGTCTGGGTCAGGTCTTCACCGAGCACGAAGATCGCGTCGTGGTCTTCGATGTCGCGCATGTTCGGCACTGGCAGCGGGCTGTCGTTCAGCACTTGCAGGACCAGGCGGATACGTTCCAGTTCACCGGCTTCGATACCGGAGTAGAAGTGCTCGGCGCCGACCAGTTCGCGCAACGCGTAGTTGCTTTCGAGGCTGGCGCGGGGCGAACCGATACCGACGATATTGCGCCCGCGCAGCAGGTCAGCGGCCTTATCGAGGGCCTCATCGGTGCTCAGCTTGGCGCCGCCGGCCAGCAGGGGCTGGCGTGGGCGGTCTTCGCGGTTGACGTAGCCATAGCCGAAACGGCCACGGTCGCACAGGAAGTACTGGTTGACCGAACCGTTGAAGCGGTTTTCGATGCGACGCAGTTCACCGTAGCGCTCGCCCGGGGAGATGTTGCAACCGCTGGAGCAGCCATGGCAGATGCTCGGTGCGAACTGCATGTCCCACTTGCGGTTGTAGCGCTCGGAGTGCGTCTTGTCGGTGAAGACACCGGTCGGGCAGACCTCGGTGAGGTTGCCGGAGAATTCGCTTTCCAGCACGCCGTCCTCGACGCGACCGAAGTACACGTTATCGTGGGCGCCGAAAACGCCGAGGTCGGTGCCGCCGGCGTAGTCTTTATAGAAGCGCACGCAACGATAGCAGGCGATGCAGCGGTTCATTTCGTGGGAAATGAACGGGCCGAGGTCCTGGTTCTGGTGGGTGCGCTTGGTGAAGCGATAACGGCGCTCGTTGTGGCCGGTCATCACCGTCATGTCTTGCAGGTGACAGTGACCGCCTTCCTCACAGACCGGGCAGTCGTGGGGGTGGTTGGTCATCAGCCATTCGACAACGCTGGCGCGGAACGCCTTGGATTCTTCATCGTCGATGGAGATCCAGGTGTTGTCGGTGGCAGGGGTCATGCAGGACATGACGATACGACCACGGGTGTCGTTCTCGTCGGTGTACTGCTTGACCGCACACTGGCGACAGGCACCGACGCTACCAAGCGCGGGGTGCCAGCAGAAATACGGGATATCGAGGCCGAGTGACAGACACGCCTGTAACAGGTTGTCCGCCCCATCGACTTCGAGCGCTTTGCCGTCTACGTGGATAGTGGCCATGGTTCAAAGTTCTTCGTTGGCCCGTTGTCAGCGGGCGTGGCTAATGGAATCTTGTTATTCATGTGCATCAACACAGCCATCAAGGCGTCAGCACATGACAAGGCGAAGGGCACGGACCCTTCGCCTGTTTAAGCGTTACGCGCCGACTATGATCGGCCTTGCCAGAGGCGGGACGGCGGCGCTGGTGGGCGCGATGCCGGCTTCGAACTCCGAGCGGAAGTATTTGATTGCGCTGCCCAATGGCTCTACGGCGCCCGGTGCGTGAGCACAGAAGGTCTTGCCTGGGCCGAGGAAACCGACCAGGCCCAGCAGGGTCTCGATGTCACCCTCGCGGCCTTCGCCGTTTTCCAGGGCCATCAGCAGCTTGACGCTCCACGGCAAACCGTCGCGGCATGGGGTGCAGAAACCGCAGGATTCACGGGCAAAGAACTGCTCCATGTTGCGCAGCAGCGAGACCATGTTCACGGTGTTGTCGACTGCCATCGCCAGGCCGGTCCCCATCCGGGTGCCGACCTTGCCGATGCCGCCGGCATACATTTGTGCGTCGAGGTGCTCAGGAAGCAGGAAACCGGTACCGGCGCCGCCTGGTTGCCAGGCTTTCAAGGTGTAGCCGTCGCGCATGCCGCCGGCGTAGTCCTCGAACAGCTCGCGCGCGGTCACGCCGAACGGCAGTTCCCACAGGCCAGGGTTCTTGACCTTGCCGGAGAAGCCCATGAGCTTGGTGCCCATGTCTTCACTGCCTTCGCGAGCCAACGATTTGTACCAGTCCACGCCGTCGGCGATGATCGCCGGCACGTTGCACAGGGTCTCGACGTTGTTCACGCAGGTCGGCTTGCCCCACACGCCCACGGCGGCAGGGAAGGGCGGCTTGGAGCGTGGGTTGGCGCGGCGGCCTTCGAGGGAGTTGATCAGTGCGGTTTCTTCACCGCAGATGTAACGCCCGGCGCCGGTGTGCACGAACAGTTCGAAGTCAAAACCCGAACCAAGGATGTTCTTGCCCAGCAGGCCAGCGGCCTTGGCTTCTTCCACGGCACGGTTGAGGTGCTTGGCGGCGGTGGTGTATTCGCCGCGCAGGAAGATATAGCCACGGTAGGTTTTCAGCGCGCGGGCGCTGATCAGCATGCCTTCGATCAGCAGATGGGGCAGTTGCTCCATCAGCATGCGGTCTTTCCAGGTGTTGGGCTCCATTTCATCCGCGTTGCACAGCAGGTAGCGGATGTTGATGGATTCGTCTTTGGGCATCAGGCCCCACTTCACGCCGGTGGGGAAGCCTGCACCGCCGCGACCCTTGAGGCCGGCGTCTTTCACCGTCTGGACGATGTCGTCCTGGCTCATGTCGGCGAAGGCTTTGCGCGCAGCGGCGTAACCGTTCTTGGCCTGGTACTCGTCGAGCCATACCGGCTCGCCGTCGTCACGCAGGCGCCAGGTCAGCGGGTGGGTTTCGGCCGAACGCTTGATCAGGTTGGCCGGGCCGAAGGAAGTCAGGGTCATGGGTAGCCCTCGAGCAATTGGGTCACGCCAGCAGGCTGCACGTCACCGAATGTGTCGTCGTCGATCATCAACGCCGGCGCCTTGTCGCAGTTGCCCAGGCAGCACACCGGCAGCAGCGTGAAGCGGCCGTCCGGGGTGGTCTGGCCGAGGCCGATGCCCAGTTTGTTCTGGATCTCGCTGACCACCGACTCGTGGCCACCGATGTAGCAGACCATGCTGTCGCACACGCGAATGATGTGGCGGCCAACCGGCTGGCGGAAGATCTGGCTGTAGAACGTGGCCACGCCTTCAACGTCGCTGGCAGGAATGCCAAGGATCTCGCCGATGGCGTAGAGGGCGCCGTCCGGCACCCAGCCACGTTCCTTCTGGACGATCTTCAAGGCTTCGATCGACGCCGCGCGCGGGTCTTCGTAGTGATGCAGCTCGTGCTCGATGGCCGAGCGCTCGGTTTCACTCAAGGTGAAACGGTCTGTCTGGATAAGCGTGCTGTTCATGCTTAGCGGTCCACGTCGGCCATAACGAAATCGATACTACCCAGGTACGCAATCAAGTCCGCGACCATCTCGCCTTTGATCACCGAAGGGATCTGCTGCAAGTGGGCGAAGCTTGGGGTGCGAATCCGGGTGCGGTAGCTCATGGTGCCGCCATCGCTCGTCAGGTAATAACTGTTGATACCCTTGGTCGCTTCGATCATCTGGAAGGATTCGTTGGCCGGCATTACCGGGCCCCACGAAACTTGCAGGAAGTGCGTGATCAGGGTTTCGATGTGCTGCAGGGTGCGCTCTTTCGGCGGCGGCGTGGTCAGCGGGTGATCCGCCTTGTAGGGACCTGCCGGCATGTTGCGCATGCACTGCTCGATGATCTTCAGGCTCTGGCGCATTTCTTCGACGCGCACGATGCAACGGTCGTAGGCATCGCCGTTGGCCGCCAGCGGTACTTCGAACTCGAAGTTCTCGTAGCCGGAGTACGGGCGTGCTTTACGCAGGTCGAAATCGCAGCCGGTGGAACGCAGGCCGGCACCGGTGACGCCCCATTCCAGGGCCTCTTTGGTGTTGTAGGCGGCGACGCCGATGGTGCGGCCCTTGAGAATGCTGTTGTCCAGCGCGGCTTTCTGGTACTCGTCCAGGCGCTTGGGCATCCAGTCGATGAATTCCTTGACCAGGCGTTCCCAGCCGTTCGGCAGGTCGTGGGCTACGCCGCCGATGCGGTACCAGGCCGGGTGCAGGCGGAAACCGGTGATGGCTTCGATGACCTTGTAGGCGCGCTGACGGTCGGTGAAGGTGAAGAACACCGGGGTCATGGCGCCGACGTCCTGGATATAGGTACCCAGGAACAGCAGGTGGCTGGTGATCCGGAAGAACTCGGCCATCATGATGCGGATGGTGTCGACGCGGTCCGGTACCTTGATGCCGGCCAGCTTCTCGACCGAGAGCACGTACGGCAGGTTGTTCATCACGCCGCCGAGGTAGTCGATACGGTCGGTGTACGGGATGAAGCTGTGCCAGGACTGACGCTCGGCCATCTTCTCGGCGCCACGGTGGTGGTAGCCGATGTCGGGCACGCAGTCGACGATCTCTTCGCCGTCCAGTTGCAGGATGATACGGAAGGCACCGTGGGCCGAAGGGTGGTTCGGACCCAGGTTGAGGAACATGTAGTCCTCGTTGGCGCCGGAACGCTTCATGCCCCAGTCTTCCGGACGGAAGCGTGCAGCCTCCTCTTCCAGCTGTTGCTTGGCGAGGTTGAGGCTGAACGGGTCGAATTCGGTGGCGCGGGCAGGGAAGTCCTTGCGCAGCGGGTGACCTTCCCAGGTCGGCGGCATCATGATGCGCGTCAGGTGCGGGTGGCCGGGGAAGTCGATGCCGAACATGTCCCAGACTTCACGCTCGTACCAGCTGGCGTTCGGCCAGATACCGGTCACGGTGGGAATGCTCAGGTCGCTCTCGGACAGGGCGACCTTGATCATCACGTCGCTGTTACGTTCGATCGACAGCAGGTGATAGAACACGGTGAAATCGGCGCCGCTCGGCAGCCCCTGGCGCTTGGTGCGCAGACGCTCGTCCACGCCATGCAGGTCATAGAGCATGACGTACGGCTTGGGCAGGTTGCGCAGGAAGGTCAGGACTTCGACGAGCTTGGCACGTGCCACCCACAGCACCGGCATGCCGGTGCGTGTGGCCTGGGCGGTGAAGGCATCAGGGCCGAAACGGTTATTGAGTTCGACGACCACATCCTGGTCGTCTGCCTTGTAAGGCGGGATGTACAGAGCACTGCCTGTAGTCATGGTTTTTTATCGCTTTCGGTCAACGTAAAGAATGAAGCCAGGTTTTCGTTCTATAAAAGAATCGGTTCTGGATCAGACTTCGTCGGGGCTGCGCAGGTTGGTGACCTGAATACGCTGTTCGCGGCGCTGTTCCTTTTGTGACGGCATCTCGGCGCGGTAAACGCCTTGATCTCCGACAACCCAGGAAAGTGGGCGACGCTCCTTGCCAATCGATTCCTGCAACAGCATCAAGCCTTGCAGGAATGCTTCAGGGCGGGGCGGGCAGCCAGGCACGTAGACGTCCACGGGCAGGAACTTGTCCACCCCCTGAACCACGGAGTAGATGTCGTACATGCCACCGGAGTTGGCGCACGAACCCATGGAGATAACCCACTTTGGCTCGAGCATTTGCTCGTAGAGACGCTGAATGATCGGCGCCATCTTGATAAAGCAGGTTCCGGCGATAACCATGAAATCCGCCTGGCGCGGTGATGCCCGGATGACTTCGGCGCCGAAGCGTGCGATGTCGTGGGGCGCCGTGAAGGCGGTGGTCATTTCCACGTAGCAGCAGGACAGACCGAAGTTGTACGGCCACAGGGAGTTCTTACGTCCCCAGTTGACCGCGCCACTCAGCACGTCTTCCAGCTTGCCCATGTAGATGTTTTTGTGGACTTGGTCTTCTAACGGGTCGGAAACGGTTTCCCGTTCGCCGATGGGGTACTGCTCGTTAGGAGCATCCGGGTCGATCCTGGTGAGATTGTATTGCATCGCCAAAGCCTCATTGTTTCAGCTTCGCTTGCCGCTTGCGACGAGCTTCCGGAGCCCAGTCAAGGGCGCCCACTCGAAATAGGTAGACAAGGCCTGCCAACAGAATTGCTATGAAAACGAGGGCTTCGACGAATCCGGTCCAGCCGCTTTCGCGGACGGACACAGACCAGGCAAAGAGAAAGAGGGCTTCGATATCGAAGATCACGAAGAGCATCGCGACCAGATAGAATTTGGCTGAGAGCCGCAAGCGGGCGCCACCTGTGGGTAGCATGCCGGACTCGAACGGTTCGTTTTTGCTGCGGCCCCAGGCTTTTGACCCGAGGAGGCTGGAGACGCCAAGCATGAAGGCACAAAGGCCGACAACACCGAGGAGGAAAATGGCAAAGCCCCAGTTGTGGGCCATGAGTCCTGTCGCTTCGGTCATGCTGGAAATCCTTAACAGAGAGCAAAGGTCTCTGAGCTCGAAAAAGTAACGATGCAGTGACGATATGTCGCAGCGCAATCAATCGCGTTGATTTTATGGCTAAACACCGGGCAAGTAAAATTCCGATAGCGAAATTATTCGCGGGAATAAGCACATAGTGCACCTCCTTGGGGCTGCAGCCCTTGCATAGTGGGCATTAGCGGGCATTTGATCAAATGTGTTTTGTTTAACCTGTAACGAAGCTTTCTTGTTCTAAATGATAATGAATATTGTTTGGGTGGGTTTTAAGCAGGTGCTGATGGTGTAGCGGGGGAAGTTGCCGTTACTTGGTTGATTTCCGCTAGTTGCCGGAGCGGATCTTTTAACCGATTTATTTGCAGCGAATACCGCGCTGGATCAATGTTTTGTAAAAAATATTCAGGTTGCATGCGTTCCCGGGGTGTGGGGGGGGGCTTGTCAGTTAAGAGATAGAACGAGCAAACAGTCACCTGTGGCGAGCGGGCTTGCCCCGCGTTGGGCTGCGAAGCGGCCCCAAAACCAGGCATCGCGGTGTGTCAGTTGAAAACACATCGCCTGTAACGGGGCTGCTTCGCAGCCCAGCGCGGGGCAAGCCCGCTCGCCACAGTTAGGGTGCTCCTTCTGGACTGACAGGCATCAGGGCAGGCCCCCTCCCACATTTGGGGGCTCATTGACCTGGGGCGGATCGCTCAGGCAAAAAAACGCCCCGAACCAGTCGGGGCGTCAGATCGTGCGGCACTGCGGTTAGCTCTTTATCGGGTCCGCGATGGCCGTGTGCTCATGCACTCAGTGGAACTGTTCTTCTTCGGTCGAGCCGGTCAGTGCGGTCACGGACGAGGTGCCGCCCTGGATCACGGTGGTCATGTCGTCGAAGTAGCCGGTACCCACTTCCTGCTGGTGAGCCACGAAGGTGTAGCCCTTGGCGGCGTCAGCGAACTCTTGCTCTTGCAGCTTCACGTAGGCGGTCATGTCGTTGCGGGCGTAGTCGTGCGCCAGGTTGAACATGCTGTGCCACATGTTGTGAATGCCGGCCAGGGTGATGAACTGGTGCTTGTAGCCCATGGCGGACAGTTCGCGCTGGAACTTGGCGATGGTCGCGTCGTCCAGGTTTTTCTTCCAGTTGAAGGAAGGCGAGCAGTTGTAGGACAGCAGTTGGTCCGGGTATTCCTTTTTGATCGCTTCAGCAAAGCGACGGGCTTCAGCCAGGTCCGGCTTGGCGGTTTCGCACCAGATCAGGTCGGCGTACGGCGCGTAGGCCAGGCCGCGGGCGATCGCCTGGTCAAGACCGGCGCGTACTTTGTAGAAACCTTCCTGGGTGCGTTCGCCAGTGACGAACGGTTGGTCGTACGGGTCGCAGTCCGATGTCAGCAGGTCGGCGGCGTTGGCGTCGGTACGGGCCAGGATGATGGTCGGTGTACCGGCAACGTCAGCCGCCAGGCGGGCAGCGGTCAGCTTCTGTACGGCTTCCTGGGTCGGCACCAGTACCTTGCCGCCCATGTGGCCGCATTTTTTCACCGAGGCCAGTTGGTCTTCGAAGTGCACGCCGGCGGCGCCAGCCTCGATCATGCTCTTCATCAGCTCGTAGGCGTTCAGTACGCCGCCGAAACCGGCTTCGGCGTCAGCCACGATCGGTGCGAAGTAGTCGATGTAGCCTTCGTCGCCAGGACCTTTACCGGCTTTCCACTGGATCTGGTCGGCACGGCGGAACGAGTTGTTGATGCGCTTGACCACGGTCGGTACGGAGTCCACCGGGTACAGCGATTGGTCGGGGTACATGGATTCAGCGGAGTTGTTGTCCGCTGCCACTTGCCAGCCGGACAGGTAGATCGCCTGGATACCGGCTTTTACCTGTTGGACTGCCTGGCCGCCAGTGAGGGCGCCCATGCAGTTGACGAAATCTTTGTCGGGACGGAAGGAAGGCTTGGCGCCCTGGGTCACCAGGTTCCACAGCTTCTCGGCGCCGAGTTTTGCAAAGGTGTGCTCAGGTTGAACCGAGCCACGCAGGCGGACGACGTCAGCAGCGGAATAAGCGCGGGTTACGCCTTTCCAGCGTGGGTTTTCAGCCCAGTCTTTTTCAAGGGCTGCAATTTGCTGTTCGCGTGTCAGTGCCATGGGGGAAAACCTCGTCGCATAGGTCTAGGTGGAAAATTCCATTTGCCAGCCACGTAGTGAATGCGTGGTTGTGGCTGCTCGCTGACCAGAAGCTTGGGTGTTCAAGTCAAGTTCGGCGGGGATGGCGACGGGATGAACGATGGCTCAAGGGGGGAGTTGAGCAGGTAAGGGCGAACTGCGAACGGTCTTCGGGCATCGTGGGCCTTTGTACGATCCATCAGTGTGTAGCCGGGTTACCTGGTTAGCTTCCGTCCCTCGGGACAACTTCGTTCCAGTCGCAACCTCGTCAAACACACCTTGTGGGCGGTACAGACACGAATCGGCTCGGGTGGGTAGCTTGGAGCGTCGATCCGAAGGCCCTTGCCAGGGCCCCTGATTAGCGGGAGCGAGGCCATCATGCACAGGCTTTTTTGGATCGTCAAATGTTTTGTAGTGCTTTTTTTATAGCACTACATCTTTAGTCTAATACGACTCGTCAGTCAGTTTTTGGTGCTTCAGTTCAGGGTGTCGACCTTAACCCGCAAAGTCAGGTCGTCACGGCCCTGAGTAGAGTAGCTGCGGGTTGTGGAGGATTTATCGGCCTGGGTCTCACGGTTGATGCCGGCCAGGGGGATCCATTCGCCCAGCCGGCCGCTGACGGTTGTGTCGGTACTTTGCACGTTCACTACATCGGCACGTTCCTGGCTCATGCGGTCACGGTTGGTACTGATCGCCAGGTGCACGGTGTCGCCGGTGACGCTGGCGGTGACGTAGAAGCCCTGAGTGACGTTGCGGTACTGGGTCTGGTTCTGCGGGCGGCCGTAGGCATCGGGCTGCGTGGTGGTCAGGGGGACGCTCTGGCCGACCTGGATCAACGCGGGTACGCCTTCGCTGGCCTGGATCTGCTGGATGCCGCCCTCGCGGCTGGCGGTGCCGTAGCTGATGATGCGCGTCTGGCTGTCGCCGCTGTTCTGCTGGTTGTTTTCATTGGTATCGACGGTGATCAGCAGGCGTTTGGCCGGCGTGTCCAGTTGGGCGAGCAGGGCGCGCAGGTCCTGGATCTTACCGGGGGCGGCATTCACGATCAGTTGGTTGCCGTAGGCGCTGACGGTACCGTCCTTGCCGATGAAGTTCTGCGCCACGGGCAGCAGGTCGGCGCTGGTACGGTTGCTCAGGTTGACGACTTCGGTGTCGGCCAATGCCGTGCAACTGGCGGTCAGGAGGAGAGCGGTGAGTAGGGTGCGAAGGGACATGTCCGTTATCTCTGCGAGTCATTTAGGCTTGATAGTGCCAGTTTGTCGGCCTGGCAGGTCGCAAGTTTAGTGAGGATCAAGCCTGCTGTAGTGGGTAAGTCTGTCGTGGCGAGCGGGCTTGCCCCGCGTTGGGCTGCGTAGCAGCCCCAATAAAAAACGCCGCGTTCCTTCAGAAAGAGCGCGGCGTCTGGTTTTTGGGGCTGCTACGCAGCCCAGCGCGGGGCAAGCCCGCTCGCCACGGGGATCAGCCCCCGCGCACCATGTCGACATGCGGAATCCCGACTTCCAGGAATTCCTCGCTGGTGATCTTGAAGCCCAGTCGCTCATAGAACGGTGCCGCATAGACCTGCGCGCTGAGGAACTGTTTGGTCTGGCCGCGTTTCTCGGCCTCGCCAATCACGGCTTCCATCAGCTTGTCGCCGACCTTCAGCCCGCGCCAGTCCTTGAGGACCGACACGCGACCGATCTCGCCGCTGGGCAGCAGGCGAGCGGTGCCAATCGGGAAGTCGCCCTCGTATGCGAGGAAATGCACTGCATCTGCGTCGTCTGCGTCCCACTCCAGTTCTGGTGGGACCGATTGTTCGGCGATAAATACCGCTTCACGAATGCGCCGAATCTCGGCGATATCCTTTTGCCAGTCCGCGACACTTACGTGAATTTTATTCATCGGCAAACCCCAGGCTTCCTTGTTTGACCAGTTCGCACAACAGGTCGCGGCCATCTTCGTCCGCCAGCCATGGGCTGAGGTTCTCGATGTGCAGTGCGTCGGCGGCGCAGATCAGCTTCAGCAGCTCGCGCAGTTTGCCCGGCAGGTAGCGACTCTGGCCGCTGGCGAACAGCAGCAGGTCGTCGTCCACTTCCGACCAGGCCAGGCGCGCGCTCGGGTTGCGAATCAGCACGGCGCCGTCTTCCAGGCTGCTCACCACGTCTTCTTCCGACAGGTCTTCCGGTCCGGTAACCAGTTCCGGATAGCGCGGCTCGGTCATGAACTGGCCAAACCAGGTCAGCAGCATGCGCTCGTCGCTCATGTGCTCGGCCAGCAGGCTCTTGAGACGGTCGAGGGCGTCGCTCTGGATCTGGTGCGGGTCGCCGGCTGGTTGGGCGTCGGCGTCGGTGTAGCGCTC
Source organism: Pseudomonas sp. OVF7 (assembly GCF_030644265.1). NCBI lineage: Bacteria > Pseudomonadati > Pseudomonadota > Gammaproteobacteria > Pseudomonadales > Pseudomonadaceae > Pseudomonas > Pseudomonas sp. OVF7. The sequence goes on along the minus strand of NZ_CP128996.1, from coordinate 5,040,864 downwards.
TTCGTCGGTCAGGTACTGGCTGAGGAAGTCGGTGAAGTGGGTCAGCACTTCAGCGGCGCTCGGTGCACGGAAACCTACCGAGTAGGTCATGCAGTCATCTTCAGCGATGCCGAAGTGTGCCAGGCGTGGCGGCAGATAGAGCATGTCGCCCGGTTCCAGTACCCATTCGGCGCTTTCTTCGAATTCGGCGAGGATGCGCAGGTCGGCGTGTTGCAGCAGCGGGCTTTCGGAGCTGCACATTTGGCCGATCTTCCAGTTGCGCTTGCCCTGGGCCTGCAGCAGGAACACATCGTAGTTGTCGAAGTGCGGACCCACGCTGCCGCCCGGCGCAGCGAAACTGATCATCACGTCGTCGATGCGCCAGCTCGGCAGGAAGCGGAACTGCTCCAGCAGATCGGCCACTTCCGGCACGAACTGGTCGACCGCTTGTACCAGCAGGGTCCACTCGCGCTCAGGCAGGGTGCTGAAGGTGTCTTCGGCGAACGGACCGCGACGCAGCTCCCATGGGCGTTCGCCATGCTCGATCACCAGGCGCGACTCGACTTCCTCTTCCAAGGCGAGGCCGGCCAGTTCGTCGGCGTCGATCGGGCTTTCGAAGTCAGGGATGGCCTGGCGGATCAGCAGGGGTTTTTTCTGCCAGTAGTCGCGCAGGAACTCCCGTGCCGTGATGCCGCCCAGAAGTTGAAGAGGGATATCAGGATTCATGTGTAACCTATTGAAAAAAAGCACTTTTCAGACTGGAATAAAAACGCCCGGCGCGGCCGGGCGTCTCAGGGGTCTTGCGGTAATCAGATGCGTTTGGCTTGGGCCACGGCGTTGCCGATGTAGTTGGCCGGGGTGAGCAGTTTCAGCTCGGCCTTGGCAGCGGCTGGCATGTCCAGGCCGTCGATGAAAGTTTGCAGCGCTTCAGGGCTGATGCCCTTGCCACGCGTCAACTCTTTGAGCTTCTCGTACGGGTTTTCGATGTTATAGCGGCGCATCACGGTCTGGATCGGCTCGGCCAGCACTTCCCAGCAAGCGTCCAGGTCAGCGGCGATCTTCTGCTCGTTGAGCTCAAGCTTGCTGATGCCTTTGAGGCTGGCTTCGTACGCGATCACGCTGTGGGCAAAGCCGACGCCGAGGTTGCGCAGTACGGTGGAGTCGGTCAGGTCGCGCTGCCAGCGGGAGATCGGCAACTTGCTGGCCAGGTGCTGGAACAGGGCGTTGGCGATGCCGAGGTTGCCTTCGGAGTTTTCGAAGTCGATCGGGTTGACCTTGTGCGGCATGGTCGACGAACCGATTTCGCCGGCAATAGTGCGCTGCTTGAAGTAGCCCAGGGAGATGTAGCCCCAGATATCGCGATCGAAGTCGATCAGGATGGTGTTGAAGCGTGCAATGGCGTCGAACAGCTCGGCGATGTAGTCGTGCGGTTCGATCTGCGTCGTGTACGGGTTGAAGCCCAGGCCCAGCTCGTCTTCGATGAAGGCGCGGGCATTGGCTTCCCAGTCGATCTCGGGGTAGGCCGACAGGTGCGCGTTGTAGTTGCCGACAGCGCCGTTGATCTTGCCCAGTAATGGCACGGCGGCGACCTGTGCGATCTGACGCTCCAGGCGGTACACCACGTTGGCCAGTTCTTTGCCCAGGGTGGTCGGCGACGCCGGCTGGCCGTGGGTGCGCGATAGCATCGGCACGGCGGCGAAACGGATCGCCAGTTCGCGGATAGCTTCGGCGGTCTGGCGCATCAGCGGCAGCATGACGTCATCACGGCCTTCGCGCAGCATCAGGGCATGGGACAGGTTGTTGATGTCCTCGCTGGTGCAGGCAAAGTGGATGAACTCGCTGACCTGGGCCAGTTCCGGCAGCTTGGCCGCCTGTTCCTTGAGCAGGTACTCGATGGCTTTTACGTCGTGGTTGGTGGTGCGCTCGATCTCTTTGACACGCTCGGCGTGTTCCAGGGAGAAGTTTTCCGCCAGGGTGTTGAGCACGGCGTTGGCTTCGGCGGAGAACGCCGGCACTTCGCTGATGGCGGGGTGAGCGGCCAGGCGCTGGAGCCAGCGCACTTCAACCAGTACACGAGCACGGATCAGGCCGTATTCGCTGAAAATAGGGCGCAGGGCCTGGGTTTTGCCGGCGTAGCGGCCGTCAACAGGGGAAACCGCAGTGAGCGAAGAGAGCTGCATGGGGTGTTCTCGGACAGTCGGGCAACGAAATGGGGCGCGTATCATACATGAAAAAATCCGCCGGTCCGTTGCCAACTGACCGGCGTATTACGCGTAACGGCTTGAAAAGGGCCCGTTGGTACGACTTATTCGTTGCGCATCAACGGGTAAAGCTCTTTGAGCAATTTGCGACGGCTGATGACCAGCTGCCAACGATGACCGCCCAACTGGCGCCACAACCGCGCCGAACGAATACCGGCCAGGAGCAGCGCGCGGATTTTCGAGGCGTTGTTCGGTTGTTGCAGGTTGCGCATGTCGCCGTGGACCTGGATCCGCTGGCGCAAGGTGCTCAAGGTGTCCTGGTACAGCGCACCCACGGCGGCGATCACGTTTTCGTGGGCTGGGCCGAAGTGTTCCACCTGGGATTGAATCTGCGGCAGGCGTTTGCCAATGGTCTCGAGCAGGTCGTCGCGCTTGGCCAGTTGGCGCTCGAGACCGAGCATCGACAAGGCATAGCGCAGCGGCTCACGTTGCAAGGTGCTCGGGTCACGCTCGAGTGCGCCGATCAGCGCGCGGTAACCTTCGCGCAGGGCCAGGTCGTCGCCGCCGTAGACTTCTAGGGTGTCCTTGGGGTCGCGGATCAGCAGGCTGCCGAGCATGCAGGTCAGGCCCGCTTCGGTGACCTGGCCGGTCTTGGCGATCTTGTCCACCAGCACCGCGGCGAGGAATACACCGCCGAGTGCCGTCAGTTGCTCCTGGGTCGGGCTCATGCCGGGGTGCTCCAGGGTTCGGCGATTTCGATCACGCCGCCCCCCAGGCAAATCTCCCCGTCGTAGAACACTACGGACTGGCCAGGTGTGACCGCGCGTTGCGGGTCATCGAAGGTGGCACGGTAACCGCTGGCGGTTTTTTCCAGGGTGCAGGGTTGGTCGCTCTGGCGATAGCGCACCTTGGCGGTCAAGCGACGCGGGGTGCTCAGGTCGATCGGGTTGACCCAATAGATCTCCGACGCCAGCAGGGCGCGGGAGAACAGCAGCGGGTGTTCATTGCCCTGTCCAACAACCAGTACGTTGTGCTCCAGGTCCTTGATCAGTACGTACCAGGGTTCTTCACCGGCGTCTTTCAAGCCGCCGATACCCAGGCCCTGGCGCTGCCCGATGGTGTGGTACATCAGGCCGTGGTGGCGGCCGATGACCTCGCCGTCGGTGGTCTTGATCTCGCCCGGTTGTGCCGGCAGGTACTGCTTGAGGAAGTCACTGAAGCGGCGCTCGCCAATAAAGCAGATCCCGGTGGAGTCCTTCTTCTTGGCCGTGGCCAGGCCGTGTTGCTCGGCGATCCGGCGCACTTCGGGTTTCTCCAGCTCGCCGACCGGGAACAGGGTCTTGGCGATCTGTTCGCCGCCGACGGCGTGCAGGAAGTAGCTCTGGTCCTTGTTCGGGTCCAGGCCCTTGAGCAGTTCGGTGCGGCCATCGATGTCGCGACGGCGCACGTAGTGGCCAGTTGCAATCAGGTCGGCGCCGAGCATCATGGCGTAGTCGAGGAACGCCTTGAACTTGATCTCGCGGTTACACAGGATGTCCGGGTTCGGCGTACGACCGGCCTTGTATTCGGCCAGGAAGTGCTCGAACACATTGTCCCAGTACTCGGCGGCGAAGTTGGCGGTGTGCAGCTTTATACCGATTTTGTCGCACACGGCCTGGGCATCCGCCAGGTCGTCCATGGCGGTGCAATATTCCGTTCCATCGTCTTCTTCCCAGTTCTTCATGAACAGGCCTTCCACCTCATAGCCCTGCTCCATGAGCAGAACGGCGGAAACGGAAGAATCCACGCCGCCGGACATACCGACGATGACGCGCTTCTTTTGTGTGTCAGAAGGGGCTGGATCACGCATAGGATTTCAACGGGTGTCTTTAAAAAGGACGCGATTCTAGCAGGCTCGCGCCTGCAAGGCTAAAGAGAAGGGCGGATCAATTCGAGACTGTGGCGCTGACCGGCCAGATAATCGTCGATACAGCGGATGATCAGCTCACTGCGCCAGTCGTCGCGCAAGGCTATCAGCTCGTCGCGCGTCAGCCAGCGGGCGCGCACGATGCCCTCGTCGAGTTGATAGTCCGGGTAGTGTTTCAGCGCCTTGGCGGTGAAGCAGACCCGCTGGTAGGTCACGCCATTGCTGGGGGCGGTGTACAGGTAGATACCGACGACGCCGGTGGCCTCCACGTCCCAGCCGGTTTCTTCGAGGGTTTCGCGCACGGCGGCTTCGGTCAGGGTTTCATGTGGGTCGAGGTGGCCGGCGGGCTGGTTGAGCACGGCACGCCCGTTCTTGAGTTCTTCGACCATCAGGAAGCGGCCGTTGTCTTCGACGATGGTGGCGACGGTGATGTGGGGTTGCCAGGTCATGGGATGCCTCGATTCAGTTGTACGGCTCGGCCTATCGGCAGGATTGCAGTCAATGTGGGAGGGGGCTTGCCCCCGATAGCGGCGGATCAGCTATAAGTAGCCTGGTCGGTATGTGCCATCGGGGGTAAGCCCCCTCCCACAACTTGATTGGGTTTCTTCAGCAAAAAGCACATAAACAAAAACCCCGGCACAGGGCCGGGGCTTCTTTGCATCCTTACAACCTTACTTCAACTTGGCAATCGCCGCGTTGAGGGTGTTGCTTGGGCGCATGGCCTTGCTGGTCAGCTCCGGGTTCGGCGCGTAGTAGCCGCCGATGTCCACTGGCTTGCCCTGTACGGCGTTGAGCTCGGCAACGATGGTTGCTTCGTTCGCGGCCAGGGTCTTGGCCAGTTCGCTGAACTGCCCTTGCAGTGCCGTGTCTTCGGTCTGTGCCGCCAGGGCCTGGGCCCAGTACAGCGCCAGGTAGAAGTGGCTGCCGCGGTTGTCGATGTTGCCGACTTTGCGCGATGGCGACTTGTTGTTGTCGAGGAACTGGCCGGTGGCCTGGTCCAGGGTCTTGGACAGTACCAGGGCTTTCGGGTTGTTGTATGTCACGCCCAGGTGTTCCAGGGAGGCTGCCAGGGCCAGGAATTCGCCCAGGGAGTCCCAGCGCAGGAAGTTCTCTTCCAGCAGCTGTTGCACGTGCTTGGGTGCCGAACCGCCAGCGCCGGTTTCGAACAGGCCGCCGCCGTTCATCAGTGGCACGATCGACAGCATTTTGGCGCTGGTGCCCAGTTCCATGATCGGGAACAGGTCGGTCAGGTAGTCGCGCAGTACGTTACCGGTCACCGAGATGGTGTCCAGGCCCTTGCGGGTGCGCTCCAGGGTGAACTTCATCGCGTCGACCGGCGACATGATGCGGATGTCCAGGCCTTCGGTGTTGTGGTCTTTCAGGTAGGTCTGGACTTTTTCGATCACGGCGCCATCGTGGGCGCGCTTCGGGTCCAGCCAGAAGATGGCTGGGGTGTTGCTGGCGCGAGCGCGGTTGACGGCCAGCTTGACCCAGTCCTGGATCGGCGCGTCTTTGGCCTGGCACATGCGGAAGATGTCGCCGGCTTCGACGGGCTGTTCCATCAGCAGGTTGCCCTTGCTGTCGGTGACGCGGACCACGCCGTCAGCCTTGATCTGGAAAGTCTTGTCGTGAGAGCCGTACTCTTCGGCTTTCTGCGCCATCAGGCCAACGTTCGGTACGCTGCCCATGGTGGTTGGATCGAACGCGCCATTGGCCTTGCAGTCTTCGATGACGGCCTGGTAGATGGTGGCGTAGCAACGATCCGGAATCACGGCCTTGGTGTCGTGCAGTTGGCCGTCGGTGCCCCACATTTTACCGGAGTCACGGATCATGGCCGGCATCGAAGCGTCGACGATGACGTCGCTCGGCACGTGCAGGTTGGTGATGCCTTTGTCGGAGTTGACCATCGCCAGGGAAGGGCGCGAGGCGTAGACCGCCTGGATGTCAGCTTCGATCTGCGCTTGCTGCTCGGCCGGCAGGGCCTTGATGCGTGCGTACAGGTCGCCGATACCGTTGTTCAGGTTGAAGCCGATCTCGGCCAGCACGTCTGCGTGCTTGGCCAGGGCGTCTTTATAGAACTCGGCAACGATCTGGCCGAACATGATCGGGTCGGAGACCTTCATCATGGTGGCTTTCAAGTGAACCGACAGCAGTACGCCTTGTTTCTTGGCGTCTTCGATTTCAGCGGCGATGAAGCTGCGCAGGGCTTTCTTGCTCAGTACGGCGCTGTCGATGATTTCGCCGGCCTTGACCGTGGTCTTTTCCTTCAGGACGGTGGTGGTGCCGTCTTGGGCGACCAGCGCAATTTTGACAGTGTCAGCGGCTTCGATCTGTACGGCTTTTTCGCTGCCGTAGAAGTCGCCGTTGCTCATGTGGGCAACGTGGGACTTGGAGTCGGCAGCCCAGGCGCCCATTTTGTGCGGGTGCTTGCGTGCGTAGTTCTTGACCGACAGGGGCGCGCGACGGTCGGAGTTGCCTTCGCGCAGGACCGGGTTCACGGCGCTGCCCTTGACCTTGTCGTAACGTGCACGGGTTTCTTTTTCCGCGTCGGTGGTTACGGTTTCGGGGTAGTCCGGCAGGGCATAGCCCTGGGCCTGCAGTTCCTTGATCGCCGCCTGCAGTTGGGGGGTCGAGGCACTGATGTTAGGCAGCTTGATGATGTTGGCTTCAGGGGTCACGGCCAGGGCGCCCAGTTCGGCGAGGTGGTCCGGTACGGCCTTGGTGCCCAGTTGCTCGGGGAAGCTTGCGAGGATGCGCCCGGCGAGGGAGATGTCGCGGGTTTCCACGGCAATATCAGCGGAAGCGGTGAAGGCCTCTACGATAGGCAGCAGTGAATAGGTGGCGAGGGCTGGGGCTTCGTCGGTGAAGGTGTAGATGATCTTCGAGCGGGTGGGCATATTCGGATTAACTCTCTTCTTTGCTGAAAGCGTGCGCAGAAACTCGAGATGCGCCGGGTAGAGCGCGTTCGTTCAAAGTCATCCATGAGCGAAAGGTCGAGGTTTCTTCGCGGTGATGTTGGGTTGCATCAGTCGAGCGTCAAGCGGGTGGACTATTGTAATAGTCCTGCTTTGTGGCGGAGGGCGTTGTTCTAGAGCGGTCCGCCGTCGTGACTCTTTGGTCAGCGGCGGCATTATACATAGGTCGCTATGCTTACGCTGAGCCTTCATACAAAAGGTGTGTCGTCCATTGGTCTAAAGGTCGCAGGTACCGGATTACGCCTAAAGTCGCACGATGTGCTCAAGATTGGCGCTTTTCCCTTTGCTTTCAGGCTTGTAGGCGACTAAATGTGCTGTTTTCGATGCAAATGAGCATGGCGCGAGGTTTCAGTCGCCATTTATCTGGAGTAGGCTCGAACGCAGCCAGATGTTCAATCCATAGATGGAGTTCAGCATGGGATACAAGAAGATTCAGGTTCCGGCAGTCGGCGAAAAAATCACCGTCAATCCAGACCATTCTCTCAATGTTCCTGACCAACCGATCATCCCTTATATCGAAGGTGACGGTATTGGCGTCGACATCAGCCCGGTGATGATCAAGGTAGTCGACGCGGCTGTTGAAAAAGCCTACGGCGGCAAGCGCAAAATCTCGTGGATGGAGGTGTACGCCGGCGAAAAGGCGACCCAAGTCTACGACCAGGACACCTGGCTGCCCCAGGAAACCCTGGATGCGGTCAGGGATTACGTGGTGTCCATCAAGGGCCCGCTGACCACTCCAGTCGGTGGTGGTATCCGTTCATTGAACGTAGCCCTGCGCCAGCAACTCGACCTGTATGTGTGCCTGCGTCCGGTGCGCTGGTTCGAGGGTGTACCGAGCCCGGTCAAGAAGCCCGGTGACGTGGATATGACCATCTTCCGTGAAAACTCCGAAGATATTTACGCCGGCATCGAGTGGAAAGCCGGCTCGCCGGAAGCCATCAAGGTGATCAAGTTCCTCAAGGAAGAAATGGGTGTCACCAAGATCCGTTTCGATCAGGATTGCGGCATTGGTATCAAGCCGGTATCGCTGGAGGGCACCAAGCGCCTGGCGCGCAAGGCCCTGCAATATGTGGTGGATAACGACCGCGACTCGCTGACCATCGTGCACAAAGGCAACATCATGAAGTTCACCGAAGGTGCCTTCAAGGAATGGGCCTACGAAGTGGCGGCTGAAGAGTTCGGTGCCACCCTGCTTGATGGTGGCCCGTGGATGCAGTTCAAGAACCCCAAGACCGGCAAGAATGTGGTGGTCAAGGATGCCATTGCCGACGCGATGCTCCAGCAGATCCTGCTGCGTCCGGCTGAATATGACGTGATCGCGACGCTTAACCTGAACGGCGACTACCTGTCCGACGCCCTGGCGGCGGAGGTGGGTGGTATCGGTATTGCGCCGGGCGCCAACCTGTCCGACACCGTGGCCATGTTCGAGGCCACCCACGGGACTGCGCCCAAGTATGCGGGCAAGGACCAGGTCAACCCGGGCTCATTGATCCTGTCGGCAGAAATGATGCTGCGCCATATGGGTTGGACCGAGGCGGCCGACCTGATCATCAAGGGCACCAATGGCGCTATCTCGGCCAAGACCGTGACCTATGACTTCGAGCGCTTGATGGAAGGTGCCAAGCTGGTCTCTTCGTCAGGCTTCGGCGATGCGCTGATTTCGCATATGTAGGTGTAGGGTTCAGGCAACAAAAAACGGCCGCCCCGATTTGACTGGGTGGCCGTTTTTTTTATCGCAATTTGCTCGCTCGGCAGCCGATGGTTCAGGCCGTTTGTTTCTTTTCTTTATGAGCGTGCGGGGCTGCGGGTTTTTCCAGTGTTTCCGCTTTCACTGGTTCGATCTTGACGGCGTGCAGCCCTTTCGGTCCTTGAATGATTTCAAAGCTCACAGCTTGGCCCGCTTTCAGCGTTTTATAGCCATCCATTTCGATCGCTGAGTAATGCGCAAAAAGGTCCTCGGTTTTTCCATCCTCCTGCACAAAGCCATATCCTTTGGCGTTGTTGAACCACTTGACCTTGCCATTGATCTTGACGCCAGACATACACATTTCCTTCTGCACCAGACTCCATCACTGGAGTATCATCCAGTTTATCCGTCCTAACCCGAATAAATAAGGTTGACTGCGCGGACCTTTTTTACCCACTGTGGGTTCTATTGGTTGTAACACCGTTTTGCCGATAGTCAAGGCGACCGTATAGTCAGAGTTGAAATTCTGACAGCTCGCCCCCACCACTGTATTTGAACCACTGACGAACCTTTCTTTCCATGCATGCAATCAGCCAGATTCGACTAACATTCAATCAGGATCGACCGGATCACGAACACGATGACGACGGTTCTGCAGGCATTGCTGTTCAGGAGGCCAAGCCTGCTTTACAGGCGCCGCCGATGTACAAGGTGGTTTTGTTCAATGATGACTACACACCGATGGATTTCGTGGTCGAAGTGCTCGAGGTGTTTTTTAACCTGAACCGCGAGTTGGCGACCAAGGTAATGCTGGCCGTTCACACAGAAGGACGGGCAGTATGTGGAGTGTTTACCCGCGACATCGCCGAGACAAAGGCCATGCAGGTCAACCAGTACGCCAGGGAAAGCCAGCATCCGCTACTCTGTGAAATCGAGAAGGACGGTTAACGCCGACCACTTGGGTATGAGGTGAAGCTATGTTAAACCGCGAGCTCGAAGTCACCCTCAATCTTGCCTTCAAGGAGGCTCGTTCGAAGCGTCATGAATTCATGACCGTCGAGCACCTGCTGCTGGCACTTTTGGATAACGAAGCTGCCGCCACCGTATTGCGTGCGTGCGGCGCCAACCTCGACAAACTCAAGCATGACCTGCAGGAGTTTATCGACTCCACCACGCCACTGATCCCCGTGCATGACGAGGACCGCGAAACCCAGCCAACCCTGGGCTTCCAGCGGGTGTTGCAGCGTGCTGTTTTCCACGTACAGAGCTCCGGCAAGCGTGAAGTCACGGGCGCCAACGTGCTTGTGGCGATCTTCAGCGAACAGGAAAGCCAGGCGGTATTCCTGCTCAAGCAACAGAGCGTTGCCCGTATTGATGTCGTCAACTATATCGCCCACGGTATCTCCAAGGTGCCTGGGCACGGCGATCATTCCGAGGGTGAGCAGGAAATGCAGGATGACGAGGGCGGTGAGTCTTCTTCTTCGGGCAATCCACTGGATGCCTATGCCAGCAACCTTAATGAATTGGCGCGCCAGGGGCGGATCGATCCGCTGGTAGGGCGTGAGCTTGAGGTGGAGCGTGTCGCGCAGATCCTCGCGCGCCGTCGCAAGAACAACCCGCTGCTGGTGGGTGAGGCGGGTGTCGGTAAAACCGCGATCGCCGAAGGCCTGGCCAAGCGCATCGTCGATAACCAGGTGCCAGACCTGCTGGCCAACAGCGTTGTCTATTCACTGGACCTGGGCGCGTTGCTCGCGGGCACCAAGTACCGTGGTGATTTCGAGAAGCGCTTCAAGGCTTTGCTTGGCGAATTGAAAAAACGCCCGCAGGCGATCCTGTTCATTGATGAGATCCACACGATCATTGGTGCCGGTGCGGCGTCCGGTGGGGTGATGGATGCGTCCAACCTGCTCAAGCCTCTGCTGTCGTCGGGTGACATTCGCTGCATCGGTTCGACCACGTTCCAGGAATTCCGTGGGATCTTCGAGAAAGATCGCGCACTGGCGCGTCGCTTCCAGAAAGTCGACGTGTCCGAGCCTTCGGTTGAAGACACCATCGGCATCCTGCGCGGGCTCAAGGGGCGTTTCGAGGCGCACCACGGCATCGAGTACACCGATGAAGCATTGCGGGCGGCGGCTGAGCTGGCATCGCGCTATATCAATGACCGTCACATGCCGGACAAGGCGATCGATGTGATCGATGAGGCGGGTGCTTATCAGCGTCTGCAGCCGGTCGAGAAGCGGGTGAAGCGCATCGACGTGGCCCAGGTCGAGGATATCGTGGCGAAAATTGCGCGGATTCCGCCAAAACACGTCACCAGCTCCGACAAGGAACTGCTGCGTAATCTGGAACGTGACCTCAAGCTCACCGTTTTCGGCCAGGATGCGGCCATCGACTCGCTGTCCACCGCGATCAAGCTGTCGCGTGCGGGCCTCAAGTCGCCGGACAAGCCTGTCGGTTCGTTCCTGTTCGCCGGCCCTACCGGCGTCGGCAAGACCGAGGCTGCGCGGCAGTTGGCCAAGGCCATGGGTATCGAGTTGGTGCGGTTCGACATGTCCGAGTACATGGAGCGTCACACCGTGTCGCGCCTGATCGGTGCGCCTCCAGGCTATGTTGGCTTCGACCAGGGCGGCCTGTTGACCGAGGCAATCACCAAGCAGCCGCATTGCGTATTGTTGCTCGATGAAATCGAGAAGGCTCACCCGGAAGTCTTCAACCTGCTGCTGCAGGTCATGGATCACGGGACCCTGACCGACAACAACGGGCGCAAGGCGGACTTCCGCAATGTGATCGTGATCATGACTACCAACGCCGGTGCTGAAACGGCTGCGCGGGCCTCGATCGGCTTTACGCATCAGGATCACTCGTCCGATGCGATGGAAGTCATCAAGAAGAGCTTTACGCCGGAGTTCCGCAACCGCCTGGACACTATTATCCAGTTTGGTCGCCTCAGCCATGAGGTCATCAAAAGCGTGGTGGACAAGTTCCTTACCGAGCTTCAAGCGCAGTTGGAAGACAAGCGCGTGCAGTTGGACGTAACGGACGCGGCGCGCAATTGGCTGGCAGAGGGTGGCTACGACGCGGCAATGGGTGCTCGCCCAATGGCACGTCTGATCCAGGACAAGATCAAGCGGCCATTGGCCGAAGAGATCCTGTTTGGCGAATTGTCCGACCATGGTGGCGTGGTGCATATCGACCTGAAGGACGGCGAACTGACCTTCGAGTTCGAAACCACGGCTGAAATGGCCTGATCGATAGCTGCGGGCGCCAATGTGGGAGGGTGCTTGCCCCCGATAGCGGTAGATCAGTCACTTATGTAGCGACTGAAACACTGCTATCGGGGGCAAGCCCCCTCCCACATTTGGTTTTGGCACTTGGTAAATAGCACGCACACAAAAACGCCCGGCATAACCGGGCGTTTTGTATTGACTTGATTAGCGAGCGCGGTAAGTGATGCGCCCTTTGCTCAAGTCATAGGGCGTCAGCTCGACGCGCACTTTGTCACCGGTAAGAATACGAATGTAGTTCTTGCGCATCTTGCCGGAGATATGCGCGGTTACGACGTGCCCATTTTCCAACTCCACACGAAACATGGTGTTGGGCAGGGTGTCGACGACAGTGCCTTCCATTTCGAAGCTGTCTTCTTTCGACATGCAGTAAAGCCCTCGGTATCCAGTGAATGGCCCGGTGCAACTGCGCCAGGCAAAAGCGGCGTGCATTGTGCCCGAAAAAGGGTGTTTAAGCCAAGGGGTTCTAGTTAAGCGTGACCCATCTTTGATTAATTAGCAGTTCAATGGGCCGATATTGGGTCTTGTAGTTCATCTTTTTGCAGTTTTTGATCCAGTAGCCCAGGTACACCGCCTCCAGTTCCAGGCGTAGAGCTTCGCCGATTTGCCAGAGGATCGCGAAACGTCCCAGGCTGCGACGTTCCTCGGCCGGCTCATAGAAGGTATAGACCGCCGACAGGCCGTTGGGCAGCAGGTCGGTCACGGCGACGGCCAGCAGGCGGCCGTCGAGGCGAAACTCGTAGAAGCGCGAGAAGGGCAGGTCGCGCACCAGGAACGTGGAAAACTGGTCGCGGCTGGGGGGGAACATATCGCCGTCGGCATGGCGTTGTTCAATGTAGCGCTGATACAGGTCGAAGTATTCTTCGCTGAATCGAGGCTTGCTCGCGGTGACAGTCAGGTCGGCATTGCGCTTGAGGATGCGCTTCTGGTTACGATCGGGTAAAAACTGCGCCACCGGGATGCGTGCCGGCACGCAGGCATTACAGTTCTGGCAGTGGGGCCGGTAGAGGTGATCGCCGCTGCGCCGAAAACCCATTTCCGAAAGGTCGGCATACACATGCACATCCATCGGCTGGCTGGGGTCGAGGAACAGGGTGGTGGCCTGTTCGTCTGGCAGATAGCTGCAAGAGTGGGCTTGAGTGGCATAAAACTTCAAACGCGCCAGCTCGGTCATGATCAACCCTCGGATAAGCTTTGAAATAAGTGTAAGCCAGGTGCGCGGATGTCGCCTAGGAAACCCACGGCCCAGAGCTGGGTTGATCCAAGTGGTCGTGCAGGAAGCCGGCGAACTCGCTGCGGGGAATGGCGCGGGCGCCCAGGCTGTGCAGGTGATCATTGGGCATCTGGCAGTCGATCAGCACAAACCCCCAGGCCTGCAATTGACGGGTCAGCGTGACGAAGCCAAATTTCGAGGCGTTGTCAGCGCGGCTGAACATGGACTCGCCAAAAAAAAGCTGGCCCATCGCCAGGCCATACAGCCCGCCCACCAGCTCTCCGTTGTCCCATACCTCCACGGAGTGCGCATAACCGCGTTTGTGCAGCGCCTGGTAGGCGCTCTGGATGCCTTCGGTGATCCAGGTGCCATCGGCATAGGCGCGGGGCGCGGCGCAGGCCTGGATGACCGCTGCGAAGTCCTGGTCGAACGTCACGGTATAACGCTGTTGGCGCAATAATTTGCCCAGGCTGCGGGATACGTGCAGCTCGTCCGGAAAAATCACGGTGCGCGGGTCCGGCGACCACCACAGGATCGGCTGGCCTTCCGAGAACCATGGAAAGCAGCCATGGCGGTAGGCCTGAATCAATCGTTCGGCCGACAGGTCGCCACCGGCGGCGAGCAGGCCGTTGGGTTCGCGCATGGCTTTGGCCAGCGGCGGGAAGGTCAGGGTATTGCGTTGCAACCAGGTCAGCATGGCATCCAGGCTTACGGAAGGGGAGGGGAGTGGCAGGCATGTTGCCTGCCCCAAGGGGGTGATTATTGTCGACCCAGCGCCATGGGGCCAGTCCGAATCGGCCATTGACGTGGATTAACGTGAGCGGAAGGTTCTGCAACTCTGTGCGCGAGGTGTGGTCGTAATCGGGTCTGGCCGATGCAGGCCATTTGCCAAGCTTGCCTGGATTGGCAAAAACAGCTCATAAGCCTTTGTCAGCAAAGACAATGCATGCTCAAATTGAACATGGTGTGACACACAATTGGCTATGCTGCCTGCAGAAAGGTAAGTGGCGTGGCATCGGGGGCACAAACCCGTACAATGCGGCCATTGTGGCGTTATCGCCGTTTCGTGAATCAGTCACGGAATGTTAAAAGTAAATTCAACAATGTTCGTTCATTTTTCAACTGCTCGGATTGAGCGGTAGTGTGCAGTCATTCAACAGATGGACGCGCTGAAGGCGCAGGAAAAGACCCGTTTTGAAGAAATCCACCGCGACACCCAAGACAGTCGTGCCGGCCTGGCGCCAGCACCTGCACTATCGACTCAAGGAAGGTGCGCTGATCGCTATCGGTGCGTTGTGCCTGTTCCTGATGATGGCCTTGCTCACCTATGGCAAGGACGATCCGGGCTGGAGCCACAACAGCAAGATCGAAGACGTGCAGAATTTCGGTGGGCCTGCCGGTTCCTACAGCGCCGATATCCTGTTCATGGTATTGGGCTACTTCGCTTATATCTTCCCGCTGTTGCTGGCGATCAAGACCTGGCAGATCTTCCGCCAGCGTCATGAGCCGTGGCAGTGGAGTGGCTGGCTGTTTTCCTGGCGGCTGATCGGCCTGGTGTTCCTGGTGCTGTCCGGCGCGGCGCTGGCTCATATCCATTTCCACGCGCCCACCGGCCTGCCGGCGGGCGCGGGTGGCGCATTGGGCGAAAGCCTCGGCGACCTGGCGCGCAAGACCCTGAACATCCAGGGCAGCACCCTGATGTTTATCGCATTGTTCCTGTTCGGCCTCACGGTGTTCACCGACCTGTCATGGTTCAAGGTGATGGACGTGACCGGTAAGATCACCCTTGACCTGCTGGAACTGTTCCAAGGCGCTGCCAACCGCTGGTGGGCGGCCCGGGTCGATCGCAAGCGCATGGTCGCGCAACTGCGTGAGGTGGACACCCGCGTCAACGAAGTGGTCGCCCCGAGTACGCCGGATCGCCGCGAGCAAGCCAAGGTCAAGGAACGCTTGATCGAGCGCGAGCAGGCCCTGAGCAAGCACATGTCGGACCGTGAGAAACAGGTGCCACCGGTGATTGCCCCTGCGCCGACCAAGGCCCCGGAGCCGAGCCATCGCGTCCAGAAAGAGAAGCAGGCCCCCTTGTTTGTCGACAGCGCGGTCGAAGGCACCTTGCCACCGATCTCGATTCTCGACCCGGCCGAAAAGAAACAACTCAATTATTCCCCTGAGTCCCTGGCGGCCGTCGGCCACCTGCTGGAAATCAAGCTCAAGGAATTTGGCGTCGAGGTATCGGTGGATTCGATCCACCCCGGCCCGGTGATTACCCGTTACGAAATCCAGCCCGCCGCTGGCGTCAAGGTCAGCCGCATTTCCAACCTGGCCAAGGACCTGGCGCGCTCCCTGGCCGTGACCAGCGTGCGCGTGGTGGAAGTGATCCCCGGCAAGACCACCGTGGGTATCGAGATTCCCAACGAAGACCGCCAGATCGTGCGCTTCTCCGAGGTGCTGTCGACGCCGGAGTACGACAACTTCAAATCGCCGGTGACCTTGGCCCTGGGCCATGATATCGGCGGCAAGCCGGTGATCACCGACCTGGCCAAGATGCCTCACCTGCTGGTGGCCGGTACCACCGGTTCCGGTAAGTCGGTGGGTGTGAACGCGATGATCCTGTCGATCCTGTTCAAGTCCGGCCCGGAAGACGCCAAGCTGATCATGATCGACCCGAAAATGTTGGAATTGTCGATCTACGAAGGCATTCCACACCTGCTTTGCCCGGTAGTCACCGACATGAAGGACGCCGCCAACGCCCTGCGTTGGAGCGTGGCCGAGATGGAGCGCCGCTACAAGCTGATGGCGAAGATGGGCGTGCGTAACCTGTCGGGCTTCAACGCCAAGGTCAAGGAAGCCCAGGATGCCGGCACGCCGTTGACCGACCCGCTGTACAAGCGCGAAAGCATCCACGACGAAGCGCCCTTGCTGAGCAAGCTGCCGACCATCGTGGTGGTAGTCGATGAATTTGCCGACATGATGATGATCGTCGGCAAGAAGGTCGAAGAACTGATCGCACGTATTGCCCAGAAAGCGCGTGCGGCCGGTATCCACTTGATCCTCGCCACCCAGCGTCCTTCGGTGGATGTGATCACCGGCCTGATCAAGGCCAACATTCCGACCCGGATGGCGTTCCAGGTTTCCAGCAAGATCGACTCGCGCACCATCATCGACCAGGGCGGCGCCGAGCAATTGCTGGGGCACGGTGACATGCTCTACATGCCGCCGGGCACCAGCCTGCCGATCCGGGTCCACGGCGCCTTCGTTTCCGACGACGAAGTGCATCGCGTGGTGGAAGCCTGGAAACTGCGCGGCGCGCCGGAGTACAACGATGACATCCTCGCCGGTGTCGAAGAGGCCGGCAGCGGCTTCGACGGTGGCAGCGGCGGCGGTGACGATGATGCCGAAACCGATGCGCTGTACGACGAGGCCGTGGCGTTCGTGCTGGAAAGTCGTCGCGCCTCGATCTCCGCGGTGCAGCGCAAGCTGAAGATCGGCTACAACCGCGCCGCCCGTATGATCGAGGCCATGGAAAACGCTGGCGTCGTCACCGCAATGAACACCAACGGCTCGCGCGAAGTCATCGCTCCTGGGCAGATGCGCGACTGATCACGCGCCGCGTGGCATTACGCGGCGCGCCTTAAACGACTCAATGAGGACTCCCATGCGTCTTATCCGCATGCTGTTGTTGCCGGCACTGGCCCTGACTGCTGTCTCGGCCCACGCTGACCAGGCTTCCGTCGACAGCTTGAAAAACCTGTTGGACAAATCCCAGACCCTGACTGCGCGTTTCTCCCAGCTGACCCTGGATGCCGGTGGTACCCGGTTGCAGGAAACCGCGGGTGAGATGGCCGTGCAGCGTCCAGGCCTGTTTTACTGGCACACCGAAGGTAAGGCTGAACAGACCATCGTTTCCGACGGCAAGAAGGTCACGCTGTGGGATCCTGACCTGGAACAGGCGACCATCAAAAGGCTGGATCCGCGCCTGAGCCAGACCCCGGCGCTGTTGCTGTCGGGCGATGTGTCGGAAATCAACAAAAGCTTCGACATCACCTCCAAGCAAACCAGCAATGTGATCGAATTCACCCTCAAGCCGAAATCCAAGGACACGCTGTTTGACAGCCTGAACCTGTCGTTCGGCAACGGCATGATCAACAACATGCGCCTGATCGACAGTGTCGGCCAGCGTACCGATATCCTGTTCTCCGGGGTCAAGGCCAACCAGCCGGTACCGGCATCCAAGTTCAAGTTCGACATCCCCAAGGGTGCCGACGTGATCCAGGAATAACCTGCCTAGAGGTCTCAAGCGCTGCCCATGGATCTGTTTCGAAGTGACCCGATTGCCCAGCCCCTGGCCGCGCGCTTGCGCTCCACCAACCTGGATGAGTATGTCGGTCAAGAACACCTGCTCGCTCGCGGCAAGCCTCTGCGCGAAGCCCTGGAGCAGGGTGCGCTGCACTCGATGATTTTCTGGGGGCCGCCGGGCGTGGGTAAAACCACCCTGGCCAGGCTGCTGGCGAAGGTCTCCGACGCGCACTTTGAAACGGTCTCGGCGGTCCTGGCCGGGGTCAAGGAGATCCGCCAGGCCGTCGAGGTCGCCAAGCAGCAGGCCGGGCAATACGGTAAGCGCACCATCCTGTTCGTTGACGAAGTGCATCGCTTCAACAAGTCGCAGCAGGATGCATTTTTGCCTTATGTCGAAGATGGCACGCTGATCTTTATCGGGGCCACCACCGAGAATCCGTCCTTCGAATTGAACAACGCCTTGCTCTCTCGGGCGCGGGTCTATGTGCTCAAGAGCCTCGACGAAGCGGCGATGCGCAAGCTGCTGCAGCGCGCCTTGAGCGAAGACAAGGGCTTGGGCAAGCGCCAGCTGAGCCTCAGTGACGAAGGCTTCAAGATCCTGCTGAGCGCTGCCGACGGCGACGGCCGACGTTTTCTCAACCTGTTGGAGAACGCCTCCGACCTGGCCGAAGACGGCAGCGAAATTGGCGTTGACCTGCTGCAAAGTCTGCTCGGCGATACCCGCCGCCGCTTCGACAAGGGCGGCGAAGCCTTCTATGACCAGATCTCCGCACTGCACAAGTCGGTACGTGGTTCCAACCCGGACGGCGCGCTGTACTGGTTCGCGCGGATGATCGATGGCGGGTGTGACCCGTTGTACCTGGCGCGCCGCGTGGTGCGCATGGCCAGCGAAGACATCGGCAACGCCGACCCGCGCGCCTTGAGCCTATGCCTGGCGGCCTGGGAGGTGCAGGAGCGCCTCGGTAGCCCTGAAGGCGAGTTGGCGGTGGCCCAAGCCATCACCTACCTGGCCTGCGCGCCAAAAAGCAACGCGGTGTACATGGGGTTCAAGTCGGCCCTGCGGGCCGCCGCCGAGCATGGTTCCCTCGAAGTACCGCTGCACCTGCGTAATGCCCCGACCAAACTGATGAAGCAACTGGGCTATGGCGATGAATATCGCTATGCCCACGATGAGCCGGACGCCTATGCCGCCGGCGAAGATTACTTCCCCGAGGAACTGGAGCCGCAGCCGTTCTACCAGCCAGTGCCTCGCGGCCTGGAGCTGAAGATCGGTGAAAAGCTCAATCACCTCGCCCAACTCGATCGCCTCAGCCCAAAACAGCGGAGAAAGTAGTGCTCAAGACGATTCTTGCCGTGTCCGTTGCCGGCATCGCTGGTACATTATTGCGTTTCGCCACCGGTACTTGGGTAAACGCCAATTGGCCGAAGCATTTTTATGCGGCGACCCTGGCCGTCAACCTGGTGGGTTGCCTGATCATTGGGCTGTTGTACGGCTGGTTCCTGTTGCGCCCGGAAGTGCCGATTGAAATTCGGGCCGGCTTGATTGTCGGCTTTGTAGGCGGTCTGACGACCTTTTCATCCTTTTCACTGGATACGCTGCGCCTGCTGGAAAGCGGGCAGGCCCTGGTCGCCTTCGGGTACCTGGGCATCAGCGTATTCGGCGGGCTGCTCGCCACCTGGGCCGGCCTGTCCTTGACCAAACTTTGATAAACGAGAGACCGACATGCTCGATTCCAAACTGTTACGTAGCAACCTTCAGGACGTAGCGGACCGCCTGGCATCCCGTGGCTTTGCCTTGGATGTTGCGCGCATCGAAGCGCTGGAAGAACAGCGCAAGACCGTCCAGACCCGCACTGAAGCACTGCAGGCTGAGCGTAATGCGCGTTCCAAATTCATCGGTCAGGCCAAGCAGCGCGGCGAAGACATCGCGCCGTTGATGGCCGATGTCGAGCGCATGGGCACCGAGCTGTCCCACGGTAAAATCGAGCTGGACAAGATTCAGGGCGAGCTGGATTCAATCCTGCTGGGTATTCCCAACCTGCCGCACGAGTCCGTGCCGGTGGGCGCCGATGAAGACGGCAACGTCGAAGTGCGCCGCTGGGGCACGCCGAAAACCTTTGATTTCGAGATCAAGGACCATGTCGCCCTGGGCGAACTGAGCGGTGGCCTGGATTTCGAAACCGCCGCCAAGCTGTCCGGCGCGCGCTTCGCCCTGCTGCGTGGACCGATCGCGCGCCTGCACCGTGCCCTGGCGCAGTTCATGATCAACTTGCACACCGGCGAGCACGGTTACGAAGAGGCGTACACGCCTTACCTGGTTCAGGCGCCGGCCCTGCAGGGGACTGGGCAACTGCCGAAGTTCGAAGAAGACCTGTTCAAGATCGGTCGCGATGGCGAAGCCGACTTGTACCTGATCCCGACCGCCGAAGTGTCGCTGACCAATATCGTGGCCGGCGAGATCCTCGACGCCAAGCAACTGCCGATCAAGTTTGTCGCACACACGCCGTGCTTTCGCAGTGAGGCCGGTGCATCGGGTCGCGATACCCGCGGCATGATTCGCCAGCACCAGTTCGACAAGGTCGAGATGGTGCAAGTGGTCGAGCCGTCGACCTCCATGGAAGCCCTCGAGGGGCTGACCGCCAACGCCGAACGCGTCCTGCAATTGCTGGAGCTGCCGTACCGCGTACTGGCGTTGTGCACCGGCGACATGGGCTTCAGCGCCGTGAAGACCTATGACCTCGAAGTATGGGTGCCCAGCCAGGACAAATACCGCGAGATTTCGTCCTGCTCCAACTGCGGTGATTTCCAGGCGCGTCGCATGCAGGCGCGTTTCCGCAACCCGGAAACTGGCAAGCCGGAGCTGGTGCACACCCTCAACGGTTCGGGCCTGGCCGTTGGCCGCACCCTGGTGGCGGTGCTGGAAAACTACCAGCAGGCCGACGGCTCGATCCGTGTACCTGACGTGCTGAAGCCCTACATGGCGGGCATTGAGGTCATCGGCTAAATGGAATTTCTGCCGCTGTTTCATAACCTGCGCGGCAGTCGTGTGTTGGTCGTCGGTGGCGGGGAGATTGCCTTGCGCAAATCCCGGCTGCTGGCCGACGCCGGTGCGTTGCTGCGGGTGGTTGCTCCCCAGATTGAACCCCAGTTGCGTGAACTGGTGCTGGGCAGTGGCGGGGAGCTGATGTTGCGCGGTTATCAGGAGGCCGACCTTGAGGGGTGCACCCTGATCATCGCCGCGACGGATGACGAACCACTGAACGCGCAGGTGTCCAGTGATGCCAGGCGCCGTTGTGTGCCGGTCAACGTGGTGGATGCACCGGCCTTGTGCAGCGTGATCTTTCCGGCGATTGTCGACCGTTCGCCCTTGGTGATCGCGGTGTCCAGCGGCGGCGACGCGCCGGTGCTGGCGCGCTTGATCCGCGCCAAGCTGGAAACCTGGATTCCGTCTACCTACGGCCAATTGGCCGGGTTGGCGGCGCGTTTCCGCGCCCAGGTCAAAGCCTTGTACCCGGATGTGCAGCAACGCCGCGCGTTCTGGGAGGAGGTGTTCCAAGGCCCGATTGCCGACCGGCAACTGGCCGGGCAGGGCGATGAGGCCGAGCGCCTGCTGATCGACAAGGTCAACGGTGCGCCGCCTTATGCGCCGGGTGAAGTCTATCTGGTCGGCGCTGGCCCGGGCGATCCGGACCTGCTGACCTTCCGCGCCTTACGCCTGATGCAACAAGCCGATGTGGTGCTGTATGACCGCCTGGTGGCGCCGGCGATTCTCGAGCTGTGCCGTCGCGATGCCGAGCGGGTATATGTCGGCAAGCGTCGCGCCGATCACGCCGTGCCCCAAGACCAGATCAACCAGCAATTGGTGGACCTGGCCAAGCAAGGCAAGCGCGTGTTGCGCCTCAAGGGGGGGGATCCGTTCATCTTTGGGCGGGGTGGCGAAGAAATCGAGGAACTGGCGGCCCATGGCATCCCGTTCCAGGTGGTGCCGGGAATTACCGCCGCCAGTGGTTGCGCGGCGTATGCCGGGATTCCGCTGACACACCGCGACTATGCGCAATCGGTACGCTTTATCACCGGGCACTTGAAGGACGGCACCTCGGACCTGCCTTGGCAGGACCTGGTGGGGCCTTCGCAGACGCTGGTGTTCTACATGGGCCTGATTGGCTTGCCGATCATCTGCGAGCAGTTGATCAAGCATGGTCGCGCGGCGGATACCCCGGCAGCGCTGATCCAGCAGGGCACTACCGCCAACCAGCGCGTGTTTACGGGCACCCTGGCCGACTTGCCGCGCATGGTGGCGGAGCATGAAGTGCATGCGCCGACGCTGGTGATTGTCGGTGAGGTAGTGGTGTTGCGTGAGAAGCTGAAGTGGTTTGAAGGCGCCCAGGCCCAGGTCTGAGCCTGAATGCATCGGGGGCAAGCCCCCTCCCACATTGGAATGCATTCCAAAATGTGGGAGGGGGCTTGCCCCCGATAAGGCGATTTGATCCAACCAGTCCTCTGGATCAGCTCCAGACACCCTTACCGCTCAACCGTCCACGATCATGCTTGGCATCGAACGCCTGCAACGGCCCCTTCGGCACAATCCCGGTCGGATTGATCGTCCGGTGGCTGGCGTAGTAATGCCCCTTGATGTGCTCGAAATCCACCGTCTCGGCCACGCCCGGCCACTGATACAGCTCCCTCAACCAATTCGAAAGGTTCGAATAATCGGCAATCCGCCGTAGGTTGCATTTGAAGTGGCTGTAGTACACCGCATCAAAACGAATCAGCGTGGTAAACAGCCGCACATCCGCTTCGGTCAGGTATTCGCCTGCCAGGTAGCGATGGTCGCCCAGGTGCTGTTCCAGGTAGTCCAGTTCGGCAAACACATCATCAAACGCGCTTTCGTACGCTGGCTGCGAAGTGGCGAAGCCTGCGCGATACACACCGTTGTTGACGGCGGGGTAGATGCGCTCGTTCAGCGTGTCGATGCTTGGGCGCAGCGCCTCGGGGTAGAAGTCCAGGGTATTGCCGGTCAGTGCATTGAACGCACTGTTAAACATGCGAATGATCTCTGCCGATTCGTTGCTGACGATGCGATTCAACTGCTTATCCCACAGCACCGGCACGGTAACGCGCCCGGTGTAGTCGGCGGTGTCGGCGGTATAGCGTTGGTGCATGAAGTCGAAGCCATCCAGCGTATCGCCACTGGAGCCGAGGGCCTTGTCGAAGGTCCAGCCGTTTTCCAGCATCAGCCAGCTGACCACGGAGACGTCGATCAGGCTTTCCAGGCCCTTGAGCTTGCGCAGGATCAGGGTACGGTGCGCCCAGGGGCAGGCCAGGGAAACATACAGGTGATAGCGACCGGCCTCGGCCTTGAAGCCACCCTCACCACTTGGCCCGGGCTGGCCATCGGCGGTCACCCAGTTGCGGCGTTGCGCCTGTTCCCGTTGGAAGGCGCCATCGGCGCTACTTTCGTACCACTGGTCATGCCAGTGTCCTTTGATCAGCAAACCCATGATGGGCTCCTTGGCTAATAAACGTTGGAGCCCAGTCTAGAGGGATGAGTTCGAACTAAAAGCGCAAAGACCGGAAGTTAATGATCGATTAAATCGATTTGTCCCGCGCGTCCCAGTATTGCTGGGCCAATTCGAACGCCTGTTCCCGTGGGTGGCCGAGGCCGCGCAGCGCCAACGCCATGGTGGCGATCAGGGCCAGTTGCGGGTAGCTGTCCTCGACGTCGCCGCGCCACAGTGCTTTCAAGTGCTCCGGCTCAAGCGTGGCCGGCTTGACATGGCGCTGGGCGGAGAGGGCGGGCCATTCTTCGTCCCAACTGGCCCCGCCCGTGGTGCCGTACAGGTGGCTGAGCGTGTCGGGGTTGATCTCGATCTCGCCACCGTCGCCCTTGACCACAATCACATTGTCGCCAAGCAGGCCGCTGGCATCGCGATGAACACCCTGGTAGCCCGGGTGGAAAATGCTTTGCAGGCCGCACCGGGCATTCAGTGGGTTGAGCAGGCGCGCCAGGGAGTGGATCGGTGAACGCAGGCCCAGGGTATTGCGCAAGTCGATCATGCGTTGCAGTTGCGGTGCCCAATCGCCGAGCGGGATAAACGCCAGGTTGCCGTGTTCATAGGCCGCCTCGACCTGCTGCCAGTTGCGGCACAGCGGGATCTGCAAGCCTTCCAGCAATTGCTCGGTGTACAACCGGCCGGCGGTGTGTGCGCCGCCGCCGTGCATCAGGATGCGCACGCCATGTTGTGCCAGGCATTTGGCCGCCAGCAGGAACCAGGGCAGGTGGCGTTTCTTGCCGGCATAGGTTGGCCAGTCGACATCTACGTTCAGTGCCGGTGCGTGCAGGCGTTCGCGCACGGCTTCGGTGAAGCCAGCGAGCTCTTCAGGGCTTTCTTCCTTATGCCGCAACAGCATCAGGAAGGCGCCGAGCTGGGTGTCCTCGACCTTTTCATCGAGCAGCATGCCCATGGCTTCGCGCGCTTCTTCGCGGGTCAGGTTGCGCGCGCCGCGTTTGCCTTTGCCCAGGATGCGTACGAATTGCGCAAAGGGGTGCTCGGCGGGAGTTTCGAGGGTCAGCGGGGCAAAGTCGGTCATAAGCAATTCGTCGGCCTTGGCAGGCCCGCCAGCTTGGCGGCGAGTTTGGCGGGAGTGCCGTTGAACAGTTTGTTGAGGTGCAGGCTGTTGCCCTTTTCCGGGCCCAGCTTCAAGGCGGTGTACTTGATCAGGGGGCGCGTGGCGGGGGACAGCTGGAATTCGGCATAGAACTGGCGCAGCAACTCGAGGATTTCCCAGTGGTCCGCGGTCAACTCCAGAGGCTCGGCGGCGGCCAGGGCGTTGGCCACGTCGACGGACCATGCGTTCAGGTCGACGAGGTAGCCGTCCTTGTCCAGTTCAAGGGTACGAGCGCCTACGGTCAGGGTGTTCATAACCAGCTGTTGACCTTGTCGTAGTCAATCGACAACTGCACGAAACCCGGGTAGTCCACGCTATCGGCCCAGTCTGGCAGCGGTAGATTACGCGCCAGCATGTCCTCGGCCAGCACAAAGACCTTCACCCCCCTGGTCAGCAGGGCAGGGGCGTGCAGACCGTAGGCGCCATCGCCGCAGAGCAGGATGGCGTCCTCGCTGCCGCAGATACGCAGGCAGCTCTCGAGGCGGCTATCGGTAAACGGGGAGTGGGATATCACATGTAAAGTCGACATCAGAGGGTGATCACCTGGTCGTAACGGTCAATCAGCTGGGTGATGGCTGCGCTGTCCAGCGGCTGGGCAAGGGTCGAGTGCACAAGCCCGCGGGCGGCGAGGCTGTGGCTGCAGGCGAACACGTCGTCGATGCCAAACAGTCCCAGCGCCTGCAGGTTGGCGCTGAGGTCTTTTTGCTGCACGGCCTTGGCGTCCTGGTGCGGGGCCAGTTGGAACACGCCGTCATCGAGCAATAGCAGGCCGATGGGCAGGTCGAACGCGCCGCCGGCCAGCACGATGTCCAGGGCCTCCCGCGCACTCGGCCCGGACCAAGGCGCCTGGCGGCTGATCACCAGCAAGGATTTGGCCATGTCACGGTCCTCCAAAACAGATCAGGCGGTCGGCCGCCTGGGCGGCGTCATGCAATTGGCCCAGGCCGGACAATGCCCATGGCGCTTCCAGGTTGACCGCGCTGCGTTGATAGCGCGTGGCTTCTTCGTGATTGAGCACGCCACGGCGCAACGCCGCGGCGATGCAGACGACCCCGTCGAGCTGGTGCGCGCTGACCAGCTCACGCCATTGGCGGGCAATATCCTGCTCGTCCTGGGGCGTGACGATGGCATTGGAAGCGCTGTACACGCCATCCTGGTAAAAAAACAGGCGCACAATCTCATGCCCACCGGCCAATGCGGCCTTGGCGAACAACAAGGCGCGGCGCGAGGAGGGCGCGTGGGCGGCGGAAAACAGTGCAATCGCGAACTTCATGGAACACTCTGCAAGCAAACGTGGGCCAATGATAAAGCCGCCGACGCGAAAAAGCCCGCCATGATCAAAACGGTCACTGTCGCTGATCGTTCTGACGATTGCCGGTCGGCGCAAGGCTGCCTAGTCTGTGGGCATTCGAAACCCAGCAGGAGTCTCCATGTCAGGTCCCTTGGCGTCCCTCAAAGTCCTGGATTTTTCCACCTTGCTGCCCGGCCCGTTTGCCTCGTTGATGCTCGCCGACATGGGCGCCGACGTACTGCGCATCGAGTCGCCCACGCGCATGGACCTGTTACGGGTATTGCCGCCCCATGACCAGGGGACGTCGGCAAGCCATGCCTACCTCAACCGCAATAAGCGCAGCCTTGCCTTGGACCTCAAGCAGGCAGAGGCGCTGGAGATTGTGCGCGAGCTGGTCAAGGGCTACGACATTGTGCTTGAGCAATTTCGTCCCGGGGTGATGGAACGCCTGGGCTTGGGTTATGACGCATTGAAGGCGATCAATCCGCGGCTGATTTATGTGTCGATTACCGGCTACGGCCAGACCGGCCCCTATAAGGACCGCGCCGGGCACGATATCAATTACCTGGCGCTGGCCGGCGTGGCCAGTTACACCGGGCGTCGGGACAGCGGGCCATTGCCGTTGGGCATACAGTTGGCGGATGTCGGCGGCGGGTCGTTGCATGCGGTGGTGGGCCTGCTCGCTGCTGTGATCGCTCGACAGCAAAGCGGCGTGGGCCAGTATCTGGACGTGAGCATGACCGATTGTTCGTTCAGCCTGAATGCCATGGCAGGCGCTGGCTACCTGGCCTGCGGGGTGGAGCCGGAATGGGAAAGCCATGTGCTCAATGGCGGTAGTTTCTACGATTACTACCGGTCGCGGGATGGGCGCTGGATGTCAGTGGGCAGCCTGGAGCCGGCTTTTATGCAGCGGTTGTGTGAAGCGTTGGGGCGCCCGGAGTTGGCCGCGCAGGGTTTGAAGCCAGAGCAGCAGCCGGCGCTTAAGCAGGCCTTGCAGGTGGAGTTCGAGAAGCGCAGTTTCGAGGAGTTGTGCGAGCTGTTTGCCGGGGTGGATGCCTGCGTTGAGCCGGTGCTGACGCTCAGCGAAGCCGTGGCCCATCCGCAGTTAAAGGCGCGGGCGCTGGTCAGCCAGGTGCCCAGGGGGGATGGCTCGAGCCAGGCCCAGATTGCATGCCCGTTGAGGTTTTCGGAAGGGTTGCCCGCGCCCCGGCACATTGGCGCCGCCGTGGGCGCGCACAGTGATGACGTGTTGGCGGAGCTGGGTTTCAGTGCCCAGCGCATAGCCGATTTGCGGCGGAGCAAGGTTGTGGGGTGACTTCACCGGCGCTATCGGGGGGCAAGCCCCCTCCCACATTTGACCGCACTGTCATGTCGATCAACTGTGGGCGTCGGTTTTGCCCGCGATGAGGCCCTCGCAGGCACCGCAACCTTCACTCGACGCGGGTTTCCCCGGTAAACACCAAGGTCTGTCGGCAGCGCCGGCACAGGTAACGCCGCCCCTGCCGCACCAGCCCATGGCGCTGTGGCGAAAATGGGAAGTCGCTGTCGGCACACGGGCAACGATAGATGTAACGGGTCACCTGGCGGCGCTTGATTGCATAGGTGTGGCAGCGGTCCGGCGGTAGTTCATAGACGCCGCGCATGATCAACTGCCATTCCTCGCCATGGGGCTGGATGCGTTCACCAAACAATTGGTGGGCGATCAGGTGCGCGACTTCATGCGCCACGGTTTGCTTCAGGAAGTGTTGGCTGTTTTCTCGGTACAACTGTGGGTTGAAGCGCAGCAGGTTCTCATGCAAATGCGCGACACCGGCTTTCTGGCCCCGCAGCTTGAGGCTGACCTGGGGGCGTTTGAAGCTTCGTTTGAAAAAGGATTCGGCTAGCAGGAAACAATCTTCGACGCGGGTATTGAGTTGCTCGGGCATGCTGTACATATCTCCAGAGGTGCCCAGTATGCCGCAAAGCTGGGTGTTTCCGAATCTGTCAGGCGCCGAATGGTCATGCATGACGCACAAAGCCACCTTGCGGTGGCCTTGCCTGCGGTGTGAATACTCAGTTGGTGTAGATCGGGCCCACGCCCAGGCCCCAGACAATCACGGTAAACGCCATGATCGCGACCAGCACCACCAGGCCCACGGCCAGTACCGAGCTGGAAAACAGGAAGCCTTCATCGGGGTCGATGTTCATAAAAGTCGGCAGCCCTACGTACAGCAGGTACACCGTGTAGCAAATGGCTGCCGTTCCGACCACCATGCCGAGCCACATATGCGGATAGAGCGCCGCGAGCCCGCCGATAAACAGCGGTGTCGCCGTGTAGGTGGCAAAGGCG
Organism: Pseudomonas sp. OVF7; assembly: GCF_030644265.1. Lineage (NCBI taxonomy): Bacteria > Pseudomonadati > Pseudomonadota > Gammaproteobacteria > Pseudomonadales > Pseudomonadaceae > Pseudomonas > Pseudomonas sp. OVF7. The sequence continues at coordinate 5,013,034 of NZ_CP128996.1, read as the reverse complement.
ACACAACGCGCCATGCTGGGGCTGGCGTCGTAGGTGCGCGCCATCCAGTGAATGAAGGCGCCCATGACCGCTACGCCGCCGAGCATGGCCAGGTACGACATGATGGTCATCCACAGCGCGCTTTCCTGGGTCAGCATGACCGGGGAGCGGTTGCCAATGACCCAGCCCACCTGGGTAGTACCGATAAAGGCAGACACGGCGGGGATCGCCGCGAGAATCAAGGTATGAGTGAGGTACATGTGGCCGATGCTTTCTTCTTTATCGCCACGAATTTCCCGCCATTCCTGGTCGGGATGGGTAAAAAGCCCCACGACGTGATGGATCATGCCAGTCACTCCTGTCGTTATTACCATCGCCCCCCATTGGAGCGCCCACGGGCCAGATGGCCTGAAAGGTCTGGATATGTGTGCGACCTCAAGTCGCAGTATAGGAAGTGATGACCGGAAAAACCGTAGGGCTTTAGAGCAAATTGCGCTGTAAACAGTGGGGTTAATCGCGGCGCGGTCTGTAGTCGGCCATGCAGCCAAGTGTGGGTCCCTCCCGCATTGGAACTTGGCCAACCTTATCGGTAAAATACCCGGCTTTTCGTCACATACCTCCAGCGGATCCAAGCGCCATGGGCACTCTTACGGTCAACCAGAACAAACTGCAAAAACGCCTGCGTCGCCTGGCCGGTGAAGCGGTCGCCGATTTCAACATGATCGAGGACGGCGACAAGGTCATGGTCTGCCTCTCCGGCGGCAAAGACAGCTACACCATGCTCGACGTGCTGCTGCACCTGCAAAAGGTCGCGCCGATCAAGTTCGAGATCGTCGCCGTCAATATGGACCAGAAGCAACCGGGCTTCCCCGAGCACGTACTGCCGGCGTACTTGAAAGAGCTGGGCATCGAGTACCACATCGTCGAGAAAGACACTTACTCGGTAGTCAAGGAACTCATCCCCGAAGGCAAGACCACCTGCTCGCTGTGCTCGCGCCTGCGCCGTGGCACGCTTTATACCTTTGCCGACGAAATCGGCGCGACCAAGATGGCCCTGGGTCATCACCGCGATGACATCGTCGAAACCTTCTTCCTCAATATGTTCTTCAACGGCTCCCTCAAGGCCATGCCGCCCAAGCTGCGCGCCGATGATGGGCGCAACGTGGTGATCCGCCCGCTGGCCTATTGCAACGAGAAGGACATCCAGGCCTATTCGGATTTCAAGCAATTCCCGATCATCCCGTGCAACTTGTGCGGCTCCCAGGAAAACCTGCAGCGCCAGGTGGTCAAGGAGATGCTTCAGGAGTGGGAGCGCAAGACGCCGGGCCGCACCGAGAGTATCTTCCGCAGCCTGCAGAACGTGATCCCGTCACAGTTGGCCGACCGCAACCTGTTTGACTTCACCAGCCTGCGTATCGACGAGACCGCCGCTTCGCGCTTCGTCAACGTAGTGAACCTCTGACGTTTTTCAACGCTCTGAACGACGGCGCTCACGGGCGCCGTTTTCATTTCAATTTCCAGGAGAGGGCATGCGCGATTACAAGTGGCTGCACGAATACTGTCTGAACCGCTTCGGTTCGGCGGCCGAGTTGGAGGCGCACCTGCCAGTGCCCAAGACCCCGGCGCAATTGCGCAGGATCAGTGATGATCGCTACCTGTCGACCCTGGCGCTTCGTGTATTCCGTGCCGGGCTCAAGCACAGTGTGGTGGACGCCAAATGGCCGGCGTTCGAGCAGGTATTCTTCGGTTTTGACCCGGAAAAAGTCGTGCTGATGGGCGCTGAGCACCTCGAGCGCCTGATGCAGGACACCCGTATGATCCGCCACCTGGGCAAGCTCAAGAGTGTGCCGCGCAATGCGCAGATGATCCTGGATATCGAGCAGGAGAAAGGCAGCTTCGGTGCGTTTATCGCCGATTGGCCGGTGACCGATATCGTCGGCTTGTGGAAGTACCTGAGCAAGCACGGCCATCAGTTGGGTGGGCTGTCGGCGCCGCGCTTCCTGCGCATGGTGGGCAAGGACACGTTTGTGCCGAGTGATGACGTGGTCGCCGCATTGAATGCGCAGAAGATTGTCGACAAGGCGCCGACCAGCCTGCGCGACTTGGCGACGGTGCAGGGTGCGTTCAACCAGTGGCATGCCGAGAGTGGGCGGCCGATGTGCCAGTTGTCGATGATGTTGGCGTACACCGTCAACCATTGAGCCGGTTTTAATGTGGCGAGCCCGATTGTTGTGGCGAGCGGGCTTGTTGTGGCGAGCGGGCTTGCCCCGCGTTGGGCTGCGAAGCGGCCCCAAGACCGGCTAATCAGTTCTGCCTGAAAGAATGCGGCGCCTGGGTCAGGGCTGCTTCGCAGCCCAACGCGGGCAAGCCCTAATGCCGTTCAGTTAAGCGTACATCGCCTTCTGTAGGAGCGAGCTTGCTCGCGAAAAACGTCAACGATAACGCGTGTTTCCTGAATCAACGCGGCGCCTGTGAGTTTTTCGCGAGCAAGCTCGCTCCTACAAAAAAGCCTTAACTGAACGGCATTAGGGCAAGCCCGCTCGCCACCACAAGCCCGCTTGCCACGCTTTACTCGGCCAGCCGGCGATTCAGTTGGTGCCGCCAACGCACATACAGCAGCGCCGTACAAAACAGCGCCAGGCTCGCCAGCATTTCCAGAACGCCGAACCACTGGCGGTTCGGGTCATACGCCGCTAGCGCGCCCTTGATGAAATACAAATTCACCACAAAGCACATCCACGAATGCCCGCGGGCGCTGCCGATGAGCATTCCCGGCGCCAGTACCAGCAGCGGCACCAGTTCGATCAGCAGGATCACCCACGGGCGTGCGCCATGCAGGTCGGCCACGAACAGGTAGTAAATGCACAGCAACCCCACCAACCCGAAAAACGCCAACAGGCTCAGGGCGCGTGCGACCTTGACCCGCGGTTCGAGCCACGCCTGTGGGGGCAGGACCTTAGGCTTCCTGGCCACGGCCGTTCTCCAACAGTGCCGCGGTTTTTGCCAGGCGCAGGCCAAGGGCCTTGCACAGCGCAATTTCATGGGGGTCGAGCAGGCGCTTGCCGTCGGGCCCGGCGTGGTGGCTGGCGCCATAAGGCGTACCGCCGCCCTGGGTGTCGAGCAGTGCCTGTTCGCTGTAAGGCAGGCCGGTGATCAGCATGCCGTGGTGCAGCAGCGGTAGCAGCATCGACATCAGCGTAGTCTCCTGGCCGCCGTGCAGGCTGGCGGTGGAGGTGAATACACCCGCCGGCTTGCCGACCAGGGCGCCGGTGAGCCACAGGTTGCTGGTGCTGTCGATAAAGTATTTCAACGGTGCGGCCATGTTGCCGAAGCGTGTCGGGCTGCCCAGCGCCAGGCCCGAGCAGTGCTTGAGGTCATCCAGGCTCGCATAGAGTGCGCCTTCATCGGGAATGCTCGGCGCCACGGCTTCGCATTCGGTGGAGATGGCCGGCACGGTGCGCAAGCGCGCTTCCAGTCCGCCCAACTCGATGCCTCGGGCAATGTGCCGGGCCATTTCGCTGACCGAGCCATTGCGGCTGTAGTACAACACCAGCACATACGGCGCCGTCACGGCAGGATCTCCAGCACGTTCTCTGGCGGGCGGCCGATGATGGCCTTGTCGGCGGTTTCCAGGATCGGGCGCTCCATCAACTTTGGATGCGCGGCAATGGCGGCGATCAACTGGGCTTCAGTCAGGCTGGCATCCGCCAGGTTCAGGGCCTTGTATTCATCTTCGCCGGTGCGCAGCAATTGACGTGCGCTGACGCCCAGCTTGGCCAGCAGGGCCTTCAATTGTGTGGCGTCCAGCGGGGTTTCGAGGTAGCGCACGACGGTGGGGGCAAGGCCGCGCGCTTCGAGCAGTTCGAGCGCACCGCGGGATTTCGAGCAGCGCGGGTTGTGATAAAGCGTCAGATCGGTCATGTGCGGGTCGCATCTTGCGTAAGGTGGCGGGTATTCTACCTGCGCTGCGGCCCGTCCTTAAACCGTAAGAGGCGATAGGTCGCAGTGAACGTTCATTTTTGCGAAGGATTACCCCATGACAAGGCGACTGATCGGTGCATTAGCGATCATCACAACCCTGCTGCTCAGCGGCTGTGGCAATGACTATGGCGTTGACCAGTACGGCCAGAAGGTTGCGGCCGAGCGCCTGGACAAGCAATGGTTGGTGGTCAATTACTGGGCGGAATGGTGTGGCCCTTGCCGTACTGAAATTCCGGAGCTCAACGCCTTGTCAGAACAATTGAAAAGGCAGAACGTCGGCGTGTTCGGGGTCAATTTCGACAATGTGCAGGGTGCGGAACTGAAGGAAGCCAGTGACAAGCTGGGCATCAAGTTCACGGTGCTGGCGCAGAACCCGGATGGGATCTTCGATATTCCGCGCAGCGAGGCGTTGCCGGTGACGTACATCATCGATGACAAGGGCAAGGTGCGTGAGCAGTTGATGGGCGAGCAGACGGCGGAAGGGGTGCTCGCCAAACTTAAGGCCCTGCGCGGTTAAAGCAACACTTCAAATCAAATGTGGAAGGGGGCAGGCCCGAACGCCAGTCAGTTAAGGCTTTTTTGTAGGAGCGAGCTTGCTCGCGAAAAACGTCAACGATAACGCGTGTTTCCTGAATGAACGCGGCGTTTGTGAGTTTTTCGCGAGCAAGCTCGCTCCTACAGAAGGCGATGTAGCCTTAACTGACTAGCGTTCGGGCTTGCCCCTCCCACATTTGGATCCCATCAATCCATAGATTGGGGGTTCAACCCTCTTCGAGCCACAGGCGAATGGGCTTGCCTTCGGCCGGCCAGAAGCGGGTCTGTTCGATCGGCGAGGTATCCCAGCGCTCGACGCCTTGCAGGGCCTGGAAGAAGCGGTGTTCCTGCTCCATCAATGCCTCGGCGCAGAGTTTGCGGGTGCTGCCGAGCTTGCCGAAGCTGAGCTTGTCGCCCTTGACGGTGTACGGCGCGAACCAATGGTTGCAGCCGCCGTTGCCATAGGCACGGCCGTCAGATCCCAGGGTGACGGTGAGGTGGGCGTAATCCATCAGCGGCCGCTCGCCAATCCATTCCACCACGTAGCTGTGATCCTGCTTGAGCTTCGCCGTGTCGCCGGCGCAGCCTGTCAATGCCGTACCGAGGACGGCGAGCAGAAGCGGGCCTTTCATTGCGCAGCCTGCTGGCATTTCGGGCAGCGGTGTTTGTCGCCTTCGTGGGTCCAGCCTAACTCGGCAATGCGCGCGTTGGCGGCCGGCTGCAGCGGCTCCTTGGTCAGCTTGGTTTCCACCGCGAATTCAAACTCCAGCACAGCGTCGCAGCTGTCGCAGTTGACCTTCCAGGTGTGAATCTCCAGCTCGCCGAATTTCGGCCCCTGGGCCATGGCAACCCATTGGCCCGCCGGGCGGATGGAGTAGCGTGCATCACCTTCGACGGTGAGGCGCATCGACAGGGTTTTACTGCCGCGCAGGGTGACGATCAGTACGTCGCCATGCTTGATCGAGCCCCCGTTGCCGGTGACCTGGTAACGGCCCGGCACCAAGGCGCGGCATTCGATCAGGGTGTGTTGCGGGCTCAGCAAGCTGAAGCGGAAATCGTGTTCGGCCATGGATCCTCCAAATAGGCGCGGCATCCTATCACGGGTGCCGCTCGATCATGAGCCGGGTATGTGACCGCTGATCATCCCTCGACCAGGTTTTGTGCCCGGCCGTCGGCCCATGCCGCGATATTGGCCAGGGTGGTGCCGGCGATCGCCGCCAGCGCTTCACGGGTGAGGAAGGCCTGGTGCGCGGTGATGATTACATTGGGGAAGGTCAGCAGGCGGGCGAGGACGTCGTCCTGCAAGGGCAGGTCCGAGCGGTCCTCGAAAAACAGTTGGGCTTCTTCCTCGTACACGTCCAGCCCCAGATAGCCGAGTTGGCCCTCCTTGAGCGCTTCGATCAGCGCCGGGGTGTCCACCAGGCCGCCTCGTCCGGTATTGATCAGCATCGCACCGGGTTGCATCTGCGCCAGGGAACGGGCGTTGATCAGGTGTTTGCTGTCGGCTGTCAGCGGGCAATGCAGGCTGATGATCTGCGCCTGGGCCAGCAGCTCGGGCAGGCTCACATAGCGAGTGCCAAGAGCCAGGACGTGGGGGTTAGGGAAGGGGTCGTAGGCCAGCAGTGTGCAGCCGAAACCGGCCATGATTTTGGCGAACGTCGCGCCGATCTGCCCGGTGCCGACCACGCCCACCGTCTTGCCCACCAGATCGAAGCCCGTCAGGCCGTGCAGGCTGAAATCGCCGTCGCGGGTGCGGTTGTAAGCGCGGTGCAGGCGGCGGTTGAGGGCAAGGATCAATGCCACGGCGTGTTCGGCCACGGCGTGAGGCGAGTAGGCGGGGACGCGCACGATGGTCAGCCCCAGGCGCTTGGCGGCGGCCAGGTCGACATGGTTATAGCCGGCCGAACGCAGGGCGATCAGGCGCGTGCCGCCGCGGGCCAAGTGTTCCAGCACCGGGGCGCTGAGATCGTCGTTGATAAAGGCGCAGACCACTTCGTGGTGTTCGGCCAGGGCGACGGTGTCGAGGTTGAGGCGGGCCGGCTGGAATTGCAGTTCCAGGCCGGCGGGCAAGGGCTCACCGAGAAAACTGTCGCGGTCGTAGGCCTGGCTGCTGAAAAGGATGATGCGCATTGAATAGCTCCCTGCATTAAGGTGGATCAGACACTGACCCGCGCTTCACTGGCCAGTCGTGCAATGGCCATGTCCAGTTCGTCCAGCGCGGCCACGGCCTTGGCATCGTCCTGCTTGAGCAGGGTTTCGGCACGTTGGCAGGCAGCACGCAGTTGCGGCACGCCGCAGTAGCGCGTGGCGCCATGCAGGCGGTGGACGCGCTCGATCAAGGCATGGTTGTCGTTGGCTTCGCGGGCAACGGTGATGGCCAGGCGGTCGGCTTCCAGGGATGCCAGCAGCATCGCGAGCATGTCCGCCGCCAAGTCAGTCTTGCCGGCGGCCAGGCGCAAGCCTTCCTCGTGATCGAGCACCAGCAGTTGCACGCCGGGCCCCAGATTGTCGGACGAGCGCTCCGGCCCCTGGTTGCGCAGGGCCAGGCCGGTCCACTTCAACACCACCTGGGCCAGTTGCCGCTCGCTGATGGGCTTGGTCAGGTAGTCGTCCATGCCGCTTTGCAGCAGGGCGCGTTTTTCATTGGCCATGGCGTGGGCCGTGAGGGCCACCACCGGCAGGGGCGTGCCATTGCGCTCGCTTTCCCATTGGCGAATCGCCTCGGTGCTCTGGCGACCATCCATGCCCGGCATTTGGACGTCCATCAATACCAGGTCGAAGGTTTCCTGCTTGACCGCTTCGATGGCCGCGTAACCGCTTTCTACCGCCTGGACCTTGGCACCCATGTCTTCCAGCAGGGTTTGCACCAGCAACAGGTTGGCCGGATTGTCGTCCACGCATAACACACGAGGTGCGCGGCTGGACAACGGCTCGCCCGGCTCGCTACGCGATGGGCGCGGGCTGATCAGGTCGGCCAGCGCGCGGCGCAGCTTGCGCGTACAGGCCGGCTTGGCCTGCAACTGGCTGTTAGGGTTGGGCACCGACTGGTTGAATAGCATTTGCTCGGTGGTCGGGCACAGCACCAGGACTTTGCAGCCCAGGTGTTCGAGGTCCCACAGGTGCTGGTTGAGACGCTCGGGCGGAATGTCATTGGCGGTGACGCCGAGCACGGCGAGGTCGATCGCCTGTTCGGTCTGGTGGGCGCTGGTGATGCCGTTGGTCAAGCTTTCCAGGGTATTGAACGGGGTGACTTCCAGGCCGCAGTCTTCCAATTGATGTTGCAGGGCCTGGCGCGCCAGTTCGTGGTTTTCCAGGACCGCCACGCGATGGCCGAGCAACGGCGCACAGGGCAGGTCTTCGACGTCATCGCGGGTCTTGGGCAGGTTCAGGCTGATCCAGAACTCCGAGCCTTCGCCCGGTGTGCTGTCGACGCCGATTTCACCGCCCATCTGCTCGATCAGGCGCTTGGAGATCACCAGGCCCAGGCCGGTGCCGCCGGGCTGGCGCGACAGTGAGTTGTCCGCCTGGCTGAACGCCTGGAACAGTGCGCGCACATCCTGGTTGGACAAGCCAATACCGGTGTCCTGCACGCTGATGCGCAGTTGTACGCTGTCTTCCTGTTCGTCCTCGATCATCGCGCGGGCAACGATGGTGCCTTCACGGGTGAACTTGATCGCATTGCTGATCAGGTTGGTCAGGATCTGCTTGAGGCGCAGCGGGTCGCCGACCAGCGCCAGCGGGGTGTCGCGGTACACCAGGCTCACCAATTCCAACTGCTTGGCATGGGCGGCAGGGGCGAGGATGGTCAGGGTGTCTTGCAGCAGGTCGCGCAGGTTGAAGGGCACGCTGTCGAGGACCAGCTTGCCGGCCTCGATTTTCGAGAAGTCGAGGATTTCGTTGATGATGCCCAACAGGTTGTCGGCAGATTTTTCGATGGTGCCCAGGTAGTCCAACTGGCGTGGGGTCAGTTCGCTTTTTTGCAGCAGGTGGGTGAAACCGAGGATGCCGTTGAGCGGGGTACGGATTTCATGGCTCATATTGGCCAGGAACTCCGACTTGATACGGCTGGCCTCCAGGGCTTCCTTGCGTGCCAGGTCCAGCTCGATGTTCTGGATCTCGATGGTTTCCAGGTTTTGGCGCACGTCTTCGGTCGCCTGGTCGATGCTGTGCTGCAATTCTTCCTGGGCGTTCTGCAGGGTCTCGGCCATGCGGTTGATGCCTGAGGCGAGCTGGTCCAGCTCCTGGCTGCCCAGCGGCGGCAGGCGCGTTTCCAGGTTGCCGTCCTTGAGCTGGGCGACGGCTTGTTTGATCTGGCCAATCGGCGAGTTGATGGTACGACTGATGCGCAGCGCCAGGGCGGCAGTGCAGATCAAGCCGATAGCGATCAACAGCAGGCTGGCGAACAGGCTGCGATAGCCACGCAGCAACATGCCGTTGTGGGACAGTTCCACCTCGACCCAGCCCAGCAGGCGGTCGGATTCATCGGGGATCAGGTCGCCCGCCAGGTTGCGATGACGGCCAAACACCGGCAGCAGATAGCGGGTGGCGTCGTTGCCGGTGCGCTGCAACAGGTGGGAACTGTTGCCGGTCGGCGGCTGGTTGAGCATGGTCGGGCCGGCGTGGGCCAGGGACACGCGATCCGGCGCTAAGAAGGACACGGCGCGTACGTCGGGCTGTTCCAGGGATTGGGTGGCGATGCGTTCCAGCAGGTCGGTGTTCTTGTTGCTCAGGGCCGGCGCGACCAGCGGTGCCAACTGTTCGGCGATCATTTCGCCGCGTTGCAGTAATTGGGTTTGCAGCTCAGAAAGTTGCATCCAGGTGAAATAGCCCCCCAGCAACAAGGCCATCAGGCTGGTCGGTAACAAGGTCAGCAACAGTACGCGGCCTTTTATCCCCATTCTTCTAAGCACGCCACTCTCCTGCTTCCACACTGAAATCAATTGTCCCGCGCGGGCATCCGGCCCGCGCCACGTGCGCAGTGTAGCCATTTGCGCGGCCTGGAATCTTGCAAATTAATGATACATCGCAGTCTTCAGGCCATTTCGCGCCGCTCGGCGATTGCCTGGGGCGGGGTAATCTTGAATAATTAGTATTTGAGAATGACTTGCAGACGCTAATGAATCCCGCGGCAGTTAGCCTACCCAATATCCTGACCATCGAAGATGACCCTGTGCTCGGTGCCTACGTCCACGAGCATTTGGGGCGCTGCGGGTTTCAGGTCACTTGGTGCCAGAACGGCCAGCAAGGCTTGCAACTGGCGCGTAGCCAAGTGTTCGACGTGGTGTTGATGGATATTTTGCTGCCGGGGCTGGATGGCTTGTCGATCCTCACGCACTTGCGCCAGCATCACGCGACGCCGGTCATCCTGATGTCTGCCTTGGGCGCCGAGGCTGACCGCATCAACGGCTTTCGCCTGGGCGCGGACGATTACCTGCCCAAGCCGTTCAGCATGATTGAACTGCGGGTGCGCATCGAAGCCATCCTGCGCCGCGTGGCCTTGGACCGTCGGCCGTTGCCGACGCAGCAAGCGATGCGCGACGACGCACGCACCCTGCGCTTTGATGATGAGCTGTGCGACGTCGTCTATCAGGCGCAGTGGGCCGGACTGACCCGCAGTGAATACCGTCTGTTGGAAACCCTGCACCGCAACGGGGAAGAGGTCCTGAGCAAGGCCTTCCTTTATCAACATGTGTTGCAGCGCGGCTATGCACCCCACGACCGCAGCCTCGATATGCACATCAGCCAGATGCGTCGCAAGCTCAAGGCCATCGGCTACAGCGAGCGCGAAGTGCGCACGGTGTGGGGCAAGGGTTATGTACTGAGCGGTCACGATGAAGCTGTTTGAGCGGCCATTGCAGCGGCTTCCGGGCAAGCATTCGATATTCTGGAAGCTGGCGTGCCTGCTGATTGCTTTCTGCTTGCTGATGATCTGGCTCAGTTGGTCGTGGGGCCGGTACATGGAGGAGCAGAACGCCTTCCTGGCGGACAAGTCCCGCGAGATTCTCAGGGGCTACGCGGCGGGTGCCGAGTTGGCCTTCAGCACCCAGGGGCGTGCCGGCGTGGATGCTTGGCTGCAATTGATGGCAACGCGTGAAAGCACTTGGGTCGGCGTGATTGGCAATGACCTGCAGTCGCTCAGCAGCGCGCCACTGAACGATAAGGAAAGCCAGCGCCTGACTTTTTTGCGCGGCCTGGATTGGCCGGTCAGCCGCCATGTCAAAGGCTTGCCCTGGATGAAGGTGCCGTTTCCCGTCGACCCCAGCGTCGGCTCGCTGGTCATCGAACTGCCCCAGCGCTTTATGCCGGGGCAATACCAGCTGTTCTGGCGGGTGGTGACCAATGGCATGATCCCAGGCCTGTTTACCCTGTTGCTGTGCATCGGCCTTTATCGGCTGCTGATCATGCCTCTCAACCAGCTGCGCGAGCAGGCCAACGCCTGGCGTGCCGATCAATTGAATACCCGTCTGTCCCACGATGCCACCAGTCGCCAGGATGAACTCGGCGAATTGGGGCGCGCCTTTGACCAGATGTCCGAGCGCCTGCAAGGCACAGTGGTGGTGCAACGGCAACTGCTGCGGGACATGTCCCATGAACTGCGCACGCCGTTAAGCCGTTTGCGGGTGGCCTGTGACAGTGAGCGAGACCTGACGCAACTGCGTGAGCGGCTGGGACGGGAGATCGATGCCATGCAGCGCCTGGTGGATGACAGCCTGCAACTGGCCTGGCTGGATACCGAGCGGGCGCCGCTGCCGGTGGAAAACATCCAGGTGCAAGCGCTGTGGGACATGCTCAGCGAGAACGCCTGTTTTGAAAGCGACTGGCCAGCCACGCGCCTGCCGTGCGTGGTCGGGGCTGATTGCTGGGTGCGCGGCAACCTGAATGCCTTGGCCCAGGCGCTGGAAAATATCCTGCGCAACGCCATACGACATTCCCCTGTGGGCGGGATTGTGTGGCTTGATGGACGCCGTGATGGCGAGCACTGGCACCTGTGGCTGGAAGATCAGGGCGGGGGAATTGATGAGGGCGATCTGGAACGGATCTTTGCGCCGTTCACCCGGCTGGAGGGTTCACGCCCCGGCGACGGCGGCTTCGGACTGGGCTTGAGCATCGCGCGCAATGCCGTGCAACGCCAGGGCGGTAGCCTCTGGGCGGAAAACGCCGGGCAGGGCTTGCGCGTGCACCTGCGGTTGCCGGCCCGCGCGGATTAACCGCGGCGCTGTTTGCGTTTCTTCCATTGGTGCGCGACCCACCAGCGCCAGTAAATCATGGTCAGGCAATAGGCCAGCGCACCCAATACCAGGCCCAACACCACCGAACCCAGCAGGAACGGCTGCCACAGCGTGCTCAACTGACCGCTGATCCATTCCCAGGTCAGGTCATCGGGCAGGCTGCGCGGCGGCACATTCATCAGCCACGCGCCGGTCATGTAGGTACAAAAGAACACCACCGGCATGGTGATCGGGTTGGTCAGCCACACCAGGCTGATGGCAATGGGCATATTGCCGCGCACCGCGATTGCCAGCACCGCAGCCAACAGCATCTGCAAGGGGATCGGGATAAACGCCGCGAACAAGCCCACGGCCATGGCACGCGCCACCGAGTGTCGGTTCAGGTGCCAGAGGTTCGGGTCATGCAGCAAGGTGCCAAGAAACTGTAATGACTTGTGTTCCCTGATACTGGTGGGGTCGGGCATGTACCGTTTGAATAAGCGCCGGGGCATAAGGGGTCCAGGTCAGTTCGAGGGGCAAGTATGCCCGCATTCTATAAACAGAAAATTCAGACTTTGTGACAAAACATCATAGGCGTTGCTCGGTGTCCGGCTAAGACTGAGTGGATCACTTGGAAGGGATGATTCATGAAGACAGGGATGTTCGCGCTTGCGCTGGGGCTGCTCGCCTTGCGTTTTTTACCCGCGTTGCCGCCTGCCGCGGGGGTGTTGGCCATGTGCGTGCTGGCGTTGATGCTGCTGCCGTTTCGCAGCCACCCACTGGCGTTCTTTCTGCTGGGCTTGAGTTGGGCGTGCATCAGCGCGCAGTGGGCGCTGGATGACCGCCTGCAACCGGCGCTCGATGGCCAGACGCGCTGGGTGGAGGGCCGGGTGACCGGGTTGCCGCAGCAGACCAGCACGGGCGTGCGTTTCGAACTGACCGACGGCCGGTCCCCCAAGGCGCGTTTACCCAAGCGTATTCGCGTGGCCTGGCATGGCGGGCCACCGGTGCGCAGTGGGGAGCGCTGGCGCTTGGCCGTGACGCTCAAGCGGCCATCCGGCGTGCTCAACTTCCATGGCTTTGATCATGAGGCCTGGCTGTTGGCCCAGCGCATCGGTGCCACCGGCTCGGTGAAAGACGGTGAGCGTTTGGCGCCGGCGCGCAACGCTTGGCGCGACGCGGTCCGCCAACGACTGATGGCTGTGGATGCCCAAGGCCGCGAGGCCGGGCTGGCCGCCTTGGTGCTGGGCGATGGCTCGGGGCTGGCCGCCGAGGATTGGCGTGTGTTGCAGGACACCGGTACGGTGCACCTGCTGGTGATATCCGGCCAGCATATTGGCTTGCTGGCGGGGTTGATCTATGGGCTGGTCACACTGCTGGCGCGCTACGGTTGCTGGCCCCCCGCCTGGCCGTGGCTGCCTTGGGCGTGTGGCCTGGCATTTGCTGCCGCGCTGGGCTACGGCCTGCTTGCGGGGTTCGGAGTGCCGGTGCAAAGGGCCTGCGTGATGGTGGGGCTGGTATTGCTGTGGCGTTTGCGTTTTCGCCATTTGGGCGCCTGGTGGCCATTGTTACTGGCATTTAATGGCGTGCTGATCCTTGAGCCTTTGGCCAGCCTGCAGCCGGGGTTCTGGTTGTCGTTCGCGGCTGTCGCGGTATTGGTGCTGGCATTCGGTGGGCGTTTGGGGCCGTGGAGCGCCTGGCAAGCCTGGACCCGTCCCCAGTGGTTGATCGCGATCGGCCTGTTTCCGCTGTTGCTGGTGCTGGGGTTGCCCATCAGTCTCAGCGCGCCGTTGGCTAACCTGTTTGCCGTGCCATGGATCAGCCTGGTGGTGTTGCCCTTGGCATTGTTGGGCACTGTGCTGGTGGCGGTGCCCTTTGTGGGGGAGGGGCTGTTATGGCTGGCGGGTGGGGCGCTGGATGGGTTGTTCCGCGCCTTGGCGTTGCTGGCCGGGCACCTGCCGGCATGGATACCGGCCGAGGTGCCGATGGGCTATTGGCTGGTGAGCGTCGCGGGTGCAGTGTTACTGCTGTTGCCCAGGGGCGTACCGTTACGACCGATGGGGTGGCCGATGCTGTTGTTGGCGGTGTTTCCGCCGCGGGAGCCGGTGCCCCATGGGCAGGTTGAGGTGGTGCAACTGGATGTCGGTCAGGGGCAGGCGCTGGTGCTGCGCACCCGTCATCACACCTTGCTCTACGATGCGGGTCCGCGCTCGGGGGAAGTCGATCTTGGCGCGCGCGTGGTATTGCCGTCATTGAGAAAACTCGGGGTGGAGGTATTGGACATGATGCTGCTCAGCCACGCCGACGCCGACCATGCCGGCGGTGCGGCGGCTATTGCCCGTGGGCTGCCGATCAGACGGGTAGTCGGAGGCGAAACACGAGGCTTGCCGGCGTTTCTCGGCACTGAACCCTGTGTCAGCGGTGAACAGTGGGAGTGGGATGGGGTGTCATTTGAACTGTGGCAGTGGCCAGATGCTATTAGTGGTAACCCGAAATCCTGTGTATTACAGGTCCAGGCCAAGGGTGAGCGCATGTTGCTCACGGGGGATATTGATCGCGCCGCCGAGCGGGCTTTTCTTGCCTCGCCCTTGGCTGTGCGGACTGATTGGTTGCAGGCGCCCCATCATGGCAGCCGCAGTTCTTCGTCCTGGCCCTTTGTGCAGCGGCTGGCGCCCACGGCGGTGCTGATTTCCAGGGGGCGAGGCAACGCGTTCGGCCACCCCCACCCCCAGGTGATGGAACGCTACCGGGCACTGGGTACCCAGGTTTATGACAGTGCTGAACAAGGGGCTGTGCGTGTGCAATTGGGGGCGTTCCTGCCACCGACTGTTGCGCGCAGTCAACGCCGTTTCTGGCGCGAAGCGTTACCGTAATCCTGCGTTACCAAAGACCGGAGCCCGTGAGAGGCGGGTCCATGGCCGACGAACCCTGCTGCCGAACCTATATGGTAAAGTGGCGCACTTTTTCGAGGGGACATTCACTGTGTGGGAATTGGTCAAATCCGGCGGCTGGATGATGTTGCCGATCATCATGAGTTCCATCGCCGCACTCGGCATCGTTGCCGAACGCCTGTGGACCCTGCGCGCCAGTCGCGTCACCCCGGAGCATCTGCTGGGGCAGGTCTGGGGCTGGATCAAGAACAAGCAACTGGACAAGCAAAAGCTCAAGGAGCTGCGCGCCCATTCACCGCTGGGTGAAATTCTCGCCGCCGGCCTGGCCAACTCCAAGCATGGTCGCGAGATCATGAAGGAGTGCATTGAAGAAGCGGCTGCCCGCGTCATCCATGAGCTGGAGCGCTACATCAACGCCCTGGGTACCATCGCGGCCATGGCGCCGTTGCTCGGCCTGCTGGGCACGGTGTTGGGCATGATCGATATTTTCAGCGCCTTCACGGGCTCCGGCATGACCACCAACGCTGCCGTGCTGGCCGGCGGTATTTCCAAGGCATTGATCACCACGGCCGCGGGCCTGATGGTCGGTATTCCCTCGGTGTTCTTCCATCGCTTCCTGCAGCGCCGCATCGATGAACTGGTGGTTGGCATGGAACAGGAGGCTATCAAGCTGGTGGAAGTGGTGCAGGGCGACCGTGATGTGGACCTGGTCGAGGGCAAAGCGTGAAATTTCGCCGCAAGCAACGGGAAAATGTCGATATCAACCTTGCGTCGCTGATTGACGTGGTGTTTATCCTGCTGCTGTTTTTTGTCGTCACCACCACCTTCACCCGACAGACCGAGCTGCGCGTCGACTTGCCGGAAGCAGTGAGCGGGTCGCCGGCCGAGGACCAGGAGGTCAAGCAACTGGACATCGCCATCAGCGCCGAGGGGGTGTTTTCGGTTAACAACCAGTTGCTGGAAAAAAACGACCTCAATAGCCTGATGGAGGCCTTGCAGAAGGAATCCGGTGGCGACACCAAGATGCCCCTGTCCATCAGTGCCGATGGCAAGACCCAGCATCAAGCCGTGATCACCGCGATGGATGCCGCCGGCAAGCTGGGTTTCAGCCATCTGCGCATGTCCACGGTCGAGGCGGCGAGCCAACCCTGATGGCCATGTCCGATCGTTTGCTCAAGGCATGGTACGAAGGTCACCCGGCGCTCACGCTGTTGCGGCCGCTGGAGTGTCTGTATCGCCGGGTGGTGCAGCGCAAGCGTGCGCGTTTCGTGGCGGGCGAGGGCGACATCTATCAATCGCCGGTGCCTGTGGTTGTGGTCGGTAATATCACCGTAGGAGGCACTGGCAAGACGCCGTTGATCCTATGGTTGATCGAGCATTGCCGACGCAGTGGCTTGCGTGTGGGGGTGGTCAGTCGTGGGTATGGCGCCAGGCCGCCGCAGTTGCCATGGCGCGTCGAGGCCAACCAAAGCGCCGCAGTGGCCGGCGACGAGCCCTTGCTGATCGTGCAGCGCAGCGGTGTAGCACTGATGATCGATCCCGATCGCAGTCGCGCAGTGAAGGCCTTGCTGGCCAGTGACAACCTCGACCTGATCCTCTCTGACGACGGCCTGCAGCATTACCGCCTGGCCCGCGATCTTGAACTGGTGCTGATTGACGCCGCGCGCGGCTTGGGCAATCGCCGTTGCCTGCCGGCCGGGCCATTGCGCGAGCCGGTGGAGCGCCTGCAGAGCGTTGATGCGCTGCTCTACAATGGTGCCACTACGGACCGCGAAGACGGTTTTGCCTTTCGTCTGCTGCCCACCACGTTGGTCAATCTGCACAGCGGCGAGCACCAGTCGGTCGATCATTTTCCGATGGGCCAGCAGGTGCATGCGGTCGCTGGCATCGGCAACCCGCAACGTTTCTTCAACACCCTCGAGACGCTACACTGGCGTCCAATACCCCATGCTTTTGCCGACCACGCGCCCTACAGCGCCGAAGTCCTGAATTTCACGCCGTCATTACCACTGGTCATGACCGAGAAGGACGCGGTGAAGTGCCGCGCCTTTGCCCGGCCAGACTGGTGGTACCTTGCGGTGGATGCGGTACCGTCGCCGGCGTTTGTCGCTTGGTTCGACACGCAGTTGATGCGCCTGTTACCCGACCGTCTCTTGCCTTAAAACGCTTCTTTCCAGGAAACACTCATGGACACCAAACTGCTCGATATCCTCGCTTGCCCGATCTGCAAAGGCCCGCTCAAGCTCAGCGCCGACAAAACCGAGCTGATCAGCAAGGGGGCCGGCCTGGCTTATCCCATCCGTGATGGCATTCCGGTCATGCTGGAAAGCGAAGCTCGCACCCTGACTACCGATGAGCGCCTGGATAAATGACCACCGCCTTTACCGTTGTCATTCCCTCGCGATATGCCTCGACGCGCTTGCCGGGCAAGCCGCTGCAACTGATCGGCGACAAGCCGATGATCCAACTGGTGTGGGAGCAGGCCTGCAAGAGCAGCGCCGAGCGAGTCGTGGTGGCGACCGATGACCCGCGCATCATCGAAGCCTGCAAAGGGTTTGGTGCCGAAGCGGTGCTGACCCGCGAAGACCATAATTCCGGCACCGACCGCCTGGCCGAAGTGGCCACCAAGCTTGGCCTGGCGCCCGATGCGATCGTGGTCAACGTGCAAGGCGACGAGCCGTTGATTCCACCGCGCGTGATTGACCAGGTGGCCGCCAACCTGGCGGCCCATGGCGAAGCGCGCATGGCGACCCTGGCCGAGCCGATCGAGGACATTGACACGCTGTTCAACCCGAACGTGGTCAAGGTGGTGAGCGATATCAACGGTCTGGCCCTGACATTCAGCCGTTCGACCTTGCCTTGGGCGCGGGACGCGTTCGCTCAGAGTCGCGACGTGTTGCCGGAGGGCGTCCCGTATCGCCGCCATATCGGTATCTACGCCTACCGCGCCGGCTTCCTGCATGACTTCGTCAGTTGGGGCCCGTGCTGGTTGGAAAATACCGAATCCCTGGAGCAATTGCGTGCCTTGTGGCATGGCGTGCGCATCCACGTAGGCGATGCCCTGGAAGCTCCTCCTGCGGGCGTTGACACCCAGGAAGACCTCGAGCGCGTCCGTCGCCTGCTGGGGGCCTGATGGAGGTCCTGTTTGTCTGCCTGGGCAATATCTGCCGCTCGCCCACCGCAGAAGGCGTACTGCGCCATAAGTTGCGCGAAGCCGGGTTGGCCGACCAGGTCGACGTGGCATCTGCGGGGACCGGTGAGTGGCATGTCGGCAACCCACCGGACCAGCGCAGTCAGCGTGCAGCGCTGCTGCGCGGTTATGACCTGTCGGCCCAGCGCGCCCAGCAGGTCTCTCGCGCCGACTTTGCACGTTACGACCTGATCCTGGCCATGGACCACAGCAACCTGCGCAACCTCAAAGCGCTGCAGCCAGTGCAGGGCAAGGCGGAGCTGGACTTGTTCCTGCGTCGCTACGACGCCGAGGTGGACGAGGTGCCAGACCCTTATTACGAAGGTGAACAAGGCTTTGAACGGGTCCTGGACCTCATCGAGCGAGCCTGTGACTTATTGGTGATCGAATTGAAGGGGCGGTTATGACCTTGCACGTGCTTGCGCAGGTGTCGCTCAAGCCATTCAACAGCTTTGGCATCGATGTGCGCGCCCAATTGTTCGCCGAGGCCCATAGCGACGACGATGTCCGTGAAGCGCTGGCCTGCGCTGCCGTGCATGCGTTACCGCTGCTGGTGATCGGCGGGGGCAGCAATTTGCTGCTGACCCAGGACATCCCGGCTTTGGTATTGCGCATGGCAACCCAGGGCATTCGCGTGTTGCACGATGATGGCCTGCAAGTAGTGGTCGAGGCCGAAGCGGGCGAAGCCTGGCACCCGTTTGTGCTGTGGACCCTCGAACACGGCTTTTGCGGCCTGGAGAACCTCAGCCTGATCCCCGGCACCGTCGGTGCGGCACCGATGCAGAACATCGGCGCCTACGGCGTGGAGATCAAGGATGTGTTTGCCGGCCTCACGGCCCTGGATCGCCAGACCGGCGAGCTGCGGGATTTCAGCCTGCAAGAATGCCAGTTCGCCTACCGCGACAGCCTGTTCAAGCATGAAACCGGGCGCTGGCTGATTCTACGGGTGCGTTTTGCCCTCAGCCGCGCCAGCCATCTGAAACTAGACTACGGTCCAGTGCAGCAGCGCCTGGCCGGGCAGGGGATCACCGAGGCAACCCCGAGCGATGTCAGTCGGGCGATTTGCAGCATTCGTCGGGAAAAACTGCCGGATCCTGCGGAGCTGGGCAATGCGGGTAGTTTCTTCAAGAACCCATTGGTTTCCCAGGCGCTGGCCGAAGAGCTACGGGGCCTTTACCCGGACCTGGTGGCCTACCCCCAGGCGGACGGGCAGATGAAGCTCGCCGCCGGTTGGCTGATCGATAAGGCTGGCTGGAAGGGCTTTCGGGATGGCGACGCAGGTGTACATAAAATGCAGGCGTTGGTGCTGGTCAACTATGGCGGCGCCACAGGGCACGATATAGCGAACCTGGCGCTGCGTATCCAGCGCGATATTGCCGAACGCTTTAACGTCGAGCTCGAAATGGAGCCGAACCAGTACTGAGCATCCACGCCAAGCGCTGGAAACAAAAATGCCCCGCATCTTTCGATACGGGGCATTTTTTATTGCGGGATGAATCAGTCGTCGCGGCTCATGATGCCGAAGATCTGCAACAGGCTGATAAACAGGTTGTAGATCGACACATACAGGCTGATGGTCGCCATGATGTAGTTGCGTTCACCGCCGTGGATGATGGCGCTGGTCTGGAACAGGATGCACACCGACGAGAACAGCACGAACCCTGCGCTGATTGCCAGTTGCAGGCCACTGATCTGGAAGAACATGCCCGCGACCACCGCGGCCAGCAACACGAAGAAGCCAGCGGTGATGAAGCCACCCAGGAAGCTCATGTCCTTGCGGGTAATCAGCACGTAGGCCGACAGACCACCAAATACCAGGGCGGTCATGGCAAACGCCGAGCTGACCACTTCCGCACCGCCGGCCATGCCCAGGTAACGGTTAAGGATCGGGCCGAGGATAAAGCCCATGAAGCCGGTCAACGCAAAGGCCGACACCAGGCCCCAGGCCGAGTCACGCAGCTTGTTGGTCAGGAAGAACAGGCCATAGAAACCGATCAACACGACAAAGATATTCGGATAGCCAACACGCATCTGTTGGGCCACGAACGCCATTACGCCGCTGAATGCGAGGGTAAGGGCGAGCAAGCCGTACGTGTTGCGCAAGACGCGGCTGACTTCAAGCTGCTCAGCCTGCGCGTTACCATTCACTGCGTAATTCTGTTCGCGCATGGCGACACTCCTTCAGTTTTGAAACGTTCAGTCGCAAAGATCATAACAGACGCTCTGTAACAAGCGATGGCGAGAGTTTGACAGTGTGTTTCATTCGGGTATTATGGCGCCCGCTGAGACGGGATGGGCTACTATAATCCTGTGACGCACAAGGGAAATTGGCAGAGTGGTTGAATGCACCGGTCTTGAAAACCGGCGGACGTTAATAGCGTCTCCAGGGTTCGAATCCCTGGTTTCCCGCCAAGATTCAAACGAAAGCCCCGCAAATGCGGGGCTTTTGTGTTTCTGGGGTTTGGGGGGCAAGCGGCGGTTGGCACCGCCATCATCGCCACCAACTCAGAAGGTTTTGTGCATACCTTGGGTGTTGGCATTCTTGCAGGGGGGCTACCGCTTTCGCTGCAGGTGGCCGGTTTGTTGGTGATACCTTTACGGCCCCATCGATGTTTCCGTAATCGAGCAGGCTGACAGTAAACCACCATAGCTTGATCGGAATTGATCAACGGCGGAAACGAAATTTTGACCAACCATGCTTGTATTTAAATGACCCCGTGTCTCCTCGAAGGACATAGAGGGACGTCCGGTAAAATGCTGTAAATCGAGAGAAGCCGAAGCTTCTTATCTTTTTGTAGACCCAAACCCATCCGTGGTGATTGGTAGTTTTGGTGGGTCTCAACACCATTGACGCGTTCCTTGTAGGGTTAATTTGGCGAAGATGATAGCGATGTGCCCCTACACAAAGGCTGTCAATTAATAACGGAGCGGAACTTCTTGTCGCGACGGGGTCTTTGGCCAAATTCGTTTGAATACAGCATCTTGCCAACCTTATCCAACTGAGTTGGTTTTTACCCTTGATCCCGCCTTGTATGCGGTTTTTTTTCGCCTGGAGAAAAGACAATGGCACGAATTTCAGCTATCCAAGCGGGCAGTCGTGACGCGTTGGCCTTCCTCGATATGCTCACTTGGTCCGAAGGGACCAGCACATCGCCGGCCACCGCCCTGGATGGCTACGACGTCATCGTGACGGGCATCGACAGGAAGCCTGAGATCTTCACGGATTTCAGTGATCACCCCCTTCGCAAAGGGACGACGCTCGAAGGTCATCAACAGTAAGGGGCTGACATCTAATGCCTCGGGCCGGTACCAGCAGATGCTCAAAGATTGGCCGTATTGCCGAACGCTGCTGACCCTGTCGGACTTCAGCCCGATCAGCCAGGACCTGCTGGCTCTGCAGCACATCCGCGAATGCCGCGCACTACCGGACGTGCATGCAGGTCGGGTCGGAACCGCAATCGAAAAGTGCCGGAATATTTGGGTAAGCCTGCCTGGTGCAGGGTATGGCCTGTGTGAATACCGGCTTGATGATCTGATCCAGCAGTACCGCTTGGCGGGGGAGCACTGTCATGACGGCATTACGGAAAGTGTCCCAGCGCAAACGCAACATACCCTTCGTCATCCGTTTCCCGTGCTTGTTGATCAGTAAGTATTTGGAGTGGGGGCGCACGTCCCTTTCTGTTATCTCCCTAACCAATTTCCCGAGGCTGTTTTCTCCGGCTTCTGTTCGCATCAGAGTTCTGAGTTTTTGCCTGGTCAGATAGGCCAGATCAGCTTTGGTTGGTCGCTAGCAAAAACTGACCTTCGACACTTTGTGACCCGCGCATTGGAGTAGGGATTTCCCTAACCGCTTTTCCAGTATTCCTACATTTGAATAGGGATGATCTGATGGTTGCATTGGTGTCAATAAGCCACTATTTGGCCAGCGGCTCATAACCTGTCCACCAGAGGCGACAGGTTATGAGCGGGAGACAGGCAGTGAGCAAACAGACTCCATCCATTCTGCAGCTTTTGCCCGGTTTCGCGTGAGGAGTGCCAGCCTGCTGAACTACAACGATCTTTATATGACATCAATTCTTCGAGCTGACTGATTCCGCTTGTGAATTTCAGGTTCCGAAGTCACGAGAAATCGAGCCGGTGGATGCGTTGGCGGCATTGTTCGACTTTTACGGATGTTGGCTGCCGAAGTAGCGTCCATGTTGTACCGACCTTCCTCAGAGAGATAAAAATGAACATCAGGAATATGAATCTGGCTCCAAGGTCTGCCGCCTTCTTCTCACTCATTGTCCTAGTGGTTTTTGCTCTGGGCATTGTCGCCGTGATGCAAATGGGCAAGCTTCGAGAGTCGGAGCAAGATGTCGAAACTAATTGGATGGCGAGCATCCGTGAGATTGGCAAGATGCAGGTGGGCGTCTTGCGTCTGCGTCTGGAAAGTATCCGTATCACCGTGACCACTGACGAACAACAGCGCCAAACCCGCATCGCTTCGTTGAGCGGCTACCGCAGTACGCTGAAGGACACCATCAGCCATTACGAGCCCCTGGTTACCGGGCCGGCAGAGAATGAGCTCTACCGGGCAGTCGAAGGCGATGTGCAGCAGTATTTCAAGCTGTTGGATGAGCTGGAACCTTTGTTGCGAAGTGGTGATGACGCCGCAGCTGTTGCCCTGATCAACACCCGCATCAGTCCGATGACCAATACCCTGCAAGACAACCTGAACAAGCTTGCGGACTTCAACGATGAGGGCGCCAAGCGTTCAGGTCTGGATGCTGCCGCGACGTACAGCAATGGTGTGACGCTGGTGATTGGCTTGCTGGTGGCGACCGTCATACTTACCGTGGTGCTGGCTGCAATGCTGACCCGCAGCATTACGACGCCCATTAGCGATGCGTTGGCCGTGGCCGAGCGCATCGCCGGCAGCGACCTGTCCAAGGAGGTCGTGATCATTGGCCGTGATGAAGCCGGTCGCCTGCTGGCCGCTTTGGCGAAGATGCAGGGCAACCTGCGGGAAACCATCGCTCGTATCGCCGATTCTTCCACCCAATTGGCGTCAGCCTCTGAAGAAATGACTGCTGTAACCGAAGAGGCCAGTCGCGGGTTAGTGCGACAGAACGATGAAGTCAATCAGGCCGCGACGGCAGTGACCGAAATGAGCGCTGCGGTGGACGAGGTGGCACGTAATGCCGACGCCGCCGCCCAATCTTCCCGCGAGTCCATGGAATTCACGCGCTCGGGTATCGAGAATGTGGCGCAGACCCTCAAAGCCATCGAAAGTCTGGCCAGCAACGTGGCCAGCACGGGTGACCAGGTCAAGGCCTTGTCAGGCAAAGCTCAGGACATCAGTAAGGTGGTCGAAGTGATTCGCGCGATTGCCGAGCAGACCAACTTGCTGGCGCTTAACGCTGCTATTGAAGCTGCCCGCGCGGGCGAGCAAGGTCGCGGCTTTGCGGTGGTGGCTGATGAAGTGCGTGCCCTGGCCCACCGCACCCAGCAGTCGACCCAGGAAATCGAACAGATGATCAGCGCGATTCAGGCGGACTCGACCCAGGCAGTGGGCGCCATGAACGTCAGTGCCCAGATGGCCAGCAGCTCAATCTCTGTGGCGCAGAATGCCGACCTGTCGCTCAAGCAAATCGCTGAGGCCATAGCCCAGATCAATGATCGCAACCTGCTGATCGCCACCGCCTCCGAAGAGCAGGCTCAGGTGGCCCGCGAGGCGGATCAGAACCTGACCAGCATCCGAGAACTGTCGATCCAGAGCTCGGCAGGTGCCAATCAGACCGCCAGCGCCTGCAGTGAGATGGCCAACCTGGCTATTGAACTCAATCATCTGGTGGCGCGCTTCAAGGTATGACATGCGTCGTTGTCCTGGCCTGTACTTGCCATATCAGTCGCACCCTCATCGGAGGTGATTACGTTTGCGAGTGTTCGAATCCCTGGTTTCCCGCCAAGATTCAAATGAAAGCCCCGCACTGCGGGGCTATTGCGTTTCTGGGGGCTGGTACCGCCGCCCTCTGAAAATATGATCGTTTCCGCATCATTTCAGGCAGTTGCCGCAACTCGTGGCGAGTTACGGTTAGCCGGATGGCTTTACGATCTGCGCGCCACGTCGGTAAACCGTCTCGGTTACTCGGTCGGGCCTTGCTGGTAGTGGCAGAAGAGGGCATGTCCGCCGATGCCCGGACAGGTATATGCCGAGCCAGCCGATGGAGGGGCACGCGTCTTACCCCAGATAGGCGCCGCCCTGACCACCGGATGCAGCGAGTCGGAAGAAGGCGAAACTAAAACCGACAATACCGTCTACCTTTCAAGGGGTAATCCCTTTTGGAGAAAACGGTCATGTTTAAATCTCGCTCGCTTGTAGCCGCTGTTACCTGCCTTGCTTTGGCTGTTGGCTCTGTGGCGGCTGTGGCCGACCCTGGTAATGGGAAGGGCCAAGGCAATGGAAAAGGCAACTCCCAAGGTGGTCAAGGCCATGGCAACCAGGGTAACAAGGGGAAAGGTTCGAGCGGGGATGATTGGGCGCGCGGGCCTAGCATTGACCGGGGCGGTGTATTGGGTGTGGTTGGTGGCTATCGTGACTATTGGCGCCCAGGTCCGTCACTGCCGCCCGGAATACAAAAGAACCTGGCTAGGGGAAAACCTCTTCCTCCAGGCATCGCCAAGAAGCTGGATGGCCGGTTGCTGGGCAGGTTGCCCCATTACGACGGCTACGAGTGGCAACAAGCGGGCACTGATTTGATATTGGTAGCAATTGCCTCCGGCATAATTTACGAGGTGCTCAACGGAGCATTCAATTAAGGCGATAGCGGTTCGATGATCTTGTCGCCCTGCGCAGTAATGCTTGCTCTCAACCCTGAGTGTTAGCCCGATAGTCGCGGACACCAGGGCGTGTTGCTCAAACCGGCAGGCGGAATTGCTTACGCAGGGCTTTGTCGAAGAATCCTGCGGGGGCAAAGCGGCGCAGCAGACTGATTTGTCGCGCTGTCTTGCCGGCCGTGTAGCGATGCTGAGGCTGGAAATCGGTCGCCGCTTTGACTATGACCGCTGCCACGACGTCAGGAAGATCGGCTTTTGGCATCACCTCGTCGAGTAGTGCCCGGAACCCTGATCGAGCCTGGTCGTACTCTTTCAACGGCGCGTCCGGTTCAATGCTGTTTTGATCGAAAACGGTACGCACGAATGCCGGCTCGATGACCGAGACGCGAATATCGAAGGCTCGAACCTCGTGATCAAGGGATTCCGAATAGCCCTCTAGAGCGTGCTTGACCGCCGAATAATGAGCGGAGTAGGGCGCGGGTATTAATCCCAAAATAGATCCGATATTGATGATGCGCCCTTGGCCACGTTGTCGCATCGAAGGCAATACCGCGTTGGTCATACGGATTACGCCGAACAGATTGACATCGAACAATGCCTGCACCTGTGGGATCGAGAACTCTTCGGCGCCGCCCAGCAGGCCAATGCCGGCATTATTGACCAACAGATCGATCCGCCCGGTCTGGGCGAGCACGCTGGAGACGAGAGCACTGACAGAGTTGTCGTCTGTCACATCGCAGGTGAGCATGGATACCTGTGTTGGGCTGGCACCAGCCTTGCGACTCGTGCCAAATACCCTATACCCAGCACGCAGCAGAGCCTCGGCAGTCGCTTGGCCAATCCCGGATGATGCACCGGTCACTATCGCGGTTCTTTCGGAAGAGGTTTTCATTGGGTGCTCCAGTGTGTCCGTGAGTTGCTTTCGGCTATAGCAAGGTGTGAGTTCAACGTTATTGCTCCAGCATTAATGGGCGCCAGACTCCTGTTGGCTGTGTTGCTCGCACACGTCTGACTGCAAAAGACATGAGCCCTCGCCCTGAGCTTCAGTTATCGAGTACTCGTTGTAGTCATATGAGCTTAATGATCACCTTACCTTTGGCTCTGCCCCGTTCCACATAACTCAAGGCCTCAGCCGTTGACTCGAAAGGGAAGGTCCGGTCGATGACAGGTGTGATAACGCCAGACTCGACAAGCGCAGTGATTTTCTTCAACTGAGCGCCGCTCGCACGCATGAACACGAACGCATAACTGACGTTCTGTTTGCGGGCTTTTCTGCGTATGCCACTGCTCAACAGGCGCATTACCCAACCCAGCCCCCAGAACAGCTTCTGTTCTTTTGCGAACTCCGCCGTCGGTGGCCCAGAGATAGAAATAAGCTGGCCGCCAGGCTTGAGAATACTGAGTGATTTTTCCAGCTCGACCGGGCCGAGGCTGCTCAATACGACATCGTAGTCGCGCAAGACGTATTCGAATTTTTGCTGCGTGTAGTCGATGACGACGTCTGCTCCCAACGCCTTAACCCAAGCCACGTTACTTGTACTGGTCGTCGTCGCAACAAAGGCCCCCAGATGTTTTGCAAGCTGGATGGCCACTGTGCCGACTCCACCGGAACCTGCGTGGATAAAGACTTTTTGCCCCTTCTTCAACCGGGCTGTTTCAACCAGCACCTGCCAGGCGGTCAGTGCAACCAAGGGAAGAGAAGCCGCTTCTTGCAGGGTGATATTGTTGGGTTTCAGCGCAAGGGCACTTTCCTCCACCGCAATCATCTCGGCAAAGGTGCCAATGCGCGATTCGGGTGGGCGTGCATAGACTTCGTCACCCGGCTTGAAGTGCTGCACGCCCGACCCCACGCGAACCACGACGCCGGCTAGGTCATTACCCAGGATCAAAGGGAATGAATACGGCAGGATCAGCTTGAATTCGCCTTTGGCAATCTTCGAATCCAGCACATTGACGCTACTGGCATGTACTTTGACCAGCACGTCGTAGATGCCTGGTTCAGGTACCGGTACCTCGCCAATATGTCCATGGTTCTCGCCGTAGCGGTCGATCAGGAAGGCTTTCATGCTTCAGTTCTCTGGCTTCAATGGGCTGGCAGCATGCGCACCCCAACGTAATGTTAGAACCTTTGCAGCAAGCGCCTTTACCTCAACGTATGCGTATCACCGCTTGCAGCGTGGCAATCACACCTGGGCTTGATAGCGCTCGGCGACTACCGATTGGCGAATCTCTGAAAGCAAACCTTGGCGGGCAGACTGCAGAGCATCCCAACGCGCGGCGTCTTGTAACGGCGGAATGGTCACCGGCTCGCGACGATCAAAACCCACCAGCGCAGCATCGACCAGGTCGCTCACGTTCATGACTTCGCTCAGGGTATTGATATCGATACCTGCACGTTCCCAGATTTCCGTACGGGTGGCCGCGGGGAGTACAGCTTGCACGTAGACGCCTTTGGGCGAGAGTTCAAGGCTCAACCCTTGCGATAGAAACAGGACAAACGCCTTGGTCGCACCGTAGACGCTCATCCCGAATTCCGGTGCCAGCCCCACGACCGAACCAATATTGATAATCGCACCATTACCGGCGTGTGCCAGGCGTGGGGCGATGGCGCTGGCGAGCCGTACCAATGCGGTGGTGTTGAGCGCGACCAGGTTGGCAATGCTGTCGGTGGATTGCTCGATGAAGCTGCCCGATTGCGCGGCTCCGGCATTATTTACAAGGATGCCGATACGGGCGTCATCACGTAGGCGAGCTTCGACGGTGATCAGATCATTGGTTTGAGTCAGGTCAGCCTGGACCACGTCAATGGAAACACCGTGTTGCTCGCGCAGCCGGGAGGACAGTGCGTCTAACCGGCTTTTGTCGCGGGCAACCAGTACCAGGTTGTGGCCACGTTGGGCAAAACGCTCGGCGTAGGTTGCGCCAATGCCTGTCGAGGCGCCGGTAATCAGTACGGTTTCAGGGATGCTCATAAATGAATGCTCTTGAGTGGACGTGGATAAGCGATGCAGTTCCCAGGGCTGTTCAGCCCTGCGCGCAGCCCCAGAGACATGCGGCGGTGTTTTTATGATGTCGATCATAATCAATGCTGTCAACGGTTTTGATTGCGATCGACATCAGAGTATAGTCAGGCCATTGTTCAGGAGTCCCAGGGGCGCGAAATGAAGATCACCAAGACGCAATCGCTCGCCAATCGAGCCCATATAGTGGAGACGGCGTCAGAGCTGTTTCGTGAGCGTGGCTATGATGGTGTGGGTGTGGCAGAACTCATGGCGACTGCCGGTTTTACCCAGGGAGGCTTTTACAAGCACTTTGGCTCTAAGGCCGATTTGATGGCTGAAGCCGCAGAAAACAGTCTTGCAAAATCTCTCACGAGTACCTGCGATCTCGACCTTCCCGGGTTTGTAAATCTTTACGTGTCGAGGGATCACAGGGACGGCAGGGGAGTGGGTTGTACGATGGCAGCGCTATGTGGTGACGCTGCTCGTCAGTCAAATGAGCTGAAGGCGACCTTTGCGGACGGATTAGAGAGCACGCTGGCAGCACTTGAGGAAAAGTACCTGAAGGGGCTGGATACGATGGGGCAAGACGTTCGGGCAAAAATGATCAACTTGCTGGCACATGCCATCGGTGCCGTCATGTTGTCACGGGCGTGTCCGGATGATTCGTCTCTCGCCGATGAAATACTGGAAACGTGCCGCGCTGAGATCATTGCATCATTGCCATTGAGTGAGAAAAACAGCCTGTAAGTGGCTGGGACACGGTCCCAGCGAGTTGCCGGCGTCAGTAACGCTGCGGCAATGCCCCCCCCCCCCCCTCATTGCGTGGAGGTTGCCCTGCCTCGAGCGATGGGTGCGGAGGTTTTTCGACGAGTGACGTGTCTAGATCAAGGGTTCTGAGGTTTTTGGGGTTGTCACCTCCGACGTTGGCGTCTACCCTGAAAATGTATGAATTGTTACTAACAATTTCGGAAGCGCCCGTTTTTGAGGCGCGATACTTCAGGACGAGGAACGAAACATGTTTTCACATGAAGGTGCCGCAATAGAGCTGTTGTTGTTCATTATCGGTCTGTCGGGACTGCTCTTGGTCGTCTGGTTTATTCACCATCAATATGAACGAAGGGGCGGGAAAGGCGTAAAAAAACAACATGGCCGTAATGCCGGGCGTTCGACGTAGCCTGGCTGTCTATCTACCATCCAAGCCAGCCGTTTTCGGCGGGTTCCTGGCGGCCACGCCCTGTAGGGATGAGATTCTCCAGCACTGTTCGTGCCGGCCCAGGCTGCCGAGCATTGCCCCCCAGAGGATAGGGCACCACTTGAAGAAGAGATGTCTGATGTCGACGCCGCCAACTCGCTGGCGAGCGAGCATCCTGACAACTGATTCAAGCGCTTGAGCCCAGCGAACCCGGCCCGGCGCCGGGTTTTCTGCCGCCCCTCTGCACTTTTTCGAGTTTTCTGGATCTATCGTTGTGCCAGCGACACTCATACTGCGTGTGGCCAGAACAACTAGATCGGGTGCCGATGCCGCGTACTTTGCCTGTTTTTACCGCCTTTTGGACGCGCCGGCCGTTGCTGCTGGCGGTCGTGTTGATGGGGTGTGCCAGCGCTTGCACTCAGCAGCAGGGACGCGATATCGCCAAGCAATTCAGTAACGGCAAGCCCGATGAATTCTTCCAGACCAGCGTCGATCGTATGGCCACCCTGGGCATGCGCGACAACCTGCAAAGCTTGTATCTATTGATGAACAAACTTTATCTGCGTAACCCCAACCAGTGGCGTCAATCGGGGTACCCGGACGCGGTGAGCGCGGCGCGGGAAATTCGCAAGGCCATCGAGAATCGTCAACCATTGCCCGCCCTGGGGGATCGTCGTGACCTGGCGGCATTGAGCTATTCCTTGAGCCCTGAGTTTCGCGGCGACCGGGTGGGGGCGTTTATCTACGCGATTGGCAGCATGCTCGTCACCGCACACGGTGGGCGCACGCAGTTCTACATTTCCGACTCGATCAATCCGCAGTTCGTCAATAACGCTGCGCGCAACATCGAGAAGGCAACCTGGTTGCTCAGCCAACGCCAGGATGCCAATGGCGTGCTGCTGTTGTTTTCTAACGAGATCTCGGAGGAGGGCAGCAACCTCAGTTTTGCGGTGGAGTTCGGCAAGATCGTCGCGCGCCTCGACCTGCTGACCCAGATGCTCGATGAGCGCTACCGACGTATTGGCCTTAACTATGCGCAAAGCCTGTTATTGATGAATTTCCTGCCGGTGCAATGAAATCCCCCGACCTTGCGCTCTGCGCCAGATAGTGCGGTGCTTCCGTTTCCTCTGTAGGAAATGGCCTATCTTGCATCTCGCAACTTGAAACGCTTCCCGGTCGGCAATAGCCTCGGATTTTTCTTAAATATGAGGCCCTACCTTGGGTAAGCGAAAAACGGTTTGGCCCACTGATCGCGAGATTCGCCTGCGGTTTATGCTCTTTGCGGTGATCGACGCCGCGCGTGTCCATGGGGTTGCTGCCGAGCTGCTGTTGAACGCGCACACGGTGCTGCGAGATTCGCCGACGGAGATGCAATTGCGTGACGTGCTCAGCGACATCCTGGCCACCGATGAAATGCAGGGTTTCAGATTCCCGGCGGGGTCAGAGGCTGACGATTTTATGCGCGCACTGGAGCCGTCTGCCGATTAGTCACCGGGCTCAGCTTGGGTCGGCAATGTCTTGAGTCGCCTCGTCGCTGCCCGAGTTGCACGTCGGCGTCGAGGCAAGGGATGGGTGGAAATCCTGATCATCTTCACGCGGCGAGTCAGTATCACCCTGGAATTGCAGCACCGCCCGGTGTGACGCCTCGCCAGAATTTGTTCGCGCCAGTTAGATCGTTTATTTCCTTCAGGAATGGGGCTATTGCCCGATCGAATATCTATTGCGATATAGTTGATTTGATAGCAGCCACCTTGGAAGTTGCAGCGTTGTAATCGACGTTATCGCAACAAGGAGGGCTGCATTATCCGATTGAAACCCGCTCAAACGTCATTTTCCGCTGCTGGATCACCTTCTTGCGTCGTGACACCCGCGCTCTAGAATCGGCCCCAGAACTTACTCATTTCCTGTCGATTACGGAGTTTCGAACATGATGAATGCCATGCAGATGCCAATGAACACCTCCATGCCAATGATGCCGATGATGCCGATGATGGGCATGCCGATGATGATGGCGACCATGAAGTGCGAAATGGCCAGCGACGCCATGATGTGCACCATGAAGCCGGCAGCGGGCATGGATATGGCTCAGTTCAAGACCAACGCCGAAATGATGGCGATGATGATGAACTGTGGCATGCCCATGATGATGCAGTGTGCCAACCTGTCGATGATGTGCATGTCGGCCGACGCCATGGCCATGATGTCGAACATGAACATGCCGATGATGATGCCTATGGGCATGTCGATGCCGATGATGAAGTGCGTGATGGAATGCACGATGCAGGCTGACGGCATGCTCTGCAAAATGATGCCGATGCCAGGCATGAGCATGGACATGATGAACAACTGCTGCATGCTGATGAACAAGATGATGAACGACTGCGCCATGCCGATGATGATGAGCTGCAACGGCATGCCGATGATGTGCTGCACCTGCTGACAGGTTCTGCATGCTGAAAAACGCCCCGATTATCCGGGGCGTTTTTTTTGGCGCAAATTAATCCAACCGTTCCGGATAGGTGATCACCAGAAACGCCACCGCCTCGCTGTCCGATGGGTTGCGGTAGCGGTGGGGCTGGTCGGCATAGAACAGGATCGAGTCGCCAGTGGAAAGCAAATAGCGCTCGTCGTTGACGCTGACCTCCAGCACGCCCTGGGCCACCACCAGGTTTTCCTGGATGCCCGGGCCGTGGCCTGCGGAAATTTCTTCGCCCAAGGCGCGCAGGCGAATCTCATAGAATTCGGACTGGCGCGCCGTATCGTATGGAAATAACGCGCGGCTGACGAAGGCCCCGTCAGCACTCACCAGGCGCTTACTCCGTTGCGCCGGCAGTACCTCAACCCCTTCAAACGCGCGGTCTTCCAGAAACGCCGCCACCGATACCTTCAAGCCCTTGGCGATCTTGCACAGAACCTTGATCGACGGGACGCTGCGCCCGGATTCGATCTGCGCCAACATCGCCCGGCTGACGCCGCAGGCACGTGCCAGGCCGTCCAGCGACAAGTGGCGCTTGCTGCGCAGGCGTTGCAGGTTATGCGCCACGCAGAGGCTGATGACGTCATCGTCGTTGCTGGGCTTGGGCAGCGGTTCAGGTGCTTCGGGAATCACGTGCAGAAAACTCATCGGCCTTACGCCCGGCGAGTGTCGCTGGGCAGGGAAGCTTGGGCGGTGAACAGCATCAACCCGGCACGCGCTGCGTACATCGCCCACATCAACTCGGCCGCAGCTCGTGCCTGGCGGCGTTTGCGGTGGAGGGTGAAGTCGATGACGGTAGCGGATGTGTGCATGGGGGCGGTCTCGTGATGCGTGGGTGACTCAGTGGCTCCACAGTAATGCTTGCCGGTTATTTCTATAAATACTGAGTTTGCATTTGTTAATTCGATTTTGGACTTAAAAATAATCCCCGTCCGATGCTGTTGTGGGAAGGCTCTGGTCCGTTAATCAGGCGTGACCTGATGCACCGGTTTGCCTTCCCATCACTGTTCGCGTGCCAGGCCCTGGCTTCCACGCCCCCGAATTCAAAGGACTCCCCATGCTTTTGCG
Source organism: Pseudomonas sp. OVF7 (assembly GCF_030644265.1). Lineage (NCBI taxonomy): Bacteria > Pseudomonadati > Pseudomonadota > Gammaproteobacteria > Pseudomonadales > Pseudomonadaceae > Pseudomonas > Pseudomonas sp. OVF7. The sequence continues at coordinate 4,980,694 of NZ_CP128996.1, read as the reverse complement.
TCAACCTCCGCTGCTGTTTGCCGCCTTGACCCTCACTTCACTGGTGCAAGCCGAAGAACTGCAACTGGCTCCGGTCGAAGTCACCAGTAGCGAAGCCAGCGCGGGCGAAGTGGCCCAGACGCAGCTCAAGAGCGTGCCTGGCGGCACCAACTACATAGACATGAACAGCGTGCAGCAGGGGCGGGTGAGCACCAATGAAGACGTGTTCAAGTACCAGGCTGGGGTGTACGCCAAGGCGGCCAATAACGAAGGCGTGAAGCTGTCGATCCGTGGCTCGGGCCTGAATCGCAGCCCGGGTGCCCATGCCTCGGGGCTGTATGAAATGTTCGACGGCTTGCCGCTCACCGGGCCTGGCGGTACGCCCTATGAACTCAAGGACCCGCTGTGGCAAAGCCGTGTCGAAGTGCTGCGCGGCGCCAATGGGTTCGATCAAGGCGCATTGGCGCTGGGTGGTTCAGTCAACTATGTGACCCGCACCGGCTACGACGCGCCCAAGTTGCAAGTGCGCTATGAGGCGGGCAGTCGCGGTTATGGCCAGCGTGAGATCAGCTCGGGCCAGGTGCTGGGGGACGCCGACTACTACATCAGCCTCACCGGTTCAGAGTCCGACGGCTACCAGCACCAGAGCACCGGCAGCGGCAAAGGGGTCGCGGCCAATTTCGGCTATCGCTTCAACCCGGACCTGGAAACGCGCTTTTACTTCCGTTACCGCGAAACCACCAATGAGACGCCCGGCAAGCTTACGCGCGACCAGATCAACCACGATCCGCGTGCCGCCAACAGTCTTAACGCTGCCCGCAATTCGAAGCGCCTGCAACCCGGCTCCACCTGGATCGCCAACAAAACCACGCTGCAGTTGGACGATACCTCGCGGCTCGAAGTCGGCCTGGCCTACCACGACTACCCCATGGACCTGCGTGAAGGCACCAATCGCCTGAAAGTCGCCTACACCGATATCAGCAGCACCCTGAAATACATCCGCCAGGACACGCTGTTCGGGCATGCCAGCACCACCACCCTCGGCCTGCGCACCACCCAGGCGATGCCGAACAATGGTGCGTCGGAATACGTGCGAACGCCCGCTGGCAATACGGCCACCTTTGCCCCCGGCACCAAGACCCGCGACTACAGCTACCTGGGCTCCGACACCGTGCTGCACCTCGGCAACGAGCTGGAACTGGTCCCGGACCTGTGGCTGACCACTGGCCTTGCCGCGATCTACACTCGCCGCGAAACCCAAGTCACCTATCCCGAAGGCCAGGCACCGCTCAGTCAACATGACTGGGACTACGCGCCACGCATCGGCCTGCGTTATGACTTCAACCCGCAATTGCAGGTGTACGGCAACCTGAGCCGCTCGGTCGAGCCACCCCATGCCTGGTCGATGATCTGGGGGTCGAACAAATACTTCCCCGCAGGCAGTGGTGCGGCCACAGGTTTGCAACGCGAAGGCGTGAATCTGAAGAACCAGACCGCCACCACCCTGGAAATCGGCGGGCGCGGTGAAGCGGGGTTCGGCCAGTGGGACCTGGCGCTGTACCGTTCCGAAGTGCGCCACGAACTGCTCACCGTGGAAACCCAGGCGCAGACCTCGACCCGCAATGCCATCGTCGCAGAGTCCAATGCCAGCCCCACCGTGCACCAGGGCGTGGAACTGAGCCTGCTCAGCCCGTTGTGGGACGGTGGTCGCAACGGCGCGCTCGCCCTGCGCCAGGCGTATACCTTCAGCGATTTCCACTACCGCGACGATGAGCGCTTCGGCGACAACACGTTGCCGGGCATCCCCAAGCACTATTACCAGGCACAACTGCGCTACAGCCATCCGACCGGCTTCTACACCAGCCTCAACACCGAGCATTCCTCACGGGTGGCGGTGGACTACGCCAATTCCTACACCGCCGCCGCCTATACCTTGCTGGGTGCCACCGTTGGCTATGACGCGCCCAAGCAGGATTGGCAGGCCTGGGTCGACCTGCGCAACCTCACCAACCGGCGTTACGCTAACACCGTCACGCCCGGTTACGACGACAAGGGCCTGGACGTGGCCCGATCCACACCGGGCGACGGGCGTGGCATCTATACCGGGGTGTCATGGAACTGGCGCTAAGAGGGCAAACATGGGGGAGGCCCATGCCCCGGTTAGAAATGTAAACGATGTCCCCGGTTTGTAACCTCGCATAAGCCATTCCAGTCGACCGCATTCTTGTGGCGAGCGGGCTTGTTGTGGCGAGCTCGCTTGTTGTGGCAAGCGGCTTTGTTGTGGCGAGCGGGCTTGCCCCGCGTTGGGCTGCGCAGCAGCCCCAAAACCAGGCGATTCAATATGCCTGGATAAACGCGGTGGCCTTATTGGGGCTGCTGCGCAGCCCAACGCGGGGCAAGCCCGCTCGCCACAGAGGTCCCCGTCGCGCTTAGTGCAGCCACCCACATTGGGTTCGCGGTGCTTTTAGAGAGTGTGAGCCCCCTTGCCCCGATATCGTTTTACTGGCATTGTTTGCGCAATTGGTAATATTTCCCATTTGAGAAGTTTTTGCGCATGCATGACATTCCGGCCGCGCTGGGCGATTCAGTGCGTCAGCAAACCCTTACGGCAATGTACAGCGAGCACCACGGCTGGCTGCATGGCTGGCTGCGCAAAAAACTCGGTTGTTCCCAGCACGCTGCCGACCTGGCGCATGACGCGTTCATCCGCGTACTGATGCTGGCCGAGCCGCAAAACATCAAGGAACCCCGTGCGTTCCTTGCGACAACGGCGGGGCGCCTGTTGATCGATGGCGCGCGTCGCCGACGTATTGAAAAAGCCTACATGGAGGCCCTGGGAATCCAGTGCGAAGAGGCAGGCATGCCCGATCCGGCCGCGATCCACGTGGCGCTGCAAGCCCTGGAGCGCATCGCCGAGATGCTCGCCGGCTTGCCCGCCAAGGCGCGCGAAGCCTTCTTGTTGAGCCGCCTCGATGGGCTGACCTACAACGAGATCGCGACCCGCCTGGACGTATCCCCCAGCACCGTCAAAAACTACATCTCCACGGCGCTGGTGCATTGCTACCACAGCCTGCATGCGGCAGACCCATTGGCATGAGTTCCGAGCAGATCATCCAGCAGGCTGCGAACTGGCTGACGCGCCTGCACGACGAAGATGTCAGCGACACCGACCGCCAAGCCTTCAATGCCTGGTGCCAGGCCGACCCTCGCCACGCGGTGGCCATCGAACGCATGCGCAGCCTGTGGGGCAGCCTCGACACCTTGCCGGCGCAACCGGCGCGGATTGCCTTGAACCGCGCATTCGCCCCGCAACGCGCGCGCGGTGCCCAGGTGGTGGGCTTGCTCGGCGTATTGCTGTGTGGCTGGCTGGGCCTTGAGCACTTGCCGGTATGGATGGCCGACCAACGCACCGGTGTCGGTGAGCGCCGTCAAATCGCCCTGGAAGACGGCAGCCAATTGCAGCTCAACAGCAACTCGGCGGTCGACGTGAAATTCGACGGCCACCAGCGTGTGATCGAATTGCTGCAGGGCGAGTTATGGGTGGACGTGGCCAAGGATGCGCAGCGGCCGTTCGTGGTGCGTACCGATCAAGGTACGGCGACCGCACTGGGTACGCGTTATATGGTCAAGCGCGCAGCGGACGGCACGACGGTAGTGACGGTGATCGAATCCACCGTGGCGGTCAAAGGCGAGGGCGCAGACAGCGTGAAAGTCGCTGCCGGCCAGCGTTCGATCCTCGACCACGGCCATGCCCAGGCCGCGCAAGCCATCGCCAACACCGACCCGGACGCCTGGACCCGCGGCCTGCTCAAGGTCAACGACCAACCGCTGGGCGAGGTGCTGCAAACCCTGGCCAGCTATCGTCATGGGGTGGTGCGCTTCGATGCCCAGGCCCTGCGGGATGTGCGAGTGTCTGGCGTATTCAAGCTGGACGACAGTGCAGCCGCGCTCTCAGCGCTGGCGGACAACCTGCCGATCCGGGTGGAGTACTTCACGGATTTGCTGGTGGTGGTCAAACCTCGCTAGCTCAGGCTTCGTTCTGCCGCAGGCGCTTGTACAAGGTGTTGCGGCTGACTCCCAGCTCCCGTGCCAGGTGGGAAATGTTCCCGCCTGCTGCCTTCAGGCGTTGCTTCAGGTCGAGGGTCTCATCCAGGTATTCAGTGGCCGGCAGCGGTGCCGTCAGGTTCAAATCCACAAAAAAATCGTCCGGCAGATGCTCCGCGCGGATCGGCTGTTCTTCGGCCATGGCCAGGGCCACCTGCAACACGCTGCTGACCTGGCGTAAATTGCCCGGCCAAGGGTGCTGCTCGAATAGCGCCAGCACCTCGGGACTGAGCCCGGCCCACTGGGTCGGCTCGCGATGCTGCTGCCATAGCTGTTGGAACAGCGCGCGCTTGTCGGTGCGCTCGCGCAGGGGCGGTAGTTCCAAGGTCAGGCCACCGATGCGGTAGTACAAATCCTCACGAAAACGCCCGGCCTGCACAAGCTCTCGCAGTGCGCGGTTGGTGGCGGAGATGATGCGCAAGTCCACCGGGAACAACTCGCTGCTGCCCACGGGTTGCACGCAACGTTCCTGCAATACCCGAAGTAGACGCGCCTGGGTCGGCAGGGGCATGTCACCGATTTCATCGAGAAACAGCGTGCCTTTGTCGGCCTTGCGAATCAGGCCGATGCTGCCTTTCTGATTGGCGCCGGTGAACGCGCCTTTTTCATAGCCGAACAGTTCCGATTCCACCAGCTCTGCCGGAATGGCTGCACAATTCACCGCGATAAACGCCTGCCGGCTGCGCGAACTGGCCTGGTGCAGGGCTTTGACGAACACCTCCTTGCCCACCCCGGTTTCACCGTGGATCAGCAGCGGGATATCTTTTTCCAGCAGCCGCTCGGCCTGGCGTACGGCTTTTTCCACGCGGGCTTCACCGAAATGCAAGGTCTTGAGGCCCATCGCGACGGGCTTGGGCGGTATCGGTTCGCTGAACACGCGCGCCTGCACCGGCGTTTGCTTGGGCCGTTTCAACACGCATTGGAAGCGATTGCGTCCCGCCGCCTGCAACGAGAACGGCAACCCCTCCGGCTGATTGAGCAATTCCAGCAACGACACCTGGAACAAACTGTCGATCATCACCCGCGACAGGCTGATGCCCAGCAGGTTGTCGGCGCGGCGGTTGGCCGAGAGCACTTGGCCGCTTTCATCGAAGATCAGCAGGCCGGCCCACTGGCTGTCGAGGTTGCTCAGGCCAGTATTGAAGGTCAGCTGAAAATGCTCGCCGCGAAACAGGTTGAGGATCAGCCGGTTCTCCACGGTCTGGCTCATCATCTTGACCATGCCCAGGGTGTGCGAGGGCGGCAGGTAGCTGTCGCTGGACACATCCAGCACGGCGATGATTTCACGCTGGGCATCGAAGATCGGCGCCGCGGAGCCGGTCATGAAACGGTTGGCTTTCAAGAAGTGTTCATCGTGCTCGATATGCACCGCCTGGGCACAGGCCAGCGCCGTGCCGATGGCATTGGTACCGCTGGAGCGCTCCATCCAACTGGCGCCAGCGCTGAAACCGCGGGCCAGCTTGGGCTCGATAAAGCGCTGGGTGCCCCACGAAGTCAGGACCTGGCCCTGGTTATCGGCCAGCATGATCAGGCAGTTGGAGTTGCTGAGGATGTTCTCGTAGTAGGGCAGCACTTCCTGATGAGTGGTCTGTACCAGGGAATGCTGGCTTTCCAGCAACTGGCTGATGCCTTCGGCGGGGAGCTGGTCGAAGCTGGGGGGGCTCTGGTGGTCCAGGCCGTACGCACGGCAGCGGCGCCAGGATTCCTGGATTAAGGTGTCGTGAGCCAAGGGTTCGGCCATGGGGCGACCTTCTTTTTATTGTTTTGGGGTCTTGCACTATTTACCCGATGCAACGGGGACAAAATGGGGGACGGGGCAAGCTCTAAGGCTTTTTTGTAGGAGCGAGCTTGCTCGCGAAGAACTCACAGGCGCCGCGTTGATTCAGGAAACACGCGTGATCGTTGAGGTTTTTCGCGAGCAAGCTCGCTCCTACAGAAGGCCATGTACGCTTAACTGACTGGCAGCCCCCTCCCACATTTGACCTGTGTCGATCGTTCCATCGGGTTCAAAGAGTGTTGTTCATAACTGTTCATTGTCAACCCCAGGATTGTTCAATTGTTCAGCCCGATCTGTTCATTTTTGTTCGTTCCTGAACATCACGTTCAGCCCACTGCCTTGTGAATCAAGCACCTGCCGTCTTGGCATGAAACTCGCTCTGAGGACTGGCCAGATTCATTCCAATAATAAAAAGGGCGTGTCATGTCATTGACCCTGGAACATGTCTCCCGCGTTGTCGAAGGCCAGACCTGGATCGACGACGCCAACCTGCGATTCGAAGCCGGTTCCTTCAACGTCCTGCTGGGCCGCACGCTGTCCGGCAAGACCAGCCTGATGCGCCTGATGGCCGGCCTGGACAAGCCCGACAGCGGCCGCATCCTGATGAACGGCGTGGATGTCACCCACAAACCGGTGCGTCTGCGTAACGTGTCGATGGTGTATCAGCAGTTCATCAACTACCCGACCATGACCGTATTCGAAAACATCGCCTCGCCGTTGCGCCAGGCCGGTGTGTCCGACGAGCTGATCCAGAGCAAGGTGCTCGAAACCGCCAGGATGCTGCGCATCGAGAAATTCCTCCAGCGTCACCCCTTGGAACTGTCTGGCGGCCAGCAGCAACGCACGGCCATGGCCCGCGCCCTGGTCAAAGACGCCGAACTGATCCTGTTCGATGAACCGTTGGTGAACCTGGACTACAAACTGCGTGAAGAGCTGCGTCAGGAAATGCGCGAGCTGTTCAAGGCGCGGCATACCATTGCCATCTACGCCACCACCGAGCCCAACGAGGCGTTGGCCCTGGGCGGCACCACCACGATCCTTCATGAAGGCCGAGTGATCCAGAGCGGCAGGGCCGCCGAGGTCTATCACCAGCCGCAAACCGTGCTGGCCGCCGAGCTGTTTTCCGAACCACCGATCAACCTGATGCCGGGGCGTATCAGCGGTAACGAGGTGAGCTTCGCCAATTTCGTGCACTTTCCGTTGAATGTCGACCTGCGCCCCATCGGCGAAGGCGAGTTCCGCTTTGGTGTGCGCCCCAGCCATATCAGCCTGGTACCGAGCAACGACGATGACCTGGAGTTGGCGGTGACCGTGGAGGTCGCCGAGATCAGCGGTTCGGAAACGTTCCTGCATGTGCGCAGTGAACACTTCCTATTGGTCCTGCACCTGCCGGGCGTGCATGAGTACGACGTCGACGCGCCGATCCGCGTGTATATCCCCACCCATAAACTGTTTGTGTTCGATGGCCAGGGCCGTTTGGTCCAGGCCCCCGGGCGCCGTGTCGCGAGGGTTGCCTGATGGCCGAGATCCATTTGCAGAACCTGGCGCACAGCTACAGCCCTACGCCGGCCGGTCCTGAGGACTACGCCATTCGGGCAATGAACCACGTGTGGGAGCAGGGTGGTGCCTACGCCTTGCTCGGGCCGTCGGGCTGCGGCAAATCGACCCTGCTCAATATCATCTCCGGGTTGCTCAGCCCCTCGGAAGGCCAGGTGTTGTTCGACCAACAGGTGGTCAACGAGCTGACGCCGGAGAAACGCAACATCGCCCAGGTGTTCCAGTTCCCGGTGGTCTACGACACCATGACGGTGTTCGACAACCTGGCTTTCCCCCTGCGAAACCAGGGTATGGCCGAGGCGAAAATTCACAGCAAGGTGCAGGAAATTGCCGAAGTCCTCGACCTGCAAAACCTGCTGAGCAAAAAGGCGCGCAACCTCACTGCCGACGAAAAGCAGAAAGTCTCCATGGGCCGTGGCCTGGTGCGCGATGACGTATCGGCGATCCTCTTCGATGAACCGCTGACCGTGATCGACCCGCACCTCAAATGGAAACTGCGGCGCAAGCTCAAGCAGATCCACGAGCAGTTCAATATCACCATGGTCTACGTCACCCACGACCAGCTGGAGGCGTCGACCTTTGCCGACAAGATCGCGGTGATGTACGGCGGCCAGATCGTGCAGTTCGGCACGCCACGGGACCTGTTCGAACGGCCGAGCCACACCTTTGTGGGCTATTTCATCGGCAGCCCAGGGATGAATCTGATCGAAGTGCAGGCCGAAGCCGGCGGGGTGCGTTTTGCCGGTACGTATCTGCCGTTGTCGGAGGCCTTGCAGCAGCGCATTTCCGAAACGGACTACACGAAGCTGCAGGTCGGCATCCGCCCGGAATTTGTCCATGTGTGGGATGAGCACAACCCTGACGCCCTGCAGGCCGACGTCACCCATGTGGAAGACCTCGGCACCTACAAGATCGTGACCCTCAACCTCGACGGCGCCACCCTGAAAGTGCGCCTGGCCGAAGACAAACCGGTGCCGGAGGGCAGGGCGTCCATCAGCTTTCCCGCGCAGTGGCTGATGGTGTATGCCGACGACTACCTGCTGGAGGTGCTGCCATGAACAAGGTGCAGAACAACAAGGCCTGGTGGCTGGTGTTGCCGGTGTTCCTGCTGGTGGCGTTCAGCGCGGTGATCCCAATGATGACCGTGGTCAACTATTCGGTGCAGGACATCTTCGACCAGTCCAGCCGCTACTTTGTCGGCGCCGACTGGTATAAACAGGTGCTGCTCGATCCGCGCCTGCATGACTCGCTGTTGCGCCAGTTCATCTACTCGGCCTGCGTGCTGCTGATCGAAATCCCCCTGGGCATCGCCATCGCCCTGACCATGCCGACCAAGGGCCGCTGGTCGTCGTTGGTGCTGATTATCCTGGCCATTCCCTTGCTGATCCCATGGAACGTGGTCGGCACCATTTGGCAGATTTTCGGCCGCGCCGATATTGGTTTGCTCGGCTACAGCCTCAATGCCCTGGGCATCAGCTACAACTACGCGGCCAATACCCTGGACGCCTGGGTCACGGTGCTGGTGATGGACGTATGGCACTGGACGTCGCTGGTCGCGCTGCTGTGCTATTCGGGGCTGCGGGCCATCCCTGATGTGTACTACCAGGCGGCGCGGATCGATCGCGCATCCGCCTGGGCGGTTTTCCGACATATCCAATTGCCGAAGATGAAAAGCGTGCTGCTGATCGCGGTGATGCTGCGCTTTATGGACAGTTTCATGATCTACACCGAGCCCTTTGTCCTCACGGGGGGCGGGCCGGGTAACGCCACTACCTTCCTCAGCCAGACGCTGACCCAGATGGCCGTAGGCCAATTCGACCTGGGCCCGGCCGCGGCGTTTTCCCTGGTGTATTTCCTGATCATTCTGTTGGTGTCCTGGTTGTTCTACACCGCCATGACCCATTCCGACGCCAACCGCTGAGGTCGCCAGCATGAGCAAGCGCAAAGTCATCCCCCTGCTGATTTATATCCTGTTCCTGCTGGTGCCGATCTACTGGCTGTTGAACATGTCCTTCAAGAGCAACACCGAAATCCTCGGCGGGCTGACGCTGTTTCCGCAGGACTTCACCCTGGCCAACTACAAGGTGATCTTTACCGACCCGAGCTGGTACACCGGTTACCTCAACTCGCTGTACTACGTGAGCCTGAACACGGTGATTTCACTGAGCGTGGCGTTGCCGGCGGCCTATGCTTTCTCGCGTTACCGCTTCCTGGGTGACAAGCACCTGTTCTTCTGGCTGCTGACCAACCGCATGGCGCCACCCGCGGTGTTCTTGCTGCCATTTTTCCAGCTGTATTCGTCCATCGGCCTGTTCGATACGCACATCGCCGTGGCCTTGGCCCACTGCCTGTTCAACGTGCCGTTGGCGGTGTGGATCCTCGAAGGCTTCATGTCTGGCGTGCCCAAGGAAATCGACGAAACCGCTTACATCGATGGCTACAGTTTCCCCAAATTCTTCGTGAAGATTTTTATCCCGCTGATCGGCTCCGGCATCGGCGTCACGGCGTTTTTCTGCTTTATGTTTTCCTGGGTCGAACTGCTGCTGGCGCGCACCCTGACTTCGGTCAACGCCAAGCCCATTGCGGCGGTGATGACGCGCACGGTGTCGGCGTCGGGGATCGATTGGGGCGTGCTGGCGGCGGCGGGGGTGTTGACCATCCTGCCGGGCATGCTGGTGATCTGGTTTGTTCGCAACCACGTGGCCAAGGGCTTTGCCCTGGGCCGGGTCTGAGGAGTCGATGATGGAATGGATGGCCTGGACCACCCCTACGGCGCTGTTCTTTGGCGGCATTGCCCTGATCCTGGCGGGCATGACCACCTGGGAACTGCGTTCGCCGAGTATCCCTCGGCGCGGTTTGTTGCCGATCAGCACCACCCGTGGTGATCGCTTGTTTATCGGTCTTCTCGCAAGCGCCTACCTGCACCTGCTGGTGATTGGCGTAACCGACTGGAGCATCTGGGTGGCGTCCGCGCTCTCCCTGGTATGGCTGTTGAGTGTGATGCGTTGGGGCTAGTGCCTCGACACCTTGTAGGAGCGAGCTTGCTCGCGAAAATCGCCAACGATAACGCGGGCATTCTGGATGTACGCGGTGTCGTCGGGTTTTTCGCGAGCAAGCTCGCTCCTACAGGGGGGCTGTGGCGTTTGTAGTCCTTTTTGAAATTAACCAGGAGGTCTCTATGTTGAATAAAAACAATAAGCTGCGACATAGCATTTCATTGGCCGCCGTACTGGCCCTCAGCGGTTTGAGCGCCACGGCCTGGGCCGATGCGTACGAAGACGCGGCGAAAAAATGGATCGGCAGCGAGTTCAAACCCTCGACCCTCACGGCCGACCAGCAGCTTGAGGAACTCAAGTGGTTCATCAAGGCTTCGGAACCGTTCCGTGGGATGAAGATCAACGTGGTGTCGGAAACCCTCACCACCCATGAGTACGAGTCCAAGGTGCTGGCCAAGGCCTTCAGTGAAATCACCGGGATCAAGCTGACCCACGACCTGCTGCAGGAAGGCGACGTGGTGGAAAAGCTGCAAACCCAGATGCAGTCCGACAAGAATATCTATGACGGCTGGGTCAACGACTCGGACTTGATCGGTACGCACTTTCGCTATGGCAAGACCGAATCGATCACCGACCTGATGGCCAACGAAGGCAAGGCCTTCACCTCGCCGACCCTGGATATCAAGGACTTTATCGGCATCTCCTTCACCACTGCGCCGGACGGCAAGATCTACCAGTTGCCCGACCAGCAATTCGCCAACCTCTATTGGTTCCGCGCCGACTGGTTCGAGCGTCCGGAACTCAAAGCCAAGTTCAAGGAGAAGTACGGTTATGACCTCGGCGTGCCGGTGAACTGGTCCGCCTATGAAGACATCGCAAAGTTCTTCAGCGAAGACGTCAAGGAAATCGACGGCAAGCGCATCTATGGCCATATGGACTATGGCAAGAAGGATCCGTCCCTGGGCTGGCGCTTCACCGATGCCTGGTTCTCCATGGCCGGCGGCGGCGACAAGGGCCTGCCCAACGGCTTGCCGGTGGATGAGTGGGGCATTCGCGTGGAGGACTGCCACCCGGTGGGCTCCAGCGTGACCCGTGGCGGCGATACCAACGGCCCGGCCGCCGTGTTTGCCACGCAGAAATACGTGGACTGGATGAAAGCCTACGCCCCCCCGGAAGCGGCGGGCATGACCTTCTCCGAGTCCGGCCCGGTGCCGTCCCAGGGCAATATCGCCCAGCAGATCTTCTGGTACACCGCGTTTACCGCCGACATGACCAAGCCGGGCCTGCCGGTAGTGAACGCCGACGGCACGCCGAAATGGCGCATGGCGCCATCGCCGGTCGGGCCGTATTGGGAAAAGGGCATGAAGAAGGGCTATCAGGACGTGGGCTCCTGGACCTTCCTCAAGTCGACGCCTGAGAAGCAGAAACTTGCGGCCTGGCTCTATGCTCAGTTCGTGACCTCGAAAACCGTGTCGCTGAAGAAAACCATCGTCGGCCTGACGCCGATTCGGGAATCCGACATCAACTCCCAGGCCATGACCGACCTGGCGCCGAAACTCGGTGGCCTGGTGGAGTTCTACCGCAGCCCGGCCCGGGTGGAATGGACCCCGACCGGCACCAACGTGCCGGATTACCCACGCCTGGCGCAGCTGTGGTGGAGCAACATCGCCGCCGCCGCCAGCGGCGAGAAAACCCCGCAACAGGCGCTGGATAACCTGGCCAAGGAGCAAGACGCGATCATGACGCGCCTGGAACGCTCCAAAGTGCAGCCGGTGTGCGGGCCGAAAATGAACCCTGAGCGTGACGCGCAATACTGGTTCGACCAGCCGGGCGCGCCGAAACCAAAACTGGCCAACGAGAAGCCTAAAGGCGAGACCGTGGCCTACGGCGACCTGCTCAAGCAATGGGAGGCCGCGCGTAAATAATCATTCCGGAACACGCGGTAAAAACGGTGGAAGGGGGCTTGCCCTCGATGAGGGCGTGTCAGTCACCTATTGGTTAACTGACCCGGCGCCATCGGGGGCAAGTCGAATCGTCGCACCGCCCCTCCCACATTTGGATCTGCATATATCCGGTAAATTTCGGTCTGGTTTTGTTCTGGCTTTTGCGGCCCTGGAACCGACCGGTGTTGTGGCTGGTGTACTCGGTAAGAATGTGGGAGGGGGCTTGCCCCCGATGGCGGTGTGTCAGCCAACACACCTGCCAACAGCACCACCGCCTTCGAAGCCTCGCTAAAGCTCGACATCTCCCACAGGGGATTGGCGATATCCGTGAGATCTACAGCCGGGCTGCTCTCTACCTGCCACCAGCGATCAAATGTGGGAGGGGGCTTGCCCCCGATGAGGGAGTGTCAGTCACTTAGTTGTTAACTGACCTAGCGCCATCGGGGGCAAGCCCCCTCCCACAATTGGATCTCCACAGGTCAGATATCTCCACAGGTCACGTAGACCTCGGCCTGCTTTTGCTCCGTCTTTTGCTGCCTTGGAGCCGACCGGTGTTGTGGCTGGTGTACTCGGTAAGAATGTGGGAGGGGGCTTGCCCCCGATGGCGGAGTGTCAGCCAACACACCTGCCAACAGCACCACCGCCTTCGAAGCCTCGCTAAAGCTCGACATCTCCCACAGGGGATCGTCAGGCCTCGGGTGAAGCTGCTGGTTCCCCAACAAACCGCTTGGCCAGAAACCCATACAACAGATACCCCAGCGCCAACACCAGCATCGCGCCAAACACCGGCGCTTCCCCGCATGCGTAAATCGCATACAGCGAATACCCCACGGCTACTACGACCACCAGCGTGTTCCGCGCCTGTACCGTCGCACTGGCGCGCGCCTTGTGCATCATCACCAGCAAGCCGCTGAGGGCGGTCACGTAGGGCACCAGGTTGGTCACCACCGCCAGGTTCACCAGCTTGCTGAACTGCGCACTGGCGCTGGGCGAGATGGTCGACAAGGCGATCAGGCTTTGCAACGTCGCACAGGCCAGCAGCCCCAGCACCGGCGCATTGGCCTGGGTGACCCGGCTGAAAAAGCGTGGAAACAGGCGTTGGTCCGCCGACATCTTGGCCGTCTGCGCCAGGGTGAATTGCCAACCCAGCAGCGAACCGATGCAAGCCACCACCGCCAGCGCCATGATCAGCTTGCCCACCCAGGGGCTGAACATCTGCGCATAGACCAGCGCAAACGGCGCGGAGGAGGCCGCCAGCTCAGCGTTGGGGACGATGCCCTGGATCACCGACGTCGACAGCACATACACCACCGCGACCCCCAGCGTGCCCAGCAGGCACGCCAGCGGTACGGTGCGCTCGGGGTTCTCGACCGCGTCATAGCCTTGGGCGGCCGACTCCATGCCGAGGAAGGCCCACAGGGTCAGGGGAATACTCGCGCTGACGGCGTCCCACAGGTAGCGTCCGTGCGGGTTCCATGCCGCGGTGAACACCTCGGCCCGGAAATAGAACCAGCCGATCACGCACAGCCCCGCCACCGGAAGGATCACGCCCCACACCGTCACCACGCCGATGCGCCCGGTGATGCGTGGGCCGCCGAAGTTGGCCGCGGTGGTCAGCCAGATCAACGCCAGGCTGCCGATAAACAACGGCATCGGCCCACTGCCCAGCCAGGGGATAAACGCTGACAGATAACCCACCGCTGAAATCGCAATCGCCACATTGGCGATGATCAGCGAGAGAAAATACAGGAACGAACACATGAAGAACCCGGACTTGCCGTGGGCCTCTTCGGTGTAGGCCGACATGCCGCCGCTGCGCTTACAAAAAAGCCCGCATTGGGCAAAGCCGTAGGCAATTGCCATCGAACCGACCGCCGTGACACCCCACGACAGCAACGAAATGGCCCCCAATTGCGCCATGCTGGCCGGCAACATGATGATGCCCGAGCCCATCATATTGATCGCGACCAGGGCGGTCAGGCCCAGCAGGCTCATCTTTTTACTGGGTGTGGACATCGGTATTCCTTGGGGTTGAATAGCGAGCACTGTCGTTGTGGCGAGGGAGCCATGGCTTGGACACATTCGGCGCGTCCTTTGGCCTGCGTCAACCTCCGCGCCTGTCATACTGCAATGGACTCAGGTGGGGCGCCCCCTTGGGTCGGTGGTTCGGGGCCTCGGGATCAGGCCATCGCTTGTGGCTGGAGGCGCCATTCACCTTCCAGGTCCTTGACCAGGCCACTGGCCAGGAACAACGGGACCAAACGCCTGTGCAGTGGCGGTTCGACAAACTCCTTCACCGTCTCCACTGCCAGCGCCCCACTCAACGGCAGCTCGGCCTTGGTGTAGGACAACCAGGCTTTCTTGAGCATCAACAGCACATCACTGCCGGCCGTGGACGCAAAGCGACGGTGGGTCGGCTTGGCGTCGAAGGTGAACGTGTGTTGCTGTTCATAGCTGCTTTCATCGCCGCCACTGGCCGCACACCGTACGCAGGTGCACGGGCCATCGCCAAATGCGCTGCGCAGGTAGGCGTTGAAGTCCACCACGGGCTTGAGTGACAGGCGCTTATCCACCTCGAACAGGTCCCCGGTCATTTTTTCGTCAGTGTTCAACGTCCATTTCCTCGCAGGTATCAGGCGGCTTTTCAAAGCGCGGCACAATAGCAGCCGGGCGCCGATTTGGGGATGATTTGCATAACAATAGATCGCGATATTCTTTTGCGCTCTTAAAAACCGCCGCTAGGCTTCATCACCTCCTCGAAAAAGCGGCAGCCCTCCATGACTTTCAAACGTTCCTCCCTGACCCTCCTGGCCGCATCCCTGGCCGCCGCCGGTGCGTTACTCAGCCCCGGCGCCCAGGCCGAAGGCAAGATCAGTATCGCCCAGCAGTTCGGCATCGGTTACCTGATCCTTGATGTAGTGCGCGACCAGCACCTGATCGAAAAACACGGCAAGGCACAGGGCCTGGATATCCAGGTGGAATGGAACAGCATTTCCGGCGCTACGGCCATGAACGAATCGCTGCTGGCCGGCGCGCTGGACGTGGTGTCGGCCGGTGTGCCGCCGATGCTCACCCTATGGGACCGCACCCAGGGCAAACAGAACGTCAAGGCCATCGCCTCCCTTGGTTCGATGCCCAACTACCTGCTGTCCAACAACCCCAAGGTTAAGACCCTCAAGGACTTCACCGAGAAAGACCGCATCGCCGTGCCCGCCGCCGGCGTGGGCTTCCAGTCGCGCACCTTGCAGATCGAAACCGCCAAGCAGTTCGGCGACGCCCACTACAAGAAATTCGATGACATCTCCATCAGCCTGGCCCATCCCGACGCCACGGCGGCGCTGATTGCCGGCGGTTCGGAGATCAATTCGCACTTCTCGAGCCCGCCGTTCCAGTACCAGGAACTGTTGAACCCCAACGTACACAAGGTGCTCAGTTCCTACGACATCCTTGGCGGTCCGGCCACCTTCAACGTGCTCTACACCACGCAGAAATTCCACGACGAGAACCCCAAGACCTACAAGGCGTTCTATGACGCCCTGGCGGAGGCGGAGACGATCATCAAGGCTGACAAACCGGCGGCGGCCAAGGCGTATATTCGCGTCGAGCAATCCAAGCTGCCGTTGGACCTGGTGGAGAAAATCGTCCAGGACCCGGAAATCGACTTCACCATCGTGCCGCAGCGGACCTATATTTATGCCGAGAAATTGCATGAGCTCGGCGTGCTGAAAAACAAGGCGGCGAGCTGGAAAGACTACTTCTTCGAAGAGGCCCACGGCGGCAACGGCAGCTGAACGTCGATCCCCATTGGAAGTACGGTCAACATTGTGGGAGGGGGCTTGCCCCGATAGCGGTGGGTCAGCTACAGATAAGCTGACTGTTCCACTGCCATCGGGGGCAAGCCCCCTCCCACATTAGTGTCAGCGGAAGAATTCACCGGGTGTGGCATCGAACTGCTGCCGAAACGCGTTGATAAACGCCGAGGTGGACTCATAGCCACAGCTCAACGCCACATCTGTGACCCGCTCGCCTTGCTCCAAGGCGGGCAGGGCGCTCAATAACCTTAAACGCTGGCGCCAGGCCCGAAACGTCAGGCCGGTGTCACGCACGAACAAGCGGCTCAGTGTCTTTTCACTGACCCCCAGCTTCCCGCTCCAATCGCCCAATGTCGTCTGCTGTTCCGGGTGCAGGTTCAAACTGCGATAGATCTGGCGCAACCTGGGGTCGAGGGGCAATGGCAGCATCAAATCCACTTGGGGCGCCGCCGCCAATTGATCCAGTATCACCTGGGCCAGGCGACCATCGGGGCCGTCCTCGGCGTATTCCACCGGCAACGCGCTGAAGCTGCGAATCAGCTCACGCAACAGGCTGCTTACCTCCAGCACCTGGCAACGTTCGGCGGCCCAGGCGGTGACCCGGCAATCCAAGTAGAGGCTGCGCATCTCGGTGTGGGGGGAGCTGTACACCCGGTGCGGCATGCCCGCCGGAATCCACACCGCGCGCTGAGGCGGCGCGACGAAACGGCCGGCGCTGGTCTGGATCTCCAGCACCCCGGAAATCGCGTAGGACAATTGCACCCACGGGTGGCTGTGCCGACGGGTGAGGGCGCGATTGGGCAGCGATTCGGTACGCCCATACACCGGCCGTGGCAGGCTGGAAAGCCCGGGCACGCTGCGGCGCACGGTTTTGTCATGTCCTTTAGGCGGCATTTACTGGCTCATTGGCGTTAGTCGGTAACAAGGCGTTACGTTAGAGTCGCGGTGACGCTCTTGGCAACCCCCGGAAGATCCTGCTTATGACTCGCCCCCGTTTTCTGCCTGACAACTTCACATTGACGCTGATCGCCACGGTGATCCTCGCCTCCCTGCTACCCGCCAGTGGCCAGACCGCCGTGGCCTTCGGCTGGGTGACCAACCTGGCGATCGCGCTGCTGTTTTTCCTGCATGGCGCCAAACTGTCGCGCCAGGCCATCGTCGCCGGGGCGGGCCACTGGCGCTTGCACTTGCTGGTATTCAGCCTGACTTTCGTGCTGTTCCCACTGCTGGGCCTGGCGCTCAAGCCGGTGTTGTCGCCGTTGATCGGCAAAGACCTGTACATGGGCATGCTTTACCTCTGTGCGCTGCCGGCCACCGTGCAATCGGCGATTGCCTTCACCTCCCTGGCCCGCGGCAATATCCCGGCGGCGATTTGCAGCGCGGCGGCGTCGAGCCTGTTCGGCATCTTCCTCACGCCGTTGCTGGTGACCCTGTTGATGAATGTCCACGGTGAAGGCGGCTCTACGCTCGATGCGATCTTGAAGATCAGTGTGCAACTGCTGCTGCCGTTTATCGCCGGGCAGATCGCTCGGCGCTGGATCGGCGCATGGGTGGGGCGTAACAAGGCTTGGCTGAAATTCGTCGACCAGGGCTCGATCCTGCTGGTGGTGTACGGGGCGTTCAGCGAGGCGGTCAACGAAGGTATCTGGCACCAGATCCCGCTGTGGGAACTGGGCGGCCTGGTGGTGGCCTGCTGCGTGTTGCTGGGCCTGGTGCTGTTGGCGTCCACCGTGTTGGGCAAGGCGTTCGGCTTTAACCAGGAGGACCGCATCACCATCTTGTTCTGCGGCTCGAAAAAGAGCCTGGCGACGGGCGTGCCGATGGCCCAGGTGCTGTTCGCCGGGGCGACCATGGGGGTGCTGATCCTGCCGTTGATGCTGTTCCATCAGATTCAGTTGATGGTCTGTGCGGCGTTGGCGCAGCGCTATGCCAACCGGCCGGAAAGCATCCCGGAAATGATGGGGCAGGTGGATCCGTGATCCCATGACCAGGCGCCGACGAAAATAGCCGCTCGGTCAGCCGTGTCGACATGTGCATCAACATGGGGTCGTGGGTGGGGAATCTTTCCCGGCTGTAGGGCGGCTCAGGTTGTCGGTCAAGGGCCGCTTGAGTTCAGGCGCGCGCTGGCCGGGCACAGGGTGTGCGACAAATGCGCGCAGTGCTGCGGTGATTGACGCGACGGGGAGTCCCCCGCCAGCCGTGGCACTCGCTTCAATGGGCACCGCGCTGCATCGCTGGCCGGCGCCCAGGCGGCCTGTCACGCTGGGCGTTATTACCACCCGCGTTACCCGTGGGGGGCAAGCTCGGCAAGCCGATGGCGTTGCTCGCTGACGTGATGGCCCTGGCCTCGCCATGAGGGATCGGACGACGAATGCCTGGGATCAGCGTCAACAGCCGCCCGAGAAACCTATAGAATGCTGGGCGGCGGCGCTCCTCCTGGGTGGCCGCTCGATCATCGCCAGAGTGCCGTACCGTTCAATGAGCCTTTCAGCCGCAACCCCCCAAGCCAATTGGCAACCGGTCATCGCCCTGGCGCTGGCCGCCTTTGTGTTCAATACCACCGAATTCGTCCCCGTCGGGCTGCTCAGCGCCATCGGCGCCAGCTTCGACATGCCGATTGCCAGCGTTGGCCTGATGCTCACCATCTACGCTTGGGTGGTGTCGGTGACGTCACTGCCGGTGATGCTGCTGACCCGCAATATCGAGCGGCGCAAGTTGCTGATCGTGTTGTTTTGCCTGTTCATCGCCAGCCATATCCTCTCCAGCGTGGCCACCGGCTTCGGCCTGTTGATGGTCAGCCGTATTGGCATTGCCTTGTCCCATGCGCTGTTCTGGTCGATCACCGCCTCCCTCGCCGTGCGCCTGGCGCCCGCCGGCAAGCAGGTGCAAGCCCTCGGCCTGCTGGCCACCGGCACGTCCCTGGCGATGGTCCTCGGCATTCCCCTGGGCCGCCTGCTCGGTGAAGCCATGGGTTGGCGCACCACGTTCCTGGTGATCGCCGCCTTCGCCGCCGCCCTGGTGTTCTGGCTGGCGCGCACCTTGCCGCTGTTGCCCAGCCAGAACTCCGGCTCGTTGCGCAGCCTGCCACTGCTGTTCAAGCGCCCGGCGCTGGTGGCGCTGTATGTGCTCACTGCCATGACCGTGACTGCGCAATTCACCGCCTACAGCTACATCGAACCTTTCGTTGAAGGCGTCGCGGGCCTGAGCGGCAATGTGGTCACCCTGTTCCTGCTGGTGTTCGGTGGTGCGGGCATCCTCGGTTCGCTGCTGTTCAGCCTGGTACACCGCTTCAATCCCCATCTGTTCGTGATCAGTGCGGTGTTCCTGCTCGCGGCGTGCCTGGCGCTGTTGCTGCCATTGAGTGGTGCGCAGTCGTACCTGGTGGGCCTGAGTGTGTTCTGGGGCATGGCGATCATGGGCTTCGGCCTGGCCATGCAGTCGAAAGTGCTGGTGTTGGCACCGGACGCCACCGATGTGGCCATGGCGATGTTTTCCGGTATCTACAACATTGGTATTGGCGGTGGCGCGCTGATGGGCAGTTGGGTCGGCAGCCAATTCGGCTTCGCCTGGATCGGCGCGGCGGGCGGGTTGCTGGCAGCGGTGGCGTTGATCGGGTATTGCCTGGCAATCAGGCGCTTTGGGCAGGGTGTAGCGCAGACGCCGGCTTGATCGCCGCGGGCGACCATTGGTCGCCTTCGAACACCCACACTGTTATTAAGTTGACGCCATTTTTTCCTGCTTTTAATATCCCCAGCCAATGATGGCATGGTGATGGCATTTGCTCGTCAGACACTGCCGGCAATCCACTCTTTAAAAGGACTTTTCCCGTGGCATTTCGCACGTTCCGAAACTGTATCGCCCTGTTTTTCATCTGCTCCGGCCTGTTTGGTTGCGCAGCCAATATCCAAAAGCCGGTTGAACTCGACACCCAGTTCTGGAACGACAAGAGCCAGACCATTGGTGTGGCCATGACTGCCTTGCCGCCCTCGGAGCTGGTGCTCGGTGGCAATCAGGGGCTGTTGGACCTGGCGATCAACAAGGGTGTCAACAGTAAACTCAGCACCCACGTCAGTACCTGGAAGCTGCAGGACGCCGCAAGTATTCCCGATGAAATCGTCGCCAAGCTGGTGGCCAAGGGTTACAAGGCCAAGCGCGTGGACGAGTCGATCGACCTCGCCAAGTTCAAGGAAACCAAATTCCGCGAAGGCTTCTTCGGCCGTGACCTGACGCCATTGCAAGCCAAGTACGGCGTGGATCGCCTGCTGTTGATCTCCTACACCGCCAGTGGCGCATACCGCACCTACTACAGCGTGGTGCCTACCAGCGTGCCGACCCCGCAAGTGGGCGGTATCGGCCTGGTGGTCGACCTGCGTGACAATCACCTGCTCTGGTACAAGCCGTTTGCCGTGACTCAGCCGGCGCAGGGTGAGTGGGACCAACCCAACTTCAGCAACTTGTCGAACGCCTACTACCAGGCCGTGGACAGCAGCCGTCAACTGGTCATCACTCCGTTCGCCCAATGAAGGTCCTGGGCAGTGCCTTGCTCATTGTCAGCGGCCTGATGCTGGGGGCGTGCGCCCAGCATCCGCTGCCTGAACCGGGCTTCAATACACCGTCCGCGCTGTCTTATATCAATGCCCACGGCGCCAAGGTCGAAGTGCGGTGGCCGGCGCAGGGCCTTGTCACCGCGTCGATGGTGATTGATAGCAAGCGCGCGGCGGACGCCGCTCAAGTCAGTGACAATGTCACCCGCAGCGCGGTGAATGCCGGGGGCGTGGTGGGGTTGTTGATCGCCAGCGCCATTAATACCCAGACCGGCGCGGGTGTGCTCGAACGCGATGCGCGCAATAGTGCGGAACACGATGCACGCCCGATGACGACGCTGCTCGGTGAGCAAAACCTGGAAGCGGCCTTTTCCCGACGCTATCAACAGACCGGCCAGGCGGCTGGCCTGCCTGCGGCACAGGGGCCGGTCAGCGCGCTGGTGCTGGTCGAACCGCAGCTGGTGCTGAGCGCGGACCGGGGCAGCTTTACCCTGGTCAACCGGGTACAGGTCCAGGACATCGCCGGGTCGGTGCTGTATCAACGGCGCATTGACGTGGTCGGGCAGCCGTTTCGCAGCTGTGGTGCGCAATGCATCGACGATGGCCACCTGGAGTGGGCCAAGGTGAATGAGCAACTCGAAGCCTGCATTGACGAGACCATGCGCGTGCTTGCACAAGACCTGCGCGCGGGCGAGGGGGTGGATGCAGGGGAGCAGACGGTGCGTTACGTGCTGGACGGTCGCCGTGTGGTTGAACGCGGTCGGCTGTTGCCGTCAGCCGGTGTGTATCACCGGTACCGTAACCTGGATGGCGCAATCAAGTCGGTACCGATGCCATTCGAAAACATCGCGGCGCAGGCGGTTTCACCCTGACCGGGCGGGCTCAGAGCCCGCCGAGCAAGGTCTCCAGCTTTTCCTGGTCACGGGCAAACTGGCGGATACCTTCCGCGAGTTTTTCCGTGGCCATTGCATCTTCATTCGACGCCCAGCGAAATTGCGCCTGCGTCAGCCGCTGGCGCGGTTCGCCGTCGGTGCCTGGCACCAGCTTGCGTTCCAGGGTGCCCTGGTCTTCGTCGAGCTTTTGCAGCAGGTCCGGGCTGATGGTCAGGCGGTCGCAGCCAGCCAGTTGTTCGATCTGGCTGAGGGTGCGGAAGCTGGCGCCCATCACCACGGTCTTGATTTCATTGGTCTTGTAGTAGTTGTAGATGCGCGTCACCGACTGCACGCCCGGATCATCAACGCCGGTGTAGTCCAGGCCGGTGTTCTTGCGGTACCAGTCGTAGATACGGCCCACGAATGGTGAGATCAGGAACACGCCGGCATCGGCGCAGGCCACGGCCTGGGCGAAGGAGAACAACAGGGTCAGGTTGGTCTGGATCCCGGCTTTTTCCAGGCGCTCGGCGGTGCGGATGCCTTCCCAGGTGGAGGCCAGTTTGATCAGCACGCGGTCGCGGCCGATACCGGCCTGGTCGTACAGGGCGATCAACTGGTTGGCCTTGGCCCACAATGCGTCTTCGTCGAAGGACAGGCGTGCGTCGACTTCGGTGGAGATGCGCCCGGGGATCACCTTGAGAATGCCGGCACCCACCGCCACTGCAAAGTGGTCGCAGGCCAGGCCCACGTCACCCTTGGCATGGGCCACTGCGCTGCGCAGCAGCTCGGCATATTCCGGGATGGCGGCGGCCTTGAGCAGCAGGGAAGGGTTGGTGGTGGCGTCGACCGGGCGCAGGCGGCTGATGGCTTCCAGGTCGCCGGTGTCACAGACCACGGTGGTGAATTGCTTGAGTTGTTCGAGCTTGGACGTCATGAGCGGCAGTCTCCAGAATGAGGGTTAGTGGTTCAGCGCCAGGGCGGTGTCGAGGTCGGTGATCAGGATGTCGAGGTAGCCGCCCTTGAGCGCCCCACGAATCGCCTGGACCTTGTTCAACCCGCCGGCGAGGCCGAGCACGCGGTGGATCGAGCGCAGTTTGGGCAGCGCTACCGACACCACGAATTCTTCATCTTCTTCCAGCACCGGCTTGCCCTGGGCATCGAAGTAGCGCAGGCAGATATCGCCGACGGCACCGCGTTCGGCGAGCAGGCGCAGCATGTCTTCGGTGTAGTAGTTGCCGCTGTTGCGCAGCAGCTGCGAGGGTTCCAGGTCGCCGATGCCGACAATCGCCAGGGTGATGCTGTCAAAGCGTTGCAGCACCTCCTTGACCTCTTCCATTTCGATGATGCGCTGTTTGCTTTCCACCGATTGCTCGATGCTCTGTGACGGCAGCAAAAACGCCGGGCAGTTGAGCAGGGTGGCCAGGCGTTGGGTCAGCAGGGTGGCTTCGAAGGCGCCTTTGTTGCCGACGCCGCCCAACAGTTGTACCACTTCCTGGGCGCCTTGCTTGCCCGGTTGTGCATGCAAATGGCCGACCATGGCGCGAATGGTGCTGCTCCACGACGAAATACCGATATGGTCCTGGGGTGACAGGCTGGTCTCCAGGTAATGAGCGGCGGCCGAGCCGATGGCCTGCTTGATGCTTTCATCGTTGCCCGGTTCGGTGGCTTCCACCACGATCACCCGGCGCACGCCATAACGGCGCTGCAATTGGGTTTCCAGCTCCAGGTGCAGGCCTTGCAGGCGCATGACCGTGATCTTGACCACGCCTTCTTGCAGCGCCCGGCGCAGGGCGCGGCTGATAAAGGATTGGGACAGGTCCAGCTGTGCGGAAATCTCGGACTGCTTGAGCCCTTCTTCGTAATAGAGGCTCGCGATCTTGGTGATCAGGCGCTGTTCTTCGATCTGGCTCATGAAGGCCTCGGTGGTGAAATCAATGTGGGTGAGGATACCAAACCCTTACGACATGATCAGGCCGCCGTCGATATTGATTGCCTGGCCGGTCAGGTAGGCCGCGTCATCGGAGGCCAGGAATGCCACCAATCCCGCCACGTCCGAGGGTTTGCCGGCTCGGCGCAGGGGGATGTTCTTGACCCACTCGGCCATCAGTTCACCCTTGCCATAGCGCTTTTCATCGGTGCTGAGGATCTCGCCCCATACGCGGTCGTTGTAGTCCCACATCTCGCTTTCGATGATACCGGGGCAGAACGCGTTGACCGTGATGTTATGCCGCGCCAACTCCAGCGCCAGGCTCTGGGTGATGCCGATCACGCCCATTTTGCTCGCGGCGTAGTGCGGGGTGTAGATAAACCCCTGGCGGCCCTGGCCGGACGAGGTGTTGATCAGCCGGCCGCTGCCTTGCTTGACCATGTACTTGGCCGCTTCCCGGCAGCCCAGCCACACGCCGGTGGTGTTGACTTGCAGGACCTTGTCGAAGTCGGCACGGGGCATTTTGTCGTAGTGATCGATGGTGATGATGCCGGCGTTCTGTACCGACACGTCGATGCTGCCAAAGCGTGCGTGGCCTTCGCGGTAGAGCTTTTCGATATCGTCTTCACGGGTGACGTCGATGCCCAGCGCGAGGACATCGACCTGGTATTCCTGGGCCAGTTGGTCGGCGGTGAAGGTCACGCGCTCCAGGTCGTTGGAGGCCAGCACCAGGTTGGCGCCCTCCTGGGCGAAGCGCTCGGCAATGCCGGCGCCGATACCACGGCAGGCGCCGGTGATCACCACAGTTTTACCGCTGAATCGTTGCGACATGAGGGGCTCCTTACCAGCAGACAAAGCCGCCATCGACCAACAGGTCGACACCGGTGCAGAAAGACGACGCCTGGCTGACCAGGAAGATCGCCGGGCCGACCATTTCGTCCACGCTGGCCATGCGGCCCATGGGCGTGGTCTGTTCAAAGATCTTCACCTGGTCGGCGACTTCCGGGCGTGAGTTCATCGGCGTGGCGGTGTAGCCCGGGCTGATGCAATTGACCCGCAGGCCCTTGTCTGCCCACTCCATCGCCAGGCTTTTGCTCAGGTGGATCACCCCGGCCTTGGAGGTGTTGTAGTGGGCTTGCAACAGGCCACGATTGACGATGCTGCCGGACATGGAGGCGATATTGACGATCGCGCCTTTGCCCCGTGGCAACATCACCGCGGCCTGGGCCTGGCAACTGAGGAAGATGCCGGTGAGGTTGATGTCCAGGGTGGTTTGCCAGCGTTGCAGCTCCAGGTCCTCGGCGGCCTGGGCATTGGCGATGCCGGCGCAGTTGACGGCCACGCTGAGTGGGCCGAGTTCTTGTTCGGTTCGCGCGACCGCTGCATCCAGCGCGGCGCGTTCGGTGACGGTGCCGCTGAGGGCCAGGGCTCGACGGCCCAGGGCCTGGATGCGTTCTACCGTGCTGGCAATGCCGGGGCTGCCCGGGAGGTCAAAGCAGGCGACATCCGCGCCCGCTTCGGCGAGCCCGACGGCGATAGCCTGGCCGATGCCGCTGCCGGCGCCGGTGACAAAGGCCACTTGGTCTTGAAGACTAAAAAGTTGCATGAACTACTCCAATCTTGAAATCACAGTGGAACCCCTGTGGGAGGGGGCTTGCCCCCGATGGCAGTGGTTCAGTTACAGATGCATCTACTGACACTCCCTCATCGGGGGCAAGCCCCCTCCCACACTGGGATCTGTGCAGGTGTTTGGTTATGCGGTGGCCATTTCCATTACCGAAACCGGGGTGGCCTCGCCGCGCTCCAGAGTCCCCATCCGCCAAAAGCCACGACTGAAAAGCTGCATGGATAACTCCAATTTTGAAATCACAGTAGATCCCCTGTGGGAGGGGGCTTGCCCCCGATAGCAGTGGTTCAGTTACAGATGCATCTACTGACACTCCCTCATCGGGGGCAAGCCCCCTCCCACATTGGATCTGTGCAGGTGTTTGGTTATGCGGTGGCCATTTCCATTACCGACACCGGGGTGGCCTCGCCACGCTCCAGAATCCCCATCTGCCGGCCCCGGCTCATCACCATCACGCGGTGTGACAGCCCGAGCACTTCATCCAGGTCCGAACTGACCACAATCACCGCCATGCCCTTGGCTGCCAGGTCGGCGATCACTTCGTAGATCGCTGCCCGCGCGCCCACGTCAATCCCGCGCGTCGGTTCATCGAGGATGAACACCTTGGGGTTGCGCGCCAGCCACTTGGCGATGATCACCTTCTGCTGGTTACCGCCGGACAGACTGGAAATCCGCGACTGCGGCGCACCTTTCACACCCAACCGCGCCACCGCCGTGCGCGCGAATTCGCGCAGCGGGGCAGGGAACACCCAGCCGCGTTTGTCGAGCAGGTCGGTGTTGCCATAAATCAGGTTGTCTTCGATGCGATGCTCCACCACCACGCCTTGCTGCTTGCGGTCTTCCGGTACCAGCACCACACCGGCCTGGATCGCCTCGAAGGGCGAGCGCAACTGGCATGTCTCGCCATCGAGCACCATATGCCCCTGGATGTCCTGTGCCGCACCGGCAAGGGTGCGCACCAGCTCGGTCCGCCCGGCGCCGACCACCCCGGCAATGCCGAACACTTCACCGGCGCGTACGCTGAAGTCGATGCCGTGCAAGGCAAACTCGCGGCAGGTCAGATCCTTGACCTGCAACATCACGCGCTCTTGCGGCGCCTGCAACGCAGGGAAAATTCGCTCCAGGCTGCGCCCGACCATCTGCTCCACCAATTCCCGCACCGGCACTTGCGCCGTGGCATGCAGGGCGATCTGGCGACCGTCGCGCAGCACCAGCACACGGTCGGCGATGCGCGCGATTTCTTCCAGGCGATGGCTGATATAGATGAATGACACACCCTCGGCCTTGAGCCGTTCCACCTGCTTGAACAGCAGCTCGGTTTCGTCCCCGCCCAAGGCCGCGGTGGGCTCATCGAGGATCAGCAGGCTGGCCTTGAGTGTCAGTGCCTTGGCGATTTCCACCAGTTGCTGGGCCGCCACGCTCAGGCCCTCGACCTTACGCGATGCCGGCACCTTGAGCCCCAGGCGCTCCAATTGGATCTGCGCCTGGGCCTCCATGTACTCGCGGTCGACCCGCCCGTGGCGCATGGGCAGGCGGCCGACGAAGATGTTTTCGGCGATCGACAATTGCGGCAACAGACGGATTTCCTGGTGGATCAGGCCGATCCCGGCCCCCAGTGCGGCACCCGGCGAGGCTGGGGTGTAGGGCTCGCCGAGCCAGGTCATGCTGCCCCCGGCTTCGGGGTGCACGAGCCCGGCGATGATCGACGACAAGGTCGACTTGCCCGCGCCGTTTTCGCCGAGCAACGCCAGGACTTCGCCGGGGCGAATATCCACATTGATCTGCGACAGCACCTGCACCGGGCCATAGGCCTTGCTGATATTGCGCAGGCATAGCACGGCATCGGGTTCAGCTGCACGGGTATCCAGAGCGGCTTGCATGACGACCTCCACGGCTTACGGGTGCTGTTGCAGGAACGGCGCGACGTTTTCTTTAGTGGTCAGCACGGTGGGCAGCAGTTGTTCCTTGGGCACGGCCTTGCCGGCTTTCAGGTCAATGGCCGAGGCCACGGCCAGGCGCCCCATTTTCTGCGTCTGCTGGGTCATGGTCGCGTTCAGCACACCGCTTTGCACGGCCTTGAGCCCGGCCACGTCACCGTCGAAACCGACCACCACCACCGGGTGATCGAGGTTGCCGACCTTCACCGCCTGGGCGGCGCCCAAGGCCATGGCATCGGCGCGGCCGAAGAACACGGTGATATTCGGGTCACGCTGGAGCAGGTCCTGGGCCACGGCGAAGCCTTTGTCCTGGGCCCATTCGGCGGGTTGCTGGGCCACCACCTTCAGGTTCGGGAAGGCTTTCAACCCTTCTTCAAAACCTTTGGCGCGATCATTCTCGGGGGTGGTGCCGAGCTGGCCTTGCAGGATCGCGATACGGCCCTTGCCGTCGGTGATCTTGCCCACGTATTCGGCCAGGGTCTTGGCCCCGTCCACGCTGTCGCTGGCGATAAAGGTGTCGCCGGGTGCGTCGGGGGCGTTGCGGTCGACAGCGATGACCGGGATGCCGGCAGCCTTGGCGGCTTTCACCGGCACACCGGCCGCAGTGGCGCCAGCCGGGATGTAGATCAGCACATCGATCTGGCGGGTGATCAAGTCTTCAATCTGGCTGACCTGGGTCGAAGAGTTGCCCTGGGCATCCACGGTGATCACCTTGATCCCCTTGGCCTTGCCCTCGGCTTCCACCGATTGCTTGATCTGGTTGAAGAAGTCGGCCTGCAGGTTGGCCACGGCCAGGCCGATGGTCAGGTCCTTGGCCCAGGTGGTGCCGGCGGCAGTGAGGGTGGCGGCGGCGAGAGCGGTGGCTAACAGCAGTTTCTTGGGGCTGAACATGTCGGTGACTCCTGGTTTTATTGTTGGAGGGTGTCAACTGTCGAACAGGTTTAACGGGCAGTGCTGGAGCGGCGTCGCAGGGTGTCGATGGTGACGGCGAGGGCAATGACCACACCGATCACCACTTGTTGAATGAAGGGCGAAACACCCAGCAGGTTGAGGCCATTGCGCAGCACGCCAATGATCAACACGCCGACGAGGGTGCCGCCGATGCTGCCGACGCCGCCACTGAGGCTGGCGCCGCCAATCACCACGGCGGCGATGGCGTCCAGTTCCAGGCTCAGCCCGGCACTCGGTTGCGAAGAATCAAGGCGTGCGGCGAGGGTCACGGCGGCGATACCGGCGAGGGCACCGCTGATGGCGTACACCCACAAAGTAATCGCACGCACCTTGATGCCCGACAGCCGCGCCACTTCCGGGCTGCCGCCCATGGCGTAGAGGTTGCGGCCACCGGCACGAAAGCGCAGGAACACCCAGGCCACCACCAGCATCACCAGGAACAGCCCCACGGTGGCCGAGAGGAAACCAAAGTGGCGCACCGTGGCCAGGCTGGTGAACCAGTCCGGGTAGCCGACGATCTGCCGGCCTTCGGTGAGGATATTTGCCAGGCCACGGGCTACCGACATCATGGTGAGCGTGGCAATAAAGGGCGGCAGCTTGGCGTAGGTGATCAACCCACCGGACACCAACCCGGCGAGCATGCCGCTGGCAATCGAGATCGGAATCGCGAAGCCCAGCGGCACGGCCTGATCCTGATACAGCCAGCCGAGCATCATCATTGAAAAGGCCAGCACCGAGCCGACCGACAGGTCGATGCCGCCGATCACGATCACCGCCGTCATGCCAATCGCCAGGATGCCCAGTACGGTGACCTGATCGAGGATGTTCAGGCCATTGCGCAACGAAAAGAAGAATTCAGAGCTGAAGGAGAAGACCAGCACCAACAGCACCAGGCCGATCAGCGGGCCGCCGATGTTGCTGGGCAGCAGTTTCACCAGACGTGGGCGGGGTGGCGGCTTGAGTTCGGCCGGATGCTGGACAATAGCTTTGGCGTCCACAGTGTTCTCCTGATTTATTTTTTTTGGAGTGCTTTCAGGCGTCTTGAATATTTATGCGTGCCTGACTGTTAATTCAGATTCCAGTGACACCGTGTCAAAGTCAAGCGCTTAATTTTTCATGTG
Source organism: Pseudomonas sp. OVF7 (assembly GCF_030644265.1). Classification (NCBI taxonomy): domain Bacteria; kingdom Pseudomonadati; phylum Pseudomonadota; class Gammaproteobacteria; order Pseudomonadales; family Pseudomonadaceae; genus Pseudomonas; species Pseudomonas sp. OVF7. The sequence goes on along the minus strand of NZ_CP128996.1, from coordinate 4,951,547 downwards.
TGCCTCTAGGCTGGCACTTTCACACGCCACAAAGCCACGGGATAGATAAGCCCGCGTGGGATTTTGGCCGTTTGTCCGAGGGCTGTTTCCGGGGTTTATTTCATTTTTTCGCCGGTCGCTCACTTGACCTGCTGAGCGTTCGGCGTCTAAATAGAAATATATTGTCACTGCTGAATAAATATTCAAAACAGCTTTGGACACTTTTACCCCGCGTGGTCAGCCTCAAAGGAGCCGCTGCATGAATGCCTTCCAGTACGACGCCCACCAGATCAAGGAACAGGCCCGCCTGATCCGTCGCCATGTGATCCGCCTGAATGCCGACTCACCGGCCGGCGGTCACACCGGGGCTGACTTGTCGGAGACCGACATCCTGGCCACCCTGTATTTCCGCATCCTCAACACCGGCCCGGAACGTACCGAAGACCCGGAGCGGGATATCTATATCCAGAGCAAAGGCCATGGCGTGGGCGGTTTGTACTGCTGCCTGGCGCAGGCAGGCTACATCCCCACTGAGTGGCTGCCGACCTACCAGCACTTCAATTCCCACTTGCCCGGCCACCCGGTACGGCAGAAAACCCCCGGCATCGAACTCAATACCGGCGCGCTTGGGCATGGTCTGCCGGTGGCCGTGGGCCTGGCGTTGGCGGCGAAAATGTCCGGCAGCAAAAAACGCATCTATGTGCTGACCGGCGACGGTGAGCTGGCCGAAGGCTCCAACTGGGAGGCGGCGATGGCGGCGGCCAAGTACGGTCTGGATAACCTGTTTGTGATCGTCGACAAGAACAAGCTGCAACTGGCGGGGTTGACCGCCGAGATCATGCCGCTGGACCCGCTGGACGTGAAATGGGCCGCCTTCGGCTTCAGCGTCAGCGAGTGCGACGGTAACGATGTGGGCCAATTGATCGAGGCCCTGGAAACCATGCAGACCAAGACCGGCGCGCCCCAGGTACTGATCGCCCACACCATCAAAGGCAAGGGCGTGTCGTTTATCGAAGCCCGTCCCGAATGGCACCACCGCGTGCCCAAGGGTGATGAAATCAACGCGGCACTGGAGGAGTTGAACCATGGCGAGTGAACATTTGGCGAGCGTCATGGTGGACGCGTTTATCGCCGCCGTCGATGCCGGGCTGGACGTGGTGCCGGTGGTCAGTGACTCCACCTCTACGGCCAAGATCGGTCCGTTTGCCCAGCGCTTTCCCGAGCGTCTGATTAACGTCGGCATTGCCGAACAGTCCCTGGTCAGCGTCGCTGCGGGCCTGGCCCTGGGCGGCAAGATCGCCGCCACCTGCAATGCGGCGCCATTCCTGATTTCCCGCGCCAATGAGCAGATCAAGGTCGACGTCTGCTACAACCAGGCCAACGTCAAGATGTTCGGCCTCAATGCCGGCACCAGTTACGGCCCGCTGGCCAGCACCCACCACAGCCTCGACGATATCTCGGTGATGCGCGGCTTTGGCAATGTGCAGATTTTCGCCCCGGCGGATGCGCGTGAATGCCGTCAGATCGTCGATTACGCGCTGCGCTATCACGGCCCGGTGTATATCCGGCTCGATGGTAAGGCCCTGCCGGATGTGCACGATGCTGACTACCAATTCGTGCCTGGGCAGGTGGATATCCTGCGCCAAGGCGCGGATGTGAGCATCGTGGCCTTGGGCTCGGTGGTGCATGAAGCGGTGGATGCGGCCGCATTGCTGGCGGAGCAGGGCATCCAGGCGCAGGTGATCAACCTGTCGTCGATCCGGCCCTTGCAGCGCGATGTACTGCTCAGCGCATTGAGCGGCACGCGCGCGGTGATCAGTGTGGAAGAGCACAATATCAACGGCGGCGTCGGCAGCCTGGTCGCCGAAGTGCTGGCCGAAGCTGCATTGGGTATTCCCTTGATCCGCCTGGGCATTGGCGATGGTGAATACGCCGCCGCCGGCGCCCGCGAACCGACGCGCGCCTTGCATAACATTGATGCGGCTGGGATCGTGGCGGCTGCCACTCGGTTGCGGTGAATCCCATGAACAACAACACTCCGCTGATCCTGGCGCTGGATGAAGGCACCAGCAACGCCAAGGCGGTGCTGGTCAATGAACTTGGCCAGGTGATTGCGCGCGGTTCGCGGCCACTGAGCATCAGCCATCCCCAGGCCGGGTTTTCCGAACAGGACCCCCTGTTGATCTGGCAAAACACGTTGGCGGCGATTGAAGAATGCCTGGCCCAGGTGGATCGTCCGATCACTGCGCTGGCGATCAGCAACCAGCGTGAGTCGGTGGTGGCGTGGGATCGTCGTAGCGGCGAGCCGCTGTCGCCTTGCATCAGTTGGCAATGCCGACGCTCCACCGCGTTGTGCACCCAGCTGCATGCGCAGGGCCATGAAGCACTGATCCTGGAGAAGACCGGGCTGGCATTGGACCCGATGTTCTCGGCGGGCAAATTTCGCTGGATTCTCGATCACCTTGAGGATGGCCACGCCCGCGCCGCTGCCGGGCAGATCTGCCTGGGCACGGTCGACAGCTGGCTGTTGTGGAAACTCAGCGGCGGCCAGGTGTTCGCCACCGACTATTCCAACGCCGCGCGTACCCAACTGTTCAACCTGCACACCTGTGCCTGGGATCCTGAGCTTTTGCAGCTGTTCGCCATTCCGGCCGCGGCCTTGGCACCGATCCAGCCGAGCGCCGGTTTCTTCGCCGAAACGGTCGCCGTGGGCAGTTTGCCCGCCGGTATCCCGGTGATGTCGATGATCGGCGACTCCCATGCGGCGCTGTACGGGCAGGGCGGTTTTGCGCCGGGGCTGGTCAAGGCCACCCTCGGCACCGGTTCGTCCTTGATGACGCCCATGAGCGGCCCGATTGCCTCCACCCATGGCTTGTCGACCACCTTGGCTTGGCACGACGGCAGCCAGCCCACCTTCGGCATGGAAGGCAATATCGTCCATACCGGCGCCGCCGTGCAGTGGGCTTCGCGGTTGGTGGCCGGGGAGTCCCTGGACGCCTTGACCGAACAGGCCGCGCAACTGCCGGATAACGGTGGCGTGTATTTTGTGCCGGCGCTCTCCGGTCTCGGCGCACCGCACTGGAAGGCCGACGCCCGTGGGCTGATCTGCGGGTTGACCGAAGCCACGTCCGGCGCGCATATCCTGCGCGCGTCGCTGGAATCGATCGGCTATCAGATTCGCGATGTGTTCGAGGCCATGCAGCAAGACATCGGCAGCCCGCTCAAGGAACTGTGGGTGGATGGCGGCGCCACGCGCAACCGTTGGCTGATGCAGTTCCTGGCCAACCTGTTGCAACGGCCGGTGGTGCGCAGCCTGTCGCCGGAAGTCTCGGCGCTGGGCGCAGCGCACCTGGCGGGGAGGGCGCTGGGGATTTGGGCGAGTGATGAGGCGCTGGGTGCATTGGAGCGCCAGCGCGAGCGGTTTGAACCGCAGGATGACCCGGCGATGGCAGGGCGTTACACCGAGTGGAAAAACGCCCTGGCCCGCACACTCCTCTAACGTCATATGCAGATCCAAATGTGGGAGGGGCGGTGCGACGATTCGACTGCCCCCGATGCGGTGTATCAGTCAGCTCATCTGTTGCTGACCCACTGCCTATATCGGGGGCAAGTCGAATCGTCGCACCGCCCCTCCCACATTTGGCCTGTGCAAGCCTCAAGGGCGCCAGGTCTGCACATCCGTGGCATCCACGGCCTTGGGTAATAACCCCGCCTTGAAGAACGCATCGGCAATCTTCTGCTGCTCACCCAACTGATCCACCGTCACCGGCTGCACCTGATAACTGCGGTGCGCGTTCGCCGCTTCCACCGTGGCCACATCCAGGTTGCCCCACAACGGCCCAAGCACTTTCGCTGCGTCCTGGGGGTGGGTCTTTATCCATTGGCCGGCTTTTTCCAACTGTTCATACACCACTTTCAACACGTCGGGATGGGCCTTGGCGTACGGCGTGCCGGTCAGGTAGTAACGCTTGTAGCTGGCCAGGCCTGCGCCATCGGCCAGGGTGCGCGTCGGTAACTGGCGCTGCACGCTGGTGAGGAAGGGTTCCCAGGTCACCCAGGCATCCACCTTGTTGTTCTCGAACGCCGCGCGACCATCGGCCGGCGAGAGGTAGGCCGGTTCGATATCCGAGAACGCCAGGTCGGCCTTGGCCAACGCGGCAATCAACAGGTAGTGCGTGCCGGCGGCTTTGGTGACCGCGACCTTCTTGCCTTTCAAGTCCGCCAATTGCTGGATCGACGAATCCTTGTGCACCACGATCGCCTGGGCGTTGGGCGAGGGCGCTTCCTGGGCGAAGTAGGTGAGCTTGGCCTGGGCCGCCTGGGCGAAGATCGGCACGGTGTCGGCCACGTCGGCGCTGATGTCCACGTTGCCGACATTCAGTGCTTCCAACAACGGCAGGCCACTGGGGAACTCGTGCCAGGACACATCGATATGCTCGGCTTTGAGGGCCTTTTCCAGGGTGCCTTGGGTTTTCAGCAGGGTGATCAAGGTCGAGGATTTCTGGTAACCGATGCGCAGGGTTTCCTGGGCTTCGGCGCTTACGGCGACGGCAAAAGCGAGTAACCCTAATACAGCGGCGAGGGGACGGCGTATGGACATGGCGCGCTCGATGTTCAACGAAATTGCGCCAAGCATAAAGTTCTAAAAACCATTCGATAAATAATTTTTGGATCTGAGCTTAGGGCACTTTTATCCGCTTGCTGCTCATCGGGCATAACCCTGTAGTTATAGGGCTATTTCATAAAATCCAGTCATTAATATAAACAATAGATTTTTTATGCACATGCCTCTCATGGCCCCATCCCGCCAGATCCATTTCTGTTGAGCGCGCTTTCTGTGGCGAGCGGGCTTGCCCTAATGCCGTTCAGTTAAGCGTACATCGCCTTCTGTAGGAGCGAGCTTGCTCGCGAAAAACGTCAACGATAACGCGTGTTTCCTGAGTGAACGCGGCGCCTGTGAGTTCTTCGCGAGCAAGCTCGCTCCTACAAAAAAGCCTTAACTGAACGGCATTAGGGCTTGCCCCGCGTTGGGCTGCGCAGCAGCCCCAATAAGCCCACCGCGTTATTTCAGACAACACTCGGTGGCAGGATTCAGGGCCGCTTCGCCCCCCAACGTGGGTGGGGATGCCGCCGGCGGCGTATCGCAATAAATTCCTCGGCACCCTGGGCGGAATCAACGCCGCAGTTGCGGCTCGCCTTCAATGCAATCGACCAAGAATTCCATCACCACTTTCACCGACGGTGAGCGCCGCATATCCGGGTACACCGTCAACCAGATATCGCGCACCGGCCCGTCGCTGGCGGTGGGCAAGCGCGCCAGTTGCGGGTCGTGATCACCCACCAGCGTCGGCAATACCACCGCGCCCACCTGGGAGCGGGCCGCCATTTGTTGGGTGATCAACTCACTGGCGGCAAATACGATCGGGCGCTGGCCGCGCAGTTGGTGCATCCACGCTTGCTGGGGCAGGTGGTCGCGGCTGCTGTCGTAGGCGATGAACGTCCAGTGGGCGGCGGGCAGTTGCTTGAACACTGGCGCGGCATACAACCCGAAGCGCACCACACCGACCTTGCGGCGCACCAGCGCGTCCTCGTCGGGGCGTACGGTGCGCAGGGCGATATCGGCTTCGCCCTTATCCAGCGCGGCCAGTTGGGTGGAGGGCATCAGCACCAGGTTCAGCTGTGGGTACTGGGCTCGCAAGCGCGCCACGTGGGGCGCGATGCAATGGTTGGCAATGGACGGCGGGCAACTGACCCGTACCGTGCCGGCCAGTTCGATGGACGCTACCCGTGACAAGCGCATGACTTCGGTGGCCATCCCGCCCATGCCCGCCGCCAGTTCAGCCAATGCCCGGCCCTGGGCAGTGAGTGGTCGGCTGCGGGGCAGGCGGTCGACCAGTTTCACCCCGAGGGCTGTTTCCAGGGCGTCGACCCGGCGCCCGACGGTAGCGTGTTCCACCTGCAACTCGCGGGCGGCGGCCGACAGCGATTGGGTGCGGGCCAAGACGGTGAAGTAATACAGGTCCTGCCAATCGAACATCGGGTTATTTCCGCACAGGGGTTGGGAGAGTTTGGGGAATTTTCCTACTGAGAAGGTCCTTTTACCATGGCCGCTTCCCAGTGCAAACGGAGTTGTTCCCCGATGAAAGCCATCACCCTGCAAACCTATGGTGGACCCGAGGTTGCCCTGCTGCGCCATGACGCTCCCATACCCCAGGTCACGCCAGGCCATGTGCTGGTCAAGGTGGCCTGTGCCGGGATCAATTTCATGGATGTCCACACGCGCCAGGGCAAGTACGCCCAATCGGTGACGTACCCGGTGCGCCTGCCTTGCACCTTGGGCATGGAAGGCGCCGGAGTGGTCGTTGACGTAGGCGCCGGCGTCAGTCATTTGCACGTCGGTGATCGGGTCGCCTGGTGCATCGCCTGGGGGGCTTATGCCGAATACGCCGCTGTGCCGGCGGACAAAATCGCGCAGATTCCCAGCGCAATCACCTTCGATCAGGCGGCAGCCGCGATGTTCCAGGGCTGCACCGCCCATTACCTGATTGACGATGTGGCGCGCTTGCACGCCGGCAGTACCTGCCTGGTGCATGCGGCGTCCGGCAGCATTGGCCAATTATTGGTGCAGATGGCGCGGCGGTTGGGCGCGACGGTATTCGCCACCGGTAGCAGCGCTGAAAAATGCGCGATTGCCCTGCAACGCGGTGCCCACCAGGCCTGGACGTATGACGAAGGGCGATTCGCCGAGCGCGTGCGCGAGGCTACGGCGGGGCAGGGCGTGGATGTGGTGTTCGACTCACTGGGCAAAACCACCTTGCGTGACAGTTTCCGCGCTTGCCGCACGCGAGGCTTGATCGTCAATTACGGCAATGTCTCGGGCTCGCTGACGGACCTGGACCCGATTGAACTGGGGGAGGCCGGCTCACTGTTTTTGACGCGGCCACGCTTGGCTGACCACATGGCCGATGGCGCGACCGTGCAACGGCGAGCCAATGCGGTTTTTGCGGCGATGTTGGAAGGATCGCTGACGGTGGAGATCGAGGGACATTACAGCCTGGAGACGGTGAAGCAGGTGCATGCGCGCATCGAGGCGCGGCAACAAATAGGTAAGGCGGTTGTGTGGGTGGACCGCGACTTGGTTTAATGCAGACGAAAAAAAACCGGCTGATCAGGCCGGTTTGGGGTACCCCGCGAACAGCGCGGGGTCAGGCGTTGTTGCTGTGCAGGCGATCTGCACCACCTTCAGCCAGGCCGCGTTCTTGCAGACGATCAGCACCACCTTCAGCGACACGGTTGCCATTCAGGCGATCTGCACCACCTTCAGCCAGGCCGCGTTCTTGCAGACGGTCAGCACCGCCTTCAGCGACACGGTTGCCATTCAGGCGATCAGCACCACCTTCGACCAGGCCGCGTTCTTGCAGACGGTCAGCGCCGCCTTCAGCGACACGGTTGCCATTCAGGCGATCCGCACCACCTTCGACCAGGCCACGTTCTTGCAGACGGTCAGCACCGCCTTCAGCGACACGGTTGCCATTCAGGCGATCCGCACCACCTTCGACCAGGCCGCGTTCTTGCAGACGGTCAGCACCGCCTTCAGCGACACGGTTGCCATTCAGGCGGTCGGCCCCGCCTTCGGCGACGCGGTTGGCATTCAGGCGATCCGAGCCGCCTTCAGCGATGACTGGGTGGGCAAAAGCGTTTGCAGCGAGTACCGAGAAAGCGAGGCTAACCAAGAGTTGGCGTTTCATGATGGTGTGCTCCAAGTGTTTTAGTTGGGGTGTTGCCGGGTATGGGTTTGATGTTACGCGTTGCATTTTTTAAGAGAACTTCATTGGGCTGATGGTGACTATCGACGCCGGCGATGGCCCGCATGGGCGGGCCATCAAGGGGCCGTCATGGCATCTGCGGCTGTTCTTGAGGGCGCAGGTCAAACACCAGCACCTCGGCATCCTCACCCTGGCTTATGCGGATCTGGCGCTCGTCACGTACTCGGGCACCGTCGCCTTCCTGCAAGCGCTGGCCGTTGATCTCCACGCTGCCGCGGGCCACATGGATGTACACGTGGCGGTTTGGCGCCAGGTCCAGGCTGGCGCTTTCATCGCCGTTGAACAGCCCGGCATACACCCGCGCATCCTGGCGTACATGCAGCGAACCCTTGGCGCCATCCGGCGAGATGATCAACTGCAGGCGCCCACGTTTCTGTGCTTCGCTGAAGTGCTCCTGCTGATAGCGCGGCTCGGCGCCGGCCACGTTCGGCACGATCCAGATCTGCAGGAAGTGCACGCCACGGGTCTGGCTGTGGTTGAACTCGCTATGGGCCACGCCGCGGCCGGCGCTCATCAGTTGCACATCGCCGGGACGGATCACCGAGCCGGTGCCCAGGGTGTCCTTGTGTTCCAGGGCGCCTTCGAGCACATAGGAGAAAATCTCCATGTCGCGGTGCGGGTGCTGGCCGAAGCCTTTGCCGGCGGCGACGCGGTCGTCATTGATCACCAGCAGGTCGGAGAAACCCTGTTCCTTGGGGTTCCAGTAGTTGGCGAACGAGAAGGTGTGGAACGACTTCAACCAACCGTGATTGGCGGCGCCGCGTTCGGAAGCTTTGCGAAGGGTCAGCATGGTGGTGTCCTCAAGTGAGCGCGGGCTGCGACATGCAGGGCGCTTGCGTTGAGAAGAAGATTACTGGTTACCGAAATATTCATTAAGAATCTAAAAACTGAATAACTGTCTCATGTGGGTTGACAGTAAAAGACGTGCCATAATGCCGGCCGCATTCTTTTCCGATGGACGTCTCTCGTGATGAAAACCGTGGCCATGGCGCTGTTTCCGGACTTCCTCCTGCTCGACATGGCCGGGCCGCTTGAAGTGTTTTCGATTGCCAACCGCTACCTGCCGCCGGCGCAGCACTACCAGATCCTTACCCTGGGCACCGAACCGGGCCCGCTGCGTGCGTCCAACGGCGTCGTCGTCCAGCCCGACCTGCTGTTGGAGCAGGCGCACGATGCCTACGACCTGTTGCTGGTGCCCGGCGGCCCCGGTGCCTATAACGAATGCCATCCCGACTTGCTGCCCTGGCTGCGGGCCGCTGCACCTCGGTCGCGGCGTTTCGGTTCGATCTGCACCGGCGCCTTTGTGCTGGGGCATGCGGGGCTGCTCGACGGCCACCGGGTGACCACTCACTGGCACTACACCGACCGCTTGATCAAAGCCTTCCCCCAGGCCATCGTCGAGACTGACCGCATCTACCTGCAGGACGGTCGCTTGATTACGTCGGGTGGGGTCACGGCCGGTATCGACCTGGCGCTGTCGGTCGTAGCCCAGGACCATGGCAAACAGGTGGCAGTGGAAGTCGCCAAGGTGCTGCTGGTGGTGATGAAACGCCAGGGCGGCCAGGCTCAGTTCAGCCCGATGACCGCCGCCGTATCGCCCCTTGAAACCGCGATTACCCGTGTGCAGAACCAGGTACTGGCCCATTTGGATCAGCCACACACCATCGAGTCGATGGCGGCGCTGGCGGGCATGAGTGCCCGGCATTTTGCGCGGCTGTTTACCAAGGAGGTGCAGATGACGCCCATGGCCTTCCTGCAAGGCGCGCGCATCGACCGCGCGCGGCATTTGCTGGAAACCACCGACCTGCCGCTCAAGACCGTGGCCTTCTACGCCGGTTTCGGCAGCGTGCGGCATATGCGCTTTCTGTTCACTGAAAAGCTCGGCCTCAACCCCACCCAATACCGACAACAGTTCAGTTAACGACAGGATGTCCGTCTCGCGCACCTGAATGTCCGTGACGCTCCCTGTGCCAGCATTGTCCTGTCACGGGTAGCTGGCAAGATAGCGCCAGGCCCATGGAAAAGGAGGCGCAGACGCCCAAGCTCGGGTGTTTCAGCGCTGTTACGGACATGAACAACCCGCACTCGGTGAGCTTCGGCCCCTACACGTTTCACCGACAACAACGCCTGGTCAGCAAGTCTGGCTGGCCGGTGCCGCTGGGCGGGCGGGCCCTGGATATCCTGGCGGTGCTGCTGGAAACCCCTGGGCAGTTTGTCAGCAAGGACACCCTGATCGCGCGGGTCTGGCCGTGCAGCGTGGTCGAGCAGAACAACCTGCGCGTGCATATCGCGGCCTTGCGCCGGGCGTTGGATGGCCAGCGCTATATCCTCAACGACCCCCAACGCGGGTATTGCTTCGTGGCGCCGGGGCAGGGCACCGTGGCCGCGACTACCCCGAGGCACAATCTGGCCGTGCGGCTCAGCGCGGTGATCGGTCGCGATGAGTTGCTGGGCGTGCTGGTGCGGCGCCTGTCCGGGCAACGCCTGATGACGTTGACCGGAAGCGCCGGCGTGGGCAAAAGCACCTTGGCGCTGGCACTGGCCGAGCGCGTGCTGCCGCGCTACGGCGACGGCGTGTGGTGGGTGGACCTGGCGACGGTCGAGGCGCCGATGGAAATGCTCCGCCACGTGACCCGAACGCTGGGTCTTGAAGCCTGCAATAACGCCCGTGAACTGGCGCGCCAGTTGGCCTCACACCAATTGCTGCTGGTGCTGGATGGCGCTGACCTGTTGCTCGCCGCCTGTCGGCATCTGGTGCGCACGCTGCTTGAGCGGGCGCCTCGGGTGACGGTGTTGTTGAGCAGTCGTGAAGCCCTGCAGGTCCCCGGCGAATGGGTGCAACGCGTGCCCCGGTTGGCATTGCCGATGCCGTACGCCTGGGCCAGTGTCGAGCAGGCAATGATGTACCCGGCCGTGCAACTGTTTGTCGCTCGGGTTCGGGCCGGTCAGCAGGGCTTTGCGCTGCGGCCCCAGGACCTGGCACCGCTGCGTGATATCTGCCGGCGTCTGGATGGTATTCCCTTGGCCCTCGAACTGGCGGCTGCCCAGGTCGATGCCTTGGGGGTACACGGTGTGCAGGCGCAATTGCGCAATGGCTTGCAGGTGCTGACCCGGGGCCGGCGCACGGCGGTTGAACGGCACCGCTCCATGGCCGCGGCCCTGGACTGGACCTACCAGCGCCTGAGCCTGCCGGAGCGCTGGCTGTTCCTGCAATTGGGTTTGTTCAAGGTGGCGGTGACCTTGCCGACCCTTGTCACGCTGGTCGCGGGTACCGAGCTGGAACACGCCGACCTGGCGTACCTGCTGGGGCGTCTGGTCGCCACTTCGTTGCTGACGGTCGAGCCCGGTCCGGGGGCGCAGCGTTATCGCTTGCTTAACAGCGTGCGCAGCTACGCGCTGATGCAACTGCGCGACCCGGTGCAGGTGGCGCGATTGCAGCAGGGTTATGGGCATTACCTGGGGCCGTTTTCAGGCCGGCCGTTGGTCCTGCAACTCGTCGAGCAGGCTGCGTGCGCGGATTAGGTCCTGGCTGGCAAAACCTTCGGTGAATCGCGCGTAAACCCCACCCAGCAGTTCGCGAGCGGCCTGCCGGCGACCTTGTTTTTGCCACAGTCGCGCCAGCGACTCCGCAGTGCGCATCTCCCAGGCCAGGGCGCCTTGTTGTTGCGCCAGGCCCAGGGCTTCCAACAGCAGGGTTTCGGCGGCGTCGGGCGTGTCCTGGTGCAGCAACGCCTGCGCGCGCACCCGCAGCAATTCCGGCGCGCACCAGCCGGCGGCACCGCTACGCACCCGCTCGACCGCGGGTTCGTCCACCGTCGCAACGCCCAGTGTAATCATGATGTCCTTGACCAGGCCGAGGCCGTTCAAATCCCCTTGGCCTGGCCCGTCGGCATAGTGCGCCGCCCAGGTCTGGAACAGCTGGGCCGAATGGCGCTGGGCATGCTGTAACAGCAGTGCCTGCAATGCCTGTGCGGCCGCGCCATCGCCGTTATAGCGGGCGATCACCACACCGGCCAGGGCCAGGGTGTAGCAGATCGAGGTGCCATGGTTGATCTGCAGGGCCAGCTCCAGCGCCTGGCTGGCGGTCCGCCAGGCGCGCTCGGGAGCCCCGCGCAGCCATTGGATGCGGGCAAGCACGGTCAGTGAGGCGACGCTCTGGTCGTATTGCACGCCGAAGCCATGGGTGAACCGATTGAGATGGCCGCTGTGGGCCATGCGCTGGATCACCTGTTCGGCATTGTGCAGGGCCAGTGTCTGGTTGCCTGCAAAATGCTGCGCCAGTACTCGCAGGCGCTGGGCGCTCAGGTCCAGCAGCGGGTCGGTACGTGGGTCGAGACGATCGAACTGCACACTCTGTTCCAGGGCTTCGCGGTAGTGACCGGCACACAGGTTGACCGCCATATGCCCGGACACGGCCCGCAATTGGCCCGCAACGTCCTGACGCGCTTCGGCCAACTGCCTGGCCTGCTCGAAGGCGGCGATCGTCTGGGGCGCCCCACCCAGGGCGTGATAGGACAGGCTGCCCAAGGCCAATTGCAGTTGCATCATCAACTGGGTGCAGGGCGCGCTCGACTGCTGCATCAATACCAGCGCCTTGCCCACATAGAACCTGTGCTCGCGCAGCAGGGATAATTCCTGCCACAGCGGCATTGCGCTGACCGTCAGGCGAATGCCCAACTGCTGCGTGCCCTGGTCGCCCAAGCCCCAATCGAGGGCGGCGCGGACGTCTTCGCGTAGCGGTGCGTAGCGGTCGATCCAGGCTTGGGTCGCCGTGCGCTCCCAGTCCTCCCGCGCCTGCTCCATCAATACCAGGCAGCGCGTGGCGTGGCGCTCGCGGGTGGTGTCGAGTTCATCGGCCTGGCTGAGTTTTTCCAGGGCATAGGTGCGGGTAATGTCCAGCAGGCGGTACACCACCTCGTCATCGCCGGGCTCCACGTTGAGCAGGGACTTGGCCACCAGTTGGCTGATCGAACCGAGCACTTCGGCCGGGGCAATCGGCTCTCCGGCGATCACTGCCGCCGCGCTGGCCAGGCTGAACCCGTCACGAAACACCGCCAGGCGGCGCAAGCAAATCTGCTCGCAGTGCGTGAGCAGGTCGAAGCTCCAGTCCAGCGTAGCGCGCAGGGTCTGCTGGCGGGGCAGCGCACTGCGCCGGCCACGGGTGAGCAGGCGGAAGTTGTCTTCCATTTGCACCAGCAGGCGTGGCAAGCCGAAGCGTTCGATTTGCGCCGCTACCAACTCGATGGCCAGCGGAATGCCGTCCAGGCGCTGGCAGATGTCAATGGCCAGGGGCAGTTCGGCTTCGCTCAGTTCAAAACTGTCCTGATGGGACATGGCCCGTTCGATCAGCAGTTGCAGGGCCGGGTAGCCCAGGGCCTGGGCACGGTTGCCAGTGGCGGGCGGGCAGGCCAGGGGCTCCAGGCGTTGCACATACTCACCCTCGGCGCGCAGGGCTTCGCGGCTGGTGGTGAGGATATGCAGGTGGGGCGCATGGCGCAGCAACGTTTCGCAGATCAGGGCCATGTCATCGAGCAGGTGCTCGCAGTTGTCGATCACCAGCAGCAACTGACGTTCGTGCAGGCTGCGCGCGAGGGCGAGCAGCGGCTCATGCTCGGTAAGCGTCAGGTCGAGCAGGGCGGCGAGGTTGGGCAGGATCATCGACGGCGCACTGAGGGGGGCCAGGTCCAGCAGGCGAATGCCATCGGCGTAGTGCCCGATCAGCAGCTCCGCGACCCGCAGCGCCACGGTGGTCTTGCCGATACCCCCGGCGCCGGTCAGGGTGATGAAACGCTGTTGCGGCAATTGCTGCACCAGCGCGTCGATCAGCGCCTGGCGGCCGATCATTCGTGTACGCCGCAGCGGCAGGTTGTGGCCCTGGCTGTGGGGAGGGCCGTCGGTGGGCAGGGTCATCGGCTCGATGCTCAGTGGGGCGACAAAACTGTAGCCGCGCTGGGCTACCGTCACGATATAGCGCTGCCCGGCCTGGCCATCGCCCAGCGCCTTGCGCAACGCCGCCATATGCACCCGCAGGTTGCCGTCTTCCACCACGCTTTTCGGCCAGACCCGCGCGATCAGTTCCTGCTTGCTCACCACATTGCCGGCCTGCTCCAGCAGGATCAGCAGAATCTCCACCGCGCGCCGTCCCAGGCGCAATGGGCGGCCGGCCTCCAGCACCAGGCGTTGGCGCGGGTGAATGCGGTACGGGCCGAAATGTACGGCCTGGTCGCTGAGGTCATTCATGCTGGCGCAGGCCCTGAAAAGACAATCGCCTGAGCATATTCCACGTCGGCAAGGATCACTAGGCGGCAATCACCTGCTTGCGGCGCAATTGGTGATTTCGCCAGGTCATCGGGTTCACCCCTTCGCTGCGGGTGAAGATATGACAGAAGTGCGCCTGGTCGCAGAACCCACATTCCAGGCTGATTTGCGTCAGGCTCAGCGCGGAGCCGATGATCAGTTCCTTGGCGCGCTGGATGCGCTGCTGGCGTATCCACTCCTGGGGCGACAGCCCCGTGGTGCATTTGAATGCGCGGGAAAAATGGCTGCGCGACAAGGCGCAGGCTTGGGCGAGGTCGGCGATTGCCAGGCTTTCGCCAAGGTTGGCGAGGATCAGCTGCTTGGCGATACGCTCGCGTCGGGGGCAGAGGCCACCGATGGAGGATAAGCGTGGAGCACAGTGCTCAAGTCGGGCCATGACGAATTTCCGCAGTCGATGGGAGCGTTCCCGGTGAATGGATGCAGTCTAGACCGCTTCATTCTTGGGGCCGAACCGTCTGGCTGACGAGTTAATCGTTGTTAATTTCGCCAGGTGCCGGCACGGAAAAGACAGCACAGGCATGCAATCCAGAGCGTGCCCTGCGTGCTTATCTGGTGGCTTGCCAACCGTTTGGATATCGCCATGAACCGCAACGACCTGCGCCGCGTCGACATGAACCTGCTGGTGATTTTCGAGGCCCTGATGTTCGAGAAGAACCTGACCCGGGTCGCCGAAAAACTCTTCATGGGCCAGCCGGCGGTCAGCGCGGCCTTGGGCCGTTTGCGCGACCTGTTCGACGACCCGTTGCTGCTGCGCAACGGGCGGGGCATGGAGCCCACGCCACGCGCGGTGGCGATACTCAAGGAGCTGCAACCGGCCATGGACACCATTTCAAGCGCGGTCAGCCGCGCCAAGGATTTCGACCCGTCCACCAGTTGCGCGGTGTTTCGCATCGGCCTGTCCGACGATGCTGAGTTCGGCCTGTTTCCGCCGTTGCTCAGCCAACTGCGCGAAGAGGCGCCGGGGATCATCGTGGTGGTGCGCCGGGCCAATTACCTGTTGATGTCGTCGTTGCTGGCCAGTGGCGAAATCACCGTGGGGGTCAGCTACACCACGGATCTGCCGGCCAATGCCAAGCGCAAGAAGCTGCGGGATATCCCCTGCAAGGTGTTGCGTGGCGATGCCGGTACAGAACCTCTGACCCTGGATGACTATTGCGAACGGCCCCATGCGATGGTGTCGTTCTCGGGTGACTTGAGCGGCAATATCGACCTGGACCTGGCCCGCATCGGCCGCGCGCGCCGGGTGGTACTGGCGGTGCCGCAGTTCAGCGGCCTGCGTGCACTGCTGGCGGGTACGCAGATTATTGCGACGGTGCCGGATTACGCCGCCTGTGCATTGACCGAGGGCACGGCGTTGCGCGCCGAAGACCCGCCGTTTGCGATCGACGCGGCGGAGTTGTCAATGGTATGGAGCGGAGTGCATGACAACGACCCGGCAGAGCGCTGGTTGCGCGGGCGGATTACCGAGCATATGGCGCGGGCGATCTGAGGCACCGGGTGACCGCGCCCATACGTCATCCAACGTATTTCCCGATTTCGCTGGCCCCCTGAGACTGGATTGAACGCATCCCGTCATCCGTCCAGGAGCCAGTCCATGACCGAAACGCTGATCAAAGTCGACCTCAACCAGCCCGTCACCGAGAACGAGCAGATCCATAACCGCTGGCACCCGGATATCCCGATGGCGTGCTGGGTGAAGCCGGGCGATGATTTCATCCTCGAGACCTACGACTGGACCGCCGGCGCGATCAAGAACAACGACGACGCCAGCGATGTGCGCGATGTGGACCTGTCCACCGTGCATTACCTGTCTGGCCCGGTGGGGGTGCACGGCGCCGAGCCGGGTGACTTGCTGGTGGTGGACTTGCTCGATATCGGCGCCAAGGCCGACTCCCAGTGGGGCTTCAACGGTTTTTTCTCGCGGCAGAACGGGGGTGGGTTCCTCACTGACCATTTTCCCAGCGCACAAAAGGCCATCTGGGATTTCAAGGGCATGTTCACGAGTTCACGGCATATCCCAGGGGTGAATTTCGCGGGCCTGATCCACCCGGGCCTGATTGGCTGCCTGCCCGACCCGGTGATGCTTGCCGACTGGAACCGCCGCGAGCAGGAACTGATCGACACCAACCCCACCCGCGTGCCGCCGCTGGCCAACGCACCGTTGGCCGCCACCGCGCATATGGGCAAGCTCAAGGGCCAGGCCCGTGACGATGCGGCCGCGACCGGCGCGCGCACCGTGCCACCGCGTGAGCATGGCGGCAACTGCGATATCAAGGATTTGTCCCGTGGCTCGAAGATTTTCTTCCCGGTCTATGTCAACGGCGCCGGGCTGTCGGTGGGCGACCTGCACTTCAGCCAGGGCGACGGTGAAATCACCTTTTGCGGCGCTATCGAAATGGCCGGCTGGGTGCATATGAAAGTCGAGCTGATCAAGGGCGGCATGGCCAAGTACGGGATCAAGAACCCGGTGTTCAAGCCGAGCCCGATCACCCCGAACTACAAGAACTACCTGATCTTCGAAGGCATCTCGGTGGACGAGCAGGGCCAGCAGCACTACCTGGACGTCAACATCGCCTACCGCCAGGCCTGCTTGAACGCGATCAACTACCTGACCAAGTTCGGCTATTCGCCGGCCCAGGGTTATGCGTTGCTCGGCTCGGCACCGGTGCAGGGGCATATCAGCGGTGTGGTGGATATTCCGAATGCCTGCGCGACCTTGTGGTTGCCCACGGAGATCTTCGAGTTCGACATCAACCCCACCGCCAACGGCCCGACGAAATACCTCGACGGCAGCATCGACCTGCCCATTGCCCCGGACCTGTAGCCATGCCGACCTACGAATACGCCTGCGAGGCGTGTGGCACTTTCACGCTGCTGCGGCCGATGGCCCAGCGCAACGAGCCCAGCCAGTGTCCGTACTGCGAAGGACCTGGCGGGCCGTTGAGGGTGTCGGCGCCGGCGCTGCAAACGCTGTCGGCCAACCAACGCAAGGCCATCGCCGGCAACGAGCGCAGTGCCCACGCACCGCAGACCGTCGGCGAATACCGGGAGAACCGTCGCCATCCGGCCGGATGCAGTTGCTGCGGCACCGGTAAAAAAGTCGAGCCGAGCAAGGCCAACCCCTTGGGCCTCAAGACCCAGACCGGGCCACGGCCTTGGATGATCAGTCACTAGACCAGGAGCGTTGTCCGGTACGCATGCCTCAGGCGATGGTGGCATGGGTGGCTACACAACTCTTCAGATCCTGACCAATCTCCCTGTGGCGAGCGGGCTTGCCCCGCGTTGGGCTGCGCAGCAGCCCCAGTAAGATCACCGCGTTTTTTCAGACAAAATGCGGTGCGGGATTTGGGGCTGCTGCGCAGCCCAACGCGGGGCAAGCCCGCTCGCCACAACAAGCCCGCTCGCCACAACAAGCCCGCTCGCCACACAGGCCCGCTCGCCACGACAGCCCTATCTGTCGGGCGCCAGTCCGGGCGGCGCTCAGTGGCGGGAGGTTTCACGAGAATCGCCTTGTAAGTTGAAGCGTTATGGCTAATATGATCCGGGTAAAATAAATAATATCCGGGTAATAAGTCATGCCTGCACACATCACTCCCCAATGCAGCGCCTTTGTTCGTCACCAACGCGTGGCGGCCGGTTCCTATGCCCAGGTGGCTGCCGCCCTGGTTGACCTTGGCCTGTCGGCGGGCAGTTTCCTGGTCTTTGACGACGCCACCGGCACCCAGGTCGACTATCCCTGGCCGGCAGGTTATGCGCCGGAACAACCCGCACCGACAGACACCGATGACGAGCCCCCCGCGGTGCCCACAGTCGGGCGCCCAAAGCTGGGCGTGGTCGCGCGGGAAGTCACCTTGCTGCCTCGCCACTGGGCGTGGTTGGGCCAGCAGCGTGGCGGCGCTTCGGCCGCGTTGCGCCGATTGGTCGATGAAGCGCGCAATGTCCATGCCTGCCGTGATCAAATGCGCCATGCCAAGGAGGCCAGCTATCGCTTCATGAGCGCCATTGGCGGCGACCTGCCGGGTTTCGAGGATGCCGCGCGGGCGCTGTTTGCCCAGGATGCGGCGGACTTTTCCAAGCAGATCGCGCACTGGCCGGTAGACGTGCAGACGTACCTGGCCTGGCTGTCGCGCAACGCTTTTACTGCCTGATCATAAATCCAGGGACTCGAACTACCATGGAAGTCACCCAACAACGGCCGTTGTGGCAGATCTACCTGATCTTTTTGGCACCGATGGTGCTGTCCAACTTCCTGCAGAGTTTTTCCGGCACGCTCAATGGCATCTATGTCGGGCAAATGCTCGGTACCCAGGCGTTGGCGGCGGTGTCGGGGATGTTTCCCATCGTCTTCTTCTTTATTGCGCTGGTGATCGGCCTGGGCGCGGGGGCCTCGGTGCTGATCGGCCAGGCCTGGGGCGCCCAGGAAACCGGGATGGTCAAGGCCATCACCGGGGCCACCTTGACCCTCGGCGCGCTGGTGGGCTTGATCGCGGCGGTACTCGGCAGCCTGTTCGCGCGCCCGGCCTTGCAGGCACTGGGCACCCCCATCGATGTGCTGGATGACGCGGTGGGTTATGCCCAGATGATGATGCTGATCATGCCGCTGCTGCTGGTGTTTATCCTCTACACCCAACTGTTGCGCGGGGTGAGCGACACGGTTTCGCCGTTGTTGGCGCTGATGGTCTCGACCCTGGTCGGCCTGCTGCTGACCCCGGCGCTGATCCGCGGCTGGGTTGGCTTGCCGCCGATGGGCATCCAGAGTGCGGTGTATGCCGGGCTGGTGGGTAACGCGTCGGCGATGCTGTTTCTGATCCTGCGCCTGCGTCATAAAAACCATGTGATGGCGCCGGATCGTGAACTGCTTGCGGCCTTGCGTCTGGATCGGGTGATTCTAGGCAAGGTGCTACGCATCGGACTGCCTACCGGTTTGCAGATGGTGGTGCTGTCGCTGTCGGAATTGGTCATCCTCGCCCTGGTCAACAGCCATGGTTCACAAGCCACGGCGGCCTATGGCGCGGTCACCCAAATCGTCAACTATGTGCAATTCCCGGCGCTGTCGATTGCCATTACCGCGTCGATCCTGGGCGCCCAGGCGATTGGTGCCGGTCGACTGGAACGCATCGGGCCGATCCTGCGTACGGGGTTGCTGATCAACCTGTGCCTGACAGGTGGCCTGATCCTGCTGGGCTACCTGTTATCCCACTGGTTGCTGGGCTTGTTCATCACGGACGACGCCGCACGGATCAACGCCGAACACCTGCTGCATATCATGCTGTGGAGCATCCTGGTGTTCGGCTTCCAGGCGGTGATCGGCGGGATCATGCGTGCCAGCGGCGTGGTGCTGATGCCGGTGGCGATCTCGATTTTCTGCGTGCTGGGCGTTGAACTGCCAATGGCGTATCTGTTCAACGCGCATTTCGGCCTGGAAGGGGTGTGGATGGCGTTTCCCGTGACGTACCTGGCGATGCTGGCATTGCAGACGACGTACTTTCGGTTGGTGTGGCGGCACAAGCAGATCAAGCGGCTGGTGTGATAAAAGGTTGCGCACCTCCTTATAAGAAGACAGTGCAGTGATGGCAAACCCCTACGCCGAATTGTTCCAGGCGCCCGGTGCCCGGGCTTTTGTACTTGCCGGGATGCTGGCACGCATGCCCGTGTCCATGGCCGGTATCGGCCTGATCACCATGCTCTCGCAGGTCCACGGCGGTTATGGCTTGGCCGGGTCGGTGGCGGCGATATTTGCCCTGGCTACGGCATTCTGCGCGCCGCAGGTGTCACGGCTGGTCGACCGCTACAGCCAGGGCAGGGTGCTGCCGATCGCTGCGCTGATCGGTGGCGGGGCGTTGTTGTTGCTGTTGCTGTGTACGCGTTTCCAGGCCCCCAGCTGGACGTTGTTCCTGTTCGCCGCCCTGGCCGGTTGCATGCCCAATATGTCGGCGATGGTACGGGCGCGCTGGACCGCGCTGTACCGCGGCCAGCCCAAGCTGCAGACCGCGTTTGCCCTGGAGTCGGTGCTCGATGAGGTGTGTTTTATCATCGGCCCACCGATCTCCGTCGGCCTGAGCGTCGTGCTGTTCCCGGAAGCCGGGCCTTTGGTGGCGGCGCTGCTGCTGGCAGTGGGCGTCACCGTCTTTGTGTTGCAACGCGCAACGGAACCGCCGGTGCATGAGCACCAGGGCCATCATGGCCGCTGGTTGATCGCTTCACCGTCGGTACTGATCCTGATGATCCTGCTGTTGGCCATGGGCGTGATCGTCGGCGTGGTGGATGTGGTCAGTGTCGCCTTTGCCCAGCAGCAGGGCCAACCCGCAGCGGCGAGCATTGTGCTGTCGGTGTATGCCATCGGTTCGTGCCTGGCGGGGTTGGCGTTCGGCGCGCTCAAGTTGAAGGCGCCGCTGCCCCGGCAGTTTCTGTGCTGCGGGGTGGCCACGGCGTTGACCACCTTGCCACTGCTGTTGGTGACGAACATCCCTGGGTTGGCGGTGGCGATCTTCGTTTCCGGCCTGTTCTTCGCCCCGACGCTGATCGTGTCCATGGCCCTGGTGGAACAAATCGTCCCGCCGAGCCGCCTCACCGAAGGCATGACCTGGCTGATCACCGGTCTCAGTATCGGCGTGGCCATCGGCGCCGCCAGCTGCGGCTGGATGATCGACCAGTTTGGCGCGGCCAGCGGCTTCTGGGTGTCGCTGGCGGCGGGCGCCGTGGTGTTGGGGGCGGCGGTGCTGGGTTATCGGCGACTGGGCTGATCAACCGATCGCCGGGTCTGCGCCGTGGTGTTGCAGGAACTCGTTCAACGCCTGGCGCGTCAGGTCGTTGAGCGTGACTTTCTTACGGGTTGCCGCCAGGGCCGCTGCCAGGTGCAGGTCATGGCCGACCCGCACATTGAACGAGCCTTTGCATGGCTTCTCCGGGGTTTGCCCCAGGGTCTGGCAGGTCGCGAGATAGTCATCCACGGCCTCGCGGAAGGCCGCGTCTAACTCGGCGACGGTTTTCCCTTCATAGCTGACCAGCGCCTTGATGAAGAGGATTTTGCCGAACAGGCAGTTGTCTTCGAGGCTGGCTTCGATAGAGCCGATGTAACCGTTGTATTTCAGTTGGTTGTTCACTGAATCAGGTCTCCTGATCTCAATTGTTCGATGACCTGGCGACGAATGTAGTGTTTCAGTTCGTTGCCGGGGTGAGGCTTGTGCAAGGTGATCATTGCCGTGGGGTCGCCGATGTCGAACTTGACGCGGCTTCCCGCCCCCTCGATTTGTGTGTAGCCAAGCCGACGCAGCAGCGTGACGAGCTCGGGCCAGGTGAATGTCATGTGTTCATTGAGCAGTTTGGCGAGCAGCTTTTCATTTTTGGACACGGCGTTCCCTGCGTGTAACTAAATGTAGTTGCAAAAAGTGGTGTGCGTCAATGCTAGCCCGAGTTGGCGTAACTCAGCGGAGATTGATGTAACCCTTGATGACGCGCTGCTCGACGCCTCCCGCCCTCCGCTAATTTTTCCTTCTCCGGTTCGTTTTATAGGGACGACGTGCCTTTGTGCTTCCCGCCTATTGCTCCGGACTCCAAGAAATGAATGCTGAAGACTCCTTGAAACTTGCTCGCCGGTTTATCGGGTTGCCCCTGGAAAAACGCCAGCTGTTCCTGCAGGCGTTGCAGAAGGAAGGGGTGGATTTTTCCCGGTTTCCGATTCCGGCAGGGGTGGAGGCGCAGGATCGCCAGGCGTTGTCCTACGCGCAGCAGCGCATGTGGTTTCTGTGGCAACTGGACCCGACCAGCGGCGCCTACAATTTGCCGGGGGCGGTGCGGCTCAAGGGCGCATTGAACCTGCGCGCCATGGAGCAGGCATTCGCCAGCCTGGTGGCGCGCCATGAAACGTTGCGCACGGTGTTCCAGCGCCAGGCCGATGAGCGCCTGGTGCAGGTGGCCGTCGAGCCATCGCTGGCCATCGAACACCTGGATTTCAGCGCATTGGAGCCGACGGCGCGCGAGCAGGCCATCAACCAGGCGGCAACCCGCCAATCGCTGCTGCCGTTCGACCTGGAGCACGGGCCGTTGCTGCGTGTGCAGTTGCTCAAGCTCGATGCACAGGAACACGTGCTGCTGCTGACCCTGCACCATATCGTCTCCGATGGCTGGTCGATGAACGTGCTGATCGACGAGTTCATCCGCTTTTACGACGCCCACGAGCGCAACGACACGCCGCAACTGCCGCCATTGCCGATCCAGTACAGCGACTATGCCCTGTGGCAGCGCTGCTGGCTGGAAGCCGGGGAGCAGGCGCGCCAGCTCGACTACTGGCAAGCGCGCCTGGGCGATGAGCACCCGGTACTGGAATTGCCGACCGACCGTCCACGCCCGGCCATGCCGAGCTATCAGGGTACGCGCCATACCTTCGCAATCGACCCGGCACTGGCGGTACAACTGCGCAACTGCGCGCAAAAGCACAATGTCACGCTGTTCATGCTGCTGCTTGGCGCGTTCAACATGTTGTTGCATCGCTACACCGGGCAGGTTGATCTGCGCATCGGCGTGCCCATCGCCAACCGCAATCGCAGCGAAGTCGAAGGGTTGATCGGCTTCTTCGTCAACACCCAGGTGCTGCGCACCGAGCTGACCGGGCAGACCCGCGTGGCCGAGTTGCTGCACGCCATCAAGGAGCATGCCCTGGGCGCCCAGGACCACCAGGAGTTGCCGTTCGAACGCTTGGTAGAAGCCCTGAAGGTCGAGCGCAGCCTCAGCCATACGCCGCTGTTCCAGGTGATGTACAACCACCAGCCGGTGGTGGCCGACATCGCCTCGGTCCGCACTGCCTCTGGCCTGGAACTGGCCCTGGTGGAGTGGCAGGGCCGCACCACCCAGTTCGACCTGACCCTTGATACCTATGAAAAGTCCGGCACCCTGCATGCCGCGCTGACTTACGCCAACGACCTGTTCGACGCGCCCTCCATCGCCCGTATGGCGCGCCACTGGATCCGTCTGTTGCAGGCCATGGTGGCCGATGGTGAGCAGCGCATCGGTGAGTTGCCGATGCTGGCCGCCGACGAGCAGCACCTGCTGGTGCAGGCCTGGAACCAGACCGCCGCGCCGTACCCGACTGAGCGTGCCATGCACCACTTGATCGAAGACCAGGTGCAGCGCACGCCGGATGCCCCGGCGCTGGTGTTCGGCACCACCACCTTGACCTATGCGCAACTCGACGCGCACGCCAATCAACTGGCCCACGCCTTGCGCGAGCAGGGCGTCGGCCCGGACGTGCTGGTGGGGATTTGTGTCGAGCGCTCCCTCCACATGGTGGTCGGCCTGCTGGCGATCCTCAAGGCCGGTGGCGCCTATGTACCGCTGGACCCCGAATACCCCCAGGAACGCCTGGCCTACATGATCGAAGACAGTGGCATTGCGCTGCTGCTCAGCCAACAGAGCCTATTGCCGTTGTTGCCTGCCGCTGGCCTGCGGGTGATTGCCCTGGACCAGCCCGCGCTGTGGCTGGAGGGCTATAGCAGCGCCTCGCCGGCGGTGCCCATGCAGGCGCAGAACCTGGCCTACGTGATCTACACCTCCGGCTCCACCGGCAAGCCCAAGGGCGCCGGCAACAGCCACCGTGCACTGGTCAACCGCCTGTGCTGGATGCAGCAGGCCTACGCGTTGGATGCCAGTGACGCGGTCCTGCAGAAAACTCCGTTCAGCTTTGACGTATCGGTATGGGAGTTCTTCTGGCCGCTGATGACCGGCGCTCGCCTGGTGGTGGCCGCGCCAGGCGAACACCGCGAGCCCGCGCGCCTGATCGAGACCATCGGCCAGCACGCCATCACCACCTTGCACTTTGTGCCGTCGATGCTCCAGGCGTTTATCCATGAGCCGGGCGTGCAGCGCTGTACCCGCCTCAAGCGCATCGTGTGCAGCGGCGAGGCATTGCCCCTCGACGCGCAACGCCAGGTGTTCGCCAAATTGCCGAACGCCGCCCTGTACAACCTCTACGGCCCGACCGAAGCCGCCATCGACGTGACCCACTGGACGTGCGTCGACGAAGGCGCCGATAGCGTGCCCATTGGCCGCCCGATCGCCAACCTCGCCACCTATGTGCTCGACGCCCAGCTCAACCCCGTGCCCGCTGGCGTATCCGGCGAGCTGTACCTGGGCGGCACCGGCCTGGCGCGCAGTTACCATCGGCGCCCTGGGTTGACGGCGGAGCGCTTTGTACCGAGCCCGTTCGTTGCGGGGGAGCGCCTGTACCGTACCGGCGACCGCGTGCGCCAACGGGCCGACGGCGTGCTCGAATACCTGGGCCGCCTCGATCATCAGGTCAAGTTGCGCGGCCTGCGCATCGAGCTGGGCGAAATTGAAGCGCAACTGATGCAGCACCCCGGCGTACGTGAAGCCGTGGTGCTGGTTCACGGCGGCAAGCAGTTGGTGGCGTACCTGGTGCCGAATGGCGACGCGCCAATCGACCTCAAGGCCTGGCTGCTCGACAGCTTGCCGGAGTACATGGTCCCCACCCACTTGATCACCCTGGACCAGCTGCCGGTGACCGCCAACGGCAAGCTCGACCGCAAGGCCTTGCCAGTGCCGGAAGCCGTGGCGCAGCAGGCATTCGCGGCCCCGCAGGAGCCTGTACAGAAAGCGTTGGCGGCGATCTGGCGCGATGTGCTCGGGGTCGAGCAGGTCGGCCTGGACGACAACTTTTTCGAACTGGGCGGCGACTCGATCATCTCCATCCAGGTGGTCAGCCGTGCGCGCCAGGCGGGCATACGCCTGAGCCCGCGCGACCTGTTCCAGTACCAGAGTGTGCGCAGCCTGGCGCGGGTAGCGAGCCAGGACGCGTCGATCGTTATCGATCAGGGCCCGGTGAGCGGGGAGGTGATCCTGACCCCGGTGCAGCAGGGTTTTTTCGCCCAGGCGATCCCGGCGCGCCAGCATTGGAACCAGTCACTGTTGCTGACCCCGCGCGAGGCGCTGGAGCCTGCGCGGCTGGACGCCGCCTTGACGCACTTGATCAACCATCACGACGCCCTGCGCCTGCGTTTTACCCCACAGGGCGACGGCTGGCAGCAAGCCTACGCCGTGCCGGTGACGGAGGCGGCGTTGTGGCAATCCCACGCGAGCACCGATGCTGAGCTGGCAGCGCTGTGTGACGAAGCCCAGCGCAGCCTCGACCTGGCGCAAGGCCCGCTGCTGCGTGCCGCGTTGGTCAGCCTGGCCGATGGCACACAACGCGTGCTGCTGGTGGTGCACCACCTGGTGGTCGATGGCGTGTCCTGGCGCATTCTGCTGGAGGACCTGCAACAGGCTTATCGCGAGCAGCCCTTGCCAAACAAGACCAGCGCCTACCAGCACTGGGCGCGGCAGTTGCAGGCCCATGCAAGCACCCTCAGCGCGCAATTGCCGTACTGGCAGGCCCAGTCCAGCGACACCGAGCTGCCGTGCGACACCCCCCAGGGCGGCCTGCAAAACCACCTGGAGGGCAGGCTCGAGACCCGCCTCAATGCCGAGCAGACCCGCCGGTTGTTGCAGGACGCGCCGCTGGCCTATCGCACCCAGGTCAATGACCTGCTGCTGACCGCGTTGGTCCGCGTGATCTGCCGTTGGAGCGGCCAGCCTGCCGCGCTGATCCAGCTCGAAGGCCATGGCCGCGAAGACCTGTTCGATGGGCTCGACCTGACCCGCACCGTCGGTTGGTTCACCAGCCTGTTCCCGGTCCGCCTGCAAGCTGAGGGCGAGTTGTCGAGCGCGATCAAAGCGGTCAAGGAGCAACTGCGTGCCGTGCCCGACAAGGGCCTGGGCTACGGCCTGCTGCGTTATCTGGGGACGCCCGAGGCCCGCGCGTCCCTCGCCGGGTTGGCTGCGCCGCGCATTACCTTCAACTACCTGGGCCAGTTCGACCGCCAGTTCGATGAGTCGGCGCTGTTCGTGCCCGCCAGCCAAGGCAGCGGCCAGGCCCAGGACCCCACGGCACCGCTGGCCAACTGGCTGACGGTGGAGGGCCAGGTGTACGGTGGCGAACTGGCGCTGCAATGGGGCTTCAGCCGCGAGATGTTCCAGGCCTCGACCCTTCAGGGCCTGGCGGACGATTACCAGCGCGAGCTGTTGGCGCTGATCGAGCATTGCGTCGATCCGCAACACGGTGCTTTCACGCCGGCCGATGTCAGCCTGGCCCGCCTCACTCAACGGCAACTGGACGACCTGGCGCTGCCATCGCGCGACGTGCAGGACCTGTACCCACTGTCACCGATGCAACAGGGCATGCTGTTCCACAGCCTGTACCAGCAGGGCCAGGATGCAATCTATGTCAGCCAGCTGCGCGCCAATCTCCACGGCCTGGACGTGCCGCGCTTCAAACGCGCCTGGGAGCAGGTGCTGGCGCGGCACGACATGTTGCGCACCGGGTTTATCTGGCAGCAGGACCAGGCGCAGCCGTTGCAAGCGGTGTATCGCGAGAGCGCCTTGCCCTTCGTCGAGTGCGACTGGCAGGCGCAACCAGACCCGCAAGCGGCATTGGATGCGTTGAGCGAATCCACGCGCGCACAAGGTTTCGTGTTGGATCGGGCGCCGTTGCTCAGCCTGAAACTGGTGCGTATCGGTGTCAATCGTTTCCACCTGATCCTCACCAACCATCACATCCTGTTGGACGGTTGGAGCCGGGCGCAATTGCTGGGGGAGGTCTTGCAGCACTATGTCGGCCAGCCGTTGCCGGCGCTGCAAGGGCATTACCGCGACTACATTGGCTGGTTGCAAGGCCAGGACTCGTCGGCCAGCGAGGCGTTCTGGAAAGGCCAGTTGGCCACGTTGCAGGCGCCGACGCGCTTGGCGCGCGCCACCCCGACCGAGCATTCTTCGGCCAAGGGCAGCTACGCCCTGGCCCTGAGCGTCGCGCAGACCGCGCCACTCAAGGCGTTTGCCCAGGCCCACAAAATCACCCTGAACACGCTGGTGCAAGCCGCCTGGCTGTTGCTGCTGCAACGCCAGACCGGCCAGGACACCGTGGTGTTCGGCGCCACGGTGGCCGGGCGGCCGGCGGGGTTGCCGGGTGTGGAGCAGCAGGTCGGGCTGTTCATCAATACCTTGCCGGTGATCGCCACCCCGAACCCGACCTTGTGGGTCAGTGAGTGGTTGCAACAGGTACAGGCACAGAACCTCAGCTTGCGTGAGCACGAGCACACGCCCTTGTTCGATATCCAGCGTTGGGCGGGCGCCAGTGGCGCGGCGTTGTTCGACACGCTGCTGGTGTTTGAAAACTATCCGGTTTCCGCCGCGCTGGCCGCTGGCGCGCCGGCCGGGTTGACCTTCAGTGATGTGCAGAACATCGAGCAGACCCACTACCCGCTGACCGTCTTGTTGGGGGCAGGCGCGGGCCTGGAATTCGAGTTCAGCTTTGATGTGCAGGTGTTCAGTGAGGCGCAGATCGAGCAACTGGCCACGCACTTCCAGTACCTGTTGCAAGGCTTGGCCAGCACCACAGCGCAGCGCCTGGGGGATTTGCCGTCGCTGACGGAGGCCGCGCGCCGCCAGGTGCTCGGCGACTGGAATGCCACCGCGCGGGACTACCCGTTGCAGCGTTGCGTGCATGAGCTGATTGAAGCGCAGGTCGCGCGTGCACCGCAGGCGCCAGCGTTGCGTTTCGGCGATGTGTCGCTGAGCTATGCCGAGCTGAACCGACGCGCCAATCGCCTGGCCCATCGTTTGATCGAGGCAGGCGTCGGGCCGGATGTGCTGGTGGGGCTGGCGCTGGAGCGCTCCGTCGAAATGGTGGTTGGCCTGCTGGCGGTGCTCAAGGCCGGCGGTGCATACGTGCCGCTGGACCCGGAATACCCGCGCGAACGCCTGGCCTACATGCTCGAAGACAGCGGCGTGAAGCTGCTGCTGACCCAGGCGCAGGTGCTGGCGCAATTGCCGATCCCCCAAGGTTTGGAAACCCTGGTGCTGGGTGAATCAACATTCGAAGGCTACAGCGAAGAGAACCCCGGCATCGCCTTGGACGGCGAAAACCTGGCCTACGTGATCTACACCTCCGGCTCCACCGGCCAACCCAAGGGGGCGGGCAACCGGCATGCGGCGTTGCTTAACCGCCTGCACTGGATGCAGGAAGCCTACACCCTGGATGCCAGTGACAGCGTGTTGCAAAAGACCCCGTTCAGCTTCGACGTGTCGGTGTGGGAATTCTTCTGGCCGCTGATGACCGGTTCGCGCCTGGTTGTGGCAGCCCCAGGTGATCATCGCGATCCAGCCAAGCTGATCAGCCTGATCAAGGCTGAACAGATCACCACGCTGCACTTCGTGCCGTCGATGTTGCAGGCGTTTCTCCAGGACCCGGACGTCGCCCATTGCCACAGCCTGCAACGCATCGTGTGCAGTGGCGAAGCCTTGCCGGTGGACGCACAGCAACAAGTCTTCGCCAAACTTCCGCAAGCCGCGCTGTACAACCTGTACGGCCCGACCGAAGCGGCCATCGACGTGACCCACTGGACCTGCCTCGACGAAGGTCGCGACGCCGTACCGATTGGCCGTCCGATTGCCAACCTCGGCTGCTACATCCTCGACAACAACTTCGAGCCCGCCCCGGTCGGCGTGTTGGGCGAGTTGTACCTGGGTGGCGTCGGCCTGGCGCGCGGTTATCACCGTCGTCCGGCGCTGACCGCCGAGCGTTTCATCGCCAACCCGTTCGTAAAAGGTGAGCGCCTGTACCGCACCGGCGACCTGGCGCGCTACCGCGACGACGGCGTGATCGAATACGCCGGGCGCATTGACCATCAGGTGAAATTGCGTGGCCTGCGTATCGAACTGGGCGAAATCGAAGCGCGCCTGCTGGAGCACGACTGGGTGCGTGAGGCCGCAGTGTTGGCGGTCGACGGCAAATACCTGGTCGGCTACCTGGTGCTGCAAGGCGCCGAGGAGGATTGGCGTGAGGTCTTGAGCGCCCACCTGGCCAGCCATTTGCCGGACTATATGGTCCCGGCGCAATGGATGCTGCTGGAGCACATGCCCTTGAGCCCTAACGGCAAGCTGGACCGCAAAGCCCTGCCCAAGCCCGATGTCGTCGGCCGTGAGTACCTCGCGCCGAGCAGCGAGTTGGAGCAACAGGTCGCCGCGATCTGGGCTGAGGTACTCGACGTGGAACGTGTCGGGATGCACGACCATTTCTTCGAGCTGGGCGGCCATTCCCTATTGGCCACCCAAGCTGTGTCACGTATGCGCCATGGCTTGGGCCTGGACGTGAATGTGAAGGCGTTGTTTGAGCAGCCCGTGCTGGGCAACTTTGTCCGCGCCTTGACCCAGGCCCGCGTTGCAATCACCCGGATTGAGCGGGCCGAACGTGACCAACCCTTGGCCCTGTCCTATGCCCAGGAGCGCCAGTGGTTCCTTTGGCAGTTGGACCCGCACAGCGCCGCCTACCATGTGCCCCGCGCCTTGCGCCTGAAAGGCCGGCTGGATCGCGACGCCCTGCAGCGCGCCTTCGATACGCTGGTGGCGCGCCACGAAAGCCTGCGTACCCACTTCCAGCCAGAGGCCGGTCGTACCGTTCAAGTGATCAGCCCGCGGGCGCGGATCGAATTGCACCCGGTCGACACCGATGAAGCCCACCTCAAGGCGCAGGTCGAGGCGCGCATCACCCAGCCGTTCGACCTGCGCCAGGGCCCGCTGATGCGTGTGACCCTGTTGCGCCTGGCCGAGGACGAGCATGTCTTGGTGCTGGTGCAGCACCACATCATCTCCGATGGCTGGTCGATGCAGGTGATGGTCGATGAACTGGTGCAACTCTACGCCGCCTATAGCCAGGGCCAAATGCTGCAACTGCCGGACTTGCCGATCCAGTACGCCGATTACGCGCAGTGGCAGCGCGACTGGATGGAGGCGGGGGAGAAGGCGCGCCAGCTGGCTTACTGGCGAGACCTGCTGGGGGGCGAACAACCGGTGCTGGAGCTGCCGTTCGATCATCAGCGCCCGGCGGTGCCTACCCATCGTGGCGCGCGCCTGAATATTGCGCTGCCGGTGCCGTTGGTCGAGCGTCTCCAGGCCCTCGCCCAGCGTGAAGGCGTGACCGTGTTCATGCTGTTGCTGGGGGCTTACCAGGCGCTGTTGCATCGTTACAGCGGCCAACGGGATATTCGCGTCGGCGTGCCCATCGCCAACCGCAACCGCGTGGAGATCGAGGGCCTGATCGGCTTCTTCGTCAACACCCAGGTACTCAAGGCCGACATCGATGGGCACACCACCGTCCGCCAGTTGCTGGCCCAGGTCAAACAGCGTGCGCTGGAGGCCCAGGCCCACCAGGACCTGCCGTTCGAGCAGTTGGTCGAAGCCCTGCAGCCGGAGCGCAGCCTGAGCCTTAGCCCGTTGTTCCAGGTCGCGTTCAACCACCATATCAGCCAGTCCGGCCGGCATTTACGCGGCCTTGCGCAGTTGGACATGAGCCCGGTGAGCTGGGACGAAGCCGTCGCGCAATTCGACCTGACCCTGGATATCGAAGAGTCCCCGGAGCAACTGGGCGCCTCGCTGAGTTATGCCACTGATCTGTTCGACGCCTCAACCATCGAGCGCATGGCACGCCATTGGCAAAACCTGTTGCAGGCGATGGTCGATGATCAGGCGCAGAGCATTGGCCAATTGAACCTGCTGGACCGCGACGAGCAGCAGCACATCTTGCAGTTGTGGAACCGCACCGATTCAGGCTTCCCGGCCACGCGCCTGGTGCACGAATTGGTCGCCGACCGTGCCGCTGAAACACCGGAGGCCGTGGCGGTGAAGTTCGACGCGCAGACCCTGACTTACGGCGAGCTGGACCGCCAGGCCAACCGCCTGGCCCGTGCGCTGATCGCCCGTGGTGTGGGCCCGGAAGTGCGCGTAGCGATTGCCATGCCACGCAGCGCCGAGATCATGGTGGCGTTCCTCGCGGTGCTCAAGTCGGGCGGGGTGTATGTGCCGCTGGATATCGAATACCCGCGTGATCGCCTGCTGTACATGATGCAAGACAGCCGCGCCCGGTTGCTGCTGACTCACTCGCGGGCGTTGCAGCAACTGCCGATCCCTGACGGCTTGGATACCCTGGCGATCGATCGCACCGAGGAATGGGCCGATTACAGCGACACGGCTCCAGACGTGAAGCTGCACGGCGACAACCTCGCCTACGTGATCTACACCTCCGGCTCCACCGGCCTGCCCAAGGGCGTGGCGGTGTCCCACGGCCCGCTGGTGGCGCACATCATTGCCACCGGCGAGCGCTATGAAACCTCGCCGGCCGATTGCGAACTGCACTTCATGTCGTTCGCCTTCGACGGTTCCCACGAAGGCTGGATGCACCCGCTGATCAACGGTGCAAGCGTGCTGATCCGCGATGACAGCCTGTGGTTGCCCGAATACACCTACGCGCAGATGCATCGCCACCAAGTGACGATGGCCGTATTCCCGCCGGTGTACCTGCAACAGCTGGCCGAGCATGCCGAGCGCGACGGCAACCCACCGGCCGTGCGGGTGTACTGCTTCGGCGGCGATGCGGTGGCGCAAGCCAGCTACGACCTGGCCTGGCGTGCGCTGAAACCGACCTACCTGTTCAATGGCTACGGCCCAACCGAAACCGTGGTCACGCCGTTGCTGTGGAAGGCCCGCAAGGGGGACCCGTGCGGTGCGGTCTATGCGCCCATCGGCACATTGCTCGGCAACCGCAGCGGCTATGTGCTGGACGCGCAACTCAACCTGCAACCCATCGGCGTGGCCGGCGAGTTGTACCTGGGCGGGGAGGGCGTGGCCCGGGGGTACTTGGAACGTCCGGCCCTGACCGCCGAACGCTTCGTGCCAGACCCCTTCGGCAAACCCGGCAGCCGCGTGTACCGCAGCGGCGACCTGACCCGTGGCCGTCCGGATGGCGTGGTGGATTACCTTGGCCGCGTCGACCATCAAGTGAAGATCCGCGGCTTCCGCATCGAACTGGGTGAAATCGAAGCGCGCCTGCGAGAGCAGGACAGCGTCGGCGAAACCGTGGTCGTGGCCCAGGACGGCCCGACCGGCAAGCAACTGGTGGCCTATGTGGTGCCTGCCGACCCCGCCCTGATCAACGCGGTGGAGTTCCGCGATGCCCTGCGCCGCGCCCTCAAGTCCCGCCTGCCGGACTACATGGTGCCGGCGCACTTCATGTTCCTCGCGCAGATGCCGCTGACCCCCAACGGCAAGCTCGACCGCAAGGGCTTGCCCGCGCCGGACCCGAGCCAGTTGCAACAACACTACGTGGCGCCTGAAACCGAGCTGGAGCAACAGATCGCCGCGATCTGGGCCGAGGTGCTGCGTCTGCCGAAGGTGGGCTTGAACGACAACTTCTTCGAAGTCGGCGGCCATTCGCTGCTGGCCATCCAGATCACCTCGCGGGTCCAGGCTGAACTGGGCCTGGAAGTGCCGCTGGTGGAAGTGTTCCAGACCGATTCACTGCGCGCCTATGCCCAGGCGGCTGCCACCTTCCGCGCGGGTACGGCGGAAGATTTTGATGACCTTCGTGACTTTTTGAGCGAACTAGAGGCGATTTGAACCATGCTTTCCAACCCGAATATCGACCTGGTCTCGCGCTTTCTTCGCTTGCCGCTGGAACAGCGCCAGCAGTTCTATCAACGTCTGCAAAGCCGTGGCATGAGTTTCGCTCAATTGCCGATTGCCGCGATCCGCGAGGACGGCCAACACTTGCCGCTGTCCTACGCCCAAGAGCGCCAGTGGTTCCTCTGGCAGCTCGACCCGGACAGCGCCGCGTATCACGTCCCCGGAGCCCTGCGCCTGAGCGGGCGGCTGGACAAGGCTGCCCTGCAACGCAGCTTCGATGCCCTGGTGGCGCGGCATGAAAGCCTGCGCACCCGTTTGCACCTGGGCGATGAACAGCGTTCCCAGGAAGTGCTGGCCCATGCCGTGGTCCGGATCGCTGAAAGCCCGGTCGACGAGGCCCGGCTCAAGGCGCGCGTGGAAGTCGAAATCGCGCGGCCGTTCGATTTGCAGCAAGGTCCGCTGCTGCGGGTCAGCCTGCTCACCCTGAGTGAAGACGAGCATGTGCTGGTGCTGGTGCAGCACCATATTGTCTCGGACGGTTGGTCCATGGGCGTGATGGTGCAGGAGCTGATGCAACGCTACGCGGCCTACAGCCAGGGCGAGGACTGCACCCTGGCGCCGTTGCCGATCCAGTACGCTGACTACGCCCTATGGCAACGCCGCTGGATGGAAGCGGGCGAGAAGGCGCGGCAGTTGGCCTATTGGCGTGAGCTACTCGGTGGCACGCAACCGGTGCTGGAGCTGCCCCTCGATCACCCGCGTCCGGCGCAACAGAGCTTCCTGGGCGCGCGCCAGGACATCGCCCTGGAACCCGCGCTGGTGGCCGGGGTGAAAGCCTTGGCCCAGGGTGAAGGCGTGACGCTGTTCATGCTGCTGCTGGCGTCGTTCCAGGCGTTTCTGTATCGCTACAGCGGCCAGCAGGACATCCGGGTCGGCGTGCCGATTGCCAACCGCAACCGCGTCGAGACCGAATCGCTGATCGGCTTTTTCGTCAACACCCAGGTGCTCAAGGCCGATCTCGACGGCCAAATGAGCTTTGCTCAATTGCTCCAGCACACCAAGCGCCGCGCCTTGGAAGCCCAGGCCCACCAGGACCTGCCCTTCGAGCAGTTGGTCGAGGCGTTGCAACCGGAACGTACCTTGAGCCACAACCCGTTGTTCCAGGTGATGTTCAACCATCAGGCCAACACCCAGGCGAGCGCCCGGCAACTGCCGGGCCTGCGCGTGGCCAACCTGGAATGGGAGACCCGCAGCGCCCAGTTCGACCTGAGCCTGGACACCCAGGAAAGCGCCGACGGCGTGCGGGCCTCGTTGACCTACGCCACCGACCTGTTCGGCGCCGCCACGGCGTCGCGCATGCTGCGCCACTGGCTGGGCCTGTTGCGCGTGGCCGTGGCCAACCCGGCGTTGCCGTTGCAGGACCTGGCGGTGCTGGACGCGGCTGAGCGCGAGCAAATCGTTTACCAATGGAACGCCACCGCGCGGGACTACCCAGTGCAGCGTTGCGTGCATGAGCTGATTGAAGCGCAGGTCGCGCGTGCACCGCAGGCGCCAGCGTTGCGTTTCGGCGATGTGTCGCTGAGCTATGCCGAGCTGAACCGCCGCGCCAATCGCCTGGCCCATCGTTTGATCGAGGCAGGCGTCGGGCCGGATGTGCTGGTGGGCCTGGCGCTGGAGCGTTCCGTCGAAATGGTGGTCGGCTTGCTGGCGGTGCTCAAGGCCGGCGGTGCGTACGTGCCGCTGGACCCGGAGTACCCGCGCGAACGCCTGGCCTACATGCTCGAAGACAGCGGCGTGAAGCTGCTGCTGACTCAAGCGCAGGTGCTGGCGCAACTGCCGATCCCCCAAGGTTTGGAAACCCTGGTGTTGGGTGAGTCAACATTCGAAGGCTACAGCGAAGAGAACCCCGGCATCGCCTTGGACGGCGAAAACCTGGCCTACGTGATCTACACCTCCGGCTCCACCGGCCAACCCAAGGGGGCGGGCAACAGGCATGCGGCGTTGCTCAATCGCCTGCACTGGATGCAGGAAGCCTACGCCCTGGATGCCAGCGACAGCGTGTTGCAAAAGACCCCGTTCAGCTTCGACGTGTCGGTGTGGGAATTCTTCTGGCCGCTGATGACCGGTTCGCGCCTGGTTGTGGCAGCACCGGGGGATCACCGCGATCCAGCCAAGCTGATCAGCCTGATTCAGACCGAACAGATCACCACGCTGCACTTCGTGCCGTCGATGTTGCAGGCGTTTCTCCAGGACCCGGAAGTCGCCGATTGCCACAGCCTGCAACGCATCATCTGCAGCGGCGAAGCCTTACCGGTGGATGCGCAGCAACAAGTCTTCGCCAAACTTCCGCACGCCGCGCTCTACAACCTCTATGGCCCGACCGAAGCCGCCATCGACGTGACCCACTGGACCTGCATTGAAGAGGGCCGCGACGCCGTACCGATTGGCCGTCCGATTGCCAACCTCGGCTGCTACATCCTCGACAACAACTTCGAGCCCGCTCCGGTCGGCGTACTGGGCGAGTTGTACCTGGGGGGTATCGGCCTGGCGCGCGGTTATCACCGTCGTCCGGTGCTGACCGCCGAGCGTTTCATCGCCAACCCGTTCGTAAAAGGCGAACGCCTGTACCGCACCGGCGACCTGGCGCGTTATCGCGACGATGGCGTAATCGAATACGCCGGGCGCATTGACCATCAGGTGAAATTGCGTGGCCTGCGTATCGAACTGGGTGAAATCGAAGCGCGCCTGCTGGAGCACGACTGGGTGCGTGAGGCCGCGGTGCTAGCGGTCGACGGCAAATACCTGGTTGGCTACCTGGTGCTACAAGGCGCCGAGGAGGATTGGCGTGACGTCTTGAGCGCCCACCTGGCCAGCCATTTGCCGGACTACATGGTCCCGGCCCAATGGCTGAGACTGGAGCAGATGCCGCTCAGCCCTAATGGCAAGCTGGACCGCAAGGCCCTGCCAAAACCCGAAGCCGCGCAACCGTACGAAGCCCCGCAAAGTGCGCTGGAACAACGGATCGCCGCGATCTGGGCGCAAGTACTCGGGGTCGAGCACGTCGGCTTGAACGACAATTTCTTCGAACGCGGCGGCGACTCGATCATCTCGATCCAGGTGGTCAGCCGCGCCCGTGCCGAAGGTATCCACTTCAGCGCCAAGGCCCTGTTCCAGCATCAGACCGTGCGCAGCCTGGCGCGCGTGGCGCAGTTGCAGACCGCCCACGTGATCGACCAGGGCCCGGTGCAGGGCGTGACGCCGTTGCTGCCGTTCCAGCAACTGTTTTTCGAACGAAAACTGCCGCACGCGCATCACTGGAACCAATCGCTGCTGCTGACCCCGCGCCAGCCGCTAGAGGCCGAGCGGTTGACGGCAGCCCTGCAAGCCATCACCCGGCATCACGATGTGCTGCGCCTGAGTTTCAGCCAGCAGGCCGATGGCTGGGTCGCGCGCCATGACGCACCGAGCGCGAGCCTGCTGTGGCACGAGCGCGTACAAGATGCCAGCGAACTCCTGGCCCTCTGCGAACGGGCCCAACGTAGCCTGGACCTGCAACATGGCCCGTTGCTGCGCGCGGTACTCGCCGAGTTGGCCGATGGCTCCCAGCGCCTGTTGCTGGTGATGCACCACTTGGTGGTGGACGGCGTGTCCTGGCGGGTATTCCTTGAAGACCTGCAAAGCCTGTATCGCCAACATACGCTGCCGGCCAAGACGTCATCGTTCAAGGCCTGGGCCGAGCGCTTGCAGGCCCACGCGCGCGGCCCCTCGATGCAGGCGGAAAAAGACTTCTGGCTACAGCAGTTGCAGGGCGTGGCCACCGACTTGCCGTGCCGCGATCCGCAAGGTGCGTGCCCCGGCCGGTTGGCGCAGACCGTGGTCAGCCAACTGGATGCCGAACACACCCGGCAACTGCTGCAACAGGCACCCACGGCCTATCGCACGCAGATCAACGATCTGCTGCTGACCGCCCTGGCACGGGTGATCTGCCAGTGGAGCGGGCACGCTTCAAGCTTGATCCAGCTTGAAGGCCATGGCCGCGAAGACTTGTTTGACGACCTCGACCTGACCCGCACCCTGGGTTGGTTCACCAGCCTGTTCCCGGTCCGCCTGACCCCGGCCGCGACCCTGGCCGGCTCGATCAAGCAGATCAAGGCGCAACTGCGTGCTATCCCCAACAAGGGCCTGGGCTTTGGCGCGCTGCGCTACCTGGGCGATGCGTCGACACGCCAGGCCTTCAGCCAATTGCCGCAGCCGCGTATCACCTTCAACTACCTGGGCCAGTTCGACGGCAGTTTTGATCAGCCGGACGGCCTGTTTGCCCCCGCGTCGGAACCTGCCGGCGCCGAGCAGAGCCCCGATACCCCGTTGAGCAACTGGTTGACCCTCAATGGCCAGGTGTATGGCGGTGAGTT
Source organism: Pseudomonas sp. OVF7 (assembly GCF_030644265.1). Taxonomy (NCBI): domain Bacteria; kingdom Pseudomonadati; phylum Pseudomonadota; class Gammaproteobacteria; order Pseudomonadales; family Pseudomonadaceae; genus Pseudomonas; species Pseudomonas sp. OVF7. The sequence goes on along the minus strand of NZ_CP128996.1, from coordinate 4,914,511 downwards.
GCAGATCGGTTGGACCTTCAGCCCATTGATGTTCGAGGCCCGTGAGATCGAAGCGCTGAGCGAGGCGTTTACCCGCGAATTGACGGCCCTGATAGAGCACTGCTGCACTCCGGGCAACAGCGGCTTCACCGCCTGCGACTTCCCATTGTCGCGCCTGGACCAGGCACAACTGGAGTCGCTGCCGCTGGCCGCCGAGGGCGTGGAGGATATCTACACCTTGTCGCCGATGCAGCAGGGCATGTTGTTCCACACCTTGTATGAACAGGCTGCGGGCGACTACATCAACCAGGTCCGCGTCACGGCCGACGGCCTGGACGTGGCACGCTTCCAGCAAGCCTGGCAGGCCACGGTGCAGGCCCATGAGGTGTTGCGCACGGGGTTCTTCTGGGAAGGCCAGTTGGAGTGGCCGTGCCAGGTGGTGTACCGCGATGCGCCAGTGCGGATCGAAGTGCTGGACTGGCGCGCCATGCCCGAACGTGAACTGGAACTGCACAACCTGCAGCGTGCCCAGCGCCGCCAGGGCTTCGACCTGGCCAAGGCGCCACTGCTGCGTTTGCTGCTGGTGCGCACCGATGAGCAGCGCCATGAGCTGATCTACACCTATCACCACATCCTGATGGATGGCTGGAGCAACTCGCGTCTGTTTGGCGAAGTGCTGCAACGCTATGCCGGCGTGGCCGTCCCCGAGGCTGGCGGACGCTATCGCGACTATATTGGCTGGCTGCAACAGCGGGATGCCGACGCCACTGAAGCCTTCTGGCGCGCGCAGTTGAGCGCGCTGCAAACGCCGACTCGCCTGGGCAGCCGCCAGCCCGACGCTATCGACGGCTATGGCGACTACCGGTACAGCCTGGCGCAATCGCTGACCGCGCGGCTGGAAGCCTTTGCACGTTGCAATAAGGTCACCCTCAATACGCTGGTGCAGGCGGCCTGGTTGATTCTGCTGCAACGCCATAGCGGCCAGGCGGTGGTGTCTTTCGGCGCCACCGTGGCCGGGCGTCCGGCGGAGCTTTCCGGTGTAGAGCAACAGCTTGGCCTGTTCATCAACACCCTGCCGGTGATCTGCGCCGTGGACGGGCAACACACGGTGGCGGACTGGTTGCAGGCGGTCCAGGCGCAGAACCTGGCGCTGCGCGAGCATGAACACACTGGCCTGTATGACATTCAGCGTTGGGCCGGGCAGGGCGGGGCGGCACTGTTCGACAACATCCTGGTGTTCGAAAACTACCCGGTGTCCAAAGCCCTGGAACAGAGCGGCGACAGCGGTATTCGCTTCGGCCTGCCCAAGGCCCATGAACAAACGAGTTACCCGCTGACCGTGCTGGTGGACCTCGGCGAGACCCTGTCGCTGCACTTCAGTTTTGCCCATGGCTATTTCAAGGCTTCGACCGTGCAAGATTATGGCCGGCACCTGGTCAACCTGTTGCAGGCCATGGTCGATGACGGCCAACAGCGCCTGGGCGATTTGCCGATGCTGGATATCACCGAGCGTCGGCAGGTGCTGCAGGACTGGAATGCCACCGCACGGGACTACCCGTCGCAGCGTTGCGTGCATGAGCTGATTGAAGCGCAGGTCGCGCGCGTACCGCAGGCCCCGGCGTTGCGCTTCGGTGACGTTTCGTTGAGCTATGCCGAGCTGAACCGCCGCGCCAATCGCCTGGCCCATCGTTTGATCGAGGCAGGCGTCGGGGCGGATGTATTGGTGGGGCTGGCGCTGGAGCGTTCCGTTGAAATGGTGGTTGGCCTGCTGGCGGTGCTCAAGGCCGGCGGTGCATACGTGCCGCTGGACCCGGAATACCCGCGCGAACGCCTGGCCTACATGCTCGAAGACAGCGGCGTGAAGCTGCTGCTGACTCAAGCGCAGGTGCTGGCGCAACTGCCGATCCCCCAAGGTTTGGAAACCCTGGTGCTGGGTGAATCAACATTCGAAGGCTACAGCGAAGAGAACCCCGGCATCGCCTTGGACGGCGAAAACCTGGCCTACGTGATCTACACCTCCGGCTCCACCGGCCAGCCCAAGGGGGCGGGCAACCGGCATGCGGCGTTGCTCAATCGCCTGCACTGGATGCAGGAAGTCTACGCCCTGGATGCCAGCGACAGCGTGTTGCAAAAGACCCCGTTCAGCTTCGACGTGTCGGTGTGGGAATTCTTCTGGCCGCTGATGACCGGTTCGCGCCTGGTTGTGGCAGCACCGGGGGATCACCGCGATCCAGCCAAACTGGTCAGCCTGATTCGGACCGAACAGATCACCACGCTGCACTTCGTGCCGTCGATGTTGCAGGCGTTTCTCCAGGACCCGGAAGTCGCCCATTGCCACAGCCTGCAACGCATTGTGTGCAGTGGCGAAGCCTTGCCCGTGGATGCGCAGCAGCAGGTGTTCGCCAAACTTCCGCACGCCACGCTCTACAACCTCTATGGCCCGACCGAAGCCGCCATCGACGTGACCCACTGGACCTGCATTGAAGAGGGTCGCGACGCCGTACCGATTGGCCGTCCGATTGCCAACCTCGGCTGCTACATCCTCGACAACAACTTCGAGCCCGCCCCGGTCGGCGTGTTGGGCGAGTTGTACCTGGGTGGCGTCGGCCTGGCGCGCGGTTATCACCGTCGTCCGGCGTTGACCGCCGAGCGTTTCATTGCCAACCCTTTCGTAAAAGGTGAGCGCTTGTACCGCACCGGCGACCTGGCGCGTTATCGCGACGACGGGGTGATCGAATACGCCGGGCGCATTGACCATCAGGTGAAATTGCGTGGCCTGCGTATCGAACTGGGCGAAATCGAAGCGCGCCTGCTGGAGCACGACTGGGTGCGTGAGGCCGCAGTGTTGGCGGTCGACGGCAAATACCTGGTCGGCTACCTGGTGCTGCAAGGCGCCGAGGAGGATTGGCGTGAGGTCTTGAGCGCCCACCTGGCCAGCCATTTGCCGGACTACATGGTCCCGGCGCAATGGATGCTGCTGGAGCAGATGCCGCTCAGCCCTAACGGCAAGCTGGACCGCAAAGCGCTGCCCAAGGTGGATGCCAACTTGCAGGCACGGCCGTACGTCGCGCCGCAGAGTGAGCTGGAGCAGCAGATTGCCGCGATCTGGGCCGAGGTACTGGAGGTGGAGCGTGTGGGCTTGCACGACAACTTCTTCGAACTGGGCGGCCATTCCCTGCTGGCCACGCAAGTGGTGGTTCGCCTGCGTGAGCAGTTGCACAGCGAATTCGACGTCAAATCGATTTTCACCACACCGACCCTGGCCGAATTCACTGCCGGCGTGGCGGCGCAACAGACAATTAATTCGCCGGTGCAGGACGCATTGGCTAAATCCTTGGAGGCCCTCAAACGTCTATCAGCAGAAGATTTGGATAAATTGATTTCCTGAGGGGCGTGGCGTGCAAGCATTAATCGAGTCGGTAGGGTCACTTTCTGCGCAACAAAAGAAAGCGTTGGCGGTCATGCTCAAGCAACAAGGCATCAACCTGTTTGAGATTGCCCCGGTTTTCAAGCGTCAGGACGGTGAGCCCCTTCGACTCTCTTATGCCCAGGAGCGGCAGTGGTTTTTGTGGCAACTGGAGCCGCAAAGCCCGGCCTACAACTTGCCGCGCGCCTTGCGGCTCAAGGGCCGGCTCGACCGTGTCGCCCTGCAACGCAGCTTCGATAGCCTGCTGGCCCGCCATGAAAGCCTGCGCACCCACCTGCATCAAGATGCCGAGCAGGTGCTGCAGGTGATCGACCCCGTGGTGCGCGTTGAAATCGCCCATGAAAACGGCGACCCCGAGCAGCTTGAAGCGCTGGTGCAAGCAGAAGTCGCCACGCCGTTCGACCTGCAGCAAGGCCCGCTGCTACGGGTCAAGCTGCTGCAACTGGCGCCGGATGAGCATGTGCTGGTGCTGGTGCTGCACCACATCGTGTCAGACGGCTGGTCGATGCAAGTGATGGTCGATGAGCTGGTGCAGTGTTATGTGGCTTACAGCCAGGGCCAGGAGGCGCGCTTGCCGGCGTTGGCGATTCAATACCCGGACTACGCCTTGTGGCAGCGCAGTTGGATGGAAGCCGGTGAGAAAGAGCGCCAATTGGAGTACTGGCGCGAGCAACTGGGGGGCGAGCAGCCGGTATTGGAGTTGCCGCTGGACCACCCGCGCCCGGCCGTACAAAGCTATCGCGGCGCGCGCCTGGACATGGGCCTGGAGGCGACGCTGGTCACCGGCCTCAAAGCGTTGGCCCAGCGTGAGGGCGTGACGCTGTTCATGCTGTTGCTGGCGTCGTTCCAGACCCTGTTGTATCGCTACAGTGGGCAGTCGGATATCCGTGTCGGCGTGCCGATCGCCAACCGCAACCGCGCGGAGACCGAACGCCTGATCGGCTTCTTCGTCAACACCCAGGTGCTCAAGGCCGATATCGACGGGCAGATGACCTTCAGCCAGTTGCTCACCCAGGTCAAGCAGCGCGCGCTGCAAGCCCAGAGTCATCAGGACCTGCCGTTCGAGCAGTTGGTGGAAGCCCTGCAACCGGAGCGCAGCCTGAGCCACAACCCGCTGTTCCAGGTGATGTTCAACCACCAGACTGAAGGCCGCAGGGTACGCGGCGAGCAGCAGTTGCCCGGCCTGGCGGTGGAGGCGCTGGAGTGGGACAGCCAGAGCGCCCAGTTCGACTTGAGCCTGGACACCCAGGAATCGCCCGACGGTATTTGGGCCTCGCTGACCTACGCCACTGACCTGTTCGACGCCGCCACCGTGCAGCGCATGGCCGAGCATTGGCAGGGCTTGCTGCGTGCCGTCGTGGGGCGGGCGGGCGCGCGCATCGCGCAACTGACGATGTTGACCGAGGCCCAGCAACGCGGGCTGTTACAGGACTGGAATCACGCAGCGCCAGTGTTGCAACACAGTGCGGGTGTGCATGGGCTGTTCGCGGCGCAAGCGCTGCAACGCCCGGAGCACACGGCACTGTGCCTGGGCGGACAGTCGCTGAGCTATGCCGAATTGAACCGCCGAGCCAACCGCCTGGCCCATGCGCTGATCGCTCGAGGTGTCGGCCCCGAAAGGCTGGTCGGCGTGGCGGTGGCGCGCTCGTTCGAGATGGTGGTGAGCCTGCTGGCGGTGCTCAAGGCCGGCGGCGCCTATGTGCCGCTCGACCCGCAATACCCGCGTGAACGCCTGCTGCATATGCTTGAAGACAGCGGCGTGCGCCTGGTGCTGACCCAGGCGACTCTCGACCTGCCGCTACCCGAAGGCTTGGCGACGCTGGACCTGACGCATACGGATTTGACTCAGTACCCCGAGACGGATCCGCAGGTAGCCGTCGACCCGCAAAACCTCGCCTACGTGATCTACACCTCCGGCTCCACGGGCAAACCCAAGGGCGTGGCGATCAACCATGGGGCGTTGACCGAGTTTTCCAGCATCGCGGCGGGCTATTCGCGGTTGACCCAGGACGATCGCGTCCTGCAATTCGCCACCCTGAACTTCGACGGGTTCGTCGAGCAGCTCTATCCGGCGCTGACCCACGGCGCCACCGTGGTGCTGCGCGGTCCAGAGCTGTGGGACAGCGCGCGGTTGTACGAGGAAATCATCGCTCAAGGCGTCACCCTGGCCGACTTGCCCACCGCCTACTGGAACCTGTTTTTGCTCGACTGCCTGGCGGCGGGGCCGCGCACATATGGCGCGCTGCGCCAGATCCATATCGGCGGCGAAGCCATGCCGCTGGACGGCCCGGCGCAGTGGTTGAAGGCCGGCCTGGGCCATGTTCGATTGTTGAATACCTACGGCCCGACCGAGGCTACGGTGGTCTCGAGTGTGCTGGATTGCACGTCCAGCGAGACCATCGGTGCCACCGCCAGCCCGATTGGTCGCTCCTTGCCAGGCCGTGCCCTGTACGTGCTGGATCGCGACCTGAACCTGGCGCCACTGGGCGCGGTGGGCGAGCTGTATATCGGCAGCCACTGCGGTTTGGCCCGCGCCTATCTGAACCGTGCGCTGTTGAGCGCCGAACGCTTTGTGCCGGACCCGTTCGGCGCAACCGGCGAGCGCCTGTACCGCACCGGCGACCTGGCGCGCTACCGTGCCGACGGGGTGATCGAGTACGTCGGGCGTGTCGACCATCAGGTGAAAATCCGCGGTTTCCGCATTGAGCTGGGGGAAATCGAAACGTTGCTGCTGGCCCAGCCCGGCGTGCGTGAAGCGCTGGTGTTGGCGGCCGACCATCAACTGATTGCCTACCTGGTCGCCGAGCAACAGGATGCCGAAGCGCTCAAGGCCACCTTGCGTGAGCAACTGCCGGACTACATGGTGCCGGCGCACCTGATCTTCCTCGACCGCATGCCGCTCAATCCGAACGGCAAGCTGGATCGCCAGGCGCTGCCGAAACCCGACGCCAGCCAGTCGCAACACGCCTGGGTCGCGCCGGTGACGGAGCTTGAGCAACAGGTCGCGGCCCTCTGGGCTGACATCCTCGGTGTCGAGCGGGTCGGGCTGGCGGATCACTTCTTTGAGCGGGGTGGCCACTCGTTGCTGGCGATGCAGGTGGTGTCGCGTCTGCGTCATGCCCTGGGGCGTGAAGTGCCGTTGAAACTGCTTTTCGAACAACCGCGTCTCGAAGGCTTTGCCGCCGCCTTGCACGCCCTGGAAGCGAGCGTTGGCGAGCCGGTTCCCGCGTTGTTGCCGGCCAGCCGTGAGCAACCACTGCCGTTGTCCTATGCCCAGGAGCGCCAGTGGTTCCTCTGGCAACTGGACCCGCACAGCGCGGCTTACCACATCCCCAGCGCCCTGCGCCTCAAGGGCGCGTTGGACCGTTCGGCGCTGCAACGTAGTTTCGATGCCCTGGTCGCTCGCCATGAGAGCTTGCGCACCTGTATTCAGGTGCTGCCAGAGGGCGCGCGCCAAGTCATTCAAGCCCAGGCCCCCGTGTCGATTGCCCTGGGTGAGGTGAGCGAGATCGATCTGCACGCGCAGGTCGCCGCCGAGATTGCCCGGCCGTTCGATCTGCAAGCCGGGCCGCTGTTGCGTGTGACCCTGCTGCGCCTGGCCGAGGACGAGCATGTCTTGGTGTTGGTGCAGCACCATATCGTCTCCGATGGCTGGTCGATGCAGGTGATGGTCGACGAGCTGGTGCAGCTGTATGCCGCCTTCAGCCAGGGCGAGATGCCGCAATTGCCGGACATGCCGATCCAGTACGCCGACTATGCGCTGTGGCAACGCGATTGGATGGAGGCCGGCGAAAAGGCGCGTCAATTGGCGTATTGGCGCGACCTGCTGGGGGGTGAACAGCCGGTGCTGGAGCTGCCGTTCGATCATCAGCGCCCGGCGCAGCAGAGCCATCGCGGCGCTCGCCTGGACGTAGCGCTGCCAGCGGCCCTGGCCACCGATCTCAAGGCATTGGCCCAGGCTCACGGTGTGACGTTGTTCATGTTGCTGCTGGCCTCGTTCCAGACGTTGTTGCACCGCTACAGCGGCCAGCAGGACATCCGCGTCGGCGTGCCCATTGCCAACCGCAACCGCGTGGAAACCGAGCGCCTGATCGGCTTCTTCGTCAATACTCAGGTGCTCAAGGCCGAGATCGATGGGCAGACGACCGTTGCCCAGTTGCTGGCCCAGGTCAAACAGCGCGCGCTGGAGGCCCAGGCCCACCAGGACCTGCCGTTCGAGCAACTGGTGGAAGCCTTGCAGCCGGAGCGCAGCCTGAGCCTCAACCCGCTCTTCCAAGTGATGTTCAACCACCAGGCCGAAGGGCGCCCGGGCGATACGCCGCCGGCACTCGCGCACTTGCGCATCGAAGGCTTGGCGTGGGAGCGCCGCACGGCCCACTTCGACCTCGACCTGGACGTGCAGGAAAACCGCGACGGGCTGTGGGCGTCGCTGGGTTATGCCACCGATCTGTTCGACGCCTCGACCATCGAGCGCATGGCGCGCCACTGGCAGAACCTGTTGCAGGCGATGGTCGATGATCAGGCGCAGAGCATTGGCCAATTGAACCTGCTGGATCGCGACGAACAGCAGCACATCTTGCAACTGTGGAACCGCACCGATTCCGGCTTCCCGGCCACGCGCCTGGTGCACGAATTGGTCGCCGACCGTGCCGCTGAAACACCGGAGGCCGTGGCGGTGAAGTTCGACGCGCAGACCCTGACTTACGGCGAGCTGGACCGCCAGGCCAACCGCCTGGCCCGCGCACTGATCGCCCGTGGTGTGGGCCCCGAAGTGCGCGTGGCGATTGCCATGCCACGCAGCGCCGAGATCATGGTGGCGTTCCTCGCCGTGCTCAAGGCGGGTGGGGTGTATGTGCCGCTGGATATCGAATACCCGCGTGCTCGCCTGCTGTACATGATGCAAGACAGCCGCGCCCGGTTGCTGCTGACTCACTCGCGGGCGTTGCAGCAACTGCCGATCCCTGACGGCTTGGATACCCTGGCGATCGATCGCACTGAGGAATGGGCCGATTACAGCGACACGGCTCCAGACGTGAAGCCGCACGGCGACAACCTCGCCTACGTGATCTACACCTCCGGCTCCACCGGCCTGCCCAAGGGCGTGGCGGTGTCCCATGGCCCGCTGGTGGCGCACATCATCGCCACCGGCGAGCGCTATGAAACCTCGCCTACCGATTGCGAACTGCACTTCATGTCGTTCGCCTTCGACGGCTCCCACGAAGGCTGGATGCACCCGCTGATCAACGGCGCGAGCGTGCTGATCCGCGATGACAGCCTGTGGTTGCCCGAATACACCTACGCGCAGATGCATCGCCACCAGGTGACGATGGCCGTGTTCCCGCCGGTGTACCTGCAACAGCTGGCCGAGCATGCCGAGCGCGACGGCAACCCACCGGCCGTGCGGGTGTACTGCTTCGGCGGCGATGCGGTGGCGCAAGCCAGCTACGACCTGGCCTGGCGTGCGCTGAAACCGACCTACCTGTTCAATGGCTACGGCCCAACCGAAACCGTGGTCACGCCGCTGCTGTGGAAGGCCCGCAAGGGGGAACCGTGCGGGGCGGTCTATGCGCCCATCGGCACACTGCTCGGCAACCGCAGCGGCTATGTGCTGGACGCGCAACTCAACCTGCAACCCATCGGCGTGGCCGGTGAGTTGTACTTGGGCGGGGAGGGTGTGGCCCGGGGTTACTTGGAACGTCCGGCCCTGACCGCCGAACGCTTCGTGCCAGACCCCTTCGGCAAACCCGGCAGCCGCGTGTACCGCAGCGGCGACCTGACCCGTGGCCGCCCGGACGGCGTGGTGGACTACCTCGGCCGCGTCGACCATCAAGTGAAAATCCGCGGCTTCCGCATCGAACTGGGCGAAATCGAAGCGCGCCTGCGAGAGCAGGACAGCGTCGGCGAAACCGTGGTCGTGGCCCAGGACGGCCCGACCGGCAAGCAACTGGTGGCCTATGTGGTGCCTGCCGATCCTGCCCTGGTCAACGCGGTGGAATTCCGTGAAGCACTGCGGCGTGCCTTGAAAGCCCGTCTGCCCGACTACATGGTGCCCGCGCACTTCATGTTCCTCGCGCAGATGCCGCTGACTCCCAACGGCAAGCTCGACCGCCGCGGCCTGCCGCTGCCCGACGTTGCCCAGGCCCAGGGGGTGTTCGTCGAGCCGGTCAGCCTTTTGCAGCAGCAGGTGGCTGCGATCTGGGCCGAGGTACTCGGCGCCGAACGGATCGGCCTGAGCGATCACTTTTTTGAACTGGGCGGGCATTCCTTGCTGGCCATGCAGGTGATCTCGCGCCTGCGCCAGTTGCTGGCGCGCGAAGTTGCCCTGCGCACGTTGTTCGAACAGCCGCAACTGGAAGGGTTTGTGCTGGCGTTGCAGGCGCAGGACGCCACGGTGCTGGCCCCGCCGATGCTCGCGCTCAGCCGTGAGCAACCCCTGGCGTTGTCCTATGCCCAGGAGCGGCAGTGGTTCCTCTGGCAACTGGAGCCTGAGAGTGCGGCCTACCACGTGCCCAACGCATTGCGCCTGAGCGGGCAACTGGATCGCGCGGCCTTGCAGCGCAGCTTTGACGCCTTGCTCGCACGCCATGAAACCTTGCGCACCGTGTTTGTCACCGACGGTGAGTCCACGCGGCAGCACATCCTGCCCGTCGCCACGCTGAAGTTGGATGAGGCGCGGCTGCTCGGTGCATCGCCGCAGCAGGTGCAGGCGCGGGTGGAAGCGGAAATCGCCCGGCCTTTCGATTTGTACCAGGGCCCGCTGCTACGCGTGACACTGTTGCAACTGAGTGAACAGGAACACGTGCTGATATTGGTCCAGCACCATATCGTTTCCGATGGTTGGTCGATGCAAGTCATGGTCGATGAGCTGGTGCAACTGTACGCCGGGTTCAGCCAGGGGCGGCCGGCGCAATTACCCGCGCTGGTGCTGCAATACGCCGATTACGCCGGGTGGCAGCGCGAGTGGATGGACGCCGGCGAGAAGCAGCGCCAGATGGAGTACTGGCAGGGCCTGCTGGGCGGCGAGCAACCGGTACTGGAGTTGCCGCTGGACCACCCGCGCCCCGCGGTGCAGAGCTACCGTGGCGCCCAGCTGGAAGTCGGCCTGGATGCCGACGTGGTTGCCCGCCTCAAGGGCCTGGCGCAACGCGAAGGGGTCACGCTGTTCATGCTGTTGCTGGCGTCGTTCCAGGCCGTGTTGCATCGCTACAGCGGGCAGTCGGACATCCGTGTCGGGGTGCCGATCGCCAACCGCAACCGGGTGGAGACCGAACGCCTGATCGGCTTCTTCGTCAACACCCAGGTGCTCAAGGCCGATATCGACGGGCAGATGTCCTTTGCCCAGCTGTTGCAGCAGGTCAAGCATCGCGCCCTGCAAGCCCAGGCGCACCAGGACTTGCCGTTCGAGCAGTTGGTGGAAGCCCTGCAACCGGAGCGCAGCCTGAGCCACAACCCACTGTTCCAGGTGATGTTCAACCACCAGGCCGAGGCGCGTGTGCCGCGTGGCGAGCAGTTGCCTGGCCTGCGGGTGGAAGGGCTGGAGTGGGACAGCCACACCACGCATTTCGATCTGAGCCTGGATACCCAGGAGTCCGCCGAAGGCATATGGGCCTCGCTGACCTACGCCACCGACCTGTTCGAGGCCGCCACCGTGGCACGCCTGGCGCGGCATTGGCAGAACCTGTTGGACGCTGTGGCGCGAGATGCCCGGCAACCCATCGGCGAGTTGAGGCTGCTCGATCGCCAGGAACACGCGCGCCTGCTGCGGGATTGGAATACCCCGGCCCCGGCGTGCTCGATTCAACAGGGGGTGCAGCATCTGTTCGAGCACCAGGCGCAACGGCGTCCGGAGCACACGGCACTGTGCCTGGGCGGACAGTCGCTGAGCTATGCCGAATTGAACTGCCGAGCCAACCGCCTGGCCCATGCGCTGATCGCGCGGGGTGTTGGCCCGGAAGGGCTGGTTGGCGTGGCGGTGGCGCGCTCGTTCGAGATGGTGGTGAGCCTGCTGGCGGTGCTCAAGGCCGGCGGCGCCTATGTGCCGCTCGACCCGCAATATCCGCGTGAACGCCTGCTGCATATGCTTGAAGACAGCGGCGTGCGCCTGGTGCTGACCCAGGCGACTCTCGACCTGCCGCTGCCCGAAGGCTTGGCGACGCTGGACCTGACGCATACGGATTTGACTCCGTACCCCGAGACGGATCCGCGGGTAGCCGTCGACCCGCAAAACCTCGCCTACGTGATCTACACCTCCGGTTCCACGGGCAAACCCAAGGGCGTGGCGATCAACCATGGGGCGCTGACCGAGTTCTCCAGCATCGCGGCGGGCTATTCGCGGTTGACCCAGGACGATCGCGTCCTGCAATTTGCCACCCTGAACTTCGACGGGTTCGTCGAGCAGCTCTACCCGGCGCTGACCCACGGCGCCACCGTGGTGTTGCGCGGCCCAGAGCTGTGGGACAGCGCGCGGTTGTACGAGGAAATCATCGCTCAAGGCGTCACCCTGGCCGACTTGCCCACCGCCTACTGGAACCTGTTTTTGCTCGACTGCCTGGCAGCGGGGCCGCGCCCGTATGGCGCGCTGCGCCAGATCCATATCGGCGGCGAAGCCATGCCGCTGGACGGCCCGGCACAGTGGTTGAAGGCCGGCCTGGGCCATGTTCGATTGTTGAATACCTACGGTCCGACCGAGGCTACGGTGGTCTCGAGTGTGCTGGATTGCACGTCCAGCGAGACCATCGGTGCCACCGCCAGCCCGATTGGTCGCTCCTTGCCAGGCCGTGCCCTGTACGTGCTGGATCGCGACCTGAACCTGGCGCCACTGGGCGCGGTGGGCGAGCTGTATATCGGCAGCCACTGCGGCCTGGCCCGCGCCTATCTGAACCGTGCGCTGTTGAGCGCCGAACGCTTTGTGCCGGACCCGTTCGGCGCAACCGGCGCGCGCCTGTACCGCACCGGCGACCTGGCGCGCTACCGTGCCGACGGGGTGATCGAGTACGTCGGGCGTGTCGACCACCAGGTGAAAATCCGTGGCTTCCGCATTGAGCTGGGGGAAATCGAAACGTTGCTGCTGGCCCAGCGCGGCGTGCGTGAAGCGCTGGTGTTGGCGGCCGACCATCAACTGATTGCCTACCTGGTCGCCGAGCAACAGGATGCCGAAGCGCTCAAGGCCACCTTGCGTGAACAACTGCCGGACTACATGGTGCCGGCGCACCTGATCTTCCTTGACCGCATGCCGCTCAATCCGAACGGCAAGCTGGATCGCCAGGCGCTGCCGAAACCCGACGCCAGCCTGTCGCAACACGTTTGGGTCGCGCCGGTGACTGAGCTTGAGCAACAGGTCGCGGCCCTCTGGGCTGACATCCTTGGGGTCGAGCGGGTCGGGTTGGCCGACCACTTCTTTGAGCGAGGCGGCCACTCGTTGCTGGCGATGCAAGTCATCTCCCGCCTGCGCAATGTGTTGGGCCGAGAGGTTGCGCTCAGAAGCCTGTTCGAACACCCACGGCTGCAGGGGTTTGTCGCAGCGCTGTCGACCGAAAGCGGCATGCCATTGGCGCCACCCCTGGTCGCGGTGGAGCGAGGGCAGCCCTTGCCGTTGTCCTATGCCCAGGAACGCCAGTGGTTCCTCTGGCAGTTGGACCCGCACAGCGCGGCCTACCATGTGCCGAGCGCGTTGCGCCTCAAAGGCCGCCTGGATCCCGTGGCGCTACAGCGCAGTTTTGACGCCCTGGTTGCGCGTCACGAAAGCCTGCGCACCCACCTGAAACCGGAGGACGGGCGTGTGGTGCAGGTGATTGGCGCGCCGGCCAGTGTTGAGATCGCCCAGGTCGATGTGGATGCGTCGGTCCTGCGCACCCAGGTGGAGGCTTACATTGCGCAGCCTTTCGACCTGACCCAGGGCCCGCTGATGCGGGTGTGGCTGCTGCGTGTGGCTGCTGACGACCACGTGCTGGTGCTGGTACAGCATCACATCATCTCCGATGGGGGATCGATGCAGGTGATGGTCGACGAGCTGGTGCAGTTGTACGCCGCCTTCAGCCAGGGCGAGGTGCCGCAATTGCCGGGCCTGCCGATCCAGTACGCCGACTATGCAGTGTGGCAGCGCCAGTGGATGGAGGCCGGCGAGAAGGCGCGCCAGCTGGCTTACTGGCGAGACCTGCTGGGGGGTGAACAACCGGTGTTGGAATTGCCGCTGGATCACGCCCGCCCGAGCCAGCAAAGCCATCGCGGCGCGAGCCTGGACATCCACGTACCGGCGGCACGGGTCACCGCGTTGCGCGCGCTGGCCCAGCGTGAGGACGTGACATTGTTCATGCTCCTGCTCGCCTCATTCCAGGCGTTGTTGCACCGCTACAGCGGCCAGCGGGACATCCGCGTCGGCGTGCCCATCGCCAACCGCAACCGCGTGGAAACCGAGCGCCTGATTGGCTTTTTCGTCAATACCCAGGTCCTCAAGGCCGATATCGACGGGCAGCAGACGGTTGCCCAGTTACTGGCCCAGGTCAAACAGCGCGCGCTGGAGGCCCAGGCCCACCAGGACCTGCCGTTCGAGCAGTTGGTGGAGGCGTTGCAGCCGGAACGCAACCTGAGCTTCAACCCGTTGTTCCAGGTGCTGTTCAATCATCAAACCCAAGCCAGTGGCCACGACCAGGCTGAGCCGCTGCCCGGCCTGCAGGTCAGTGGCCTGGCGTGGGACGGCCACACGGCCCAGTTCGACTTGAGCCTCAATACCCATGAGTCGGCCGAGGGGCTTGCCGCCTCGTTCACCTACGCCACGGACCTGTTCGAGCCGGCCACCCTGGCACGCATGGCCGGCCATTGGCTGAACCTGCTCGACGGCATGACCCAGGACACCCGGCAGCGTATCGGCCAGTTACCGTTGCTGGATGACCAGGAACAGCAAGCAGTGATCCACGACTGGAACGCTACCGCTCGCGATTACCCGTTGCAGCGTTGCGTGCATCAGTTGATTGAAGCACAGGTCGCGCGCACGCCGGATGCGCCGGCCCTGGTGTTTGGCCAGCAGCGTCTGAGCTACGCGCAACTGAACCGCCGCGCCAACCGCCTGGCCCATCGTTTGATCGCGGCTGGCGTCGGGCCGGACGTGCTGGTGGGCCTGGCGCTGGAGCGTTCCATCGAAATGGTGGTTGGCCTGCTGGCGGTGCTCAAGGCCGGTGGCGCCTATGTGCCGCTGGACCCCGAGTATCCACGTGAGCGCCTGGCGTACATGCTTGAAGACAGCGGGGTGAAGTTGCTGCTGACTCAAGCGCACCTGCTGCAACAGCTCCCCATACCCCAGGGCCTGGATCATCTGGTGCTGGGTGAGTCGTGGTTCGAAGGCTACAGCGATAGCAACCCAGGTATCGTCCTGGACGGCGAAAACCTGGCCTATGTGATCTACACCTCCGGCTCCACCGGCCAGCCCAAAGGCGCGGGCAACCGGCATTCGGCCCTGACCAACCGCCTGCAATGGATGCAGGAAGCCTATGGCCTCGGTGCCAGCGACACGGTGCTGCAAAAGACCCCGTTCAGCTTTGACGTGTCGGTGTGGGAGTTCTTCTGGCCGCTGATGAGCGGTGCGCGCCTGGTGGTTGCAGCGCCGGGGGATCATCGCGACCCGGCCCGGTTGATCAGTGTGATCACCGCCGAGCAGGTCACTACAGTGCACTTCGTGCCCTCGATGTTGCAGGCGTTCCTCCAGGATGCGGCGGTGACCCGTTGCCAAAGCCTGCAGCGCATTGTGTGCAGCGGCGAGGCGCTACCGGTCGACGCCCAGCAGCAAGTCTTTGCCAAACTGCCGCAAGCCGGCCTCTACAACCTGTATGGCCCAACCGAAGCCGCCATCGACGTGACCCACTGGACCTGCGTCGACGAGGGGCACGACACGGTGCCGATCGGCGAGCCTATTGCCAACCTGCGCACCCATGTGCTGGATGCCGACCTGTCACCCGTGCCGGTCGGAGTTGCCGGTGAGCTGTACCTGGGCGGCGCAGGCTTGGCGCGTAGTTATCATCGGCGTCCGGGCTTGACCGCCGAGCGCTTCGTGCCTTGCCCGTTCCACCCTGGGGCGCGGCTGTACCGCAGCGGCGACCGGGTACGCCAGCGTGCCGACGGCGTCATCGAATACCTGGGCCGCCTCGACCACCAGGTCAAGCTGCGCGGCTTGCGCATCGAGCTGGGTGAAATCGAAGCGCGCCTGCTGGAACACCCGGCTGTGCGTGAAGCGAGCGTGCAGGTGGTTGATGGCAAGCAACTGGTGGCTTATGTGGTGCTGCAACCGAACGGTGACGATTGGCGCGAGCGCTTGAGCACCCACCTGGCCAGCCACCTGCCGGACTATATGGTCCCGGCGCAATGGGTAGTGCTGGAGCACATGCCGCTGAGCCCCAACGGCAAACTGGACCGCAAGGCGCTGCCCAAGCCCGAGGCCGCTGGCCGCGAGTACGTTGCGCCGCAGACTGAGGCCGAACAACAGATTGCCGCGGCATGGGCGCAGGTGCTGCAAGTCGAACGTGTCGGGTTGCATGACAACTTCTTCGAGCTGGGCGGTCATTCGCTGTTGGTGCTGATGCTCAAGGACCGCATTCATCAGGTGTGCGGTGTCGCGCTGGGCGTCAACCAGTTGATGCTGCACCCGACGGTCGCGGCTCAGGCGCGTTGCCTCGAGGGCGAGGGCGAGCGCTCGTTGATCGTCCGGCTCAATAGCCAGGCCCAGGGCACGCCGCTGTACCTGTTCCACCCAAGTTTTGGCTCGGTGCATTGCTACAAGGCCATTGCCCTGGCGTTGCGTGAGCAGCGTCCGGTGTTGGGCGTGATGTGCCGGGCACTGGTGGACGAAAGCGTTGAAGTGCCGACCTGGGCGCAGATGGTCGAGGACTACACCCAGCAATTGTTGAGCGCACAGCCCCACGGCGCTTACCGCCTGGCCGGCTGGTCCCTGGGCGGCAACCTGGCCATGGAGGTGGCTTACCGCCTGGAACAGGCGGGCCGCGTGGTGGAATCGGTGGGCTGGATCGATGCGCCGCCCCCGGCCCGCTTTACTGCGTTCTGGCAGCAGGGGGCGCAGTTGGATCAGCGGGTGACGTCTGCGGCCGAGCGGCGCGTGGAGTTGCTGGCGGTGATGTTCCCGGCGTACGCCGAGCAGATCCACGCGGTGTGGCAGGCGACGTGCGGCAGCCAGGATGAGCAATGGCAGCAGGTGTCCGATTGGGCTGAGCGGACCCTGGGCGATAGCTTCCGCGTGCTCAAGGATGAGTTGCAGTCGGGCGGCGAAACCGAGCGCTCCTGGGCGCTCAAGCAGGTGCTGGATGAGCGCCTGCAAGACACCGATTACCGCGCCATCCGGGCGCCGGTCAATTGCTGGTGGGCGGCCCTGAGCGAGGGCGGTATCCACCAGGCGTTGATCGAGTCCGGTATGCGCGAGGTGATTGGCCAGGCGGGTATCCGGCGTTCGGTGGTGATCGATACGACTCACCACCGGATCGTGGATAACGCTGAGTTCATCAGCAGCTTTGTGGCGGCTATGGAGTAAGCGGTTGCTGTAAAGGGCGCCCCTGGCCAGCGATGGCCAGGGGCGTTTTGCTGTCTGATACCGCGTGTTCATCCAGGCTTGCGCAGCGGGCACAAAAAAGCCCCTGGCCACGGAGTGACCAGGGGCTTTGCGGGTTGCGGGGCTAGAAGTCCCAGCGCGTGGTGAGCATTACGTTGCGTGGGTCGCCAGGGTAAGCCGAGTCATAGAAACCGATGTTGGTGTAGTAGTGCTTGTCGAACAGGTTGTTGACGTTGAGGGTGGCCGAAAGGTTATCGGTCACTTGGTAACGGGTCATCAAATCAACCAGCCAGTACGGGTCTTGGGTGAATTTCTCGGAGCGGCCACCACCGGGGTAGCCCCAGTTGTTGACGGTCTGCCAGCCAGCGCTCTGCCAGCGCGCGCCGCCACCGACGGTGAGCCTGTCCAGGTTGCCCTGGAGTTTATAGGTGGTATAGAAACTGACCTGGTCTTCCGGCTCCCAGGTCGCGACCTTCTTGCCATCGTCATCGCGGGCGATCTTGTGGGTGTAGCCCGCTTGCAGTTGCCAGCCCTGGGCCAATTCGCCGGAGATTTCCGCTTCGTAGCCCTTGGTCTTGGTCTTGGTGCCGATGTACGAATAGTCGACGCCCGGCTGGGAGTTCCACGCCGTGTCGGCCAGCGGGCGGTTTTCTTCGTGCACTTCGAAGTAGGCGAGGCTGGAATTCAAGCGGCCGCCAAAGAATTCACCCTTGACGCCAAGCTCATAGTTCTTGCCCTCGTTGGGGGCAAGCATGGCGCGTGTGCGGGTGCGGTACTGGGTTTGGGGCTGGAAGATTTCGGTGTAGCTGGCATACGCGGTGAAATTGTCGTTCAGGTCATACGTCAGGCCCGCATACGGCACCACCTTGCCGCTTTCCTGGGTGTCGCTGGTACCGGTGACCTGGTAGTTGGCGATACGTGAGCCGAGCAACAGGTGCAGCTCGTCCGTCAGGCTGAAGCGACCCGTGACGTAGGTACCGGTCTGGCGGGTGGTTTCGTCATTGATCTTGGTGGCGGTCCACAGCGGCTCGATGGCTTGGCCATTCCAATTGTAGAAGTCATAGGAGTTGTTGAAGTAAGTGGTCGCGGTGTAGTCCTTGGCTTTCCATTTGGAAATGGACAGGGACTGGCCGATCACCAGTTCGTGTTCGCGGCCGAACAGCTCGAATGGCCCCGAGGCGTACACATCGAGGCTGTCACTGGTGGTGTCGCCCACGTATTTGCGTGCGTAGATGGAGCTGGCGGTGGCGGAGTCCTGGGAGATGTAGCCCAGAGGCGCGTTATAGCCGTTGATCTGGTGGTTGTACTGGCCTTTGGTGACCCAGCCATTGTCAAAGGTGTGTTCCAGGGTCGCGAAAGCGGTACGACTGTATTGCTCCCATGAACCCCATTTCGGGCCGTTGTTGAACGAACGCGGCAGGTTCAGCTTGTTTCCCGTTGCATCAAAGATGGTCCGTGTGCCGGTCCAGCTGGAGCCTTTCGGATCGCTGTCCTGGTAGTCGGCGCCGAGGGTCAACAGGGTGTTTTCGTCCAGGTCGAATTCGAGGATGCCGTAGAGCACACCGGTCTTGCGCGAGTAGTGGTCAAGGAACGATTGTTTGTCCTGATACGCCGCGACGGCACGGCCACGCACATTGCCGGTTTCGGTCAGGGGGCCGCTGACGTCGACCTGGGAGCGGTAGTTGTCCCAGGATCCGGCGCCCAGTTCGATGCTGCTCTTGAACTCGGAAGTCGGTTTTTTGCGGATCAGGTTGATGGTGCCCCCTGGGCCGCCAGCGCCGGTGAGCAGGCCGGTGGCGCCCTTGAGGACCTCGACACGGTCGTAGATCGCCATGTCGGTCAGGGTCTGGCCCGCTGAGTATTGGGCGTCACGCAGGGTCGGGATGCCGTCGTACTGGAAGTTGACGATAGAGAAGCCACGGGAATAGTAGTTGGTGCGTTCGGTGTCGTAGGTCGACACGGTGATGCCCGGGGTATGGCGCATGACGTCATCGATGGCGTTAAGCCCGAAATCATCCATCACTTGGCGCGTCACCACCGAGATCGACTGCGGCGTTTCGCGAGGCGTCAGCACCATGCGCGTCGCCGTGGCAATAGTGCCAGGGGTATACGAGCCGGTGCCTTCCGTCACGGTGCCCAACTGGTTAGCGGTGACTTGCGTAGCCCCCAGTTCCAGCCCCGAAGTCGCGGCTGCACTGATGGTCACGGCGTTGCCTTGCAGGCTGTAATGGACACCCGTGCCGTTGAGCAGCGAGGCGATCGCCTTGTCGGGTTCCTGCTTGCCCTTGACCGCAGTGCTGTTCTTGCCTTGCACATCGGTCGGGCTGTACAGCACTTGCAGATTGGTCTGGCGGCCAAATTCCTGCAGCGCCGTCCCCAACGGCTGTGCAGGAATATCGATCTCGAGCTCCTGGGCCTGTACATACCCGGCGATGGGCAGCGATACCGCAATCGCGAGCGCGCAAGGCGTAAGGTTGAAGTTCAGGGCCCGTCGCATGGATAGCGCTTTGCTCAGGGGGCTCAGACCGAGTCGTACTGACATGAATGCTTTCTCTTCTGTGTGTGAGGTGGGCAGTTTATAAGTATTTATTGAGTCTGGTTCTCATTACCACTAGTGAGACGTTCCTAACTGGAGAAACCGGAAAAAAATTTCACGCCGGTGCCATTTCATGCACCACCTGGCCCGCGCGCAGGCGTACCAACTGGTCGGCGATATCGAAGTAACGGTCGTCGTGGCTGATCACAATGATGGTTTTGCCCAGGCGTTTGAGGTCCGGCAGCAGCTCGGTGTAGAAGATGCGTCGGAAGGCCGGGTCCTGGTCGGCGGCCCATTCGTCGAACACCAGCACGGGGCGTTCTTCGAGCCAGGCGTTGACCAGCGCCAGGCGCTTGCGCTGGCCGGTGGACAGGTCGGTGGTGCTGAATACGCCGTCCTTGACGCTGACCTTGTGCGCGATTTCCAGGCGCTCCAGGTACCGGGTGGCGCTGTCCAGCGACTGGGTGGCGCTGCCCTGGACGAGGTCATCGAACAGGTAATAGTCGGCGAACACCGTCGTGAACAATTGGCGATAGTCATCGCGCAGCGGGTCGGTGACGGTCTCGCCATTGAGGCGGATTTCCCCGGCGTGGGGCTGATACAGGCCCAGCAACAGCTTGATCAGCGTGGTCTTGCCGCAACCGTTTTCACCGACGATAAACACGATATCGCCCTGCTTGATGCTCAGGTTGATCGGCCCCAGGTGGAATGGCTGGCTGCCTTCCACCGCCGGCGGGCTGTAGCTGACGCCGCGCAATTCCAGGCTGTGCACCACCGGTGTCGGCGCCTCGCTGCCATCCATCAGCAGGTGCGGTTCCGGCGACGAGAAGCGTTCGGACAGTTCGGTGATACGCGCAAAGGCAATCCGCGCCTTACCGATAATCGGCAGGTAACCCACTACGTGCTCCAGCGGGCCTTTCATGTAGAGCAGCACCAGCACGAAACCGGTGATCACCGCGGGGTCGGGGTTGGGGTTGTAGGCCTGCATCGCCAGGGCCAGGCCGATCACCACGAAGAACAGCATCGAGCCAAAGGTCTTGGCCACGATGTAGATATTCACCGAGCGCACCTGGATATCGCTGATGCGGTCGGCGGTTTCCTGGATGCGGTGGGTGTTCATGCGAAAGCGTCGGGGGCGGTGGATACGCAGTTCCTTGGCGCCTGACGCGATCGCCGAGTAGTAGCGCTGCAACTCGTCTTCCAGGTCGCGGGCTTCGTCAAAGCCACGAATGCCCTTGTGGCCGGCAATGAACTGCACGCTGCTGCCGATGACGATGGCCACGATCATCATCAGGAACATCGGCACCGACAGGTACGCCAGGTAGCCCAGGCAACCGAGGGTGACGGTGGTGGCGATCGCCAGGGGTGTAAAGGCGAAGGAAAAGTCGCTGATGGTGTCGACGTCGTGGGTCAGCACCGGGATCAGGCGGTGGGAGCGATACTGTTCAATCTGCTCGATAGGCGCCGACAGGACTTTTTCGCCAAGGTCCTTGCGCAGCGCGGCAATGATGCGTTGGCCGACATAGTTGGTGCCGATGTCCGACACGATCGAACTGGTCAGGGCCAGCAGGCACAGCGCGGCAAAGGCCAGGATCACGCCCTGGGTCATGCCGGTGGAGGCGTGCAGGGCATTATTGATAGTCGCCAGCAGCAAGGTGATGGCCAGGCCACCCGCCATACCCAGGGCAACGGAGACCGTCACGAGGGTGCGAAAGGGCCTGAGCAATGCGAGCAAACCGCTGAAGGCGCCGCGCTTGGGGTCGGTCATAAGTACATCCCGGAGAGTGAAAAAGAGGGGGGCTGGGCACACAGCCCCTTACCCATGACAAACGAAGCGTCGGCGCGAGTATTTAGCTCGGTATGCCCGGCGGTGGCAGTGACGGATAAATTGCCGGGCGGCTGGCTCGTTCTTGTTCTGTAGGCGCACGCGTAACGACGCGGGGCGTGGTCCCTTCAGCGAGAGCGAAACAATGACGAAGAAGAACCTGGTGTATGTCTGGTCCCTGAGAAATGCTGCCGCCGACAAGGCCGGGCAGCCGGTGGCCTACAAGGACCATGAGCGCTACATGAAGTCGGTACTGGAGTTTCTGGTGGGGTCGCTGAACGACACGCCGCTGGGCGATGCCTACCACCTGGTGGGCGTGGTGTATGACGATGACGAGCAGAACCCACGGGACCAGCAACTGGTCGCCGACTATGGCTTTGCCTGCACGCCTGGGCGCCCATGGCTGTACCCCGCGGACTTGCGGGTGCAGGGGCGCCTGGTCAATGACCTGCTGCTGAGCGTGCCGTCCACCTATCGCCGCCTGCCACGGGGCAGTGCGGAGCATATCGCCGGCAAGCAGGATTTCGAACGTCGCCTGCATGACACGCTGGTCGAGCTGAAGGCCGACATCGTGGTACTGGATGGTTTGCTGGTGATTCTCGATGAACTGGTGCGCCCAGGTGCGCCGTTCGCGCGTCGGATCATGAATATCCACCCGGGCATTACCCGTATCGAGTCGCCGTACGAGCGCCGTGGTGCCTATGCCACCTGGAATGCGCTGTACGGAGCGCGGGGGCAAGCGGTGGTGGATTGGGCGACCAGGGCGACCACACCGTGCGAGCCGCTGTACCTGACCGGCGCCTCGTTCCACTACGTGGACAATGGCATCGATTCCGGCGAAGTGTTCCACGACGTACTCAAGACCGAGATCTCGCCGGACGACACCATCCTTGAACTGCGTTGGAACAACTTCAACAACAGCCTGTTCCCGGCGTTGCATGAAGGTTTGGAGTTGCTGGCGCTCAAAGGCTGAAGCGCCGCGATCCCCTGTAGGAGCGAGCTTGCTCGCGAAAAACGTCAACGATAACGCGTGTATTCAGGATCAGCGCGGTGCCAATGAGTTCTTCGCGAGCACGCTCGCTCCTACAGGGTAGGGGCTGGGCTTAGAGATCGCGCACGACGCGGAAGCCGATCCAATCCCCGCGGGTCTGCGGGTAGATGTTGTTGCGATTGCCCGAGCGCGAGAACACCGGCGCTTCACCCCAGTCATTGCCACGAATCTGGTACAGCTCGCACGTGGGCTCGACCCAGGCACTGCCATCGGTGGGCGCGCCGAAGTAATCCGCGTGGTAACAGTCGGCCACCCGCTCATAGACGTTCCCGTGCATGTCATACATGCCAAACGCATTCGGCGGGTAGCTGCCCACCGGCGACGAATAGCTGTACCCATCCGCCGGGCCGTAGGTGTTGGCGTGCTGGGCGATGCTGTAGCCCTTGCCCTCGTCGAACGGGAAGGGGAATGGCCCGGTCGAGCCTGCGCGCGCGGCATATTCACGTTGGGACTCGCTGACCATGTGGTACTGCTGCCCGGTCTTTTTCGACAGCCAGGCCACGTAGTGTTTGATGTCGTCCATGTCCATGCACACCGCCGGTTGGCGCGGGCCCTGAGGATAGCGTGGCTTGCTGGCGATGCATTCGCGGCCGGGGCGGGTGTCGCCGTCGGCGATCTTCACCCCGGTCTGGCGCACGTAGCTGTCCCACTCGCCGGCGGTGATCTGGAAGCGGCTCATGGCGAAGGGCTTGGCGAAGGTCACGTCATGCAGTGGGCCTTCGTCCGGCTCGCGGCCGACTTCATCTGCCGGGGTGCCCATGGTGAAGGTGCCGGCCGGCAATACCACCATTTCCGGGCAGTCCTTGCAGTCCTTGAACACTTTTCCGGGTTGCGGCGTGGCTGCCTGGGCCAGGTTGGGCAGCCATGCCGTGCACAGGGCCGTCAGCGTCAGGGCGGTCAAAGGGGTGAGTCGCAATGGAGTCATGGGAGCCTCTCGTTCAAAGGGAAAAATCACCGTCACACTCGCTGGCTCAGCAGGCTTATGAAGCGTTGGATCTCATCGAGGTTATTGAGCAAGCCGGGGGCGGTGCGGATCACCGGCCCGACATCGCGGTCCACCGCATCGATCACCACGCGGTTGTTCATCATGTAATCCGCTACGGCGTCGCTGTCTTGGCCCTTGACCCGAAAAAAGGTGAAACCGGCCGACAAGCCGGGGCTGCGAGGTGTGACCAGTTCGACCTGAGGGAGGGCCAGCAGCTGGGTTTTCAGTTCGGTGTTGAGGGCATGGATGTGCGTCTGTACCTGCGCCTTGCCCAGTTGCAAATGCAGCTTGAAGGCCTCGTCCGCCGCCCAGCGATGCTCGAAGGCGTGATAGCCACCGGGCGTCATGATCGTGGCGAAGTCCTTGTCTTCGGAGAACGTGGGCACCATCGGCGTGACGTATTTATTCACCGGGTCGCGGGCGCAGACCAGCCCGGTGCCACGGGGGCCGAACATCCATTTGTGGGTGCCGGCGATAAAGAAGTCGCAGTGCATATCCGGGAAGTCGAGGTTTTCCACGCCGAAACCGTGCACGCCGTCGACCACATACAGGATGCGGTCCTGATCGTCACGGTTGCGATTATGTTCTGCGACCAGTTGGCCGATTTCGCCGATGGGCAGCTTCACGCCGCTGCCGGACTGCACCCAGGTCATGCCGAGTACGCGGGTGTTGGGGCGGATCGAGCGCTGGATATTGCCCAGCACCTCGTCGATGGAGACCTGGCTGGCCTGTTCAAACAGGCGGATGCGGCGCACCTGGGTGCCTTGCTTGGCGACACGAAAATCCAGGCAGTTCTGCGTGGCGTAATGCTCGTGAACCGTGGTGAGGATCTCCTGGTCGGGCCGCACCTTGATCCCGCCATAGATCATCGCCAGCCCTTCGGACGTACTGCCGGTGAGGGCGATCTGGGGCGGGCTGGCCTTCAAGTAACGGCCGGCCCACTCGCGCACCTGGCCTTCGCGTTTCCAGGCTTCTTCACGTCCCCAGTCCATCGCCAGGCCAGGGTTGCGGTCGATCTGTCGGCGGTAGCGTTCGATGGCCTCACGCACCGGCCTGGGGTGTGACGCCACCAGGAAGTTGGAGAAGTGCAGGTAGCTCGGATCCTGGTCGAACAGTTGCTTGAGGTCCGCCCATGGGCTGTCCGGCGCGCTGGCGGCCGATGCCTGGGGCAGGAGGGCAGCGCCCAGCGGCAGGCTGGCGGCGATTACCCCGGCCTGTTTGAGAAACGTACGGCGGTCGGTCATGGACTTACTTCACCGGTGGTTAGCGGTTGGCCAAAGGTTTGGCGGCTTTTTGGACCTGGTCCCACACCCGCAGGAAGTTGCCTCCCCACAGCTTGGCGATATCGGCTTCGGAGTAGCCGCGCTGGATCAGTTCGGCGGTGACGTTGCGCACATCGCCGACGTTCTCCCAGCCCTGCAGGCCGCCGCCGTCGTTGAAGTCCGAGGCGATGCCGACGTGATCGATACCGATCTTGCGCACGGTGTAGTCAATGGCGTCGCCCCAATCCTTGAGCGTGGCCTTGGGTTCTTCCTCCAGGATGCCGTACAGGCCCTGGGCGTACTGGCCGAACTTCTGCTCGGGCCATGCCGCAATGATCGCGTCACCTGGCATCAGGGCCATGGCCAGGTTGGGCAATGGTGGCAGGTCGAAACGAGCGCGCAGGGCGTTGAGCTTGTCCTGGGTTGGCTGGCTCAGCGGGCGCAAATAGGCGGGGAAGCCCACCACCTGCACCACGCCGCCGCTGTTCTTGATCAGTTGCAGTTCCTTGTCGCTGAGGTTGCGCGGGATGTCCACTGACGCCCGCGGCGCCGAGTGCGAGGCGACCATTGGCGTGCGGCTCAGTTGTGCCACCTGCTCCAGGGCCTGGGTCGACATCTGCGACACATCGATGATCACCCCCAAGTCGTTGAGGCGCTGTACCGCTTGCTTGCCGATGTCCGACAGGCCTTCGAGGGCATCGGTGGAATCATTGAAAAACGGCAGCGGCCGCGACGAATCGGACCAGGCGTTATTGCCGATATAGCTGAAGCCAAACATGCGCATGCCGCGCGCAGCCCATAAGTCCAGCTGGTTCAGGTCATTACCCAGCGGGTAGGCATTGAGCATGCTGATAAAGATCGCGAACTTGCCCTCGCCATGCAGGCGCCGGAAGTCGTCCGGGGTGTAGGCGATGCCGACCTGATTGGGGAAGTCGCGCACCATGCCGGAGATGATCTTGTAGCGCACTTCCTGCTCGTGGCGGGCCTCTTCGACAAACCCTTCGGTGGGTTTGTGCGGTGCATTGGCGCCGTTCCAGATTTCCGGCCAGCCGAAAATCGTCAGCGCCGCGCCGGACAACCGACCCCGCGCCGCCTTGGTCAGGTCGAACTGGCCGCCGCCATCTTTGTCGGCTTCGTTGCCGGCCGTGCCGAAATCCAGCGGCACGGTGATATGGCTGTCGAACGACAGCAAGCGATCCTGCAGGTCGTTGGCCTGCTTGATCACCGCCAACGGGTAACCGGCATTGCCCCTGAACCAGTGATCCCAGGCCAGGAAGCCGGCGCCGGCACCGATGGCCAATGCCAGCGGGAAGCCGATATACAGCGCCTTTTTCGAACGTGGTTTTGTCATTGCCGTCTCAGTCAGTTGAGGCCTTTGCTATCTGGGAAGAACGAGCCATGAGCGCGCAAATTTAGGCGTCGCGGGCGGCAAGCTAAATTTCCCCCGTGAGCAAACGTTCTAGCTCTGATAAAGGCGTTTCCTAAGGTAGACAATGACCATCTCTCGACGTGGGTTCATCGCAGGCCTGGCGCTGACCGGCGCAGCCGTGCCGGCGGCCTTTTATGCCCATCGCGAGTTGACGCGCGAAGAATTTCCCATCACGCCCGGCGAAGCCACCGTCGACCTGGCCGACACTGCCGGCCAACACCTGGCGAACACGCTGCGCGGCGTGTGGAGCCTGCGCCTGGAAGGCCGCGATGCTGGCCTCAAGGGCCTGCCGTTGCAGGGGCTGGAATTGCTGCTGGATATCGCCCCACGCGGCCGTGGCCTGCGCGGCTATCTCGACACGGCTGCAAACCTGCGTGCCGACGCTGAACCGCGCTATCGCGTCCTCGGTGATTTGCTCACGGGCGAGGGCGCCGTGCTCTATTGGCGCCTGATCGACCGCGACACCGCCGACGGCACACCGGCCTATGAATTCAAGATGACCCTGGACGAAGTCTGGGCCAACTTCGCCAATGCCGGCAGCAGCACCCTCAGCGGGCACATCCTCGACCTGGACCGGCCCCTCGCGCTGGTTGAACGCGACAACCGCTTCGTCGCGCACAAACAGGTGTTTCCCGAAGCCCGCGAACGCATCGGCCTCAACCCGGCCCTGCTGGCCTGGCTGGTTTCACCGGAGCACCGGCTGTTCCACCAGCTGTGGCACGCCACCCGTGACCAATGGCACAAACTCTCCGAAGAAAAACGCGATGCGCTGCGCGGCATCGGCTGGCAACCCGGCCCGCGCGGCAAGGAACGCGACGCCCGCGGCACACTCAAGGACCGTAACGGCTCGGGCATCGACTTCTTCTTCATGCACCGCCACATGCTCGGTACCGCGCGCTCGATGCAACACTTGCCCTCATGGGCGCAATTCCCCGAACCGCAACCGCCCCTGGAGCGCGATCGCCTGGGCTTCGTGCGTTACTTCGACAACCACGACGGCTTTGCCTTGCCCCCCACCTGGCTGGCACCGGACGACGGCGACTACACCCAATGGGTCAGCGATATCAAGGCCGCCGAGACCTACCACAGCAACTTCCAGGTGTGGGAATCCCAGTACCGCGACCCACGCTACCTGGCCAAACTGACCCTGGGCCAACTCGGCTCCGAGATGGAACTGGGGCTGCACGACTGGCTGCACATGCGCTGGGCCTCCGTGCCCCGCGACCCCTCCAACGGCGCCCCGGTACCGTTCGCCCGTGACCCCGCGGACTTTGCTGCACGCTGGTATGCGGCGGAAAACGACTTCCTTGGCGATCCGTTTTCCTCCCATGTGAACCCGGTGTTCTGGCACTTCCACGGCTGGATCGACGACCGCGTCGAAGACTGGTTTCGCGCCCATGAACGCTTCCATCCCGGTGAGGTCAGCCGGCTTGAAGTCAACGGCGTGGCATGGTTCGCAGCGGGGCGTTGGGTCGAGGTCGGCGACCCCTGGCTGGGGCCGGACACCCATGGCTGCAGCACCACGCCGGGGCTGCAGATGGGGCGGTCGATGGAGATGGACCCGGAGACCATGAAGCTGGCGTTGCGCATTACCTTCGGTGCCGAGGACGAGATGTTGAAGGGGTTGTTCAAGCGCGTGCCGAAGCGGCCCTGGTATGCGCGGCATTTGAAGGTGAAGGCTTGAGAGGCGGCCCCCTCAACTCACGGCCGCCCCTTCCTGCGTCGCATACATCCACCGCAACAACGAATGCCGCCCGCTGATACCCAGCTTGACCGACGCGCGCTTGAGGTAGCTCTCGATGGTGTTGACCTTCAGCGCCAGTTGTTCCGCCAGCTCCGGCGCGGTGCGCCCGGCCAGCAGGCCGACGCACACTTCCAGCTCGCGCTTGGACAGGTTCAGCCCCGATTGCACCAGGCGTTCTTCGATGCGTCGGCGCAGGGTGTCGAGGCCGTGGTTTTGCGCTACGACCGGGTCGCTGACAGTGCGGCAAGGCTGGATGGCGTTGATGTGTTTTTCCACCATGGGCAGCAGCAAGGTGGAGAAGTCTTGCAGCAGGCTGCGTTCCTGAGCGGAAAAACACGCTGACGGGGGCGAGCGGTACACCGACAGTACGTAGCGCATATCGTCCTTGCGCCGCGTGAGGTGCAGTTGGGCGGCGGGTGGTTCGGCGCTGCCGGCGGTCACCGAGTCGGTGTACACCGGGCTGATCTTGCGCCGGGTATGGCCTTCGGGGCTGACCTGCAGTTGCGTGATATGGGTGGCGTCCACGGCCAGTTGGGTGAGGATCAGGTCATGCAGCATGCGCGGGAAATGGCGGCTGCCGGTGCTGGCGATGACCTTGCCGATATGGGGGAACAGGTGTGCGTTCATCAACTCATCCATGAAAAGTGCGGGTATTCGGCCTTATCGCGACGGGGGGGCAAGGTGCTGGCCAATGCGAATAACCCACAGTGAAAATCGCGCCCGCCGGAAAACCTATGCTAGTACAGGCCCGGCTCGGCATGGGGATCCAATCCGCGAAAACGCGATGCAATTGCCTCAACGGCGGTCGGACTGGGCCGGCCACCGTTGTGGGATCGCTTAACCCCAGGCGTTGGCGTTATTTCAGCGCCGGTTCAGCCGTCCGGGTGTGACGGGGCGCGATACGCATGCACTGGGCCAGGGCCTGCCGAACGTCCGCCAGCAGGTCGGCGACGTCCTCCAGGCCTACCGATAAACGCACCAGGCCCTCACTGATGCCGTGCTGTGCGCGTTCTTCCGGGGTGTAGGTGGAGTGGGTCATGCTCGCCGGGTGCTGGGCCAGGGATTCGGCGTCACCCAGGCTGACGGCGCGGGTGAACAACTGAAGCGCGTTCATGAAGCGCCGGCCGGTGTCGATACCGCCCTTGAGTTCGAAGGCAATCATCCCGCCGGACTGGCGCATTTGCCGGGCCGCCAATTCGTACTGCGGGAAAGAGCGCAACCCAGGGTAAGTCACCCATGCCACGGCCGGGTGCGCCTGCAAGGCTTCGGCCACGGCCTGGGCGTTGCTGCAATGGCGATCCATGCGCAGCGCCAGGGTCTTGAGGCCGCGCATCAGCAGCGCTGCATCCTGGGGTGACATGACCGCGCCGGTCAGGTCCTTGAGCCCTTGCAGGCGAATACGATGCGCCAGGGCCTGGTTGCTCACCGCAATGCCAGCAGTGATATCGCCATGCCCGCTGAGGTACTTGGTGGCCGAATGCACCACCACGTCGGCACCGAGGTCCAGGGGGCGTTGCAGGTAAGGCGTGCAGTAGGTGTTGTCGACCACCACGGTGATGTTGGGCTGCTGATGGGCCAGCGCGGCGATGGCGGCGATGTCCACCAGTTGCAAGGTGGGGTTGGCGGGGGTTTCGCAGTAGATCATGCGCGTGGCCGGGGACAGCGCGGCTTGCAGCGCGGCCAGGTCGGTGAGGTCGACATGGCGCACCTTGATACCGAACTCGCTGATGCCATGGTGCAGCAGGGCGTAGGTGCAACCGTACACGGTCTGGCTGACGATCACCTCGTCGCCGGGGCGCAGCAGGGTCCAGAAGGTCGCGGCAATCGCGCCCATGCCAGAGCTGAACGCTATCGCGGCTTCGCCGTTTTCCAGGGTGGCCATGCGCGACTCCAGCAAGGCCAGGGTCGGGTTGGAAATGCGGGTGTAGAAGTGGCCGCTTTCTTCCCCGGCAAAACAGGCCGCGCCGTATTCCGCGGTGGGAAAGGCAAAGGTTGCAGACAGGTAGATCGGCGGCACCAGCGCGCCATGGTGGTCCTGGGGGTCGTAACCGTGGTGGATGGCACGGGTGGAAAAGCCGAAGGCAGGATGTTTATTGTTCATGTCTGGCGCTCCTTATTTCCTACAATGCTATGCTCATAACCACAGCCGAACTTTGCGAAGTTTGCTGATAAATCCCGGGTTATGGGACGAAACATCCATAAAAATAATGATCAGAGGCACGTTATGCCCGTCAGTCTGGACCGCACCGACAAAGCCCTTTTAAACGCATTGCAAGGCAATGCCCGCCTGACCGTGGCCGAACTGGCCGACCGCGTCGCGCTCACCACTTCGCCGTGCTGGCGCCGGGTCCGGCACCTGGAAGAGAGCGGGGTGATCAGCGGCTACCAGGCGATCCTGTCGCCCAAGGCCCTGGGCTATGGCGTAACCGCGTTTGTCAGCATCATGATGGAGAGCCACACCCAGGAAATCGCCCGCGCCTTCGAGCAGCGGCTGTTGGCGATACCGGAAATCGTGGCGTGCCATAACGTGTCGGGGCGTTATGACTTCCTGTTGGAGGTGGTGGCCAAAGACCTGGAGTCATTCGGCGAGTTCGCGCGGGAAGTGTTACAGACGCTGCCCTGCGTGAAGGAGATTTACTCGAGCTTTTCCTACAAATCGGTGCGGCCGCTGCGCGTGATGCCGTTGCCGGGGTAGTGCTTTTTGGGGGCGTGTGTGGGAGGGCTGTTGTGGCGAGCGGGCTTGCCCCGCGTTGGGCCGCGAAGCGGCCCCCCAACCAGCCACTGAGGCGTACCTGACACCGCGCAGGTGTCTTTGTCAGGGGCCGCTTCGCGGCCCAACGCGGGGCAAGCCCGCTGCCACAAAAATGTGGTCACTCAGGAAGAAATCTTAATCCTTGATATTCAATAACTTGTTTATGTTTGATAAGGGCGGCCTGCTCCCACAATTGGTCACCTGATCTTCTGCGCAATTGGATATTTTTCCCGACCACGGCGGTGACTAACCTAGCCACCAATCCTCACCGCCCTGGAGTTCCATCATGCAAACCCGTACCGATTTCTACACCGCCTCCCCGGACGCCATGAAAGCCATGCGCGCCCTGGAAGCTGCCGTCGGCAAACTGTCCATCGAGCTGCCGCTGCTGGAGCTGGTGCGCCTGCGTGTTTCCCAGATCAACGGCTGCGCATTCTGCCTGGACATGCACACCGCCGATGCGCGCAAGGGCGGTGAAACCGAACGGCGCCTGTACACCTTGTCGGCCTGGCGTGAAACGCCGTTCTTCACCCCGCGTGAACGCGCCGCCCTGGCCTGGGCCGAAAGCCTGACCCTGCTCAGCCAGACCCATGCCCCTGACGAAGACTACAACGCGCTGGCCGCCGAATTCAGCGCTCAGGAACAGGTCGACCTGAGCGTGGCGATCTCCACGATCAACAGCTGGAACCGCCTGGCGGTCGGCTTTCGCAAAATGCCCAAATAAGCGATCAGAAGTTCACCGTAGCACTCAGGCGCGCCGTCAGCGGCGCGCCCTGGAACAGGTAGTCATCGCCCATGTACTCGCCTGCGTCGCGCCAGTAGCGCTTGTCGAACAGGTTGTCGACGCTCAGGCGAAACACGGTTTCATACCCGTCGACGCGGGTGCTGTAGCGGCTGCCGACGTTGACCACCGCGTAATCCCCGACTTCGACATTGCCGGTGCGATTGGCGTACTTCTTGGCGCTGTATTGCACGCCGCCGAGCAGCGCCAGGCCATTGACCCATGGCAACGCATAATCGGCGTACACACTGGCGCGCAGCTTGGGCACGTTGATCGCCTGGTGGTCTTCGTAGGCCGCTGTGCCGCTGCCGCTGACCCGTGCACGAATCGCCGCCACGCTGGTTGCGATCTGCAAGCGCTCGGTCGCCCAGCCGTTGGCCGACAATTCCACGCCAGTGTTCTTCTGCTCGCCCTGTTGCACATAGGTGAAGGCCCCGGCGTCATCCGGCTTGGCGTACTGGTAGGCCTGGCGCGTCTGGAAGACGGCGGCGGCGAAGCTGATGCGGCGCCAGTCGTATTTCACCCCGGCTTCGATCTGCCGCGACACGGTCGGCGCCAGGGTTTCGCCCGGGTTGGTCGCAAACCACGGCGCCGTGCCGCCCAGGGACAAGCCCTTGCTGTAGGTGGTGTACAGCGAAATGTCTTCCACCGGTTTGTAGATCAGCGACGCTTGCGGCAGGAACACGTATTGCTGGGTATGGCGCGCCGGGTCGCCATTGTCGTCGAAGGCTTTTTCATCCAGGCGCACTTCGCGACCGCCGAGGATGGTTTGCCAGTGCTCATTGAAGCGGAGGCGGTCGGTGACGAACACGCCGTACTGGCGGCTGTCGAGGTTGCGATGGCGGGCGTTCAACGGTTTGTCGGTGGGCGTGAAGCTCGGCGCATCCTCGTCGATATTGGTCGTGCCGATGTACTCGTTGACGAACTTACGCTTGTCGATCACCCGGCGAAATGCGCTGGTGCCGAAGGTCAGTTCATGGCCGATGCCTGCGGTGTCGAACATGCCGGTCATCGCCGCCTGGACTTCATCGTCACGGCGGGTGTCGTCGGGGCTGCGGTAGTCGTAGACGTCGTAGTTGCCTTCGGGGGTGAAATAGTTACCGAGGCCGGTCGTGGCACCGCCCCACGCAAACGAACTGTAGTCATCAATCACCACTTTGCTGCGCGCCGCGCTGACACTGCCTTTCCACTGGTCGCTGAAGCGGTACTCGAACGTGCCGTTGAGGTTCAACGAATCGATGCCGACCTGCTTGGAACCGGTTTGATGGCCCAGCAGTTTTTTCGGCGAGGCGTCGTGGGGCACTTGCGTACCGCCGAGCAATTGATAGCCCGGCACCGAGCGTTGTTGCTTGTTCTGGTACTCCGCATCCAGTTGCAGCACCGCGTCGGGGCTGATGTTCCAGTCGAAGGCCAGGGACACAAAATCCCGCTGGCCGTCGGCATGCTCCACGTAGGAGTTGAGGTCTTCATGGGCGACGTTGGCGCGCAGGCCCAATTGCTGCTCGCTGCCAAACCAGCCGCCGACATCGGTGGCGAGATAGCCGCTGCCGCGATCGTCGGTGGAGACCGTCACCGAGCGTACGTCTTCCGGGCGCTTGGTCACGTAGTTGATCACGCCGCTGGGCTCGGAAATCCCACTTTGCAGGCCGGCCAGGCCCTTGAGCACTTCCACTTGCTGCTTGTTTTCCAGGGCGACGTTCTGTTCGCCGGTGATGGTGCGCCCATTGATCTTGTAGCTGCTTGCGGCATTCAGCGAGAAGCCGCGCACCACGAAGTTTTCGTAATAGCCGATCGGCGCATAGCTGTCGCCCACCGAGGCATCGTTGCGCAGCACTTCACTGAGCAGGCGGGCTTGCTGGTCCTTGATCAGCGCGGCGTTGATCACCGTGATCGAGGCCGGGGTGTCCAGTAGCGGTGCGTCATTGAAGCCGCCGACGGCGGCAGTTTCACTGCGATAACCGGACTCGTCCTGGCCCTGGACGTTCACCGCCGGCAGTTCGATCTCCGCCGCCAGGCTGTTGCCAATACCGCCGCTGAGCAGCAAGCCGAGGGCGAAGCGGGAAGTGACGACGGGGCGAAAACGCAAAACCATGGGGCAGGGCCTTAGAAGCGCGGGGCGAGGGGCGCATAAGCTAGGCATAACGGCGCGGTTTTACAAGCGTTCAGGCCAGGCGCGGGCTGAGACATCGCGTCTCAGCCCGCACGTCGATCCACTCGCGGCTCGACAGCTGCGGCGCGGACCTGCGATAGACGAGGCTTCTCTGATCATTGCAGGAGTTCGTCATGAGTACTGCTGGAAAAGTCATCGCTGGAAAAGTTGCGCTGGTGACCGGCGCCGGGCAAGGCATTGGCCGAGCCATCGCCTTGCGCCTGGCACGGGACGGTGCGGATATCGCCCTGGTCGACATCAATGGCGCCAAGCTTGAAGCGGTAGCCGCCGAAGTGGTGGCCCTGGGGCGCAAGGCTTCGGTGTTCATCGCTGATGTGTCCAAGCGCGAGCAGGTGGTGGCGGCCGTGGAGCACGCGCACCGGACCCTGGGTGGCTTCGACATCATCGTCAACAACGCCGGGGTGGCGCAGATCGATTCGCTGTTGGACGTGACCCCGGAACAGGTCGAACGCACCCTGGGCATCAACGTGCAGGGGGTGTTGTGGGGCATCCAGGCGGCCGGCAATAAATTCAAGGCGCTCAAGCAGAAGGGCAAGATCATCAACGCCTGCTCGATTGCTGGGCATGAAGGTTTCGCCCTGCTTGGCGTGTACTCGGCGACCAAGTTCGCCGTGCGCGCCTTGACCCAGGCGGCAGCCAAGGAACTGGCCAGCGTCGGGATTACGGTCAACGCATATTGCCCCGGTGTGGTGGGCACGGACATGTGGGTCGAGATCGACAAGCGCATGGCCGAGATCACTGGTGCCGAGGTGGGGGCCACCTACAAGAAGTACGTGGACGGCATCGCCCTGGGCCGTGCGGAAACCCCAGAGGATGTGGCGGGGCTGGTGGCTTACCTGGCGGGGCCGGATGCGGATTACATGACCGGGCAGTCCCCGTTGATCGATGGTGGCCTGGTCTACCGCTGATACCTCGGGGTCTGCATCGGTCCGGTGTGGGAGGGGGGCAAGCCCCTCCCACAGGTTCAGTGTTTGCCCGGCATGTCGATGCCCAACTGGTTGACGCGTCGGTAGAGTGTCGCTCTGGAAATCCCCAATGCCTGCGCCGTCGGTAATGGCTTCCAGCGATGCCGAATCAACGCATCCAGCACCACCTGGCGCTCCGGGCTGACAGGGGCTTGCACATCGGCCTCGGCCCGCTCGCCGCGCACTTCCACGGGTAAATCCGCCAGCTGGATCGTACCGCCCTCGCACACCGCACAGGCATACGCCAGTACATGGCGCAGTTGCCGCACATTGCCCGGCCAGGCATAGCCCAGCAGCAACTCCAGCGCGGCCGGGGCGATGCCCACCGAGATGCCACCGCCGCGGGCTTCCTGGGTCACCAGCCGGTTGATCAAGGCCAGCTTGTCACTGCGTTCGCGCAGGGGCGGCAGGCAGAAGCGCGCACAACCCAGGCGAAAGTACAGGTCCTCGCGAAACCGCCCCTCGCTCACCAGCGCGGCCAGGTCACGGTGGCTGGCGCAGATCACTTGGATATTCACTGCGCGGGTTTTCGCGGCGCCCAGCGGGGCCACTTCACCTTCGGCCATGACCCGCAGCAAGCGGGTCTGCAGGGCCAGCGGCATGTCGCCAATTTCATCGAGAAACAGCGTGCCGCCATCGGCCTGCACCAGTAACCCCGGCATGCCTTTGCTGGAGGCGCCGGTAAAGGCACCGGCCACGTAGCCGAACAGCTCGCTTTCGATGAGGTTTTCCGGGATCGCCGCGCAGTTCACTGCCACGAACGGTCCCTCGCGGCGCGCACTGCGCTCATGCAACTGGCGGGCGAAAACCTCCTTGCCCGCACCGGTTTCACCTTGCACCAGCACCGGCAGGTTACGGTCCTTCACGCGCACAGCCAGGCGCAGGTGTTCTTCCACGCGCGGGTCGACCTGGGTGTTTGCAACCACCCGCGCCGGTTTGCGTCGGGGTGGGTTGACCCGCACATGTAACGCGCCAGGTTCGCCGAGCCAGTTCAACTGCTGGGTCGATTGATCGGTGACGGCGTGCAAGGCGTCCAGGTCGAAAACCTCGCCGATATGCTCCGGCACTTGGCCAAAGCGCAGCCGCAGTGCCTGACGCGCTTTGCTGTTGAGGGCATGCAGGCGGCCGTCCTGGTCCCAGGCCAGCAACAGGTCGGGCTGGCTGTCGACATACCCTGGCGTGCTGTGGGCCTGGAGCACCCAGTGCTGGCGGGCGCTGTGCATGAAGAAGGCGTTCTCGATGGCCTGGGCGCTCTGCGCCACCATCTGCCGCACCAGGTGCTGGCTGCGCCGGTCATCCGGGGACTTGAGCGCCGAGGCGTCCATCACCCCCAGCAGGTTGCCCTGGGGGTCGAAGATCGGCGCGGCGGAGCAGGTCAGGCTGATAAAGGCTGCACGGAAGTGATCGCGCTTGTGCACCGTGACCGCCGCCTTGCTGGTGAGGACGGTGGCCACGCCACACGTGCCTTCCTCGGCTTCCGACCAGCAGGTGCCCAGGTACAGGCCGGCCTTGCGGCAATCGCTGCGAATGGCCGTGTCCACGCGGTGGTCGATGGTCTGGCCCTGGGCGTCGGTGAGCATCACACAGTAGTCGGCCTGGCGCACACGGTGGTGCAGCTGACCGACGGCCTCGCTGGCGATGCGCATGAACAGCTCGGCGCGCTCGCGGCATTCCTTGAGGCGTGGTTCGCTGAGGATGCGCGGGCCTTGCAGTGAGCCAGGGTCGAGGTGGTGTTGTTCCATGGAGCGCCGCCACGAATCGAAAATGAGTGACGGCACTGGCGCCTGGGGCAGGCGATCGGCATTGCGCACCACGCGACTGACGCAGTCGACATGGTCCTTGGAGTTCGCGGCGAGCATAAGGCCTCCGGTTCTCGATCTTTGTTGTTATGCCCGCCATTAAGCGCGCATGTGCGCAGAGGGACAAGGGCGGCCTGACCAACTGCCCGGCGTGAGACGCAGCGTCTCATTCGGGCTGAGACACCGCGGGCAGGTTGCAATGGCCCGTCTCATTTTGCGGCTCGGGGGTGTCGCCGCACAACCGCGGGGCACTGCTCTGGATCAAGGCTTTGCGCGGTTTTTTCGCGCCTTGGCACAGGCTGTGCTGAGCAGGTTGCAGCTGGCCGCTGCCAGCCTTTTGTGTGTCGAGACAACCTGGAGAACAACAAGATGTCCACTCACCTGTCCACCGATCAATTGCTGCATGCCTACACCGTGATGCGCACCATCCGTGATTTCGAAGAACGCCTGCATGTGGAATTCGCCACCGGCGAGATCCCCGGTTTCGTGCACCTGTATGCCGGCCAGGAAGCCAGCGCAGCGGGAGTGATGGCGCACCTCAACGATGAAGATTGCATCGCCTCCAACCACCGTGGCCACGGCCATTGCATCGCCAAGGGCGTGGATGTGTTCGGCATGATGGCCGAGATCTACGGCAAGAAAACCGGCGTGTGCGGCGGCAAGGGCGGCTCCATGCACATCGCCGACCAGGAGAAAGGCATGCTCGGCGCCAACGGCATTGTCGGTGCCGGTGCGCCGTTGGCGGCCGGTGCGGCGCTGGCCTCCAAGCTCAAGGGCAGCCAGGGTGTGGCCGTGGCGTTTTTCGGCGACGGCGGCTCCAACGAGGGGGCGGTGTTCGAAGCCATGAACCTGGCCTCGATCATGAAGCTGCCGTGCCTGTTCGTCGCGGAAAACAACGGCTATGCCGAAGCCACCGGTTCAGGCTGGTCGGTGGCGTGCAAGGACATTGCCGAGCGCGCCGTGGGCTTTGGCATGCCGGGGGTGATTGTCGATGGCAATGATTTCTTCGCCGTGCACGCAGCCCTTGGCGTGGCCGTGGAGCGCGCACGCAATGGCCAGGGGCCGACCCTGGTGGAGGTCAAGCTGAGCCGTTTCTACGGCCATTTCGAAGGCGATGCGCAAACCTATCGCGGCCCGGATGAAGTCAAGAACCTGCGCGAATCCCACGATTGCCTGGCGCTGTTTCGTCAACGCTGCAACGCCGAAGGCTGGCTCGATGCGGCGCAATTCGAGCGCATCGACGCAGAGGTCGCACAACTGATCGAAGACGCCGTGCGCCTGGCCAAGTCCGATCCCAAGCCCCAGGCCGCCGACCTGCTCAGCGATGTCTACGTGGCTTACCGCTAATCGCCACCCACTACAAAAACAATTCGTGGAGAGACCGTCATGGCTCGCAAAATCAGTTATCAGCAAGCTATCAACGAAGCCCTGGCCCAGGAAATGCGCCGGGACCAGAGTGTGTTCATCATCGGCCAGGACGTCTCCGGCGGCACCGGTTCCCCCGGCGAGCAGGATGCCTGGGGGGGCGTGCTCGGCGTGACCAAGGGCCTGTACCCGCAGTTTCCCGACCGCGTACTCGATGCGCCATTGTCCGAAGTCGGCTACGTCGGCATGGCGGTCGGCGCGGCGACCCGCGGCATGCGCCCGGTGTGCGAATTGATGTTCGTCGACTTTATCGGCTGCTGCCTCGACCAGTTGCTCAACCAGGCCGCCAAGTTTCGCTATATGTTCGGTGGCAAGACCACCACGCCGCTGGTGGTGCGCGCCATGTACGGCGCCGGCCTGCGCGCCGCGGCCCAGCATTCGCAGATGCTCACCTCGATGTGGACGCACATCCCCGGCCTCAAGGTGGTGTGCCCGGCCACGCCGTATGATGCCAAGGGCATGCTGATCCAGGCGATCCGCGACAACGACCCGGTGATCTTCCTCGAGCACAAAATGCTCTACAGCCTGCAGGGCGAGGTGCCGGAAGAGCTGTACACCGTACCTTTTGGCGAAGCCAACTTTGTACGCGAAGGCAATGACGTCACCCTGGTGACCTACGGGCGCATGCTGCATATCGCCCTGGAAGCCGCGGCCAACCTGGCGCGCCAGGGTATCGACTGCGAAGTCTTGGACCTGCGCACCACCAGCCCGCTGGACGAAGACAGCATCCTCGAAAGCGTGGAGAAAACCGGGCGCCTGGTGGTGATCGACGAATCCAACCCACGTTGCTCCATCGCCACCGATATCAGCGCCTTGGTTGCACAGCGCGGGTTTTCGTTCCTGCGCGCGCCCATCGAAATGGTCACCGCGCCACACACACCGGTGCCGTTCTCCGATGCGCTGGAAGACCTGTACATCCCCAATGCCGCGAAGATCGAGGCGGCTGTGCTGAAGATCGCCGACAAGAGGACTGCCGCATGATCCATACCTTGACCATGCCCAAGTGGGGGTTGTCGATGACCGAGGGCCGCATTGATGTGTGGCTGAAACAACCCGGCGACTCGGTGGAGAAGGGGGAGGAAGTGCTGGATGTGGAGACCGACAAGATTTCCAGCAGTGTCGAGGCGCCGTTCAGCGGGGTGCTGCGCCGGGTGCTGGCGCTGAGCGACGAGACCTTGCCGGTGGGGGCGTTGCTCGGGATCGTGGTGGAGGGCGAGGCCACGGAAGCCGAGATTGACGCGGTGATCGAAGGCTTCCAGGCCGGGTTCGTGTCCAGTGCGGCCGAGGCGGAAGCCTCGGGGCCCCGCGCGCAGAAAGTCGAGGTGGGCGGGCGCCTGCTGCGCTACCTCGACCTCGGCGAGGGCGGCACGCCGCTGGTGCTGGTGCATGGCTTTGGCGGCGACTTGAACAACTGGCTGTTCAATCACCCGGCCCTGGCCGCCGAGCGGCGGGTGATCGCCCTGGACCTGCCGGGGCACGGCGAGTCGGGCAAGGCCCTGCAAAATGGCGACGCCGACGAGTTGAGCCAGGCGCTGCTGGCGTTGCTCGATCACCTTGAACTCGACCGCGTGCACCTGGCCGGGCACTCCATGGGTGGGTTGGTCAGCCTGACAGTGGCGCGGCAAGCGCCGGCGCGGGTCGCCTCGCTGACCCTGATTGCCAGCGCCGGGCTGGGTGAAGCGATCAACGGGGACTACCTGCAAGGGTTTACCGAGGCCAACAACCGCAACGCGCTCAAGCCGCAGTTGGTGCAACTGTTCAGCGACCCGGCACTGGTCACGCGGCAGATGCTGGAGGACATGCTCAAGTTCAAGCGCCTCGAAGGCGTGGACCAGGCATTACGCCAACTCAATGCCCAGCTGTTCGATGGCGGGCGGCAGCGCCTGGATCTGCGCAACGTGGTGGGGCAGCAGCCGAGCCTGGTGATCTGGGGCGATGACGATGCAATCATCCCGGCCAGCCATGCCCAGGGGCTGGAGGCCCAGGTGGAGATATTGCCGGGGCAGGGGCATATGGTGCAGTTGGAGGCGGCGGAGCGGGTGAACCAGTTGATGGCAGCCTTCCTCAACTCCCAAGCCTGATAGCGAACCCAATGTGGGAGGCCTCACGACAGCGCTATCGCGCAGCAAACTGACCCCCCTGTGGCGAGCGGGCTTGTTGTGGCGAGCGGGCTTGCCCTAATGCCGTTCAGTTAAGGTTTTTTTGTAGGAGCGAGCTTGCTCGCGAAGAACTCACAGACGCCGCGTTCATTCAGGAAACACGCGTTATCGTTGACGTTTTTCGCGAGCAAGCTCGCTCCTACAGAAGGCGATGTCCGCTTAACTGAACGGCATTAGGGCTTGCCCCGCGTTGGGCTGCGAAGCGGCCCCAATGAAGGACGAATGCGGTGTACCAGATATTCCGCAGAGACTGGTTTTGGGGCTGCTGCGCAGCCCAACGCGGGGCAAGCCCGCTCGCCACAACCAGCCCGCTCGCCACAAGGCTCTAGTTTGCTGTGCGACAGTGCTAAGTCGGGGATTTAGTGAGACCTCCCACATTGTCGAATGCATTTCAAAGTGAGCGCTTGAGGGTCTCGCTCGGCAGTTCCTTGAACAGCGCTCTATAGCTGTTAGAGAACCGCCCCAAATGCCAGAACGACCAGTTCATCGCCACTTCGGCCACGGTCGTTCCGCTACCGCTCAACAACTCCCGCCGCGCGCCGTTCAAGCGCCGCAAGCGCAACCACTGCGCCGGGCTCATCCCGGTGTAGGTCTTGAAGCCCTGCTGCAACTGGCGCAGCGGCACGCCGGCGATACGCGCCAGTTCCAGCAGGTTGACGCTTTCATCGGGTGCATCCGCTGCCCATTCGCCAATGCGTGCCATCAACTGGCGTTCTTGGCTGCGCCGCTGCAATGAACTGCGGTCCAGGCACACGCATGCGTTATCGAGAATGAACAGGCAATCGTCGAGCAACTGTTGGGTGAGGGTGTCGCGGCTGGCCGGGTCGATCGTGCTGGACAAGCGCGTCAGGGTTCCACTGAGCCAGCGACTGAACAATGCATTCTGTTGGCAGAGCAGCGGCGCCATGAACAGCCCTTCGAGTTTCGCCACATCCAGCCCATGGCGCTGCACGAACTGCGGGCCGAACACCACCGCCACTTCACGGTAGTTCTCCGGGGTGATCCACGTGTTGCGGCTTTCACCATTCAGCAGGTACAGCGCGTTGTCGCTGCCATCGAAACAGAACGCCAGGGACCCCGGCGGCGCATTGAAATGCTGCTCCACACGGGTGTTCATGCACTCTTCGTAGACCTCGACGCCTTGCAGGTCGAGGTAGCGGATACGGCCGGCGAAATGCCCCGGGGACATCTGCTGGTACTGCTGTACCCAGCCGGGTGTCGCACGGCATTGAGCGGCCACATCACCGGTGGTGAAGGCCTGTACGCGCAAGGCGGTTGCCTGTGTCATGGGGTGATCCGTACGCACTCTATTGGTGCGTTGTGGTTCGTGCAAAGTGGATAGATGCCGTTCGACGGCTGGCCCAAGATAGACCTCAATGCGCCAGGAGTACAAGCCGGCGCAGCACTCCACCCATGACGAGGTCCTTATGAACGCCCCCTTCGATCAGCTGTCCGCCTGGCTGAAAGAACACAAGATTACCGAGGTCGAATGCGTGATCAGTGATTTGACTGGCATTGCACGCGGCAAGATCGCACCCACCAACAAGTTCCTGCATGAGCGAGGCATGCGCCTGCCGGAAAGTGTGTTGCTGCAAACGGTAACCGGGGACTTTGTCGACGACGATATCTACTACGACCTGCTCGACCCGGCCGACATCGACATGGTCTGCCGCCCGGTGGCCAATGCCACCTATGTGGTGCCGTGGGCGATTGAACCCACCGCCATCGTGATCCACGACACCTTCGACAAACAGGGTAACCCCATCGAACTGTCGCCGCGCAATGTGCTCAAGAAGGTCCTGCAGCTCTATACCGAGCAAGGCTGGCAGCCGATTGTCGCGCCGGAAATGGAGTTCTACCTGACTCAGCGCTGCGAAGACCCGGACCTGCCGCTGAAAACCCCGGTGGGCCGTTCCGGCCGTGCCGAGACCGGTCGGCAGTCGTTTTCCATCGACGCGGCCAACGAGTTCGACCCGCTGTTCGAGGACGTCTATGACTGGTGCGAAGCCCAGGGCCTGGACCTCGATACGCTGATCCACGAAGACGGCCCGGCGCAGATGGAAATCAACTTCCGCCATGGCGACGCGTTGGACCTTGCTGACCAGATCACCGTGTTCAAGCGCACCCTGCGCGAGGCCGCGCTCAAGCACAATGTGGCCGCGACCTTCATGGCCAAGCCCGTGGCCGATGAGCCGGGCAGCGCCATGCACCTGCACCAGAGCGTGGTGGAGATCGCCACGGGCAAGCCGGTGTTTGTCGACGTCGACGGCAAGATGAGCCAACTGTTCCTGCATCACATTGGCGGGTTGCAGAAGTACATCCCCAAGCTGTTGCCGATGTTCGCGCCGAACGTGAACTCGTTCCGCCGCTTTTTGCCGGACACATCGGCACCGGTCAATGTGGAGTGGGGCGAAGAAAACCGCACGGTCGGCCTGCGCGTGCCCACCTCGAACCCCGACGCCATGCGCGTGGAAAACCGTCTGCCCGGCGCGGATGCCAACCCTTACCTTGCGATCGCCGCCAGCCTGCTGTGTGGCTACCTGGGCATGATCGAACGGATCGAACCCAGCGCCCCGGTGGAGGGCCGCGCCTACGAGCGGCGCAACCTGCGCCTGCCCATCACCCTCGAAGACGCCCTGGTGCGCATGGAGGAGTGCGCGACGGTCAAGCAGTACCTGGGCGACAAGTTCGTGCGTGGCTACGTCGCGGTCAAACGCGCCGAACATGAGAATTTCAAGCGGGTGATCAGTTCCTGGGAGCGTGAGTTCCTGTTGTTGAGCGTCTAAATAATCATAAAGGGGTGTCGATATGCGTCTCGTGAAAAAGCTTCTCCCGCTGGCCCTGGTGGCGGCGTTCAGCAGTGCCAGCCAGGCGGCGCCAACCGTCAGCGTCTACAACTGGACCGACTACATCGGCGAAACCACCCTGGCCGATTTCCAGGCCAAGACGGGGATCAAGGTGATCTACGACGTGTTCGACTCCAACGAAACCCTGGAGGGCAAGTTGCTGGCGGGGCGCACCGGGTATGACGTGGTGGTGCCGTCCAACCACTTCCTCGCGCGCCAGGTGAAGGCCGGTGCGTTCCTCAAGCTGGACCGTGCGCAGTTGCCCAACTTCAAGAACCTCGACCCCAAGCTGCTCAAGCTGCTGGAGAAAAACGACCCCGGCAACGCGCACTCGGTGCCGTACCTGTGGGGCACCAATGGCATCGGCTATAACGTCGACAAGGTCAAGCAGGTGCTGGGCATCGACCATATCGATTCGTGGGCGGTACTGTTCGAGCCGGAGAACCTCAAGAAGCTCAACCAGTGCGGCGTGGCCTTCCTTGATTCGGCGGACGAGCTGTTCCCGGCGATCCTCAATTACATGGGCAAGGACCCCCGCAGCGAGAATCCCAAGGACTACCAGGAAGCCGAGGCCAAGTTGCTGACGCTGCGCCCCTACATCACCTACTTCCATTCTTCCAAGTACATCTCGGACTTGGCCAACGGTGATATCTGCGTAGCCTTTGGTTATTCCGGCGACGTATTCCAGGCCGCCAACCGCGCCAAGGAAGCCAAGAACGGGGTGAACATTGCCTACTCGATTCCCAAGGAAGGCTCCAACCTGTGGTTTGACCTGCTGGCCATTCCGGCCGATGCGAGCAACCCGAAAGAAGCCCACGCGTTTATCAACTACCTGCTGGATCCCGAAGTGATTGCCAAGGTCAGTGCCTCGGTCGGCTATGCCAACGCCAACCCGGCGGCGAAGGCGTTCATGGACCCGGAACTGGTGAACAACCCTGAGGTGTATCCGTCCCAGGAAGTCCTCGACAAACTCTATATTTCCACCACGCCGACCCCGGCGACCATGCGCCTGATGACCCGCGCGTGGAGCAAAGTGAAGACCAATAAATGACGCAGTCCCGTGACCACGCCCGTTCCTATTACCGAGCCACGGCCAACGCGGTTGTCGAGCGCCCTTCACTGGGCGCCGACTTGACCGCCGACGTGTGTGTGATCGGCGGCGGGTTCACTGGCGTCAACACGGCCATCGAGCTGGCGCAGCGCGGGCTCTCGGTGATCCTGCTGGAGGCCCGACGCATCGGTTGGGGCGCCAGCGGGCGTAATGGCGGGCAGTTGATTCGCGGTATCGGCCATGACGTGGCGGGGTTTGCCAAGTACGTGGGCGAGGAGGGCGTGCGTTACCTGGAGCGTGCCGGGATCGATTCGGTGGCGTTGGTGGGTGAACGCATTATCGAGCACGGCATCGACTGCGACTTGCGCTGGGGCTTTTGTGAACTGGCCAATACCCCGGCGCAGTTTGCTGCGTTCAACGGCGAGCAGGAGCACCTGGCGGCATTGGGGTATGCCCATGAAACCCGCCTGGTGGGCCCTCTGGATATACAACAGGTGGTGGGTTCGACGGTCTATGCCGGTGGCCTGGTGGACATGGGGTCCGGGCATTTGCACCCACTCAATCTGGTGCTGGGTGAGGCGAAGGTCGCCGAGTCCCTCGGCGTGCAGATCTTTGAACACACCGAGGTGGTGGAA
This sequence comes from Pseudomonas sp. OVF7, assembly GCF_030644265.1. Classification (NCBI taxonomy): domain Bacteria; kingdom Pseudomonadati; phylum Pseudomonadota; class Gammaproteobacteria; order Pseudomonadales; family Pseudomonadaceae; genus Pseudomonas; species Pseudomonas sp. OVF7. The sequence goes on along the minus strand of NZ_CP128996.1, from coordinate 4,870,144 downwards.
CTGATCCACGGCGACACGGTTAAGGTGCGTTGCGCCGCCGGCACGGTGCGTGCTGCCAACCTGGTGCTGGCGTGCAATGCACATCTGGAAGAACTGGAGCCGCGCTTGAGTGGCAAGGTGCTGCCCGCTGGCAGCTACATCATCGCCACTGAGCCGTTGTCGCCGGCGCTGGCCCGTCAACTGATCCCACAGAACCTGGCGCTGTGCGACCAGAAAGTCGGCCTGGATTACTACCGGCTATCCGCAGATCGTCGCCTGTTGTTCGGTGGCGCTTGCCATTACTCCGGACGCGATCCGGTGGACATCGCGGCCTATATGCGGCCGAAAATGCTCAAGGTGTTCCCACAGCTGGCCACCACCGCCATCGAGTTCCAATGGGGCGGCAAGATCGGTATTACCGCCAACCGCTTCCCGCAGGTCGGGCGCTTGAAGCAGTACCCCAACGTGTTCTACGCCCAGGGGTATTCCGGGCATGGGCTGAACGTCACCCATTGGTGCGCGCGACTGCTGGCCGAAGGCATTCACGCCGGTACAAGCCCAGGCCTGGATATTTTCAGCCAGGTGCCCCACATGACCTTCCCCGGCGGCAAGGCATTGCGTTCGCCGCTGCTGGCACTGGGGATGTTGTGGTATCGGTTGAGGGAATTGATGCATTGACGTGCAGGGCGTGGCAGTCTGGGCGACGTTTTCCTATGACTTCTGGAGATTTACCGTGCCAAAAGCAGCCGCAGTAATTGAAATTCCGGTATCGGCCGATCAGGTCTGGCAGCTAGTGGGTGGCTTCAACAGCCTGCCGGACTGGCTGCCGCTGATCACCAAGAGCGAGCTCGGTGAAGGCGGCCGCCTACGTCACCTGCAAACCGCTGACGGCGGCGTGGTGGTCGAGCGTTTGCAGACTTTCGATAACGTGGCGCGCACCTACAGCTATACGATTGAACAGTCGCCATTTCCGGTGAGTGCGTACCTGTCGACGCTGCAGGTCGAGGCGCTGACGGAGTCGTCGGCCAAGGTGACCTGGTCGGGCGTGTTTACCCCGGCGGCGGGTACCACGGATGCCGCGGTGGAAGCGTTGTTTGCCGGGGTTTACAAAGGTGGGGTCGAGGCGTTGCGGGCGAATTTCCCTGGCTGATCCGCTCTATCAGAGGAGCGCTGTGGCGAGCGGGCTTGCCCCGCGTTGGGCTGCGAAGCAGCCCCCAATAAGGCCACCGCATTTCTTCTGGTAGAACCGGGAGACTGGTTTTAGGGCCGCTACGCGCCCCAACGCGGGGCAAGCCCGCTCGCCACAACAAGCCCGCTCACCACAACAGGTCCGCTAGCCACAACAAGCACGCTCGCCACAACAAGCCCCCTCGCCACAGGGAGGGGAATCTCCCACAGGCTCTCAGGCTTCGGGCATCAGCTGCTGGCGGCATTCAAGGACCAGGCGCGCACCGCCTTGCTCGCTGGTACCGACTTCCAACTTGAACCCATGCAAGTTGATGATCGCCGCGACAATCGACAAGCCCAGCCCGAAGCCTCCTCGCTGGTCGCCTTCGTCCACGCGATAGAAACGTTGGAACACCGCATCACGCTCCGCTGCCGGTATGCCTGGCCCGGAGTCGTGCACTTCGATGCGTGTGCTGCCGGCGTCATTGAGCCCGCGCAAAATCACTTCGCCACCCGGTGGGGAGAACTTGATCGAGTTGCTCAGCAAGTTGGACAGGGCCTCGAACAACAGGGCACGGTCGCCGGTGATCCACGGCAGGGACTCCGGAACATCCAGCCTGAGGTGCAATTCGCCTTCCTCGGCCAAGGGCAGGTAGAAGTCATGCAGTTCGCGTAACAGGGGCAGGGGGTCCATCACCAGGAAGCCGGAGCGGCGCTGGTGGTCTTCCAGTTCCGAGATGCGCAACAGCCCGCGAAAGCGCGCCATCAGGGTATCGGTCTCGGCAATCGCGTCGTCCAGTTTCACGGCGTAGCCCGAGTCTTTCTCTGCCTCCTGCCGGATACGGTAGAGCTGCGCCCGCAGGCGGGTCAGCGGGGTGCGCAGGTCGTGGGCGATGTTGTCGCACACGCCCTTGACCTCGTTCATCAGCTTCTCGATACGGTCGAGCATGGCGTTGACGATGGCGGCGAGCATATCGAGCTCGTCACGCCGATTCGACAGCGGCAAACGGTGGGTGAGGTCGCCGGCGACGATGGCTTCGGCGCTGGCCTGGATCCCGCGAATTCGCCGTAACGGGCGGCGGCGCAACAGGTGCCAGCCGGCCGCGCCGGGGATGATGGTCAGGGACAGCGCCCACAACAACGCATGCCAGATGATCCGGGTCACGCCGAACAGCGAACCGTTGGCGCGCACCAGCACCAGCCAGCGGCCGTCGTCGGTATGGGTCACCACGGCGTCGCAGCTGTCCTTGGGCAGTTTCGGGTCGTCAGAGTCAACGCAATTGACCAGGGCGTGGATCTTGCCGTCCCTCGGCAGGTCTGGCGGGATCGCGCGGATCGGTCCGCTCAACGGGCGAAATTGCTCGTCGAACAGGCCATAGGCGTCCACGCCCTTCATGTCGAAGGTCATGCTGGTGGTCAGGGCTTCGACCAGTTCTTCGCCATCGAAGCGTTGGAACAGATGCTGGCGCTGCATCAGCGAATGGCGCGACAGGTCGCCCAGGTAACCCGACACCTCGTAGTACAGCACCCCCATGAGGATGCAACTCCAGGCCACGAACAGCGAACTGTACAGCGCCAGCAAGCGGCTGCTGGAAGAACGCCAGCCCTTAGAGGGGTTCAGCAATGACATAACCGGAACCTCGTACCGTGCGGATCAGCGGCGTGAGGCCCGGTGGATCGATTTTCTTGCGCAGGCGACCGATGTGGACATCGATCAGGTTGGTGCCCGGGTCGAAGTGATAACCCCAGACTTCCTCGAAGATCATCATCCGCGACAGGATCTGCCCGGTGTTGCGCATCAGGAATTCCAGCAGTTTGTATTCGGTGGGCAGCAGGCTCAGGGGTTGCTCGGCGCGGCTGGCTTCACGGCTGATCAGGTTGAGTTCGAGGTCTGCCACCCGCAACGCGGTTTCAAATTCCTTGACCGTGCTTTTGCGTCGCAGCAGCACCTCGACGCGGGCGGCCATTTCGTCGGAGGCGAAGGGTTTGGTCAGGTAGTCGTCGCCACCGGCGCGCAGGCCGCGCACGCGTTCGTCCACATCGGAAAGCGCGCTGATCATCAGGATCGGTGTCGACACGCCGATGGTGCGCAGGGTGGTGACGATGGCCAGGCCATCGAGTTCCGGCAGCATACGGTCGAGGGTGATCAGATCGTAATCACCACTCACAGCGCGGACCAGGCCTTCACGGCCGTTGTCCACCCAATCTACGTCCAGTCCATGGCTACTCAGCTCGGCGACGATCTCGCGGGCCGTTACGGCGTCATCCTCGATAGTCAAAATGCGGGTCATAGGATTACCTGGTGAGCGATTCACACTAGAAGTGGGGGCATTTTGCCAAGAAATGGCTGAATGCTTCCTAAATAAAACTTCATATTGGCAAAACTGACACAAGTTTCATGGCTGGCATCGGCCGGTGAGGGCGGGGGGAAGGCCCTAACGCCAGTCGGTCAAGGCATTTTTGTAGGAGCGAGCTTGCTCGCGAAAAACTCACGGGCGCCGCGTTGATTCAGGAAACACGCGTTATCGTTGAGGTTCTTCGCGAGCAAGAACTAGGCGTCCCCCTCGCTCCTACACAAGCGGCTGTACGTTGGCATTAGGGCCAGCCCCTCCCACAGGGAATGCATAACGCCCGCCTGAAACAGTCATTTATTGCAAGTTGCATGGTTCAAGGGAGTTCAATTTTGTTAACTGTTTGAAAACTATGAATTTTATTTTTCCAACTGCCTGGCACGCTGGCTGCACTGTCCCTTTTGAGACTTGTAACACTTAATTTCCTGCCGGGAGCTGAACAACAATGATTACATCCTCATCCACGCTGCAAGAGTCGAGCACGCTCTCCGGGGTTTCCTGGGGGGCGATTTTCGCCGGGGCCGCTGCCGCGGCTGCGTTGTCCCTGATCCTGGTGCTGCTGGGCTTCGGCCTGGGCTTTTCGGCGGTGTCGCCGTGGGCCGACAGCGGTATCAGCGCCAAGGGCCTTGGCATTTCCACCATTGTCTGGCTGGCCTTTACCCAGATCGTCGCCTCGGGCCTGGGCGGCTACATCGCCGGCCGGTTGCGGGTGAAGTGGGCCAATATGCATGGCGATGAGGTGTACTTTCGCGACACGGCCCATGGCTTCCTGGCCTGGGCGGTCGCCACGCTGATCACCGCAGTGCTGGTGGTCGGTTCGGTCAGCAGTGTCGTGAGCGGTGGTGTAAAAGCCGGTGCCAGTGTGGCAGCAGGCGCGGCCAACGGTATCACTCAAGCCGCGGGCAGTGCAGCCAAAGGCGTTAACGGCGGCGACTTCGACTACTACGTCGACAGCCTGTTTCGTGATGATCGCCCGGTCGCCGTCAGTGATGACGCTGCCCATGGCGTGGTTGCACGCATCTTCACCCGCACCCTGAGCAATGATGGCCAACTCGCCGCAGACGACCGTGCCTACCTGGCCCAGTTGATCAGCCAGCGCACCAACCTCAGCCAGGCCGATGCCGAAGCGCGTATCGACAAAGTCTACGGCGATGCCCGTAAAGCGGTCGAAGACGCCAAGCTCAAAGCCAAGCAAGCCGCGGATACGGCCGCCAAAGTCGCCGCCTATACCTCACTGTGGACCTTTGTCGCCCTGTTGATCGGCGCCTTCTTTGCCAGCTTCGCCGCGACCTTTGGTGGCCGTCGCCGCGATGCCGTGGTGTACGTCGAAACCGAAACCTACGTTCGTTAATTCAAGGAGAACACCATGCGCTCATTACTTCTGTGGTTCCTCGGCGTGCCGATCCCGGTGATCATCCTGATCGCGATCTTCATGCACTGATCCGGGTTATTTGTGGGAGGGGGCTTGCTCCCGATGGCAGAGTGACAGTCGGCTGATCAGGCGACTGATACACCGCTATCGGGGGCAAGCCCCCTCCCACATTTGATTTGGGGTGTTTGATGGTCAGTCGTCGAATCCGACTTGCTCGTGAATTTCGTCCACCTTCAATTCCAGTCGATACGCCACGGCAATGAATAACGCCTGGCACAGGCACAAGGTGGCGCTCAACGAACGGAAGGCAAACGACGAACCCTCATTGACCAGCAGCACCGCATTCGCCCGCTTGGCCAGGGGCGAGAGGTTGCTATCGGTGATGATCAGGGTCTTGGCCTGGTGGTGCTGGGCGATGCGCAGGCAGTGCTGGGTCTCTTTACCGTAGGGGGTGAAACTGATGGCGATCACCAGGTCGTTGGCGCGTACGCTGCGCATCTGCTCGCGGTAGCTGCCACCCAGGCCGGAAATCAGGTGAATGCGCTTGTTGGTGTGTTGCAGGTTGTAGACCAGGTAATCGGCCACCGCGAAGGAGCGCCGTACGCCCACCACGTAGATATTGTCAGCGTTGACCACCAGGTCCACGGCTTTCTCGAAGGCTGCATCATCGAGCTCCAGCCCCAGGCGTTCGATCCCCGAAAGGGTGGCGTTGACGCACTCGCGCGCCAGGTCACCGCCACTGGCTTTCTGCGACTTGTTGGCGATCATGCTGCGGATGCGCTGCTGGTAGTTCTGCACCGGCGTGGTCTTGTGGGTGTAGGCCTCGCGAAACAGCGCCTGCATCTCACTGAACCCACTGAAGCCGAAGCGCTGGGAGAACCGCACGATGGCCGACGGGTGCACTTCGCATTCGCGGGCGATGTCGCTGATGCGGTCGACCATGATCCGGTCGCTCTGCTGGCTCATATAACTGGCAATGCGCTTGAGCTGGCGCGGCAGGCTTTCGTACTCATCGGTGATCAGCTGCAACAAGAGTTCGGCATTGATCGGAGGGCTGGCGAGAGTGTCTTGGGAAGCGGTCTCGGGCGTGGCCGGCTGATCGGTGCGGGACATGGGCAATCCTTCTGGCTTGTTCTTCGGTGCGCTGATGGGTGGACGCAAGTCTACAGGTAGGCGCAAAAAAATACCCCGGCATCACCGGGCCCGTGGTCTGCTGAAACGATCCACGCGGGCTGGCAGGCCCCTATGCTGACGTATTGGAAAAAATATTCCACTAAAAATAATTCTGGAATAAATATTGATTGAGGGCGCTGAACGTTCTAGTCTGCTTCCACCAAGAGCGTTTGCCGTCGCTACGGCGGCACAACGCAGGCTGATAAAAATAACAGGAGCCAGCATGGGCCAGACTCGTTTTGCCAGTGGGCGTCAATTGGATTTGATTTGCCTCGGGCGCCTGGGCGTCGACCTCTATGCACAGCAAGTCGGTGCACGACTTGAGGACGTGTCCAGTTTCGCCAAATACCTCGGCGGTTCCTCCGCCAATATCGCCTTCGGCACCGCCCGGCTGGGGCTCAAGTCGGCCATGCTCAGCCGGGTGGGCGACGACCATATGGGGCGTTTCCTGGTGGAGTCCCTGGCACGTGAGGGCTGCGACGTCAGCGGCATCAAGGTCGACCCGGAGCGCCTCACCGCGCTGGTGCTGCTCGGCCTCAAGGACCGCGAGACCTTCCCCCTGGTGTTCTACCGTGAAAACTGCGCCGACATGGCCCTGCGCGGCGAAGACATCAACGAAGCCTTTATCGCCTCCAGCAAGGCGTTGCTGATCACCGGCACGCATTTCTCCACCGACGGCGTGTACAAGGCCAGCATCCAGGCCCTGGACTATGCAGCCAAGCACAACGTCCAGCGGGTGCTGGATATCGACTACCGTCCGGTGCTGTGGGGCCTGGCGGGCAAGGCCGATGGCGAGACCCGTTTCGTCGCCGACCAGAAGGTCAGCCAGCATGTGCAGAAAATCCTGCCGCGCTTCGACCTGATCGTCGGTACGGAAGAAGAATTTCTGATCGCCGGTGGCAGTGAAGATCTGCTCACCGCCCTGCGCACCGTGCGCGAACTGACCCCGGCGACCCTGGTGGTCAAGCTCGGCCCCCAGGGTTGCACGGTGATTCACGGTGCGATCCCTGCGCGGCTGGAAGACGGTGCGATCTACCCCGGCGTGCGCGTTGAAGTGCTCAATGTGCTGGGCGCCGGCGATGCCTTTATGTCGGGCTTTCTCAGCGGTTGGCTGAACGACGCCAGCGACGAGCGTTGCAGCCAGTTGGCCAATGCCTGCGGCGGCCTGGTGGTCTCCCGCCACGCCTGCGCCCCGGCCATGCCGACGCCGGCCGAACTGGATTACCTGTTCAACAGCCCGGTACCGATTACCCGCCCGGACCAGGACGCAACCCTGCAACGCCTGCACCGCGTCAGCGTGCCCCGCAAGGCGTGGAAACAGCTGTTCATTTTCGCCTTCGACCACCGCTGGCAATTGGTCGACCTGGCGCAGCGCGGTGGGCAGGACCTGACGCGCATCAGTGCGATCAAGCAGCTGTTTATCCAGGCGGTGGAGCGGGTGGAGCACAAGCTGCGCGAGCAGGGCGTGGCGGCCGATGTGGGCCTGCTCGCCGACCAGCGCTTTGGCCAGGACGCGCTCAACGCCGCCAGCGGTCGTGGTTGGTGGATCGCGCGTCCGGTGGAGGTGCAGAACTCGCGGCCCCTGGCGTTCGAGCATGGGCGGTCGATCGGCAGCAACCTGATCGCCTGGCCCCAGGAGCAGATCATCAAGTGCCTGGTGCAATACCACCCCGATGACGAGCCATTGCTGCGCCTGGAACAGGAAGCCCAGCTCAAGGCAGTGTATGAGGCATCCCTGGTCAGCGGTCATGAACTGCTGCTGGAAGTCATCCCGCCCAAGGATCATCCGTCCACCTACCCGGACGTGCTCTACCGCAGCCTCAAGCGCCTGTACAACCTGGGTATCTACCCGGCGTGGTGGAAGATCGAGGCGCAGCCGGCCGAGGATTGGAAAAAGCTCGATGCGCTGATCCAGGAACGCGACCCGTACTGCCGTGGCGTGGTACTGCTGGGCCTGAATGCGTCAGCCGAAAGCCTGGCCGAGGGGTTCCGCAACGCCAGTCAGAGCAGCACCTGCCGTGGGTTTGCCGTGGGCCGTACGATCTTCCAGGAACCGAGTCGTTTGTGGATGGCGGGGGAGATCGATGATGAGACGTTGATTCAGCAGGTCCAGGCGACCTTCGAACAACTCATCGACGCCTGGCGCAGTGCCCGAACCTGATCACCGTTCTCAATGTGCAATGCAATTCCAATGTGGGAGGGGGCTTGCCCCCGATGGCGGTGGTGCAATTACAGAAGTGTTGTCTGACACTCCGCCATCGGGGGCAAGCCCCCTCCCACATAAAAGCAAATCTCACCAGGCTTAAGTCAGATAAAAACAATAGGTGCAGCCATGCCCGCAATCCGAATTGGCATCAACCCGATCTCCTGGAGCAACGACGACCTGCCGGCCCTGGGCGGTGAAACGCCCCTGAGCACTGCCTTGAGCGAAGGTAAGGAAATCGGCTACGAAGGGTTTGAACTCAACGGCAAATTCCCCAAGGACGCCAAGGGCGTCGGCGACGTATTGCGTCCCTATGACCTGGCGCTGGTCTCCGGCTGGTATTCCAGCCGCCTGGCCCGGCGCTCGGTGGCGGAAGAAATCGAGGCCATCGCCGGCCACGTCGAACTGCTGAAACAAAACGGCGCCACCGTACTGGTGTACGGCGAAGTCGCCGATTCGATCCAGGGCTCACGCATCCGCCTGATTGAACGCCCGCGTTTCCACAGTGAGCAGGCGTGGCAGGACTACGCCGACAAACTCACGGAACTCGCACGCTTCACCCTGTCCCAGGGCGTGCGCCTGGCCTACCACCACCATATGGGCGCCTACGTCGAATCCCCGCAAGACATCGACGAATTGATGCGCCGCACCGGCCCGGAAGTCGGCCTGCTGTTCGATTCGGGCCACTGCTACATGGGCGGCGGCGAACCCCTCGAGGTGCTGCGCAAGCATATCGACCGCGTCTGCCACGTGCATTTCAAGGACGTGCGCAAGCCGGTGGTGCAACTGGCGCGCAACCAGATGTGGAGCTTTCCCGACTGCATCGTCAACGGCACCTTCACCGTGCCCGGCGATGGCGATATTGACTTTGCCGCGCTGCTCGACGTGCTGCTGGCGGCCCGATACGAAGGGTGGCTGGTGGTGGAAGCCGAGCAGGACCCGGCGGTGGCGCCCAGTTATATCTATGCCAAAAAGGGCTACGACACCTTGCGAGCCCTTCTCAGCGAGAGGACCCGGTGATGAGCTTGTTGGTCAAAAGCAGCAAACGCGGCCAAACCATGGTCGCCCTGGAAGCCGGCCGCCTGGAATACGTGGGCTTTGCCGCCTACCGCTTGAGCCTGGGCGAAACCCTGCCTGTCACCGCCGGCGATCAGGAGCTGTGCCTGGTGCTGCTCAGCGGTCGCGTGACGATCCAGGGCGAAGGTTTCAACTGGCAGAACCTCGGGGATCGCCAATCGGTGTTCGAAGACAAATCGCCGTTCGCCGCTTACTTGCCGCCGGGCACCGACGCCCAGGTGACAGCCCTGAGCGACGTGCAAATTGCGGTCTGCGCCGCGCCCGGTTCGGCGGGTTACGAACCTCGCCTGATCCGCCCCGAGCAGTGCAAGCGCAGCGTGCGTGGCAAAGGCGCCAACACCCGCTACGTGTGCGACATCCTGCCGGACAGCGAGCCGGCCCATTCCCTACTGGTGGTGGAAGTGCGCACGCCGTCCGGGCACTCGTCCAGCTACCCGCCGCACAAGCACGACACCGACGACCTGCCGCACCAAAGCTTTCTCGAAGAGACCTACTACCACCAGGTCAACCCGCCCCAGGGGTTCGTGTTCCAGCGGGTGTACACCGACGACCGCAGCATCGACCAGGCCATGGCCGTGGAAAACAGCGACCTGGTGGTGGTGCCCAAGGGGTATCACCCGGTCAGCGTGCCGTATGGCTACGAGTCCTACTACCTGAACGTGATGGCCGGCCCCAAGCGGGCCTGGCATTTCCATAACGACCCGCAGCACAGCTGGCTGCTGGACCTTTAACCGGTTTTGGACGGAGAACAACAATGAAGTCGCCTCTACGCTTTGCCCTTAACCGTATGGTCGCGCCCAACCTGTCCCTACCGGATTTCATCCAGCTGGCCGTGGCCTTGAAATGCGATGCCATCGAGCTTCGCAACGACCTCAAGGACCGTCAAATCGAATACGGCACCCCGGCCAGCCGCGTGCGCGAAATGTGCGCGGCACAGGGCATCACGGTGCTGTCGATCAACGCGCTGTACCCCTTTGATGTGTGGAACGCCGAACGCCGCGCCCAGGCGATCGAGCTCGCCACCTACGCCCGTGAATGCGGGGCCCAGGGCCTGGTGATGTGCCCGTTCAATGAGCGCGGCGATACCCGCGACGAGGCCCAGCGCGCTGCCGGTTTGCGCACGGCACTGAGCGAACTGGCGCCGATCCTGCGCGAATACGGGATTCTCGGTTTTATCGAGCCGCTGGGTTTCCAGGCGTGTGCCCTGCGCCACAAACGCGTGGCGGTGGACGCGATCCAGTGCATCGGTGGCCTGGATGTGTTCCGCCTGGTGCACGACACCTTCCATCACCACCTGGCCGGCGAGCAGGCGTTTTTCCCCGAACTGACCGGCCTGGTGCATATCTCCGGCGTGGAAGAGGCCGAGGCACCGCTGAGTTCGATCCGCGACGGCCACCGCGTGCTGGTGGGCGAGGGCGACATTCTCGGCAATGCGGCCCAGATCGACACCTTGCTCAGCACCGGCTACAGCGGCTATCTGTCGTTCGAGCCGTTTGCCGAAAGCGTGCATGCGCTGACGGATATCCAGCAGGCGTTGGGGGCAAGCATCGCCCACCTGCAAAAACGATAAGGGACGCCACATGACCACTACCCGATTGACCATGGCCCAGGCCCTGGTGAAGTTCCTGGACAACCAATACATCGAAGTCGACGGCGTGCAGAGCAAGTTCGTCGCCGGCGTGTTCACCATTTTCGGCCACGGCAACGTGCTCGGCCTGGGCCAGGCCCTGGAGCAGGACAGCGGCGACCTGGTCGTGCACCAGGGCCGTAACGAGCAAGGCATGGCCCACGCCGCTATCGGTTTTGCCAAGCAACACCTGCGCCGCAAGATCTACGCGTGCACCGCCTCCGTCGGCCCAGGCGCGGCGAATATGCTGACCGCCGCCGCGACCGCCACCGCCAACCGTATCCCGTTGCTGCTGTTGCCCGGTGATGTCTACGCCAGCCGCCAGCCCGACCCGGTGTTGCAACAGATCGAGCAGTTCCATGACCTGAGCATCAGCACCAACGATGCGTTTCGCTCCGTGAGCAAATACTGGGACCGCATCAACCGCCCTGAGCAGTTGATGACCGCGGCGATTCATGCCATGCGCGTGCTGACCGACCCGGCCGAGACCGGCGCGGTGACCCTGGCATTGCCGCAGGATGTGCAGGCTGAAGCCTGGGACTACCCCGACTACTTCCTGCAAAAACGTGTGCACCGTATCGACCGCCGCCCGGCCACCGTCGCGATGATCGGCGATGCGTTGGCGGCTTTCCGGGGCAAGCGCAAACCGCTGATCATCTGCGGTGGCGGCGTGAAGTACTCCGGTGCGAATGCCGCGCTGCAAGCCTTTGCCGAGCGTTTTGACATTCCGTTCGCCGAAACCCAGGCGGGCAAGAGTGCGGTGGTGTCCAGCCACCCGCTTAACGTTGGCGGTATCGGCGAAACCGGCTGCCTGGCGGCCAACCTGCTGGCGCCCGAGGCTGATCTGATCATCGGTATCGGTACGCGCTATACCGACTTCACGACCTCGTCGAAATCGCTGTTCAAGCATGCCGAGGTGACGTTTCTCAACCTCAATATCAGCCCCTGCGACGCGGTGAAACTCGACGGCGTGCAAGTGCTGGGCGATGCCAAAGTCGCCCTGGAAGCGCTGGCCGATGCCCTCGGCGACTACCGCGCCGGCTGGGGCGAGCAGGTCCGCGAGGCCAAGGCCCGGTTGGCGGCGGAAGTCGACCGCGTGCATTCGGTGGAATACCAGGGCGACGCCTTCGTGCCTGAGGTCGATGACCACCTGGACCGCGCCGTGCTGCGTGAATTTATCGAACTGACCGGCTCGTGCCTGACCCAAAGCCGAGTGCTCGGCGTACTCAACGAGCGCCTGGCTGACGACGCGATCATCGTCGCCGCGGCCGGCAGCCTGCCCGGCGATTTGCAGCGGGCCTGGCGCAGCAAGGGGGTCAACACCTACCACGTCGAGTACGGCTATTCGTGCATGGGCTATGAGATCAATGCCGCCCTTGGCGTGAAACTCGCCGAGCCGGCCAAGGAGGTCTACGCCCTGGTCGGCGACGGCTCCTACATGATGCTGCACTCGGAGCTTGCCACCTCGATCCAGGAGCGGCGCAAGATCAATGTGGTGCTGCTCGACAACATGGCCTTCGGCTGCATCAACAACCTGCAAATCGGCAATGGCATGGACAGCTTCGGCACCGAGTTCCGCTTCCGCAACCCCGAGAGCGGCAAGCTCGACGGCGGCCTGGTACCGGTGGACTTCGCCATGAGCGCGGCGGCCTATGGCTGCAAGACCTACAAGGTCAGCACGGTGGAACAGCTGGAAGCCGCCCTGGCCGACGCGCGCAAGCAGACGGTCTCGACCCTGATCGATATCAAGGTGCTGCCCAAGACCATGGTTCACGGCTACCTGTCGTGGTGGCGGGTTGGCGTGGCGCAGGTGTCTACCAGCGAGCGCACCAACGCCGCCGCGAAAAAACTCAATGAACACCTGGCCAAGGCCCGGCAGTACTAATAACAAGAGGAGTGTTTGTATGTCTTTGAAGCTAGGTGTAATCGGTACCGGCGCCATCGGCCGCGACCATATTCGTCGTTGCAGCCAGACCCTGCTCAACAGCCAGGTGGTGGCGGTGACCGACATCAACCTTGAGCAGGCCGCCAAGGTGGTGGCCGATTTGAAGCTGGACGCCGAGGTGTATGCCGATGGTCACGCGCTGATCCGTTCGCCTGAAGTTCAAGCCGTTCTCGTGACCTCCTGGGGCCCGAGCCACGAAGAGTTCGTGCTCGCCGCCATCGCCGCCGGCAAACCGGTGTTCTGCGAAAAACCCCTGGCGGTCACCGCCGAAGGTTGCCGCAAGATCGTCGAGGCCGAAGTGGCCTGCGGCAAGCGTCTGGTGCAAGTGGGCTTCATGCGCCCGTATGACGAAGGCTATCGCGCCCTCAAGGCGGTGATCGACAGTGGCCAGATCGGTGAACCGTTGATGCTGCACTGCGCTCACCGCAACCCGACGGTGGGTGAGAACTACAAGACCGATATGGCGATCACCGATACCTTGATCCATGAGCTGGATGTGCTGCGTTGGCTGCTCGACGACGATTATGTTTCCGTGCAAGTGGTGTTCCCGCGCAAGACCAGTAAAGCCTTGGCCCACCTGCGCGACCCGCAGATCGTGTTGCTGGAAACCGCCAAGGGCACGCGCATCGACGTCGAAGTGTTTGTGAACTGCCAGTACGGCTACGACATCCAGTGCGAAGTGGTGGGGGAGACTGGCATCGCCAAGTTGCCGGAACCGTCCCAGGTGCAATTGCGCAGTGGCGCCAAACTGTCCAATGCGATTCTGATGGATTGGAAAGACCGGTTTATCGGCGCTTATGACGTGGAATTGCAGGCCTTCATTGATAGCGTGCTGGCGGGGCACGTCGGCGGGCCGTCGGCGTGGGATGGCTTTGCGGCTGCGGTGGCGGCGGATGCGTGTATCGAAGCGCAGGGCAGTGGGCAGATCGTCAAGGTCAGCCTGCCGGATCGCCCACGCTTCTACGGCTAACACTCGGTCAATGTGGGAGGTGTAGGAGCGAGTTTGCTCGCGAAGAACGTCAACGATAACGCGTGTTTCCTGAATGAACGCGGCGCCTGTGAGTTTTTCGCGAGCAAGCTCGCTCCTACAAAAAAGCCTTAATGACTGGCATTAGGGCAAGCCCCTCCCACCGTTGATTGGGTTTCCAATTCAACTCAGGAGTTGATCATGCGAATCGGACTAGTCGGCTACGGCCACGGCGGACGCTTCTTTCATGCGCCGCTGATTGCAACGTTGCCAGGCGCCACGTTTGTCGGCGTGGTGACGCGTTCACCCGAGCGCCGCCAGCAATTGAGCACTGATCTTCCGGGGGTCAAGGCCTTTGACAGCATCGGCCAGATCGTCGAAGCCGGTGTCGACGCCCTGGTGATTTCCACCACCCTCAAGGGCCGTCCGGCCCTGGTGCTGGAAGCCATCGAGCATGGCGTGGCGGTGGTCAGCGACAAGCCCTTCGCCGCCAACGCCGAGCAGGCCCAGGCGCTGATCACCGCCGCCGAACGCCAGGGCGTGTTACTCAGCGTCTACCAGAACCGGCGCTGGGACTCGGACTACCTGACCCTGCGCAAACTGATCGACGCCGGTGCGCTGGGTACCATCACCCGCTTCGAGTCCCGTGTGGAGCGCTACAGCCCGCAAGCGGTGGGCAATGCCAGCGGTGGCGGCTGGTTGCGCGACCTGGGTAGCCACCTGGTGGACCAGGCACTGCAACTGTTCGGCCCGGTGGATCGGGTATTCGCACAGTTGCAGTTCACCCCGCAACATCCCACCCTCGACCATGGCTTCTTCGTTTCCCTGACCCACGCCAACGGGGTGATTTCCCACTTATGGGGCAGCGCCCTGCAAAATAGCCAGGCGCCGCGCTTTCGCGTCAGTGGCACCTTGGGTTGCTACACCGTCGATGGTTTGGATGGTCAGGAAGAGGCGCTGATGGCCGGCAAGTCGCCGAAAACCGAAGGCGAGCACTGGGGCGCCGAGGAGCATCGACGCTGGGGGTGGTTCGAACAGGGGCCGGAGCGCGAGCGGGTACCGTCGGAGAAGGGCTGCTGGACCCAGTTCTATCGGCAGTTGCAAGCCGCCGTGCAAGGCCGGGGACCGCTGCCGGTGGACGCCTATGACGCACTGGAAACCACCCGGCTACTGGATGCCGCACGCCTCAGTGCCGAGCGCCAGCAGGTGGTTTCAACAAAAATGGAATAAAATTCTAAAACAGGTTGATATGGAAATTATTTTCTAATAAAGTCTTTTCCAGGTTGCAGAAAGTACGTTCGGACTCGATTCGGGCGACTCAACAAAAACAAGATCAAAAACAACCAGGTACCGTCAGATGAAAATCTTCAGCGCTGTACTGCGAGTTTTACGCCCCGTCCTTGCGCCACGCGGCCTGCCCCGCGCCCGGCCATTCTACTTCTCCTTCCTTAATGTGCTGTGCGTCGAAAACAAAGGCGCCCTGGTCTGCTGTATTCCCGGGGCCCCGATTGTGCGACTGCCCTCGAATTCGCTCTGATAAACGCAACGTCCACAAAACCAACAAGAAATTGGAGACAGACCGTTCATGAAGACCCCGATCCGTTTTACCGCGCTGGCCCTGTCCATGATGCTGGCCAGCGGTTTTGCCACGGCTGCCGATCTCAAGGTGGGTGTGAGCATGTCCGCATTCGATGACACCTTCCTGACCTACCTGCGCGAAGACATGGACAAGCAAGCCAAGTCCTATCCCAAGGGCGATGGCGTGCAACTGCAATTCGAAGACGCTCGCGCCGACGTGGTCAAGCAACTGAGCCAGGTCGAGAACTTCATCAGCCAGAACGTCGACGCCATTATCGTTAACCCGGTCGACACCGCGTCGACCGCCAACATCATCAAGGCCGCCACCGCCGCGAAGATTCCGCTGGTGTTCGTCAACCGTCGTCCGGACCAGAAAGACCTGCCCAAGGACGTCGTCGCCGTCACCTCCGATGATGTCGAGGCCGGTAAGCTGCAAATGCAGTACATCGCCGAAAAGCTCGGTGGCAAGGGCAAGATCGTGATCCTGCTGGGCGACCTGGCGAACAACTCCACCACCAACCGCACCAAGGGTGTGAAGGAAGTGCTGGCCAAGTACCCGGGGATCAAGATCGAACAGGAGCAGACCGGCATCTGGCTGCGTGACAAGGGCATGACCCTGGTCAACGACTGGCTGACCCAGGGCCGCGAATTCAATGCCGTGCTGGCCAACAATGATGAGATGGCCATCGGTGCGTCCATGGCCCTGAAGTCGGCCGGTAAGGAAAAGGGCAGTGTGCTGATCGCGGGTGTCGACGGCACGCCGGACGGCTTGAGCGCGATCACCAAGGGCGACATGACCGTATCGGCGTTCCAGGATGCCAAGGGCCAGGCGGTGGGTTCGGTGGAAGCGGCGCGCAAGATGGCCAAGCACGAGCCGGTGGAGCAGAACGTGGTGATCCCTTTCCAGTTGATCACCCCGGACAACGTCAAAGACTTCAAGTAGCCCTGACATAACAACAATAAGCCGGCAGGGCGGTTACGGCCGCCCTGCAGATGGAGTACCCCTTATGCTCGCTCAAGCCACTGTCTCGCAGTCTCCGGGTATCCAGCCCCTGCCGCTGGACGAACCCTACCTGCTGGAAATCGTCAACATCAGCAAAGGCTTTCCCGGCGTCGTGGCCCTGGCCGATGTGCAATTGCGTGTACGCCCCGGGTCGGTGCTGGCGTTGATGGGCGAGAACGGCGCGGGCAAGTCGACGCTGATGAAAATCATCGCCGGTATCTACCAGCCCGACAGCGGGGAAATCCGCCTGCGGGGCCAGCCGATTGTGTTCGAGACACCGTTGGCCGCGCAGAAGGCCGGGATCGCGATGATCCACCAGGAACTCAACCTGATGCCCCATATGAGCATCGCCGAGAATATCTGGATCGGCCGTGAGCAGCTCAACAGCCTGCACATGGTCAACCACCGCGAAATGCACCGCTGCACCGCCGAATTGCTGGCGCGCCTGCGTATTAATCTGGACCCCGAGGAACACGTCGGCAACCTGAGCATCGCTGAGCGGCAGATGGTGGAGATTGCCAAGGCGGTGTCCTATGACTCCGACATCCTGATCATGGACGAACCGACGTCGGCGATTACCGAGAAGGAAGTCGAGCACCTGTTTTCGATCATTGCCGACCTCAAGTCCCAGGGCAAAGGCATTGTCTATATCACCCACAAGATGAACGAAGTGTTCGCCATCGCCGACGAGGTGGCGGTGTTCCGCGACGGTCACTATATCGGCCTGCAGCGGGCCGACAGCATGAACAGCGACAGCCTGATCTCGATGATGGTCGGCCGTGAACTCAGCCAGTTGTTCCCGGTGCGCGAAGCGCCGATCGGCGAGCTGCTGCTGTCGGTGCGCGACTTGAGCCTGGACGGCGTGTTCAAGGATGTGTCGTTCGACCTGCATGCCGGCGAGATCCTCGGCATCGCCGGGTTGATGGGCTCGGGCCGCACCAATGTGGCGGAAACCCTTTTCGGGATCACCCCAAGCTCCAGCGGCCAGATCACCCTGGATGGCCAGCCGGTGCGTATCACCGACCCGCACATGGCCATCGAGAAAGGCTTTGCCCTGTTGACCGAGGACCGCAAGCTCAGCGGCCTGTTCCCGTGCCTGTCGGTGCTGGAAAACATGGAGATGGCGGTGCTGCCGCTGTATTCGGGCAATGGGTTTATCCAGCAGAAAGCCTTGCGCGCGTTGTGCGAAGACATGTGCAAGAAGCTGCGGGTGAAGACCCCGTCCCTGGAACAGTGCATCGACACCCTGTCGGGCGGCAACCAGCAAAAGGCACTGCTGGCACGCTGGCTGATGACCAACCCTCGGTTGTTGATCCTTGATGAGCCGACCCGCGGTATCGATGTGGGGGCCAAGGTCGAGATTTACCGTCTGATTTCCTTTCTCGCCAGTGAAGGCATGGCCGTGATCATGATCTCCTCGGAGCTGCCCGAAGTGCTCGGCATGAGCGACCGGGTCATGGTGATGCACGAGGGTGAACTGATGGGCACCCTGGACCGTGCGGACGCGACCCAGGAAAAAGTCATGCATCTGGCTTCCGGTTTGCCGGTGGTCCACTGACGAACAGCCGCGCGGGCCTGCGGTTGGTCCGCGCCATAGAATAAGAAGGTGATTGGCTATGAACGCAATAACAGATAACAAGCCTGCCACGGCACCGGTCAAGCACCGTCGACGTTTGCCAACCGAACTGAGCATCTTCCTGGTGCTGATCGGTATCGGCCTGGTGTTTGAGCTGTTCGGCTGGATCGTGCGCGACCAGAGCTTCCTGATGAACTCCCAGCGCCTGGTGCTGATGATTCTGCAGGTATCGATCATCGGCCTGCTGGCCATCGGTGTGACCCAGGTGATCATCACCACCGGCATCGACCTGTCTTCCGGCTCGGTGCTCGCATTATCGGCGATGATCGCCGCCAGCCTGGCACAGACTTCCGATTTTTCCCGGGCGGTATTTCCGTCCCTGACCGACCTGCCGGTCTGGATCCCGGTGGCGATGGGCCTCGGGGTGGGGCTGCTGGCGGGGGCGATCAACGGCAGCATTATTGCCGTCACCGGTATCCCGCCGTTTATCGCCACCCTGGGCATGATGGTCTCGGCCCGTGGCCTGGCGCGTTACTACACCGAAGGCCAGCCAGTGAGCATGCTTTCGGACTCCTACACGGCCATCGGCCATGGCGCGATGCCGGTGATCATCTTCCTGGTCGTGGCGGTGATTTTCCATATCGCCCTGCGCTACACCAAGTACGGCAAGTACACCTATGCCATCGGCGGCAATATGCAGGCGGCGCGTACCTCGGGGATCAACGTCAAGCGTCACTTGATCATCGTCTACAGCATTGCCGGGTTGCTGGCGGGCCTGGCCGGCGTGGTCGCTTCGGCGCGTGCGGCCACCGGCCAGGCCGGCATGGGGATGTCTTATGAGCTGGACGCGATTGCCGCTGCGGTGATCGGCGGCACGAGCCTGGCAGGCGGCGTAGGGCGCATTACCGGCACCGTGATCGGCGCGCTGATCCTTGGGGTGATGGCCAGCGGGTTTACTTTCGTCGGGGTGGATGCGTACATCCAGGACATCATCAAGGGCCTGATCATCGTGGTCGCGGTGGTGATCGACCAATACCGCAACAAGCGCAAGCTTAAGCGCTAAATGAACGTGCGACTGTTGAGCACTGAATGCAGGAGGGGGGAAGCCCTCTCCCACATTTTATGATTAACAGTCTGTTTCAACCGTTTGTCTTCTATATAGCTCCACAACATTGAATTTCTTGCTATAAACACACTCCGATGACCCGTTCACCAAGCCCGTCCTGGTGCCCTTGGGGGTTGTCTCGGAAAAAATGCCTGTCTTTTCAGTTGCTGAGCCCTCAAGTCGGCCTTAGACTGCCGCCCCTCGTAAATTGAGTGCCGGGTGGCGCTTGAAATGGACGGCGCCTTTCCGAGACTTGCACAGGTCGACCGGAACGCTCCCTTATTCGCCTTAATGCACGTATTTTTTATAGAGAAATCAATGACAAAGGAAAAGTTGCTGGCCATGCCGGCGGATGACTACATGAATGCCGAACAGCACGCTTTTTTCGAGAAGTTGCTGCAGGACATGAAAGTCGAACACCACGAGCGCATTGAACAGAACCGTATCGCCATTGAAAGCCTGGACACCCCGGCGGACCCGGCTGACGCCGCTTCCGTCGAGGAAGAGCGCACTTGGCTGGTGAACGCCATCGACCGCGACCAGCGCATGCTGCCGCAACTGGAGCGCGCACTGGAACGCATCAAGGAAGATTCCTTTGGCTGGTGTGATGACAGCGGCGAGCCTATCGGCCTCAAGCGCCTGCTGATCAGCCCGACCACCAAATACTGCATCGAAGCGCAAGAGCGCCACGAGCAGATCGACAAGCACCAGCGCCAAGCCTGATGCATTGAAGCCGGGGACCGCGACTGCGGTGCCCCGGGGAAATACCGTTACGCCCCGTCTATTGATCTGCTGCAAGCTACCCCACTAAAGGCCCATGGATAATGGCTGGATAGTGGCGTTTAATGCAGGGACAACAATGACAAACAGCGGGGTGACGAAGATGGCTGGAGACGGATCTCTGATGGGCGCAGCAGTGCCTCCGCAAGCGGTGGTGCGCGGGCTGCCCGGCTGGTTGACGCCGCTTCTGCAGAGCACCGCCCTGGTGCTGGTACTGCTGGGCCTTGCGTTCGCCAGCCTGCCGATATACCTGTGCGTGCCACTGGCCTTGCTGGTGATCTGGCTGCCGCGCCTGAAAAAACCTGCCCTTAGCCTTTCGTCGTCCGACGCCGCCGATGCCATCGGTGACCTGACGCGCGATCTTTCCTATACCACCAGCCATAACGCGTTGTCCGCTGCCGGCGTGGCCTATTCGGTCAAGCAATTGGCCGCTCGCGTGCAATCGCAATTGAGCGCTGCCAAGCAGATCGTCAGCAACGCCGAAGTGATGATTGATACTGAAAAAGTCACTTCCCAGCTCAGCCGCCAAGCCCTGGGCGCGGCCAGTCAGGCCCATCAGCGCAGCACGGAGGGGCGTGAGGTCCTGACTCAGTCGATCACACGCATGCGCCAACTCAGCCAGCGCGCCAATGCCAGCCGCGAGCTGATCGAAGCGCTGAGCCAGCGCAGCGAGGAAATCCAGCGTGTGACCCTGGTGATCCAATCCATCGCCAGCCAGACCAACCTGCTGGCGTTGAATGCGGCCATTGAGGCGGCGCGGGCCGGTGAGCATGGCCGCGGGTTTGCCGTGGTCGCCGACGAAGTGCGCGGCCTGGCCGGCCGTACTGCCACGGCCACAGATGAAGTCGGGCTGATGGTTGCGGATATCCAGCAACGTACGACACAGGTGGTGGAGCAGATTCGCCAACTGTCGGTGGACTTGCACACCGGCGTCGAACAGGTGGAACACGCAGGCGAGCAGTTGGAGAGCATCGCCAGCCTGGCGGCGGACGTGGAAGGGCAGGTCAATGAAATCGCCCAGGGCACCGACACCAACCGCGCACAATTGGACAGCCTGTTCCATGCGGTGGAACAGATGCGCAGCGACCTGGACGTGAGCGACCAGCAAACCCGTGAATTGGCCGGCGCCGCCGTGCAGATGGAAGGACAGGCCGAAACCATCAGCGAACGCCTGGCCGCCGTCGGGCTGGATGACTATCACCAGCGTGTTTATGACCTGGCGCGCGAGGGTGCGAGCCGGATTGCCGAGCAGTTCGAGGCGGATGTGCTGCAAAACCGCATCACCCTGGACGACTTGTTCGACCGCAGCTACACGCTGATCCCCAACACCAGCCCCAGCAAATACCACACGCGGTTCGACGGTTACACCGACCAGGTCCTGCCGGCGATCCAGGAAGCATTGCTGCCGCGTCATGAAGGCTTGGTGTTTGCGATCGCCTGCACCCAACAAGGTTATGTGCCAACCCACAACAAGGCGTTTTCCCAGGCCTTGACGGGCGATGCCCAGGTCGATGCGGTGCAGAACCGCACCAAGCGCAAGTTCGATGACCGTACCGGAATTCGCTGCGGCAGCCATCAGCAAGCGGTGCTGCTCCAGACCTACACCCGCGATACCGGCGAGCTGATGCACGACCTGTCGGTGCCGATCATGGTCCGGGGCCGGCATTGGGGCGGTTTGCGCCTGGGCTACAAGCCCGAAGGCACCAAGGCCGCGCGCTAGGGATTATTGCGGTTTATGCAAGGAAGCTGTTCCGAAGATGGCTTTTTCCAACGGGAGGAAAACCGTAGCATGGGTAATATTGTTAGCCAGCTAACTAATGTTGCGGAGAAGCTTCATGCAAAAAAAAGTCGATGTGGCCGTGATGATTGGCAGTGGCGTGCCGCCAAGCCTGCGTGCGCTGGGCCAGAATGCGTGTTGGGTGGTGCTGGTCAACGGTGAGCCGCGTGGCACCGCCTTCGCCAGCCGGGATGAAGCGCAAGCGTGCAGGGCTGCCTGGCAAGCGTTGTTGCGCCTGGAACAATCAGGCAGCCTGCATTGAGGGAGGTTATTGCGACTGATGCAGGCGCTGGTTCAGTTCATCCACCGCGATCGCCCATTCGGCGTCTTCGCGCAGCTCTTCCTTGAGAAACTGTGCCTGCCGGTCCGACCAGAAAGGCGCATCGATGAGTTTCACACCCGCGGGCAAAGGATGCCCGGCGATGAATTCGTCAATGCCTTCCGGGGTTGAATCCAGGCCCAGTTGTGCAAATAGGGTTTCCAGCGTAGGTATCGGCGCGTCCATATCGTTCTCCGTGCAGGTTTTTCAGGTGGGGTATGCATCGGAGGCTTGGGGCGCGGTAGAGTTCGATCGGATTGTCAGGAGGTCAGTGCCCCGCAATCGACGGCGGTCTTGAGGGCCTTGGCGGCTTCCTTGGCCGCGATCGCGGCAGTGTCGAGCGTCTTGAACCAGCGGTCTTTTTCGACTTGGTGCGTTGTAACGGTGGTCAAGGGCGGCTTGGCGCGCATCACGATAACTGCTTGAAACTCCCCGTCTACTTCCCTGGCATCGCCATGAATAAAAAATTCGCCAATATCAAATTCCGTCACGTATAGCCTTCCCTTCAAGGTAACTGCACTGATGAAACCTGACCCGCGGGGGGCAAACTTCAATGGACGGGCCAGTATGGCAGTTGTTGAAGGGCGGTGGCGCAGTAAAGTCATCCAGGTGACGAAACGATTCCGCCGTGCAGGGCGTGCAGGGCGCTCTCCAGTTGCTTGGCCAATTCGCAGGCCTGGTTGTGGTCGCTGCGAAATCCTCGGATCCTGCCACTGGTGACTTCGAGGATATGAAAGAAATTCCTGCCGGCCGGAACAACTTGGTAAAGAACCGAATTCGAGTACCCGTTGGAGCTGTGCAAGCAGTAGTATTGGCGCTCGTCGTGACATGATGAACGAGTGCGGGAAGACGTAGCGTCGTGTTGTTGTCGTAGCATGGTCAGCTCCTGTCGATCTATCTTGTGGACTCACCACCAGCGTTTCGGGTGGTTTTGACCCGTGTTGCTGTTTTAGTATTGTCGCCAGTGGCCGCTGCCTGGTTCCATGCCAAGGTGTGTGTGTTTGTATGAGTTGTCGGAAACTGCGTTTTTAATGGGGTTATTCTCTGAAGCTGGTCGGCGCGTATTCTCGTGTCGTTGAACCTGTGATTTCCTGTGACGCCTGATGACCTTGCAAGAGGTCCATCGTGCACGCCTGTACTAGTCTTACGGCGCAGCAGCGGGATTTTCTTCAGTTTTTTTCAAAGAATGTGTTGTGTGATCGTGCCGTTACGGCCGTTTTTTCGTGCTGCCCGCTCTGGCGGACGGTGCTTTTTTCGATGTGGGGGCGTTTCCTTGGCAGTCAGTAATCTGGATATGCACGCGTTATTCGTGCTGGGTGATTTGCGCGCAAAGTTGGTCAAGCAGTTTCAATCCCGTTTCGTCTACATCACTGAGCAGACGCCGGAAGGTATCTATATCGCCGAGATCGATACCGAAACCGCACTGGTGGTGGATGATAAACCGCGTTTGGAACTCAAGGTCGGTGACCATTTCCGCGCCGCGGTATTACCCAGTCGCGAAGGCGGCAAGTTTGAATTGAAGTTCCGCGATATCAAGTTGACGGTGTATGGCCTGGGTGATTACGCCTTTGTGTCCTGCGCCGAGGGCCAGGGCATTGTCTTCAAGGAAGGCCACAGCGTGATGCTGGTATTTGCCGCCCATGAGCAACTGCAGGAGGGCCTGACCAAAACCCTGAAGGCCGTGACCGGCAAGGCCGCCAAATGGCGCAAGGGTGAGCTGGTGACCTTCAAGGCCAGTGAGTAATCGGTCAATACCACGAACATCCTTTGTCCCTCGGAACCTCTACTACAGTTGAGTTGACTTAACTATTCAGAGGCTTCGCGCATTGCAGCAAAGCCGTCCGCCATGGCTGCAAGAAAATGCGAGGTGCAAAGGCATGAAAGGATTGAAATCGCTGTTGGCCGCGTCCCTGACCACCCTGGGACTATCCGTGGCCTCGGTATCGGCTGCCGAGGCGCCGGTACACTTTGCCGACCTGAACTGGGAAAGCGGCAGCCTGATCACCGAGGTCCTGCGGTTTATCGTCGAGAAGGGCTATGACCTGCCCACCGACACCTTGCCAGGCACCACCATCACCCTGGAAACCGCCCTGGCCAAGAACGATATCCAGGTGATCGGCGAAGAGTGGGCAGGGCGCAGCCCGGTGTGGGTCAAGGCCGAGGCTGAAGGCAAGGTGGTGGGCCTGGGCGATACGGTCAAGGGGGCCACCGAAGGTTGGTGGGTGCCGGAATACGTGGTCAAGGGTGATCCTGCCAAAGGCCTCAAGCCCCTGGCACCGGACCTCAAGAGCGTGAAGGACCTGGCGCGTTACAAGGACGTGTTCAAAGACCCGGAATCACCCGGCAAGGGTCGTTTTCTCAACAGCCCGATTGGCTGGACCTCCGAAGTGGTGAACAAGCAGAAGCTCAAGGCCTATGGCCTGGACGACAGTTATGTGAATTTCCGCAGCGGCTCGGGCGCGGCGCTGGACGCCGAGATCGCTTCGTCGATTCGCCGTGGCAAGCCGGTGTTGTTCTACTACTGGTCGCCGACGCCGCTGATGGGGCGCTACAAGCTGATCCAGCTCGAAGAACCGCCATTTGATGCCGAGGCCTGGAAGACCCTGACCGACGCGGACAATCCCGATCCGAAACCGACACGTTCGCTGGCATCCAAATTGAGCATTGGCGTATCCACGCCATTCCAGAAGGCGCATCCGCAGATCGCCGGGTTCTTCGAGAAGGTCGAGTTCCCCATTGAACCGCTGAACAAGGCCTTGGCGACGATGAGCGAGAATCACACCGCGCCGCGGGAGGTCGCCCAAGCGTTCCTCAAGGAATACCCAGAGGTGTGGAAGGCGTGGTTGACGGAGGATGTGGCGCAGAAAGTCGAAGCCAGCTTGAGGTAACGTTCCCTCTCTCGACCGCGGGAGTGCTAAAAATGTGGCGAGCGGGCCTGTTGTGGCGAGCGGGCTTGTTGTGGCAAGCCCGCTCGCCACAAAGAATGCGGTCGTGTAAGGACTATTCCATATCCAGCTAATGCACCGCTGTCGGGAGCAAGCCGCTTTTACATTTTGTTCGCATTACAGCGTTAGAACCGGGTCTGTACCGCCACCTCAAACGTCCTCGGCGCCCCCAGGTAATACGCTGGCGACACATGGGCAAATTCGGCATACACCGCATTGGTCAGGTTGCGCACCCGGCCCGTCACCGAGGTGCGCGCGTCCACCTTGTAGCGCAGGAAGGTGCCGAACAGCGTGTAGGCCGGTACCGTCTGGGTATTGGCATTGTCCGCATACACTTCGGCGACGTAGCGCGCATCCACGCCACCCTGCCAATCTTCGGCAAAATCGTATGTCAGCCCCAGGTTGCCCACGCGCTTGGGCACATTGGTGGGCGTATTGCCCTTGCGCGACACCACCGCACCGCTGGCGATCTTCTCGTTGAACTCCTCATACTCGGCATCCACCCAGGCGAAGTTGCCTTCGGCGAGCAGCCTGGGTGTGATGCGTAATGAACTGGCCAACTCGATCCCCTTGGACGATTGCGCGCCGACCGGGATGCTGTTGTTCGGGTCCAGCGGATCGGTGACGGCAAAGTCCTTGCGCTCGATCTTGTAGGCGGCGACGGTGGCCGAACCGCGACCGTCCAGGTAGTCGAACTTGCTGCCCACTTCCCACTGCTTGCCTGTCGACACGTCAAACACTTGAGTCGTGGTACTCGGCTGCTCGGCGGCGGTGCTGTATTGCACATACACGTTGGCTGAGGGGATGAACTGGTAAGTCAGGCCAACCCGGCCGGTCACCGGCTCCCAACTGCGCGTGAAGTGGCGTGGGTTTGTGGTGGTCACGCTGCCGTGGTTGGTCACGTCCAGGTCGATCGCGTCGTAACGCAGGCCAGTGAGCAGTGACAATTTATCGGTCAGGCCCAGGCGGTTTTCCACGAACAGTGCCTTGGTCGTGACCTCGTTGGTCTTGTCCCTGATAAAGCCGGGTCGTGTACCTGGGATGTCGTAGAAGTGCCCAGGGTCGTAGTGATCAGGGTCCACTGTGCTATTGCCGGCCGCCCTGAGCGGGCTGTTGGTGGTGCTATTGACCTTGTACTCGAAGCCCCCGGACCAAGTGGTCGACAGGCCAAAGACGCGGTCTTCATGACGCAGCTCGAACTGGTTACCGTGCTGTTCGCCCTGATGGCGCACCTGGTAGGCGGTTGAACGGTTCACCGCACTGTTGTCGGCGTTGTACTGGTAGGTTTCCAGGTTGCGGTAATCGCGTTGGCTGTCCAGGTGGTAAAGGGTGTTTTTCAACGTGGTGCTGTCGTTGATCCGGTAGTCGATGATCGAGCGTGCCCAGAGGGTGCGTTGTTCGTAACGACCGTCGGCGACGTTGTAGTTATTGAAGCGGTTGTGTGTGTCGATCTTCAACTCACCGGCCTTGGGGTTGAGCACGGGCGTGCCCCAGTAAGGACTGTCTTCGTGTTCATCCTGGTATTCCAGGGCCAGGGTGTGGGACAGGTTGGGGGTCAAGTCGCTGAGCAGGGAAAACGCCAGGCTCCAGGCGTCGCGCTGGTCGCGGTCGATATAGCTGTGGTTGGTGTTGCGGCTGACGTCCAGGCGGGCATAGTGCTGCACGTCGGCGCCTGGCTCGGTGAGCGCATGGTTCAGGCCGAAGGCCATGCCGGCGGTATCGTAGCTGCCATAGGTCAGTTGGCCTTCGGCGGCCTGTTCCTCGCGGCTGGCCAGCTTGGTCACATAGTTCAGCGATCCCCCCACGGAGCCGGCACCGTTGATCAGCGAGGAGGGGCCGCCGACCAGTTCCACGCGATCATAAATCCACGCATCCACTGGCCGCGCCAGGCCGGTCGCCACATTGATACCGTTGAACATCTGGGTGATCTGGCTGCTGGTAAATCCCCGATACGACACAAAACCACCAAACCCTGGCGGTGCACTGGCGTTGACACCGGGCAAGGTGTTGGCGGCGTCGCGGAAGGTCCTGGCGCCATGGCGCTCGATGTCGTTGCGTGTGGCGATGGCCACCGAGGCCGGGGTTTCCCGCACGCTCAGGCCCAGCCGCGACGCCATGCCGCTGGGTTGGTCCAAGGCCAGGCCGGGCTCGGCGGTTTGCTCGCCATCAATAGTGGTTGGGGCCAGCTCAAGGGCCCAGCCGCAGACAGGCAGGCAGCCGAACAGGCCCGCTAACAGGGGTAAATGTTTCATGAGTTGAATCCTGAAAAACTTGGCTTGAAACAACGCACGGCCGCCGTACTTCCTCGCGGAAACGGTGGTCAGTGCAGATCAGAAAGCAAAGGGATCAGGCAAAGGCGGGCGGCGCGCGTGGATGGGCCGTTGGCCAGGTAAAGCGAGCGGGGATGTCAGCTGTGGCGACAATGGCTGGAGGAGGGGCATGCGGTTGTGGCAATACCGCCACATTCAGGCTGGAACTGAATGCCGGGCCCATGCCGCCGGTCGAACACAGCGGGCAACCAAACGCCTTGGACAGGGTTGGCAGGCTTTCATCGGTGGAGTTGGACGGCGTGGGCGCCTGGGTGCGCGGGTCCACCGTACAGAACTGACCGCCGAGGCCATTGAGCTGCATCCCGACCATCTGCCCATGCCCGATACTGCACGCGAACACATTGAACAGGACGCAGCAGTAGAGCATCCAGGCAATGATCGAGCGGTCGGCACGGGCAAGTTTCATGGGGCGGCACTTTACCATCAGCCGCCGACGAAATGCCTGCAAAAAATTTCAGGGGGGCTATCCTACTTCGCATCTTTTCAGGGAGAACCACCATGAGCTTCGTCGTTGCACGATGGGTCGTCGGCATTTTTACCTGCATCAGCATGGTCCACCTGTATTGGGCCGCCGGCGGCAAACTTGGCAGTCTCGCCGCCATCCCCCAACTGCCCGGCGAATTTGCCAGCGGGCCACGCCCGGCGTTCAAGCCCTCGGCGTTGGGCACTTTCCTGGTGGCGATGGGGTTGGTCGCGATTGCATTGCTGGTGTGCCTGCGGGCAGGGCTGTATTTCTCGCCGGTGTCCCATGGCGCATTGCAATGGGGGATCAGCGCGATTGCCGTGCTCATGTTTGCCAGGGCGATTGGGGATTCGGAGTTGGTTGGGTTTTTCAAGAAAGTCAGCGGGTCGCGGTTTGCGCGGTTGGATACGTGGTTTTATTCGCCGTTGTGTTTGGTGTTGGGGGTGGGGTTGTTGGTGGTGGCGTGGGGGTGATGGGGGGGAGGTTGTGAATCTCGCATCATTTATTGGGTGTATGCTTTCCCATGGCCTCACCTCCAGATTCATTTATATGTACGATTTTAATTTTTTATCTCTTGGGAGACGGGGAAGGATTTGTTTAATCAAATAGTGAATCGAACCTTTAGCCTGTAAGTAGTTCTGTACCCTTTCTACTCCTGTCCCCTTTTTTCCTTTTTCTGACTGGGGTCGCTTAGACACCCAGTGCGAGCAAGCTTGCACAAAAGGAAGTGGTCTGGGAAAGTGGTGGCGTTACCACTCTGATTGGTCTTCGAGGCTAGGGAAACTCTGAAAAAGACTTTCTGATTTGGCAAAATACCGCGACCCCACCCACCGAGTTTCCCGATGAAGCAGATGACCTTCGCCGACGCCGAGTACGCTGGCAAGCGCAAGCAAACCCGCAAGGAGTTGTTCCTGATCGAGATGGATCGGGTGGTGCCGTGGAAGGGCTTGATTGCTTTGATCGAGCCACATTATCCGAAAGGTGAAGGTGGCCGTCCGGCCTACCCGTTGATGGCGATGCTGCGTGTGCATCTGCTGCAGAACTGGTTCGGCTACAGCGATCCAGCGATGGAGGAAGCGCTGTACGAAACCACGATCCTGCGCCAGTTTGCCGGGCTGAACCTGGAGCGCATCCCCGACGAAACCACCATTCTCAACTTCCGCCGCTTGCTGGAGAAACACGAGCTGGCGGCCGGCATCCTCGCTGTCATCAATGGCTATCTGGGCGACCGCGGCCTGTCGCTGCGCCAGGGCACCATCGTCGATGCAACGCTGATCAATGCGCCCAGTTCGACCAAGAACAAGGACGGCAAGCGCGACCCGGAAATGCACCAGACCAAGAAGGGAAACCAGTATTATTTTGGCATGAAGGCCCACATCGGCGCCGATGACGAATCGGGTCTGGTGCACAGCGTAGTGGGCACGGCGGCCAATGTGGCGGATGTCACCCAGGTGGACAAATTGCTGCATGGCGACGAAAACGTGGTCTGCGCCGATGCAGGCTACACCGGTGTCGAAAAGCGGCCCGAGCATGAAGGACGTGAAGTTATCTGGCAGGTGGCGGCACGCCGCAGCACCTACAAAAAACTCGATAAGCGCAGCGTGCTGTACAAAGCCAAGCGCAAGATTGAAAAGGCCAAGGCTCAGGTGCGCGCCAAGGTCGAGCATCCGTTCCGGGTAATCAAGCGCCAGTTCGGTTACACCAAGGTGCGCTTTCGCGGCTTGGCCAAAAACACGGCGCAACTGGTGACACTGTTCGCTCTGTCGAACCTGTGGATGGCGCGCCGACATTTACTGACGAATGCAGGAGAGGTGCGCCTGTAATGCGGGAAATGGCCACCGGAGTGGGGTCCGGGTGGCGAAAACGTAAGAAATACTCGTCGAATTGATTGTTTTTTGATCATTTGGCGAGTTTAAAAGTTGCGCTAGGTGGTATGCCGGGGAAATACATGGCTACTTCAGACCATCCCTAGCTTTTTGGAGGTCATCTTTCCAGGCATCGCTGGCTAATCGGTAGATATCAACGAAGAAACCCCGTGGATCGGCTATTTCTGTTTCGTCCCATGCCATTGTTGAGTATTTCTCTGGGTCATTCTCGAAATAAGAGTGAAAGTTAAAGCTTTCGGTTTTTAGTGCGCTGAGTAAATTTTCCATTAATTTATATCTGTGGCGATATGAAAGCTTGCTGGAAGGGTCCAGACAGTATTTAAGTATGAGGGTTTCTCTGTCTTTATTGTTGTTGGGGTTGTAGTGTGCGAGCTCTTCCCCCTTGGTTTCCTCTCTGTCGTAAATGTCAAAGACGCCTACGAAATAGTACAAGCTGGCGTCGAAAGGGATATGGTCAGAGTTTGGATGAAATAACATTTTTTATTCCGAGGTTGGAAACAGAGTGAAAGGCGTGCCCTCTTCACGAAATTTCATTTCTGCGCCGTTCATGGATGGATTAAAAATTGGATTGTCTGGGGCCTTTTTATTTGGTCTGTAGCCACTTCCAGCTCCTAGTAGCTTTAAACGCACGATGTTGTTTTTTTGTCGTCGACGCCAGTATGCCGCCCAACTGCCAGCCAATATCCCGCTGCCAATCGCGCTGGCCGTCGACTGTTGCCAATGCGGCTTGAACCCTTCCCACTGCGACCGCAGCCATTGCTCCAGGTCTGCGGTCAACCCGGCGTAGGACACAAACAACGCGTCCACCTGTTGGGCCGACACGCCGCCTTGCACCCGTACCTGGTAGCGCGCGCCCGCGACGCATGGGTGTGAGCCTTTACCCTGTTCATCGAGCATGACCACGGTAGAACTGCCGTCATCCAGGCCGATCACCTCAACCGGGATATCGCCAATCGGCACGTCATACACCGACTCGAACTTGCTTTCGATCTGCAACACACCGCCCGCCGGGCAGCGGGCCACGGTGGAGAAGTCGGTATCGGAAAGGCTCACGGAACGTTGCGAATTCCCCGCGCGCAACACCCGATCCATCCCCAGCAACGACGGTAAATCAGCGGCGTGGCTCACCGAATCCAGCGCGCGCGAATACCAGGCCCCCAGTTGCTGGCGATACGTCACCAGGCTCTGATGGAAGCTATCCAGCTCATGTTCGATATGGGCAATGTGGGAAGCGTTGGTCATCCGTGACGTCTCGGCAGAAGGCAAGGCGTCGGAGTCTGCCGCAGCGAAAAGCGGCTGGATGAACGGTTTTGAAAATCAGAAAGGGCTCATCACAGTCAGGAAAAAGACGCGAAAAACCTACCCAAAGGGCTACACAAAAAAGCGATCCAACCGATTGCAGTACACCACTCAAATAAAAACTGCTCTCATCCTTGCCCGATTTTCCTGCGTGCCCGTCATGGTTAATAGAACCTCCATTACGCAGGATTTCCCATGTCGCGCCTTGCTCGTCCCTTGCACCCACTGGCCCTGTCCGTGGCGATTGCCTTTGCCGCCGTGCCGCTGCTGATCGTGCCGTCCGCCTTCGCTGAAGAAAGCCGCAGCGCCTTGCGCCGTTTCCAGATTCCGGCCGGCGAATTGAGCCAGGCACTCAATAGCCTGGCCGAACAGGCGGGCCTGGTGCTGGCTTTCGATGCAAGCCTGGCCCGTGGCAAACGCAGCAATGGCTTGAGCGGGCAATACGACACTGAGGTAGCGCTGAATCATGTGCTCGCCGGTAGCGGCTTGCAGGCGCTGAAGATCTCCGCCGACCGCTACCGTCTGGAAGCTATCCCGGATAACGGCGGGGCCATGGAGTTACAGGCCACGACCATCAGCGCGGCCGACCGGGCCGACAGTCCGACCGGGCCGGTGGCCGGCTACGTGGCCACGCGTAGCCTGTCAGGAACCAAGACCGACACCGCGGTGATTGAAACCCCGCAGTCGATTTCTATCGTCACTAAAGACCAGATGCGCGCACAGAACGCCGAGAGCCTTAACCAGATCCTGCGCTACAGCGCCGCTGTCGTTCCGGAAACCCGTGGCGCCACGGCCTCGCGGCTGGACCAACTGACCATCCGTGGCTTCGCCCCATCCACCTACCTCGATGGCCTGCGCGTGCCTTCCAGCCGTGACGCCTTGCCGCAAAAGGATGCTTTCGACCTGGAGCGCGTCGAAGTACTGCGCGGCCCGGCGTCGGTGCTGTATGGCCAGGGCACGCCGAGCGGGGTGATCAATATGGTCACCAAGCGCCCGCTGGACACGCCGTTTCATGAAGTGGGCGTCGAATACGGCACCTTCAACAAGAAGCGCACCACCTTCGACCTCAGTGGCCCGATCGACGATCAGGGTGTGTATGCCTACCGTGTGGCGGGATTGTTCGACGAGGCCGACGGCCAGGTCGAACACACCGAGACCCGCCGCCAGTCGCTGTCCAGTGCATTCACCTGGCGCCCCGACGAGGCCACCTCGCTGACCTTGCTCGGGCATTTCCAGAAGGCCCCCCAAGGCGCATCCTACGGCTCGGTGCCGGCCTGGGGCTCGGTGCTGCACAGTCCGACCGGGCGCAAGATCGACGTGGACTTCTACGACGGCGAAAAGAATTTCGAGAAGAGTGACCGTGAGTATTACTCCCTTGGCTACGCGTTCGAACATCATGTCGACGATGTCTGGACCGTGCGCCAGAACGCGCGTTACCTGCGTGCCGAAGGTGTCTATCGGAGCCTCTACAACAGCTACCTCAGGGCGGATTACCGCACGTCCAAGCGTTCGACCATTGCCACCGATGTCGACATGGACGCCTACAATCTCGACAACCAACTGCAAGCCAAATTCGACACCGGGCCATTGCAGCACACGTTGTTGATGGGCCTCGATTACCAGAACACCAGCACCGACACCAAGGCCGGTTACGGCTCGGGGCCGGACCTGGATATCTTCGACCCGGTCTACGGCGCGCCCGTGGCCACGCCAGCGTTCACCACCGATGCGACCTCGCGCAGCGAACAGACGGGGGTCTACCTGCAGGAGCAAATGAAGTGGGACCAATGGGTGCTGTTGCTCGGCGGTCGCTATGACTGGGCCAGCACCGACAGCACTACCAAGACCCTGAGCAGTGGCGCCAAGAGCAAATCCTCCCTGGACAGCAAGGCGTTTACCGGGCGTGTGGGCCTGGTCTATCTGTTTGAAAACGGTCTGGCGCCTTACGCCAGCTATGCCGAGTCGTTCAACCCGCAATCGGGCACCGGCTACGGTGGTTCGGTGTTCAAGCCGACCGAGGGCAAGCAGTATGAAATCGGTATCAAGTACCAACCGCCAGGCAGCAACAGCTTTATCACGGCGGCGATTTTCGACCTGCGCCAGAGCAACGTGCCTACCATCGACCCAGACCCGACCCACCTGTGTGGCAATGGCCGTTGCAACATCCAAGACGGCGAACAGCAATCCCGTGGCTTTGAACTGGAAGGCAAGGCCAGCCTCAACGACAACCTGGACATCACCGCCGCCTACGCGTACCTGGATAACCGTGCGAGCAAGTCCAACAGCACCGCGCAGTACGCGCCGGTCAGCGATGTGGGCGTAGGGCCGGCGATCCCGGTCAAAGGCACGACCACGTACGGCCTGCCGCGTCATACGGCCTCGGCCTGGGCTGACTACACCTTCCATGATGGCCAGTTGAAAGGATTCGGCGCCGGTGCTGGCGCACGCTATGTCGGATCGTCCTGGGGGGATACGGCCAACACCCTGAAAGTCCCGGGCTACACCTTGTTTGACGCGGCGGTGCACTACGACATTGCGAATATCGCCAACCCCAAGGACAACCTGCGCCTGGCGCTGAACGCCACCAACCTGGCGAATAAAGAATACGTGGCGTCCTGCTTGTCCTACTCCTGGTGCTGGTATGGCTCGCAACGCACCGTGCAGGCGAGCGCCACTTATCGGTGGTGAACCCATGCAGTCCCTGTAAGTGCGATAGAACTCACTCCTACCGTGTGCAATAAGGCAATTTAGTGGCCCCTTTGTAACAAAATTCTCGCCAGAATCGCTTTTATTTTCAGGTGGTTAGGTGAGGGAACAAATGCGCACTGTTGGAATCATGCTGTTCGCCTGCTCCCTGGCCGGCGGCGCGGCTACCGTGCAGGCACGGGAGTTGCGCGAGGGGGACAAGTACATGTGCAGTTGGGGCGCAGGTACTGCCGCCAGGGCCCAGGAACTCAAGCTGTCAGGGGTTTCGCTGTATGCCGCGCGACAAAAGATCCAGACCATCAAGTTCAATAAATCGTGGATGCGCATGATGGCCATGGGCATCACCGAGCAGACCTATGACAGCCGCTCTCGGCTCAAGCCCGAGGCGATTCGCCAGACGTTCTATCAGGACTGCCTGCGCTACAAAGTGGCGCGTAAATAAACGACTGGCCAGCAGCGCCTGTGCTCTTGATCAGCCCCTGCGGGGCAGGCGCTTTACAAATCCACCACAATCCCATGTTTCATTTTGCATACAATTGCGTCCTGCATGGAGGAGGCAAGTATGCAAACGCTTTATGCCATTGGCACCTTGGTGGTGGCCAACGAGATGGGTGACGACGTCCGCTACGAAAAGAGCAGGGCGCTATAACCTCATGAACCCGCCAGCGGCTGAATCGTCCAACAGCTTGCGTTATTTCGCGTTCGGGGTGCTGTGTGTCGCAGGGGCACTGGGGATCTATTTCGTGCAGTTCAATGCCGAGGTCGACCGCCAACGCGAAGCGGCGGCCGAACGCATTGCCTTGTGCCGGCAAGTGGAGCGTGTGGCCAGTGCGGCATCGTCTAACAGTGTCGAACTTCGAGAAACCTGCAAACGGTTGAACGGGCAATCCTCTAAAAGTGTCACGCCGCTTTAATTAATAACCATTGTTTATAAAGGGATATATGGGTGGAAGTAATCGCGATACTTGCACCAAAAAGTGGCACTCATATACCCCTCTACCTTAAAAAATATGTGGTTATTGAATGACTTACGACGCTTTTAATCCGACGAAAGGATTAAAATAATCTTGTTACAGCTTTTTACACTGGGTATTATTGCCGGGCGTTCACCTCCCACGGTTTATGCATTTTTAAATCCCAAGTTTCCATCAGCTACTTGGGATTTTTTTTGCCCGCGATTTGACCTCGGTATCACACTTCTATTTCGGCAAACTCTGCACGCATCCGTCCATTGTGCTTGGCCTGGTACAGCAATTTGTCGACGCTTTCGACAAACCCCAGCATCGCACTGTTCGGCGTCACGATATGCGTGCCGACCCCCAGGCTCAGGCTCAGCAGGTTTGATACCGGTGAAAACCCATGTTCGATCTGTTGCTGGCAAATCAGATGCAGGCAACGTTGCGCCACTTGCCTGGCCGATGCGGCGTCGGTTTCCGGCAATAACCAAACGAATTCCTCGCCGCCGATGCGCGCGATGAAGTCCCGCGGTCGGTTGGCCGCCAATGACAGCGTGCGTGCCACCTGGCGCAGGCATTCATCACCCTTGATATGGCCGTAGTGGTCGTTGTACTGCTTGAAAAAATCGATATCCAGGATGATTAACGACAGCGGCAACTGGCTACGCTGGGCGCTGGCCCATTCGCGTTCCAGCACGGTATCGAACATGCGGCGGTTGGCGATACCGGTGAGGCCGTCCTGGAAGGAGTATTCCTCCAGCTGTTTTTGCAGGCGAGTGAGGTGCTCTTCGGTCTTTTTGCGCTCGCTGATATCGAACATGAAGCCGATCAGCGCTTCGACCTCGCCATCCTTGCGTACCACATGCACCACGTCGCGAATCCACACATAGTCGCCGTTGACCGTCAGCGCGCGGTAATCGGCCTCGTGGTCCACCCCGGCACGGGATTGCGAGACACAGAAATTCACAACGTATTCGCGGTCATCCGGGTGCATGCGCTCCACCCAGTCATCCACGCTGACCCAGCTTTTCGGCGTCCAACCCAGCAGCGCTTCGATCTGCGGGCCGATATAACTGAAGGTCATGGTCTGCCAGTCGATGCGCCAGGGGATGGCCTTGGTCGATTCGAGCAGCGTCTTGTACACATCGCTGTCGGGCAGGCTTGGGAGTTCGGTGCTCATGATTGGGCGGCTCGCGATGATGGCTAAACGCCAACAGCGTCATTTGATCATGGGCTGGAGTCAAGCGCTGGGTGCAGCAGCAGACGGGAGGTCGAGTGATGGGCATTCTGGCGTCAGCCGTGGGGGATTTACGCGG
The DNA here is from genome assembly GCF_030644265.1 of Pseudomonas sp. OVF7. Classification (NCBI taxonomy): domain Bacteria; kingdom Pseudomonadati; phylum Pseudomonadota; class Gammaproteobacteria; order Pseudomonadales; family Pseudomonadaceae; genus Pseudomonas; species Pseudomonas sp. OVF7. The sequence continues at coordinate 4,834,244 of NZ_CP128996.1, read as the reverse complement.
TGAAAAGCGGCAGGGTCGATACGTTTGCATCCCCCCGCGCTCCAGGCCGGACGCGGAGGGGTTAGCGCGCTGGATCAGCCGTTGACGGTGTCGGTCGGTGTCGCGGCGGCGCCGTAATAGCGCCAGCAGCAATGCCGATGCTCCGGCACGATCACACAGCCGCTGAGGCTGACGATCAACAAGGCGGCGACCAGCATGGATAGGCGACGAGACATGGTATTTCCTCATGGGTGTGTTGTGCGTACTGGTTAAACGCCGTCACCCGTGTAAATCCGTCGCGAAGCTTTCAAACATTTCATCAAGCCTTGCCATCCCCTGCGCAATACTGCGTTTGACCACTGCCTGAAAAAAAACGCCGCGGCCTGCGACGGATTTTCCGGCACACGCCGTTCAACCCATCAGCAGCGTGTATTCCTGCACGCCGATGAAGGAGTTGCCATGAGACCCCTGGCCCATTTGCGTTATGCCGTGCTGATCCCGCTGGCCTTCGCCGCGTTCGTCAGTACCCCGACCTTTGCCCAGACCGACATCATCATCCAGCAGGCGCCACCCCCGCAGCGCGTGGAAATGATTCCCGCCGAGCGCCCCGGTTATGCCTGGGACCCTGGCCACTGGCGCTGGGAAGGACGCGGTTACGCCTGGGTGCCGGGTCACTGGCAGCCGGTGATGCGCCATGCCCGCTGGGAGCCTGGGCACTGGGAAGCCCATGGCCCGAACTGGTATTGGCGTGAAGGGCACTGGATTCGCTGAAACCTCTTAGCCCCGGACCGAGACTTGCCCGATTGAAAGACACTGATCCGGACGTTGAGCTGCTGGCACGTATCGGCAATAACGAACCTGCGGCCGTCAACGAAATGGTGACCCGCAAGCTACCCCGGTTGCTTGCGCTCGCCGGTCGAATACTGGGCGATGCCGACGAGGCCAAGGACGTGGCCCAGGAAAGTTTCCTGCGCATCTGGCGCCAGGCTGCCAATTGGCGCAGTGGTGAGGCGCGTTTCGATACTTGGCTGCACCGGGTGGTGCTCAACTTGTGCCGTGACCGCCTGCGCCGGCGCAAGGAGCGCCCGTTGAGCGACGAAGAGGCGCTGGAGGTGGCAGACAGCTCGCCATCGCCTGAAGAGCAATTAGAAACCCAGGACCGCAGTGCACGCATGGCCGCCGCGTTGGCGGCCTTGCCCGAGCGCCAGCGCGAAGCCATCGTGTTGCAGTACTACCAGGAGCTGTCGAACATCGACGCCGCGGCCCTGATGAATATCAGCGTCGAGGCACTGGAGAGCCTGCTGTCGAGGGCCCGACGCCAGTTGCGCAGCCAACTTGCCGACACACCCGGGCTTGCCCGCCCAGGAAGGGGAACACCATGACACCCGAACGCTTTGCTTATCTGGCCGACGCCTACGGGGCGGACCTGCGTCGCTGGCCCGATGCTGAACAGGCACCGGCCCAGGCATTGCTCCGCAGCGGCAATGTGCATGCGCGCGAAACCTTGCAGCAGGCGCGTTGGCTCGACAGCCAACTGGACAGCTATCAGCCGCTCGTCGCCGACGCGGCGTTGGTCAGGCAGATTCGCCGATCCGCAGTGGGCGGTGAGTCTTTCTGGTCGCGTTACGCCGGTTGGCTATCGCCGGCCGGCCTTGTGGGCGTAGGGATCGCAGGCGTCGTCACGGGAATGCTGGTGGCGTCCATGAGCGTGCCGCTGCCCATGCTGTCATCCGACGTGCTGCCCAGCGTCTTCGACCAGGGCGACGCGGAAGTCGTCTTCACCGTCAATGCCGAGGAAGCCGAGCAATGACAAGCAGATCCCTCAAGCCGTGGTTGCTCGTTTCGGTGTTGCTCAACGTGTTTCTTATCGGCGGCGTCGGTGGCGGCCTCTACCATTGGATGGCCAACACGCCGACCGCCGCAGCGGTGGTCAATCAGCACGGCTTGCGCCAGGCAATGTTGAAGCTGCCGGTGGAGCGACGCAGGGAGCTGCGCCAGTTGCTGCGCCACAATCGCGACGACAGCCAGCCGCTGATCATGGCGGGGCGTGAAGCGCGATTGGGGGTGATCAAGCAATTGGAAGCGCCAAGCCTGGACCGTGAAGCATTGGTGGCAGAGCTGGCCAAGGCGCGGGAGGCCGATATGGCCCTTCGGGCACTGGTGGACAGCACCCTGGCGCAGTTCGCCGGCAACCTGCCCCAGGATGAGCGGCAGAAGCTGGTCGAGGCGTTGTACATGCGCGGGCAGGCAAAAAACAAATCGATGTCCCTGGAGTCGGTTGGGAGTAAACCTCGGTCCTGAGCGGTTTCATCCTGAAAGACCCGCTATGGGCGCGGGTCTTTCATTGACGCAAACGATGTGGCCAGCTTCCGGTAAATCAGACGGTCATTGCTGTCTGCGTCGCCATCGCCATCGGCGTCGATGAGGTCCTTGACTTCTCGATACTTACCGTAGCGGTCGGGGTTTGTTACCGTCACGATAAAGTCAGCTGCAGAGATGATGTTGTTGCCGTCTTTGAAATGCAGGATCTCGATATCCGTTGTTGAGCCAGGTTTGAATCTTATCAATATGCGACTAAAGCGCTTCTTATCACCGATGTCGCTCAAGGTGACCAAGTCGGTTACCAGCTTGGCGGCCAGCTCATAGTAGAGCGCGTCATTTTTGTCACCTTTACCGTCACCATCCACATCTTCCGGCTTGGTGATAACGTAATACTCCCCGTCATTGTTGAACGAAGACACACGTACGGTGAAGTCTGGCTTATCAAGTTCGTTATTTTCATCGCTGAGGCGAGATATCAGGACTTCGGGTATGTCATCGTCCCCGAACACTTCTTTGAATTCGTAGAGTAGCTTCATGGCATTGCATCCTTCCTGTGGCAGCGAAACCTGCGTCTACGACCGTAAGCCGATGACGTCGATCGGTCTACTGTCAACATTGACAGGTGATTGCCCGTTCAGTGTTGGCGACCGCGAAGGATGCTGAGTGCGGCGCTACAGGCGCCGCAGGAAGGATTTGACGATGTGCCGGGTGGCGTCGGTGGTGTCCAGTTCGTCCACAGCGCCGTAGGCATGCCACTGGCAGTCGACGATCTCGTTGCAGGGCCGTGCATCGGCGATATTCACCACTGAGGCTTCGAACACATGGTGCAGCGTGTCGCGGGCCTTCAGTTCCTGCAGGTACAGCAGGCCGTCCACGTTCAACCCGGTTTCTTCTTCCAGCTCCCGCTCGGCCGCGCCGACGGGGCGTTCATGCTGTTCGACCTTGCCACCTGGCAGTGCCCATTTCGACCTGGCCTTGCGTACGAAGAGGATATGCCCTTCGTGTTCGCAAATGACGGTTGCGCGTATTTTCATCATCTGTGCTCCCACGGCGCAATGTCTGTCACAAAAGTGTAATGCAATTGTCATGCTAGGTGGTTGTAGCGCGTCGGGTTAGGTACGTGGATACTGCCTGATTGATGAAAACGGACGAGGAAAACTGATGACGACCGTACGTTGGGGCATGATCGGCTGTGGCAGTGTCACTGAGTTAAAGAGTGGACCGGCTTTCTACAAAGCGCCAGGCTCAGCCCTGGTAGCGGTGATGGGGCGCCGCGAAGCGGTTGTGCGCGATTATGCAGCACGTCATGGCATTGCGCGCTTCTACACCGACGCCCAAGCGCTGATCAACGACCCCGAAGTGGACGCGGTGTACATCGCCACGCCGCCCGACAGCCACCTGGAGTACAGCCTGATGGTCGCGGCGGCGGGCAAGCATTGCTGCGTCGAAAAACCCATGGCCCTCAACGCCGAGCAGAGCGCGTTGATGCAGCGCACTTTCGAACGTGCTGGCTTGCACCTGTTCGTTTCCTACTACCGCCGCTCGTTGCCGCGTTTCCAGCAAGTGCGTGACTGGTTGCGGTCCGGGCGTATCGGCGAGTTGCGCCAGGTCAACTGGAGCCTCTGCAAGCCGCCAGCCGCCGAAGACGCCAGCGCCGCCAATTGGCGCACCGACCCGGCCATTGCCGGCGGTGGTTATTTTGTCGACCTGGCCAGCCACGGGTTCGATCTGTTCCAGTTCCTGGCCGGGGACATTGTCGAGGTCAGCGGGTTTACCGCGCGGCAGGCCGGGGAGTACACGGCTGAAGATGCGGTGACCGCCTGCTGGACGTTTGGCTCGGGGGCGTTGGGGATGGGCTGCTGGAACTTCGTCGCGGACCGTCGTGAAGACCGCGTCGAGCTGATCGGCAGTCGCGGCCGCATAACGTTTGCGGTGTTCGAAGACCAGCCGCTGCACCTTGAGAGCGACGTGGACGAGGTGCTGGAAGTGCCGTGCCACGAGCACATCCAGTGGCATCACGTGCTGGCGATGAACGCACACATTCGTGGCGAAGCCGAGCATCCGTCGCTGGCGATCGAGGCGTTGAAGACCGACCGCATCCTGGACAAAGTGTTGAAGCGTAATCCCTACCATCCTGAGTAGTTTTCCCCAAGGCCGCGTGGCTTCGGCGCCTATCGCCGGGGACACCCGCGGGCCGACAATGGTCGCCTCTTTATTTCAAGGAACAGACGGATGAACTACAAGGCAGCCTGGATGGCTATGGGGTGGGTGCTGGCATGTATGGTGGCGCAAGCGGCACCGCGTGAGCAGCGGCCAGCCGGGGATTTTGATTTTTATGTGTTGTCGCTGTCGTGGTCGCCGACCTTCTGCCTGACGCACCCGGACAACGAGCAATGTTCGGGCAAGGGCTATGGGTTTGTGCTGCATGGGCTATGGCCGCAGTACGCAAAGGGCGGGTGGCCGGCATCGTGTGATCCACAATCGCGATTGTCGGCGCAAGACCTGGCCAAAGGCGCGTTGATATTCCCGACACGGGCATTGCTCAAACACGAATGGACCAAGCACGGTACCTGCAGCGGCCTCGACGCTTCGCGCTATCTGGAGGCGACCGATGCGGCCTTGGGCGCGGTACAGATTCCGCAACAGCTGCAGCCGTTCGATGCCCCGGCCTACCTGCAGGCGCGCGACATCGAAAACCTGTTTCGCCAGAGCAATCCCGCCATGGGCGACCACAGCGTGGCGGTGATCTGCAAGGGCAAGGTGTTATCGGAAGTGCGGGTGTGCCTGAGCAAGGAACTGCGGTTTGCCGGCTGCCCCCGGAGTGTGAAGACCCAGTGCCGCGACGGCGATATTCGGATTCCACTGCAGCGCTGATCAACTGCCTGGGTGCAATGCAATGGCGGCAGGTGCCAACGCGGCGTTGGCACTCGAGGCTCCGGCACGGTCGGCCAGGTAACGCGCTGGCGGCTGGCCCATTGCCTTGCGGAACATGGTGATAAACCCGCTGGCGTTTTCATAGCCCAGGTCCAGGGCGACCCGCTGCACGCTTTCACCCTTGGCCAGGCGTTGCAGGGACAGGATCACATGCAACTGCCGGCGCCAGCGGCCGAAACTCAGGCCAAACTCCTCCAGCAGCAGGCGCGTCATGCTGCGTTCGCTCATGCCGATGCGTACCGCCCACTGGGCGAGGGTGGCCTTGTCCGCGGGATTGGCCAGCAGGCTGTCAGCCAGGCGGCGCAGCCTTGGGTCCTGGGGCATCGGCAGGTGCAGGTGTTCGATCGGGGCCATGGCCAGTTCGTCCAGCAGCGTGTTGATCAAGCGCCCCTGTGCCCCGTCCACTTCATATAACGGCGGGAAGCTCACCGCTTTGCTGATCAGCTCATGCAGCAGCCCGGACACGGCCAGGGTGCACGCCTGCGGGGGCAGGGCGTTGGCGGCGTGCGGGTCGACCAGCAGGCAATACACCTCCGCCGCCCCGGAGCCACGGGCCGCGTGGGGCATGCCACCGGGAATCCACAGCGCGCATTGCGGCGGCACGATCCAGATACCGGCCTCGATTTCACAATGAATCGCCCCGCGCAGGGTGTACATCAACTGGCCCTTGCGGTGGGTGTGTGGAGCATGCTCCCAACTCTGTGACGCGCTGCTGGCGCTCACTGCCACCACGGCACGTGGGATCAGGTCGGCATCCTTGGCGCGCGAGGGGTCATGCAGGTCGAGACGATGGCGCTTCATGGCAGTGCCGCGGCTTGGCTGAGTTGCGAAACATTCTGGCTATTCTGTGCAATGTCGTCCAGCGGTTCGGCGCCTATAGTGAGATCCACTCTCATTCAGGAGCTTTGCCATGCGACTCGACAGTTCAACCTTCCCTGTGGTGAAAATCGTCTTTGACGCGCCCAACGAAGGCGGGCCGGACGATACCTTTGTGATCTTCGAAAGCCTGTTGGCGCGTCAGCAACCCTTCCTGCTACTGCATGAAAAAGCCGTGGATGAGAACAATCACGAACACTCCCACGAGGAGCGCAAACAAGCCTCGATCTGGATGAAGAAAAACAAACCGGCCCTGCGCGCGTTCGTCAAAGGCATGATCCAGGTGGAACCGAGCGCGGCCAAACGCCTGGCGCTCAAACCGTTCACCATCACGTTCAGCAAGGCGTGGGGCTATCCGCTGCTGGTGGTAGGGTCCCGGGAGCAGGCGTGGGCACTGGCGCGGGACGTGCTCGATGAGCGGGTTTGCGATGTGGCGCAATTTTGAAATGTGCACCGGGCGGGGGGCGTCAGTCGCTGTAGACAGTCCGCCCCGGCTGATATTCCTTCACCTTTGCCGAACCAGAGAGGGAGATTGTGTGGGGCTTGCGAGCACATTGAAGTATCCTCCGCGCCCCGCTATCACTGATTCAAAGAACGATGACCTCACACGCTATGCAGGCGATGCTATCGGCGATCCTCGACGAAGTGCGCCCACTGATCGGCCTCGGCAAAGTCGCCGACTATATCCCCGCATTGGCCGATGTACCGGCCAACCAACTCGGTATTGCGGTGTACGGCAACGACGGCTCAGCCTACTGCGCCGGCGATGCCGACACCCTGTTCTCGGTGCAAAGCATCTCCAAGGTATTCAGCCTGGTGCAGGCCATCGACCACGGTGGCGAAACCATCTGGGAACGCCTGGGCCACGAGCCTTCGGGGCAACCGTTCAACTCCATGGTGCAACTGGAATTCGAACGCGGGCGACCCCGTAACCCCTTCATCAATGCCGGCGCGCTGGTGATCTGCGACATCAACCAATCACGCTTTGCCGTGCCGATTTTGTCGATGCGTGACTTTGTTCGGCGTCTGTCGGGCAACCCGCAGATCCTGGTCAACAGCGTCGTTGCCGAATCCGAAGCCCAGCACGGCGCACGCAACGCGGCCATGGCTTACTTGATGAAGTCGTTCGGCAACTTCCATAACGATGTGGACGCGGTGCTGCACAGTTACTTCAACTACTGCGCGTTGCAGATGAGCTGCCTGGATCTGGCCCGGGCATTCAGCTTCCTGGCTAACGCGGGGGTGAGCGCCCACAGCGGCGAGCAGATCTTGACCGCGCGCCAGACCAAGCAGGTGAACTCGATCATGGCCACCAGTGGGCTGTATGACGAGGCGGGCAACTTTGCCTACCGCGTGGGCTTGCCGGGCAAGAGCGGGGTCGGCGGCGGGATTGTCGCGGTGGTGCCGGGGCAGTTCACCGTGTGCGTATGGTCGCCGGAGTTGAACGCAGCGGGGAATTCGCTGGCGGGGATGAAGGCGTTGGAGTTGTTGAGCGAGCGGATTGGGTGGTCGGTGTTTTGAGATGAATCGTTCCCATCCGCGGGGCAAGCCCTAATGTCGTTCAGTTAAGCGTACATCGCCTTCTGTAGGAGCAAGCTTGCTCGCGAAAAACCTCAACGATAACGCGTGTTTCCTGAATCAATGCGGCGCCTGTGAGTTCTTCGCGAGCAAGCTCGCTCCTACAAAAAAGCCTTAACTGAAGGGTATTAGGGCAAGCCCGCTCGCCACAAAGGGCTATTCAGGGTCTTTTTTGCGTGTCTTCGACCACGGCAAAATCATGCTCACTTCCTGCTGATACCGGCGATACCGCTCACCAAACAACCTCACCAGGTCCTTCTCTTCAAAGCTGGCGCCAATGAAGACATAAGCCGTCATCCCTATCGCGAATAGCAGCTGCCCAGACGTCATGTACGGCGTTGCCCAATAGGCGATCAGAAAACCGAGATACAGCGGGTGGCGCACGATCTTGTAAAGCAGCGGCGTCCTGAATACTGGCGCCTGCGGTGTGGGGCTGCGCCAACGGTCGATGACTTGCTTGAGCCCGAACAGTTCGAAGTGGTCGATCAAAAAGGTTGCCAGTAAAGCGATGCCCCAGCCCAGCCAGAACAGGCCAATCAACAGGGTCTTGGCCCACGTCGTTTCAACCTTCCAAACGGTGAACGTCATCGGTTGCCACAGCCAGAACATCAGCACAAGCACCAGGCTGCTGAGCAGTACATACGTGGAGCGCTCCACCGACGTGGGGATGATTGCCGCCAGCCATTGTTTGAAGCCTGTACGTGCCATGACCGTGTGCTGGACGCCGAATAGCAGGATCAGTGCGCAGTTGATCAGCGCAGCGACGGGCCACGCGACGAGGGGGCCATCGTTGATGTTCTTGGGCACTGCCACGTTGCCGACGAAGCCGATCAAATATAAGCACGTGATCAGGAACACCACGTAACAGCAGGCGCTGTACACCAATCCGATGGCACGGGCGGTGCGGTTGTTGTCGAGGTTCATGAGCGTGCCTTTCCCACAGGATGAATGGACAGCAAACCCGCAGGTCAGCCACTCCATGGCTAAGCCTAGCGGGTTTTGCGTGCACGGTAAGCTGTGAGAGTTGACAGTTCTCGGCGTTGCGGACAGCAGGATTCAGCTGATATTGAGCCGATCCAACAAGCTGTACCAAGCCACCCCCGCACCAATGTAAAACCGCTGCAGCCCATGCATCGGCAAGCGCTGCAACGGCGTCACCGGGTAGGCAAACTCCGCCTTGCTGTCACATAACCGTCCCGCCAATTGCTGGCCCAGGCTGGTACACAGCGCAATCCCCCGCCCGTTGCAGCCCAGCGCCAACGTCAGCCCCGGCGCAGGCTCGTGTACGTGGGGCATGAAATCCCGGGTGATCGCGATTCGCCCGGCCCAGCGATACTCGAATTCCAACGGTCCCAGCTGCGGAAACAGCAACGCCAATGATCGTTCCAGATGCGCGAAATCCGTAGGAGAGGAGGGATCGTTGAACAGCCCGCGCCCGCCCATCAGTAAGCGGCCGTGACTGTCTTTACGAAAGTACAACAGCAAGCGCTGCGCCGTGGACACGGTTTCCTGCCCCGGCAGGATACTCTCGGCCGCGGGCCCGCTCAGCGGCTTGGTGGCGACGATAAAACTGTTCGCTGCCAGGATGCTCTGCGCCATGCCCGGCCACAGGTTGCCACTGTAGCCATTGGTCGCCAGCACCACTTGGTCGGCGCTCACTTGCGCACCACCAGCGGTTTGCAAGTGCCAGCCGGCACCCTGGCGCTGCAATGCCGTCACTGCGCTGTGACCATGAATGCGCACACCCGCCGCCGACGCCGCGCCCACCAGCCCACGGGCATACGCCAACGGCTGAAGCGCCCCGGCGCGACCGTCCAGCCAGCCACCGGCAAACGCCTCGCTGCCCATGCGCGCAGCCACTGCCGCCGCGTTCAGGCGCTGCACGGGTACACCCCGGCTGGCCCACTGATCCGCCCGTGCGTGCAGCCCGGCGACGCCTTTTTTGCTGTATGACACCTGCATCCAGCCTTTGCGTACCGGTGCGCAATCAATCCCGTGCTTTTCGATCAGGTTGAACACCAGGTCCGCCGAGTTCGAGACGGTCGAGATCAATGGTTCGGCGCGCTCCGGCCCGAGCATCCGCACCAGTTGTTCCGGGTCGTATTTGAGCGTCGGGTTGACCTGCCCACCGTTGCGCCCGGACGCCCCCCAGCCCGGTTCGTTAGCTTCCAGTACACACACGCTGACCCCGCGCTCGGCCAGATGCAGCGCCGTCGACAGCCCGGTATAGCCAGCACCGACAATCGCCACATCCACCTTCACCGATTCACTCAGCGCAGGCGTCGGCATCACCGACGGCGCCGTCGCCGACCACAATGACTTCATGACAGGCTCCGCGTATCGCCAGTGGGGTGAAGCACCCGCCGCAGGAAATCCTGGGTACGTGGATGCTGCGGATTGCCCAGCACTTGCTCGGCCGCGCCGCTTTCGACGATGTAGCCGCCATGCAGGAAGCACACGCGGTCGGCCACTTCCCGTGCAAAGCCCATTTCGTGAGTGACGACAATCATGGTCATGCCTTCATCGGCCAGGGTGCGCATCACCGCCAGCACGTCGCCCACCAGTTCCGGGTCGAGGGCCGAGGTGGGTTCGTCGAACAGCATGGCTTCGGGTTTCATCGCCAGGGCGCGGGCGATGGCCACGCGTTGTTGCTGGCCGCCGGAGAGCTGTTCCGGGTAGGCGTCGGCCTTGGCACTCAGGCCGACTTTTTCCAGCAGCACCAGGGCTTCCTCGCGGGCCTGCTTGAGCGGTTCGCCTTTGACGTACACCGGGCCTTCCATGACGTTTTCCAGCACGGTGCGATGGGGGAACAGGTTGAAGCGCTGGAACACCATGCCCATGCGGCTGCGCAGGGCGTGAACGGTTTTACTGGCGCGCTGCACGGTTTCGCCGAACACGTTGATGTGGCCGCCGTCATAGGCTTCCAGCGCATTGATGCAGCGCAGCAGGGTGGATTTGCCTGAGCCCGACGGACCGATCAGGCACACCACTTCACCCTTGGCCACGTCCAGGTCCACGCCGTGCAGCACGCGGTGGCTGCCGTAGTGTTTTTGCAGTTGGCGTATCTCGATCATGCTTTTTTCCTCCGGCCCAGGTGCTGTTCCATTCGACGCAAGCCATACACCAGCGGCAGGCTCATCAGCAGGTAGAGCAGGGCGACCAGGGTATAGACGGTCATGTTCTGGAAGGTCGACGAGGCGATCAGTTGGCCCTGGCGGGTCATCTCGGCCACGGTGATGGTCGACACCAGCGACGAGTCCTTGAGCATCATCACCAGGGTGTTGCCGTAGGGCGGCAGCGCGATGCGAAACGCCTGGGGCAGGATCACCCGGCGCATCATCAAGGCTGAGCGCATGCCCAGCGCTTCGGCGGCTTCGCGCTGGCCCTGTTCGACGGCGATGATGCCGGTGCGAAAGTTCTCGGCCTGGTACGCCGAGTAGGCGATGCCCATGCCGATCACCCCGGCATAGAACGCTGTGAGGTGCACCCCCATGTCCGGCAGCACGAAGTAGATGTAGAACAGTTGCACGATGATTGGCAGGCCACGGATCACATTGATGATGGTGCTCGCGGTCCACGACAGCACGCGGATCGGTGACAACTTGAGCAACGCCAGCACCAGGCCGATCGCGCTACTGAGCAGGAACGACAGTACGGTGATCTGGATCGTTACCCAGGCGCCCTGCAGCAAAATCGGCAGGAAGTCCTGGGCGTTCTGCAGGAATTCGGCCGGGTTCATGGGCGCACCTGGGTATCAAGCCCCCACTTCTTGAGGATGCTGTCCAGAGTGCCGTCGGCCTTGATGCTGGCGATGGCGGTGTTAAGGCGCGCGAGGGTTTCGGTGTCGCCCTTGCGCACCACCAGGCACACTTCGCCGACGTTGGCGGGCGTGTAGTCAGGGGCCAGTTTTACCCCTTTGAACAGCTTCTGGCGGATCTGGTACGCGACCACGGGCTGGTCACCGACCGCTGCCTTGATACGGCCCAGGGACAGGTCGCGGACCATCTCGCCGATCGAGTCATAGGTGCGGATTTCCTTGAAGATGCCCAGCTTGTTCAGTTGGTCATAGAAGATCGTACCGGCCTGTACGCCGACCACCTGGCCTTTGAGTGGCATCAAGTCCGGGTAGGCGGCGTTGTCCTCGGCGCTGATGATCAGGCCTTCCCCGTAGGCGTACACCGGCGCGCTGAAGTCGACGACCTTGGTGCGCTCTTGGGTCTTGAGCATGCCGGCGGAGATGAAGTCGAGCTTGCCGGACGTGAGGGAGGGGATCAGCGCGGCGAAGTTGGTCTGTTCGATCTGGCTGGTAAAGCCGCCAGCCTTGCCCACGGCCTCGGCCACATCGACCATCACGCCCTGGATGCTGTTGCTCTTGATATCGAGGAAGGTAAACGGCGAGCCGCTGGCCGTTGCACCGACTTTGTACGAGGACGCACCGGCGGCGTGCACAACGCCGACGCATAGGGTGGCGCACAGACCGAAGGCGAGGCGGCGAAACAAGGGCGAAAGACTGTTCATCGGGTTACTCCATAAGGAAAACGGATTGTCAGTAGCGCTAGCGGCTACGGATGAAACCGCAAGCTCTATGCCATTTCGATGAATAAAAATCGTATGTCGCTATAGAAAATAGAAAAAATGAACTGTTCGTATCGGTATGCGATTTTTAATGGTCTATTTTGGCAATTTAGGGTAGAAATATCGCTACGTCTGACTGACCCCGCCCGTGAGTTCGCCATGTCCGAAGAACGCAACAGTTTGCACAACCAATCCCTGGAAAAAGGCCTGTCGGTGCTCAAGGCATTCAGCGCCCAGCGCCGTAGCATGAGCCTTGCAGAGGTGGCGGACGCCGCCGGCATGACCAAAAGCTCCGCCCAGCGCATGGTGTTTACCCTCGAAAGCCTGGGTTACCTTCGGAAACACTCCCGCACCCGGCATTACCAACTCACCCCGCGGGTGCTGGAGTTGGGCTTCAGTTATCTGGATGCGCATTCGCTGATCGAAGTGGCCAACCCGTTTCTGTCGGAACTCACGCGCTTGACCGGCGAGACCTCGTGCCTCACCGAGCCGGCGGGCTACGACATGACCTACATCGCGCGCTTCGTCAGTTCAGGCTTTGTGCCGGTGCATATGCCCATCGGCTCGCGGGTGCCGATGTACTGCACGGCATCGGGGCGGGCGTATTTGAGTGCGCTGCCGCAGGAGGAAGCGTTGGCGTTGATCGAGAACAGCCAGCGCATTGCGCACACCAGCCAGACATTGACTGAGGTCGACAGGATTCTGGATTCGTTGCAGCTGGTGAGAGAGCAGGGTTATGCAGTGAATGGCCAGGAGTTGTTTCTGGGCGACATGACTATCGGCGCGCCAGTGCTCGGTGCGAATGGCCGCCCGGTGGCAGCGGTGCATGTGGTGGCGCCGACCAGTCGGTGGAGCAGGGCGGATGCGGAGAAGCAATTGGCGCCGGCACTGTTGCAATGCTCAAGGGCACTGAGCAACTCAGCCCGGAACCTGGAATAACAGACACCCTGAAACCCAATGTGGGAGGGGGCTTGCCCCGATTACAGTGTGTCAGTCAATACAGCTGTGACTGATCTACCGCTATCGGGGCAAGCCCCCTCCCACATGTTGGTTCGGTCTGCTATCGCCTATCAGGCAATCGCATCCCAGGCCCGATCACCGTGCTCGTCCTTGATCCGCGTCGGCAAGCCCATCACGTCCAGCGCCTTGAGGAATGGCTCAGCTGGCAATTCCTCAACGTTGGCCATGCGCTTTACATCCCACTCACCGCGGGCAACCAACAGGGCGGCAGCCACCGGTGGAACGCCGGCGGTGTAGGAAATGCCCTGGCTGTCAGTCTCGGCAAAGGCTTCTTCGTGATCCGCCACGTTGTAGATGAACACTTCGCGCGGCTGGCCATCCTTGGTGCCTTTGACCAGGTCACCGATGCAGGTCTTGCCGGTGTAGCCGGGGGCGAGGGAGGACGGGTCGGGCAGTACGGCCTTGACCACTTTCAACGGCACCACTTCCAGGCCTTCGGCGGTTTTCACCGGCTTTTCGGAAAGCAGGCCGAGGTTGTTCAGCACGGTGAATACGTTGATGTAGTGCTCGCCGAAGCTCATCCAGAAACGCACGTTGGGCACGTCGAGGTTTTTCGACAGCGAGTGCACTTCATCGTGGCCGGTCAGGTAGAGGTTCTGCGAGCCGACCACCGGCAGGTCGTCGGTGCGCTTGACTTCGAACATGGTGTTGCTGGTCCACTGGCTGTTCTGCCAGCTCCACACCTGTCCGGTGAATTCGCGGAAGTTGATTTCCGGATCGAAATTGGTGGCGAAGTATTTGCCATGGGAGCCGGCATTGACGTCGAGAATGTCGATCGAATCAATGCGGTCGAAATGCTGTTGCTGCGCCAGCGCGGCGTACGCGTTGACGACACCCGGGTCGAAGCCCACGCCAAGGATGGCGGTGATGTTCTTCTGTTTGCACTCTTCCAGGTGGTTCCATTCGTAGTTGCCGTACCACGGCGGGGTCTCGCAGACCTTGCCCGGCTCTTCGTGGATGGCGGTGTCGAGGTACGCGACGCCCGTGTCGATGCAGGCACGCAGTACCGACATGTTGAGGAACGCGGAACCTACGTTGATGACGATCTGCGATTCGGTCTCGCGGATCAGGGCCTTGGTCGCTTCCACGTCCAGGGCGTTCAGCGCGAAGGCTTGGATATCGGCGGGTACCTTGAGGCTACCCTTGGCCTTGACGCTGTCGATGATGGCCTGGCATTTGGAGATGTTGCGCGACGCGATAGCAATACGACCGAGTTCGTCGTTGTGCTGCGCGCACTTGTGGGCCACCACCTTGGCGACACCTCCTGCACCAATGATAAGAACGTTCTTTTTCAATTGCTTTATCTCTCCTTTATCCGCCAGCTTACGAAAGGCTGGACAGGTAGTCGTCGTAACCAAATTCACGAACCACCTCGACTGTACCGTCGAGTTGTTTCACTACGATGGACGGCATTTTCAGGCCGTTGAACCAGTTTTTCTTGACCATGGTGTAGCCCGCGGTGTCGATGAACGACAGCCGATCGCCGATGGCCAGCGGACGATCGAATTGATACTCGCCAAAGATGTCCCCGGCCAGGCAGGATTTGCCGCACACCATGTAGGTGTGTTCACCCGCGCTTGGCGCCAGCTTGGCGTTGAGGCGGTAGATCAGCAGGTCCAGCAGGTGGGCTTCGATGGAGCTGTCGACCACGGCGAGGTGCTTGCCGTTGTAGAGGGTGTCGAGCACCGTGACTTCCAGCGAAGCGCTGTTAGTGATCGCGGCTTCGCCGGGTTCCAGGTAGACCTGCACGTCGTACTTCTGCGAGAACGCCTTGAGGCGCTGGCAGAAGGCGTCGATGGCATAGCCTTCACCGGTGAAGTGGATGCCGCCGCCGAGGCTGACCCAGTTGACCTTGTGCAGCAGCGCGCCGAAGCGTTCTTCGATGGTGTTCAGCATCTGGTCGAACAGGTTGAAGTCGCCGTTCTCGCAGTTGTTGTGGAACATGAAGCCGGAGATCTGCTCGATCACGCCTTCGATCTTCACCGGGTCCCATTCGCCCAGGCGGCTGAACGGGCGCGCCGGGTCGGCCAGCAGGTAGTCGGAGCTGCTCACCTGCGGGTTGACGCGCAGGCCACGGGTCTTGCCCTCGGAGCGCTCGGCAAAACGTTGCAGCTGGCTGATGGAGTTGAAGATGATCTTGTCGCAGTTGACCAGCATCTCTTCGATTTCATCGTCGGCCCAGGCCACGCTGTAGGCGTGTGCCTCACCTTCGAACTTCTGGCGACCGAGCTTCAACTCGTACAGCGACGACGAGGTGGTGCCGTCCATGTATTCCTGCATCAGGTCGAACACCGACCAGGTGGCAAAGCACTTGAGCGCCAGCAGGGCCTTGGCGCCGGACTGCTCGCGCACGTAAGCGATCTTCTGCATGTTGACCAGAAGCTTCTGTTTATCGATGAGGTAGTACGGCGTTTTGATCATTTTTGAGAGCCTGCGGCGGTGCCTGCCAAAAAAGGACACGCATTGTGCCCGCACTTGGATCGAATCGAAAGGTTAGCCGGCGGATTTCGCTGCGCCAGCTTTACGATCCTAACCACTGAGTATGACTATCTATGCATGGACACCGCGCTAATGTGGGAGGGGGCTTGCCCCCGATGGCGGTGCTTCAGCCAGCCTATTCTTCATTGATCCACCACTATCGGGGGCAAGCCCCTCCCACATGTTGGCCTATGTGACTGTGCTTCACTGCCATCAAACTGTCATCTCCCCACCACCTTCCTGCCACATTCCCCCGTTACTGTCCTCGCCAATGAGATCGATCTCAAGCGAGTGAACATGACTGACCTGAAAGACGTTGCGCGGCTGGCTGGTGTATCCCGCGCGACCGCCGCCCGCACCTTTGCCTCCCCTGACCAGGTGCGCCCGGCGACCCGTGAACAAGTGTTCGCCGCCGCCCGTGAGTTGGGGTTTCGGCCCAACTTGCTGGGCCGCCAACTGCGCCTGCAAACCACCCAGTTGATCGGCGTGGTGGTGCCCAACCTGCTCAATCCGGTGTTCGCCGAACAGTTCCAGGCCATGGAACGTGCTGCGCGGTTGCGTGGCTACAGCCTGGTGCTGGCGACCACCGACTACAGCAGCGAGCGCGAATGCATTGTGGTGGAGGAGTTGCTGCGCCAGCGCGTCGACGGCCTGGTGCTGACGGTCACCGATGCCGAAAGCAACAGCGTGCTCAGCAGCCTGAATACCGAAAAAACCCCGTTCGTGCTGGCCTATCACCAACCGAGCAACCCTAACTACAGCGCCGTATCGGTGGACAACCGCGCGGGCATGGCCCTGGCCACGCGCTACCTGCTGGAGGCCGGTCATCGACGCATCAGCATGGTCGCCGGCCCCGCCTTGCAGTCCGACCGCGCACGCCTGCGCTACGCCGGGTATTGCGATGCGATGAAGGAATACGCCCTCAAAAGCCGCGCAGTGATCGAAATGCCGGCGCACACCCAGGCCGAGTTCGCCGCGATCGAGCCGTTCCTGCGCGGCCCCGAGGCGCCGACTGCGTTGGTGTGCTCCAACGATTTCCTGGCGATCAGCCTGATCGCCGAACTGCGTCGCAACGGCTGGAATGTGCCCGAGCAACTGTCCGTGATGGGGTTCGACGGCATTGCCCTCGGCACCCAGATGCACCCGACCCTGTGCAGTGTGGTGCAGCCCATCGCACTGCTGGCCAGCACCGTGATTGATCAACTGCTGGCGCAGATCGCCGGCAATGCCCCGATTTCCCATTGCCTGCCTTGCCATGTCCGGCCGGGCGAAAGCACTCAACCCCATGAGGAGACTCTTGATGCGCGCATTCAGTAAAACCCTGGCAGCTGTGCTGCTGTGCGGTGTGGCCAGCCTGGCCCAGGCCGCCGATACCGCGATTTGCTACAACTGCCCGCCGGACTGGGCCGACTGGGGCACGCAACTCAAGGCCATCGCCGCCAGTACCGGGGTGCAAGTGCCCCTGGACAACAAGAACTCCGGCCAATCCCTGGCGCAACTGGTCGCCGAAAAGGCCGCGCCGGTCGCCGACGTGGTGTATTACGGCGTGACCTTCGGCCTGCAAGCGCAAAAGGCCGAAGTGGTCGACACCTACAAGCCCAAGGGCTGGGAGCAGATTCCCGCCGGCCTGAAAGACCCCGCCGGCCACTGGTTCGCGATCCACTCCGGCACCTTGGGCATCATGGTCAACGTCGATGCATTGGGCGGCCTGCCGGTGCCGCAAAGCTGGGCAGACCTGCTCAAGCCGCAATACAAAGGCATGGTCGGTTACCTCGATCCATCCAGCGCGTTTGTCGGCTATGTATCCGCCGTGGCGATCAACCGCGCCCTGGGCGGCGACCTGGATAACTTCGCCCCGGCCATCGACTACTTCCAGAAACTGGCGAAAAACGCCCCCATCGTGCCCAAGCAAACTGCCTATGCGCGGGTGCTGTCCGGCGAGTTGCCGATCCTGGTGGACTACGACTTCAACGCCTACCGCGCCCGCTACAAGGACAAGGCCAACGTCGCCTTCGTGATCCCGCAGGAAGGCAGCATCAGCGTGCCCTATGTGATGAGCCTGGTCGCCAACGCGCCCCATCGCGCCAACGCTGAAAAGGTCCTCGACTTCGTGCTGTCTGACGAAGGCCAGGCACTCTGGGCCAAGGCTTACCTGCGCCCGGTACGGCCGATGAAGATGCCCGCCGAGGTCGCCGCCCAGTTCCTGCCTGACAGTGACTATGCGCGTGCCGGTGTGGTGGATTACCAAAAAATGGCCGCTGTGCAGGAAGCCTTTGCCGCCCGTTATCTGAACGAGGTCAAGTAAGTGGCCGCATCGGCAAAACATGCAGCCTGGGCGCTGGCCCCGGCCTTTGCAGTGCTGCTCGCGTTCTGGCTGTTGCCGTTGGCGCACTTGATGGTGCTCGGCGCCGAGAGCCGTGACAGCCATGGCAGTGGTTATTGGCAGGTACTGAGCAGTTCGCAGTATTTGGGCAGCCTGGCGCAAACCTGCGCGCTTGCTGTTTTCGTGACACTGGTGGCGTTGTTGATTGGCGGCATCAGCGGCGTCTTCCTGGCGCGCCAGCGTTTTTTCGGTCGCTCGGCGCTGGTGGCGTTGTTGACGTTTCCACTGGCGTTTCCGGGCGTGGTGGTGGGCTTCCTGGTGATCCTGTTGGCCGGGCGCCAGGGGTTGCTGGCCTCTTTGGGCCTGCAACTGGCCGGTGAACGCTGGATCTTTGCCTACTCGCTGGCCGGGCTGTTTGTCGGCTATCTGTACTTTTCGATCCCGCGGGTGATCCTCACGGTGATGGCGGCGTGCGAAAGCCTCGACCGCAGCCTGGAGGAAGCCGCACATTCCCTGGGGGCCGGGCACTGGCGCGTGGTGTGCGACGTGATCGTACCGGGCCTGGCGCCGGCGCTGGCGTCGTGTGGGGCGATCTGTTTCGCCACCTCCATGGGTGCCTTCGGCACTGCGTTCACCTTGGGCACACGCCTGAATGTCACCCCGGTGGCGATCTACAACGTGTTCACCAACTATGCCAACTTCGCCGTGGCCGCCGCGCTGTCGGTGGTGCTCGGTGCGGTGACCTGGGCGGTCCTGTTGCTGACGCGACGCCTGGTGAAAAACGCGGGGACGGTCCTGTGAAGCGCTCATCGCTGTTTGTGATTCAACTGCTGTTCACTTTGCTGGTGTGCGCCTTCATGTTGGTGCCGGTGCTGATGTCATTGCTGGCTGGGTTGACGCGCAATTTCTTTGTCGGCCTGTCCAGCGGCCTGACCTTCGACTGGTTGATCCAGGTGTGGCAGGCCTATTCGCCCACCGTATGGCTGTCGCTGCAATTGGCCGTGGCATGCGCAGTGTGCGTGTGTGTGATCGGCGTACCGGCGGCCTATGCCTTGGTACGCATGAACAACCGTTTCAGCCGCGCCTTCGAGGAACTGATGGTGCTGCCGGTGGCCATGCCGGGCCTGGCCAGTGCGTTGGCCTTGCTGCTGACCTATGGCCAGTTCGGCGGCTTTCGTAGCAGCTGGCTGTTCATCCTGGTTGGCCATGTGCTGTTTACCTTGCCGTTCCTGGTACGCCCGGTGATGGCGGTGATGCAACGCCAGCAACTGCCGGTGCTGGAAGAGGCCGCGGCCAGCCTCGGCGCCGGGCCGATCAAGCGCTTTTTCAGCGTGGTAGTGCCCAACTGCCGGGCAGGGATTCTGGCGGGCGTGCTGATGGTCGTGACCTTGTCGCTGGGCGAATTCAACCTGACCTGGATGCTCCATACACCGATGACCAAGACCCTGCCGGTGGGCCTGGCCGACAGCTACGCTTCGGCGCGCCTGGAAATCGCCAGCGCCTACACCCTTATCTTTTTGCTGATGATCGTGCCGCTGTTGATTGCGTTGCAGGCCATCAGTGCGCGTCTGTCCCGTGGAGAGCGTCGATGACTGCTATCACTATTCGTCTCAAGGGCTGCCGTAAGGCTTTCGCCGACGGCACCGTGGCGGTGCATGACTTGGACCTGACCGTCGAAGGCGGTGAAACCCTGGCGATTCTCGGCCCGTCGGGCTGTGGCAAAACCACCACCTTGCGCCTGATCGCCGGCCTGGAACGCCCGGATGTGGGCCAGGTGTTGTTCGGCGACCAGGACGTCACCCGCCTGCCCATTGAGCGCCGCGATGTGGGCATGGTGTTCCAGAATTACGCGCTGTTTCCCAACTTGGATGTGGCGGGGAATATCGTCTACGGCTTGAAGATTCGCGGCATGTCGTCACTGGCGCGCAATAAGCGCTGCGAGGAATTGCTCGAGCTGGTGGGCCTGCAAAATCACGGCAAACGCAGTATCCACGAATTGTCCGGTGGCCAGCGTCAACGCGTGGCCTTGGCCCGTGCCTTGGCGCCACGCCCCAAAGTGCTGTTGCTGGATGAACCGCTGGCGGCCCTGGATGCGCAGTTGCGCGAGCGCCTGCGCAGCGAGCTGAATGAGCTGCTGCGCGGCCTTGGTATCACCTCGGTATTTGTCACCCACGACCAGGGCGAAGCCATGGCCCTGGGCGATCGTATCCTGGTGATGGAGCACGGCCGTGTCGCGCAACTGGCCAGCCCACGGGAGATCTACCAGAAACCGGCCAATGCGTTCGTCGCCGGTTTTGTCGGCAACCTCAATGCCTTTGCCGTCACCTCGCGAACCGCCCATGGCCTGAAAGTCTGCGGCGGCGAGCTGCCGTGGCGGGCCGCCGACATGCCCAATACGGTGTACTGCCGCCCCGAACACCTACGGGTGATGGAGAGCGAAGGGCACCTGCACGGGCATCTGCTCGCGCAGTTCTTCCAGGGCGCCCAGAGCCGCCTGCTGGTGGATGTGGGTGGCCTGCAACCGCTGCTGGTGGACAGCAGCGACAACCAGCTGCATGTCGTCGGCGCGCCGATTGCCTTGGCCGTTGCGCCGCACATGTTGTTTACCCTGAATGCGTGAGAGTCGACTTTTGAAGCGTCCGTTTCTTGTTGCACAGATCAGCGATCTGCACCTTAAAGCCGGCCAGCGCCTGACCTATGGGGTTGTCGATACCCTGGGCGCACTGCGCCGTGCCGTCGACCATTTGAACGCCAGCCACCCACGGCCCGACATTGTGGTGGTCAGCGGTGACCTGGTGGACTTCGGCCGCGCCGATGAATACGCCGTGCTGCACCCTGAACTCGCGCGCCTGCACATGCCGTGCTACCTGGTGCCGGGCAACCACGACACCCGCGGGCCGTTGCTCGACGCATTCCGCGATCATGCCTATTTGCCTTTGTCGGCAGAGCAGCCGTTGGACTGGGTGGTGGACGAGCATCCGCTGCGCCTCATCGGCCTGGACTCGACTATCCCCGGTGGGCATGGCGGCCAGCTCCTGGACAGCCAATTGCAGTGGCTGGATGAGCAACTGGCGCGACGTCCTGACACGCCGACGTTGCTGATCCTGCACCATCCGCCGTTTGTCAGCGGCATCGGCCATATGGACCGCGAACCCTTTATCAACGCCGCCGCGCTGGAGCGCGTCGTGGCGCGCCACCCGCAAGTGGAACGCCTGTTGTGCGGGCACCTGCACCGGCCGATGCAGCGGCGCTTTGGCGGCAGCTTGAGTTGTGTGTGTCCCGGCACCTCCCATCAGATCGTGCTGGACCTGCAAGACGCCGCGCCCGCGCATTTCAACCTGGAACCGGCGGGGTATTTGTTGCATCGCTGGGATGCGCAACACGGCTTGATCAGCCACAACGGCGTGTTCGGGGATTACCCGGGGCCGTATCCGTTCTATGACGCTCATGGATTGATTGACTGAGGTTTACGGAGGTTTCACTTCACTCAACCAGGTAACTAACTAAGCACTAAGCAACTGAATAACCGTTAACGCCCCGGCCAATGTCACGTTTGGCCGACGGCATCCTGCTGCCCATTTTTTGCGCCCGGAACTTGGATTCCGCGCCGGAGTTCGTCCTGATGAAAGCCACGTTGAATGTATTGAGTGTATTGACCGGTGGCCTGGGTATTGCCCTGAGCCCCTTGGCGTCTGCTGACTTTTTGAGCGACAGCCAAGCCAACTTGAGTATGCGTAACTTCTACTTCAACAACGACAACCGCGACGGCACGGCGGCACCGTCGAAGACCGAAGAGTGGGGCCAGGCGTTTATCCTCAATTACCAGTCGGGTTTTACCGACGGCACCGTCGGCTTTGGCCTGGACGCCATCGGCATGCTCGGCGTGACCCTCGACAGCGGCGCCGGTCGCCATGTGGGCAGTTCGATGATCCCCAACGATGACGGCAAGGCCGCCGACAATTGGGCCCGTGGCGGTGCCACCGCGAAGGCGCGTTTCGCCAAGACCGAAGCGCGTTACGGCTACCTGCGCCCGAACCTGCCGATCCTGGTGAGCAACGACGGCCGCCTCTTACCGCAATCGTTCGAAGGCGGCCAGGTGACCAGCAAAGACATCGACAACCTGACCTTGATCGGCGGCCAGCTCCAGCACGCCACGGGGCGCGGCTCCAGCGACAGCAGTGGCCTGGCAGCAGCCGGCGGCACCCGCGAAAGCAATAAATTCACCTACGCCGGTGCGGACTACCAACTGACCAAGGACCTGATGGTCCAGTACTACTACGCCAACCTCGAAGACTATTACCAGCAACACTTCGCCGGGTTGATCCACGTGTTGCCGTTGGGTGACTACGGCTCATTGAAAACCGACCTGCGTTACTTCAAGACCACCTCGGACGGCAAAAACAGCAGCGCCGCGGGGCGTGCCGACGGCTACAAGTTCAGCGGCTATACCAAAAACGGCAGCGGTGAAATCGACAACAACACCTGGAGTGCAGCCTTCATTTACTCCCTGGGGCCGCATGCGATTACCGCGGGTTACCAGCAAGTGTCCGATGACAGCAACTTTGCCCAACTCAACCAAGGCGGCCTGGCGAACAAAGGGGAGGGCGGTTCGAGCCTGTACCTCTACACCGACCGTACGGTGCAGACCTTTATCCAGGCCGGCGAACGCACCGCCTTCGCCCAGTATGCCTATGACTTTACAGCGCTGGGCGTGCCGGGTTTGAAGGCGTCGATGATGTATTTGAAAGGTGACCATATCCTCACCGCCAGCGGCAATAACGCCAGCGAGTGGGAACGGGATATCGGCCTGGACTACGTGGTGCAGGGCG
Source organism: Pseudomonas sp. OVF7 (assembly GCF_030644265.1). Lineage (NCBI taxonomy): Bacteria > Pseudomonadati > Pseudomonadota > Gammaproteobacteria > Pseudomonadales > Pseudomonadaceae > Pseudomonas > Pseudomonas sp. OVF7. Next base: position 4,811,330 of record NZ_CP128996.1, on the reverse strand, counting down.
GCACCTTCAAGAACGTCGGGTTCGGCTGGCGCAACGGCGTGTCGCGCAGCGAGGTCGCGCGGGACCAGGATCAGAACCGGGTGTTTGTGAATTACTCGATTCCGTTGATGTAACCGGCCGAGCGGATCCCCCCTGTAGGAGCGAGCTTGCGCGCGAAAAACCTAAGTGCGCCGCGGACCGTCACGCAGCCCGCGTGATCGTTGGCGTTCTTCGCGAGCAAGCTCGCTCCTACAAGGGTGGATGTTCAGGCTGCCCGGCGCCACGAGTGTGGCATGGCCGCATTAACATGAGTGAATCTTGTGATCATCAGGAATAAAATGAGTTTGTTTCACTATCTCCGTCTACCGACAATGCCTGCCATTAATACCTACAGTGGAGTTGTAAGTCATGGCAGTCGCTCATTCCCTCGGATTTCCGCGCATTGGACGCGATCGTGAACTGAAAAAAGCGCAGGAAGCGTTCTGGAAGGGCGAACTCGACGAAGCTGGCCTGCGGGCTGTCGGCCGTGAGCTGCGCAAGACCCATTGGGCGTTGCAACAGCAGGCCGGTATTGACCTGTTGCCCGCCGGCGATTTCGCCTGGTACGACCAGGTGCTGACCCACTCGCTGATGTTCGGCGTGATCCCCGAGCGTTTCCGTCCCGCCGATGGCCAGGCCACCCTGCACACCCTGTTCGGCATGGCCCGTGGCGTCAGCGACAGCTGTTGTGGGGGGGCACACGCCCAGGAAATGACCAAGTGGTTCGACACCAATTACCACTACCTGGTACCCGAGTTCAGCGTTGACCAGCAGTTCCACCTCGGCTGGGACCAGCTGTTCGAGGAAGTGCAGGAAGCCCGTGAGCTGGGGCATACGGTCAAGCCGGTGGTGATCGGCCCGTTGACTTACCTGTGGCTGGGCAAGGCCAAGGGCGGTGACTTCGACAAGCTCGACCTGCTCGAGCGCCTGCTTCCGTTGTACGGCCAGATCTTCCAGCGCCTGGCGGAGTTGGGCGTGGAGTGGGTGCAGATCGATGAGCCGATCCTGGTCCTCGACCTGCCACAGGCCTGGAAAAACGCATTTGAGCGCGCCTATAACCTGATCCAGCGCGACCCGCTGAAAAAGCTGGTGGCCACCTATTTCGGCGGTCTGGAAGAGAACCTTGGCCTGGCGGCTAGCCTGCCGGTCGACGGTTTACATATCGACCTGGTACGTGCGCCGGACCAGTACCCGACCATCCTCGATCGCCTGCCGGCCTATAAGGTGTTGTCCCTGGGGGTGGTCAATGGCCGCAATGTCTGGCGCTGCGACCTGGAGAAAGCCCTGGCGACCTTGCAGCATGCCCATGAAAAACTCGGCGATCGCCTGTGGGTGGCGCCGTCCTGCTCGCTGTTGCACAGCCCCGTGGACGTGGGCCGCGAAGACCAATTGGATGCCGAGTTGAAAAGCTGGCTGGCGTTCGCCGTGCAGAAGTGTGCCGAAGTCGCGGTACTGGCCCGCGCGGTGAACGAACCCGAAGCCCCCGATGTGCTCGCCGCCCTGGCGCAAAGCCGCGCCGTACAGGCTGCCCGAGCGACCTCGCGGCGTATTCACAAGCCCGCCGTGCAAGCTCGCGTGGCAGCGATCACCGCCCAGGACAGCCAACGTCAGTCGCCGTTTGCCCAGCGTATCGACAAGCAGCGTGCGCGCCTCAACCTGCCGCTGTTCCCCACCACCACCATCGGTTCGTTCCCGCAAACCGCGTCGATCCGCCTGGCGCGCCAGTCCTACAAGCAAGGCAAGCTGAGCGAAGCCGAATACGTCGAAGCGATGCACAGCGAGATCAAGCATGCCGTCGAGGTCCAGGAAAACCTCGGCCTGGACGTGCTGGTACACGGTGAAGCCGAGCGTAACGACATGGTCGAGTACTTCGCCGAGCAACTGGACGGCTACGTGTTCACACGCTTCGGCTGGGTCCAGAGCTACGGTTCGCGCTGCGTAAAACCGGCTGTGATCTTCGGTGACCTGAGCCGTCCGAAGGCGATGACGGTGGAGTGGATCCGCTACGCCCAGGGCCTGACCCACAAGGTGATGAAGGGCATGCTGACTGGCCCGGTGACCATGCTGATGTGGTCCTTCCCGCGCGAGGACGTGAGCCGCGAAGTGCAGGCTCGGCAACTGGCGTTGGCGATTCGTGATGAAGTGCTGGACCTGGAAGCCGCTGGCATCCAGATCGTGCAGATTGACGAAGCGGCGTTCCGTGAAGGCCTGCCGTTGCGCCGTGCGCAGTGGCAGCCTTACCTGGACTGGGCCACCGAAGTGTTCCGCCTGTGCGCCTCGGGCGTGCGCGATGAAACCCAGATCCATACCCATATGTGCTACAGCGAGTTCAACGATGTGATCGAGTCCATCGCGGCGATGGATGCCGACGTGATCACCATCGAAACCTCACGCTCGGACATGGAACTGCTGCGTGCGTTCGAAGCCTTCGCCTACCCCAACGACATCGGCCCGGGCGTCTACGACATCCACTCGCCAAGGGTGCCGGATGCCTCGGAAATGGCCAACCTGCTGCGCAAGGCGGCCCAGCGCATTCCGGCCGAACGCTTGTGGGTGAACCCGGATTGCGGGTTGAAGACACGGGGTTGGCCGGAGACGGAAGCGGCGTTGATTCATATGGTCACCGCGGCTCGCCAGCTACGGGCTGAGTTGGCTTAAAACCTTACAAAACAGAAAGGGCACAAGTAACCTGTGGCGAGCGGGCTTGCCCAAAGGCTTTTTTGTAGGAGCGAGCTTGCTCGCGAAAAACTCACAGGCGCCGCGTTGATTCAGGGAACACGCGTTATCGTTGATGTTTTTCGCGAGCAAGCTCGCTCCTACAAAAGGCCATGTACGCGTAACTGACTGGCATCACATTCAGTCTGTACTAGGTCAGAGGTATTTGAGCCACGCCAGGTCGCGGCGCCGGGCCTTGAGCCTGGCGAACCAGTGCACGGGCGGGTAGAGCGCCAGGGGCAACACCAACGCCATCAGCCATACCGCACCGATACTGTCGAAACCGAAGTAGTTGCCATGGTTCAAGCCAAACAGAGCCACACAGGCGACATACAGCACTTTCAGCACATAAAGATGCAGCAGATAAAAGAACATCGGCACGCAACCAAACACCGCTAACACGTTGATCCAGCGTCGATGCCCCGCGCGTTCAAACGCCAGCAACAGCAACAGCCCAACCCCCAACGTCAACGCCAGGAACAGCAGCGAAGGTGGGTACTTGGTCACGTTGAAAAAGCTCATCAGCGTCTGCATGCCGCTGTCATACGCCTGCCAGGGCTTTTCGCCATAGCCATTGAGCGCACGCAACAGCACGAACCCCGCCAACGCACCCACACCGCCGAACAGCAAATGGCGCTGGCGCACGGCCGGCAATGCGGCATTGGCAAACCACGGGCCCAGGCTGTAACCCAGGGCAATCACACCGATCCACGGCAGCACCGGGTAGGTCGTGCGCAGGCGCAGGGTGTCGGACACTTCAATCCAACTGCGCTCATGCAGGATCGTCCACGGAACATGCAGCGCCGAGCCTGGATCGAAGTGCAGCCCATCCAGCAGGTTATGCCCGCCGATGATCACCAGCGCCAGCGCGATCAACAGCGGGCGCGGCAACCAGACCAGCGCGGCGAGGGCGATCATGCTGATGCCGATCGCCCAGATCACCTGCAGATAGATCACGCTGGGCAGCAGCTGGAAGGTCCAGGCGAAGTTGACCAGGGTAAATTCCAGCACCACCAGGAACAACCCACGCTTGAACAGGAACGCTGACACATCGCGACGGCCCGTGTATTTCTGACCGTACAACCAGGCGGACAGCCCGGTGAGCAGTACGAACACCGGCGCACACAGATGGGCGAGGGTGCGGCTCGCGAACAGTGCAGGCTCGGTGCTGTCGAGGCTCATCGGGTCGGTGACCTGGCGGTGCAACAGGAAGGTTTCGCGTACGTGGTCGAGGAGCATGAACAGGATCACCAGGCCGCGCAGGGCGTCGATGGAGAGCAGGCGTTGGCGCAGGGGAACAGTGTCGGTCATAAGCAGAAATCACAGGGCCGGGCGAAAAAACTGGATGTTATCCTATAACGCAAATGCCTGCGCTGCTGACGGTTAAGGTTTCAGCCACGCAGTCCTTCTGGTTCACTGTGAGGCACACAAGCAAGGGAGAGGCTGAACGTGAGTACTCGCAACAACGCGGTAATCCACACCCCGCAATCCGTCATCGCTTTCTGGCAGCAAGCCAGCCCCAAGCGCTGGTTCGCCAAGGACGCGGCCTTCGATGCCAGCTTTGGCGACACGTTCCGCGCCACCCACCTGCAAGCCGCCCGGCGCGAGCTGGAAGGCTGGCTGGACACAGCGGAGGGCGGCCTGGCCTTGCTGATCCTGCTCGATCAATACCCGCGCAATGCCTTTCGGGGAACCGCGCATATGTTCGCCACCGACCCGTTGGCGCGCCTGTATGCCCAGCGCATCGTCGACACGGGGCTGGATCAATTGATCGAACCCGCGTTGCGGGCGTTCTGCTACTTGCCGTTTGAACACTCGGAAAACCCGCAGGATCAGCAACGCTCCCTGGCCCTGAACCAGGCACTGGATGCCAACACCTATCGCTGGGCCAAGGAGCACGCCGCCATCATCGAGCGGTTCGGGCGCTTTCCCCATCGCAATGACGTGCTGGCCAGGCAGACCACCGACGCGGAGCACGCCTTCCTCAAGGCCGGTGGTTTCGCCGGCTGATCGACGGCCCGTCGCGCTGTTATTCCTCTCGGGAATGCCCCCATAAAAACCCTGCATTGTCTTTATGGCGGCGCATCTCGTAGCGTGGGGGCTCATCCAAGGAGATCGTCCCATGAGCCAAGGTCCGTTGCGTCTTTACGTTGATTCGCTGTTCACCAGCCCCTATGCGATGTCGGTGTTTGTCACCCTGCGCGAAAAAGGCCTGGCCTTCGACATGGTCACCCTCGACCTGGACGCCGGGCACAACCAGGCGGAGGACTTTGCCCATTTGTCTGTGACCCAACGGGTGCCGACCCTGGTGGAGGGCGACTTTGCCTTGTCGGAATCGTCCGCGATCAGCGAGTACCTGGAGCAGGCTTACCCCGAGACGCCGGTCTACCCGGCTGATCCCAAGCAGCGGGCGAGGGCGCGGCAGGTGCAGGCGTGGTTGCGCAGCGATTTGCTGCCGATTCGCCAGGAGCGTTCGACGCTGGTGGTGTTCTACGGGCAAGCGATGCCGCCGTTGTCAGCGCCGGCCGAAGCCGCCGCGCGCAAGTTGATCGACGCGGCGCAGGTGTTGTTGGCGGGGAACCCGCCGTACTTGTTCGGGGAGTGGTCGATTGCCGACGTAGACCTTGCAGTGATGCTCAACCGCCTGATCCTCAACGGTGACAGCGTACCTGCCGAGTTGGTGGACTATGCCCGGCGCCAGTGGCAGCGCCCCTCGGTGCAAGCCTGGGTCAATCTGCCAAGACCCGTGCTTTAGGCCATTCCTGCGCCACGCGGCGGTCCAACTCTTCCCAATCGGCCATGCCCAGGACCCGCGTGGTGTTCAAGCCGCGCAGGTAACCGCGTAGCTGCTGGGCACTGGCATAGACGTGGTCCGGGTCGGCCATCGGGTCCTGCAGCACCTGTTCATAGTCAACCAGGTAATCGGCGACCCGATCGCGAAACTCCGGCAATACGGCATCGCGGATCCGGTCGAAGGTTTTCTGGTGGGGCTTCATGGCATGGTCCTTATAAATTTTATGTTCAGCACTATCGGTTCAGATGATAGTCACCATCGAAGATCGCAAGTTCTGTTTTTTCATGAAAAGCGGAAAATCATCCCCATCGACACGCCGTTCAAGGAAATCGCGCGATGAGGACGTTTATCCAGCTGGCTATGATGACCCTGATGCTGGGGGTTGTGGGCATGACCACCCCGGCAATTGCCGATGACCTGCGTAGCAGCCATTTGCTACCTATCGACGCTAGCGTAGACTCTCTGCGCCGCACGCAGTCGGTTGGGGTGCTGTACAGCGAAAATACGCTCGACAACCTCAACTACCTTGAGCGCTACCATACGATGGCCATGAACGGTGCCAAGGGCAGCCTTGATGCACGTATCCGCGAGGCGTTCGTTAACAGCTCCGACCCTGAACTGGCGATCGACTGGTTGATGAACTCGCTGCAAGGTACCTTCCTGTCGGTGACGTTTTACGACAGCCTGGATGCCTTGGTGCAGGCTCATCCTGATGTCGTGGTGATGCTCGATACCCATAACCAGTTGCTGACCCAGCAAAACGACCAGGTCGAGGCGCGGTTTATTGCGCGGTTCTATGATGCGAACCTGCAATACATTGCCAAGGCTGAAGGTTCGGTGCACAAGCAAGTGCCGTCGGTGTGGGTGCATGACAAGGCCGCGCCGGAGATTGCGGCGCAGATCGAGCAGCAGCGTGATGTGCAACAAGATGCCTTGAAGCAGTTTGATGCATCGCTCAAGGCGCTGGTCCAAGCAGGTTGATGTAAATTTTTCCTTTTCTATTTTTCAGGATTTTGTATGCGCTCTTTTTTTGTACCGGTTCTGGCTGTCGCTTCTTTGTTGCTGGCCGGTTGTGTCTCCGCGCCGAATTCGCCGAGCTTGACCCTGCAAACCGCCAAAACCCCCGAAGGCTATGTGCAATGTGTATTGCCCAAGCTTGAAAAGCACGACATCACCTCGACCGTGACGCAGAACTCGCGCCACGCCAAGGTGGTGCTGACCAGCAAGATCGCCGCCGATGATGTGCTGGAAGCCTACAAGTCCCAGGACAGCACCAAGGTATTCCTGTATGAGCGCAAGCCGTTGGCGTCGACTATCACCCCTTCGCGCCTCGAACTGGCCGCCAAGGAATGCCAGTAATCACTGATCACGCAAGACCTTGCGTGGGAGGGGGTTGCCCTCTCCCGCAGTCTGATTGATGTAACGCCTAGGGTTTTGCTTCGTGGCTGAAGCTGTCGACCGTCTTGACCAGCCCTTGAGCCGCCAACGCCACCAATTCTGCGCCTTTCTCCACCGTCGCCAGGGCCGGGTCGGAACCCATGCGCCCGTCGGGGAAGCGGGCGCGGAAGTCCAGTGCTTCACGGATCGGCCCGGTATTGGCGATCTGCGGCGAATACGCGGCAGTCTTGATCGACTCCGGATAAGCCCACTGCGTCACCGCAATTTCCGACGGCGTGGCATGGCTGCCATGACCTACCGGGAACTGCCGATGGGCCAGGTCGTTGACGCCTTCCAGGTCCCACCAGTTCACCAGCTTCAGCGCGAACCCGGCCGGGCGGCGGGCGTAGCTGGCTTCGGCGTACAGCTCGGAAAAGGCCGCTTCAATCGTGGCGATATTGCCGCCGTGGCCGTTGAGGAACAGGATCTTCTCGAAACCATGCCCGGCCAGCGAGCGCACCCAGTCGCCAATCGCGGCAATAAAGGTGGAAGGGCGCAGAGAGATGGTGCCGGGGAAGCCCAGGTGGTGCTGGGCCATGCCGATATTGAAGGTCGGGCCGATCAGGATGTCGGCGTTCTCTTGCGCTTGATGGGCGATGATCTCCGGGCACATCCAGTCGGTGCCGAGCAGGCCCGTGGGGCCGTGCTGCTCGTTGGAGCCGATGGGGATCACTACCGTGCGACTGCGCTCCAGGAACTGCTCGATCTCGATCCAGGTGGACTTATGTAGCAGCATGCGACGCTCTCTTTTATCGGTGGGACAGGTTAGCCGCCACGGATTGTACGGCTACTTGCCACCTGTTGGGGTTTACAGTTGAGGTACGTCGAGGACTTCAACCAGCGCTGGTCGGGGTACCACGAGAACATGAACTGCCCGTCCTTGAGTTTATCCACGACCTGGCGTGCTACCTGCGGGCGCACTGCCGGGCACCCCTGGCTGCGGCCGATACGGCCTTCGCGCTTGCTCCACAGCGGGCTTACGTAGTCGGCGGCATGAATCACCAGCGCGCGGTCGCGGGCCTGGTCATTGAAGCCCGGCTCCAGGCCATCCATGCGCAGCGAGTAGCCATGGGTGCCCAGGTAACTTTCCTGGGTGCGGAACAGCCCCAGGCTGGACTGGTGGCTGCCCTCGCGATTGGAAAATTGGGTGGCGAAGTTTTCCCCGGACTTCGCGCCATGGGCCACCAGGTCGCGCAGCACCAGGGTTTTCTTGCGCAAGTCGAAGATCCACAGCCGACGGGCGGTCGAAGGTTGGGAATAGTCAATCACAGCCAGGCGCTCGGAACGTTCCTCGCCATTATTGATCGCGCACTGCACGGCGCTCAGGGCGCTTTTCAGTACTGTGGGATTGAGTTCTGGAGCCGAGCGCGCCAGGCTGTTATACAAGGAAGGAGGGTTGCCATTGGCGGCGAGCGCAACACTGCTCAACATTGCCAGGCTCACAGTGATAAGGCCGAGACGGCACATAAAAGTCAGCATCTACAGTACATCCCCCCGCTGTGGATTGGAGCAAAGCCATTGTTCAAAAAACACGCATATTACGTGAGCATTTGCTTGCTCGTTGCACCATTGGTCGCGACAGCCGACGCGCTGATGGTGGATTCATTGCCAGTGACGGCGCCCAGTCCGGTCAACTCGGCCCCCATACAGCAGGCCCTTGCGCAGTTGCCTGGGGTCTGCCCCGAACTTGCCCCCCGGATCGACGCCGCCTTGCAATCGCGCCTGCAGGCGTTCTACCAGCAGCAGGGTGATGTACCGCTGTGGTCCGCCGACGAACGCCGCCAGGCCCTGCAATCTCAGTTGCTGATGCTGGCCGATGACGGCCTGGACCCCATCCACTATAGCCTGCCCCCGGCGAATGCCACGGCGAACGTGCTGTGCAACGATATCGACACCAGCCGCCAGTACCTGCAAGCCTTGCAAGACCTGCACTACGGGCGCCTGCAACAATCGCGCTTCGAACCGCTGTGGCATGCCCAGCCTCCCGCCCGTGACCCCAACACCGAAGTGCTGGGGTTTGCCGCCACCGGCCTGCACGATATGGCCCAGGCGTTTGACCAGGCCCGTCCCAGCGCCGACTTGTATCGCAGCCTGCGCAATGTTTACTCCATGGCGCGCCAACAACCGTTGCCGCACTGGGAAGCGGTCGCCAGCGGCCCGTTGCTGCGCCCCGGCATGGAAGACCCACGGGTTCCAGAATTGGCGCGGCGCTTATACAGCGGCGGCTACCTGGCCCAGGCTCCCGCCGGCAACGGCAGGCAATACCGGGATGAGCTGGTCACGGCCGTCAAAGCCTTCCAGCTCAGCCACTCCTTGCAATCCGATGGCGTGATTGGCGCGGGCACCGTGGCCGAACTCAATATCAGCCCAGCGATTCGCCGCGAACAATTGCGCATCAACCTGGAGCGCTTTCGCTGGCTGAGCCAGGACCTGGAACCCGAGGGCGTGCTGGTCAACGTGGCCGCCGCACAACTGAGCGTTTACCAGAGCGGCATTCCCGTGTGGCAAACCCGCCTGCAAGTCGGGCGTGCCGAGCGCCAGACACCGCTGCTCAAATCGCGCATCACCCGGCTGACCCTCAACCCCACTTGGACCATCCCGCCGACCATCATGCGTGAGGACAAACTCCCGGCGATTCGGCTCAACCCCGAGTACCTGCGCCAGCAGAACCTGCAAGTGCTCGACGCCGAAGGCCACCCGCTGGCCCCCGAACAGATCGACTGGGCACGCCCCGGCAACATCCTGCTGCGCCAGGAAGCCGGCCCGCGCAACCCGTTGGGTAAGATCGTGATGCGCTTCCCCAACCCGTATTCGGTGTACCTGCACGACACCCCCAGCCAGCCACTGTTCACCAAAGGCCCGCGCGCGTTCAGCTCCGGTTGCGTGCGGGTCGAGCAACCGCTGCTGCTGCGCGACCTGCTGGTGACGCCGGCGGAACGTGCCCGCACCGATGAATTGCTGGCCACGGGTGTGACCCATGAATTCCGACTGGCCACGCCGGTGCCGGTGTTACTGGGCTACTGGACGGTGGAAGTGGATCGCCAGGGCGGGCTGGTGTATGCGCCGGATATCTACGGGCGCGATCTGGTGTTGATGAAGGCTATGGGTTCCCAAGCCCTGTAGACGCGAGGCGCGCAATCACCAGGGTGACGGCCTGGTTCACCGTCAGCAGCGCCGTGTCGAGGGTCCATGGCGCTTCATCCCAAGCCTCATACTCATGGTCCAGGACCGACTGCCAGGTGGGCGGAACCAGGCCGGCGATGTCGCCTGCGCGGGTTTCCACGCGGCGTTGATGGACCTGTGGGTCAGAGCAGATCACCTGGATGTCGAGCACGTCCACGCTAGCCTGCGTGGCCACGTTCGCCCATGCAGATCGGCTTTCCCGGACCGGATTCACGCAATCGGCTATCACCGTATGACCCAGTTGCAGATGACTCAGCGCCTGCGCATTGGCCACCCCATAGCCGCTCGTGCCCACATCTGCCGCCAGCACGCCGGCATTGCGAATCGCCTGCTCGATCACGTCGATGCGCAGGTAAACCGCGCGAGTCTGGCGCGCGATTTCACGGGCGATGGTGGTCTTTCCGGTTCCGGGAAGGCCGCTGAAGACGATAAGCATGGTTCTATCTCGATAAGTCCGGAGGGCCGGTTCAGGGTATCCTCCTGTTCACCCACCGGTCGACCCTAGGAGCCCAGCATGACCTTGCCGTTCGTGAAAATGCATGCTCATGGCGATGATTTCATCATCATCGACCGCCGTGGCCAGGAAGACCCGATCACCGCGCAGGTTGCCCGCTGCCTGGGCAATCGCCACACCGGTATCGGTTTCAACCAACTGGCCGTGGTGCTCGACTGCGCCGATGCCGCTGCGCGTATCAAGTTCTGGAACCCCAATGGCACGCCCCTTGAGGCCTGTGGCAGTGCCACTCGGGGGGTGGCCGACCGCTTGATGCAGGAAACCGGCACCGATTCGATCGTATTGCGCACTGAGCGCGGGTTGCTGACGTGCGTGCGGGTGGCGGGGCAGCGGGTGTCGGTCAATATGGGCGCGCCATTGCTGGACTGGGCCGCAGTGCCGCTCGCCGAGCCGCTGGATACCCGAACCTTGCCGATCAAAGGCAGCCCGGCCGCGTGCAGCATGGGGAATCCACACTGCACGTTCTTTGTCGAGGATATCGCTGCCGTCGACGTCGAAGCGCTGGGCCCCGCCCTGGAAGTTCACCCGATATTCCCGGCCCGGACCAATGTTCATTTTGTCCAGGTACTGGATCGCCGCCATATCCGCCTGCGCATCTGGGAGCGGGGCGGCGGTGTACCGCTGGGTTCCGGATCGTGCTGCTGCGGGGCGGTGGTAAATGGTATCCGC